>CBDDLA010000001.1:1422500-3851876 GCA_965230485.1 Putridiphycobacter sp.
ATGAAGAAGTTCTTGGGAACTTTTGTGTTTATATTCTTTTTGTTAATGATGATTAGCATGGTTTTTGACTTATCGGAAAAAATATCCGACTTTGCTGAAAAGGGCGCTAATTGGTCTGATATTTTCCTAATTTATTACTCAAACTTTATTATCTACTTTGGTTTTCAGTTTGTCTATATGATCAACTTTATTTCAGTCATATGGTTTACTTCAAAAATGGCCCAGAACACAGAAATTATTCCAATACTTGGAACTGGCGTTAGCTTCAAGAGATTTTTAAGGCCGTATTTTTTTTCCGCCACTATATTAGTAGTTGTTACATTAATAATGTACAATTTTATATTACCTCCTTCTAATAAGAAAAGACTTGAGTTTGAGGAGAAGTATTATAGGGTTTCTTTCAGTCGTGTGAAAGGAAAAATTCAATTCGAAAATGGACAGAATGTACTATTTAATAAGTACTCAAGTGAAAAAAATATCGTGAATAAACTTACCATTGAGCAATGGGACGGCTACGATTTAAAATATATTTTAACTGCCCGAGAGGCAGTTGGTGATAGTTCTTCTAAAAATTGGACTTTGAGAGACATTAAGTATAGAGAGTTTGGTGAGAGAGACGATCAATTTATAATTATTGATGAGTTAGATACTACATTATCATTTAAGCTAACCGATATTGTCTTTAGAGAAAATATTGTTGAAGCAATGAATTTTTCAGAGTTAAACGATTTTATTGATAGTCAGAAGCAAAAAAAGTCTAAACTTGTGCCTAGATATCTTCTTGATAAGTACAATAGATTTGCTGCACCTTTTGCGATATACATCCTCACATTCATTGGTGTTTTGGTTTCCAGTAAAAAATCAAGGAGCGGAACCGGAGGAAAACTAGCCTTGGGTATCATTTTGTGCGTCACTTATATTTTTGCAATGAAAATGGCCACCGTTGCAGCTTTAAATGTAGGGTTTGATCCGCTTATTGCCACGTGGATACCCAATATAATATTCTTAATAATATCAATCTTTCTTTACAGAAACGTAACTAAATAAAATGATCAAAAACATCCCATCAGTCAAAGCTATGAATAGCATGAGTAAAAATACTTTAATGGAGGCATTAAATATTGAGTATACTAATGTTGGACATAATTTTGTTGAAGCAAAAATGCCGGTTAATCATAATACGCATCAGCCAATGGGACTATTGCATGGTGGTGCAAGTGCCGCGTTAATTGAAAGTATTGGTTCAATAGGGTCAGCACTTTGTGTCAATTTAAATGAAAAAGCAATAGTCGGGTTAGAAATAAATGCAAATCACCTAAAAGGTGTGAAAACCGGGAATGTTTATGCCAGGGGAACAATTTTACATTGTGGTAAATCGACTCACCTTTGGCAAGTAGACATTAAAAATGAAATGGAAGAACTGGTTTGCACAGGAAGGCTAACGGTTATGGTCATAAACAAGAAATAATAGTATTAAAGCAAGCTTAGCATATCGTTTGCCTGGAGATGGCCCATTAAAGCATTTTTCTCATTGCACATATAAGATAATGAAACCGCAATCTCTTGCTTTGGATTCAGGTGATTTTATTATTTCGGATTTTGAAAAAAAAATTATAATTAAATTATCAAAGCAACAGCAAACTGATATCTCAAAATTTAGAACTTATAATGCCAAGTCAATCCCAACAACTATAAGCAAAGAAGAATATTTAAATACTTGTAAGTCTATTATTGAAAATATTAAAGCTAAAAACTTTAGTAAAGTCGTATTATCAAGAGTAATTGAAAGGCCAATTAAAAAACCAATTCACCAAATCTTAATTGAGTTATGTCAGCACTATCCAAAAGCTTTTATATATGCTATAAGTCTTGAAAATATTGGCACATGGATAGGTGCAAGTCCTGAAAGCTTTCTTCAGGTTAATAATGATCAGGTTAAAACTACTGCACTAGCAGGAACTAAAATAAACCATGATATACCTTGGGAAGCAAAAGAAAAAGATGAACAGGCTATTGTGACAGAGTTTATTGAAGATAAATTAAATATGGTTGGTGCAGAAAATATAAAAAAAGAAGGTCCCTATACTTTTAACACAGGCGCTCTGCTTCACCTTAAAACTGATTTTTCGGCAAGGGTTTTAAAAGAAAAACAGTTTCAACTTATTAATCATTTACACCCTACTCCAGCTACTTGCGGAATGCCACAAAAAAAAGCTTTAGCGTACATCAAGAGTATAGAAAAGCATGATCGTTTATTTTATACTGGGTTTATTGGCACTATAAATAACCATAATGCCGACCTATTCGTTAATTTAAGATGTATGCAAATTGTAGGTGATAAGGCTTATTTATACGTGGGAGGCGGTATTACAAAGGATTCAAACCCTGAGTTAGAATGGGAAGAAACAGTCAATAAGTCAAAGACTTTAGGTGCATTTTTGGATTAATCAAATTCGAAATCAACCCGGCGATTTAATTTTTTCCCGTTAAATGTTGAATTGGATGCTACCGGATCAGTTTCACCTCTATATTCTATTTCAATTCTATCTTCTGGCAGACCATTCGCGATTAAGAGTAGCCTAATATTATTTGCTCTCCTTTCTGATAAATCAATATTATAAGCATTACTTCCATTAGAATCAGTATGTCCAATTATTCTTATTCTTAAATCGGAATGCGACAAAACAACGCTCACCATTTCTCTAATATAATCCCTGTTTAAATCCGTTACCAAATCTTTATCATGATTAAAGTAAACAGGCTTTATCTCAAAATCTCTCATTGATTTATCTCTAACATAGTAGGCATTCCAACCCCTTTTTAGATCGTTTTCTAAATTGGTAACCCAAGAATGATACTTTGAAACTGTATCGGATGTTGACATTTTGTATTTCGACTTATAAAGGATAATTTTTCCAGAATTTGATCTACAGTCTTTAGACAAATAATTACCAGTTAAATACCCAGTAGAATCATTATACTCAAGCGTCGCACTCAATAAACACCAATAGTTATTTCCTTCATTCTTTTGGTTTCCTAGCATCAATTCATCTATTATTATGCTATTCGTTTTATTTAGTTTCCCTTTGATGGTTTTAAGGGCATAAAAAGATTTGAACGGTGTCTCACAACGTGATTCTCCGGTAACTTCACCAGTTGTTTCATCTATTGTAATGGTTAACCAGTATGCCGTTGATTTTGAATTTGCCATGCCATTCTGTTGAACAACACCTTGCCATGTCCCTTCAAAAAAATTTTGACTAAAAACAAAATTATTTCCAATAAAGTAGATCAATATTATTAAAAAGACATGCCTCATACTATTCCTTAATCAAATTATATTCCAAATTCATTCATTTGTTTTTACGGATAGGAATAAATAGGTTACAAAATCTTCCTATTTGTATCCGCTAAGCACTTTATAAAATGTGAAATGAAATACTTTACAAGTCCAATGATTCAAAAAGAGTGATTAATAATAAAGCGTAGATACTTTGTAGTACAATTAATTGCTCACATCACTCTTCCTTTTCCAATCTCCGAAATTTGAAGTTACGCTCAACATATTGTTTGCACCTGCCGGAGAATAAAAGGCTACAGAATAATTAACATGCAGTTGTTTTACTTTAAAACCAAAGCCTCCTGAAAATCCACTAATAGTTGTTCTATTGACAATATTAAAAGTCTGACGTCTATCAAAGTTATATCCAATTCTGATAAAGAATGTCTCCGTAGGTAAAATTTCTATCCCCAGATTCACGTGTCTAAATATTTTTTCAGCGATACTTGCTTTATAAACAGGAATAGTATCTTGTGAAAAATCATCAATGGTTGGTTCAGCATTAGGGTCATTATATGTTAAATCGAAGTGATTCAAGTCATGAGCAGTTAAATTTAATCTAAATGGTGCATGAGGCAATTTGTATGAAACACCAGCTAAGAGTTCTACTGGCAGAGGTTCCCTATTACCTTTTGTATAATTCTTCAGCTGAACACCAACGTTCCTAGCTGTTACTACCGCAGTAAATTGTTTTTCTGGATGGTGATACATGGCCGAAAAATCAATACCTGCACCTATTGCAAAATAAGACTCATATTGAGATAACAAGACATTTAAGTTTGCACCAATAGAAAATCTTTCATTTAATTTTTTTCCATAGCTAGCTCCAAATGAATAATCCCCAGCGGTAAATTTTCCCGTTTCTACTCCAGCAATGTCCCTTTGAATAAAACGCCCATAATTAGCATAACGTAAGTGCATAACCACCATTCCTATTTTATTGAATTGATGACCCAACATTAATTGGCCAATACTAATTCCTGCAGGATAAAAAGCATGATTTAACGCAACATTTCTATTCATTGATTCTGATACTGAAGCTGGATTGACAATAGCCAAATTGATATCATTATCATTCAAAGCCCCAAAGTCTCCTCCCAGTGCTGTAGACCTTGCGTTAAAATCGAGATCTAAAAACTGGAAAGCATGTTGCCCTCCAATTTGAGAAAAAGAGCTGGTAACTATACCTAAAATTAATAGAAGTAAAACTGTTTTCTTTCCCATCAAAGCTTTAAACGAATCATTTTACTTTTTATTTTAATTTCGCCTATCAATACCCCACATCATTTTATTTCGAATGGTATTCAGGAAGTTTTGATCTTCTGTTTGTATAACCTCTATATTGTAATTGGCTTTTGAAATGATCAATTCTGTTTCGAAAGCAATTGATTCTGATCTTGAGTCGAGTGAGCATAGAAACGCATTGCTTCTTCCTTCAACTTTTATTTTAATTTGCCTAGAATCAGGCACTACAACTGGTCGAACATTTAAATTATGTGGTGCAATAGGTGTAATAATAAAATCGGTAGCACCCGGAACCACTATAGGTCCTCCGCAACTTAGAGAATATGCAGTAGAACCAGTTGGAGTAGATATGATCAACCCATCTGCCCAATAAGAATTGAGGTACAAGTCATCAATATATGTATGTATTGTAATCATACTTGATGAATCTAATTTGTGAACAGTGACTTCGTTTAATGCTACATTTTCTCCAGAAAATATTGGCAAGTTGCTATCAAGTTGAATAAGTGATCTTGTTTGTAATCTATATTTTTTTTGATTGATTTTTTCTAAAACATCACGAATATCATCTTTTTGTGTTGATGCCAAAAAACCTAGGCGACCTGTATTAATGCCTAAAATTGGTATGCTACTATTGCGAATAACGTGCACCGTTTCCAGGAAAGTACCGTCGCCCCCAATACTGATCAGAAAATCAGTTCCCTTATCTAAATCACTATGGGTTTTATATAGAAGAACATTGTCATTTATAACCAGTCGTTCTTTAAGAAAATTGTAAAACGGCTCATATATTGAGTACTCCCAATTGTACAAGTTTAACGTATTAAATAAATCTTGAATAAATGGAATAAAACTATCCTGAAAATTTCTACCATATATTGCAACTTTCAATGACATATGCGTTCTCAGAGATTTAAATAGTTCATTAATTCGTCGTACCTCTTTTTCAAATCTTCAATGTACTCTCCTTCAGCATATGATTCTTTTATGATATAATCGAATCTTTCAAAAGAACGCAAAACTTTGTCTAACTCAGTTGTATTCAATTTTAAAGTCACCTGAATTTTAGTAGACTCCTCAAGAGAAGTAATGTAGCTACTTAAAATCTTAACATCATTTTCTTCAACAATTCTTGCAATCTGAGTCAAGGTATAATCGTGTTTGTTCATTTCCAAAACAATTATCCCTCCTTTTTCTTTTATTGAACCTACTGCCGTAATTTGAGACATTAAAAAGAGTAAGTCAGTACAGCCTAAATATTCATTTTGCCGATTAAGAATAGGTACGATTGTGATTTTCGAATCGGCAATTGTCTTCATGACATCATAAATATGACTATCGCCATACACGAATGGCTGAGTCAAATTGGTCAGTTCTTCTTGAATATTATTTTCGGGATCTTGCATATCAAAAATATCATCATCTGATACAATTCCCAAATAATTTTTGCCTTCAACCACAGCTAAGTGGCTTACTCTAAATTCATTCATCCAACGTAACGCCTTTTCGCCGCTTTCAAGTGGTTTTATAGGTGGAATATATTCTGAAATCAATTCTTCTGCCCTCATGAACTAGTCTGTAATATTTAATGCGGTTTGAAATTATATTTGGCAAAGTAAAGTAATTATTTTCTTTAATTATATTTTTGCACTGTAAATGTAATCAATATTATATTATGGCTACTAAACTAAGTGTTAATGTCAATAAAATTGCCACATTAAGAAATGCAAGAGGCGGAAAATTACCCAGTGTTGTAAAGGCGGCAATACAGATACAATCATTTGGTGCGGATGGCATTACTGTTCACCCTCGTCCAGACGAAAGACACATTACCACGCAAGATGTTTACGATTTGGCTCCAGCAGTTCACACTGAATTTAATATTGAAGGGTATCCTGATGAGCGATTCTTAAAACTATTAAAGGACAATTTGCCTGCTCAAGCTACACTTGTACCTGACCCTCCGGACACATTGACATCAAATGCCGGATGGGATACGGTTAAGCATTTTGATGAATTAAAAATTTTGAATACTCAGATTAAAGCGCTTGGTATTAGAACATCTATTTTTATTGAACCCATCCCTGAAATGATTATTGCTGCAGGTAAAATTGGTGTCGATAGAATTGAATTTTATACAGGTCCATATGCCGACAATTATAATGATGACCGAGACAAAGCCATTGCTCCATTTGTAAAGTCAGCCAAAATTGCTTCTGAACTAGGAATTGGAATTAATGCAGGACATGATTTAAATTTAGAAAATTTAAAATTTTTTAAACAATCTATTCCTAATCTATTAGAAGTTTCAATTGGCCATGCTTTAATATCAGATGCACTTTATTTAGGACTCGAAAATACAGTTGCCATGTACAAATATTTATTGGAAGACTGAAAAACTATCTCATTCTTCTGTTACTGCTAGCTTAAAGCCAACACCATGTACATTATTAATACTTACTGCTGGATCTTCTTTCAGGTATTTTCTCAACTTTGAAATAAAAACATCTAAACTTCTTCCTACAAAATAGTCATCCTGACCCCATACGGCGTTCAATACAATGTCACGCGGAAGAACTTTATTTATATGTTGAACAAGCAAGTGGAGAATCTTAGCCTCCTTTTTAGTTAGTTTTTTAACAGTCCCATCAGGATGGTCAATTTTAAATTCGCTTGGATTAAAATTATAAAGTCCTATTTTAAATTCTACTGGTTCATCTTTATCCAATTGAGGAACAGACCTTTTTAATAATGCTTTAACGCGAAGTAAAAACTCTTCAGTATGAAAAGGTTTAGTCATGTAATCATCTCCACCAACTTTTAGTCCTTCTAACTTATCATCTATTTCTGCCTTTGCTGTTAAAAATAAAATTGGAATTTGTTTATTTGTTTTTCTGATGTCTTTAGCAAGCGTAAAGCCATCCTTTTTAGGCATCATTACATCAAGTATAACTAAATTAAAAGAATGACTATTAAATGCTTTTAAACCCTCAACACCATTTAAACTCAATTTTACATCATAACCTTGTTTAGCAAGACTATCTTGTACTACAAAACCTAAATTTGTATCATCTTCTACAAGTAATATTTTAATTTTTTCCTTCATGCATATCTTTATTTATTGGGATGTCTAGAATGAATTCACTTCCTACCCCAAGATGACTCTTAACACTTACTTTCCCTTTCAACTCTTCTACAATTGACTTAACATAAAATAATCCTAGTCCAAATCCTTTAACATCATGAACATTTCCAGTAGGAACTCTATAGAATTTATCGAAAATAAATTTCAAATTCTCTTTTAAAATCCCCTTCCCATTATCGTGAATTTTAATTCGGATTTTATCCTTTATATCTTCGGTTTCAATCAGAATTTCAGGTGTCTTATCACAATATTTTGTTGCGTTATCAAGTAAGTTATAAATGACATTGGTTAAATGTACCATGTCACTGTAAATTATTTTTTGTTGTGCTCCTAATTTTAATTCTATTTTACCTCCGCCTTCCAACTGATTAAACTCAAAATTTTCTTTTGCCTCTTCAATGATTTCATGAATATTGAAAGTGGTGTGTTTTAGCTTAATTTCTCCTTTATCTAACTTTGCTATGTTAAGCACTCGTTCAACTTGTTGTTCAAGTCGTTTATTCTCCTTGTATATTATACTGGAAAATTTTTCAATTTTCTCTGGTGAATTATCAACACTATATAGGAGCGACTCACTTGATAAACGAATTGTAGAAATCGGGGTTTTTAGTTCATGAGTCATGTTATTTATGAAATCATTTTTTATCTCAGAAAGCTTTTTTTGACGCAGAATAATAGAAATTGTAAACCCAAAGAAAGTTAATATAAAAAGTAAAATGGCAATCATGTAATACCATGGAGCTACACTGCGGGCTGTATTGCTTAAGCTATAGCTTTGTTTATTTGGAAACGAAACCGCAAAATAGTGCACATCCGTTTCCAACTTGTTCTGGAGTTTGCTATCAATTTTATCATTAATATTTTTTTCTATTACGAAAACAGAATCTCCACTGTACCTAATGTAGTCGCCATAAATAATACTATCAGAATAACAATCATAAATACCATATCTAAAGTCATCCTTAATGTTTTGATGGTAAAACTCAGATTTAAGTAAGTTCTCGAGTAAAAATGGATGCAATGTGTCTTCCAATTCGACGATAAAATAATTTGATGAAAGTTGTTTGACTTTACCGTATAAATCGCTTTCCTGTTTATTTATGATTTGAATTTCAGTAGCTACATTCTTTAAAGCCAAACTCACATTTTCTCCAAATTGACGATCGCTTAAACTATCCTGAATATTTTGTATTTTAATATTAGTTCGTTGATATTCTAAATTTCGTTTAATCCAAAAAAATTGAATGGTTAAAATACAAATAATGGAAACGATCCCTAGGACAATAACCGTTTTCACTTTAGAATTATTCATGTTCAAAAATATGAATAATTTAAGAAGCGACATTGATATTATGTTTTTTTACAGAAATAATAATATCATCTATATATTTGTAGAAAATATAAATTATGAAAAAAATATTTATCGGAATTTTAGCTATTAGCGTTATACTGCTAAGCTGTAACAGCGCAAGCACTGAAGAAACAGATACTCTAGAAAGCGCGGCAACTAATAATGAGGAAACACCACTTACTGAAGAGGATTCTAAAGAGGAAGAAAGCGGAGCGTTGGCTTTTAATGGTGTTGATAAAGGAGAATACACCTTATTCGGCCATGAAGATATTTCAGCTGATGATGCCGTTAGTCAATCAGCAATGTTTGAGTCATTTAAAAACAACGGCGAATTTATGGGTAAGGTCAATGTCTCGATCAATGAAGTTTGCCAAAAAGCGGGTTGTTGGATTAATTTTAAAAAGGATGATGATGATGAAACAGTCATGGTTTTCTTTAGAGACCATTTTAATATTCCAATTGAGGAATCGGCAGGTAAAGAAGCGATACTTTATGGAAATTTGATCACGGATACGCTGTCTGTTGATTTTCAAAGACACTTATTAGATGATGCTGCTGAAGCAGGTGAAGAGGTAGCACAAGCAGATTATGATGCCATCACAGAAGAAAAAGTTGATGTGTCTTTTGATTGTGTATCTATTCTTATCAAGTAATTTCTTAATATTATTGATTTTAAGAGACATATGACTACCTTTACAAAAAAATAAAATATGAAAAAAGTAATATTATTAGCCATTTTAGGATTAGGAGTTATGGCAACTTCTTGTAAGAAGGATTACATTTGTGAGTGTACAACAACATCATCAGGAACCGATCTTTTTGGTGATCCTATTCCTACAACCTCTATAACTGCAACTTCAACAATTAATGCAAAGAAAAATGATGCCATTAGTACATGTGATGCTGGAGATTTATCTGCTTCATTTTTTGGCACTACAACAAAAACAGAATGTGAGATTAAATAATCTGAAAACTTCTTAAAATAAAAAAGGTTGCGCATGCGCAACCCTTTTTATTTTGAATGGTTAATGTTTTATTTCGTTAGTCAGTTTCAACTTGTTTTAAGGTGTCTGCCTTATATTTTCCTGCAGTTAATCCTTCCTGAACTTTTTTAAACGTTTCTATTGTATAAGAAACATCATCAAGCGTATGTGTAGCCGTAGGAATTAATCTAAGCATAATCACATCTTTGGGCACTACTGGGTAAACTACAATTGAGCAAAAAATATTGTAGTTTTCTCTCAAATCAAAAGTGACATTTGTTGCTTCTGCAAGAGTCCCGGATAAAAACACTGGCGTTACAGCTGAATTTGTTCTCCCTATATTAAAGCCAGCTGCTTTTAAACCCGTTTGCAATGCAGTAGCTACCTTCCAGAGGTTCGCTTTATGCTGCGGCTGTGTTCTTAACATCTCAAGTCTTTTTCGTGCACCAATGACCAAAGGCATTGGAAGCGACTTAGCAAAAACCTGAGATCTCATATTATATCTCAAAAACTCAACAATATCTTCGGTTGCCGAAATAAATGCACCAATAGATGCCATAGATTTTGCAAATGTTCCAAAGTAGACATCAATTTCTTCATGGCAATCTTGAAACTCTCCTGTTCCCATTCCAGTTTCACCTAATGTTCCAAAACCATGGGCATCATCTACCAATAATCTAAACTGATACTGTCCTGACTTTCTGTATTCAGTAATCTCTTTCAATAATCCCTGATCACCAGCCATTCCAAAAACACCCTCTGTAATCACTAAGATACCACCATCTGTGTTCTCAGTCAATTTAGTGGCTCTGTCCATTTGTTTTTCAAAGCTCTCCATGTCGTTATGTTGAAAAACAAAACGTTTACCTGCATGCAACCTTACACCGTCGATAATACAAGCATGAGATTCACTATCATATACAATCACATCTTTTCGATCTACTAAAGCATCAATTGCTGATAGAATACCTTGATAGCCGAAATTGAGCAAAATTGTATCTTCTTTTTTCATAAAATCAGACAATTCAGCTTCTAACGCTTCATGCTCTGAAGTCTGACCAGTCATCATCCTCGATCCCATTGGATAAGCAAGTCCCCAGTTCTTCGAGGCCGCTGCATCTGCTTCTCTTACTTCAGGTGTGTTAGCTAGACCTAAATAATTATTAACACTCCACACGAGGCACTCTTTGCCTCTAAACATCATCTTGTTCGACACCTCTCCTTCTAACTTCGGGAAAGTGAAATATCCGTGAACGCCTTTGGCATGTTGACCTAAAGGACCTCTATTTTCTTTAATTTTTTCAAAAATGTCTTTTGCCATAATTTAATTTTCATTCACCTTTGGCGAACAATTATGCTACGAAAGTAGCTGTAAAATTTAATGTACAAGGGTTCGCTGCTCTTTTTTTATTCACATTTTTAAGTTTAACCGACCTCTTTTTTACATTAGTTAACAAATCAAACATTATCTTTGCCGTTGATTATGAAAATAAAATCGGCCCTTTTGATAATGATTTTGACTGTTATCACTGGTATTTCAGCATGTTCAGATTTCAATAAAGTCATGAAAAGTGACAATAATGAATTCAAGAAGAAACGAGCGCTAGAATACTACGAAAGTGGCGAGTATACTAATGCTGCCGCGGTTTTAGAGGACATCATCCCCTATTTTAAGTTAACGGCTGATGGCGAAAAGCTATATTACTACTATTGTATGTCCAATTATTATATTGGAGACTACTACTTAGCATCATATTACTTGAGAAGATTCATCAATCAATATCCTTCAAGTATTCATGCTGAAGAATGTCAATTTTTAAGTGCCATATGCTCGGTTAATAATTCTCCTGAATACACTTTAGATCAAACAGAAACTTTGAATGCCTTAGATCAATTACAAATTTTTGTTGATATGCACCCAAATAGCAGCTTAATTGATAGCTGTAATCGAATTATGGATGAATTAAACTTAAAAATTCAAAAGAAGCAATTCTTCAGTGCAAAGCAGTACCACCATACCGAAAACTATAAAGCGGCAGTGGTTGCGCTTGATATTCACTTAGCCGATTATCCAAAATCCGCCTTTAAGGAGGAAACCATGTATTTATCCGTTTTAAGTCATTATGAACTTGCTATAAACAGCATAGAATCTAAAAAAATGGACAGATTAAACGAAACTCTAAAAAGTTATCGTAAATTTGTAGCCACATTTCCTGATTCTGCTTACATTAAAGAGCTGGAGACAGTTGAAAAGAAAGTTAAAAGAATAAGGGAAGAAAAAAGTTTACAGTCTCAAAAAAAATAAGATGAGTATTAGTTATAAAAACACAAATGCAGAGCGTTCAACAATTACAAGAGATGTTGAATTTTTAGATGAAAATGTAGGAAATGTTTACAAAGCCATTTCTGCTATTTCAAAAAGAGCTGATCAAATCAGTACAGAGGTGAAGGAAGAATTGATTGCAAAGCTAGCGGAGTTCGCATCAAATACTGATAATTTGGAAGAAATTTTTGAAAACAGAGAACAAATTGAAATTTCAAAATTCTATGAGCAATTACCAAAACCAGCCATGATTGCCATACAAGAGTACATTGAAAATAAAATGTACATCAACGAAGCTGAAAGCGAAGAGCCTGAAGTATAATCCAACCAAAAGTTGTTATCAGGAAAAAAAATATTGGTTGGGGTAACTGGCAGCATTGCCGCCTATAAAACAGCCATATTAGTCCGAGAATTAATAAAATTAGAGGCTGAAGTCAAAGTAATAATGACTTCGGCCTCTTCTGATTTTATATCCCCCTTAACCTTAGCTACACTTTCAAAAAAACCAGTGGCTATTGACTTTGTAAAAAATGCCAATGGAGAGTGGGAGAATCATGTTGAATTAGGACTTTGGGCTGATGCCTTTGTTATTGCTCCTTTAACGGCAAGCTCTTTATCTAAGCTTGTTGACGGAAATTCTGATAATTTACTTATTGCAACCTACCTAAGCGCCAGGTGCCCTGTATGGGTAGCCCCTGCCATGGATCTTGATATGTTCCAGCATTCCTCCACTTTGCATAACTTAGCTGAGCTAAGAAAAACTGGTGTTTCAATTATTGAACCCACATCCGGTGAATTAGCTAGTGGTCTTGAAGGAAAAGGAAGAATGGAAGAACCAGAAGTCATTGCTGAAGTCATTGCTGATTATTTTACACCGAATGGTCCGCTAAAGGGAAAATCTGTTTTGATAACCGGGGGACCTACCTATGAAGCCATTGACCCTGTAAGGTTTATTGGAAACCATTCAAGTGGAAAAACTGGTGTGATTATAGCCAATGAGTGTGCTAAACGTGGTGCAAATGTCACCTTAATCTTAGGTCCATCAATTCATAAGACTAACCACCCTAATATTGACCAAATCAACGTTAAATCAGCAGATGAAATGCTGCTAGCGACACAAAAGCATTGGGAACATTCAGATTTAGGGATTTTTAGTGCTGCTGTTGCTGATTATAAACCAAAAATACAAGCTAATCAGAAAATAAAGAAGAAATCTGAAGAATTAACCATTGAATTAGTCAAAAACCCAGATATTCTGGCTTGGGCAGGCTATCAAAAGAAAACCAATCAATATCTAGTTGGATTTGCATTGGAGACTAATAATGAAGTAAAGCATGCAACCGAAAAGTTAGAACGAAAAAATTTAGACCTTTTAATTTTAAACTCTTTAAACGACAAAGGAGCTGGTTTTGGTTATGATACCAATAAGGTTAGTTTTATTAAGCCGAACAATATTTTAGTTAACTTTGAGTTAAAACAAAAGTCATTAATGGCAGTTGACATTTTAAACGAAATTGAAAAAGATTTAATTAAATGAAATCAATCATAACTTTTATTATTCTAGCTTTTAGCACAACTTTATTTTCGCAAGAGTTCAATTGTCAGGTTACGGTTACTAGTACACCGCAAATGTCACCAACTGCCAATGAATTAGAAGTTTTTGAAGACTTGGAGAATAATGTTAAGGAATTCATGAATACAACAGTTTGGACCAGTGATGTTTTCGAAATTGAAGAACGCATTAACATGAGTATTCTCATTACGCTTTCTGAAAAAAATGGAACAGATGGCTATGGCGGCACCATTCAATTTCAAGCTACTCGTCCAGTATATAATGCGGCTTATAATACCATTATCTTTAATCACATTGATAAAGACTTTAATATTATATACCTTAGGAATACAGCCCTATTGTTTTCAATTGACCGATACCGATCGAACTTAACCTCCATGCTGGCATTTTATTCCTACATGGTTTTGGGCTATGATTATGATAGCTTTTCGTTAAAAGGAGGTACTGAGTATTTCATAAAAGCGCAGCAAATTGCAACTAATGCTAAGGAATTTAATAGAGATACGGATTGGGACCCAAATAAAAAAGGAAATAGAAATACCAGATATTATTTAATGGATAATGCCATTCAATCGCTATTTGAACCAATCAGAACAACCTATTACAACTATCACCGCTTAGGACTTGATGTGATGTATGATGACCCAGAAACAGCAAGAAAAGTGATTTTACAAAGTATTACTGCCCTTGATAGAGTTCAAAGATCAAGACCAGGTTCACTTAACCTACAGGTGTTTTTTAATTCCAAATCTGGTGAATTGATTAATTTATTCTCTCAAGCACCTGATACACGACAAAAGAATACTGCCGTTAATATTTTGAAGCGATTAGATCCGATCAATGCTTCAAAATATGATGATATTCTGTAATTTTGTCCCATGCTAAGCCGTTTAACCATTTCAAACTTTGCGTTGATTGATAACTTGAACCTATCATTTAAAAATGGTTATTCCGTAATTACTGGTGAAACAGGAGCGGGTAAATCCATTATTCTAAAAGCGCTTAACCTATTACTGGGAGACAGGGCAGATTATAGCGTCATCAAGGTAAAGCAAGAAAAATGTATTATAGAAGCTGAATTTAATATTCGGTCGTTAAATCTGGAGAAAGCATTTAACAATTGGGACGTTGATTATGACGAAAACACCATTATAAGACGAGAATTTACACCAAGCGGTAAATCCAGATTGTTTATCAATGATACCCCAACCACATTGAATACCTTAAAATCTTTAGGTGGTAAGCTCATTAAAATTCATGCTCAGCACGAAACATTAGACCTGTTTGACAGACAGTTTCAAATGGATGCACTTGATTCTTTAGCTGAACATACGACTTTGGTAAAAGCTTATGCCAAGGCATATGCTAATTACAAGCACTTAATTAAAACGCTTAATGACCTTGAAGAAAAAGCCAGTGAACAGAAAAAAGCTAAAGGATATACCCAATTTTTAATTGAAGAGTTTGAAAAGGCCAACTTTAAAAACATAGATGTTGACGCATTGATAAAAGAAGCTGACCAATTAGATAATTGGGAGCATATTCAACTCCAACTATCAACAAGCTTAGATGTACTCGCGAATGACAGTATGGGACCTGCTCAATCATTAAGAATTGGTATTGATGCTTTGCAAAAAATAAGTCATCTCTCTAAAAAGTATCAAAGTCTTTTGGAAAGGTTTCAATCCGTAAAAATTGAAATTGAAGACGTAGAATCAGAACTGTCGGATATCGTTTCAAGCGCTGAAATTGATGAAGAACGGGCTCAAATCGTCCAAAGTCAAATTCAGGATATTAATAGTTTGCTTCATAAACATAATGCCAGTAATGGCGCTGAACTCACCCAAATATTGAGCGGGCTGGAAACTGAATTAACTTCTTTTGCCAATTTGGAAAATGATATCGACCAACTAAAGCAGGATATTCATAAGCAAAAAAATGAATTAGTAGAGTTGGCATCAGAAATGACAACGAATAGAACGTCCACGTTACCTCGTTTTGAAAAATCTGTCAACAAAGTACTTCATGAATTGGGCATGTCTAATGCTGAGTTAAAATTAGAATTATCCCGTTCAGAAGACCTAACAAAAAACGGATACGATACTGTTCAGTTTTTATTCAAAACGAATTTAGGAGGTCATTTTTTACCGATTTCAAAAACGGCTTCAGGTGGAGAATTATCACGGTTAATGTTAAGTATTTTACACATTACCGCTGGTGTGCAACATTTACCAGTGCTATTTTTTGATGAAATAGACACCGGTTTATCTGGAGAAGTGGCTTCCAAAATGGCTAATTTATTTGCTAAAATGGGACAGCATACGCAATTGATCAGTATCTCCCACTTACCTCAAATTGCGGGTAAAGCCAGTACCCATTACCACGTCTATAAAACGGTTGATTCAAATACCACTATTACTAAAGTTAAAGAGTTAGACAACCAAGAACGAATCAATGAACTGGCTAAAATGATGAGTGGTGAAAGTGTGACCAAAAATGCCATTGAAAATGCCAAGCAATTGCTCGAATTAGTATGAGAAAATCCATTACCATAACTGGCGTATTATTTATCATTTTATCCATTATTCTTGGTGCAATTGCGGCCCATAGCCTCGAAAAAATTGTATCTGAGGACTTAATTGTTTCATTCGAAAAAGGGGTGAAATATCTGATTTACGCTGGCTTTGGTTTATTGATTATGGGGTTAAATGCCGATAAGTTTGGCTTTGACATAAACTGGGCCTACCGTATCATTACCATTGGTACCCTTCTGTTTTCAGGCAACATTTTCGTTTACATTTTTCACGAACACTATCCCGTACTTAAATCGTTCGTTCATATTGTACCCATAGGAGGGTTATTAATGATTGTTGGCTGGGGTATTGTGCTTTATCAGCTCTTCAGAACATCAAAGTAGCTTCTTAGGTTTTCCTGCAATAAAATCCTTTAAATAATAAGGTTCGCAATACGCTAGATCTTCAAATGCCTTTAACTTGTATTTTTCTTCAGCCAATGAAATCATTCCCAGAGCCGATACCTCGGTCGATAGATTGAAAACAGCATTTGGGTGATTGATCAATGCCATGCATTTTTCAGCCCCGGGCCCCAAAAATTCGATTTTGTGTTTCTCCAAAAGGTCTTGATATGATGTTTCATCAATCACCTTGGCTTCTACCTCTGTAATCGTTTCTAACCTTGAATCGAATAAAGCAGTGTAGACTTCCAGCCGCCTTGCATCAAACATGGGGCAAATTAACACATCCTTATTTTTATCCGATAAATTGGCCAGAGACTCCAAGGAACTAATACCAATTAATGGAATACCAAGTCCGTACCCTAGTCCTTTAGCGGTAGATACCCCAATTCTCAAACCAGTATACGATCCGGGACCCATACTGACGGCTAATGCCTCTAAATCGGACAGCTGATAATCTAGCGGTTCGAAAAGAGACTCAATAAACGGATTAAGATTTTCGGAATGAGAAAATTGTTCTGTTTTTGTTTCTTTTTTAGCAATTAAAATACCGTCTTTAGCAAGTGCAACCGAACAAACCTTGGTCGCCGTTTCAATTGATAAAATCAGTGCCATGTTTTATTTAATAATCATAATTTCTACCCTTCTATTTGCATCTTCTTGCTCCAAAGAGCTCGGATTTGGATAAATCATTTGTGTATTGCCAAAACCTTTGTATTGCACTCTATCTTTTGAAATACCATTCTCTATTAAATATTTGTAAGCCATTTTTGCCCGCTCTTCTGACAACTTCATTACTCTGCTTTTTGCACCATAGCCTGGCGCATTCACATGACCTTGAATCTCAATTTTTGTGTCGCTATTCACCACCATAAAGTCTAATAATCTTTTTAACGCCACTTTTGAAATAGGCAGGAATTCTTTTGATTCCGGTAAAAACCTTAAACCAACCATTTTTAGTTTTTTCCCAGGTCTTAAAGGTTCAATATTCACCACAATTTCATTATCTCGGCCCGCTTGATACTTACGTTCCTGAATTTCTAAAAAATACCCCTTAGCATTTACAACAATTTCAATACCTTTTGATGGTCTGGCATCAAAAATAAAATCTGAGCCCTGGTATAATTTATCATCTATAAACATCCCTAAGATGCTCAAATTGGCATCTACCGGAGCACCGGTATTTTTGTCTCTTATTCTTACCGTTAAAGCTTTGTATCTTGAATTCATTTTATAGTCCTGCACAATGGCATCATTTTGAGCAATATCCCCTTCCAGACTATACTTTACTTTAATGATGCCGGTATGGCTGGAATTAGAGTGAATCAATAAATAATAAACATCTAGTGGCTCTGTTGTAATGGTATTTTTTAAGCTCTGATCGGCATTCGCCTCCTCAGTTTTCTTTAGCCCTTTTGTTTTTACAGATAGGCTATCTTTTCTGATCGGAACTGCAGTACCCTTTAATAAGTCATTACACAGGTCTCCTGTTTCGTCTTTATATAAATAGTAATTAAAGTCAAAACTAGCTTCCGAAGATATTTCAAACCCGAACTCTCCTTTCAGATTAGGCTCTAGTTTAAGCCAAACTGAATTGGTTTCAAAATTTTCCGGAAAGGTTTTTTCTAAATCACGCACCGTTCCAAAATTGCCCGGTAACTGTATGTTTGATTCTTCATAATTGGTCACCTCAACCGCCCCTATACAATCGGCAATTGATGATTCATACTCTTCTTCATTTTGAGCAAAACCACGATTAAGACCACTCAGCAACATTAATCCAATAAATAACATTTTAAAACGCATACTCCTGTTTTTTTGGGTTAAATTTACATTCTCTTACCGCAATCAGCCTGCTAAGGTTACATTTTAAGAGCGTAAGGTCTAAAATTTAAGTTTGAACAATGGTTAATAATTTTTATGACACACTTGGAGAAGAAAGGCTAACACACTTATTGGATAGCTTTTACGACAAAGTTTTTGAGAGCCCCATTATTTCATCATTATTTCAAAATACACCAAAGGATGAAATTAAAAGAAAGCAAAAATTGTTCTTAACTCAGTTTTTAGGTGGTCCGCCACTCTATACCGAAACCATTGGCCCACCTAAAATGAGACTGCGTCATATCCCCCACCGAATTACTGTCGAAGCCAAAGATGAATGGTTAAAATGCATGAAAGAAGCCATTCAGGAATTGGACTGGGATGATAGAAATAAGTATGTCCTCTACACCTGTTTTCCCAAGCTAGCGGAACATATGGTGAATAGTTAATGCTCATCAAACTTAATATATTTTAAATCAAAAAATTGAATATCAAAATTTTGTACAGTATTAATATTAGTAAGTAAATGTTTACTTACAAAGTAATGCGGTTTTACAAGCTCTGAAATACTTGTTTTTAATTATTCTAAAAATCACTAATACTAGTGATGTATTTGATGAATAAGATGTGTTTATTATCAGCACACTTTAACAAACCTAAAATACCGTGTATGAAAAATTTAATCTCAATTGCAATATGTTTTGTGGTAGTTATTGGTGCAACTCATGCTAATGCCCAAAGAACCTATATCAATCAGGAATGGTCATCTTCATCAGGCGCACAAGGCGTCATTGAGCGTGCCGCATCCGTGACTGACAATTCAAATAATGTCATCATAGTCAGTAATTCCATCAATAGCTCAGGGCATACAGATGTGGTGGTGGCGAAATACGACGCTGAGGGTGTTTTACTATGGACACAATTCTATGATGGAGCGGCGAATGGAGACGATTACGGTGTAGATGTAGCCATTAACAGCAATAACGAAATAGTGGTGATTGCCAGCATCTTTTCTGGCGCAAATAATACCGATATCGCACTGTTAGAATATAGCCCTACAGGCACACTGAATTCTGCTACTTTATGGGCCGGCAGTGCCGGGGGACATGATGCCCCTGCAGACCTGGTAATTGATAATTCCAATAATGTTTACGTTGTGGGTGCAACTGAAGCCAGTAATGGGTTTTCCGATTATATTATTCTCAAATACAACTCAAGTGGAGTGCTGAGTTGGTCACAAATCTATAATTACAATAACTTGCATGATGCGGCTACCAGCGTTGCCTTGAGTGGCACTAATCTAATAGTATCTGGTGCTTCAGCCTCCAGTAGCACCAATTGGGATTATGCGGTGCTTAACCTCAATGCCAGCAATGGAGGCATCACGAGCACCCAGCGAAGTGCCGTGACGGGTGCTGGTCTCGACCAACCCTTAGCCGTGAATATTGATGCTAACAATAATGTATACATCACGGGTTATGTTGAACAAAGCGGACAGAAAGACATTCGGACCTTAAAATTTGATGCCAATTTCAGCTTACAATGGATCGCCAATTATACGGGTACTTATGATGACATTGGCACAACCGTTGATGCTGATAATGCAGGGAATGTGTATGTGGGAGGCTCAACCAAAGACCAATACGGGAAAACGGATTACCTATTGATAAAATATAATGCGTCTGGCACGCAGCAGTGGGTGAAGCAATATGGCAACGGTGTAGGAGTAGACACCTATGGCGCCGACCATTTAGTAGTGGTGAATAATCAAAGTATTCTCGTCACCGGAACCGTGAACAATGGCGGTGAAGTTGATTTTATGACCCTCTCCTATTCATTGTCTGGCACCTTACAATTTGCCGAAGATTACGACGCTAACGGAGCAGATGATGTGGCGAGCGACATTACCATTAGTGGCAATAGCTTCTACATTACGGGCACTTCCACCACCAATGGTGTTCGGTCGACAACGGTAGTTAAATACGAGAAATGGGTGAAAGCCGAAACCCCTGTTTATGATGCCAACGGAGATCCCTCGTTTGTTGATGATGAACTATTGATTCGCTTTAATCCTGACGACCTGACAGGAACTAAAATTAACAATCCAGACATCAAGTGGGGCACCCTCGAAGATTTTGTATCTGCATCTGCCCTCAATACCATTGGGGATAGCGTGGGTTATGATATTAAGCGGTTACATTGTTACAAACTGTATCCTCGCTTTACGGCGTATGATACCATTGCCATAGCCCATGATGGCGATACTGTTGACTTGCCACCGTTTTACGCCACTTTTGGTGTTGTTTTACCTGCCGATACCGACGATAGTACTGCCTATATGAACTTCAATTCTGCCGCCCCTCAGGTTTGGATCACTGCCTATAACCAATATGCCTATACCCTGGCCAATGCCAATGACCCTTTTTACCTCTCCGATCAGGACGGACTTCATGGCGCGGCTTACCCAAATGCCCATATCAATATTGAACCAGCCTGGAATTATACCACAGGAGATTCTTCTATCATTGTAGGCGTCTATGATTCTGGCATCAATAATATCCATTTTGACATGACCACCAATAGTGCTTTAAGTGGTTCTGTGGTAAAAGATGGATGGGATTATGTGAATGATTATGATTTCAGCACTGATACTTACCCTGATAATTTTGGACATGGTTCAGCGGTGTCTTGCATCATTGGCGCACTCCGAAATAATAATGGAGGGATGGCAGGGATAGCTGGTGGTGATAATGGAAACCCAGGGGTGACTTTGCATGATATGAAAATATTTGATACCATCACAGGCTCCTGTTCAGAGCAATTAGCAAGTCCTATAAGTGTAGCCGCTGACGCCATATTAGACGGCGCGATTGTTAAAAACGACCTCCGTATTTCGGTTGCACAACATGTTATGAATCATAGTTGGAGCTATGGCAGCTTTGTTGGCGGGACTTTGATTTTAGGTATTAATCCACTGATACGTGAAGCGTTTATTAAAGCTTATGAAATGGGGATACCTATGGTGGTAGCCTCTGGTAATAAAGGTAATGCTGGTCCAAACCCTTGTGCAGGTACCCATACCCTTCTGGCTTCTATGGATGATAATTATGTATTAAAAGTCGGTGGTAACGACACGACCGGAGCACGGGCTGATTTTTCCAGTTGTAGTTACCATGTAGACGTTATTGCTCCAGCGACCGCTAATTTATATGCCAATATGGATAATTACACGAATTTTTTTACCGATCATTTAGCGGTAGACACCTGTCAGTCAAGTGTGCTCAATGGTACCTCCTTTGCCGCACCACATGTGGCGGGAGTAGCCGCTTTAATGCTTAGTTATTATAATCAAGTTGGTGCACCTGAGCAGTTTTCACCTGAAGACATTGAAGAATTAATGTCTAGACATGCCACAGATATCACTTCTGGTAATAATCAAGTTGGTCATGATGATGAAACGGGATGGGGGCGAATGGATGCGGGAAGATTATTTGATAGCATTCAATACCCTAAATTCCTGATTCAACATGAAGTGTTCTATCCTCAATTGAATCATATCCAGAGCACAATAACCGTCCCGCAGGAAACCTGTATTGAACAATCCTATTATGGTATAGCCGCAGGTTACGCGGATGTGAAAGTACATCAGGTCAAAGTAACCAATACCCATACCATTCCTTATGGTTATAAGCTTATTGGTGCATGGGGGCGGGGATCAGCTTCAAAAAATTTCTTAGGTGTACAATATAATAATACAGCATATTGCTTACCAACTGGAATAGGCTCTGGCGCCATCCCCAATGCCAGTAATCCAAGAATTATTCCACCTGATTTATCACCTACCCAAGCTTCTTTTAATGGTTTTTTATATGAACTCTTAAATAGTAACGGTAGTGGAAATGTACTTGGTTTTATACCACCAGGGGTAGATACGACAACAGTTGCAACCGTTGCCTACACTTTGTATTTAGTTGATACCTTAGGACTTTATTTGGAAGAGGCAAATAAAATTCCTGATTTTAAACTATTCCCCAACCCAACTCAAGATATGATTAACATCCAGTTCGATACCCACTTATCTCCTAAAAGCATGGTATCAATCGCTGATCTTACAGGTAGACTGGTAAAAATGCCCTTACAACAGGGTAGTCAAACGCTCACCTTTTCAGTCAATGATTTGTCACCTGGTATTTATTTCGCTATCTTAGAGACTGAAAAAGGCAAACGCGTCAAAAAGTTTGTCAAAGAATAATATGAAAGAAGTGCTTATTATAGTAGTGATAATGCTGTACACGATAGGTCGAGCGCAGTTTACTGTGATTGAAACCAATACGCAAGAACCCTTGATTAATATTGGAATGCATAGCGACACTTTGGTTGTCAAAGGCGCGTTAAACTATTTTGCTAAATCTTATGATTTAGATACCCTTACAATTCTATCTACTGACTTGCCAATGGATAATAGCTATGTTGATTTACATATTATTGATGATGTGTACTATCTCATGGGGCAGGACAGAATGCCATATAGTGTATTTGTTTTTGAATCGCATGACCTAGGTCAACATTGGGATACAGTTTATTCAAGATTAGGTTTATTTTCACATTTAACCGTATACGATTCTGCCCATATGATTCTTGGTGGAACGCTTGGAGGAGATTTAACAGTACGTCACCCCATAGCAGGTTGGTATGATTATCAGCAATATTGGCTTGGTGGAGGTTTCTTTGGAACATCCGCTTATTATAATGCGGACACTGTTTTTTTGGGTAAACGTTTTAATGGGTTGAGTTATATTTCTTATGATGGTGGGGCTACGGTGTGGTCGTGGAATCAGGCTGGGAGTACTAATGATGCCCATGAGTCGGTTTTTATATCAAAGGATACAATTTATGCTGCTGGACATGGAAGTGATCATATCATCTTTCATTATTCCTACAATATGGGGCAAGACTTCAATTGGATAGATTTTAACTTTTTTGATGATATGAATTTTCTTGATACTCAAATGGATGCTATGTGGTTTGAAAATTCCATGCATGGTTACCTATTTGGCTCAAGTGGTCTTTGGTTTGATCCGAAAATGTGTACAATATTTGAAACCCATGATGGTGGCTTGTCTTGGTTACATTACGTCTTGGAATATCCAGGTTCCATTACTTCGGTTACCCAAGCCAATGACAGTATTTTCTTTTTGGGTTGTTCGGATGGTTTACTACTCAAATGGAATAGAAATGAACCATTATATAGTCTGGGTATTGAAGAACAAGAAGCCGATCAACACTTCTCTATTTTTCCGAATCCTGCCCAAAAGCAATTTAACATTAAGCACGGTTTTGAGTTAACTGAAAAGGCAGAGATTGAAATGTATGACGTATCTGGGAAACTGGTTCGGCAATTGCCATTTCAAACCACAGTGAATATTGAATCGCTGGAAAGCGGCATTTATATTGTGGCTTTGCGAAATAACACTCAACTGATGGGAAGGCAGAAGTTAATTGTGGAGTAGCATGAAAAAATTACACTTACCCAAAATAATGAATGATGAAATCTTTTTTAATTAGTTCACTTTTTTGCTTGTCCGCTTTGTTAAGCCATGGGCAGTGCACAACCACGTATGCCACTATCACTCCTACTGCATGCGACACCTTTATATCACCAACTAATCAAATACTCACCAGTTCAGGAATCTATTACGACACCTTGCTCAATGCCAACGGTTGCGACAGTGTTATTACCATTGATTTAACAATCCACCTCAGTACTTCCAATACATTTATATACAAAGCCTGTAATATGCCAGCGGTATACTATGTGCTTAATGGCAATGTCATCCAACTTTCGTTAGAAGGGGATACCATTAATTTACAAACGGTTCATGGTTGCGATAGCATGCTTATTTTTAACCTTTATAATTACCTCCCTTTCGATACTTTAATCAACATACAAGCTTGTGATAGTTTTGTTTCGCCAACTAATCAAGTTTACTATTCGAATGGCTATTATTTAGAAGTTTTTACCAATGTTGACGGATGCGATTCTGCCATAGAATACAGTGTTTGGCTGCGTTCAGTAGACCCTGTGGTTTCGACCTTACCAGGCAATTCGGCATTACTAACCGTTGATATAGGAGGAGCTACCTACCAATGGATAGATTGTAATACTGATTTACCAATTCCTGGAGCTACAAATCAGACTTTTGAAACCACAGAAAATGGAGATTTTGCTTGTATGGTGATGCAGAATAACTGTACCGATTTATCCAATTGCATCCGTGTTTCAACGGTTGGTCTTGAAGAAACAATAGCGTCTCAGGTTAACTGTTATCCGAATCCTACAAGCGGAGAAATTAATCTTGAATTAGGCAACCTGGAAAACGTAGCCATCACCATTTATACCTTAGATGGGCAATTAATTTCGCGCAAGCATGTCAACACCTCCAACTATCAGTTCGAATTTAATCAACCAACGGGTGTTTATGTGATTGAGGTAAAATCAGAAAACCAAACAAAAAGATTGAAATTGATTAAAATATAAATCTATCTGATCAATCAACCCTAAGCCTAGGTTATATACTATCAATAATACTGTTCAATTTAGCGCTTGGTCGCATGACCTGGCTTGTTATTTCATCATTTGGAAAATAATAGCCTTTTAAATCAACCGATTTTCCCTGAGCATTATTCAACTCATTCACAATCTCAGTTTCGTTATCTTTTAAAGACTGATAAATTGATTCAAATTGAACTTTTAAATCATTATCTTTCGTTTGGTTAGCCAATTCATTTGCCCAAAATAAGGCCAGGTAGAAATGACTGCCTCTATTATCTAATTCTCCTACTTTTCGTGAAGGCGACTTTCTGTTATCTAATAATTCTGAAGTGGCATCATCCAATGTTTCACCTAAAATTTGAGCAGCCTTATTATGAGTGGTCTCCCCTAAATGATCTAATGACACCGCCAATGCTAAAAATTCACCTAACGAATCCCAACGTAAATGATTTTCTTCAGTTAATTGCTGAACATGCTTTGGGGCAGATCCTCCGGCACCTGTTTCGAACAAACCACCACCATTCATTAATGGTACAATCGATAACATTTTAGCACTAGTCCCTACTTCTAAAATCGGAAATAAATCTGTTAAATAATCACGTAGAACGTTTCCGGTAACTGAAATCGTATCTTGACCTTTTACAATTCTTTCCAATGAATAGTTACAAGCCTCTACAGGACTTAAAATCTTAATTTCTAAGCCTTCTGTATCATGATTTTTTAAATACTCTTCTACTTTTGCAATAAGTTGACTATCGTGTGCACGGTTTTGATCTAGCCAAAAAACGGCTGGTACTTGTGTTGCTCGTGCCCTGTTTACAGCCAGTTTTACCCAATCTTGTACCGGGGCATCTTTCACCTGGCACATTCTAAAAATATCCCCTTGCTCAACATGGTGAGACATCAACACACGTCCTGAATCGTCAACCACTTCAATTTTACCATTAGCCGATACTTCAAAAGTTTTATCGTGTGATCCATACTCTTCTGCTTTTTGTGCCATTAACCCTACATTCGATACACTACCCATGGTTACAGGGTCTAACGCACCATTAGTTTTGCAAAAATCTATTGTAGCTTGGTATACGCCGGCATACGAACGGTCTGGAATAAGGGCTAAAGTATCTTGAGACTGACCATCTTTATTCCACATTTGTCCAGAATTTCTGATCATGGCAGGCATTGAAGCATCAATAATCACATCACTTGGCACATGTAAATTAGTAATGCCTTTGTCTGAGTTCACCATGGCTAAATCAGGACCATTGTCTAATGCCGCTTTTAAGTCAGCTTCAATAGCTGTTTGTTTATCAGAAGGTAATTCGTTTAAATGTGAAATCAAATTGCCATAGCCATTATTGACGTTAACGCCTACTGCTTCGAAATCTGCCTGGTACTTATCAAATACCGTCTTAAAGTACGTTCTAACCACATGCCCAAAAATAATTGGATCAGACACTTTCATCATGGTTGCTTTAAGGTGCACAGATAATAAAATCCCTTGGTCTTTTGCAGATTGAATTCCCTCAGATAAATACGCTATTAACTCGGCCTTACTCATCACAGCAGAGTCAATTATTTCGCCCGCTTGAATACCAAAATGAGGTTTTAAAATGGTCTCGTTTCCAGAACGATCAGTGTGCTTAATTTCAACTTGAGTAGCAGATTCAACAGCAAGCGATTGCTCGCTTCCGTAAAAATCTCCTTTTTGCATACTGGCTACATTCGTTTTAGAATCCTTCGACCAGGCTCCCATTGAATGTGGATTCTTTCTGGCATAATTTTTCACCGCTTTTGGTGCCCTTCTGTCAGAATTTCCTTCTCTTAATACCGGATTTACAGCAGAACCTTTCACTTTTCCGTATCGTGCTTGTATGTCTTTTTCTGCATCATTATCTGGTTCATCAGGGTAAGAAGGCACATTATAACCATTCTCCTGTAATTCCTTAATCGCCGCTTTCAATTGAGGCATTGAGGCACTAATATTCGGGAGTTTAATGATGTTGGCTTCTGGTTGCTTTGCTAAATCACCTAAGGTAGCCAAGGCATCTTCCACCTTTTGATCTTCTGTTAAAAAATCAGGAAATAAAGCCAATATTCTTGCCGCTAATGAAATGTCTTTTAATTCAAAATTAATACCTGAAGACTTTGTAAAGGCTTTAATAATTGGTAAAAAAGAGTGTGTGGCTAAGGCTGGTGCCTCATCAGTTTTAGTATAAAAAATAGTCGCTTTATTATCGCTCATTATTAGTGATTTTAATATTTATTCAATTCATGTTTGCAGGGGTTTGCAAAGCGCCACAAACTTAGCAATTTTAGGTCATAAATCAAACAATAAAACGGTTCGTTTATTATATTATCTAACGATCAAAATAGACAGTGAAAAATACTTATATTTGGTTTAAAAAAAATGAAATTCGGAAAAGTTGACGACGCATCAAATATAGATTTCACCCTACCTATTGATCATCACGACACTAAAAATGTGCTGAATAAATATGGAAATAGTAACGATATGCTATTCCATATTGGATGTGCCAAGTGGAATAAAACAGATTTAAAGAATTTTTATCCCAGAGGAACTAAAAACGAATTGGAATACTATTCGAACCAGTTTAACAGTATTGAACTCAATGCTACGTTTTATCGCTTTTTTCCTGAAGAACAGTTTACAAAATGGAAAGAAACAACGCCAGATCATTTTAGGTTTTTTCCAAAGGTGACCCAAACCATTAGTCAGTTTAAACGTTTAAAAGATACCGAAGAGCTGGTTGATCAATATGTAGATGCAGCCAGGCATCTTGAACATAAACTGGGAGGGGTATTTTTACAGATGATGCATAATTTTGCACCAAAGGACTTTGACAGGGTAATCAAGTTTGCTGAATACTGGCCAAAGGACATCCCATTATCGGTAGAATTCAGACATACGGATTGGTATAACGATTCAAGTGTAGCCAATGAATTATACAGCCTTTTTGAAAATAATGGCATTCAAAACGTCATTACCGATACAGCCGGACGTCGGGATTTATTGCATATGAGATTAACCAATACAAAAGCATTTATTCGCTATGTAGGCGCCAATCACCCTTCAGACTATACAAGACTGGACGATTGGGTGAAAAGGATAGGCGAATGGCGCAAAGAAGGCTTAGATGAAATGAACTTTTTTGTTCACCAAAATTTAGAATTAGAATCCCCTCTTCTGTCAACTTATTTTGTAAAAAAACTCAACGCAGAACTAGATTTAGACCTGAAAGTGCCCGCTAATTTATTAGATAATGGCAATCAAGATGTCAATATTGGTCTGTTCAAATAAACACTCTAACAACACGATTCTGCCGATCCATTTTCAGAAACGGTAAATGGCATATTGCCACCGCATCCCTCAAAAATGCCATAATGTGTATCCCACGTACCATAAAATTCAAAATACTTTTTGAACCTTGTGTCGTGTAACATTTTATAGGTATTTCCACAAACCGACATTATTTTACCTTTTGGAAAGTAATGGTGATCGTCTAATTCAAAAGCGTGCTCATTTTCAGGAATTCCACCTTTATAAGCAACGGCCTGGCCATAGTCTTCACAGTCTGACTCTAATCCATCAATCTTCATTAATCGGTAAGTCACTGAATAAAATTCAATGTCACCAATCAATGCTTCTAATTCCTCATTTTCAACGGTAATTGGGTTATCTCCAACCACTCTTGGATCAGTAAAACCAGCTTTTTTAGCAATGTTTAAAAAATCGTTCCAATACAGGGCACCGCTTAAACACTCTCCCCAAAGCACAGGATTCTCTTGTAATTGCTTTGGCACTCTTCTATCGCTATAAACGTCCGAAAAGAACATTTCTCCACCAGGCTTTAATAGCGCATAAGCATCATTTAACACTTTTTGCTTATCAGCAGCCAGATTAATCACACAATTGGATATGATTATATCAAAGGACGCTTTCTCCAGGTTTAATTCATCTAGTTTTTCAATATTACCTTTAATGAACTCTACATTCGATTTTTGATATCCAAACTGCTCTCTATGATATTCTATGTGGTCATTCGCTACCTTTAGTTGCTCATCTGTCATGTCTATCCCAACAACATATCCGTTTTCTCCTACCAATTTACCAGCGATATAGCAATCTCTTCCACTTCCCGAACCTAAATCAAGAATTCTAAGACCCTCAACGCCTGAAGGAATGGTTAGTCCACATCCGTAATATTTGGCCTGTACCTCATCTGCTACTAAATTTAAAGCCTCCAAAATATGCTTCGGTGGTTTGGTTAGGGTGCAACATGCATTTGTTTTTAAATCTTCTGATTGTTGAAGTTCAGAACCGTAATACGCTTTTACTTCTTCATGAATATTTTCCATATTTTTTTAAGTTTTGTTTTAATATTTAAAATGAATACCTCAATCCAATTTGCATTTGCAATCGAGAGGCAATGCCATCAATTTGCCACGGAGCACTTTTAGGGTTAAAAAACTGATAGGTAGTGGCACTCCCGTCAGAATTTGATTTTGCTGTAATTAAGGCATAGCCCGAATTTGTTGTATTGGGTACAAAATACTGCCTTCCCCAACGGTAATTGAATAAATTGAGCACATTAAATACATCCGCTGTTAATTCAAGTTGATGGTCTACTTTGGAATTGTTGAACTTTAATTCTTGTCCTATATGTATATCTAATTGAATATTCCACGGTGTTCTTCCACCATTTCGTTCTGTGTATTTCCCCCTATTCTCACTAAGATAACTGTCATTCTCAATATAAGTGTTTAACTGATTCCATTGCTCTTCTGCCGAAACCAGAATCTCGCCATCTCCATTTGTAATGTCTATTAAATTGATTTCAGAAGCGGAATTAGGGACGTAAATTAAATCATTTTTCGAAGAGGCATCTCTGTTTAAATCACCTGAGTAAACATATGAAAATGGGCTACCCGAGCTAGCAATAAAAAACGCACCAACCGTTGTTTTATGTCTGCTGGAATAATCAGACGCGTAGGTTAAATTACTAATGATCCTATGTCGAATGTCGAAATTAGAATAACTTAATCTTGGGTTATTCGCTTCTATGGTTTGATTCCAATTCCAGTTCGCCTGAGCAGATACCCTAACCCCGTTCATTAAATCTTTTGACATACCATATGTATAGGCAGCCATGGTTAAGATGTTTCGACCTATTTTTTTCTCTAGTGACGCTGAAATTGAATATTTATAACCTAATTGAGTATTGGTGAGTAAAAATACATTCGCATAGTTAGAATCAATTCGTTGCATATCCCCGTCACCAATATTAATAGGTCTCTGGTCAGAACCAGCATTAGTTAAAGGCGTCGTATTCTCATTCAAATTCACATTTTGAAAGAAAATATCGTAAATTGTTTGAGTAAAGATAGCCTCAACTGTGAGCAATGTATTGGCGGGTAATTGAAGATCTGTTGCCAAGCTTGATCTCCAAACTCTCGGCAATTTAAAATCAGGATCAATTAAATTGATTTCTCGTTTATTTTCTTGCAAGTTACTTAGTTCAGAATAGTTTTCGGTAATTAAATCGACTTCACCATCAGGTCTCACATCAACAGAACCAAACTGAGCACCATTATAAATATAAGAATAGGCCCCCCATGCAAAAGGCATTCTACCCGCAAAAATTCCAGATCCTCCTCTTAGTTTCCAAGTATTATCGCCCTTAAGATCGTAATTAAAACCAAATCGTGGCGCGATAATGTACCTAGGCGTGACTCCTCCAGTGTACTTGCCAAAAACAGGATGGTTCGCGATATCTGGTGCTACATTTTGATCATTCAGAAAGACGTTTCCTTCTAGCCGAACACCATAGGAAATACTTAGCCTTTTCGAAACTGTGTATTCATCCTGTGCGTAAAATGAAGATAGCAGCACAGGAAAGTCGGCTGATGGTCGGTTAAAATTAAATTCAAAAGAATCATCCGTTAGGTTATATGTGCCCCGAACACGACTTGGAGAGTTATTATAAAAATCCGCTAAGTTAGCATAGGCCCATCTTCCTGTATAAGGCGTGACAAAGTGATACTTAAATTGGTAGAGCTCGTTATGCGTTCCAAAAGTCAATTTATGCTTGTTTTTATAAATGCTGATGTGATCGCTTAACTCAAAAGCTGTCTGATTCATTTGAAAGATGGAAGCTTCCCTGTATGAGCCAATGAAAATTTGACCGGCAGACTGATAAGTGATTTCAATATGAGGAAATAAGGATTGAAAAGGCGCTCGAAAGTCTCGGATGGTACTCATCCCCACAATCAAATTATTAAAAATATTGCTTTTTAGCTTTGACTTAACCTCTAGAACCGTACTATTGGTTAGTGAATTGTGAGTAAACCCTTGCGAACCGAAATTAAAGATGGTTCCCGAACGTGATAAATTTTCGTGACTGGCCTGTACAAGATTATGTCTTAAAGTCACAACGTGATTACTATTAAGGTGATAATCCAACCGAATAAACGCCTTATTATTTTCAGTATTTAAATCAGCTTCTCCAAATGTACCAGCATCAAAATTGTATCGAGTTTGTAAAGTGTCGAAAATATTAGAAATGTCTTCTTCCGAAAAAATTGAGCCCTCGCTTCCTGGCTCGAATAACAGGGGTTGAATGCTACGACCTATTTCGAGGTTAACGAAATAGAATAACTTATTCTTCTTCAAACTACCCCCCAAGCTTAATCCCGACTGCAAATTATAAAACGATTCAATTCGTTCTCTTGATTCAAATGCTGACTTACCTGTAGTTGCGCTGTTTCTTAAAAAAGAATAAACAGTTGCATGGGTCTGATTAGTTCCACTTTTTGTCACAACATTTAAACTGCCTCCGGTAAAATTGCCTAGCTTAACATCATATGGTGAAGTGGCTATTTGAATTTCTGATACAGCATCTAAGCTAATGGGTTGAGTCCTTGACAATGCTCCGGGAGAGCCTGCTGCAGTTGAGCCTCCAGCTCCAACACTAGGTTCTTGAAAACCAAATGCGTCATTATTGGCTACACCGTCAATACTTAAATTATTGTAACGGTAATTGCTCCCGGCATAACTATTTCCTGCCGCTTGAGGAGAATGACGTGTCATGTCTTGCAAACTTCTATTTATTGTAGGTAATTTTCTTATTTCGTCATCACTAATGTTAGTCTCTGCCCCCTTTCTTCTATTCGAAAAACTATCGTAAGCGTTACCATCCACAATAATTTCTTTCAACTGGTTAGCGTCCTCAACAAGTTGAATAGTCACCATTTTGACTTCCCCTAAATTTAAAAATATGTTTTCCATCATTGACTCCTGATAACTTGCAGACTTTACTGACAATGTATAGGGTCCACCAGGAATTAGTTGAGGTGCAAAATAGTTGCCATCCACTGCACTCAATGCATAAACGATTCTTCTGGTTGGAATATGTGTAACCGTAATTTGAGCACCAGGAATAGGTTCAGAATATTGGTCTAGAATTAAACCCTTAATTTCGCTAGTGGTCACCTGGCTTTTTAAACCAAAGCTTATAAAAATTAGCATGACGCTAAAAAGAAAGTATTTCATAATTAAAAATAGATGTGTCAATTAATGGTCGTTAATGACCATTGGTAAAGTTTAATCATTCAATTAAACTAGAATTTAAGGATGATCAAACAAGATCAATAGATTAGACACATTTTAGGAGGGCCTCTTAGAAATAGAGAATAACTCTTAAAACTTTGGTATAGTGATTCTAAATAGTGATTGATTTTAACCTTAGCATTAAGCAATTCAAGAAACTGATAAACAAACGAACCTTCGGCGTTAAGCTTTACAAAGTAGCTCCAATCTTCAACAGTATCGATATCCAATAATTCGTCTGATAGTGAAACGCCATTTAACTTCTCTATTAAATGTTCGCATAAGCGACTACTTTTCCAATTGAACGAATTAAATAATGATGGACTAAATGTTGATTTGCTTAACCCTAATAAATAAGTTCCCCCATCAATTGAAGGTCCAACAACGCAGTTGTGTGCTTTCAGCGCTTCATTTGTTTTTTGAATAAGTTGAGCAGAAATATTGGGTGTATCGCTTCCCAATATAATTACCCTACTATACCCTTTCTGAAATATTTTTTGAACTGAATTCGATAGTCGCTCTCCAAAAGTATGCCCTACTTGTGTATGGTTAGTATCAACAAAATAAGGTAATTCTGTCTTTCTTATCTCTTTAATTGTTTTATCAAAAAGGGTTTTAAAAAGTAATTTATTTTCTGAAATAGACGGTAATATTTTCTTCACATGATGTTCCTTAACATATGTATTAGAGAATAATAGAATTGCTATTTCGTCTGTTCGTTTCAAAAAAAGATACTATAAGGAAGACGGGGTTATTTAACTATCCTTACACTGTTTATTCTTTTTCAAAATTTTTTATGAATGATGAACTGCTAATTGGTTTTAAATTATTGTTTAACCAAACTCTGATTCCAATAAAAATAATGATGAAAGAACTGTAAGCTATAAAAAATGGAATGATTAGATGGGATAATTTTAATACTAGCATTATACTTATGATCAGTAATTGAAAACCCAATCCAAAAATTGACACTAGGGTTAAAAACCACTTAGGGAAATAGTTATTTTGCGGCGCCTTCTTATCCAAGTTATAAATAATATAATCGAAGGGCCCATAAAGTAACTTATAGAGCCTAAAAAAGACGTTGACATATTTCTGAGATTCTCCAGACAACGCTACTGGTGTATTCGTCTCAAATATTCTGCTGGTTGTATCTCCACCATTGCGTATTCTTAAAATAACGTAATAATAATTGTACAAGGTGCCTTGTAATTGCATACCGATAAATGCCAATATCATGGCTGCAAAAGAAGCTTCTGTTAATTTATAAACGGCAAAAAGAATAAAGAAATTAAGTATGATATCTGATATTGAATCAAAATATCTCCCCACATATGATGGTCTGTTCCTAAGCCTAGCTAAAGCGCCATCAGCAGCATCTAATATTGATTTAAGAATTAAGAGTAATGCCGCTGCCCAAAACCATTCTTTCAAAATGCATATAATTGCACCGAAACCGCAAATAACGAAAGCAATGGTAATATGGATTGGTGTTATTTTAGTGTTAACTATCGATCTTGAAATCCAAGTGGCAATCGGACGGCCATAATCTGACAAGTCAATAAATTGATGTTTCTTGGGTAATTTAGTCATATCATTCTTGCGCTAAGCCATGGTGTAGTTGTTTTTTAAAAAATAATTGTTTTGAATTGGCTAAGCTTCAAACCAAAGATATAATATATTAAGTAAATGTTAGCCTGATTTTATCATAGTATTAATAGATCGCAATTCTTACTTCTTTGGATTAAAATAATATCTTTACGTCACTTATTTATATTTATTGACAAACCAGTTAATGATATTTCTTTCCAACATTAGCTTTGCTTTCATCATTATTTTTATCCTGTTATACAATGGTGTAAGGCAACTTTGGCCAAACAAAAATATCTTAAATGGTTTACTTATTCTTGGAAGTACTATAATTCTTGGAACTATAGTTTCATATGAATCGCTTGCTATTATAGGAGGATTGTCCCTAGCAATATTTTTTATTGGGAAACGACTTTCTTTTCAAATCAAACGAAAACGACTCTATTTAAGTTTATCAATTGGTGTGCTAATTGCATTATTTTGCTTTAAAAATTACAACCTAGTTAATTTTGACTTGCTTCAAAGGGTTGGTTTATCCTATATATTATTTAGGTTAATTCACTTTTTAGTGGATAGTTCTAAAGGAAAAATACATGATTATGATGCTATTGCATTTATTAATTACGTGATTTTCTTTCCAACCTTTATGGCTGGTCCGATTGATGAGTATAATAACTTTAATTATTGGATCAAACAGAAAAAAAGTCATTACAGGTTAAAGCTTATGAAAGCTGGCCTTTTTAAGCTATGCCTCGGTATTGTTAAGAAGTTCTTTTTAGTTCCAATTATTGTCAGTTACTCACTTAACTTTTCATTATTCGATTCTGAGATTATTTGGCAAGAAAGCTTACTAATCAGTTTGGTATTATACTCATTTTATATTCTTTTTGATTTTTCAGGGTACTCTGATATTGCGATTGGCACAGCCTATTTGATCGGTATTAAGACACCAGAAAATTTTGATAATCCATACTATTCAAAAAGTTTGTCTGTGTTTTGGAAGAAGTGGCATATGACTTTTTCAATTTTTTTGTTCAAGTATGTATTTAAGCCTTTTGTCACTTCCTTATCTAAAAAATTCCCTAATTTACCAAGACTTGCTGGCTCCTCAATCGGTTATGTCTTTACATTCTTAATCTGTGGAATCTGGCATGGCAATACACTTAACTTTATTTATTGGGGACTTTGGCATGGATTGGGATTAATAGGCTTTAAGTTATGGGAAATATACGTTTTCAAATCAAGTTTTAAGACTATAAAAAATCAGTGGTATAAAGGGTTCTATAGTGCCAGTGCAATTATAGTAACATTTATTTTTGTTACTATTGGTTGGTTTTTCTTCAACTACCAGCATAATGATATTGTTTTCGTTTCTAAAAACTTCGCTAAACCAAATGATACAACTATTTTAGTTAATCAAATTAATTATAATGGGACCGATTGTTTTGAAATAAGCTTTAAGCCTGAAAAAGAAACAGATCAATTTATTGATATTGAATATATAAGTTCTAGCAATAACAGAACCTTAGCTTTTTACAACTTACCAGTTGATTCATCAAATCAATATCATATCTTGATTGAAGAAACAAATAATACTGCTGTTGCACTTAAACTGCGATCCAAATCGAAATCAGAAATTCATGGTTGGCATCATATAGTGACACATGCAAGGATCAATCCGTTTGAACAATCACCAATTCAAGCTTACTTTTTTGGCAAAGATAATTTCACAAAAAAAACTGTTATAAAAATTGATACTTTATTAGGTAAAGACTTGAATTTAGAAGCTGAGTTTGCTCAGCAAAAACTCAAATTAGACCCCATTTTCATTCCAAATTACGGTTGGGCAATTAAAATACATTATTTACCACTACCTAGCTATAAAATGAATGCTGAATTTCAGCACAACAATGGATTATGGAATACATATGTTGAAAACAGGGATGCTAAATATGACTTTTTAGATATTCATGGTAATTATGAATTTGATGGTACAACAAGAAATTTACTACCAGGTAAGTATAGGGTAAGATTAAATTATTCCGTTGGTACTAAAAAAAGTACTTGGTTTTATGGTACAGTAAATATTCCTGATTATGTTGACGGTTAAGAAAATATTAAAATATCAACTTTGGTTGCCAGTACTAGTATCCTTAATAATCGTACTGGTAATTTTACCTGTTTATATTTTGTCGGCTGATAAACCAATAGTTGACGCCAATGGAATTAATGTCAAAAATGGTGATCGTATCTTTTATCGCTTTTTAAATAACTTAAAAGAAAAAAATGGGGTTCTAATTTTAGGTACTTCCGAAACAGGCAATTCATTTGGCGGTAATAATTATTGGGGGTTATTGAATAGAGATAAGGAATTAAACAGATATTTTTATGCATATGGTGGCGCTGGACGTTGTTCTTATGTTTATTTTCCTTTAATTCTCGATAACCCTGAATTATTCAAAGATCTTGAAATTATTCTGTACATCAATCCAACCTATTGGCGCTATGGACTTAATAATTTTCATGACAAATACTATGAGCGATATGTTAGTCCTGGTTTAGCTAAAAAGGTTGAGCGCAAAGCGAGACGCATTGGCATTTTTGATACATTCATAAAGCAAGGAACTAATAAACAAACAGTAATCTCTTTTGCTATCAATCGTTTGGTTGAAAACTATAAAAGCCTGTTTTATTCAGATTTGAATCAGTTGATTTATATGCCAACTTCGAAGCAGAAAGCTGGTAAGGATATCGTCATTAATGAAATTGGTAAAGCTCAGTCGTTAAAAAAGATAGAAGCCCTCATTAATTTTGAGTCTAATGCAACTCATAGTTTTCTGGAATCAGAATCGCCATTTCCATCAATTGATACGGCGTCTGTTTTCCAATATCAAATGCTAGAAAGTTTTATTAAAATCGTACGTGAATATGATATTAATTGTACTTTCTACTTAGGACCGTACAACAGAATTTATTGTGCTTCTAAAAACCCTGAAAATTTGACTCATCATGATGCCGTACTTAAAAACATTAGAGCTATTCTTGATAGAACAAGCTCGAAGTGCATTGATGGCTCTTATCAATCTGATGTAAAGGGCTCTTTTAATGATGTACAGCATATTTCGGAGTATGGTGCTTACCTAACAGCCATAGATATCAAAAAATATTATGAAAAATAGATTAATAAAAGTGTTTTATATAATCTGCATGATTGCTTTTTTTGCTGGAGTTTTATTATATATTTTAATGCAAGATGGCACTAGTGATATCCCTTATATCTATTTAGATTTTTAAATACTTTCCTGTCTTCTTTAAATATGGGATAAGTCATCCTTTCTTAACTTTTTCCATTTATTTCGTACATTTATTAAAATTTTGACTTATGAAAATGTTCAAAATAGGCTTATGTTTTTTAGTTGCTTTTCAACTTCGGGCTCAGGTTAACATGGTGAGCACAAATCCTACTGCGGAGCAAATTTTATTGGGTAATTTCAATCCTTCTGATTATGCTTCCAATAATGTTATAGATGACCATGATGCTATCATTCAAGGCATACAAGCGAACGTTAATTCAGATTCTTTAAAGGCCTATTTAATTGAAATGTCAGCATTCGTAAATAGAAACACTGGATCTGATACAATATCTAATTCGCAAGGTATTGGCGCAGCAAGGCGCTGGGCTTACAAGAAATTTGAATCGTTTAGTGCTTTAAATGATGATCGTTTGGTTACTTCTTACTTCCAATTCGATCGGACCATTTGTGGCATGAGTCAACATAAAAATATTTTTGCCGTACTACCCGGATCTGATATTTCTGACCATGAGGTTGTTTTAATTGAGGCACATTTTGACAGCAGATGCGAATCGGTATGTGATGTCAACTGTTCAGCTCAAGGCATGGAGGATAATGGTTCCGGTTCTGCCTTAGTACTTGAATTGGCAAGGGTAATGAGTCAATATACTTTTAAAAACACTATTGTTTTTATGCTTACTATTGGCGAAGAACAAGGTTTATTTGGTGCGAATGCGTTTTCGCAATATGCAAAGGACAATGATATCCCAATTGAGGCTGTTTTAAATAATGATGTCATTGGGGGAGTAATTTGCGGTGCCACCTCCTCAGCACCTTCATGTCCAGGACTAAATGATGTCGATAGTACACAAGTAAGATTATTTTCAAATGGTGGATTTAATTCTCAGCATAAACAATTATCGAGGTTCATAAAACTGCAGTATCAAGAAGAATTATTATCAATGGTCAATGTACCCATGACCATTACCATCATGTCAGCCGAAGACAGAACAGGACGCGGAGGAGATCATATTCCTTTCAGGCAAGATGGCTTCAGGGCTATGAGGTTTACATCCGCTAATGAACATGGTAATGCTGCTGTTGGACCGAACTATCATGATAGACAGCATACCATGGAAGATATTTTAGGAGTTGATACTGATGGAGACCAGATTATTGATAGTTTTTTTGTCGATTTTAATTACTTAGCCAGAAATGCAGTAATTAATGGAGCTGCGGCATCAGTCATTGCCATTGGACCGAAAACTTGTGATTTTGACATTGGTATTTACGCTGGCCCCGGCATAACTATTCACATCAAAGAGCAAACTAATTATACTAAGTATAGAGTAGGTATTAGAACGCTTACTAATGATTGGGATTCAGTGTACGTTATTAATGGACCAATTGACACCATATATCCTCCTGTTACTAACGACTATATTGTGAGTGTAGCATCAGTGGATGAACACGACTTGGAAAGTCTATTTTCTAGAGAGCTTCTAGTTAATCATTCAGAGCTGTCGGTTGATGAGCTAGACTTACCAGTTACTAATTTTGAGCTCATGCAAAATAGGCCAAACCCGTTTGACGAAGCTACCATCATAGCAGTTAAAACCACTACTCGTCTTGACTATAATACTGCTTTTATTGTCATTCATAATATTTTGGGCAAAGAAATAGAACGTTTACCTATCAATCTTGACGGTTTTATGAATGAAGTACTTTATACCCATGGCTACGGCAAAGTTGGTAACTATAGTTATACATTAGAAATTGACGGTGAACCAAAAGCCACTAAAATGATGGTTTTTGCAAATTAAAAATAGAGAATTTTATTTAGCCTTTAAAAGACTTACATTAATTTACTCAATAATATGCATCATTTAATTCTAAAACAAGGTCTTGCTATTGTGGGAGAAAAGTCTATTTAACAATTGGACTAAAATGGTAACGCAACGCTAATTTTACTCCCAGTACTAATTGATTCTCCGCATTTAAATTGTCGGATTCATAAATTGAAAAAATAGGGTCATGCAATTCGCCTAGACCAAAATTATACTGCCACGTTAGCGAAGGACCTACCAATATTTGGAAGTGTTTCGTTATATCATAATTCAATTGAGTGGTTAAGTTAACCATTTGAACATTGTTAGCTGAAAAAGCACTTCTTGAAACAATTTCAGGATTAAAATATAATTTTTCTGATAGTGAAATAAATGAACCCAGACCAAGACCTATGGCAAACTTGCTATTGAGAGATGGATTATACGATCCCTCTAATGTTGAATAGAGTTGCCTGACGCCTGTTTTGAATGATAGGTTATAAGGATACATTTCGTGAATAGAAACTTCTAACCCTTGATAACCACCGCGTCTTACAAAAGATATGAAACCTAATGGGATACCACTCTCAAGCGTATCCGCAAAATTAACAAATCCTAATTGAAGACCTTTCATTGATTTGGCTGTGTTCACAAAGCCAATCTGCAAACCGTCAATTTTTTTGAATGCAGTATTGACAAAACCGATTTGAGAACCTTTTGCATCACCTATAACAGTATTGACAAACCCAATTTGTGCGCCCTTTAATTTACCTAAATTCGAATTGACAAAGCCAATCTGGGCGCCTTTTAAATTTCTTCCATTTGTATTGACAAAACCAATTTCAGAGCCCTTGTAGTTGCCTTTAGCTACATTAACAAAACCAATTAATGGTAAATTAAAATGATTAGGAACCACATTAACAAAGAATGTATAAAAAACATATTCACGTTTTACGATTGAAGAGTCTTGTGATTTACCAACAACTAAAATCAAACTAAACAATATGAACAACGCTAAGCTTTTCATACATTAAAGATAATCAATTAATACATATTTACCTCAACACAAGAGATAGGTAAATTGGCAAGTCGGAATTAAGGTGCTTGATCCAAAGGCACTGTTTTCTTGACTAATTCTTGAAAAATGATAATCTTTGATAAAATAGATTTCTAACTGATTATGATTAATTTTTCTAAATTGTTATACTTTGCATGTTTGGTTTTAATAACCGTAAGTTGTGATAATAAAACAGAATCGGTTATGCCTATTGTCGAGGCTAAGTCTGATTCAATTGACCTTCTGCAAGACAAAGCTGCTGTTTCAACTATTGAAAGCGTAAACAGTGAAAACCATGAAAATGATGGCAAAGAACAGCCTAATGACGAAAGACTGATTAAGATAAAAACCATCCTAACGGATGTATTTAAGGTTAGGGATCTGCTAGTTGCTGAACAAATTGAAGATGAACATGGCGTTTATTATAACCTAGATATTTTATCAACTAAACTGCGGGGGAAATATGCTTCTATTCCAATTAACCGTTGCTTTTTCAGTGAATCCTCAAATCATATTGCATTTTTAGCCTGCGAAATATATTTATCTGAGGCGGCAGATGATTATAAAAATCATCTGGAAACCAAGCAAGGTGTGCCTGCCAATTATGAAATTGAGTACAATACGGACATCAATCAAAACAAAGAAAAACTAATTCAGTTAATTGTTTATGATCTGGCTAACCAAACATTCTTAGGAAAGCCAGATGGGTTTCCCATAGAGCAAGACTTTTGGGAGGTTCAAGGGTATGGAGACGCCATGTCTAATATTAGTATCCAACGGATAATTGATATGACTAATGGACCAGGATGTGCTCTGGTCTATAAGAATTATTTGGTCGACAGCCCTGACCATTATGTAGCGATTAAATCTGTTGATGAAGCCATCCTGACCTCGGCGACATTTCCGGTTGGACAAATGGGTGGATTAACTGGTTGTGATGTGACGGTTGAATTTTTGGACTTAACCTCTACTGATAGCACCGTAACGGTTTTTAAAAAGACAAACTGTTCTTGCCCTGGCGGTGGTGATTGTGAATATTTTGAAATTGCTGCTGGAGAACAGCAAAGCACGGAAGTGTTGTTGAAGTGGTAGGGCGTAAAAAACCCAGATGAAATCATCTGGGTTTTGAATATAAACTTAATGGAGATTACCCCCCAAAATCATCAAATCTTACATTTTCTGGTGGTACGCCCCAATCGTCGCACATTTTAAGTACGGCTTGGTTCATTAACGGTGGTCCACAGAAATAGAATTCAATATCTTCAGGTGCTTCATGCTTCGATAGGTACTGATCAATAACGGCGTTATGAACAAAACCTAAGAAACCATCACCTTCCGGATCATTAGTATCTTTCTTTTCAATCCAGTTATCCGTTTCTAATGGCTCCGATAACACTAAATAGAATTTGAAATTAGGAAATTCTTTTTCTAAATCTCTAAAATAGTGTAAGTAGAATAGCTCTGCTCTGGAACGTCCTCCGTACCAATAAGTCACTTTACGTCCAGTTTTAATAGTCTTAAATAGTTCATATAAATGCGAACGCATTGGTGCCATTCCGGCTCCTCCACCAATGTATAACATTTCAGCATCAGAATCATTGATAAAGAACTCACCATAAGGACCAGAAATAACCGCTTTATCCCCTTCCTTTAAATTGAAGATATAAGAGGAAGCTACACCTGGATTCACATTCATCCATCCACCTTTTGCTCTGTCGAATGGTGGTGTTGCTACCCTCACATTCAACATAATTCTACGACCTTCTGCAGGGTAAGAAGCCATTGAATAGGCTCTTACGACCTCGTCGTCGTTTTTCATCACTAATGGGAATAAGCCAAATTTTTCCCAATCGGCTTTAAACTTGTCCGGCTCTCCTGGGTGATCTTGTGGATGTGCAGTAATATCCATGTCGGCATAGTTAACTACACATTTAGGAATTTTAATCTGGATATAACCGCCAGCTTTGTAATCCATATCCTCAGGAATTTCCACAATGAACTCTTTAATGAAGGTAGCCACATTGTAGTTCGATACTACTTTGGCTTCCCATTCCTTAATTCCAAGCACTTCTTCTTCTACTTCAATTTCCATGTCCTCTTTCACTTTCACCTGGCAACCTAAACGGATTCCAGAAGCAATCTCTTTACGAGAAAAATGAGGCGTTTCTGTTGGTAAAATTTCTCCACCTCCAGACTTTACATGACATAAGCATTGAACGCAAGTACCACCACCACCACATGCAGATGGTAAAAAGATACCAGAACTACCTAATGTAGATAATAATGTGCCACCTCCATCTACTTCAATGGTTTTTTCACCGTTAATGGTAATTTTAATTTTACCTGCTGGAGATAACTTGGCTTTTACAAATAGCAATAAACTCACAAGCAATAATACCATTACTGTGAATACGACTAATGTGATTGAAATAACTGCTCCCATTTTTTTATCTTATTATATTAAAAATCAATTCCACTAAAACTCATGAAAGCAATTCCCATTAATCCAGTAATGATAAAGGTAATGCCTAAGCCTCTTAGTGGACCTGGTACATGTGAATATCTAATTTTTTCTCTAATGGCCGCAATGGCGACAATAGCCAGTAACCAACCAATTCCTGAACCAACGGCAAATACAGTTGCATCTCCTATGGTTTGGTACTGACGATCCTGCATAAACAAAGCACCACCTAAAATAGCACAGTTTACTGCAATCAATGGTAAAAATATTCCTAAAGCACCATACAATGCAGGGGCAAACTTCTCAACAATCATTTCTACCAATTGTACAATTGAAGCAATGACCGCAATGAACATGATGAACGATAAGAAACTCAAATCATATTGAGCAAAATCTTCTCCTAGCCAAGCGAGCGCTCCATCTTTTAGAACATAGTTTTCTAAAAGCCAGTTTACAGGAATAGTGACGGTTAAAACGAAAATGACTGCAAAACCTAAACCAACAGCTGTTTTAACTGTTTTAGAAACGGCCAAATAAGAACACATTCCTAAGAAGTAAGCGAAAATCATATTTTCGCTGAAAATTGCTTTGACAAATATACTAAATAACTCTTCCATAATGTTCTACTTAATGTTCTTCAATTAGTGATTTGTTTCTCGCTCGTTGTACCCAAATAACTAACGCAACAGTGATTAAGGCAAAAGGTGCTAATATGATTAAGTTGTTATTAAAGTAACCCACATTATAAAGTCCAGATAGGTTACCATCAGCGTCAGGAATAGTTGAACCAAAAATTTCGTACCCCATTAATTTACCTGTTCCAAATAGCTCTCTGAATATTGAAACAATTACTAAGATCATTCCATATCCAATGGCATTTCCAAACCCATCTAAAGCAGATGCCCATGGCTTGTTTCCCATTGCAAATGCTTCAAATCGTCCCATAATGATACAGTTAGTAATGATTAAACCAACGAAAACCGACAGTTTTTCTCCCAAATCTGGTAGAAATGCTTTCAGCACTTCGTTTACAATAATTACTAGTGATGCCACCACTACTAATTGAACGATAATTCTAATTCTAGAAGGAATTAAATTTCTAAGTAATGAAACTATGACGTTACCAGTTACCAATACAAATATAACAGCTGCTGTCATGGTTAAGGCTTGTTCGATTGAAACTGTAATTGCCAATGCTGAACAAATTCCCAATACCTGAATAGTAACCGGGTTGTTATCATCCAAAGGATCTGTAATTAATTTCTTATTCTTTTTCGAGAATAATGGCTCTCTTTCTTTTGCTTCGCTCATATCTCAATTATTTATTAAAGTAATTAACATATACCTGAATGGTTCTATCCAGCATTTCCTCAACTCCCTTTGAAGTAATGGTTCCGCCTGTAATACCATCAACAGTGTATTCTTTATCATTTCCAGAACCGTCCTTAACGATCTTCATCTTCTTATACGACCCATTATCCGTAATCTTTTCTCCATTAAATTGATCCATGAACATACTTGTCTTTATCTCTGCTCCCAAACCTGGCGTTTCAGTTTTATGATCGAAAACAGCTCCAAAAATAGACGACTGATCTTCATTAACGGCAACATAGCCCCAAATTGGTCCCCAAAGTCCTTTTCCGACAACAGGAATAATATACTTTTTCTCCCCATCAATAGAAGCAATATATAATGGATAGCTCCGGGTGTCAACTGTTAATTTACTATTACGATATTCTTTTTTAATATCTACATCAAAAGCATTTGCTCCTTCAATCGGTTCGCCAGCAGAATTGATGACCAAACACTCATCAGATAAAATATATTGGCTATATAAATCTGCTGCAGTATTACGAGTTGTTTCAACCTTAATAGCCGCAAGGATATCCATTTTCTTTTTTACTTCAACATTTTTATCCTGACGCGGTTTCAACCCTACAGAAAGTGAAGCTAAACTTGTACCAACCACTGCAACTAATAAAATTGCAAAGATGAAGGTATAACTATTACTATCTTTATTTACTGCCATGATTATGCGGTTTTAGTTTTTAAACGTTTCATTCTTCTGTTAATATTAGACTGAATGACATAATGGTCAATTAGTGGTGCCATAATATTGAAGAATAAAATAGCCATCATTACTCCTTCCGGATAAGCAGGGTTTAAAACCCTTACTAATATTGAAAAGAGTCCAGCAAGGAAACCATAAATGAATTTACCTTTATTGGTTTGAGCAGCCGTAACGGGATCAGTAATCATAAAAATGGCACCGAAAGCGAAACCACCAATTACCAGTTGATTTAAAGGACTCAAATCCATAAATGGGTTTGCACCCCAAAGGTTAAACAAGAATCCCATAACTAATCCTCCAGCAACAAATGATGTCATTATTCTCCAACTTCCAACGCCAGTAACAATCAGCAATAAGGCTCCTAAACCAATAGCAACAACCGAAGTTTCACCTACTGATCCTGGTATCATTCCTAGAAAGGAATCCCAAATAGGCCATTTAGCTGAAAAAGCTTCTAAGTTAGGCAATATGGGATCGTCTCCAGCAAAGGTAGCTAAGTCTCCCAATGCAGTTGCACCTGAAAATCCATCTGGTTTCGAAGCTAAATCCATATCTTCTAATCCAGACATCCAAATCTTATCTCCTGACATTTTTGTTGGATAACCAAAGAATAGAAACGCCCTAGCTGTTAAAGCAATATTAATGATATTCATTCCAGTTCCACCAAAAACCTCTTTACCAATTACTACAGCAAAGATTACTGCTAATGCCAACATCCAAAGTGGCACATCTGCAGGCACACACAATGGAATCAGCATTCCTGAAACAAGATATCCTTCTGCAACCGAATGTTGGTTTTTAACTGCAAATAAAAATTCAACACCCAAACCAACACCATAAGAAACAATAACTAGTGGTAAGACTTTGAGCACACCATACCAAAATTTCCCGCCGAAATTATCCCAATACGCCAGGTCAAGGTTACCAGTTTCTGCCACATAATGCCAATGACCTGTATTATACATACCGAATAACAAGCATGGAATTAAAGCAATAATCACCATCATCATGGTACGCTTTAAATCAACACCATCACGAATGTGTGCTCCTTTTTGCGTAGTTAAAGGAGGTGTAAAAAGAATGGTATAGAAACCATCCCAAACTGGATGCATTTTGGCCCATTTACCGTCATGGTCAGGCTCCAGTTTTCGCATAAATTTTTCAATAGACTTCACTGTATCTTTCTTTAAATGACAATTACATTATTTCTCTTTGCACTTCGTCTAAACCTTCACGAATGACTGATTGCATATTAACTTTTGAAGTGCAAACAAATTCACACAAAGCAAAATCTTCGGGGGCTACTTCGTAAATTCCCAAGTTTTCCATTTCATCTAAGTCGTTATAAGTGCACGCCTTTACAAGGTGCATTGGATATATATCAAAAGGAAATACTTTTTCTAATTCACCAGTTACAACAAATGCCCGTTCTTCACCATTAGAATTAGTATCAATCACGTGCTTTTTATTTGGCATTAACCATGAAAAGTATGTTCGACTTACTGAGAATTTTTTAAAGCCAGGTTCCATCCAGCCTTCAGTAAACGAGAAACGTGCATTGTTCCCCTCTGGAATAACAGTAATTTGATGGCTGTAGAAACCAAGATTTCCATCAGCTTCTATTTTATCGCCAGTCAAAACATTACCAGAAATAACTCTGACTTCACCATCATTGATGTTATCTTTAAGAAAAGGGCTTACACCTGCACCAAGAATTGTTTTGCAGTATTTAGGTGCTTTAACTTCTGACCCAGTAACCGCAATAACTTTTGTTAAATCAAATCTTTCGGTATTAATAATTTTTCCAATTAGTGCCACATCAAGTGCATTAATTGTCCAGACTGTTTCTCCTTTATTGATTGGTTCAATATGATGAATTTGAGTACCAACATTTCCTGCAGGATGCAGACCATTAATGTAATTATGCACTACACCTGTTGCATTTTTAAATACTTCATCTACTTGTGAAGAACTATTCATAGTGAGATGAGTTTTTCCTTCAGTCAGCTTAGTAATCAAATCAAGTCCCGCTTGAAAATTTTCCGACTCTCCGTGTAAAATAAAATCGTAATCCGGAGCCAATGGAGATGAATCAAAAGCCGAAATAAAAATAGCTTTTGGGTTGTCATTTGGATTAGCAATAACATCAATTGGTCGAGTTTTAATGAACGGCCATAAACCTGATGATAACAAAAATGCTTTAGCATCCTCACCACTTATTGATTTAGGATCAATTTTAGCTAATTTTGCATATTCAATGCTAGAGTCTGCTGTAATGCGTACTTCAAGAATTCTTCTCTTAGCTCCCCTTACTATGGCAGATATTTCACCTGATACTGGAGAGCAAAACTTTACTTCTTCTTGGTATTTGTTATGAAAAATAACATCTCCGGCTTTAACTTTATCACCTTCTTTTACAACCATTTTTGGCGTTACGCCATGAAAATCTGTAGGTTTTATAGAAAACTGATTTGTGAGATCGATAGCATTCACTACTTTGTCAGCTTCACCTTTCAATTTTATGTTTAAACCCTTTCTTATCTTGATAGTCTTGGACATATCTAATTGGAGTTAATTTTTGGGTCACAAATTTATAATAAAGCGATCATTTAGGGGGGATTTAAGGAAGTATTATGTTAATTTAGAATCATTCTAAATAACGTGATTACCTGCTATTATCTGACTTAAAGAATGTTTTTAAATTCAAGTAAGTGATTAGCGGACATAGTGTTATTATTATTTGGTAAATATGTAGGATTAAACCAAGCCGCATGCATTCCGACTGCCAAAGCGCCTTTAACGTCAGACTCCAAACAATCGCCAATCATAATTGATTCGTTAGCTTTAGCATTGCTTGATTCCAAAGCAAATTCGAATATAGCAGGGTTCGGTTTTTTAACACCTATTTCATCAGAACAAACCACAACGTCAAAATAGTCTTTTAATTTAGATTCCCGAAGTTTGATGTATTGGACATCTTTAAACCCATTTGTAATGATATGCAAACTATACTTTGCACTCAAATAATCTAATAATTCAAATGAACCATTAAAAAGATTAGTTTTAAAAGGACTACGAGCAAGATAGTCCTTTGCAAATTGGTCTAGAAAGGAATATTCTAAATCATAACCAAAATGACTAAAAGCCTCTCTAAATCGACCTATTCTTAGTTCATCTTTTGTGACCTGATTTTTTCTATACTTATCCCAATATTGCTCATTAATTACTTTATATTTAGGATAGAACTTATGATAATCTACATCTCCAATAATTGATGCGTGTAGCAGAAATATCTCAACCAAAGCTTCTTGAGAGTTTTTTTCAAAATCCCATATCGTATGATCCAAATCAAAAAACACGTGCTTGATATCAGTCATAAAGGTATATCATTAAAAGGGTCATACCTGCTCCATAAAGAGCAGTAAACAATAACATGAGAGGAAAAGTTTTGGTTTGATGCCCAAAAAATTTAGCACAAACAATTGACCCAATAGGAATGCTTAAGAAAAGTGGAGCCAAAAAAGTAAACGGATATATACCTAATGTGGTACGGATTTTCACCAAAGCTTTATTGACTCTTGTAAACTTTTTCTTTGGCCTATAGACCTCATTTTTTTCTTCTGCTAACTTAATTGCCAATATCCTTTTTTGTGCTGCCCTTTTCATAAAATATTCGCTTCCCCAATAAAAGATTGACATAGCCACAACTGCACCAGAATAGGTAGGTAAAAAAATATCTAAAAAATCATAATCGTATTGTTTCATTCCCCTGTAGGTCACCACCATCAGCCATTGAGCAAATAAATACTTAAAGGTACCCATCCCAAAACCATATGCAATCATTCCAAATGACATAAATTATGATTTAGGTCCATATGCTAAATCTCCAGCATCTCCCAAACCAGGAACAATGTATGATTGCGCGGTGAGTTCTTGATCGATAGCTCCAAGCCAAAACTCCGTTGACTTAGGCAATTTCTTGGATAAAAAATCCAATGCTTCTTGACTTGCTATGGCGGAAACAATATGAATTTTAGTAGGCATTCCCTTATTAAGTAAAGCTTTGTATACCATATACATTGAAGCACCAGTTGCCAACATTGGGTCAGCGATTATCAAAGTTTTATCATCAAGAGATGGTGAGGCAAGGTATTCAACATGTACGTCGAAATCACCATTTTTATGTGGTTTCCTGTAGGCTGATACGAAAGCATTCTCCGCCTTATCAAATACTGAAATTAAGCCGTTGTGCATAGGTATCCCTGCACGTAAAATTGAAGCTACAACAGGTTGATTTTTAAGATAATTTGATTCAGCAATCCCTAATGGTGTTTTGATTTCACTAGATTCAAAATTTAATTTTTTACTCAACTCATAACCCAAAATGGCGGCAATTCGCTCCAAATTTGTCCTAAACCGCAATGAATCTTTTTGAATGACCTGGTCTCTTATTTCAGAAATAAAAACCTGGAAAATTGAAGATTTTTCGTTTAAATTATGAATCATGGCAGCAGAGTTTACTACAAATATAGATGATTTTTTGCACAACTTAATGTCTTTAAGACATATAAAGCCCCCCGTTTAAGTTGATGGTTTGACCCGTTAAATATTCGCTATTTTCAGACAGTATAAATTGAATTGTTTCGAATAACTGCCTAGGGTCTCCAAGTGCTTGTTTAGGAATAGACTCTACTATATTTTCTTTGATTAAATCAGGAACATCCTCAATCATTCCTACATTAAAATAACCTAAAGCAATTGCGTTTACAGTAATTTCATTTGAAGCCACTTCTTTTGCTAAAGATTTTGTAAGACCTAAAAGACCTGCTTTTGATGCTGCATAGGCTGTTGTGCCAGCAAAACCAGTTTGAGCCACAATTGAAGAAATATAGATTATTCTACCCCAATTATTGCTTCTCATCAGTGGCAAGGCATGTTTACTGACCAGAAAAGGCCCTGTTAAATTTACTGCAATTGTCTTATCCCAATTCGATAAATTCGCTTTCCATGATATTTCAGAAATTGATACACCAGCATTATTAACAACCACATCTAATTTTCCAAAACGGTTACGAATAGTTTCCATCATTTTTTCAACCTCGTTTTCATGCGTTATATTGGCAGATATTAGAAGTGTATTTTCATCTTCTTTCACACTGGGTTGGTTAGTGAAATAGTGTAAGATTAACTGACAATCTTGCTTTCTAAAATATTCTGTTAAAGCGGTTCCTAATCCTCCTGAACTTCCAACTATTAATATTGTTTTCATTTTCCGTTATTAAATATTTTTTGATCAGTTAAACTTATTTCTATTAGACTTTATTGCCTATTCTTAAACTATCCTTGTTTTAACCATTTTCTTGTCAAACGGTACCAAAGAGGAAGGTTATTCAACTGGTAATGGTAGTAAATCCTGTCAGTTGCCCCAAATTTATTGTAAAAGTCAGCAACATTTTTCATATCAGAACCACCAAAATCAAAAACTTTAAAATCTTTAATAAAAAGATTTATGGCATAGTTCATTAATCCAAACATAGCTCCATTTTTTTTGGCAGCATTAGTGGCAGTTCCTTTTAAATAAGTGATTTTTTGCTGATGTTGAAAAAAGAATCCAGCACCAATAAATTCACCAGAAGCATCTATTACAGCAATGCAGACGGCCTTTCCAGCCCTTTGTGCACCAACCATCAAGGCATTGAGTTTAGCAATATTTTCTTCATTAAATTCAGCTATTTTAGACACAAGTGTTTCTTTAATTAACTCAAAAAAGGCGTCTAAATTTGAAATCACTTTATACGAAAAAAGTTTGTCTGATTTTTTAATTAAACGCTTTGCATTCTTTGAATAACTTTTTTCTACATCTGGCCCTAAACTCAAAATTTGATGAATCCTCTCCAAGGGATTCAGGTTCGGAATCAGATCGCTTATTCTCAGATCCACATTTTTATATTTCGATTGAAGGAATTCAAATATAACTTCATTAGGCACTTCTTGTCCTAATAATTTAAACTCTCTTGTAAAAATAGGTTGAACCACCTGATGTATTCCTCCTTTTATGGTAATTGGAACTGGAAACCCGGACTGATAATCACCCCAAATAATTGCCTTCCAATTAGGAGATACTGAGTCAAGGTACCATGACATTGAAAATAAACTGTCAGAAGAGGTTTCTGCCAGCTTGTCCCATCTCTTTTTATCAATATTGCTATGATCTAATAGTCTGATAATTCAATTTTGGACAAATATAATCGATTCGGTTAATCCGTTTTTTAATTCGATCTGTATTTATCATTCAGGCCTTCTCCTCTTAATACCATAGGGATGATTTTTTTAAGCCTAGATTGCTTTGTTTTCTCCTGTTTTGCATGAGAAATATACTCTGCAAATTCAATGCGCTTAGCCTTAGAAAAAGTATTAAACGCCGTCTCAAACGACTTATTGACAGAAAATTCGTTTTTTAACTCGGGTGGTATCACCAAAGGCTTACCCCTCTGGATTTTTATCTTTTTACCTGCCTTTTGGTTTTCAATCGCTTCAGAAACATACGCCAATATTAATTCGGCATTACTTTCGATTTCCTTGATGCTTGAAAAACGCCACTGCCGTAATCCTTTTGTTTTAGACTCATTAGCATTAAATAAGACCTTTGCATCATCCTTTAAAAACACACCTTGATGAAACCATATCCCAACGTAATCATTAAATGCTGCCAGACCAATAATATTCTCCTTATTGTAAGTATAGGCAGGTGCACTCCACTTCATGCATTCATTAACTGGTGCCGATAGAATAATCTCCCTTAGCAAGACAAGGGCTTCTTTCCAATTAGATTTAATATCAATATAATCACCAACTGAGTCAATTCGTTCCATCAATCAAATCTAAGCATTTTGCGTTAATACAGCGCCTCAGCTTGCTCCTGAATCCTGGCATCTGCTAAATAATCGTCGTAGCTCATTAACTTATCAACATAGCCATTCGGCGTAATTTCAATGATTCTATTGGCTACAGTTTGTACAAATTCATGATCGTGCGAAGTAAATAAGACTGTACCAGGAAATTTTATTAAAGCATTGTTAAAAGCTTGAATTGATTCCAAATCAAGATGGTTTGTAGGTTCGTCCAGCATTAATAAATTGCCTTTACCCAACATTTGGCGACTTAACATACACCTCACTTTTTCTCCTCCTGAAAGTACATTAGACTTTTTGAGTGCTTCTTCCCCAGAAAATAACATTTTCCCAAGAAATCCTCTCAGGTAAACATCTTCTTTCTCTTCATCAGTTTCTGCATACTGACGTAACCAATCAATCAATGATAAATCGCTACTAAAAAAGACAGAATTTTCATTTGGAAGATGTGTTGGCGTAATTGTTGTTCCGAATTCGAACGTACCTGAATCTTGTTGATCCTCTCCAATCAAAATATTAAATAAAGCAGTTATAGCAAGGCTATTTCTTGATATAAAGGCAATCTTATCACCTTTTGAAACATTAATATTTAAATTACTAAAAAGGGGTTCTCCTTCAATTGTTTTAGTTAGACCATTGATATGTAATATTTGATCGCCAGCCTCACGTTCTTGTTCAAAAATAATACCTGGATACTTTCTTGATGAAGGTTTGATGTCTTCTAACTTTAATTTTTCTAATAGTTTACGACGACTTGTTGCTTGTTTAGATTTAGATGCATTGGCACTAAATCGCGAAATAAAGTCCTGCAATTCTTTTCTTTTGTCTTCCAGTTTCTTGTTTTGATCAGCCATTTGGCGTGATGCTAATTGAGAAGACTGATACCAAAATGAATAGTTTCCTGAAAACAAATTAATCTTTCCGTAGTCAATGTCACAGATGTGAGTACATACGGTATCTAAAAAGTGCCTATCATGAGAAACCACTATGACCAAGTTCTTAAAATCCAACAAGAAGTCTTCCAACCACGAAATGGTTTTAATATCCAAGTCATTAGTTGGTTCATCAAGAACCAGAATATCCGGATTCCCAAAAATAGCCTGACCAAGTAACACTCTCACTTTTAACTCGCCTGGAATGTCTTTAAGTGTAGTATAATGCAATTCTTCTTTTATACCTAGGTTACTAAGAATTGTGGCTGCATCTGTTTCTGCATTCCAACCATCCATTTCAGCAAACTCTGCTTCTAATTCAGAAGCTTTCATTCCATCAGCTTCACTAAAATCCGGCTTAGCATAAATGGCATCTTTTTCTTGAATAATCCGCCATAAATCTTTATGACCCATCATCACGGTATTCAAAACAGAAAATTCATCAAATTCATGATGATTTTGGCTAAGCACGGCCATCCTCCTACCTGGTTCAATAGAAATATGACCGGCATTAGGATCTTGATCACCAGTTAACACTTTTAGGAAAGTAGATTTACCAGCACCGTTGGCACCTATTACACCATAGCAATTGCCAGATACAAATTTTAAATTTACTTCGTCGAAAAGTACTTTTTTTCCGAACTGAAGAGAAAGATTATTAACCGAAATCATGATACTATTTGCTTTTTTTGAAATGCAAAAGTAGTCATTTTTTTTGGTTGAAAAAATAAAGAATATCCTGTCTAATCCTTTTCTGTATAATCTGAATAGGCATCTCCATATCCGTATCCATAATTATAACCATAATTATAATTATACTTATATGAATACTTGGAATAATAATATTGCAGTCTCGATCTTCTAACACCATTTAATACCATTCCAACATCAATATCATGTTTTTCAAGTAAAGATTCAATAGTTCTAACTCCACGGTGTTTAATGTACTTTGTATTAACAACTACAACAAAAATATCGAGGTATTTTATTAATTCAATGGCATCATTTAATAATCCGAACGGAGGTGTATCCACAATGATGTAATCATACCTTTCTTCAAGCTCTTCAAATAATTGAGGCATTTTAGCTTTTAGAACAATTTCAGAGGGGTTTGGAGGAATAGGACCTGCAGTAATGACATCTAAATTATCATTAAGGTTTGTATATATAATGTCATCAATGGAATCTTCGTTTCCTATTAAAAAACTCGAAACGCCCTTCTTATTTTCTAAATCAAAAGTTTTGTGGATTTTTGGCTTATGTAAATCAAAATCAACTATTACTACCTTTTTATCGCTCATGGCCAATATACTGGCAACATTAGTTGAGGTAAACGTCTTTCCCTCACCAGGAAAGAAAGAAGACACTGAAATTTTTCTTGCTTTTGTATCCTTATCAAAGTCTCCTAGATATGACAAATTCGTTCTAAGGGTTCTAAAACTCTCCGTAATTTGGGCTTTTGGTTTTTTAGTTACTATTAGTTTAGACTCCTTTTCTTTAACAAATGGTAGACCACCTATAACTGAAAGGTCCGTTACTTCATTTAATTCATTTACATTTTGAATTTTCTCAAATAGTAACTTTCTCATTAAAGCAATAAATAGCGCTAATAATACACCTCCCAAAAAGAACATCCTTTTAATTTTGCTTTTATTAGGTTTAACAATTCCAAGTCTAGAAGCTGATTCAACTAATCTTACTTGCGGAATAATTCCTGCACGAGCAATTAATGAATTAGTTTTTTTCTCCAAAAGAAAAAGATACATTTTATTGTTGACGTCCAATTCCCGTTTGATATTAGCAACCCCTTGTTCTGAAACCGGAATTTTTTTAATGTTGTTTTTATTACTACTAATGTATTTCTCGATTGTTGTCACCTCATCATTAATGGCCTTATCAAGATTAGAGATATAAACCAATAAATCCTTTTTTAGACTATTGACCTCATCTTTTTTTGTCTTAATGCTGGCATGATCGGCCACTTGAGAGGCAGAGCGTCCTTTTAATTCTAATTGAAGTTCATAAACTCTTCTAATTGTTTGGGTGATATATACATCAGAAGTTAAAGCTTCAAAAGTAGGGGGTAGAAAATTCTCTTCATCCAAATTTAGAATATAGGCTTCAAGTGTCTTAAGCGAGGCCAACTTTTGCTGCAACAATCGTTTTTGACTGGTACTTTCAACATATCTTTGAAAATAATCTTCTTCTTCCTTTGGCAAATTTAGAATGGCGTTTTTATCCTTAAATCCCAAAAGTTCTATTTCCTTGCTTTTTATAAATGTACTGATGGTATCAATCTGTTTTTCAATATTAGCTACTGTATTTTCATTAACTTCTAACTGTAATTTTTTCGAATAATCAATATAAACAGTTGTAAGTGTATCTAAAAACATTTTAGCTCTGGCAGCTATTTCATCCATAACACGAACCTCAAGAATACTAGTATATTCTACGTTTTCAATTTCCATGTTATAACGGTATTTATTAATCAAATAATCCTTCGAATGAAAAATCATTTCATAGTCATATCCTTTAATATTTTCAATGTTATTGTCGGTAAAACTATAGTTCTGAATCAGGTTAATGGTAAAGTCGTTTGATACGATTGGTTCATCAAAAACACCTTTAACAACTTCAAGTTCTCCTCCTTTTAAAAAGGAAAGCTCATATGTGTTTTTATCGAGTACCTTTACTTCTATTGGTTGCTCGTGAAGTGAATTATTAATTAATTTAACATCTGCTTTAAAGGGAAGTGTTCCAAATACTTCTACTTTTCTTACTCTAGAAACAATGAAATAAGAAGTTGATACATTCATTCTATCAACAACTTCTCCAATTAAATCTCTAGACCTCATGATTCTCATCTGGTTTTGAGCATCCATGTATACACCATATGCTCCAAGACCTTTATAGATTTGATCTTGATAATCGTAAGTATCGCTCGATTTCAGAAGCAACTGAACCTTTGCTCCATAAACATCTGTTAATCTGTAAGTATAAATGTATCCAATTAAAAAGGCTAAAAGAGGTACTGCGATTAAAATGGCAATATTATTTAGTAGTAAACGCCAAACGAAAACCAAATCTTTGGTTTCAAATAATTTTTGTTTATTCTCCGTAACTTTCGGCGCTGCCATACCCTAAATTTTAGCCTACAAAGATAGACTTTTTAATTCAATTCAATTAATGATACTGATATTAACCTATTTTGTTTCATTGATATTGGTATCTAACTGTTAAAATTGTTCAATTTTAGTTCAAAATAAAGTTTGCCTTGAAAACAAAACATAAGTAGGTAATTTATAGATTTGTGATATAATCTAAAAAATGATGGATCAAGAGATATTAGAATTAATAGATCAGGAAGCTGATCGCCAAAAAAAAGGCATTGAATTAATTGCTTCTGAAAACTTCACTAGTGACGCTGTCATGTCAACTATGGGGTCAGTTTTAACCAATAAATATGCTGAAGGACTTCCGGGAAAACGGTATTATGGCGGTTGCGAAATAGTAGACAAAGTAGAACAACTAGCGATTGATCGTCTAAAGGAATTATATCAAATTTCGTGGGCCAATGTTCAACCCCATTCTGGCTCTCAGGCCAATTCAGCCGTGATGTTAGCTTGTTTAAATCCTGGTGATAAAGTACTTGGGTTCGACTTATCTCACGGAGGACATTTAACACATGGGTCACCAGTTAATTTCTCAGGTAAGTTATATGAAAATGTATTCTACGGTGTTGATCAAAATACTGGTCAAATTGACTATGATAAATTAGCAGAAACGGCAAGGCAGGAAAAACCAAAAATGATCATTCTGGGCGCTTCTGCTTATTCAAGAGATTGGAATTACAAAGCCGTTCGCGAGGTAGCTGATGAAATTGGAGCCATTATTTTAGCGGATATCTCTCATCCGGCCGGTTTAATTGCAGCGCGTTTATTAAATGATCCATTTGAGCATTGCCACATTGTTACTTCAACAACACATAAGACGTTAAGGGGGCCAAGAGGAGGCGTAATTATGATGCGCCATGATTTTGATAATCCTTGGGGAAAAAAGACACCGAAGGGGACGCTTAGAAAAATGAGTTCACTTCTGGATTCAGGTGTATTCCCAGGATCTCAAGGAGGCCCATTAGAACATGTCATAGCAGCCAAAGCAACAGCTTTTGGTGAGGCTTTAAAACCTTCTTTTGTGACGTATCAGAAACAAGTGATTAAAAATGCTCAAACACTAGCTCAAGGATTAGTTGATCTTGGATATAAAATTATTTCCGGTGGAACGGATAACCACTCCATGTTAATTGATTTAAGATCAAAAAATATTACAGGTAAAGATGCCGAAATTGCCTTAGGGAAAGCGGGAATTACGGTTAATAAGAACATGGTTCCGTTTGACGACAAATCACCTTTTGTGACGTCAGGAATTAGGATAGGAACACCAGCCATTACCACAAGAGGATTAGAAACAGAGCATATCTATAAAATTGTGAAATGGATTGATCAGGCCATCATGAATTCAGAAAATGAAGACATGTTAGCAGGCATTAAAGAGGAAGTCGCACAATTTATGGGTACTTTCAAGCTTTACAACTGGTAATTGACAATATAATATTATACCTCAATAACCTGAATGGCTGCCTTGGCAGTCATTCTTTGTTTTAGCTGCGATTTTAATCGATCAATGAACCCCTCAAGATGGATGTAACTTAAATAGTTATCGTACCGTTCCTGAAACCCACCATTAGGATACAATCTGTTCTGTAACCGTTGCAGTTGCTTGAGTGATTTTTCCTGATTCTTTTTTTCAGAAGCAATGAATTTCTTTTCCATTTTTTCAAACTGATTTTGCATTCTCTGGAACTCAGCCTCTATAAAGGCAGTTGCATTTTTATCAACCGCCAAGGCCTTTTCAACCACTTCACCTTTTATTTTATCCAAATTAGTTTTTTGATCTGTTAGACTCAATTCTACAGTTTGATTTTTAGTCACGTAATCTTTCATCAAGGCCTCAGGCGCCATCTTTAAATCTGTTACAGAGTAACCAAACTCGGTCATTTGACCTTTCATTCGATCATCAATTAATAAAATTGACTCTCGAACTTTTAGAAGCGGGAATATGGTATTAAATTTTTCAAAGGTTGATCTAAGCTGCAACCAATAAGCAATTTCGCCGCCACCTCCAATGTAAGCAACATTCGGTAAAACAGTTTCTTGGTATAACGGTCTCATTAATGCGTTCGGTGAAAATCTCTCAGGATTTTCGGCTAATAGTGCAAGAAGGTCCGCAGCTGTTAGCATTTTTTCTTTCATTAAAAAGCCTTGATCAGTTCGTTCAATCCTGACACGTTCACCAGAAGGTTCAATATAAAACAGATTACTCTGCCTAACATATACTTGCTGATGAAACCCTCCTGCTTCAAGACTTTGATTCGTTTTTGACACTGAATTAAACGTCACCGAGTTTTCAATTTCCTCCTTAATAATAGGTACAAAAAGCTCTTTTAGTGCACGATCATCTCCATCCAAAATAACAAGCCCATAACTACCAAAAAGCGAATTAATCAATTCCCTATTGGCTTCTGACAAAGACTTTCCGTGCTCATAAGCTTGCAAAAACTCATGTACTTTAGCCTTCATATTCTCATCATTAAACTTCTCTAGGATTGTCTTTATAAAGGAATTGGTTGGTGAGGTTGATATACGACCTACTACTGAATTTTCAACATCTTGATGCTGCCAATCAATTTTTTGTCCAAACAAATGAATGTGATTAATTTCGTCAAAATCATGATCTTCAGTAGCCATCCAAAAAACGGGCACAAAATTGTTCTCATTTTGACTTTCATTCATCTTTTCACACCAATTGATTACTTCTAAAATTTTATAGAGTGTATACAATGGCCCGGTTGCCATATTTAACTGATGACCTGTTGTAATCGTAAACGTGTTACTTTCTAATAACTTATCAATATTAGCCGTTGTTTTGGATGAAAGTGCAAGCTTTTGATTTTGCGCTTTTAGAACATGGTTCAAAATAGATCTATTAGCTGTTGAAAATGATTTTAAACGGGTTTGACTAATGATGGATTGTTCACTAAAAAACCGGTGACTAAAATCAGAGACTTCCTGTTTTTCATTAATCAGAGACCTGATTAACGTGGAAGACAAACTAAGTTCATCAAATGAATATTGCACTTTTTCCATGAAGCAAAGATAATCTTATATCGCTAAAGTAAATTGCTTCATATATGAACATGGGTGAAAAATTACACTCATCATTGTTAGGCCAAGGATCCTTCAAATCGCTTTTTCAGGTATTCTTATGTCCAAAAAGTTATCTATTTACACGAGTTCTATTTAAGCAAACTGACGTCAGTTTGAGTGGTTTTTTGCAGTGCAACGGAAAAAAATTGTATCGAAAACAAGTCATTTTGCCCATTTCGATACAAATTTCTTGCAGAAATTCACTCAATATGACAAAATGGATGTCGTAAAACCTTATCCCGAACTTATGTTATTTAGTGATTTTCACTAGCCCTTTACTTTTAATTTAGTAATCTTGCAAAAAAATTCAATCATGAAAGCAATTATCACAACAAGCAAAGGAAAAATGGAAGCGGAGCTTTACGCTCAAGAAACGCCTATTACGGTTAATAATTTTGTAAAACTAGCCAATGATGGTTTTTATAATGGTTTAACTTTCCATAGGGTAATTCCTGATTTTGTCATCCAAGGAGGGTGCCCGCAAGGAACAGGTGTTGGTGGACCAGGCTATACTATCGATTGCGAAGTAACAGCCGAGAAGCAATATCATGATAGAGGTGTTTTATCTATGGCACACGCCGGCCGAAATACTGGTGGTAGTCAATTTTTTATTTGTCATAGCAGAAATAACACTTCACATCTAGATGGTAATCACACTTGTTTTGGAAAAGTAATAGACGGTGTTGATTTAGTTGATGACATTCGAGAAGGAGATTTGATTGAAAAAATCGAAATTGTTGATTAATCAATACAGATGAAGGCCATCTTCGGAAAATTTTGGCTAAGGGTAATGGGGTGGAAAATCCACCCCGAATTGCCCCCTGAAATCAGAAAGTGCGTTTTGGTAATGGCACCCCACACTTCCAATTGGGATTTCTTTATTGGCAATATGGGATTTTGGGGTGTCTATAAAATACGGGTTAAGTTTCTCATTAAGAAAAACCTTTTTTTCCCGCCATTAGGGTGGATTTTAAAATGGATGGGTGGCATTCCGGTAGATAGAAAACGTAAAACCAATTTAACCCAGCAATTAAAAGAGCTCTATCTCAAATCTGATGAATTAACATTAGTAGTCACCCCAGAAGGGACCAGATCTTATAATCCTAATTGGAAAAAAGGGTTTTACTATATAGCAAAAGAAGCTAATGTGCCTATTATATTGGGCTATATGGATTACCCTTCAAAAACAGCTAAAATCTTTCATGTATTTGAAAGAACAAATGATGTGGAGTCTGACATAAAATCAATTCAAGCGCTATTCAAACCTTATAAGGGAAAACACCCTGAAAATGGCATCCGCTAGAATAGTTCTTGAATATAAGTATGAATTTTAGCAATTAACAATTCATCTTCGATCATTCCGTGAATGGCTAAATCATTCTGAATTAAGTTTAACTTCCCAAACAATGCCTGAATTTTTGCATGATCTTTAAGAGATGGATCTTTATTAATCAGTACTTTTTGAATCACCATCAGCTCATCAGAAACATCATGATTATGTGTTTCTAAAAAGTGATTCAACACAAATACTTTTTCCTTTTCGACATAGGTTCCTTGAAGTAATTTTTCGACAAAATTGTACAATACTTTTTCTTCAAAGTTAATATGGTTGGTTAATTCATTATAGTAATTAACAACAAACGATTTTAGAGTGAGTGTGACATCATTTATCCCTAAATCTTCTTTGACTTCTTTCACCAAATCTTCAATCTGAGGAAACCAAATGGTCAAATATTCATTATGGCTCTTCTTCAAATAATCTAATATTTCGCGCAGTGAAAAATCATTGAAGCTATCCAACTCAAACTGCTCCGGATCAATCAAACCTTCATATAGACCATTAAAGAAATCAGCTCCTAACTCTCGAGGAGCATTAAAGCGCAGTTTAACTATATTTTTATAATCGTCTGTTAAAACCATTCAGCAAAAATAGCGAAAGTTTTTCACAGAAAAATAATTTTTTATCCTTAACATTTGCTTAACTTTACTGTAAGATGAAGTTGCCTTTTTTGTTGATATTCTTAGTCTGCTTGGTAGTCGGTTGCGGCCCTTCAAAATTCGTAGAACCCATTGATCATAAGCAATTATCAATTGGGGGACATTTTGGGGGACCTACACTTGATTACGGTGTTCCGGTACCATTACCTATAACTGCTATTGAAGTTGGGTACGGCATTGATACAAATATTACCATTTTTGGCGGGCTTCATACTACCTCTATTCTTTTCGGCAATTTACAAACAGATTGGGGCGCCACATTCAAAGTATTAAATCAAAATAAATACACGCCTAACATTTCGATTTCACCAGGTTTCAATTTTATTTACACTTTTAGTGGTAATGCTGGTAAATTTTGGCCAACGTTGGATGCAAATGCCTATTGGAATTATGGATCGAGAAATAGTTATTTTTACGTTGGAATCAATAACTACTTTGAGTTAAGTCGTACTATGGCAAATAACCAACCTCAGGAAAACCATTGGTTATTTAATCCTCAGATAGGCCATGTTCTGAAAGGGAAGCATCAGAATGGTCAGTTTACTGCCGAAATAAAGTGGTTGGGACCTAATTTTAATAACGATTATGCCTTTATCCCCTATTCGACACCACAGGGAAGCAATGGTGCTATTGGTATTTATTTAGGCTATAGATGGCTGCTAAAAACTAAGTAATATGAAAAATATACTGATCATCCTCTTACTTTTATCATTATCAGCCTGTAAAAAAGTGATGCTTGATCAGTTAGCTTTTCCTTTAGAAAAGCTGGAAGTCTACCAGTTCGAAGCCTATGATGCTGGAGGTCAAAGTGTGCCAGACATATACGCTGTAGACCCTGCAAATAGAAGCTTAATCACTGTTGAATCAAAAGATGAAAGCACTGGCGAAACCTTCACTATTTATGGTGTTTACATTGGAGACACAACGACCATTGCGTCAGATACGGTAATAGTGTATTGTCATGGTCAATCACTGCATATGGATGTATATTATCCTAGAGCTACATTGCTGGCTCATATTGGTGGAAAGCATAACTATGGAGTATTGATGATGGATTACAGAGGTTATGGCATGTCAGAAGGCACACCTGATGAAGAAGCATTAAGCGAGGATGTAGACGCGTGTATTAATTGGTTAAAAGACAGAGGAGCAAAAGAAGAACATACAATTTATTATGGCTTTAGTTTGGGTTGCATTCCGGTTATAGAAAGGGCTGCTTTTAAAAGTGACTTTACACCAAGTAAAATTATTATAGAATCTCCTTTGGCATCTGTTGCTAATTTAACCCATTCGTCAACCATCATTAATGTTAACCCTGCTTTTCTAACCACTTTAAAGTTCGACAATGCTGAAAACATTAAATCTGTCAAAGTACCCTTACTTTGGTTTCATGGCGTGGAAGATGATTATATCGCACTCCCAAACGGAGAGTTAATTTTTAAAAATCATTCTGGCACTTTTAAAGAGGGCATTAGAGTTGAAGATGCAGGACATGGCGATATTCCGCACGTTTATGGCTTTGGTCAATATATTAATAAAATTCATGCGTTCATCTTGAACTAAAAGACTATGATTTCAGACCTCAAGATAACGGTACATCTAATTAACAATTTGTTAAAAAGTATCACAGAATTGTGAACAAGTTTGAAATAATTACGACTAAATTTGCAGGCAATTTGAAAAATTGTAAACTCCCACAATATGCCTAAAGATAATTCTCTAAAATCAATTTTAATAATAGGAAGCGGACCAATTGTCATTGGTCAAGCCTGTGAATTTGATTACTCTGGTTCTCAAGCTTCTAGATCGCTTAGAGAAGAAGGAATTGAAGTCACTTTGATTAATAGTAATCCTGCTACGATTATGACGGATAGTGTTGTTGCTGACAATATCTATCTGGAACCGCTTGAACCTGCTTCGATTGAAAAAATTCTAGAAAAACACCACATTGATGCTGTATTGCCAACCATGGGTGGGCAAACAGCTTTGAATTTATGTATTAAGTGTGATGAAATGGGGATTTGGGAAGAATATGGCGTTAAGATCATTGGTGTGGATATTGATGCCATTGAAATTACTGAAAATCGTGAAGCATTTAGAAATTTGATGGGGGAAATTGGTATAGGCATGGCGCCACAAACTACCGCTAAATCCTTTCTTGAAGGTAAAAAAATTGCCCAGGAATATGGATTCCCGCTATGTATTCGAGCTTCTTACACATTAGGCGGCACTGGAGCCGCAGTTGTATACGAGGAAGCAGAATTTGAAAAGCACCTCACAAGTGGCTTACACAAATCACCTATTCACGAGGTGATGATAGATAAAGCATTGTTGGGCTGGAAAGAATACGAGCTAGAATTACTTAGAGATAATAACGATAATGTTGTCATTATTTGCTCTATTGAAAATTTTGACCCTATGGGAATTCATACAGGAGATTCTATTACTGTAGCCCCTGCTATGACATTATCAGATACAACCTTCCAAAAAATGAGAAACATGGCGATTAAAATGATGCGCTCTGTTGGTAATTTTGCTGGTGGTTGTAATGTTCAGTTTTCAGTAAGTAATGATGAGAAAGAAGATATCATTGCAATTGAAATTAATCCAAGGGTATCACGTTCATCTGCCTTGGCTTCAAAAGCTACTGGATATCCAATTGCTAAAATTGCCGCTAAGTTGGCCATTGGTTATAACTTAGACGAATTAAAAAATCAAATTACTAAAACAACTTCAGCTTTATTTGAGCCAACATTAGACTACGTTATTGTAAAGATCCCAAGATGGAATTTTGCTAAGTTCCCTGGTGCTGATGATAAGCTAGGCCTGCAAATGAAGGCTGTTGGGGAAGTGATGGGAATTGGTAGAACTTTTCAGGAAGCCCTTCAAAAAGCCTGTCAATCGTTAGAGATTGGAAGAAATGGTTTAGGAGCTGATGGTAAAGAAATTACTGATCAGAATAAGATTTTAAAAAGCCTTGAGTTTCCAAGTTGGGATAGATTGTTTCATATTTATGATGCTATCAAACTGGGGATTCCTTTTAAAACCATTAAGGAAAAAACTAAAATTGACAATTGGTTCTTAAGACAGATCGAAGAACTCATTAATCTGGAAAAAACAATTAGTCAATATGACATTAATTCCATTTCAAGAGAGTTAATGTACGAAGCCAAACAAAAAGGTTATGCTGACAGGCAAATTGCGCACTTATTAAGATGTTTAGAGTCTGAAGTATACAAAAAGAGAGATGAGTTTAACATTAGCCGTGTTTACAAGATTGTGGATACTTGTGCAGCCGAGTTCCCGGCTCAGACACCTTACTATTATTCTTCATTCGACACAGAAAACGAATCAGTTGTCAGTGACAGAAAGAAAATTGTTGTGTTAGGTTCAGGTCCAAACAGAATTGGACAGGGAATTGAATTCGATTACTCATGCGTTCATGGTGTATTGGCAGCCAAAGAGTGTGGCTATGAAACCATTATGATTAACTGTAACCCTGAGACGGTATCTACCGATTTTGATACGGCTGACAAGTTGTATTTTGAGCCAGTTTTCTGGGAACACATTTATGACATTATTCGACATGAAAAGCCAGAAGGCGTTATTGTTCAGTTAGGTGGTCAAACAGCCCTCAAACTAGCTGAAAAATTAGAACGATATGGTATTAAAATCATGGGAACTTCTTATGATGCCTTGGATATTGCTGAAGATCGAGGTCGTTTTTCAGCTTTGTTGGAAAAAAATGGTATCCCTTTCCCTAAATATGGTGTCGTTAAAAGTGCTGAACAAGCATTGGAATTAGCAAAAGATTTAGGTTATCCATTATTGGTAAGACCATCATACGTTCTTGGTGGTCAAAAAATGAAAATTGTGTTGAATGACGAGGAATTAGAGCACCACGTTGTAGACATTTTACATGAATTACCAGAAAATCAGATTCTACTGGATCACTTTTTAGGTGGTGCGATAGAAGCCGAGGCTGATGCCATTTGTGACGGTGAAAACGTTAAAATTATCGGTGTTATGCAGCATATTGAGCCAGCGGGTATCCACTCAGGAGATTCTTATGCAGTGCTTCCTCCTTACAATTTAGGTGACTTTGTGATGCACCAAATTGAAGACATTACCAAAAAGATTGCAATAGAACTACAAACAGTGGGATTGATTAATATCCAGTTTGCAATTAAAGATGATACGGTTTATGTTATTGAGGCAAACCCAAGGGCATCTAGAACTGTTCCTTTTATTGCCAAAGCTTACCAGGAACCATATGTTAATTATGCAACCAAAGTAATGCTGGGACATAAAAAAGTAACGGATTTTGATTTTAACCCACGTCAGGAAGGTTATGCTATTAAGATTCCAGTCTTTTCATTCGATAAATTTCCAAACGTAAATAAAGAATTGGGTCCTGAAATGAAATCAACTGGTGAAGCCATTAGATTCATTAAAAATTTAAGAGATCCGTTCTTCCATGAAATTTACAGTGAACGTAATTTATATTTGAGTAAGTAATTAAGTGATTGGTTTCAGACAAATATTAGTTATTCTAGGGGTCATTTTTTTGCTCCGTTTAATTGGTAAGATGATGACTGCTAGACGCCATATTAATGAACAAAAACAGTATCAAAAGAACGTTCGATCTGAAAAGGAAATGAAAGAGAATTTTGGTAAAACCACAATTTCAAAAATAGATAAACGAAACCTGAATTCTGATGATTATGCTACTTACGAGGAAGTTGAGTAGTGTAAAACGACCTCTCTTAGTCTATAAAGCTAAATATATCTTTGTGTATGACATCTGGTAAAACAATAAATTAATATAATGAAGTTGATCAGAAGAGTCTTAGTTAAAGTATTAGGTCTTAACGGCTATTTAAGGCTCATAAGTAGCACGTACTTGTCTTTGATGTCCTTAGGCTTTTTTAAAAAAAAGTACGCTGAACTTCACTTTATTAAATCAATTATAAAGCCTTCATATACTGTTTTAGACATTGGCGCTAATCTGGGGTATTATTCCTATTTCATGGCAGGTCAAATTCAAAAGGAGGGTCGTTTGATTGCAGTGGAGCCTATCCCTCTTTTTGCTAATATTTGGAAGAAGAATATGCGACGGTATCTATCTTCAAACATGCAATTATTCAATTGTGCCTTAGGAGAAGAGCAAAAAACTCAAGTCGATATGTCCATTCCTATTGTCAATGGAATTGTACGACATGGATTGACTCAAATTAATAGTCAGGATAATGGTGCTTCACAATTATCATATCAAGTCCCAATGGAAGTAGGTGATGACATTATTAACTCATCTGACATTAGTTCTTTAGATTATTTGAAGTGTGATGTAGAAGGATATGAACAATATGTTATCCCTTCTTTGAAAAAAACGATTTCTCAGTATAAACCCACCGTCCAAATTGAATTAAACGGTGTCGATAACAGAGAGACTGTCGTAGCGTTCCTTATGAATTATGGTTATGGCATCTATGTCTTAGATTTTAACAAATTATTGCCAATTTCTAAAGAGGAAATTCATACATTTAACCAAGATTTTTACTTCATCCACTCAGATAAAGTTGCCGATCTTGAACACTTAATCATCTAAGAATGAATTTAAAAGAAAGACTACTTCAAAAGAAAAACTTATGGCATGTTGGTGCTATAGCCTTATTTGCCATCATATCCATTATCTATTTTCATCCCGCTCTATCAGGATATGCCCTGAAACAAGGAGACGTTGAAAAATGGGCAGGTGGCGCTCAGGAGATTATAGATTACAGATCGCTTGGTCAGGAAACTTTATGGACTAATTCAATGTTTTCTGGTATGCCTTCTGTTCAAATTGCTACCAAGTATCAAGGACTTGCATTAATTGATTTTCTGCGTTCAATCTCAACATTATGGCTGCCGGGTCCTGTTGGCTTTTTATTTCTTTACTTTGCTGGTTTTTATTTACTATCTATTAGCCTTAAAATTAGACCATACATTGGTATGATTGGGGCCATTGCTTACGGGTTATCGTCATACTTTATCATCATCTTGGAAGCGGGTCACAATACTAAGGCTGCTGCCATTGGTTATGCCCCTTTTGTTATTGCTGGTTTTATTTGGGCATTCAGGAGCAAACGCTGGATCTTTGCGTTGGCAATGTCTTGCCTTTTTATGGCATTCGAGTTAAGGGTCAACCACCTACAAATAACTTATTACCTAGCCTTCATATTAATCACAATTGGTATCATAGAACTGATTAATGCCATCAAAGAAAAAACAATTCCAAATTTTTCGAAAAGAGCGGTTGGTTTGGTCTTGGTTTATGGTATCGCTGCAGTAATTAATTATGGTAATATAAAAGGGACATTAGATTATACTAAACATACCACAAGAGGAGGCAGTGAATTAACCATTAATGCAGATGGCTCACCAAAAACCGGTATTTCAGCCAATGAAAGCGGACTGGATGTTCAGTATATTACCAACTGGAGCTACGGCATTAGTGAATCGTTTTCATTTATCATTCCTAATTTCAAAGGGGGCGTTACACAACGAATTACGCAAAATGAATCCAGTAAATCTTATTTGAAGGAAGCCAATAGCCGTGTGAGAAGAGATGTAGCACAAAATGTTCAATATTTTGGTGATCAGCCATTTATGTCTGGACCTGTTTATATGGGTATCATTGTTGTTTTCTTAGCCGTTTTGGCTTTGTTCTATATTGACGATAGATTAAAGTGGGGATTGCTAGCCGTAACGGTTCTTACCATCCTATTGAGCTGGGGAAAAAACTTCTTAGGTTTGACGCAGTTCTTTGTAGACTATTTTCCAGGCTATAATAAATTTAGGGCAGTTACCATTATCTTATTTGTAGCTGAATTGACACTGCCATTACTAGCTATTTTGTTTTTGAATCGACTCATAAAAAACAGGGAAACTATTCTAAAAAACATTAAACCGTTCTACATTATTAGTGGTGTTTTTGGAGCGATCTTGTTAGGCTTTCTCCTAATGCCAGAAATGTTTAACACATTTGTTTCTACGGCAGAAGCCAACCAACGTAATTTAGCAACTGACCCTAATTCAGTTGCTTATTTTGATGCTGTTTTTCCAGAGTTAATCAAAGTAAGAATTGCTATTTTTAAAGCTGATGTTTTGAGATCACTTGCCTTTTTACTAGTTGGATTTGGATTGGTGTTTGCTTTTATTAGAGGTCTGATTAACCAATATCTGTTAAGTGGTTTACTACTTATTTTTGTTTTCGCTGATTTATTCACAGTAGACAACCGCTACATTAATACTGAAACAAAAGGAGCCAATGCCAATTGGGTTGAATCCTGGAAGCAAAAATATCCTTATACGGCTGGTCTAGGAGAAAAGGCCATTTTGGAAGCTGAAAAATCAAACCCCGAAGTTGCTAAATTACTTGAAGAGAATAAAGCTAAGGTCCAAAAAGAGTTAAAAGCCAATAAAATTAGAGGCGGAGAAGCCAAACAGATTATGGAGCACAGCCAGTTTAGAACATTAAACAGGCTTACAAACTTTAGAATTTTTGAACAAAACAATCCATTTAATAGTTCAAGAGCTTCCTATTTTGGTAAGTCTATTGGTGGTTACCATGGTGCGAAATTGGGTAGGTATCAGGAATTAATTGAATTTCATTTGTCCAATTATAATCAGGCGGTTATGAATATGCTAAACACTAAATATGTGATTGCCTCTAATAATGCTCAAATCTTTCCAAACGAAGGCGCCTTGGGTAATGCGTGGTTTGTCAAGTCAATTAAATCGGTAAAGGATGCTAATGAATCCATATTAAGTTTGGCGGTTAATAGTACTTACACTACTACAGCATTTAATGGATACCAAATAACAAACGGTACGCTTACCGATAGCCTCTTAAAATTAGAAGGCACTGAAACCCTTCAATTGATTGCTCCAAATGGGGAGACAACACCATTATCTCAAGTACCGTATCAGGCAACTAATCAGCAGGAAATTGCCTATGTAAATGATGGCACTAATGGGCCTCAATGGACCTATTATTCATCATCACTTCCAACAGAAATGGTATTAATTAGAATGAGTGCCAACCAATCCGGTTTTTCCCCGGAAGATGAAGCTGTTGTCATTAATTCTGATCTTAAGGAGCGTTATACAGGAGAGGGTACTATTCAATTAGAAAGTTACAATCCGGATCATTTAGTTTATAAATCCAATTCTGATTCAGAACAATTTGCCGTTTTTTCTGAAGTTTATTATGAAGACGGTTGGAAGGCCTTTATTGACGGGAATGAAGTAAATGAGATAAAGCGAGCCAATTTTATTTTAAGAGCACTTGAAATTCCAGCCGGTGAGCATACCATAGAGTTTAAATTTGAGTTGAGTTCTTATAATAGTTCCAATGTAATATCTATGTCGCTATCAATCTTGGCAATTGCTTTCATTTTAGCTGCTCTTTACTTTGATTTTGTAAGATCACCTAAAGAGAAAACAAGCTAAATCGGGATGATTACCGCTACAATTAGCACATACAATAGAGAAAAATATTTACCTAAAGTACTGGAAAGTTTAGCGAAACAAACTATTTCCAATGCTCTATTCGAAATTGTGCTTATTGACAATAATTCGCCTGGTAATACACCTGAAATATTCAGTGATTTTAGCAAAAAGCACCCGGAGCTTAAAACTGCCTATTTTCTGGAGACCAATCAGGGATTATCTTATGGGAGAAACAGGGGCATTCAGGAATCTAACGGTAAATACATTACTTTTATTGATGATGATGCCTACCTTGCCGAAGACTACCTGGAAGTGATCTATAATTATTTTGAATCTAATAGTGATGTTTCTGCCATTGGTAGTAAAATACACCTGGACTATGAAGACGTTATTCCAGATTGGGAAAATAAGTATCTCAACTCCTTGCTAGGGTATTTTGACATGGGAAATGACATTAAAGTATTCCCTAAAAATGATTATCCAAGAGGCTCCAACATGTCTTTTAGAAGTGATTTATTTGATAACGTTGGGTTATTTAATACCGATTTAGGCCGAAAGGGCGGTAATTTGGCAGGGAGTGAGGAAAAAGATATTTTTAAGAGAATTTATCAGCAACCGCAGCTTAAGGTCGTTTATATCCCTAACGCCATGGTCTACCATTATGTGCCATACGAACGAACAACAGCCGCTTTTATCAAGAAGCAAGCCATTGGAACCGGAAAAAGTGAACGAAATAGAGTGAATCATGAGGGAACGTTTTCTACTTTCAAACGTTACTTAATTGAATTATTTAAATGGGGGGCTAGTTTCATATTATATGTTTTATACTTGTTGAGAGGAAAAGCAGCAAAAGGGAAAATGATTGTTAAGTTTAGGTATTGGGTATCAAAAGGCTTACTTACTTCTTAAAAACAGAGTATTAACATCTTATTTAACAAAGCGTTAACCTTTGTTTCAAATTCCTAAAAATCAAGGTAGTTCCTTCCATGATTAATACTTCTGAATTTGATATATTTGTAAAAACTAAAAAAGTGATTGAAAAAATTGACAACGCCATCAGAACATCCATTAAAGAAGGGCTTTTAACTGAAGACAATGGTATCTTAACCGGCTTTTCCGGTGAAAAAATGGTTGGAACGCTTCAACGATTATCGAAGGCCTTATTAACACCTGAAACTTGCTATTTAGAGGTGGGTGTTTTTAAAGGGTTGACCTTACTTTCTGTTGCCAAGGAAATTGGTGATATCAAAGCATATGGAATTGACAATTTTGCTTATTTTGATAAAGAGGGTAAAAATTATGGTATTGTGAAAGACCGAATCTCAAAGTTGAGCCTCAACAATGTTCAAATCATCAATAAAGATTATGAGGATGCATTGGAAAACCTAGAGACAGAACTTGGCGGGAAAAAAGTGGGTGTTTATTTCATTGATGGCCCTCATGATTATAGAAGCCAATTAATGTGTCTGGCCTTAATTAAACCTTTTTTAGCTGATAATGCTGTTATTATTGTAGATGATTGCAATTACAGACATGTTAGACAAGCCAATAGAGATTTCTTGATTTCACATCCTGAATTTAAACTGGCCTTTCAATCATATACAAAAATGCACCCTTTAAACCTAAGTGAATCTGATAGGGGTAATCATGAAAAAGGGTGGTGGAATGGCGTCAATATCATTGTTCATGATAAGGATAATCAACTTAAAACGGAGTTCCCTCCTACCTTCCGATCACGTACGCTTTATGAAAATGAACATGGCATACATGCCACCAAGCACCCGGAAGTCATTCCGTTTCTATTTAAATTAACCAATTTATTCGCACCCGTTGTTTATCAATTTTCTAAGCTTTCTAAGAAGAATGACGTTATTAAGGGGCAATATAAAGCTATGAATACCTATAGTGAGGATTTACCAGGCGACACATTTAATCAATCTTTCGTGAACCACTAATTGAATTCAGTTGACAAAACCATTACAAAATATTACCGCCCTTCTTCCAATGAAAGGAAATTCGGAACGAGTTTCAGGAAAAAATCTAAAAGACTTTAATGGGAAACCACTATTCTATTATGTACTTGAAAGTTTATCAAACTCAAAGTATATTAATGAGATAATTGTCAATACGGATAGTCGTGAAATTGCTGAGAAAGCCATGACAGCTTCCCCTAAGGTAAAAATTCATGAAAGGCCTTTAGAAATTTGTGGTGATATGGTATCAATGAATAAAATTATTGCGCACGATCTTTCAGAATCGACTAGTGATTTATTTATTCAGACACATAGTACCAATCCGCTGCTAAGAACCGAAACGATTGACCAGGCCATTGATTATTTCTTGAACCTGACAGACGAATTTGATTCTTTGTTCTCAGTCACAAAAATGCAAACCAGACTGTTCTGGGAGGATGGTAAACCCATTAATCATAATCCTTCGGAATTAATAAGAACTCAGGATCTGCCACCCGTATTTGAAGAAAATTCAAACTTTTTCATCTTTTCCAGATCCTCCTTTAAAAATGCAGGTGATAAGCGCATTGGTTTACGCCCTAAGATGTTTGAAGTAGATAAAATTGAAGCCGTAGATATTGACGAACCGAATGATTTTATCATTGCTGAAGCATTACATAAATTAAACTTATTTGCATAACATGTTACTTAAAGAAAAAATACGACAAGGCAGGTTGACAATTGGAAGTTGGTTAACCATACCTCATCCTTCAATCGTTGAAATCATGTCGACTGCAGGCTTTGAATGGTTAACCATTGATATTGAACACGCGGCAATTGGGATAGATAATATCCAAACCTTAATCAGTACCATTCAAGGTAAAAATATGAAGGCCTTAGTAAGGGTATATGCTAACGAAGAAGTCATTATTAAAAGGGTTTTGGATGCCGGCGCAGATGGTGTGATTGTACCTATGGTAAAGTCAAAAGCAGAAGCCTTAAAGATTGTTGATCATGTTTATTATCCACCTAAAGGTAAAAGAGGAGTTGGGTTATCGCGCGCGCAAAATTTTGGAATTGGTTTCGAAGATTATAAAGATCAACTGAATAAAGAAATTATCATTATAGCGCAAATCGAACATGTAGATGCGATTGATAATTTAGAAGATATTTTAAGTGTTGACGAAATTGACGGTACCATTATTGGCCCTTACGATTTATCAGCCTCAATGGGTAAGCCAGGCCATTTTAATGATACTGACGTAAAGGAAACTGTCGAAAAATATGATTTAATTTGTGATCGATTAAACAAACCTAAAGGAAGCCACGTTATTTCTTCGAATCATGCAGAAACAAAAGCAAAAATTGATTTAGGATATACATTTTTGGCATTTTCACTAGATTTCTTCTTTTTAGGTGATAAAGCCAGAGAAGAAATGAAACAATTAAGAGGATAAACAGATGAAAAAAATAGCAATTTTTGGTGGTTCAGGCTTTTTAGGGACTTATCTCATTAATGAGTTATTACAAAGGAAATACGACGTATATTCGTTGGATTTATTGCCGTCAACTCATTCATCTGAAGCAACCTTCGTTGAAGTAGATATATTAGATCAGGCAAAAATTCAAGCCATATTTGATGAACATCAATTTGATATTGTATATAATTTAGCAGGATTTGCTAATTTGGATAAGGCCATAGAATTTCCTGTTGACACGTTTAAGCTTAATGTTTTAGGTAACCTAAATGTTTTGGAAGCTTGCCGTCAACATAATATTGAGCGGTTTATATATGCAAGTAGCGCTTATGCCATGAGCGATAAGGGGTCGTTTTATGGTATTTCCAAACTCTCATCTGAGAAAATCATAGAAGAGTATCAAAGAAAATTCAACCTTCCGTTTACTATTCTTAGATATGGCTCTGTATATAGTGAACGAAATTTTGAGAATAACTACATCTTTAACCTTGTAAAAACTGCCATTGAAACCGGAGCGATTAATCATGATGGTGATGGCAAGGAGATAAGAGAATATATCCATGCCGCTGATGCCGCTAAATTATCAGTGGATGTTATAGAAAAAGATGATTACGTTGGAAAGCATCTTATTTTAACAGGTGTAGAAAGAATTCAACGAAAGGAATTGTTTGACTTAATTAATGAGATTCTGGGTAATAAAATTGAGGTTAATGTATTAAACAGTGGTTATAAAAATCACTATAAATACACCCCCTACAGCTTTAGCCCGGAAGAAAGTCAAAAACTTTTACCTAACCCGTATATCGATATGGGTCAGGGCATTCTGAACTGCATCAACGAAGTGTATAAGAAATGAAGTGGAAATACCTCTCCTACCCTCTAAATAGTGATGCCTTCGGGTATGGTGATGGCAAACGGTTTAAAATCGACTTTGTTCGATCAATGTGTTGTGGAGACACCAGCAATAATTCTGAATTCTCCATGCCAACTCATTATGGTACCCATCTCGATTATCCCTTTCATTTTTCTGATAGCGGTGCCAAGTCCAATCAGTACCAAGCACAAGATTTTATTTTTAATAGGGTATCAATGGTTGACTTAAGCGAAAAGGATAGGATTGAAGATTTGATCATTAAAAATGAGCACCTTCCTTTAGCTGAAATCGACCCTAAAACTGATTTTTTAATTATTAAAACAGGCTTTTGCCATAAACGTTTCACTGAAACTTATTGGAAATACGGTTATGGATTTCATCCAGAAACAGCTGCCCATATTAAATCTCACCTGCCATTGGTTAAGGCTATTGGATTTGACCTAATCTCCTTAAATTCATATCAGCACAGACCATTGGGAAGAGAAGCTCACAAAGCTTTCTTAATTGAACAAGATATATTGATTGTGGAAGAACTGGATTTACGAACCGTTTCAGCAAAGGACAAAATCAATACATTGATTGTTGCACCACTTTTATTAGATAATGCGGATGGTGCACCATGTACCATTTTTACAGAAATAGCAGATGAGAATTAAAGCCATTTTTTATGATTTTGATGGGGTTATTAAGGAATCTACGCAGATAAAAACGGCTGCTTTTTATGAGCTTTACTTGCCACATGGCAAACACATTGCCGAAAAAGCTGTTAAACATCATATTGAGCACGGAGGAATATCCAGATTTGAAAAGTTTAAATACTACCATCAAACTTTTTTAGGTATTGCACTTTCTGATGATGAAATTCAAACACTGGCCGCTTTATTTTCAAAACTGGTTTTCAAAAAAATTATTGATTCTGCCTATGTATCCGGGGCCCTCGAATCTATAAAAAACCTAAGTCACACGTTTGATCAATTCATTGTTACAGGTACACCACAGTCAGAAATTGAGGACATTCTTAACGCCCTCAATATAAGGCAGTGCTTCAAGGGAGTTTATGGCTCTCCAACTAATAAGATTGACATCTCATCCAATATTCTTGAAACCTATCATCTGAAGTCTGATCAAGTGGTTTTCATAGGAGATGCCTCTACCGATTATAAAGCTGCACTTCATCACAATTTTCATTTTATTCTAAGAGAACATGAAGAAAATGCAGATCTATTTAAAACGGTAGAAGTCATTAAATCAAAAAATCTCGATAATTTAGAAACGATATTAACAAAATTAAATCAATGAAAATAGCCGTAACGTCACCATCATTCTCAAAACACCCGGAATTGATTAAAGAAATGAGTGACTCATTTTCTGATTTTAAATTAAATAGTGAAGGAAAACGATTTAATGAAGCAGCACTCATAGATTATTTGAGTGGGTATGATGCTGCAATTGTTGGATTAGATCAAATTACCAAAACTGTTATTGATGCATTGCCAGACTTAAAAATTATTGCGAAATATGGTGTTGGGTTAAATAATATTGATCTTGAATATTGTCGTCAAAAAAATATTACCATTGGCTGGACTGGAGGGGTTAATAAACTATCGGTAGCTGAGATGGTTATTGGAAACGCTATCTCACTGCTAAGAAATCTATACGTTAGTTCGAACCAATTGTCGAATGGTGAATGGATTAAAAACGGCGGTGTACAACTGACCGGTAAGACCGTAGGTATTATAGGTGTTGGATATATAGGAAAAGAGGTTGTCCGCCTGTTACAACCTTTCCATTGCAAAATTCTAGCAAATGATATTATAGATCAGGATGATTATTATGATGCCAATGGACTCATTAAAGCCTCTAAGGAAACGATTTACCAGGAAGCGGATATCATAACTATCCATACACCGTTAACAGAGGAAACTGAACATATGATTAGTGCGTCTAGTATTCAACAAATGAAAAGTCAGGCTATTATTATTAACACAGCCAGAGGAGGTATTGTTGAGGAGCAAGTTTTAAAAAAAGCCCTTTTAAACAAAACAATAGGAGGTGCAGCACTAGATGTATATGAAAATGAGCCTGCCACAGATCTTTCTTTGCTTAATATTCCTAACCTTATCAATACACCTCATATAGGGGGTAATTCAAAAGAGGCAGTATATTTAATGGGTATGAGTGCCATTAATCATTTAAAGGAAAACAAATGAAAAAAAAACTGAGTCACCTTTTTTTTAAGATGCTAGAGACTTTGTTCTTCATTAGGGTAAAGTTCTTCCAGTTGAAAAATGCTAATAAAAAAAAGGTCTTGGTTTATACTGATTCAAGAGGCCATGAAATCACAAAGCTGTACAACAAGCACAATCCATTTTCCTCTTACGCAAAATACCTTATAAAAACGTATTGTGCCGAAGTGTATATCTGCCCTGAAAAGCACACCACACTTTTCGATTTTCTGTATTTTATTGAACAAAATCAAAAGCAATATGATTACGTAGTCCTTCATGTTGGCGTCGTAGATTTTGCTCCCCGTCCTATCTCGCAGTTAGCTAGCATTCTAAAACTAAAAGCAGAAAAAATTTCGACCATATTCGGTGCCAGCACCCTTCACAATTTAGAACAATTTGAAGGATATGATGTATTATATAATGACGAAAAAACCTCATCAATTGTGCCGAGTTTTTTGTTGGATAAGATAGCGCCCAAACTTTCAGAAATACAGAATTTAATATGGATCAATTGCAACCCGGTATTATCTGATTGGGATGGGAATTATAATAAAAAAAGGCCTGCAAATACCAATATGGTTCAGCAAAAAAGTCTAGATTTACAAGCCCAGATAAAAGACGTTAAAACAATTGATTTAACAGGCTGGGAAAGAGATGAAATAATCAAATATACTTGCGATAATGTTCATTTAACACAGGCGGGTATGATATATATTGAAAATAACATAAAAGCATTCATTCCGTAATTGTTAAAATGGCAATTAAGTGATACTTTTGTAGCATAGGTATGATTAAAGAAATAGGAAAAAAACTCATCCCCTCTAAATTATTGGAACAACCAGGCTATTTTCAGGGCTTTGATAGTAAGAAATTAAAAGCGCTTCAAAATAAGTTTAAAGGAAAAAGGTGCTTTGTGCTAGGCAATGGCCCTTCCCTTAACAAAACAGACTTAAGACTTTTGGAAAATGAATATAGCTTTGCCGTTAACGGTATCTTCTATAAAACAGAAGAAGTCGGTTATAAACCAACTTTTTATGTTGTAGAAGATAGACATGTCATGGGAGATAACGTAGAAAAAATCAACGCATTTGACTGTGAATATAAATTTTTTCCAAGCGCTTATAAAAAGAAAGTAACCAATCGGAAAAACACTCTGTTTTTTAATATGGATGTTGGCTTTTATGTAGAAAAAAGCAAGCATTTTGAGCGCCCTAGATTTTCAAAAGATTGTTCTCAGGTGATTTATTGTGGTCAATCAGTAACATTCATTAATCTTCAGCTGGCCTATTATCTAGGATTTTCAGAAATTTATTTGATTGGAATGGATTTCAGTTATGTTATTCCCGATAGCGTCAAAAAAATAAAAGGAGCTGTTATTGAAAGCACCGAGGATGATGTCAATCATTTTCATCCAGACTATTTTGGTAAAGGGAAAAAGTGGCATGACCCCAAATTACACAATGTGCTAGCCAGTTACAAGTTACACAAACAAGTGTTTGAGGCAGATGGTAGAAAAATTCTGAATGCAACAGCAGGCGGAAAACTTGAATTATTTGAGCGAGTAGATTATAATAGCTTATTTAATTAATAGTAATGTTTAAGGAAGAAATACTTAGCTCAATTCGCTCAATGACTTTTTTAATTACCGGTGGTGCTGGTTTCATTGGGTCTAACCTGGTCGAAAAACTGCTGACACTTCAAGCTAAAAAAGTCATTGTTTTAGATGACCTTTCTACAGGCTATTATGAAAATATAGAAGCGTTTATTCCGAACCAAAACTTTGAGTTTATAGAAGGATCAATTACCGATTTATCAACCTGTCTTAGCGCCTTTAAGAATGTGGACATAGTATTTCAGATGGCAGCTCTAGGTAGTGTACCAAGAAGTATCGATCGTCCTCAAGCTACTAACAATGTGAATGTAAACGGTTTTCTTAATGTATTATGGGCCGCGAAAGAAGCTAATATAAAGAAAGTTGTGTATTCTTCTTCCTCTTCGGTTTATGGTGATAATAACACAAGCCCTAAAGTTGAAGATCAGCTTGGTAAGCCATTATCGCCCTATGCTGTTTCAAAGCGCACTAACGAGTTATACGCTCAAACCTTTTCAGATTTGTATGGTTTGAAAACTATTGGACTGAGGTATTTTAATGTTTTCGGGCCAAAACAAAATGTAAAAGGCGCATATGCGGCGGTTATTCCAATTTTCATTTCCAACCTATTAAGTAAACAGCCGTGCCAAATAAATGGTGATGGCACCATATCACGCGACTTTACATTTGTTGACAATGTTTTAAACGCTAATATTTTAGCTGCCTTTACAGATTTGAAAGAAGCTCATGATGTTTTTAATATCGCTCTAGGTGGAAAACTATCATTAAACGATTTATATCGTTACATTGAGCAAGAAATCCAATCAGGATTAGCCCCAATTTATAAGGAAAAGCGGATTGGAGACATTGAAAACAGTCAGGCAAATATTTCAAAGGCAAAATCTGCACTTGGATATGAACCGAGTCGTTCCATTGAAGATGATCTGGCGAAAACCATCAATTGGTATAAAAACAAGTTACAAAAAGAGCTTGTTTAGCAATATTTAACGCTATTTTCAGTTAAAAAAAGACTAATCTATTTTTTTCAATTAATTTTATAAAAAAAAGTAGTGGGCATTATTAAAAGACAAGCACTGCAATCCAGCATCATTAATTTTGTTGGAATTGCTTTTGGTTCGGTTTCTCGCATGTCAATGCCATTTATCTTAACACCAGGCCAAATTGGAATCATTGAGTTACTAAACTCTATTTCCGGAATGTTTATAGTCATCTTTAACATGGGCTATAATCTGGTTTTAAAAAAATTGTTTCCAAAATACAGGGATAATGAAAATGGGCACGCTGGTTTTCTGGTATTAGGTTTTTTGTTGTCTTTTATAGGTATTGGATTGGCCATTCTTACTTTTTATATCGGCGAAGATTATTTTTTAAGTAACCAGGAAACAGACACCCCCATTATTAAGCGTTACGCTTTTCTGATACCAATGCTCATATTTTTTAGAATCATTTTTCTAAATCTGGATGGATATGTAAGAATCCTTTACAAGACCGTTATTGGTGTTTTTCTAGACAGTTTTTTAACTAAGGTAACATTACTCATACTATTGGTACTATTTGCAAAGTCATTGGTTTTTTACGAAAATTTTGTTTACCTCTATGCACTCATTATGGCACTTCCTGGAATTATCATTATTGTTTATGCAATTGCTAAAACCGAAAAGATCATATTGCCAAAGAAGGAACTCTTTCACAAGGAAAACAGGCTTAGATCTTTTGTGCTTTTTGGCATTCTATCCGGTTCATCTTATTCTATTGTCCAATACGTTGATATCATGATGATTTATAAAGTCATTCCGGAAAAACCTGAGGATTATGTAGCTGTCTATTCTGTCATGTTATTTGCCTCCATGCTAATCGTAATCCCAGCCAAAAGCTTAAATAAAATTTCTTCTGTTGTGCTTGCTGAATCCTGGAAAGACAATGACCTTGAAAATATTGAAGACATTTATAAAAGAAGTTGTCTAAACCTACTTATTATTGGAGGTTATCTCTTTATCATTGGTTGGAGTTGCATCACCCCGGCCCTTAGCTTTCTGCCGGAATATCAATTGGGAAAATATGTGTTTTTCTTTTTGGGCTTAGGTAGAGTCGTTGAATTAGCAACCGGTGTGAATACCGACGTCATTGAGACATCTGAAAAATATAAGTATAATACGTATTTCAACGTGGCACTTGCACTAATTGTGATTGTATTAAATTATATTTTCATATCCCTTTACGGCATTGTTGGTGCAGCAGCCGCCACACTTTTGGGCATCATTATTATTAACCTTCTAAAAGCTTCACTTTTAAAATCAACGTATCAATTTAAAGTGTTTGATCGTCAATTCCTGAAAGCTTCAATATTGGTCGTCGGCTTTATCACAGTGATTTCATTAGTAGATTATACAGTCCATCCTATCGCAAAAATGGCCATTAACTTTTCCGTCATCAGCCTTATATTTTGGATACTTGTTATTAAGTTGAAATTATCAAAAGATATGACTGAAACCTATGAAAGGTTCAAAAATAGATTTCTAAAAGGTTAGTTGACTCCCAGTATCTCATCAATAGTTTGGTAAGAAACAGCATGATAATTATCGCGAGCCTTCTTGTATACCGCCATGGCAAAGGCCATATCATTCACCGATTGGTTCGCCAAGGCTTCGTAAATAGGCTCTAAGAATTTTCGTCTTCCAACTTCGATTAGAAAATCTTCAATAAATGGTCTAACCCCATAATAATTTTGTTCAATGGCTTTTACAAACCACTCTGCCTTAATCTCCGCATTCCCCGATCTTGACAATCCATAGGTAAGATCTAAATCTCTCATAAAATGATGCCCCATTTTATTGTAAGGGACCTGGCGTATAAAATGAATCCATTCTTGTGTTACCCATCCTAATGTATCTAATCTTAAGTTTTTAACAACACTATTCGAATCAAGTTCTTGTACCAAATTATCAATATTTGAAAATTTATTGGATGCCACCGTTCTTGCATTTGATGGAATGTTTTTTTCATAAATCCATTCTAAAGTATTAAAAGAAACATCATTTGGCTCCAGCAAAAAGTAGTTCAAATATGAAATAAAAGTCTCTGTTGTCAATGTTTGGAACTGGTGTGCTTCAAAATATTGTTTGACAAAAGCATCAAACTTTTCTCTTCCCACCTTTTCTTCTAAACTTTGTAAAAATAGCGCCCCCTTTACATAGGCTATGGCAGTCATACCATCATCAGGATTCCTTCCTTCCAAATCCAGTTTTAGTTTGGTATCTTCAGGATGTTTTCCAGCTAAAATATCAGCATTTTCTTCGTACAATTCCTGCACCTCAATAGCCATTAACATATCTGCTTGTTCTTTTCCGTAAAGGGCCTCCATAATCCTATTCTCAAAGTATACTGTAAATCCTTCGTTAAGCCAAAAGTCATTCCAGGTAGCATTGGTGACCAAATTTCCGGACCAGGAATGTGCTAATTCATGTGCAATTAACGATACTAAAGAGCGGTCTCCGGCAATGATAGTTGGTGTAGCAAATGTTAATCGAGGGTTTTCCATTCCACCAAATGGAAATGCTGGTGGCAAGACCAATATATCGTATTGATCCCAGGTATAAGGTCCATATAGCCCTTCTGCCACCTCTATCATCTTTTCTACATCCACAAATTCAAAAGCGGCCTTGTTAATCAATGCAGGTTCAGCGTAAACCCCTGCCCTATCACTAATGGATTCATATACAAGGTCACCAACTCCCATGGCGATTAGATAAGATGGTATTGGTTGTGGCATTTCAAATTGATAATACCCTTGCCCATTATTCTCTTTGGGATTGGTTGCACTCATGACAACCATTAAATTAGAATCGCATGCAATTTCAGCAGAATATGTAATTCTATTACTTGGGGTATCTTGGCAAGGAATCCATGAACGTGTTAAAATGGCTTGACCTTGTGTAAATAAAAAAGGGCTCTTTTTGCCAGCAGTTTGAATGGGGTCTAACCACATTAAGGCCTCTGCATTTTTTCTCGTTTCGTAATAGATCGTAACTGTTTTCGAATAGGATGCTATAGGGACGGTTAGTGGTGCACCCAGTAATTCATCAGTGTCTCCAACACTGTAAACAACCTCTTCTTCATCCACTTCTACTTTTGAAATATATAGATTTTTAGTATCAAAAATTATCTCTTCAACACCTGTTACATTGGAAATATCATGTGTAACTGATCCCTTTAATTGTCTACGGTCAAAATCTACTGACAGGTTTAAATGTAAATGGTCAGAATGGGCATCATTAACATTTGAATAAGAATGATGATCTTCAACCTCTTTTTTACCAACTTTTTTAACTTCAATAGTAGCATCTTCATTCTCTCCATTCATACAGCCACTAGCCACAAAAAAGATGAATATCAGCCAAATTTTCCAGTATTTTCCCGTGTTGTTTTTCATGAGCGAAAAATAGGTAATTCTAAACAGAATTCAAGCATTTTGTTTAAAATTACAGTAATACAGGATTTAGCCCGCTCACACAATAAAGCGACCTAACATGACATTTTACTTTTTTTTTTCTTACTTTCACGTTCTACATTTTTAACAAAAAAATAATATGAGTAATAGCACCGCTGTAACACCTCAAAAAACCCTATTCGGACATCCTGTAGGATTGTTTATCTTGTTTTTCACAGAAATGTGGGAACGCTTCTCCTATTACGGAATGCGCGCGTTATTGGTGCTTTATATTTCATCAACAGTTGGTGATGGTGGGCTTGGCTGGACCAAAGCCAGTGCCATAGAATTGTACGGTTGGTATACTATGTTAGTGTATGTGATGTCAATTCCCGGAGGTATTGTGGCGGATAGGATTCTGGGGCAGAAAAAGTCTGTTATGTACGGTGCAATTATTCTAGTAGCCGGTCATGGTATTTTAGCCATTGAGGCCATGTGGGCTTTTTACACGGGATTAGCTTTAATCATATTTGGCGTAGGAATGTTAAAGCCAAATATATCTACTATGGTTGGTGGACTTTATCAAAAGGGAGACCTTAGAAGAGACAAAGGTTTTACGATTTTCTATATCGGTATTAACATTGGTGCCTTCTTATCAGCCTTAATTGTAGGATACGTTGGAGAGACATATGGCTGGCACTATGGATTTGGATTAGCTGGAATTGGGATGCTATTTGGCCTCTTAGTATATATTCAAGGACAAAAGCACCTGAAACATGTTGGTAACTTTCTCGGAAATTCAACCAACGAGGCGGATAAAGAATTGATGAAAAAACCATTGACCAAAATTGAAAAAGATAGAATGGTTGTGTTACTGATCTCGTTTCTAATCATTATTGTCTTTTGGGGGGCTTTCGAACAGGCAGGTGGTTTATTAAATATTTATGCTAATGAAAAAATTGATCGGGTTATTTTTGGATGGGAAATGCCTGCTACATGGTTCCAATCCTTTAACGCTGGATTTATCATTATTTTTGGTACACTCGTAGCAGGGTTTTGGGCTAACAGAAAGCTTAAGGGAAAAGAAACCTCCACCTTATTAAAAATGGGTATTGGAACCATTATCATGGGACTCGGTTTCTTATTAATGGTAGGTGCTTCTAACGAAGCCAGTTCATTAGAATTTGGAACAGCTAGCTTTTGGTGGTTAACTGGTGCCTATTTATTGCATACAATTGGAGAGTTATGCGCTTCTCCTACAGCCTTATCATTTATTACCAAGTTAGCTCCTGTTAAATATGCCTCAATTATGATGGGTGTTTATTTTGCAGCTACTGGATTTGGAAATAAATTAGCAGGCTCTATTGGTGAAGCATCACAATCAGAACCAGTGAAAATAGAATTCATTGCGTCTGCTTCGGACCTAGCAGATTTTAATCGTTCTGATACGTTGGTAGCAAAAGATGCCAGCTTCAAAATAAAAGCAAATATTTATCTTGAAGGAGATCAATTAATGGCTTCCGGTTATGAAAATGGAAAGGATGTGATGAACTTATTCGCTTTAGAAAAACCTGAAAAGCTAAGTGAAATCACATCAGTATTAAAAGAAAACGAAGCGACAGCTGACCAACCCTATCATGCAACGTTTAAGTTTGAAAAAGATGAAGAAGCTAAAAAAATAAAAGAAAATAAGGGAGACGGTAAAGACTATGCTGGCGAATTTATCATTGAGGAAGTTCAGAACCAGAAAGAATATAATATCTTTTTGTTCATCTTTTTACTCACCCTAGTCTTCGGTGCATTAGTAATTTTACTACTTAAGCCATTAAAACGTTTAACTCATGGTGCAGAAGACAATGAACATATCATTAATGATGAGGCTGAAGGTTTTGAATTAGCTGATCAATAAAATCTTAAACAATAAACATGCAAGGAACAACACAACAAGACGACTTTTTTAGTTCTAAAGTTTTAGGTCACCCCGCGGGGCTATTTGTATTATTTTTCACTGAAATGTGGGAGCGATTCTCATTCTATGGAATGAGGGTACTCTTAGTAAACTTTTTAACAATGGCCGTCATTGGCTATAACCCGGGTTGGGAATGGTCGGCAGAAAATGCTGGTGCTTTATTTGGTACTTATGCAGGATTACTCTACTTGACGCCCATTCTTGGCGGACTAATAGCCGATAAACTCATAGGCTATCGTTGGGCAGTCGTGATTGGGTCATTGATTATGACTGCAGGGCATGCTGCCATGGCTTTAGAAACCGAATTTTCATTATATATGGGCTTAGCACTTCTTGTAATTGGTACTGGATTCTTTAAGCCTAACATGACCTCAATCATTTCGGAAATGTATAAAGACGTGCCTGAAAAGAAGGATGGTGCTTATACTATTTTTTATATGGGAGTGAATGCAGGTGCCTTTTTCGGGATGATGCTTTGTGGGTATTTAGCAGAAAGAATTGGCTGGAGCTGGGGCTTTGGACTTGCAGGTATTTTTATGTTATTAGGTACCTTACAATTCTGGTTAGCTAAACCTTTATTTGGCAAAATAGGTGAAGTTCCAAAAAGAGATACTGAAGAGATAGAAGTTACAGTCCAAAAGGCTAAAACTGATGAAGTAGTGGATGATATTCCAAATAAAAAGACAAAAGAAAAATTGAACCCTTTCACACAAATTGATAAAATATTAATTGCCATAACATCAGTCATTGGTGTAGGTTATTTAATTAATGATCCACTGTCAAAAATTGGAAGTATTAACTTATTTAATTTTGAGGCATTTGGCCTGGAAGGGCAATATGTTGTGGTGTTAATTGGACTAGTTCTATTCTTATATTTGGCTGGCACAAGAATAATGCGATATGAACGTGTAACACGCGACAGGATGTTTGCTTTTATCATTTTTGCCTTTTTTACAGTATTTTTCTGGATGAGTTTCGAGCAGGGTGCATCTTCTTTAGTCCTTTTCGCTAGAGATTCTGTTCAACGTAATTTAGTAGGAAATGGTGCAATTGCTTTTAATATTATCAATGCACTTTTAACCATTGTGCCACTTGCCATTATAACCTGGGTTCTTATTTTACTATGGAGAAGAACATTTAAGAAAATTCCTGGGTCAAATATTGTTTTAGCTGTATGTTTTGCCGGTGTATGGGCAATTGCAATATGGATGATCAACCGTGATTTAAATACTATAGCCTATATGGCAGAATATAACGCAATTGAAACGCCAGTATTGGATGAAGAAACTGGAGCTCAGAAAGTGAATGAAGATGGTGAATTGATATATAGCTACGAAGCTGTATCTGAGGACATGCATACTAATGAAAATGATGTTATTGTTCAAAGAGTCATAAAAATTGCTGAGCCTAAAGAATTTGCAATCGGTGAATCAATTGCAATTATTCATAAAAACAATGAAAAATCGGAATACGGATACCTGGATGATATTAGATTAAAAAATGCTCGCGAAAATGGCATTGAAAGAGGTATTGATAATGGTGTTATTGCTGCTAAAATTGTTGAAATAAAAAATAATGAAGTTGAAATAACCGTCAGTTGGTTTAGTATAATGAATTCATTTTTCATTATTGCCTTTGCATCAATGTTCTCCAGATGGTGGGAATCAAAATACAACCCTTCTGCAACAGGCAAATACGCGCTTGGATTAATTATTATGGCCATTGGGTTTGGTTTACTAGCATTTGGTTCTTATGGGATACAGGAAGGTGTGAAAGTGAGCATGGTTTGGCTTATTTTAGCCTACCTTTTCCATACACTAGGTGAGCTTTGCTTGTCTCCTGTAGGTTTATCGTATGTAAGTAAGCTGGTTCCTGCCAGAATGATTGCGTTCATGTTTGGGATGTGGTATTTAGCTATCGCTATTGGAAATAAGCTGGCCGCTGTGTTGGGAGGACAAATAGAGAATATTACAGAACAATATTCTTTATCCGCTTTCTTCCTCATATTTACGGTAGTACCATCAGTAGCAGGCTTGCTAATTTTATTGTTAGGACCATTTATCAAAAAGCTGATGCATGGCGTTAAATAATGGCCAAAATTAAGAGTATAAAAAAGTGTTCAGAATTTCTGGACACTTTTTTTATGTCATATGATCTGGCTAAATAAACTGTGAAACCGGTAAGTCCAGCCAATCCAAAGTAGACTTCGAAAAAATGTTTTCAATATCGTTCTGAGGTAAGTCGCTATCTTCAATAAATCGTCCTATTTCCAAATCTCCCAGAGGAAATGGATAATCTGTTCCAAGGCATACTTTTTCGGAGCCCATTGCCTTTACTATGTATTTTAGCATGTCTATATCGTGCGTAATACAGTCTACCCAGAACTTTCCTAAATACTCTCTCGGATTAACTGTGTTATCAATCTGAACCAAATCAGGGCGACAGTTAAATCCATGTTCCAGACGACCAATGGTTGGAATAAACGATCCTCCTGCATGAGATAACATGACTCTTAAATTTGGCAGTTTTTCCATCACACCGCTAAAAATGAGTGATGCCATTGCTCTTGACGTTTCAGCTGGCATACCTACTAACCATGGTAACCAATATTTTTCCATACTATTAAACCCCATCATTTCCCAAGGATGAATCATAATAGCCATTCCCAACTGTTCAGCCGCTTCAAAAATGGGATAAAATTCAGCCTCGCTCAGGTTCTTATCATTAATATTCGAGCCTATTTGAACTCCTGGTATATTGAGTTTATTTTTTAAACGCTCCATTTCTTGAATGGCTAAATCAGGATCTTGCATAGGAATAGTACCTAAACCCACATAATTTTTAGGGTACTTAACTTGTAAATTGGCAATGTGATCATTCAAAAATTGGCTTAAATCAAGCGTATCCTTTGCTTTTGCCCAATATGAAAACATAACCGGAACTGTACATACCACTTGAACTTGAGTATTAAATTTTTCATATTCTGGTATTCTAATGTCTTCATTCCAACAATTCTCTTCTACCGTTCTAAAAAACTGATTGCCCTTCATCATATCTGCTTTCCCCTTTCCTTGAGGTGAATCTTTCATCCAAATAAAGTCGCCGTAACCGAACTTATCGGTCCAATTTGGCATTTGGTTCGGTAAAATATGGGTATGGGCATCAATTTTTAGCATGGTCAATTCATTTTGGGACGAAGATAAGATATTCTATTTACTTTGACGAAGTGAAATGAACTCCTTTATTTTTTCATTTTCTATCAACACAGTTAAATTATAGTGTATAATTTTCCATTCGTTATTTTCATAAACCAACACCCCACTTCCGCGGCAATCTTCCATCCATGTATCCAGGTTTTCTTCAAACCAGGCTGTTTTAATATCTTTAGCATAATACCATTGTCTGTTGATAGTTTTAAAATCCCAGGTTGATTTTTTATCAAAATACGGTTTCGAAAAATTGTAAAATTCTTCTTTTGTCCAACGTTCGCCAGGAGCGGTTCCTAGAAATATGAAGGATTCATGCATAAACGAAAAATAATCCTCAAGTCTAAATTGGGCAACATCAGTATGCCATTGATTCATTTTTTTATCTAATTCTGCTATCGATATTTTAGATTGACAACTTACTATCACAATTGAAATAATTACTATAAACGACCTTTTGTATATCATACCTTTAAAATAAATTAACAACCTTAAATCCTAAATTTAGTAAGATTCTAAAAACTGTTCTTACATTTGTTAAAATTCGTAAAATCATGATTAAAAAATACCTTTTCAGCATTGGAATGCTATTCATTACGGGGCTTTGCCTAGCGCAGACCAAAGAGATAAAATTTATTGAATATGATTTAGATAATGGTATTCATGTTATTCTGCACGAAAGCCACAGTACACCAGTAGCTGCTGTAACACTAATGTACCATGTAGGTTCTAAAAATGAACGAGAAGGTAGAACCGGTTTCGCCCACTTTTTCGAGCATTTGATGTTTGAAGGGACTCAAAACATTGAAAGGCATTCTTACGATAAATATGTTGAAAAGGCAGGAGGCACTCTAAATGCCAACACTTCTCAAGATAGAACTTTTTATTATGAGTTGTTACCCTCAAATCAAGTAGAATTAGGTCTGTGGTTAGAGTCGGAAAGATTATTGCACGCCAAAGTTGAAAATATAGGTATTGAAACACAAAGAGAGGTTGTAAAAGAAGAAAAAAGACAGAGAATGGATAACCAACCATATGGAAGCTGGCAAGAGAATATTTTTAAGCGGGCATATGACAAACATCCGTACAGATGGACTGTTATTGGAAGCATGGAAGATTTGAATGCTGCTGAAGAGGCAGATTACGTTAATTTTTATAGAACATTTTATGTTCCTCATAACCTAACTCTATCCGTTGCTGGCGATATTGATATTGAACAAACCAAAAAATGGATTAATGACTATTTCGGTACCATTCCCAATGGAGATAAATTAGATATTTACAGAGATAGAGAATTTCTAAGTCTTGAAAAGTTTTCAGCTAAATACAAAAGTGAATTAGGTAAGAAGATAGAAACTAAAGCATTTTCAGATGCTTTTAACGGCGACATGGGTACTGAGGAGTTTATCAAAACGTATTTTCCCAAAGCATCTGAAAAACCGCATGATATCCCACGACCATCTGTAAAAGAAGATATGCTAACTGAAGAAATTGTAGATACTATCTACGATAATATTCAACTTCCAGGCTTATTTATGGCCTACAGAACACCGGAATTAAATCACCCGGATCATTATGCCGTTGAAATGATGACTAATATATTATCAGGTGGGAAGTCTTCAAGAATATATAAATCGGTAGTAGAAGAAAAAGCACAAGCTATTCAAGCATTTATTTTCCCATTCGATTTAGAGGATCCAGGCATAGTTTTGAATATTGCCATTGCCCAAAAAGATATTGACTTGAAGGATCTCCAAAAATCATTGGATGAAGAAATCATGAAAATGCAAACAGACTTGGTAACAGAAAAAGAATTAGAAAAAATTCAAAATCAAATCGAAAATGACATTGTATCAAGTTTTTCTAGCATGGCTGGTATTGCAGAAAATTTAGCTCAATATTATACTTACTACCAAGGTCAAACTAACTTAATAAATACTGAAATAGATAAATATTTAGCCGTTACTGCCGAAGACATTAAACGTGTGGCAAACACCTATTTTAAGCCGACAAACAGAGTCGTTTTACATTTTTTACCGAAACAATAATCTTAAAAATCTTTGATAAAATGAAGCATTTGATCATTATATTCTCATTATTATTCTCAACTCTTTCGTTGGGTCAAATTGATAGAACAAAAGCACCTCAACCTCAACCTAACCCAGAAGTAAATATTCCAACACCAGTAGAAATGGAATTAACCAATGGGTTGAAAGTCATACTTGTTGAGAATCATAATTTACCTAAAATTTCATACCAATTATTTATCGATAACCCACCAATGCCGGAAGGAGAAAAAGTTGGTAAATCTGAAATTTTTGGCGACTTATTGGGTGGCGGAACACGACTTGCTTCAAAGGATGAGTTTAACGAAATGATTGACTTGATGGGGGCTACTTTCTCACCAAACAGGAATGGCTTTTATGCTTCATCTCTGACGAAACATTCTGAAAAATTATTGGTGCTTTTAAAAAGTGTAGTGATGGAACCTCTTTTAGATAAACCAGAGTTTGATAAAATCAAAACTAAGATGTTATCTAGTTTAGAGGCTAGTAAAGCGGAACCAAGTAGTATGTCTGCTAACGTAAGTGATGTGATAAATTACGGAAAGGGGCATCCTTATGGAGAAATATTAACAGAAGAAAGCTTGGCTAATATTACGCTGGAGGATATGCAGCATTATTATGATAATTATTTTCGCCCTGATCACGCCTACATGGTAGTTGTTGGTGATATTAATCCTGAAACCATGGGTGAAAAAATCAAGGACATGTTTAAAGATTGGTCTCGGGCGCCTAAAACTCTTGAAATGAAAAATTTCTCGGTGCCTAAACTGGAAAAACCTCAAGTGACTTTCGTCAATAAACCAGGTGCCGTACAAAGTGTCATTAACATTACCAATACACTACCACTAAGACCTGGTTCAGAGGATGCTCTTAAATTAAGCGTAGCTAACTCTGTCCTAGGAGGAGGCAGCTTCTCGGCGAGATTAATGTCAAACCTGAGAGAAGATAAAGCGTATACTTATGGCTGCTACTCATCTATTAGACCAAATCAACTAATTGGAGAGTTTAGTGCTGGTGGTAGTTTTAGAAATGAAGTTACTGATAGTGCAATCGTTCAGATTTTGGCAGAAATTAATCGGATTACGAAAGAAGAAATTACGAGCGAAGAATTAGACTTAGTGATAAAATCGAAAACAGGTGCATTTGCCCGTTCATTAGAGAATCCGCAAACTGTTGCTCGTTTTGCATTGAATACCGCCAGATATAATTTACCAAAAGATTACTATAAGAATTATCTGAAGAATTTAGAAGCTGTTACAAAGGAAGATATTCTGGAAGTGGCTAAAAAATACCTGCAGCCAAATAATACCAATATAATTGTTGTAGGAAATAATGACATAGCGGAAAAGTTATTAGTGTTTGATGCTGATGGAACCATTGACTTTAGAAATGGTGTGGGTGAAAAAGAGATTAAAATTAGACCTGCTCCTGAGGGTGTCACTGCTCAAAGTATTATTTCAAACTACCTTAATAAAATTTACATAGTTGATGGTGACGAAGCCATTGCGAAAAAGAATGCAAAAACAAATTTTATTCTTACCGAATACGAAGGAAGTTTACCAGCTATGGGAATGGCTTTTGATATGAAAATAGCTAATGGCGCACCAAATAAATCCGCCATACTAATGAAAGCAAATGGTATGGTAATGCAGCAGGAACATTTTGATGGTACTTCAGGAAAAAGAGGAAATATGCAAGGGAGTCAGGATTATACTGAAAGTGAAATAGAAGCAAAGTCTGCTCCTAACTTTCCTTTCGACCAAGTCTATTATTTCAAAGACCAAACCTATCAGGTGAAACTATTGGGTGAAGACAACAAAGATGATCAAGCCTACTATAAACTTGAGGTTAAAAATCAAAAAAATCAATCAACAAGTTTTGAATATTATAATACTGAAACTGGATTATTAGAAATGACAGAAACTATCACTGCATTACCGGATGATAAGACTTCTGAAGTTTCAGTAAAATTATCAGATTATAAGCCATACGGAAAAGGTAAAAGAATAATGATGTTTTCAGAGAAACAAAGTGTTAATAATAATGGAATGTTGATTGAAATGACATTAAAGAATGTTGTTTTAAGCAAAAAAGCACCAAAGGAAACGTTTTCAGGCGGTTTAAAATAGATTTTTTGGTTATCAACATAAAACTATTGGTGAGTTGAAATAAATTGTTTATAATTAAATGACGTAGTTTTGACCTACGCCATTTAAAGTTTGCCTAAATTTGACTTAATGGAAGCCGATAACACCAATACACGTCCAAGACGCTCTCTCAGTACGAACAGAATTGTTCCTGCTGCTAGTGAAATCGGTAAAATTCCACCTAATTCTACTGATGTTGAAGAGGCTGTATTAGGAGCCATGCTATTAGGGCAGCAAGCTGTTAATGATGCTATTGATATTTTATCCGCTGATAGTTTCTACAAAACAGAGCACCAAAAAATTTTCTCCGCCATCTTACATTTGTTTGGTAACTCTGAAACAATTGATATTTTAAGTGTAACAGAACGGCTTCGAAAAAATGGAGATCTAGATTTAATAGGTGGTCCTGCTGCAGTTGCTAGATTAACGAATCGTGTCGCCTCTACAGCACACGTTGAATATCACGCTAGAATTATTGCTGAAAAGTATATTCTCAGATCGTTAATTGGCATTTCTTCAGATGTAATCAAAAACTCTTATGACGAAACAAAGGACGTTTTTGAGGTTTTGAATGAAGCCGAAGAAGGGTTATTTAAAATTACCGAAGGTAACTTGAAAAAAAGTTATTCAGGTGTAAAAGAATTGGTGTCAGAAGCTATTGAAGAGATTGAAAAAGCAAGTAAAAATAAAGATGGCGTTAGTGGCGTTCCATCTGGTTTTACAGATTTAGATAGACTAACTTCGGGATGGCAAAAATCTGATATGATTGTATTGGCTGCAAGGCCTGGTATGGGTAAAACAGCTTTTGTACTATCTCTTGCTAGAAATACTGCAGTTCAATTTAATCAAGGGGTAGCCATATTTTCCCTTGAAATGTCAAGTGTACAACTTACGAAACGGTTAATGTCAATGGAGACAGGCTTACCATCTCAAAAGTTAAAAAAAGGATTCACAGACGAGAAAGATTGGAAACAACTACATGAAAATATTACCAATTTAGCAGATGCCCCAATCTTTATTGATGATACTCCAGCGCTTTCAATATTTGAGTTAAGAGCAAAATGTCGTCGATTAAAAATGCAGCATGACATTCAATTAGTAATTATTGATTATTTACAATTAATGACTGCTGGATTAAAAAGTGGAAATAGAGAACAAGAAATATCAATGATTTCAAGATCCATTAAAGAAATTGCAAAGGAACTCAATGTACCTATTATTGCGCTATCTCAATTGAGTCGATCGGTTGAGACAAGAGGTGGAGATAAACGCCCAATGTTATCTGATTTGCGTGAATCAGGAGCAATTGAGCAAGATGCAGATATGGTTTGTTTCATTTATAGACCTGAGTACTATGGACTGCTAGAAGATGAAAATGGTATGCCTACTGAGGGCACTGGTGAAATTATTATTTCGAAACATAGAAATGGTTCACTAGACAATGTTCGACTCAGATTTATCAAAGAATTAATCAGATTTGATAATTTAGATGCTTTCTCTGAAATGGATTATGGCAATAATTTTACCCAAAATAACAGCTTTGATCAAGAAGGTGGCAATTCTGGCACGTATACTGTAGGTAGTAAAATGAATGAGGATGATTTTCCTGGATCAATTTTAGATGATGATGTACCATTTTAAACTAATATTAACAATTTTCTTTCTGAGTATCTTGTCTTTGGCAAAGGCCAATGCCATTTTAATACCAATGGATATCAGTCAAAAAAATCACCTTAAAGCATATGGTGTTTCTTTTTGGGCTCTTGAAAATAAAGTCGTTATTGAATGGCTCCTAAACTATCAGGGAGGAAGTTTTCTATTCCCTTATAACAAACTAATTGAAGAACAATTAATTATTAAAGGAGTAACCTATAAAGTTGTTCCCGATATTAAAGTTCAACAGATTAAATCGTCAATTGCTGACCCTGAAGTGAATATGGAAGTTGTGCAATTAGAAACGGCTCCAAAAATTGCAGTTTATACTCCAAAAGGTAAACAACCTTGGGATGATGCTGTTACATTAGTATTGACTTATGCTGAAATAAATTACACCGAAATTTATGATTCTACTATTGTAAGTGGCGGCCTAGCTGAGTACGACTGGCTTCATTTACATCATGAAGATTTTACAGGTCAATATGGCAAGTTTTACCGCTCTTACAGAAGTGCTCCATGGTACCAAAAACAAGTAAAGTCTAACGAAAACACAGCAAAAAAGCTAGGTTATGCAAAAGTGTCTGAATTAAAATTGGCAGTTGCCCAAAACATTAAAAATTTTGTGGTTGGCGGAGGATTTCTTTTCACAATGTGCTCAGGAACAGATAGTTTTGACATTGCTTTGGCTGCTCAAAATACGGATATTTGTGAGCAAATGTATGACCATGATCCATCTGAACCAAACTATCAGCAGAAGTTAGATTATAATCAAACATTTGCCTTTAAGGATTTTACAATCGAAAAAGATCCTATGGTTTACGAATACTCTGATATTGATGCAACAACTGACCACAGAATCCCAGAACAGCAGGACAAGTTTTTTTTATTTGAATTTTCAGCAAAATGGGATATAGTACCTACAATGTTATGTCAAAACCATACCATGGTCATTGATGGATTTATGGGGCAAACTACAGACTTTAGATCAGAATTTATTAAACCAGAAGTGCTAATTATGGGAGAAAATAAAGCACTTAAAACGGCAAGGTATATTCATGGGGAATTAGGAATGGGGACCTGGACTTTCTATGGTGGTCATGATCCAGAAGATTACAGACATATGGTTGGAGATCCTCCAACAGATTTAAATCTACATCCAAATTCTCCTGGATACAGGCTAATCCTTAATAATATTTTATTTCCCGCAGCTAAAAAGAAAAAAAGAAAAACATAAAATTTGTTTATCTTTGGGCAACCTTTTGTATTTTGCATGGGTATTTAGAAAAAAAAGATATGAAAAAGCAACTTATTATCCTCTCTTTAGCACTTTTAGCTACTTTTGGATTTTATTCTTGTAAGAAGAAATATACTACAATTCCAGCACCTACTCCTTTCTCTTCACTTAGAGATTCGTTTGAGTTTATGTCTAATAATAATATTCAAGACTTTATAGTTGATGCCTCAGTTGGACGGTCGTTTACAACCAAATCTGGGATTGAGTTCACTGTGCCTGCAGATGCTTTTAGAAATGAAATAGGTGAAGTTATCTCCGCTGGTCTTATTGAAATTGAAATTGTAGAGATGCTTACTACAAATGATATGATTTTTAACCAAAGGTCAACGACCTCGGATGGTGATGTATTGGTTACCGGTGGACAATTTAAAATTTCCTACAGCTTAAATGGTAATCCGGTTAATATTGGTTTTGGTGTTGATATTGAAGTAGTAATACCAACTGATATTGGTGATGACAAAATGCAAGTATTCTATGGTGAGGAAGATCCAAACGGATTTGTTAATTGGTCACAAGCACTTAAGAGAAGTTATGATCCTTTTGATTCGGCGGTTTTTACTGACAATCCAATTCCAGTTATAGTTACTGATACCGTTACACAGGGTGGAACTTTAAAGTTCTATAACTTTCAAATAGATAATGAAAGTACAAATTGGATTAATTGTGATTATTTCTATGATGTACCTGGTAATAAAACACCTTTGACATTGACACTTGACGAAGATTACAACAACTTAAATACACTCTTCTTCGTTCATTTTAAAGAGATACAATCAGTTATGACAGGCTACTTTGATGGAAATAATTTTGTAACTGCTGGCCAAATTCCTACGGGTACAAGTGTTACATTAATTTTCGCTTCAGAAATAGATGGTGATTATTATTACAAAGCAATCGATATTGTAGTCAGTAATGGTTATTCTGGAACTATTGAAATGGATCCGAGTAGTTACAATGATATCATCAGCAACATTAACGAATTATAATAAGCTTACTACTTATTGTAAAAAAGGAGTTCGAATCGAACTCCTTTTTTTATGGCAAAAATTAACTCGTTAAAATAGTAGTATCTTTGTATCTTAAAACAGATTAACTATGATTTTTAATGACTTAAATTTGAATACACCATTACAAAATGCCCTTGAAGATTTAGGTTATATATACCCTACTCCAATTCAAGTGAAGTCATTACCAATCGTTCTGTCTGGAAAAGATGTTGTTGGTATTGCACAAACAGGCACAGGGAAAACATTGGCTTACTTACTCCCTATTCTAAAGCAATTAAAATTTTCGAAGCAAAAACATCCCAGAGTACTCATCATTGTGCCAACAAGAGAGCTAGTTATTCAAGTGGTCAACGAAATTGAAAAATTAACCACTTATATCACTGCTAGGGTTGCTGGTGTTTATGGTGGTACCAACATTAATACTCAAAAACAAACTGTTTATGATGGGGTAGACATTTTAGTTGCTACACCAGGAAGATTGCTTGATTTGACTTTAACAGGAAATTTAAGATTAAAGGAAATCAAACAACTTGTTATTGATGAGGTTGATGAAATGTTAAACCTTGGGTTTAGGGTCCAGCTTACTAACATTTTAGATATTTTACCTCAAAAAAGACAGAACTTAATGTTCTCAGCTACATTGACGGAAGATGTAGAGAAATTAATCAATGATTTTTTCGTTCAGCCTGAGAAAATTCAAATGGTTCCAGTTGGAACACCACTTGAACTTATAGAACAATCTGCGTATTTAGTCCCAAACTTCTATACAAAAATTAACTTGTTGAATCATATTCTTGAAGATGAGTCATTAGTTAAGGTATTGATTTTTGTTGATAGCAAAAAGCTAGCAGATAGAATGGCAGAGCATATTGACCCAAAATTTAATCAACAAATTGGCGTCATACACTCAAATAAATCGCAAAATTATCGTTTAAATGCCATTAAAAAGTTCGAAAATGGTGAACATAGAATATTAATAGCAACCGATATTATAGCTCGAGGTCTCGACATTCTTGATGTAAGTCATGTTATTAATTTTGATACGCCAACCATTCCTGAAAATTATATTCACCGAATTGGTCGAACTGGAAGAGCTGATAAAAAAGGCATTGCAATTACATTTATTAATGAAGCGGAACTAGTTTATCTTGAGTCAATAGAAAACTTAATGGGACAAGAAATCTCAAAATTAGAATTACCTGAAAACATTGAAATATCAACTATATTTACAGATGAAGAATTGCCCAACTTAGCCGATAAGCATTACTTAAAAGAGACAAAAATAACGCATTCCCAAGGTGCTTTTCACAAAAAAAGCGCAAAGAACAGCAAAACTAACCAAGGCGGTTCCTATAAACGCAAAATTAAAGCAAAATACAGTAAACCGAAGACAAGGAGCAGCAAAACCAAGCGAAAAGGCTAAATCTTATTAGATTATACCATGAGGCAGTCAAGTAGCTTTCCTTCTTGAAAAGCAGCTTTAAAAAACTATTCCGCTTCGTGTTCAATAGAATCTAATCTTCCCTAAAGTCCACCCTATTAGGAGTATACGGAATACCCTCTACATTCAATTTTTCTTCCAGCACCTCAATTCTGGTCTTAACATCCTTAACGCCAGTTTGAATTAATTCAAATTCTTCTTGAGCAATGGCATACTGTTCTTTTTGTGTAGTTGTAGGATCAGAAGTAGAGTACCACATTTGATATACCATAGTTTCTATTCTCCCACCAGCACCAGGTAATGTCTCAACATCTCTTTTAGCTAAGTATGACTTGCCCCACATATCAAATCCAATTTTTTGTAGTTTATCTTCTAGCGACTTGATCTCTTTGAGCCAGTCAAAATTTGCGCTTGGATATGTTTTAACAGCTGCCTTAATATATTTTAGCCTATTTTTATAATCATTCAGTTTCGAATTAGCACCCATTAATTGACGGCGCAATTCTGCTACCTCATTTTTAAATGCAATACTCGAAACAGTTTGTCGGGCTAAAGACGAGTTTTCAAGCGCTTTTACTGTAAACGGTTGTGAACTAGTCAAAGTCTTAGGAACACCGTTTTCAACCATCACTAAATCAACTTTATAAATCCCAGGCACTACTAAAGGTCCCTCGTCAGGATAACTATAGCGACCAGGTGGTTTAGTTTTTAGTTTAATGGATTTGGTGCTTGGGTAGCGTAAATTCCAATTGACGACATTTAATCCTTTAGCTGCTGGTTTAGTTATTCTTCTTATCTCATCACCATTGGCATTTTTGATAATAAATACAAAATATGGTTTCTCATAGTTATCTTCAATTAATAATTCATCATTTGAGGGATAGTCTATATCTACTTTTTCTTTTTTTGCCTTCTTTTCTTCCTTTTGTCTTAAAGCCTTTGGACCCTCAGGTATAGATTTAACATAGTATCTAATAGTAGCACCATAAGCAGGGTTTTTTCCTAAAAACACACCTTCACCGCCATGCCCTTTTCCTCTTCCTCCTTGTGGATTATTTGGAATAAATTGTAGGGCAGTTTTAATAGGAAAAATAGTTGCACCATCTTCTTTTAATTTATCTTCAGTTAAAGTTTTGAGAATTGAGTAATCATCTAAAATGTAGAATCCACGACCAAATGTGGCCAATATAAGGTCATTTTCTCTTCTTTGAATGGCAATGTCTCTTACTGCAATTGTTGGCAAGCCTCCTTTTAATTGTATCCAGTTTTTACCGCCATTAACAGAGACAAATACACCAAATTCGGTTCCAGCAAATAATAAGTCTGGGCTTTCATGATCTTCTGCAATAGCATATACCGATCCTCTTTCGGGTAGATCCCCTGTAATAGAAGTCCATGCCTCACCTTGATTCGTTGTTTTATATATATAAGGTTTAAAATCTCCTTTTTTGTGGTTATTAAAAACGGCATAGGCTACATTTTCACTATGTTGGGATGCGACCAGCATATTCACATAGGTCATATTAGGAACGCCATCAAATTCTTCCTGCTTTGTCCAGTTTTGTCCGCCATCTTTTGTGATTTGAATTAAGCCATCATCAGTACCTACGTATAATAAATTTTCGTTTTTTGGAGACTCATCCATGGCTACAATATTTCCAAAAATTGTTGTTGATTTATTTTTCATCACTACTTCTGGTCGCTGAATCTCACCCATGACTTTCAACTTATTTCGATTTAATTGTCTTGTCAAATCATCAGAAATTGCGTTCCAAGTATTCCCCATATCATCACTTTTAAATACTTTATTTGCTGCAAAATATAATCGTTTATGATTATGATTTGAAATCACTAATGGAGCATCCCAATTCCAACGAAAAGCCGCTTCGCCTTTTTTAGGCTGCGGTTGAATGCCAATTTTTTCACCAGACTGGCGATCGTAACGAACCAGCCAACCATACTGAGCTTGGGCATAAACTATATTAGGATCTTCTGGATCGACCTGAGATTCAAAACCATCACCTCCATTAGTAATGTACCAATCAGAATTTCGAATACCAGCGTTATTGGTAGTAGCAGATGGACCGCCAACTGAATTATTATCTTGTGTACCACCATACACGTTATAAAATGGCGTATCATTATCAACAGCAACTTTGTAAAATTGCACTAAGGGCAAATACGAAATCCATGACCAGTTTTTGGCATGATCCCATGTTTCGTAAATACCTCCATCACAACCTACTCGCCAATGGTTTTTATCAGTTGGATCAATCCAAATACAGTGATTATCAACATGCTTACTTTTTTCACCCGTTCTTTTAAAAGTCTTTCCACCATCCTCAGTATGATGTAACCATGTATCCATACTGTATACTTTGTCAACATCAAATGGATCACATATAATCTCCTGATAATAATTACCGCTGGTTACTCTGTTACTTCTTTTTTCCCAGCTGGCACCCTGATTAGTTGACCTAAAGAAACCTCCTTTTTTCTCTTCTGCCTCAATAATGGCATAAACGTAATTATGATCGACACTTGAAACGGCCAACCCTATCCTTCCCATTTTTTTTACTGGCAATCCAGACTTTAATTCTGTCCAAGTTTTGCCACCATCAGTTGATTTATGAATTCCTGATTCTTCCCCTCCACCAATATATGTAAATACATGTCTGCGTCTTTGGTGTGCAGCTGCATATAAAATATCTGAATTGACTGGATCCATAATTAAATCCGCCATACCCGTATGATCAGAAATATGTAGAATACGCTTCCATTTTTCGCCGCCATCATTACTTTCATAAATACCGCGGTCACCACCCTCTGACCATAATGGTCCATACGCTGCTACATATATATGATCAGAATCTCTAGGATCTACAATGATTTTTGAAATATGTTCAGATAATTTTAAGCCTTTATTTTTCCATGATTTCCCTCCGTCTTCTGACTTATAAACGCCATCTCCATATGCTACTGAACGCTGATTATTGTTTTCTCCTGTTCCGATCCAAACTACGTTTGTATTATTTGGGTCCATGGTCACACAACCTATAGAATAAGACCCCTGACTATCAAATATTGGTTTAAATGTTGTACCACTATTTTCTGTTTTCCAAACACCTCCTGAAGCCGCTGTAAAATAATACTCACTAGGATTATTGGGATTTACAGCCATATCAGATATACGACCTGAAATTAATGCAGGGCCTATATTTCTAAACTTTAAGGTGGATAATAACCCACTATTTAATATTGTCTTTTTTTCCGTTTCAGTTTTTGTTCCTTTCTTTTGAGCGAATGAAACTGATGTAATACATAACAAACCAAATAGTAATATTCTTTTAACCATGTTTAATAATATTGATATAAATAATGACGATTGCCTAAAGTACAAAAGATTTAAAATTTGGCTTAGTTCAATTTGAAGAAATATTCATAATTCGATTTAAACGGATACTTGTGCATTATAAATGGGGGAACGTTTTTTTCATGGCATTTATGTCATTCATTGATTAAAAATTCAATACAAAATAACACTAATAATTAAGAATTTGATTACAAAATATTTATCCGTGTTATTGGCATTTTTACGTAAAATATGTACCTTTAACTTAGTATTTTGTAATCCCCGTTCATGAAATTAATACTTTTATCAATTACTTTATTGTTTACACCTTTCATATTTACACAAGTGATTAATGGCTATGCTACAGTTTCATCTGTGTCTGGAGCGGTGATAACACTTACAAATGTTGATGAAACTTCAGATACATTCGAAGATGGAGATCAGGTAATTATTATGCAAATGCAAGATAATGTCATTGGTTCTAATACAGGAGATAATTCAAGCTTCGGATTATTAAGTTCTATTGGTTCAGCAGGACTATATGAAATAAGGATCATACAATCACATACAGAAGCATTAGGTCTTCCAGCTACTATAACTTTTGACAATGCACTTACAAACACATATAATACCGGAGCGAATAGTACTGTTCAGATTGTCACATTTCCTGAGTTAGGTAGTCCAGATTATACAAGCGGAAATCTATCTTCAAAAGCATGGGATGGTAATACTGGTGGAATTGTCGCCTTTCAAGTATCCGGAGCCCTCACAATTGGCGGTGACATAGATGCTGATGGTGATGGTTTTTTGGGAGCCCTAGCAAATGGAGGCGGCTCTGCTGGCTGCACAGGCGCTTCCAGCTATAGAGTTGCAAACACTGACAATTTTGCTCAAAAAGGCGAAGGGATTTATAATGCCACTGACGCAAATTACGATTCTGGAAGAGCTAGAATTTTGAACGGTGGCGGCGGTGGAAACAGTCATAATGCTGGCGGCGGTGGCGGTGGAAACTATACTGCTGGAGGATTAGGTGGTCCAGGATGGCCTAGTTGTTCTCCGACTGCCGGTGGCATTGGAGGTATCGATTTAAGTGCACAAATAAGTGCTTCCAGATTTTTTATGGGCGGTGGCGGAGGTGCTGGTGAAGGCAATAATGGGGGCTCACAAAATGCTGGTGATGGTGGTGGTATTGTTATCATTAAAGCAAATGAGATTAGAACTACTGGATCTTGTGGAGGTGGGCACACAATTTCTGCTAACGGTGAGTCAATTACCGTTGGAAGTGGTAATGATGGTAATAGCGGTGGTGGAGCTGGTGGTACAATTTTGATTGACGTTAATACATGGTCGGTGGCTGCAGGCTGCCCTTTAACACTTGAGGCTAATGGTGGTACAGGTGGAGATGTAACTAACTCAACAGCCCATGGGGCTGGTGGCGGTGGTGGACAGGGAACGGTAATTTATTCAATTACTGAGCCATCAACAAATACAACTACAATTACTCAAAATGGATTAGGAGGTTTAAACTGTAGTAGTTGTAGCAGAGCTGCAAGTGGCAGTGGAACGGACAATTCTGGTATTATCGATAATTCAACTGGCCCTCTTCCAATTGAACTGGTATATTTTGCTGCCAACACTCAATTTAACCGTTTGGTTGAAATTAAGTGGCAAACAAAAAGCGAAATTGACAATGATTATTTTGTTGTTGAAAAATCATCAAATGGAATAGAATGGGCTGTGCATACAACAATAAAAGGTGCAGGGAACAATGCTAGTGTCATAAATTATGAGACTATTGATAATCAGCCGTACAAAGGTTTATCTTACTACAGATTAAAACAGGTAGATTTTAATGGGAAATATACAATAACTTCTCCAGTAAGTGTGAAACTAAATAATACAAATGAAGTACTGATCTATCCAAACCCAACTAACTCTCTAGTTACAATAAAAAATGAAAGCTTAAACTTAGGAACTTTTGAAATTTATAACTCAATGAATCAAAAAATTACTCACCTGACAAGAGTAGTTGATCATCAATATTCACAAACTGTTCTTGATTTATCCGACTTAAGTAGCGGTGTTTACTATATTGAAACAACAACTCAGATGTTCAAAGTCATCAAGTACTAAAAGGAATCTTGTAAGCGCTTTTCTCCCAATTAAATTGATTTTTAACAAAAGATTTCCCATTTCTTGAGATATTGTTGTAAAGATCTTTATCGTATAATAAGCTTTCAATTTTTATCACAAATTCTTGAAGCGTATTCGCAATTAAGATATCAGAATCTTGCTCAGCCTTTAAAGCATTATTGGCTAAGCTAGTTGTAACGCAAGGAATTCCAAGTGCCATAGACTCTAATAATTTATTCTGAAGTCCAGTGCCAATAAAAAGGGGAGCAATACAAATTTTGCCCGAGAGATAGCTCTCTCTAATATCATCAACCCACCCACTTATGCTAATTTCTCTTCTTTGCCTAGCTTTTGAAATAATTTTTTCATCAGGACTTGTACCTGCTAATAAAATTTTAACATTTGGTTGGTTTATTTTAAGAGCCGGTAATAATTCGTCAATTATAAATATACAAGAATCTACATTCGGCGCATAGCTTAGATTCCCAACAAATACAAGGTCATATTTTTTTCTCACCTTAGTTTGATAGGATAAAAATGAATTGTCTATTCCATTCGGGACAACATTTATCGTATAATTGGCTGTATGACTAATAAACTGCTTGTCTTGCTCCGATATAATGGTGTGATGATTAAAATAATCGAAAATACGATTTTCATAACGCTTTAGCCTTTCTCCTTCAAGCTTCATCACATATTTCTTCAGTCCTTTGTTGATGGATGCTTGACGCATCATACCCAAACTAAAAGCATCCATATAATCTAATGTTTTGGGAATATGATGAATATTTTTAACATATTCAGCTACACGAACTAACTGACAATAAATAAATTCAGGGTTCAAGTCGTCTATTTGTTTATTTATTGCTTTCGCGATTTTTCTTTGATAGAAGTAATGAACTTGAAAAGGCTTTTGGCTTAATAAACCCAAAAACAATTGCCAGTATTTAACTCCTCTTTTTAAAGTATGAATAGTAAGTGAAGTTGTAAAATGGGTTAATTCTTCAACCTGCTGCTTGGTTACGGGTTCCTCGGTCAGACAACATAAGTGTATTTTATATTTTTTAGACAATACGTTCAGCTGATGATATGCCCTTAATTTATCTCCTTTGTCCAAAGGAAAGGGAACTCTCGATACCAATACAAATATGCTTGGTTTTTCCATATCATAAAGATTGGTAAAATTGTATAAGTGACTCTACAATAGATTTATTATCATATTTTTTTTCAACCAAAGTTCTTGCGTTTTTGCCAATTTCAAATACCTTTTTAGGGTGTTTTAAGAAATCATCAATAGCCGTTGCAAATTCTTTTGGTGAATTAGCTATGATTATATTTTTTCCATGAACAGCATCAATTCCTTCGGCACCCACAGTTGTAGTAATCACTGCTTTTCCAAGAGCCATGCCTTCAATAATTTTAATACGCATCCCGCTCCCTGATAATAGTGGAACCACCATTACTTGATGACCATTGATAAAATCATTCGCACTATTAACAATGCCATGAACTTTTACCCTATCATCATCTATTTTCATCAGGTATGATGGCATTTCCCTTCCTGCAAGGTGAACTTCAAATTCATCATTTTCTATCAATGGCAGAATATCATCTAGAAACCAATTTACACCTTCGATATTTGGTGCCCAGTTCATAGAACCTATATGGCAGAAAGAAATGGACTTTAATGATGAAGATTTTTCAAACTGATACTTCCCCAAGTCAATACCAAAAGGAATTGTTATTAACGGAATGTTACATTCAAGATTTTGATATCTTTTCTGATCATCAAAGCTAATAGCCGCAATGCCATCAACTTCATTAAGTACCTGTTTTTCGAATTGCTTTAATTTAGATGATAAATGTTTCAAATAAATTCGCTTCGCAGATTTTTTTTCAACGTTTGCCAGTCGTTCCCAAATGATATGTTCTAAATTATGACTTCTTAAAACTACCTTAGCCTTTGAATTTTTTCTAATTGTTCCAAGATAAGGCGTCATAAATAAGCTTTCTAAATGTATAATATCGAATTTCTTCCTTTTCAAAATATATTGAAGCTCAGAATCGTAATCTGGCGAAAAATACCTACTAACATTATAAGAATCAGACGTCACTAATGCAGAAAAAGCATCTATAATATTTATTCTAGTATCAACAAATATCCCCTTAGCCTTGGTATCTTTTACAAAATTACTTGGAAAAGATGAAACTTTAAACGGATGCTTATTTGTTGAAATGGTTAAAAGCGTTAACTCAATTTGAGCTTCTAACAAGCCAAGCGAAATATTTTTAATTGCAATACACCCACCGTCAACCGCAGGAAATGGGGGCTTATTGCATAATTGTAATACCTTCATTTGCGCGTCAAATTTAGCTTTTTAAACCACTTAATATATACATCAATATCAAAAATTCTTGATTCATTGGACGATTTTATGGATAAGAATATTCCGATTGGCACTAAAAAAAAGGCGCTTAACCACATTCCAGTAAAAGGTGAAAGAACCTCTGATTCAATTAGGTTTTCACCCGTAATTGTAATAATGTAATAAAACAAAAAAAGCAGAGTAGCTAAAATAAGTGGTAACCCTAACCCTCCCTTCTTGACAATAGCACCTAAAGGAGCACCTACAAAAAATAAGACTATAACCGAAAAAGCCAAAGTAAATTTCTTATGCCATTCAACCTTATAATCTTCAACTTTATTATTCTGTGATTCTGCTCTAATGGCGGACATATGCGCATAATCTTTTCTAGAACGAATATTGACTTGGGCCAAATGAAGTGCCTTTGAATATGTTAAGTCATCCAGCTGATTGGTTTTAAACAATGAGTCAACAAGATTTGGATTGATGGTTATACTTTTATTCATAGAATCCTCTGGCTTTGAAGCTTCCGAACTAAACAAGGCAATATCTTTTAAAATCTTGAATTGAAATTCTTTTTGAACAGAATCAATATCAGCATAAATTGTATCAAGTGTTCTGGACAATTGAATAAAATTCATCATTTCAAAGTCTCGTTTATAAAGATCTTCATCAGATTGTTGCAAATTAAAATCTGATGCATCAAATTTAACAATTGACTCAGCAAAGAAAGTTTTATTGTAAGCGTACTGTGTATTACGATCAAATTGCATTTTTGAAGCTTCGTAAAGTGATCCGTTTGAGAGTTTCAAAAATAAATAATTATTGTCTGAACTCCATATCAACTCTCCTTTTTCGGCACGAATAGTCTTAGTAGGAACACCAGTATAAATTAACACGTCAAGTAATGCACCAGTTTCTTTATCCTTATGATTCGCTTTTAAAGATAAACCATCAATGTCGTTATAAAATGTACCTTCTGGTATTGAAAGAGTCGTTTTCTTTTGCTGTAAATCATAAATTAAAGCACGCTGCTTCAAATTTGCAATGGGTAAAATATAGTTTGAGAAATAAAATGTACCAATGGCCAGAAATACAACAAATACTACCATTGGTCTCATAATCTGAAATAGTGAGATTCCTGCCGATTTCATTGCTGTTAACTCATTGCTCTCTGCTAGGTTGCCCATTGTCATTATTGAAGAAAACAAAATAGCAATTGGAAGTGCCATAGGTATGACATTAGCAGAAGTGAGAATTAATAGTTTCATTATCACAAGAAACTCAATATCCTTACCCATAATATCGTCAACATATTTCCATACAAACTGCATGATAAGGAATACCATTGAGATAATGAAAGTAATAATGAATGGTCCAATAAAGGACCTAATAATGAATAGATAAATCTTTTTCAAGAAATAATGTTATTTAACCTATAACAAAGGTATGAATTTATGAGCCTATGACCATTTTTAACTCTGCAATTTGATTTTCCCAAAGCAATTTGGCCTCATCAATTTCATCTTCTTCGGCATAATCTGTAATAATTAATGCAACATCATTAGTCAATTCATCAATTTTAATTCTAATCTGAAAGAAGGATTTAATCTCGTCTTCTATGTCATCCATCCACTGAAACTTAACAAATTCACCTTTCTTTTTTCCTAACATTTTGGCGCTCTCTTCACTTCCATCCCAAATAAAGGTAAAAACATCTTTTTTGATATTTACGTTATCAGAAAACCACTCACTTAAACCGCTTGGCGTACTAATCATATTGTATAGTACGTTTATTGAAGATTTCACTTCAAATTCCATTTGGTATTCAATCTTATCAGACATTATACTTCTTTTTGAAAATTTAAAGCGCGTAAGATAATAAAATTATCATACTTGAGTAACCCAAAAAAAGTTTTTTATAACCTTTTAGAAAAACATTCCGTAATAGATAAGACGAAATGTAAGAAACAAAAAATTGGTTGATATGAAAAAATGTTTTAAATCCCTTGCCAAAGAAAAATTAAGCCAACATCAAAATAGTGGTGTACAATCCCGATTATCAGTTGTAGAGGTCGCACAACTTTTCGATATTATTACAGGAAGAACTGAGCAAAGTATGATTCAAAATCATTTAATTATTCAAGAAATTGTTCTAAACTAAACATTAAACTTAAACGGAGCATCTTGGCTAAGCTAAGGTGCTTTTTTTATGTCATTATTTTTAAAATAAATTTGAGTAGCGGCAATTGTTAACATATGAGGAACCATACTTATGGTTACTAAAAACAGAACTAAGAACCCTGTTTCTTCAGGGATATAAATTGCTACACTAAAAATAAGTCCAGTTAAAAGACATAGCCACTTATTCTGTTTTGACCACTGCCAACTTTCTTTCGATTTTTTAAAATCGAGTTCTAGACCAAAATCAAAAAAGGAAAATCCAATAAAGAAAGACGAAACAATAAATGATACTATTCTGTAGAACCAATCTCCTAATAAAAAAGATAGTACCCAGACCAATATTATCAGCGCAATCTCAACAATAAACGCAACTGCAAAAATTCTCACGCTTCTGAATATGCTGCTAACAAACTGACCCCAACCAAATTCTAGTTTTACCCCAGTCATGTCTTCCTGCACTTTTTCAGCGAAGTAAGAGTTAATGGGTGTTAAAAAAACTAAAATGACAATTTCAAAAAATAAAAAAGATAATGCCTTTATACCGCTTGTTAGGCTTGCGATTATACTTCCCACCAGCCACCAATCTTCCATAAAACTCATTTTTTGAGATATAGAGGCTCCACCCTGAATTGAGAGATAAAATAGGGTGGCTAGAATAATTGCTGGTAAAAAATAAAAATATAATTTATACTTGATCACAAATCTTAAGCTATCAAAAAATGCAGTAAATACTTGAATGGTTTGATTAAAAAATTGCATTTAAAATTTGTTGATAATTCAAGCTCTAAAATACAGATTAAATTTAAATTTGGTAGTAATTTTATTCTTTTCTAACAACGAAATTGCCTTACAGTTTATGTATATAATTTTTGATACTGAAACAACCGGTTTACCTAAAAACTGGAATGCGCCAGTTACCGATACTGAGAATTGGCCAAGATGCATCCAAATTGCTTGGCAATTACATGACCAGTGGGGAGATCTTATTGAAAGTAAAGATTTTCTAATTCAACCTGAAGGCTTCAACGTGCCCTTTGAAGCGGAACAAATTCATGGTATTTCAACTGAATTGGCTTTGGAAAAAGGTGTTCCACTAACATCTGCACTAACAGCATTCAATGATGCATTAAAGAAAGCTAAATTTGTAGTAGGTCAAAATGTCGAATTTGACTTAAATATAATGGGATGTGAATTCCATAGAAATCAGATAAATAGCCCATTACTAAAAATACCTCTTCTTGACACTTGCACGGAACGAACAGCAACTTTATGTCAATTACCAGGTGGACGTGGAGGTAAATTTAAGCTTCCAACACTGACCGAGTTGCACAGACATTTATTCAATGAAACATTTGGTGAGGCTCATAACGCTACTGCGGATGTTGAAGCTACTGCACGTTGTTTTTTCGAATTAATCCGAATTCAAAATTATATTGCCTCTGATTTTGACTTAGGAGAGAATTATATTAAGGAATTTCAGCTCAAGCATCCTTCTCCTTTCAAATTAATTGGTCTTCATCATCTTAATTTAAAAGAAGAAAGTGAAAAAATAAAAGCTAGATTTACCAACGAAGATGGCCCGTCAAGAGCACAGATAAAAGCTAATTTAGAAACACTTGAAGGCGTTCATTTTTCTCATCTTCACAATCATTCTCAATTCTCAATTTTACAATCAACAACTGCTGTTAACGACTTGGTAAAAAAAGCCATAGCTGAAAAATGTGATGGTGTGGCCTTAACCGATTCAGGAAATATGATGGCAGCTTTTCATTTTGTAAGAGCCGCTTTAAAACACAACAAAGAGGTTGAAGCAAAAATTAAAGAGGCATCAGAAAATGGAGAGGAAATTGATGAAAAACCAATTACACCTATTGTTGGTTGCGAATTTAATGTTTGTAAAGATCACTTGGATAAAAAAAATAAAGACAATGGACATCAAGTTGTTTTATTAGCAAAAAATAAAAATGGTTATCTGAATTTGGCTAAAATGTCATCCATTGCATTTACTAAAGGCTTTTATTATATTCCTAGAATTGATAAAACTATTATTGAACAATATAAGGATGATATTATCGTGCTTACGGGGGGGGTAAACGGTGAAGTTCCAAACTTAATTCTTAATGCTGGTGAAAAGCAAGCTGAAGAGACATTGATTTGGTGGAAAGAGCAGTTTAAAGATAACTTATACATTGAATTAATTCGCCATGGTCTTGAAGCTGAAGACATTATTAATGAAACATTAATAAAACTAGCTGAAAAGCATAAAATAGAATTAGTTGCAACCAACAATACATTTTATCTAGAAAAAGAAAATGCCAATGCGCATGATGTACTTTTATGCATTAAGGATGGAGAATTAAAATCTACCCCAAAGGGAAGAGGCAGAGGATTTAGATATGGGCTCGAAAATGACGAGTACTATTTCAAATCTACCGAAGAGATGATTGGCCTATTTTCAGATATTCCGCAGGCAATTTTAAATACGAAAAAAATAATAGAAGCTTGTGAGCCATATCCGCTGGCTTCTGAAATTCTACTGCCAAACTTCCATATTCCTGAAAAGTTTAGAGATCCTAAGGATGAGGAAGACGGAGGAAAAAGAGGAGAAAATAATTACTTAAGACATCTTACTTATGAGGGTGCTAAAAAAAGGTGGGGCAAAATTGAGGAAAGTGTTAGAGAGCGACTTGACTTTGAATTACAAACTATCGCTAACTCCGGTTACCCTGGATATTTTTTAATTGTTCAAGACTTTTGTCATGCTGCAAGAAATATGGGAGTTTCTGTAGGACCAGGTAGAGGATCAGCAGCAGGGTCAGCTGTTGCATATTGTGTTGAAATTACAAATATTGACCCTATTAAGTACGATTTACTTTTTGAGCGATTTCTAAATCCTGAAAGAATTTCAATGCCCGATATTGATATTGACTTTGATGATGAAGGGAGGCAAAAAGTAATTGATTGGGTAATTGAAAAATATGGCGAAAACCAAGTAGCACAGATTATTACATATGGAACTATGGCTGCTAAGTCATCAATTAGAGATACGGCCAGAGTTTTAGACTTACCTCTTCATGAAGCAGACAGATTAGCAAAATTGGTTCCTGATATTAAATTAGCCAAACTATTTGGTTTAGATGAGGTTGAACTGGCAGAAAAATTAAGCAATAATCAAGATGATATAGGCCGAGCAAATGAGCTAAAAACAATTGCTAAAGGTTCTGATTTAGCATCTGAAGTTGTGAATCAAGCTAGATTACTGGAAGGGTCAATGAGAAACACAGGAATTCATGCCTGTGGAGTTATTATCACACCATCAGATATTACTAATTTCGTTCCAGTTGCCCTGGCCAAAGACTCTGGCATGTTTTGTACCCAATTCGACAACTCAGTTGCGGAAGATGCCGGTCTGTTAAAAATGGACTTCTTAGGTCTAAAAACACTAACACTTATTAAGGACTCGGTCCAAATTATAAAGGAAAGACATGGAATTGAATTGATTCCAGATGATTTTCCGTTGGATGATGAAAGAACATATGAACTTTTTCAAAAAGGTGAAACTGTTGGTGTCTTTCAATATGAATCTGCCGGGATGCAAAAATATCTGAGAGAGCTAAAACCAACTGTATTTGCCGATTTAATTGCAATGAATGCTTTGTATAGACCAGGTCCACTGGAATATATACCATCTTTTATTCGCAGAAAACATGGAACTGAAGAAATTGTTTATGACCTTGAAGCTAATAAGGAGTTTTTAGAAGAAACATACGGTATTGTAGTTTATCAAGAACAGGTCATGCTACTGTCTCAAAAACTCGCTAATTTCTCAAAAGGAGAAGCAGATACTTTGAGAAAAGCAATGGGTAAAAAAAATCTGGCACTTTTAGCTAAAATGAAGCCTAAGTTTTTGGAGCAAGGTGGCGCAAATGGTCATGATCAAAAAGCTCTTGAAAAAATGTGGCTCGACTGGGAAGCATTTGCCTCATATGCTTTTAATAAATCTCATTCAACCTGTTACGCTTATATTGCTTATCAAACCGCTTACTTAAAAGCCCACTACCCTGCTGAATATATGGCTTCCGTACTAAGTAATAATATGAATGATATTAAAACGGTGACATTTTTTATGGAAGAATGTAAGCGGGCTGGCATTCCCGTTTTAGGACCTGATGTAAACGAATCTCAATATAAATTTACAGTTAACAAAGAGGGAGCAATTCGTTTTGGTTTAGGCGCGATAAAAGGTGTCGGGAGTAAACCAGTAGAATCAATTGTCGACGAGCGAAAACAGAATGGGATTTATACTTCGGTTTTCGATATGGCAACTAGAGTAGACCTTAGGGCCTGCAATAAAAGAGTATTTGAAAATCTTGTGCTTGCTGGAGGGTTTGATTCTTTTGGCACAATCAAGCGTTCTCAATTCTTTACTGTTGATAACAATGAGAGGCCATTTATTGAAATTGTGACCAAATACGGTGCTAGATTTCAAGAGAATATTAACTCTTCGCAAGTATCAATGTTCGGAGGTGACTCTGCTGTAGAAATTCCAGTTCCCCAACCTCCTATTGCAGAAGAATGGCCAACGCTGACCCAATTAAGCAAGGAAAAAGAAGTTGTAGGTGTATATATTTCTGGTCATCCGCTAGATGATTATAAGCTCGAAATTGATAGCTTTTGTAATGGTTGCAGTGTATCTGACTTAAACAATCTCGAAGAAAATAAGGGAAGAGAATTATTCATTGCAGGCATTATCACGTCTGCTGAACACCGAACTACAAAAAACGGAAAACCGTTTGGAACGTTTGAAATTGAAGACTATACTGATTCCAGCAAGCAATTCGTTTTCGGCGAGAGCTACCTTAGATTCAAACATTTATTCACCCTAGGAACTTTTATATTTATTAATGGTAAAATTGGACCACGTAAATGGGGAGAAGGATTAGAGTTCAGAATTAACACTATGGAACTGCTAGCTGACGTTAAAGAAAAAAGGACTAAAAGTTTGGTACTTTCAGTGGAACAATCAGATCTTACTGATATGATTATTGACGATTTGTATTCAGTTATTGCTGATCATTCAGGTAATAGCCAGTTAAAATTTATTTTGAGAGATCATAAGTCAAAAACGAGCCTCAAAATGCCGTCCAGAAATATGAAGGTAAACATCAATAAACAACTGATTCAAAGTCTTGATAAAATGGCAATTTTTGAATGCAAATTGGAATAAAAACAAAAAATGATTCAATTATCAATGTTTCTATGGAAATAAAATGCTTCCAATTTTTTTAACCGATTCGTCCCAAGAGAATTTTTGAGCTTGTTTCAGTCCTGACTTAATCATTTTTGTGCGCAATAGCTGATCTTCGTCGATTCGTTTTAAACCTAAAGAAATATCATTGATATCGAATGGGTCAACTAAATAACCTGCTTCTCCACACACTTCAGGTAATGAGGTTAAATTTCCAGCGATAACAGGCACGCCGGACTGCATTGCCTCTACTAATGGAATCCCAAACCCTTCAAAATAAGATACTAAACAAAGCGCTTTTGCAGAGCCAATTATTTCTGCCAATTTTTCAATCGCTACATGCCCAGTAAAAACTACATCCTTAATTTCAGTTTCTAATTTAATTTTTTCCCAGATGGGTTCTCCCGTAATTAATAATTTAGTCTCAGAATTCGTTTCATCCTTATACTGTTTAAATGCCTTAAGTAAACGCTTGACATTTTTCCTGGCATGAATAGCTCCGACATAAAGGAAAAATGGCTTGTTATTGGTAAATTCTTGCCTTATCCCAATTTTTACTTCATCTAACTGAGGCTTGAAGATTTCATTTGCGGCATTGTAGGCTACTGTGATTTTATTAGGTTTTAAATGATAGGTGTCAATTAAATCTTTTTTGGAAAATTCTGAAACGGTAAAAATATGTTTTGCCTTGTCTGCAAATTTTGGGAAATTTTCGCTCAAGTATTGCCTCGGACTAGTGGGAATGTCCTTTGGATAATGCTCAAAATTTAAGTCGTGAATTACTGCAAATTGAGGCACTACCGTTTTTAAAGACAAGTAACCATCAGGCGAAAAAAACAAGTCTATCGAATATTTTTTGAGTGCTCTTGTAACTGACCAATTAAACCATATCTTGAACAAAATTGGGTGACGCGCAGGAGGTCTTAAAACAACCGGAACTACATTCTTCGCAAATAGAAATTTTTGATCATACGGTCTATCAAAAAAAAAGTAAAATGTATATTCTGGGTAATTTTCAACTAACCTTTTTACTATTTCATAAGTAAAACGACCAAACCCTTCCATTTTATGTGGCAATAGAAACCTTGTATTTACCGCAATCCGCACAATGCGAATTTAAAATAAATAATAGTATTTTATCTACTCAACGCAATAAATCGAAACTTTCTACCAGTCTTAATAATTGGAATAAAAGTTTACTTTTGCTGGTAATTATTATGAAAAACACCATCAAATTTGTTTTACAGAAATTATTGGGATATCAAAAATACCTTTTTCTCTTTGCTAGGTATAAAATTAAAACCCTAAAAAACGACAGAAAGGAAGGTGATTTTTTTCATTTCATGAACATTATTTCGAGTGAAGGGGCAATTTTAGATATTGGAGCAAACTTAGGTATAATGACCTATCATTTATCAAAAAAATTTTCAGAAAGGAAGATTTTTGCCATTGAGCCTATGCCCGATAATCTTTTTGTACTCAAAAAAATTATTTCTAAATATAACTTAAGCAATTCAACGATTATACCATTTGCAGTTGGAAAAGACAACGGTACATTGGAAATGATTCTTCCTATTAATGGTATGGTCAAAATGCAAGGTTTAGCACACGTTATTCATGAATCCATTGATGAATGGAATGATGGCAAAAAAATCAGTGTTAAATCTATTAAATTAGATGATGAATTTAAAAATCAAAAAATTGCAGCCATAAAAATGGACATAGAAAATTTCGAATTTTTTGCACTTCAAGGTGGGAAAAAAATAATTCAAAATAATTTGCCAGTTATATATTTGGAATTATGGCCAAATGAAAATAGAAACAAGTGTTTTGACTTGTTGAATGAACTTGGCTATATTCCTAATATAGTAGAAAATGATAAAATTGTGAAATACGATTCAAACATTCACAATAAACAGAATTTCATATTTACTATTAAAAATTAGTATATATGCAAAGAAAATTTGTTTTCAATCTGGCATTCATTATACTACTTAACTTAATCATCAAGCCTTTTTATATTTTTGGAATTGATGCTGAAGTGCAAAATCAAGTGGGAACATCAGAATATGGTTTATATTTTTCTTTGCTTAACCTTACATTTCTTTTTAACACTATTCTTGATTTTGGAATAGCTAATTATACTTCAAAAACTGTTGCTCAGCACCCAAAGTTAGTTAAGAGTTATTTTTCAAAATTATTCTCAATTAAAATTTTATTATTTGTTCTTTACGTCATTGCAATTCTTATTACTGCAATCTCTTTAGGTTATCATACTTTTAGTTTGAAAATTTTATCATTTCTCATAATCAATCAGTTTTTAATAGGTCTCATACAATTTATCAGGGCAAATCTCACTGGTCTTCACCGTTTCAAAGAAGAAGCTTTATTATCAATACTTGATCGCTCTTTATTAATCATTATTTGTAGTATACTATTGTGGACAGATAAAATTGTTAAAGAATTTAACATCATCACCTTTGTTGAAGCTCAATTATTAGCATACTGCATATCTTTTTTAGTTGGATTGTGTTTAATTTGGAAAAACGTTAAACCTCTTAAGGTTGGCCTTAATACCACCTATACTCTATCACTTTTGAAGCAAAGTGCACCATATGCCATTTTAATATTTTTAATGTTTGTCTATAACAGAATAGACGCCATTATGATTGAAAGACTTTTACCTAATGGCAAGCTTGAAGCTGGTATATATGCACAAGGATTTAGATATTTAGATGCAGTAAATATGATAGCTCTACTTTTTGCAGGACTACTATTACCAATATATGCTAGGCTCATTAAGCAAAAAAAAGAGATTTATAGTATGGTACATACTCCTTTCAAACTGCTTATTCCAGGAAGCATATTAATTGGCATTTTAGGATTCTATTTTGCTAAAACAATTATGGAGTGGCGATATATATATGAAATAGATGCGGCCTCATTATCATTTTCTATACTTATCCTTTCATTTATACCCACTTCAATTACATATATATTTGGGACTTTATTAACCGCCAATGGTAATCTGAAAGCATTGAATTACATGGCTCTTATTGGTGTTGCTTTAAATCTATCCCTAAATTTTATTCTGATTCCAAAATACCAGGCATATGGCGCTGCAATGGCTACCTTAATTACTCAATCGCTTACGGCTCTCATTCAAATTATAATTGCATTTAAAATATTCTCTTTTAGAATTGATTGGGTCATTGTATTAAAAATTATGTCTTTCACATTGATTATGATTGGTGTGAATTCCGATTGGTTCAGGATCAAATTAGGATTAAGTATTGCAGATCTCAACATTCAATTACTATCCTATTTTTGCTTGGGTATTTTCTTAATTTTTAGTTTAAGACTAATTAAAATTTCTGATTTCATATCCTTAGTTAGACAGCCTAATTTAAAGGGAAGGGAATAATGGTTACCGTTTTTTGTTAATAAAAGTAAATATAGTTATGATTTTATAAGAAAAACTTAAATTTGTGTAATACGGTATTGAAATGACAAAAAAACGACTAACTACTGAAGAAAAAGCGCTCTCAATTAATCTTGATCATAGTATTTATGGTTCATTTGCAGAAATTGGAGCTGGGCAAGAAGTGGCCGCTACTTTTTTTAGAATTGGTGGCTCATCTGGAACTATAGCCTATACTCATTCAGCATATGATATGAAAATTAGCGATAGCATGTATGGCAAATGCAGTCGTTATGTTTGCGAAGATAGGCTAAAACAAATGCTAGATATAGAGTTTGAAAATTTGCAGAACACAATCCCTAAAAGGGCAGAACAATCTAGATTTTTTGCATTTGCAAATACTGTAGAATCTTTAAACTATCATAAAACAAATCAAGGTCAAGGATGGGTTGGTATAAAATACCAGTTAGAGAAAGGTGGAAGCGCAAATGAAATTATTTTGCATGTTAAAATGCATGACAATAGTCATCAGGAGCAACAAAAAGCATTGGGAATTTTGGGAGTTAATTTAATTCACGCCGCTTATTCCAAATATGAAAAGATTACAGAGTTTTTAGAAGATATTTCATACAGATTACCAAAAGATAAGTTAGAAATAGATATGTGTTCTGTAAAGGGTCAGGACTACGAGCATGTCGACAACAGATTAATTGCATTATTACTTGTAAAACAAGGTTTAACTGATGCAACAATTTTTGATCAGACTGGAAGTGTTGTTCAAGCTTCAGATGCACTGTACAAAAAAAATATTTTTTTAATGCGAGGTCGGTTTCGTCCAGCAACTAAGGTCCACGTTGATATGGTTTCAACAGGTCTTGATTCATTTCTAAAAGATAGTGATGTGGATCCTGAGAGAGTCCAAGTTTTACTTGAATTAACATTAAAAGATCTTACGGCTGATGGAAAAATATCAATAAAGGATTTTTTAGATCGGGCAGACTTGTTGAATGCAATGGGATATACAGTAATGGTGAGTAATTATTTAAAACACTACAAAATGATCGAATATCTCTCTGACTTTGCAAGAGGGTTTAAAATGGGTGTTGTTTTAGGAATCTATAATTTACAAACCATCTTTAATGAACGCTATTATGATAATTTAGACGGTGGTTTATTAGAAGCATTTGGTAGAGGATTTGGAAGGCATGTTAAAATGTATGTTTATCCTGCAATTAATGCAGAGTCTGGTGAATTATATAATCTGGATAATTTTGAATTGGCGCCGCATTTGAAAGGTCTTTTAGATTATATGTCAAAGACAGATAAAGTAGAAGCAATCACTGATTACAATTCTTCATTGCTGAAAATATTTTCTGATGATGTTTTGGCAAAAATTAAGGCTGGCGCTGCTAATTGGGAGCAAGATGTTCCAAATGAAGTGATGAAGGCTATTAAATTTTATAAACTTTTCGGTTATAATGATAAAAAAATAAAGGTCAATTAAAATTACTTTTTAGGGTAGATTACTTTTTCTAAACTACCATTTTTATACTTTTCTGTATAAAGCAGATTTCCTAATTTATTGTAATAAGTAGTAAAACCGTGTCTTAGACCATTTTCGTATGTGACTTCAATATATATGATGTCAGTTCCAGGGAATGTTCGAAAACAAACGCCTTTAAAAAGCTGCTTTTTATAACTATACTTTACTCGTTTATCTGCTCCCTTTGAACGTTTTAGTTCGGCGCAATCGCACCGAATATTCTCAATTTCCAAGTCTAGTTGATGTTCACCATTCTCAAATTTCTCTTCAAAAATGACTTTCCCCTGTTGGTCGTAATAAGTGATTTTCCCATTAATCTTTCCATTAACAATTTGTTTTTCAATGTATTTCCTATCGGAATTTTCAAAATTATGTACACAATAACCAGTATACGGCATATTATTTTTCATTAAAATGCCATTAGAATCCTCAATCAAATCACTACACAAACATGTTTGAACATTTCCGGAAGCTTTATTTTCTCCGAAGCTTTCAGCACTATTGTTTTCCTTATTGCTACAGCTGAAGAAAAATAGAACTGATAAAATTAATAAATAACTATTAGTCATCAAGCACATTTATAACCGATAAAAATCGCTTTACGTAACTACTATTATTAAAGCATGTTACCGTCACGCCATAATTTTTTTTCGAAGATGATGAATGAATAAAATAAAGTCCATCATTCCCGTTTTTAATAACAATGCCTAGATGTCCTGGTTTTCTGATATTTGAATTGGTCCCAGTAAACACCATAATATCCCCTGGTTTACAAGATTCTAATTCTAATTTTTTACCAAATTTAGAATAAGAAGAGCTTGAGCGTGGAACAGAAAGGTTAAAATGCTTAAAAACATAGTAAACAAAACCAGAACAATCAAACCCCTTTCGAGAGGTACCTCCATAATCATAAGGAATTCCTTTCAATGTTTGGGCAAAGTGAATTAAACTGTCTCTAAAATACGAATTTGAATACCCTGTAAAAGAACTATTCATAGTAACCGTAAACAACAATACTGCAATTAAAAATTTCATATACTTTTACAAAGTTAATATGTTTTTATAGTTTTATATTGTAAAAAAGTTTCAAAGAATGTCACAAATAAAAAACGCACAATTAAGATATCGAATAATAGACAGAGCCTTAAGAAATTCTTTTTCACCATACCCATCAAAGCAGAAGTTACGCCAAGCATGCGAGGAGGCTATTTACGGTGAAGGAGTGGGAGAAAATATTTGTGATTCTACTATTGAAAAAGATTTATTTGCCATGCGAATGGATCATGATGCGCCCATTAAATACAGTAAAATAGAAAAAGGATATTTTTATGAAGATGATAACTATTCAATAGACAATATACCACTATCTGAGAGTGACATAGAAGCCATAAAATTTGCAACTAAGACATTAATGCAATTTAAAGATATTAGTATGTTCAAACAATTTGGATTTGCTATTGACAAGATTTTTGACAGGGTTCATATTTCCAACAATCCTGGTGAAAAAACTGTAGATGAGTACGTTCAGTTTGAAACGGTTCCTGAAACCCTTGGAACTGAATTCTTGCCAGATATTTTAAAAGCGATTAAGGAAAGAGAAATTATTACTTTTAATTATACTAGTTTTGCTACTGAAAAAACGAAAAATCGTGAGGTAATGCCATTACTACTAAAAGAGTATCGCAATCGGTGGTATTTGATTTCGTATAATATGTCTAAAGATCGGATTATTACATTCGGGCTAGATAGAATGAAAGATTTAGAATTAACTCAAGAATATTTTAGCAAAGAAATAGATTTTAATCCTGACTTTTATTTTAAACATTCTATTGGAATTACATCATATGATACCGAGCCAGAAAAAATAGTTTTTAAAATTGATAAATTAGGTTCAAAATATATTGAGAGCCAACCTTTACATCACTCACAAACGTTAATTAAAGAAGGAAAGAATAGAAATACATTTCAAATAAATGTACTTATATCAGAGGAACTTAAAAGATTAATTCTAAGCTATGGTAGCCAGATTGAGATTCTAAAACCTAATTCGTTTAGAAATCAAATCATTAATGAAGCGATAAATTTAAATGAACGCTACGATTAACTTTAAGGAATAGTTTTTGCTGATATCCAAATCGTTTGATTTATCTTTGCCGGATTATTGATATAATTATGAAAAAAGTATTTACCATCATCACAATGTTCTCAGTTTTTTTGGCTGTAACTCAAATTAGTGATGGAGGTATGCCGTATAGTTTTATCTTAAAAAAACACCAAACCCCTATAGCAGAAAGCTATGTTATTAATAAAATTGATATCCCTGATTTAGAATTAATTGCTTATGAAGACCAGACAGCTGATCGCCATGGGAAACCTTATAGAATAGCAGTAAATCTGGATGTGAATTATGATATAAAAAACTCTGGCACTTGGACAATACTTCCAAATGGAGATAAAATTTGGAGGTTAGGTATACAAGCTGCAGAAGCGAAAGCACTTGGATTATATCTGAGTGATAAATTATTTATTCCAGAAGGCGGTGAACTTCATATTTACAATTCAAGTCATTCCCAATACATTGGTGCCTTTACCAGTGAAACAGATAATTTCACAGCCTTTGAAATGATTCAAGGTGATCAAGCAACACTTGAGTATTTTATGCCCTCCAGACATCAAGTCTTGCCAATAATTAATATTCATAAAGTTGCCTATTTCTACAGAGGTGTAGGTGAGAGAATGCTTGCTTTTAAAAATGCTAGACCAGTTGATACTGATAGGGCAGCAAGCTGTCAGGTAGATGTTAAATGCTCTGAAATAAATGGTTGGGAAGAACAAAGAGATGCTGTTGTAAAATATACATTCATGATTGGCACTGGCACTTTCCAATGTTCAGGTTCAATTGTTAATAATACATTATCTGACTGTAAACCATATATTTTGACTGCAAATCACTGCGGAGAACCAAAAAATTCAGGAGATATTCAAAACCATGTTTGGTATTTTAACTATCAAAGGCCTAGCTGTTCTCCTGGAAATACAATCCCATATAATGGGGCTCAATCTCAGACAATGTCTGGCGGGTTATTTAGAGCCTCATCCGCTTTAGGAAATCATTTAGCAACAGCTACTAACCAAGTAGACGGATGTGATTTTGCCTTGGTAGAACTAAATACTGCAATTCCAACAGAATATAACCCGTTTTATGCTGGTTGGAGCAGATCTAACTCCAATTCTCCGTCTGGGGTAAGTATTCATCATCCAAGTGGTGACGAAAAAAAAATATCTACGTATACTTCTAGTTTAACTTCTCATACCTACAATAATGGTTGGCTTAATGCTCATTGGCGAGTATATTGGGCAGCAACAACAAATGGACATGGTGTTACGGAAGGGGGATCATCTGGTGCTCCGATATTTAATAATGCTGGAAAAATAATAGGCCATCTAAGTGGTGGAGCCTCATCCTGTAACGTACCTGGTCAGGCTGATTTATTTGGAAAATTCAATAAGGCATGGAATCAGGATGGAGCCAATATAAGTTCTCAACTTCAACCATGGCTGGATCCTGGAAATACAGGAGTTACAGAATTGGATGGTTCGTACACCCCTTGCGGTGTTGCCGGAACAGTATATTGTGATGCCTCATCCAGTCAATGTGATGAATACATTAGTAATGTAACTTTAGGTGGAGTCTCTAATTCATCTGCCTGTACAAATTATGCCTATTATTGGCAAAACCAACCGTTTAACATGGTTCCTGGACTATCTTATTTTCTTAATATTACCACCGCCATTGTAGGTGGATCTACTTTTGGATACGAGGGAGACCAAATTGCTGCATGGATTGATTGGAATGCAGATGGAGATTTCACTGATGCGAACGAAACTGTTTACAGTGATGTTATAGATTCCCTAACAACCTTGCCCCTTCAAACAATAATTGTAGTACCTGCAAATGCTGCTCTTGGAGAAACGAGAATGAGAACTAGAATTATGTTTGACGTGACAACTGAAGGACCAATTGAACCGTGCGGAATGTCAAACTTTGGAGAAGTTGAGGATTATCAACTAAATATTGGCACTGAATTATCGACAAATGAATTTTCGAATAGCACTGTTAATGTTTTTCCAAACCCTACAACTGGGCTAGTAAATATTGACTTGACCGGAATTTCTGGAAATATAAGCTTAGTAACAATTAATGATATTACTGGAAAAACCATATTTACCCCCCCTTTCACTAAAAATTACTTAGAGGTAGATCTCAGCAAATATTCTAAAGGTTTGTATTTTATTTCAGTATTGACTGAAAACAAAACCCTAGTCAAAAAAATTATACTTAAGTAAATTTAGATACTTATACTTATCTATTGCTTAATCTTAAAAGCTACTGTTTTAACTCTTGAAGTTTTTACACCATTAATAGTCTCATTTAATACAAGTCGTTCTGCATTCGAATCAGAAAAAACCTGTTTTAGGTTTTTAATTTCAGCTACCGGAATAAAATTAGAATGGCAATAACTGAGTAAATCGTTAAGATTAAACTCTAGTATTTTACTAGCTATCAATATTTCCAATTCAGCTCTGTTTTTGACCCTGTCTGCATTATTTTTAAATTTTTTACCAATTATTTTTAGGTCTAGATAATCTAGCAAATGTTCGAACTGCTTATTATTTCCAATTGCAAATGTTATTTGATGACCATCTTTAGTTTTAAATATTTCCCCATATGGCGCTATATTTGGGTGTAAGCTACCAATTGGCTGAGGAATATGGCCCGTCATCAAAAAATTACTAGCTTGATTCGCTAATGATGCAATGGCAGTATCATATAAAGAGACAGTAATAAGACATCCAGTTTCTCCACGATTTAGAAGTGCAATCAGAATTCCTTGTTTCAATTGGTGACCCGCCAAAACGTCTATCAATGCTACCGGCATTTTTACAGGGCCTGAATTAACACTTCCATTCATAGACATAAAACCGGTTTCAGCCTGAAGTATTAAATCGTATGCCACTCTATCGCTACTTGTACCAAATCCAGTAATTGCACCATAAATTAATCTTTTATTTATTTTTTTTACCGAATCGTAATCAAGATCAAACTTTACGTCATCACCTTTTTTAAAATTGACGATTAAGATATCAGCCAATTTAATATAGTCAATTGTTTTACTGTAGTCCGTTTTATCTTTGAAGTCAAAAAAGTAATACTCTTTTTTATAGTTAACCGCAGAAAAATAGGCTGACACATTAGAAGTTGAATCTTCTTGAGGTAGTTTCCATGACCTTGTCACATCCCCATTACTACGAGTAGATTCTATCTTTATGACCCTAGCGCCCAATTCAGAAAAAAACATTCCTACCGACGGACCAGCTAATACACTTGCAATCTCTACCACCACTAAATTATGTAAATCCATATCAATTAGCTTATCGGTAATTTTATAATAACTTTTGTGCCAATAGGTTTTCCATTTTTATTGATTTGAAAAGGACCTATAATCATTAGTTTATCACCATTTATGGAACGAAGTAAATCAATTCTATTTGCTGTAATTTCCATACCTTGTGATTTATGATCTCCATCAAATTCTCCCTTATCATTTAAACTAGAATCAATTCCAACACCATCATCATTCACTTCAAATACTATATATTCGTTTTCTTCCTTAATATCGATTGAGATATGTCCCTTTTCTGATTTAGGCAGTACCCCATGTATTATACTGTTTTCTACAAATGGTTGAAGAATCATAGATGGGACTTGAATCATTTCAGTATCAATCTCTACCTCAGTGTTAATTACATAATCGAATTTTCCATTAAATCTCATTTCCTCAAGTGCCAGGTATAATGATATTCGTTCTATTTCATCATTCAATGAAACTAAAAAGTTAGGTTGAGTAGAACTATCAAGGTTCTTACGAATTAATTGAGCGAAGTTGGACAAATAACGATTGGCAGATTTTTTATCAGAACTATTTATGAAGTACTGTATAGAGTTTAACGAATTAAAAATAAAATGACGATTCATACTGGCATTAAGCGATTGTTGCTCAAGGTTTTTTAGTTTATTCTCAGACACTAACCGTTCATTATCTTTTTTCTGCTTAATACCTGAAATTCTTGCATTCAAAATGAAATATGATAACGCTGCTACCGCAATACCAACAAGTATAATGAACCACCACTTTTTCCAGAAAGGTGGCGTGATAACTATTTGTAATGAAACATGTTCTGTCCACTCCAAATTTTTATTTGCAGATTTAACCTGAAATTCATACACTCCAGGGCCAATAAAAGAATAACTAGCACTATTCTCCTTGGTAATAGGTGACCATTTCTCCTCCGCTCCAACTAATCGATATGTATAAAATACTTTGTCAGGATTTTTATTATTTACGCCTATAAAATCAAAAGTAAGATGGTTTTTAGTGTAAGGTAATTTAAGGACTTTTGGCACTCCCGTGAGCATTAGGTCTCCTTTTGAATAAGTTAGATAGTCAAATTTTTCTTTAAATAAACGTACCCCAGTTATTGAAAGCTTGGGCAAATTATAGCTAAAAAGAACTGGATTTAGAACTGGATTAATTCTTACAAGTGCGCTTGAAGTTCCTACCCAAATGCGTCCTTTATTATCTTCAAATAATGCATTTAGATTTGATTCCATATCCACCAAACCTTCAGATAAACCATATTGGTAATACATTGGAATAGTTGTGAAAGGGTCAGTGTTACTTAACATATAGAGACCATGCGTGGTGCTTACCCACATTCTGTTCATCCGATCCTTAATAATTCCCATAATATTTTTTGCCTGATAGTTCCCTTTGTCTAGTTCTAACGACTTTACTTGTAAAATTGGAGAAACAATAAACAAACCGTTTATGGTACCTACCCATATATTATTAAACCTATCAATACAAAGTGTATTGGTATTTATTTCTGGTAATTCGATTTTATTAAATGGGTCATTTAACATTCTGTAATCTTGCCAATACAATCCGTTTCGAGTTGCTATAAAGAGCGTTGAGTCCGTAATGACTACTTTGTTAATATCATAAACACCATCATTTAAAATTGTAATTATGCTATCATTTCGTAACATCCAAAGTCCTTCTGAGCCACCAAAAAAAATAGAACTGTCTTTATGCTGACAAATTGATCTAATTTTCGAATCAATAAGGTCTGTTATTTTAGTTTTAATTGGTTTTTGATCACTAAAAGCTTGAATACCTACCCTTGTTCCAATCCAACTGATATTTTCAAAATCAGTATAAATTGACCATACCGCATTATGTTTTAAAACTGTTTGATCATCAACCTGATATACTTCATCTTTTTTAGAATAGAAATTAATGCCCCTATCATACGTACCAAAAATAAAATTACCGCCACTATCTTGACTTATGCTCATTACTATATCAGAATTTAAACCTTCTTTTACCGAATAACTGACAATTGCATTTCCTGAAAATTTAAGTATACCCTTGCCATCTGTACCTATCCAAAGATTACCTTCCATATCTTTCATTATGGCAATGATTGTATTAATCGATAATCCATTTCGGTCAGTATAGTATGTCTCTTTCCCATTACGAATTTCAATAACACCATAGTCGCTTGAAGCCCAAATACTAACTGCATCAACAAACAATTTTCTAATAGGAGTTCCTTGGACTTCATATCTAGTAAATAAATCTGCCTTTAAATTATACTCAATGATGCCTTTATTGAAAGTTGCGATAATTAGTTGGTGACCTCTAATCTTCAAATCACTAATATTTAGATCGCTTAAACCATTCAGTCGAACTTTTTTAAACTCTTTATCAATTAATTCAAAAGCACCTTTGTTAGTCCCGCAAATTATTGAAGAATCTTTTGTTTTGGCAAGAGATCTAATTTTTAACTGGCTATCTGTCGCAGTAAATACAGTATTGAATGTTTTACCATTAAAGGATTTAATTTCTTGATTAGAGGATAAAAATATTTCTCCATTTAATTCAACGATATCGCTTATTCGCTCTGTTTTTTTGAAAAAATATGAAATGAATCCCCCATTAACATGTTTAGATAATCCTTTTGGCGTGACAATCCATATATCATTATTAGATGATTTGAAAACATGGCTTATTGTATTATCCGGTAAACCATCATCAATAGAATAGTTAACAAAGGTTTTACTGTCGAATCGACTTAAACCAGATTGCGTACCAATCCATAAATTCCCTAATTGATCCTGACAAATATCAGTCACTTGTGACTGAGCAAGTCCATCCGTTACACCAAAGTTGATAAAATTATACTGCTGCGAATGGACACAAAAGTTAATTAATCCAAGAAATATGAACCAGAAGTACCTCAAACTTAAAGCTGTTTTAGCGTTTTTACAAAAGTAGAAACTCTATTTCTAGCCACAGGAAGTACAGTCCCATTTTTAAGAATAGCCATATGTCCATCATCATTTAGATACTCCTTTAAAGCATCTAAATTGATAATATGTGATTTGTGGATTCTATAGAACTCTTTAGGATTTAAAATACTTTCGTAAACTTTTAAGGTTCTTGTATCTAGATAACGTTTACCATCTGTAAAGTGAAGCATTGTACAATTACCTGCCGCCTCAAGATAAACAATATTCCCTGTCTCTATGAGTTTAATACCCTTGGTATGACTTATCGCTATTTTCTTTCCGTATCCTTTATTTTCTAGATCAGTCGATAAATTCTTTAATGAATCGAAATAAGTAGCATAATTCTCTGGTAGTTTTTCGAAAATACCTTTTGCCTCGCTGACTTTTTGAACAGCACTTGTTAATTCATCAATATCAATCGGTTTCAGGACGTAGTGAATGGCATTTGCGTTAAATGCTTTTAATGCATAGTCTTTAAACGCTGTAACGAAAACAACAAAAAAGTCTCTTTTTTCAACTGACTCCAATAGTTCAAATCCTTCAGCACCTCGCGGCATTCGTATATCTAGAAATATTACATCAGGATGCATAGATTCAATCTTTTGCTTCGCATCAATTATATCTCCCGAAGTACCTATTATTTCAACTTCAGGACAATTTTCATTCAAAATCATTGCCAAATTCTTTCTTGCTAAATCCTCGTCATCTATTATTAATGCCTTTAAAACCATTTGCTTTATTTATTTAATATAAATATACGATAATAGATTATTAAAGTAAATACCAATCAATTTGAATTTGCTACATTTTACTAAATAGTAAATGAATCAAAAAATAATAAATTAAACTTAGCTTACAACCTGCTTTATATTTGATTAGAAATTGTAAAATCGCACATTATGAAAAAACAAGTACGATCTAAAAAAATCTGGATTTTTAATGACTCTGGAAATTAATAAAAAAGGCTGATTCTAATGGGATTAATGTATTAAGACCAACTGCCTTTTGAGAAAATTAAAGCACTTCAGAAATGGAGTGCTTTTTTTTATTAAAAAAGTCTTTAGATTATTTTTAGGATTATGTATTATTTAAATATGATTGTTACAACATATTTAAAATGATATTTATAAAAGTTAAGTTGCTTTTGTTTAATATTTTAGGTTTCTTTATTCCATATTTTAGGAAAATGACAATAGAAGCAGTATTAAAAGCAATAAATGAACTAATGCTCCAATGGGGTAATGCTGGAGGTTATAATGTAAACCCAGCTACTGAAATTAAATCAAATGACAATTTCTACCAAGCCACTTTTGAAATAAGAATGAGTTCAGGTACATTCTCAATAATTTTCACTTACAACAAGGGTGAATTTAATTATGCTTATAACGAAGATTATAAACAGAATAAAAATGCAATGGATTACAAAGAGCTTTTTCAAGTTTCGAAGCACTTAGATTCAAAAATAGACACGGCAACTCTTTTAAATCTTTTTAGAGCTATTCGTTTATAATTTTTGTTTTAATTATGCCGCCCAAGGCATCCGTTGATATTCATGTCTCCAAGGAATGAGCTCTTTGTAGGTAAGAGTCTTACCAATAGAGTTACCTATAGTCTCTTCAAAGACATCAGAAATAGGAGTATCTTTTCTATTCCATTTAAAAGAAAACTCATCAAGATACCTATCTAAATGTTTATATGTTATTTGAACGAAAGTAGGTATGAATCGATTTTTTAAGTGTCGCCAGACACTTTCTATACCGTTGACATGCACTTTATGATTCACATAGCTATTGAAGCGGTAATAATAAATAGAACCGTCTTTTCTCTTTTTCTTGATTGATTTATCCTTGACAATTACCCAATGGCTATGAAAGTGTTCTTTTACTTTACTATAACCTTTATCACCATCAGATACAATTGTCGAAATTGTATTAACATGCTTTTTAAGAATTGAATTTGCAATTTGGTTTGTTAGACAGCTTCTATCCCATCCAATTTTCCTTAACGCTATTTTCTTGGTATATCTTTCGTAGAACCCACTAACAGTTCTAAGATGTTCGTACCCCTTTTCTCCTGGAGCTTTTTTCTTTTTATGCTCTCTTATTTTCTTTCTAAGTCTCAAGTCACGATTTGGTTTACCACCTATCCATGTCTCATCAACTTCAATAATGCCGCTTAACTGAGCTTCCATGTTTTCATCTCTCATGGTTTCTCGAATCTTTGATAGCATCAGCCACGCACTTCTTTGTTGAATGCCCACTTTTTTAGCAATAGTATAGGATGAGATTCCAGTATTATCTGTTAAGACATAATAAATAACGAAGAACCATACTCTCAGAGAAAGTTTTGAATTCTCAAAAATGGTATTCTTGGTAAGAGAGAATTGACACCTACAATTAGAACATTTGTAACTTTTTCGATTTTTAAGGATATAGTTATTAGAGTTGTTATTGCATTTAGGGCATTGCGGATTTCCATTCCATCTTTTATGTTCAAGATAGGTGATGCATGCTTCTTCATCAGGAAAAGCAGTCATAAACTCAAAGTCGTTTTGGAAACTCCTCATGAATTAGAGTTCCAAAAAATGGTTATGGAAAAAGGTATGTGTGTTTCGATAAGGCGCACATTTTCATAACGAAACGAAAGTTAAAAGTGACAAAAAAGGGATTTTGGTTGCAATTCTAAATTGAAAAAACAGGGTTTTTCCTCTGTAAAAAAACAGGGTTTTTCCCCTATTTTTCCTTACCAAAAGTCATTATATTGAAAATTAATTAATTACAGATTAAAATCATATATAATGTTTAATGTAAATAGGCACTTCTTTATAACCATAATCTTCTTTTCTTTTTTTAGTTGTTCCAACAATGCAGAATCTATTAAATTAATTGATATCCAAGCAGTAGAGAAAGGTATTTCAAAAGATAGTTCATCACAAATAATCTCTGAATCTTTTCAAGAATTTAAGCCAAATGAATTATTAATTGACTCAATAAAGTATTTCATAATAGAAGGTGATTTATTACTTAATGAATACGAGTATATGCAATACAAGATTTACAAATCTTTGGACAAAGATACCTCGGAACTTGAGCCTAAATTAGTTGGTGAAATAAGAGATAATAAGGTTGTAAAATGGGAAAATGGGCATATTTTAAAGTATAGTGTTATGAGAAAGTCCTTTAGGACTAATAAGGAATATGAAATTGTCAGGGATAATATTAAGAAAGCTACAAATGAATGGGAACAAACTTGTAATATTAAATTTTATCATGATGACTCTAAGGATAATACTAATTCTACAATACCTAGTGGTGACCTAACATTTGTTGTATTAGGTTTTGATTCAAGAAGTAAATTTATTGCAAGTGCCTTTTTTCCTTACTATTCGATTAATAGAAGAAGAATCTTAATTGACCCGTCGTATTTTACTACATCATTTGACAAAGTTGGTGTATTGAGACATGAATTAGGTCATGTGCTAGGTTTTAGGCATGAGCATATTAGGTCAAATGCTCCATTAGTATGTCAAGGAGAAAGCACTACAGGGACAATTGATTTAACTAAGTACGACCCTAAATCTGTAATGCACTATTTCTGTGGAGGCATGGGAAATATAAAATTAGAAATCACGGAAGTAGATAAATTGGGTTCTCAGTCAATATATGGAGCCCCAAAAAAATAAGAATATGATTAAAATAAATAAATACCTGATAATAAATCTTTTTCTTGGAATATTAGTTGTATCATGTGAAGCTAATGTAGATGATAATAAGAATATTAAATCTTCGAATAACTTAGTTTCAGTTCAGATAAAAGAATCAAATCCAGCAATGTCTAATCCTGATAAATTCGCTTGGGATTTATTCATAAAGTTAAATCAGCCATCTTCAAATAATTCAAATATAGTAGTCTGGGAAACATGGGCGTTAGCTTCAGATGTTTACTCCAATCCAAACGTGGCTCCTAAATGGGAGACTAGCAATAAAAAAAATATAGATGATTTTGAGACTGCTCCTTTGCAACAACTTGCTCACTTGTCTCTTGACCAAAAAATATTATTTGACCCAAACTCACCGTTAAGAAATGAAACTAGAATGAATAAAACAGTTTTCGACTTTATTGTAAACAATGAATTATATAATGCTGAAGGAATAGAAAACATTTATAATGAATATCCAGCAAAAAAATTTGATTTAGATATTGATGCAAAGGAAGTCAAAGCTATATGGGCTAAAATAAGTTCGTCTGATACTACATCCCATCATTATGCCATTGGTAATGATGGGGATTATTATGGACTTAAAGGACTACATATTATTACAAAGGATATTCCTAACTGGTTTTGGTCAACCTTTGAACACGTAGATAATCTCGAAAACTCTTCAGAATATCAAAATAATAGAGAGTTATTAGCTACAAGAGATTCGTATGGATATGACTCGAATGGAAAGATTTCTGAAGATTTGGAAAATGATTTTAATAATAACAATATGTCGAATAAGTGGAGATATTATAGATTAAGGGGAACTCAAGTTGATTTTACTGACCCAATGGGGAAGCCAATTGTTTTAGCCAATTCATTAATTGAAGATGGTTTCATGGTCACTTCATCATGCATTACATGCCATGCTAGAGCAACAGTTGGGGCAGCCCCAAAAGATTTTATACCAACTGATTTTAGAACGTATAACAGGTTAGATATATTTAAGAATGATAGTATTCCAAATTCTCCAGGGGTTATAGGCCCAATGGACCCAAGTCTATTTTATAATGAATATCAATCATTCTTAAATGATACGCTTATTCTAACAGGCAAACCTAAATTTATCCAGACAGATTTCATGTGGTCTTTTTTTCGAGCTAAAAGGAAAAGTTAACTTAACAAATAACCAAATTACAGGTATGCAATTACAAATATTTAAATACGAAGAAGAAAATAATAGTTTTAATGATTTTACAACTGTTGATATCGAGGGTGAAGCATGGTTTGTTGCTTCTGAGGTATGCAAGCTTTTGGATATTAAAAATGTATCAGATGCTGTTAGTAGACTTGATGATGACGAAAAGCTGACCTCGGTAATACCGATATCAGGCCAAAAAAGAAGTGTAAATTTAATTAATGAAAGTGGTTTGTATGCTTTGATATTTAGAAGTAAAAAGCCAGAAGCAAAAAGATTCAGGAAGTGGGTTACCAAAGAGGTTATCCCTTCCATACGGAAAACAGGAAGCTATGGTATAAATAGGTTAGAGTCTCCAAATTTTGTTGTTCGATTTAATGATAATTGGGATAGGACAGATAAAGGATATTTTTCAGTAATAAGTGAGCTTTTTATCAGATTGTATGGTAGATTTGAGGCAATAGGCTATACAATACCTAATAAGGCCTTTGACGGCAAAGAAATAAGGCCTGATGTGAGTGTAGGTCGTTTATTTTCTTCTTACCTAACAGATAACTATCCTGAATACGCAGAATCTTATAATATGTACTCACATTTATTCCCAAGTGGAATGACCTTTGATGCTAGACAATACAAAAACGAAGTACTGCCAATATTCATCAAATTTGTTGATGAAGAATGGATTCCAAAAAATGCACATAAGTACTTTAAACGTAGAGACCCTGTTGCACTTGACTTTCTTCCAAAATTGTTAGGTGGCTAACAATAGCTACATCAAATTATTTTACATGTCTGTTGATGAAAAAAAAGATAATTACGTTTCAATTTTAAATACTTGGAATATTGGCATTGGTCTAACCTTTGCTATAGTTGCTTTCTTTTTAGGGAAGAATAAGTTTATCGACTTACTCGAGATAAATGTTTATCACTTTATATCTGCGCTAAGTCTAAGTATACTATCACTTTTACAATTCTTTATCTATTTCGTTCAAACAGGTCGTGAAATGACTTTGCTTCACAATTATATCAAGTCTGATTCTATACCGAGACTTAAAGCTAGAGTTCATTTTACAATACTTGGATTGGCAATTGTATTTGGGGTTTTGATAGCATTTTCTGACAATCTCATATTATTTTGTAGTGTTATGGTAGCTTATAATATAGTTGATACATTAGGTGAAATTCAAGTTTCGTTTTACACGAGTGAGAGAATAGCAGAAGTATATAAAAATGCTTCAACTAAGAAGACAAAACGCTCGATAAAAGCCTTGCAGAAATATTACAATTACAGAATTATTTTCTTAATTCAGTTTATAGCTATTACAGTTAATTGGATTGCTCTTATAATCGCTATACTTTTTACTATATCGGGAGCTGAAATTTATAGAGGGATTGCTACAGGGATTTTAGCACTAAATATTATTGTAGGAGAGACAATTATTAATTTAAGACGTCTCAAAAGAGATAAAAAAATAGATAAAAATTATTCGTAAGCAATGAATTAAGAATTTTTAGATATACTCTGCTTAAGAATATTCAAAAATGTTGAATTACGAGCTTCGGCATCTTTTAAGAATGCCTCAAACGATAGGACAAATACACCTATAGGAACCTTTGCTTTTGTTTCCATATTTACTATAACACTCTCTTCTTTATAAAACACTCTGTCCATCGAATATAGTTGAGCATAATCCTGTTCAAGAAGAGAACGCTCAAAGTCATTGGATACCTCAGTTATTCCATAAAACCAAATTCTTTGAATTCTATCGGGGTATTTTTCAAGTAATTTTCTTGCCCTTTGTTTTAATTGACTAACAACTTCCTCCTCTTTTGCTAGTGAAATTCCTAGTTTTTTAAGTTCTACTATTACAACATCGACGCCCTCATTTCTTTCGGGGTCAGAAGAAAATACAATTGCTATATCTGGGCGTTTAGAATCATTTTCAATATCCTCTCCTGGTAGAGCAATTTCTGCCATAAGTTCATCCATCCTTCCTTCGCTTAGAATAGTAGAATATGACATATACTTATCATCTAATAGCCATGCGTTGTTTGCAAATAAATCGTCAATAAAACCTTCTTGAGAATAGACCTCTCTTTGAGGAACAATGATTGAATGAATATCTTCCTCTGCACTTGATGAATCAATCTTTTTTAATCTATCAATAGTAAAATTCCTATATAAAATATATTCCATCAGTATTCTTGATGAAATTTCCAATGCATCTTGGTATTGTTCATCGTCAAGTTCAACCGCTTCTAAAATTTTCTTTTGTGCTTGAAAAAATTTGTTCTGAGCAGATTCTAACGATTTGCCAGGCTCAATTATACCTAGCGGCTCTTCATCAAAATATCCAACAAGATGAGGGTATTTTGAATCAAGCCGAGCCGAAATACTCTTATTTTTTTCTCCAATCTCTGGCAATTCAGTTCTAATAATTTCAACAATTTGTTCTTTAAAGAGCTTTTTTATCTTAGCTAATTCGATTTCACTAAAATTTAGCTCCGAACGATTTTCGGTCACTCTTCCAGTAAAAATATCTGAATACAATAAGAATACAATATTATAACCTTGAGGTAAGTTTTGAGAAGTAAGAAGCTTAATAGGTTGAGTTCTACCATCTACATTAAGGGCTACTATAAGTGAGTCATCTTCACCTATTTCAACCTCATTAATAGAATAGTAGAGAGTAAAATCTGCAAACATATCAAAGGTTGGTTCTTTGAATGTCCTCTCTTCTAATTTAGGAATTTCTGAAACATCAATCATAGCTGATTGACTAGAAAATTCATGGTCATGATTTGGTTTTTCTACTTCAAGATTTATTTTAATTTTAAGCTCTTCATCTCGAAGCATTCTATCATAAAAAAGTGGAAAGAAATGAAACAATAAAGATTTTTTGATGTCTTTAGGTTTTAAATAACTATAGGAGTTAACCCTATCTTTTCTATATCCTGTAAACAACAAACTAGTTTGTTGTTTTACTTCTTGAATATCGACTAATTCAGACTTTTCGTCGAAATCATCATTGTAGTTAAACATTCTTTGTTGCCCATCAAAAAAACTATTTATTTCAACGTCTTTAAAGTATCTCATAAAGACAAGTCTACCTATACCTTTATGGTCATCTTTTTGAGAAGAAAGTAATTCTGAAAAATCTGAAAAATTATTATCAGTAAAACCGATACCATTGTCAGTAATCTTTATTGACAACGTATCAACTTTTGTAAACTCTTCAATTTTAATGGTGATAGTAATATCAGTAGCATCAGCATCAATTGAGTTGGCTGTGGCCTCAAAAAAGACTGATTCCAAAGATGGATTAGGAAAGAATAATTCAGCAGCTTTGGATATGTGTACTTTCATTTTTTAACTAGACAGGTTCTAATTTTTGATATAAAGGTAGTATAACTAAAACGTAATCTATTTACGTTTATACGATTTTTGTTACTTTTTTATACTATATAGTAGTCCTCATAATTTAGTTCATATTATTCTCCTAAGTCTTTGAGCACTTTACTCATCTTCTCATTCTGAGAATCACAAATCTGCTTAAATTTATCTAAAGTCATATTGTATTCTTCCTGTTGTATCAAGCGAACCATTTTCTCGCTTATACCGCACTCCAAAGCAAATTGACGATTTGACGTATACCTCGACCTGAAATTCTTGTAGATATACCTGCATAATTTTTTTCTAAAATCCTCATCCATTGATTCAAAAATCGGGATGATGTTGTAAAAAAATGCGGAATATATTCCGTTTATTCGGATTATATTCCCTATACTTGTTTAAAAACATGAAATGATAACAAGGAACTTATTAATTATTGTAAGTCTTTTTATACTAACATCTTGCAATAAAGACAAACCAACGCCAAATGACGAACCTGAAGACATTACCTTTAGCCTGCTTAAAGGCAACTTTATAACTTGGGATATAGGAGGGCAAAGTTTTGGAGAAAAAATAGATATATACTTAAATGATAGCTTAATCGGTAGTCCTGAGGTGTATGATGAATTTGAAATATGTGATAACCCATCAATGATACCCTTTTCTATTCAAGAAAACTCCATATACAATGTTAAGTTGTATGACAATCAAACTAATACTCTTCTCCATGAGGAGGTTTTCACATTTACTCTACAAACAGATAATGATGGTCATGAAAACTATTTTTTTGATTATGATGTTATTTCTGGCCAAGGTACAGTAAATTTTGATGTTGGATGGAGAGACTGTAATGGGGATGAAGTGAAAGAAGCTTTCTTTGAAGTTCTTGTCTAACTTCTACATTTCATTTACCGCAAATAACTCTATTCTTATTACATAAGACTTTCAATTTTGAGTAACAATTTTGAAAAAAGTCGAAAAAAAATAGAACATCAGTTTTTTATTTTCGTATAAAGGCCTGTACAGAAGCAAATCACTACCCATATTTTGCTTTCCCCTGTACAAATTGACCTTTTCTTATTTCGTGGATAAGGTTTAGCAAACAACACCAAAGTAATTCCTAAGCAGAAAGTCTGCTTAGGCTATTTGTTAAACTAAAACTTAAATAATCATGAAAAAAGAAAAAAACATTATCAAATGTCCTAGTTGCGCTACTACACTTTCTGTGGACGAACTACTAATCAATCAATTTAAAGATTCAGTAAGGAAGGACTTAGAATCTGAACTGAAACGACGAGAGCAATATCTAAAGAAACAGGAAGAGGAATTTAAAGTACTCTCAGTAAACTTTGAGGAAGAAAAAGCTAACATTGAAAAACTTGTTAGCCAGAAAGTAAAATCTCAGCTGAAATCACGAGAGGATTCCTTGAAGGACACAATCCGAAAAGAAATTGATGAAGAAAAGGTATTGCAGCTTCAAGAACTGGAAGACGAATTAAATAGAAAGAGTAAGCAACTTATTGATTTGAATCAAACCAAGGGAAAACTTGAAAAATTAAGACGAGAGTTTGAAGAACGTGAAGCTAAAATTTATCTGGAAAAGGAAAAAGAGCTTAACGAACGATTGAGGTTGGCCAAAACCTCAATTAAAGAAGAAGCACATATGGAAGCGTTCCTCAAAATTAAAGAAAAAGAAAGCGTAATAGAATCTTTGACTATGAAATTGGCTGAGGCACATAAACGCGCTATGGAAGGCTCTATAAGAGCTCTAGGAGAAGGACAAGAGTTAGCTCTTGAACACATCTTAAGAAATGCCCATCCATCTGATATTATTGATGAAGTAAAAAAAGGTGCCAATGGGGCGGACTGCATACAAACAGTGAGATTAAAAAATGGTACTGAAGCAGGAAAGATTATCTATGAAAGCAAAAATACCAAATCCTGGAGCAGTAGTTTTATTAAAAAGCTCAAACAAGATAATTTGAAAACTAAAGCAGATGTAATGGTAATCGTTTCAAAAACATTACCAAAAGATACCAAAGAAAAGTTTTCATTAATCGATGGCGTATGGATTACAAACATTAACAATGTCAAAGACCTTTCTTTACTGATTCGATTTGGAGTTCTAAAAACTCACTCTGTTCTAATCACTCAAGAAGACAAAGTAAACAAGAAAAATTTGCTTTACTCTTACTTGACTTCAAATGAGTTTAAATCAGTTTTTGAAAGTATTCTTGAGGGATTTACAAGTCTTCAAAATAGTCATCAAGATGAGCAAAGAAAGATGCAATTATTGTGGAAAAGAAGAGCAAAACACCTAGAACAGGTACTGTCTAGTACAATCGATTTCTACGGTAGCATCAAAGGCATCTCAGAAAGTTCAATTCCTACCATCCCAATGCTGGAAATCGAAGAAGTCAAAAAAGCAAGCTAATTCTATAGCAAAGCATAAATCTAATTAATAACACATCCAACTATAGACAAGAGGAACCAATTCTTGGTTCTGTCTGGTTTAGCTGTGCGACATAGTTACGAAATTAATTGATGGAGAATCTATCAACTCTCTAAACGATTAGGCCAAGTCGTAACCAGCTCATATCATTCGGAGATTCCCTTAAAGTGGGGACTTCTAGGGACTCCTTTGTCTATGAGTTGGGATTTAAAACTTTAAAATTATGAAAACAAAAAATATAAAATATGGATTGAAATCTCACGAAAAGAGGTTCGGTACAGAACAAAAATGTAGGAACTATTTAGTTCGATTGAAATGGAATGGAAGACCGACTTGTGATAGGTGTCAAAATAATCATATGAATTATTATTTAAAATCAAGAGGAACATGGAAGTGTCGAAATTGTTCTCATCATTTTAGTGTGATTAAAGACAGCATTTTTGAATCGACTAAATTACCTCTGACTACATGGTTTAAAGCAATCTATTTCATCACTACTATGAAAAGAGGATTATCCTCTTACCAACTTGCTAGAATTTTAGAAGTACAACAACGTACTGCATTCTTTATGCTTCATCGCTTAAGGGAAGCAATGAAAGATGAAAATATTGTGTTGAACGGCATCATAGAAGCAGATGAAAGTCATTTTGGACCAACCATCTCAAAAGACACAAGATTACAACGGATGAAAAAAGTACATGATAAGATGAACGAAGAAAAATTTGGTATGACTAAATCTAAAAAGAGAAGGTTGAGAGGAAAGCCTACAAAAAATGGAAGGAAGAAGGGTTCTACAAAAGAAGTTCTAGCCAAAAAGAAAAAAGAAAGAGAAAAACTCGGTGAAAGAATTCCATTCGAACAAGATATTGCAGTATTAGGGATGGTAGAGCGTGGTAAAGCAGGAAAAGCAGTTCTGAAGGTACTTGGAAGAAGTGAAAAGTCAAAAACTAAAGAAAATATTTATCCATACTTAAAAAAACATATTAATCCTTCAGCAACACTTTTTACAGATGAATGGAATCTTTATGATGATACTTCAAAATTGTTTAAAGACCATCAAACTGTTAAACATCGAGACAAAGAATTTGTCAGAGGCATGGTTCATACAAATACAATCGAAAATTTGTGGCTCCATTTTTCCAAAATGATTAAAGGAACATTTTTTCATTTATCACTGAGACATTTTCAAAAGTATCTGACAGAACACTCCTTCAGGTGGAATAGACTTAGGAATAATGATAAAGAAAAAGTGGATTCCTTTTTTGATGGAATTTTGGGTAAACGGTTAAAATATAAAGACCTCATTTCCCTTCCTAAGCAACCATATAGAATAATAGCAGCATGAAAGATTCATATTACTATAGATTAAAGGATGTTCTGGTAATGCTTTATGGCCAGTGGAAACGAGACTTTAAGGATATAAATGTGCTCATGGAAATCTTGGAGAATGATTCAATTTCTAAGGAGAGACGTTATTGGTTAATGATTGCTGGATTCAGAGGCTTGGACTTATATGAAGTCGAAATTGACCAGGATGAAATCTCATTACATTATAACAATCTTGACAAACATTTAGAGTATATACAATGCCAATTACTTGATAAAGAAGTGTTTTTTGAAATTAATCTTAATTAAATTACAGATATTCAAATAATAAAAGATATGAAACACTATCATAAGGGAAAGCAAGCTGTAGTTAAATATACTTGATGGTTAGCAACAACCTGAAGAACTACTGCAACTTTCGTTTTCTTGAATTGGAGGACATGGAACTGTCCCATATGAACAAAACACACAACAATCTCCGTCACTCGGTTTTAGAACTGTTTTACAATTATTGCACTCATAAAAGAATTGGCAGGCGTTTGTTGGCATCTCCTCTTGCTTTTTATGCCCACAATTCGGACATGTAATTTCCGATTTTAATTGGATTTCCATGAGATTATTTTTTGTCTGTTACTTTGTAACCAGTAGAATTAATTGCTTCTTCAATTTTAGTTTCATTGGTTTTGGTCTTGTCAAATTTAATAATTGAAGTTCCATTTTCATATGAAGTATTTAAGCCTATAATTCCTTCTAGTTCGTTTACTTTGTAATTGATATGCTCTTCACAACTACTACAAGTCATCCCGCTAATTTTAAATTCAGTAGTTTCTATATCAGATTTATTCATTACAATAATTTGCTTATCGTTATTTGAATAAAAAATTCCTGAATAATACGGAAATGCCAACATGATAATTGCAAACGCAGTTACAATTCCTAAAAAGGTTTTAGATTGAAGAAACTTTGGTTTTTCAGCAGTTTCACATTCACAATCAATTTCTTTTCGAGTTTTAAGCTTTTGATACCAAGCAAAACTAAGAACGATAATTGTTAGTCCAACTAGATATGGTCTAAAAGGCTCAATCCATGAAAATGACGAGGCAACCCCGCTTGTTCCCGCAATAAGAGCCAAAACTGGCGTAATACAACATAATGATGCTGAAATTGCAGTTAATACTCCCATTCCTATTAATTTGTTTTCACCTTTCATACGTTCTCCAAAATTTTCTCCTTATCAAGCATAGTAAAGAATGGAATTAACATCTCCTTGTATTCAGATGTTAATGAGTAAAATATTGTTTGAGCCTCTCTTTCAGTTTCGATTAAATTTCTATCCTTCATCTTTCTAAGATGTTGAGAAATAGCAGAAACATTCATCTCAAGGATATCACTTAAATCACACACGCAAAGCCTTGATTCTTCATAGAGTAAATAAAGTATTTTTAATCGGACAGTATTTCCAACTAATGAAAGAGCATTTGACAAATAGTCAAACATATCATCTAATTCAATTACTATTCCTTTGCAACGACTTATTTGTTCGGAATCCGCTTGCTGTCTTATACATGAATTACTTTCCATGATTCAAAGTTATAGATATTTTCTTATTTAAGCAAATGCTAAAATAAATTAATCAGACAATATTAATACATACTAAACGAAAAGCAGTACTACTAGAACTTGGAAATGCCGCTTTGTTTCACAAAAAAAGGCCCTTTGTTGAGCTAAAGATTTTGGTTAGTTAGATACATAATCCCCAAAGTGAAAATTGAAATTTTATAGAAATAATTTTAACTAAAGAAAAAGCACCGTCAAATCGATGGTGCTTTGTTCTTTAAAAGGCTTGGTTGGGCTTTATACATTAATCCCATTCTAATCAGCCTTTTTTATTAATTTCTCCTAATATTTGTACCACTCTTGTTTCCTGCAGGTGTTTCTCCCCCCCTAATATTTTCTCTGGTATTGCCTCCAGTATAGTTAATATTATAAGTTACCTCACTACTACCGCAGGACTTGGTTGCTTTTATTTTAATTTTATTCATTCCAGACGTCATGTTGGAGACCTGAACTGTTATTTTTCCTTTGCTAGCATCGAAGTTAAATGGGATTGATTTTCCATTATTAGTTACAGTAATATCTGATTTAACAACATTAACACCAATGGCAAGCAATGAAAACGTACTATTAGCAGTTGTTATATTTGGATTAGTCGGATACCCTAATTTTATGTCAGGTTTTTGACAAGTGGTTGCATTTACGCTATGGGTTTTTGTGATGCTTCCACAGTTATTTGTAGCTGTTAGCTGGATTGTATTGTTACCCTCTTTCAAATTTATAGTGCTGGTTAGTAAACCAGAGCTAGCGCTAAAATTAAAAGTAACAGCCTTATTATTAACTTTTAAAACAATCCCAGATTTAGTGCTTACTCCATTTATAGTTGCTGAATAAGGAAAACTTAGACTGGTTACTTTTGTTGCAGTTGTCTTCTGATTAATAATAGGTTTATTACATGCCTTTCTTCTGATATTCAATGTTAGTTGATCTGACCCACAATTAGTGTTAACTACAACTGATACAACATTATTTCCGACAATCAATCCACTAGCGGTAAAAGAGATTTTATTATTTGCAAATTGCTTAGGAATAGATCTGCCATTTACTTTTACTGAAATTTGATTAGCGTTTGTTGCCCCAGTTACGGCAATACTGATTTGTTGAAAATCTTTATCTATTGCGCTTGCGACTGGCGTTAAAGATCGCAATGTTGGAGTCTCACAAATATCTGCGTTAACACTTGATGATTGACTATCCCTTCCACAAGCGTTTGATGCAGTTAACGAAATTGAATTCATCCCTTCTCTTAACCTAAGTTCAGCTGTTACCCTTCCTGTTGCAACATTATAGCTAAAAGCGACCGATTTGCCATTCAATTTTAATTGGATACCGGTTTTACTAGTCATTCCTGATACAGTTCCACTGTATTTATAATTTAGTGTTTTAACTGTGGTTATTTTATTACTGACCCCGAAAGCATTAATTTTCGGTACAATACAAGATGCATAGTTAATTGTGTAATTAAGCGCATCAGATCCACATGAAGATGAAGCTGAAACATTTATTGTGTTTTTACCATTTCTTAAATTTTTTGTGGATATAGAAATCATTTTTGTTGCTGAACTATAAGTGAAAGGAATAACTATGCCATTTTGCTTAACCAGGATACCCGATTGAGTAATATCACCATTTACTTTTAAGGATAAATTATAAACGCTAGTTTTCGTAGTAACGCTTGCAGTTGAGGGCGTAACCATTACTAACTTAGGCGACTCACATGTGTTTGAAACAATAGAAATGGTTTGAGTATCTGTTCCACAAGAATTACTAACCACAATTTTTATTGTATTGGTTCCTTTTCTTAGCGTTAATGCAGCATTTAAAATACCATTATTTAAGCTAAATGTCTTCTTCAATCCATTTAGAAACAGTGTAACTTGATTGGCACCTGAAACTCCAGTTAAATTCGCATTTAAATTATAGTTTGTTGTTGTGATGGCATTTGTAGAACTAGTAATTGTAACCTTTGGAGGTGTGCATGGATTATGATTAACCACAATCGTTTTTTTATCGTTCCCACAATTATTATTTGCCTCTAACGAAATTGAATTATTTCCAGAAACCAAGTTCAATGATGCCGCTAAACTACTTCCAACTAATTGAAATGTTGTATTGATACCATTTAATTTTAATGAAAGTTGATTACCAGACGTTATATGACTTAAACTCGCTTTGAATAAATACGGGTTGGTCTGAGTTTGAGCAGTAGAACTTGTAATAGCAATTACTGGAGAATTACAAGGTGAAGTATTTTTATAATTTAATATAAACGTTGACTTATTAGTCCCGCAGCTATTACTGACCGTAATTTCAAGTGTATTTACACCTTGATTTAAAGTCACGGATTTATTTGCTATCTGAGTGCTTGCATTATAAGTCATACTTCCAACGCTAGTACCATTTAACTTCAGAGTAACTTGAGTTCCTGGTACATGATTATTGATTTGAGCCTCAATATTATTATTGGCAGCATTCACAATGTTATTAGGTGCTGGAGCCACATATCCAATAGTTGGCTTAGTACAAGGAATTACCTCCTTTTTATATACAATAACTGTTGTTGCATTGTCTGTCCCAGCTGCATTACTTACAGTCACCTCAAAAGTATTATTCCCCAAAACTAATGCTGTTGGATAACTAATAGTTGATGAAGAAAAAGTATAGTTTGAACTATTTACAACATTACCATTCTGTTTCAAAATAATTTGATTTTTTCCCGTGACATTTGTTGTTAATGCTGATAAGGTGAACGAAGCATTATTAACCGTTACAGGAGTAATACTAGGATTTGTAAAATTGACTGTTGGTGGATTAATAGAAACTGCTTTTTTGTATCTCATGGTTTTTTGATCGGAATCAGTACCATCTGAGTTATTCCCTGTCACAATCAATGTATTATTCCCAACAGAAAGACTCAAAGGAACCGACAGTAATTTTGTATTACTATTAAAACTAAAGTTATAAATACGAGTACCATTTAATGTAACCACAATATCATTTGAACTCGCAACGTTCAGTAATGTTGCTCTTGCATTAATATTTGATACTCTATATACTTTATTGTTGATATTTGGATCTATAATATTGACAATTGGAGGGTTTCTGACAATTGGTTTATCATAAACAAGATTTATTGTTTCTTGATCCTGCCCATCAGCATTGCTGCCAATAATTTGAATAGAATTATTACCTGGTATCAATCCAGCAACAAAATTTACAGCTTTTGTATTATTGTTAAAACTGAAATTATTGGTCGCTTGTCCGTTAATTCTTACCTGAATATTATTTTTAGAACTAACATGTTCAACTTGACCAACAATGTTTGCTTGCGGCACACGCACTATTGAGCCATTATTTGGACTGAAAATATTGACAATTGGTGGTTGAATGTTATTAACCGGATTATAAATTATAGTGGTCTGGGCTTCATCTTGTCCAAATTGATTTGTACCCCGTATAGAAACAATGTTATTACCAATAATAAGGTTTGTGGTTAACGTAACTCTATTATTTGAATAATTAAAGTTGTTAATTACACTACCATTAATACTAACAGTAATATTATTTCTAGCTGTCACATTTAAAACCGTAGCTGTGACGTTTGCGGTATTTATATTGGTTTGAAATGGATTTAGTGCAGGAACAACAATCGATACCTCTGGTGGATTACCCGTTACAACCTCTCTGTATATTATAAAGGTAGATTCCGAGTCTGTTCCTACGGTATTTGTGCCGGTCACAGTAACTACATTTTTACCTGGCACCAATGATAAAACTGACGTTAATTGGTTGCTTGAAGCATTGAAATTGTAGTTATTATAACTTACTCCATTAACAAAAAGAGAAGTATTTTGTTTGCTATCTACATTTAAAACAGTTGCCGTTAAATTATACGACGCAATATTAACCGTGGTATTGGCACGAGAAGGATTGACAAAAGTAACTTGCGGAGGATTTACAGTAACTTGAGGATTATATATAATTATAGTCCTGTCTTCTGCTCTTCCAAAATCATTTATTGCAGTTACTGTAAATGTATTTTGACCTTGAATCAAATTAGCAGAATAATTTAGCTTATCTGTATTGGCATTATAAGTATAAGAGTCTAAAATCTGACCATTGTGTGTAAAAGTTATGTTTTGCTTTCCAGCAACATTTTGCACTAAAGCCATGACAGAGTAGCGATTAACTGAAACTGTGATAGGTGTTCTGTTAGGCATAGTAAACCTTGCAGCTGGTTTCTGGCCAGTAACTGGAGTATTTGGACGTACAATTGGATCATCATCCTCGTCAACATACTTATTATCGTGACCTCTTAAATAAAACTTAATCCCTGCAGAAGCATAATGATAACGATCATTAATACCTGAGTTTTGACCAGAAAAGTTATTAACCAGACCATCAAAATCATTGTTACGCGTCCAGGTCATTCTACCCATAACTTGAAAAGCAGCATTAGGTGTAATCTGTTTTTCAATACCCATACCAAAACTTGGCATCCAATCTCTATTATCAACTAATTCTGTCTCATAGTCAGAAATAAAAACTCCTTTTTCTGATAAATCTGCTTCTGGTTTTATTTGTAGAACATTTGCAGAATTATTATCGTATAGATCGGTTGTTGTTATATAACGAGATGTTCCAATACCTCCAAGAACAAAAAAGTTCCAACCAGTATTCTCTCTCCACCTGTTTGTGTTTAATTTCAATTCAAGACTCCAGTCGTTAACAATTGATCTAAAATTGGGGACGTAATATCCATAAGTATTTTCATATGTTGAAAGAGCAAGTGAAGGCTCAATATCAGAACTATTTAAATCTAAACCAGATGTTGTCGTACTATCTAAAATATAGTTAGACTCGGATAAACCACGATATGCTGCATGCAAATAACGTAGCTGTAAATCTAAGCTAAATAGGTTTTGCGGCTTCATTCCAAAGGAATAACCAAAGGTAAACCCCGCACCTGCGCGATACATATTATTAACATCAACTTCAGTATTACTGTGATAAGTTCCTCCAAAATTTAAGCCCAAATAAAATCTAGATCTTGAATCATAATCTACTTTTCCTTGACTTAACGCAGTAAGTCCAGCAAAAATGATAAACGCTAGTAGTGTGTATAAATTTTTCATAAGCTAGAAATTTAATGTATTTTAACTGTATGCATTTTTCATACCAAAGATAAAAAAACCATTGAAAGCAGGTGATTCAGCAGTGAAGTAATAAAAGATTATAATAGTTCATTTGCAAGGTTTGCTAATTCTGATCGTTCACCTTTTTCAAGCTTAACATGTGCAAATAATTCATTCCCTTTCAATCTATCAATCAAATAAGATAAACCATTACTATTTTCATCTAAATAGGGGGTGTCAATTTGATGAACATCTCCTGTAAAAACAATTTTTGTGCCTTCCCCTGCCCTAGTAATAATCGTTTTTACTTCATGTGGTGTTAAATTTTGAGCTTCATCAACAATAAAGAAAACATTGGATAAACTTCGTCCTCTAATAAAAGCCAATGGCATAATTATCATCCTATTATCTGATTGCAAATCTTCAATTTGCTTATATTTTTTTTCACTACTTCTATATTGATTTTTGATATAGGTTAAATTATCAAACAAGGGCTGCATATACGGATTAATCTTCTCGTTCGCATCACCCGGCAAAAAGCCAATATCTCTGTTGCTAAGCGGTACAATAGGACGAGCCAAAATAATCTGACTAAATTGATTTCTTTGTTCAATTGCACTAGCGAGCGCTAATAAGGTTTTTCCAGTTCCTGCTACTCCTTGAAGCGTTATGAGCTTAATTTTGTTATTCATTAAAGCATTTACTGCAAAGGCCTGTTCGGCGTTTTTCGGTTTGACCCCATATATATATGTTTTTTCAACTTTTTCTAATCTATTTTCAAATCCATTGAAAAAAGCCAGACTAGTCGATTTGCCGTTTTGCAATATATGATATTGGTTTTTAATTGGGTTTTTACCTAACACTGATATATCTTCAGTAAAACCGTTCTTGTAAATCTCATGAATTAAATCGGATTCAACTTCTTTAATAATATCTGCTCCTTTTAAGACTTTATTAACATCATTAACCTTCCCGGATTGATAGTCTTGAGCAGTCACTGCTAATGCCTTTGCCTTAAGTCTCAAATTAATGTCCTTAGTCACTAAGATAATTTGATGATCAGGCATAGATTCTTTAAGACTAAGTGCCGCATTTAGGATTTGGTGATCAGCCTTATTATCATTGTAAACAATCGTTGCATCCTGTTTTTTGGTTTCAGAATGTAAAACTATTTTAATACGACCCTTATTTTTTCCTTCAAGTGGAATCCAATCTTCTAGTGTAGACTCTGTAGAAAGTTTATCTAAAAACCTAATAAATTCTCTTGCCTCAAAGTTCTTGGTATCGTTTCCTTTCTTGAAATTATCAAGTTCCTCTAAAACTGGTATTGGAATAGCAACATCATGTTCTTCAAAATTATGAATTGCATTATGATCATGTAAAATGACAGATGTATCAAATACAAAAATTTTCTTGCTTCTTTTTGACTTAGCCATATAATTAAGTTTGTAATTTTCTATTCTTGAAATTAGACATAATCCTATCAAGAAAACTTATTTTAAGAATCCGTTTTATCACATATTTTTTTTGATAACTTTTTTAGCACTTGAGCACCACTTTTTTTTCGTATTTTTGTAGACATGCAGAAAATTCTCGTTCCAATTATATTTGTTGTTTTACAATCTTGCCAATTAAATGAAAATGAACTGAATAATTCAGGTGAGTTTTCAAATAATAAACCATATACTCCCTCTCATAATGCCACAAGCAAATTTAACATCAAGGGGATGACCTGTGAAATTGGATGTGTGAGAACTGTAAAAAGTCATTTAACAAAAATGGATGGGGTTTTAGCGGTTGACATGGACTTTGATTCAGCTGAAATAATTGACTACTCTATTATAGAATTTGACACAAACCTTGTCTCTGAAGCTGACATGAAAGCCGAAATAGAATCAATTGCAAACGGGATATATCAAGTGGTTAATATAAATACTAATTGACTAATACTTCATCCATAAAAAAATCAAATGTCTTGGTTTCTGCTCTTGATTGGGGCTTTGGGCACACAACGAGAGTAGGTGTGGTCATTAAACAGTTACTTGACTACGATAACAAAGTAACTTTTGCTGGTAATAGTAATCAGATTTCGTATATCAAAAAAGAGTTTACGGAAGTTAAATGCGTTTTTTTAAAGGGTTATGGTATCACTTTAGATAGTCGAAAAAACACTTATCTCCAACTCTTAAAGCAACTTGTAAAATTTAGATTAGCTATTCGCAAAGAACATCATTGGTTAAAAAAAACTTGTAAGTCAAATTCTTTTGACTACATTATCTCTGATAATAGGTATGGCTTTTATAATACAAAAGTCAAGAGTATCTTTATAACGCATCAAATAAATCTGAGCGTTTCCTTTGGTCGAAAAATTGCTAACTCTTTTATAAAAAGAAGAGTTAACAAATTTAGCTTTTGCTGGATTCCTGATTACTCAGACCATCAATTATCAGGAGCATTAAGTAAAGAAGATCTGAACATACCAAAATACTTTATTGGCCCATTGTCCAGATTTGAACTTAAACAAACATCCGATAAAAAAAATGACTATTTGTTTCTAATTAGTGGGCCTTTCCCCGAAAATTCTACTCTGTATCAAAAGGTAATTTCATTTGTAGAAAAATATCAATTAAGTGCTGTAATTGCCATACCTTTTAAGAAAAAAACGAAAGCTGAATCAGAATTTTACAGATTAGTAGAAGAACCAACAAGCGAAGAATTGGAAGTTTTAATTAACCAGTCGAAGACCATTGTTGCAAGATCTGGTTATACGACTATTATGGATCTAATTCCTTTTAAAAAACCTGTTATTTTAATTCCTACAAAAGGACAATTTGAGCAAGAATACCTGTGGAAACTGCATCAGTCTAAATTTGTGAAAAATGGCATATCCAGGAAAGCAGTAAAAGAAATTTCTTAAAATAATTTTGTATATTTGAAGTGATGACATTTTCTTTTTGATGGCGCAGTCAACATTTCTCGATTTTTCTTTTGGCAAGGTCTCGTCTATTGATCATGGTATCATATTTACTGAATTTTATTCAAACGATAAGTTTAACATTGAGCAAGCCAGAAAAATTGACTCAGCAAGGTTTGAGCTCTGCAATGGCAAAGCTTTTTTTAGCCTTGTAAGCCTTAAAGGAGCCTATGGCCACATGACCAAAGAAGCGCAATACTTCTTCGCCAATGAATCACTTTGTTCAAATTTAATTATACACGAGGCTATTATCGTTAATATGCTGTCTGTTAGACTTCTAGTTAAATATTATATTCGATTTACAAAACCACAATACGGCATTGAAGTTGTAAAAGATTATCAGCAAGGATTCGAATTCCTCTTAAATTTAACTAGGGACCATGACAATCACAACCAGGACTAAATTCTATTTTAACCCACGACATTAAAGAAGACAGCTGTGCTTTTTTCGAACTACTAAAATTAATCCCTCGTAAATCAAGAAACTGAAGTGTTTTTAGATTTTGAACTGAGTGCGGCAAATCGTCAATTGGATTATCCCATAAGTCAATTTTTTGAATACTTTTTAACTGCCCAATACACTCTGGAATAGACCCAATATTGTTCCTTCCTAAGTAGAGTTCAATTAACGAATCCATTGAACAAGTTGCCACCGGATAATAAATAAGGTTATTTTTCCCAATATTCAGAGTCTTCAATTTTTTGAGTCGATTCAATTCAACTGGAATCGTAGTCAGTTGGTTTTTAGACAAATCAAGTGTTTCAAGATTTATGAAATTATAAATCTCTTTGGGAAATTCTGTTAGCTTGTTTTTTTTTAAATCAAGATGGTAAACTGAATTGGCAGGAACTAAACTCGCCTCTTCAATTGACGTGAAGACCTTATTTTGTCCATGTGAAATAAAACTAATGATAAGAATGCAAAATAGAGCGACAATGTTTTTCATCTTCCATTATTTGATTAATTAATTCCATTTTGTTCTCGAAGTTTGCTTCTTCCCTAATGTATTCTATAATATCTATTTTTATTTCCTGATCATAAATATTATCCTTAAAACTTAATATATGTACTTCTATCCTTAATTCACCAGAATCAGAAACCGTAGGACGCTGTCCAATATTTAACATCCCATCATAAATAATATCTCCTATTAAAACTTTAACAGCGTAAACACCTCCAGGAGGAATTAACTTATAATCCTCACTAACATTTATATTAGCTGTTGGATAACCTAAAGCAGAGCCAATTTTATCACCTCTAACCACCACACCTGAAAGCCTGAAGGGACTTCCTAAAAAACTTGTTACTTTAACAAAATCTAATGCCTTGACAGCATTTCTAATTTTAGTGGAACTAATATTTGTTTCAAGCTTTGAAAATGCTTCAATCTCACAAATATTAAATTCGAATAAGGGTGCCAACTCCTTTAAATTTTCCATTGACCCTTCCCTATTTTTACCAAAATGGTGATCATATCCAATAATTAGTGTATGAAGTCCTAGTTTATTAACCAAAATATCTCTAACAAATTCAATAGCTGATAATTGACTAAATTTCTTGGAAAATGGAAAAATTATCAAATGATCGACCCCAAATTCAGCTAACTTTTCAACACGTTCATCAATGGTTTGAATTAGCTCTAAATGATGGTCATTTGGATATAAAACCATTCGTGGATGAGGGTGAAAAGTTAAAACAACTGATTCTCCTTTAACCTCTTCTTTTTTAACACTTAACAATCTTAGTATTTCCTGGTGACCCAAATGAACACCGTCAAAAGTTCCGATTGTAATTACTGGATTAGAAAGCTCAGGTATTTTTGATAAATCAGTATATATGTTCACTCCTATTCATAATTTGTTGACAAAGTTATGGAAAAAATGAGGAAGTATATTGTGTAAAAGAATAAAAAGAACTATTTTTGCACCCAAATTTAAACATATTAAAACGATAATTAATGTCTAACGTAAATGGTAAAATCTCTCAAGTAATTGGTCCTGTTGTGGATGTTAGCTTTGAGAAGGGAGCAGAACTTCCTAATATTTTGGATGCCTTAGAAGTAACAAAGGCAGACGGTACTGTAGTTGTTTTGGAAGTACAAAAGCACGTTGGTGATGATACTGTGAGAGCAATCGCTATGGATTCTTCTGATGGTTTCACCAGAGGAATGGATGCAAAAGCAACTGGTTCTCCAATTAAAATGCCTACTGGAGACACGATAAAAGGGAGACTTTTTAATGTAACAGGAAATGCTATTGATGGCTTAGGAGACTTAGATAGCTCTAATGGGCGAACAATTCACAGAGACGCACCTAAATTTGAGGAATTATCTACCTCAACGGAGGTCTTATTTACAGGAATTAAAGTAATTGACTTAATTGAACCATACGCAAAAGGTGGAAAAATTGGTTTATTTGGGGGTGCAGGTGTTGGTAAGACAGTATTAATCCAAGAATTAATCAACAATATTGCAAAGGCTTATTCTGGATTATCAGTATTTGCTGGTGTTGGTGAAAGGACAAGAGAAGGAAATGACCTTTTGAGAGAGATGTTAGAATCTGGCATTATCACTTATGGTAAAGAATTCATGGAAGACATGGAACAAGGTGGATGGGATTTATCTAAAATTGATAAAGAAGCCTTAAAAGAATCAAAAGCAACATTCGTTTTTGGTCAGATGAATGAACCTCCTGGAGCAAGAGCAAGAGTAGCCCTTTCTGGTTTAACCCTAGCTGAGTATTATAGAGATGGTGATGGCGAAGGAAAAGGATCTGACATCTTATTTTTCGTTGATAATATCTTTAGATTTACACAAGCAGGATCTGAGGTCTCTGCCCTATTGGGACGTATGCCTTCAGCAGTAGGTTACCAACCTACTTTAGCTTCAGAAATGGGAGCTATGCAGGAGCGAATTACATCTACAAAAAATGGATCTATTACATCAGTTCAGGCGGTATACGTTCCAGCGGATGATTTAACTGACCCTGCGCCAGCAACCACATTTGCTCACCTTGACGCAACTACGGTATTATCAAGAAAAATTGCCGAGCTAGGTATTTATCCTGCTGTTGATCCTTTGGATTCGACTTCTAGAATTCTAACTCCAGAAATTGTTGGGGACGAGCATTATGATTGTGCTCAAAGGGTAAAATTAACCTTACAGCGCTACAAGGAACTTCAAGATATTATTGCCATTTTGGGAATGGATGAATTATCTGAAGAAGATAAATTAGTTGTTCACCGAGCAAGACGTGTGCAACGATTTTTATCTCAGCCTTTCCATGTAGCTGAACAATTTACCGGGTTAGCAGGTGTATTGGTTGATATTAAAGATACAATTAAGGGCTTCAACATGATTATGGATGGAGAAATGGATCAATACCCTGAAGCAGCATTTAACTTGAAAGGAAATATTCAAGATGTTGTTGAAGCTGGTGAGAAAATGATTGCAAACGCTTAAACACCATAAATCAATGATTTTAGAAGTTTTAACACCAGATGAAGTTTTGTTTAAAGGAAATGTATCTCAGGTTATTCTGCCAGGATTAGATGGCTCTTTCGGGATTTTGGACAACCATGCATCCCTAATATCAGCCTTAACTGAAGGTAAGGTACGTGTAGATCAAAACATTGAAGAAAACAAATCATTTAAAGGTCGTTTAAATGTAGAATTTAAATCAGATGATCAATTTACATTTTCTATAAATGGAGGTGTAGTTGAGGTAAATGATAATAAGGTTTTAGTTTTAGCTGAATAAAATATTTAGCACACAACTTCTTATAAAGGGGATTGTATTATGTACAAGCCCCTTTTTGGTTATTAGAAGCTAAGTATACTTAAATAAACAATTAATAAGAAAAATTAACGTTTTAAGTGAAGGTAAGCCAAAAAAAACGTTCAAATTTGCTTTCGTCTCGCTGAGTATGAATTTTAAAGACAAATTAAATAAAGACAATATACCGCAGCATGTGGCCATTATTATGGATGGGAACGGACGTTGGGCGAAATCTAAAGGCCAGACTCGTTTATTCGGTCATGCTATGGGTGTTGAATCCGTTAGACGTGTACTTACTGGAGCTACGGAGGCTGGTGTTAAATATCTTACCTTATATGCTTTTTCAACTGAAAATTGGAATAGGCCAAAAGATGAGGTGGATGGCTTAATGGATTTACTTGTTAATACCATAACACAAGAAATTGAAGATTTACATAAGAATAATGTCATTGTAAAAACCATTGGTGATATCAAAGCATTGCCAGGTAATTGCGGAGAACGGTTAAAAAATGCCAGTTTAAAAACAGCAAATAACTTAGGCACAACGTTAATTTTGGCACTAAACTATAGTGCTAAGCAAGAAATAAGAGAAGCCATTAAATCAATTGCCGGAGATGTTAAAAATGATCGTTTTGGTTTAGAGGATATTACAGATGACTTAATTGATAATCACCTTGAAACTAAAGGTATTCCAAACCCCGAATTACTTATTAGAACAAGTGGTGAAATTCGATTGAGCAATTTCCTGCTTTGGCAAATAGCGTACAGCGAACTTTATTTTTCTGAAAAAAATTGGCCAGATTTTACTGAAGAGGATTTTTATCAAGCTATTCATGATTATCAAAACCGTGAACGTAGATTTGGTAAAGTAAGCGAACAAATTAATAATGTATGAAATTGAAATTAGCTTATCTGTTAGTATTAGTCTGTACAGTCTTTTCAGGATTTGGTCAAATCAATAATTCAGATATAAATTACCTGAATAAAAAAAAATATACCATTGCGTCAATTGTTGTTCAAGGAGTAGAGAACTACGATCATGATGCAATTAGAGTTATATCAGGTTTAACTATTGGAAAAGAAATTACCGTTCCAGGCGAAGATTTTTCTAAAGCCATTAAAAATCTATGGGAACAGGATTTATTTAGTAATGTTGAAGTAGGTTATACTGATATTGATCAGGTAAACGAAGAAATATTTCTTTATATAAAGCTGACGGGCAGGCCAAAATTATCGAAATTCAAATTTGAAGGGGTAAAAAAAACAGAAGCTGATAAAATTAGAGAAGTGATTGACTTACGTACCGGAGATGTCATTACTGAACCGCTTAGAAAAAATACAGAAAATTTAATAAGAGGTTTTTTTCAGGAAAAAGGCTATTTAAGAACGGAAGTTAAGATAGAAGAAAAAGTTGATACCCTTGTATTTAACTCCAAGGAATTTAATATAGTTGTTGACAAAGGTGAAAGGATCAAAATAGATCAAATCAATATTTATGGAAACGAAAAAGTTGATTTGACTTCATATGAATCATTTATCAAACGAAAAATTGTAAAGTTTGGCATTTCCGATCCTGGAATTAGAAAAAGTATGAAAGATACCAAACAAAAGGGCATCTTAAGAATATTTTCACGGTCAAAATTTAATAAAACTGCTTATGAAAGAGATAAAGCGCTCATAGTAGAAAAATTTAATGGAATTGGCTTAAGAGATGCTAATATTTTGCGAGACAGCATTTATGACATTGACGATAGACATATTGGTATCGATATTTATGTAGAGCAAGGTAAAAAATATTATTTTGGAGATATTTCTTGGGTCGGTAATAGTAAATATCGTACAGGACTTTTAGATACTGTACTAGGTATTAAAAATGGAGACCTATATGATAAAGCTAGGTTAGAGCAACGCCTTTATATAAGTGGTGATAATAGTGACATTACGTCAATATACATGGATAAAGGATACCTTTTCTTTACTGTAACACCAGTCGAATTAAATATTTCTGAAGGAAACAAAATTAATTATGAATTAAGAATTAATGAAGGTAAAGAAGCCAGATATGGTGAAATTAGAATTATGGGTAATACCAAAACTAATGACCATGTTATTCGGAGAGAATTAAGAACAAAGCCAGGCGATTTATTTAGTAGAGCAGACATCATTCGAACACAGAGAGAATTATCTCAATTGGGTTATTTTGACAATGAACAATTTCAGATTAATCCTATTCCCAACCCAGCTGATGGAACAGTTGATGTAGAATATACTGTAGTTGAGAAATCATCTGATCAAATAGAATTATCAGGTGGTTTTGGAGCTGGAAGACTAATTGGTACTCTTGGACTTACATTTACTAACTTTTCGACTAAAAATATTTTCAAAAAAGAAGCATGGTCGCCACTTCCTTCAGGTGATGGGCAAAGACTATCAATTAGAGGTCAGTCTTTTGGTCGTGGTTTTCAATCTTACAACTTATCTTTTACAGAACCCTGGTTAGGCGGAAAAAAACCAATTTCATTAACTGGTTTTATGACACATTCAAACATTGCTCAAATTAACAATACTGTTAGTTCAGATGCTGATTTAAAAATCGGAGTGACAAGTGTTGGATTAGGAATTGGATCAAGACTTAAATGGCCTGATGATTTCTTTTCAGTGTATAGCGAATTAAATTACACTTATTATGATCTGAAAAACGCAGGCGCCAGATTTGTTTTCCCAACTGGTTATTCAAATGATATTTCTCTCAATTTTACAATCACAAGAAATTCAATAGATAACCCAATATACCCTAGAGGAGGATCAAATTTTAAATTACTGACTAAATCTACCCTGCCCTATTCTAAGTTTGACGGAATTGATGACTATTCAACCCTAAGTCAGCAGGAATTATACAAATACACAGAGTATTTTAAAATTAAATTTACAGGTGAATGGTATTTGCCAGTTTCTAAAAATAAAAAACTAGTTCTAGTTCCAAAATTTGGATATGGATTTATGGGTGGTTTTTCAAAAGAAAAGGGCAACACACCATTTCAACGTTTTTATTTGGGAGGAAATGGTCTTGCGCAAAATATACAATATGACGGAAGAGAGTTAATAACGCTTAGGGGCTATGATGTTGCTCAAGGCTTAAGTACAGAACAAGGCGATCCACTGATTGCTAAATACAGTATGGAGCTGCGCTATCCTTTATCCTTAAATCCAAGTGCAACTATATATGGCTTAGCTTTTGTAGAAGCAGGTAACACATACACTAATTTTAAAACTTTTAACCCATTTAATGTAAAACGATCAGCAGGTGTTGGAGTTAGAGTATTTTTGCCAATGTTTGGTATGCTTGGAGTTGATTTAGGATGGGGCTTTGATACACTGGATAGCGACAGACTGGGTGCGGATCAACACAATGGACAAGTTCTAACTAATGGATACTCGTTTAGTATTTTTCCCGTTATTGGTGTAGCACTTGGTGATTTATAAAAAAATAATATGAAAAAGATACTTATTTTAAGTTTTGTGATTTTAGGAATGTCTAATATGGCATTAAGTCAAAAATATGCTTATGTTGATACTCAATATATACTTGATAATATTCCCGCCTACTCTGAGGCGCAGTTCAAGTTAGATGAATATGCCATAAAATGGCAAGAAGAAATAGAAGCGAAGTATAAGTTAATTGCAAAAAAAAGACGAGCATTGCAAGCTGAAGAAATATTGTTACCTGAAGAAATTAAACAAGAAAAACAAAAAGCCATTGGAGAATTGGAGAAAAATGCCAAAGAACTTCAAAAGAAGTATTTTGGTGTAAACGGGATGCTTTTTACCAAGCGTGCAGAGTTAATTAAACCTATTCAAGATGATATTTTTGATGCAATTCAAGAAATTTCGGATGAAAAAAAATATGCTTTTGTATTTGATAAGGCCAACCAATCTAACCTTTTATTTGCTGATTCTAAATACAATATTAGTGATTTAGTATTAAGAAAAATGGACATATCAGTAAAAGATAAGTAATTTAGGCACGCATTTTGCCTATACTTGTATGTAAAACAAAACCATAATAAGTTATATTGCTGGTAAAACTAAAATAACTACTTTTGGCAACCTTATTAAAAACAGAAAAAAATGAAAAAAATATTTTTAGCACTCATAATTACATTTAGCTTAGGCTCAATTGTTGGTCAAACTAATTTAAAGTTTGGACATGTTAACTATAAAAAGGCTACAGATAGTATTCCAACTAAATTAGCAGCAGATAAAGAAATGCAGCAATTCATTGAAGATGGCCAAAAAACCATTCAAGAATTACAAACCATGTTACAGAGAGACTATGAAACATATATGGTAAAACGTGATTCAATGTCAGCTTTGAGAAAAGAAATAACTGAAAAAAATTTACAAGAACAGCAAGCCATCTTAGAGAATAAGCAAACTACTTTGCAAAATGATTTAGAAATATATGATGGAAGATTATATAAGCCAATCGAAAATAATTTTAAAAAAGCTGTAAAAACTATTTCTCAAAAATATAAACTAAATTATGTTTTTGAAGAAGGAAGTTTGCTTTATCTCGAAGGAGGACTTGATATCACCGAAGAGGTAAAACAAGAACTAATTAAATTAGAATTAGCAAGGTCAGCTGCACCTTAGCAAAACCTAAAACATTTATAATTTCTTAAAGGTGTCTCGGTTAATCGAAGACACCTTTTTTATATCTTTAACCCAATGAATAAACCCATTGGAATATTTGATTCAGGTATTGGTGGTCTCACTGTAGCTCATGCAGTATCTCAACTATTGCCAGATGAAACCATAGTTTACTTTGGTGACACTGCTCATTTACCTTACGGTGATAAATCTCCCAAACTCATACACTCTTTTGTTCAAAATATTACACATTTTTTATTGGATGAAAAAAAATGTAAATCAGTTGTAATTGCTTGTAATACCGCTTCTGCAACTTCATATAATTTTCTCCGTGACAAATTTAAAGGGCAAATCCCAATTATTAACGTAATAGATCCTATTATTGAGGCAATTACTAACAATCAATCTCATCAAAAAATTGGATTAATTGCAACTAAGACTACTGTTGAGTCAGGTGTTTATCAGGAAAAAATGAAGAGGAGAAATCCTAATATTAAAATGGCTGTCTTGCCTACTCCGCTGCTTGCCCCAATGATTGAGGAAGGTTTTAGCAAAGATAAAATCAGTAGCACGGTAATAGAGAACTATTTGAGTAACCCTAATTTTGAAGGCATAGATGCTTTAATACTAGGTTGCACCCATTATGTGCTAATTAAAGATGAGATTAATGAATTTTTTAAAGGCAAAGTTAAATTATATGATTCTACAGATATTCTAGCCTTAAAAATGATTGAGATTTTTAAAAATGAGAACTTATTAAATCAAAATAAAACTGTCCCAAATTCATTTTATGTATCTGATTTTACTGACAGTTTCCAAGCTTCAGCGGCCAGATTTTATGGCGAAGATATCCGCTTAGATTTAAAATTATTACCTTAAAAATAAATGCGATATAACGGAATAGGCAGCCTGCCCGTTTGAAAGGTAGTTGATATGCCACCGGTTGACGCATTAAACTCCTGAAAAAAGACATTTTTTTGATCCGTAACGTTTTGAATATCTATCGCCCACTCTTGAGTAATTTTTTTCCCAATTCTTTTGAATCCAATTCTAAAATCCATCCTAAAATAATCTGGAAATTGCTGACTGAATGCATTTTTATTATCTCTTACTTCAGAATTGCTTAGAATTGATTGCTCTAATAAAATTGGTGTATATCTTCCCCCTCCGTTTCTTGTAAATTTAACATCCACTGTCAGAATATTTTGACCTGTTTTAGCTTTTTTAAACCTGTATGCATATCCAGCCAAGGCATTAAAAGTATATCCTCCATCAAAAGCAGTAGAATATTCTATTCCATTGCTCGGTGTATATAATGACCTATACAACGAACTAGTTAACAAAAAATAAAGCCCTTTATCTAAAAACTTTTCTAAAGTTATATCAAGGCCATAATTACGACCTGTTCCATTATTTACAGAATTATAAGGATAATCTTCAACAAACGCTGAGCCATAGTTTGCCATTGAAAAAACAGATGAATCTTGTTCTACAACAATATCGTACATTGACTGATAATAGGCCTCTATTTTAGCTTGAATTCCCCACATGAAAAAACGCTGATAGCCCAATACGAAATGGTGACTTTTAGCAAAATCTAATGATTTGTTTGGTAATTTGGTCTGATTATTAATAGTCTGCTCTAAAAAATACAATTCAACAGGCTGCATTTGACTGTGGAAACCATACCCTACTGTTAATTTATCCTTTTCTGTTAAATTATATACTGCTCCTACTCTTGGCTCAAGTGTTTGTTGATTTTTAAGTGTCAATATTTGATAATGTATACCAGAATTAATTTGTAATCGCTTTGACAAGCGCCATTGATATTGAATATATGGTTGTAAAAGAAGTGTATTTCCATCAAACTCTCTAAGTGTTACATAATCATTGTAAAACCTGGAGTATGCAGAATCAATCAAATTTAAAATAAATAAATCTGATTGGAAACCCGTTTTAACTACGTGCTTGACATTTAGCTTGTAATTAAGGTAAGCATTGTTACTCCATTTAGCAATAATAGATCTGGTTCCATAAGTAGTAAATGGATTTCCAAAGTCTGCATCAACCGTATCATTCAAGATATCATTTATAGTTCCTTGTATGGCTGAAGATATATTGAAAAAAGCCGTTTGACCAAGTCGCTGCTTATGATTAACGCTAACAATACCAACATTGGATTGATAATAAGTATTACTATTATCAAGTGCATAAACATCTCCTTCTTCAGCTTCTTCAGCTAAAATATCAATATCACTTAATCCACCAATTCCAAAAATACTAGTGACTCCCTTTTTATGTGGAAAATTGAGTTTAAAAGTTAAATCTTGATATCGGGGCACAGCATTGGTTCCAATTGAGAGACCAATTTTATTAAAAAAAGTCAAATCATTAATGCGATAACTTACCAAGTAAGAAGCTCTAGTTTTTTTATTTAACGGCCCTTCTGCTAATAATTCTGCACCATTAAAACCTATTTGGAACATAAATTCATGTTTACCTGTGTTTCCGTTTCTTAATTTCAAATCAAAAACACCTGCAATTGCGTTACCATACTCTGCCGGAAAAGCGCCTGTTAAGAAATCAGAATTAGACAATACATTATTATTCAACATACTAATTGGACCACCGGTTGTGCCAAAACGTGCAAAATGATTAGGGTTTGGAATATCAATGCCTTCCATTCTATACAAAACCCCGGTTGGAGAGTTTCCCCTTATAATAACATCATTTCTGGTATCATTTCCTCCTCTTGCACCTGCAAAATTTTGAGCCATTCTTGACACATCATTCAAACTGCCGGCATACCTTTTTGACTCATCAATAGAAAAAGACCTTGCACTTACCGAAACCATTTTATTAATCGTCTCCCCCTTTTTCTTCCCTACTACCTCAACGGCTTCAAGAGATTCTATTTTTTCGATTAAATCAACTTCCAAAACTACTTCTTTAGAACTCACTTCTAAATTGTTATACCGTCTTATTTCATAGCCAACAAATGTGATTATAATACTTTGTTTACCTACAGGTACTGCATTTAATTTAAAGATTCCACTAACATCAGTAATAGCACCAATAAATTGACCACCATCAATTACTTCTACTTTTGCGCCAACAATGGGTTGGAAAGTTTCCTTATCCCTCACAACTCCTTTTATGACCCCTGTAATATTTTGGGCTGACAAGTTCCAAGCAAATAGAAGACATGAGAAAATAAGAAGAAGTTTATTCATTTCACATTACATTTATGCAGCATAGAATTGTCCTTAATGCAAAAATAAAATTTCATAAAATAAAATAGAGTTAAAAACCAACCTTAATTTTGAAGATAATGCCCTTCTATTGATATTTTATTACATTTGTTTTAGAGAAATATGCATACTCAAGAAAGAAAAATTGCGGTAATTGGCGGTGGAAGTTGGGCAACAGCCTTGGTCAAAATTTTAACTACAAAGCCTGGAGTCACTATCAACTGGTGGATGCATAATGAAGCCTCTGTAGCTCATATTCTAAAATATAGGCATAATCCAAAATATTTACAATCTGTTGAATTTGATCTTGAACGAATTAATGTAGGAAGTAATTTAGAAGAACTTATTCAGCCGGCAGAAATAATTATTATTGCAACTCCTTCAGCCTATTTATTTAGTGTTTTCGAAAATTTTCCAAAACGCCATTTTAATGGAAAATATGTTTTTTCTGCTGTCAAGGGTATCATTCCTGAAATTAATGAAATACCCGGACAATTTTTTCAAAAATACATGGAGGTTGATGAAGATAATATTGGAATTATTTGCGGACCTTGCCATGCTGAAGAGGTAGCATTGGAGCGATTATCTTACCTCACAATAGCTTGCCAGGATGAGGATATGGCTGAATTTTTAGCTGAAAAAATGTCCAATCGATTCATTAAAACAACCATTTCTGATGATATTTTTGGTACAGAATATTCTGCAGTTCTAAAAAACGTTTACGCTATTGCAAGCGGAATTTGTGCAGGTTTAGGGCACGGAGATAATTTTCAATCCGTTTTAATTTCTAATGCCATACAAGAAATTGAAAATTTTATTGACGAAGTCAATCCAATTCACCGAGATGTAAAATCTTCTGCTTATTTAGGTGATTTATTGGTCACTGCCTATTCGAAATTTTCAAGAAATAGGACTTTTGGGTATATGGTTGGAAAAGGATATTCAGTTAAAATTGCTCAGTTAGAAATGGATATGATAGCTGAGGGATACTTTGCTACAAAATGCCTTGTTGAAATTAATAAAGAATATAGTGTTGACATGCCAATACTAGAGGCTGTTAATAATATTATCTATGAAAAAATCGCACCTTTTATAGAGATCAAGATTCTGGCTGACAAGCTTTCCTAATTAAGGCATTCACACTACTTCAGACTATTAAAATTAAAAGTAAACACTTTAGTTTGATAAATTCAATATAGACTCGTTGAGAAATCAAGTCATAACCTGTCGAAAAAAGTTAAACTCAACAAATAAAAGTAATGTTGGTATTTATTAGCCTTTGTAAAATTCTTTTTATATTTGCACAAGTTCATTACTTAATTAACTTATAAAGAAAGGTGGAGGGACCGGCCCTGTGATACCTTGGCAACCCTTATCTTCTAGATAAGAAGGTGCCAATTCCTAGTATATTTTTATACTGATATAAGAAAATATTAATCAATCACTTTTTCCGGTCTCACTGCAATTCTATTTAGAATATGCAAACAATAAAAGACATTTTAAATAACAATATTTTACTGCTTGATGGTGCCATGGGAACCATGATTCAGAGGTATACTTTAACGGAAGACGATTTCAGAAAAGAATGGTTTGAAAATCACGATAAACCATTAAAAGGTAATAATGATTTACTCTCCCTTACACGTCCTGATATAATTTTAGCTATTCACGAAGAATATTTAAAAGCTGGTGCAGACATCATTGAAACCAATACGTTTAGCGGAACAAGAATTGCTCAAGCCGATTATGGCTTAGAAAAATATGCCTATGATATCAATTTACATAGTGCAAAAATTGCAAAAGAAGCAGCGAATAAATATACTAAACTTACCGCTAACAAGCCTAGATTTGTTGCAGGTTCAATAGGGCCGACAAATAGGACATTGTCCATTTCGCCTGATGTCAATGATCCAGGATATAGAAACATAGAGTTTGATACATTAGTAGATGCATATACAGAACAAGTAAATGGACTAATAGATGGAGGTGTTGATGTTCTTTTGGTTGAGACAGTCTTTGACACATTGAATGCTAAAGCCGCATTAATGGCAATTAATAATGCTAAAGAATCATTAGGTATTGACGTACCTATAATGGTTTCTGGAACAATTACAGATGCAAGTGGAAGAACATTGTCGGGCCAAACAGCAGAGGCCTTTTTAATATCAGTCCAACATGCTGATTTATTAAGCATTGGTTTCAATTGTGCTTTAGGAGCAAATGCTATGAAACCCTACCTTAAGACCCTGAAACAAAAATCAAACCTCATGGTAAGTGCTCACCCAAATGCAGGTTTACCAAATGAAATGGGGGAATATGATGAAACACCTGAAATGATGGGAGATCAAATTGAGACTTTCATAGAAGAAGGTTTGGTCAATATTGTAGGAGGATGTTGCGGCACTACTCCAGATCATATTAGAAAAATGAGCGAAATAATAATTAAACATCAAAATAAATAAAAACTAAATGGCAAAGTTATACCAAGAAATTGATCAATCCATTTTAAAGGCAATACCTAACCCTTCAAAAGAGGCTTACGAGATTAAAATAAAAATTCCAGAATTTACGTTCCTCGGTGTTAGCGAGCAACCTGATTTTGCAACGGTTTTTTTGACCATGTATCCTGGAGATAAAATTATAGAGTTGAAATCACTTAAACTTTATTCTTTTCATTTAAGAGATATTGTAGTGTCTTATGAAAGGTTGATTAACATCTTCTACGATCACCTAATGCAAGTCTATGAACCTCAACGATTGAGGATTTCAATGATTTGTAACCCAAGAGGTGGAATTAGTGCCAAGTTGGCGATTGACTCTGACTGGGCAGCAAGAGGAGGAAAGGAACAATTTAAAGATTGGGTAGGCAGATCCAATGATGACGATTGGAGCGTATTAATGTAATTAACCATATTACTTAACCCAAGCATGTAATTTAGTTTTAAAAAAATGAGTCTACATCCTGATTATTCCGGCCAATATCACTATAAATGGGAGTCCCTGCCCCATCTGAAACTAAGTGGACTTGAACCACTTGTTGTGACACCAGAATCTAATTTTGTTAACATTGGTGAAAGGACGAATGTTGCTGGTTCCAGAAAGTTCCTTCGTTTAATCAAAGAAAACCTGTACGAAGAAGCCTTATCTGTTGCTAGAGAACAAGTAGAAAATGGTGCGCAAATTATCGACATCAATATGGATGATGGCTTAATTGATGGTAAAAATGCCATGATCAAATTTTTGCAATTGATTGCTGCAGAACCTGATATTGCTAGAGTTCCTATTATGATTGACAGTTCTAAATGGGAAATAATTGAAGCTGGTTTGCAGTGCGTTCAAGGCAAATGTGTTGTGAACTCTATCAGCTTAAAAGAAGGGGAAGCCACCTTTATTGAACAAGCAAAAAAGATCAAAGCATATGGTGCTGCAGTAATCGTTATGGCATTTGACGAGGAAGGTCAGGCTGATTCTTATGACAGTAGAATCAGAATGTGCGAACGGTCTTATCGCATCTTAAGAGAAGAAGTCAATTTTCCACCTCAAGATATCATTTTTGACCCAAATATTTTTCCTGTGGCTACTGGGATGGAAGAGCACCGAAATAATGCCTTAGATTTTTTTAGAGCAACTAGGTGGATCAGAGAAAATTTACCAGGTGCCCATGTCAGCGGAGGAGTGAGCAATGTTTCTTTCTCCTTTCGGGGGAATAATTTGATTAGAGAAGCCATGCATTCAGCTTTCTTGTATCACGCTATTAAAGAAGGCATGGACATGGGAATTGTTAATCCAAGTATGCTTGAGGTGTATGATGAAATTCCACAAGATGTACTTCAGCATGTAGAGGATGTGTTATTGAATAGAAGTGATAACGCGACTGAAAAATTACTAGATTTTGCTCAAAATGTTGTCCAGTCAGATAAAGAAGATAAAGGTGTTGCCGAATGGCGTCTTTTGTCACTTCAAGAAAGAATCACACATGCTCTGGTAAAAGGAATAGCTGACTTTACAGATGAAGACATGGAAGAGGCCAGACAATCTGTTGATCAACCTATTCAGGTCATTGAGGGCTATTTAATGAACGGGATGAATGTAGTTGGTGACTTATTTGGGGCTGGAAAAATGTTTTTGCCTCAGGTGGTTAAATCGGCTCGTGTCATGAAGAAATCAGTGGCTTACTTACTGCCTTTTATCGAAGCCACAAAAGCGGAAGGACAAACTAATGGAAAGATCCTACTGGCTACTGTAAAAGGTGACGTGCACGATATTGGAAAAAACATTGTTGGTGTTGTTTTAGCTTGTAATAATTATGAAATTATTGACCTCGGTGTGATGGTACCTACTGAAAAAATTATCAGTGAAGCCAAACGCCATAATGTCGACATCATAGGGTTAAGTGGATTGATTACCCCATCACTTGATGAGATGGTTCATGTGGCTGAAGAGATGCAAAAAGAGGCCATGAACATTCCACTTTTAATTGGAGGTGCAACCACTTCCAAAGTTCACACGGCGGTTAAAATTCAGCAGAAATATAAAGATGGTGATACTATTCATGTATTGGATGCCAGTCGCTCCGTCACTGTAGCCAGCGAATTGCTTGGACCTGATAAACCAAGTTTTACTGAAAGCATCAAATCAGAATACCATTCTATTCGAGATAATTATGCTAAAAAGAAAGGCTTTAAAAGCTACTTAAGTATCCAAGAGGCAAGAGCCAATAAACAATTAATCGATTGGGACTCAAATGGTATTTATGAACCAAATTTTATTGGTGTTAAGCACTTTAAAAATTTTAATCTTGAAGCGTTGATACCCTATATTGACTGGACACCTTTCTTCTACACCTGGGAAATGCGTAAAAAGTATCCAGATATACTCACTGACCCAGACAAAGGAAAAGAAGCCTCTAAACTATTTGAGGATGCACAAAAAATGTTAGATACGATCACTCAAGAAAACTGGTTAACCGCTAATGCCAGTGTTGGTATCTGGCCAGCCAATACGGTGGATGATGACACAATCGAAATTTACAGTGATAACGATAAGTCAACCATTATTCATAAACAGTTTGCGCTAAGACAACAATTAAAAAAATCTGAGTCGGCTTCAAACCATTCATTAGCTGATTTTATCGCACCAAAAGATACTGGTATTACTGACTATATTGGTGGTTTTGTTGTTACAGCAGGTGAAGGGATTGACATAAAAATTAAAGAATTTGAAGCAGATCATGATGACTATAACTCTATTTTGCTTAAAGCTTTGGCAGATAGATTAGCCGAAGCATTTGCTGAAAAATTGCACGAAATAGTTCGACAGGAGCTTTGGGGGTACGAAAAAAGCAGCTTAACCAAAGACGATCTTATAAAGGAAAAGTACATAGGTATTCGTCCTGCTCCTGGTTATCCAGCAAATCCTGATCACACAGAAAAAATTGGATTGTTTGGTTTACTAAATGCCACCGAGCATACAGGGATAAGCTTAACAGAAACTTTAGCCATGTTACCCACAGCATCTGTGAGTGGGTGGTATTTTTCTCATCCTGAAACGCATTATTTCGGTGTAGGAAAAATTAAGGAAGATCAAATTCAGGATATCGCAGACAAAAAGGAAATGTCCTTTGATGTGTATAAAAAATGGCTGTCTTCCAATTTAGCTGATTAATTATTGTAACTTTAACCTTAGGATGGCACAGAGAATTGCAGCGTATTTTATCATTACTATTAGTATTATTGCACTGTTAATTATTGGTAAATCGCTTTTAATTCCTTTTATTTTAGGACTCTTGATATGGTTTCTAATTGTCGAGTTTAGAAACCTACTTCTTAAAATTCCATTCATTGGCAAAAAGTTTCCTAAATGGATCTGGACAATTTCAGCTTCTCTTATGCTATTTGCATTGTTCGGTGTAGCGATTAATGTTTTGGTTGATAATATTGCCATGCTAGGTGAGCAAATTCCGACCTACGAAGCCAATTTAAAAATTGTTAATGACGACTTGAACGAAAGTTTTGGTATCAACGTTTATGAAAGTATTAACAACTACGCGGGAGACTTCGAACTCTCCAAAGTCCTTTCTCCTATCCTCAATTCATTAACCGATTTATTTGGTAATGCCTTTATGGTGGTATTGTACATTTTGTTTTTATTCCTTGAAGAAACTGTGTTTAGGCAAAAGTTGAAACATGTATTTACAAATGAAAACCACTATAACAATGCCAGTGTTATTATTGAGAAAATTAATAGGTCTACAAGTAGCTACATTACCTTAAAAACACTTATTAGCTTAATGACTGGTTTGGCCAGCTATTTTGCTTTACTATTTATAGGTGTTGATACTCCTGTTTTTTGGGCATTTCTTATATTTTTAATGAATTATATTCCTACAATTGGTTCGCTAATCGGCACGTTATTCCCTGCCATAATAGCATTGCTGCAATTTGGTGATGTTTTACATTTTGCTCTTGTATTGTGCATTGTAGGCGTTATCCAAATTGTAATAGGCAATTTTGTAGAGCCTAAAATGATGGGAAACACGTTAAATGTGAGTCCACTTGTGGTGATCCTCGCACTAAGTTTCTGGGGAGCCGTTTGGGGTATTACAGGTATGGTACTATCTGTTATTATCACAGTTATTCTGATTATTTTATGCGCTCAGTTTAAATCCACTAGACCTATCGCTGTTCTGCTATCTGAAAAAGGATCTGTGTAAAAATATACCGAATGGTATATTTTAGTATATTTACGCATGCCAAAAAAAGCAGAGCAAACCACAGCATATATTCTTGAAAAAGTAGCACCTGTTTTTAACAGAAAAGGTTACTCTGCTACATCCCTCCAGGATATTACCAGTGCAACCGGTCTTACCAAGGGGGCTATTTATGGCAATTTTGAAAATAAGAATGAGCTTGCCATCAAGGCCTTTGTTTATAATATCAATCTTATAACTAATGAAGAAGCCCGATTCATTAATGCCGAAAAAACAGCTATCAACAAACTCTACGCTATTTCTACATTCTACAAAAATTACTATGAATTTACACGCGAGTTTGGAGGGTGCCCAATCTTGAATATTGGCATTGATGCCAATCACCAGAATCCAGTTTTGGTCAAAAAGGTGCAAAAAGCCATTCTCAATATCCAAGGGTTTATTATTAACATAATAGAAACTGGTATCGCTAATGGTGAAATAAAGCCAGAAGTTGATGCTTTGTTTTATGCTCGTCAGATTTTTTCAACTATTGAGGGTGCCATTTTTATGACTATGACTACTGAAAACGAAATTTACCTAAAGGACGCTACTGCATACCTTGATAGAATGATTGAACACGAACTTAAACTATAATTTTTTTTTACTAAAAAAATATACCAATCAGTATAATTATGATTAGACTAATTAAAACCTACTTCCAAATCCTTTCCATGTTAAGTCCTCGCTTGGCAGCTAAACAAGCCTTTGAAGTATTTTGTAAAGTACGTAAAAAAGACATTCGAGAAAGGGAACGGTCATTCTACGATAAAGCCAAAAGAGAAGATATCCCATATGAGCCAGAACCCATACATACTTATTCATTTGGTAATCCAAAAAATGAGACCGTGCTATTAGTTCATGGGTGGGATTCTAATGCAGGCTCATTATCAAAGTTTGTCGAACCTTTATTAGAAAAGAACAAGCATGTCCTTGGTCTTAATCTTCCAAGTCATGCGCAATACGAAAATGATAAAACCACATTAGTAGGATGTAAGGATGCCATGAAAACGCTACTTAATTCTTTTGAAGACTCGGAAATTACCGCTATCATTTCACATTCATTTGGATCTGCCGTTACAGGGTATGCATTATCAGAATTACCAAACAAAACAATCAATAAACTCTTCTTTTTGACTAGTCCAAATAAAATAGAGAACATTTTTACGGAATTCAAAGACATGATTAGTCTGGGAAACAAAGCTTATCGCATCCTCATAGAAAGAGCTAATAAATTGCTAGGAGAGAACCTGGAACAAATGTATATCCACGACAAACTCAATTTAGCTACCTTTAATCATTTACACTTGTTTCACGATAAAAATGACAAAATCATTTCAATAAAAAACTCCAAATTAATTCATGAAAAAGTACCGAACAGTGATTTAACCACATATGAAAACATTGGACATTATAGAATGTTGTGGAACGATACCGTCATAGAGCATGTCTTGGACAAAATAAATTAACAATGGTTCAAAACAATTGCCGTTGCGCCAGTTTGACGATTCATAAATGTTAAGACGGATCGAGTCATATTATTAGACGTTAACTTGTGATATGTCTTTTTAAGTGAAGCCATATTTGAGATTTCAAAGCCAATATGGTTCTTCATAAATAAAGTTGCTTCTGGAAATTTATCATGTTTGGGGCCAAACATAACAGGTACACCAAAACTAGCAGGCTCAAGAATGTTGTGTAAGCCCGTTTTAAAACCTCCTCCAACATAGGCAACACTTGCATACTGATACAAATGCATTAGCATACCAATATTATCAATTATTAAAACATCAGCTTCAGTATTCCCTTTAAAATTCGAATACCGAATTGAAGTCTTCTGAAGTTGATTTTCAATTTGCTTAATTCTATGTTCTTTTACTTCATGTGGTGCGATAATTACTTTATCATTAAACGTTTTGCCATTGATCAAGGGCATTAATATTTGATCGTCCTCTATCCAAGAAGAGCCAATCACCCAAACTTTCTCCCCGTTACAAAATCGCTCAACTAAATCAATGTTTTTAGCCTGCCGACTATTTTCCATTACACGATCATATCTGGTATCTCCTGTTAGCACAGAGGCGATTTTAAGCTGACCTAATAATTGTTGAGACGAATCATCCTGAACAAAAATGATTTTAAAGTCTCTAAGCATATTCCTAAAAAAACCTCCATACCATTTAAAAAAAGATTGTCCCTTTCTAAAAATACCTGATATTAAATAAACAGGAATCTCATTATATCTTAAGGTCGATATCAAATTCGCCCAAAACTCATATTTGATAATAAATACCTTTGTTGGCCTTAAATAATGAATTAGTTTTTTTGCATTGCACTTTGTATCTAATGGTAAATAAAATATCAAATCAGCCAATTCGTAATTTTTTCGAATCTCAAAGCCAGATGGTGAAAAAAACGACACAACTAATTGGCAATCTTCTTTACGTTTAAGCGCTTCCATAATAGGTCTGCCTTGTTCAAATTCACCTAAACTTGCACAATGGAACCAATATAATGGAACATCTTTTCTGTCGAATTGATCTAAATTTAACTCCCAGTTTTGGCGACCCTTAACCCATTTTTTTGCCTTGCCATTAAACAAGGTAGCAAGACGAATCAGTGTACCATATAATAAAATACCGATAGTATAAAAAAAACCCATTAATCGAAATAATACTCTTGTAATTGTCTCTTATAAATCGGAATCATCCAACCAAATTTAAACCCATAGAACAAGTCTAAACGTAATTCGTTTTCGGGTCCCTCAGAATCAAAATTATATGTCCTTACGTTCCTAGTAAAACCTTGCATAAATTCTACACCAGCATAAAAGTTAAGATATTGTCTACTCCCTTGCTGTAAATATCCAATAAATTGTTTTGATACCAGCCCCATAGTTAATTTGTCGTATCCTTTAATAAGTGGGTCTTTAAACTGTGGGATTTCATCATAGGTATGTTCAATTCTGATTTTATGAAATTGATAACCCAATCCACCATTAATCCATAATCCTGCATTTGGTCCTTTGCCAACTTTCGTAAATACATAACCTAACTGTGCTGTGAAGTTCCCCCCCCTTAACAAATAGAGAATATCGCCAGGTTGGCCTGCCATATTAGTGATGTTACCATCCTCATTCTTCAAATTATCAAAAATTTCTGGCTGACGGAAGGTATTTCCGAACATAAATTGAGACTCTACTCCAAAAGTCAGGTTTGTCTTCAGCTTGAAATTAACTTCAGCTCCTAAGGAATTAGAAAACCCCCATCTATCGGCAAAATCTCCACCAGACCATGACCCTTTATAAGTTAAACCATAAATTGGTGTAAACACTGATTCTGATTTTAGGTCGCGTTGAGCGAAATTTGGCAAATCGAAGCTGAAAAGTAATATAAATAAAATAAGGTTTTTCAAAACAATTTCTTTTTTTCTTATCATTTTATAATGTCATTTTACACCTCATTTTAAGCTGAAATGCATTCTAATAATGGAATAAAATTACAGTATAATTAGTTATATTCGCAAACTTAATAGTAATTAACACTAATTATTGATTCAAGTGAAGAAAATTCAAATGGTTGACTTGGTTTCTCAATACGAAAAAATCAAGCCTGAAATCTTATCATCTATCGGAGAAATAATGGATTCAGCTGCATTCATCAACGGTCCAGCTGTAAAATCATTTCAGAGCGATTTAGAAAAGTACTTAAACGTAAAGCATGTTATCCCTTGTGCAAATGGAACTGATGCTCTGCAAATTGCATTAATGGCACTTGAACTTGAGCCAGGAGATGAAGTGATTACATCAGATTTTACTTTTGCAGCCACAGTTGAAGTTGTTAAACTCCTAAAGCTTAAGCCTGTTTTAGTAGACGTTGACAAAGATAATTTTAACATATCTCTAGATGCTGTAAAAAAAGCGGTTACCCCAAAAACCAAAGTAATAATTCCTGTTCATTTGTTTGGACAATGTGCCCATATGGAACCACTATTAGCCTTTGCTCAAGATAATAATATTCGTATTATTGAAGATACTGCACAAGGTATTGGTGCGAAATACACATTTTCGAGTGGCGAATCACATTTTGCTGGAACTATGGGTGCCATTGGTACAACATCATTTTTTCCTTCAAAAAATTTAGGTGCATTTGGTGATGGTGGAGCGATTTTTACGAATGACGACCATCTTGCAACTATTATGAGGTCAATTGTAAACCACGGCATGGGTGTAAGATATTATTACGATCGCGTTGGTGTTAACTCCAGATTAGATTCTATGCAAGCAGCTATTTTAGCCATAAAGTTGAAGCATTTAGATTCTTATATCGCCGCTAGGCAAAAAGTAGCTGCATATTATAATGGATTTTTCGATCGAATTGATGGCGTCGAAACACCAAAAATTGAAATGTATTCTACACATGTTTTTCATCAATATACTTTAAAGATTAAAGGCATTAATCAATTTGAGATTCAGCAATATTTGAAAGAAAAGGGAATTCCAGCCATGATATATTATCCCGTTCCTTTGCATAGTCAAAAAGCATACGACGCTCATACTTATAGGGACGAGGACTTTGAGGTAACGAATGAACTTTGTAAAACCGTATTATCTCTTCCAATGCATACCGAGCTAGACGAAAATCAGCTAGCTTTTATTTGTGAATCACTAAAAGAATATTTAGATAAATGAAAAAAATTGCAGTTGTAGGCACAGGTTATGTTGGCTTGGTTACTGGAACTTGTTTTGCAGAAACGGGAAATCAAGTTGTATGTGTTGATATTGACAACAATAAGGTAGAACGAATGAAAAACGGAGAGGTTCCTATTTACGAGCCTCATTTAGACGTTATTTTTGAAAGAAATATTAGACAAGGAAGATTAAGGTTCACCACTGAACTTGCTGAAGCCATTAAGGATGCAGAGATTATTTTTCTGGCTCTTCCCACTCCTCCTGGGGAAGATGGTTCTGCAGACTTATCTTATGTATTGAATGTTGGTAGGGAACTTGGTAAAATCATGACTGATTACAAAGTTATCGTAGACAAGTCAACTGTTCCTGTTGGTACATCAGAAAAAGTTGAAGCAGCTATCTCAGAATTTGCCAACGTTGAATTTGATGTCGTTTCAAATCCAGAATTTTTAAGAGAAGGATTTGCTGTAGATGATTTCCTAAAACCTGATCGTGTAGTCATTGGTTGTAGCTCAGAAAGAGCAAAAAAAATAATGGGTGAATTATATAAACCTTTTGTAAGACAGGGGAATCCAATCTTATTTATGGATGAAAAATCAGCTGAATTGACAAAATATGCCGCTAATTCTTTCTTAGCTACAAAAATTACTTTCATGAATGAAATTGCCAATTTCTGCGAAATTGTTGGGGCTAATGTTGATGATGTTAGAATCGGAATTGGATCAGATGATAGAATTGGCAAACGTTTTCTTTTCCCTGGAATAGGATTCGGAGGTAGCTGCTTTCCAAAAGATGTTCAGGCTCTTGTAAAGTCAGGAAAGGAATTCGATTTCAATTTTGAAATTATTAATGCAGTACTTGATGTTAATAATAAACAACGTTTAAAGCTGATTGATAAAGTATTGAATCATTATGGTAATATTAATGGTAAAACTTTTGCCTTATGGGGACTAGCTTTTAAACCCGATACGGATGATATCAGGGAGGCACCTGCCTTATACATGATAGATCAGTTATTAAGTCACGGTGCAAGCGTAATTGCATATGACCCTGAAGCTATGCCAAATGTAAAATCTCTTTTAGATGACAAAATTTCTTTTGTAAACAATCAGTATGATGCTCTAACAGAATCTGATGCGCTTTTAATTGCAACCGAATGGGCTACTTTTAGAAATCCAGATTTTAAATTAGTGAAAGAGAAGCTTAATGAGCCCAAAATATTTGATGGTAGAAACTTATTTGATCTTGATTCAATGAAAGAAAGAGGGTTTTACTACGAAAGTATTGGACGTCAAACTATAATAGGATGAATCTAGATAAAAAACGTGTGTTAATTACAGGAGCTGCTGGATTTTTAGGATCACACCTTTGTGACAAATTTGTAGAGAAAGGTTACCATGTGATTGGAATGGACAATTTAATTACTGGCAGACTTAAGAATATTGAACATTTATTTCCACTTGAAAATTTTGAATTCTATAATCACGACGTTAGCAAATTCATCCATATTCCAGGGAAATTAGACTATATTCTTCATTTTGCATCACCCGCAAGTCCAATTGACTATTTAAAAATCCCAATTCAGACACTAAAAGTAGGTTCACTGGGTATTCATAACTGCTTAGGTTTGGCAAAGGCAAAAGGTGCAACATTGATGATAGCATCAACTTCGGAAGTATATGGAGATCCTGAGGTACACCCTCAAACTGAAGAGTATTGGGGTCATGTTAATCCAATAGGTCCTCGTGGTGTATATGATGAAGCCAAAAGGTTTCAAGAAGCCATGACTATGGCATATCACACCTTTCATAATGTAGATACGAAAATTGTCCGTATTTTTAATACTTATGGGCCTAGAATGCGTTTGAATGATGGCCGGGTTTTACCAGCTTTTATTGGTCAAGCCTTGAGAGGGGAAGATTTAACCATATTTGGAGATGGTTCTCAAACACGTTCGTTTTGTTATGTTGATGATTTAGTTGAAGGTATTTACCGACTGTTATTATCAGACTACAATATGCCTGTTAATATTGGTAATCCTGACGAAATTTCTATCAAAGATTTTGCTGAAGAAGTAATTAAGTTGACTGGAACCCAACAAAAGGTAATTTATAAGGACCTACCTTTAAATGACCCAAAACAAAGGCAACCAGATATTACAAAAGCAAAAAAAATATTAGATTGGAGTCCAAAAGTTAGCCGTGCCGAAGGCTTAAAAATAACATATAACTACTTTAGACAACTGTCGGATGAAGAGTTAGACGAAACAGACCATTATAATTTTGATCGGTATATTGTAAAATAATTAATTATGAAAAATCTCATTATTTTCTTTGCGTTTTTGTTGGTTAGTGGAAATACCAAGGCCCAACCATTATACAAAGCAATGATGGATGATTTTTCTTATAATTTTTATGATGTGGTCAAGGAAGCTGAACTTTATTTCTCAACCCGAGAAAAAGGAAAAGGATCTGGATGGAAAGGTTATCAGAGGTGGAAATGGGCGAATGAATATAAATTTTACCCATCCGGTGATAGAAGTCAAGTAGATCCTAAATTTGCTGAAAAAGCTTATCTAAACTACTTAAATAATAATTCGCAGCCTGAAGATTTTTATAATGCTGGCTGGAGGGACTTGGGACCCTATAGAATAGATAGTATAACAGGTCATTACTCTGCAGGGCTTGGAAGAGTCGAAGATTTCTATGTTAACCCTAACAATACTCAAACTATATACTTGGGATCAAGATCCGGTGGTTTTTGGAGAACAACTGATGGTGGCCAAAACTGGGTCAATACTACCGATTTTTTAATTGCTTCTGGTGTAGATGCAATAACTGCATCTCCCACTAATCCAGACTCTGTATTAATTAATGTTAAAAATTCAAGAAATGGAACTACCCATGGTATCTATCGGTCGACAGACGGTGGATTAACGTGGCAAATGACCAATTTTAATCCCACAACTCTCGGCTGGGGAGGACTTGGCACAAATGATAAGATATTTAAAATTGCTTATCACCCCACCATACCTGATTTAATATTTATTGGTACATCAAGGGGAATTTTCAGATCAAGTGATAACCTTTCGACATGGACTCAATTGATAAGTACTGGAGATATCATTGATATCGACTTTCACCCTACAAATCCAAATATCATCTATTTATACGATAACTACTATTGGGGACCAAATCAAAATGTTGTTATGAGATCCATTGATGCTGGACTATCTTATACAGCATCAAACACAATTATAGGAAATAATGATGCAAAGTCATATATTTCAATAAGTAATGACTGCCCTACTTGTGTTTACTTCGCATCATCAAATGGGATATGGCAATCTACTAACGAAGGAATTGATTTCACTTTAATCAGTAACGCTCCTTCAAGTTTTGATGGTTTCGCAGTTAATGACTTAGATACCTCAAAATTAATATACGGTTACCTTGACTTATTTGGTTCTACAAATAGTGGACAAAGTTTTAATCAAATTGCTTTTTGGTCGCAAGGTACTAATGCAAGTTTCAATAATGGTCAATATATCCATGCAGATTTACGAGATGCAAAATGCATTAATGGTGTTTATTATGTAGCCACTGATGGATTTCTTTCAAAATCTGATAATGATGGGGCTTCATGGGATATTTTAAGTCAGGGCACCGGTATTAGGGAAAACTACTCGCTTGGAGTTAGTCAATCGAATCACTACAGAACAATTGTCGGCTCTCAAGATAATGGTACAAGTATTAAGCAAAAACCTACATGGATTGAATTTTATGGTGCAGATGGTATGGAGGGAATCATTCATCCGTTAAATGATGATTGGATGATGGGGAGTATTCAAAATGGCGCCAGAAGGTTGACCAAAGATGGTGGATTTACTCAAGGGGGAGTAACGCCACAGGGTCAAGCTGGAAGTTGGATTGCGCCACTTGTGTATGATCCGAACGATCATATGACTATATTTTCTATTGGCGACAGTATATATAAAAGTAATGAATTCGGGAGTAACTGGGTTAAATTGGGATCTCCAAGTTTTAACGGAACCATTACAGAAGCAGCTATTGCTCAAAATAATTCTGATATCATTATTGTTAGTAGAGGCTCTTTTATTGAAAAATCATTAGATGGAGGGCATACCTTTATTGACATTAGTAATAATCTACCAAACTATACTATAACAGATATTGCATTTGATCCTAAAAATGATAATACAATTATAGTCACTTTCGCAAGATATCAAAACGACAATAAAAAAGTATTTATCTCGACCAATCAAGGAGCTAGTTGGACGAATATTACACACAATTTATCTAATATGCCGATAAGAAAAGTCGTTATCGATCACCTTCCGTCTCCAAATATTTATCTCGGAGCAGAGATTGGTGTTTTTACAATGCCTTTAAATGGTAATAGTTGGTCGCTTTATAATACTGATTTACCTAATATGGCTATAGAAGATCTAGAAGTCATGTGGGGCACAAACACAATTCGTGCGGCTACATGGGGAAGAGGTTTATGGGAATATACTTTAGTCAACAGAAGTGATTTCCCAGCTATAGTAACCACAAAAATAACTGATACGCCTACAGATGAAAGTCCAACAGCTTTTGCGGATCAATTTGTCACTTCGGTTATTTCTTACGATCAAAATATAACAAGTGCTTACGTCAAGTGGTCAGAAAATAATCAGACCTTCAGCAATACAATTGCAATGACTAACACCATAGACAGTACATGGGTTAGCAATACCCCTATCCCCGGAGTAGCAATTAATTCTAAAATTTATTTTAAAGTATTTGCTGTTGGCTCAAATGGGGATACAACAGAAACGTATAAATTTATGTATACCACCAGACCTTCTTGTGTATCAACTGGAAATATGAATTGGCAAACATCCATTACTCTGGTTGACTTAAATGGCATTAGCAACTCATCAGGTAAATTACAACCTTATACGAATTATAGTGATACTGACTCGGCTGATTTAATTTTGGGTGAAAACTATAATTTAACAGTCAACTTAAATACAGATGGAAACTTTTCAATTCAGTCAAGAGCATGGATAGATTGGAATCAAAATGGCAATTTTACTGACCCTGGAGAGGAGTATGACTTAGGCGCAACACAAAATTCAAGCAATGGCATTACTTCCAATTCGCCATTAAACTTTATAGTACCTAGTTCAGCGGTTATTGGTTCCACTACTATGCGTGTTTCGGCAAAATTTAATGTCGCCCCTACCCCTTGTGAAAAGAATTTTGATGGTGAGGTAGAAGATTATAAAATAAACGTATTGCCACCAGTGTTGTCTTTTTCTAATACCAATACTCCAATTTGTGAAAATGGTTTTAGTATTTTCAATTTTACAGGCTCTCAGCTAGACTCCGTCAAATGGAATTTGACAAATGGCAACACGACATATTCTATTTCTGGTATAAATGGAGCCATTGTTTTTGCAGATACAGGTAGCTATGATCTTAAAATGACAGGTTATTTATATGGGCAAGCTTATACACTTGATAGCAATGCCATTTTTTATATTAATTCTATTGATAGTACAGAAATTTCTGCAACAATCTGTAAAGGGGAAAATTACATTCTGGGAACCCAAGCAATTTCTAATGCAGGAACATATCATGAAACTTTTTCAACTTCTACTTGTGACTCGATAGTAACCCTTACATTATCAGTTTTTGAAGTAGATACGGATGTTGACCAACAAGACAATATGCTAACTGCTAATTTGAGTACTGGCACCACCTATCATTGGGTTGATTGTGATGACAATTGGGCCATTATTCCGAATGAAACGAACCAAAGTTTTGTTGCCAATCATAATGGTAACTATGCCGTTATTATTTCTGATCAGAACTGTACCGATACATCCGCATGCTATTCAGTAGTTGGACTTAGTCATTCAGATATAGACGGTATTAAAGTAAACGTTTTCCCTAACCCTGCTGATGATCATTTAACGGTTGAGCTCGGCCAAGCATATGCTAATTTAAATATCTTTATTTACAATGAATTAGGGCAGTTGGTTGAACAAATCAATCAAGTAAATGCTAATACTGTTCAGATCAATATGGAAAATTTTACTCCAGGTGTTTATCATTTTAAAATCCGTGCTGACGATCAGGAAAAGAATTTAGAAATTATTAAGATTTAATGAAGAGAATGATAAAAAGTCTTATAGTCCTCTTTTTGCTTATGGTTTTTAATCAAAAATTAATGGCACAGCCATTATACAAGGTTATGATGGAAGATTTTTCTTACAATTTCTATGATGTTGTAGAAGAAGCCGAAACCTATTTTGCAAAACGATCTAAAAGAAAGGGATCAGGTTGGAAAGGCTATCAAAGGTGGTTAGCTATGAATGAATATAAGTATTACCCATCAGGAGATAGAAATCAGGTCAATCCTAACTTTGAAAGAGACGCCTTTTTATCCTTTTTAAGTAGTAATGCTCAACAACGCGCTTTCTACAATTCAGGCTGGTGTGACTTAGGACCCTACAGAATTGATAGTATTACAGGGCATTATTCAGCTGGTTTAGGAAGAATTGAAGATTTTTATGTTAATCCAAATAATACTCAAACTATTTACATAGGCTCTCGCTCAGGTGGATTTTGGAGAACAACAGATGAAGGTGAAACATGGGCCAATACAACTGATTTTTTAATGGCATCAGGAGTAGATGCCATAGCAGTGTCACCAACAAACCCTGACTCAATATTAATCAATGTCAGAAATGCTAGAAACGGCAGTACACAAGGCATTTACAGATCAGCTGATGGAGGGATCACATGGCAGATAACTAACTTTAATCCATCCGTTTTGGGATGGGGTGGATTAGGCAGTAATGCTAAAATTTTCAAAATAGCTTATCATCCAACAATTCCTAATTTAATTTTTGTTGGAACTTCTTTAGGTATTTTCAGATCTGATAACAATTTAGCATCTTGGACCAGACTAATCGACTCTGGAGATATTATTGATATAGATTTTCACCCTACAAATCCAAATATCATTTATTTATATGATGCCGATTATTGGGGAGGAAATCAAAATATCATTTTGTGGTCAAATGACGCTGGTGTTTCTTATAATGCTTCAAATACGATCACTGGAAACAATGAAGAAAGGGCCTACATTTCAGTAAGTAAAGATTGTCCTTCTTGCGTTTATTTTGCATCATCAAATGGTATTTGGCAATCCATTAATAATGGAATTGACTTTTCAAAAATTAGTCCTCCACCATCCACCTTTGATGGTTTTGCTGTAAATGATTTAGACACCTCAAAAATGCTTTATGGTTACATTGATCTATTCAGCTCAACAGATGGAGGGCAAAATTTTAATCAGGTATCGTTTTGGGCTCAGGGTACTTATGAAGACTTTAATAATGGCAAGTATGTGCATGCTGATTTAAGAGATGCCAAATCAATCAATGGGGTTTATTATGTTGCCACTGATGGCTTTCTATCAAAGTCTAATGATGGTGATACAACATGGACTATTCTGAGTCAAGGAACTGGAATCAGGGAAAATTATTCTCTGGGAGTCAGTCAGTCAAATCATTATAGAACGATTGTTGGATCTCAAGATAATGGTACAAGTATTAAGAAAAAAACGACTTGGGTGGAATTTTACGGGGCTGATGGTATGGAAGGTATTATTCATCCATTAAATGATGATTGGATGATGGGAAGTATTCAATTCGGAGCAAGAAGACTTACTAAAGATGGAGGTACAACACAAACTGGCGCTACACCTCCTGGTCAAGATGGAAGCTGGATTGCACCCCTCGTTTATGACCCTAACGATCATATGGTTGTTTATTCTTTCGGTAATCGTATTTATCGTAGTGATAATTTTGGTAGCGACTGGCAAAGCATAAGTGCAACGTCTTTTCCAACTAACATCTCTGAAGCAGCGATTGCCCAAAATAATTCAGAGATTATTGTCATTAGTAATGGGTCTGATCTTAAAAAATCAGTTGATGGAGGCGTTAGCTTCAATAATATTAAAAATGGTCTTTCAAATAAGACAATAACAGATATTGCTTTTGCACCGCATGATGATCAAATTATCTTCGTCACATTTGCAAATCATCAAAATGACGGAAAAAAAATATACCAAACAAATGATGGTGGAGAATCTTGGACAAATATTACCTATAATTTGGGTGACATGCCTATCAGAAAAGTTGTCGTAGATCACTCACCAGAACATAATATTTATTTGGGTGCTGAAATAGGGTTATTTACTAAACCCTTAAATGATTCTAGTTGGACTTTATATAACACTGATTTGCCCAACATGGCCATTGAAGACTTAGAAATAATGTGGGGCAGCAATACAATTCGAGCCGCAACCTGGGGACGAGGCCTATGGGAGTATAGCCTAATAAATAGAAATAATTTCCCTGCCATTATCTCCTCCAAGATAACCGATACACCTTCAGACGAGGTTCCAGTTGCATGCTCAGATCAGTTTGTAACGTCTATTATATCTTATAATGGTAGCATTACAGACGCGTATGTCAAATGGTCGAGAAATGACCAATCATTTAATAATACCATTTCAATGATTAATTTGAGTGATAGTACATGGAAAAGCAAGTCTCCTATCCCCGGAGCTCCTAATGATACTAAAATTTATTTTAAAGTATATGCTGTTGGAATGAATGGAGATACTACAGAAACATATAAGTTTATGTATACAGCTAGGCCTTTACCTTCATGTACTTGTGCCTTAAGTACTAACGTAAATCAGCAAGATAGCATATTGACCGCCGACTTCAATGAAGGAGCCAACTATCAGTGGATTGATTGCGATAACAATTGGACGGTAATACCTGAAGAGGCAAATCAAAGCTTTGTAGCGAAAAGAAACGGAAATTATGCTGTTATCATTTCTGACCAAAACTGTATTGATACCTCGGATTGCTATTTAATTGATGGGATAAATAATGCTGATCAAGAAGATATTATTGTTTTTCCCAATCCTGTAATTGATGAAGTTACAATTCAATTAAACCAAGAATATTCTAATGTTAATGTTCATATTTATAATAATCAAGGTCAATTAATTCAATTGATAAATCAGGTTAGCTCAAAAACAGTTCTTATCGATATGGTCAATTTTGCTTCAGGCGTTTACCATTTTAAAATAACGGCCGATCAACAAACCAAAAACGTTGAAATAATTAAAATTTAAATCATGGCAGATCATTATTTCTCTCATCCAACCGCAGTTATTGATGATGATTGTAAGATTGGAGAAGGTACTAAAATATGGCACTTCTCACATATTATGTCCAATTCTATTATTGGAAAAGCATGCAACTTAGGGCAAAACGTTGTGGTATCACCAAACGTAAAACTTGGTGACAACGTAAAGGTTCAAAATAATGTATCAATATACACTGGTGTAGAATGTGAGAGAGATGTGTTTTTGGGACCGTCTATGGTATTTACTAATGTTATTAATCCAAGAAGTGCTATTAATAGAAGAGGCGAATATGCTAAAACACTTGTTAAAAAAGGAGCATCTATTGGTGCAAATGCTACAATTGTTTGCGGACATAATATAGGAGAGTATGCTTTTATTGGTGCAGGTGCAGTAGTTACGAAAGATATTCCTAATTTTGCACTCGTTGTTGGAAACCCATCTAAACAAATTGGATGGGTAGGTGAATACGGACACAGGTTAGAATTTGATGACAATAATCTGGCCATTTGCCCTGAAAGTAAACAAGAGTATACACTTGAAAACAATATTGTTAAAAGAATAAAGTAATGTCGGACAATAAGAAAATAAGATTCGTGGTTGTAGGTTGTGGCCATATTGGTAAGCGTCATGCTACCATGATATTAAATAACCCCGAGGCTGAACTCGTTGGACTATGTGACATATTAGATCCTTCACAATTGGCATTAGAGCCATTTGGTTCAACACCCTACTTCAACTCCTTAGACGCGTTGATTGAAAGTGGTCTGGAGTATGACGTAGCGAATATATGTACACCAAATGGTTTGCACTCCGATCAAGCCATTGCCTTGCTTGATGATGACAAGCATATTGTTGTTGAGAAGCCAATTGGTTTGTCTAAAGCCAAATGTGAAGCAGTTATATTTAAAGCATTAAGAAATCACAAGCATGTATTTGCAGTGATGCAAAACAGATATTCACCTCCTTCAGAATGGCTTAAAACTATTGTTGAAGATAAAATTATTGGTGACATTTTTATGGTTCAGGTTAATTGCTACTGGAATCGTGATGACAGATACTATAAAAAGGGTGGTTGGAAAGGCGTCACTGCTCTTGACGGCGGAACATTGTTTACGCAGTTTTCACATTTTATTGATATCATGTACTGGTTATTTGGAGATATTGATAATATAAAAGGCAAATTCAATGACTTTACTCATCAACACTCCACTGACTTTGAAGATTCAGGATTTGTGTCATTTGATTTTGTTGATGGTGGTATGGGTAGCTTAAATTATTCTACGTCAGTGTGGAATACAAACCTTGAAAGTTCCATTACCATTATTGGAAGCAAGGGTAGCGTAAAAGTAGGTGGCCAATACATGAATGAAGTTGAATATTGTCATATTGAAGATTATGAAATGCCAGTTTTGGCAGAATCTAATCCACCGAATGACTACGGAAATTATAAAGGTTCTGCTGCTAACCACCATTACATTATTGAAAATGTTGTAGACACACTAAAAGGCAGAACTACCGCAACCACCAATGCTTTAGAAGGTTTAAAAGTGGTAGAAATTATAGAAAGAATATATAAAGAAAGAGATAAAAGCTTTACTAAGCTTAAAAAATAATCATGAATATTTACGATAAATTAGTGGCCAAAGAAGCCACACTAGCTGTAATTGGATTGGGCTATGTTGGTTTACCAATCGCATTAGAATTTGCAAAAAAAATCAAAGTTATTGGATTTGATATTAATGCTGAACGCATTGATTTAATGAAAAATAAAATTGACCCTAGTAATGAATTAGAATCGTCAGATTTTGACGGGGCTGATATAGAATTTACTGCCTCTATTGAAGATTTAAAAAAGGCAACATTTTTTATTGTAGCTGTTCCTACCCCTATAGATGAAGCTAGATTACCTGATCTAAAACCTCTTTTAGGTGCATCAAATACGGTTGGGCAGGCACTAAAAAAAGGCGACTATGTTGTTTACGAATCAACTGTATATCCAGGATGTACAGAAGAAGATTGTATCCCAATTTTGGAGGATGCTTCTGGTTTAAAATGGAAAGAAGATTTTAATGTCGGTTACTCTCCTGAAAGAATTAATCCTGGAGATAAAGTCAATACATTAGCCAGTATTATTAAAGTTGCTTCCGGCGATACTGCAGAGTCTGCAGATATCATTGCTAAGACTTATGAGTTAGTTGTAGCTGCTGGTGTCCATAGAGCAGCGACAATTAAGGTTGCTGAAGCAGCAAAAATTATTGAAAATACACAGCGGGACGTAAACATTGCCCTAATTAATGAGCTATCAATTATTTTTAATAAGCTCGATATTAACACTTATGATGTGCTGGAGGCAGCTGGTACAAAATGGAATTTTCTAAAGTTTAGACCAGGCTTGGTTGGTGGTCATTGCATTGGTGTTGATCCGTATTATTTGACCCACAAAGCCAAGCAAGTTGGTTATCATGCTAAAATAATTAATTCAGGACGTTATGTGAATGATTCTATGGGATTTTACACAGGAAAGCAAACTGTTAAAATGATGATTAAACAGGGTAAAAATCCAATGGAATCAAAAGTATTACTGCTTGGTGCTACTTTTAAGGAAGATGTTAGCGATATCAGAAATTCTAAAATTGTTGATGTAATCCGTGAATTAGAATCTTTTTCATGTACGGTTGACGTAGTAGATCCTCATGCTGACTCAAACGAATTATTCGAAGAATATGGTTTTACCCTAAAAGACAAAATGACCAATGATTATGATGCAATTATTGTTGCAGTTAATCATAAAGAATATTCAAATTATTCTGAATCTGACTTTCAAGAGATGCTTAAAGATGGGAAAGGTGTTTTTGTAGATTTAAAAGGTATTTATAAAGGAAAAATTAACAACTTAACTTATTGGTCGCTTTAAGGCATTAGTAGAAATTAGTAATTTAGTGGCAGTGCATTTTTGTACTGCCATTTTTAGTATATGTCAGAAAATTATAAAAAAACAGTTTTAATAACTGGTGGAGCGGGATTTATTGGATCTCATTTAGTCCGTTTAATGGTTAATAAATACCCTAATTACAAAATCATAAACCTTGATAAGTTAACTTATGCTGGTAATTTAAATAACATTACTGATATTGAATCAGCATCAAATTATAAGTTCGTAAAGGCTGATATAAATAATAAAAACAACCTTGAGGTTATCTTCAAGAGTGAAAAAATATCAGATGTCATTCATTTGGCTGCTGAGTCTCATGTCGATCGTTCCATTTCCGGACCAATGGATTTTATTATGACCAATATAGTTGGCACTGCCAATTTGTTAGAAGTGGCAAAAAATTATTGGGATGATTCTCTGGGTGTTTTTTATCATATCTCTACTGATGAGGTATATGGATCCTTAAAAAAAGAGGGTTATTTTTTAGAGTCTACAGCTTATGATCCAAGAAGCCCCTATTCAGCTTCAAAAGCAAGTTCAGATCACCTGGTACGCGCATATTTTCATACCTATAAACTACCAATAAAGCTCTCTAACTGCTCAAATAACTACGGTTCTCATCAATTTCTGGAAAAATTAATCCCCTTGATGATCAACAATATCAAACATAATAAACCACTACCCATTTATGGTAAAGGAGATAATATTAGAGATTGGTTATGGGTAGAAGACCACGTCAAAGCCATTGATATCATTTTTCACAACGGAAAATTAGGCGAAACATATAATATTGGAGGTTGGAACGAATGGACAAATATTGATTTGGTAAAACAATTGTGTAAGATAATGGATATTAAACTAAATAGATCAGAAGGCTCATCAGAACAGCTAATAACTTTTGTAACAGATAGAGCAGGCCATGACCAACGGTATGCCATTGATGCTACAAAAATTAAAAACGACTTAGGTTGGAAACCTTCAATTACATTCGAAGAAGGGTTAGAAAAAACAGTTGATTGGTATTTAGAAAATGAAGAATGGATGAATGATGTGGCTTCAGGTGCTTATGAAAAATACTATTCAGATAGATACAATAATTAAAAATATTTACTTTGATAAAACATACGATTGACCGTGATAAAAAATTAAATGAATTTAACAGCAAAGTTTTTATTCCAATAAAAGACACAATCCTAGTACCTACTAGTAAATAATAGATCTATTGACATGAACTTCATTTCCAAGTTATTCAAAAAAAAGCCAAAATTAGAACCCGTTGATTTATCAATTATTGGAACTGACTTACACAGCCACTTAATTCCAGGTATTGATGATGGTTCTAAAAATATAAGCGAAACGCTCATAATGCTTAAAGGGTTTATCGATTTAGGGTATAAAAAAGTCATCACTACGCCTCATGTAATGAGCGATTTTTATAAAAATAACCCTGAAATTATTTTAAGTGGATTAGAAAAGGTTCGAGAAGCTATTAAAAAAGAAAATTTAAATATAGAAATTGAAGCTGCTGCAGAATATTATCTTGATTTTCATTTTGAAGAGCTCATTGAAAAAAAAGAACTTTTGGCGTTTGGAGATAATTATGTACTCTTTGAATTATCGTTTATGCATGAACCAACCCGAATTAAAGAAGCCATTTTCAACCTCCAAACGGAAGGCTATAAGCCAATTCTTGCACATATAGAAAGGTACCCTTATTATATCAATCAATGGGACACTATTGAAGATTTCAAAAATAGAGGCTGTTTAATGCAGTTAAACATTAATTCTTTATCAGGTCAATATGGACCTCCTGTAAAAAAAATGGCAGAGCAACTTATTGAAAAGGATTGGATAGATGTAATTGGATCAGATTGTCATCATATGGGACATATTGAATCAATTGATCAATTGCGAACGAATAAACACTTGCATCAGATCATTAAAAATGATAATCTTCTAAACTACAAGTTATAACTGTTATCTATTTCAAAGCATTTTTAGCTTGAAAAATATGTCTTTCGTTATGATACACCATAAATAATAATGCATCACCCAGGTTCAATTTTACAACCGGCCTTAGTGATAGAGGCACCTTAGTTTTACGCATATCAATTTGTCCCGCTTCTTGAATTAACTTAATGAAATCAATATTATGTTCCAAATATTCATTTAAAGAATTTTCCGTCGAGAGACTCAAATTGATTAACGGATTATAGTCTTTTGGTGACTTTAGTTTTCTTTTAACATTATGAACCTTTCCCAATTTCACAGATCGATATACAGCTCTTCCTAAAGGGCTGCTAGTAAAGTAATCAGAAGGGGTATTAAATCTTGAATTAGTGATTTTTCCTCTTATTACCGGGATATAATAGCGGTAATAGGCATTTAAATGTTCAATACATTGAGCTGCACTCCACGATCGGTCATTTGATTGCTTATTTAATTCGGTAGTATCAAATTTAGCAATTGACTCACTAACGACTGTCGAAAGTTCTTCAGTCATAGTAGTCAGTTTCTTCAATAATGTATCTACTGCAATTCGCTTCATAGGTTAACAACTAACAAAGTTAAATGTTTTAATAAACATCTTAGGCTTTTTTAGAACAATAATTGCTTTTGGCTCGTACAATACAAACATTATTACTTATTTTTCCTTTTTTAGGGCGCTAAGACATGAGTGAGCAAAAGAAATATGGAACATTTGCGGGTGTATTTACCCCGTCAATCCTAACCATTTTGGGGGTAATCATGTACCTAAGAATGGGATGGGTGGTTGGTCATGCAGGAATTTTGGGTGTAATGGCCATCATTGCCATTGCCCACATTATTTCAATTACAACTGGTTTAAGCGTTTCATCAATCTCTACCGATAAAAAAGTAGGAGCTGGAGGTGTTTATTATGTTCTATCAAGAAGTTTAGGGTTACCGATTGGTGGTGCACTTGGCATGACCCTATTTGTTGCTACAGCATTTAGTATTGCACTTTACATGGTTGGTTTCGCTGAAATCTTTAACGCTGTATTCGATTTTAATTTAGTTGAAAAAGGAAATACTGGGCAGCTTTTTTCAGATAATCCGCAATCATTTTTTAACGGTTGGTCAGAAACAAACCTAATCAGATTAACAGGAAGTATTGGTTTATTATGTTTAGCAATTTTAGCCTTAATAAGCACTTCCATCGCACTTAAATCTCAATTTTTGATTTTAGGATTGATTATTCTTTCTCTATTTTCAATCTTTATGGGAACACCAGGAAAAGCTACTTTTTTTGCTGAAGGTTCTGCTTCTGATAACACAGTTCCTTTTATTGAGATATTTGCTGTTTTTTTTCCAGCTGTTACAGGTTTTACTGCTGGTATAGCCATGTCTGGTGATTTGAAAAATTCTAAAAAATCGATTCCGTATGGCACCATGTTAGCCATTGGTGTTGGACTTTTCGTGTATACAATATTGGCATTATACCTACACCATAATTATAATTCAGACACCTTAAAAATGAATGGAAGGGTAATGTTTGAAAGTGCTTACATTTCAGAACATTTTATCAATTTTGGTGTTTGGGGGGCCACACTTTCCTCTGCTCTTGGAGGAATTTTAGGTGGGCCCAGAATATTACAGGCCATGTCTGTCGATAAAATTACACCTAAACTATTTGGTAAGGGTGTTGGAAAAGACAACGAGCCTCGAAACGCATTAATTCTTACAATTTTAATCGCTGAAGCTGGTATTTTAATAGGGGAACTCAATCTTATTGCAGAAATTGTTTCTATGTTTTACCTAGCGGCTTATGGTTTTATCAATCTTTCTTTTTTTCTTGAAAGTTGGGCTAGTGCAGATTTTAATCCAAGCTTCAAAGTAAAAAAATGGATAGGTTTATTAGGTTTTATAGCCACGTTCGTTGTTATGTTCAAGCTGAATATGATCGCCATGTTTGCTGCCTTTATTATTATTGGGTTCATTTATCTCTATTTGAATAAAAAACAAATCTCCTTAGGAACTGGGGATATATGGCAATCAGTTTGGTCTACTGTTGTTAAAAAAGGTTTGCGAAGAATGGAAGCTAAAAGCGACCATAAAAGAAATTGGAAACCAAATATTCTATTGTTCAGTGCAGGTCACACAGAAAGAAAAAAGTTTATTGAATTCAGTAAAGCAGTTTCAGGACAGACTGGTATTATTACCAATTTCGACCTCATTGAAAATACAGAAGCCAATGTTTTATTTCCTAAACACAAACAATCTGTTAAAGACGAAGAATTAGAAAAATACGGTGTTTTTGGTCGTAGAATAGAAGTGCAAAACGAATTCAAAGGCATTGAAAGTATTGCCACTACATTTGGTTTTTCAGGTATGGAGCCTAACACAATATTAATGCCCTGGCCTGGACAAACTAAAGACCCGATTTGGTTCACCAATATGACCAAAAAACTATTCGATCTAGACTATAATGTTTTGTATTTAGATTACGACAAACGTTGGGGCTTTCGAAAAAAAGAACAAATTGATCTATGGTGGAGAAGTGTTGGGAATAATGCCGAACTCATGCTGAGTCTGGTTAAATTTATTAGCACATCATCAGACTGGGCTAAAGCAAATATTAGGGTTCTATTGGTTAATGATACGAATACAGAAAACCAAGTTATTGAAGGAAGAATTCAACAAGTTTTAGATGAATTCAGGGTAAAAGCTAGGGTTAAAATTATTTCGAATAAGCTTGATAAAGTTCCAATTTATGAATTGATGAAAATACAATCTGCTGAAGCAGACCTAATTTTTATTGGTGTTCCAGAAATATCTGAACCTTCTAACTTTATTAGAGAAACCAATGAGCTGGTTAATACTATCGGAACCACTCTTTTGGTAAAGGCATCAACACAATTTGAAGAAACAGACTTAAAAGTAGAAAGTATTGATTTTGTTCCTGAAATTATTCCTCTTAAAGATGAAGAGTTAAAGGCTCTTGCCGCTGTCGCAGATCAAGAATTACTTGCCGCTCTCCAAACTACTGATGCCATTTGGGATTCAGTCTATAAAGAACATTTAAACGAGGGTATTGCAAAAATCGAATCTTATCATCATTTCCAAATTTCAAAAATTCAAAAACAGATCAGCAAATTTATTGACACCTTAAAAGAAAACGAAGATGAAAATGTATGGAACAAAGTTTATCATTTACTTTTAAATGCCAATAAAGCCATTGAGGATGACATTCAATTTCAATTGCCAGAGACCTATCAAAATTTTGATAGTGCACTTTCCAATTATATAGAGGCTATAGAAGAATCTATTTTTAATCTCCCAAAAAAAGTCAATCTGTCTAAGAGGAAAAATAATGCTGGAAAGATAGTTCAAAACTCAAAAAAAATCAGTTTTCAAAAAGCTGTTAGGCGTTTATGGGTTAGCCAAGGCAAAAAAGCGCTCAAAACTCAATTGCTTGAATTTGGATATCAAAACTATATACTTTTACACCAACACAAGAATGATTTTCATCAAGCTATACAAGGTTTTATTGAAGCAATAGGAAATGAGTCTGATATTGGTAACTGTATAAAAAATTGTGAAACCTTGTTAAATCAAACTTTGGGTGAAATTAATAGGAGTGCTTTAAATCTTAGTCAATCATTCTACACTCATCTTCGTCAGTCGGATAGAAATCTACTAAACAAATTAGGTAGTATTCTAGAAAAAACAAGTTATAGCAGAGAATTGCAAGAGCGATTACCATATATGAATCGATCTCAAGAAAAAGAATTAAACAGTTTACTGCGCAATTATGCGGGATATTGGCAGCGGAATATGGTTCTGTTTAGTTTAAATTTTCAAGCAGATATTTATTTGATGCATTATGCCAACAAGGCTAAAGCAGCATTAGTTGAAGTCACTTTAAAAAACGAAAATACTTACTTAATCAGTTTAAAGACCAATATTAATGCTATTCATGAAGACGTCAATAATCTACAAGCTCATTTAGAAGAAAAAAATACTGAAGCATTAAATCAATTTAGTCCAGCAGTTGTACAAGAGGTTTATTATAATTTAGATGAAACGGTTCAGTTTGTGCTCGAAAAATTAAATGATGCCCTTGAAACTATTCCTGAAGAAGTTGAGTTAATGACGGCTCAATCTGTCAATAACGTCAAAAAAGTTCAAGACGGTAATGTGAAGACCTTAAAAGTTCAGTTAGATGATATTGCTGATTACCTGACTAAAATTAATTTTTATAAGCCTTTCAAAGATTTATTATCAAGCTATATTAATCAATTAAAGAAGAATGCTTCCGTAGCATTAAACGGCTCATTCAAACTACAGTCGGATTTAGATGCCTTCAGTAAATCTAAAAATGCATCTGGTTTAACTGAAAGGTTAAATCAAGTTCAAAATGATTGTGAAGAATGTTTAGAAACCATTGAGGCCTTGCATCAGACGTTTCTAAATGAAATTAATGCACTTCATCACCAATTAAATAATGCCCTTACCATCAATAAAATTGTTGAGCAGTATGAGATACTTCATCCTCAAGCTAAATTAGAATCAAAGCGATCAAGAATAAAAGGTCAGGTTAAACAATACCAAAATAAGGTGTCTGGTTTTTTACACCAATTAGTTACAAGTGTTTTACAGGAAAAAGAAATTAGTGAAAAAATAGAACATGAAAATAAGCATCAGCATTTATTCAGTCCTGTTGGAGCCTATATTAATTTCTTGGATGAATTTAGAATAAAACCTCAAGTTCAACTTAACCTTCCATATTATTATAATCAACTTTTTAATAGCAAATATTTTTCTGATACCAATACTATTGTAGGAAGAACAAGTGAATCTGAACAAATTCAAGATGCTCTAGAGAAAATGAGTGCTGGTAAAAATGGTAGTGTATTAATTCTTGGGGAAAGTCTATCAGGCAAGACCTTTTTTATAAACCATGCTATTAATCAACATTTAAAGGGTTATCCTATTTATAGATTAAAGCCAATGACTAAATCCTCTAAGGAGTCAAACTCACTCTTAAAAATTATGCAGAATACGATAGGAAAATCACCTTCTATTCCTGCAATAATGAGAGATTTGAAAGGCAGATCAGTATTTATTATTGATGATATTGAAACCTGGTTTTTAAATACAGAAAAAGGGGTAAAATTATTGAACAGCCTCAACCAATTGATTAATCAGTATGGGCACTCTCATTATTTTATTCTTGCTGGAAATCTTCACTCTTTTAAAACCATAAAATCTCAATCTCAGATTAATGATTCGGTTATCAGCACTATTCTGTTAAAACCTTTAACAAGTCTTGAAATTACTAATGTGATTGAAACAAGGCATCAATTAGGTGGAATGATTTACTCATATAAAAATGTAGGAGAAAATTTCTTATCGCCAGCAAAGAAATTAAAGTTAATGCAACGTTTCTTTTCAATGTCAGAAGGTAATATTGGATTAGCCTTGAAATACTGGGTAGGCTCGATTGAAAAAGTAGATGAAAATAAAATTGTCATTAACCCTATAGAACAGCCTGATTTGCCAAAATTTCCAGATGAAATTTGGCAAAGTCTATTGTTCCAATTTCAATTACATTTAAAATTAACGAAAACAGACTTATTCAATATTTATTCGGACGAAAATAAAGAATGGATTACCAGATACATCAGTCAATTAGTAAAGGCTGGATTAATAGAAAATTCCGAAAAGGATGTCTATAGCATGCCTTCGGATATTAGATATTTCATAGAAAAAATTTATGCCGCTTAACGATTCAGTTCATATCATACCTGAGGGAATAGTAGATTCGTTAAATCATATTGCTTCAAATTCTCAGCCATTAATTGTCTTAATTAAAGATACTATAATTAATAAGACAAGTGGGGTAACGCCAATTTATGATCAGGTTGAAATAAATAATATTGATTTGAATATTTCTGCCTTGTTGATTATTATATTTCTTGGCTTAGGTATTGGTCTGTACTTTCTACTTGCCTTTCTTAGAAAGTACATCTTACCAGTATTTGTTCAACGCTATAAGAAAAGCAATATTCCTCTAATGTGGTATCGAATTTCAGTTATCCTATGGATTGTCTTTGGCTTACTCTCCCTTTATGTATTTTTAAAATCATCTGTTTTAATTACTTGTTTAATTCTTAGCTTTTTTGGGTTAGTCTTTCACCAGTTTATTATTGACTTTATTATTGGGATCTATTTCAGATTCGAAAATCATATTAAGATTAAAGATCGTTTCATTTTAAATGATATTGAAGGAGAGGTTCAAAGTTTTCATCACCGCCACCTTAGAGTATTAACAATTAATAATGAGGAGGTTTTAATTCCGTTTAGAAATTTATTACAAACTCCAATCAGAATTGTTAAGCATGTCGATAGCTCAATTCATAAGCATTTTGAAATAACGCTTAAAGGCAATACAACCAAAAATTTACAGCAACTTGAAACCTATATGATGATGTGCCCTTGGGTGTATGACTCCAAATCATATAAAATAGAATATATTGAAAATGAATCCTATAAAATTTCTGTAAGGGTAAAAGAAGATTTTACAGCTCAGAAAATACAATCTTATATAGAATCAAGGTTCTAATTACCAATTACCTGTTCTCTCTCCATGCTGAATATTTCGAATCGACCAATTTTGGTATTTGGTTTTCTTTTTCACTTTTAAAAACTTGGTATATTTTTGCAGCTAAGTCTTCGTTTGTAGCTTGTTTTAAATGTTCCACATCATAATGATCGCCTACAAAATTAATGGTGAATTTACCATTCCTAAACTCTGGATGATTGAGTGCAAACTTACAGAAACCTAAAGTGGTCGCAAATCCATTTATTTTATAATCATCAATGGCTTCAAGCATTTTTTTTATAGCTGCTTCGCGTGTTTGATCATGCACAATTAATTTTGAAATCATTGAATCGTATTCTAGTGCAATTGGCATACCTGCTTCATACCCATCATCAAGTCTCACACCTAATCCACTTGGTCTTTGATAATAATCAAGACTCCCTAAATCCGGCAAAAAATCATTTTCTGGATCTTCTGCATATACCCTTACTTCAATAGAGTGTCCATTTATGCTTAAATCTTCTTGTTTAATATCTAATGCTGCACCTCTAGCTACTTTTATTTGTTCTTCCACTAAATCTAATCCAGTAATCATTTCAGTAACAGGATGTTCTACCTGTAAACGTGTATTCATTTCAAGAAAATAAAAGTTTCTATCTCTATCAAGCAAAAACTCAACTGTACCAACACCTTCATAATTACATGAACGCGCCACATTAATAGCTGCCTCACCCATTCGGCTTCGCAAGTCATCATCTAATACCGCTGATGGAGCTTCCTCAACCACTTTTTGATGACGACGTTGAATGGAACACTCTCGTTCAAACAAATGAATAACGTTTCCATGTTGATCAGCCAAAATTTGTAATTCAATATGTTTTGGTTCTAAGACAAATTTCTCAATAAAAACAGCTCCATTACCAAATGACGACACTGCCTCTGAAACTGCCCTATCATATTGACTTATAAATTCTTCACTATTTTCCACTACCCTCATACCCTTTCCACCACCACCTGCTGCTGCTTTAATTAAAATAGGGTAACCTATTCCTTCAGCTATTTTTTTTGCTTCATCTAAATCTGTAATTGCCTCATCTGTACCTGGTACCATTGGTACATTGTATTTTTTAACAGCCTGTTTAGCATCAATTTTATCACCCATAATATTAATAGCCTCAATGCCTGGCCCAATAAATTTAATACCTGCTTTAGTTACTTTTTCGGCGAATTCAGAATTCTCTGATAAAAACCCATAAGCCGGGTGGATACCTTCCGTTTTAGTTTGCAGCGCCACTTCAATTATTTTTTCCTGATTTAAATAACTTTTAGCAGGTTGCGAAGCGCCAATATAATATGCTTCATCAGCAAACTTCACAAATGGCGCATTTTTATCGGCATCTGAATAAACAGCTACAGACGCAATATTTAGACGCTTTAAGGTTCTCATAATGCGTAATGCTATCTCTCCTCTATTGGCTACTAATACTTTTTTCATATGTCATTAATTTATAATTAATTGACAACCAAAACCTTGCCTTTTTAAAAGGCAAGATTTAGTCATCTTCATTTTTTAATGGAGCAACCGGCTTAAAATCATCTTGCACAGGTGTTTTTCTTCCATTATTTTTATTTTTTCTTTCTCTTTTGTTTTCTTGTTTTCTAAAGATATTCAATAAACCTTGTAATAGCTTAAAATCTCGTTTGGAATTAAATGATTCTTGATAGCTGAATCCGACACCTTGAGTAAAAGCCCCCCTATCTTGATTAGCTATATCATTCGATTCATTAAATACGCTAGCCGTAAAAGTACCGTCTTCATTTAATTCATATTCTACATTAACATCACCAACAATATTCGAAGCTTTACTCTCAGACCCATCTTCAGATGATTCATCATTTGCAGAAATAACACCTACTGATGTTGTTATTTTCAAACGGTCGTCTAAAAAGCTTGTTGAAAAACCAAGTTCTGCATGATCGGCCCCAATATCTGAATTTAAATTATAATTTTCACCAATTTGACCTAAAACCGCGTTTATTTGCTGATTAACTAAATCTTCAGTTACATTGCCAGAAGCAGCGATTGACCCCTCGACTGGGATGAATTTTTTGAGTAGAAGTAAGGAAAAGAACTGTTTATTTAGGTCGTCTTCAATACCGCGAATTTGATTTAATGCTGCTTGTGCTTCATCTTTTGCCTGTGGTGCAGTAATATCGAATTCTAAAGCTGGACTCATTAAGGTATTCGATAAGTTAAGATAACCGTAAACTAAATCTTTTTTGCCAGACTGACCTAGATCAGAGCTCATAATATCACTCATATCCACATTTCTTTTAAATCTTGTTTTAATATCAATATTAGCATCATACGGTGATTGAGTCCAAATTACTGTACTACCATCAATAATTTCAAAGTCTTCCTTTACTACATTTTTCATATTAAAATGATACATGCCATTGTTAATGGTATATTTCCCAAACATAGCAATATCGCCATAATCATCCATATTCATTTCAATATCACCCGAACCACTTGCCTCAATCTGATCATTCAGTAATGGATCAAACACAATATTAACCTTTGCTTCATCAGTTACACTAAAGTTCATATTTAAAGTCATTCCTAGCCTATCTATACTAACAAGTGTAGTATCCTCGTTTAATGTGTCTGGATTATAAAACCTCACAAAACTGCTCTCTTCTATATCACTGGTTCCATATAACGGAAGTGTAAGATTAGTACCTTTTTCAGTTTTAACATCAACATTTATTTCAGTAATATCGTTGTATCCAAAAATATTCACGTTCCCAGTTACAAAGGCCTTACCATAATATACGTCCCCCTCTTTATAGTATGTGTCCATGGCTAAAAATGTTTCGGTAATATTAGGATCTTCAAAATCAAGGGTGACATCATAATTCCATTTGGTATAATTTTTATGATTAATCGACATCATACCAACCCCTTGATTACCTAATTGATCAGTTATCTCTAAATAATCTGCCAAAATTTCTCCTTTATCAAAATTTAACAGACCTGATATTTGATAATCGACATTAAACATTGGTACATTCACTTTGGTTGGTTCTACCATTACATCTCCAATTATTACAGGATTATCTAACTCTCCCCTTATCTTTAGATTACCATCTAAATTCCCCCTAATGTCAGTGTATAATTCTGGATCAGAAAAAGCATTTAAAAAAGCGATATTAGTGTGATCAAACATCAGATTAAGGTCTAGACTATTCTTATCCCTGTCAACATAATAAAAACCACTAAAATCGAATCGTTTCACGTTATCCCTCATTAAGTTTCCTGCTAAATCCAGTGCATTATTCTCTTTATTCCATTGGCCATCTAAATCTATATCACCAACCAACTCGGAATTTATCTCTAAATTATTAATATCTGCATCTGATTTGGCTCTTATATTATTATAAATATCTGCAATACTACCTTTCATATTTAGAATACCATTCAATGTAAGATCGCCTCCTAAAAATCCGTTTAATTCTGATAGATCGAAATCTTTGATATCAACATTTAACCAATCATTTGGATTTTCAGATACCTGTCCGTCGAGTTTTATGTAATGGTTGTCACTATTTAAAGTTAAATTATCGACTATAATATGATCTGGATTCCATAAAAAGTTTGAATTTTCTAATACCTCCCAACGAGATTCCTGCAAATAAAAATAGGAGGATTTAAATTCAGAAAAAATGTCATTATTTGGACGTAATTCGGTAATTAAAGTAAAGTCGGCAGAATTAACTTGGCTATTTTTTACCCACCCAAAGTTAGTCGCCAATTTATTATCTTGAATTAAAGAATTAAGCTTAAAACTATCAACTCTCAAGCTATCATTCAATATCACTGATTCGATATAATAGTCTACTTCTCCCATCAGACTATCTAATTTATGATTGAGTTGAATACCATTAAAAACCCTATCTTGAAATTCAAACCGATTTGAATTAATGCTTAAAATGGAAAATTTATCTTTTAGGTGACTTTCTAGTGAAACTTTAGTATTTGGCTCAACATAATACGCAGAATCGAAAAATTGTAGGATAGGGTTAACATCTTTTAAATTTAAATTCAACGTAAAATCTTCAACAGTTCCTGAAGGAATAGTAACAGTGTCAATATAATTTGGCACTAATCTAGCGGCCTGATTGGTAAGCATTGGAATGATTTGAGAAATGTCGAATTTACCATTAAGATCAGCGTCTACATACTCAGAGTTGATGAGAACTCTGTCGGAATCTGGAGATCGCTTAACAGAAAAATCAATCCCACTTAAATTCATTTTTCGCTCACCATCATAGTATTCCAATTTCTCAATTATAATATCTCCAACAATATTATCTAATGTTGTTCCCATTAGGTTCACGTTTAACTTGGTTTTCAATTGTGTTGTTGCATCACCATCAATTAAACCTAGTTTAACTAAATAAGAACTATCTATTTTTACATCAAAATTGAATTGTAATTCTTCTTTAAAATCAACATAACCATCATAATTTAATGCCAAATTATCGTCTTTTATATCAATTTCTCCAGTAAATCTATCGTTATGGTATTGTCCCTTTTTAATAGAAATACCTTTATAATCATATCCGTTTAGAACGATATTATCAAAATATCCATTAAAATTCAAATCAATATCATTTGTTGAAAACCCTTTGGATCCAGGTGAAATTTGCAAATAGCCATTAACAACTCCTAAATTATTATCCATCAATAGTCCCAAATTTAAGTTTTCAACAATTAGATCTTTCGACAAACTCTTGTCCAATGCCCCCTGATAATGGTAGAGTCCGTCCTCTTTCTTTTTAAATTTTAATCCATTTTCTGAATATAAATTGCCTAACCCAGTAGTAATATCGCCATCCACTACGAAATCTGTCAAAAAACCAGTAAAATGTCCATTCGTTAGTCTAATTGTGGATAATTTCTTCAAATTTTCAGGGAATTTTATACGATTGTCTTTTGAAAGAAAAGCACTTAGATTTAAGGACTCTATATCATTTATACTAGTTTGCAATAAAGCAATTTTTTGGTCAATAAATGCAGTATTTAAATCTTCTAAATTTGGAATCTGAAAGTCACCTTTGATTTTAGTTTTGGTCAGTGTACGTATGTCAACATCATCCAATTTCATGCCATTTACAGGACCACTTAATTTAGCATTTATAATGGATAAAGTATCAGTCATTCCATTTAATTGAGGCACAAAAAAAGCCAGGTCGCTTAACGCGACCTTAGTGTTTTTAATGTGGGCATTAAATGGAACTTTATTCAAAAAATCATCAAAATCTTCGTTCCCATTCTCTGTTTTTAACTCTAAAATATCAGCCCTTAAAGTAGATTCACTAAGGGTCAACTCTAGCTCCTTTAGGCTAATTAAATTGGAGCTGTATAAAACTTTGGAAGACAAGTCATTTACTTCTAAACCAGATTGATCTTTAAATTTCAAGTGTTTTACATTTGCTTTAATAGTCTCATCATTAAAGCTAAAGTCGTTAAAACTGCCATTCAAATTTTGAATGGCTAGGTGAGAATAGTCTAAGCCAAAAGAAAGTCTTTGTTTATTAAAGTCATTGTATCTAAAATTAACGTTTTCAAGATCTATTTGGTTAACAGTCACGTAAAAACTATTAGTTGACGTATCCTCTGAATTTGAGCTAAAAAAGTCGATAAAATGTTGAAAATTAAATGTAGAGTCACCTTTTTCTTTTGAGATTCTGGCATCTACATTAGACAGCTCAATATTATCAATAACCACGTACTTTTGCTTTAAATCCCAATCGCCAATATTAACGCTGATTTGTTCAGCCAGTAGTAGAGTGTCATTATTTTTATCTTCAGTAAATACACCTTCAATATCAACCCTATCAAAAAAAACGATATCAATTTTTTGAATATCGACCACTGAGCCTAAGTTTTCTGTTAAATAAGTAGTGGCAGTCTTTGCTAAATAGGTTTGGAAACTACTTGTTCGAATAAAGAAGGCAAATAAGAAAACAGCAATCACTATTATTTCGAATAATAATAGTGTGAATCGACCTATGCTTTTTGCTATTTTCACTAATTTTGTGAGACTTAAAGTATTCTGCTAAATTAACTAATTTGGACAATAAACGCGCCATAATCTTAGGAATTGAATCATCTTGCGACGACACCTCAGCGGCCGTGATAATTGATGGTTATGTAGCTAGCAATATTATTGCTGGACAGGCTGTACATAAAGCATATGGTGGCGTTGTTCCTGAATTAGCATCCAGAGCTCATCAGCAAAATATAATTCCTGTTGTTGAAGCCGCCATGAAAGAAGCTAAAATTGAAAAAACTGATTTAAATGCCATTGCATTTACACGAGGACCTGGCTTATTAGGATCATTAATTGTTGGCACTTCTTTTTCAAAAAGCTTAGCTATGGCTTTAAATATTCCTTTAGTAGAAGTCAATCATATGCAAGGTCATGTTTTGGCGCATTTCATTAAAAATGATGAAGAAAATTATCCTCGTTTTCCATTTATCTGTTTAACAGTTTCTGGTGGGCATACACAAATAGTGATGGTAAAGGATTATTTCAACATGACCGTTATTGGAGAGACCATTGATGACGCCGCAGGAGAAGCATTTGATAAAGCTGCAAAAATAATGAGTTTACCATACCCTGGCGGTCCATTAATAGATAAGTACGCGAAAGATGGGAATCCCAACGCATTTCAATTTCCAGTATCTAATATTGATGGTTTTAATTTCAGTTTTAGTGGTCTTAAGACCAGTTTATTGTATTTTCTAAAAAAGCAGATTGTTTCTGAGCCAGATTTTATTAATGATCGTTTATTAGATATCTGTGCTTCTTATCAGCATACAATCATCAAATCATTGTTTAAAAAATTAGTTAAGGCTACCCGAGAATATAATATCAACAATGTGGCTATAGCTGGTGGCGTATCTGCAAATTCTTTGTTAAGAAGCGAGCTAACTAGAATTGGAAAACAAGAAAAATGGAAGACATTTATTCCAGATTTTCAATACTGTACTGATAATGCTGGAATGATCGGAATTGCCGGATATTATAAATACTTGAATAAAGAATTTGTAGGACAAGACATTACACCTAATGCCAGGCTAAAAATTAATTAATTATTCGAATTTCAGCACGCCTATTAAGGGCGTGATATTTATCTGGGCAATCTACACCATCCTTACAATCATTAACCAATTTACCCTCTCCGTAAGCATTAATAATAACTCTGGTCTCGCTAACTCCTTTTCTTACTAAATAGTTTTTAATCCAGTCGGCTCTACGTTCAGATAAAAGAAGGTTATAATTATCTGACGCTCTGGAATCGGCGTATGCATTTATTTCTATTGTACTTTTAGGATTAATTTCTAAAAGTAGCAGCATTTTTTCTACCTTTAATAAGTCACTACTGTTTGGATTCGTTTTATTCGATCCGAAATATACTGACTCTATTTCATTTGAAAGATCAAGTGCGTTGGTTCCAAACACACTATGCGCAATTTCATCATTCATTTTTTCTTTAATCTCTAATGGAATATCGGCATTAAATCCAAGTGGTTTATATACAAAAAAGCCTTTTTCACTGCTTCTTAGTTTAGCCAATTGCTTTCCTTCTTCTCCTTCGATATATAATGAAAATTTCTCTAAATCTAGGTCTTCACTTTTTCCTTCTATTTTAAATAATACGGTAGAGATTCCTGGTAATTTTTCAAAAACGAAATTACCAAACCTATCAGAAAAAACTTCTCCTATTTTATTTCCGTTACCATCATACGCAAAAATTTTAAGCTTTTCTTCAAAATTGCCCTCTTTGTTGTTATAATCGTAATTTCCCTTAATTTCAAATATTAAATCTATCGATTCATCAATTTTATCGAGATTTGCCAAATTTGAACTGTTGTCTATAACTTCTAATTTTCTATAGTTAAACTGTCCATCAACGGATGGTAGGATGGTAGATAAGTTCTCACCTTCTTTCGATTTAATATCGATACTAAATAAAGACATTTTTAATGAGTCTGGCTTTTCGCTAATTTCAAACGAAAATTCATCCGCAGAAGGATTATCTATAAATTTAAAATTACCATTTGTATCAGTTCTTCTTGTTTCCTGGAGTTTATTGTCTTTATTAAATACCTTTACCTCTAGTCCTCCAGGGAAATTTCCTACTTGATTATTATACTTTATCGATCCCTCAAGTTCCTCATTACCAACACCAGTCATTCCGAGATCAAAATCTCCCTCATCCATGCTATTTATAGCTTGCAAGGCTTGAATATTGAGTATTTCAAGTGAACGATATTCAAATGAACCGTCAGCTTGTGGTTTTATTTCTTTTATGAGGTTCCCTTTATCATCCATTATCTTAAGTGTAATTCCTGTCATATCAAAAGAAGTAGGCATTTGGTCCAATTGAAAATCTAGATTTTCAATGCCATCAACATTTTCGTAAGTAAAAACACCTTTGCTATTTGATATAATTGTATCAATCAGCTCGTTGTTTTCATTATAAACACTAACAATAAGATTCTCTTTAAATTCAACATCATTAGAATTTCTATCAAAATCACCTAATATAAAGCCTGCAAAATCAGTATTTTTGTCAGTAGAAGTTAGGTCGAAATCACCTTCATCAATACTTTTGCCTGCTTGCAACGCTTGAATATTAAGTATTTCTAATGCTCGATATTCATAGGAACCATCAGCCTTTGGAATTATTTCTTTAAGTATATGACCGTTATCGTCAAAAATCTTAAGCGTTACCCCTTCCATATCAAATGATGAAGACATTTGATCTAACTTAAAACTCACATTTTCAATAGTAGCCATTCTTTTATATTTAAAAGCCCCTTTTTTATCTGATCTAATGGTATTAATCAGTTCATTTTTATCATTGTAAACACTAACGATTAACTCTTCTTTAAAATCAACATCTTTATTATCTCTATCAAAATCACCATTAATCAGTCCCGAATCAAAGCTAAAGGCTTCTTCCCTTAGAGACGATAATCTGTTAACCTTATCTATTGACAATACTTTTAATTGTCTAAAGAGATAAAATCCATTTTCGTCTGTTTTCAGTTTTTCAATAACTTTTCCATCCTCGTTAAATACTAGTAAGGTTAAATCAGGATTTTCTTCTTCTAGCTTAACAATGTAATTTTCATTATTAGGTAAGTTCTGAAAATTAAAATATCCTTTTTCGTCTGATTGGACTGTATGCGCAATTTTACCTTCAGAGTCAATTAGATTAACTGTCAACTTTCCAGGATTTTCGAATTGATCGTCCTCAAATAAAAACCTACCTGAAACACTGACCTCTCCTTGTTCATTAACCTGTGTCAGATTAATATCTCCAACATCCTTTATGTCGACCATTTTAAAAATGAACTGATTCGATTCATTCGCCAGAAGTTTTTCTTCAGGACTTCCTTCTCCGTTGTAGAGTACTAAGTCCATTTCATCTTTTGACTCAGCTTGTATCGTATAGTTTTCATCTAAACCAATATCAAAAAATTCAAACTCCCCATTTTCATCTACAAAAGTTTCCTGAATGGGCTGGTTTTGTTCATTAAGTAAATAAACAGCCAGAGGTCGTTCGATTGCTTCCTGCAGTTTACGGTATTTAAACTTACCAAAAAGACTATTTTTTAGGTCTCTTTCTTTTGATAGGCTTACCGTATAAATGTCATCATTACCAGTTCTATTAGAACTGAAGAAGCCAATATTTGTTCCAGCCACTAAAAAAATTCCAAAATCATCTGTTTCAGAATTAATAAAAGACATATTCTGAGGATCAGCTGACTTTTCCTCCAGATAGTAGATATCTAGCCCGCCTTGGCCATTTGACCGATCAGAAGAAAAGAAAAGTGTGTTCTCATTATCTATGAAGGGAAATAATTCATCCGATTTAGAATTTACACTTTTACAATTTATTGGCTTCGACCATTTACCATTAGTTATGGTCGCAGAATAAATATCTTGTCCTCCTTTACCTCCTTTTTGATCTGAAGTAAAATATAAAGTCCCCGTTTTTGAATCAAATGACGGATGTGCATATGAATAAAGCGGATTATTAAAGGGAAGTGTATAGGCGGCTTTACTCCATTTACCATTCTGCTTTGTAAGCATATATAATTGTGGCCTAAATACTTTTAATGATTTATCAAGTAATTTAGTCGGCACTTTGGTAAAAAACATGGTATCTCCTGTAACAGAAAAACACGTGGGACCAACGTGTGTAAATTCATCTTTCAGGTGATAAAATGGTTTTGTATTCAAAGCTTTTACTTCATAAAAGTCATTAATTTCTTCAATATCGGCCCTGTACACATTAATTTTACCTCCCTTTTTCCAATTATTTTCTTTGAAATTTATAATACTAGGTTCTCTTGAAGAAGCAAAATATATCTCATTTTTAATAACTGTTGCTGAAAAATCATCATATTCAGTATTAATACCTTTTAAGCTAGTTATTTTTCCAGAATAGTTTGTCACCATTCTTTTAGTTCCTTGCGAATATGACACAAAAGAAAAAAACATAGAAATTAATATGGAAAAATATTTAATCATCAGAGGTATCTTGGAGATAAAATACTGTTTCTTTTTTTCTTTAAAACAAAATCAAAACCAAGGAATATTTCATGTGAACCTGAAGTATAATTGGCCAACTTATTTATAGAATAATCATATGCATAACCTATTCTTAGATAATCTTTAATATTCCATTCGGTCAAAAAGTTAATACTCGTGTTATTCCTTACTGACAAGCCGATCCAAAACTTTTCGTAAAACATAAAATTCGCAGCCAAATCTATGTTAGGTACCGTGCCTTCTGTCAATTTGACTAGCATAGTTGGTTTAAATCTCATTTTTTTCTTGAGTTTAAATACGTAACCAGTATGAAAATAAATATGTGTACCTAGTTTTAGACTATTTTGTTCGGGAAATCCAGTAAAGTTTAAGCTTTCATTTGTAAGGTGATTCATTGAAAGTCCGATGAAAAAATGAGCGGTATAATAGTATGTCCCAAAATCAATATTTGGTACCAAGGTACTTTCTGTTCCACCTAAATTGAATTCGTCCGAAGTATTTTGATAAGTAAGTAGATTTCTATCTAGTTGTGAATGATAGATCCCACCCCGAAGTGCAAAACTTAATTTTGACTTTTTCATTTTAATATGATAGCCCAACGAAAAATTGGCAGTAGAATTTGTTACAGGTCCTAGCGTTTCTCTGGAAACACTTAAACCATAAGCTAGAGCTGTTTTGCTTAAAGGAGAATGAATTGTAAATGTTTGAACGCTTGGTGCATCCTGAATACCAATCCATTGGCTTCGGTGAAGCGCTACCCCACTAAATGAAGCTCTTGATCCTGCATATGCTGGATTAATGGCATACTGATTGTAAGCGTATTGACTAAACAAGGCTTCCTGCTGTCCGTACGTAAGGTGCGAGCTTAAAATGACCAATATGTAAAATACTTTTTTCATTTTATTTCATGAGTTGTACCCATCCATCTTTTACTTTATTTCCATTTTCCTCAATTATGTAATAGTATGTTCCACTTATTGAAATTTGTCCTGTCATTTGATTCGTACCGTCCCAAACATTAATGGTATTATCGTAATCATCAATTCGCGCAATTTGATCTCCCCACCTATTGAAAATATAGACAGATACATTCGTGAATTTTTCAATACCTGTTATTTCCCATGTTTCATTAACACCATCTCCATTTGGTGAAAACGCAGTATAAATAGTTTCTTCACAGCTTGCCGGTAGTTTTAAACTTACTTGTACAGAATCAACTTTTGAACAGTTATTAGTGTCTATTATCTCTACTTTATACCATGTATCTTCTGAAGGAGATACTGTAATACTTGAATCAGTCTCGCCAGAACTCCATAAGTACGATTCACCGCCAGTAGCTTCAAGTGTTTCAGAATAACCAATACAAAGTTCTATTGTTTCATCATTAGTAATACTGCCTAAAGAAATATATTGTAGTAATGTAATACTATCGTAGACCGAAAAGCATTCTGTAGATGGATCAAAAACACGAACAAAGTATTGAATACTATCAATAATCGTATTTGATGTCAAATAGAAATCACTATTGCTTAAAATTTCATTAGTTAAATCAGAACTTTCATACCAAAATCCATTTAACCCGCTGTCTATTTTAACTGTATCTACAACCTCATCACTACAATAATTAGTCTGCATAGGTGCAATTATCGGTGCATCTGGTATTGGATGATAGCGTACTTCAGCTTGACTAAATGAAGATTCACAACCTTTTGCACTAATAGTTCTGGCAAAATATTGAACCGTATCTGAAATGGCTAAAAAAGTATAATCATCTAGTGCAAATTCACTAACGCCAGACTGGTCAGGAGCTCCAGAAGTACCTCCAATAAACCAGTCACTTACCACATTTGAAAACAAGGTGTCAAGTACTTCGCTTTCACAAAATGAAGTATCAATTGGTGTTATGATTGGTGCATCTGGGGTCTCATTAAAAAAGATCCACATAGTATCAGGTTCTGATTGACAAACTGGATCACCGTCTGACACATCACTACCTGTAATATCAATTGCTACAATGGTCTGTAACTCCCCAGCATAGTTTGGTGTTGGAGGTGTAATAGTATATGTATTAACCAATGTTGAATCTGAACCTACAACCACTGGTTGAAACCAATTAACAGCATTACTTGGATCGAGCAGACTAAGGTTATTGACCATATCAACTTCACAATAATTAATGGTATCCTGGTTTAGAGTACCAGACAAGATAACTGGAGTAACTGGCAAAGTATAAATATTAACATAAACTGAATCAAATTTTGAAAAACAAGTAATATTATCTACTAAGTTGAACATTTCACCAACCCTATATTTAACTGGTGCAATTAAATTGGTACTTGCTAGTGAAATATTATAAATACTATTATTTTCATCACCTATTGTACTTTCAAAAAAGGTTAGAGACGAAGCGGTATTGGTAACTAAAGAGTCTTGATTATTAGGACAAATATTAACCGTATCTCCAGAGTTTAAAGCTGTTAAACTAGCATTTAAAAATACATCTGGTGATGCTGGTAATGAGTGAAAAGAATTACTTACGAATCCAGTATCTGAGTAACAACCACCCCCAGTAGAATCAATGGCATAAACCTCGACTAAAAAATTGTTATAACTGATATTTGGAGTACTATAAGTAAATGGGGCATTGTCTTGAATAACCCTTGGGTTTCCTGCAAAATCATCTCCCCAGATAATGGTGTGCACATCTGGACTATTTAATACATTATTGGGTATAATGATTTCTTCATCACAATAAGAAGTATCAGCCGCTAAAGTAGGTTCAACCGGAGTAAAGTATGTATGCACAATCTGGCTAACTGTATCAGAATTACAGGTTTTTGAAATTGTTAGACTTGGAGTAAGCGTATTATACCAAAAAATAGTAGTATCGGTATTATCTCCAAAAATATTCAGACCCGCAATACTATCCTCATTCTTCGAATTGATATCAGTATACCAAACCGATTGATTTTGAGGTGTATCAGCAAGTAAAGAATCTTCGAACCTTGGACATATAAATATGGTGTCTGGTGGACTTGTCATTGTTGATTGCAGAGTTAATACTGGGAAATCCGGTTTAATCTGGTAGGCTATTCGCACAGTATCTTCATCACTCTTACATTCATTACCTAATTGATCAACACCAGTGATGTTTTGGAAAATAATTGTATCTACCTGATTACTGTAGATTGGTGGAATAGATTGAAGGTAATTATGAGGCGCACCAATTGTACTAGTTGTTGAGCCATCTTCTGTCCAAATAATTTCAGTTCCATTAGAAATTTCTAAACTATTAATTGTTTCTCCTTCACAATAAGCCGTATCAGATGTTGTAAGAGCAGGAGCTACTGGAGCATCAAAAGTGTGAACAATTCTTGAATTGGTATCGGAATTACAGGTTTTTGAAATCCCAGAAACTACTGTAGCTGTAGTATCACGATAATTATAAACTGTTGCGTTTGAATTTGCAGTAAAATTATCAATATCAAACGTACTTCCAGATACAAAAATACCAGTTAAATTCAGTCTCCAAAATGATTCAGTCACAGACGGTACATATGGGTTTACGCTGAATGATTCAACTGATCCCGGGCAAATATAAGTTGTATCAAATGCAGGGTCTCCTGTTGACAATAGTCTTACGATAGCAGTATCTGGTTTTCCATGATACCCAATTAAAGCGGTCGTAACAGGTGATAAACATTGATTATCTAAAGTGGTAACGCCTGTAGAATCATAAACTGTAATGGTATCGGCCTGAAATGTATAATTCGAAGGAGGTGAAGGAGTAAAAATATGAGGAGAATCTGTTCTGGTTGTATCATTATTAAGACTACTCCTCCAAATTAAATCTTTTCCAATATTTGTCGTTAAGTCCAAAACGGTTTCATTTTCGCAATATGCAGCATCCGTTAATGAAATAGTCTGAGGTTGAAGTAAAACTTTCAGATAGGCAGTATCCCTTTCTGATCGACAATACCTGCCAGAAGAGGACGCATAAAGTGTATCTCTTGAATACACTAAAGTGTCAAGATTTCCTGCTAAAGTTTGAATGTTATATTCCACCAACGTGTCAGTATTACCTGCAATAATTTCCCAAATGGTATTTGTATTCGCAAAGCTTCCGGTATTGGCAATAATTTTATCTAACTCACCAGTATTAGGACAAAACACAACTGTATCGTAAGCAGAGATACTAGGATTAGCATCAATGTTAAGCTTTAAAATTGGTAAATCGGGAATCGCATGAAAATATACCAGCACTGAATCAAAAGCTGAATAGCAATTTAATCCTGTAGAATCTCTAGCATAAGTATAGAATCCAATACCAGTATTATCATACATTGGGTTAATAAAAATATGAGAATCTAAAGGCGTAGCCAAAAACGTTTGGTCATTAATGTCATTTTCATACCAAAGTACATTATTTGTTACTAAACTATCTGAATTATAAACTGGCTCAACCGTTTCTCCAAAACAATACGCAATTGTATCTTGTAAAATATCTGGCTGCCTGACACTATCATTTACCTGAACTTTCACAAAACCAGAGTCACTTAGGCAAGATTGGTCTGCAGTTCCGGAGATAAAATTGATTGAATAGGTAGTGTCTTTTTGATAGAAAAGATTATGAGATGTCCCTGCGAGAAACGAAGAGACAAACTTATCCGTTGTATCAATATATGCGCCTCCCACTAGTCCCCAAAAAGTACTATCAGGGTGTGCGTTTAATGCAAAAATAGTATCTACTGATGTTGGACAAATGCGCAATGAATCAATCGTGTTTAATGTATTCGTTAAGTAATTGATTTCAGGAGTAGATGGTCTATTCACAACTATGACTTCAGTTGCGACAAATTGTGACAAACAAGCAACCCCAGTTGAGTCTTGGGCATAAATGGTATGCAGGATATTATTAGTAAGAGGTGCAAAATATGAATTGGTATCAACCAATACCTGATTATTCGTATTGTTAAAATACCAGTTGACACGGTCAGCAACCTTTAACGTATCCACACTTTCTCCGTCACAATACGATTGATCTCCATTCAAAATAACAGGGTCAATAGGTGTATCATATACTCTGATAAAAGAGGTATCTCTGGTAGAGGTACAAATAATTTCTCCAGCATAATTTATTTCATTGAAATATTCTAATAAATAAAAACTGTTAGGTGTATTAACTGCGGCTGGACTGTACGTGGCGTTAGTGATATTGTTTCCTAAATCGTCTAACCAGGTTGTCAACGTATCCGCATTAGCATTTATCGCAGTAACCGCATTACCAACTGTGGTTGGACAAAACTCAATGGTATCGTTTTCAATATGACCATTACTTACGCTGATACTCGTCATATCTGGTGTTTCTCTGATCAATATTGTATCTGTTGTTGTTCTTGGACATTGTGGATCTTTGGTATCAAATTCAATAACGTATTCACCTGGCAGGAACTCAGGATTTGGATTAGAAACATCTCCGTTTCCAACAACAATAGCAGCCGCCTCGCCTACTGGTTGCGAGAAAACCGAAAATTCTCCTAAAGTTGCACTTGTATTGTAAGATACGGGTTTCATAGTATCAACACTAGAACAGAAAAAATCGGCAAATACAAAGCTTGGATCAGGCACATCATGCGCCGTTACATTAAAAACAGTGTCGGAACAAGCAGGGATATTGTACATATAAATCACATTATAAACCGCATTGTCGGTTTCACCTGAGATAGCACCGCTAGATGCATTAATTGTTCCGGAACCAGAGAGATTTATCAGGCTGTAACTACCACTAGTAAAAGTTGGCAAAGGAGCAACTACACCACCATCTCCAACGCAAAAATCATTATAACCAAATGCAAGTTCTGTTGTTAGCGTATCATTACTTATATCAACAGACATGTTGTTGGTTGAAGGACAATTGTCAGTGCTACCACCATTAGTTACTTCAATAGACATGATTGGATTAATAGTACCTGCTCCTTGGTTAGAAAATACTGGTGAAGGAGAGAAACTAGAACCATTATCAATACTATAACTTAAGGTATTAATGACGCCAGAAATATTATACATTATAGTATCTAAAGTTACTTGACCCGTATTAGTACTACAGGTATCATTTACAACGGTAGTTTGCACTTCGTAAGAAGGGCCAGTATTTAAAAGTACCGCATCGCTTGTTGAGCAACCGTTACTGTAATTTACTGTAATACTATAGTTATTTGGTGCTAATGAATCCTCTTCAAAAAGATTTGAATTGGTTGTAGTATCCATAATAATACTAGAAGGCCCTAATAATACCTCATAATCATAGATGGAATTGGCCGAATTATCAACTTCAATACTGCCTCCTTTACCATTTCTGCAGATTTCTTGGAAATCAGTCACAGTAGGGTTTACTGGCGCAGCTTTAATCGCTTCATTTCTGCCGAATTCAGAACTACTGCTACTTGATTCCGAAGTTAAAATAGCAGTTAGATTATCTCCGATTGATAGACCTGTCAGGCCAGCAGCTGTTAAATCAATTAGAATAGTATCGTTAGCATTAGCTGCCGTAATCGTATCAAAATAAATTGAATTTTCCCCTTCACCAAAACCGCTTGGATCTAATACGGAACTATTTTCATATAAATCAACAAAGTAATCCTCGCCTGGTGTCAATCCATTTAAGATTAATTCAAGGCGAATCTCAGCGCTTCCCGGACAAGGAAAAACTGAATTTAAAACAGGAGTTTGAATACCATTTTGAACGGTTGCAACTCCCAGACTATCTGGAATATTATCGGCTTCTATATCAATTCCCAAACTATTATTATCAAAAATAGAATTCCGCAACAATGAATTACCAACTGAGCCATTTATAAGGTCAATACCACGGCCATTGTTTTTAGAAATAATATTTCGATCAGCCAAGTTACTAGAACCAAAAGTGTTCATGTTAGAATTGTCAATAACTACACCGCTCCCAAGGTTTGAACCATTATTGCCGTTACTCACTACACCAATATAGTTGTTGGTAAAAATATTAGTATCGGATCCGTTCGTTAATACTATGCCATTGTTATAATTAGTAATTTCATTTCTATCAGATCCCGATAAACCAACAAAATTCTTAGTGGCATTATTAAAATATATAGCCGTATCATTTTCAAAGGCGGCTGGTGGACTATTTAATGCGGTATCTATACCAAAGAAGTTTCCAAAAACATAATTATCTGATGAACCAGCAGACAAAATAAGTCCAACCCTATTACCACCAAACACATTATTAGGACCAATTTTATTTGTATTCGAAGCCCCACTTCTATTAATGATTCCATATCTCTGGTTATCGGTGTTTGAGATCGCAGAACCAGTCACATCAGTACCGAAACGATTATTGACAATAGAAGATGAGTCAACAGATATTAAAACTAACCCCCCTGCTTTATTAGCAATGGTGTTGTTTCCAAAAGTCGTATTGTCTCCAATTTGCATAAATTTTGAATTAGATAGTCGAATACCAATTCCTTTATTAGAACCATTAACAGCAGTTGTGCCATCAACGGCATACCCCATCACATTATTTCTTATTTTTTGTTCTCTACTACTCGTTATTCCAATATCAACAGAATCGGTAGCAAAGTAATTTTTCATCTCTGCACCCGTATTATCTAAACCAATAATATTTGATGTATTTAAGTCCCTCCCAACAAGACCGTAGTAAGAGCCGCTGACTGCCGACATGCCATCTGCCGACAAACCAAAATAATTATTTCTTACAGTTGCTGTAATTGTGCTGTCCATTACAATACCATAATAGTTACCAGATATCACATTTAATTCTGTTTTGCCTATTTCATGTTGCTCACCACCTTTAATCTTTATACCTGTTCTATTACCAACTGGATTAGTTCCCGAATCATCAGTTCCGATCAAATTACCTTCAATATCAGCGCTTTCACTGTAGTACAGGTAAATTCCAATACTATCGTTACCAGATATGATATTTGATTTTGTCCCAGCACCGCCAACTGCTAGCGTGCCAGTTTCAATTGATAAAATTCCAATTCCATTTCCAACATCATTATTACTAGAATCAATCCCAATTCTGCAATTAAGAATTGGGATATTGGATGAGGAGTCAAGTCTGATTCCGACATCATTTCCAACAATAACTAGCTGTAAATCATTATCACTCTCATTCCCAATAATATTATTGTTAGCATTATCCTCTATAACTGATACTTCAATTCCATTTTTATTTCCGACATCATTTAAAGGATCTCCAGGGTTGTTTGGATAAGTACCTCCAATCAGATTAGAAGCTACTCTATTGTCTTTCAGCTTTTTTTGATCTAATAATATGCCCGATTGTGAATTTCCCGATATTATATTGATCTGTCTAAGGTTTCCCGAAACACCGTCGTATCCTATATAATTATCATGAGCACCACTATCTAACTGAATGCCAATAACATTAGGCAGAGCTGAAGTCGAAGTATCACTGGCCACCCCAATTAAATTCCCCTGAATAGTCGTAAACTGAACGTCTTCTCCACTTAAACGAATACCCGCTTTGGTATTATTCACAATAATATTCCTTTCTGAATTAAGATTGTAATCATCACCTCCAATAGTATTAGGATTAGTATTTTGACCTGAAGTGCCTTCTATCAAAATACCAGTCTCATTTCCAAAATTGTTGGCTAAAAGTACACTGTCCCCACCAATTGTATTTCCCTGAATAATCACATCATTCCCTGAGTTGATAAAGATACCAACGCTATCATTGGCTGAGATGATATTTCCACTACTACCGCCAATAACGTAGCCATTATCTGTTTTATTCACTACAATGCCGTTCTTATTTCCAAAGCCTGTTTTACCGTCAAAACTTGTTCCAATATTATTATTATCAATTAAGATATTACCGCCACTAACACCTTCATGGAAAATACCATTTCCACGGTGGTTAGAAATGGTATTTTTTCCAAACAAATAATTACCTCCGATAGCAATATTGGCGCCTGCATCTGCATAAATACCATTCGCCGAAAATGATGTATTATTAAATTGGATTGGGATGGTGTCATTACCATCTGGATGTAAGCCTACCACATTACCAGCAATAGTAATATTGGTAGCTGTTGATTCCAATTTGATATTCGCTCCGTAGGATGTGTTAAAACCATTATCTACTATGACATTTCTTTCATGATGGAATTCACCACCAATAGTCACATCCGTTGCTTTTATTAAAACACCTCCAAAACCATTTCCATCATTCGGTGCAGGTAAGCCTTTTCCAACGTTGGATACAGCACCAATAACACTGCCGAAAATAGTTGTACTATCAGAATTGGTTTCGATATTAATGCCATATTCGTCAAAATCAATAAGTGAGACTCCAGCAATGGTCGAATTTGGAGCCATATTTAAGTCAATACCATTGGTGGCACTTCCTTGATTATAAAGTGTTACTAAATCTCTAGCCGAGGTTAATGTATCATCACTTGTTGTGAAAAAAAACGATACATTATTTGGACCTGGAATAACACTACCATCCTGAGAGTAGCCGTCAATATATATTGTTCTATCTATAGGTGGCGTACTCTGATGAATTCTGGCTCCAGTTGTTGGATTCGTCAAATCAAATTCTATATAATGCACATCTGTTGGTGTTGTGGAGCTATTAATTGAAGTAATCAAGTTCCACCATGCAGTTGCATTTGGTGATCCAGTTAGCCTATATGGCGTATATTCAACGGCACCAATATCCGCTGTTCCTTCAATAATTCTTGGCGCTCTTCTCTGATCATTTACTTTTAAGGCTGTTGAAAAATTAATATTAATGAGGGTAAAATAACTGGGGGTATTGTCACCTGTATTGATTAAAGGGCTACTGTTATCGTTTATTGGAAAATACTTTAACCCATAACCATCTTCCACAGGATTATCTCTTAAGTGTAAATCTGTTAAAAGGTATTCGCCATTGTAATCGTTGGCTGCATTGGCTGTGAAGTTTTGTAGAATTGACTCAGAAGCGCTTGCAAATTGATAGTAGTTGTGAGAAGCCCAAATATTATAGTTCAAACTTGCAAAACCATTATTCGCGTAAATTTGAGATTGATCTAGGTAATTGGTATTAAAATTTTCAGCAAAAATATTATTAATAAACACTATGGCCCTTGATCCTGTAAAAAAATTAGAATTATTCGCTATGTTAAACCAAATGGCATGACCTGGGTCGCCTGATAGCGTATCGGCAATATTCTCTTTAAAGGTATTGTTATAAAACACATAAGATTCGATTGAGGTTTGTACACTGTCTATTAGAATAGCTCCTCCTGATGAATCTGATTGATTCCCAAAGAAAGTGTTATTAAAAAATGCAGCTTGATTGTTAGAAGCATCAAAATATATGGCGCCTCCATCATCAGTCGATTTATTATTGAAAAATGAACAATTTGAAACACTTATTTTTGACCCCCCGGTAACTGAAATCGCCCCTCCTTTTACATTTTCAGGTTGGCAACCCTCGAATAAACAATCTTCAAAAGTAACAGAAGAACCATTGTCAATACTAGCCGCCCTTACTGCGAATGTTGGATCAAAAACATGCTTAAATGCTATACCTTTAATGGTTACGCTTGAATTATTCGTGATCTCAAAAATATTTGGAACAGATGCACCTTCAGCAATAAAAGAAATATGTTTAGGATACGGACCAATGATGGTCAAATTAGATTTTGAATCAATTGGTATAGGACTTGACAGACCAATTGTTCCAGTAATACTAATAATTACCGTGTCTGATGGATTTGCTGAATCTATGGCATCACGGAGTGTTCCAGGACCTGAAGTAGAACCATCTGTCACAATTATCACCCCACTGTAACTTATACTAGAGAAGCACAAAAATAAAAGAGATATGATATAAAATCTTAATTTCATTATGTCGGGGCTACAATGTACTTACGATAAAATATGATAAAAGGTTCAATTTAAGCCAATTTTTAGAATTCACCAACCCTAAAACTAGCAAAAACCACTATTAGCCCCTTCTAAAAACTATTTCTTTATCACTACTCTCTTGGGGATAAAAACAATAACCTTCTGAATCAAAAGATTTTAGACCATCCAAATCTTTCACCTTTTCTTGGATGATAAATCGAGTCATTAATCCCCTTGCTTTTTTAGCAAATGCCATTAGCACTTTGTACTCTCCAGATTTTGATAAATCTTTAAAAATTGGTGTGATAACAGGCACTGAAATTTGATTCAATTTAGCGGCCTTAAAATACTCAGATGAGGCTAAATTAACCAATAAAGTGTCACCATCTTTTTTGAGTTCTTCGTTTAATTGATTTACAATTTTATTGTCCCAAAAATGGTATAAGTTAGTTTTTTTTGAGGTCACTTTAAATGACGTTCCCATTTCTAACCTGTAAGGTTGAATTAGGTCTAACGGTTTAAGTAAACCGTACAGACCCGACAAAATTCTTAAGGATTGTTGTCCTGATTCTCGTTCTGATGATGATAATGAAGGAAAATCTAAACCTAAGTAGGCTGCTCCTGTAAAAATATCTGCTGCTGGCCGACTATTGCTAAGTGTAAAAGGTGTATGCCAGTCATTAAACCGAGATTGGTTCAATTCAGCAATGTCTTTACTCACCGACATTAATTTACTTATCTGACGTGAGCTTAATTTTTTCAATTTATTCACTAAATATTCTGAATCTTCAAGAAAAACTGGAATGGTTGGCTCATTTTTTTTTATGTCAATTTCAAAATTAATTGACTTTGCTGGTGAGAGTATAATTTTCATTTTAAAGAATAGTTGTTGTTGCAAATTTAATGATTTCTAAAATACTTATATTTGTGGTATCAAATAGAAAAAATGTCGGCCAAAATCGAGAGAAAATGTGCAAAATGTGGCACTTGGAACCAAGATGTTGACTATTGTCTGTCATGTTCAAATCCCATTTCTTTAAAGGCGCAAGAAAAAATTGAGCAAATAGAGAAAAAAGCCATTGCTGACAGCCTACCAGAAGATAGAATTGACGTATTTTTAAAATCGTATAAAAATCACCGTTTTTTCGTAGTGAGATGGGTGTATTATTTTTTTAATTCAATTGCTATGGTTTTTATGGCCATAGGTTCATTTATAGCTTATTTAATAGCCTGGACAGCCGGATGAAGTTTTGGAAATACATAGTATTAATTATACTTTGTGTATTGTATATAACGGTTCAAGTTTTCCGATTTAATGGGATTCCATTACCTCATTTTATCAATAGTTATCTGACAGACTTATTGTGTATGCCAATTGTAATGGGCATCATAGTCATCATTTTGCAAAAGATATATCAGTTTAATAATTTGATAGTTGGTTTTAATTTAGTCACATTACTTACCTTGTTTTTTGCCCTATTTTTTGAAATTACATTACCACTCACGAGTAGCGAATATGTGCAGGACTATAATGACATCATAGCTTACTTTTTTGGCGCTTACGTTTTTTTCTTTGCACAATATTCAAGTCTCAATTTAAATTCGACTAGTGTTATCTCTTGAAGCAGGAACGAAATTATGCTTTGAAAGATTAAAATTGTATATTTGCTTTGCTTGTAGGCGCGGTGACATGAAAAAAATATGCTTTACATTCTTGATTCTTTTTTTCACAAGTAATTTGTTTAGTCAAAAAGCTAACAACAGGGATTTCACATACTATTCTAAATACAACAAGCGTTTGGTGTCCTACGAGTCTGTTCAACGTCATATTTTTTCAGTTGGAACGGGGCTAACAGGATTTTCAACTGAAGCACTTGCTCCTGCCATTAAAATTACAGATTCTACCCGTGAGGCTCAACAAACCCCTCTTCTCAAAATTGGAATAGGCTATCATTACTTTTTTTTAAAGAATAAAAAGCTAAATTTCTTCGACAAGGAGCGCTATGAGCACAAAGGGTTCAGCTTATACCTCAACACCTATTTAACTCAATTTGAGAGGGGTAATTATTTTGAATCTACTGATGATAATGATACATTGACTCTGCAAGAAGATTTGATTGTAAGGCCTCAAAATGAACTAAGAATCACCTACTCAAACCCGTTTTTATCATACAGGGGTAAAATGATTAACTTGTATTTCATACATGAATATGGTCTGTCCATTTTTAATAGTAGTCTTTCTCCCATTGGAAATGCTGGTCTTGAAGGTCCGAATCGTTTATATATCAACATTGTTCCTCTTTCTATCAAGCTTGGTACTAAGCCTATCTATTTTAAGACATCATTTAACTTTGCTGCAAGAGATAATAAATTATTACAGTTGCAAGAAATCAATATCAATGGTGGTATTGATCTTCAAATCTACTTTTACCGAACTACTAAAAAATGAAGCTAGGTTTTGTTATCATATCGGCTTTATTCAGTTTCCTTGTACTTGGACAAGATGTCAATTTTGGGATAAATTTTGGAACAAACCCCTATAACCGTTTTAAATTTGAAAATGACCAAAGCTCCTTTAAACCAGAAAATAGCTTTTACACCTATGGCCCGAAAGTTCCTGGTGAAAATATCATTTTTGATGAGCATAAGTTCTTCAATACAATCCATTTCGGTTTAAGTGCAAGAATTTCAAGAAAGAAAATAGGCTTAAACATTGAGCCGCAAATTTTGTTTGAATACATAAGGTTTAGATTTAAGGTGCCATACCAAAGCAATCGCATTTTAAGCAGAAGAGCATACAGAATTCCTATCTATGGAACTTATCACCTTTTTAATAACCCTTTAGCACTTCATATTAATGCTGGTATTATTATTAGCACAAACAAGTACTTTGATTACCAGCAGCCTGATCCAGAATATTATGTAACTGATCAAGGCGCTTGGGAGAAATCAATTAATTATGGTGATAATCATCTATATAACGTATTCTATGATGATGCATTAGTTAATATGGATTATATGCTTGGCATTGGTAAACGGATTAATAATTTGGATTATAATCTTAGGTACGTCAATTCTATTGGTAATGGTGATTTAAGAGGGGTGCGTTGGCAAATTGAGTTAACTATGAATTTCTACTTCTTAAGCAAAGAAGAGTTTTCTACCAAAAACTACTTGTATGAAGAGTAACTTTATAGTCATACTGCTATTTCTATCGTGCTTGAGTTGCGAAAAACAAGAGTATGATAATATTTCTGCTGAATCTTCATCAGGCCAGGTATTTATTCTAAAAAGCAGCTTTATTGATAGTAATATTATTCAGCAAAATTCGTATGATGGCCCTGGTTTTTCATACGACAAGTCTTTATTCTTTTTTGATTTAATTATTGACTATTATTTTCTTGATAATTTTGAGTTTTTAAGTGGTTTGATGATTCCTGAATTCATAGATTATAACGCAAATGCCGATAATTATGATACCGATATTAAACTAGATACAAACAAGCAAAACTACTTTATATCAAATAAAAATGCTGAAGGTTTTAGTCCTAATTATAGCAATCTTATTTTGATGGACCCAAGATCAGATGCAAACTCAATGTATTTTGCTAAAACTGGCTTTTTTCTTCAGCAATATCTAGACAACAGTAGTAATGTTGAATTTGGTTTTTTTAGTTACACTACTAACAAAATTGAATTTGTAAAAGATAATGAAGTAATGATGAATGAGTTCTACATTAGAAGCGGAAACCCTGAGAAAAATGTAAATGCTCCTACCCCGCAAGTTACAGCAAATTATTTTATAGATTTAATTAGAAAAGGCATAAAAAAAATAGAAGAAGCCCCACCTTCAACCAACCCGCAATTAACCATTTTAACATATGCACTCGTTGAAAAGCCTTTAATAGATAAAAATATGATTAAGGACTTAATTTTCGAATTAAAAAGTAAAGGCATCACTTTAAATATTGTTTCCCTATTACCACTGGACTTTCTACAACCTATTGTTTTCGAAACCTCAGGCTTTTACCAAATAGATATTTCGTATTTAAGCAGTGTTAGTGACTTTATAAGTAATCATTCTGAATTGGATGACATTGTTAAAACTAGAGTTTTTGGAAGTAGCATTGCGATTCAAAATATGCATCAAATAATTAGTGGACAATCAAATAATTTCCAAAGATTTACTGTCAGTAGTATACTTACTACCAATGATTCTGTCATCAATATTGACAGTCTATTGAAAAAACAAAACTTTCGATTAAGTTGGGGCAATAATACGCTTAATAGAATAGTTCCGAAAGACTTATCGATAAAACCATTAATTAATTAGAATGAGCGTGAAACAAAATATTATGAGTCTGCTGTTCATCCTAATGAATACACTCTCAATTGGGCAACAAGAGGAGTTGGTTGTTCACCGCTCTCACTCTAGTGATATCACTTTACTTGAGTTCAGCAAAACAGGAACTTTATTGGCTTCCTTGGGTGAAAACTCTGAAATTATTATTTGGAATACCAAATTGGGCCGATTAATGACCACTTTTTATATTGATGAATATGAGACCGTTGAAAGCATCTGTTTTAGCGAAGATGAAAATTATTTATTCATCAAGACAGAATTTACAGTATTTGAATTTGACATTATTAATTCTAGACGAAGGAATATTGGCATAGTAGAAATGCGACGTTCTAGAAAAAAAACCTATTATTCAGAACCAGGGGGCAAAACAGAATTAGTTTTAAAAAAAGGAACGATTCAAAAACGATTTAAGGATAAGAGAATTCCAATTTATAGATGTTCTGGCAACTCTTTAGACAGTAGAATAAATGCTTTTGATGTAAGTCCAAATAAAAAAAATATAGTGGCTGCAGGAGATGATGGTAAAATATACCTATATAATTATAGTTTAGGTGTTGGTTCATTCAGGTACAGTGGACATTCATCAGCAGTAAAAGATGTTGTTTATACTGAAGATGGTCGTTTTTTTGCCTCTGCAGGCCGAGATAGAAGTATTATTCTTTGGAATGCCGAAACTTTTGAAATAGAAAGTAGAATTTCTTCTGGTATTTTCAGAAAAAACACCGTTGAGTATAGCGAGGATGGTTCTTTAATTTACGTTGGTGATGAATTAGGGTATATCTACTCTATTAATATTACTGGCAATTTCCCAAAAGTTAAAGTTAAAAAGCAAAGCAGACAATCAATCAATGACATTTCATACTCTGCTGAGTCTAAAACATATCTAATTGGCACTTCAGATAATTCATTATTGGAAAAACGTTATCCATTTGATGAAGAGAATATTGAAAAACATCACTTTGCTCAGTATCCAATTAAGCATAGTAAATCAATTCTCTTAAGTGCATTAAACGCCTATCAAAAGCCTTTTGCAAATGTTGAGGAAATTGCTCACTCCCCTAATGGCAAAAAATTGGCATTTACTGGGTCTGGCAAAAATCCAAACATTTCTGTTTATGATAAAGTTAAGAAGAAAATGACACGCCTATACAAGCCTTATAATGCTGATGAGTTTGGAAACTTATTTTTTCTGGATAGTAACACCATTATCTCTAATTCAAGGCAAAGCAATATTCTGCATTTTTGGCAATGGAAAGGAAACAAAATATCATATCGATTAGATAGCTTCAATTATAAGATTAATGATTTTATAAAAATTTCGTCCAATGAAATATGGGTGAGTACTCAAGAGGCTGGCCAATGCATTTATAATGTTAACAGTAGGATATTTGAAAAAATAATTCCACTCAATGCAAAAAAAATATTTTCCCATAACGACTATATTATCTTAATTGATTATTCAAACGCAATTATTTTTTACAATAAAAAAACAAGAGAAAAACACTTTACTTATAGAGGGCACTCTGATCTGGTCACTGATATTTCCTTTCATCCAACAAATAATACTTTTGTGACGAGCAGCTATGATGGCACTGTAAAATTATGGGACTTCGAAAAGAAAACCTTAATCACTTCCATGATTCCCTTTAAAAATCAAGATTTTATTTTTATTACAAAAGATAACTACTACTTAGTGAGCAAAGGTGCCATTAATGATTTTGGGTTCAAATTTAAAGATCAATACTTTTATCCTGATTTATTTGATATAAAGTACAATAGACCAGATATTGTTTTAAAAAGGCTAGGAAGCACAAATGACGACTTAATTGCAGCCTATAATCAGGCTTATAAAAAACGACTAAAAAAGCTTAACTTAACTGAGGATAAGCTCACTGTAGATTTTAACTTACCTGAAATACGTCTTAAAAATTTACTTGAATTAAAGTCTAAAACTGAAGATGATTTTATCGATATTGTTGTTGAAGCCAGTGATAAAAAATACAACCTTGAAAAAATTAATATCTATTTAAATGGTGTGGCCATTTTCGGTGTAAAAGGTTATGGTATTTTTAACAAGCAAACTAATTTATTTGAAAAGAACTTTAGAATTCCTTTAGCAAGTGGTAAAAACAAAATTGAAATAAATGCGCTGAATGAGAAGGGCGTTGAAAGCTTTAAGCAAACATTTAATGTTATTAATACGACCCCTCCAAAGGGCTCCGACTTATATGTCGTTTCCATTGGTGTGAGCGAATATCAAGATAAGAACTTTAACTTAAATTATGCTGCGAAAGACGCTAATGACGTAGCTCGGGCATTTAAAACAAACAAATCTTTTAAAAACGTATTTAACAAAACCTTTACGAATGGGCAAGTCACTAAAGAGAATTTGCAAACCATCAAAGATTTCCTTAAACAGGCTAAAATTAATGATATGGTTATTGTATTTGTGGCTGGACATGGCGTACTAGATGAGGACTTTAATTACTATTTTGCAGCGCACGACATGGATTTCGCTAAACCATCATTAAAGGGTATTCCATATGAACTTGTTGAAAGTATAGTAGATAATATTAAAGCATTAAGAAAACTTCTATTTATTGACACTTGCCATAGTGGTGAATTTGAAAAAGACGAAGTGGAAAAGACGGATGAATTAAAAGACACTGAAAAGGGATCAGATATTATATTCAGAAGTGGTGCCGGGGTAGACATCAAGGAAAAAGATAAAAGTGGTTTGGGTCTTCAAAGCACTAATGAATTAACGAAAAATCTTTTTACTGATTTAAGGAAGGGAACAGGAGCCACCGTTATCTCTTCTTCTGGTGGAACGGAATATGCCATAGAAGGGGAAAATTGGAAGAATGGCCTATTTACTTATTGCTTACTCAGAGGCTTAACTGAAAGAGAAGCAGATTTGAATAATGACAAAAAAATTAATATTTCAGAATTACAGACCTACATTCAAAAAGAGGTTAGTACAATTTCTAATGGAGCTCAAACACCAACATCAAGATTTGTTAACACCCAGCTTGATTATAGAATATGGTAATTTTATCATGATTTCTTAAGAATTTCATGTTCACTATTTTATTTTAATATTTAAGATTATCTTTTTAACTTTGTAAGAATTAATTTAGGTATGAGAATACTCTTTTGGCTATTTACGATTTGCATATCTATTAATGCTTTTGCAGTTGACTTAACCATTAGTCCGACAGTTAACTCACCCGTTTCAGGTTGTAATTTATCAAGTGCCGAAACTGTACAAATAACTATTGTTAATGCAGATGTAGCCCCCTACTCAGGAACATTTGATGTGAGCTTTACTATCAATAGCACAACAGTTACCGAAAGCATTACCATAGTTTTTTTACCTATTAGTGGCACATTCATTTATACGTTTATTAGTCAAATTGATTTGAGCGGTTGTGGTATGCACAATATAGATTTAAATGTAAATGATCCAAGTGATGTTAACACTTCAAATAATACAATATCGATATCAATTACAAACGACTGCACACCTACTTCTGGATCTTTAAATGCGCCAGCATCAGTTTGTGTGGCAGGGAATTCTGGACAGTTAGAATTGCTTGGAAATACAGGCGTAATTACTGATTGGAAATATAGCGAAAATAACGGAAATACATTTACGTCAACTTCAAACACTAGTTCAATTGAGCCTTTTACAAATTTAATAATTGAACGTATTTACAGGGTGTATTTTGATAGTCAGTATGGAATTTGCCCTTCAGACTCTTTATCGGATACAATTTTAATTGATGCAATTAGCAATGCTGGAACTTTATCAAAAGATTCTACTCATTGCGATACAATTTTACCCACAACTCTGTTTTTAAATGGATATAATGGCATGGTTGTTAATTATCAGCTATCATTGAATGGTGGCGCTTCATACTCTACATTTACAAATCCTTTTGACACACTGGAATATACTGAATTTGGCAATAATTTTCAATTTTTTGCCATCACTCAAAATGGTACCTGCCCTGCTGACTCATCAAATATTGTCAATATTTCTCTCCAAGATAATCCTTTTGCTGGAGAAATAGTAGGGGAAGATACAATTTGTCTTGGTGTCTCTTCAACGGACTTAAGCTTGAATAATCATGTTGGTACAATATTAGATTGGGAGTATAGTGATAATAATGGTGTAAGCTGGCAAAGCACTGGTTTTAATTCGACTAACGTTACCTTAACAAACCTTAGCACCTCATTAAAAATTAGAGCGGTTGTAGAAAATATCCCTTGTGGAACTGACACAGCGTTTTTTGATATTGATGTTATTCCTAACTCAAATTCAGGAATTTTGACTGGCAATGCTCTGTTTTGCAGTACGACCAATAACGGGTTTATTTCAACAACCGTAATTAATGGGACAGTGATTGAGTGGATAGAATCCATAAATAACGGACAAAATTTTAATCCCGTAAATAACACAAACGACACGCTTAATTATAATGATATTAACTCAACCACAATATTTGCTGTAATTGTTAAAAATGAGAACTGTCCTGCCGATACTTCAAATTTTGTAACCATTACAATTGATGAAGCCAGTGAAGCGGGCAATATTATGATCGCTGATTCATTATGTCCAATTTTAGAAGGCACTGAAGCAGTATTAACTAATTATAATGGTAGCATTTTAGATTGGCGGTATTCAACCAATGCTGGCGCATCATGGATGAGCTCTGGGGTAACGGACTCAATATACATACAAACAGACTTATACGGGGACATTAGCTATCAAGTCATAGTGAAAAATGGCAATTGCCCGGAAGACACTATAACAAAAGACATATTTATTTTTGGTCCGCTTATGGAAGGTTTAGTCAATGAAGATACCATTACCTTAGGTGATTCAATTACTCTAATTGCTCCTGATGGTGATACATATGAATGGTTACCCAATTTAGGTATTTCAGACCCGAATGCTTCAAATCCTAAAGCTGCGCCTTTATCCAATACTGAATATGAAGTTACAGTTACAGATACAAATGGTTGTCAAACCATATCTTTTCATACTATAATCATTGGAGACGATCCGGTAGTAATTTCGTCCAATAACTTTATATCTCCTAACGGCGACGGTATAAATGATACATGGCAAATTAAAAATATTAACCTTTTTCCTCAAAATTCAGTATACGTATTTGATAGTTACGGACAAATGATATTTACCGAATCACCATATAATAATGATTGGGATGTAAATGCTGCCAATCTGCCAGATGGCACCTATTTTTATAGCATTACTGTGGAGCCAGATTCAACTCCGTATAAAGGAACCATAACGATAATAAATAATTAAATGGTGATTAATCGTTTGTATATTTTTGTATCCTTTTTGTTAATTTCTGTATTAACATTTTCTCAACAAGAACCTCTTTTTCAACATAACTACCTGAATCCATTTGTTTATAATCCTGGCTATGCTGGCATAAATAATCAAACAGAAATAGGTGCCTTTAGAAATCAAAAATGGGCCGATTTTGACGGTGGAATTATTTCAAACCTTATCAATGTTCATTCCAGAATAAATCAGTCTAACTCTTCAATTGGCTTACAATTGAATACTGACAATATTGGCTTGTCAAGCAGAACTAAAGCACATTTTTCATATGCTTTTAAAATTCAGCTTGGAGATGAAGTTATACTGCAACCAGGTTTAGCTTTTGGGATAGTTGATCAACGAATTAATTTTGCGGCAATTGATGCAAATCTTTCAGACCCAGTCTTATCACAAGCATTTGATGCAAATAGAACAGGAATGGATGCCAATTTTGGACTATTTTTGAAGTTTAAAAAGTTAAATCTTGGTTTTTCAATGCCTCAATTGTTGGGTAATAAATTAGAGTTGGTAAAGGGTACAAATACTGCATATCAATTAAACAGGCAATACATCTTAAATACTAGCTATAATATTGAGTTTGAAAAGAGCGAAAATTTTTTCCTTAAACCTGATCTACTTTTAATTCATACACCAAATTTACCGCTCCATTATTCTACATCTTTGTTGCTTGGTTTTTATAATATTGGTTGGGTTGGCGCTACATATAAGGCTGATTATGCAGTAGGAGCAAATATTGGGCTTAGCATATTTGATCGATTAAAAGTAGGATTTGCTTATGATATACCTATAGCAAGTATGGCAAATATTTCAAATAGTAACAATATTGAAATTGCGGTTATTTATCATTTTGGACATACTGTTTCTAAAGAAAAAACAAATAAAACTGACCAAACAGATGTTGAAAATAGATTAAAAGAGGTGGTGAGAAATCAAGAAATTAAAGATTCAATATATAACGTAACTATTGATAGCTTAAATACACAGTTAAACATTAAACAACTTGAGAATAAAGTACTTGAAGAGGAGAACATTTTAGTTAAAGATAATACACTTACTATGGTATCCGATACGGCAAAAAAGCCTTCAGAAAATAAAGACGAGGTTGTTATCAATAATGGCACAAATATAAAAATTGAACAGACCCCTACTCCAACGCAGAGTCAGGACACTCAATTTACCATTAAAGATATTCAAACCCAAAGTATTAAAATAAAGGATGACTTTTTTACAGAAGAGTTAAACAATTCAGAAGCCCCAGATGGATATTATGTTGTAACTGGCATGTATGCTAGTAAAAAAGAAGCTGACAGATTATTGGCGATTGCCCAAACAAAATTCAGTGATTCAAGGATTTTAGTCAATCAACGTAACCAAAAGTACTATGTTGTTTTATATTATTCTGAGAACATTAACGGTGTAATAGATGCGATCATTAAGTCAAATAGTATTAAAGAGCCAGGTTTTTCAAAAGCCTGGGCGTTAAATTATTTTAAAAGAAAGTAAGCCATGCAGTCAACCAATCTATTTGTCATACGTCTATAATAAAACGTTTTAACCCTATGAAGAAGTGTTTAGTAGTTCTATTTTGCTTTTTTGTCTTGAGCGGAATTGCACAAGTGGAAGATGAATGGACTATTTTTAATACAGAAAATGGAGTAGAATTCTTCATGAAATATGCTGATTGCTATCCTAAAGACATACCCAGCCAAGAAGGTGTGATTATAAAAATAGTCAATACAAATAATTTTCAAGTAGAAGTTAGTTGGGATTTAAGAATATGGTATGACGAAGAGGAGCATACTCAAAACATCAGGGATGAAGAAAACCATATTGTTGTTTCTATTCCAAAAAAGGGAATCATAAATGGATCATGCGAAAACCCGCAAGGTTCACTCTATATTTTTAAAAAATTTATTATATTCTCAGGCGGTTCAGAGATGACACATTTTGATTTTGATAGTATCTCCGTAAAGAAGATTAGATGACAAGAAGAAATAGCTATACATATTATTTTTTGATCGCGTGTCTATTGCTTTTAGGATTTAGTTCAAATGTATCCTCTCAATCTGTGACGGCTAGTGCTGATAATACTTTTTTTGATTGTGGAGGTGGTGTAGTCCAGCTTTCAGCGGTAGGTTTAACTTCTTCAACTGTTTTTGCTGACGATTTTAATACTGGGCAATTGCAACTGGGATGGACAACCAATAATACGCCTGACTTCAGTAACCCTTGTGGTGCATCATTTGATGGGACGCCTTACTTATGGATGGGTTCAGGGACATCTGCTCCAAGATCATTGACTACTGCCTCTACAGATGTTTCTTGTGGTGGAACAATTTGCTTTGACTTTAAGTTTATGTGTGAATACTGTGGGGATTCAGCTCCCTGCGAAGGTGCAGATTTTTATAATGAAGGTGTTAGTGTTCAATACTCAAATGGTGGCGGACCGTGGACTGACATTGCTTATTTTGCTCCAAACGGGAATTTATTGACTAGTTATCCTGGTGCTGGTGCCTCATCTCCTATAGCCTTTGGAGCAACAAATTTTACTACTTGGAATAACTATTGCTTTCCTATACCTGTAGGCGGACAAAGTGCAAATACTCAATTCAGACTTTTCCAATGGGGTTCTTCTGGCGCAAATTATGATCATTGGGGAATTGACAACGTTGTAGTTACCGCTACACCTTGCACTCCGTTTTATTATGATTGGCTGCATATCCCTGGCAATCCTGATGCAGCTGACGTGACAACAAATGTTACTCAAACAACTACATTTACAGTTAATTATACAGATGGCACAACAACTTATAGCGACCAAATTACAATTACTGTTGATAATTTAGAATTTGACAATTTGACCAATAATTCTCCTTCATGCTACGGATTGGCGGATGGCTCCATTTCAGCAACTATGCTTAATGGTCTTCCTCCATACACATATAATCTTTCTGGTGCAGCAACCGCTAGCAATAATACAGGTAATTTCACAGGGCTTGCTGCAGGTCTATATGTTTTAGAGGTAATTGATGCTAAAAACTGTCCGGTTATTCAAAACATAACAATTCCCCAAGGTCCGTCGTGTTGCGAGGTTTCTGCGAGTGGCGTTGATCCAACTTGCAGTAATGTGAATGATGGTAGCATTTTATCTACACCATCTGGAGGGATACCTTCCTACACCTATCAATGGTACACTATAGCTAATGTTCCTATTGCAGGAGCAGTGTCACAAAGTATTGGTAATATTGGTGCTGGCGATTATATTATAGAAATTCAAGATGTATCAGGATGTATTAATAGAGATACCGTTACTTTAACTGCACCACCTGCTTTAACTGGCTCACTTACCTTAGGTCAAATAAATTGTTTTGGTGTTTGTGATGCCAGTATTGATATGACCAATGCTTCAGGAGGAACGCCGCCGTACGAATATGCCTTGAACAATAATAATTATAATGGTTCTAGTCTATTTACTGGACTATGTCAGGGGAATTATACTTACAGAGTAAAAGATGCTAACGATTGCATCTTGACGAATACAACATCTATTTCTGAGCCAGGAAATTTATTAGTGTCTACAGTTTTTAATAATGATGAGATTTGTAGTCAAGGAAATGGAGAATTTCAATTAATGGCAAGTGGTGGCATTGGTCCTTATACCTATACAACTGGGGGCGTTAGTAATAATACTGGTCTCTTCCAGAATTTGAGTGGAGGCGTGTATCCTGTATCAGTAGAGGATCAAAACGGTTGTGTCAAAAATATTTCAATTACTGTTGTCGACATATTAGCTCCAAACCCCGTAATTGACTATCAGCAAGATGTTGCTTGCGCAGGTGGCCTAAACGGTGCAGTAACCGTCGTTGTTTCAATATCTACTGGTACACCTCCATTTACTTATAACCTTAATGGCAATGGCCCGCTAACAACCAATACTTTTAATGTAAATGCAGGAAGCCATTCTATTGTTGTTGCAGACGCTAATTTGTGTTCAGGAACCGTTTCTTTTTCAATTGGACAACCCAGCCCCCTAAACTTTACAATTATCAAAACTGATGCTACGTGTAATGCGCTTTGCAATGGAACTGTCACGGTTAGTGCATCAGGTGGAACACCACCATATGAATATAGTAAGGACAATGGACTAAGCTTTCAAAGTTCTCCCGTTTTGACAAATTTATGTCCTGGACCTATTTTTGTTGTAGTGAAAGATGCCAATGGTTGCCTAGCAAATACAGCAACTAATATAGGTCATCCTTTGCCAGGAAACTCATCCAACTCTGTTGTTGACCCTACTTGTTATAACGGTTGTGATGGCTCAATTAGTTTTGGACTTACTACTGGTGGAACAGGTGCCTATGACTATAGTATTGATGGAGGAGCTACCTACCAAGCTTCTGCTTTTTTTACAAATATATGTGCTGGTACTTATGATTTAATTGCAAGAGATGCCAACAATTGTGAAGTTGAAATGCTTAATGTTGCCGTAAACAATCCTTTGCAAATTCAGTTTAATGATATCTCTGAAACAGGTTCTAATTGTGGTTTTGCCAATGGAGGATTTGAAGTTCAAGCCGTTAATGGAACTGCCGCCTACACCTACAGCTTAGACAATAGTTTTACAGTAACACAACCCACTGGTAATTTTACGAATCTAAGCTCGGGTATTTATACCGTTTATGTCGAGGATGCAAATAATTGTGTAGATTCTACACAAGAAGATGTAAGTGATATTGAAATATCTACCGCGCTAGACTCTATACAAAATGTAACTTGTTATGGTGGAACAGATGGGGGTGTTTTTGTAAGTATTACAAATGGATTGCCTCCAATTACATTTACACTTGACAGTATTTATTTTCAAAATGTTGGAGTATTTGATGGTGCTACTGATCCTAATGTTCAACTATCGGCAGGAACGCATTTTGTAATTATTCATGATAGTGGTAACTGTTCTGATTTTTATGAATTTGTCATTACAGAGCCCGATAGTATTACCTTTGACACCACAATTGTCAGTACTTCATGTTTAACAAATAATGATGGTCAAATTACATTCAACAATGTTTTGGGCGGAGATGGTGGACCATATACCTATAGTATTGATAATGGTGCCAATTTCTTTCCAAGCAATAGTTTTACAAATTTAGCTGCTGGAACTTACAATACAGTTGTAAGGGATGGAAATGGTTGTTCAAGTAGCATGACCGTTGATATTTCTCAACCATCAAATATTGGTATCAGTATTAATCCAACCAACCTAGTTTGTCATGGTGATAACACTGGAAGTATTATTCTTGTTGCTTCAGGAGGAGCAGGAGGATTTAATTATGATATTGGAACGTCCAATAATGCAACCGGTATTTTCTTTGCCTTACCTGCTCAAACCTATAACATACAAGTAACGGATGCAAATGGTTGTACAAAAGATACTACACATACGTTGACTGAGCCAGATACGCTCGATCCAGTTTTAGCCGTTACAGATAATCTATGTTTTGGAGACTGTTCAGGTGAAGTAAATGTTGCTATTTCCGGTGGTACCCCTCCCTATCTTTACAGTTCTGATGGTGGTACAAATCAACAAGCTTCAAATATTTTAGGAAACCTTTGTGCAGGAATTCATACCATTGAAATTGAAGACTTTAAAAACTGTACATATACAGTTAATCAGATGATTAACTCTCCTGCAGACTTAACATTAGCTGTTGTTGGTGCTCCAGCTACCTGTGGTTTAAACAACGGAACTATTACTGCCAATGCCAATGGTGGTACTTTACCTTATTCTTATGCCATAAGTGATGATAACGGCTTAACTTTTACAGCTCCTGTACTCAGCAATATTTTTAATAATTTAGCTCCTAATTCTTACATTGTCAAAATAATAGATGGCAACTTATGTGAAGAAGAAATGAGTATTGTTTTGAATGCTGATCCTGAGCCATCAATTGATTTTGTAGGAACTACAGATATTTTATGTAATGGAGAAACTAGTGGGCAAATTACTGTCACAAGTGGCCTTGGCGTTGGAATTCACGAATTTAGTTTAGATAATATCTTATATTCAACCAATAACACTTTTACAAACCTTGGTGCTGGTAATTATACCGTTTATGTTCGAGATGGTAATAACTGTGTTGTTCAGCAAACTACTAGTATTAGTGAACCACCTCTGCTCATATCAAACGTAATCGGTACTGACTTAACCTGTTTTAATGATTTTTCAGGGGAGATTTCAATTACTACTGCCGGCGGTGTATCTCCATATCAATACTCTATAGATAATGGGGCGTCGTTTCAGCCATTCGGATCTTACGACTTTTTGCAAGCGAACGCCTATACAACAATTGTAACTGATGCCAATAACTGCTCCGAAACTGTCGTAATTAATATCAATGAGCCTGCAGCCATTACAACAAATATTATCACTACTAATGTCTCTTGTTTTGGTGCTTGTGATGGGACAGTAGATCTTAATAGTAATGGAGGAACAGGAAACTTGACCTATCAATGGTCAGGTAATATAGCAGGTGTGAATGATGATAATGCCATTAATGTTTGTGCAGGAAATTATAACACCATTATAACTGATGCGAATGGCTGTTTCATTCAAGTGCCAAATATTAATGTGGCTGAACCTCCTCAATTAGTAATTAACAGTGTGGTTGGAACAAATGTATCATGTTTTAATGCCTGTGATGGTGAAATCACCGTAGATGCTCCACTAGGCGTAACTTTCGATCTTCTACTTAATGGTGTGCCTACCACTAATGCTACTGGTACTTTTAATAATTTATGTGATGAGAATTATGATGTAGTAGTTACTGATATTCAAGGTTGTCAGGCTTTTTCAAATACAACTATTACACAGCCTGATGCATTGATAGGAAACGCGCCTAGCGATTGGACGAATGTTTGTTTTAATAGTACCATTAACGTTTCAGCAGGTTTTACCAGCGGAGGTACTCTGCCGTTCACTTATAATTGGAGTGATGATTATGGCAATGTTTACCCGGGAACATCAACTTTTAGCCAAACGGTAACGCAAAATAATATTTTCACCTACAATATTGTAGATGCAAATGGTTGTACTGCAGGTCCGTATTCTTTTAATATGACTGTTACACCAGCACTTCAACTAAGCCCTACTACAGCAACCGAATTTACAATTTGTCCTGGTTCTTCAGTTAATCTTGGCGTAATGGCTTCTCAAGGTCAAAGAATTGATTTTGGAGATACCCTTGATTATGCCTATAGCTGGAATACTGGCAATGTAGACGATACACTTTCTACAGTTGTTGTTTCACCAGCGGCTAATACAACTTATACAGTTACTGCTACAGATTACTGTAACGAATCTTTAAATCAAACATTTATAGTAAATGTCTATCAGGATCCTAACCCTCAAATAACACCTACTGATGCAGTGGTTTGTGTTGGAGAAGCTGTAAGTTTTGAAAATACGCTTGAAATACCTGGCACGTCTACTTGGACCTTTAGCAACTCAGCTGTATATACTGGAAAAACTGTAGACAATGTTGTATTTACCGAGCCAGGGAGATATGATTTAACTGTTGACTTTGTGAGTGATTCTGGAAATTGTAGTGGAAGCATAAGTATTACTGATGTGATTTCAATCAATCCTTTACCTAAATCTGGTTTCACTTTCGATCCTTTAAAACCACGTTTGAGCGATTCTGAAATTAGCTTTACAAGTCTCGCCATAGGTGCTGAGAGTTACTTTTGGACTTTTGGGAAGGACGGAAGATATGGTACTTCTGACGATTCTGTGAATACATTTGAATTCAGTAATTTTGATTTTATTGATAAAACTAGCATGCAAGTTTGCTTAGAAGTTACCAATATTTATAACTGTACTGATACGTATTGTGAATTTATAACCATTCAAGAAGACCTGCTATTTTATATCCCTAATTCCTTTACACCCGGTTCAGGTGGTACAACCAATAATGAGTTTAAACCAGTATTCACCTCAGGTTTTGACAGATATCAGTATGAACTTTTGATTTTTAATAGGTGGGGAGAAATTATATTTAGATCAAATAATCCTGATGAAGGTTGGGATGGTAGGTATGGAAATAAACTTGTAGAACAAGCCGCTTATGTCTGGAAAATAACTTATGAAGATACTTTTGAGGACATCCAAAAAACAGTGACTGGTCATGTCACACTATTAAGGTGATACTAATTTACCTGTTTTATTTCTAAATCCTTATCACAGATTTTACCCCTTCAATTTCTTCAAACTTCATGATTAATTTATCAAGATGTTCTGTATCGTATACATAGAGCATTATCTTCCCCTCAAAAATACCTTCATCAGATTCGAAAGAAATTGACTTCATATTGACATTATGTTCTTGGGAAATGATATTAGTTATCCGATTAACGATTCCCATATCATCAATTCCCGTAATAATAATTCCTGTTAATTGAGCTTTTAATTTCTGGCTTTGCCACTTTGCTTTTAGTACCCTATACGCATAATTTGACATTAAAGTAGTTGCATTTGGACAATTCACTCTATGAATTTTTATTCCTTCTGACGCTGTAATAAATCCGAAAACATCATCACCAGGTATTGGGCTACAGCAGTTTGCCAAACGATACTCAACGTTCTTAAAATCCTCTCCAATAACAATAGTGTCATTTTTATTATCAACACATGTAATTATATTTTTGAGAGATGATGATTTCAGCTTAGGCGGTTCAGACTTTTTAAGCACAAAATGCTTATTATTGGTAGGAATCGTTTTCAATTTTGAAAGGTCAATTTTACCTTTGGCAATTTGATAATAGAGCTCGGTAGCACTGTGAATTTGATAGTATTTTTCTAAGGCGCTAATATTTTCACTATTAAATAAAATATCAAGTTGCTTAAACTTTCTTTGTAGGGTTTCTTTACCATCACCCGCAATTCGTTTTTCTTCTTCTTTTAAAGAAGATTTTATATTTTGTTTTGCTCTGGCGGTTACCACAAACTTCAACCAATCTTCTTTAGGTCGCTGTTTAGAACTTGTAATAATTTCAACCTGATCTCCACTTTTTAAAACATGACTTAAAGGTAATAGCTTACCATTTACTTTTGCACCAATACAACGCAAACCAATGTCAGTATGAATATCAAAAGCAAAATCAAGGGTTGTGCCACCTATTGGTAATACACGTAAATCTCCTGTAGGTGTAAAAACATAAATTTCTTCATTGAATAGGTTCATTTTAAATTCGTCAATGAATTCTATTGCATTTTCATCAGGATTTTCTAGTAGATCTCTTATTTCACCTAACCATCTATCAAAATTGGATTTCCGTGAATCATTTTCCTTATACTTCCAATGTGCAGCATATCCTTTTTCAGCTATTTCATCCATCCTTGTTGTCCGAATTTGGACTTCTACCCACTTACCTGAAGGACTCATTACCGTAGTGTGTAGAGATTCATAACCATTGGCTTTTGGAATAGATACCCAATCTCTTAATCGATCGGGGTTAGGTTGATAAAAATCAGTCACTACTGAATATACCCTCCAACACCTCGACTTTTCCAACTCCAATGGTGCATCCACAATGATTCTAATCGCAAAAATATCGTAGATTTCATCAAAGGTCAAGTTTTTGTTTTTTAACTTATTATAAATTGATGATATACTTTTATATCGTGCTTTTACTTTATAGGTAAAACCTGTTTTATTTAATTCAGATTTAATGGGGTCAGTAAACTGTCGAATGAAACTATTACGGACTTCCTTTGATTTTTCAATTTTTTGTTCTATTTCAAAGTACTCTTCAGGATATTTAACCTCAAAAATGAGGTCCTCTAGTTCTTGTTTTATGGCATTAAAACCCAATCGGTGAGCCAAAGGGGCATAGAGGTATTCAGTTTCTGAACAAATTTTCAATTTCTTATCCCTCCTCATTGAATCAAGTGTTCGCATATTATGCAATCGATCTGCAATTTTAATAAACGCTACCCTTAAATCATCTGAAATAGTTAAAATTAGCTTTCTAAAGTTCTCTGCTTGCAATGATACATTGTCGTCAAAAACTTCAGGAATTTTTGTGAGTCCATCAATAATTTTCCTTACTTTCAATCCAAATTTATCTTCAATATCCTGTAAGGTAATATATGTATCTTCTACTGTATCATGCAGCAATGCTGCAGCTATTGCAGTAGGTCCGAGACCCATTTCTTCTGCGCAAATTCTTGCAACCGCAATCGGGTGATAAATATAAGGTTCTCCAGATTTTCTGCGAACGCCTGTATGTGCTTCCATTGCCATATTAAAAGCATCTCTTATGAGCTTTGTATCTTCCCTGCTTTTTCTAAACTTCTTACTTGCCCTTAATAGACCTTTATAAGCATTTAAAATATCTAAACGTTCCCGTTCTTCATCTATTTTAATATCGTTGGCCATAAATTAATCCATTTACCATATACAAATTTAAATCATATTTAGGTGTTTGAAAAAAAAAGGTGTTTGATTTATCAAACACCTTTTTATAATAAGTTTATGTTTCCTATTTAAAAAAACCACCAATTTTATCTTTGAAACCATTAATCATATCGTTATCTCCAAACATATCTAGAATACTACCACCATCTTTATCACCATTTTGAGCTAAAGCATTACTTGTGCCTCCTAAAAATTTTGACATTACAGCTGACTTAATCGTCTCTATTATAGTGTCAGAAAGACCAGCCTTGTTCTTTAAATTAAATGCTAAATCACCCTCAAGTTTATTGGCCACCTTATTAGCTTCTGAAGTATTGTCATGCTGAGAAAATAAATTTTTAATAGTATCTACGTTACCTCGTGCATTCTCTTTGTTCACTCTATATTTTACCGCGTCAGCAGCTTGATTCGCTACCTCGGTTTTTTGAGAATCCGTCAATCCTACTTTTTCAAGAACATCTCCTAAATCCACATTTTTCATTAAATCTTCTAAACCAAACATTTGTTTCTATTTTATAATTAATATTTACATTAACAATGTACCAATAATAATGCCATAAGACAAAAAAGATCTGCATTTTTTTCTACTTTTACCACGCATCCATAAACTACCCTTATAAATGATTAAATCGCTTATTTTATTAGTCAGTATCGTATGTATATTCCATGTTCATAGCCAGTCAAGCTGGACAGAAATGACAGGTAAGCAAAAAGCATTTTTTTATCAATTAACCCGAAAAGTAGACAACTTAAAACCAGAGTTTTTTCATTTATTCCAATTCACAGATTCTGTTCCTTTCGTTAATGATACCTTGCCAGACTATCCTTACATAGAAAAAGAAATAGAGTCGGACTCAAGCAAATTAATCTGTCATTTTACAGATATGGCCAGAAAAAACAGGGGGTTACTAATGGATCTTGGTACCCATTTTGCAACATGGGAATTAGGCTTAATATTACAATTTAGAGATTCCGAAAAGCCACAATTCCAGTACCTAAAACCTAAAGTGGTTGCTTTCGAAAAACTGATTCTTGAAAATGCACCTAGTGCATCAGCCAAAATGTGGTCTGACGAAACCTATACTTTTACACCGAAAATTAAGAGCTATTTTTCTCCCAATTTAACTATCGTTGAAAAAATAGCTGCGCTTAAAAACAGCTCATATAATACTGATGAAAAAATGACCTTACTAAATGCCATATATAATGCTCAAGAAGCTTATATAGGAAATAGAGCCACAGAAATAGTAGGTATCCTAACAGGAACAAACATAATGTCTCAAAATTTTATAATCGCAGCAGGTGATGGAAAAAATTGGGATGAGCTGGAGAGCGTAATTCGAACAAAGTACAATAGGTCCTTACCTGATCCGAAAGCTTTTTTCAATTATTCTTTGGTTGGTAAACGAACTAAAAATAGTGAGGATAAAATAATGTCTATCAATCAGAATTCTGTTGTTAAAATGCAAACCAAAGCTAATCTAAAGACTAACTTACATATGGATGTTTGGGGTTATCATCCTCAAAGACAGACAACCGTTATTATTCGTAAAGGAGGAAATGCCTATGCCCTGTTTGGAAACAGTGAAAATCGTTATTTATCACCTTCTCCCCTCTTCAGTGAGGAAGGTGTTACATATAAAACTTTGATAGATGAACTGGAATATGTTTGGATAGCTGATTTAAAAGATAGGATTTATGGTAAAAAGGGGTTTGATTATCTCATAGATCAATATGAGAAAAAAATTGTAAAAACGAGATATAATATAAAAGAAACAGAAAAGTCGTTAAACAAAATTAGATACCGACCTGAAGGTCCTCCAAAGATGAAAAAAAAGAAAAAAAGTAGAAAACAAAAAAAGAAAGGTCAAAGTACATCTTATCAGGACAGTCAAGGTGTTCCTCGCGGTAAATTATCTAAAACAGCTAAGAAAAGACAAATAGAACAGCATAATTTAGTTGGTTATGAGGGTCAGCTTCAAACAGAACTGTCCACTCTAAAACAGTTAAAGAAGGACAAAGAAGAGGCCTTCGATTTATTGTCACGCTATGAAGCTAAGCTTGATAACATGAAAAAAATATATGAGTACGGTTTAATGTCTTATTCTAATGACAAATATGGAAACTTTACTTTTACTGATGGCACCAAGTTTAATGCAAAAACACAAGACCTTATTTTTAGCGAAACTAAAGAAAATCAATACTTTGAAGTCATTTTGGTCAGTTTTGGTGAAAAAGTAATGGATAAAAACTATGAGGAGGTTTTTTTGCACCTAAATTTAAGCTATACTGGAGAACAAGATGTTTACACTTTGCTTCATGAAAGTAAAATGCCATATACTTCAATTAATAATTCTACTTCAGACTCCATTCAAATAAGAGAATTATTTTGGCAATTAGAAAAGACCAAACTGCCAATTGAAATATCTTCGTATGTTTCTGGTGAACTCATTGATTCCGATTCTTCATTTAATGTTAGCATTAAAAATTTAGTACATGTCAATGACACGATCAAAATGATAGTTTCTGGTAAGTATAATCAATTCAAAAATGAAGTGACCCTTGTTGATGAGAATTCAATTCAAGATAACTATCCAAATTTAAAACCTATTGAGGTTGTTTCAATTATTGAAGTTCAAAACTATTTTAACAATTGGAAGGTACAAATGACGGAGTTTGCCGAAAATTGGATTTCCGACCCTAAGTCAAAGAAAAAGGTGATTAAGTCTTTAAAAAAGATTAAACTCAAGCAGATTAATATTGAAAATAATTCAATTAAAATTTAACAGAGTTTCTCTTATGCTCATAATTTCTTAATTTTGCCTGCTAAATATGGAGGCTGAAGATGATAATATGTCCTTTTTAGGGCATCTCGAAGAATTGAGGTGGAGATTAGTGCGTTCAGTTATTGCTATTCTTATTGTCGGAATAGTGGTTTTCATTTTTAGGCAAATCATAATTGACAACCTGTTCATCAGACTTAAGGATGGTGATTTTCCTACCTTTAAAATGGCTTGTCAGGCATTTGGTATTTGCTTTGAAGATGTGCAAATCAGATTCCAGAATACTTCTTTGGCAGGTCAGTTTGGAACCTCAATAAAAATGTCTTTTATCGGTGGTTTTATCGGTGCATTTCCATTTGTGTTTTATCAATTGTGGGGATTTGTTAAACCTGGTTTAAAAGCAAAAGAAAAAAAGTCTTTTAGAGGTGTAACTTGGTTTATTACGATACTCTTTTTTATTGGTATTTTATTCGGATATTATGTCATTGCTCCTTTGACAGTTAATTTTCTTGGTAATTTTCTATTAACCGATAATGCTAAAAATGACTTGATCATTAGTGATTTCATTTCTACAATCACTTCAACAATTATTTTAACAGGAGTCATTTTTTTGTTGCCTGTTTTCATCCTTATTTTTTCTAAAATCGGCATTATCACTTCCACTTTTCTCAAAAAATATCGGAAACATTCAATAGTGGCAGTACTTTTACTGGCAGCTATTATTACGCCTCCAGATGTATTCACTCAAGTTATTGTAACCATTCCTATCATGCTTCTTTATGAACTAGGTGTTATAATAGCTAAGCGCATTGAGAAGAAAAAACGAATTGAGGATAGTACAGTTTAAAATCCCAGCTTTTATCCAAACTAAATAAATTTTATAAAATTCAAAACCTCAATATCAACCAAAGCAAGCTGGTTAATTGATGTTATTTAGTGATTAAGATAGACAAATCGTACAGATATTACGAAATTTGGAGTTAAATTTACAACTACAGACGATTTTTAAGAATCATAATGCAATTAAGGACTAACGAAATTAAAAAAACTTACAAGGGCAGGACCGTTGTAAAAGGAGTTTCTATTGAGGTGAACCAGGGTGAAATTGTTGGTTTATTAGGGCCGAATGGTGCTGGAAAAACAACGTCTTTTTATATGATTGTTGGTTTGGTTCATCCTAACGAAGGAACAGTTTACTTTAATGATAAGGATATTACAGGTGTACCAATGTACAAAAGAGCCCAATTAGGAATTGGTTATTTACCGCAAGAAAATTCAGTATTCCGAAAATTATCAATCGAAGACAATATTCTAGCCGTTCTGGAATTAACAAAACTTAGTAAACCTGAACGAGAGGCAAAACTAGAAGAGTTAATCGCAGAGTTTAATCTTGGACACGTCCGTCACAATTTAGGCCAAAGCCTATCTGGTGGTGAGAGAAGAAGAACAGAAATAGCAAGAGCACTCGCTACAGATCCAAAATTTATATTGTTGGATGAACCTTTTGCGGGCGTTGATCCAATTGCTGTTGAAGATATTCAAAACATTGTCTCTAAATTAAAAAATCGAAATATTGGAGTATTAATTACTGACCATAACGTTCAGGAAACATTGGCTATAACAGATCGGACTTACCTATTGTTTGAAGGCAATATTTTGAGGCAAGGAACTGCTGATGAATTATCAAAAGATGAAATGGTTCGTAAAGTCTATTTAGGATCCAATTTTGAATTAAGAAAGAGAGTAGAAAAAGATACTTAATTCAATTGCTTTTTTTAAGTAACTTAGTAAAAGTTAAAAACCATTTATTAATTAATGAGCCTTTATTACAATAATCTGACACACTTACTCGACCAAAAGGAAATTAGTATTTCTCAGTTTGAAAATATTATTTTAATCCCGAAAGTGAGAATTCTAGAGCCCACACCTCCAGAGTTGGTTAAAATATCAGATTATTTTGATATCTCTATCGATTCATTACTACGCAAACCTCTAAAAAATTATAATAAAATATTATCCAGTGATATTAAGTTTTTAATATTAGATGTTGATGGTACCCTAACTGATGGCGGGATGTATTTTACTGAAAATGGTGACATGATAAAAAAGTATAATACGAAAGATGGAATGGCCATCAAAGGTTTGACAAAAAGTGGCTTTCATGTTGGTATTATTTCACATAGCCATCAGAGCAAAATGGTTGAAAATAGGGCGTCTATGTTAGGCATACAGCACGTATATGTTGGATCTGAACCTAAAACCAGAATATTAGATAATTGGCTCGAAAAATTGGAGTTGAAAAGGGCACAAGTAGCATTTGTAGGAGATGATATTAACGACTTAGAAATTATGAAATCTGTTGGAATTTCTGCTTGTCCAAATGATGCAGCAAAACAAATTAAAAACATAGCAGATATTATTTTAGAGCATAAAGGCGGGCAAGCCTGCGTTAGAGAATTTATTGATGAATACTTAAATATAAAAGCATGATAATTACAACAACAGAAACAGTACCAGGTAAAGAAATTGAATCGATTGTGGGTATTGCTAGAGGAAGCAGCGTTCGCGCGAGAAATATTGGTAGAGATTTTATGGCTGGATTAAAAAATATTGTAGGTGGAGAAATTGAAGAATACACCAAACTACAAGCTCAATCTCGCGAGCAAGCGTTACAACGTGTGCAAAAAGATGCTGAACGTATGGGAGCTGACGCCATAGTTAACTTAAGAATGGGTACGTCAATGTTAATGCAGGGGGCCGCAGAAATATTAGTTTATGGCACTGCAGTAAAATTTAAATAATGGTCACTGCACCCTTCATTCTTTTATACTTTTATGGTCTTGGCGCCATTATCATATTTGGACTACTGATTTATCTGATCATCAGAAGATTTAAACTCAGAGATGAGGAAACTTTTGAAAAAAGAGACAATTAAAAAGAGGTGTGAAACTCACACCTCTTTTCAGCAAATTATATAAAGTTGTTTATTGTATTGTGCAAACGATACTTGAGTCAGTGAGTATCGCATAATCATTACAAGCTTCAGTAGCTTTATTTTCTGTAGCTAAAAATGTAGGAGCAATTTCCACTCCTGCATCATCTAATAATGGAAATGCAATCCCATCTTCTATTTGAAAACATTCACAAATATATTCTTGTTTACATGATGCAAAAACAAGCATTCCAATTGCAGCAAATAGCACTACCTTCTTCATAATCTCAGTTTAAATTCTCCGCAAAATAATAATTCTATTTCAATAAACTATAGTTTTTGACAAAAAATGATTAGTTATTAACAAAAAAAGGGATGCAAATCGCATCCCTTCTCTAAAGAAATTAAATTCTTATTTAAGTTCACATTTAGTTGTTAACGTACCAGCAGTAACTTCAGATCCACTACATGTAGTTTCAGCATCACTTTTCGTTGCGTTGATAGTTACAGATGTTGAAACATCATCAAAAAATCCTGATGAATCAGTAGTTGTACATTCACAAGTGTAATCTTTTTTACATGAAGCTAAGGCTAACATACCTACAGCTGCTACTAAAATAACTTTTTTCATAATAATTGTATTTTTTTTTACGAAGATAATAAACTTATTGACATGACTGTACGCCCATTAAAAATATTCGTATCTTTTTAAAATTCAGATAATGTTTTATCAATAATCCTAACACAATCAAGCAATTCTTCACGAGTCATTACGAGTGGTGGTGCAAATCGAATAATGTTACCATGCGTTGGTTTTGCTAAGAGGCCGTTTTCTTTTAAGGTCATACAAATGTTCCACGCTGTTTTGCTATCCTCCGAATCATTAATGACAATTGCGTTTAGCAACCCTTTCCCTCTGACCAATTTTACAATAGGATACTTATCGACTAACTTATTCATTTCAATTCTAAATAAGTGCCCCAACTCCCTAGCATTTTGTGCCAGATTTTCATCTTTTACCACCTCTAATGCAGCAATGGCAACTTTAGCAGCAATCGGGTTTCCTCCAAAAGTGCTCCCATGCTGACCAGGTTTGATTACTGACATAATATCATCATTAGCTAAAACGGCAGATACTGGATAAGCCCCGCCAGACAATGCTTTCCCTAAAATTAAAATATCTGGTGTAACATAAGTACTTTGCTTCTCGCAAGTTGATTCGCATGTGCAATCACCACAAACGGCTAACAAACTACCTGTTCTGGCTATACCAGTTTGAACTTCATCAGCAATAAATAATACATTGTTTTTTTTGCAAAGCGCCTTAGCCTTCTCTAAATAATCGTTTGCTGGTCGATAAACACCAGCTTCACCTTGTATTGGTTCCGCCATAAAGCCAGCAATATTTGGTTGTTTTAGGGCCTCCTCTAATGCTTCAACATCATCATAAGGTATTTTAATAAAGCCTGGTGTGTATGGGCCAAAATTCTTGCGGGCATCTTCATCATTCGAAAATGAAATAATCGTCGTTGTACGACCATGAAAATTGTTTTCACATACAATTATTTGCGCTTTATGCTCCTCAATACCCTGTTTTTCATAAGCCCACTTGCGGCATAATTTAATTGCTGTTTCTACCGCTTCAGCACCAGTATTCATTGGCAACACCTTATCAAAACCAAAATAATTAGTCACATATTCCTCATATACTCCTAAGGTATCATTATAAAAAGCACGGCTTGTCAGTGTTAATGTTTCTGCTTGGCTCGTCATAGCATCTACTATTTTTGGATGGCAGTGCCCTTGATTAACTGCTGAATAGGCAGATAAAAAATCGTAGTATTTTTTACCTTCCACATCCCAAACATGCACACCATTTCCTTTTGCCAATACTACTGGTAATGGATGATAATTATGAGCTCCATATTTATTTTCACGCTCAATTAGTTGCTCAGAAGATAATTTTTCCATTGTCGTCATACTTTGTTAATTTTATTGGTTAATTAGCGTCGTTGCGGAGAGCGCAGATCCTTTCCTCATTTGGGCATGGAGAGAAATCATCCTTAGAGCAAAAATAACGGAATAAATTGAAACGTCATCCGTTTAAAACGAAAAATCAACGGATTCTGTGAATTAAAGTTAACATATCATTGAAATAATACGTGTTTTTTCATATTTGATCAAAATATGCTAATTTGCCTTTTTAGGAACTTGATATAATTATAAATAAATACACTATGGCTAAAAAAGTAAAAAAGGAAATTCCTAAAGCGCAACTAGAACTGTATCAAAAGCTAGTTGAAAGCATTCCGGAACTGAGCCTGAATTCTAACTTTGGCTTCCCCTACACTTCGTTAAATGGGCATATGTTTTCATTATTATCAAAAAGTGGTTTTGTTGGTATTAGGTTACCAAAAGTAGAACGGCTACTCTTTTTAGAAACCTATAATACGTCTTTATACCAGCCTGAACCTGGTCCATTATTAAAAGAATATGTAACCATTCCCCATGATTTATTGAATGATACGTCCAAACTAAAACCTTACTTGGAATCCAGCTTAGCTTATGTGAAAACCTTGAAACCTAAACCGTCAAAGAAAAAATGAAACTACTATTATCAATAATCATCCTATTTGCATCTTATTTCACGTTTGGTCAAACGTATGAGTACGTTTATAAAAATCCAGCTGATAGCACGTTCAATTGCTACTTAACGGTATTCCCAGAAGGAGAAACAATAAAAGGACTAATCATTAGAGATTATACTAATCTTCCTGACATCTCAAAGAAGTCTCCCTATCAGTTTCTTAAGCTTTCAAAAGAAGCTGGCTTGATGACACTTTATACAAATACCTCTAATATATTTCCGGAACTATTTGTCCAGGAATCTACTATGAAGTTATTGGATGAGATTGTGGTGGAAGTGATTGAAAAATACAACATTCCTAAAAATAATATATTCATTGGAGGCCTTTCTGCCAGTGGTGCGCGTGCGCTCAGATACGCGCAATATTGTGCAGCTGGAAAATCGACGGTCAAAATAAAAGGTGTATTTTCTGTCGACTCTCCGCTTGATTTAGAGCGGTTTTACAAATCAGCTTCTGAGCATAAACAAAATTTTAAAGCAGGAATGCTTTGGGAAGCGAACTACATGGTGCCATTTTTTCATGAATTGTTCGACGGTGGTGTAGAAGAATTTCCTGAAGCTTATCGCAATGCCTCGGTATTTACACAATCTGATAGTTCAGGCGGAAATGTAAAGTTATTAAAGAATACGAATATCATTCTATTTCATGAACCGGACATAGACTGGTGGTTAAATGAAAGGGGGGCTACTTATTACGATTTTAACTCTTATGATATAGCTGCTTTTGCCCTTAAGCTGCGTATGCTAGGTAATGAAAACGTAGAATTAATAACCACTTCTGGTAAAGGATACGATCGAAAAGGCAACAGAAATTGCCATTCCTGGACCATTGTAGATGAAAACTATTTAATGGATTGGATCCAAAATTTGCTAGAATAAAGGTTTTAGAGAGCCAAATAATAAAATCAGAATAATCTGTTAATCTGACTGAGGTAGCTGAATCAACCAATTCTAATTGGTATTAACCGTATTCTAAATAATTAGCTCCGAATTCTAAATAGCGTAAATTTCCCTCTTGAACTCTCGTATATTTGAAAGTGAAACACCTGATTATGAACATATCTAACCGGGGAATTTCATTAACTACTCACTTTTAAATATCTAAAATCATGAAAACATTATTTATTTATTTTTTTACAGTATTGTCCATGCTGTTTTATTCAACTTCAACGTTTGCCAGATATGGCACAACACCCCACCCCGCTTGCGTTCCGGCTCAATCTAATTGTATTGATTTAATCTGCAACGGAGGATTTGAAAACTACGATCCTGCCTTAAATGGCGGCTCGGTTCCTATCTATTGGGGAACTGGTATAGAATTTTACGTCAATTCAGCAGGCATTTCTGATATTCAATCCTGGCGTAGAAATGATGACAGCAGTTTTACAACTGGCCCTTTTGGCACCACGCCCGATCTTCATATAAGCGGCGTATCACCATCTCCAGGGGCCCCCACACCGTTTGGAAACAATATGGCGGCAATTATTGTCAGCGAAGGAGGTACCATGCCGCATTTCCCCTACCTAACAAGCCCATCCTGGAGAGAAGGCCTTGTGACCGATTTAATGTCACCAATCATTCCAGAATATCCTTATGAACTGAGTTTTTCAGCCTATACAAGAAATACAAGACATTCATCAGTTCCTGCCTATATCACAACCCCTTATAAAACACAATATGTAGATATTGTACTAGTTAATAGTACTACTGGTAACCGTTTAACCTTGACCAAAGCAGCCTTACTTCACCGTTCAGTGGCAGGAGGTTGGTATCAGTATACCTTTAATTTTACGTTACCAAAGGGTCAAGTGGGCTATGACCAAATTGAATTTAATGGCTCTCACATTGATGACAATGGTAATACCATTCCATATTATAAACACATCAGTCGTTATACATATCTTGATAATTTTTCACTCGTTGGAAGCGATATGGTTTTAGATCCTATCATTCAACACTCTTGTACAGGTACGAATGGTTTCATAAACCTGACTATTACAGGAGGAACGGCACCCTATTCGGTTTCATGGATCGGTCCGAATTCCTTTACCGCCGGTACGCAAAACATTCAAAACCTGGCGCCAGGTGACTATGAAGTCACAGTCAAGGATGCGAATAATTGTGCAGCCATTCAAACATATACCGTTCAATCCAATTCCTCCCAAATTATTTATGTAGACCAAAATGTGATGGGCGGCGCTAACGACGGCACAAGTTGGGCAAATGCTTTTGACGACTTGCATAATGCCCTAGATCCTTCGAAAATATGGTGTAATGGCGCAGAAATATGGGTTTCTGAAGGGACCTATTACCCCTCAACATCCCCCGGACAAGAAAATCCTTATATCATGCTACCAAATGTAAAGATATACGGTGGCTTCTCAACCGCTAATAATATCATTACGAAACCAGACCGAGATTGGAACACGTATTTAACCATTCTTTCCGGAGGCGGTTATGCTCAAAATATCATTCGGAATGAAAATGCTGGTTTGGGACCAGATGCTTTACTGGACGGTTTTATTTTAGAGGGCGCCAATTCAAATTCACCAAATTCATCTTATTGTGCCATGTTTAACTTAATCGCCAGTCCAACAATAGCAAATTGCACGTTTAGAAATAATTTAGCCATGGGAGGCGCAGCAGGTGCCATGGTGAATATAGGATCAAGCATGGCCATCATGAATTGCATATTTTATAAAAATGATGCTAATTGGGCAGGCGCCATTTCTAACGACGGTACGCAGAGTACGTTGATTAACTGTTTATTTTACAACAATACATCTTTTGTTGGACCTGGCGCTATGGGTATGAATACCTGTGCTGACAGCATTATCAATTGCACATTTGCCAATAATATGGGAAACAAAGCCATTGGAAGCACTATTATCTGTTCTCACTCTGGAGCCAGTAATTTCATTAACAGTATTTTCTGGCACAATAATTCTGTAACTCCTCCAGTCTATTGTCCGGACGATTTCGTACCGGTTCACAGCTTTGGAACGTCATTACCGGGCTTCAAACATTGTAACATTGAAAACGTTTCAATTGATCCTACATGTGTTGCAAATTCTGCAGGTGTTTTACAGAATAGATGGGATCTGGTTGGTGTCGATAATGGTCACAATTTAGGCGGTGATCTTATTATGGACGACCCTTTATTTGTGAACCTATCTAGTGATTTTCGCTTAGATCCGGGCTCACCTTCTGTAGGAAGAGGTGATAATAACGTCATTAATCATATTCTGACAGATTTGGATTTAAACCCAAGGATATCCGGCACGACTATGACCGTTGACATGGGAGCCTATGAAAATCAATCGGTCAATGCACGTTCAGCGCCACTTAGCGTTGATGATCACTCGTCCTTATATCGCCTCTTTCCTAACCCAACCAGCGGTTTTGTAAGGCTAGATGGTCTATCGAATGACGAAGTCATTTCATATCGCGTATACAATACATTGGGAGAAATTATTATTGACCGTACGATTTATAATAACCTTATTGACCTTTCCAATCAACCAAAAGGTATTTATATGATTGAGGTATTTGAAGCTAATCAATCACATATCCATAAACTGATTAAAGAATAACGCTGATACTTATTACAAGAAAAGAGGATGCTTAGGGCATCCTCTTTTTTTAAAAATCGTTATTGGTTTTTATACAATTACATGTATGAATACTATATAGTCTCATCATTCGCAAAAGTTTTGTGAAAAGTAAATTCAATTGCATTCAAAAAATTGTTTAAGGTGATTTATAACTTTTCCTTTAAATTTGTTCTAGTATTTCTAGTCAAAGCCTGATATAACTGTATATTTAAATAGTGATACTAAACGAATCGTGTTTGACAAGATTATAAATTTGGCTAAGAAAATTTGTAATAATCTGATTTCTATAAATAGAATGAATGACATCTGTTAAAACTTACACAAATATCAATCCCTCCAATGAAAACAGTAGCTTTTCCGTTTCAAAAATGGAAACAATTTATGCGAACAGAAATGGACAAACTGATGACCCTCACCGACATGATTACTATACGGTTTTAATTGTTAAAAAAGGAAAGGGCGACCACATTATAGACTTTAACTCTTACAATTTGGGGCAAAACCAAATTTTTTTTGTGTCACCGGGACAAGTCCATCAGGTTGTAGAAACTGAGGCTAGCCAGGGGTTTGTTCTCACTTTTTCTACCCAATTTTTACTTGAAAATAATATTCAGCTATCTTTTATTGAGCACCTAAACCTTTTTAATGATTATGGCCAAAGTCCACCATTAGTCATGAAAAAAAATGAATTTCAAAATGTGGAGCGCTATGCTTCAGAAATTCATAATTTATTTAATAGTAATGCCAATATGAAAGTACAATCTATTGGTGCATTTTTAAAACTCATTCTCATTGAATGCAATAATAGCTGTGCTATTAATCCGATTGAATTAAAAACTGATGTTTCGGAAAACAGAGTGATTCATGAGTTTAAAAATCATGTCAATCAGGATTTTAAGTCCGAGCATTCTACTTCTTATTATGCTGATAAATTGCATATTTCACCCGACCATTTAAACCGAGTAATTAAAAATACCATTGGTAAAACGGCTAAAGAATATATTCAATCTCGCATTATTACTGAAGCCAAGAGATTGCTCTACTTCTCTCATCTGTCTAATAAGGAAATTGGTTATTCATTGGGTTTTAATGAACCAGCTAATTTTAGTGCATTTTTTAAGAAATGCACTGGGGTTTCACCGTCCAACTTCCAGAAAAGAGCCCACTTTAGTTAATTTATAGTCTTGGTCGGATTTTCATAAGCCTATCCCGAATTCTTATATTTATTAAACAGAAAAATAGTTAGACCTTTGTATTCACAAACTAATACTTAGCATATGAACCGTAAAGATTTTATCAAAAAAGGAATATTGGCAGGAATTGCTAGTGCTTCAGCACCAGGAATTTTAAAAGCAAATGATATAAATGCGGCTTCAAAACAATCAACATATGATAAGCTCATGCAAAAAGTAGGTTTTAATCATTTACCAAATAAAGAATTACGAACTATGAAAACAGTTATTCACAAAGCAGAAACAAGAGGACATGCTAACCATGGTTGGCTAGATTCGCACCACACATTTAGTTTTGCTAATTATTACAACCCGGAACGAATGAACTTTGGTGTATTACGTGTTTTAAACGACGATCATGTAGATGCTGCAATGGGATTTGGTACTCATCCCCATGACAATATGGAGATTATTTCAATTCCTTTGGAGGGTGATTTAGAACATAAAGACAGCATGGGGAATGTCACTGTAATTAAAGAAGGAGATGTACAGGTAATGAGCGCTGGAACCGGTATTTATCATAGTGAATACAATAAAAACAGTGATAAGCATGTGAAATTTCTTCAAATATGGATTTTTCCTAATCAAAAAAATGTAGACCCAAGATATGACCAAATTTCACTTAAAGATATTGAAAAGGAAAATCAGTTTTATCAAATATTATCACCAAGCAAAGAAGACCAAGGTGTTTGGATTCATCAAGATGCCTGGTTTCATCTGGGGCAATTTGAGAACGGAAAATCTAGTCAATATAAAATCCATAAGCCTGAAAATGGTGTGTATGCTTTTATTTTAAAGGGAGAAGTTCAATTAAATGGAGAACACCTTTCTGCCAGAGATGGCATGGGGCTATGGGATACCGACTTAATTAATCTTACAGCTACTAAAGATGCGCAAGTGCTATTAATGGAAGTTCCAATGTCACTTTCGTAATGGCAAAAAACCATTCCGATATTTAACTAGGATTAATGACCTATGCCATTTCAATACAACAATTCACTAAAAGGGTATAGCTCTATCTATCAATGTTATACGATTTTTTTAAAAATGAGCTGTTAGTAAATTACAATAGAGCCCATTATTCAGACAGGCTATAATTCGCAATTTTACAAGTTAAACGTACGCTGAGCTTCCAGTTTAAAGAAGCTGAGACTTGTCAAATGACTCCTATGGTCAATTCTCAATGGTTCCTCATGTAGGAGCTGAGCAACCCTATTGAGGATGACATGTAATTAAATGAATGCTTGTGAAAAAAGAAATAGGACTTCTTTTTATTTTTCTAATGACGCTTTTCACAGGGTTAACACAATCTGGCACAGAATTTTGGTTTGCACCTCCAGAGGTCACCTTTTCGCATAACCCTCCTGGTGGTATTCCTATTTATCTAAACATCTCCTCATTTAATGATTCAGCTACTGTTACCATTGATCAGCCAGCTAATGTAGCTTTTGTACCAATAACAGTTGTTTTAGGTCCTAATGCATCACATCAAGAAGATCTTAGTGCTTTTGTTGCCAGCTTAGAAACTAAGCCAACTGATTCCATTTTATCTACCGGTTTAAGAATAGTAGCTACCGATACAATTACGGCCTACTACGAGGTAAGCAATACCAATAATGCCGATATTTTTTCATTAAAGGGAAAATCTTCATTAGGTCAAGAATTCTATATTCCACTTCATAAACATGATCCATTCTATAATCACGCTACCTACTCTATTCCAAACCTAGCCTATGCTTCATTTGATATTGTTGCAACACAAAATAATACAACAGTAACCATTTATTCCCCTGTCAACGTTGATGGGCATGCAGCATTAACCTCTTTCTCAATTGTATTACAACAAGGAGAGACCTATTCATGTGGAAACTCAGACACAACACTTCAGTTCTTTCCTTATTTGGGTACAAATGAGCCTATTTATTCAATTCCAGGGAATCACCCCTCAGGAGCTGTTGTAATTAGTGATAAAGACATAGCAATTACTATAAAAGATGATTCCAACCACAACCCGTCTGGAGGTTGTTACGATTTATTGGGTGATCAGATTGTACCTGTTGACATTACTGGCACAGAATATATTGCAGTGAAAGGTCAATTGAATGCTACAGGTGATGAAAGCATTTTTATTTTAGCCACTCAAAATAATACTCAAGTATTTTTAGATGGAGCTGTAACACCAACAGCTACACTTGTTGCAGGTGAGACCTATCGTTATGACATGGATTACTTGACAAGTTCAGCTGATAATAGTGTTTATATTGTCACCTCAAAACCCGCGTATATTACCCATGTTACCGGTTTCGGTTGTGAGGAAGGTCAAGCAGTATTGCCGCCATTAGGCTGTGCCGGCTCCGAACAAATAAGTATTATCAGATCTTCGCCAGAAGCATTTTATTTGAATCTAATGGTACGATCTGGCTTTGAAGATGACTTCAATGTTTCTGGTACAGGAACAGCAACCATTAATGCCTCCGATTTTTTGACTGTTCCTGGCACGAATGGAGATTGGAAAGCAGCACAAATTCAATTCAATACCACAGAAATACCTGTCAATCAAGCCCACCTTATTAGTAACGATTCTGCTGTATTTACCTTAGCCATTGTTAATGGTGGTGCTACAACTGGATGTAGATATGGTTACTTTTCGGAATATGCTTCTGAAATATTATTGGATCCTGGACCTGATATGACGGTTTGCGCAAACGATACTGCACAATTGGCTGCAACAATAAGTGGAGGAACTTCTACAGGCATATGGACTACATCAGGATCTGGGCAGTTTTTACCCTCAGACACAGACTTGAATGCTACGTACGTACCAAGTCCTGCTGATATTTCTGCGGGTTCAGTGACATTGATCTTAACATCAACAGGAAATTGTACACCTATCCAAGATGACATGATACTTACTATAACTACTGCCCCGGTTATAGATGCTGGAACCAATATTAGTGTGTGTGAAAATAATGCTACGGTTAATTTAAATGGATCTGTTCTAATTTCGTCTGGCGGCATATGGAGTGGAGGAGCTGGTACATATATTCCTAATAATTCATTACTGGCAACAATTTATGTACCAACCGCCGCAGAAATAGCAGCTGACCTGCTTGCACTCACAGTTACATCAACTGGAAACGGAATATGCAATCCAGTAACAGATATCGTACAAATTGCTTTTACAGATGAACCTATTGTAAATGCAGGAACTGATCAAACAACTTGTGCAAATAATGCCACTATCACCTTAGGAGGATCTGTGACGGGTGCTTCTGGAGGAACATGGTCTGGTGGTTTAGGGTCATTTTCACCAAATGTTAATGCTTTAAATGCTGATTATACGCCAACTCCAGGAGAAATTGCCACTGGAAATGTTACACTTACACTTACTTCAATTGGAAATGGAAATTGTAATCCAATTTCTGATAATATCACATTAACATATACACCAGAGCCTACTGTTAATGCAGGACCAGATCAGACCAAATGCGCAAACAATCCAATAATCAACTTAAACGGAAGTGTAACAGTTTCAACAGGTGGGGTTTGGTCAGGAGGTCTTGGGGTATTTAGCCCAAACAACACTACTTTAAATGCAACATATACGCCTACAACTGCTGAAATAGCGTCAGGCAGTATTAGCTTAACACTCACTTCAACAGGAAACGGTGATTGTTTACCAGTAAACGATAATATTGTAATCAACTTTACAACGGCTCCCACTGTAAATGCTGGTCCTGATTTAACTGTTTGTGAAAATAACTCGAATACATCACTTACTGGAAGTGTCACAGTGGCAACTGGAGGACTATGGTCTGGTGGAACTGGGTCCTTCTCTCCATCAAATACCAATTTAAACACTACATATTCTCCCTCTCCAACAGAATTGAGTACAGGATCTGTTACATTGACACTTACCTCAGCTGGAAATGGGACTTGTAATGAAGTGACAGATGATGTTGTAATTACCATAACTGATGCGCCTGTTGTCAATGCAGGTACAAATCAATCTGCATGCAGAAACAATGCTGATTTGACGCTTAATGGATCTGTGACTGGTGCACTTGGTGGCATATGGTCTGGCGGTGCTGGCACCTTTTCTCCGAACTCAAATGCTGTAAATGCGACGTATTCTCCAACTGCTTCTGAGCTTACAGTAGGCAGTGTTGTTCTGACTTTAACATCAACCGGAAACGGAACTTGTAATGCAGTGACGGATAATGTGACGTTAACTTATACCAATGAGCCAGTTGTTAATGCTGGTCCCGATCAAACGAAATGTGCTAATAATGCCAGTGTGTCACTTAATGGAACAGTCACAATTGCTTCGGGAGCAATATGGACTGGTGGTCTCGGCGTATTTAGCCCTAGCAATACAAGCTTAGCACCAACCTATATTCCAACTGCCGCAGAAATAGCTTCTGGAAGTATTACACTAACATTGACCTCAACTGGAAATGGAAACTGCAATACCGTATCAGATGACGTTGTGATTAATTTTACAGCCAGCCCGACTACTGATGCAGGAATAGATGTTTCAGTTTGTGAGAATAATCCTGATGCAATATTAACAGGTAATGTTACGATAGCAACAGGTGGATTATGGTCTGGCGGAACTGGAACCTTTTCTCCTTCTAATACTAACTTAACAACAACATATACCCCATCTGCAAGTGAATTAAGCGCGGGATCTGTAACTCTAACACTAACCTCTGCTGGAAACGGAACTTGTAATGCGGTGACGGATGATGTTGTAATTACCATAACTGATGCGCCTGTTGTCAATGCAGGCACAAACCTAACTGCCTGCAAAAATAATGCTGATCTAGCACTCAACGGTTTAGTTACCAATGCACTTGGTGGCATATGGTCAGGAGGTGCTGGCACCTTTTCTCCGAACTCAAATGCAGTAAATGCGACGTATTCTCCAACTGCCTCTGAGCTTACAGTGGGTAGCGTTGTTCTGACTTTAACATCAACCGGAAACGGAACTTGTAATGCCGTGACGGATAATGTGACGTTAACTTATACCAATGAGCCAGTTGTTAATGCTGGTCCCGATCAAACCAAATGTGCGAATAATGCTGACATTTCACTCAGTGGAACAGTAACAATTGCCTCAGGAGTATTATGGACTGGTGGTCTCGGCGTATTTAGCCCTAGTAATACAAGCCTTAGCCCTACCTATACCCCAACGGTTGCAGAAATAGCATCTGGCACCATTACCCTTACACTAAGCTCTACAGGAAATGGAGGGTGTAATACCGTAACAGATGATATTGTCATAAATTTTACAGCTAGTCCAACAACAGATGCAGGTTTAGATGTAATAGTTTGCGAAAATAACGCTACGGTTTCTTTGTCAGGGAACATTACGGTGGCTTCTGGTGGTATTTGGTCGGGAGGAGGAGGTGTATTCTCTAGTGGAAACACAGCTCTAATAGGAACCTATATCCCTTCTTCTACTGAAATTTCAAACGGAGGATTAACCCTTACTCTACAATCGACAGGTAATGGAAACTGCAATGCAGTAACTGATAATATTGTCATTACAATTGATGATTCACCAATAGCAAATGCAGGTCCAAATCTTACGTCTTGCGAAAATAATCCAAGTGTAAATCTGGCGGGAATTGTACAAAATGCTTCTGGAGGCATGTGGTCAGGTGGGGGCGGAACATTCAATGCATCAACTACTGATTTAAATGCCGTTTATACGCCTTCCCCCTCTGAGATAGCAGCAGGAACTGCAACTCTGGTGTTAACATCTACTGGCAACGGAATTTGTGCTGCTGATGCTGATGCCACAACAATCACTATCACAGATCCTCCTGTAGTGAATGCAGGTCCTGACCAAACATTGTGCAGCAATAACGCTGACGCAAACTTAAGCGGAACAGTTTTTATTTCAACAGGTGGGCAATGGAGCGGTGGGCTTGGAATATTTACTCCGAATAATGCAACCCTTAACGCAGTGTATTCTCCTTCTGCAGCCGAAATAAACGCAGGAAGTGTTACGCTCACCTTAACATCTACTGGAAATGGAACTTGTAATCCAGAAAGTGATGATGTCACCATTACTTTTACACCAAGTCCCATTGCAGATGCAGGATTTGACATCAATGTTTGCGAAAATAATGCTGATGCAAATTTATCTGGAACAATAGTTAATGCAACTGGAGGACAATGGAGCGGTGGTCTAGGTGTTTTTATGCCTTCTAATTCCAACCTTAATGCAACTTATTCTCCCTCAAGTTCTGAAATTCTTGCCGGTATTGCAACGCTAACCTTATCGACAACTGGCATAGGCAATTGTATTGTAGAAACAGATGATGTAGATGTAATAATTAGCCCTAATCCTACTGTAAACGCCGGGGCAGATCAGGTTGTTTGCGTGAATAATTTAACTATTGGGCTATCTGGATCAGTTTCAGGAATTACAAACACCGGGGTTTGGACAACCTCGGGAACGGGAACTTTTGTTCCAAATAATACAACACTGAATGCGTCTTATATTGCCAGTCCAGCCGATTCAATTAATGGGTCCATAACATTAACACTAACCTCAACTAACAATGCAACCTGTCTGGCAATAAGTGATGATTTACAAATTACGATTTTGCCTGCTGGATTTGCCAGCGTTGGACCGGACCAGACAGTTTGCGCAAATAACTCAACAATTTCACTCAATGGTTCAATTTCTGGCGGTGCTGTTGATGGTGTCTGGTCGACAACTGGGAGTGGTGTTTTTGTTCCTGATGCAACATCCCTAAATACTACTTATATTCCAAGTGCATTTGACATCAATAATGGAACCGTGAGTTTGACATTAACATCAAATAGCTGTAATATGGGATCGGATAATTTGGTCGTTAGCATTACTCCTCCACCGATTGTTAATGCGGGTCCTGACACAACCGTTTGTGCTTCAAATCTAAATGTGCAATTAGGAGGTCATATTTCAGGCGCTACAACTACCGGGATATGGACGAGTTCAGGAACAGGTTCGTTTTCACCTTCTGATACAGATTTAACTCCCACTTATACGGCCAGCCCAGCCGATTCTGCTAATCAAGGGGTAACTATCTATCTCACTGCAACAAATTTTGGAAACTGCGTTGCGGAAACCGATTCGTTAGTGCTTAATATTTTCCCTGTTGGCCAAGTTGATGCTGGTACGGATCAAACATTGTGTGCCAATAATGCTGATGCATTGATGGCTGGTGTCATTTCAAATGGCGCGAGTACTGGTATATGGACTAGCTCAGGAACCGGACTCTTTGTACCCTCTAATACCGACCTAAATGCAACCTATATTTCAAGTCCAGCTGATATTGCCTCTGGAGCAGTCAGTCTTGTTTTAGAAGCTACCAACAGCTGTAATTTTGCTTCAGATTTTATGCTAATTAATTATACTCCCGCACCAGTTGTAGATGCAGGACCAGACCTGTCGATTTGCGGTACTAACCTTTCCGTAGGTGTTGCAGGGTCGGTGAGTATTGCATCAGGAGCAATTTGGTCTACTTCAGGAACTGGAACTTTTACACCCAACAATACAAATTTATCAGTAGCATATAATGCAAGTGCAGATGATGTGATAAATGGGACTGCAACCTTATATTTAACAACAACTGGAAATGGAAATTGTTTAGCTGAGGTTGACTCAGCGCTGGTTTCTATTTCCACAGGGATATTAATTGATGCAGGACTAGATCAAGAAGTTTGCTCTACTGCAGATTTTGCCCTCTTACAAGGCCAAGTTTCTAACGGATCATCAACAGGTGTATGGTCTACACTAGGCTCTGGAAGCTTCTCTCCAAATGACAGCTTATTGGGAGCTCAATATCATTTTAGCAGTGCTGATACAACGGCAGGAATAGTCAACTTAGTGCTTACCTCTACAAATAATGGGACATGCTTAACTGTGACAGACACCGTAGAAATTACCTTCGGTGATCGTGTGTTTGTAAGCGCAGGGATCGATCAAGTGATTTGTGCTTCAAATGCGCAAGCTCCTCTCGAAGGTTTTGTCAGCGGAGGAAGTATCACTGGGGTATGGCAAAGCTTAGGAGCTGGTGTATTTGTACCAAACGACTCTGCTCTGAATGCCATTTATATACCTTCCCCTTCAGATTCTATTGCCGGAGTAGTTAATTTAGTCTTATCATCCACAAATGATGGGGATTGTTTAACAGACATGGACACTGTCGAAATTGTCATTGAACCAAATAGTAATGTCTTTGTCGGAGGTGATCAAAGCATCTGCGCTGAAGTGGATTCCATAGCCGTATCAGCAATTTTAACTAATGCAACAACTGGTTTCTGGGCTTCAACAGGAACTGGTGAATTCAGACCATCACCATTTGATATCAATGCGTATTACGACCCAAGTGTATTCGACATTGTTGATGGAAATTTCAAATTGTTTTTTACAACAAATAGCGAAATTGCCTGTCAACCATCATCAGACACCCTTGAAGTAAATGTCATTGTTCCAGTTATTCCAGGGTTTGAAAATAATGAATCGTGTGAAGGTTTTCCTTTGGCATTTACTGACACAACATTGGTATTAACAGGAACAATAACAGATTGGTTATGGCAATTTGGTGATGGAGATTCTTCAGTTTCACAAAATCCTGTCCATATTTTTGAAGATAATGGAGCATATGATGTTGAATTGAAAGTAAGGTCTAGTTTAGGCTGTGAAGCTAAAGTTATTAATTCCGTACTGATTGATCCACGCCCAGTGGCCAATTTTAGCGTAACACCTTTATTAGCTGTAATCAATACACCTGTTATTTTTACTGATCTTTCTTCAGAAGGAATTAGTTATTATTGGGATTTTGGAAATGGAACCGGAATAGTAACCGATAAAAACTCAAGTTATACTTACACAATTCCAGGCTTTTATACTGTGGAACATGGTGTCACCAGTGAACTAGGATGCTCCGATTCGTTGATTAGGGTAATAGAGGTAAGAGAAGCTGAAGTATTTCCGCCAGTATTACCAACAGGATTTTCGCCAAATAATGATGGGGCCAACGATACACTTTTGGTCAGAGGCGGACCATTTTTATCAGTTGACATGAAGATTTATAATAACTGGGGTAATCTGATTTTCGAATCTATTGACCCTTCAATTGGATGGGACGGTACTTGGAAAGATCGGTTAGTCCCAGTAGGAGATTACTTATATATTGTTGAAGCAGTTACTATAGAAGGAGAACATTATTTAATTCAAGGCAGTGTGTCATTGATTAAGTAGCAAAAAAGATTATTATGAAAAATGCCTTTATCGCATTCAGTTTTATGATTATCGCATTTGAGGGAAGTCTGAACGCTCAAGATTATCATTTTTCTCAGTTCGACATATCTGAAGTATCATTAAATCCAGCCATGACTGGTCAATTTAAAAACCACCTTTATCGGGCAAGTATGATGCATAGAAATCAGTGGAGGTCGTTAGTAATTAAACCTTTTTCAACATTTAACGTCAGCTATGAGATGCCATTAAGGGCCAAAAGGTGGGGAATTGGTGGTTATATGGTTAACTATGATGGTGCTAATTTTTACAATGAAATTAATCTCGTTGCTTCCGCATCTTATCGCATTACAAAACTACTTCAAGAAAAGCATACTCTTACCACTGGTTTGCAGGCTGGATTCATTAACCGAAACCTGAACGAAAATGATTTAACCTTTAATAGTCAATACGATAATGGAGGATTTAGTAGCAGCTTGTCCAGTCTTGAATCGTTTGATCGATTCACCAAATTTATGCCCGAAGTTAATTGGGGTATTTATTATAGATATAAGCCAAACAGAAAGTTTTTTGCCTATAGCGGTCTTTCAATTTTTCACATCTCAAGTCCGAAAAGTCAGTTTATCGAAACCTCGATATCCAATCCTGACAGGTTACCAAGAAGATATGTAATACATGGTGGATTTTCGTATGAGATTTCTGATAGCTACACAATTGAAGTGAAAACAAGAGAAATGTGGCAGGACCAAGCATCAGAATATTATGGAGGTGTTGAGCTCGAGTATATCATTGACAAGTATCTTAATTCAAGAGTAAAAGCCGGTGTTTACTATCGATATAATGATGCAACCGTTCCAATGATTGGTATAGAATATAAAAACTTAGCATTTGCCACGTCATATGATATTACAATTTCAAAATTGAATAATTACAACAGCAATTTAGGAGGATTAGAATTCACATTAAAATACGCTCCTAAAACAAGATGGGTACCTAAATTTTGATACACTAAAGCGTTTCCCCGCTCCTATTTTGGTTCATTCATGTGAACTTAAATCACCATTAATTATAACTGATTAATTATTAGTCAAGAAGGTTCTTTTCATTATTTATAATGATTAATATTTAATCTTTTTTGATTATTTATTAATCATTTTGTCTACTTTTGTTCGGACAACTCAACCCTGAAGTACAATAACTAGGTATCCCTGCAACTGATATTGAAAACTTCATCCATAAAATGAATAATTTGTGCTGATCAATACTCATTCATATTATAGCTTAAGATATGGTACCGTAAGCCTAGAAGAGTTATTAGATTTAACAACTAAAAATGGCTATCAAACCTTTGCTTTAACAGATATTAATACTACCTCAGCTTGCATTGATTTTCTAAGGGAATCGAAAAAATACAATATGAAACCTGTTGTTGGAGCAGATATTAGAGAAGGTCTCGATCAAAAGTTTGTGGCCTTAGCTAAAAACAATTCTGGTTTTCATGCACTAAATGAATTTATTACCCATTATTTGATTCATAATGACTTTCAAAACACCTCTACTGAAACACTCAAAGACTGTTATATCATTTACCCATTCAATAAAAACAGCATTCCTTCAAACTTAAAAGAAAATGAATACCTGGGGGTTAAGATTTCTGACCTAGTTCATATCAAACTTCATCAAGTAGACAGGCGTAAAATGGTTATGTTACAAACCTCAACGTTTCATAATAACCGAGCTCACAACATCCATAAGTTACTGCGTGCCATTGACAAAAACACCGTGTTAAGCAAATTAAAAGACGAAGACTTTGCTAACTATAACGATCGTTTTATTAGTCAATCTGATTTACTAAAGGCATTCGAATATTATCCTGATATTATTGAAAACACCCACCAAATTTTAAATCAATGTCATGTATCCTTCGATATCGCACCTGATCCTGTCAATCAAAATTTGAAAACGTTCCTTGAAAATGAAGGTGATGATTTCAAAAAACTGAGAGACCTCTCTTACAAAGGCATCAAAAATCGATATAAAGTGAAAAATGATGTGCTTTATGAAAGGATAGAAAATGAACTACATATGATTAAAGAAAAAGGATTCGTTTCTTATTTCCTCATCAATTGGGACATTATTAATTACGCTAAAAAAAAGGGATACTTTCATGTGGGTAGAGGGAGTGGAGCTAATAGTGTTATTGCTTATCTTTTAGAAATTACAGATGTCGACCCTCTGGAGTTAGATCTATATTTTGAACGATTCATTAACTTACACCGGTCAAGCCCTCCCGACTTTGACATTGATTTTTCGTGGCGAGATCGAGAAGATGTAACACAGTATATCTTTAGTCGCTATAAAAATGTAGCCTTAGTCGGTACCCGAAATACATTCCAAAAAAAAGGCACGGAAAGAGAATTAGGAAAAGTATTTGGACTATCTGATGCCGAAATTAAGCTGGTACACCAAACAGAATTACGTCATGCCAAATTAGTTTTAGATGAAACAGCTCAGCTTGTTAAACGATATGCAACTTATCTAATTGATTTTCCCAGTTATTTGAGTGTTCATGCCAGCGGAATTGTTATTTCACAAAGGCCTATCACCTATTTTACCAGCACGTTTTTACCCCCAAAAGGCTATCCTACTCTACAATTTGACATGCATACTGCTGAAGACATAGGACTGAATAAGTTTGATATTTTAAGTCAACGGGGATTGGGTAAAATTAAAGATGCCATTGCCATTATTGAAACCAACAAACACCAATCCGTTTTTGAAAAGGTACATGATATTAGTACTTTAAAAGAAGATAAAAACATTAATGCTTTAATTAAAAAAGCGGATGCCATAGGCTGCTTTTATGTGGAATCTCCTGCTATGCGAATGCTGCTCAAAAAATTGAGGGTAGACAATTATTTGGGTTTAGTAGCAGCAAGTTCAATCATTCGACCAGGTGTTGCGCAATCAGGAATGATGCGAGCCTATATTGAACGCTACCGTTGTCCTGAAAAGCGAAAAGATGTGTTACCAATTATGCTAGATATCATGCCTGAAACTTATGGCATTATGGTTTATCAAGAAGATGTATTAAAAGTGGCCCATACCTTTGGAGGATTAGATTTAGGAGAGGCAGATGTATTAAGACGTGGCATGGCCGGAAAATTTAGAAAACGGGAAACCTTTCAAATTGTGAAAGACCGTTTTTTTGAGAATGCGATTGCAAAAGGATATACTTTAAGATCCGTGACAGAAGTCTGGCGTCAAATTGCCAGTTTTGCTGGTTATGCTTTCGCCAAAGGTCATTCAGCATCTTATGCTGTTGAAAGCTATCAGGCTTTGTTTTTAAAAGCTTACTATCCTTTGGAATATATGGTAGCGACTATTAATAATGGCGGGGGTTTTTACCGGCCAGAAGTGTATTTTATTGAAATCAAAAAAAAGGGAGGTGAGGTTCATCCGCCTTGTGTGAATAAAAGCGATCATAAAACGCTTATTTTTGGAAAATCGGTCTACATGGGCTTCCGATTCATCCATTCATTTGAGGTGAAATCTGCCCAAAAAATTATAAAATCTCGTGCTTTTGAAGGTCCTTTTTTAGATCTAGATGATTTTATTAATCGAGTTAATATTTCCTTAGAACAAATAGTGCTCTTGATTAAAGTTGATGCTTTTAGATTTACAGGCATTGACAAGCGGAATTTGCTTTGGCAAATTCATTTAAAAAAATCGAAAACAACGGTTAGCACAAGCAAAGATCTGTTCAAAATAGAAACCAAAAATTATGAGCTCCCTAGTTTAGCCAATTCATGGAAGGCAGATGCGTTTGATCAAATGGAGTTATTAGGGTTTTCATTATACTCGTTTTTTGACCTCCTTGAAAATCCAAACACTAATGAGTTAATTGCAAAGGATTTAAATCAATACATGAATCAAATTGTTTGGTTAAAAGGATATTTGGTCACCCTTAAAAAAACGCGTACAAGTTCTGGGCAAACTATGTTTTTTGGTACTTTTTTCGATAAGACATTTGGGTGGATTGATACAGTTCACTTTCCCAGTATTGTTCAAAAGTATCCGATTAGAGGGAATGGTGTTTACGCCATTAAGGGAAAAGTAACCATGGATTTTGATTGTACAGCTGTTGATGTCATAGTCCTTAAAAAATTACCCGTCATTGAAGACCCTCGCTATACCGATTTAAAGGAAGAAAAAGCTGTAGTAACCAGTGTTCCCAGAATGCGTGAATTGACGAAAGCAAATAATCCTTTCAACCTTATTCAAGATCATAGCACCATGCCTTACCGCAAAACAAGATAATGGAACGGTCGATTTTACATATGGATTTAGATACATTTTTTGTCTCATGTGAACGACTCATTGATAGCCGTTTAAATGGGAAACCTGTTATTATAGGTGGCACATCCGACCGGGGTGTAGTGTCTTCCTGTAGCTATGAAGCCAGACGTTTTGGGGTGCATTCTGCTATGCCGATTCGGATGGCTAAACAATTGTGTCCCGAAGGTGTTTATTTAAGAGGCACATCTGGTGTTTATTCAAAATATTCCAATTTAGTTACCGATATCATTAAGGATACCGTACCTGTTTACGAAAAATCATCTATCGACGAATTTTATGTTGACTTAACGGGGATGGATCAATTTTTCGGGAACATTCAATTGGCTTCTGAGCTAAGAAAAAAAATCATCAAGGAAAGTGGCTTACCGCTTTCTTTTGGCTTATCGTTAAATAAGACCGTATCTAAAATCGCCACTGGAGAGGCCAAACCCAACAATGAGATTGTCATTGATACTGGTAATGAAAAACACTTTTTAGCACCCTTATCGGTTCGTAAAATTCCTATGGTGGGTGAAAAATCATATAAAATGCTTCGCGATTTAGGGGTTAAGCGTATTTTAACCATCCAAGAAATGCCCCTCGATCTATTAACAGGTGTATTTGGAAAAAATGGTAAACAAATTTGGAAAAAAGCCAATGGCATTGATCATTCACCAGTAGTGCCTTACCACGAACAAAAATCCATGTCCGTAGAACGAACATTTGACAAAGACACAACAAATTTTCAAATGCTTCAAAATATTTTAATTGCCATGGGGGAAAATTTAACCTATCAACTGCGGCAAAAAAATAAATTAACGGCCTGTATTACTGTCAAATTAAGATATTCCGATTTTCAAACATTCACCAAACAGGTTAAAATTCCTTATACAGCGACCGATCATGCCATTATTCCTGTGATCAAAGAACTTTATCAAAAATTATACACCCGAAGGGTGCGTATTCGTCTAGTCGGCATTCGATTCAGCCATTTAGTCGGTGGAGCCCACCAAATTAATTTATTTGAAGATGTAAGGCTATTACAACTGTACCAAGCTATGGATAAAATGAAAAGTCGCTATGGTGAAAATGCACTGGTGAAGGCATCAAGTATTGATACTAAATTTAAAAAGTATCCTAATCCTTTTAATGGTAAGTGAATAATTATCAGATGCAACTCTTTTGGCCATTTAGGCATCAGGTATAAAAAAGAAATAGATGAAACATATTATAGCCATAGCAACCATTTGCTTATTAAGCCTTACCTCAGCTTGTAATAAAACAAGACAATGTGAAACAGATAATCCAATATGCACTGAACGTCCGCCAACCGACGAATTATGCCAGGCATATTTTGTCAGATGGTTTTATAACGCCTCAACGAATTCATGTGAAGAAATTGGTTATAGTGGTTGTTCAGTAAGAGGATTTGCCTCCGAAGCAGATTGCGAAGCTTGTGTTTGTGATTAAAAGAATAGGAAATTAGGCCTTTAAAATCTTAATTGTACGGTATTCATCATTTATCAAGACTGTCAATAAATAAACCCCTGAAGAATAATGAGACATGTCCAATATTTTTCCCGAGCCAACATTTAAAATCTCTCCCTTAATATCCATCAATATATAAGATTCTAAACGCTCAGAAAAGTGAAGTACATTCAAAACAGGATTTGGATACACTCTAAAGAGATTCAACTCGCTGTTAGGTTGTGACGCAAAAAATTGGTTATTTAAAAATTTAGATGAAACAGTACCTGAATTATCATCCCAATTAATTTGAAATAAAGCAGCACTATTACCTTGCTCATACCATTCGATAGATATGGCATTCACAGTTGCTATATTATTATTCCCGGTAAAGTATTCAGTTGTACTATATCGGCTTACTTTAAAAACATTAGAATACACATTTGTAGGTGTTCTTAATTCACCTGTTCCCGTAATAGACCAACTTTGCGTAGTTTTTGTTGTTACTAGAGTAAATCCACTATAATACTCACCCACAGCAGTGTCACGATATAATGAATCCTCCAAAAAAGGATACTTAAAATCAATCCAATAATCTAAAAAGTCAATCTCAAATCCACCATTATTTTGTGTGAAAACCCTGACCAACGAATCTTCACTTAAATTGTACATTATAGCTGATCCGTCTCCATTTTCTCTGACCAAATTTATACTTGAGCTAATATCGATTTCTTTATGATCAGGTAATCTGAATTTATCGGAATACAAAAAATCCGGATCAAACAAACTTGCAGAATAATCCCATAATACAGAGCTTCCTACTGCTCCTGTGTCGGAAAGACTCATTTGATCTAATACATTATAATGTAAAATTTGACCAGCAGATGGTTGAGCATTAAATTGACAATTTACTGAAGATAGAAAGGTACAACTTAACAAGGTCGTAAAAAGAGAATTTAGTGATTTCATAAATGTTTTTTGCCAAACATATACAAATAGTAACCAACTAAGTACAACAAATAACACCTTTAACCCCACTTTAACGCTAACGGCTTTTTTTAACCATTTTTTAACTCCTTAAACCAGTATTAAATAATTTTTCCCTATCAAAATATTTGAAAAACAAATGATGTACCAGTAAATGGTAATTTGACATCTTCATTCTTTAATCTATTTTCTAATTATCCCTACCTTTGTAAAAAATAAAACCAATGAGCTTAACAGACCAAATCAACAACGATATAAAAACAGCCATGAAGGCTCGAGATTCTAAGAAATTAACAGCATTAAGGGATATTAAGGCCAAAATTTTATTGGAAGCAACTAGCGGTGCAGGAACCGAAGTCAGTGATGAAGTAGCTGGTAAAATAATCATGAAGTTATATAAACAACGTATGGATACTTATAATTTATACGTAAAAGAAGAAAGAGGAGATTTAGCTGAAGATGAATTATTTGAAGCAAAAGTAATTGAAGCTTATATGCCAAAATTAATGAGTGAAGATGAAGTAAGAGCTGTTGTGTTAGAAAAAATAGCCGCTATGGGTGCTACTGGACCACAAGATATGGGTAAGGTTATGGGACCAATCATGGGTCAACTAAATGGCAAAGCAGATGGTAAAATGATCTCAAGCATTGTTAAAGAATTGTTGAATTCATAAAGCACAGATTACTTGAATAAAAACCATCAGCTCAAAACTGATGGTTTTTTTATACCTTTATATGAAGTCCTGAGTATGATAACACGTCTTTTAAGCACTTATTTTTTTCTTTCAATAACTTTATTCGCTTTTTCTCAAACCGAAAAACAAAACATTGAGGCCATCATTCAAATGGGGCATTCCAAACCCATGACGGCAAGTGACATCTCTGATGATGGTAAATACATTGCCACTGGTAGTATTGATCGGTCAATTATTATTTGGGAGGCTAAAACAGGCAAAGAGATTCGTGTTCTGCATCATCATCTCAAAAGTATTACCGCCTTACATTTTAGTAAAGATGGAAAACGTATCTTATCTGCTTCCAACGACAATACCGTCAAATTAGTCAGTGTGGAAACAGGAGATGTTATTCATACTTTTTTACACACTAAATACGACATTACAAACGCCTATTTTAATGGCAATGGAAGTAAGGTAATTATCCTTGATAAACGTCAGCATTTTTCGGTTTGGAATACAAGTACTGGGAAGTTAATTGGTTATTTTAAAAAAGATTATGCGGCTTATAACGATTCCAAAACGGTGAGTTATGACGGTGAAAAACTCCTCACAAAATTAGACAGTCGTACAGTAGCTTGTATTAGTCTAATTACTATGGATACGTTATTTACCATGCCATTTGACAAAGCGCACACCTTGAATTTTAGTGATAATGGACAATATATTGTCATAGGGTCCTCAAAATTATTCGCAACTGTTTTTAATGCTGAAACTGGTGATTCACTGCACACAGTCAAAACCAATGATAAAGCGAAATGTGACGGCTGCAAAACAAAAGTTACCATTAGTAATGATTCCAAAACTGTATTCACTATATCTAACAAAGAAATAGGAAGACTTTGGAATATTAAAAACGGTAAAATAATACAAGAGTTTAAAACACCTAAATCATCACCTGATAATGTGATTTTAAGCTCTGACAATCAATTTCTGCTAATTAATTTCGATAAAAATCTTATGGTCTTTAATGTTTCAACCGGTAAAGAAATTTTGAAAACGGAAAATAAAGACCTGAACTATCTGGAAATTAAACTGTCCGGACACTTATTTTTACTGCCAGGCCCTGATCAACGTGTTGATTTATGGTCAATAGACAGAAAAAGAGGCATTAAAAGTTTTAGAGGTTATTTAAATCAAACCCGATCAGATGGGTTTCAAAAAAGCTATGCCAATTGGATTGATGCCGCCATTTTGCAATACATTTCTTATAAAACAACCTTTTCTATTGACCCTAAAGACAAATACATCTCTTTTGGGAAGGTAGATTCATCTTTAGTAGTACTTGACATTACAAAAGGAAAAAAAATAAAAACAATATCTAATGCTCAAAAAGCCATATTTTGCCAGGCTTACAGTAAAAATGGGGCATTACTTGCTATAGCCGGAGGCGACAGAAAAATAAGAATTTACAAAACTGGAACATACGAGCTTATCCAAACTCTGAAAGGCCACCAAGCCATGGTTTTTGATATTGTATTTAGCGAAGACCCTAATATTTTAATATCAGCCGCCTGGGATGGCACCATCAGAAAATGGAATATATCAGATGGTCAATACACTGACTATATTGAAATTGAAAAAGGGTCTCCCTACATTGTAAAATTGTCACCCAATGATTTATATATTCTATCTGGAGATTTAGATAAAAATGTCGACCTATGGGAAAGTGATACCAAAACAAAATTCAGGTCATTAATTGGCCATTCTAAAACCATTTCAAGCATTCAATTTTCGTCTGATGGTAGTCAACTATTAACAAGTAGTTGGGATGGAAAAATAAAACTATGGCACATGTTAACAGGTATGCAATTGGCTAAATTCAGTGATAAAAACACACCCATTTACTGTGCTACATTTAGCTACGATAACCAACAAATTATTTCAGGAGATGGAGATAGAAAAATTAAATTTTGGAACATTAAAACTGGAAAAATTGAAACCCAATTGAGTGGTCATATTAGTGCCGTGACGGATATAAAATTGACTTCTGATGGAAAATTAATGATTACAAGAGGTGCCAATGGAGAGATTATTGTTTGGGATTATCCTGCAAAACAGCAATTGTATACCTATATGCAAATCAATAGAAATGATTGGCTGGTCACTACACCAAATGGCCATTTTGATGGCTCTAAGTCAGCTTTACAATTGGTCAATTATGTATCAGGAATGGAGGTTGTCGCCATTGAATCATTGTTCGACAAATATTATACGCCTGGTCTGGCAAAAAGAATAATGTCGGGTGATAAAATAAACGATACTGGAGAAAATTTTAAAACCTTAATAAAAGATCGACCTGAATTGGCCTTTCAAATTCCTAACAATAAAGTAAGGACAGCTATCATCAAAAATGATTCAATGGTTATTAGCAAATCGGAAAAATTTAGCATAGATGTAGCCATTATTGAAAATGGAGATGATATTGCCGAAATTAGAATTTACAATAATGGGAAACTAGTTGAAATAGAAAGTAGAAACAATGAACTGGTATTTAGAGGAACTAAAGAATCTGCAAAAACATTTGAAGTGACATTAGTAGATGGTTTAAATGATTTAAAAGCCGTTGCGGTGAGTCAATCTAAAGTAGAATCGGACCCCATTACTATGCAAGTTCAATTTGATGGTGAAGCCGCTAAAACTGATTTGTATATTTTTTCTATTGGTATTAATCAATATAAAAATACCAATTACAATTTAAGCTATGCAGTTAAAGATGCGCAAGATTTTTCAAAAGCCATTTCCAAAGGTGGTGAGCCATTATTCAATACCATTCACGCAATTTCAATACAGGATAGTAAAGCGAATAAAACTGAAATCAAGGCCGCTTTTGAACAGCTAATTGAAGAAGTAGGACCAGAAGATGTTTTCGTTTTTTATTATGCTGGACATGGAATGATGAGTAGAGGATCAACTGCAAAACCTTCAGATTTTTATATTGTTACGCATAATGTGACAAGCTTTTATGGAGAAAGCATTTTGGCAAAAGAAGGAGTATCCGCTTCTGAATTGCTTGAATTTTCGCAGGAAATAGCTGCTCAAAAACAATTATTTATTTTGGATGCTTGTCATTCGGGTGGTGCTCTGGATGCCATAGCCAGCAGAGGGGTAGATGGTCGGGAAAAGGCCATTGCCCAGTTAGCCAGAAATACTGGCACATTTTTTTTAACAGCCTCGCAAGATGTTCAGTATGCCAACGAATCAGGAGACCTAAAACATGGCTTATTTACATATGCTTTGCTCGAAGTCATTGGTGGAGATGTTGAGACTATAATCGGAGCTCAGCAAGACAATAAAATCACTATTAACGAAATGAAGACTTACGTTGAAGAACGCGTACCAGAACTTTCAGAAAAGTATCATGGTTCTGCTCAATACCCCACAAGTTATAGCTTCGGACAGGACTTTCCAATTGTGATTTTAAAATAGCGTCTATGAATTATTCCTGCCCGCTTGAAAAAACGGCTTTAACCCGAAGAAAATCATAGCTGGAAAAAAATGCATAGGTACGGCTAATCCGGGAAACAATTCTGGAAAATCAACATCAAGCGGTAAAGTGACTGTAATGGGTCCTAGAATGCTTATAAATGTTAGAATAACAATTACTAAATTCATCCAACCTTCAAGTTTTCTCTGGTTTAATTTATTTAAAATTATGTATCCGCCAGCCATCAATAAACAGCCCAATACAGAAGCTCCTGAAATTGAACCAGCATTTAATACAGTACTAAAATCAAGAAACAATAAATTTTGATAGAGGTAAAAGTAAACAATACCAGCTATCGAAGACAGAATACCAGCGACTATTCCATGAGCAATTATTCTATTCATCAATTATAGCTTAGAAACAGGTATTGAAATATCTAATTTTATTTCATTCGATACTTTTTTCGACATGCCTTTCATAGTGCCAACTCCAAAGTCCATTCTATTCAATGAAAATTTAGACTTAAAAGTACTATTACTAAATGTAAATGGAAGTGTCATTTCTTTTTTCACACCATGAATCATCATAGTACCTGTCACTAAATACCCATTGTCAGTTTTGCCGAATTTTTGAGACGCAAATTTAATTTTTGGAAATTTTTCTGCATCAAACCAGTTTTTGCTTACTGCATGCTTGTTTTTAGTTCCATTACCTGTATTAATTGAATTCACATCAACGGTAAAGTTACATTTTGACGCAGCTAAATTATCCTGATCAAAAACAATGTCACCCGTCAAAGTTTTGAAAATACCTTCTGCATCCGTACCAGCAAATTTAATACTATAGTTATCTGAGACTTTCCAACTGATGGATTCACTGATTGTAAAGGCGGACAATACAACTAATACGATTGCTACTAATGTAATTCTAAATTTTTTCATAATTTTTTTCTTAAGTTTTACCATTATTATATTGAAGCATGAGATCCATCACAATATGGTGGATTTTTTGACATCTTACACATACACATAGCTGCCATTTTAGAATCTTCGGCTTTAAACACTTTTGGCGAAAAACTTCCTCCTTGGTGAGCGCCATTGCACCATGGCTGACTTTCAGAGCTTCCGCACGAACACCATGCATATGTTTTTCCAGATTCTAATGCTTCCATTTGTGGTGTATTTCCTGCTATTTTTGGCTTATCCATAATAATTTGTTTTTTCAAATATCTTAAATTAATCATCAACAGGAGTTAACATAGATTAAGAAAAAGAAAAGTGCAACCCGAAAAAGATTGCACTTTAGAATCATAACATTAAAAACTTTGACTTACATCACTGGCATATCACTTATTAATTTCCAATGACCATCTGCGTGCTTTACCAGATTTATCACAGATTTAGTGGTCATTTTTTTACCTTCAAGCTTTACAATTGCACAAGCAGTATTGCCATTAAGGGTTACTGAATCAAAACTGACTTTTCTTTGATCCCCTCCAAATTCTTTGGATGCAATTTTCTGAATATAAACTGATTTTGGCATTACACTCACTACTTCACTGCCAAACAACTGATTCATCACTATCCGGTAATTATCGTCTAAATAAGTGGTTAGTTTTTCGGAATCATTGGTGTCACCAGCCTTAGCAAATCCAGATATGACAGATTTAATGGCTTCGACTTCTGATTTTTGACCATTAACATTTAATGCTGTAAATAAACTCATCATCATTACTATTAATTTTAGATTTTTCATTTTTATTTGTTTTTTGGTTATTATTAAATCCTATTTTTAAGTTTTTGTGTCAGTTATAATTCATTTCTTTGATTTTTATAATTTTACGTTTATCGAGGTGCGCATCAATGAATGATGCTGAAAATCATCTTCACGGCTATAGGCCAATAAAAGTGTTTGCTTAACGTCTTGATTTAAATTTTTTTGATACGTGGTGTTGGGGTTTAACGGCAATGAAAATAAAATGGTCGTTTTAGTATTCTCTTCAAAACCATTAACGTCTTTAACCATAACTTCACCGCCAAGTGTTGTAATTGGTTTATAGTTTCCAGCACTGATTGTATGATGCTCGACTACTTCAACTTTATTATTAACCACTCGCCCCATCAATAAATAGTTTCCAGCAATTGATTTAGTGTTATTAAACCCAATTGTCACCCAGCCATTAGTTGGTGCGGTCATTTTAAAATAGATCCTATCCAAGTTATAGTGCCAGGTTACAGTCATATTATTTTTTGTAACAGACTTTTTCGGAGTTTTAGATTGTACACCCAAACTAATGATCGCTATTAACAGAATTAAAATACTATTTATTGACTTCTCAATCATTGATATATCAATTTATAATTCAAAAAAATTTATTTAAAATTATCCTGTATTTTACTTAAGGTTGCAGACAGGTTTTCAAGTTCTTTTTTAGAAATGCCCTGAGTACTCTTTCGCCTTAATGACAGAACTAAATCCAAATTATCAGCTACGAATTTTTCTCCATTTTTAGTTAAAAAAATATGATAGGCTCTTCTATTATTTTCAATTGGCGCTCTTGTTAACATGCCCTTCTTTTCTAACAAGTCAAGTGTTCGAGTAATTGAAGCAGGATCGCGATACGATTTTTTAGCCAAATCTCTCTGCGAAAGTGTTTCGGACTCAGAAACAATTTTTAAAATAACCCATTGTTCAATTGTAATTCCCAAATTTAACCTATCAAATTCTTTCTGGGAGTATTGTTTTGACACCTTACTGGTCAGATCAATTTGGAACAATATGACATCTTCAATTTTCTGCATTATTAAGTTTAGGGTACAAACATAAATAAAATAATTGATATATCAACAGTTGATGGTGAAATATTTTTCTATTTTATTGAATTGACGAGCTGATCCAGCCTTTCGCTTAGTGATTTTTTATCTTTTGTAGTTTTTGCTAAGTGGATAGCTTCCTTTAAATGAGCGATTTGTTTTTGTTTATCAATCGAAGCATATAAATTAGCGAGAAGTGAATGGTACAAATGATTATTTGATAAATTTATTTTTAGTGCTTCCTCTAATGCCACGTCATTTCCTTTTACCATGGCTAAAGCATAAGTTCTGTTTAATGCAGTAACTGGGGAGTACTCTTGCTGAAGCAAACGGTTGTATAGTTGTAAAATATTTTGCCATTTCTGCTTCCTGTTAATGGTAATCCTCGTATGCCAATAAGCAATTAATGCCTCAAGGTGATATTTAGATGCTTTTTGACCAGACGCAGAATAATGTAAATACTCCTCTCCTTTTTGAATCAATTCACGATCCCATTTCCCTTTATCCTGATCATCATATAATATTTGCTCACCAACACTGTTAATCCTTGCATTAAATCGGGAGGTATGGAAACAAAATAAGGCCATTAATGCATTTGATTCTGGTAAGCGTGTAGACTCGTTTTCGAGAAGCATGTATAACAACCGCATGGCCTCCAGGCATAAATCTCTTGATATGACCTCAGAACCAGTTGTAGAATAGTACCCCTCATTAAACAAAAGATAAAGTACGAAAAGTACGTTTGACAATCTATCATTTAACTCTGCAGCGTCGGGAAATGACAGGTCGATTCGGTTCTGCCTTAATGTTTGCTTCGCCCTGAGCAGACGCTTGTTAATAGTGGTTTTATTTGAAAGCAATGCGGTTGCAATTTCATCAATTCCAAAACCGCATAGGATGCGTAAGGCAAGTGCGATTTGAGCGGTGCTTGAAATGCTAGGGTTACAAATGGCGAATAGCATTCTCAGTTGACTATCCTTAATATTTACTTCAGAAAGATCAATGTCAAATTCGCCATTTTCATCATCTTCATCAATTAAATTTTTAGCAATTTTTTCTTTAAAAATTTGCTGTCTCTTAAAATAGTCTTTGGTATTGTTTTTAGATACGGTATATAACCATGCTGTTGGATTTTTGGGAATCCCTTTTAATTTCCAGGTTTCAGCTGCCTTCAAAAAAGAGTCGCTCACTAAGTCTTCGGCTAATTCAATATGATCAAGACCAAAAGTTTTACATAGCACAGATACTATTTTACTGTATTCTGTTCTAAATAAATGTGGTATGAGCTCAGCGTTTTCCATCAATAAAATAGGGTCTTCAATGAAGACCCTATTCATATGAACTAAATAATTACATATCGAACACCATCACATCTCTGATCTCTACAGTTCCGCCAATATCTAAGGTCGGACAACCTTTTGATAATGAAACGGCCTCATCTAAATCATTTGCTTTGACAATAATATAGCCTCCAACAATTTCTTTAACCTCAGCATATGGGCCGTCTGACACTACACTATTCAGTGAAACCGTTCTTCCTTGTTTACCTAAAGCATTTGTAGCAACAAATTTGTCTTGAGCAGCTATACCGCCAATCCAATCTTGCCATACTTTTACCATGGCCTGCATTTCTTCAGGAGAGGGTGCTGGTCTGTCATTTTTTTCTGTTCTGAAAATCATCATAAATTCTTTCATAATCTATCTTTTTTAATGTTACACCCTAATGACGACTGAGTTTTTATAAATGAGACACGACCAAGGTATTTTTTAAAAATAGTTATTAGATTCTAAAAGAAACCATGAAAATAGAATCTATTTAAGAATGATTTTTTTCGTAATAGTTCCGGATCCAGTTTCAATCTTTAATAGGTATGTTCCGCTTTTAAAATTATCTAGATTAATTTTCTTTTTACCCCCGCTAAATTCTTTAAGTAATTGCCCTTTTAAATTATACAACACTAACATCTCGATATTTTCAAACTCATTATCAATAAAAAGCCAATCTTTTGTGGGATTTGGATAAATTTTAATCTTGGTGTTCCCATAGTCTTGATTACTTAAGGCCCCTCCATTTTTCGTATAAATAATTTTATCTCTGCTGATTGCAATACCGTTCATATCGTCAGCAAATGAAACCGAAGTAACCTCATTATTAACGGGTGTAGAATGTTCTAGCCAAAACTGTCCATTATTTAGTGATGTATAAATCTTACCATACAGACTGGATCCTATTATTTTATTAGCACCCAAAAATTCAATATCTAGGACTGGTAATACCCCGAATCCATCAAAATCCAATGAAAAAAAGGTTGCTCCACCTGTCCAAGTTCTACTAGCATTTGACTGTCCCCACATATCACCATATAAGAATCCATTTGTTTGATCATCCCTAAACGAAAATTTTTCTCCTAGCGTAATAGGTCCATTTGCGATTTGAATTGTATCGAAACTTGAACCAGCATTAACTGTTTTATATATTGTATTTAATTCGTCTGGATTGATTACAAAGCCAATAGCCAAGTTAATAAAACTGACAGCAAAAGAAGTAAAATTAGGATTATAACGTTTAAGAATAGTATTAAAACTGAGCCCATAATTAATTGATCTTTTCACATACATAGTGTCATTATTAAAATAAGAAATTACTAGTGCGGAAGGACTAACACTAAAACTTGAAGGCGTGTAAAAACTACCTGTTGCCACACTTGTCCAGGTTTGACCGCCATCATAGGTCCGTTGAATGCCATAATTAGCGGATACAAAACCAGTGTCTTTGTTTATAAACCTAGGCGTTCGTAAGCTTGAAAATACGCCAAAATCATATTGCTGCACCCAAGAAACACCTCCATCTGTACTTTTAAACAATAGCCCCATATCACTTGTAAGATACGCTGCATTTGGATGAGGAAAGTCTACATCTCTTGCCGATTGAATAGTTGTATCTGCTAATACCCATTGACAATTTGCTTGCTTAGTAGATATGCTAGCAGTAAAGACTAATATAACTAGCCAAAAATTATACTTGACATACTTCATATAAGTTGTTTATGGCAAACTTAGTGCAAGATTGATAAATAATGATGTACATTATTGCACATTAGATGTACATTTTCATTTTTTTGCGATAGTCTGAAGGTGAACAGTTCTCCAGTTTTCGAAAGAAATGGTAAAAATGTGCTGAATCAGTGAAATTAAGGTATACGCCTATTTCTTTAACGCTTAAATCAGAATGAAAAAGCAATCTTTTTGCTTCTAAAATTAACCTATTCTGAATGAGTTTACTTACTGTTTTTCCAGTTGTTTTCTTAATATCTTTATTTAAAGTATTTACACTTAGATTTAATCTTTCAGCATAAAAACCAGTAGATCTTTCAGAACAATAATATTTTTCAAGCAATACATAGAATGATTTATAAAGACTATTCTCAGTCAATTTAATCAGATCTTTTGTCTGATTTTGATAAACATATTGCTTTAGTCTTACCAGAAGAAGATGAACTAAAGCTACCACAACATTATTTTTTAAAGTGTGGTCTGATTTTAACTCATTTTCAATTTGTTGAATTAATTCAACCTGACTGTCAAATGCTTTAACGTCGAGGTTTATCTCTTCAAATTCAATTAAAAAAGCATAGTTTGTTTTTAGGATTTGATTCTGAAAAAAATCATTTTTAACCATCAAAACATATCCAAACGAATCAATTGCCCTATTAACATAATGTACCTTATTTGATACCACATTATAAACACTGTTTGCTTTAATAGTGTAGGTAACAAAATCAATTAAATGATCTCCACCACCATTTTTAAAAAAGAAAAATTCATTGTAATTGTGTCTATGAGCTTCTTCCGTGGTATAGGCAGACTTAGGTGTTATCCTTAACACTTTAATTGGTACATCTAAATTGTCCTGGTTCATTATAAATTGATTTATAAACCCAACCAAAAAAGGGTTATTTATAACTAAACGACAAATCTTACCTAAAAGTTTATAACGACCCTATTTGTAATTTTTTATTTGAACCTTATACTAGGCTAATAACCCAAAAATCTATAAGTTCTTGATAAAATTACTGTATGGATCTTTAAACTGATAACCATCAGCAACACTATCCTTACTCAATTTTTTGAATTCTACTAAAGCCCATAATACGAACTCTTTCCAAAAGTTCTCATCCTCTTTTGAGACTTTGGGTACATATTTTTTAAGCAAATCATTTAGCGGTGTTACTGCATCAATAGTGGCACTGTATTCTCCATCAGATATATCATTTAATAATTGAAACCCCGACTCTGTGAAAAACCATTCTAATAAGGAGGTATAAGGTGTACGCTCATCTTCTTTCTCTAATTTTTTTACTTCAGGAAAATACTTTACAAACAACGATTTAATGGCGTCTCCAATTAAAAACATGGCTACGTTTTCAGCGCCTTCTTGCTCTCCCTCGTAAACCAACTCAACTTTTCCGGTAATAGACGGAATTACCCCTACAAAATCACTCAACCTGACGGTTGTTTTATTATCTCCCTGTTGCAGTGCCCGTCGCTCAGCTGTACTATATAGGTTTTCATAAGCGGTAATACTCATTCTGGCACTCACCCCGCTTTTCGCATCAATATATTCACTATCTCTGGCTTCGAAACTAATTTGTTCTAATAAATCTTTAGCTAAATTAGGAACATACACACTTTCACTTTGTTCGGTATCAAATTTGGCTTCTTGCTCAGTTATGGTTCTTGCAATTTCAATATCAAGTGGGTAATGCGTTAAAATCTGAGAGCCAATTCTATCTTTTAATGGAGTCACAATACTGCCTCTGTTGGTATAATCTTCAGGATTTGCAGTAAAAACAAACTGCATATCTAACGGCATTCTCACCTTAAAACCTCTGATTTGAATATCACCCTCTTGCAAAATATTAAATAAAGCCACTTGAATTCTGGCCTGTAGGTCAGGTAATTCATTAATGACAAAAATACAACGGTTAGCTCTTGGAATCATGCCAAAATGAATAACCCGATCATCAGCATAACTTAGTTTTAAATTAGCTGCTTTTATAGGATCAATGTCTCCAATAATATCTGCCACAGTTACATCAGGTGTAGCTAATTTTTCAAAGAAGCGGTCATCTCTATGTAACCATGAAATAGGTGTTTGATCTCCCTTTTCAGCTATTAAATCAACAGCAAATCTAGAAATTGGGTTAAAAGGGTCATCATTAATCTCTGATCCTGCTACTATTGGTATGTATTCATCTAATAATTCAACCATTTTACGGGCTAACCTGGTTTTGGCTTGCCCTCTGAGTCCTAATAAATTAATATTATGCCTCGATAAAATAGCCCTTTCTAGCTCCGGAATGACAGAATTTTCAAACCCATGGACACCTTCAAACGTTGGTGTATTGGATTGCAGTTTTGTCTTTAAATTATCCCTTAATTCATCTTTAATTGATTTGCTTTGGTATTTTGCTTTTTTTAGTTCGCCAAGTGTTTTAATGTCAGTTGTTTTCATATTCAAATGTGGTAATTGCCTTTGTTTTATTTAATTCTTTTTTTTCTATTGTTTTCGTAATCTTCAAAAATCATTTCTCCTAACCCCTTCAGTCCGGTATAAAATGCTTTACCTTGATTGGCTTCGGTGAAGTGTTGAACAAATTGCTGCAGGTATGGATCTGAAGCAATCATAAATGTAGTGATGGGAATATGTAATTTTCTGGCCTGAGCGGCCTGATTATAGCATTTATCAACTATATATTCATCCAAGCCGAAACTATTCTTATAATAGTCTCCGTTCTTTTCACGAATACAACTCGGTTTCCCATCCGTAATCATGAAAATTTGCTTATTAGTATTTCGTTTTCTGCGCAGAATATCCATTGCTAATTTTAAGCCCGCAACGGTATTGGTGTGGTATGGTCCTACTTTCAAATAAGGTAAATCCCGGATTGGAATCGTCCAGGCATCATTGCCAAACACCAAAATATCTAATGTATCCTTTGGGTAACGTGTGGTGATGAGCTCAGCTAATGCCATGGCCACCTTTTTGGCTGGAGTAATCCTATCCTCACCATATAAAATCATGCTGTGGCTAATATCAATCATTAACACAGTGCTCATTTGAGCTTTAAACTGCGTCTCTTCTACCACTAAGTCATTTTCTGTTAAGTTAAACCCACCATCAATACCATTATTGACCTGAGCATTTTTAATGCTTTCCGTTAATGAGATTTTATCCAACCCATCACCAAACTTATACTCTCTTAATTGGCCTGTATGTTCATCTCCTTCTCCTCTGCTCTTACTCTTATGGTTACCGCTCGCCGATTTCTTTATTTTTCCAAAAATCTGATCAAGTGCATTTTGTCTAATAGCACGCTCCGTTTTAGCTGTAATTCCAAACCCTTCTCCCCCTCCATCTTTAACTTCTTCTCTGATGTATCCCTTCTTTTTGAGGTCTTCGATAAAATCTTCAATGGTATACTCTGGAGTAGTTAGCTTATATTCTGCATCTAATTCTCTCAGCCAATCAATGGCCTCATCAAAGTCACCAGAGGTATGTGTAATGAGCTCTTTAAAAATATCGAATAATTTGTCAAACGGAGACTGGTATGGTTTTTCGTATGTTTTAAAATAAAATCCGTTTTTCATGAATCTGTAGTTACTTAATTAATGGTCTCATTGAACTCGCAATTTAAAGCTGTTTCTTTGAGTGAAAAAACTCCTGCTTGTTTCATATGTCAATTTATGACTTCTAAAGTTAGGAGTTTTTACTCACTAAATAAGAATTGAAAAAACAGAATTTCGTTAAAATAACATAAGTTAATGTTGTCGCCCGGAACCAGTCTCGATACAATTTTCCTTTTCCGCTATAGCTACAAGGTAAAACCACTCGACCTGACAAATACTGATTAATTTACACGAAGTGGTTACGTGAAATTAGAAATTAATGTGCAATACGGGTTGAGATAATCACAAAAATAAAGGCACTAACAGGCCAAAGACCATGGCTAATTTTAAAAATAATGATGCCTTTTTGTAGGATTTAATTTGATGCTTTCTAAATGTGAAATATGCCGATATGGTCAATAATATGAGAGAAGAAGCTAAAAGAAAAATAAATAAGTTTAAATTAATGGGACTCTTCAAGGTTTGAATTGAGAACAGTATTTCCATCACTATTTGAGCAATATAATACAGAAACAAACCGCCAAAAACTAGAACCAGGGCATATAGAACAAAGACTAAACGTCTGGTTTTTTTGATACCAAAACGGATTGGAAAAGTTTTTGCTCCCAATTTTAAATCTCCTCTCACATCAATGACATCCTTAACCAATTCCCTTATTAAGTTCATTAAAAATGCCATTAAGCCAGTAAACAAAATCACCATAAAAAAATACTGTTTTTCAGCTAAAACTAAAAATACCTCCGGATTGGAGAAATTAGGCGAAATAGTCAGGTTAAATAACACCACTGAGATGGGTACAAACCCAGTAAAAGCAGCAACTAGTAAATTCCCTGTAAATGGCTGGCGTTTAAAATAAGTAGAATAAAACCAAAGCATGTTAATGGTAATGAATGCCACAATTGGAATCCACAACCCTTTAACCAGGTATCCTAAATACAGAGCTATACCAAAACCAACCAAATTAAATAGCCAATGCCACACCATGGCCCAACGCCTTTTAATATGCACCCCAACGATTAATCTATCAGGTTTATTAACTCGATCCGCCCTAACATCAAAATAATCATTTATAATATTGGCCGCAGCCGCGAAAAGAATGGCAAGTGATAATAACAATATAAATTCAAAAGAAAATACATGACTAAATACTGATAAAGTATCAGGAATTGAGACGCTCTTTTCAAGTAAGTTTGACCCCATCACCATGTACTTACATAAGAAGTACTGCACAATAATCATGGTCAAGGCAATTACAAGCAAATTTAACGCGCGCACTAACCTAAGAAATTGAAAAAAGAGATTCATATTTATAATGATTTCACAATGTACACCGTTCGTCTATTGGCTTGATTAGCTTCTTTTTGTTTATCAACCGTCAAGGTCTTAATATAGTCTTCCGTTAAAGTTACCGTTTGTCCAGAATCATCAACAATGGTTGCTGGCTTGGTTTCTCCATACCCTTTTGATGTAAGCCTAAAGCTTTCAATACCTTGTGAAATCAAATAATTCATAACAGCCTTAGCTCTATTTGTAGACAATGTCATATTATTATCAGGATCTCCTTGCGCATCTGTATGACCTTGTAGTTCAATTTTCATAGTTCCATTTCTTTTTAAATGCTTCACTAATTTGTTCAGCTCAACAAACGATTTTTCACGTATTTCGTAGGAATCAAGATCAAAAAAGACATTTTGAAGTACGATTTCTTCCTCCATGTCATTTAGTGGAATTAGAGGTACATCCTGATGATAAGGTTTATCAGAATTTTCAGCAATTTGCAAATCGAAATTAACGGAATAAGGTTGATAGCCTTTTTTGTCTACTAATAATGCATACTCTCTATTTACCGGCAATGTGACTAAAAACTGACCTGTCTTTTTATCAGATTGTGAAAAAACCACTTCCTTTTTGGTATTGAGATCAACTAAACTAAAATTAGCCTGAAGTTTTTCTTCTGTTTTTTTATCATACACCAAGCCGGTCATGTAAATGGTTTTTGTTGGCCTTACGCTTTCTGGTAATTCAAAACCGTACAAATCTAAACTTCCATGTCCACCTGGCCTATCAGAGGCAAAAATGGCTAATTTACCATTTGCAAAAACCAATAGTGAAGATTCGTCATTTTCAGTATTAATCGGATAACCTAAATTTCTGACCTCTCCCCAAGTACCATCAGGTTGTTTTTGGGTCATATATAAATCGTATCCTCCCATACCAATGTGACCATTCGACCCAAAATAGAGTGTTCTTCCATCTGGGTGAATGAGTACCGACGACTCCGATAATTTGGTATTAACATGGTCAGGAAGCTTTTCGGCCTCACTCCATGAGCCATCATCAAGTAAGTGTGCTACATAAATGTCTCCATTTCGTTTGTTTTTTCCACCTGTGGACCGCACAGAACCTCTAATAAAATATAATGTTTTTCCGTCAGCTGATAATGAGGGCTGTGTTTCCCAATTGGCTGTATTGACAGCGCCTGGCAAATTAATCGGGTCTAACCACAAGTTACCCACTTTAACGGTTACAAATAAATCACAACTGCCATAACCTCGTCTGTTTTGTCCATAACGTCCTCTTTCGTCCTGACAACCTACAAAAATTAAAGTCCGACCATCAGGGGCAAAAGTTGGTGCACCTTCATTATAACTGGTATTAATATTTCCAGGCATTGGCTCTCCTAAGCGCCAATATTGGCCATCACTTTGAGACACAAAAAAATCTTCTTGTGCACCTCTGCCATTTCTGATTAAACGCGTATATAGTAGCTCCTCTTGGTCTACTGTAAGCGTTGGAAAGTATTCAGGATGTTGAGTATTTACCCCTGTTCCCAAATTCTTGGGTTCAAAAGGAACTGGATGCTTAATCGCATTAACTGCAAATTCACAATTGGCCATCAACCAGTCAACCTGATTGAATAGTTCTTTATTAGCTCCTGGCACTTTTTTATAAGCTTTCGCATGAACCAAAGCCTCAGCATAATCTGCATTAGCCCATTCTAAATTGGCTAATTCAAGGTAAACAAAACCAGTAGAAGTAAAGTTTGGATTGATTTCTAATGTTTTTCTGTAGGCTTTTATAGCTTCAGGAATCATATTCGCAGAAGTGGCATAATCCGCTTTCAGCATATAAGCTTCAATAAAGTTTGGATCTTTAGCTATCGCCTTATCGCACCAGGTTATGGCATTTTTATAATTTGGCAAACCTGTGGTCATATCAATATCGCTTAATGCGGTTCGAGACTGCTCCGCATATTTTATGGCCTTCTTGCTTTTTGTACTCCATTGCATACCTGGTTGCGCTATAGCGCAGTTTCCAAATGCAAGCATTATCACTGCAGTGAATATTAATCTAATCATTTTCATTCCAATAATTGATTGCCAATTTCTTGCCAAACTGGACTTTTATAACTTGGTTTATCAAATTTAGCACAAGATAAGCATTAATTTTATCAAGAAATTGAATAAAAAAGCCAGTGATTATAATCACTGGCTTTTTGATAAGTTTCATTAACCTATGCTTTAACTTTTTTAGGCCATGCACCTATTATGATCCCAATAATAGTCCATAATACTATTGCATAAAGCCCATCTATCTGAGTAGATTCATATGGTGTTACCGAAAACGCATTATTTACAGCTATGCCAATGTATAAAATAATACCCAAGGTCAGTCCAGTTGTTAAACCACCTTTTAGCGTTAAGCTATTTGACCTGGCTAAGAGCCAATGCATGAACAATGCATAGACAACCATAGCAATGGTATTCGCAATCATTGGAGTTGCTGAGGGGGCAACCTCAATTCCATTTTTCAGCATAGTTTCACCATCCATAGAAATGTTATTTACAACCATCCACTGATCCATGAAGAGGGCACCGTACCATAAAAAGCCAATAGCCATTGAAGCCACAACAGCTAAAATAATGGCAAGCCAATTTACATTTTTAAAATTCATAATTTTGTGTTTTAGATTCTTACTAATGTAATCATTAATTCTGAAAACAGCCTTTATGGCAATGCAAAAGCCCATTAACATTACAATCAATGGGCTTTTATGAATTATAAAAGGTAATTATTTAGTCTACATTATCGTGCAAGAAAGAATTATTCTCTTTCAAGCCAAACCTCTTCTTTCCATTTTCTTTGGTGTCATCAGTTTCTGATACTGTAAATTTACTTTTAGGCTCTTCAGAAGAATGAGCCACATCATCAAAACGGATATCTCTTCTTTTGTAAGCAGGTTCCTTCTCCAAATCGCTGATCCCATTTGAAGATTTCAATTTAGAAGTATAAGTTTGGATACGCTCTAAACGCTCTTTCGCTCTGAGTTCTTGCTCTTCCTTAGAAAGCACAACCTTGGGTGTTCTGTTTTCCAACTCAATTTTTTCCTCAACTTCATCAGTCAAATAATGTCGAATGACTTCGGTTTCTCCTTCTTTCTCAACTGGCTTTTCAGCAGAATCATCATTATCAAACGACCAATTTATTTCCGCTTGTTCAGCTGTTTCGTCTTTTACTTTCAAAAAAGGTTCTTCTTCTGTTTCTTCCTCAATAACTTGTTCTGGTGCTTTATAGTCATTCTCTTCTTTAACTGGTGAGTCAATCGGCTGAGAAATCATTGTTGGCTTAGATTCATCATCTAATGACAACTTTTTCTTTTCAGGTTCTTTTTCAAAACCTGTTACTGGAGAAGAGTTGAATCCTGTCGCAATTAAGGTCACACATAATCCATCACCCAATGTTTCATCCTGTCCATGCCCCCAAATGACATCAGCAGTTGAACCTGCTTCATCCTGAATATAATCTGTAATATCACCTATTTCATCCATCAATACCTCCTTCTCTCCATAAGTAATATTTAATAATACATAGCGGGCGCCAGTAATATCATTATCGTTTAGTAAAGGAGATGATAAGGCACTTTGAACACATTCTATGGCTCTATTCTCACCTTCAGCAACAGCTGAGCCCATAATGGCAACACCACTATCTCTCATCACCGTATTCACATCATTAAAATCAACATTAATAGCACCAGTAACTGAAATTACTTCTGCAATACCCTTAGCTGCAGTTGCTAAAACATCATCAGCTTGAGAAAAGGCATTTGCTAATGATAGGTTACCAAACATTTCTCTCAACCTATCATTATTAATTATCAATAACGTATCAACGGCTCCGCGTAATTCTTCAAGTCCTTCTTCGGCTTGTAGTTTTCGTTTACGTCCTTCGAAACCAAAAGGAACTGTGACAATACCAACCGTTAAAATTCCCATTTCCTTAGCTACTTTGGCAATAACTGGTGCTGCACCAGTACCTGTTCCACCACCCATTCCTGCAGTAATGAAGGCCATCTTCGTATTCGTACCGAGCAAGGCTTTAATGTCATCAATATTTTCGATAGCGGCGTTCTTGCCAATTTCAGGAATAGCTCCAGCTCCACGCCCCTCAGTTAAACTTGCTCCTAATTGTACTTTATTTGGCACAGAACTTATGTCCAAGGCCTGTTGATCTGTATTACAAATAATAAAATCAACACCTTTTATACCTTGGTTATACATGTGGTTTACTGCGTTTCCGCCCCCACCGCCAACACCAATTACCTTGATAATTGATGATTGGTCTTTTGGTAAATCAAATTCCATAATGGTTGGTTTTTTGGTTCTTTTCTTTAATTCTTTTATCCATTCAGAAATGGTTAATTTCTGTTTTATATCATTTTTTTAGTCCTCTTCTTCAAACCAGGCTTTACTTTTAGTTAAAAGGGATTCAAAAAAGCTTCCTTTTCTTTTCGTCGAATGATTTTTAGCTGCAGTTGAATTTTCAAACATGGCTGTTTTATTGGCCTTTTCAAATCCTTTAATAACTAATCCAATCCCTGTTGAGTACATTGGGCTAGTAATGTTTTCAATTTTTGTTGAAGGAGCCAAGTGTTCATTTGGATAACCAATTCTAGTATCCATCCCAGTTATGTATTCAAACAATTGAGTAATATGTTTTAATTGAGCGCCACCTCCAGTGACTACAATACCACCAATTAATTTCTTTTCAAATCCTGAATTTTTAATTTCATAGTGAACATGCTCAATAATTTCTTCCATTCTCGCCTGAATGATAGATGCTAAATTGCGTACAGAAATTTCTCTAGGCTCTCTACCTCTTAATCCTGGGATACACACAATCTCATTATCCTGACATTCGCTTGCTAGTGCAGATCCGAATTTTACTTTTAGTAGTTCAGATTGACGGCTCATTATAGTGCAACCTTCTTTGATATCTTCAGTAATTACATTACCTCCAAAAGGAATGACAGCAGTATGGCGAATAATGCCGTCCTGAAAAATAGCTACATCAGTTGTTCCACCGCCAATGTCAACCAAAACCACACCAGCCTCTTTTTCTTCTTCGTTTAAAACGGCTTCTGAAGAAGCTAATGGTTCTAAGATCATTTCATCAACCACCAAATCAACTTTATCAACACATTTTTTTATGTTTTTGGCCGCACCAATATTTCCAGTAATAATATGAAAGTTGGCTTCGAGGCGAATACCCGACATGCCAATAGGGTCTTTTATTCCTTGTTCATTATCAACAATGTATTCCTGCGGTAAAACATGAATAATTTCCTCGCCAGGTTGCATAATTAGCTTATACATATCTTCCACTAAACTATCAATATCTGATTGAGAAATTTCAGTATCTAAATTATTTCGAGTCAACATTCCTCTGTGTTGCAAACTTGAAATATGCTGTCCTGCGATACCTACATTCACCAGTTTAATAGTTAAACTACCTTCAATTCTATTTTGAGCCTCTTCAATGGCCAACCTAATGGATTGTACTGTTTTTTCAATATTTGAAACCATTCCTCTTGAAACACCAACACTTTCCGACTTACCCATTGATAAAATCTCAATTTTATCATGTTCGGTTTTTCGGCCAACAAAACAGGCAATTTTTGTGGTCCCTATATCTAATCCTACAACTATTTCAGACATAAATTTATCTTTTTGAGCAAACAATTTGGTTTTTAAACTTTACATTAATTGTATCATACTTACCCCATCCGGCTTTTGCTAAACCCTCGGTGTAAAACACTTTTAATTTCTTAAACTTACCTTTATAGTGGTGACTACCACCAAATAAAATCCTTTGTTTACCAACTCTTGGAATGAATTCAAATTCCTTTTCAGAATTAATGTAAACATGTGTAATTTGGGAAGAAAAGAACTTATCAAAACAAACATACTTTGAAATCTTGTACAAATCATCAATGATTTCAATAGTTTTCAAACTATCATTGTTGATTACATCAGACACTTTTTTGCTCATATTTGTTTCATTTATATAGCCGTTAACTGTTAAAACATGAGCCGTGTAATTATCTGAAAGCGGCATTAGTTTTCCATCTTTGTCAAGATAACAACTTGACCCGTTGAGGTTGAATATTCGTGCAATTGGCTGACGCATAACTACATGTATCTGCCATTGATCACCAATCTCAGCATATACTTTTACTGATTTTACTTCACTTAAACTTTCTAAATACGATTCAATGGCTTGAAAATCGACTTGACTATACGAAAAATCTTTTCCTATTAACCCTTTAGATTCAAGCTTATCAAGAATCATCCCCTCGTCCAAAAACAATTGATCTTCATATATTTCAGGTACCACTTTAGGATATCCCAAAATCATTTTTTGTCTTGAACTTTTAACAAAACTCATCAATATTATCACCATGATAATAAAAGACAACCACAAAAAGTTTTTTATCCAACTATTCATGTATTATTTTGAGGTTTATATGCGTTTACAATAGGGTCAATACAGGTATCAATATCTCCTGCTCCAGCAATAACTATTAAGTTATTTTCTGCCCTTTTTAAATCTTCAACTATCATATCTTTAGACGATAATTGCTTTTGATTCAGGCTTGTTTTATCAAGCAATACCTCGCTTGTTATTCCGTCAATTGGCGCTTCTCGAGCTGGGTATATGTCTAATAAATATAAACGGTCTGCTAAAGAGAGTGCATTCGCAAATTCATCCATAAAATCCTTTGTTCTACTATACAAATGGGGTTGAAAAACACATGTAATTGCTCTTGTTGGATAAATTGTTTTTACTGAATTTAATAAAGCTTTTAATTCATTAGGATGATGTGCATAATCATCAATAATCACTTGTTCTTCTGTTTGTAAGTGAATTTCGAAACGGCGTTTAACACCTAAATACGATTTGAATGCTGTTCTAAGATGAGATTCCGGAATACCATACTCATATAATAAAGCAAAAACAGCTAATGCATTTTCAACATTATGGTGACCAGGCAAGCCAAACTCTACGCCTATAAAACGTTTAGATTTAGAATGAATATCAAAGTAAATCCTTCCTCTCTCATACCTGATATTTCTAGCAAACCAATTGGCTTCATATGCATCAAGGCCATAAGTCAAGATTTTTGCAGCCCCTTTATACCCTGCTAAATCATTGTCTGCTTGTAAAAGAATAATTCCATTTGGATTAGTTAACTCAGCAAATTCCACAAAAGAGTCTTTGAGTACTTCAGCGTTTCCATATATATCTAAATGGTCGGCATCTGTTGAGGTAATAATAGAATAATTAGGTTTCAGCGTTAGAAATGAACGATCAAACTCATCTGCTTCAACAACCACTCTACTAGTGTTTTCGGAAATTAAACAATTTGAATTATAATTAGTAGTTATACCACCAATAAAGGCGTTGCACGACTCTTCTGTTGTATATAACACATGTGCCATTATTGAGCTTGTGGTAGTTTTACCATGCGTACCAGCCACTGCAAATGTTTTGAATCCTTTAGATATTATCCCCAATACTTCTGACCTTTTTACCACCTTAAAACCTGACGTCTTAAAGGCTGATAATTCAGCTAAGGAGATTGGTATTGCAGGTGTATAAACCACTAAGGTTTCATCTTTTTTTAAATTATCAAGGGCATTGTCTCCTTTATCTTCAAAATGTACATCTATGCCTTCCTGCTGAAGCAAATCAGTAAGTCGGGTTTTAGTTTTATCGTAACCCATCACGTTTTTACCTTCAATTTTGAAAAAACGAGCCAGAGCACTCATACCTATGCCTCCAATTCCTAAAAAATAAACCGTATGTATGCTTCTAATGTCCAAGGTTATGTTTTTAATATTTTTTCAATTTCTTCTACAATTCTTTCAGGTGCATTATCAATGCCCAAAGTATTGATTTGTGCACTTAACGATTGCTGTTTTTCTGCATTATGATGCAATTCAATAACTGATGAGATAAGATTATGCTCTGCTTCCGAATCTTTCACTAAAATAGCTGCGCCAATATTTACCAAAGCCATGGCATTTTTTGTTTGATGATCTTCTGCTACGTTTGGCGAGGGCACAAGAATAGTTGGTTTCCCAATTAAACATAATTCAGAAACTGACATGGCACCTGCACGAGATACGATATAATCGGCTGCAGCATAAGCTAAGTCCATTTCAAAAATGAAATCATTTAAATAAACTCGGTCTGAAGGTAATTTTGATTTTAATGGCTCAAGCGATTTAAAATAAAACTTCCCGCATTGCCATATAACCTGTATGTCTGCATCTAATAATTGTTGAATGTCCAATTTTAAACTATCATTAATAGTTCGTGCACCTAAGCTACCACCAATTATCAATACCGTTTTTACCCCTTTTTTTAAGCCAAAATGAGATAAACCCTTATCCTTTTTTCCATTAATATCAACTACCGAATTTCGAACAGGATTGCCTGTTTTTACAATTTTTTTTGCTGGAAAAAAACGCTCTAACCCATCATAGGCAACACAAATTGTTTTTGCTTTTTTGGCTAACCATTTGTTTGTAATGCCTGGATAAGAATTCTGTTCTTGAACTAAAGTTGGCACTCCTTTTCTAGCTGCCATTCTTACAATTGCTGCACTGGCATAGCCTCCCACTCCAATTGCAATGTCAGGTTTAAATTTTTTAATAATTTTTTTGGCTTTCCATAAGCTTGCTAGTAATTTAAATGGAAAAGAAAGGTTAGTGAGCGTCAATTTCCGCTGCAAGCCTCTAATAGGTAAACCAACAATTTCATAGCCTGCTTGAGGTACTTTCTCCATTTCCATTTTTCCTTCTGCTCCAACAAATAATATAGAAGCATTGGGATACTTTTTTTGAATACCATTTGCAATAGCAATTGCTGGAAAAATATGTCCTCCTGTACCTCCTCCACTTATGATAACTTTACCGATAGACATAACTAATTGACTAAATTTAATGCACCCTTTTTACTTGTTGTTTCTGTACTGGTTTCTACTTCTTTGCTAGCGCTTAACACTATTCCAAGCGCAATAGAGGTAAACCAAGCACTTGTTCCTCCCATACTCAATAAGGGCATGTTTTGCCCTGTAACCGGTAATATTTTTGTACAAACCATCATGTTAACAACGGCTGACACTATTATGATTAATCCAATACCAATTACAGCTAATGCAGCATATTCATTCTTTTCCTGAATACGAAGTGCAACCCTTATCATTCTGTAAAATAATAGCAAGTATAAACTAATCACCACCAGAGCCATAAGAATTCCGCCTTCCTCAACAATAGCCGCAAAATAAAAATCGGCATAAGCTTCAGGAATGTACCTTTTTAACTCTCCGTTTCCAGGACCTTTCCCTAAGACACTTCCATTTTTAATAGCCAAAAGTGAATTGGTAATTTGCATTTGCTCCTGTGGATTAACTTCATCAGTAAACATGTTTTCAATTCTACTGTTCCATGTCGCAACTCTTGGTAAAGCCTTAGGGTAAAAATTCGCAATTTGGAGCAATAATAAAAACATAGCCGCAGCACCTCCAATTGACAATGCTATCCACTTAAAGGGAAATTTTGCAAATACCATAATAATCAATGCAATTAATCCTATTATTAACGCAGTTGATAAATTTGAAGGTAAAATCAAAAATACCGTTAGCGCAATAGGTGCCAAAATATATTTTGAAACAGCTGTTAAATCATCAAAATCCGATCTTTTTTTAATCAATTGTTTTGACAAGTAAAGTACCAAAGCAAGCTTAGCAAAATCAGAAGTTTGAAATGAAAAGGGTACTAATGGGATTTTCAACCAACGGTCGGCGCCATTAACGCTTTCTCCAATAAATATTGTAAGCACCAATAAAATAATAGCTACATAAAAAATAAGCTTTGACAGTTTCGAAAATACTCTGAAAGGTAACCTGTGAACAACGTACATTAGTACGAAACCAAGTACGAGTAAGGTAAAATGTTTAAAAAAAAGAAAAGAATAGCTGAGTCCCTTAACTTTAACCAATATAGGGATAAAACTAAAGACGGAAACAACGGATAAAATACCCAAGAAAAAGGCAATTACCCAAATATTCTTATCTCCTTTAAGATATTTAAATACCGTATTCACTGATCATGTTTTAAGCAAATTCTACTTAAAGTGCTCTTACTGCCGCCTTAAATTGCTTACCTCTGTCTTCGTAGCTATCAAACAAATCAAAGCTTGCACAAGCAGGAGATAATAAAACAGTCTGATCTTTTTTTGCGAATTCGTAGCCAAAATTAACCGCTTGAAATGCGGACTTAGCTTCAACGATTTTATCTACTTTTCCTGTAAAAGCCTCGATAATCTTATTGTTATCTTCTCCTAGACAAATAATGGTTTTCACTTTGTCTTGAACTAACGGAAGAAGAGAATCATAATCATTACCTTTATCGACACCTCCTACTATCCAAACCACTTCTTTTTCCATGCTTTCAAGCGCATACCAAGTTGAATTGACATTTGTAGCTTTTGAATCATTGACAAACTCAATACCATTTACTTTGGCTACAAATTCTAATCGGTGTTCTACATTTTTAAAATCTTGTAAGCTCTCTCTTACAGATTCGTTTCTAATTTCTAACACTTTAGCTGCAATACCAGCAGCAAGTGCATTTTGGGTGTTGTGTTTGCCTTTTAAGGCTAAATCATGAATCGACATAATTAACTCAGGTTTTAAATTAATATTAATTTGGTTGTTGTTGCATATATATCCAGTGACGTTTTCAGTGGTTTTAATTGAAAACGGCGCTGATTTTGCCGGGATTTTTCGTGCGCTGATCTCTGACATTATAATAGGGTCATCAGCATTGTATATGAACCAGTCAGATTTGGTTAAATTCTGACAAATTCTAAATTTTGAATTCGTGTAATTCTGCATGTTATAATCATACCTATCAAGATGATCCGGAGTGATGTTAAGAAGGATAGCGATATCAGCTTTAAAACTGAACATGCCGTCTAACTGAAAAGAACTTAGTTCAAGGACATAATACTCATATTCGTCTTTTATAACCTGACGAGCTAAACTTTTTCCTACATTTCCACCAAGACCAACATTCAATTTGGCTTCAGATAAAATATGATGAAGCCATAAAGTGGTCGTAGTTTTTCCGTTACTTCCAGTAATGCATATCATTTTGGCATTAGTAAAATAGCCTGCAAACTCAATTTCATTTATAATTGGAATTCTTAGAGCAGATCCTTTTTTAACAATTGGAGCAGTATCCGGAATTCCTGGACTTTTAATAATTAAATCAGACTCTAAAATTTTTGACTCAGAATGTTGGTTTTCCTCAAAGGCAATTTCGTTTTTAGATAGCTCAGTTTTATAAGCATCATTAATAGGTCCAAAATCTGAAACAAAGACTGAATAGCCTTTAAATTTTGCCAATAAGGCCGCCCCTACACCACTTTCGCCTGCACCCAAAATGACAATATTTTTAACAGATTCTAAATTCACTTTATCTCAATTTCAATGTTACAATCGCCAGTACGGCGAAGATGATTCCAACAATCCAAAAACGGGCAACAATTTTTGCTTCATGCATTCCGGCTTTTTGAAAATGATGATGTAATGGTGCCATTTTAAAGATTCGGCGTCCTTCACCAAATCTTCTTTTAGTGTATTTGAAATAGCTCACCTGCATAACTACCGATAGGTTCTCGAGCAAGAAAACGCCACAAAGAACTGGGATGAGTAGCTCTTTTCTCACAATAATGGCAAAAACTGCAATTATTCCTCCTATAGCTAAGCTTCCAGTATCACCCATAAATACTTTTGCAGGGTAGGCGTTGTGCCATAAAAATCCAATACAGGCCCCTACAAATGCACCGATAAATATTACCAGTTCTGAAGAGTATGGTATATACATAACATTCAGATAATCTGCAAATTCAAGGTGACCAGATATGTACGCAAAAATGGCTAATGACATTCCTATAATGGCAGAGGTACCACCTGCCAAACCATCTAAACCATCTGTCATGTTTGCGCCATTTGAAACGAAAACAACCCAAAAAATAACAATTGGAATAAAGATTAACCAACCCCATGACGCCCCTGATAGCCAGGAATAATTAAATTCATTTCCTTTAACGAAGGGAATCGTTGTGGTCATGTCTTTAGTCTCTACCCACTTCTTACCTTCTACCACCTTATGTTTCTCTGTTACATCTTTGGAATTTTGAACAATGACGGTTTCATCAACACTTTTATGAACTTTGATTTCAGGATGAAAATATAAAACTGTTCCAACGAAAATGCCAACTACAATTTGCCCAAAAATTTTGAACTTCCCCGCCAGTCCTTGTTTGTTTTTCTTGAATACTTTGATGTAATCATCAATAAAACCAATTGCGCCAAGCATGACCGTTGACACCAGCATAACAATGATATAGATATTGTTTAGTCGCGCAAATAGTATGGTTGGAATGATGATTGAAGCTAGTATAATAAGCCCTCCCATTGTAGGAGTACCCTCTTTTTCTTTTTGACCATCAAGCCCCAAATCCCTTATTGTTTCACCTATTTGTTGCTTTCTGAGCAAATTAATTATCCTGTTGCCGAACAACATTGATATAATCAATGACGCCACAACTGCCATAGCAGATCTAAATGAGATATAGTCAAACACCCCCGCTCCTGGAAGTCCTAATTCGTTTAAATAATTAAATAGATAATACAACATTACTTATCGAGGTTTTTAAGTGTTTCTTGCACAATTGCTAAATCGTCAAACGGAAACCGCTCACCATTAATCTCCTGATACTTTTCGTGCCCTTTTCCAGCAACGAGTAAAATATCTCCTTGCTTTGCCAATGCGCAAGCCACTTTTATGGCTTCTTTTCGGTCTGAAATAGCCATTACTTTTGCAGAACGATTGGCTGGCACACCGGCTTTCATTTCATCAATTATGGTTTCTGGCTTTTCGGTCCGGGGGTTATCTGAGGTAAGAATTGTTTGATCGCTTTCGTTAGCGGCAATTTCTGCCATTTTAGGACGTTTGGTCTTATCTCTATCACCTCCGCAGCCTACCACTGTAATCACCTTTTCATTCTTAGTTCTTACAGATGAAATCGTGTTTAGTACATTCTTCAAGGCATCTGGCGTATGCGCATAATCAACTATGGCAATGATTTCAGTGGATGACTTGATATATTGAAATCGTCCTTCAACTGATTTTAATTTTGAAATAGACGTCAGTATTTCTAAAGATTCGAATCCAAGTTCAATAGCAATGGCGTAGACCAGAATTAGGTTATAAGCATTAAAACCACCAATTAATCTGGTCCAAACATCTTGATTATTAACGTTTAGCACTAACCCTGAAAAAGCATTTTCAAGAATTTTAACCTTAAAGTCGGCCATAGTTTTTAATCCAAATGTTTTAATTTTTGCATTGGTATTTTGCACCATAATTTGGCCGTTAGCGTCATCATTATTTACAATAGCAGTGGCATTTGACCCAAGCTCATCAAAAAATTGTTTTTTTGCCTTGATGTATTCTTTGAACGTTTTATGATAATCGAGATGATCGTGTGAAATATTAGTAAATCCAGCAATGTCAAAATCTAACCCCGCTATTCTACTTTGATGAATAGCATGAGAACTGACTTCCATAAAACAAAACTCACATCCTTCATTAACCATTTGGCGCATCAAATGATTTAACATAACCGGATTTGGAGTGGTGTGCGTAGAAGGTATCTCTTTACTTCCTATTTTATTAATCACTGTAGAAATTAGACCTGCACTTATTCCAAGGTCGGTAAATAAATTATGTAAAAGGGTGACAGATGTTGTTTTACCATTTGTCCCTGTTACGCCAATAAGTTTAATTGCTTTAGACGGATTATCGTAAAAATTATTCGCCATAATACCCAGCGCATAATTAGTAGATTTGACCTGGATGCAAGTAATTGAATCATCTATTGATTTTGGCCATTCTTCACAAACAATAGCTGTTGCACCAGCCGAAATGGCTTTATCAATAAAATCATGACCATTAACTTCTAAACCATTAATGGCTACAAAGACGTTTCCAGGTTTTGCATCACGAGAATCGAAGATAATTTGGTTGATTTCAATACCAATATCACCTTGCACTTTGGTAATACCAGCATTATACAATATGTCTCTCAGCATATTCATCCTAAATTCAATTTGATTCTTTGCCCCTTTACAATTCTACTCCCCGGATTAATGGATTGTCTTCTTACATCACCACTGCCTTCTAATACTACTCTAAGTCCTTTGCCTTCAAGAATATGAACGGCATCATTCACTGTCATACCAACAACATTTGGAACACTGGTCTTGCCAACATATCTTTTTTCAAGCTGAACTTTGTCACCTTTGTTAATCGCGACAGTCCATGGTTCTTCTGTAGCTTTATTCGCATAGCGTACTCCTAATTCATTCAATACTATCTCAATGTCTTCTCTGCTTCCATACTTTACAGATGGCATGGCTAAATCGTTATCGAATTTGTTATAAGATTGATGATATTGCAATGAATTAGCATAGACCTTATCAGCAATAGCTTTAAATACAACACCTGATACCTGAGCGCCATAAATTTGCTGTGTTGGTCCAGCAATAACTACTATACATGAATATTTTGGTTTGTCAGCAGGAAAGTAACCACAAAATGACGCCTGATACTTACTTGTTTCGCTATATCCCTGATCGTCGTTAGATAATTTGACAGTACCTGTTTTTCCTGCAATTTTAAAATGAGCCGATTGAAGCTTTCTTCCTGTGCCATTTTCAACTACTCCTTCTAAACAATCCCTTAGTTTTACTAAGGTGTTTTTTGAGCAGATTTGGTCTTTTAAAACCGTTTTGGAATAACGTTTCAAAACCTCTCCATCCTTCCTTATTTCCTTTACAAAAAGTGGTCGGATATATTGACCATTATTAGCAACAGCATTATAAAATGCTAAAGTTTGCAATGGTGTTTGCTCAACTTCATAGCCAATACTCATCCAAGGAACTGAAATTCCTGACCAGTTTCCTTCTCCCTGATTATTAAGAGTTGGCACAGGTTCACCTTTTAAATCAATACCTAACGGCTCACTTAAACCAAAAGTCTTTAGTCGATCAACAAACTCTTGCTCATCATTTTGATAAGCTTCCTGCACTACTTTAGAAATAACGTTTGATGACAATTCAAAGGCATGCTTTAAGGTAATTTGCCCGTAACCTTTAGGGTCAGAGTCATGTAAAATACTCTCGTAGAAATTATATTGACCATAAGCTTTTACCAATTGATTGATATCAGCCTTATTGTCCTCTAATAAAGCCATCAGAGACGCCAACTTAAAAGTAGAACCCGGAACCGTTTTGGTTCCAATAGCATGATTATATGTTTCGGCAAAAGAACCATCTTTAGTTTTAGATAAGTTTGCTATCGCCTTTATATAACCGGTTTGCACCTCCATTAACACCACCACACCATACTGAGCATCCTGGTATTTCATTTGCTTCATCAATTCTGTTTCAGCTAAATCTTGAATATCAACATCAATTGCGGTGATGACATCAGAACCATTTACTGGATCTTTTACATTCTCTGAAACAGGCTTCCATGAACCGTTCACATATTTTTTAAAAATAGTGCCATATTCTCCTGCCAAATAATGATTATACGCTCCTTCTATTCCAACTGGCTGAATACCATCACGGACATAACCTAAACTTCGTGCAGCTAAAATACCATGGGGTTTATGTGACTTACTGTATCTTTCAACAATAAACCCTCCTTTATATTTCCCTTTTCTGAGAATTGGAAAGTCCTTTACTTTTTGGTAAACTGAGTATTTTACTTTGTTCTTTATTTTGAAATACTGATTGTTTCTAGCTCTTTCTTTACGCAGCTTTTCTTTCCATTCCTTAGTGGTTTTTTCTGGGAACTCATGACTAAGACAAACTGACAAGGAATCTACTTGACTAAAAAATAAAGCTGAATCGATTATTTTCAAATCAATATGCAAATCATATAACGGTATTGAAGTCACCAATACACTGCCATCCTCTGTTAAGATCCTACCCCTAAGAGGCGCAATACTATCTAACTTAGTATCCAAAACCTGAACGGTTGTATTTTCATTTTGAGGCACCACTGAACCAAGCTGAATAATTACAACCCTCACTAATACAATCACCATCAGTAATGCCACTATAAAATATAATGTGTAAGCCTTGGTTGATATGTTATTGTTCTGTGACATTAAAAATTGTATTTTTTCACTTTTAATTTTTTAGGCGGAATAGTGCTCTCTTTTAAATCCGACTCTTCTAATCTTTCAGAAACCTGAGTCTGCCTACTAAGCTTATTATATTCAACTCCTAGTGAAAAATATTCTGAATTTAGTTCTCCTAATTCTTGCTCAAGTTTGACTTCTTTTTTACCCACGGTTTCAGTATAATATCCCCAGCCAATTAAAACGACTAACAAGAGTCCTAAAAAGGAGATAAACGGGATATTGCTAATGATTTCAGTCCGTGACAAAAACTCACCAGTTATCACTTTAGCCAAAGTTCTTTTCTTTTCCTTTTTAGGTTTATCTATGTCTGCTTTCGCTTTTAATTTGTTCAATTCTACTGTTTAATTGCAATTCTTAATTTTGCGCTTCTTGCCCTTGTGTTTAGTTCATTTTCTTCATCAGAAGGCACAATTGGTTTTTTATTAATGGCCTGAAGTGGCTTAATTACATTTCCAAACATGTCTTTTTCCAACACCCCATCAAATCGTCCTGTTCTAATAAAATTCTTTACCAAACGGTCTTCAATAGAATGATATGACATGACAACAAGCCTTCCCCCATCTTTCAGAACATCTGAAGCCGATTCTAGTAGATCTTCCAAAGCCCCCATTTCATCATTTACTTCAATTCGTATGGCCTGAAAAACCTGTGCTAAAAATTGATTTAACTTATTTCCAGCAACCAAATGACTAATTAGTTTAACCAGTCCACCTGTGGTTACAATAGGATTTACCTGACGACTTGTTAGAATGGTATAAACCAACTTCTTTACATTTTTTAAGTCAGCGTAACTATTAAAAATTCGATACAGCTCTGACGCCTCATAATTATTCACTACTTCAAATGCAGACAAGTCTGCTTTTTGATTCATCCGCATATCTAACCTGGCATCTGTGCGAATTGAAAACCCCCTTTCACCAACATCAAATTGATGAGAAGAAACGCCAAGGTCAGCCAAAATGGCGTCAACCTTAGTTAAATCATAATACTTCAAAAAATTCTTTATATAACGGAAATTGGCATTTACAAACAACAACCTATCATCTTCAACCACATTACTTAATGCATCCTCGTCTTGATCGAACGCAACTAAAAGCGCATCATCACTTATATTTTTCAATATTTCTTTTGAGTGTCCTCCGCCCCCATAAGTTGCATCAACAAACACTTTTCCATCAGCCAAGTTCATAGCTTCAATGCACTCATTGAACAAAACAGGGATATGGTATTCGCTACTCATTATCATTATCGATCTCGCCCATTACTTCATCAGCCAAATCTGCAAAGTCAACCATATTATCATCCATAGTTGATAAATATTCTGCTTTGCTCCAAATTTCTATTCTATCGTTATATGCCGTCAGCATAACTTCCCTAGATAAATCAATTCGTTTCATTAAATCCGCTGGCACCAGAACTCTACCAGCGTTATCCAACCCTAACTGCTTTGCGCCCTGATGAAACAAACGGTAAAACATCCGATTCTTTGGCTTAAACAGATTCAGCTTCGACAATCGTAAACTCACTTTGTCCCACTCATTTTGAGGGTAAAGTGTTAAACAATTTTCAAAACCCTTATTCATCATAAATAACTCATTGGCTTCAGGAGACAATTGCTTTCTCAGACCAGAAGGGAACAGAAAACGCCCTTTTGCATCCAATTTACATTCATATTCTCCGACTAATCCAGCCATTTGTTCTTTTTAGTTGTTAAAGATGTAAATATATTGATTTTCTCCCACTTTTTACCACAAAACTGAATCTGTTAATAACTTTTCACATTTTAAGCATAACTTTTCAAACAAGAAATGTTACTAAACTATTATAAACATTAATAATAATACCAAAAATACAATGTGGTAAAAAGTGGGTAATTGTGAATAACTGTTCTTTTAAATACCTTTTTCCACAAAAATTAGACACAAAAAAAGTCGGTTTAAAACCGACAGATAAGACTGGTTTAAATCAAAAAAATTAGAATATGAGACTAAAAACACGAAACAAAAGCATTCCACCAACTAATACCCAGCTCACAAAATAGAGGAAGACGAACCATGGCGCAGGTTGTCTAAAACGCCATGTTAAAAATGGAAAAATCATTAGAAATGGTACAACTGGAAAACTTGACGAAAAAGTTCTATAAGCATATATCTTATAAAAATCACCCACATAATCCTTTGTTATAATATACTTTAAATCTCCTAAAATTGGTGAAAAATGCGCTTCTGCCTCCCAATGCTTACCAAGACCTGCTGCTTGCCTGCTGTCAAAACAATAGTTAACCCCTCTAATATCGAAGCATATTTCAGGACCTGTCCACAAGTATTCAGCCAAATTAACGTGCACAACATTTGGGGCCAATAAATAATCGAAAAACCAAATTGCACTAGCCAATAACGAGGCATATCCGAACCATTTAAAAGCATTGCCAAACTTTGCCCCTGTCAACTTATTATAAAAAACTAAATCTTCTTCCGCCTCTTTTTTTTGAGCTTGTTGATACCTTTCTCTAGCAGCTCTCATTCTTTCAGCCATGACTTCTTCTGAAGTTTTTTGAGCATACCGTTGCTTAGTACTACCAGTGCGGGTTTCTTTTGGCACTTCAACCAATGCTTCATATGCCTCAGTGAGACGGATAAATTTACCATGCGCTCCAGGCAATTTATTTCTATCGGGATGATATTGAAATGCCTTTTTCCGGTACGCTTTTTTTATAACAGCTTTATCAGAAGTAGGCTGAATACCCAGAATTTTAAAATATGATTGCTTTTTGGAAGTCAATTAGTTCAGAATATAAAACAAATATATTAATAAAAAAAGCCATAAGTTTATGACTTATGGCTTTTCAAAGGGTAATAATATATTATACTGATTATTTCACTGAATCAACAACAGCTTTAAAAGCTTCAGGGTGGTTCATGGCTAAATCAGCCAATACTTTTCTGTTTAATTTGATGCCTTTGGCATTTGCTGCGCCCATAAACTGGGAATAACTCATTCCATGAAGTCTGGCACCAGCATTAATTCTTTGAATCCAAAGCGCTCTAAAATTTCTCTTTTTTTGTTTACGACCTACGTACGCATATCCTAAACCTTTTTCGACAGCATTTTTAGCAACTGTCCATACATTTTTTCTTCTTCCAAAGTAACCTTTGGCCAGCTTCATCACTTTTTTTCTTCGTGCTCTTGCTGCTACTACATTTACCGATCTTGGCATAATTTTTAAGTTTTTAGTAGTGAGTGATGTTAATTAAAAACACTCTTTGGTACTGCACTACTGGGTTTATAACAATAACCTTCTGTGCTTTACAGAATTAATTTACTAGATTGTCAATTGCTGTCTGATATTAGCCTCATCCGACTTATGCACCAAACCTGCTTTTGTTAATCTCGCTTTTCTTTTCTTTGCTTTTTTTGTCAAAATATGACTTTTAAAAGCATGTTTTCTCTTAAGTTTTCCAGTTCCAGTCACTTTAAATCGTTTCTTGGCACTAGATTTTGTTTTCATTTTAGGCATTTCTTCTAAATTTAATTTTTACCCTTTATAATCTTTAATTCTTTTTCTTTGGATTAATCATCATAATCATCTTCTTGCCTTCTAACTTTGGCATTTGTTCTATGACTCCGTAATCTTCAAGTTCTTGCGCGAATTTTAATAGCAATATCGACCCTCTATCTTTAAACACAATAGAACGCCCTTTAAAAAACACAAAAGCTTTTACCTTGGCGCCGTCGGATAGAAACCCTTTGGCGTGTTTCAACTTAAATTGAAAATCGTGCTCTTCAGTGTTTGGTCCAAAACGTATTTCCTTAATAGTTACCTTAGATTGTCTGGACTTAAGCTCCTTCTGCTTTTTCTTTTGCTCAAATAAGAACTTTTTATAGTCTATTATTTTACAAACTGGTGGATTAGCATTAGGAGAAATTTCTACCAAATCTAATTCAGCATGATTTGCTTTTTCTAGCGCAACACTCAACGGCAGTATCTCAGCACCATCTTCTCCCACTAGTCTTACCTCTCTGGCACGAATTAGTTCATTAATCCTATAAGGCTCCTCCTTTTTATAGGGTCTTCTTCCTGTATTTCTTCTTTTTATTGCTATAGCTTCGTTACTCCTTTCTTTATTATTTTACTTCAATACTTTATCAATCTCAACTTTTACCAATTCAATAAACTCATTTATTGACATTGTTCCTAAATCTCCTTCACCATGCTTCCTAACAGAAACAGTTTCGGCTTCTTCTTCATTTCCTCCAACTATCAACATATAAGGTACTTTTCTTACCTCATTGTCTCTAATTTTCTTACCCGCTTTTTCGTTTCTATCATCAACGAATCCGCGAATATCGGAATTATTTAGAAAACTTAAAACTTTTTTGGCATATTCGTTGAATTTTTCACTAATTGGCAATATGGCGAATTGATCTTCAACTAGCCATAATGGAAAATTCCCAGCACAATGTTCCAACAAAACTGCAACAAAACGCTCCATTGAACCAAACGGCGCCCTATGAATCATAACTGGTCTATGGCGTTCATTGTCAGCCCCCACATATTCCAATTCAAATCGTTCAGGTAAGTTATAATCTACCTGAATGGTTCCTAATTGCCACTCTCTACCTAAAGCATCTTTCACCATAAAATCAAGCTTTGGTCCGTAAAAGGCTGCCTCACCATATTCAACTACCGTTACCAGACCCTTCTCTTCGGACGCTTCTATAATTGCGGCTTCTGCTTTGGCCCAATTTTCATCAGAGCCAATATATTTAGAATTATTATCAGGGTCTCTCAGTGAAATTTGTGCTTTGAAATTATCAAAACTTAATGTCTTAAAAATATACAACACCAAATCAATCACTTTCTTAAATTCGTCTTTCACCTGATCAGCTGTACAAAAGATATGAGCATCATCTTGAGTAAATGATCTTACCCTTGTTAAACCATGTAATTCACCACTTTGCTCATAACGATATACCGTTCCAAATTCAGCATAGCGTACTGGCAAATCTTTATATGATTTAGGCGAAGCCTTATAAATTTCACAATGGTGAGGGCAATTCATTGGCTTTAACAAAAACTCTTCTCCTTCGTGAGGTGTAGCAATAGGTTGAAATGAATCCTCTCCATACTTTTCATAGTGACCAGAAGTCATGTAAAGGTTCTTATGCCCCACGTGCGGAGTCATTACTTGTTGATACCCCCCCTTTTTTTGAGCTTTTTTCAAAAAGTCTTCTAATCTTGCCCTTAAAGCTGCTCCTTTTGGAAGCCATAAAGGTAATCCTTGCCCCACATTTTGAGAAAACGTGAATAATTCCATTTCTCTTCCTAGCTTTCTATGATCACGTTTTTTAGCCTCCTCTAGCAGTGCTAAATATTCCTTTAGCTCATTATTCTTAGGAAAGGTTATACCATAAATTCTGGTTAATTGTTTCCTTGTTTCATCTCCACGCCAATATGCTCCTGCTATGGAAGTCAATTTAATGGCTTTAATAAAACCAGTATGAGGTAGATGTGGACCTCTACATAAATCTGTAAAATTACCTTGCGTATAAAAGGTAATACTCCCATCTTCTAAACCCTCTATTAATTCTAATTTATACTCGTCACCTTTTTCTGTAAAATACTTTATAGCCTCAGACTTTGATATGCTTTGGCGAATAAACTCGCTTTTTTGTTTCGCTAGTTCAACCATCTTTTTTTCAATAGTTGGTAAATCTTCATCAGATATATGGTGCTCTCCAAGATCGATATCGTAATAAAATCCATTGGCAATTGGTGGACCAATGGCTAATTTAGTTCCTGGGTATAATGCTTCAATTGCTTCGGCCATTAAATGAGCAGATGAGTGCCACATCACACTTTTACCTTCATCATCCCTCCATGTTAACAATTTGAGTTGTGCATCTTCGTTTATTGGTCCAAATGCATCCACAACTTCACCATTAACTTCCGCGGCCAATACATTTCTTGCCAGACCTTCACTAATGTCTTTAGCAATATCAAGAGCGCTAGTCCCTTTTTCTACTTGTTTTACTGCACCATCTGGTAAAGTAATATTAATCATACTCATGATTTTTAAATATTTTGCAAAATTACGTAAAAAAAAAGCTCCGACATTTACCGTCGGAGCTCATTTTTTATTTTAATAACGTTTAATTTTTATAACCCATTACTAAAACCATAGCTCCTCTATGCTCAATGGTTGGATTGGCATTATTAGCTGAAGGTGTAGCTGGGATATCATATTCTACGAAAACACGCTTTAAATCGGTTTTAGAAGATGAGGACTTTTGGTAAACTTTATTTAAGTCAGAAGTTTGTACCACAATATTATCTCCTTTAGCCTCTAAAATTTCCTTCAAAAGAATTCTATCTGCAGAATTCTTGCTCTCATTATAAATTCTTACTGAAATGTTTTGAGGACAAGACTTACCGTTAAACACTAATCTGTACTCAGTATTATTAAATAAATATATTTCTACTTCTTTAACCTGCTTATAAGTCTTATAATTAAAATATGTAGTTTTATACCCATCATAAAGATATGGCTTAATAGACTCTTTGGCTTCAGCTTTATTTCTTTTGATATTATCCTTAAACTCAGTTAAGTTGGTAACTTGTTGTGCAAATAATGCGACAAATACAAACATTCCTAATATGGCAAATCCTTTTTTCATTTTTAATTTCTTATTTTACAATGTTAACTCTTAAATCACTCACCATAGCGCCGAGTTTATTTATCTCGGCGTCTGACAATGTTAAATCAGTACTTCTATCGCTAGCCCTGTAAGCCACAACAGATTCAAATGATTCAAAGCTAGTTCTTATATTTTCTAATTCTGTAATCACATTATCAATTCCGGCCTCAGCATTTTTAGGATCTTTCAAACCTTTGATGATATTATCTAAAATTTCCATTTGCTCTGCTAACATAAATCCAACGTTTTCATTTTTTGGATTAGTTTTAAAATCTGCATATCCCAAATGCATTCCTTCTGACCATGCACCAGCATAATGAACTGCGGCAACGTGCTCCATTCCATTATCTTCCATGTATTCTTGAGAGCGTTCATGTATTTCAACAATAATTGATTGAATTGAATCTTGATTATCTAAATTATTATCAAAACGGGTCATCAAATCTTTATTTTCGAACACTGCCTCCATACCTTGCTGCTCAGCTAATGTTTGAATTGCATTTATGAATTTTCTTGCATCATTAGACTGATTGTTTGTAATACAATATGCTAAGTCTGCAGAATAAACGCCAAAGTTTAATTTAGCATCTGACTCAGTGGTATATGATGTTAATTTATCAACAGAATTAGTATTTTCAGGATTATAGGCCATCCCTGATTTCTTAAAAATACTTGCCACTTGAAGTGCTGATGGCAAGTGATAATCTACTTCTGGCGACTCAAAATTATCCATTTCCATTTCCAATGCACTTGAATCAACTTGATCCACTACAATATCCTCTACAACATCCGAATTGTCGTTACAAGCTATTAAAGAAACACTTAGTGCTAAAAATAATGCTCCTTTAAACATGTTTTTCCTTACCATTTGATTTGTTTTTATGTTAGTGCTAAATTATAAAATGATTTTCATTTTATCTTATTTAAACTCTTTTTTTTTTAAATTCGTTATTATCAAATCACTACCCATTATATTTCCTATTCTTTTTTCGACTATAATTGGGATAATTCTTTCTTTTTACAACCCAAACATACTTGAATTTAATACTGTAATATACGTCATTTTATTTTGTTCCACAAGTATTTTGATGACTGCATTGATATGGCATACGCAACGTATTCTATTTAGTTTCATTCTTTTCGTAAATTTCATATTTGTAGGCCTATTGGCTGGTCAATTTAAAAACAGTACAGGTGCAGACTCATACTTTTCTAAATCAAAAAGTAAGTACTTGATAATCAAGATAAAAACCCCTCCTATAGAAAAAGCGAATAGCTTTCAAGTTGTTTCAGAAATTATTCAAAATGAAAAAGATGTGCTATCAGGTCAAATATTGACCTATCTTAAGAAGAATAAAAAAGTTGACGAACTTGAATATGGAGATATCATCAAAATTAGGCCACTTTTCAACCCAGTCGTGCCAAATGGAAATCCATACGAATTTAATTATAACCGGTATTTAAGAATACACGATATTCACCATCAGACATTTCTTAAAACGAATGAATGGGAGCTCCTAAAAAAGGGAAATTGGAGCTTCTACAGGTTTATACTTAAGATCCGATCGAATCTTGATAACTTAATTAGCCAATCAATACTTAGCGAGCAAAACCAAAAATTAGCAAAAGCCTTGTTTCTTGGGGAAAAAGAACACTTAGATAAGGAAACACTTCAATCTTTTTCAAGTGCAGGAGCAATGCATGTTCTTGCTGTATCCGGGCTACATGTTGGCATCATCATGCTAATACTCCAATTTTTATTAAAACCGATAAAACGACTCAAATTTGGTCTTCAATTTTACACCGCGTTAGTTATTTGCGGCGTTTGGATATATGCATTAATTACCGGCTTTTCTCCTTCTGTTATTAGAGCTGCCTTAATGTTTAGCTTTATTGTTTTTGGAGCAGGATTACAACGTGACATTTCCGTTTACCAATCTATAGCTGTCTCCGCTTTTTTAATTTTAATCTTCGATCCTTTTAGCCTTTTTAAAGTAGGGTTCCAACTCAGCTATCTTGCCGTAATTGGAATTGTTTATATTCAGCCTAAACTCTATAAAGTTATTTATATTAACAATAAGATTGGAGACTACTTATGGCAAATTACAAGTGTTTCTATCGCTGCCCAAATTGCTACTTTTCCGCTTGGTTTATACTACTTTCATCAATTTCCCAATTTGTTTCTAATATCAAATATTATAGTTATCCCACTTGCTGGTCTGCTTCTTTCCATTGGGTTTATGTATTTCGCTATTCAATTTATACCACTCCTAAAGCACTTTTTTGAGGTATTACTTGATCATATTTTTAGTTTTCTTAACTATTTTGTGATTAAAATAGAAAGTATCCCCTATTCAATTATTTGGGGTATTTCTATTCGTTGGCAAGAAGCAATCATCTTCTATTTTATAATTGTAAGCATACTTTTTTCTTTGACTTTACGTAAAAAACTCCTCATTTACCTCAGTCTATCCTTAACTATTCTGCTCTTATTAACCCAACTTGTAGAACAACATCATATTCGTCAAACCAAAGAATTAACGATTTATAACATGAAAAAAGATTTAGCCATTGATATTTTTAATGGCCAGCAAAACACTTTTATTTGCTCTCCAGGCTTATTAAACAATGAGTCGAAGCTTCTTTTCCATGTTAAGCACTATTGGTATTACAAAAAAGGAAATAAATTGCCAGAAAAAATTATTTCTGAGCACTATAGTAATAAGGTTCTTAACTTTAATGGTCAAACCATTCTTTTATTAAGCAACGCAACCCTCCCTATTCCATTAACGAATTACGTTTTGGTACTAAAGTCAAGTTTTATTCCAAGGCACGTGATAGAAAAATGGCATGATAAAAAAACAGTAATTATTATTCATCCAGACTTATCGCATAAAGTCAAACGTTACTTAAGGTCGGTGTTTCCTGAAAGTCAAATTCACGCCCTTGAGGATAAAGGTGCGTTCCAAGTTAGTTATAAATGATTTTATTGTCAGGACTTTTATTTCCGATACTGCTCTTTATTAAAGCCGCCATTATGAAGTAATCATTACTTAATTTAAAACGGTGTGCATAATAGACTGGATAGCCATGTTTCGTTTTAATATTAGACCAAAACAAGACTTCAAAATATTTTACTCTATTGGTAAAATTATCTACCATTATTTGGAACTTCTTATATTTTCTCTTCAAACTAAGCAGCTCATTTCCATATTCCTCATCTGTTCCTTGGTAGGTTTGACTCTTTTTTTGCTTTTCTAATTTTTCAATTTTCATTTTATATTGATCACTTCTCATCATCACAACATAAAACTCATCTGTATAATGTGCCTTGAAGTTTTCGAATCTATAATCTTCATGAAAATAAAATGTTGAGTCACTCCATTCCAGAATATGATCCTGAACAATACTTTTATCTCTTTCTATTTGAATAGATTCAGTATATCCAATTGCATAAGATAAAACAGAAAAACTCAAAAAAAGTACCCCTGAAGTTATTCTTAATAAATTATTCCTCGAAAGCTTCATAAGGTTGATCGGTTTCAATAATTCTTTCCACTTCATAAAATTGATTAAACTTAACATAAACTGATAATTTATCGGCTTCATCAACGTTCTTAAACTTAAAAGTATGAAAAAAATAATAGCCTACTAAATTTTCCTCTTCATTAATTTCATAAAGCGGAGAAAAATCAATTGGGTTATAATCGATAATATCTTGTCTGTTTTTTTTCATATGATCAATCAATAATGATTGAGACACTTGTTGGACATCAAATTCATTTTTTTCGTCTACCAACGTTACCACTTCAATAATATGCCTGAGAAAAAGCCCTCTTTCTATGCTATTTTCTTTGTTACTTAATTCTTGCTTAAAAAATCCATAGAATTTTTTTGATAACGATTGGCTTTCTGAATAAGAGTAGGCTTTTAAAATAGGTGTATCATAGTTAAATTTAGCGAATACTTTCTCCTCTTCCAGACTCAAGTTAACCATATAACTAGGAACAAAATCTAGCACGCTGAGCTCATTCGATAATATAAAATTTATAGATTGTAAATCTAGTACAGTATCGCCTATTTCACGCAAAGAAAAGGTGTGTACCATGCTAATTTTACGAGATAGGTTTCTGGCTTTGACTATTGAATCGTAGTATGCTATTTTACTATTAACCATTTCTGGGTCAAAGCCCAATACATTTTGACGATTCTCCCAACGTTCTTTAATTTTAATTTCTTCAGGAACAATTACTCTAAGCGGCTCATAGCCATATGACAAATACCTTTGATTTTCGCCTTTTTGTGATAAAATATAATGATATATTGAATCTTTCACAATTACTTCAAGTGGAAGAGTTAACTCTGGCTCCTCTTCTTCTAAGAAAATATCATCCGCTATAAAACAAGATGATAAAATAAAGGAGATAAGAAAAGGAAGTAAGAGATATGATTTCATACCTCAATTACATCAAATTTTATACCGTTGATTAAAAATTGCTTAAATTAATCTATAGCAAGTGTTTAGCGGATCATTACTGGCATAACCAACATCAAAATTTCTTCGTTTGCATTGGTTGTTCCACTTGGCAATAAAATACCTGCTTTATTAGACTCACTCATTTCCAAAATAACCTCCTCAGTTTTGATATGATTCAGCATCTCCATCAAAAATTTAGAGTTAAATCCTATCTCTAAATCATCACCAACGTAATTACATGTCAATCGCTCTTTGGCTTCATTTGAAAAATCAAGATCTTCGGCAGAAATTGTCAATTCACTTCCCGCAATTTTAAGCTTAACCTGGTGCGTTGTTTTATTTGAAAAAATAGATACTCTTTTGATTGAGCTTAAAAAAGATAACCTATCAACTGTTAGCACATTTGGATTCAATTTTGGAATAACCGCTTCGTAATTTGGATATTTTCCATCAATTAAGCGACAAGTCAATTCAATATCTTCAAAAACAAATTTAGCGGTTGTTTCATTATAGGATACCTCTACATCTTCTTCACCTCCTATATTTTGACGTAATAGATTTAAAGGCTTTTTTGGTAAAATAAAATCGGCAGACTTAGTTGCTGTAGAATCAAGCCTTCCATACTTGACTAATTTATGCGCATCAGTAGCTACAAAGATTAATCTTTCTGACGAGAACTGACAAAATACACCACTCATTACTGGCCTAAGCTCATCATTTCCAGAAGCAAATAATGTGTTTTCTATAGCATTAGCAATGATTTCGCCTTTTATTTTCAATACTTCAACATTACCCATATCTAGAGAACGCGGAAAGTCGTCAGCATTTTGTCCGACTAATTTATACTTACCATAATCAGATGAGATTTCGATTCCAAAGTTTTCATTGATTTGAAACGATAATGGTTGATCTGCAAAATTTTTCAAAGTATCTAAAAGTAGTTTAGCTGGAATAGCCACTTTTCCATCTTTTTTACTTTCATCTGGTGTCACCTTAGTTTTCATGGTATTTTCCAGATCAGATGCTGAAATCGTTAATTTCCCATCATTCAATTCAAATAAAAAATTATCAAGTATTGGTAAAGAGTTACTTGAATTTAGCACACCATTGATGCTTTGCAAGTTTCTAAGTAGTGCGGAACTAGATATGATAAAGTTCATATGACGTTAAATATTTACTTTGAAAATTAATTATAATTGAACAAATATAATCCTATTATCTAAGGAGTCCCTCGTCATAAGAATCTATTTTTATTAACAGTTTTAACTCAAATTGTTCATAAATTATGTCAGTATTATTTGTAAAATATTCCCTAAAACTGACAGAGTATAGCTGTTTTCTAGAGTCTATATGACAAATTGTCGGACATATTGACTAAAAATTGAATGGCATAATGATTGAGTAGTCCAAAGTGAATTATAAAAAGAATTAATACTAATAAAATGGGTAAAATAATTGGAATCGATTTAGGAACAACCAACTCATGCGTTTCAGTAATGGAAGGTAACGAGCCTGTGGTTATTACTAATGCGGAAGGAAAAAGAACAACCCCTTCAATTGTAGCATTTGTTGAAGGTGGAGAAAGAAAAGTTGGTGATCCAGCAAAAAGACAAGCAATCACCAACCCACACAAAACCATATACTCTATTAAAAGATTTATGGGAACTGCTTTTGACAAAGTATCAAAAGAAGTAGGCAGAGTACCATATGAGGTAGTGAAGGGTGACAATAATACACCACGTGTAAAAATTGATGATCGTTTATATACACCTCAAGAAATTTCAGCAATGGTTTTGCAGAAAATGAAAAAAACGGCCGAAGATTATTTAGGTCAAGATGTGACTGAAGCTGTGATTACAGTACCGGCATACTTTAATGACGCGCAACGTCAAGCGACTAAAGAAGCGGGAGAAATTGCAGGTTTAGCGGTTAAAAGAATCATTAACGAACCAACAGCAGCAGCTTTAGCTTATGGACTAGATAAGAAAAATTTAGATCAAAAAATTGCTGTTTTCGATTTCGGTGGTGGTACGCATGATGTATCTATACTTGAACTTGGAGATGGTGTATTTGAAGTATTGGCAACGGATGGTGATACGCATTTAGGTGGAGACGACGTAGATGATAAAATCATTAACTGGTTAGCTGATGAGTTTAAAAATGATGAAGGGATTGACTTAAGAAAAGATCCAATGGCTCTTCAACGTTTAAAAGAAGCAGCTGAAAAAGCAAAAATTGAATTATCGTCTGGAACGGCTACTGAAATTAACTTGCCTTATATTATGCCAGTTGATGGTATTCCAAAACACTTGGTAAGATCGTTGAGTAGAGCAAAATTTGAGCAATTAATTGATGATTTGGTAAAAAGAACCATTGAACCATGTAAATCCGCTTTAAAAAGTGCGGGACTTTCAACTAGTGATATTGATGAAATCATCTTAGTGGGTGGATCAACTAGAATCCCTGCGATTCAAGAAGCTGTAAAAGCATTTTTTGGTAAAGAACCTTCAAAAGGTGTAAACCCTGACGAAGTAGTTGCAATAGGGGCCGCTATTCAAGGTGGTGTATTAACTGGTGAAGTAAAAGATGTATTATTATTGGATGTAACGCCGTTATCATTAGGTATTGAAACTATGGGTGGTGTGATGACGAAATTAATTGAGTCAAACACAACCATTCCTACCAAAAAATCAGAAACGTTCTCTACAGCTTCTGATAACCAACCAGCAGTTGACATTCATGTGTTACAAGGTGAAAGACCAATGGCTGCAGACAATAAAACTTTAGGAAGATTTCAGTTAGCTGATATTCCACCAGCACCAAGAGGAACACCTCAAATTGAAGTAACTTTTGATATTGATGCAAACGGAATTATGAGTATTTCTGCAAAAGATAAAGCAACGGGTAAAGAACAGTCAATTAAAATTGAAGCGTCTTCTGGCCTATCTGATGAAGAAATTGCAAAAATGAAAGCTGAAGCTGAAGCAAATGCGGATTCTGATAACAAGAAAAAAGAAGAAGCAGATAAAATAAATGGCGCTGATGCCTTAATCTTCCAAACTGAAAAACAGTTGAAAGAATACGGTGATAAAATTCCAGCTGATAAGAAAGAGCCAATTGAAAGCGCACTAGCAGAATTAAAAACTGCACATGCTGCTAAAGATTTTGCTTCTATCGATACAGCCATGGAAAAACTGAATACAGTATTCCAAGCAGCCTCTCAAGAAATGTATGCACAAGAAGGTGCTGCTGGAGCAGAAGGAGCTACTGGAAGTACAGAAGAAACTACGGCTGATGCAGAAGCTGAAGATGTAGACTTTGAAGAAGTAGAAGAAAAATAATAAGGATTCGATTCTTTATAATTCAAAAAAGGCGGTCATTCATTTGATCGCCTTTTTTGATTACAATTTTTTAAATCTCGCCAACAATTATTAATCCCGATTGGAAAGAAATGGTTTTGCTTAAATATTGTTTAAATCAACTTTACGCATAGTACCAAACCATTTAAGAATCTTTTCTCCAACATCAGGAACCTCAATATGAATAATGTATACTCCACTAGAAATTGGAATACCTTGTGTATTGGTTAAATCCCATTCAACTGATGTAATTGGATCATCTTTTATAAACTGACGAATTAACGATCCCTGCATATTGAAGATCTTGATATTACAAACCTCCGGTACATTTGTAATCTTGATTCTATTGTCTAATCGACCACTTTCATATTCGCTGTAAGCATAATACGGATTTGGAACAACATTAATATTATCCAATCTAGAGGACAATTCCTCAGAAACACCAACACGAGCACTTTGCTCTTCTGTAATGGTAAATTCGTATTTTGGATAACCTTTATTGCCTGCTTCTGTATCTTCACGAACAGCATAAGGTCTATTTACCCTCACTTTTATGGTTACATCTGTGGCTAATAAGTCTTGAAATTCAATTTGAAGCGGCGCTGCAATAAAAGTACAAGCATCAAATACCGATTTGTGACCAGCATTACTTGTTAAAGATAATTGTTCTCTGATGTATGCACCCTCGTCATAAACTGGCATCTCTTCTTCATTACCGAAAACATAAATATAATGAGACCCTCCCAACAATGGTTGGTTATTATCACTGAATACATTCGTGCCTGGGTTCCAAATCATATCGTCACCATTTTCTCCTGGTAACCATGAGTTTTCACCAAAAGCCATGTTCAATCGCTTACCTGTTGTAACATCAATGGCATAACCTGGGAACCATCCCATACCTTTATCATCAGCATTAGCAACAGGAACACCATCCTTGTCTACCGAAGTTTGATCTCTTAACTCTAATACTTGAGCGTCTCCAACTGTTTGACCATTGTTATTATTCATCTCAAGAACAACACATTTTGTCCACTTGGTTTGATCAGACGTGATGATAATATCTAAATCATGAACTTTAGCCATTGAGTAATTATTGAACGTAGAGTTACTGATTTTATAATAGCCCTCATTTTGAGGCCAAGCTGTTTGAGGATCATCTCCTGGACTACCCATTGGCATTCCGAATGATTCATAACCAACATACTTAAACGGTGCTATTGTTCCTCCTAATAGAGATTCCCAATCCTGTCTTGTATCACTCAAATCTCTATCGTAATAATTACATGGATTAAAAATCCATAATTCAGGATCACATGATGGGTCATCATCATCAGGCGCCGTATTAGAACCTGCTCGAATCCAGTTATTAGGGAAATTGGCATCACTATCTTCAATACCTCCCAACCAAATTTTAGATGAATCTGCAAAAGAGATAGAGCTCGTAATTGGTGTGGTGGTAAAAGACCCTGAGAAGTTTCCTCCACCGTAAGCAATTTGTTGAAGTGAAACAGAAAGACCCCACTCTGGGAATAACTGTTCATTACCCACATTAATGTCATAATTTGATTCAATAGTATCTTTAACACCATTATAATCTCTAATCAACACCCAATTGGCAGTATCTCTCACAGCTCCTCTGGCAATTCCAGCATCTTTTTCAACAACAAGACTGTAGTTTCCAGGTTTTAAATTTAATGGGTCAATAACCTTGACGTCAACAGGACCTCCACCACTTTCATAAACTGGTCGATTCATAATTCCATTATCAAGAATAGTTTGAATACTCTCTGGTGTTAACTCTAAAATATTACCGCCATTTCCAACACCTTCTACTTGCGTAATTCTTGGCTGAAAACCATAACTTGTACCAAAGGCTGTACCAGCACCTTCAACAGAAGGGTTATGAGGCACACCAACAACTGTTTCAATCTCACCAAAAGAAACGGATTGACGTGAAACTAAATATGGTGTTTTTTGACCATCTAAACCATCAACAGTGTTCGGATCATATTCTTTATATTGATTGTAAGCGTAAGCGACAGCTATATAATAGTATTTCTTATGGTTCACTAATGCTCTATCGCCAGTAGCAAATAAATCCTCTGTAATTAAAAATGAATGTCTAATTCCTTCATCTTCTCCATTAACCATAACACTTGGTATTGAAATACCATCTTCTTCGTTGAACTCGTAATTAACCAATTTAGAAACATCATTATCAATATCACACTGAGCAACCAGTCTGGCTTTAGTCACATCTCGGATATCTGAAATAGACGCCTCGGCATCTACCATCTGAAAGATTTGATACCCTTCAAATCTATAGAATCTATCATTCAGATTGCCTTCATTATCAACTCTTGGGATATTGATTTCATCTTCTCTAATGTAGGTCTCAGTAAATGGGTGAGACCCGTCTAATAATAAAACCAATTCGTTCTCAAGCTCCTGAATAGTTAATACTGGCGCAAGTGGTGGTTCTAATATTTGGAAACAGGCATCAAATAAACTTTGAGCCTTGGTGTCTGCTACTTTCATAGCATTAACAGACGCTAATAAACCACCGCTAAAACTTCTGCCATAAACAACGCCTACCGTTAAGTTATTGAGCGCTCCAGGCTTTAGAGTAAAAGGGCCAGCAACCTGGACAAATCGTCTATCTCCTGGTGATTCACTTTCCGACCATTCAACGCCAGCAGAAACATCTGCACCTTGTCCGGCACCTGCGGTACTCCACCCTGCAGGATCAGAATCACCTGGGAACATGTAATTTGCAGGAACTGTTCCTATAAGCCCATCTTCTCCGAAGGTATGTGCATTTCCTGAAGTTCCCCATTCTCCCCTCATGTAACCATAATACTCCGCAGCAGTGTTTGGGTCACCCTGTACAGCGCCACCTTGCGCTGTAAAATATATATACCTTCTCATCCCCATTCTCTCGTTATCAGGAATCGTATCTCCGTAACCAATCCCTAAACCTTCGTACGGAATACCCAAATATTGATATGCCTCTAAAGCACCCTGTGGTGTAGGTTCGGTTAAAGGATTATCGCCAGGAGGTAAACCAGGATAATTGATAAAAGAGGCATCCGCATCTTGGTAAGGTCCCTCAAAAAAGTCTACACCAACTGCAGGAGGGTTTAGACCAAAAGTTTGTGCGCCATTTGAAACGTCATCATTTAAATCTCCATTATAACAAAAACCTAACCCTCTTGACACATCACAACCAACATAATCATCAGTAAAACCTCCAATATCAGAATCTACATACTGCGCAAAATAAGTATTGTTCAATTCTTGAGTACCCCTATTAATCATTTCATAGTTATAGAAAGTCATGTCATTCACCTCATCATTGGTGGCGAATGAAAATGCTTGCGCTCTTACTTCCATTCCAATCGGATCTCCGCCAGAGGCCTGATGAATATTTCCTTTATCATTAAATACCCACCAATTAGTCTGGTCACCAAATAACGTAACCCTCCTATCCGCTCTACAATCAACTTCACCATTTATGTCATACCATGGATAATCACCATCTGTAATAGGATCGTACCGCCCATTTGCACCATCTGGCGCATCTGGATTATCATAAAAAGGAGCCAAATAATAATCTTGACCTAAAGACACATCTCCATGTGCAGGCCAATCAAGAATCTTTTTAAGATCATCAGGGTTTAATGCTTCAATCTCTTCACATTCCGAAGGCTTGGTAATACCATTGGTACATCTCCACCAATTAATGAACTCTTGAACGGTTCCCTTCTCAATGGTAAAGAACTTATCGTACTTATTACATTCTTCAGGAATAATTTCTGCATCCCCATAGGCTCTAATAATATTGGAAGCGGCGCTTTGAGGTATTGAAGGATCATAATTTCCTGGTGATCCTCCAAAAGTCGATAATGGTCCTGCCCAAAAGTCGGGTCCCGTATTTATAACCCTTTGCGCTGCTAATTTAAGCTGACCATTTACATCTGTTCCTCCCATCCAAAGCGATCCGGCGAAAATAACATCAGGACCAGACCCATCACTTGTTTTCGGCACTTCATAGGCTGCTCTCACTGCCGACCGTTCTGTCCAAAGGATCCCTCCTGTCTCTATCCTTGCCCTTACATTATTAAATTGTAGTATTAATGCACTATTTGAAACTGTACAACCTGCTGCTCTTGCATCCAATCCTACTTTTTTATTATCGTTTGGCCCACTAAAAGAGAGCCCTAATAAACCAGCGAATAATATTGTACTTACTTTTTTCATTCGATTATTAATTATCTGTTTGCTATTAACATTATGATTCCATCAAAAATCTTATTGGGGTCATAATTAAATCCAACACTAATCTAGCAATTAACGCGAAAACAAAACACGGTAAAAAAAATTGATTTTGACGTTTTTATACAACTCTAACTCATGTTAATTTGCCTTAAAAGTACAACAGACAGCCATAATAAAGAAATAAATATTTGTTCTAGAAATTATAATACATCCCTACCTCTGAGTTAAAAATAGTATGTCTATTTATTTTTGAGACATTGAGTGTATTGTAACCACCTTGACATACTAGTTCTAAAACTTGATTGATTTTTGTTTTAAAGCCTAAACCTATCCCTAAGTTTATGTGTTCTTTTTTAAGTCCTAAACGAGTCTGGATGCGCTGAACCCCTGAATAGGTATATACTTTTCCAAAATCAGACTCGTTAATTACTACCTGACCGCTTACACCCAAACTACTAAACACTTTAAACTCACTAGAAAAAAGCGGTAAGCTAGAGACCTGTATCGACATCCTATTAAAGCACTTTGAAACAGTAAAGCCATTTTTTGAGTATGACGCATTAAACAAGCCAATCTGGTAATCACTTTCAGTAACGGATTGTTTCTGTGAAAACGAATGAGTAAAAGTCAATACGAAAGCCAATATTAATATAATATTTTTCATAATCGTCATTTATTATATACAAATCTACATTGATACCTTAGGCGATAATAATTGAATTTTACAATAGGAACTTTGTTTTGCGTTATTCGCAAAAGCGCCCAAACAGCTATTATTTGGGCGCTTAATGCTAGCATTTTACAAACGATTAGCTAACATCAGTCAAAAGGATCGTATTCAGTATTAATCTTAGTCTTATCAGTAATAACGTTAAAACCTACTGATAAGCCAGTCAATCCGCCTCCTTTTGATGAAGAATAAAAAATATTAACTGGTATATTCAATGCTCCAGCTTGAAATGTTCGGCCAAAAGCGAATAAAAATGTGGTATTAATTTTAAAATCACCCCTGTTATCCAGATGCTCTTTATAAGTATAATGCCCTGGGTCATTTACACCCCTCTCTACCGCTATCCCATCAGCTGATGGATTTGTGAAATTGCCATTAGCATCATAGTAGGTTGAATCTGACGAATTCTTATAATTATCTGTAGCATAATTCGCCCAATCATTCCTTGAGAAATAGGCATTTTCTCCTTTTCCAAACAAATTATCTTTATCAAAGAATCCTTGGGATACTTTTTTAAGACCAAAACCAGGTCCAAATGCAAATTCCCAACCGCCTTTACCAAACCTGAACCCATTTAATAAGGTAATGGATGGAATAAACTGACCTTGCTCAAGGCCTGATACATTAAAGATTCCTTCTACTAAAGCCGAAAAATTCTCTGTCCCTACATACTGTTTTTCTACCTGATAACCAATCATACTGACCCCAGGAAAAATATCTAATCCACCTTGACTTACCGGACGCGTTGCAAATTCATTAAAATCACCAATCATAGCTGCATAACCAATTCTTGGTCCTGAATTATTGACTTTCCCAACATTGTTAGAGGTAATTAACTCATTATTGAACTTCAATCGGTCTGATAATGTTTTATCTACCTCAATTGAATTCATTTCTTTCAATAGAATTTCAACCATTCTTTGTATTTCCTGTTCCTGATTATCAAATTCTCTTACCATAGACTTATAAAGTGTTTCCGTTTTGATATCAATCCATTTTAAAGAAATAGCGATTTTATTCCCTAATCCATTAAAACTTCCTGAAATAATATAATCTACATTAAGTCTTTTTCCCATGCTTGATAAGCAGGAAATACCATAACATTGTTTTAAGTATAAAGAGTCGCTTTGGATAACCTCCGCCATATCAAATTCATCATATACCGAAAATTTTTCCAGTTTAATTAATTCTAACTGGATGAGTTTTGCCGCCAAGGTTGGTGTTAAAGACAAGCCTTCAACGTTAGGATTAGCCACTGCAATAGTTGGTTTCGAATTAGATTGTGTATAAGCACACAATCCTGTAACAAGCATTAAGATTAAAATTAAATTTTTCATATCTACATTTTTTATTTGTTGATACAAAATTACGGGGGTAGTCTCCTTTTTTATAATTGAATTCTGCAACGGATTTCAGGATTTGCGGAAAATGCAAAAAAAGAAATACACTCATATTTAAACCAACCCGTATTAAATTATGTCTATATTTGTGCTCACAACAATAATTGGCTGAATATGAGATTTTTTATGACTATTACTCTCTTATTCTGTTTCATCTTAAATGGGCGGACTCAGTTTAGCAATCAAGTTGCTGTAACAAGTAAGTCAGGAAATCAAATTGGAATTCAAGGTGCTCTAAGTTTAGATTTCGACGGTGACGGCTTAAAGGATGTTTTAGGATATTCTAAGTATATCAACACACATAATATTGGTTGGTATAAAAACTTAGGAGGAAACCTATTTTCTGACATGAAGTTATTACTTAGTCATTCTGACAAATTGAATCTTACCTTAATAGATATTGACTCAGATGGAGATAAAGATTATTTGATTTTAAGACCTGCAAGCTGCGAAATATCATGGATTGAAAATACGGGCAACGGCATATTTGGTGCTGAGAATATAATTTCTAACAATGCTTTATGTAACTCAAATCATTGCACTACTCTAGATGTAGATAATGATGGAGATGAAGATTTTGTATTGACTAAAAATGTATTCTTGGGAACTTCAAATTCTAGTAGTATAGTTTTGTTTAAAAACCTTGGAAATAACCAATTTGACTATACTTATAGCAAAACTCTTTCCTCAATTAGATATGCATCTAATATTGAAGCAATAGATGTTGATGGAGATGGGTATAAAGACTTGTGTACTTATAGTCGTGATCAATCAGCCACGTCTTTTAGTCTTTCTTGGTATAAAAACGATAGCACTGGTATTTTTGGAGCTGAGCAAATTATTTCTTCTTCAAGTTTTGGTAACTCTGGTATATATAGTTTTGATATTGATTTAGACGGTGATTTAGATCTTGTGACATACACTATTAGTTCGAATATAAATATTCAATGGTACGAGAATAATGGTACTGGCACTTTACCATCACCACAGTCTATATTCTTAAGTACAGCTCCATCCAATACTTTTTCTTTCAAAATGACTTATGGTAATTTAGACAATGATTTAGACAATGATATAATCATTTTTAAAGATGATACACTTTCATGGATAGAAAATTTAGGAAACACCAGTTTTAGCAGCCCAAAGGTCATTTCCGAAGGTAATAATAATAGTGTCTCAACAGCTAATTCTATTGAAGTTGGAGATTTAAACAATGATGGTAATTTAGACGTATTAAATACAACAAGTCTCCAAATTTTATGGCATAAAAATTTAGGATTAGGAAGTTTTGAAGAAGATATTCTGATCTCAAGAAATACGATTGAACCAACGTCGATTGAATTTGAGGACATAGATACTGATGGAGATATCGATATACTGGTTACATCATTATCAGATGATAAATTATCATGGTTTGAAAATGATAGCTATGGCAATTATATTAGGCAGCACGAAATTAATGCTAATCTTAATAAACCAAAATTCGCCAGAGTCATTGATTTGAATAAGGATGGAAAAAATGATATTCTTACATCCTCAGACTCCCCTTCTAAACTTTCCTATTTTGAAAAAAATAGACCAAATAGCTTTTCAAATCCATTAAGCCTTTGCAATATTGGCGGAAATCATTCTTACAGTGTTGTCGCAGATTTAAATGGCGATTTAATTTCTGATATTGTTGTAGAAAGGGAGTCTCGTGTTGAGTGGTATAGAGGAATAGATAGTGTAAACTTTAATTGTTTTTCTTGGGGCCAAATTAATACGTTTACTGGGGCTAGCGGAAATTACTTTGAGAAGCCTGTCATTTTTGATTCCGATAATGATGGAGACAATGATGTACTGCTTATTAATACTTTATCATCAGTAGACAAAATAATGTTTCATGAAAATTTAGGCGCTGGAGCTTTTAGTACTGGTGTTGAGCTTGGTTTTGATTTTAATATGCATGATGTTTTAACTTATGATTTTGATGGAGATGGTGACCTTGATATTATCTGCGCAGCATGGAAATTGTTCTATTTAGAAAATTTAGGGGGTAATAATTTTGCAACTAAAGTAGAGATCTCAAATCTTGAACATATAGACATTGAAATTTCGGATTTGGATTTAGATGGTATTAAAGATATTACTGCTATTTCAACTACGACCAATGAAGTATCCATATATAAGGGGTTGGGAGGTTTTAATTTTGGGTCAAACGAATTAATTTCTAATCAAATTAATGAGGGTATATTAGTAAAAACTGGAGATATTGATGGGGATGGAGACATAGACATTGTAAGTGCTTCAAAAAATGATAATAAAATTGCGATATATAAAAACTATGCTCTTAATCAGGCAGAAATAAGTGGAAAAACATTTTATGATATTAACCAAAACAATATATATGATACAACTGATTATGTTTTAAACTTTATAAATGTTAACTCTACCCCCCAAAGTGATTTTACTTATTCTTCGTCAAATGGTAGTTATTTTAAAAAATTCTCAGATTCCATTGGAATATATCATATTGAACCTGAACATTTAACAGGTTGGAGTATTACAACTGATTCGTTATTTTATACGATTAATATTGATACTAACGTTCAAATTATAGATAGTCTTGACTTTGGATATTATCCAGACACTATTATTGATAAAATTAATTTGGATATGATTGGTGCTTTTCCAAGATGTAATACCACGGTGAATAATTGGGTAAGTCTACAAAATATAGGTACTACTATTTTATCTGGCACATTTAAGGTTGAACTTGACCAATCAATAACATATGTAGGATCTTCAATTGCACCAGATTCAATAAATGGTCAAACTATTTACTGGTCTTTTGACAGCTTATTTTTTTTCGAATTTGAGTCCTTAAATCTGACTGTAAATATGCCAGGATTCACGAATATTGGAGATACACTTGAAAGTATAACCACCTTTTTTGTAAAAGATAGTACTGGGAGCCTGTCCTATTTATCGGCAGATACATTGAAACAAATTTTGGTTTGTGCTTATGACCCTAATGATAAAATTGTTGATCCCTTAGGATTTGACTCCTTAGGATATCTTCCACTTTCAAATGAGTTTCTTGAATATACAATCCGATTTCAAAATACGGGAAATGATACAGCTATTAATGTGGTTATAACTGATCAATTAGATTTGGATTTAGATTGGTCGAGCTTAAAACTTATTGGAAGTAGTCACCCAGTACAAATAGATGGTGAACAAAATGGTCTCGTAACATTTAATTTTACAAACATTATGTTACCAGACAGTAATGTAAACGAATTAGCTAGTCACGGATATATAAAATACAGGATAAAACATAAAGCTGATCAATCAAATTTATTTACAACAGTTAACAATACTGCAAAAATATTCTTTGACTTTAACCCTCCTATTGTTACAAACACAACTATAACTACACTCTATAATTGCGACCATGTTTATTCAAATTTATTTGTAACTACACAAATTTGCGAAGCATCTACACTAATTGCTAGTAATTCAAATAGCTTTCCTAATACTTGGTCTGTTTTTGACACCACGTTTGCAAACACTGATCATATTAATTTCTATCAAGATACATTAGGAACCTTTGATTTGAAGCTGACCTCATATAATAATATTTGTCCTTATGATACTACTATTCAATTTATAATTGATCATTTTCAAGAAATTACAACCAGTGACACTTTTTATATTTGTCCTAACGATAGCATAAGTATTTTCAACAGTTATAAGTTACAGCCAGGTGTCTACATTGATACTTTTCAAAGTATCACCTATTGTGATTCTATTAGTACAATTCTATTAGAACACTATCCAACTTTTAACTCAAGCACTTTAGATACTATTAGTTTGTGTTTTGGTGATAGTTTAATAATTTCTGGAAGATATATAAGCACAATGGGTACATACCTTGACTCTCTTCAGTCCATTTATGGTTGTGATTCAATAAGAACTAGATACGTTCACTATTACCCAATTTACCCAGCTAATCCTCCTGATACTCTTACGATTTGCGTGGGGGACAGCTTAATTGTTTTCGACGAATATCAAACGGATCCAGGATTATATAAAAAAGAATTGAAAAATATTTATGGTTGTGATTCGAGTATCTATAAGTATCTATTCCTAGAAGATACTTATATTCTTGAAAAATTCGATACAATTTTGTCTGGCGATAGTTTATATTTTTCTGGTCAACACTTTTATTTTAGTGGTATTTATTATGACTCGTTATCTACAAATTTAAATGGTTGCGATTCAATCATAAAGCTAAATTTATTTGTAGAATGTATTCCTCAGTCTTCTGAAGTTATTCGGCAAATATGCGAAGGAGATAGTATTTTCATAGCTGGAAAATATCAAACACAAATAGGGATATATTATGATACACTGCAAAACATTTTTGGATGCGATTCTTCTATCATAATTCATCTGATAAAATTTGAGAATTCTAAAAGTACTTTTAACAATATTCCTGATACTTTATGTTTGAGAAATTCAAATTATCATCTAATTGGAAGCCCTGATGGTGGAATTTTTTCGGGAACTGCTGTAATTGACAATCATTTTTCACCATTTGCAGCAGGTGTTGGCATGCATGAGATAAATTACAAAGTAATTGACACAAACAATTGTTTTACAAATGATACTAATTTTATTTATGTTATCGATTGTTTTGATAATGAAGATAATCAATTTAAACACATCAAAATTTTCCCAAACCCTTTTAATGATCTTACTACCATTGACCTTGGTCAGGTTGATATTCAAAATTATACTGTTAAAATTTTCAACGCTGCCGGAGAATTAGTTTTTCAAATACCTGTAATAGAATCAAGTTACATTACATTAAGCGAATCTTATTTATCCAAAGGAACATATATTTTTATACTTACAGATAAATTATCTCAGCATGTTGTATTTTCAACTAAGTTAGTATCCCAATAGTATTACTTCAAAAATACCTCTCTTCTTTATTAAAAGTAAACTTCCTATTTACCTCTATGCAACTCAATCACAAAACTTATTTTCTTCCTTAATTAATCAATGGCTCTTTTTGATCAGTGGCTTTTCCGAGGGTATTAAAGAATTTAACTCGTTCTTTATAGATTGAAAAACAAGTAATTAAAGTTGAATTAGGGTTAAGAATTTGTTAGACTCATTATGATTATCTTGTTCAGCTAATCAGGAAAATATATTTATCAATATATTAACTATCGCTTCTACTCCCTCAATCCACTTTTTTTTAAAATGAGTTGGATTTTATTTGCGTAACTAGTTACATTGTTTTATATTTGTGTAACACGTTACATATTGTTAACTAATGAAAATAGCAATCATAGGAGAGTACGATAAAGAATTTAGACCACATGTCGCCACAAATGAGGCAATAGAACATTCAAGACGACTAATAAAGGACGTGTTTACTGCTCAATGGCTCTCAACAGAATTTGTTGAGATGAATCTTGAAAAAGTAATTAATGAATTTAAAGGTTTTTGGATTGCACCTGGTAGCCCCTATAAGAGTATGAAAGGCGCTCTGGACTTAATTCAGCAAACACGTATCAATAAGATCCCCACATTTGGCACTTGTGGCGGATTTCAGCATATGGCTATTGAATTTGCAAGAAATGTACTTGACATAGATGACGCTGAACACGGAGAGTATAATCCCTACGCTTCTAAATTGGTTGTGAACCCTTTGATTTGCGATTTAAAAGGAGAGCCTCTTGAAATTGTAATTACAGACAAAAGCTCAACTACCTTTTCAATTTACCAAAATGAAGCAATTATGGAAAAATATTACTGCAATTTCGGACTCAACCCAAAATACGAAGCGCAATTTAACGAAAAAGGATTCAAAATAGTTGGGAGTGACAAATTGAAAGAGGCTAGAGTTATGGAATTAGAACAACACCCTTTTTTTATAGCTACTTTGTTTGTTCCTCAGGATAATTCCACTTTTGAAAACCCTCATAAATTGGTCACGGCTTTTCTGAAATCAGTCTCTTTATATTCCCATAAACAAAATGAAGATGAATTATAGTGTAGCTCCTACTTCGAAATCTGACCTAGAATTCATTTATTTCCTTTTTGAGGAAGCCATTGAATATCAAAAAAATAATAATTATACCGCTTGGCAGGGATTTGATAAAAACGCCCTTATAAATGACATGGAAAGCCAGCTTCAATATAAGATTATGAAGGGTAGAGAAGTATTATGCGTCTTTAGTATTTGTTATTCGGATAAAATTATTTGGAGGGGGATGGAAAATGGAGATGCCATTTATATTCATAGGATGGTAGTGAATCCGGAATATCGTGGGCAAAAGCAGTTTGAAAAGGTGTTAATGTGGGCGATTAAGGAAGCCAGAAAAAAAAGGCTTTCGTACATTAGAATAGACACCTGGGCTGATAATCCAAAGATTGTAGCATACTATACAAGTTTTGGATTTCGATTCATAGAATATTTTACAACGCCGAATACTGACAAATTACCCGTCCAACACAGAAATCTAGACCTTGCCTTACTTCAATTTGATTTAAATAAATATTTTAAAAAAGCATAAATGAAAGACTTTATAGATGAAATAGATTATTTCGGACTCTCTGCCCGAATAAAAAGACTTAGTGACACTTTAAATTCAGAGGCCAGAAACCTATACGCCTATTTAGGATTCGAAATTGAACCAAATTGGCATTTAATTTTTCTTTCACTAAAAGACGAATCGCTCTCGGTCACTGAAATTGCGAAACAGTTAAAATTTTCGCACCCGGCTGTTGTAAAAATTATTAAGAAAATGAAAGATGCGGGTTATGTCGAAAGTGTTCAAGACAAAAATGATGCTCGTAAGCAAATACTTTCATTAACAAACAAAAGCAAAACGTTACTGCCAAAATTTGAACATAGCTGGAATAAGATTCAACTGGCGCTTCGGGAATGTTCCAATGAAAAGTTTCTTGACCATATTAAATTTTTCGAGGATAATCTTAAAAAAGCTTCTCTAGTAGAGCGAATCCAAACAATGTCAGAAGATAAATTTCCGCGGATACAACAGGTCAACATCATAAAATATGACAATAAGTATAAAGTTGATTTTGCTCGACTCAACTTTGAGTGGTTAAATAAATACTTCTATGTAGAGGAGTATGATAAGAAAGTATTGAACAACCCAGAACAATACATTATAAAAGGGGGAGGTATAATTCTTTTTGCGATAGTCAATAACAAAGTGGTTGGTACACTAGCCCTAATCAACAGAAAAGATGAAGGTTTTGAGCTATCAAAAATGGCTGTTACTGAAGAATTTCGAGGACTTAAAATTGGTCAGAAGCTAATGGATAAGACAATAAAAATTGCATTAGATATGGGAATCAAAAAATTGATTTTAGAATCGAATACCACTTTAGAAGCTGCTATTAAGCTATACAAAAAAGTAGGTTTTAAAAAAATTCCATTGGATGAAAAGTCGCCTTATCATAGAAGTAATATTAAAATGGAACTCGACTTAACTAATCGTAAAACTACCTGATTTTTAATAGAAAAACTCAGTTTATAAATCATAAAGAAAGAGCATTTCGAATTCCCTTTCTAACGAAAATCTAGAGAACCTTACAAAAATGCAAAACCTTTTCGACTATCAATTTCAAATAAATCCTATCACTCATTATCTAACTCAATGGCTAAACTGATTTTCTTCCTTAATTGATCAATGGCTTTTTCGAGTGCATTGAAAAATTTGGCTCTTTCTTTATGACTTGTACCACTAATTAAGGTTGAATTATCGAGTAAGCGATCTAAAATCATTTTCGTATCCAAATTATACTCTGGATTTCGTGTCATGATAAAATTCATGATATTATGCGAAAAATAAGTAAGAGCGCCGTTATCATGCTGAACATAATAGGTATTGTCGGGTAAATAGGTATCCACTAAGTGCATATGAAAAGCTGTCTGCTCTGCTGAATTTGGTTCATTACCCATGGCAAACTTATGTCCTAATTCTGCTTGTCGATTAATATGGTTAGCTAAACCAGATACATTGTCTAACAATTCTAATGCATAACGATTGTCTTCAAAAACGCCTGAATCAAAATAATACTCTATCTGTCTTAAAATACCACGTAAAGTTTCTGGACAGTATAACTCAGTAGTTGGCATTGACATATAAATATTGTGAGCTTCAATGCCTATACCTAATACTTTTTTATCAATTTTTTCACGCTTAAACTTTGCGTCTACATATTCTGGGATTTGTAAATAAGATTTGGCCCAAAAAAAGAATTTAAATCGCGTTAAATGTGGAAAATTGAACAACTGAAATACTGGCGTTTCATTCACACTAATGGTTAAATTAGGATTTTTAAGTTGTTTAATGCTAATCAAACTATCCCTTAATCCTGTCAAGTAGCTTTCAAAATTAAAATTGATTCGTGAGAGTGGTTTATAATCAAAAATAATTTTGCCTTTTTTGTAAGAGCCCAAATTCCCAAGACTTAAATCGTGTGCATCTAATAAAATTTGAGTTTCAAAAATGGTAAGTGCCACTTTACCACTAATTCTGCGGTAAGCAGCATCCATACTGACGTTAAGCAGATCCATTACCACATCTACCAACTTTTCCTCTGGTTTTAATTTAGTTTCCAACTTTTGAAGCAAGGCTTCTTGAATATCTAACTTTTGCATAGCACCTTTCTATAAACTCTTATAAAGTTATAACAAAGAATTAAAATAAGCCTTAAACAAAAGTTTTAAAGAAAAGACATATCCATAAAAAAAGGGAAAACAAATTTCCCTTTGTACAAATTTTATATTGTGAAATCAATCAGCTGCTTCTTCCTCTGTTAAACGTTTCGGTCTTAACATCTGTAGTGCACCAATGGTTACCCAAAAAGGAATGGCAAAACCCATTAAAAACGCTAATAACCAAAAGGCCATTAAACCAATTATTAAAAATAAAGCTGTTCCTAATGTTGCGCCTAAAACCATGTCTTCTTAATTTTTTGTAAATATAATATCATTTTTTATTTTGAGTATGTTAAGCGAATTATTTTTTAGTTCGGATTCAAATTTATTTCGCTTTTTAAATCCATGCTTAAAACTAAAACAATACTTATTTTTGTGACCTATTATTAATCATTCAAACTGAAAAATATGAGTTTTAGAATTGAGAAAGACACCATAGGTGAAGTAAAAGTGCCTTCTGATAAATTTTGGGGTGCCCAAACAGAGCGCTCAAGAAATAATTTTAAAATTGGTCCATCTGCAAGCATGCCAATTGAAGTAGTGCATGGTTTTGCCTATTTAAAAAAAGCAGCCGCTTATACCAACTGTGATTTAGGTGTATTGTCTGCCGAAAAAAGAGATGCCATTGCCACAGTTTGTGATGAAATTTTAGCTGGAAAATTAGATGATCAATTTCCATTGGTCATTTGGCAAACTGGTTCAGGGACACAAAGCAATATGAATGTGAACGAAGTAATTTCTCACAGAGCGCATGTTTTAGCTGGTAAAACTATTGGGGAAGGAGAAAAAACCTTATCGCCAAATGATGATGTCAATAAATCCCAATCGTCTAACGATACTTTTCCAACAGGGATGCACATTGCCTGCTATAAAACCATTGTTGAAAAAACCATCCCTGGTATAGAAGCCTTAAGAGATACTTTAAAAAGTAAATCAGAAGCCTTTAAAGATGTGGTTAAAATTGGAAGGACCCATTTGATGGATGCAACCCCATTAACACTCGGACAAGAATTTTCTGGGTATGTCTCTCAATTAGATCATGGTTTAAAAGCTTTACATAATACATTGGCTCATCTTTCTGAATTGGCTCTTGGTGGAACTGCTGTAGGTACTGGTTTAAATACACCTAAGGGGTATGATGTATTAGTGGCCAAGTACATTGCAGAATTCACAGGCCTGCCATTTATAACTGCACATAATAAATTTGAAGCTTTAGCCGCGCATGATGCTCTAGTTGAAACTCATGGCGCATTAAAACAAATAGCCGTTTCATTAAATAAAATAGCTCATGATATCCGGCAAATGGCATCTGGGCCACGATCAGGAATTGGAGAAATTATTATACCGGCAAATGAACCAGGATCATCAATCATGCCTGGAAAAGTAAACCCAACCCAAGCTGAAGCTTTAACCATGGTTTGTGCTCAAGTGATGGGTAATGATGTTGCCGTAACCATTGGCGGAACACAAGGTCATTATGAACTAAATGTGTTTAAACCAATGATGGCCTATAATGTTTTACAGTCTGCCGAATTATTAGGTGATGCTTGTTTGAGTTTTGATGAACATTGTGCAAAAGGTATAGAACCAAATCATCAAAGAATAGAAGAATTACTCAATAATTCGCTGATGTTAGTAACGGCCCTCAATACAAAAATTGGGTATTATAAAGCAGCTGAAATAGCCAATACAGCTCACAAAAATGGCACAACCTTAAAGGAAGAAGCCATTAACCTTGGCTATGTACCAGCTGATGAATACGATAATTGGGTCGACCCTAAAAAAATGATTGGATCATTAGGTTGATGCATTAGAAACTTTAGAAAAAACCGCTCAAATTTTGAGCGGTTTTTTTATGCTATTAGGTTACTATTGAATCAATTTGGCAATAGCTTTAATGCTTTCGGTTTTCTTGATAGCATACGCTTTATGCTGATTAATTGCTATTCCGATATAAATAATGGAGGAAACTAAAGTTATACATGGAATAACCCAAAACAGTACTTTTTTAATTCTACTTTTCATCACAATTCGTTTAATTTTTAATATGATAAAAGTAGATAATGAGACCTGCCTTGACTAATTGAATGGCGCAACAAAATCGACGATTTGCATTCTTCGCAAAACAATACTAACATTTCTTATTTTAAAGAAACTTACAATCATTTTTATTTTGCTATTATAATTGTATTACATTTATAAAAACTAAAAAATCATGAAAAAGGTAATTTTATTATGTACAGTGCTTTTGGGAATTGTTGCCATTAGCTCATGTAAAAAAGACAGAATTTGCGAATGTACAGTTGAGTCTACTGGGTTCCTGACTCTAACTCTAACTGTTGATACTACTTTTACTGATATTTCAAAAGGTGATGCCGAAACAAAATGTAGTGCCTTAAACAGTAGTGTAGAAGATCCTGAGTTTGGGTTAAACGTAGAAACTACTTGTGAATTAGAATAATTGGGGTATTTTGAACCAATTAAAAGGGGCTAAGGCCTCTTTTTTTATGCTAAAAAACCAAGTCAAGCAATAGTAGTTAGCTTATGACTTCTATTATCTTTGCAAAAACAAATCCAACATGAGTGAGAGAACAGAATTAGATCAATTGGGAGAATTTGGCTTGATTGAACATGTGACTAAAGGTTTTGGCAACAATCACCCTTCTACTATTAAAGGCATAGGTGATGATGCCGCGGTAATTGATTGTGGAGATAAATACATGTTAATATCTACTGACATGCTCGTTGAGGGCGTTCATTTTAATTTAATGTACACCCCTTTAAAGCACCTGGGTTATAAAGCCGTTATGGTTAACCTTTCGGACATTTATGCCATGAATGGTGATGCCAATCAAATCACTGTTTCCATTGCTATGTCTAATCGCTTTTCAGTAGAAGCCATTGAGGAAATTTATAAAGGCATTAAAACTGCCTGTGATTTATATAAAGTAGATTTAATTGGTGGGGACACGACCTCTTCAACCTCCGGGCTTATTATTTCTGTTACAGCTGTTGGGGAGGTTAAAAAGAGTGAAATCACTTATCGCTCCGGTGCTTCCGAAAATGACCTGATTGTTGTGAGTGGTAATTTAGGAGGGGCATTTATGGGACTCCAGGTACTTGAACGAGAAAAAGAAGTCTATAAAGACAACCCAGAAATGCAGCCAGAATTAGAGGGATTTGATTATATACTTGAAAGACAGCTAAAGCCAGAAGCGAGAAAAGATGTCATTCATTTTTTAAAAGATTTAGGGGTTCGACCAACTTCAATGATAGATATATCTGATGGATTAGCTTCTGAAATTCTTCATTTAACATCAGCTAATCAACTAGGCGCCACTTTGTATGAAGACAAAATTCCTGTCGATCAAGAAACTTTTGATACTGCAAGAGCCTTTAATTTGGTCCCGTCAACATGTGCCTTAAACGGTGGAGAGGATTACGAACTATTGTTTTCTATTAAGCAAGCTGATTTTGAGAAAATAAAAGCCAATAATCATTTTTCGGTTATCGGACACTTTACCTCAAAAAATGAAAGTACGCAAATTGTTGAAAAAGGAGGAACAGTACAAGACATTAAAGCACAGGGTTGGCAACATTTTTAGTGGCTGATAATCCTAAAGTGTGCAATCCTACAGCGTTATTTATTCCTTAATAAGGTGACCGTTCCTTCTCCTGAATACGGTGTGCCATTTGTAGATTCACCCTCATAAATAATGAAATACACTCCATCCGAACATGGTTTATTGGTTTTGTAATGATTACCATCCCATGCGTCGTCTATGCTATCAAATTCATAGATTTTTTCACCATATCTATTAAAGATAACTGCTGAAAAAGTCTCAATTCCAACATTAGGAAAATAGAACAAATTATTTGGGTTTTGCCCTGGTGTAAATACGTTCGGCACTATTAATTCAGGAACATTTCTAACGGCAATCTCAACACAATGTGTATCAGCGCAGTCATTATAATTACTCGCTACAAGACACGCTAAATATATGTCTTCCCCAAGATAAGTTGTGTCAACACCATCATTGACATCAAAAGTTAAAAACCAGTTTGCATCTGAATCAGAAGTTGCGTTTAAACTCCACTGAAACACTACATCATTGTTTGGATCTGTTGAATCAGCATACCCTATTGACTCGTTGTCAAATTTAACTTTCACAGGTTCTGTTCCCTCAAATATACCCGGTGTATCAAAATCTTCTGACGACACTACAAAATCAGCAACAGGATTAATAGAATCTAGTACTATTTGATCGGATGCAATGCAATTATTATTATCGATCACCGTCAATTCATAGGTTCCAGGATTTAAGGAAGCCCAAGTTGGTATATTAATTAATGTTTGCCCCGTTTCTACGTTTTTCCACTTTAGCGAAAAATTACCCGCTCCGCCTTCAGCAAAGCCACTTACCAGTCCTCTACCATTTTGCAAATTATTAGTTCTACAATAAGCCGACTTTTTACTCATATTGATTTCTATTGGAACTGCATCTAAAATTCTAATGAGTGTATCAGAAATACAACCGTATTGATCTTGAATATCGATTAAATACTCCCTTGCAGCCATGCCAGTCTCAGTTAGTTTTAACCCTCCATTTCCACCACTCACAGCTGGTGTCCATAAAAATTGAAGTGAGTCAAAACTTCCTCCGTAATGGTGAACATCTGTAATATTGACCGATCCAGTATTTCTACCATAACATAAAATATCTTGTTTATCGAATTCTATTGTCATCCTTTGTCGTGCCAATACTTTTGTTGTTCCTGTTGTTGAGCACCCATTTGCATCTGAAAAAGTATAGCTATAAAGGTCTGGACGGAGAAGTTCGGCAATTACCGTTCCAGGTGAATTGACTTGAACTCCCTGACTATTGAGAATGACTGCTGAATATGGAACAGTGCCACCAAGTCCCAATATATTAATCGATCCACCAGGAACGCCATAACATATTGTATCCGAAACCTCAACAACAGTGGTTAATGTATCAGGCTCACCTATCTCAAAAGCTTCCGACCAGGCACAACCAGAGTTTTGCTCTACCACTAATACTTGCCAACCGCCTACATAAAGAGAATTTACTGTGCCACCACCATTTAACGGAATATTTGTACCTCCATTTATATTTGTGCCATCTGAATGTGTCCATGTGATATCATACGGCCCGCCATTGGGCAAATTAATTCCACCAGTTATACTATTAACTGCTGCCTCGCCATCTGATGAGCCATAGCAAAGTGCATCCTTAATAGCAGCTTGGTCTAATATAGCCATTAATGTAGCATTTGCCTGTGTCACAAAAACATTCGAATCCAAAATACAGCCCATTGGATCTGTTGCTAGTAAATTATACACCAGGTTCCCTGATAAATTATTAAATACATTTGAGGTTTGAGGCCCTATTGTAGCACCATTTCCAACCAGAGTATAAGACCAATTGGGTGCTACTGGGAAAACGGAAATAACACCAGCAGCATTACCTTGTCCTGAACAACCTAAAGCTGGGACAATGGAAATTGAATCTATGGTAGCCCTACCAACCTCAACCTCTAAAGAATCAGTAACGGTATTACAACCGTCATAAACTGTTAAATAATACCAATTGATCGTGTTTGTAGGGAAAACATTAACATTATCTTGACTTCCCCCACCTGGAAACCATGAATAAGTGATCTCATTCACATCATAGGCGTTTCCAATGCTATCAACTGCAATATTAACTCCATTTTGTTGATCTACACAAGTAAAAATGTAATCCTCAACAAATGTGATATTAGGCGGGACAGAAGGGTTGAGCGTTACTTTGATAGAATCTAAAGAGGTTATACCACAAAAATCGGTAGCTGAAACAGGAAAATAGGTCACACCAACAGTATTTATTGGCGTCCAAACCGAATCATTCATTTCGTTTGAATGTCCCCAAACGTAATCGATATTAGGAATCCCACCATCCGAATCGACCGTAAGTAGAAGAGAATCAGTCGGACAATCAAGTACAGTATCTTGCAAAATTAGATTGTAATTAGCAGCGACGTCGACAATGAATAAAGTATCGCTAATCAAAATAGTATCGCATGCTGTAGTATATAAAGTACTTAAAATTAATGTTTCCGTGCCTTCTGTAACACCATCAAGAGTCGCTGAAAGGTTAAAACTCAGAGAATCCTGTCCAACTGGAATGACGTATTGATTTTGAATCTGAGTATAGTCTACACCATTTGTTGCCGTTCCTCCAATGGTCAAGTTAATGTTGAATAATGAATCTGTAAAACCGACAGGTTTTATAAAAAGGATACTAGCGTTTAAGCAACCCTCAGGCAAAAGTCCATTTGGTACTGCATTTCCATTTTCATCAAGAGGCTTCATGCTAATTACCGGTTGAGGAGAAGAAAATGACCCTCCTTCTAAAAACACACCTGAATCGAACGCCCCATCACCTCCATCACCTATTGCTAACTTGATATGGTACGTTTGACCGCAAACCACAGCTGCTCTGCAATCCAGAACAACAGTATTCCCATCATATTCATAATCAGTTCCAGCATTTGCGCCTGCATAAAAAATGTTATATGATGCCCAATTCGGATCAATTCCTGCGCATGTAGAAGCAACACCATTACCACCAGCAACACCAGGATTCACAGTATTAATTGATACAGCAGTGTTAGTATAAACTGAAGGATTTGTAGGGTCTGGAACCAATGCCAAATTGGTAGAAGCATAGTTTGGACCATTTGGATTGGTTCCTGTTAGGAAGAATCCAAAGGCATCATTTACTGAACCACATACATATTCCTCATATTCTTCTGAGGCGAATACGTAGCTAAATACAATAGAATCTCCAGTTGGTATGAAATCAAATTCTACAATACACTCATCATTGATTTGATTTGGGGTAATAGCTGCTAAATCAGGATCTGAACCATTACCAGTTCCACCACCCAAGGTAGAGCCACCTCCAGTGTTTGGCTGAGCCGCCATAGTCACATCACCTGATCCTAAAATTAATCCATTTGCCAGTCCTGTTGCTGAGTTAGGATCTATGAAAGAACCTACTTGCTCATTAGCCACATTTCCAGCTCCAGCATTAAACTGAACATTTGAAATTGTTACTCCCGTACCAACCAATACGTTTTGTATATACCATTCTACTGTTTGGTTATTATTCACGGTTAGTTGAGCAACTCCTGAAATAGAAATAATAAATAATAAGCCCGATAAAAATAATTTCATACTAAATGAATTAAAGTATTCTACTTTAGATAACACAGAAAGTCCTCTAAAAGTTGCATAAATTTAGGGTATTTTTATGACTTTATTAGAATCTTTATCAGTAAACATTTTGTAGATTTGGATTCTAAATTCAACATTATGAATCCTACAACAGACTATATTAAATCAAACCAAAGCAAGTTTTTAGATGAACTTTTTGAGCTCTTGAAAATACCATCAGTTAGCGCAGACCCTGCTTATGCTGGTGATGTTAGAAAAACAGCTGAGTTCTTGAGAGATGAATTTAATAGGCTTGGTCTTGATGCTGTTGAAGTGATAGATACCGCTGGGCATCCAATTGTTTATGCCGAAAAAATAATAAACACTAGCTTGCCTACGGTTCTAGTTTATGGTCATTATGATGTGCAGCCAGCCGACCCTTTAGATTTATGGGATTCTGGTCCGTTTGAACCTGTTATTAAAACAACTGATATTCATCCTGAAGGTGCCATTTTTGCCAGAGGATCTTGTGATGACAAGGGTCAAATGTACATGCATGTAAAAGCAGTTGAAGCTATGCTGGCTACCAATTCACTACCTTGCAACGTTAAATTAATGATTGAAGGTGAAGAAGAAGTTGGCTCTGAAAACCTAGAAACGTTCATTAAAGAAAATATAGAGAAACTTAAGGCAGATGTTATTTTAGTATCTGATACGGGCATGATATCAAATGATACTCCATCAATCACAACCGGGCTACGTGGATTAAGTTATGTTGAAGTAGAAGTGACAGGTCCTAACAGAGACTTGCACTCTGGTTTATATGGTGGAGCGGTGGCAAACCCTATCAATATTTTATGCGATATGATAGCCAGCTTGCATGATGAAAATAATCATATTACAATTCCTGGATTTTATGATAAAGTAGTAGAATTATCTGACGCCGATAGGGCAGAAATGGCAAAGGCTCCGTTTTCATTGGATGATTATAAAAAAGCACTCGACATTAAGGCCGTTCATGGCGAAAAATCGTATTCTACCAATGAGCGTGGTTCAATACGACCGACACTTGATGTTAATGGAATTTGGGGTGGTTATACCGGAGAAGGTGCTAAAACTGTCATTGCCTCAAAAGCATATGCTAAAATTTCCATGCGACTGGTTCCGGACCAAGACCCTGAAGAAATCACCACTCTATTTAAAACTCACTTCGAAAAAATAGGACCAGATAGCGTCACTGTTAAGGTAACACCTCATCATGGTGGACAACCTTCTGTCACAGAGACTAATTCAGTTGAATATGAAGCAGCAAGTCTAGCTGTTAAAGAAGCATTTGGAAAAAAACCTATTCCTGTTAGAAGCGGAGGATCTATACCAATAGTAGCCATGTTTGAAGAGGTTTTAGGTTTAAAAACAATCTTACTCGGATTTGGATTAGATTCAGATGCTATTCATTCGCCAAATGAGCACTACGGTGTTTATAATTTTAATAAAGGCATAGAAACCATTCCTCTTTTTTATAAACATTACACTGCTCTAAAAACCATTTGATGAAATTTTTTCTTACCATATGGATATCATTACTCCTCAATTTTGGAAGCCATGCGTCGTTTTGGTATAAAGACTTGGAATTTATAGCAATTGAAAATTTTAAAGTCAACAAAGGTTCGGATAAAGTTTATATTAGTTTCGATTATATTATAAATAACCCGAATTGGTATAATATTACCATTAAGCCTTCTATAATGAATTTAAAAATAGCTGAAACAGACTGCGGTGAAGTCTTAATAAAAGACAAAATAAATATAAAAAGAAAAACCAAAGCGGCATATAAGTTTTCGCTTTTAGGTGATGCCAGTAAATTCATTAAAAGTGGTTTTTCTTCTATTTTCACCATGCTATCGAAGGGAAAAATTGACTTTTTATTATTTGGTGATCTTAGAGCCGGTGCTTTTGGATTTACCAAAAAATGGAAAATGGATTATACGTATGGTATGACACTCGAAGAGTTTATGTCTTTCTTTTAATGTAATTGATAATGAAAAAAACAATAGCGATAATTTTTGGAGGATATTCTAGCGAGGTAGTAATTGCTGAAAAAAGCGCTACTACTATTTTTAATCACATTGACAAAAATTTATACGAACCATTTCTTGTAGAAATTACAGAAGAACAATGGGTAGTTCATATCAGAGGAGGTAAAGCAAAATTAAATAAAAATAATTTTACGTATCATCTTGAAGGAAAAGACCATAGTTTTGACCTTGCTTTTATTACGATACATGGCACACCAGGAGAGGACGGTAAGTTGCAAGCCTATTTCGATATGATTAATATACCATATGTCAACTCAAATTGCTTTGCATCATCTTTAACATTTAATAAATGGGCCTGTAATGCCTTTTTAAGGGACTTTGGCATTTCAACTGCTAAAGCTATTCTATTAAGAGATGTAAACGACGCTAAACCAATACAAATTGCTGACGAGCTTGGATTCCCATGCTTCGTAAAACCCAATGACGGTGGTTCAAGTTTTGGAATTTCCAAAGTCAAAACCTTAATGGAAATGCCTGAAGCGATTGCAAAGGCATTTGCAGAAGGTGAAGAAGTTGTTATTGAATCCTTTATTAAGGGTAGAGAAATTACTTGCGGCTTATATGAAAATCAAAAAGAGGTAGTGGCACTACCGCTGACTGAAATAGTGACGGAAAATGATTTTTTTGACTTTGAAGCGAAATACAATGGTGAATCAAATGAGATTACCCCAGCAGAAATTAATCATTTATTGGCTGACAAAATCCAAACAAGCTCAAAAGATATTTATAAAAGATTAGGACTAAAAGGGCTCGCTCGCGTAGATTATTTAGTTACTGATGAAAACGAAATTTACCTAATTGAGGTCAATACAACGCCAGGAATGTCTGACGAGAGTATCGTTCCTCAACAAATTGAAGCCTCTGGGAAAAGCATGACCTTAGTTTTAAATGAAATAATTGCTCAAAGTATCTGATGTACGATCAACTAGAAAAAAATATAAAGCAATTAGTTAACATTAGTGATAGTGATTTTAGGGCATTTACTGAATATTTAAAGCCAATTAAGGTTAAAAAAAGAACAAAATTACTTGAGCAGGGAAACAAACCTAACAGCATGTATTTTGTAAATGTAGGATTGCTTTATACCTATCATTTATCTTCTGATGGAGAGCAACATGTAGTTCAAATTGCCAAAGAAAACTATTGGGTTGGAGACGTTTCTGGACATAATGATAATCCGTCATCCAACTTTAATGTTGAAGCGTTAGAAAATTCAGAACTATTAGAACTAGAATTTGACTTATTTAAAAGGGTTTGCGAAAACATTCCAATATTTGAACGGTATTTTAGACTTTTAATACAAAATGCCTACTATCATGTTTTGAATAAAATTGTTTTAACAGATATTCAATCTGCCGAAGAGCAATATTTTAAAATTATGGAAAATAATCCAGACCTCATTCTTCGGACACCTCAGAAAATTATTGCGTCTTTTATTGGAATTAAACCTCAATCTTTAAGCAGGATAAAGAAAAAAGCTTTTTCATAGATTATCTTAACCTGTGTGAACTATTGTAGAGGTTAAATCATTTATCTTTGTCCTGGTTAAATTAAGTAATATTAGGTTTTAGCTTAATCAATTGATTTGGATAGTTTCATTGTCATCATATTTGACTATCCCAAAAAGCATTCTAAATGATTTAGAATGCTTTTTGTTTTTAAATACATTGCTCATCTATATGGTTATATTTTTTGTAGTTTTGAATAAATAAATTAGATATGAAATTCTTTACAATTTTAATCCTGATTATACTATCCACATCTCTATTTGGTCATTCTCATTTGCAGGCCTATCAAATTTATACTTCTGAAGGAAAACCAACCAATTTCGAAAAAATGTTAAAGGCCGTCAACAAAAAGACCTTTGTTTTTTTTGGCGAAGAACACAACAATACAATAGCTCATTGGCTAGAATTAGAATTAGCCCAGCAATTATATATTCAACATAAAAACAAACTCGTGCTTGGCGGAGAAATGTTTGAGGCCGACAATCAGTATATTTTAAATGAGTACTTAGGAGGATATATATCACCACGCAGCTTTCAAAATGAAATGCGGCTTTGGTCAAATTATAATACAGACTATAAGCCGTTAATAGAGTTTGCAAAGGCTGAGAGAATCAAATTCATTGCTTCAAATATTCCCCGAAGATATGCCAACATGACTTATAAAAAAGGAATAGAATCATTGGAAAAATTAAGCGATCTGGCCAAATCTTTTATCGCACCATTATCAGCTTTTAAGTTTGACTCCACAATTGCATGTTATAAAGATATGATTCATATGGATCATGGCGGGATTGAAATGGCAAAAGCTCAAGCCATAAAAGATGCCACTATGGCTTATTTTATCTATAAAAATAGTAACCCTACAACACACTTTTTGCATTTCAATGGAAGCTATCATTCTAATAATAGAGAAGGCATCATTTATTATTTAAAACAAAAAGTAGATGACAATGCAATAGGAACAATTAGTACAGTAACCCAAGTCAATATAAAAGAACTGGAATCGGACAACGAAGGATTGGCAGATTTCATTATTTGCGTTAAATCTAACGTCACAACGACACACTAAAGGTGAGTGAAGAACTAAATAATACCGGTTTTGGAGCAGATAGCTCCAAAGAATATAGTCGCATTATTAATAGCGACGGATCTTATAATATTATAAAAAAAGGTGTAAGACTTAAATGGAAGGACGCCTATAAATATTTATTAGAAATATCCTGGCTACGTTTTTTTCTAATTCTGTTTGCAGCCTATATTTTATTGAATCTCGTTTTTACCATTTTATACTGGATAATTGGATTTGGAAATATTTCGGGCATTAATTACGATAATGGCAGTGTGTTTATGGAAATTTTCTTTTTTTCTGTTCAGACGTTTACCACGGTTGGATATGGTGTAATGTCTCCAACTGGTATTGAAACACAAATATTGTCATCCATTGAAGCCTTTACTGGTTTCCTTTCTTTTTCTCTTATGACGGGTTTATTATATGGCCGATTTTCGAAACCCATTGCCAAAATTCTATTTAGCAAAAATGCCATTGTAGCGCCTTATAAAAACATAACCAGTTTGCAAATAAAATTGGCAAATGAAAGGGATAACGTTCTAATGGATGTTACTGCAAAGTTTATTCTCGTATTTGATAAAGTTGATGAAAATGGAGAGATTAAGAAACACTACTTTAGATTACCACTAGAAATAAATGAAATTAGTTTACTGCCATTATCTTGGACTGTTGTGCACCCTATTGATGAGAAAAGTCCGCTTTATAATAAAACGGAAAAAGAAATAAAAGATTTACACGCTGAGTTACTTGTTATCATTAGTGGATATGATGAAGTGTTTAGTCAAGTTATAAATGCAAGAACTTCTTACTATCATACAGAAATGTTATGGAATAGAAAATTTAAGAAAATATTTGCGCCTGATGATGATGGAAATTTGACAATGGATTTAGCCGATATAAATGCCCTTGACAACTTAAACGAAAAAAGTGAAACAAACATATAATATTCATACTGAAATACCATTAATGGAAAGCTTTTACTCTATACAAGGTGAAGGATACCATAGTGGCAGACCGGCTTTTTTCATTCGGTTTGCAGGTTGTAATGTAGGTTGCACTTGGTGTGATGTTAAGGAAAGCTGGGATGCTAGTTTGCATGAAGTAGTTGATATTGAAGCTATTTTGCAAGAGGTGATCCAATCAGAGACTAATTTTGTAGTTATTACTGGCGGTGAGCCTGCTATGTATGATTTAACACCTTTAACAAAAGCTTTGAAGGCTGCTAATATTGAAATTGCCATTGAAACGTCTGGGGCATACCCGATTTCTGGCACCATTGATTGGATATGCTTATCACCAAAAAAATTTAAAAAACCGTTGGCTGAAAACTACTTGAAAGCACATGAATTAAAAATGATTGCATTCAATAATCACGACTTTAAATGGGCTTTAGAATTGGGTGAAAGAGTAAACCCTACTTGTAAAAAATTCATTCAACCTGAATGGGACTCACAAAATGATATTTTACCTAAAGTCATTGACTTTGTTAAATCAAATATAAGCTGGCAAATTTCATTACAAACCCATAAATTTTTAAATGTCAGGTAAATTGAAAACAGTTCGTTTTTCATTATTAAACCAAATCAATTTAATTGGCTTAATTCTATTAGCTTCTTTTTTTATTTGCAGAAACCCCTCAAGCAAATGGGATAAAACCATAAGTGGAGACGGAAAAAGTTATTATGCTTACTTAACCTCAGCGCTTATCTATTATGACCTGGACTATAAATTCGTTGAAGCTTATGAAGCTAAATATTATCCGCCAGATCAATCGTTGTTTAAAGAATTTAGACAAGAATCTAATGGTGAAATTACCAATAAAACCTTTCCAGGTATAACCATATTATGGCTGCCTTTTTTTTTATTGGCTCACTTTTTATCTTACCTATTCGGTTTTGAAGCTGACGGTTATTCATTACTGTATCAATATGCAATTGGCATGTCAGCTATATTTTACGTTTGGCTTGGTTTAAAGTGGATATCCCAACTACTAAAAAAATTAGGATATCATAACAGAATAATATTAGCAGTTGTAATCTCTATTTGTTTGGGCACCAATCTTTTTTACTACACCATTTACGACCCTTCATTGACACATGCTTATAATTTCACCTTACTTGCAGGAATGCTTTATTATACAAATCGTTTCTATAACGAACGAGTTAATAAATATTTAACCATTGCAATTGCACTATTTGCTATAGCCATAATTACGCGTCCAACGAATATCCTTATGCTCCTATTTTTACCTTTTGCTTTTGAAACAAGTTCTGACCTTAAGGTATTCATAAAACGAATTTTCTCTTCAAAAAAAATATGGCTAATTATAATTGGTACCACAACATTAATAGCTTTTTACCCAATTATATGGTGGTATGCTCAAACAGGACATTTTATAGTCTATTCCTATGGTGAGGAAGGCTTTGATTTTTTGAAGCCTCATTTTTTCGAAATACTATGGTCTTACGAAAAAGGTTGGTTGGTATATAGTCCACTTATTTTATTTTCAACACTTGGATTAATTCAATTGTTTAAAGCGAAAAAGCTTTTATTTTTTACAGCCATAATTGGATTTGCTATTCTAGCATATGTATTCTCCTGTTGGTGGATTTGGACTTATGGTGCTTCTTTTGGGCAAAGGGTATTTGTTGACTATTATGCGATTATTGCCATTTTATTGGCTAACGGACTTCTATTAATATCTGAGCAAAAAATATCTCTGTTATTATGGCATCTTATTGCTATGCTTTTAATAGGTCTAAACTTATTGCAAACCTATCAATTTCAGAACGGTATTTTGCCAACAATTGGCGCAACTAAAACCTCCTATTGGAATTCTTATTTTAAGCTAAAAAATATCAAGAAATCCTATGCTGTAGATATACCTCATATTATTTTGAAACAATTTGATACTGACTTTGAATCGAAACCTAATTGGATGATTAATTTTTCAACCGTTAATACCAAAGCCTATTCTGGTCAATTTTCCCAATTTATTTCAGAGAAAGTGCCTTACAGCGGAAGCTTTAAAAGAGGGATTCCAGATGAGGCAGATTTCATTCAAATTCAATGCAAAATATTTTGTGAAAATAATAACGCCAGTCCGCAACTAGTTTATGAATTATCAAACACATTAGAATCAAGTTATAACGCAATTGGATTAATGCCCTATTTAGAAAAATATACCTGGAAAGAATTCTTTTACAGTATTGATTTAAATCAAAAAACTAAAAAGTCGGTTAATATTTATTTTTGGAATCCGACGCAAAATAATGTTTGGATTGATGATCTAAAAATTATATTCGGCAAGTATCGGTAGTTATTTAGAGAACCAACCATATTTGATAATGCAATACATGGCTCTAACACCGTCTTTCCAACCGATTTTTTTTCCTTCGGAAGCCATTCTTGCATTGTAGGTAATGGGCACTTCCTGAAAGCGAGCACTTTTAATTTTAGCTAATTTCGCTGTTATTTCAGGCTCAAACCCAAATCGTTGTTCTTTTAGATTTAGTCCTTTAAATAAATCGGCTCGTACCATTTTGTAACAGGTTTCCATGTCAGTAATTCTAATTCTAAAAACCACATTTGAAAGCCAGGTTAAAAATAAATTGGCTTGTCTGGCTAAAAAGCTATCTCCAGGTTTATTCGTTTTATCCAAAAAACGAGAGCCGTACACCACTTCAACACCATCTTTATAAATAGGTTGGATGAGCACATTGATATCGTTCGGGTCTAATTCTAAATCCGCGTCTTGAATCACAATCCAATCTCCCGTTGCAGCCTTTAAACCAGTGTGGATGCCTGCTCCTTTCCCTTGATTAATATGATGCGTTAAAGAAATGATTTTTGGGTCGTTACACTTGGTTAAAAATGCTTTTATTCGATCAAAACTAGCATCACTCGAAGCGTCATTCACAATGATTATCTCCTTTTCTATACCATAATCTAAGACTAATTCGTCTACTCTTTTTAATAAATCAAAGATGGTATTCTCCTCATTAAAAACAGGAATAATAATTGATAGTTTTTCGAGCTTATACATGCTATGCAAATATAGAAAATCTGTTTACGATAGAACCCATCTTAAAATCTTTGCAATATTTTTAGCATCATCAACACCCCTGTGATGGGTGCCCTCCAATTCAATATCAAGTATATTTAATGCCCCAGCCATACCTTGCTCATGCCCAAGCTGCTTTTTGAGCGCAAAAAGCGTTTTTACATTAATATGAGATGGCCCAAATGGATAAGTCACTCCCATATCATTGCATTGGCGTTGAAATTGATTTAGGTCATAGGCTCCAAAGCTTGCCCATGCGCGGCTTTTTGAAGCAAAGTCGTTTTGCAAAATTTGGCATGCATTTTTAAACGAAATACCATCTCTATCTACCATCTCTTGAGTTATTGTAGTTAGTTGAGTACAAAATGGAGAAATAGTTGAACGTTCTGGGGTTACTATGATTCCAGTATTTTCTGATATTTCTCCAGTAACAACGTCCAACAAACATAACCCAATTTCAATTATATCACTTTTCATTTCTTCTGGAACTTTACCTTCCCAGCAAGATGCTTCAATATCTACGACCAATATTTTATCGAGTTTTCTAGCCATGATTTACTACAATTCTATTTTTCATAATGACTCTACATCATTAAATTCCATCAAAACCTTATTTAATTCAAAAACAGGCAACCCCATTACATTGAAATAAGATCCTTCAATTTTATTAACTCCAATATAACCTATCCATTCTTGGATACCATACGAACCCGCCTTATCAAAAGGCTTGTAATGTTGTACATAATGAAAGATTTCTTTAACTGATAATTCTTTAAAATAAACTTTGGTTGTTACCGAAAAACTAATTGTTTTATTTGTTGATTTCACGCATACACCAGTCATAACCTCATGTGCTTTACTTGATAATTGCGATAACATATTGGCTGCTTCTTGTTCATCTGATGGTTTTTCAAGAATTTTACCCTCAACAATCACTATTGTATCAGCTGTTATGATTAAGGTATTATCTGTCAGATTATTTTCATACGCTACTGCCTTTTTATTAGCCAAAAATTCAGCAACTTCGTCTGAAGGCATATCAAAAGGATAAGTCTCATCTACTTCTTTACTTATTGATGTGAATTTGACATTCAACCCATTTAAAAGTTCCTGACGTCTTGGCGATTTAGAAGCCAACACTATTTTTTTATTTTTTAATATTTCCGAAAGCATGCACGATTAATCTTTAATGTTTATGCAATCTAATACAAACGCGTACTCTAAGGCTATTTCCTTTAATGATTCAAACCTACCGGATGCTCCTCCATGTCCGGCAGACATATTGGTATGAAGCAATAAAGGGTTATTGTCTGTTTTCAATTCCCTCAGTTTAGCCACATATTTTGTAGGCTCCCAGTATTGAACTTGGGAATCGTGCAAACCACTTGTAATAAGCATGGGTGGATAATTTTGAGCCCCAATATTGTCATAAGGTGAATAAGACAACATATAGAAAAAAAAGTCAGGATCTTTTGGATTTCCCCATTCTTCGTATTCTCCCGTAGTGAGAGGAATGGTATCATCCATCATTGTTGTGACTACGTCAACAAATGGCACGTTAGATACGATTCCTGCCCATAAGCTTGGATTCATATTAGCTACAGCCCCCATTAATAATCCACCAGCGCTTCCTCCCATGGCAAATATTTTATTTTTGTCTCCATAGTTCTGATAGATTAAGGTTTGAGCACATGCAATAAAATCTGAAAACGTATTTTTTTTCTTTAAAAACTTACCGTCTTCATACCAGTCTGTTCCAAGATATTCGCTACCTCTAATGTGTGCTATCGCAAAAACAAACCCTCTATCTAATAAACTCAAGCGAATTGAGCTAAAATATGGATCAATTGTTGAACCATATGAACCATAACCATACAACAAAACAGGATTGGTACTATCTTTTTTAAACATTGCTTGTTTATATACCAGAGATATAGGAACCTGAGTACCATCATCACCAGTGGCCCAAATCCGTTCACTTTTATAATCCTTAGCGTCAAAATGGCCTAAAACAGGTTGAACTTTTCTTATTTTTTCGGTAAAATCGTTTAAATTAATATCTATTACTGAGGTTGGTGTAGTCAGTGAGCTATATTTAATCCTTAACCATTCAGTATCAAGCAATGGGTTTTGGTCAAGGTAAAGCATAAAGGTTTCCTCTTTTGGAGGAATTACTTCATGAGATAAATCTTCTAGTCGATAGACCCTTAATTGTGCTAAACCGTTTTGTTTTTCTTGAACAACTAGATGGTTTTGAAACACTTCAAAATCTTCAACTAAAATGCTTATATTATGTGGTTGAACTGGAGTCCAACTATTGATATGAACACTATTGAATGGACAAAAACTAACCATAAAATTCTTTGCTCGCAAATTGTGTTTGATGTAAAATCCATTTGGACCTGTTTCAGGATAATACTCCAGATTGTGGGTTCGTGGGTGAAAAATTTGAAACCCCTTTTCTTCCTTACTAAAATCTAAATAACGATATTCGGTTGTTAAAGTACTCCAGGATCCAATAAATACAACTTGGCCATTTTTTTCTTTTGATACGCCTGTTATATATGCCTCATCATTTTCAGTATAAATTAAATCATCATTATCTGGAGGTGTATTGATATGATGCATTTTAACTTGATATGGTCTAAGGGTTTTATTGTCTTTAAGCACGTAATAAAACTGAGTACTATTTTGATGCCACGCTAAATCACTTCCGGTACCGGTAATCAAATCTTTTAAAATTTTTCCCGTTTTTAAGTCTTTAACTTTTATTTGGTATTGCCTCCTTCCAGTGACATCCTCAGCAAAGGCCAAAAATTGATTATTGGGGCTAACAGAAAACGATACAATCTCATAATAATCATGTGTTTTCGCCAAATCATTCTCGTTTAATAAAATTTCTTCTTCAGCATTCAATGTTAAATACTTCCTGACATAAATGGGATATTCTCCGCCTTCATTATATTTAGAATAGTACCAATAATCATTTTTAAAATAAGGAACTGACGAATCATCTTCCTTAATTCTACTTTTCATTTCATGAAATAATGATTTCTGAAAGGCTTCAGTATGCTTTAGCACTGATTTTGTGTACTTATTCTCCAAATTTAAATAATCTACAACATTTGGGTTTTCTTTTTCTCTCAACCAATAATATGGGTCATTTCTTTTAAAACCATGTTCAATAAATTGATGTGATTTTTTTCTTACTTTCGGAATGGGCATTCAATTACTTTAAATTTTCTTTAAAGATAGAAATGTATTTTTCATCTCGCCCGTACACATCTGGATAAAAAGTGATATTGTCTAAACTATCTCCGGTTGCTGTGTAATACTCAATGTATACGTCAATTGGACTATTCAATTCAATTACCCTTTGGACTCCTCTTTTAATCATAGGTTCTATAGAATCAGATTCTACCTTGCTTTCGTCTAGCTTAAGTATTGCTTTAGCCAATTCAAATGGTTCGTGAAGACGCACGCACCCATGAGAATATGCTCTAATATCATTCCAAAATAATGATTTACTAGGTGTATCATGGATATAAACAGCGTGTTTATTAGGAAATAAAAATTTGATTTTACCCAAGCTATTTCCTCCTCCGCCGTTTTGGCGAACATGATATCTAAAATTGGTCTGCCCTACTGCTGCCCAATCCACAGTTTTTGAATTAACCTCTTCTCCATCCCTGAATAATTTATATCCTCTTCTTTCAAGATAAGCTGTATCTTTCTTGATGCCATTCAATATTTCAGTAGAGGCAATAGAATAAGGTACAAACCAAAATGGATTGGTCACCATTCTCTTCATTTTTGCACTAAATTCAGGTGTTTGAGTACCATAAGCTCCCACTACTACTCGGTGCTGTCTAACTAGCTTATTTTCATCAAACAACTTTAAAGTATAGGCTGGCAAATTAACCCAAATATATCGATCCGGAATGGTATCTTTCGCTTTCCAACGCCATTTCTCTAAACTTAAAGCTGCAGTATAAAATCGATCTTGATTCGTTTTCTCAAGCATTCTGCCAGTCCACTTGCCCACCACGGCATCATCTTTAAGACCATTAGCTAATTGAAATGACTTGAGTCTTAAAAGAAATAAAGAATCATATTTAACAGTTTCTTCATCAATAAAATCATTCGCTAACAAAGCTTTTTTAGCCGCATCATAACACTTCGTTGAATCATCTTTAAGTTTCGGAATTGGTATCGATAATGTATCTAATGAATAATCATTCAAAAATGATGTTAACCCCTTCTGCAATTGCTTATACTCCCATAATTCAGGTTGAATAGCCGTAAAAATATCATTAATTGATTTTCCATCTTTTATTTCAAGTAATAAATCAGCATGATTAAAATTAACATTTTGCTTAAACCCGTTGAAAATAATGATAGAATCTTCCTGTTCTAAAATTCCGACTTGAAGATGCGTAGTAAAAAGATAAAAACCATTTGAAAGCAGAATTTCGGCATCAATAATAGAGTCCTTCAGTAAATCTTGAATATCATTTGCGAGGTATAAATTTGGTGATAAACCATAAGATTTTGAGTTTAGCAAGAAATCTAGCATTAGATTTCCATTTTCAGTCAATGTTGAATCATTAACCCATAACGGTTCAAAATTGGTAGATTTATAAAAATTAATGACTCCCTCTAATGCAGGAAGCTGAGTAGTATCAAAAGCAAAACCACCAGTTGTAAGTTTCTTTTCAATCAAAGCTGAAAGCTTAATTTTCATTTCGGTTTCAGCAACCGAATTACAAGCCAAAAATGTAACGAAAACAACACCAATGAGTATAAGTGTTTTATATTTCAATATGTTTTTGAACATAGCATCATAGGATTGATAGCGCAATATTAGTTTGAATTATTTGAATACACAACATTAATTTATTAAATGTACATTACATACATTATCATAGCAGTAACAGTTTTAGTCTCTGTTTTAGCATTCGAAAGACCAGAATTAAAGGGTCGATTATTGTTTAATGCCTATGACATTATTCATTTTAAAAAATGGTATCGTTTATTCTCTCATGGCTTTATTCATGCAGACTTTATGCACTTGTTCTTCAACATGTACGTCCTTTATATGTTTGGTGTACAGGGAGCAAGTCAAGAATATTTTAGTGGCTTTTCTAGTGTTGAACCAAATCTAGTCCACAATTTTGGAGTTAAAGGTTATTTCTATTTCTTTTTATTATTCGTAGGAGGATTAGCTTTTGCAAGCTTATATGCTTTGTTTAAACATCAGGATAATCCTCACTATAATGCACTTGGTGCATCTGGTGCAGTCTCAGCTGTAGTTTTCGTATTTATTATTATGAATCCTGAATCTAACCTGAGTATTATATTTTTACCTTTTCTGCAATTACCTGCTTATATTTTTGGTCCTTTATTATTATTAGCTGAATACTATTTGGCCAAAAGAGGAAGGTCACATATTGCACATGACGCCCATATTTCTGGGGCTATTTTTGGTTTGCTATTTATAGCTTTGGTCGATTATAATTATTATATTTCATTTTTCACAGCCATTTTTGAATGAGTCAGCAGTATGTAAATAATAATGGAGTACTAATTCCAATAGAATCTTATGCCATTAAAGCCGGTAATAGGAGTCATTTATATGGTGATGGTTTTTTTGAAAGCATCAGAATTGTTAATGGCAAAATGACCAATTTCGAAAATCATTTTAAAAGACTAAAAGAAACATTTAAGGTTTTATATATGAACCCTCCTCAGGTTTTTACGGAAGACTATTTGAGAAATGAAATCAATGATTTAATTCAACAAAATAAAATTAACCTGGGAGGTAAAATTCGTTTATCAATTGATAGGAAGCCAGGGGGCACATATCTGCCTCGTACAAATGACGTTGATTACTTCATAGAAGCATACGCTTTACCGAATAATACTTTCACATTGAATGAAGCAGGTTATAGGGTTAATCTTTACAATGATATTAAAAAGAATATCAACCCCTTATCTAATTATAAAACCAAAAACGGTTTGATTTATATTATGGGGAAGCTTTACGCCAAAGCTCATCAATTAGATGATGTTTTGCTTCAAAATGATAAGCTAGGAATTATTGAATCGTCAAGTGCTAATATTTTTATTGTGAGTAATGGCGTTTTGTACACTCCTGCACTTGACTCCGGATGTTTAGGTGGCACAATGCGAATGCAAATAATTAATTTAGCTCTTCAAAACAATATGAAAGTTTATGAGTGCGTTATTACTCCGCAAAACTTATTGGCAGCTGATGAATTATTTTTGACAAATGCCATTACAGGATTAACCTGGGTAGGTAATTTCAGAACAAAACTGTATCAAAATTCTGTGGTTAACAAAATTCATAACCTGCTCATTAATAAATGGAATTAATTCATGCTAAAACTTATTTTTTTATCCACTCTTTTTTTTATCTCTTTTAACAGCATATTTTCTCAAACAGATAAGGAAATAGAGAAGTCCCTAAAAATTTACAAGAAGAATTCAAGTAAAGGGAAATCAAAATTGAAAAAGTACATCAATAAGGCACCCAATTTTGGTAATAATAGAGGGTGGGAAATGTTGTTAAAAATGGAATACCAGCAATATTCTCAGCTCAAAGAAATGTTTAGCGAAATGACCATAGAAGTTGAAAATGAAGAGGCCGAAGATTCGTTAAACCTAAGTACTGCTTCTGATATGAAAAGTACCTTCCTTAGGAACAATGAAACCAGATTTATTAATTCTTGTCGTGAAGCAGCTATTTTTTCTACCAGCTCATTAGCAGATTTCTATTTACGCAAATTTTTGATTGATTTTGACCCTGATACTTTGGTAAATAAAAAGGCTTTGGCCTATTTCAATGAAGGTGAGACCTTTTTTGATAAGGAAGACTTTGAATTAGCTAAAATGAACTATCACAAAGCCATTTCAACGGACGATACCTTTTATAAAGCAGTACTTTATTTAGGAGATGCCTTCTACCAGGAACATAATTATGATAGTGCAATTTACTATTTCTCAATTGCCAAAAGTCTACAGCCCCAACTGTTAGAACCTCGAAAATACTTAATTGATGCTTTTATGAACAAAGAATTGCATGTAAGAGCTAAAAAAGAATGCTTAGATGCTTTTTGTATTTATCCTAGCAATGGCATAAAATATCGATATTCAAATATTTTAAAACTTGAAAATAAATGGCTGTACACTCATCACATAAAACGAGACTTTTACCCAAACAATATATCTGATTCAAGTCAAGAGAATCTGTTGCCACCCTATAACACCTATCGCACATCAAAAACTAAAGCAAAAAGATTTACTGATAAGGAAGGCATTATTACTAGTAGTCAAATTAAGGATAAGTACCTAGAAGTTTTTTCATGGAGAGAGTTCCTGAATACACACAGAGATAATTTACCAAAGGAATTTCGCTTTGCGCAAAAAATGAATCAGGAAGGGTATTTAGATTGTTATATTTTTTTCAGTCTTTTTCATACTGATATTTATCCGCAGTTTAACGATTTTATGGAAAGTAAGAGTAATAGAGAAAAAATGAAATACTTTATTACAAACTTTTTGATAGGAGCGTATTAATTTAACTTGTGGTCTACTGGAAATTGAGCAAAGGCCTTATATTTTCCACCTTGCTTTCGCATATAATCTTCCCAAATAGTTTCGCAAGTATCATCCATTATTGAATCTAAGCTAGTAATGTTTCCAACAAGCCATGCATTTTTGGCTAATTCATCTTCTAGCTGCCCCTTAGTCCAACCAGAATAGCCAATAAAAAAACGGATTTGACCTTTTTTAAGCAGACCTAATTTTGCCTTTTCCTTAATTTCAAGAAAATCTCCTCCCATAAATAAACCATCAACTATTTTTATACTCCCAGTAATTTCTGGTCCTAAAGTATGTATATAGTATAGGTGCTGAGGATCAACAGGACCTCCTAAGGAAATTTGAGCATCATATGGTGGAAAATCTGATACTTCAGACAAAGTTAATTCTGCATAATTGTTCAACACAAATCCAAAGGACCCTTCATCATTATGTTCACATATTAAGACTACAGACCGTTCAAAATAATCATCTTCTAAAAAAGGCTCTGTAATTAAGACCCTTCCCTTGGTAGGTGCTAATTTATTATAAACTTTTAAATCAATCATTCATCAATTTATGATGAACAAAGGTATATAAATGACGTCACATAAAAATATGTTCAGAACAAAAAAGATGTGATAAATACCTTAAAATAAAATATAATTTCTACTTTGTAGACCATTAATTAATCTAAAACCCAAAAAATGGAAAAAAATTTAACGATTGAATCAATTATTAGAAATGGAATGGCAATTGGTCTTAAGAACTTTGTAAACCTTTTGTTATCAGGCATACTGTACATATTAACGTTCTGGATCCCCTATTTGAATGTTGGGACTACCATAGCTATGGCAACATTACCAATGAAAATGAGTAAAGGGGAGAGTTTTTCACCCGGTGATATTTTTGATGAAAAATACCGAAAAAACATGGGTGAATTCTTACTACTTATGGGGCTTTTAATATTAATAGTTTACATGGGTTTAATCTTTATGATTATTCCTGGAATTGTAATGAATATAGCTTATGGCTATAGTATCTATTTTTTAATTGACAAGGAATTAACGCCGACGGAAGCTTTAAATTTGAGTAATAAAAGAACATACGGCCACAAATGGAGTATCTTCTTATCAAAATTTATTTTTATGATTGTGGCCTACTTAGTTGCATTTTTATTCATTTACATCTGGGAACCTCTTGGATTAATACCAATGCTACTAGTTATGCCAATAATTCTAGGAATGGAAGCACATATTTATGGTCAAATCTGTGACGAAAATCCATCATCTTCTTCTAATTCTGAGGTTTTGGATGATTTTTCTTAAAAAAATTTAAAGCCTAAAATTAAAACCATCCGCATTTAATCGGATGGTTTTTTTTTATTCAATAGGGGTAATTTGTTTTTGAGTTGTCTTAATAGAAAAGAACTATTATGAAACGTATTTTTATTACCTCAATTATTATTGTATTAATATGCCTTAGCAGTTGCCAAAAGCAGCAACATTGTAGGTCTCTTAACTCTGAAATCATTTCGCAGACAATACCTCTTGATGATTTTAGAAAAATAAACTTAGAAATAGAAGCAGATATTATTTATAAGCAGGCCTTAGAACAAAAAGTGGTCATAGAAGCGCCGGAAAATCTACTAGCTAAAATTAACACATCTGTGTTTCAAAACAATTTAACTATTGATATAAAAGGTCGTCAATGCTACTTCAATAAAAAAACGATAAAAATTTACATTGAAACGCCTGAGTTAGAATTAATAGATATAGAAGGAAGTGGAAATTTCAAAATAGATAATCACTTAACAACTGAAGATTTATCTATTTCAATATCTGGATCAGGTGATGTTTATGCTGATAGCCTCACCGCAGAATCAATGTCTATCAATATTGCCGGGTCAGGTGATGTTTATGCTGCGGGAATTGATACCATAGCAGAACAACGGATTAAAATTAGTGGATCGGGAGATGTAAATCTAATTAATATCCCATCTTTAAGCACTAGTATCAGTATTGCAGGATCAGGAGACTGTAAGGTTTATTCAATTGAAGATCTTGATGTAAAAGTAACCGGAAGCGGGGACGTCAGATATAAAGGAAATCCTGATATTAATACTAATATTTCAGGATCTGGAACAGTTAAGCATTTATAGATTGATAATTATATAAACATAATTTTTACCTTAGCTGTTGGTTTGAGTCAGCAAAAAATAATTAGCATATCTGAGTACGAGTCTCTTTTTAAAAGTCACTATTCTGAGTTGTGTGCTTTCGCCAACAGATACTTAAGTGATATTGAAGCATCAGAAGAAATTGTGCAGTCTTTTTTTGTTAAGTTTTGGGAAAAAAGAGAAAGTTTAAACACGGTTCATGCCAAAAGATCATATTTTTTTGCTTCCATTAAAAATGCATGCCTTAACCAATTAAAGCATATTGAAATAAGAGAGGAGTACAAGGCTTATAATAAGAGAGAGATGGAATTAGAAGAGTTTGGAGTTGATGATGAATTAGAGGCGAACGAACTATCTGAAAAAATTCGCAAGTCGATTGATAAAATGCCTGAGGGGAGAAGAAAGATTTTTATAATGAGCAGATATGAAGGACTGAAATATAGAGAGATTGCAGAAAAACTAAAAATAAGCATTAAAACTGTTGAAAACCAAATGGGGAGTGCAATTAAACATTTAAAGGTTGACTTATCAGATTATTTAGTGTTGCTTCTGTTTTTTTTCATTAAATATTTACCATGAGTAGTCATAATCAAAATATAGAGATGAATGATGCTATTTTGATGGCATATATAAATGGTGAACTTAATATTGATGAAAAAAAGCTCGTAAATAAATGGTTAGACGGGTCGGAAGAAAATAGAAATCATTTTGAAAACTTATCAAAGACGTGGGAGGTATCTGGTAAGTTAAAATTAAAACCAGTTTCTGTTAACACTGATGATGCTTGGTTAAGGGTGAAGAAGGAAATTGAAAGTGCTAAAGTTATTCCAATTGGAAAAAAGAAAAACAATACCGTTAAAATAGCACTCTCAATTGCCGCTAGCTTGGCCATTATTTTAATTGCATATACTTTCTGGGATAAGCCTGTCAACCAAATTGAATTAATGGCTAGCAATACTGTTATAGAAAAAACTTTAGCTGATGGGTCAGAAATAACCATCAATAAAAATTCTCAAATCGTCTACCCTGAAAAATTTGATAAAAATGAGCGGAGGATTAAGTTAAAGGGAGAAGCATTTTTTGATATAGAGCGTGATACCGCTAATCCATTTATCATTGATTTACCTGACAATTTTTACGTTAAGGTCCTTGGAACATCATTTACTGTGAATACAAATGATGATAATAATTCCAAAACTGTTTTTGTTAAATCAGGTAAAGTTGAGTTTGGTAACTCTGACAATAAATTAATACTTGTGGCTAACGAAAAGGCCATTTTTCATGCCGACTCAAAAACCTTTGAAAAAATTGAAAAGAGAACCGATAAAGCGGAAGAATTATACTGGATTAATGAACAACTAGTTTTTGAAGGAGAAAAATTGACAGACATAATTGACGTCTTGAATGCCATTTTTCCTGAAGAAATTAGTTTAAATTGTGATCCAGCAGCAGATTACCCTATTGTATCAAACCATCAACAAGAAGACCTTGAGGCGATTTTGGAAGTGATCTGTTTAGTACATGATTTAACATTAACGAAAGTAAAAAAAGCTGGCAAGGTTAAATTTACTATTTCTTGCAATGATTAAGTCCATCTATGTTTTACTTACATGTTTAGTTTTTTGTCTTCCGTTGAAGGCTAAAGACCGTATTCTGGATCAGACAATCAGTATTAATTTAGAAAATACTGCCGTTAGAATAATTCTCAAAACAATTGAAGAAGTTGGAAATGTCAAATTCTCTTATAATCCTGATTTAATTGACGATCAAAAAAAAGTTAACCTGTCATTAAATCAAAAAACGATTCGTTTTGGGCTTAATACCATTTTTGAAAATAGTGTTAGACTAAAGGAAGTCGGAAGTCATATTCTTATTCTAGAAAAAGAATATGATTCTGGAATAAATACATCATCACCTAAGAAAACTGTTTATCTCATTAAAGGCTCTGTTATCGACAAAGAAACAAATCAGCCTATTCCTTATGTCAGCGTCTACGATATTGAATCAAGATTTTCTCTATTGACTGATAATAATGGGCAATTCGAAATTGAAGTTCCGTCTACTTATAAAACCATTAGTTTATATTATGCAAAAACCAACTACCGTACAAACGTCAAGCTTATTAGTATTAAAGGGGATAAAACATTAAACGGTACAATAGGCTTATACAAAAAGACAGAAGTAATTGATAAAATACCATCTGCATCAGTGCCAAATGAAGTTTGGGTAGAGCTTGAGGATAAAACAATTTCAGGAGAACTTTTTTCAATAGATGTATCGACACATAGTGAGAACCTAAGGTATTTGAATGAAAATAGATGGGCGCAGATATCTCTAATTCCTCAACTAAGTTTAAAAGCAGGGAAGAATTACCGAGGTATTTTATATAATCATTTTTCAATCAATATTTTAGGCGGGTATTCAAAAGGATTAAAAGGACTAGAAATTGGTGGTATTGCTAATGTGCTTAAGGAAGAATCTTATGGTATTCAATTAGGGGGCATAACTAACCTAGTTGGTGGTAAATTTGCAGGTATTCAAGCAGGTGGTATTTCTAACACAGTAAAAAAGAACTTTTTAGGTGTCCAATTAGGCGGTATAAACAATACAGTTCGTCAAAATTATTTTGGCATACAAGTCGCAGGAATTACTAATCACGTTAATGGTAGATTTAATGGGTTGCAGATTAGCGGTATTACAAACTCTGTTTTTGAACACATGAATGGCTTTCAAATATCTGGCATAACTTCTCGTTGCAAATCTGGTTTTAATGGTTTCCAATTGAGCGGCCTTATTAATCATACCACAAAAGATTCTTACGGTATACAGATATCAGGAATTCAAAATGTTGCTCTAAACAAATTTGTTGGTGCACAAATAACTGGTTTTATGAATTCGGCCATAGAAGGTACAAACTTTCTTCAATTATCCGGATTATTTAATATTGCTAATATAAATAATGGATTACAATTGTCAGGGCTAATCAATACTGCTAATCAAAATAATGGGTTGCAAATAGCATTGGTAAATATCAGTAAAATTAATAAGGGAATAAGCATTGGTCTAGTCAATTTTGTTTGGAATGGTTATCATAAAATTGAAATCATGTCAAATGAAATAGCGTTTGCCAATATTCGAATCAAATCTGGTGTTAAACGATTTTATAATATCTACAGTGCTGGCCGTCAATTCAACGGAAATAATAGCTTAACATTACTGGGATATGGGTATGGAGCAATCTATAATTTTTCAGAAAAATTTGCCATATCTACCGATATTGAAGGTATTATTGCTTTTAATAGTCAGAAGCAGTTTACACAACTTATTAAATTTTCACCAAGTTTTGATTTTAAAATATCTGATCATTTTGCTCTATTTGCTGGACCAACCTTCAATTTAAACTATAGTGTTGCAGGTATAAATGAAATCCAACTTGACGAGTATTCTATTTTCAATGATTTAGACGGAGACAATTATTATAATACCTGGATAGGAGGTCAATTTGGATTAAGATTTTAATTGAGTAGGGGTAAAACTTGTTTGACTTGTCATATGAACACAAGCAAATATTTTATCTATGAAAACTACTAATTTCTTTATCCTATTTATTATTCTAGGTTTCAATTTAACAATTTACTCTCAGGAAGATTCCTTAAATACTAAGCCAATACAAGTATCATTTATTCATCCAATTGGGATTTATGGTACGTCTTCTGTTAATCAAAAAAACTTTTTATCATTTAATATCCTATATGGTGTAAATGGTGGACTTTCTGGATTTGAATTAGGTGGCATTGCCAATAAAAACCATGGGAGTGTTAGTGGGTTACAAATTGCTGGTTTAACGAATTATAATCTTAGTTCAGCAAATGGCATTATGATAGCAGGCTTAACAAATACTGTAAAAGATTCTGCCTACAGCATTGCAATTGCTGGTTTAAGTAATCGTTTTGGAAAATCGAGTGGAGGTATTCAAATCGCAGGTCTTGCGAATAATGTTGAAGGTGAGTTTGTAGGTATCCAAATAGCCGGATTAAGGAATAAAACCAAAGATGCATTTCTCGGATTGCAATTATCTGGCCTTACCAATTACAATAATGGAAATTTTAATGGAATGCAAATTAGTGGAATTTCTAACATAAATAATGGTAGTTTTAATGGATTACAAATGGGTTTAATTAACCAAGCTAGAAAGGTTGGTGGTGTTCAAATTGGACTCATTAATATGGCAGATGAATATGAATTTGGAATGCCCATAGGTTTATTGAGTATTGTTAAAAATGGTTTTAACGCAATAGACTTTCACTATAATGAATCCATCCAATACAACGCAAGCTTAAAACTAGGTGTTGATCATTTTTATAATATTTTCAAATTTGGTTACATGCCAAAATCTCAAGGTGAATATTTTTCATACGGAATTGGTGTTGGTTCAATGCTTAGCTTAAGTGAACGTTTTAAATTATCTTTAGATCTCTCATCAAGCTATATCACCGAGAAAAAATTTACTCCTACAATTGATTTCCTTTCAGAAGGTCAATTAAACTTAAGGTATCACATATTAAGAAATGTGGGCCTCTTTGCGGGCCCTTCATTTAACTTGTATTTTGGCGAACATAATGATGAAGGCCAAACATTACTTAAAGTTCCGAACCCTATTTATGATGAAACCTGGTGGTATGGTGAGGGTCAAACTCAATTTTGGATTGGGTATAATTTGGGTGTTAGTGTAATATTTTAGTCAACTCGTAATTATTAAAATATTGAAATACAATGTTATAAATAATCAATATTAAGAAAAGTAAAAAGAAACTTAACATATAGATAACAGACATATAAACCTTAGCTAACAAGTCCAGGGAATTTACTTTAGATATTTGTCCCAAATTTTAAAAAGACAAAAGAAATGAAATTAAAACGATCTACCCTAGGCTTAATGATTTTGGCAGGTACAATAGCTACAACTGCTGCTACGTCATGTAAAAAGGGATGTACTGACCCTACTGCGAATAACTATGATGCTGATGCGAAAAAAGATGACGAGGACAATCCTTGTACTTATGATTCAGCTGAGACATGGTATACCACTACTACGGTTGCCGGAACAGAATACAGACAAATCGCTGGAAGCATTGATGTTGATAGAACGATCACTTCAGCTGATAACTGGTTATTATCAGGTGGTGTATTTGTTGAAGATGGAGCAACATTAACTATTGAAGCTGGAACAACAGTAAACACTGCTGATGACGGAACAACTCCTTTTTTATCGGTTAGACAAGGTGGAAAAATAATGGCTGAAGGAACTTCAACAGCTCCAATTATTTTTACTCCTGTTAAAGACAACCCTCAAGCTGGTGAGTGGGGAGGAATTATTATTAATGGTAAAGCTCCTATCAATGCTGGTGCAACTGCAGTTGGTGAAGGTGGAACTGGAACTTATGGAGGTACTGATGCTTCTGATAACTCTGGCGTATTAAAATATGTTCGCGTAGAGTATGCTGGTAAAATTTTAGGAACTGATAACGAGTTAAATGGTTTTTCATTTAATGGTGTTGGATCTGGAACTAAATTAGAATATTTACAGGCTTATAGAGGATCTGATGATGGTTTCGAATTTTTTGGAGGAACAGTTTCATTAAAGTATGCTGTATCTTCTGGTAATCAAGATGATTCTTTTGACTGGACTCACGGTTGGTCAGGAAATGGTCAATTTTGGGTTGTTGAGCAGTCTGCTGATGGTGGAGACAGAGGTATTGAAGGTGATAACTTAGGAGATAACAACTCAGCTACACCATATTCAAACCCAACAATTTCAAATGTAACATTAGTAGGTGTTGATGATGGAGATGCCAGTAACCAAGGATTGAAATTAAGAGAAGGAATGAAAGGAAACTTCTACAACTTTGTGGTGACAGGTTTCCCAAAAAGAGGGTGTCAAGTTGAACATGATGTAACCATTACTAACATGGCGAACCAAGAGTTAAACTTTAGCAATTCAATTATTGATAATGCTAGCCCATTTAAATTTACAAGTTCTGCTGGTAATGATACAACTGTAACAAACATGTTTACTATGCCATCATATAATAACCAAACTGCTTCTGATGGATCACTAGTTGGATTCTTAAACGGATATGTTGGAACTTCTTCTACTGGAGGCTTCAATACAAGTTCTTTAGATGCATGGTTTACATCTGTAAGTTATATTGGAGCTGTAGAATCTTCAAATAACTGGGCAGCAAGCTGGACAAAAGACCTATAGGAAATAAATAGTATTAATATAACTCGAAAGAGGATAACTTTAATTAGTTGTCCTCTTTTTTTATGGCTTTAACTTATACCCAATTCCTTTAATAGTTTTAATTTTTTTATCCCCTATTTTTTCTCTTAATTTTCTAATATGAACATCAATTGTTCTGTCACCAACCACAACATCAGCCCCCCAAATTTTTGTTAAAATATCCTCACGTGTACAAACATTATCAATGTTCTCATTTAAGAGTGCTAATAATTCAAACTCTTTTCGAGGCAATACTATTTCTTTATTTTTATAATATATAAGGTATTTATTTCTATCGATAATTAAATTGCTGTCCGTAGATACATTTTTCTTTTTATCTTCTTTGTTACGCCTCAATAATGCATTTATTTTACTCACTAATAACTTAGGCTTAATAGGTTTGTTGATATAGTCATCCGCTCCTGAATCTAAACCTGCAATTTGAGAATAATCTTCTGTTCGTGCAGTTAAAAAAGTTATTATTGTATTATTTAGTTTGGACTCACTTCTTAATTTTTCACATGTTTCAATACCATCCATCACTGGCATCATCACATCTAAAATAATTAAATCCGGAATTAATTTAAGGGCTTTTTCTATTCCAATTTTCCCATTCTCAGCCTCTTTGACTTCAAAACCTTCTTTGATAAGATTGTATTTAATAAGGGTTCTAATATCAGGTTCGTCATCAATAATTAAAATTAAGTCGGCCATACGCTAGAAATTAATTAAAAGTAATAAATTAATTTGATGTTTTTGAAAAAACAAAAAATAGGCTTTGACTTTTTTAACGATATGTTTTATAAGACTAGCTCTTAACCGAAGCTTTTAAGTACTCATTATTCATTCTTGCAATATTATCCAAAGATATACCTTTAGGGCATTCTACTTCGCAAGCACCAGTATTTGTACAGTTCCCAAAACCTTCTAAGTCCATTTGATGTACCATGTTTAAAACGCGATCTTTGGCTTCAACTTTTCCTTGAGGCAAAAGTGAAAATTGTGATACTTTAGCGGATACAAACAGCATAGCTGACGAATTTTTGCAAGTAGCTACACAAGCGCCACAACCAATACATGTAGCCGCATCAAAAGCATTATCTGCATCATCTTTAGGAATTGGAATGGCATTCGCATCTTGAGAATTACCTGACGTATTAACTGATATGAAACCTCCAGCATGCTGAATACGATCAAATGAAGTTCTATCTACTACCAAGTCTTTTACTACTGGAAAAGCTTTAGATCTGAATGGTTCGATATAAATAGTGTCTCCATCATTAAACATTCGCATATGCAATTGGCAAGTAGTCACTCCCCTATCTGGTCCGTGAGCTTCACCATTAATATACAATGAACACATTCCACAAATACCTTCTCTACAATCATGATCAAAAGCAACAGGTTCTTCTCCATTATTAATTAATTGCTCATTCAATACATCTAACATTTCCAAAAATGACATATGCTCAGAAATATCTGCCAATTGATAAGTTTCCATTTTACCTTTTGATTTGGCGTCTTTTTGTCGCCAAATTTTTAATGTTAATTTCATTCCTTTGTCTGACATAATTGTATTATTTATAAGAACGTTGTTTTAGTTCGATATTATTGAATTCTAATTCTTCCTTGTGTAATTTAGCTTCACCCGGATCACCAGTCCACTCCCATGCAGAAACATATTTATAATTGACGTCATCACGTTTAGCTTCACCTTTTTGTTCACCATCCTGTTCTACAGACTCTTCTCTAAAATGTCCCCCGCATGACTCGTTTCTATCAAGTGCGTCTTTTGCAAATAATTCTCCTAATTCAAGAAAATCTGCAACTCTGCCTGCTTTTTCAAGTTCAGGATTCAATCCGTCTGCTGTTCCAGGTACGCGTACATCTTTCCAAAACTCTTCACGGATAGCTCTAATTTTGGTAATTGCCTCTTTTAATCCAGCTTCATTTCTAGACATTCCTGCATTATTCCACATCACCTTACCTAGCTCTTTGTGGAAATGATCTACTGATTTTGTTCCATTTATACTAATCAATTTTTCAATTCTATCGCTCACCTCTTTTTCCGCAGCTTCGAACTCAGGTAAATCGGTTGAAATTGGCCCTGTTCTAATTTCATCAGCCAAATAATCACCAATGGTATATGGCAAAACAAAATATCCATCTGCTAAGCCTTGCATTAAAGCAGATGCCCCGAGACGATTTGCTCCATGATCAGAAAAATTTGCTTCTCCCGCCGCATAGCATCCAGGAATTGTTGTCATCAAATTGTAATCAACCCAAATTCCTCCCATTGTGTAATGCACAGCAGGATAGATCATCATAGGCGTTTCGTACGGATTATCATCAGTGATCTTTTGATACATCTGAAATAAATTTCCATACTTATCTTCAATTACTTTTTTACCTAAATCTTTAATTTCATCATCTGACGGGTTATGCATTCCCAAAACATGAGCCTTTTCTTTACCATAACGAATAATTGCTGAAGCAAAGTCGAGAAAAACTGCCTCTCCGGTGGCGTTAACACCATATCCCGCATCACATCTTTCTTTGGCCGCTCTCGAAGCAACATCCCTCGGTACTAGATTACCAAATGCAGGATAGCGTCTTTCTAAATAATAATCTCTCTGATCTTCCGATAAATCTCTCGGTTTAATTTTACCGCTTCTGATGCCTTCAACATCCTCAATATTTTTTGGCACCCATATGCGACCATCATTTCTTAAAGATTCAGACATTAATGTTAATTTAGACTGATAATCTCCAGAACGCGGAATACATGTTGGGTGAATTTGAGTATAGCATGGGTTCGCAAAATATGCTCCTTTCTTATGGATTCGCCAGGCTGCAGTGGCATTCGATCCCATTGCATTTGTAGATAAAAAGAACACGTTTCCGTATCCTCCAGATGCGATTATAACTGCATGAGCAGAATGACGTTCTAATTTACCTGTAACTAGATCCCTGGCTATGATTCCTCTAGCTTTACCATCAACCACTACTAATTCAAGCATTTCATGGCGATTATACATTTTGATTTTACCCTTACCAATCTGACGGTTCATAGCTGAATATGCACCAAGTAATAATTGTTGCCCAGTTTGACCTTTAGCGTAGAAAGTACGAGATACTAGCACACCACCAAACGAACGGTTATCAAGCAAACCTCCATACTCCCTTGCAAAAGGAACGCCTTGCGCAACACATTGGTCAATAATATTAGCTGATACTTCTGCTAAACGATAAACATTAGATTCTCTCCCTCGATAATCTCCTCCTTTTACCGTATCATAAAACAATCTATATACTGAATCTCCATCATTTTGGTAATTCTTGGCAGCATTTATTCCACCTTGAGCAGCAATTGAGTGAGCTCTACGGGGCGAATCTTGAAAAGCGAAAGCCTTTACCTTATACCCCATTTCAGCTAATGAAGCTGCTGCAGAACCACCAGCTAATCCCGTTCCAACAACTATGATATCTATTAATCTTTTATTGGCTGGGTTAACTAAATTAATGTTATTCTTATGGTTTGTCCATTGATCTTCAATCGGACCAGTTGGTATTTTTGAATCTAAAGTTGACATGTTTAATTAATTTAAATGTGAAACATAATGGAAAACGGCAATAAAAATAAATCCCAGCGGAATTATAATTGCAAATGCATTACCAAACTTTTTTATCCCTGGTGTATATTTTGTACTTCTATAACCTACGGACTGAAAAGCAGATTGGAAACCATGTAATAGATGTAATGCTAAAAATACAAATGAAAGAACGTAAATTATCACCCTAATCGGATCTTCGAACTTATGTAATAATTCCTCGTAGTATCTAAAATCACCATTTTCGAGTAGTCCTGACATATCTCCTTGAATATACTTTACAGTAATCTCTGGAATCCAAAAATCATAAAAATGTAACCCTAAAAATAACATGATCGTTATTCCAGTAATAATCATATTACGAGAAACCCATGAAGCATTGGCTGATGGCTTATTCATAGCGTATTTTACTGGACCAATCGCAGCTCTATTTTGAATTTCAAGGTAGATCCCCATTGCCAAATGGAAAATCACAGCAAATATTAATATAGGCTGCATAACATATTGAATAATAGGATTAGTGCCCATAAAGTGAGATACTGTATTAAACGAATCTTCGCTTAAAATGGATAAAAAATTAATTGTGAAATGCTGAGCCAAAAAAAACATCAAGAAAAATCCTGACAAGGCCATTAAAATTTTTCTTCCTATAGATGATTTCATAAAAATTTATAGTTTTTTGATTGTCGTACAAAGTTAACCCAATTTGATTATTGATATATTAAATCAGCACGTTGACCTTTTCATTTTTTACTATTTAGATTCATTCTAATTAAGACTGAGTCACAACACTTTGTTTAACAAAACATTAAACACGCTTCCACAAAAGTCTGCTGAAATATGTTGTGAATTGTTTTTGAGACAGTTCCGTATTAGTTAATTTTGCAAACAACTAACAAAAATCAGTTTTTGATAATGATAAAAGTAACAGATACGGCAAAGCAAAAAGCCATTACTCTAATGGCTGAAGAAGGTAAGGCAGACGCATTTATTCGCGTTGGTGTAGAAGGAGGAGGTTGTTCTGGTTTAATGTATAAGTTAGAATTTGATAATACAATACAAGAAAACGATAAAGAATTTGAAGACAACGGTGTTAAAATAGTGATGGATAAAAAAAGTGTTCTTTATCTTATTGGAACAACACTCGATTTCTCTGGCGGTTTGAATGGAAAAGGATTTGTTTTTAATAATCCTAATGCAGGTCGAACATGTGGATGTGGCGAAAGCTTCTCTCTTTAATATTCACTCTCATACATTTTAAAGACAATGGCAAACTATACAGAAGAAGAATTAGCGAAAGATTTACAAACCCAAGAATATGAATTTGGTTTCACTTCAGATATTGAATCTGAAACTATTCCGGTAGGATTAAATGAAGAAGTCATTCGAATCATATCTGCTAAAAAAAATGAACCAGAATGGTTGCTAGAATATCGTTTAAATGCATTTAAAATTTGGCAAGGTATGGACGAGCCAAACTGGGCACACGTCAAATATAAAAAACCTGATTTTCAGTCAATATCTTATTTTTCAGCACCTAAGAAACAATATGAATCGTGGGATGATGTTGATCCAGAAATGAAAGCCACCATGGATAAGCTTGGAATTTCTTTAGACGAACAAAAAAAATTAACCGGTGTTGCTGTTGATTTTGTCATGGACTCGGTTTCAGTAGCTACTTCATTTAAAGAAAAATTAGCAGAGTTGGATATTATTTTTTGTTCATTTTCTGAAGCGGTAGAAAATCATCCTAATCTTGTAAAAAAATATCTTGGAACAGTAGTACCGTCTTCTGATAATTTCTATGCGGCCTTAAATTCAGCCGTTTTTTCAGATGGGTCATTCTGTTATATCCCCAAAGGAGTTAAATGTCCTATGGAACTATCTACCTATTTTAGAATTAACTCAGCAGGAACGGGACAATTTGAAAGAACATTATTAGTAGCGGATGAAGGTAGCTATGTATCCTATCTTGAAGGTTGCACTGCTCCTCAAAGAGATGAAAATCAATTGCATGCGGCAGTAGTGGAATTAATTGCGTTGGATAATGCTGAAATTAAATACTCAACTGTTCAAAATTGGTTTCCGGGTGATAAAGATGGAAATGGAGGTATTTTTAATTTTGTGACTAAAAGAGGTTTGTGTGAAAAAAATGCAAAGGTTTCCTGGACTCAGGTTGAGACTGGTTCAGCTGTAACCTGGAAATATCCATCATGTATATTAAAGGGAGATAATGCCATTGGAGAATTTTATTCAGTTGCGGTCACTAATAATTTTCAGCAGGCTGACACAGGCACCAAAATGATTCATTTGGGCAAAAACACTAGAAGTACAGTGATTTCAAAAGGTATTTCAGCAGGTAAATCTCAAAATTCATACAGGGGCTTAATCCAGATTAATAAAAATGCAAAAAATGCCCGTAATTTCACCCAATGCGATAGTCTATTAATGGGTGATAGATGTGGTGCACATACTTTTCCATATATAGAATGTCAAAATAATTCCGCTAAACTAGAGCATGAAGCAACTACATCTAAAATTGGGGAAGACCAAATATTCTATTGCCAGCAACGTGGAATTTCTGAAGAAAAAGCGATTAGTCTGATAGTAAATGGTTACGCAAAGGAGGTACTGAATCAATTACCAATGGAATTTGCAGTTGAAGCACAAAAATTACTAGCCATTTCTTTAGAAAACAGTGTAGGTTAGCATTCAAGCTTTGTCGAACGTAAGAATTAAAAAATAGAATTAAGAAAATAATTTACAATTTATAAAATGAGTAAAACATTATTAAATATTAATGACCTTCATGCCGAAATTGAAGAGAAGGCTATTTTAAAAGGGCTAAACTTGACTGTGAAAGCAGGAGAAATTCATGCAATAATGGGCCCGAATGGAGCTGGAAAATCTACATTAGCGTCTGTATTATCCGGTCGTGATGGTTATGAGGTCACAAGCGGATCAGTTGATTTTGACGGAACCGACTTATTAGAATTAGATCCTGACGAAAGAGCAAAAGAGGGCTTATTTTTAGCATTTCAATACCCAGTAGAAATACCTGGCGTTTCAAATATCAATTTTTTGCGAACTGCCTTAAATGAAATCAGAGAATATAGAAAAGAAGAGCCTGTTTCAGCAAAGGACTTTATGTCAATGGTTCGTGAACGATCGAACATTGTGGAATTAGATACCAAATTAGCTTCTCGTTCAGTAAATGAAGGTTTTTCAGGTGGAGAAAAAAAGAGAAATGAAATTTTTCAAATGGCTATGCTTGAACCAAAACTGTCAATTTTAGATGAAACAGATTCTGGATTAGATATTGATGCTCTGAGAATTGTTGCATCAGGGGTAAATAAATTAAAGACTAGTAATAATGCAGTAGTTCTGATCACACATTATCAAAGACTCCTTGATTATATAGTGCCAGACTATGTTCATGTTTTAGCAGATGGAAAAATAGTTAAAACTGGAGGCAAAGAACTCGCACTAGAGTTAGAAGAAAAAGGATACGATTGGTTAACTAAATAAAAAGTGAGCATGGACGTATTAACTGAAACGAAACTTCGAAAGTTTTTATCTAATTTAAAATTAGATCCAAAAACGAATGCCCAAAAAGATGCAGTTGTTGCTTTAGAGAAACTCGACTTTCCAACTACTCGAGATGAATACTATAAGTACACTCGATTAAATAAAATTGCCAATGCTAAATTGGACTTAGGCGAAGAAACTGGTCGTTTTATTGATATTGAAAAACTATTAGTATCTAATCAATTTGCAATTATAGAAAATGGCATTTTTAGGGCAGACCTTTCATCTTTTGACTTAAGTGAAGTGGCTGTAAATATTGAAAATATTTCTGACCTTTCAGAAACTTCTGCTAAGGAAAATGACCTGTTTCAAATGCTAAATGTAGCTACGCACGAACAAACTGTCTTTATAACAGTTCCTAAAAATACTAAATGGGATGAAACTGTACAGATTATTTTTGTTACAACCAAGAACAATACTCTTGCTAGTACTCACCTTGTGATTGAAACTGGTATAGGCTCAGAAGCAAATATTATAACTAACTTTATTAATACTGCCAGTGAAAACACTTTCAGTAATCACTTTACGGAAGTTCAAGTGGCAGAAAACGCACATATTACACTTGACAAAATTCAGACCGGAGGTGGTTGGTATGTTGCCACAGAAAATGTTAATCAAGCGGCCAATTCTACTTTTAAAATAAATACGATAACGCTTAAAGGAGATATAGTAAGAAATAACTTAAACATTGAAGTAGAGGGCGAAAACGCTGAAACATTTTTAAATGGAGCCGTCATTACAAAAGGTAATCAATTAGTAGATAATCATACGTTTGTAAATCACTTAGTATCTAACTGTATGAGTGACGAAAACTATAAATATGTTTTAGATGATAAATCCACTGGTGTTTTTAATGGTAGAGTAATTGTGAAGCAAGATGCTCAAAAAATTAATGCTTATCAACAGAATGCCAATGTGCTGCTTTCAGATTTTGCAAAAATTAATTCTAAACCAGAATTAGAAATATATGCTGATGATGTTAAATGTTCGCATGGATCTACTACTGGACAGCTTGATGAAGATGCTTTGTTTTATTTACAAACAAGAGGGATTTCAAAAGAAAAGGCGCGTAAAATTTTAGTCTCTGCTTTTACGGGTGAAGTGTTAGAGTCCATTGACAATGAAAAGTTGATGAGCTACGTTGTTGAGTATTTAGAAAGTGAGTTTGGCTGGATGGAACTCTAATAGTGGAGCTGAAAGACAATTTCATTCGACCACAATATTTCTAAATGTCACTGTTTAAAAGTATGTGATATTGTATAATTCTAGCTTTATAGGTATACTTTCAAATTTTAATGAAAACAGTATTAATTCTGTTAATAGAATCATATAGGATTAAAAATAAGAAAGTGTATGTAATGAAATTCAATTATCTTGTGGTAGTGATAAATAGAATTTCATATTTCAATAAACAGCTACTTGCTTGGATTACCCTTTCATTGTGTTTCAATATTTCAGGTTATACGCAATCTAAGCCAATTGTTCAAATATTGAACAAAATGTTTAACGATTCAACATCAAGTGGCAAGTCGAAATGGATTGCTTATCCTACGTTGGCCTATTCACCCGAAACAAACTGGGAAATTGGAGCTGCAGCGGTGTTGTTGTATTACGCAAAAAAAGACACTTCTAATCGCTTAAGTGAAGTGAGTGGTTTTTCGTTTTTTACTTTGGAACGGCAATATGGTGCCCATTTTGATCATGCTTTATACTCTGACAAGAGTACGTGGTTTGCACTTGGCAAATTAAAGTTTCAGAGTTATCCTTTGCTCTACTATGGAATAGGACCAAATATTATTGGTGATGAGTTAGCGATAGCAAATGCTAACTTCATGTTAATTAGAGAAAGACTACTGAGAAGTATTAAAAACAATTGGTACTTTGGAATTGAATTAGATTACGAGCGGCTTAGCAAAGTGAATTTCGATTGGCTAAGTGCAAATCAAACAACAGATTACATTTTAGGACAAGATGGCTATAGTAATTTAGGACTAGGGTTAGGTTTGATTTATGATAGCCGTCATAATGTATTAAATGTTCGTCAAGGTTTTCTTTCAGAGATAGGTTATCTTTTTTATGAACCTCTTTGGGGATCCACAAATCAATTAAGTACGCTGTTTATTGATAACAGAGGCTTTTTTAAATTCAGAACCAGAAACGTACTTGCCATGCAAGCGATTGGTCAGTTTTCACAAGGAGAAGTTCCTTTTAATCAACTAAGCATGATTGGCGGTGAAATGATGATGAGGGGGTATTACCTTGGAAAATATCGTGATAAAAACATGCTTGGCTTCCAGGTTGAACACCGTTGGCTACCATTCAAATTTAGTAAAAGAATTGGTGGTGCTCTTTTTGCTGGTATTGGATCTGTTGCTCCCAACTTGCATTTCGATAAACTACTTTGGACCGCTGGTGGTGGGCTAAGGGTATTATTATTCCCTAAGCGTGATGTATATACACGACTTGATATTGGCTTAAACCCTGAAGGATACGGTATTTATCTATTTATTGGTGAGGCGTTTTAATTCATCAATTTTTTATATCTCACACGTTTTGGTTCTACATCTCCAAGTCTTTTTTTCTTATTTTCCTCATATTCAGAATAAGAGCCTTCAAACCAATAGACTTCAGAATCATTCTCAAAAGCTAATATATGGGTACATAAACGATCTAAAAACCAACGGTCGTGAGATATAATAACACCACAACCTGCAAAGTTTTCAATCCCCTCTTCTAAAGCCCTAATAGTATTGACATCTAAATCATTTGTTGGTTCATCAAGTAATAGCACATTTGCTTCAAGCTTTAAAGCCATAGCTAAATGGAGTCTATTTCTTTCACCACCCGACAGTACACCAACCTTTTTATTTTGGTCCGACCCAGCAAAATTGAATTTACTTAAATAAGCTCTTGCATTTACCTTACGGTCGCCTATTTCAATAAAATCTAATCCTCTTGATACTACATCAAAAATTGTACTATCAGGCTTTAGGTCTTTATGCGTTTGGTCAACATAACCTATTTTTACAGTATCTCCCACCTCAAATTCACCAGAATCCGGTTGTAACTCGTCCATTATCATTTTAAAAATAGTAGTTTTACCTGCACCATTTGGTCCAATAATTCCTACTATACCGTTTGGAGGTAAAGCAAAATTTAAATCCGAATACAAAACCTTTTCGCCGAAAGCTTTTGCAACATGATTGGCTTCAATTACTTTATTCCCGAGCCGTGGACCATTTGGTATAGGCAATTCCAACTTGCTTTCTTTAGTATCGTTATTCTCACTTAATAATTTGTCGTAATTATTTAAACGGGCTTTACTTTTGGCATGACGTCCTTTTGGATTCATACGTACCCACTCTAATTCACGCTCTAGAATTTTTCGACGTTTTGATGCCGTTTTTTCCTCAGCAGCCATCTTCTTAGACTTTTGATCTAACCATGAGGAATAATTGCCCTTCCATGGAATTCCTTCCCCTTTATCCAATTCTAAAATCCAACCAGCAACATTATCCAAGAAATAACGATCATGAGTGATAGCTATTACTGTTCCGGCATATTGTTTTAAATGCTGTTCTAACCAATCTACAGATTCTGCATCTAGATGGTTTGTAGGCTCGTCAAGCAATAAAACATCAGGGGTTTGGAGTAATAATCTACACAATGCAACTCGACGTCTCTCACCTCCAGACAAAGTCCCTATTTTTTGATCTTCTGGCGGGCAGCGCAATGCATCCATTGCACGTTCTAATTGACTATCTAATTCCCAGGCGTTTAAATGGTCAATTTTATCTTGAACTTCCCCTTGACGCTGAATTAATTTCTCCATTTTATCGGGGTCATTCATAATGGCTTCATCCATGAAACCATTATTAATCTCCTCAAACTCTGCAAGCAAATCAACAGTAGTCTGAACTCCTTCTTTAACTATCTCAATAACTGTTTTATCATTATCTAAAATTGGTTCTTGAGCAAGGTAACCAATTGAATGCTCTTTTGAAAAAACAACATCTCCCTGGTAATCTTTGTCAAGTCCAGCTATAATTTTAAGAACAGTAGATTTACCTGAACCGTTCATCCCGATTACACCAATTTTAGCCCCGTAAAAAAAAGACAAATAAATGTCTTTAATTATCAATTTACCCTGAGGAGTGGTTTTAGACACTCGCTCCATTGAAAATATTATTTTTTTATCGTCTACAGACATATCTTTAGTTTTCTTTAAAAGAATTAATCATTGCTTCCATTGTTTCTGTATACCTACTCTCTCGAGCTCCCAATGTCCAAGTGGACATAGAATAGTAATTATTCTCACTCTTGTATATCGTTATATAATAAAATATATCTTCATCAATATCAGTAAAAACACCTCTAACCTTAAATGAAATAGCCTCTAATCCATTAATATTTTTTACTTCTTCATTAATTCTTTCAGCTTTAGGATCTGTTAAAGATTTTTTTAAGAAACCAACTGCAAAATCTGCATAATCTTCAACTGAATAATCAAGTCCAGCGGCCAATAAAGACTCTTTAGTTTCAGCAATTACCATAACATAATGCTCCTTTATTTCATTTCCATACTGCATACTTGCATCTTGATTCCCCAATTCAAGACTTTTCATATAATCCGGCACAGCCATGCTATATTGACCGTCATTAAAGGTCATATTTTCAAACTCGGCATCACCAGCACAAGACATTATTGTCATAGAGATCAATAAAGCACTAATCCATTTTAAATTTTTCATATTTTTTATTTTTAGTTTATTCATTTTCAAAGGAATGTATAATTTTATCCATTTCTGCTTTATGTTTCTGCACATGCTTTTGCATGCACCATGTTAACAACTGATAAAAATGATTTCTTGTCTCATAAATGCCCATTTTATAATAGACTTTATACTGACCCAATCTACCAGAAAATTCATTCTGAATGGCAGCCAGACCATTAATAATTTCGGGTTTTGGATTGGTATGACTTACCTTGAACTCTTCTAGAATTAATTCCAAATTTATAGCTGTTCTATCATTTACTTTATTCAAGGTAATCCTTCCACTATCAGCAAACGTATTCTTTAGATTGGCTTTTGATAGCTCCATGATTGTTAAGTATATTTCATCCTCAAAATTATCACTTAAACTATCTTTTACTTCACCAATTGAACCAAACTGCACAATAGCATTCGGGTTAATATCATTCATTTCAACAAAATAGCTAGGAATACTAATATGGAATCCATCCGAAAAACTAATCCGTTGAGTCAAATCATCAGATTTAGCTTCTAGGTTATCTTTCTGAATTGAAGGTTTGCAGGCGCCAAAAAGAGCACTCAGCAAAAGTAGATAAATAATAGGGGGAAACTGACGGATCATTGGGCTTTTAGTTCTCACAAACATATAAAAAAACTGTGTAAAATACCCAATTATTTAAACCTATTATTCTTCAAGTTGTTCCTTTTAACTATTTTCGCAAAGTTCGAATACACAATATTATGCGGGTTGCACTTTTTGGTTATGGTAAAATGGGTAAAGAAATTGAGCAAGTGCTCGTTTCTAGAGGTCATTTGGTGATTTCGAAAATCAGTAATGTAAGCGATAGACACAATTTGGAAGTTAAAAATATAGACATTGCTATTGAATTTTCTACGCCTCATTCAGCTAAAGAAAATATTGAATTCTGCCTAGAAAATAATATTCCAATTATTGTAGGTACAACCGGCAATTGGTACAACTCATTAAATAGCTTAACTGAGCTCTGCAAACAGCAGGGCGGATTATTAATTTATGGAACTAACTTCAGTATTGGAGTGAACATATTTTTCACCCTCAATTTGAAGTTAGCGGAAATGATGAACGCTGATTTAGGATACGAAGCGGATGTTCGAGAAATTCATCATACCGAAAAGAAGGACGCACCAAGTGGAACCGGAATAACACTCGCTGAAGATATTATTGCTAAAAACCATAACTACTCGACTTGGGAAAATGTTAATAAATCTGAAATTTTGGCCCCAAATGTACTTCCATTAGAATCTGAACGTTTTCCAGATGTTCCAGGAACGCATATTATCACTTATGAAAATAATATTGACAAAATAGAATGTATTCATACCGCTAAAAACAGAAAAGGATTTGCTTTAGGAAGTGTTCTTGCTGCTGAATGGGGTGTTAATAAAGAAGGTGTTTATTCTATAAAGGATATAATGCCAGAATTAATTAAAGAATTACTATAAATTATGATAGCTTACACAGGTTTAATTGTTGGATTTTTAATCATTTTTTTGACCCCGATTATAGGTATGTGGCATAAGATTTTCCCGAAAATTGGCAGAAAATCATGGGAAGCTTTTATTCCATTTTATAATTATTACGCTGCGTTAAGAGCTTGTAAACAACCATGGTATTGGGTGTTCTTTTTACTTTTTCCAGGTGCTCAGTTTATCATGTGGGCTTCAATTAATGTAACAGTTATTAGAAAATTTGGCCAGTATGAATGGAAAGAAACACTCTTAGGGATTCTTTTCCCCTTCCCAGTTTTTTGGAAATTGGCAAATAATGATGATAAAAAACCCGTAGAACCTACGAATTGGGATATTGCCCGACAAGTAGACCAAAGAATGTTGAGTGACCATATTGCATTATTTTTCGCCTTACCAATTATTGGAAATATCGTAGTCTATGCCTTTTCTCTGCTTGGATTTAACCAAAAACGAAAAGGAAAAAAATCTATGGTAAAGGAGTGGGGTGATGCAATTCTATTTGCTCTTGTAGCAGCAAGTGTAATTAGAACTTATGTTTTTGAGCCGTATCAAATCCCAACGGGATCAATGGAAAAAACAATGCTAATTGGTGACCATTTGTTTGTTGAAAAAATTACTTATGGACCACGAGTTCCAAATACACCATTCTCATATCCTATTTTCCACAATATGGTACCATGGTTAAACATAAAATCATATTCGAATATTCAAAAAATTCCTTATACCCGTTTACCAGGATTTAGATTTGTAGAACAATATGATGTAACGGTTTTCAATTTCCCTGCTGGTGATTCAGCATTGAATGACCCTAGAATGCCTAATGGACTGATTGCGCATACCTATGAGCAAATATTAAGAGATGAAGCCTTAATAATAGCTTTAAAAGAGCGAAAATCTTTAGACTATTTTGAAGCAAACTATCAAAAATATTTATTCAGGGCAAGAAACAGTTTTTTAAAAAATAATAAAGTCTATTCTCGAGGTTTTGAAGGAGACCAAAATGCCCCAACACCAATAAACGGCATTTTAACCAGACCTGTAGACAAACGTGAAAATTATATAAAAAGAACAACTGCAATCGCTGGGCAAACTATTGAAATTAAAGACAAAGAACTATATGTTGATGGTAAATTGGCATGGAAAGCACCTGAAATGCAATATAGTTATTATTTAGAAGGAAAAAAACTTGAAAGGTTCGAAATAAGAACGGAAGCAGACTATAATAAATATCAGCGCTTAGATGCTTATTACAAAAAGAACTTCAATTGCAGGTATAATGAAGTTAGTAGTAATTTAAATGGAGATGTGGTTATTCCATTGACTGAACAACAATACACTAAAGCTAAGCTGGAAAATCCAAATCTATATCTTGATGTAAAAGAGAAAGGATACTATAGAAAGTTCTTAGAATTAGGTGGCCTCACTTATCTTCCTATTTTCCCTAATGATCCGCAATATGATTGGACAGAGGATAATTTTGGTCCTCTTACTATACCTAAAAAGGGAGATGTTGTAGAATTGACGCATAAAACATTACCAATCTACCGACGTATCATCACTGCGTATGAAAATCATACATTAGTTGAAAAAACGAATGGCATCTACATAGACAACGAAAAAGTTAACACCTACACCATTGAAATGGATTATTATTGGTTAATGGGAGATAATAGAAATAATTCTGCCGACTCTCGTTTTTGGGGGTTTGTACCAGAAGACCATATTGTTGGAAGGGCTGCATTTATTTGGATGTCGACTGATGAAAAAGGGTATTTTGGAGGCATTAGATGGGATAGGGTTTTCCAAAAAATTAAATAATGACACCGATAATACCAATTACCTATTTTGGTAGCATTGAGTATTATTGGCACCTAAGTCAAAATAGTAGTTTGCAGATTGATTTAGAAGAAGTCTATCCAAAACAGACTTACAGAAATCGCTGTACGGTGCTAGGTCCTAATGGCACTTTAAATTTGTCCGTCCCTGTTGAAAGACCGTTCGGAAAATTGACTAAAATTACAGATGTTAATATCTCAAATGCTGAAAACTGGAGACAGGTACATTGGCGTACTCTTGAGAGTTGCTATAGTCGCACACCTTACTTTGAATTTTATGAAAACCAGATAAAGGATATATTATTTAAAAAGTATGAAAAATTATACCATTTGAATTTAGAGTTAACCCATCATTTAATCAGTAAAATCGGATTGGTTTCAAAAATCGAGTTAAATCGAGGTGAAGCTAAAAAGTTAGATTTAAAAAAAGAATTCAACCCTAAAAAAGACAGTGGTTTTAAAGTTTATCCATACCTTCAAACTTTTACCGAACGCTTTGGCTTTACAAATAATTTAAGTATTCTAGATTTATTGTTTAACGAAGGACCAAATACAATTTGTATCTTAAACGAAAGTAAATATGAAAATTAAAAAGATAACACCATTGATTATCTTATTAATAGGCATTCTTTTTTATGCCGTATTTCATAAAAAAGAAAATTCAATGACAATAGAACCGAAAAACGATATGCTGTTAAATGAAAAAATGACTAAAGCAATAATTGGATTTTATAATGTTGAGAATTTATTTGATATTTACGACGATCCCAAAACCTTTGATGATGATTTCACTCCATTTGGTAAACAACGCTGGGACAAAGAAAGATATAATGAAAAATTAATGAAAATTGGAGAGATGATTACAACAATTAATACCACTTATCATCCAGCAGTTATGGGTTTTTCAGAAGTAGAAAATTACGAAGTTTTGAAAGACTTGATTAAAACAGAATCGCTTAAGAATAAAGGATATAGCATTATTCATAAAGATAATCATGATGGCAGAGGGATTGATGTAGCGGCTATTTATCGTTCTGATGCTTTTAAAGTCGATAACTATACTTATTACCCGGTAATATTACCCGGGCAGGAAAAAGCGAATACCCGTGATATTTTGGAGATAAAAGGCCAATTCAGCAATAAAGAAAAGGCAGTAATTTATTTTGTGCATTGGTCAAGCCGCAGAGCTGGCACTTTTGAAACCGAACCAAAGCGAATTGCAGCGGCTAAAATACTTCGAAGCAAAATTGATGATGTGTTAAATAAGCATAGCGAAGCCAATATTTTTATTCTAGGTGATTTTAATGATGAACCATCAAACAAGAGCATTAAAAAACATTTAGTAAAAAGTGATTTTTCTAATCTGAGTCAGCAATTTGAAGATACTAAAAACGGAACGGTTAACCACCAGGGAGATTGGCTTGTTTTTGATCAAGTTATTGTATCAAATGCAGCAATGAGAAACCCTGGATTCAAATTAACAGAAAAAAGTTCTCACATTCATAAAACGCAAAGTAATACTTTTACACACAAAGATGGTAATCAGGTGCCAAGCAGAACTTACGGTGGTAATAAATACTATGGTGGGTATTCAGATCATTACCCAGTATATCTTACTTTGAAATTAAAAAACCCTTGATAATTCTCCATACTCAATTGTTTTTCCAGTTTTGGTTTTTAAACAAAGTTTTGAAACCTCAAGTTTTTTATGCGGGAAAAACTGTTTCATAATTGGTAAAATATCCTTTTCAGTTAAACGGGGTGAATAGGTATTCATGATTAAAAAACCATTTGGCTCAAGTAATTTTGATGCTACCTCAACTAAATCAGGGAAACGTTGCTCAATTTTCCAACGCTCTTTTTTTGCTCCAATACCAAATGCTGGAGGATCCATAATTATACCATGATACTTATTCCCTCTTTTAGCCTCTCTTTTGGCAAATTTCAAAGCATCTTCTAATACCCAATGAATGTCTTTTAATTCTGAACTAGCCATATTTTCTTTTGCCCAGGTATTAATTTGTCTAACTGAATCACAATGATAAACATCAGCTCCTGCAGATCTCGCTGCAAGACTAGCTCCTCCAGTGTAACCAAATAAATTTAAGAAACGTTCACCTGGTTTTAAATTATCCTTTATAAAAAGCCAATTTATCTGTTGCTCTGGAAAAATCCCTATGTGCTTAAAATTGGTCAGTTTTAAATTGAATTGTAATGTATGAAAACCTATTTTCCACCTGGTTGGCAAATCATACCCCAGGTCAGTCCAAATTCCATTTGTTGAACTGCGTTCAATAAATTCAAAATGAGCTAAACTTTGCCACTTTTTTATGTTCCATACAGGTTTAAAATAGGCATTTCGTTCTGGACGAATAGTTACAACATCTCCCCAGCGCTCTAGTTTTTTTTGATCACCAGCATCTAATAATTCATAATCTGCCCAATGACTTGAATAAGTTTTCTTCATTTAACTGCAATTAGTACAAACCTAAAAATAAAATTAATGTCTGACAGATTAATAGTAATTTTACTGTTTTGAAGAATAATATGGTCATGAAAACTGCTTTTGGCTTACACCTTAAAATTGACTTTAAAAGCATCCAAGGCTTTTTACAAGATATCGCCTTACTTGATAATAACGGTCAAAAAACCATATGGTTAACAGGGAAAACAAATGATATCAGAAGAAATCTAGATGAGATTAATGCTTTAATTGATGAAAAAGGGTTATCCATTATTAGCAATATTACTTTTTATAAGATTGGTATTAAGACAAATACGGCTATTTGTGATAGTTTTGCCCATATTTCCACATTAAAAAAACAATACCCAAGTTTAACAATTGGATGCGTTGCAAATGATATAGCAGACTGCAAAAATATTGAACACTTTAAAGGTGATTTTGTTTACTTCGGACCATTGGAAAAAATAGGTACTTCACCCTACATTACTTTATCACCAGAAAAGCCTGACTATGAGTGGCGCTTTATAGACATCACAATTCCTATTATCGCATTTGGGCTAACATCTTCTGATACTTTAGATAACCTAACCAAAAAAGCAAACCTATTTGGTTTTGCCACCGCAGGTTCGGAATTCAAAAACTTAAATAAAACAAGTTATCGTTTTACCAATATTTAGTCCGCAACTCCTGAAAGTCTTAATTAAATGAAGCCAAAAAGTATATATTTGTGCTCTAATTATTATAGATGTTAAGGGATTTACTTAAAGACGGTGGACTTTATACTCTAGCAAATTTGCTAACCAAAGGATTAAGCCTGTTACTAATTCCTTTTTATTCAGATTATTTTACTCAGGCTGAATATGGAATTTTAGCCATGTTAGGTATTGCAGGTGCCATCAGCGCAGCTTTTTTTTCCTTTCAAATTTATCAAGGAGTTAGTCGATATATTGTGCAAAAGGGAATTACTTTGCAAGAGCAACAAAAGATTGGTTCCACTGGTTTTTGGTTTACCTTTATTTCATATTGCTGCTTCTTAATAATTGGATTGTTTTTTCAAGACCAAATAATCTTATTATTATCTGAAGATGAAAAAATTGAAACGAGCACCTATTTATTGAGCCTCGTTTCAATATTTATGTATGGCCTATTTTATTCACTGAGCGTACAGTTGAAATTTCTACGAATGACGAAAGCATATACTATCACAACTTTTTCGCATGCCATTTTGAATATTATACTTATTTTGTTTTTGGCAATATTCCTAGATTTGCGGATTAATAGTGTTTACACGGCATCCCTAATTATTACACCAATCATACTTTTTGTTCAAATATATTTTCTAAGAGACTATTTAATCATTTATTTAGGCAAACTTGAATTAAAACAATTACTAAAATTCAGTTCTCCGCTTATACCTGCAGCAATCGCATATCTAATTCTCAACTTTACAGATCGCATATTTATCAAAGAAATGACACAGTCCCTAGCAGAAGTGGGGATTTACGATATGGCTTTTAAGTTTTCGTCTATTTTAACAATCATTATTGTTTCGTTTCAATCTGCCCTTGCCCCAATCATTTACCAGCAGTATCAAGATGAATCAACAAAGGCAAATCTAGGTCGCATTTTTAGATTATTCGTTGCTACTGGCAGTATGGTTGGTTTAGCACTTTCATTCTTTTCTTTTGAGACTTTATACATTTTTACACAACCAGATTACTATTCTGCTAATACAATAATGCCCATTTTTTACCTTTCAGTTTTAATTACTGGCTTAGGATTATTTTCGCCCGGATTACACCTGAAAAACAGAACTCGATTAATAGCAATCATTGTTATTTTATCAGGTTTTGTAAATATTGTGCTTAACTATTTTCTCATACCTATATATGGATTATTTGGTGCTGCAATCGCAACTTTATTAAGTACTTTGCTCAACAATGTGGCTTTGTTTTCAGTCTCGCAACATCTTTATCCGTTGGTATTTCCTAAAGGTAAAACTGGGATTGTACTCATCATATTCATCTGCATTTATTTTGCAGGTAGCTACATCAACCAAGCAATTGAAATAAATAACATTCTTTTAATTGCTATTAAATTGGTGGTATTGATATCGTATCTTTGGTTTTTAATACGATTTGATTTTATTAGTTTCTCTCAAATTACCAATTGGCTTCGAAGGAAAAAAAATGCTTAAAAAAACGAAATCTAAAATAGGGAACCTTGGCACATTGCTTATTAGATTTATAGCGAAAAAGCTAAAAATAAATTTGATTAATTTGGCTTACTCCGAAAATGGTATTTTAAAATCTCATTCATTTAAAGCATCTGGTGAGCTATATTTTATTAATTCGTTCTTAAAAACCAAAGTTGAGTCGGCACCTGTGTTCTTTGACGTGGGAGGTAATAAAGGAGAATATACTCTGTTATTAAGAAGACAATTTCCTGATGCCATTATTCATACATTTGAGCCTAACCCTCACACATTTGACATTTTAAAAAAAAAATGTGTAAATTCAGAAATATTGGTCAATAAGGGTATCGGGGAAAAGAATGATCAACTTGATTTGTATTTTGATAAAAATGACCCATTAAGCGTACAAGCTAGTTCTGACCCTCGAATTTTAAGGACAATTACAAAATCTAAGGATATTGTATCTGAAAAAATTGAGGTGATTACATTAGACGAATATGCAAAACTAAATAACATTCGTTCCATTGATTTACTAAAAATAGATACTGAAGGATTTGAATTGGAAGCTCTCCAAGGGGCTAAAGAATTACTTAATAAACAGGCAATAAAAATTATTCAGTTTGAATTTAACGAAGTTAATATTGTAAAGCGTCGGTTCTTAAAGGACTTCTATGATATCTTACCAGGGTTTAAGTTTTATCGATTGGACGAAAATAGGCTTATACCGCTCCTTGAATGGAAACCAATTCATGAAATATTCAAATTTCAAAATATAGTTGCAATTCATAAATGAATAGCCTGATTTCCATAGTAGTTCCAATTTACAACGCTTCTTTGTTTTTAGAAGAAACAATTGAATCGGTTATAGCACAAACCTATACTAATTGGGAATTATTACTAATAGATGATGGGTCAACGGATAAGTCTTCTACGATTTGCAAATCATATGCTCAAAAAGACCAGCGAATTCGTTATTATTTTAAGGTTAATGGAGGACAAGCCTCTGCAAGGAATTACGGAATTTCAAAGAGTAAAAGTGACTACATAACTTTTTTAGATGCTGACGACTTATATTTAAGAGATAAGCTGGCGATACAGGTAAATGATTTAGAAACCATTGACGCAGACTTTTATTATGGTGGAGGCTATACCCTGGCAAAAAAAAATAAGGAACAAAAAATTGAGGGTTATGATTGGTTTTACGGTCAATACACAGGAACAGATTTTTTCAGAATTCTTTACCATTCATGTGCAGTAAATATTAATACCGTCTTATTCAGAAAAGAGCTTTTTAATGAAGTAGGGCAATTTGATGAATCTCAAATACTAAGGGGTGTTGAGGATTTAGATCTTTGGCTAAGAATTGCACTTCGGTCTAAAATAGTTTATGGTAATCCAGCTAAAAAAGTATATTATAGAATTCACCCGAACGGTATTCATTTTCGTAAAGCAGATATGTTAATTGGTAAATGGATGATTTATGCAAAATTTGATGATTCAATTCCTGTTAATAAATTGGCTCGTAAAAAAGAATATAGATATGTTATTAGAGAATTAATGAATGCACTTCTGAATGAGAAACGATCTAAAGAAATTAAGCCTTTTTTTGATCAATACTATAAAAAAGATTCATTTGGTTTCGTAGCAATTATTCAATCTATTATAATACGTTTTACCTCTCCAAAAACCTTCCTAAAAATTAGTAATTCAATCATCTATAGATTCGGTTATAGACTAGAAAAACTGACTTACCTTTTTCTAAAAAAATGAGCAAGTTAAATATTCTACATATCACACCATGGTTTCCAGTATCTGAAAGTGAAATGGAAGGTATATTTATTGCGGAACATATAAAGGCTTTATCTAACTTTTGCCACAATCATGTTTTACACATTGCCTTTTCTAAAAGCTTTGAAACAGAGCTTAACAAATTGTATATGGGTATAAGTATTGATAGGATTTCTCTCAAAACTCCAATTAGTAAATGGAAATTAAAAGAGATTCTAATTTCAAGAAAAATTCGATCTTACTTGAAAAAAAATTACCGTAAATATGATATTATCAATTTTTATATCGCTTATCCAAATGCCATTTGGATTAATAAATTTATTGTAGACTTCCCATCAGTTGATTTTACAATAACAGAGCAATGGTCCGCCTATCACAATAATTTTGAATTAAAAAAAGGAATGAGTGGCAGAACCAGGATCGAAGATATATTTAAAAACAATGTTCCATTATTTACAGTTTCGAGTGCACTTGGTGAGGATATAAGAAACTTTATTGATGATAATTCTCGCCAATATACTGTTGTACCAAATACTATTGAAGTAGAAAATTTTACATTTAAAGAGAAAACAAACAGAAGTTTTTTTAGATTTTCTTCGATAAACTCATGGAGCAAAATGAAAAATCCGTTTGTTTTAATCAGGGCATTTTATCAATTACATAAAAACTACCCAAACCTACAATTGGTTTTAGCTGGAAATGGTCATTTACTGACTGAAATGAAAGCACTAGTTAAAGCACTTGATTTAGAGAAATTTGTTAAAATGCCAGGAAGAATACCGAAAAAAGATGTAGTTGAATTACTTCACAACACGCATATCTATTGTCAATCATCCCATTATGAAACTTTTTCTGTCATTTGTATTGAGGCGTTGTCAACAGGCACACCTGTATTAGCCAATAATGTAGGAGGAATGAGAGATTTTATAGATAATCGAAACGGAAAATTGGTGGCTGATTTAGAAATTAACTCATGGTATAATGCCATGGAAGATGCCTACTTGAATTATAGCAAATTTGATCGCAACAACGTCTCTATCTTATGTCAAAACAAGTTCAGCGTAAATAATATTGGTGAATTATTTTATAATAAACTTAAAGAAGTGGTTGTCAAAAACGGTTAACATGAACGGAAAGGTAGAAGTAACTTTTTTTGAAAATAATTCTGATTTAGATAAAATTGTATTTTTTTTAAATAATGCACTTCCGTTTAACTACTCGGAATCTACTTTCTTATGGGAGTATGGACATGAACGCAGTATTTTTGGCTATATTAAAGATGAACACGATACTGTTATAGGTACGCAAGGTATGATCCCGATAAAACTATATGCTGGAGCTAACCAAATTATCACCGCTAAAAGTGAAACATCATATTTAGCACCTTTCGCAAAAGGGAAAGGACTTTTTAAGAAACTTTATTTAAACGTTTTAAAAGAAACTACTAATCAAGAAATCTCAATGGTTTGGGGATTTACAGCACTAGGTGAACTTTGGAAAAAGCTAGGCTTTGAGGTCAAAGAAAATTGTCTTTTCACATATTCTTTATCTATATCTCCAAAAAAAAATTACTACTTGAGTAAAAACACAAAAGATAATAGGACAATATCTGTTTTACGTTATTTTAAAGCAATTAGAGACTCAAAATTCTTAAATTTTAGGTTAAATAAAAGTACATCTAAAAACAAGTTTTTAGCTAAAGAACTACAATTTAGAAGTGAGCTAATAAATGAAAATGATATTGAAATTTATTTCAAAAAATTACGAAGTCAGAATACAAAGCTTATCCATATTGACCTGAGCAAAGCCTATTTAAATTATCGAATTAAAACCAATCCTTTTTTAAAATACACTGCTGTATACCTATACAATAGTCGACAAGAAATGCTTGGTTTTTACATATTTTCAGTCAAAGAAAAAATAGCCAATATGGTTGAATTCAATGGTGTATCGACCGAAATAAAGGAAGTTCTTCTTGCTCATATTGTAAAAGAGGTAAAAAAACTTCATGTTGTTCGTCTTAATTTTTTTGGTAATAAGACGAATTATCTAGTCAAAGACTCATTCGATTTACTTGGTCAATACGGTGCCACATCATTTGATTCCGAAATGAGTATTGTTGTGCGAAATAATGAAGGTACTAATGTCGATTTTGAGAATTGGTATATTAATGGATTATGGACAGAAGGCATCAACCTGTAATTACATATCGCATAGAGAATAAAAATTCTGTTTCAGAGTACGTTATGGATTTTATATCTGACTTTTTAGGCATTAAGCTTATTGAAGGCAAACCTTCAGAAATTGTTGATATATATTATGGTAATGCAACAATCGATTGCAAAATAAAAATACCATATAATAAAGACTGTATAATCTGGTCGAATTTAATTAAGCATAAAGTGAAACCTCAGTTTCAGCTAGATTTTGATGTCATTAATGCAATTGGTTATTTTTTGACAGATTCTGGAAATCAGATAAAAGAACCTGCTTTGCAACTAGATAAGCACAAACGATTAAAATACAAGCAATCGTTTCAACACCTAAACGACATTGGTGATTTTCCAATTGTAAATGTATATGCTAATCATCTCGCAGAGTGTATTGAAAAATTTTTGTTAGTCAAACCATTACCTTTATATCCTAAAGGTAAAAAAGCATGTATACTATTGACACATGACGTTGACAACCCAGATAAATATGATAGTATATACACCTACCGACTATTGCCTAAAAAACTCACCTTCAATCAATTTCTGAGACATTATCGCTTTTTCTTTGGAACTTTAAAAAACTTAATTTTTGATAAGCAAAGAAATGAAAACTGGAATTTTGATAAAATTATGGAGGCGGAAAAAAAATATGACTTTAGTTCAACATTCTTTTTTGCAACGAAATTTCAGCAATCAAAAACTGGTCATTTGTTGGACGTACCATATGATTTAAACAAAAAAAAGTATAAACGATTAATACAAAAATTGATTAAATCTGAACATTCTATAGGCTTACATGCAAGTTATAATGCATACCTTAGCAAACATCAATTTTCAGAAGAGAAAATAAATTTGGAAAAACATACGCATTTAAAGATTGATGGCTTAAGGCATCACTATTGGCATTTAGGTCGGGATATTAACCAGACTCTTTTGCTTCATGAAAAAATTGGTTTTAAGTATGACTCTTCTTTAGCATTTAATGATCATATAGGATTTAGATATAATACAGCTTTACCTTTTTATCCTTATATAAAAGAGTGTGAAAGAGCAATATCGGTTTTACAAATCCCAATGTTCTGTATGGACGGTAATTTATTTTACAGAGAAAATATGACGACCTCTTTAGCATTAGAAATAATTGATCAGTATATAAAAACAATTATTAAAAATAATGGTGTGGGTGCTATTGATTGGCATGTTAACACATCCTATCCTGGAGGAGAAACCTTTAAAGTTTGGGGGGAAACCTACTTAAAAATATTAGATCTGCTTAACAAGCATAGTGAAATATGGGTAACCAATACTGAAAAATTTGAGGAATGGTGGACAAAAGGTAGGTATGATGAAAAATAAAATTATTCTATTAATATCACCTGAGCCCTGGGGTACAAACTTCGTTTCAAAGCATCATTATGCAAATTACCTTGCAAAAAATAACATTGTTTATTTTTTAAATCCTCCGCTGGGATTTTCAAAAAGGCCTTTCTCTAATGTAAAATGTCGAAAAAAAGAAGTCAAGCCTGGTCTTATTGTTCTAGACTATGTTAATCTACTACCAAAATTGAATCATCTACCAAAATGGATACAGAGTAAAACATACAAAGAGCAAGCTAAACAAATCCAAAGTTTTATCAATGTTAAAGAGTTAGATATCATCTGGAGCTTCGATCCTTTTCGTTTTTATAATCAACGTAATTGGTCTGCAAAAACGACTATTTATCATACTGTTGACTTCCATCCAAAGGCTACATATGAAAAAGACATTGTTTTAAATTCTGACCATTTTTTTGGTGTTGCAGATCTTATTTTGAAAGAACATTCTTCTTATAGAAATGGTATCTTGGTATCTCATGCAGCCGATATTGATGGATTCCATATTGACCAAAATATTCAGCTACCTGGTAGGAACAAAATTAGAGCGATTTATACTGGCAACTTTCATAAACATATTAATTATAACTTACTAAAACAACTCATTACTAGCCATCCCGAATGTGATTTTATAATGGTAGGGCCAACAAAGAATTCTAATTTATCAAGCGCTAACCAGCTAGATGATTCGACACTGAAAGCATTAAGGAAATTAGATAACATCTTCTTTATTGGAAGTGTTAAACCATCACTTCTTATGGCTCATCTTATGAAATGTGATATAAACCTGGTTCTTTTTAAAAAGGAAAATGAGATTATTCATTGCAGCCCCCATAAACTAATGGCCTATTTTTACTCATCTAATATAACCCTATCTAATTTTATTCATGCCCATAAAGATACCTCCAAGGAAATTATTGAAATGGTAAATTCTGAGCAAGGTATTTTAACTAAATTTTCAGAAATTATTGACAATCTCAGCTATTACAATTCCGCTTCTCTAAAACATAAAAGGCGTCTATTCGCCGAAGCAAACAGTTATGAAAATAAGATTAAGGAAATAGAAACTTATATATTAGAGTAATGATTTTTTTCTCTGTCATAACGCCTACCTATAATCGTGCAGATATACTTGGTTCAACAATAGATTCCGTTTTATCTCAGGAATTTGAAGATTTCGAATTATTGATCATTGATGATGGAAGTAATGATCATACCAAAACTTTGGTCTCCACTTATTCTGACAAAAGGATAAGGTATATTTATCAAGATAATGGAGAACGAGGTAAAGCCAGAAATACAGGTGTTAAAAATGCAATTGGGAAATATGTGTTTTTTTTAGATTCGGATGATTTAATATATCCAAACCATTTAAAACATGCGTTTCAATATTTAAAACTTAAAAACTTTCCGGAATTTTTCAGAAGTAGATATGAAGAAATTGATCTAAACGGAAACACTACTGAGTCTGCTTCTATCAAGTCTACAACTATTAAAGATAAAATAAAACGAAGAAATTTATTCGCTTGTCAGTTTTTTCTGAGATCGGACATAGCTCTAAAACATCCTTTTACAGAAAATATGCAATTAAAAATAGGTGAGGACTGGGAACTTATTTTAAAAATTGCTGCACGGTATGATTTAAACTGTTCAAACGAAATCACCTCTGCAATTATTCATCATAATCAAAGAAGTATGATCTTGGCTTCAGCAGAAACAATACTGGTTTCAAAAAATATTATCATTGAAAATTTACAAAATGATGTGGCCATAGAACATGATGTATTACAATCCGTAAATGCAGAATTAACCTCATTGGCAGCTTTATCAGCCGTGTTAACTAAAAACAAAAAGCTAGCATGGCAAATGCTTAAAAAAGCCATTTCATTCAATCTAAATCAATTATTTACAAAACGTACATTTGCAATTGTAAAACACATTCTGTTACCTTCGTGAAAGTTAATTTTTTACATATCATATACTCTGGTTTAGGCGGTACGACGGATTATGTTTTCAATTTGATTAAAGGTGACAAGAATGCCTCCGCCAATCATTACATCCTTTTTTTTGGGATTGAAACAGTTGAATCTGAAACCTTAATTGAGGCTAAAGATTTATGTAGTGGCACTTATACAATCATCAAAAAAACTGGTTTTGATAAAAAAGCAATTATTACTATTTCCAATATTCTAAAAGAGCGTAATTTTAATATCATTACATTACATGTTAACTCGCTAATAGCTCATTTGCCTAAAATTTTACCAAAAGATTGTCAGTTATTCTTCGTGGAACATCAGGCAAATCACTTAAAACGAAAAAAAGAATGGCTCTGGTCGGTTTTGGCGCAGAGAAATGCGAATAAAATTATTTCGTTAACGACCAACTATCAGGAAGAGTTGAAAAAAAAACTGAAGTTTTTGTACAAAAAAAAGAAGAATATTATAATCAGAACCGGAATTGAAATTTCAGATTATAAAAAAGGACCTGAGGCTACAGACACGATAAAATTTGGAATGATTTCACGAATAAACGATCTAAAGGATCACAGGACATTAATAGCCGCTTTTAGCCAATTAGAGCTTCCAAACATAGAACTTCATATTGCAGGGGATGGTCCGCTTTTTAGCCAACTTAAAAAAAATTCAAATTCTTATTCTAACATATATTTCCATGGCCAACTCTCTAAACAAGCTATTAGATCATTTCTAACTGATATTAATATTTATGTCCAAGCTACTAAAGGCGAAACATCTAGTATTGCAATTATGCAGGCACAATGCGCTGAACTTCCTATTGTTGCCTCTAACGTTAAAGGTATTAATAATGTGTTGAATAGTACAAATGCCATTTTAGTTGAACCTGAAAGTATTAGCGATATGGAGCAAGCATTGCTATTAATGATCAACAATACTCAACTTAGAAGTGGGTTGAGTAATCAATCCGGTACTTATGCTAGGCAAAACCTTTCTAATAAACGTATGTTTAAAGACTATTACAAATTAATTGCATCATGAAAATACTTTATGTACAGAAGGTAAAGGCATTTGCTGGTTCGGAAAAATACTTAATAGAAATTATTCCTGAATTGATTAGAAAGGGATTTGAATGCGAATTAATCTGTGTGATTCAATCAAGGGACCTCAAGAAACTTACGTATTTTGAAGAGACCATTATTGCAAAAAAAATTCCTTATCGGAGGATAATTAACGATAGTAACATATCATTTTCACTACTCCGTAAATTAAATAGCATTACACGGAAAGGTCAGTTTGATTTGATTCATTTAAACTTAATTCATGCAGAATTATGGTTTACATTAATTAAATATTTGTTTAGGTTGAAAACAAAACTCGTATCTACCATACACGGTTTTGATGAAGAATTTCAGGCAAAGAATGGATTTAATCCGCAAAAAATTTCTAGTACCAGATATGTTAGAATATTGCGATTCTGTGAGAAAAAAATTTCTAACTATTTTGCAGTTTCAGAGGGGCTATACAATTTAGTTGTAGAAGGAAAAATTATACCAAAAAACAAAATCGAAATCATTAATTATGGGTTTGATTATCCCCCCCAAAAAACATCTAAACACATAGACAATGAAATAAAAACAATATTAGTACCTGGAAGAATAGTTCCATACAAGGGCCAAAATTTTGCACTTGAAATGTTACCTAAACTACACCAACTTGGTGTTAAAGCTAAAATTCAAATTGCAGGAGATGCACAAGGTGAATTTGCTACTGAATTAATGGAATTGTCCAAGCAATTGGAAATAGAAAATTATATCGAATTTTTAGGGCATGTTAGTAATATTGCTGATTATTATGAAAGCGCTGACCTAGTAATATTAACATCAAAATCAGAAGGTTTTGGACTGGTGCTACTAGAAGCCTTTAACTATGAAAAACCGGTAATTACTTTTGATGTCCCAGCGTTTAACACTACAATTAAGCATGGTCTAACCGGACTAATTACCCCTTGTTTCAACACGGATAAGTTGGCAGAAAATGCTGCTAGATTAATTAATGATCCTGCTTTATCCAAGCAATTGACTAAAAATGCTAAACGAGATTTATTAGATTACTATTCCCTCAAAAGAATGGTTGACCAGACGATTACCTTTTACAATAAGGCAATAATGTAAATTTATCGAAACTGAACCGTTTTTTTATGAGAAGTAAAACTGATATGTTTAATTTTACAATATGAACAACGGTGCACTTTGTATTTCATTAGATTTTGAAAAGTATTGGGGAATTCATGATATATCCAACATTAACCAAACCGATATTCAGTTTGAAAAAGTGCACGAAATAGTGGACCGATTGTTGAATTTGTTTGATGAATATGCAATTCATTGTACATGGGCAGTGGTTGGTTTATTGAATTTTAAGGACATTAATTCCTTACTCGAGTTTGATGATAATGTTGAAATCCCTTATAAAGTAAGCAGTTATTCTCCTTTTCCCATCAAAAAACATAATCTATCAAAAATACATGCCAATCATGTTTTAGGTTTCAAGGAAATAGAACGAATTAAAAAAGAAACGGGACAGGAATTAGCAAGCCATACGTTTAGCCATTATTATGCTATTGAAAATGGTCAAACGATCAATAATTTTAAAACTGACTTATCTTTATTTAACCATCATGTTGGTAAAGTAAAAAGTATGGTTTTTCCTAGAAACCAAGTCAACCAATCCTATTTAAATATTTGCTCAGAGTATGGCATTAGAGTTTACAGGGGTAACCAAAAACAATGGTTTTGGAAAAATAACAGATTTCAAAAGGAGCATATTTTTCAGAAGGTAATTAGATTTACTGATGCTTATATTAAACTAAGTAAAAGTGGCTATACCAGTTGGACAGATCTGGCTAAAAATTGTACTGAAATGCTAAATCTGCCAGCTAATCGCTTTTTTAGATCTTATAATTATCACAAAGCAATTGAACGATTAAAAATCAGACGAATTAAAAATGAAATGCTAAACGCTGCTCAAAAAAAGGGGGTTTATCATTTATGGTGGCACCCACATAACTTTTCTACGAATACAGAGGAGAATTTTAAACAACTTGAGGAACTATTAGAGTATTATAATTACCTTAAAAAAGAGTACGATTTTGAAAGTCTAAATATGAACGAAATTTCTTGCCGTTTTGAGTAAATTAAGAGCAGTTATAATAGCTACGGAAGGGATAACAACTAATCTATTATTTGAGGCGCTCTCGTCTAAAATAGACGTTAAAAAAGTGTTAATTGAAAAGCCCAATTCTAAATCAAAGATTTTAAAAAGAAGAATTAAGTCAATTGGATATAAAAAAGTAATCGGTCAAATTTTATTTTTATGTCTTGCATTGCCATTTCTTAGGTTAACCTCCAGAAGACGGATTTTAGATATTATTAAAACCTATGGATATAAAAATCAGGATATTCCTCATCATCTTATTTTTAAAATTAAATCTGTTAACGACACCAATATTGCAAAATTGATCAATTCGTTTGAACCTGATATTATTTTTATTAATGGAACGGGAATTCTATCAAAAAAGATACTTAATACCTTTATGGTTAAGCCTACAAATATTCATGTAGGTATAACTCCAAAATACCGGGGTATTCATGGTGGATATTGGGCTTTATTTAATAATGATAATGACCTTTTTGGTGTGACACTTCACAGTGTTGATGCAGGCATTGATACCGGAAACATTATCGCTCAAAAATCAATTATTCCTAATGAAAAAGATAATTTTTGTACCTACCCTATTCTGCAATACTGCGAAGGACTAGCGTTAGCCATTGCCAACATAAAGACATTGCAAAATACTATAAAGGTTAAACCTCTTACGACAGAAAGTCATCTATTTTATCATCCTACTTTAATTCAATACTTAAAAAAATATTTACTTCATGGTATTAAGTAAATATTTTGATTGATACCTGACGTAAAAAAGGGTGAATACAAAAAGAGAAAAAATGGGAATCTTATACCGACCCAGGGCTCCAAAATTATATGAGGTAAAACCAATAGCAAAACCAAATATCAAAATAAAAATTAGCATTCCTCTTAACAAAGATTCTTTGCTAAGACTTCTCCAAATGGTCAAAATAAAGGTTGATATTATTCGAAATAACGAACCCCTCAAATGAAGTCGCCTAGATCGCCAGGATTGTATAAAAAAAGCAAAAAAAGTACTTAAAAACAAAACAAATACGGCTAGACTTTCTAATGCTCCCAGCAAAACAACTGGATTTCTTGCCTCCCAAACGTAAGGCCTGAAAAAAGTGACATTGAGCGATTCCGGAATTTTTTTGATCACACCAGTTGGGGTATATTCAATTTCTCCCAAACTATATGATGATCCTCCCAAGTCTGTATGCCATGAATGAAATCCTTTTACCTTCCACTCTATTTGGCTAACCCTATATTTTCCGCTTGACTCACTTAAATAGGATAAACTAAGGTAACTAACCGAAATAAAAAAAATCAGAATTATTGGCCCAGATAATATTCGAATAACGCTCGAGGTTATTCTGGATCTCATATTAAAAAAAATCGTGAGTAAAAAACCAGGTAGAATGGCAATAACAATATAAGATTTCAGCTTGAAGGTGATAAAAAATAACAGCGCAAAAATAAATACATACTTTAAACGATACTGTTTCTTTATCACCCAAAAATAAACGATATAAATCATATAATTAACACCTAATAACGTTAAAGTATCCTTCATAATTCCGCTTCCCCAAAATACTACTGAGGGAATCATAAATGCGCAAATAAAAGCCACATTTCTTTTTTGGGGTAAAATGTCTAAAAAAACTTTAAATAATTTCCAACTCCCAATAAATGAAATAAAGCCCATAAATAAGTTTAAAACCAGGTAGGATCTAAATGATAACAACGCCAAGGGTGATAATAATTTTACCATAAACCACTCTTCTGGTGTGTCAGAATAGGCAAGTGAACCTGCATACTCATTCATTTCACCATCAAAATTTGTGGATGGTTCAGAAAACAATAAATCTAAATACACAGATGGATTATCAATCATGGCATTCGACAATGAAACAGCCCCTTTGAAATACTCGAATGAGTCTCCAAACTTATAATAATAAACATAAACTAATGCAAAAACTACACTACCAAAGGTTTTGATTATGAAACCAGGAAGAAAAAAGCGGTAATAATCTTTTTTTTTTGAATTCATATACAATACTAGCGCCAAAGCAAAGCAACTAAAGTATAGTAACCATATGCCCCAATCTATCCAACTAATCATTCGTGGTGATATGGTTCATTATTCAGAATTGAAAATCCCCTATATAACTGTTCGAAAAATATTACCCTTATCATTTGATGGCTAAATGTCATTTTTGATAATGATATTTTCTCTTGTCCCCTTTGACAGACATCATGAGAGAAACCATATGCTCCTCCAATAATAAAAACTAGGTTTTTAACACTCAAATTCATTTTATTCTGTAACCATTCAGAAAACTGAATAGACGTATTTGTCTTTCCTTTATCATCCAGTAATACAACAAAGTCACCAGGTTGAATTTTGCCTAAAATAAGCTGGCCCTCCTTGGTTTTTATCTCTGATTTATTCATTTTTTTTGCACCTTTCAAATCTGGAATTTCAATTTTCTTAACTGTCAGGTACCTTCTAAGGCGCTTGAGGTACTCATTTTCTCCTTCCAACAAAAAATCTTTATTCGTTTTTCCAATTGTAATTACTTTAATAATCATTTAAATCAAATTAATGGCGCAATTTTTGTAAGTTTGAGTAAGAGTAAAATTAATGTAATTATTGGGATGAAAAATTTAATTAGTTTGTTTTTTGTGTTATCATTTACCAATGTTTTCGCGCAAAATGATTTAAAAGAAGATGTTAGGCCAATTCCTCTTTCTAAGACAGAGTATAAAATGGGACCGGAAAAAGAAATGGTATTTGTTGATACGGATTTGGAAAAATCAATAAAAAAGGCCCCGTTAAATGTCAAATCTGATATCCTTGAAGGTTTTTCTGAGGGAAATGCCACATTAGTAGCTAGTTATTTTCCTACAAACATTGATATAAGTATCTTGGGTAAATCTAACCTATATTCAAAATCTCAGGCGCAACAAGTGCTTAATACATTTTTTACTCAAAATAAACCAAGCGAGTTTTTAATTATTCATGAAGGGAAATCCAACGGTACAAAATATTTTATTGGCAGTTATACATCTGGAGATTCAAAATACCGAGTAACTATTAATGTTAAGTCTGACGGAAAGTTAGAAAAAATATCAAGTATTTCAATTGAGCGATAAGATCATTAGTTTTCCATAGCCGGTAATAATACAGAGCCTTCATAAATCATTCTTTCAATACCACTCATTTCTCTAAAGCTATGGTAAACCCATAGTCGCTTCCCTTCATAGCTTGACGGATTAGAATATATCTCATTTATCAAGGAGTCTCCCTCAATAATATACAGTGCGGCATTGATACTATTATCTTTATTCTCAACAATTAAATAAGTTTGAGGGTCAATAAACAAAAATTCATCAAAGTACATAGCAAATTCGTTTCTCTGTTCTATTGCTCTTAATGGTTTTCCTAAATCAATTGAGCTTATATCAAAATCGACTGATTGATATAATGTATCTGAAAACATATCGTCTTCTGTAAATTCATGTTTTTCGAATGCTTTATATACCCCGCCATCTTTTACGTAAATCATTTTTTCTACATACACCTCTTCTGTATTATCAAAAACAGAGCCTTCCTCTTTGATAAAAATTAATCGATTATTATCGTAAAAGTAATCTCTTCCAATAATTATTTCATTTGAAAAATGCTCCTCTCTTATTCTCAATGTCACTTGATTTTTACCATACATTTTAGCTGTATAAGTTTCAGTTTCTCCTTTAGCATATCTTAAACTTGGAACCATTTGCAATGAGTCCGACATAGCTATAATAGCTTCAACCTTTGATTCAATAGACTCTTGGACAGAATCTACAACCTCATTTTTTACACCTTTTTCACTATGATTTGGATTACTTTCACAGGCAAAGAAAAACCCTAAAAGCAAAATCAATAACCCAATTTTATTTTCCATTATCATTTTTTCATTATAAGCCGAAACTAGTAAAAAGTCACGAGCTATTCAAAAATAATGTCCATTTCAACTCTTCTGTTGGCTTGTCTTCCTTCAGGTGTTTCATTATCAGCTATAGGCCTCTCCTCACCAAAATAAGCAACTATTAACCTGCTTTCAGCATCAATACCTTTTGAAGTTAAATAAAGAGACACAGCTTCTGCACGTTTTTTTGATAAAATTAAATTGTTTTGAGCCCCTCCCTGACTATCGGTATGGCCTGTTATTTTTAGCTTCCACTCTTTTTTCTTATCCAGTAGTTCCGCTAATTTGTCTAACGACTCAAAAGACGATTCCTTGATAATTGCTTTAGCAGTCTCAAACTCTAAATTTTGAAATGCTGTTTGAAGGATTTCTTTTTCTTCTTCTTCAATTTCTGGACAGCCAAAATTAGTAGCCACACCCGGCACATTTACGCAAGCATCATCCTTATCTAATATACCATCTCCGTCAGTATCAATATACGGACAACCATCATTATCCTTAGGCCCTTTATTTAATGGACATTTATCATCTTTATCCAAAATACCATCTTCATCAGTATCAGGCCAAGGGCAACCTTTATTTTCTGCTGGTCCTGCTTTTTGAGGGCAGTCATCTAAATAATCAAATAATCCATCTTTGTCTGAATCAGGACAACCATTATTTTCTTTTGGTCCAGCATCATCAGGACATAAATCTTCAGAATCTTTAATACCATCTGAGTCTGAATCAGGACAACCATTAAATTCCGGAAGCCCTGCCTGCTCTGGACAATCATCATTGCCATCAATTATTTTATCACCGTCAGTATCAGGACAACCATTAAATTCTGGAAGTCCCGGAACGTCCGGACAATCATCTTTTAAGTCTATTACTTTATCGTCGTCTCTATCAGGACAGCCTCTAAATTCTATTTTACCAGCTTGTTGCGGACAGCGGTCTTCAGAATCCTGAACACCGTCCTTATCAGAATCTGGACAACCTTTGAATTGCCAAACTCCAGGTGTATTAACACATAAATCTTCTTTATCTGAAACCAAATCACCGTCCGAATCACGTGGAATACGCTTCATAATAGGTATTTTAATGGCAAAATAAATGTCTAATCCGTCTACCTCAACATCTCTACCTGCGCTAAAAAATGGAGGTATATTAGTTGTGCCAATCACAAAATAAGGACTAATTCTTGCTGAAAACCCTAACCTTGCGCCATAGGTCTGACTATAGCTAAAAGGAAGAGCTGCTGAAAAATAAGGATGTTCGAATCTGGGTGTAAATGTGAAACTTGAATGATAGGCAGACTGACTTCCTCTGCTAAAAGAACGAAAACCAACTAAGCCATTTGCATTTAAGTAAAAGTTTTTAGCGGCTAAAAAATCAACATTTGCAACAATATGAGTAGGCGAATTCATAAAAAAAGAGGTCTCTTTATCAAGATAGGTTGCTTTCTCCGCTAGTACGAGGTCATTTATGTTAGAATTAAAACCATCCAAATCTGGCGCTTTTAAATCATTAAAATCAAAATTTGGAATATTATCTATGCTAAATGACCGACTTTCTGTAGCACTTTGGTAACGAATACCACCAATATCATTGATGGATAGTGCTGCTCGAATTCTATATTTATTGACATCTGGCATAGCTAGGCCTTTGATCCCATTCATTTCATATAGAAAATCTTGATACTTAGGACGCCACTCATAAACAACACCTAAATCAACACCAAAACCTATTCCCTGATTGCCGCTAAAAGGGCTCCCTAAATCTACACCAATGTCCGAAAAGGAAATATTGTCTTTCCCGAAACTTGAAGTTTGAAGGTTATCGGAATATCCGTAGTTAAAATTCCCGCTAATGATGTTGGCTGTATCTGAATTTTTAATATTATATTCTAAATTATCTGTATAAATATAAGCTGCTGCAATTCCTTGCAAGTATTTAAGGTTTATACCCGTTTTAATGAAGTGCTGGTCTTTATTGTATATGACAGATGCCAAGCCTAATGCGTATTCATTCCATGTATTAAAACTGACATCTACATTTTGATCATTAAAATTAATATCCCATAAAAGAGGAACTTCTAATTCAGTTCTTCCAAGTAAAATGACTTGATCAGATATGTTATTAAAATTAACAAATGTACGTTGCTTAATACCTAAGCTAAAAGCAACATCATCATCTAGACTCACCATAAAACTCAGGGCAGATATTTCATGATTGTAAAAAAGGTTTCTTTTCTTTCTTTGTCCATTTTCATATTCAAAAATATTTCCTGTCTTAAGCGTATTAAAGTAATCATCCTTCTCCCCTGCTCCAATTATTTTACCATTCAACGGATCTTCGCGGTAGGCATCAGTTGCTTCGTCTGAAAACGTAAATGTTTTGATATATCCATAGGGCATATTTCTTGGACTAAAATAGAGATGATCATTAAAAGTCATTAAGGCAGCACTACCCACATTAATATCGATTAACAATCTGTTATCTGCCATATAGGCTGGGTTTACAGCTCCTGCATGAACACCAGCGTAATTATTTTCAGAAAACCCAGAAAAATTTTGAGTATAACTAACTCTTTGAAAAACAAGAATAAAAATTATAAAAACGAATCTTTTCATAGTTTAAAATACCTTATACACATGAAATCTATTTTGACTTTTATTGATAATGTAGTTCTTTGTAGTTGTTAGTAAATAGTCATAAACTATTGGTGTTTTTAATAGAAGATTACCATAAAAATCAAGGAAATATAGTTCTTTTGTTTGAGTATTCAAAAAAGGAAAGATACCATTTTCAGTCCAGACACCATTAATAAACTCAATATTTGGTTCTGGTTTTCTTAATTCAAACTCAATCAGCCCAAGTGTATTATAGAAGCGCATTTGATCGTAAGTTTCAACTCCTAACAGCCATTTTTTTGATTTTACCCAAACAGATTTACTTTCCTCATTTACTTTATCAAGTTCCAAACTATCAAGACCCAACTGATTAAAATTGTGCATTTTAATATAACCGTCATCATAGGTCATTATTTGGTATTGGTTTGAATTTAAAGTAAGAAATGGCGCCATTTTGCCTGTTGAAGTAAAATTCTCTTTGGCGCCTAATAAAGTTTCACTAATCGGATTAATGATAAAAATAGAATCAATGCTTTGCAAAAGTAGAATATTTTGTCCATTAATTATTTGATGAAAAAACGCTGCGGTCTTACCCAAAATTCTAGATTGTTTATGTCCAGAATTAGGTTCTCCCTTTTCATCACAAATTAGAATACCTGTTTCTGTTTTAATAATAAACCTCATCATTTTTCCTTCTGTTATAGGTTGAATTTTTTTGATATTTGAAGAGGTACTTAAATTAAAATTATTTAATATTTGACCATTGTCTGTACTGATAACAATAGCACTTTTTCCCTGAACCACAACCAAATTGTTATTTTCTCCAATACTTTTTTCTAACAAAATAGGAGCAATTGTAATTTCATTGTCAAATTCTTTGTGCCATGCCTTCTCTCCTTCCAAATTATAAAAATCAATTGCTTTGCCATTAACTGCTACTATGAAATGTTGGTCTACAGATTCATCTTCGAATGCCAATAACCACTTAGTTGGACTAACATTAGCAAAATCAGCAATCAGGCGTGAATCATTAGTGCGAGTAACTTTATCAGTAATACTTGAAAGGTTAATGCTTCTTTTTTGATTAATCCATGTTTTAGCAGTAATAATCATACCTTGGTCTAAATAATCTATATCCAGGGTATTAATTTGTGATGGTATTTTTTTAGCTAACTCGTAATTATCAAATGTCTTTCCGAGTTGAATATTTGTTAATATCCAATACATTGCTTGTAAGTTATTGGCTAAAAAAACGTAGTTGTTAAAGGCAGCAAAATAATGCATATCTGATTTCAATTCATGACATATTTTTTGCCAATCCCAATTTATATTAAAGGGTATAATTTCAGTATTATTAAGGTACACTGATGGTTTCATTAAAGCATCTTGACTTGAACCTATTACTGCTTCTTTAATGAGATTTTCTAACTGTTGTTCGTCACTTTGTCGTGCAATAATTAATTCGAAAGAATCCTTTTCGATATAAGCCATCTCATTATCAATCCAAGATTGGTCAAACACATTATTTGAATGCTGCAATGTCTTAACATCCGAAGCATATCTCGAACTGCCAAAATACCTTATCTTTCGTGCGGTTGCCGGACAGTTTGACAACAATTGAAATGGCTTAACTGGTTTTCCCTTAAGCAATTCCTCCTCTGAAATATAAGCACTGAATTTAACATTATCAGATAGTTTAATGGCTTCAACAATTCCATCATTATCTTTAAAAAAGAAATCTGCATTCCCATAATAAGGAGGCTTAAGTTTTCTTGTTTTTTTTGGTTTTACAACTTTATCTGAAATTACAAAGTATAAATCATTTTCCCAGTAGTACCATGTCTTTCCTTTAAAATTGATGGTTCTATTGTCCATAATTTCAATATCTGGAAAATTAAGAATCGTACCTTTTGGTAGACCGCAAATACTCATGGTATTTTGCTTCAAAGACCTATTTAGCTGAATAGATATTGATTCCTTCGATAAAATATTTTCTGACAACACCTCCAGCCAATCCGACCAGTAATCAGCACCATACGATTTAAGTAATTCAAGTCCACTTGTTTTACTTTTTAGTTGTTCAATATCGGCAACAAAAAGTTGCTCACTATCTTCCGTTTCGAATGATTCATGACTGACAGGAAAATATTGTTTTTGGTAAATAAAATACCCTCCGTAAGCTATACCTGCTGTACCAATTAGTAAAAATAGAAACCTAAAAAGGGGCTTTCCCATTGAAAAACTATTTAACACAAAAATAGCATAGTTTAAAGGGTTCAAACAACTAAAAACTGTATGATATACACATCATATTGTGAATCATAAATCAAGCCTTAGCTGTTCATCAGAGAACAATTTGAAACTCTTCCTATGAAGTGGTGTAGCTCCAAATTCTAATATAGCTTGTCGGTGGGCTTTTGTTGGATAACCATTGTTTTGCTTCCAATTGAATTCTGGATAAGTTTGATGATAATTTTTCATTAACTGATCACGGTGCACCTTTGCCAAAATACTAGCGGCAGCTATTGAAAGGAATCTTCCATCTCCCTTAATAATGCATTCATGCTCTATTTTTTGATATGGATTAAAACGATTTCCATCTATCAATAACCTTTCAGGTGGAACCTCTAATTGATCTAGCGCTCGGTGCATGGCAAGAAAGGAGGCATTTAAAATATTAATCTCATCTATTTCTTCAGGACTGACAACTCCTATACCAAAAGCCATTGATTGTTGTTTAATGATTGGAAAAAGGTGATCTCTTTTTTTTTCGCTAAGTTGCTTAGAATCATTCAGTAAATTATTTTCAAAATCTGCAGGAAGTATTACTGCTGCAGCTACTACTGGTCCTGCCAAACATCCTCTTCCTGCCTCATCACAACCCGCTTCAAGCTTACCATCCTTTTTAAAAAATAACGACAACGACATAATTAACAAAGTTATTATTTATTGATATTTTAAAAATGATAACGATCAGAAAATAAAAGTGTCTATTTTTTCGTATTTTTACACAACTAAACCGCTCTAAAATGCGTCTATTATTTAAATCGTATTCAATATGAAAAGAGGATTTGTATTATTTATTGGTCTGTTCTTGACCCTGATTTCAAGTGCGCAAAACGTATCTTATCAGGATTCAGAAAAGGCAAATACTGCTAAATTAGAAGGAGTTTTTAACTTTAATTTTGATGGTACCTTTTCAAAAGAAAAACTTGATAAAGCGACTACATATTACGCTCAATACTTTGAGGTTGAATACCAAAAAATTGAAAATGGATATTCAGCAAAAATTACTATGCTTGATGAAAATCCAATCTCAAGAAAAATAATTGAACGTTATTTTACAACCCTTAACGTAAAATTGATAGAGGCTGGGGAAGAAAATCTTGAAATTCGACCGTTTATTAAAAAATACCTGATGCTGCCTACTGAATAATTCAAAAGGCATAGATCTCATTTAAAATAAAAAGCACCTTTTTTGGGTGCTTTTTATTTTTATGTTGATATTTTTTGTAAATTAACATCCCGCGATTTGGTAAATTATTAATCGCCAACGCTCAAAAATATGCTATTATGAAAGATACAGTTGCCCCAATATTAATCGAAAAAGAACTAATCCCTCAGCTCAAATTTAAAAATTCGATTGAAATAGAGCAATCGCCGAGGTTGATGAATAAGTTGGTAGAGGCAACAAGATTGGGCAATATCCATCATGGAAAAATTCGAATCAATTTTCTTGATGATGAAGGATTAAAGTCGGTTGAAACCACAATTTGGGCTACTGGCGCTAAATATATTTGCTTAAAGGGAGGAATCTGGCTGCCAATTTCAAGAATAGTAGGTGTTAAAAAAGTATAACTATATAAAATACAAGTTTTTAATATAAATTCACTCCATTTTTTATCTTTTAGGAATTCAATAGTATTTTTCAAACAAAATGCTGTATTCTTATTCTTTATTCTAAATTTGCATCTCTCGCTTTAACGCACTCATCATGATAAAAAAAATAATACTTTTAAGTTTTCTTTTCTTAACTTTTACTGCTCTTGCCCAAGAACTACCTAATGATATTCATGAGGTGGTTAACTGGTCGCAAAAAGTAAAACAAAAAGGGTGCGAAGCAACCATTACATTTACTGTTGACCAAAAAGATGGATGGCATGTCTACTCTCAAACACAACCCGAAGGAGCTGTAGCGTTTCCGACGGAATTTATTTTTAAGGCATCAGATAATTATGAATTAATTGGCGGCGTCAAAGAGGTTGGTACAGAATTGCATGAAGGGCAATTTCCAGAAAGATATTTCCCTGGAGGCAAAGCTGTTTTTAAACAAAAAATTAAGATTACTACAACTGAAGATTTCGTTTTACATGTAGATTATGTCTACATGGCCTGCAAAGAAGCTTGCTTCCCCCCTACTGACGAATTTTTTGACATAAAAATAAAAGGGTGTGACTCTGAAGCTAGCGAATCTTCGGACAATGGTAAACCTGAAGAAATCGAAGAGACGGATGCTGGGCTAACCGAAAAAGCTAATGTCGATTCAGTGGGTGCTTCAATGAAATCCCCAATTGCTTATGAAGTCTTCCTAATCAAAAAAGCTGCTAATTCTTATGAATTCCACTTAAAACCAAATCCTGATGAGGCATGGTTTCTTCTTACTGGTAAAGATCAAATAAACCTTGATTTAGATGGAAAATTTTCAAAAAAAGAGGCCATTATTTTACCTGCTAAAAAAGATACTCTAATAGGGTCAACAACATATCAATTATGGGAATCTGGTGATATCATTTTACCTTTCGAGATAAATGAGCAAGACACGGCTCAAACCATTAAACCCTCTCTATTTTTTTCGGCGCTTGGACCAGACAACAAGATATTTAAATCAGATTTAGTAACTGCTGAGCTATCCATTCAATCTGCCCGAGTTCAATCACTTTCAGATGAATCTAAAACGTCTTACTGGGGAATTTTTTGGTTAGCGTTTGCTGGTGGTCTGGTTGCTTTATTAACGCCTTGTGTATTCCCAATGATTCCAATGACGGTAAGCTTCTTCACTAAAGGAAGTGAGGATAAAAAGAAGGGGCTGTTTAGAGGGGTGATGTATGGATTTTTTATCCTACTCATTTACGTTATGCTTAGCGTTCCATTCCATTTAGTTGATTCATTAAACCCTAACATTCTTAACAATATTGCAACCAACGGTCCACTCAATGTCTTCTTTTTTATCATGCTATTTGTATTTGCCCTCTCATTTTTGGGCGCATTCGAAATTGTTTTACCTGCGAAATGGACAAATAAAGCAGATTCAAAATCGGACCTTGGTGGATTAATAGGAATCTTTTTTATGGCATTAACCCTTGCTTTGGTTTCTTTTTCATGTACAGGTCCTATTTTGGGTAGCTTGTTGGCGAATGCAGCGGGAGGGGGAGCATGGAATTTAACCTGGGGTATGGCAGGTTTTGGTGTAGCACTTGGCTTACCATTTGCATTGTTTGCTATTTTCCCTAGCTGGCTTAATACGCTCCCTCAATCAGGGGGATGGTTAAATAACGTAAAAGTTGTACTTGGCTTTTTAGAACTGGCATTTGCTTTTAAATTTTTATCGAATGCCGATTTATCTATACAAGCACATTTATTAGAACGTGAAGTATTCATTGCCATTTGGATTGCTATTTTTGGTGCCATGACTATGTACCTCTTCGGACTGTTTTCTACAAAACACGACTCACCGCTTAATGGTGGATTAGGAACATTTAGAGTCATGATTGCTACACTTTCATTAATGTTCACCATCTATATGATCCCAGGACTATTTGGTGCACCTCTTAAACTAATTTCTGCATTCCCTCCACCGACATCATATAGTGAGATCCCATATGGGATTCATGGACGCGCTCCAGAAGGAACTGGAGTTACCGGAGATGGTGAAATTCCTGAAGGTGCGGAATTTGAACACAACTTAATGGTATTCCATAATTATGACCTGGCAAAAAAATACGCTGACGAAGTTAACAAACCATTAATGCTTGATTTCACTGGACATAATTGTGTGAATTGTCGAAAAATGGAAATTAATGTTTGGTCGGCTGAACGTGTCCACAAGCTCATGAACAATGATTTTGTGATAGCTTCACTGCCTGTTGATGAGCGCATTAAAATGCCTCAAGAAGAGGTATCTCCTTATACTGGTAGAACATTAAAAACTTGGGGTGATAAATGGGCTGACATGCAATCTGCACTTTATAAAAAGAATACGCAACCTCAGTATATTGCATTAGATAAAGGTGGGCAGATTATGAACACTGATGCAACTTACAGCTCACATGGTAATCCGGAAGCTTTCGAAAAATGGTTAAAAGATGCGAAAACAGAATTTGCAAAGCGTGGAGATGTTATTATCATTAGAGGGAATGGCACTTTAGCTAGCTTATAAAACAACATATTTAAAACAAGGCGTTTTATTTATAACTGCCTTGTTTTTTTGTTCTTTTAGGTACCTCATCTAAACCTTGTCCACCCCATGGGTGGCAGGTACTAATCCTTTTTATTCCCAGCCATGTTCCTTTTATAGGCCCCCATTCTTTAATGGCTTCAATCGTATAATTAGAACAGGTGGGGTGATAACGACAAGATCCTGGTAAAATTGGTGATATGACCCATTGGTATACCTTAACAGGAAAAATAAATATGGCTTGAATAAATTGCTTAATCATTTCATCTATATTTAACGATCTGTTAGAATTTGCCTAAAAATCGTTCAGTCAATATAAAATAATTTAACGGGATTCATTTTACGTAATCTTGTCTAATCACAAGGGCTACCCAACCATCTTCTAATTTAATAAACCCTTGGTCGTAGCAAAAGTAATACTTTCCTCCCTTTTTAGTATTATAAACATTAGTGTGAAATCCAAAATTATATCCATCTTCTAATAAAACGGACTCTCTTACCTTAGCCTTTCCTTTGGGATTAAAACCTGCCAAAATTCTGCGATTTTTACGAAGGATATTGTTTACCTTTCTAACGTATGAGGTAGAATCTTTATTCTGATCGTTATGATACAAGTTTCTACAATAGCTATTGCAAAACTTTTTATCTGCCCTTCCAAGCACTTCTCCTTGGCAATACAAACATTTTTTTTTAGGGCTTTTACTCGTCATCACTCATAAACTTAGCCCTATAAATGTAGCACATTTTTAATAACTATCCCTATCTTCGCTTAAAAGAAATTACATTGTATAATAAAATTGACATACAGGAATTACCTAAATTCGGAAATTTAGAACTTTTAGCAAAACAAGTAGTTGAGGGTTTTATTACCGGTCTTCACCGCTCTCCCTTCCATGGTTTTTCCGTTGAATTTTCAGAACATAGGTTGTATAATGCGGGCGAGTCAACTAAAAATATTGACTGGAAATTATATGCCAGAACAGACAAACTATTTATTAAACGATTTGAGGAAGAAACCAACCTGCGTTGCCGCTTTGTGTTGGATGTTTCCTCATCCATGTACTTTCCGGAAATATCCGATAAGCAACCATACAACAAGTTAGGCTTTAGCATTTATGCAATAGCGTCATTAATTGAACTACTCAAAAAACAGCGTGATGCTGCCGGCATTAGCCTGTTCGATAATGAGGTAATTGCTGAAACTGCCATTAAATCTTCTAAAAAGCACCATAAACTGATCTACAATGAATTAGAACAAGTAATGATAAGGCAAAAAGAGGCCCTTAACAAAGACACAAGACTCATTCAAGTATTACATCAAATTGCAGAGAGTACACATAAGCGATCGTTAGTTGTTATTTTCTCAGACTTATTTTCAACTGAAACAGTTGATGACCTGACTGAGGCATTTTTGCATTTAAAGCATAATAAGCACGAAGTTATTTTATTTCATGTACTCGATAAATCGAAAGAAGTAACGTTCAATTTTGCGAATAAACCCACTGAGTTTGTAGATTTAGAATCAGGAAGAAAAGTAAAAGTACACCCTAATGAAGTTAAAGATACTTATCAAAAAATGATTGATGAGCGATTATCTGCCCTTAAATTAAAATGCTCGCAATTTAAAATCGACTATATAGAAACAGATATTAATCAAGGTGTTGAATTCACTCTGCAACAATATTTAATTAAGCGCAGTAAGATGATATAAGACCAATTTTGAGAAAAATATTTTTTTTTATTTTTTTCATGGTTATAATAAAAAGAATACATACTTTTGTCCCGCTTTCAACGGAAGGCATTTTGGCTTTTAAAAGTCTTGAAAATATTAAAAAACGGTCTGGTAGTTCAGTTGGTTAGAATATCGCCCTGTCACGGCGAGGGTCGCGGGTTCGAGTCCCGTCCAGACCGCTTTTTTAAAATCATTGCCTATATGGCTGTAGGTAACAGAAAACCCTAAGAAGTATCAAAGTTCTTAGGGTTTTTGCTTTTTAGAGTAAGAATGTCTCGTCTATTTCTTGATCACTTAAAAAGATTAAATTAAAGACAGTAGTCCTTAATCTAAGGAATAATTGATCCAAATTGAATACCGCAATAAGACTAAATTACCTACTTCTATTTTCAACTATTCTTGTTAACTTTATGCCTTCAAATTGAAAGCATCATGACAACCTATCAAAATTATGCCTTAGGGCAATGGCAATCTGGAGACGGCGTAGAAATAGAGCATTTTAACACCATTACAGGTGAAAAAATTGGAGAAACCTCATCCAAAGGTCTTGATTATAAAGCCATGCGTGATTATGCCGTTGAAAAAGGTGGCTTTGCATTGCGAAAAATGACCTTTCAGGAGCGTGGTATTATGCTGAAAAAGTTAGCACTTCATTTAATAAGCATTAAAAAGAAGTTTTACACGTTAAGTTCTGCTACCGGTGCTACTAAAATAGATTCATGGATTGATATTGAAGGTGGGATTGGCAACCTTTTTGCCAATGCCTCGCTCAGGAAACAATTTCCAGATCTTCCTTATTACGTGGATGGTGATACCGTACCTTTATCAAAAGGAGGTAGTTTTATCGGTCACCATATTATGGTGCCCAAAGATGGAGTTGCTATTCATATTAATGCCTTTAATTTTCCTATTTGGGGTATGTTGGAAAAAATAGCGGTTAACTTAATGGCTGGTGTACCAGCCATTGTTAAACCATCTGAATATACATCATACCTAACTGAACTAATGGTTAGAGAAATCATTGCTTCTAAAATACTCCCTGAAGGGGCTTTGCAATTGGTAACCGGGCTTGGTAGAGGCATTTTAGATCATGTCACCAGTCAAGACGTAGTTACATTTACAGGGTCTGCTAAAACTGGAAAAACTTTAAAGTCGTTGCCAAATATTGTAGAGAATTCTGTTCCTTTTAACATGGAGGCAGATTCTTTAAATGCTGCTGTTTTAGGTAAAGATGCTAAGCCAGGCACTCCTGAATTTGATATTTTTGTGAAAGAGGTACAAAAAGAAATGACGGTAAAGGCTGGTCAAAAATGTACAGCAGTTAGAAGAATTATTGTGCCTGAGGAATTGATGGAGGATGTTCAAATTGCATTAGGAAAGCGACTCTCAAAAACTGTAATTGGTGACCCAGCGGATGAAAATGTAAGAATGGGTGCTTTAGCTTCATTCGAGCAGGTTGACAGATTAAAAGAAAATTTAAAACTACTAGAAGCAGAACAAAATATTGTATTTGGTGATATGAATAATTTTGATGTTCATAATAGTGCTGATAAAACAAAAGGTGCTTTTGTACCACCAATTTTATTTAGAAACGACGCACCACATCAAAAAACAACAGTTCATGATGTGGAATGCTTTGGACCGGTGTCTACTTTAATGCCATATAAAGATTTAGATGATGCTATTAAACTTGCCAGAATGGGTAAAGGCTCATTAGTGTCTTCCATTGTGACAGCTGATGATCAAATTGCAACAGATTATGTGGTGAATGCGGCATCTATGCACGGTAGAATCTTAGTACTTAATGAGCGTTGTGCTAAAGAAAGTACTGGTCATGGATCACCAATGCCTTTATTAACACATGGTGGACCTGGTAGAGCTGGCGGAGGCGAAGAGATGGGCGGAAAACGTGGTATTATGCATTATTTACAGCGAACCTCTATCCAAGGACACCCTCAAACTATTACTGCCATCACGCAGCAATTTCAAGTTGGTGCGGATCAACCTGAGCCAATTGAGCATGTATTTAGAAAGCATTTTGAAGAGCTAGAAGTGGGCATGACCGTATTTACACACAAGCATACTGTCACTGAAACTGACATTACTAATTTTGCCAATGTGAGCGGTGATAATTTTTATGCCCATATGGATGCCACTTCGCTAGATGGAACCATTTTTGAGCAACGTGTGGCACATGGTTATTTCCTACTATCTAAAGCTGCAGGGTTATTTGTAGATCCTAAAAAAGGCCCCGTTTTACTAAACTATGGGATTGAGGAAGCCCGATTTACAAAACCTGTTTACCCGGGTGCAACAATTGGTGTTCGATTTACAGTTAAAGAAAAAATGGACCAAGAAAAACGATCTGAAGATGATATTGCAAAGGGCATTGTGAAATTTTTCGTTGATATTTATGACGAAACTGGCGAAACCGTAGGTGTGGCAACTATTTTGACCATGGTGAAAAAGATTGATCAAAGTAAATAAAAAATTATAAATCATTTGAGCAAGCTAAGTACAAATTATTAGATACTCAATACTAACTACTCAAACATTATGACAGCAATTAACGACGGACATGTACAATTTGAAATAGACGGAAAAGGAATCGCAACCATTGAGTTTGGCCACCCCTTATCGAACTCTTTACCTGGTAGAATTTTAAATAAATTAGCCAATACCATTATAGAATTAGGTCAAAAAGAAGCCGTTAAAGTAATCATTTTAAAATCAGCTGGTGAAAGGGCCTTTTGTGCTGGCGCCAGTTTTGATGAGTTAATCTCTATCAATGATATTGAAACTGGAAAAGTATTTTTCTCAGGCTTTGCCAATGTGATTAATGCATGTCGTAAATGCCCAAAATTAATTATTGGCAGGGTTCAAGGTAAAGCTGTTGGTGGCGGAGTTGGTGTGGCGTCGGCGGTAGATTATTGTTTAGCAACAAAACATGCTTCGGTAAAATTATCTGAGCTAGCAGTAGGAATTGGACCATTTGTAGTAGGACCTGCAGTACAACGAAAAATTGGTTTATCTGCCATGTCACAATTGGCAATTGATGCCACTGAATGGCAAAAGGCTCAATGGGCAAAAGACAAAGGTCTGTATACTGAAATATTCGACAATGCAGAAGATATGGATGCAGCAATAGTGACACTTTCTGAAAAATTAGCCAAGTCAAACCCAGAAGCCATGACCATGCTAAAAAGGGTGTTCTGGGAAGGTACTGAAAAATGGGATAATTTATTAAAAGAAAGGGCAGCCATGAGCGGACAATTGGTATTATCTGAATTCACTAAAAATGCCATCAATTCATTCAAAAAGAAATAATACTTATCATTCTTTATCGCAAGAGTAATCACCATGAACATTTCAATTGAACAAATCAAAGCTGCGTTAGCAAATGTTATTGAACCAGATTTAAAAAAAGACATTATTTCTCTGGGATTAGTTTCAAACATTCAAACAGAGGGCAATGCCATTGCGTTTACGGTTCAAATTTCGAACCCTGCTATGCACAGTAAGCGACGAATGCAAGAAGCTTGCGAGTTCCAAATCGAACGTGCTTTTGGCAAGGAGGTTGCTGCACAAATCACTATTGAAGCACTTCCTAAGGATAGAGATCCTAGCATTAGAAAAGTATTGCCAAACGTTAAGCATATCATTGCTGTAGCATCAGGGAAAGGTGGTGTTGGAAAATCAACCATTACCTCAAATTTAGCTGCGGGATTAGCCAAACAAGGTTATAAAGTGGGTCTAGTAGATGCAGATATTTATGGCCCTTCTGCCCCAACCATGTTTGATTTAGTGGGTAAAAGACCAGAAGGGGTTGAAAAGGAAGGAAAAACATTAATTCAACCTATTGAATCTTTCGGTGTCAAAGTACTATCCATAGGCTTTTTCAGTGATCCAGATCAGGCGGTGGTGTGGAGGGGACCAATGGCCTCAAAGGCACTTAATCAATTGTTCAAAGATGCTGAGTGGGGCGCACTTGACTATTTATTGGTAGACTTACCTCCGGGTACAGGAGATATCCACCTTTCATTAGTTCAAAATGTCCCATTAACTGGTGTCATCATAGTCAGCACACCTCAGGAAGTCGCTTTAGCAGATGCCCGAAAAGGCATTAATATGTTTCAAATGGATGGCTTAAAGGTCCCTGTTGTAGGATTGGTAGAAAATATGGCCTGGTTTACACCAGCCGAGCTACCAGACAATAAATATTACATTTTTGGTAGAGATGGTGCCAAAAATTTAGCGGAAAGCATGAACGTACCATTATTGGCTCAAATCCCATTAATACAAAGTGTTAGGGAATCTGGAGATGTAGGAAGACCGGCTGTTTTACAAGAAAACACAGCGTCATCTAAAGCATTTGATGAATTTGTGCATACCTTTGTAAAAGCAGTTAATAATTAGCGTAATGACAAATACTGAAAAAATTGAAATTGCTCTGCAATCAATCCGACCTTACCTTCAAAAAGATGGTGGAGATGTGGAGTTCATTGAATTAACTGATGATAATACAGTTAAGGTTAAACTAATGGGCGCCTGTGTTAATTGTGACATGAGCAAAATGACACTAAAGGCAGGTATTGAAGAATCAATAAAGAATGTATTTCCTGAGTTAAAAACTGTATTATCTGTTTGAGAAGTTTCCTATTGTCTCACCCATTTTGATTGAAGTTTCATAGCCATTACTAGTATTTTCAACCAAATCTTGATCAAATACCATTTTTCCTTTTTGAAACAATACAATTACAGTAGAGCCTCCAAATGCAAAGAATCCTTTTTCTTCTCCTTTTTGGACGCCTATATTGGGCCAATGCGATTGAATAATACTACCTGTCAAAGTTGCCCCTACTTCTGCTACGATCACCTGCCCTAAAGCATCTGAATCAACTGTTACATATTCCCGTTTATTCTGAACAAATATCCTCATATTTTGCAATAACGCCAGAGGAGATACAGAATAATAGTAACCATTAATTTTATGGTTTTGTCCGACGTAACCTTCTATTGGGAAGTGAAATCTATGATAATCAGTGGGCGCCAGTCTAACTACAGCCATTGATCCACCCTCATAATTAGCAGCTAGTGTATCGTTCTTTAGAAATTTCATTATATCAAAAGTCTCTCCTTTGACATAAAATTTCTGAGTGGTTTCAATTGTTGGAAACACCACTATTTTTCCGTCTGCAGGTGAAACAATGCCTTCGCCAATTGGCCTTGCGTTAGGTTTTAGTTTTCTATAAAAAAAGCGATTAAAATGCTTAAATCCGTTATCCGGCACTTCGTATTCAGAAAGATCAATGCCATGCTTTTTAACAAAGCTTGAAATACTTCGAGCTGATATTTTATTGGACATATACCACCCCATCAGAACAGACAAAACGCGTCTTTTAATCACTGCCCAAAGAAAAAATCGGCCAAGAAAATTTTGACTGTAAAAGAATCTCATCATGCCCCCACCAGGCACTTTTTCATCAATGAACTCACCCGATTGACGGTCAATATATCTAACTTCTTTCATGGGAAAACAAAAGTATTAAAACTATTTAATACCAACAAATTCGCTGTCTTTTCACCTTTAAAAACAAAAAAAGGAGCCAACGACTCCTTTCCTGATGTGGTGATGGACGGGATCGAACCGCCGACACAAGGATTTTCAGTCCTTTGCTCTACCTACTGAGCTACATCACCTCATTAAATTGTGGGGGCAAAGATATAAATCAAATCTAAAATTTAGATAATTTTCCTCATTTTTTTTGAAAAACTTTCTTTATCGACGTTTTCTGTGCATTTTTGAACTATGAATCTAATAATTGACCAAGGTAACACGCAGTTCAAAGTTGGTATTTTTGATGAAAAAAGTCTCATTTACAACGGACGGTTTGATTATGATAATGCGAGAGCATTTAGATCCATTGCCAAGCAATATCAAATTGATAAAATTATTATTTCTTCGGTGGTTGATAAAATTTTAGATCTTAAGTTTATAAGGGATGCCAAAACTATTTTTCTCAATGTTAACACGCCAATGCCCATTGTAATTGAATATGACAGTCCTCAGACTCTTGGCCATGACAGAATGGCAAATGCTGTAGGTGCATGGTTTCTTAATCCAAATTCAAATAGTTTAATCATTGATATAGGTACGTGTATTAAGTATGACTTAGTAGAGGCAACTGGTAAATATTTGGGGGGAAACATTTCTCCTGGACTAAACATGAGGTTTAATGCGTTGAATGTTTTTACAGATCAACTCCCTAAGCTGAATCCAAATCAAGAATTAAGTCAAGGGTATGGTACTGATACGCAAACTAGTCTGCAATGCGGCGTACAACTAGGCATTTGGCATGAAATAAAAGGTTTTATTAAACGTTATAAAAAGGAATTCAGTCAATTAACAATTTTTATGACAGGTGGTGATTTAATTTACTTTGATAAAAGATATAAAAAAAGCATCTTTGCAAATCAAAATCTTACCCTCATTGGGCTTAATGAAATTTTAAACCATAATGCATAGCCGCAAAAAGTCGATTGCTTATTTAATAGTCTTTCTATTTTCAGTAAATGGTTATGGTCAAAAAGGAACGCAGTCGCCATACAGTGTTTTTGGAATTGGAGAATTGCGTAATGGTAAATACGCTTATTTTAGTGCCTTGGGTGGGACTCAAGTTGCTAATACTGATTCTACAATTGTTACCCAATCTAACCCAGCATCCTATGCTGGCATTGAAAGGAACAGACCAATTTTTCAGGTAGGACTTAACGGCAGTTTTAATCAATTATCAACCTTAACATCAGAGGCAACAACAAGACAGTCTGGCTTAGATCAGTTTCAATTGGGCCTACCAATCGCCAAGAATTTTGGAGCATCTTTTGGGTTGACACCATTTTCCTCAACTGGCTATTTGATTTCAAACACCATTTTTGAAGATGGTGATACTGTTGCTCAAAAAGTAAACGAAGGCAAAGGGACAATAAGCAATTTTCATGTTGGTGTTGGATATAAATTAAAAACTAATAAAAAAAGTAGCTTCTCTTTTGGTGTAAATGCCAACTATATTTTCGGTGAAAGTGAGCGAATCGAATCATTTGAATATACATCATATCCAGATGATGCTTTACATACCAGGGTTAAAAACATTACTTATTTAGGAGATGTTAAGTTTGATATTGGTTTAATTTATGAACAAAAACTTTATAGAAGCAGCTACTCTATTGGTGCATCAGTTTCTCCAGGAGCAAACATAAATGGATCTAAGGAAAGAGTTGCATTTGCCTATTCAAGGAGCTTTTATCAAAATTACAGTTATTTCAGCAATATTTCTGATACTTCCGAATTCATTACAGACCTTGACGGGTCTGTGTATATTCCTTTAGCTTTTAAAATTGGTGGTGAGTACAGAATAACGCCCTGCCCTGGTTCACGATTGGGATATTTATTCATCCTTAAGGGAGAATACAACCAGCAAAATTGGTCAGAATATACATCAAATTTTGGTGGTCAAGAAACGGATTCAAGTTTAGCGAACAGACAACAATATAAATTTGGATTTGAATACACCCCACGTGCTGGTGTCCAGTCAAATAACAATTTAGTGCCTTACTTAGCTAAGATTCATTATCGCCTAGGCGTTAATTATATGTTAAGCGAAATTAATATTAAAAACACACAATTGCAGAATTATGGCATAAGTTTTGGATTAGGTATACCAGTATTGAATGGAAATTCAAACACAAATTTAAACCTTGGAGTAACGTACAATACTTTTGGGACAACAGAAAATAACTTAATTCAAGAACAAATTTTAGGATTAAGTTTCGGAATCTCAATAAGTCCGGGTGCTTATGATAGATGGTTTATGAAAAGGAAATACGATTAAAATGAAAACAATGAAAATGAAAAATTTAATTTTAGCAAGCATACTTACATTAATGGGTACTGCCAGTTTTGCTCAGGAGAGAGAAATTTCTGAGGAATGTAAAAAAAACATTGGCTATATGGTTGTTTACGCTCAACAAAATTTATGGAGAGATGCCGGAGATTTTTGGAGCAAGGCAATTGTAGCTTGTGGAACGGATAAATTCTTTCCAACTGAATGGTCGAATGCCAGAACAATCTATACTAATTTATTAAAAACTGATACAAGTGCACAACGTCAAAAAGAGTTAACTGATTCTTTATTCTGGTGTTATGAAACTGAATTAAAATATCATCCTTCAGCTGATGTTAAAGCTGAATATGCTGCCAAATTAGTAAAAGCGCAAAGTAAAGACAGAGAAAAAGTTGATAAATTGTTCGAAGAAAGTGTTCATGAATTGAAATCAAAATTATCGATCAATGAAATGATCATGTACTTTTATCATTTAATTGTGAAGTTTAACATCACTAAAGATGAAGCTAAAGAGGACGCTCGTAACTTTGCCATTGAGGAGTACTTGAAACTATCAGATTATATTGTTGATGCTAAGAAGAAACTTGCTGAAACAGACAACGCAAAAGGGCTAGAAATATATGACAAAGCGCAAGGTTATCTTGACAATTATTTTGCTCAATTGGCTAAAGATTGTGAAATGTTAACAGAGGTGTTAGGTAAGAAAACAAATTCCTTACCTTCTGATAAAGATGAAAAATTGGCCAAAATTCAAGCTTTTTTGAGCATTTTGGAAAAAAGAGGTTGTGATGATTCAGATTTATATGGACAATTAGCTGATAGTTCTATTGCCATTGCACCTTCTGCAGAAGCTTACTTCTCACAAGGGAACTTCTTTACTAAAAAAGAAGAGCTAGCTAAAGCACAAGGTTATTATGAAAAAGCCATAGAGTTAGAAGGACCTGAAGGAGAAAATATTAATAAGTACACCTATTATCAAGCTAACTCTTTACTAACTTCTAAAAAGTATAGAGCGGCGTTTAACATGGCTAAAAAAGTAGAAGGTGAATTCAAAGGAAAAGCTATGTTGATTTGTGCAAGCTCAGTAGGCGCTACAGCAAATTCATGTGGTGAAACTACCTTTGATCGTAAATCTAACTATTGGTTAGCGGATGACTACATGAAAAAAGCATCTGCATTAGGTGAAACCTACTCATCTCGATATGCCTCAGGTGCACCAACAAAAGAAGAAATATTTGCAGAAGGCAAAGCTGCCGGGCAGTCTATTAGATTAAGCTGTTGGGGCGAAAGTACTTCAATTAGATAAACTTTGAAAACGCTGTTTTCATACCTATTACATTACATTCCTGCTATATTTATAGCAGGAATGTTTGTTTCGTGCGAAAACAACTTAGCTAACGTAAAAGTGATTACTGCTTCAGATGAAACACCAGATAGGATAATGACAGATTTTCACTCTTATTATTCTGATTCTGGTATTGTCAGATACGAAATAATAGCCTCAAAGATGCAGGACTTTAGCAATGGTAACCCTAAAACAATTTTCGATAACGGCTTAACAGTTAAATATTATGGAAATAATTCTGACCTTATTTCTACTCTGAGTGCAGAATATGCAGAACTCAAACCAATGGAGAATATCATAATTGCTAGAAATAACGTTATATTTACAAACCATGAAAAGGAACAGACACTTAGAACAGAAGAATTGTTTTGGGATCAACGTTTAAAAAAAATAAGAACCACTAAACGTTTTTATGTCGATAGTCCAAATACAAAGGCTGAAGGTACAGGGCTAATAGCGGATGAGACGTTTAGTAATTATACTATGACTAATTTTTCACTAATTTATACTGATACAACCAATGAATTTAGCACGTTTGAATAAAATCTTAGAACAATTTTGGTGGGCAATGGCCATTGTTTCCTTCATTGCGGTGACCTATTTTTGCATCTCTGAAGGCTGGAATAAATGGGCATTTTATTTCGTCATTCCTATTATTGCAGTTTTAATGGCATTGGTCAGACGATTTATGAAAAATAGACTTGAGAAGTCTACACCAAAGAAAAAATAAGCCTCTACACTTTATAAAAATCATTGATTGAGTGATTTTTTTACCTAATTTTGGGTAAATCAATCTTGATGAGGCTTATATTCCTATTTTTTTTGATCTCTTTAGTGCTGAGTAGTTTTGCACAAACTAAGTATTCAAGAGTAAAAATATTTGCATCCGACCTTAAATTGGAATCTTTGGAGGGTATTGGTATTCCAACCGATCATGGCGTAAGAAAACAAAATGTTTGGTTAATATCCGACCTATCCAATCATCAAATAGAAAACCTATCCAATCACGATTTCCAATTTGAAATATTAATCGAGGATGTCCAAGACTATTATATTAAAAGAAGTCAAGAATCATCAATAGAAAGTGACAGAACTGGCTGTACAAATCAGAAGAGTTTTAGCCCAGCGACACCAAATAACTTTCATTTGGGATCTTATGCCGGGTTTTATACCTATCAAGAATACTTAGATGAATTAGATTCTATGGTTTCAAAGTATCCCAATCTAATTTCACCTCGATTACCAATTGGTTCTTTTTTAACACATGAAGGCAGGCCTATTTATTGGGTAAAAATATCTGATAATCCCAATATTGATGAAACGGAACCTGAAGTATTATATACTTCGCTTCATCACGCAAGAGAACCAGCAAGTCTGTCAGAATTAATTTTTTTCATGTGGTATGTATTAGAAAATTATTCAGACCCGGAAATCGCAAATCTTGTCAACGAGACTGAGCTTTACTTTGTGCCCATGGTTAATCCTGATGGTTATTTAGAAAATGAAACGAGTTTTCCAAACGGTGGTGGGCTGCACCGTAAAAATAAACGAAACGTAGGCACAACAAACCCTGGTGTTGATTTAAATAGAAATTACGATTATCAATGGAATGTCAGCGGCACCTCACCCGACCCAAACAACCATACTTATGCAGGGCCTTCTGCATTTTCTGAACCCGAGACTAAAGCCATAGAATTCTTTTGTCAAAACCATGATTTTTTATTTGCTTTAAACGCTCATTCATATGGAAACCTCCTGCTCTTTCCTTTTGGATACGCCAATGCCACTATCACTCCCGACAATCAATATTTCCAAACTTTTTCTAATCATCAGGTTATTTTTAATGGTTATAATGCTACTAAAAGCTCTAATTTATACTTATTTTCAGGAAATTCAGATGATTGGATGTATGATGGTGACTTGGCCAATAAGCCCAAGATATTTGCGCTTACCCCAGAAGTTGGTTCTAATAATGATGGTTTCTGGCCTGCTCAAAGCAGAATATTACCAATTTGTAAAGAAAACGTTTGGCAAAATTTGGTTATTGCTCATTTGCCAAATATCTACGGGGTTACCACTGATGAAAGTCCAAATGAAATCACTACTGTTAGCGGTTATTTTAAATACAACTACCAAAGATTAGGATTGAGTAATGGACCTGTAGACATTAGTATTCAACCCATTCAAAATATTAATGCTATTGGTGGTTCAAACACACATACCATAAATTTAATGGATAACATTATTGATTCAATAGGTTTTACTTTACCAACTAACCTAGTTTTTGGTGACGAAATTATCTATGTCATCAATACTGATTTTGGAAACTGGTCGAGACAAGATACAATTACTAAAATGTTTGGAAGTGGAAACTTGACTTTTATTGATAATGCCAATAATCTGTCAAACTGGACTGGTTCCTGGGGACTTACCAATAGTTATTTTGTAACACCAAATACATCTATAACTGACAGTCCAAATTCAAACTATGGGAATAATGAATTGTCTGAAATGACCCTAAATCATGCCTTCAATTTTTCCCAATCCACTTATGCAAAAGCAAAGTTTTTTGCGCGTTGGGAAATAGAAAACGATTTTGATTACGTCCAATTTATGGTTTCTTCTGATAACGGTAACACCTGGACCCCTCAGTGTGGAAATTATACTAATATGGGCACCAACGATCAAGATGAAGATCAACCCCTATACGATAATTTTCAAACTGACTGGGTTTCTGAAGAAGTTGACCTATCGGATTTTATAGGCATGTCCAACATTAAATTTAAGTTCAGACTTGTTTCTGATAATTTTACGACTGAAGATGGCTTTGCTTTTGATGATTTTAAAATCATCTCTGATGGACAGGACTTATCTATTTCTCAAACAGCGATTAAAAAGTTCAACCTCTATCCTATCCCAGCAAATGAGTATCTAATGATTGAAGACTACGACCAGCTACTGTACATTAATATCTATAATCAAATAGGTCAATTGATACTAAGCCCTGCTATGGAAAATGGAAAAATTGACATTAGTCGTCTCCCCAATGGCACTTATTTCATTGAATTAGTTCCATCTTATACTCATGCCTACACTCAAAAATTTTCGATCATGCGCTAGTGTGAAAAACTTTTGTTTATTTAGGTGATAAATTTTAGTTGTACCTTTGCAGTATGACCTATGGAAAAAGGCCTTTAACTGACTGGTTGCCGATTACCAAAAAAGAATTAAACCTGCATGGCTGGGATGAATTGGATGTTGTCTTAATTTCAGGAGACGCTTATGTAGATCATCCTTCATTTGGTCCAGCCGCAATTGGAAGAATTATTGAAAGTGAAGGTTTAAGAGTTGGCATTGTCCCTCAACCAAATTGGAAAGATGACTTAAGAGATTTTAAAAAATTTGGTAAACCAAAATATTTTTTTGGAGTAACTGCTGGCTGCATGGATTCAATGGTCAATCATTACACAGCTGCTAAGCGTAAACGATCTACCGATTCTTATACCCCTGGTGGTGTAGCGGGTTTTAGGCCAGACTATGCCACAACTGTATATACAAAAATCTTGAAAGATTTATTCCCTGATGTTCCCGTAATGATAGGGGGAATTGAGGCATCTCTTAGACGCGTGACTCATTACGATTACTGGTCTGATCAATTAATGCCAACTATTTTAGAAACCAGTGGAGCAGATATGCTGGTTTACGGCATGGGAGAGCAACCATTGAGAGATGTGATTGGCTTATTAAAAAAGGGAGTTCCGTTTAATTCACTAAAAACAATTCCTCAGACCTGTTGGCTAATTTCTGATGATGAAGACCTGCCAAAGAATAAAAACTGGGATGATGTTGAGCTAAGTAATCACGAAACGTGTTTAAAAGATAAATTAAAATATGCATCTAACTTTAAAACAGTTGAAGTTGAATCGAATAAGTTAAATGCCAGAAGAATTATTCAGAAAGTAGGTCAAAAAACACTTATCATTAATCCGCCATATAAAACCATGACGGAACAAGAAATGGATCAGTCGTTCGATTTACCTTATACTAGAATGCCTCATCCAAAATATAATAAAAGAGGGACTATTCCATCTTACGAAATGATTAAGTTTTCTGTCAATATGCACAGAGGTTGCTTCGGTGGCTGTAGTTTTTGTACCATTTCGGCCCATCAAGGAAAATTTATTGCAAGCAGAAGCGAAAACTCAATCATGAAAGAGGTAGAAGAAATTACAAAACACCCTGAATTTAAAGGCTATATTTCTGATTTAGGTGGCCCCTCTGCTAATATGTACCGCATGAAAGGAATTGATGAGGCCATTTGTGAAAAATGTTCAAGTCCATCATGTATTCATCCTGTGGTTTGTAGTAATTTAGATACTAATCACACCCCACTGACCAATATTTATAAAAAAGTTGACGAACATCCAAAAATAAAAAAAGCCTTTGTTGGCTCAGGTATAAGATATGATTTATTAGTTAAAGAATACAATAAACTATTGGATAAGGATAGCGCAAACGAATACATGGAACAGGTAATTACAAGACATGTTTCAGGACGTTTAAAAGTAGCTCCAGAACATACAGCTGATGCTACGTTGAGAATCATGCGAAAACCATCATTTAAGCACTTCCATAAGTTTAAAGAACAATATGATAAGATTCAGAAGAAGCACAATTTAAATCAACCACTCATCCCCTACTTTATCTCCTCTCATCCAGGTTGTGAAGAAGCTGACATGGCTAATTTAGCAGCAGAAACCAAAGATATGGGCTTCAAATTAGAACAAGTTAACGATTTTACACCTACACCAATGACTGTTGCTACTGTCATCTATTATGCAGGTGTTCATCCTTACACGCTCAAACCCACTTTTGTTCCAAAAACGGCAAAGGCAAAGGCTGATCAGCACCGGTTTTTCTTTTGGCATAAACCTGAAAATAAGCAGTGGATTACTGATAAACTAGGTTCAGTTGGAAAGCCAGAATTAGCTGAAAAATTAGTCGGAAAAGTGAAGCAAGATGGGCGAAAAAATAGCACACCAAAATGGCTAGCTGAAAAACGTAAGCATGCCAAGAACAAACATACTTCACTAAGAAGAAAATGACTTAAAAGCGACTTTTTTAGGCACGATATTAGCATGTTAACTTTTAAAGTGTGAAAAATTAACAAAGAACGAATCCAATCTACTGAAACCTTAGTAAAAAAAAATCGTAGATATTGGCTGACCTATGATCTCAAGATGAAACAGTATTTATTTTTCCTATTAATACTAGTATTAGGTACTCAAGTGAATGCTAAAAACTCAAATAATGAGTTGGCTTTAGAATATTATATTGATTCAATTATTGACTTCAATGACTTAGATTTTGAGCTTACGAAACTTGAGTTTTTAGCTTACGTGAAGAAGAATTACAAAGGACTGCACAATGTTAAAGAATTTGTTGACTATAGCGCCAACAAAATGAAAGCAAAAGAAAAAGAATACACCAAAAATTACACAAAAGAGTTTAATGAACTGCACGCTTTTGCAATCATGTCAAAAAAAAACTTAACCACACTAGAAAGAGAAGTTTATCGGTTAATCTTAACGAGTGATTCAGATTCGGATCATGGTTTACTGATCACATTATATAGCAGACTGCATGAAATGAATTATTGGGAATTGAACTCGTATAAACCAAATGGTCTTGGTTATAAACTTTCGAAGTTATACCAGACCACCGATAATTTTGATTTGGTTGAAAAGGTTTGTTTAATCATCCTCTCCGTTAAAATCTATAAAGCAAACTATTATGTAAATCCAATGCATATATGTGAAACATTTTATGTGAAAACTGAAATAAAAAATGATCTAGATAGCTTAAACTTAAACACGAAAAATATTACGATTGATAGCATTCCATACGGTATAAAACCACCTACCTTTGTAGGAGGTAATTTGGTGATGAAATCATACATTCAAGACAACTTAATGTATCCAGAAAAGGCACTATCTTTAAATCATTCGGGTAAGGTTTTAACTTCCTTTAAGGTAAACGAAATAGGACAAATTTATAATATTAGAATAAAAGACTCTCCCTCTGAGTACCTGTCAAAAGAAGCTATAAGAATAATAGAGTCGTTACCGCAATTTAAGCCTCATGCAGATACGCCAAAAGGTGCAGGATTTACCAAATTCACAATGCCATTAATTTTTACGCTACCAGAGCAATAAAATAATTAATTCTGTTTTAAAAGCCTGCGGAAATTTACTTTTTCGTCAATAATCTGATATAGAGCTTCAATAGCTACCCTTTCTTGTTTCATAGTATCTCTATCTCGAATTGTGACCGTTTGGTCATCCAACGTCTGGTGATCTACAGTGACACAAAATGGAGTCCCAATTGCATCTGCTTTTCTATATCTTTTCCCTATTGAATCTTTTTCGTTATACTGGCAGTTAAAGTCTAATTTCAAATCATCAATAATAGACCTCGCTTGCTCAGGCAGTCCATCTTTTTTAGTTAACGGTAAAACAGCTACTTTATATGGTGCAAGTGGAGCCGGAATAGCTAACACCGTCCTTTCTGTTCCATCTTCTAATTTATCTTGCTGATAAGCTGCCGATAATACTGCTAGAAACAATCTATCTAGACCAATTGAGGTTTCAACCACATATGGGACATAAGATTCATTAATCTCAGGATCAAAAAAGCGTAGCTTCTTTCCTGAATGTGCTTCATGCTGTTTTAAATCAAAGTCTGTTCTTGAATGAATTCCTTCTAACTCCTTAAAACCCATTGGAAAATTAAATTCAATATCAGCTGCGGCATTCGCATAATGGGCTAATTTAATATGGTCATGAAAACGATAATTCGACATATCAAACCCAAGGGCCTTATGCCAGTTTATCCTAAAGTCTTTCCAGTAGTCGTACCATTTCATTTCTTCTCCCGGACGCACAAAAAATTGCATTTCCATTTGTTCGAATTCACGCATTCTAAAAATAAACTGTCGAGCTACAATTTCATTTCTAAAAGCTTTTCCAATTTGAGCGATTCCAAAAGGAATTTTCATTCCTCCAGACTTTTGTACATTCAAATAATTAACAAAAATACCTTGCGCCGTTTCAGGTCTCAGATAAATTTTAGCCGACTCTCCAGATACTGACCCTAACTCAGTAGAAAACATTAAGTTAAACTGTTTAACGTCAGTCCAATTTTTTGAACCACTTATTGGACAAGCAATACCTAAATCTTCAATTAATTGTTTGACAGCTGGTAAATCTTCATTTTCTAAACCCTCTCTCAGGCGATCCTCAATACTCTTAATTTCTCTCTCGCGTCTTAAAACATTTGGGTTTGTATTTCTAAATTCTTGTTCATTAAAATCATCTCCAAAACGCTTTAATCCCTTAGCCACGTCCTTGTCAATTTTTTGACGGATTTTTTCGATATGATCCTCAACTAAAACATCAGCTCGGTATCGTTTTTTGGAGTCTTTATTGTCAATTAAAGGATCGTTAAAAGCATCCACATGTCCAGAAGCTTTCCATGTTTCAGGCGCCATAAAAATAGCAGCATCTAATCCTACAATATTTTCGTGCATTTGCACCATGGCTTTCCACCAATATGATTTTAAATTATTTTTAAGCTCTGCACCAAGCTGTCCATAATCATATGTTGCACTTAAGCCATCATAAATCTCACTACTAGGGAATACAAATCCGTATTCTTTAGCGTGACCGATAATATCTTTTAACCTATCTTCTTGTGCAGTCATGATTGTAATTTTGATGCAAATTTATAGTTTTCAAATGAATTGGATGTGTTAATCGGTCTTTGTTTTTACCCTTTTAATATCTATGTTCTTTATCAGGAATATTATTCTAAACTAAATTTAAACCATAGTTCCTTTTAGCAAATGAGTCATTTAATTTAGGGTAAAAATAAATTATTCGAAAAGAAATTCTTTTAGGACAATATAAATGGCCATGCTAAGCACAAACCAACCAAAAGCTTTTTTTAGCTTTTGTCCGTTTATCAATCTATTGAGCTGAATTCCAATAAAAATTCCAACAATTGAAACTGAGGTAAATGACAATAAAAAAGACCAGTCAATGTCAATATTTTCAATGTCTCCAATAAATCCAATCAATGATTTTACGGCAATAATCATTAAAGAAGTAGCTACTGCCTTTTTCATAGGTAGTTTAGCTAATAAAACTAAGGCTGGAATAATTAAGAATCCTCCACCTGCACCGACAAGGCCTGTTAAAAAACCAACAAGTAATCCTTCAAAAATAATTAACGGGTAATTGAATATTACTTCTTGAGATTTTTGTTCCAGCTTGTTTTTTCTGTCTTTTATCATTGAATATGATGCCAAAAGCATGATTATTGCAAAAAACACCATTAGGCCCATAGATTTTGAGATTTCAAAATCACCAATTGTAAAAAGTAAATCAGGAATAGCTGGAATCAGGAATTTTCGGGTTAAATATACTGCAATTAAAGAGGGAAATGCAAATACGATTCCTGTTCGATAATCAATCATCCCTTTTCTTGCATTCTGAATAGCTCCTACTAAAGCAGAGGTTCCTACCACAAATAAAGAATAAGCCGTGGCCAAAATTGGTGAAATATTTAAGATATAAACAAAAATTGGCACTGTTAAAATTGATCCACCACCTCCAATAAGGCCTAAAACTATACCAATCAGTAATGCACCAAAATACCCCAAAATATCTACTAACGACATAATAAGGTTTGAAATTACGAATAAATAAAATTCAGAAGGCGCAAATTAGAATTTTTGTGTAATATGATTTGGCAAATCAGGAACTAACCTTTTACTCTTTGCTGTTCACTTTCCGAGCCAGATCCGCTATATTTTTCTTTATTGAAAGCCGATTTTCCAAAGCGCATAGAAAAAGAAGCTCTAATACTACGTGAATCAAATGTACTATTCCAATCGGCATTAGTTTGGTTTAAATTATTAATAATGCCATTGCCTACCCTACTGTAAAATAAATCACTTGCGGATAGTTTGACATTACCCTTACCATTAAAAATAGTCTTTTGCATACCAAAATTGAGTACCGCATAACCTTCTATTAGCAATTGAGAGGATACATGATCATTCAAATATCTCCCACTAAGATCAAATTTCCATCCTTTTTTTAATTGAAAATTATTTGTTAGCGAAACATAAACATTCGTACCACGAGAGTTCAATTGCTCAGTATATAACTGACTATCAAATCTCACCAAAGCACATTCAGCGTACCCGTTAATTTTATACCAAGGTGTCACAGAATATGAGCCATCAAGTGATAAAGAAAGAAACTGGCTTGATGCAATATTGCCTGGTCTACTATAGTATATTTCATTTCGAATTTCTAATGTTTCTTGAATACCATCTATAGTTTTAGAATAAGAGATTGTGGTATTAAGAAAATTATTAAATGAATGAGATAAGGATAAATTGTGAGAAAAAGTGGGTAATAAGTTTGGATTTCCAGTATAAAAAGTAAATTGATCTAGCGGACTAATAAATGGATTTAAGTCCTGAAAGTAAGGACGGTTTATTCTACGTCCGTATGAAAAATTCAATCCATGTCTGCCAGCTGTATCTAATTTAGTAAATGCGTACAAAGTTGGAAAAAGGGACCCATAAGAACGTGTAAAATTTGTGTCAGGAGTTTCAACATTCCCCAACTGATTTCCTTCAAATCTGGTTGCTTCTCCTCGAAGCCCTAATTGCAACCCTACTTTTCCTACCGAAAATTTATAATTAACATACGCTGCATTAATCCACTCGTTATATAAAAACCTATTACTTAAACCATAATCAGGGGTAGTTATCTCATTAATAGTCGTTGAATAAATTGCTTCATTATCAGTTTTAGTAAAGGCAGATTTTAATCCCGCTTCAAATTTTGCCCCTTCCTTTAAAGTTTTGGTCAAATCTGTTTTTGCCGCCAAAATTCTTATCTCAGATGGAATCTCTCCATTAATTTGATTTTGGTTCAATAAGAAATTATCAGGATTGTATTGGAAATTCTTAAAAAGCTGATCATTACTTGATGCATACTGTACAAAATCCGCATCAAATGAGAGTTTACTTCCCAATGTATCTAATGTTTGAGAAACATAAAAGCTTCCTAAATTGCTTAGGAAGGTCGTTTCACTTAAATTATCAGCTACAACCCTTTGGAGTAAATTGCCTGATGCATCAGAAGTGAGTGCTGTATTATCTATTTTTCTATTACTCGGAGAGGTAACCCCTTTGTATGATATACCAATAATCGTTTTTTCTGATGGATAAAAGTCTAAGCCTATTTTTCCATTTAAGTATTGACCATTCCTATTATTAAATGAATTTTGCTGAAACGACGATTGCGTGATATTATTCTCATTCAAATAATACCTATTGATGTTTAAGTCTTGAAAATTTTCCCAAAATCCGGCATAAATATTTGAATAAAGACTTATTTTACTCCGATTGTAATTAAGGTTAAAGCTATTATTGCTTCCATTATACCTACTTCTCCGATAACTCACTGTAGTGTTTCCATACAGACCTTTTATGCTGCCTCGTTTGACATTAATATTAATAATACCGGCATTACCTGCTGCTTCATATCTAGCTGGTGGATTATCGATAATTTCAATGCTTTTAATTGATCCTGCTGGTAAAGTTCTTAAGTAGTTTTCTAATTCTGAACCAGAAAGGTAAGATGGCTTATCATTAATATATACTGCAACACCAGACCTCCCTTTGAAAATAATAGTTCCATTATTATCAAGAAGTATGCCTGGAGCTTGCTCTAATACTTCCAAAGCGGTGCTACCTGCATTTGTAGCCAATGCATCAGGCGTAATTACTATTCTATCAATCATTCTTACCACAAATGGCGTATTAGACTTTACGGTGACTTCCTTCAAAAAATTATCATCTCTTTGAAGCTTAATGACAGGTAATTCTTTATTTTGATTTATTTCAAGGTCTAACCTGTAATCTAAAAAGCCAATCTGTTTGATTAACATAAAATAGTTTCCAGGTAAGATATTTGTAATTGTGTATGAGCCATCCTTGTCAGTAAATTCAGTTTTAGCAAGGATAGAATCGGATGAGAGAAATAAAGAAATTATAGCCAAATCAACAGCCTCGTTTTCTGAGGTATTAACAACACCGGAAATTCTATAATCAGACTGGGCAACAGCGCTAGATAAACTAACTATAAATGCGAGAGTAAATGCTATTTTCATGACCGTTGTTTAAGAATGCCTTAAACAAAAGTAACCGACAAACTAAATATTGATTCTAAAAAATTGTAAATGGTAATTCTGCTTTGTAAGCAGATTAAATATAATGTTGATTAACAATTAATCGATTTAAGGGTTACAATAGTCACAAAATTGAGGTGACTCTGTAAATTTGTTATTAGGATGCTCTTTTCTATTAATATAATGACACTTCTGACATTCATATAAGTGTGCTAAAGTAGATTTGGTAGGGAAATCACATGCAAAACAAGGGAGACCAGGTATCACCTTACGAATCGAGAACCCAGGGCAATGGCAACTTGGACAAAGGCTTTTAGCTTTGTCAATTAAATTTATGGTTGCCTGCTCAATCACAGCCATTCTGCTAGGATTATATAAAGCCCTCATGTCCGTTTCAATCCAAACTTTTCCATTTGAATCCAAAATATTTTCTACTCCTTTTTCAAAGTCAGTTCTTGATGTAATTCCCTTGTAAAGAATTTCTGGATCATTTTTACGGTAGCGCAGTATAAGGCCGTGACTATTAAACTTAAATTCAGCTGCTATTCGTTTTGCTTCTGATAAGCTACTTGCTTCCTCTCCTCCAAAATTGGTTTCAGCAGACAGCTTTCTACCAAGTATTTCTATATTATTCTTCTGATCGACTAACATTACAATCTCATCATCAGCTGACGATAAGAAGAAACCAGGATGCGCACCAAAAGAGCCCTCGTTTGATATTGCCAAATCTGCTCCAGTCAATTCCATAGCCATTAGACATTTTTGCCTGGCACTTTCAACAGGTGATAATTTTCGTTCAATTTCACCCGAGAAAGTGCCAAGTTGATCTGTATCCAAATTATCTGGAACAATACATTTTACACCTAAATTTGCTTCGCAAATAGGGGCAATAACTTTTTCTTTTTGATGCTTAGTGGCAATTATCATTTGACGACCACTAAAATAGTTGTGGTTCATGTTAAAAAAACCTGTCTAACATCACTTTTTAAAGTGTCTATGCTTTTTGGAAAACAAATCCAAAACTAGTGTTAGCTGCTTTTTCAGACTTAACATTAGCTTTGTTATCAATTTCACTAATTAATTGTTTCCTTCTCTCGTTCAATTGTACGATTTTTTCATTAAGGGTTTTTGATGTAATTGAATGATCTTTTTCCCATTCACTTAAATGATTGATTTTAAAAAAGTTAATCCTGTTATCAATTAAAGTATTGACTACGGCCTTCGCCTCTTCAGTTGATAAATTACTATCCTCTAAAATGTAATTTATTTTTTTCGTTGTCTCTTCCATTTTACTATTATTTAAATTATTATTACTATGCTTCTACTTCGTATTTTACTTCTTTTGTTAACTCTTTGATAGAATGCTCTTCTTTGATGGTTTCCCAGTTTAAATGATTAGTATACCGTTTATTTATTTTACCTTCATTATTAATCGATAGTAAATTAATCCAATCATTATCAAACAAGATGCGTACATTTTCATGCTTTTCTAGTATTTTATTAATGGCTTCTATTGGAGCTTCAATAATTACATTTAATCTGTTTGGAATGTGCTGATATTTTTTGCCATCATGGACAGACTGCATAGCCAAACCAATTCTTAAATCACCTGCTCCTCCTTCAATGACACCGAAACCTCCGGTTACATTATGCAAAGTTTTATTTCCCGACCCAAAGTTCTTATTGTCTACTGTGCTCGCAAAATACTGTAAGTTAATCCAACTTGTTACTACCATTGGTGCCGTCATGATGCTTTCTAATATATTTAATTCTTGATCGTTTTTCCAGTCGTAGTTGTGCAAGAAAGATTTTCCATCCAGACTCATTTTTGAAGTTCGGTGACGAGGTGCAATGATGAAAGCACTGCATCCCGCCAAGCCCCATTCAGGTCGAACAGTAGACCAATCTTTACTTCTGGCAATAACTGCCTTATCTTTATTGGCCGATTCTCCAATATTCAGTTTAGTAGCTCTTTCATGCCTTGTAGCTGAACTTGCAACCGCCAAACTCATTTTGACTTCCAGTAAATAAGTTTGGTGGCCTTTAGGTACTAATTGCTCATTAAGTATTGATATTTTATCAGTAGTTGTATTATGCAACGCTGCTACAAAGTGAGTATCTTCAGGGATAGCAATACCTGATTTTGACAGTATGTCCCTAACTTTAGGATTATTTAAAACTGCTTCAGCTGTCATGGCATTAGACTCACCCGAATGACCGCCACATGCACCACAATCTAATCCAGTGGCATGTGGGTTATTCACGGTATCGGATCCATGTCCAATAATGAGCACAACTGGTGCAAAATTTTTGGTTAATCCCATTCCTGTCAATGCTCCCTTTGCCATTGCCACCTGCTCATCAAGTGGAATGCCACTTACATCTACTATTTTTTCAGAAAGCGTTTTTTTCGAAAGACCTATTTCACTTGCTCGAGTTGTTGCTCTAGTTATTCTTAACGAATCTGATAATAGTTTAAAAACATATAATAATCCCATTGGGCTTACAAAGCTAAATCCAGAAATTGCACCGGTTTTAAACCTTTTCCAATGTTTTTCGATTTGGAATAAATTAATTCTCTTTTTTGCCGCTTCTGCCTGATCGTTAGCATTTGGCAAAATCTCCCTAACAATTGGCCCAGATGGAATTAAGGCTGGGCATTGATTTTGTCCTTTATCTTGTCCAAGACCTTTAAAGCGAATTGGAAAGCCAAAGAATCCTGCAAAACCTATTGTTTCTATATCTTGGTTAGCGTGTTCTAGTTGCCGTCTGTATACTTCCGATCTCACATCAATACAGAATACAGCTTGGGCTAAGGGTCGTTTCTGATGCTTTGTTTCAGAATTCGTTTTAGCAAACTGATTAATTAGCTCTCGCTCTCTTGATAAATCTAATGCATCCTGGAGAATTAAATTAATAGCAAGCTCTCTATCAAATTGTTTCATATTTTCAGCGCTTGCAATTTTTTCTAAATTATGCTTCCAATGTGCGTCTAATGCAGGTTCTTGATCTTTAAAAGTATTTAACAAGCAAAATTCCCAAGTCAGCAGAACCGCTGCAAACGATTCTAGGTTGTTTTTTTCTCCTCCATATAGACCTTCATCCCAATCTAGTCCTCTGATATACGCCGACCATCCTCCAAATTTTAATAGTAGAGCATGTAAGTATGTATCGATATTTTTTGAAGATAGTCCTAATCCTATTATTGCTCTTTCAATTGCTTCCTTTTGATTATTAGGTGTATTTAAAAGTATCTGCTTGAAGTTTTTTAAGCCCATTATCTTAGGCGATTTGTCTACTAACGCATTCGCTTTCCAAGCCTCAAAAATACAATTATGTTGATTGGCAGTTTTCCAGAATGCCTGTCCCTTATCGAAATAAGAGGATGCCCAATTTGAAATGCGATCTAATACAAAGCTATGCCAGTTCTTTTCTGTTAAGTCACCTGCTACCTCAGCCACAGTTTTTATAGAATAAGATATACGTCTTTCTTTTGAATCTCTGCTATCTAAAGTGGTTTTAAAATCCTCTACAGAAATAGACTCATGTCCGTTTTTAATTAAAGAAGCTCTAAGATCCACATCCAATATTTTACTATTCTTAATGGCCTCTACGTAGAATTCCTTAGGCATTAATAAATCAACTCCTGCCATTTTTTTATACATGTTTGCAGCACTTGAAAAAGAGTGGTTCGACATCCCCATGTATGGGTTGACCGCAACCATATTCTCCAAAGACCATGTGGGTGCTATTTTTTGCACTGCAGCTTCTATATTGTCAGAAAAATTGAAATCGTTTCGGTTCATAAGTCTAAATATTATTTACGTTTTGCTTTCTAATTCTACCTTTTATATGCGTTTATAAGTCTATCAAAATAAATATTCAAATAAAATCCGTTTCGAATATGGACCCCTAAATTATTCATCCTTTGATTTGAGTTAATTAATGGAGCAAATACCTGAATTAATATGATAAGGCAGAAAATCGCCAAGACTATTATCATCAGTACCATAAATGTTAAGCTAGGTGCTCCAAGTTCAGGTAATTCCGATACTAATAACTTATGCATCATTGCTTCTAAGGTAAAGAATGAAACCGTGAGTATTGCAGATCGCAAAATGACTCCACGCATTACTCTAAAACTAGAGTTTGAGTCAAAAGCTTGAACCATTAATTGAGAAAGACCTAAGACAATTACTCCTCCAATTACAAGTAGCTTAAAGTCTTCCTTAAAGTTAAAACCCCATAGAAATGAAATCCCAAAATAAACTACGAGAGCGCCTAAAATTCCAGTTAAAATCTTTAATATTTGCCCTTTTCTTATGATTTTAGAGTATTTACTTGCACCTGATCTCTCAATATTAGTTCCTGAGGATAAAAATGCATGCGCTTTATAAAAAGAATGACCTGTTAAATGAAGCATTGCAGCAGAATAGACTCCGAAACCGCATGTCATTAAAGTGAATCCCATATGTGCTACACTGGAATAACTTAGTGCCGTTTTAACCGAAGGTTGAGTAATATAGACTATCGAACCGTAGCATGCTGAAACAGCGCCAATAACTATCAATAGAATTGGTGCAAAATAGATGGCATCCATGAGGTAAGCCATTCGAACAATAATAAATGGACCTGCATTTAACAATCCTGCATGCAAAAGTGCCGAAACTGGTGTTGGTGTTTCCATCACTTCAACCAACCACATGTGTGTTGGAAATTGAGCAGATTTGAATATTGCCGCTAAGACCAAAAATACACCTGACCCTTCAAGCAAATTAGATGAAATCATTTGATCATTTTGGATAGCTGAAAAAATATCAGTTAGGTTTCCTGTACCAAAATTGACATACAAAAGAATAAAGGCAATCAAAAGTGATACATCACTTAATCTTGCGATAATAAATTTCTTTTTGGCAGCACTCCTTGCCTTAACACGCTCAGAATAAAATAAAATGAGTTGGTGCAATGCAATACTTGCCGTAACCCAGGCAAAAAATAATACCATTAAATTACCCGATAATACTAATAATTGTACTGCAGCAATAGTAATTGCCATTCTGCCAATAAATATTGAATGTCTCGGGTCTCCATTTAAATAATTATAACTAAACCGCAAAACAACAAAACCTAAGATGGCAATCATTGAATACATTACCATGCTTAACGGGTCAATTCTAATGGCTAATCCCAAATCGGCAACTGACAAAATGTTAATTTCATTTTGTCCCGTAAGTGACACTAATGCTATACCGAACAATGACACCCCGAACCCAAGGAATATGGCCACTTTACTGAGTACGATCGTATTGATTGGCAGTTTGTTTCTTTCTGTTCTAGCATATATGCCAATAAAGAATAGAATCAGAGTTGGGATTAAGAAAATCAGTAATTCAATTTTTTCTAACATCATTAATTTTTTTAAAACTTTCTTAACGTTATTTTGCTGGGACAAATTAACAACATCTATTTCATTAATTTTCATTTATATTTTAAATGTAAAGCATAATGAAAGTTTATGTATTAAGGTGAAAAGTGATTGGATGTGAATTTTTATATTTGATTCTCAAAGAATTAAGTCATCTAAAAGAAATATGGCCCCAAACAATTTTATCAATAATATAGGAGTATAAAAAAATTAACACCTTGTAGTGCAAAAACTAAATAAGCATAGTTTTAACACTGATTTACAGAATATTAAAAACTTAAGAAGATATATCAATATTTAAGATTAAAAAGGTGTTCGTTAATTTTTAAAATGACTTTTTCAGTTTGTAGCATTTATTTTTTCAAATACCCAGAGTCAAAAAATTAGTCAAAATAAAGAATAGTATTGTCGTTTATAGTAGTATAGCTGTAATTTCAAATTCTTTAGCATGGATTAATTGCTATCTTTGGAAGATGAAGAAAATAATAGCAATTTCTATTTCCCTGTTGTCATTCATGGTTTATTTTGGTGTTCAGGCTCAGGAAAGTGAACTTGGTAATTGGTTGATATATTTTGGAAATAAAAAAATAAACTCGAAACTGAATTGGCATCATGAAGTCCAGTACAGAAATTATAATGCCGTAGGAGATTTAGAGCAATTGCTTTTAAGAACCGGAGTTGGGTACAACCTAAGTGAAAACAATAATAATATCCTATTAGGGTACGGATTCATACATAGCCAAAACTATGTAAATAATACAAATGACAAAGTAGAAGTTGATGAACACCGAGTCTTTCAGCAGTTTATATCAAAACAATCTTTTGGTAGAGTTAACTTTCAACACCGTTACCGATTTGAGCAAAGGTGGATAGAAAACGCCGATTTTAAACTTAGATTTCGCTATTTCCTTTCGTTAAACATTCCTATTAATAACCAGATGTTGACAGACCGCACTTGGTACGGGTCTGCCTATAATGAAATTTTCATTAATAATAACCAGATTTTTTTTGATCGAAACAGGCTTTATGCAGGAATTGGCTATAAATTAAACAAAATGGCACGATTCGAAATAGGCTACATGAATCAATTTCTAAATGGCGGTAGCAGAGATCAAATTAATGTCATTACATTTTTGAACTTTTAATGTAAAGACTGCAAAAAATGATTTCATTATGGTCGAAAGATGTTTGCTAATCAGTCCTTCAACCCCTCTTCTTTCATTAGTTCAAGACCATAGTTCCTAATCACATTAATAATGTCTATGGATCTTAGCCCTCTTTCTGTGATGCTATATTCAGTTTTAGGGGGAACGACAGCGTAAACCTTTCGGTTAATAAAGCCGTTCGCCTCTAATTCTCTGAGCTGAGTCGTCAACATTTTATCAGAAATATGTGGTATGTCTCTCTTTAACTCCGAGTACCGCATAATCCTACCTTTTAATCGCCAAAGAATAGGCATTTTCCAAGTACCTCCTATCATTTCCATTGTAAATTCTACCGGATTGTAGAAGGTTTTTCCATTGTACACAAAATCTCCCATGGCCCAAAACTACTGAAAACACTGATACTTTCCAAAAAGTATGTATCGTACTTAAATGTGTATTACATGGAAATTCACTGTATAGTATAGAATTTTGGTACCAGAAACCAAATCAGATTTTAAAAATGAAAAAATTAAGTATTGCAATAATGGGTTTAGGATTAATGATCGGCCATCTTTCCCATGCACAATCGAATAGTTCCGATCAAAATAACAATAATGACATGATAACAGAAAGAGAACATTATGTGCATGCTCACGGCATGCCTACAAAAGGCAAAATTTTAATGGTCACTAGTAGTCCGACCGTTTCTAAACAAACCGGATGGCCTATTGGATTTTGGGCAGCCGAATTAACACACCCATTAAGAATTTTCCAGGAGGCAGGATACGAGGTAGAATTAGCCTCAACCGAAGGCGGTAAAATTGAAATGGATGGATACTCCAATCCTACAGACGAAAGTGGTTATTCAGCTCACGACATTATTTCATTAGGTTATATGCAACAGGATTGGTTCAAGAACTTGTTGGATAGCACAGCTAAATTATCTGATGTAAAAATGAGTGATTATGATGCCATTTTTTTAGTAGGTGGCCAGGCTCCTATGTACACCTTTAAAGGAAACGAAGCACTGCAAAATCTTTTTGTTAGTTTTTATGAAGCTAATAAACCATCAGCAGCCGTTTGCCATTCTACTACCCTATTGCTTGAAGCCAAGACTTCAGATGGAAAATTATTAGTGGATGGGAAATCGTGGACTGGATTTGCAAATGCTGAAGAGGATTATGCAGATCAAGCGGTTGGTATGCAAATTCAACCATACAGAATTCAGGATGAGGCAGAAAAAATTGACAACACAACTTTTAAAGTAGCCACACCATTTGCATCCTATACCATTCAAGATGGAAACTTGATTACCGGGCAACAACAAAACTCAGGTGAGGCCGCTGCCGTTATGGTAGTTGAAACATTAAACCAATAATTTATTCGGGGGGGCTTTTATTCCCCCCTTCTTTTTAATGATGAAAATCTTTATCGCATTCATATTATTAGTTCTTGGAAAACTTACCTTTTCGCAAAGTATTGAAATAATGCCGGGAACTGACCATTTGTTTTTCGATATTCAATTCCTGAAGCCCTTGCACAATACTGATTACCGATTTACTGTTTTCAGCCGAACGAGGGGTATTGTAAACTACGAATCAAATGCCAATATCTTAAGTGCTGCTTACATAAGCTACACGTCAAAAATTGGGCTTGGCACTTCCATTATCGGGGCTATCAATTCATCCAACGGCCCTAGCACAGCAGTTGGGCTCAATTTTTTGAAGGCAAAAAAAGCTTTTACAATATTTGCTCTAAGTGCTCTGGAAATAGGGAATCCGGTTGGGTATTCACTCTTTACGATTATGCGTTATACACCCGACCTCAAAACAGATTGGAAACTCTATAGCTCGTTAGAACTATTCACCCTTTTCAGGAATGAAGGACATCAAATTAGTTCAGAAAGGATAAGAATAGGATTGGATCATAAAGGCTTTCAATTTGGTATTGGCGGTAATTTTACTCAGTTCGGAAACGGATTTGTGTTATTAGATAATTACGGCCTGTTTATTAGAAAAACATTCAATTAGGTATGAAAAAAATTGCACTGATTACAGCAGGTCATAAAGGGTTAGGTTTTGGTTGGTCTGAATATTTTTCTGGTCAAGGTTATGAAGTGATCATAGCCGGACGATCAAAAGAAACTGCTTTAGAGGCCGTCGCACAAATTCAAGCTAAAGAAGGAAAAGCTTATGCAATGGAATTAGATGTTGCTTCTGAGACATCCATAAAACAATTGGCCAAAACTGTTCAGAAAACCTTTGGGAGGTTGGATCTCCTCATTAACAATGCAGGTGCCAACCCTAAGGATTTTGCGGACAGGAATAAGGCACGAGCAGGATTCAATCTTGAATTCCTGGACCCTGAAGTACTCATTGAGGTTTATAAAGTGAACAGCTTAGGGCCTATTTTAATGGTCAAACATTTCAAAAGTTTGTTGGAAAAGGGACAGGACAAAACGGTGCTTAATATCTCAAGTTGGTTAAGCAGCGTTTCTAACCTATCGTTCGGAGGTCATTATGGATATGTTAGCAGCAAAAACCTTTTAAATGTGCTTAATAAAAGCATGGCACTCGAAATTAAAGGTTCGGGCATAAAAAGCATTAATGTTAACCCCGGATGGGTAAAGACCAATATGGGAGGTGCAAAAGCTCAGTTTACGCCATTGGAATCGGCCAACCTGGTTTATAATAATGTGGTTTTAAAGACGCGAATAGAGGATACGGGCAAATTTTATAATTATGATGACACCATCCATCCATGGTAAACTTTAGTTATGATAGTTAAAAGAAATTTCAACCCTGTTAAAATTTGGGGTTACATTAAGCAGCCAATGACCTTTGTAGTCATATGGTCTATTATCGTTTGGTCTGTTCATTATTTTTTCGAACTCAAAGCCTTAATGATGAACTTCACCCCTATTGGGGTATTGGGTTCTGCACTGGCCATTTTTATTGCCTTCAGAAATAATTCAGCCTATGGACGGTGGTGGGAAGCAAGAAAGCTTTGGGGAGGCGTGGTAAATTCCAGCAGGGTTTTGGCTAGGCTAATCATTACCTTTACAGATAGCCACCAACACCAGGAAAACTACCGACCAGATAGATCAGAGGCCTTTAAAAAAAGAATGGTATATAAATGTATTGCTTGGGTACATGCACTTCGCTTACATTTAAGAAACCAGGATGACTGGGGTTATTTATCACAATTCATGGAAGATGAAGAGTATAACGACCTGATTAAATCACAAAACAAACCCATGTACCTGCAATTGTTATTGGGCAGAGATATTTATCAGGCTATGGGGAACGGCACCTTAGGTGGATTCGATAGCTTTCAGATGGAAGGCCAATTATTAGCACTTGCTAATTACCAGGGTGGTGCAGAACGCATTAAAAACACTCCCTTGCCGCGGCAATATGATTTTTTTACGCGGGTTTTCGTCACACTTTTTGGATTTTTACTCCCTTTCGGCCTCTTGAGTTTTTTTCAAACTGATGTGTTAGATGGTCTATCATGGTTAATGATTCCCTTCTCCATATTGATTTCAGGCGTTTTTATCATTATGGAGCGAACTGGTGCTGCAAACGAAGATCCGTTTGAAAACAAAATAACCGACACACCAATGACAGCAATCTGTAATACAATTGAACGAGACTTGAAAGATATGCTAGGAGAAAAGCTTCCGGAAAAATTAACCCCAAAAGATGGGTATTTATTTTAAATTTAGAATGATGAAAATAGCGATAATAGGAACAGGAAACGTTGGTGGTGCACTAGCTACCAAATGGTCTGAAGCGGGACATGAAATACACTTGGGGGTGCGCGACACTGCCAATTTTAAAGGAAGGGATTTGTTAAATAACAAAAATACCTCAGCACATTCCATTCACGACGCAGTAGAAAAAGCTGAAGTTGTTTTGATAGCCACACCAGCTACAAAAGCCGTAGAAGTGGCTAAAAGTCTAGGTGATACGACAGGAAAAGTACTGATTGATTCCATGAATATAGTGATGGGTCGCGGACCGGAAGGATATCAAAATACAGCTGAGGCCATCTTAAATAATACCCAATCCAATTTAATGGTGAAGTGTTTCAACACAACTGGATTCAACAATATGATTGATCCTGTATATGATCAGATGTCACTGGATATATTTTGTGCCGGAGAGGATGCCAATGCAAAAGCCATAGTCCAACAACTGGCTTTAGATGCCGGATTTGCTAACTGTTATGATATTGGTGGAAATGATCAATTTACTTTGATGGAACAATTTGCCTGGTTTTGGATCAATTTGGCCATGTTCCAGGGACAAGGCAGAGAGATAGGATTTAAATTATTAAAGCGGTAAGTTTTTGTGTTTCTAAGACTTCAGTATTTCAATTATAGTACCTAGTCAAATCAGTTTTTCACCAATTGTTTGTGATACATGTGTTCGCCTAACCTTACTTTGAGAATGTAGTACCCTGCCGGTTGATTACTGATATCTTTGGTTTGGTATGCACCTGAAGTACTTCCCTCTTTGACAACCATGCCCGTTGTGGTAAATATGACCCAATTCCCGTCAGAACCGTATTCAGGTAATACAATATTAAATAAGCCGTTTGAAGGATTTGGATAACATTCAATACCTAAAGGTTCTTCTTCATGTATGGATACCACATCCTGAGTGCAATTACCGGGTAAATTAGCATCAATCCAATCAATTCGATTGGAAATCCAATCTTTCATATAATTGATTTCTCCTGCATAATCAGCCGGAATCGGGTCGGGTTGAATCCAAATTTGTTGCCCAAGGATATTCCATTTCATAAAATTTCTGTCTTTTGCCTGGTTAATGAAGGCTGCCTGGTTATCTATCCAATCATTAATAGAGTCTTTGTGTAAAAAACTTTGACGGTGCGCTTCCCACCGGCATTTTAAGTGATTTTGAAACAAGGGATCTTCCATTAAGGTATTCCACCAAAACGGCATGGACTCAAAGTCCTCACAATTAGGGTGACTTTGATTATAGTTCCAACCAATGTATTCTGAACCACCACAGACTTCGGAAACACCATAAGTTTGATCAAAGTCCCAAATTGGGCCAGCGTGAAACCGATTACCCTTACCAATTTTATGCTTGTGGATATACGTACTTAATTTGTATCCATCAGAATTTCTACTCAATTCATTGATGATTAGAAAATCTGCAAAAGAGGTTAAGTCAATATATTGACTATAATGCTTATTCAAACTATTTTGTCCGTTGGAAGCTTGAAGGGCATCTTCAAATTCACTCATATAATTGCTGATATATTGTTCTTGTAAAGGCTGAATATTGTTGGCTTTTGGGTAATACCATTGAAAAAGCATGGGGTCACCTCCAATGGCATTGTAATTTGAGGTAAACCCTTGCGGATCTTCTAACCAATCTAATCTTAAAATATACCCTCCAGTTACTTCATTTCCAGAAAGATCTGAAGGGTTCAATTTCGCAATATCCACACGGTTCTTATCTCGCTTTATTTTTTCGGTTAAAATGTAAACCCCTCTGTAATCACCATTGATAACCAGTTCAACAAATTCCCACCGACTGGCATAGTGACCCATTCTTTCACTAAAGTAAAAGGTCATTGGAATTCTCAATAAGGTCTTGTCAATATACATGGCATGAAGAATCCAATCCTCTTCTTTTGGCATACCTATCAGGGCCACTGATGTATCGTTTCCAGCATTGGTCCAAAGTTCAATGGAGTAGGTCTTTTTATCATTATCCTGAGTCGAATTTCCGCGTGTCTCAATACCAATCTTCCCACCATAATCTGTAAACGCATCATTGACATGATTCACGCCGCTTTGGTTATTAATAATTTCCATATCTGCCATTATTTTTGGCTCATCTGGAATGTCATCAACCAATCCCGCCACCGTAATATTGATAATTGGCAGATTTGAGGTAACGAGTTGACTAAAGCTAAGAACGGTTACCATGCAAGTCAAAATAAGTGAGGTTAGTTTCTGCATAGCTTTTTATTTAAATACAATTAGTCATTGGTAGATGTTGTCTCAAGAGCCAAAATATTTGAAGCCTTCTACTTCGTTATGTTGTTTATTGCATCAGCCAAACATTATATCCTAGCTCCATAATATACTGTGCAAAGTAGCTCGTTACAATTAACGCTTAACCTAAAATAAGCAATTAATTGGTTCCTTTATCTACTATAACGGTTTGTTTTTAGAAGGTTACTCTAGTTTTACAGATTTATGCATTAATCATCACGAACTTCAACGGCTATCTCTCAACTTAATATTCGCTTCGCACAGTTCAATGATTTCAGCAATGCGCTTGTTTTGAGTGGAATCACGCTTTGCCTGATTCAACCAATATAAATATCCTTTTTTGTAAGAAGGTGCGAAATTCTGGTAATTATCAAATGCTTTTCGATTCTGATTGAACGCTTGCTGTAATTTGTCCGGAATAATCAGCTTTTCAACTGCATCTAAGGCGGTCCAACTGCCATTTTCTTTAGCGGTTTGAATGGCTTTCAATCCACTTTCATGAATTAGTTTTTTCTTTAGTAATTCGGTGATGTAACGCTTGTTTAATGCACTCCAAACACTTTTAGGTTTTCTAGGACAAAAGTATTGCCTTCGCTTATCATTACCTAAATTTTTGACGGTAGAGTCGATCCATCCATAGCATAAAGCCACTTTTACAGCTTCTTCCCAGCGCATGGAAGGCTTCTCACTTCCCACTTTATAAAAAATTAGGTAAACTCCTTTATAACTGGAATGATGATCATGTAACCAAGTTCGCCATTCGGTATCCGTTTTAAAGTAAAGTTCAGGTGCCTCCATGATAAAAACAAATGTATTGTTTTTATGTTTTAGTAGGCATTTTATATGATCTGTTTAGTTCTTTTTTCCTAATGCCTGCAATTTTTCTACTGTGCCATCTGAACCGCCAAGTTCTATTGACTTAGAAAAATATTTGATGGCCTTAATCGTGTCAGAAACGCCCAAGTAGTAATCTCCCATGGAATCATAGGCATTTGCACTTTCTGGATAATTTTGAATATTCAATTCAAAAAAAGGAAAAGCACGCTCTTCATCTCCGTTACTCAAAAACATATAAGCTAGCTGATTCACTTCGTATTCGTCAGGAGGATAAGGGTACCTCAATTTATCGGATACATTAGCATGATGGGATATAAGTAATGCTGCTAATTCATCTCCTGTGAGATCTGATTCAAGATCATAGAATTTAGGCCAGTCTTGAAACTTATACCAAGAAAAGAAAAATCGAAAGGCATTGTGCGTGGCAATAATGGGCAGTGTTGAATGTGTTTCATTAGGAAAATACTGCCCTTCAGAAACTAACTGACTATTCTGTTTTGCCAATTCTGAGAATGCAACTATTGAACGTAAATGACGGGTATCAGTAGTCGTGTCAATCAGTGCTTTTTCATAGGTCATATTTCCCCGCAGTGTATTAGCAATGGGAATATATAACGCCTTATTTTCAAAATCAGTTTTGTTGAATTTTAGTTGTAAATCTTCCAAAAACGGTTGATTGTAAGAAAGACTTGGATCAATCGCCAAATAATTATCAAAAAGGTCAGTATGATGTACGAGCATATTTACTGTAAATAGTCCACCCAATGAGTGACCAAATAATGTTCTGTAAGGAATAGTGGGATAAGCACTATCTATATAGGGTACAAGCTCCTTTTCAATAAATGTTGCGAATTCCTTTGCACCAGACAGGTTTGTATTTTCTGAAACTGGTAAAGGAGAAAAATCCCTCAATCTATTTGTATTCATGATGGCAACCACAATCATTTCGGGAATCTCTCTAATGATGCTATGATATCGCATCATGCCAACAACAGATTCAAAATGGTAAGCCCCATCCAACAAAAAGATAACTGGAAACTTCGTCTGATCATCATAAGCGTGCGGAACATGAATCCAAAAGTCTCTTTGCTCACCTAAAGTCTCAGAATATAAACTATCAATAACCCCAATTGAAATCTGATTTGAGTTTGAATTTTCATCAATATCCTGCGCACTTGATTGTATTGACGTACTTATAAAAACAATTACAAATAATATTTTATTCATTTACTGTATTATCAATTGGTTAAATTTCTTACTAAAATACTTTTTATTCTAATTCGATAATGGCTTTCTCTATGATATTATCTAAACCTATTATTTCAAAGCTCTGGTTTGTAGCTACAGATATATCTGGTTCGATACCATCTTCGATAATTTGACCATTCGGCAAAGTCCCTATCGTCGCAGAATACGTAAAAAACCATCCGTTCGCGAGTTGACCCGATACTGGAAAACCGCCACCGCCACCTGTTCGATCGCCCAAAACGATCACATTTGGCAGTATAGACATATACGCTACAAACGCATTGCAGGCACTGTAGCATTGCCTATTAGCCAGCACTATGATTGGTTTTGAATAAAGCATACCCTTTGGGGAAATACGAATCTCTTTTTTAGCACTTAAGTCTTGATGATTTGGACCCGATTTTTCTTGCCGATATCCTACTAAAGTAGTTTCCGTAACAAAATGTTCCATTAATCTATTAATGTTAGAAGCGTCGCCTCCTAAATTACCCCTTACATCTAAAATCAATCCTCTGGTGTTCTCATACCTTTTAATAATACTTTCTATTCCATTAACAGATATCTCATTTGTAAACGTTGAATAATATAAATAACCTATGTCGTCCGTCAAAAAACAGTGTCGAATAAAGGTTGTTGTATCCATATCGTTGGGTACCAAATAGTTTTCTATCACAAACGCTTTATTAAAATTATCTTCATATCCTTCTGTGTAATCATAAGTACGAACATTTTGAATCCCTTGCCGAATTGTCACATGTCCATCTTTAAGGGTTTCTAGCATATTGGCGCATATTTTAAACAGTTCATCATCTGTCGTAAAATCATTAATTTGAGATGTATAAACAGCCTTAATACTATCCCAGTTTATTTTTTTAAAGTCAAAATAAACATAACCTTGATCAATTTCATTCCAAAGCAATTCAAAATTGTTTTTAATTGTGTTCTCAGGGTTAGGTGCTATAAGCAATTTCTCGCAGGAATATAGAAAAAAGGCCATGTAGATGATAATGATTGAGATTATTTTCATGATCTATTTTTTAAAATATAAAGACGAAGATTGACATTGTGTTGAGCCCATTTTAATGTATTGGGTGTTGAGCTGTTTTGGTAGTATAACCAATTATAAGATAGCTCTAAAGTAGTTTGCTTGCCACATTTAAAAATATATGAAGCCGTGAAATTGAATTTTAACGCATTAACTAATGTAACAATGCTAGTTTCGCTCCATATGCGTTCAGGACTAATTCCACTATAGTTTTGAGGTCTAATATTCCATCCTAGTAAGTCAAAATTTATTGAAAAATTAAGTCTAGAAACATTAAAGCTTCGATCAAGATTCAAAGAAGGTCCAAGAGAAACAAGATCAATTGAGTAGGCATTTCCATTATTCCCAAAAAGAAAAGGATAAATAGTGTATAAAGCGTCAGACGTAACAGTACCACCATAACTAAAAGTTGAATACTTTGTTAATGATTTACCTTCCTTATACAAGCCATACATTCCAGTTAAACGATAAATAGCACTATAGTCTTCATTGGGAACTCCCCTGTATTTTGCTTCACCATACTCGAACGAAAAATCAATGCTATGATGAATTTTTGGGCGTTTAGCATTCAAATGATACCCGCCGCCTATCCGACCACCGCCAACTCCTTCATAAACTAAATTAGATGATAATTCATCTCTAAAGTGATAATAAATTGCACCAGTCTCAACATAGGACGCACTTTTATAAATGGAATCAAGCCATATGTGCTGAGCGCTTGCAATTATGGTTGTATTTAAGACAACACATAGCAAGGTAATTTTTAAGAATCTAGAGGCAAAATAAAATTTCATTAACGATTACTCTAATTGTTTATCACAAAAAAAGTAAGTGCTGGCTAAACAGCTTGTTCCAATTTCAGTTTTTTGTGTTCGTTTGCTTCCAAAAGAACATTATCTATCTTAATTTATATTCACTTTAACGTATTGTGCAGGTGTCATTCCTATCTGTTTCTTAAAATAGGTATAAAAACTAGTCTTAGATTTAAAGCCGCATTGGTTGGCAATGGCAATGGTAGAGAACATCTTATTTTTAGGATCTAATACTTGCTTTTTAAATTCTTTTAATCGGTATTCATTAATCAAACTATAAAAATTGGTGTGTAACTGTTGGTTAATAAATACTGATACTTTTTTATCCGGCATTTGAAGTTCATTGGCCAAATCTGCCAATGCCATATTTTGATTAAGGTAAAGTTTCTTGTCTTCCAATAAATGTTGAATTCTATTTTTTAAAGCTTCTATTTGAGCAGGTGAGTATGCGTTATTAAATGAAGTGTTTTTTTTAGGATGATTCGCTATTTTCTTTAGGTTTTCAGGCAGGAAAACTTTAGATTGGTATAACCCATGATAGGTGATATAAACAGTAACAAGTATGGCAGTCACTAAGGTAATGTACATATCAAGATCATTATCTCCACCAACCATTACCAAATAGATATTTAGTATCAGTCCAAAAACAATAAATACCATAATACCAATGAGCATGTGTTGTCCCCATTTAATTTGGCTAAGCGGAATCCGAGCTTGATAATTGAGTAAGTACTGCTTGTAATGTTGGTACTTTTGGAAGGCTTTTAAAATAAAACCGCCGAAAACTAAAAGTTCAAGTAGGTAGACGGCATCCCCATACTTTCCAACATACCATAAATAGTCAAATAAATATCCTTCTTCAAGCGTGCTCAAAGCAAAAGGAATATTAACCAAGATTAAATACAATAAGAATGGAAGTAATATAAGCCATATACTCCTTAGGCGAATTGACTCAGTTAACGAGTAGGTATAAAGATAGATGACTGCGCCAATCAAGTAACCAGAACCTAATGAAATGAGGTTGGTAAGTGTGTACAGCCAAAATATCTTATTTAGTCCTGCATAAAAATTCAAGAAGATGGTAAGCAATATCCAATAAAAGGAAACTAAGAAAATATGACTTGCACCATTCTTCTTTTGCCTAAGCAGAAAAAGTAACGTCACAAGTATTAGAACAATGACTGTCGTAACAATAAAATTCATGTGATTTATTCTGAGTAATTCTTAGTATCTGCGTTCCAATAAACGGCACTATAATCTCTAATTGGCCATTTATGATCAAATTTAACAATCTTGATTGTTTTTCATTAAAAAATCGTTTTCTAGTTGATAAGATAATTAAACATCTTATAATACACATTTTTAACTTTATTCGCTAAAGTTCATTTCAGCTTTTGCATTGAAAACAATGACTAAAATTGAGCTCAATATTGTTATTGCTTGATCAATTTATTAACCGAGGATGGTGTCCTGAGATAATAAACACCGCTAACAAATGATGATAAGTCAATAATAGCCTTATCATCTGAAATGACTATAGCAGGATTAATTTCTTGTCCCATTACATTATAAAAATGCAGATTTGTGAGCTCATCAATGTTTGCAGTAATTACAAACTCACCGTTCGAAGGATTTGGATAAACGACTAAATTTCCGCTATTATTAGAAGGCACTACCACCAATTTTGGACCGAAGTATTCATACACGCCATTAAAATCAACTTGCTTTAACCTGTAATAGTTCTCTCCTTTATAAGGAGAGCGATCCTCTATTTGGTAGGATTGTGGAATCGCAGTTGTCCCTGCTCCATCAATAGTTGCAAAAAATTCCCAGTTTACGCCATCTACACTTCTTTCAATTTGAAAGTAATCATTATCCGATTCGGATGCAGTCTCCCATTGTAAGTCTACAATGTTGCTATTAAGTTTAACTGTAAAAGTGGTGAGTTCTATGGGTAATGGATTAAAAGAAGTAATTGAAGCCAAAGTAAATGGACTAAATGAACTGATAGCAGCTCCAGAAGTTACGGTTCCCGAAATTGCATTACCTGTTGTTCCATTATTTCCTTCATCTATCCATAATGAGCCATCCCACCTAGCGACTCTTAAATCAGATATATTATCTACACCGCAACTTGCTGGTGTATTCCAGCTTAGGGTTACAGTCACATTATTGGTATTGACGATTCTGTCAAGTGTCCAATATTCACAACTGCTGATATGATCTAATGTAACATCTAATAATGCATCATCATAAGTAGGATCTGGATCCACATTGAAGTACTGGGCTCTAAATACTGAGGCCCCGCTGGAAGGTGCAGAAATCTCAATTGGTCTGTACAAACTATTATCTCCAACTGGAAAAATAAACGCGTCATTTCCAATTTTATCTATTGGCCCATCAATATGAGAAGCATCTGACACAGAACTCACGTTTGTATTATCTCTCATGGTCAATAGATTAGTAGTAGTGGTATTAATGACCCCGGCGTCTAAATCAAGTTCTACAACAATCTCAATTGGCATTTGTAGATTCACTGCGCCTGCACCTTTATTGACTTGAAAATCTCTAAACAGCGGTGTTGGAGAAGCTCCTAAGTCAATAATGTCTTGATCACCAGCACCACCATCCAGTATGACTCTGCCATTTCCACCATTTCCAAAATAAATTTGTGCATTGGCGTTGATTGAAATGTTACCAGCATACGTATCTGCATTGCTATACGACGGCTGTAATGCACCTGATCCTGACTTCACAAATGTCGCATTCGCATTGAAATCATCTGCAAATGAATTAGACGTTGCCAAACGCATTCTTCCTGTTCCAGAATTAGTAAAAGTCACATCAGCATTAAAGGTATTATCACCAGAGCTATCATCATTAGAGGCGCCATTTTTTGTAAAGGAGCTGATGCCATTGTAAATAGACTCTCGTGTGATAAAGCGAGGTCCGGTCATTACCAAATTGCCATTCCATAGCGCATTTCTATTTCTGATCCTACTGGTTCCGGTCGTTATAATGTTTTGAGCAGTTCCCCCAACTTGAGTGAAATTTCTGAAATACAAATCACCAGCTATAAATCCACCACCCCCAGTAGTAATAGTAAAACCATCAGACAATGATCCAGTACCATTATTTTCACCAAAGCTAATCCCATCACAAATCGCATGCTCGCTGGTAAGTGTCACATTTCCATTGTATGTGTTTGCACTATTGCCTTGATAATTCATATAAACCCTTGAGTTAGTAGATGACGATTGATTGATTATGTTCAATACTCCGTTAAATGTCACATCTCCTTGATTACCGAGGTATCCTCTTGTATTCGAAATGTTGCCGGTCTGCGTATATTGAGTTGTTCCAGCAATATCAACCTGGCTAGTGGATCCGTTGGCAAAATAAACCTGACTAGTTGTTCCCGATCCTGAATTTGTGACGGTTAAATCTCCATTCAGATCAATATCTCCACTTGTTCCCAAATAAATATTATGCGTTGTTGCAGTACCATTATTAATGAGTGTAACATTATCATTGAATGTTACTAAGCCTGAACCACCATTAGAAAATCTGATTTGACCGTTAATTGCGCCTGATGGCGTATTAGTAGCAGCAACAGTGCCATCAAACGTAATAGTTCCATTATTCCCGACATATATTTCGCTTGTTGCATTAGATGTATTTAAGAATGTAGCATTTCCTGAAACAGATAATGTAGATCCAGTTTGAGAAGCAAGGTAATCATCTCCAGTAGAACCGGCATGGACCCAATTTAACGTTCCTGCTATTGAATGTCCAGCACCAGCATTCGCAATATACATGTTTCCATTCCCACTGGTATTGACCTCTAAATTAGCCTGCCAAACATCTGCTGTTCCATTCCCCATTAAGAATTGATTTGAACCTGTATGTACCAAATCACAGTCCATAACAAATGTGTTTCCACCGACTGACTGATCACTACTAAGACCTGTCTTTTCTAAATAAGTGGTCCCATTATAAGTGGTTCCTCTAGTCAACATTCTAGGCGCTATAAATGTCACATTGGCTCCCCAATTGGAATCATAATTAAAGATTCTGGCGGTTCCGGTGCATGTAATTGACTGAGCAGTGCCACCCACCTGAGTAAAGTTTCTAAATGTTAAGTCTCCAGCAATATATCCACCTGCTCCAACGGTTACTGTTCTGGTGTCTGCCAATGTTGCCGCCCCCCCGCTTTCTCCAAATCGAATCCCATCAGAATTGGCATTTGTCACCGATAGAACTACGTTATCATTGTATTGATTATTACTTGCTGGGTTAAGGTTACAGTATATGTGTGAACTACCTGCCCCAGTAGCATTAACTACGGTAACAGTATTATTAAAAGTGACATCTCCACTATTTCCTAGATAGGCTCTTGTATCATCAGTTGCTGTTGACAAATGATTGAATATAAATGCACCATCAATGGATACAGCAGAGTTAGCACCATTGGCGATAGTTACCCGATTGGTAATTCCGCTACTCGTATTATTGATTGTCAAACTATTGTCAAAATCTATATCTCCATTTTCACCTATTAAAATCACATTTACACTCGAATTGGACGTATTTGAAAAACTCGCGGGTCCGGTAACCGTTAACGTTGAGTTTGAATTATCACAAAGTTCAATCCTATCGGCAGCGTTACTCATAGTAGCGGTTAAATTGCCTCCAATTGTATTACCCGCACTATTATGAGCAATATAGATTTCGTCAGTTCCAGAATTGACAAGATCTAAATTGGCCTGAAAATCATCTGGATTCCCATTCCCCATCATAAAATAATTGGCTCCTGAATTGATCAAGGTAGCATTTCCAATAAACGTATTACCACCTGGTGAGGCATCATCACCAATCCCTCCTGATTTTTCGAGAGAGGCCGTTAATCGATAGGTCGTACCATCTGTAATCATTCTTGGCGAAGAAAATACAATATCTCCACCCCAATCAGCATCTAAATTATAAATTCTGGCAGTTCCAGTGCATGATAAGGTTTGTGCAGTAGCACCTACTTGTGTAAAATTTCTAAACCTTAAATCACCCGCAACGAACCCAGCTCCTCCGATAGAGATTGTTCTCGTTGCAGCTAAAGTTCCAAGGCCGGCACTTTGGCCAAATCTAATCCCATCTCCACCGGCGGTTGTATGTGTTAAGACAATGTTATTGTTATAAGCATTTGTGCTGGTCAGGTTATGATTTAAATAAATCTCATTATTTGTTGCCGGTGAATGATTGTTAACGGTTAGTATACCATTGAAGATCATATCGCCACTATTACCAATGTACGATCTGGTATTGTTCGTAGCTGTTGTACTTTGATTAAATGTAAATGCACCGTCTACAGTAACAATTGAATTAGCCGAATTAGCAAAATAGACATATGAATTATCGCCTGAACTTGTTGTGGTAATATCTACTGAATTATCAAAATCAATATCTCCATTATCGCCAATAATTAACTGATTGGTGGTTGCATTCGACGAATTTGTAAATGAAGCAGTTCCTGTAACAGTCAAACTAGCATTGGTATTATCGCAAAATTCGATTCGTGTTGCACTACCTTGCAAGGAGGCACTTAAATTTCCACCTACTGTATTTCCTGTAGAATTATGTGCCAGAAAAAAATCGTCAGTTCCACTATTAATGATGTCTAAATCAGATTGAAAATCATCTGCTGCTCCGTTACCCATTACAAAATTCATATCACCTGCATTGGTTAACGTTGCATTGCCTACGAAGGTATTTCCTCCAACTGAAGCATCATCTGCCACGCCTGCTGTTTTTTCTAAAGAAGCTGTTAAATTATACGTGGTGCCCTGCGTTAGTATTCGTGGAGACGCAAAGGTTACGTCACCGCCCCAATTGGAATCATAACAGTAAATTAAACCTGTGCCTGTAAAAGTTAACGATTGAGCGGTAGGGCCTACTTGGGTAAAATTTCGTAACCTTAATTGACCAGCCACAAACCCACCACCACCAACAGAAATCGTTCTGCCGGCAGCCAACGTACCTGAACCTGCTCCTTCGCCAAACCGAATGCCATCACCTGTCGCAACCGTCTCCGTTACAATGATATTGTGATTGTATTGATTCGTGCTATTGGCGCCATGATTCAAATAAATTTCTGAGTTTGTAGCCGTTGCATTGTTATTAATGGTCAAAACATCATTAAAAATCATGTCACCCTGGCTTCCAAGGTACGATCTAGTATTATTAGTTGCTGTCGTACTATGATTGAATGTAAAAGGGCCGTCTACAGTAATGGTTGAATTACTACCGTTTGCAAAGTAGATATATGAATTCGTTCCGGTACTAGTAGTTGTAATGTCCACCGAGCTATCAAAATCAATGTCTCCGTTATCACCCATTCTAACCTGACTGGTGATTGAGTTCGACGTATTTGTAATCACAGTCGCCCCTGTCACCGTTAAAGTTGAATTAGCATTATCGGCAACCTCAATTAAATCACCACTTCCACCTAGCGTCAGTGTCAAATCACCCCCAATTGTATTACCAGCAGAGTTATGTGCGATATAAATTTCATCAGATCCGGTATTAATCACCTCCAAATTTGATTGAAAATCATCTGCTGTTCCATTCCCCATCATGAAATAAGTAGTGCCTGTATTTCTCAGTATGGCATTTCCTACAAAAGTATTTCCACCTGGAGATTGATCGTCACCAATGCCCCCTGTTTTTTCAAGCTCAGCTGTTCCGCCAAAGGTTGTTCCCCTGGTGTTAATTCGAGGTGCAGCAAAATCAACATCTCCACCCCAATTTGAGTCATACATACTGAGTACCCCAGTACCGGATAGTGCAAGTGCCTGAGAAGTGCTTCCAGTTTGTGTAAAGTTTCTTAATTGGAGTGTGCCAGAAACAAAACCTCCTCCTCCAATATTAATGGTTCGACCGCTTGCTAAAGTACCCGTTCCGGTATTATTTCCAAAGAAAACACCATCACACCCTGCGGTTGTAGACGCAACAGTTACATTTTGATTATAGGTGTTATTTGAATTCACAGCCTGATTACAATATACTTGCGAGTTGTTGGCTGTTGAATTATTGATAATATCTAACGTTCCATTAAATGTGACATCTCCCTGATTACCTAAATAACACCTTTGGGTCGTGGCACCTGTACCGCTATTAGTAATTGTAGTGGTCCCGTCAATAATAGCTGATCCATTTATATCGTTTGCCAAATAAAAATTACAGGTTGCAGCAGTACAGGTATTGTTATAATCAAAAGTTCCTCCAACAGTCACGTCTCCACTACTTCCGTAATAGATCGTATTATTAGCTGTTCCTGTTGTATTAATCACGACGTTACCACTCACTGCTAAATCAGAACTGGTTAATCTAGCAATCCTATATCCGACGGCTGTTGCTGAATTAATTATCGTTAAGTTACCTCCAACTGTGTTGCCAATACTATTGTCCGAAAAATAGAAGAGATTAGTACCACTGTTATTAAGTGTAACATTAGTAAGGTATGTATCTGAATTTGTATTTGCGGTGCGAATGTGACCAGAACCTGTATTTGAAATGGTAACATCCATATTGAAGGTATTTCCTCCTGTAGAATTATCGTTATTGGCGCCCGTTTTGGTAAAGGATGCAATATTGTTGAAGGTTGATCCATTCAGGAATATCCGACCGGAACTGCCGCTCACCTGCGCTCCAAATGTTGTTCCATTATAAGTAGCATTTCCTGCTGAGGCAATTGTAAAACTGCTTGTCCCGGGTGTATCGTTAATTGTTCCTGATGATAAGGTTGAATTGCCTGAAGTGATAGAGAAAGCGAAGCCACTTAAATCAATAATAGCGGTATAGCCATTGACCGTCATTCCCCCCAATGTTACCGCAATATCAACATTGCAATTCCCTACTCCATTTGCATCAAAAATAGCCACGTCCGCAGCCCCTGGTACAGAAGCTCCACCTGCTCCACCTGAAGCAGTTGACCAATTGTTAGTATTGTTCCAATTACTGGTACTCCCTGCAATCCAATACCTGTCTGCGGATAAGACAATGGTTGAAGAGAAAAGAACAATAAGTGTAGTTAAAATTCTAATTGTCAATTTAATAAATCGTTATTCCGTCTATAAAAACGTAGTTAAAGGTAAAAAAGTAAGTCTATTTATCAAAATGATTCTTTGCAATATTACTATTTGTATTTTATGGAATAACACTGTACCGAGCACTCATTTATTTTTTCCGAATATCATATGAATTTCCTTATCTTCATAATTAATTATTACTCAATTAGATTTACCTCATATCTATAAAATTAAATGATATAAAAAAACCCAACGACAAACTTATCAGGGTATTCAGATAATAATAATCGCTCTTGAAATTTAATTGAGACTTCTATATTCACTTGGGCTCATTCCTGCCTTAGCTTTAAAAATGGTAGAAAAATGTTGTACGTATTCAAATCCCAAGGAAAAGGCCACTTCACTGACTGAATCAGTAGAGTTTAATAGCCGATTTTTTGCTCTGTTAATCAAATAATTATGGATGTGTGTTTTGGCGTTTTGCCCAGTTTCTTTCTTGAGTAAATCACTTAAATATTTCGGAGACATGTTTAGCTCAGTTCCGCAATAAGTTACAGTTGGCACACCTAAAATTAGCTGATTTTGATCAGCGTAATAATTTCGTAGCAAGCGTTCGAATCTAGTCAGGATATCTTTATTCAAATTTTCGCGTGTATAAAACTGTCGGTCATAGTAGCGAACACAATAGTTCAATAACAATTCTATATTTGAGATAATCAAAAGCTGACTATGTCTATCGATATTTTGCTGGTATTCTTTTTCTATTTTACTGAGTAATTCCTCAATTGAATCCTTCTCATCATCAGAAAGATGTAATGCTTCAGTGATATCGTATGAGAAAAAAGAATAGTCTTCTATGGTTTTGCCAAACTCTGATTTTCTGATTAAATCTGGATGGAATAATAAAGCCCAACCAGGATCTTCTGAATCGGATTGATGACCATCATAGCTCATCACCTGACCTGGTTTGATAAATAGCATTGAGCCCTCATTAAAGTCATATGAATTTCGACCATACTTCATACTACCTTTAGTATCGTTCTTCAGTGTGATGCAATACATCCCAAATAAGCACCTCACATGATGATACTCTTCTCTAATTTTAGTATTCTTAAACCTTATAATTGAAACTAATGGATGCTTAGGTTTTGATATTCCAAAGACATCATGCATGTCTGAAATACTATTTATTTGAACGATATCTTTCATTTTTTTGACACTTCCTGTAATAAACATACCTATTTTTTTTAAGTCAATGATAAAAAGGGCTGTTTTACCATTTTTTCAGAGACTTTCCAAAGCTTCAAAGCGACATCTTCGCGCTGAGAATAGTCACTTCGTTTTGCTATACCAACCTTTCCCTTAAACTCTTTATAACCTTGTGGCCCGAAATATTCTCCACCTTCTAAATCAGGATTTAGAGCCGCAAAAAGTGAAGGCATAGCTGCAGATGCATTAGAATGTAAAATAAACGGAGAGAGTATTTTAAAGGTATAGTACATCACCTTTGACATTTCATCAAACAAACCTGAATCAGAACCTCCAGGGTGCACGGCCAAAGCAATAATTTTACTCCCTCGTCTTTTCAATCGGCGATTCAATTCATCCGCAAATATCAAATTGGCTAACTTTGATTGTCCATAACCCGCACCAGCATCATTCTGATTATCACAGCTCAAATCATCAAAGTAAATCTTTGCCCCTTTGTGCGCAAGGCTACTTAAAGTTACTATTCTGGAAGCTGAATGATCTGGAATCAAATCAACCAATAAAGCAGTTAATAAAAAATGGCCGAGATGATTTGTTGCGAATTGCAATTCCACTCCTGACTCATTCTTTTTCCCAGAATACATCAGAATACCTGCATTATTAATCAGGACATCTAATTTGCTGTAGCCTTTTTTAAACGTTTCTGCAAAGGTTCTCACGCTTTCTAGATTGCTTAAATCTAAACGGATAATATCCAAATCGGCGTTTGGAGCCTTCTGAAGGATCTCTTTTTTTGCTTTTGTTGCTTTTTCTATATTTCTGCAAGCCATTACGACTTTAAAACCAAAACGGCTCATGGCCAGTGTTGTTTCAAAACCTATACCATGGTTAGCGCCAGTTATAATAGCAATTCGTCCTTTTTGAGAAGGTACATTTTTTAAATCGAAATTCATATATTATTCAATAAACGACTATTATTTAAATCTTTTCTCTACCTCTGTTTTAAGGCTTCTGTTAAAGGCTTTATATCCCCTAGCATACATTTTTGACAATCGACCTCCCATTAACCATGTGACTCCTCCTATGATTTCATCTGACTGAATAAATTTTGATTTTCCATTCTCAGCTGACTCAACCTTAAAGTGATGGTTGTCTCGAATACCTCCCGGCCCTTTTTCGGCCCAAAAAAACTCATTACTGTCATGAACAGAAATGGTGTGATCAATAGTTGTCAATTTATCCTTTTTGTCGTCAAGTTTAAAAGTAACCGTAATTTTTTCATCTTCTTTTATACTACCTTTGATATTGACTAAAAATGTCGCCCAATCTTTGTATGACTTGGTGTCAATAATAACAGACCACACTTTTTCTGGAGAGGCATCAATGATAATATCCGTGTAGATTTTACGGTGAGAAGCCCGAACCTTTTCAACTTTGATGTTTTCATTTTTCATCATTCTTTATTTATTTTGGTTTAACATTTTGTTATTCTATGCTTAAGCATATTCTAATATATCCTGATTCTCTAGAATTTCTTTTTTAACATTTCCTAGCCCAATACTGACCATGGCATTAGCCAAATCAGTCGATTGAATACTTGCACTACTACCCATTAATTTGATAATCGGATAAAGCCATCTTAAAATTTTGTACATTAAATTGGGTTCTTTTCTTTTATAAGTGGGATAGATGTACCCTGGTCTGAATGCAAAAAAGCGTAAACCTAATTGGGATATTTTATTTTCTGCCATTCCTTTATATCGGGCAAATGCGGTTTTGCTTTTTTCAGTACGATCCGCTCCAGCTCCGCTTAATAAACAAAAACTAGCGCTTGGACTGTTTGCCTTCAATATAGAGGCGAGTTGGTATGGATAGTCAATGGTAATTGCTCTAAATTTTTTATCTGGTACGCTTCCTGTGTAGACACCAATACAGAAAAATACAGCATCTATATTGAGGAATAAGTCCTTATGTGTCGAGTAATCACTAAAATCATCTAAAACAACTTCCTTTAACTTAGGGTGACGAAATGTAGAATTTTTTCTTACCAAAGAAATTACCTCGCTAACCTCAGAAATAGATAAGCATTTTTTCAATACTAAATTACCTACCATTCCTGATGCACCTGCAATAATGATACGTTTCATAAACAGAATTAATGGCACCACAAAGTAAGTTCAATTATGCAGGACTGATTTATAGATTTTACCGAAGCTTTAATACATTTTCCATTTTCTATGACATCTAATCCTCTATTGTTAGAAAGGCATTGAATCACCTAACACTTTTCTAATTCTGATAACTGATTTGAATCATTTTCAGCAATTTGAATCAGATGGATACCATTCAAAATATCTGATTTAACTTGCAACCTATTGCCATTGAAATACGTTTTTTAAAAAGACGTTAACAAAAACATGAAATATTCTGCTTTTAAACTCATCCTTATTTGCGCTATCCTAATTTGTGCAAACAAAAATGCAACAGGTCAAACTTTATATGGCTTAAAAAAATCGATAAATGGGAGTCCTACAATTCCTTTTGATGTGGTTAGTGTAGATCCTAATACTGGTTCTACCACCGTAGAAGTTAGCACAAATTCATTGATTGGTGTAGCAGCAGGTGCAACAGCTTATGATCAGCAGAACAGCCGATATATTTGCTGGGGTATTGATACAACCAATAATCAGCAGCTATACGTAGTGAATATAGATAGCTCGACTTCTGCGAGCGTTCCTTTTGCATCAGTACAAGCCATTGAAATGGAGTACGATTTGCAGACACAGAAAGCCTATGGACTATGGTGGGATGGCAGTGCTGAACATTTTGGAGAAATTAATCTTACCACAGGGATTGTAACCTCAATAGCAACTTTACCAGGTGTTGACGGAGTGGCTATAGGTAATTCAACTTTTGATTCTAATACTGGGACATATATTTTTATTGGAGTTGATGGCAATGATACTAAACTCTACAGTATTCAGGCATCCAATGGCGCCATTTTATCTTCTCCTACTATCATGCAAAACGGAGATCGTTATTTTGCGTTAGAATTTAACAATAATGACAATAAATTGTACGGTTTATATGAAGATATAGATAGCAACAATTACAATATGATTCTTCAAACTTACTACAAAGATTTACGTTTTGCGGAAATTAATTTGACCACTGGAGCATCCACAGTTCTAAACGCTCAGAACTCTATAATTGATGGATATATGGCTGGTTATGCCATTGGTGGATTGTGTTTTGACCAACAAACTGAAACTTACATTGTATATGTTCAAAATGAAAATAGTGCCTATTTGAAATTAATTGATGCCACAACAGCAAATGTAGTCACTTCAACCGCACTTACAAATAACGATTATTTTTACGAACTACAAGTAGATAATTATCCTTTTGCCGTAAGCTTTTATCAATTACCATTATCCATTGAAATTGAAAAAAATAGTTTGTCCGTATTGGAATTAGACTTATATCCTAATCCAACAACTGATTACTTGATAATTGAAACCAAGGAAGAGTTAGAAAGTATTTTAATATACAATTCAAATGGGCAAATCGCAAAGCGAATAGAGGAATTTAATGGTAACCAAATTTCTGTGAGTGACTTACCAAATGGTAATTACTTCATGGTTGCTAAAGCTGAAAATAAGCAAGTTCAAGGGCGCTTTTCAATACGTTAATCCTCATTTTGTTTTAGTAGATAATTATTTTGTGGTGCTACTATAGATTAGGGATTTAAGGTGTATGACCTCAATTCATTTAGAAAGGTTGACCTTGCAGCGCTGATTTATTCGCTCTCTATTGTATCTCATTATAAAATATATAGACTAGGTTCTGTTTTAAATACAAGTTAGTACTTTTTATCACCCTACTTCAACCTTCCCATTACTTTATCGTAACGCGTATCCATACAAATGCTAATGTCAGTTGTCATGAATTTACCGTTATAAAAAAAACTAAAAATAGTGGCAGGACTAGGGGCACTTTGCGCCTGTTCCATGGTTTCAAGTTTGATAATTTTAAGTGGAATATTTCTATTTTTAGCCGTTTCAACCAATGATTGTTTTGCATGAAATTCTGCAAATGGACAACGGTTAGAATAATAAACAACAATCCCATTTTTTTCTTGGCATTCTCCACTTCTGACCGATTCATTAAATGCCGGTATGCTTCCTTTAGGATTAATTTTTTTAACTAAAAGACTGAATCCACTAGTTGTTCGATCAACCTCTTCGAAGCCTTGTTTCAAAAACCATTTAGTATCACTCATAAAATGAAATTTTTTGGTACCAACCACAGTAACCAGTCCATCTCTTTTTTGTTTTTCAGCATCTTCTATTGCTGTTTTAAGTAATTCTTTCCCATATCCGTTCTTTTTGTACTTCCCGGATACCCAAAAGCAATTAATGTTGAGATAATTTGAAGCATGAATGGGAATCCATGCAGTTTCGGCTGGGCCATATTCAATAAATACTTTTGCTCTGGCATTAATCCTTCTAAACACATAACCATTATTGAATTCTTTGGTTAACCAATCTTTTTTAGCTTGATAACTATCTTTACATTTTTTATCGGAAAACGCACAACAAATATGTTCTGATACTATATTTTCTTTATTTAATTCTATTAAGCGCTCCATCTGTTCTTTTTTTCTAAGATAAGAAAAGTACAGATTATAATCTGTGATAACCATCATTCTTTAAGATGATAAAAAGGCTTACTCGATAGTTTGATACTGGGTAACACTATCTAGCTTTCCGCCTGTTAATTTACAGACTTTTTGCCTCAATACCGACAACAGTTTTTGGGGAATAGCACCTCATTTATTTAAGCCTCCAATTATTATATCTACCTCTAATGCAAACCATACATTTCTAATTAATCTTTAAAGTTTTATAAATTTTGTTTTTCCAACACCATTTACAGTATTATACCTAATAGTATACAAGCCAGATTTTAATTTAGATACATCTATCATTGGATTGATTTGATTTTGGTTCTGAAGCACTTGTTTTCCATTTATATCAAAAATTTCTAAGGATAGAATAGTCTGCTTGGAAAAGAGTTTAAAATCGTGATAGACAGGATTAGGATAAACGTAGGTTTCATTTGAAGAACTGAGGTCTGAAATATTAAGTGCCCCACCTAACCTCCAAACTCCACTAAGCGACCAATTGGCGTAGATTATACCGTTAAACATGGATAGATTCAATAAGCCATCCTGATTTTCAATAGAAGCGGACGAATTGGTCATCAACTCCCATTGATTAGATGCCGTATTTAACTGATAAATTCCTCTAGGAGCTTCAAACGAGTTATACGTCGATACTTTCCCATCAAGATTCCAAACACCCCAAATCCCCATATAATTAGATCCACCAGAACTTGGTAGGCCGCTTTGGGTGACTGTTGTCCATGTGGCTCCATTATCATTAGACTTTTCAATGATGCGTTCAGGAATAGGAAGCGAAGTAGAACGATAGTGGTAAATGTCTGATCCTTTAATAGTTAAAAAAGAACGGTCCCAAACACCTCCAGTATAGGTCCAATTTAGTCCCCCATCTGTAGAAATGGCATAACCGGCTTCCATATCAGCAATGAGGCTTCCAGGTGTTTCAATCAGGTTTTCGACAATATTACCGCCTAACCCTCCATAACCAAAAGATACGGCATTTGTAAAATTGGCTTCAGTGTAAATTGCCCCATTGTTGACAGAATAAAATATTTTGGGAGCTTGAAAGCCAGATGCATTTTGTGTAGCAACTATTTTTTTGTTATCTAAAATCGCAATAGCGCTCGGCGTTTGTCCACTAAATTGGTTTGAACTTCCAGTTGTAAAAGATAGTCCATTATTCCCGGATCTGAAATACGCATTTTCTGCCATAGCAAATAGAGTATCGTCTACTTTAGCTAAATAGTTGGCTGATAATGATTGCCCCAGGGTTGTGGTATCCTGAAAGGTGGACCATGATCCTGTATTAGGGTTGTATGTCGAAATACCTGATGAGGTTCCAGCTATTAAATCACCATTCAGTTGATGGATTAGATTGGAGGCTGTTCCAGCAACACCATGTTTCTTAACTAGCGCTCCTTCACCATAATTGTCATATTCGCATACCCCATTATCGGTACCAACCAATAAATGATTACCATTAAAGATAGCCATTGTTCTGATTTTGGAAATAGATTTAATAAGCGTCCAGGTACTACCCTGATCGATTGATTTCCACACACCTGATAAATTCACAGTTAATAAATGATTGTCATTGACCTTTAGAAATCGCTTCCCATAGTCGGACCAAGTTGTTAATGGTAAATTACTTGCCTGCCATGTGGTTCCATAATCGTCGGTATAAAGTACTGGGAATCCAGTTAAATTTGTACCGACCAATACCCTATTTCCGACTTTAATAAAATCCTGCGCCACGCTACTTAATATAATCCCTCCACCTATATCAGTTTGAGGTTCCGTTATGATATCCGTCCAGGTTAAACCATTATCATGCGAAAAAGATGTCGTGCCAGATGTAAAACCGCCTCTGTTTATCCAAATTGTATCTCCTCCTAAGTATCGAATGCCATGTGTCGTTACAAAGCCGGTTCCTCCTGTGGAAATCCAATCACTTGCGTTAAAGTCAAACGTATAGGGCTGAAACAATGTGCCGCCAATCATGCTATTATTCAGACCTGATGTACTGGCCGTGGGAATAGCAATGGAAGTAATGGCACCAGTTCCACCTGTAAAATTATTCCCAAAATCGTCTGACTGATAAATACGGGCGCCACTATTTGTTCCGACAATTAATTTGCCATTGCTATATTCAATTGTTCTCGGATCTACATCTGCTGGTATACCATTTGTTAAATGTTCCCAGGTCAAGCCCCCATTCATAGTTCTAAAAAGACCTTCATTATACCCCATAAAAGCTGAATCTGATGAGGCCCATATGGTCCAACATTGTCCGGACGTATTTAATGGCCCTCCCGTATAAACCATTTGGCTGATAGTCCACTGCGTAAGCACTAAGCCAATCATTAGTAGATGAAATTTTCTCATGGTATTTAATTTTGAATCATTAATATTCAAAAGTCACCATGATAGCTAAAACTATCAATAGGTCAAATGCACCAAACGACGATTAGAAGTCTTAAACCAATTTATGTAAATAAGCCATTTGCACGGCTTCTACCTTATTCGAGATATCCATTTTTTTGTAGATGTTCTCCAAATGCCGTCTTACTGTATTGGGAGAAATGATAAGGTTAGCAGCTATTTGCTTATAATTTAATCCCTTTGTCAATTGCAAAAGGACCTGGCGTTCTCTTTCAGACAAATTAAAGTCTTTCTTCTTTTGCTCAACAGTATCTGGGTTTTGGATCATTTTCATTGCTTTTAAAGCAATATTGGCAGAAAGCACTGCTCCTCCCTCAATGGTTTGATTGATTCCATCATAGATTTCCTGAGGAGAACTTTCTTTTACCAAATACCCGCTAGCCCCTGATTGAATGGCCTCGTATACTATTTGATCTTCATCAAGAATAGTTAACATTATCACTTTGATATGAGGATATTTCTTAACCACTTCTTTTGTAGCCAAAATGCCATTCATTTCAGGCATTTGAATATCCATTAAAATGACATCTACATTATTATCATACTTAAGTTTCGACAAAAGTTCCTGACCGTTAAGGGCATGAAATTTTACTTTAAATTCATCAAACAACCCTAATTTATTAATGAGTGAATTGGCTAAAAAACCATTATCTTCCGCTAAAGCAATTTTAATCATAAACAAATTTCAAGTTCTTTTATATTTTATTCAATAGTACAAATGACCTATTTCATAGAGAAAAGTAATTTTATTGTTGTGCCCTCACCTAATTTTGAATTAATTTCCAGTTCTGCATGTATTTCCTCTGATCTTTTCACCATTCCCTTTAGGCCCGTGCCCAATTGTTGTCCTTCGTTTACTAAAAATCCACTACCATTGTCTTTGATAGTCAAATAAACAGTGTCTTCAAAATCATGAAATTTTACTGTGATATATTGGGCTCCACTATATTTTATAGCATTATTAACAGCTTCCTGAACAATTCGAAATAGGTTAATGGTTTCAGTAGCATTTAACTCAAAATCAACCAATGCCTGATCCGTAAATTGAATACTTACGGGAGATATTGTATCTGTTTGAACCGTATAATGCTCAACCCTTTGTTTAAGTTCAGAAAAGAAAATAGTCTTATCGCTCACGGCCCAAATGGTTTCTCTTAATTGACGCATGGTTTCTTTAGCGAATGCATTTATAGTGGCTATTTCACCTTCGCCATTTTCCTTGAACAGCTGGATATCCAATGAGGAAATAATATGAGATAAACGGGCACCAATATTATCATGTAATTCTCTCGATATTCTTAACCGTTCTTGTGTTACCTTCCTTTCCTCAGCTTCTATTTTCAACATTTTTTTGGTTCTGAAATATTTCCATAAAAAGTAAATACCAGTCAGTATTATGAGACCAACAAACACCATCAAGACACGAAACCATGTTCTGATCCATATCGGGGTGTCGCGATACACAAAATAGGAGGCTATATTTTCCTCCATGGTGTATTTATGACGCACTCTAAACTTAATTTCCGTTTTACCATACGGAATTTCAATTAGCAAAGGAAGACCATTCTCTAAAGGATGCCATGAATTTTTATCGAAATAATCCAACGCAAACCAATTTTGATCAGATGTCATGATCGCTCTTGGAAGAAGACTTATAATAGATTGGTCATAAGTTAAACCGAATTGAGACGAGATTGGTAAAAATTGATCATTGCATTGCAAGTGCCATTGAGGCAACATTACGTCTGTATTACCTGCATCAGTATTCGAGGTATATTCAAATATACCTTGAACGCCTGCAAAATATAGCAATGAATCGCTATCATTAAAGAGTCCGCCCTGGGCATATTCTGATAGCGGGAATCCATTCTCCAGTTTAAGCGGTATAAATTGATCATTTTTATACTGCATAGCTCCAGAAAGCCCGGTAAACCACAAGTCATTTTTAAACGAACTTGCCATTAACAATTGACGCTCAGGAGATGAAACTGGTAGTAAGGTGTCTGTATCAAAAAGAAAAATACCGCCATCCATTGAAGCGCACCACCATTTATCTTGAAATACCGCTAAATCAGCAAATACTCTGGCAGCCGAGGATTGGTATTTCTCAATTAAATTAAGTGATTGATCATATATACATACCCCACTTGTATTAGCTGCTAAAAACAAATCCCCGTAAGGATAAATTTGCATGACATAAGCGTGATTATTTGCTTCAGCATAAAAATTGGATAACACTATTTGTCCTTTAGCATCTATTCTATGGATTCCTGCCTTGGTACAAAATATGACATCATTACCATAAGGCAGGATTTGTACAATCGTATTATCCAAAGCGTTGCTATGATTATAATAAACTCGCTCTAAAATATCATTACGGAAAACATAAAGGCCTTCTCGAGCACTACCGACGAAAATCGTTTCAGGTGTTTCCAGAGCCGTAAAACAGAACTTACCCTGGGTGGCTTCTTCCAGCTTAGTCAACTGATCTGTCTTATTCTTGAAAGCAATCATTCCATTGGTTGTACAGCTATATAGTTGACCACCAATTTTTGTAAATGTCCAGCAAGGATTATACTCTTTCTCATCAATGTACTGAGGATAATAGTTGTTTCGGATCATATTATGATGAAACATGAACAAACCATTTTCAGCGGTTCCCACCCATAGGTTTTGATGCCGATCTAATAGTAATTGCTCAACTCTGAACGCCTTGAGATGAACCTGTTTTTCAACCTTTTTTTCATCATTAAGCCTTAACTCAACTAAGCCTTCGTGGGTTGCTACAAAAACGGTTTCGGAATCGTATTGAATTAAATGGTTAACAAACGTGTTAGAAATTGGAAGTGAATCTTTCTCAACCATAAACCCGAACCTTGGGTGATGATCTATCACTATTTTGTATTGACCTAGATGGGCCACTTCTTCTAACGATAACATACTATCTTTAAAGGGCTTTTGAACCAAATCGTAGTCAAAGAATACTGTATCCTTGTGGTCGATAGAAATGGCAAAAATACCACTCTCCCTAAAATTACAGTTTCGGTAGTCAGAGTCAGAAAAATTGACGCTTTCTACAGTCAGTGTCTGACAGTCTATTTTAACGACTGAATTTAAGAGTACGCCATATATGTACCCTCCTTTTTGATATAAATGAGTGACGGTAGAATGAATAGAATCTACTAATCGAAGCTTATGACCATCCCAAAAGCGAATCCCTCTTTGTGTGCCGATCCATACCTGTCCCAAATCATCTTCTGCCAGTGCCGTTACAGTAGCATTATCCAATTCTTTAAATGGCTTTAAATGAACACTCGGTTCTAATTGCCTTTGTCCGCATAAGAAATAGGGCAATAAAAAGAATACAACCAAACAGAACTTTGTCACAAATCGAAAGTACTAAAAAGATCAATACAATTTTAAGAAAGAAAATGGGACACATGACCTATTGTATTCAAGCCCTATGCTTCGAATCTTTGTCTCATTAATTAATTGCAAAACTATGAAACGATTTATAACCCTCATCTTGATAATAGCAATGTATGCTATACAGGCACAAGAAAGCATTCCTTACAAAGTCATTTATGATAATCCTGATGATTTGGCAAACAGCTATGTCTACGGCTATTACTTTGACTATATGACTGGAAACTCCACCAGTTCATTAGGCCTTTCTACAAACGCGTGGATATCATTCAATCAATTGAATTTAGAGGCAGATTTAAAACTTGGCGTCTTAGGAGATGCGGCTGAAGTCAACCGATTTTCGACCAGAGTTAATCTTGGTGCTGGATTCGAGATTTTGAATCAAAAAAAAGAGAAACAGGTTAAAGTTAATGTCAACTCATTCTATACAAAAGTAGACGTTGAAACCTCTGATGGAAAATATATTGGAAAATTTGACGCATTAGCTGTCCAACAAATACTAGTTCCAGGAACCTATAGGTTAGAAACAACACTGCAGGGAGGGCTCTTATACAGAAATGGTTCAATTGCCAAAAGTTATCAAGGTAATTTTAGAGAACTTGGCATATATGGCGGCATTTCGCACGAAAGAAAAGTTAATATTATAACCGACCTTTATGACAAACAAGCAAAATCTGCTCAATATATTAGACTTTATGCAGATATTGTGTTCTATCCAGTATTCAATATCTCACATGAAGATCCTGAATTTGACAAAAGCAGAATCGGTTTTAGGGCTGGTGGACTTGGCCATCTTCCCAATATGAATAACTTTATCAATTACATGACCCCTAAAGTAGAAGTCGGTTATAACCCAGTCGGTTTCTACATGATTGTTGGGCTTGGGTTTAATATTTTGTCATTTTAATGAGTAGACTTTAATTCCTTTACTCATTGGCCATGTAATTTGGCAACATTTGACATATCAAAAGTAAAAAGTTAATGTGCAAATTTTTGCGTTAAAATAACGTATAGAAGTCATATCAATGTGGACGGTTTATTGTTTTAAAATGGCGCAAAAGTGTCTTTAGGTCCTTCAGGCAAACTCCAACGCTCGCGAGCAGTTGCTTTTTGTGTTACAACATTTGTGGATATTGAATCACCAAAACTACCATAGCTGCTTTCGCCTCCTCGGGGAACTTGCATGCGATCACCATAGAGCCACACGACCAGATTACTACGTTGTCCACTCGTAATTGGATGTGTCGCATGAGGGACACTACCACGGTGAATGATGGCTTTACCCGGTTCAAAAACAGTTTGTACGGTCTGCCCAGTGGTTTTATCATGGAAATCCACTTGCGAACCTGTAAACGCTTCATCAGGCAAGTTAATATTGATATTTAACGTTGCAGCTGAGGCGTCAGTGTGTGGATGCAAATCCTTATCCTTATCAGGGTTATATTGAATAGAAAAACCAAATGTTTGGTTATCGTACCCGTAAGTTCCTAACAATAAACGCGCAATTGGACGCATATAACGGTCCATCATATCGTTGTAAAATGTTTGAAAATTAGGGGCGGCCAGATGGCCTTCGGAACGCGGATCAAGCATCACCCCATAACGATTTAATTGTATTCCGTACGGTGGACGTGCAGGAATTTGCGAAGTTGCTACAGCTTCTAAATACTGACGGAATTCCGCTAAGCGCTCAAGGTCAAAAAATTGTGCCGTATACACACCTGGCATAACCTCTTCCCATAAATCAGCAACAGCGGCTTCCTTTTCAGGATGGTCCCAGGCATCATTAACCGCTTTTCGCAAGCGCGGATCAAGTAACGTTTCATCAGGAATCGGTAAATTATCTTTGTTTTCGATTTCCCATGCTTCCCATGCCTCTTCAAGCAATTTTCGGTTATTATTCCAAAAATCAGAAACGGATGTTTCGCGGTGTAGCATAGCTTGACGAGAAGGTAAGATCAGTGCGCGAGCCTCTGAAAGTGCATTATGATTAGTCATTTTTTTTGTTTTCATTGCTAAGGTTATTTTTTTAAAATCTTATTGGTTTCGGCAATTAAAGCGTCGATTTTTTCTTGATCGTAAGCATCAGGGTGAGCATCAGCGAAAGCTCCCTGATCGTTATCAAAGTATTGTCCACTATTTTCTGAATACTTTTCCGAAATAGCTAAATCGTATAATATATCAGACCCTTTTGTAGCCGGTGACCAGTGCTGTCCATACGCTTCATTTGCCATTCTGGTGTTTAATAATGAGCCCGGATTCACAGCAATAGTCGTTATGTTTGGATAAGCTTTCGCAAAATCAAAACTCCACATGGTCAACGCCAATTTACTTTGTGCATATGATTCTTGAGTAGAAATGAGCTTTGCACCTCTTAAAGCGTCAAACGTTACTTCTGACTGCGCGGCAGAACTCAAATTAATGATTCGTGGAGCATCACTTTTTTTAAGGAGTGGCAACAATCCATAGGTCAACAGGTAAGGTGCAAAGTAATTGACGGCGAAGCGCAAATCTAAACCTTGTTGATTAGATTGAACGGAGCTCTTAAATACGCCTGCGTTATTGATTAAAACATCAATCCTGGGAATGAGATTCGACAGTTTAACAACCATTGTGTTGATACTTTCAAAATCTGATAAATCCGAAACAAAACCGGTTACATGCTCGTGACCTGAATCTTCTTTTATTTCAGAAATCGTTTTGGCTACTTTATCAGTATTTCTGCCATGTACTATGACTTGATGGCCATCTTTGGCTAATGTAAACGCTACCAATTTACCGATACCGGCTGTGCTACCTGTAATTAAAATGGTTTTCATGATTCATTGACTTTTATAGTTCCATTTGTTCTTACATAGATTAAAACATCTTCACCGGAATGGTTAGAAACATTATGAATAGCACTCGCAGTTGAACTAAAATAACTGCCAGCATCCAAGACCTTTGTTTCCTTATTTTGAAGCATGGTATAATTGAGTTCACCTTGAATAACTACGGCATGCAGAACCGAACCATTGGTCTCTATGGTTCCATTATATCCTGCAGGAAGTTTGACAAAAAGACTAAGGTCATCATTGTTCTGTAAAAGAAAACTGATTTCAGCCTGACTTTTTGGACTGATCCAATTGGTTTTGGTATGGTTCATCCAAACTACATTTGAAGCATCAATATTGATTGGTCTTTCCCCGTTATCAAAGGCATTTTCAATGGGTTCAACCAAATAAGGGCCTTTACTTATTTCTACTAGAGCGATATTTTCCTCTCCTTTAGCAGAGGTAATATGGGACTCACCAACAGGTTGCGTCCAAAAAGAGCCTGGTTTCATCCACATTGTTTCAGCCTCCGGATCATCATTATGCACCAATCCTTTTATCACAACCGCTCTATAAGTTACGTTATGAATATGAGGTGGAGAAGAAAAACCATCCACAAATTTTGCCAGAAATCCTGTTGGCACTTGTCCTTTTCGATCTCCCCAAATGGTTCCTGCCTGAGGACTTTGGTCACCCCTTGCTGGATTTAATTTCTCCCAAACAATGTCTGAACTTAGCAGTACGTTATTAGTTGGGACTTCTATCTTTTCGATTTTGCTTTCTTCATTATTTTCTGGAGTTGAACAAGCAGTCAATAATGAGGCAACTAGCGCGAAATAACCTATTTTTTTCATTTTTTATTCATTTACATTTGAGAATTATTTGACATTGGGTAGGCTTTTGGTATGTCTTCCGGATTGTCGTTAATCATCTCTCTTATATCTATTTCAATTCCTCTACTTAGGGTGGTGATGGGGACGCCATTGTTCATTCCGCCATCAAACGGGTTTTCTGATGTATCACCTACTCTTTCAATCAGCATAAAAATCCAGGAAATGATCATGGCAAATGGCACCGAAACCCAGACAAAGTTTTGCGTGATTAAATTACTATTAGTTTCGGATAATGTCTTACCGATATGTTCAAACTCATTCATTAAACCAAAAGGTATGAGAAAAATAAAGATCCATACAAAAATTGAATTCAAAGTGGCGAATTGTCTTGGGTAAGGAAAGCTTTTGATCCGCTCTGCTTTTCCCTGCAATGTAAAGAGTTCTTCTATGCCTTTTTTGAACTCCATATGCCTAAAATCATCAATTAGACCGTTTAATTTCAACCTTTTAAAATGATTAGATTGCAGTTTTAAGCAAGCCGTTTGCTTATTCGTTTTACTCAAAACTTCCTCTTTTTCCTCAACGGATAAATAGCCGTCTAATTGTTCATCCAAAGTATATTTATATTCATCTACTGCTATACTCTTCATGAATTCCCGGTCAGACTTATTATCAAATGAAGATTCCCATTCTTTAGGTTTTCTCAGGGCATGTCGAAGCGCTGTCATCCAGGCCACATGCCTCAAAATAATTTCCTTGCGTATTTTAAATTGATCTTCTTCAGCATAATTTTTAGAAGAAAATTCATTGGTTATAAAATCATTCACCATGGTTGTAATCGTCCTGGAGGCATTCACTATTCCACCATAAATTTTCCGTGCTTCCCATAATCTGCCATAAGCAGCATTATTTTTAAACCCACTTATAAATGCTAAAGCTGTACCAATCAATCCAATTGGTAACCAAGGTAGTTGTAGCCACTTCCATCCAATCAATTCATATAAAATGACTGGTACAACTGAGAGCAAGAAAAAAATGAGAATGTATCGTTTTGTCCAGCTCAACACGGTTGATATGTGGTATTGTTTCTTGACGTACATAATCTACTCGTTTTCTACTACTACTTTTCCAATGGCCTTTCTGCTTTCCAGTCTAGCGTATGCTTCGCCTACATTTTTCAATGAGAATTCTTGCTCATCAAGCAAAGGTTTTAAATGACCTGTTTCTGCAATTTTGGCAATGTCACTTAAAATTTCCCCATGCTCTGCTCTTTTGAAATCGTGTATCATTGGTATCAACATAAATACAATATGTAATGATAACCCTTTAAAATGCACTGTGCTTAAATCAATTTCGCATAAAGACACTGTAGAGGCTATTTGACCATTTAAAGCCGCCGCCTCAAACGAATTCAGCATATTTTCTCCGCCTACGGAATCAAAAACAATATCAAAACCAACACCATTGGTGTGTTTATTGACATAATCTTTAACTCGCTCCGTTTTGTAGTTGATGGGTTCTGCACCATAGTTTCTGATAATTTCTGCTTGTTTCTCGCCACTAATAGTAGCACAGACATTTGCACCAAAATGTTTCGCTAATTGGACGGCAACGTGTCCAACGCCACCCGTTCCGCCATGGACTAAAACTTTTTGTCCGCTTGCTATATTTGACCGTTTCAAACCTTCGTAAGCGGTTATACCAACCAATGGAAGGGCCGCTGCTTCCCTCATGGTTAAGTTTTTCGGCTTTATCGCAATGAGTCTAGCGTAGGCAGCCACATAATCAGCAAGTGTCCCTTGCAAATCAGCTAGACCTCCTACACAGCCGTAGACTTCATCTCCAATGGAAAATTGGGTAACATTAGCGCCTATTTCTTCGATTATTCCTGCAAAATCCATTCCCAATATCGCAGGGGTTTTCGGTGAAAAAGATAAATCCTTACCCATATTTTTAATCATGGTATCAACCGTATTGACACTTGAAGCCATTATTTTCACTAATACTTGCCCGTCTTTCAAGATTGGCTTTGCTAATTCAGCAGATTCAAACGTTGCGTTTTCTCCATATTCATTGATGACCATTGCCTTCATATCATATACTTTTTTAAATACTATAAATTTTATAGTTGCAAAACTATATATAGTTATTTATATTTGCAATAACGGTCAAAAATGATAGTATACTTTATATGGAAATAACAGAACCAAAAATGCTCAAATTCAGAAACAATGAATACCCTTGTTGCACAAGTCTAACTATGGGAATCATTGGTGGTAAATGGAAAACCGTTATTCTTTTTCATTTGATCAATGAAAAATTAAGATATAACGAACTGAGAAAATCAATGCCAACTGTAACTGAGCGGACGCTAAGCTTGCAACTTAAGGCTTTGGAAGAGGATGGTTTAATTAACCGAAGGGTCTATACTTCAAAACCGCCTCTGAAAGTTGAATATTCTTTAACAGATTTTGGAAAAACACTCATCCCATTAATCGAAGCTATTGCCAATTGGGGCGATTTGGTGGTTGAAAAATATGCTTAAACCCGTTTCAGGAACCTTACTGATGGTATCCTGTTCTTATTTTAAGACCTTGCGAATTCAATCAATGGACCAAAATCTCCTCTGTCAGCACGGCGCAATGCAGCAATATATTTTTGTCTCGTTTCGCCGGCTTTAACAATGTCATGGCGTCCCCATGTATATGGGTCAATTTTTAGAAGTTTTTCGGCAAGAATATCTGCCATTATTCTAGAGTGTCTTCCATTTCCATTGGGAAAGCAATGTATACAGACAAGTCTATGCTTAAAGCGAATAATAAGGTCGTCAGGATCAAATGTTGTCTGTTCAATTCTATAAGCCATGTCTTCTAAAAGTTGTTTTAGATCAACAGCTATTCTAGGCCAATCAGAACCAATATTTTTATTTGTTTGACGAAATTTTCCAGCCCAACGCCATACTTCACCGAACATTCGTAAGTGTAATTTTTTTATGAATGCTTCAGAAAGGACATCAGCGGCTTTAGGTTTTTGATTGATTGACCAAAGTATGCCTTTTTCAATATTTTGTTGTTCGAATTGATCTAGCTCTTCTTGTGTCGTTATTGTCTTCAACAAAAGCCCTTCAATTTCATCCTCATCAAGCGGCGTTTGTCCAGGTTTATAGTCGAATTTTAGTCCCATAACGCTTTTGGCATCTCCCTTTCTAATTCTTCAGACAGTTCTTTGATTGCCTGCTGAATTTGTTTGTTAGTGTTTTCCTGACCTTCTAGTATCATGTTTTGATGGGTCCTTTTTACTATGTTGATTGCGAGTGCTTCTGCTTTGCGTTCTACTAATTTTTCGAAAGAACCATCATACGGCACAAAACCATACACAAACTTTGCATCCATAGCACCACCAATATCACGCATTGACTTTAGAGAAATGGAACCTAAGCGTTCTCTTTCTTCTAATGACCTAACACCTTGCCTTGTCATCCCTAGTTTTGTTCCTATTTGTTCTAAAGTCATTCCTAAGCTCTTACGAATGGTATATATCCAACCTGCTTTTGGAAGCAATGTCCTACCTGCGTCTTTAAATGGCTTTAATTTGTCATCAAGTTGACGAAGAATGAGCTTTTTTTGATTTCGCATAACTCTTATTTTTGTAAATAAGTAAGTTTACACAAATATACAAAAAGTAAACAAATAAGTTTACAAAAATTCATAAAAAGTAAATGAATAGGTTTACAAATGAACAAATCCTGTAAATAAAATAGTTTACAAAATTTGAAGCAAAAACTGGAATGTTCTTTGGATAAAATGGACGTTTTTATCTTAGTGTATTGCTAAAAACAATAGCACAACAAAAATACATCCGTTCCAAATTGTTCTTACGAGGTGCAATTTTCCCCATTTCTTCAAATCATTGTTAATTTGAACAAAATCAGTTTTAGGGTTAGCGTTCATTAGTTTGTTGTTAACAGGCATCATAAAGATTAACGTAAAAGGAGCATTAAGGTGAACAGCTAAAGTCACAGTAAACCACCACCAGTTTGAAGACAGCAATGATATCATCAATCCGACGATTGACAAAATAATAGAAAGCGAAATCATAGATTTATGCGTTTTCTTAAAGAGCGGGATGAAAGCCTGTACTGCTGACTTTGGATCAATTTCTAAAAGTGATGGATGCGCAATTAGCGAGAAGGAACTTGCTATTCCAAACGAACCACCTGAAATAAATAAAACGGCAATAATGAGGTATATTTCCATAGAGATATTTTTCCTTTTATACTATTTTGATCTTAAAATTTTCACTCAATTTTAATTTTCTTTTTGCTGCTAGTATGCGCCTTAAAAAAACCTAAAGCACCGTTACTAAAATTGGAATTAGGGTTGGAGGGAGCTGCACTAGATTGTTGTGTATTTTCGTTTACACCAAACAAATACTCATATGACAAGTCATCAATACATTGTAGGTCAACTGTTATAGAATCACCTTTAGAAGATTCAGTCCGTAATGCCACAATAGGCTCTTGATCATCTAAAATGTAGATTTCTGATAGCAGTGTATCATTTCGTTGAAGAACAAACTGATAATAGTTCTTTTCTGAGGGGTCAATAAATATTGGTTCTAGGTTAATGAAATCTTCCCCAAAGCCAAAAGACCCTCCACCAAACGCATCATCTACCTGGTTAATGCCCTCAAGAGAGACGGATAAAGGCATGGTAGACATAGCTGAATATCCCTGATCGTTTATATAAACGTCTAGAGTATATGAATGACTGGGAACCCCCATTAAATTGACGTTCACGTATTTCCCCGCTGTAGCTTCCTTTAAGGTATCAATACTCCCTGAATTACGGTCTGTAATGGTCACTAAAGCACCTGAAATATCTGGATTCTTAATGCCTTCAGTAAGCCCTACTGCTTTTGAAATTATCACATAGGCTTCGCCCATTTGATTACTTAAAGCACCTTCAATCACAAATCGTTCTCCAGTCAAATCAGTCGATATTTCAATTTCTTTTTCGCAAGAAGTAAGGGAAATTGCAAATAATATCGTTAGAAACGCAAAGGTTATTGTCTTCATTCTATTTAAGTTTAAAATTCCAGGAAATAGATGGTACCCATCTGAAAAGGGCCGTTTGAGTTGCTGTAGTTTGGCCAGGAACAGTTTTGCTTTCAGAGAAAGTAATGATATAGGGGTTTTGCCGTCCATAAGCGTTATACACACCAAACGTCAATTCAGAACGATACCGATCTCTTTGCTTTAGCTTGTAAGTTGCACCTAAATCAAACCTATGGTAGGCAGGGACGCGATAACCGTTCCTCTCCGAGTACAACCAGACAGTTTGTCCTGAAACCACATATTTCCCCGTTGGAAACGTCACTGCATTACCTGTTTGATAGACCCATACCGCTGACACATTCCATTTCTGATTAATGTCATACATGCCAACAATGGAAATATCATGTGTTTTATCTTGTCTTGCTAAGTACCACTCATCATTATTAACCCCATCAATTTTTCTTTCCGTTCTTGACAAAGTATAACCAATCCAACCCGTCAATTTACCGCTAGTTTTCTTGAGCAACAATTCCAGGCCGTAAGCTCTACCGATTCCATAACGTAGCTGTGTTTCAATTACACTATGGTATTCATCTGCATTATCTTTATAATCAATTTGATTCTGCAAGGCTTTATAATACGCTTCAGCAGAAAATTTGAATTTCGATTTGGCTATGCTTGCGAAATACCCCAATGAGAATTGATCAGAAACTTGTGGTTTAATGTTATTGGATGACATCACCCACTTATCAGTTGGCAGTGTGGTCACTGAATTGGTAATCAAATGTAAATTTTGAGTATTTCTCGTATATGAGGCTTTGATTGATTGCTTCTCATCTAATTGATAAGCTATGTTAATTCTTGGTTCAAGAAAAACATAATTATCAATAGGTTTTTCTGCGAAAATGGTATCAATCACATTATAGGCATTGTCGAGCTCATAATATTCGTTATTACCTAGCACTAAGAAATTGCTTACTCTTAAACCATAGTCCAATTTGAAACGCTTGTACAAGTTTAGTTTGTGAGTTAAATAGAAAGCGGTTTCTAAAGCATTATCCACCTCCGTCACTTCATCAATCACCTCCTTAACCGGTTTAAGCGTGTGAAAGATGGCATTATAGCCAAAATTGAATGTGTGCTTATTATTGGGAAAGTATTGAAAATCTTGCTTAAAATTCCAATCCTGAATGCGAGACCCAATAGAGGCAGTATTAATGTTATTTTCAATATTTATACGATAATCATAATCGCTAAATATCAAAGACGTATTCGAAAACATCTTACTTCCAAATAAATGATTCCATCTCAGAGTACCTGTTTTGTTACCCCAGTCTAATCCAAATAGACCATTTAAGCCAAGAACATCTCTGCCAAAGTAACCTGACAAATAAAGTCTGTCTTTATCCGAAAACCGATAGTTTAATTTAGCGTTTAAATCATAGAAATAAAGTTTAGTCTCTTTAAAATTCTCCGTCGCCTTTAAAAACACATCTGCGTAGGTCCTTCTTCCGGAAACTAGAAAAGAAGATTTCCCTTTTTGGATGGGACCTTCAATATTTAATTTTGAAGAGATAAGACCAATTCCTCCGCTTACATTATAGTTCTGATTATTACCCTCATTCATCTGTACATCAATAACAGAGGATACACGGCCACCATATTTAGAGGGCGCTGTACCTTTATACAATGTGACATCTTTAATGGCCTCTGAATTAAAAGTTGAAAAGAATCCTAATAGGTGAGAGGCGTTGTAGACTGGTGCATTATCCAAAAGAATCAAGTTTTGATCAAGACTCCCGCCTCTCACACTCACCCCGCTTTGCCCGTCTCCGTTAGCACTCACTCCTGGGAGCAACTGCATAGTTTTAATCACATCTACCTCTCCTAATAAAACAGGAAGTTTCTTGATATCAGAAACGTTTATTTTCTCAACACCCATTTCGGCATTTTTGATTTCTTCATCTGCCTTTTTTCCCGTTACCGTTACTTCACCCAGTTGAGTCGATTTATAGGAGAGCTCAACATTTAAAGAAATTTTCTGTTCTGGCTTAATAGTAAACTCTTGGCTATGATAACCAATAAAACTCACTATGACTTGATAATTATCCTCAGGAACTGTTATCGAATAAAAACCAAAAGGATTTGTAAGCGCTCCAGCAATGAATTTACCATCCTGTTTGATCCTAATATTGGTCCCGATTAAAGTTTCTCCGTTGGCTTTATCTGTCACATATCCACTAATGGTACACTGAGAATATACTTGATTGGTAAAGGTCGCCCAAAACAAAAGAAGTATTAGAATTCTGAATGGCATGGGTAGTGTTATTTTATTTTATTGGAAAAAATGACAAATGATATACCTCCAAGTGCCACTAAGCAACCACTTAGGAAAGTTCCTAATTCAACATTATCCAAAAATAAAACCAATAAAGTTATTGACCCTAGTGTATTAACTAAGCCACTTATCAATCTGGTGTAGAGCATTCTTTTGTTTTCAACCATTTTATCTTGCATTACACCCAAGGCATAAACAAACTCAACCAAACCAATAGTACCCATTAAAATTAAAGTCACAATCAGTTGATAAGCGTCATTGTTATAAAACATAAAGCTAAATACACTAAATCCTACCAAACCAATGGCTTGGATGAAGTGATACATATAAGCTTTATTGTGAGACCTGTTTGATGCGGCAAATAAGTAGGCATATATTCCAGATGCAAAAACAGAAAGACTAAATAGAACTTTACCGACTAAAACAGGTATGTTATAATACAGTAATAATAGCACTCCCGCAGTTAGCATTAATAACCCTGTAGCTCTTAAATATTTGATATTTTTCATAATTGTACGTTTTATAATTCACCTTTTTTCTCCGTTCACCCAACGTTGCATCATCACTCTTTCCGCAGGGCTCTGTTGCGTTCCTCCAGCCAATACATCAAGAAATCTATCCCATAAGTTTTTCTTTTTAGAGGTTTCTAATTTGATTTCTTCGTAGGCTTCCAGGTACTCTTTTTCATAATCTTTTGCTTCTTTCTCACTAAAATTTTTTGGCATATGTCTCAAAATTTCATCTGTTAATTCATCTACCTCTTTCGGGGTAAATTCCTGAATCATTTGAAATTTCAATTCACATGTGCTAACAACCTCTTGTATGGCCTCAAATTTTTCATCAACATTTTTCCAAATTGATGTCCACTCTGTCTTATTTTCATCATGAATAGACTCATGCCCTGAGTGTTTCATGTCTTCTATGATCCCAGAAAGCTTACTGGAATACCTAGAACTAGAATTCCAGACCTCCGACGCTTTGGCTGCATCTCTGTTTTCAATCTGTTGCACTGTATCTTTCATGATTCCTTTTAGTTCGGTCAGGTTTTCGTTGTAGGCCTGAATTTTCTCTGACCAGGCATCAGCCAATTCCTGATCAAATGTGTCGACAACAATGCCTATGGCCTTATTGGTTAATACATCTATTTCGCGCCCGACGGACTTTACTTTATTTAAGTCGTCTACCGCCGAAGAAACTAAACTTCGTATTTTCACAACTGCTAATAATTGTGCATTTTCTTTTTCTTTTGTCATGATTGTTATTTTTATCTAAATGAAAATTCTTCGTCGTAAATATCCTGAGACTTAACACCTTTAACAGATAGACCTTTGAATAGATTCTTCTTAAGTGCTTCTGGCCCGCAGATATAATAAGCGTGATTCGAGAAATCATTGACCCCTAAATCTTCTATGCCAATATGCCCGTTAATGGATGAAGGCCAAATAATGAACTCAAAATTGGGATTACTTTTGGCAATGGTCTCAAAATGTGATTTATAGTAAGCCTCTTCAGGTTTATTAATACACCAATAAAGGGCTACCTTTTGCATGTACATCTCTTTAGATAAGGAAAGAAACGGTGTGATTCCAATCCCTCCTGCAATCCATACTTGTGGTTTTTCTTTGGCATAAGCCGTAGAGAACATACCAAAAGGCCCTTCAACTAATGCAGTATCGCCAATTTTGAGCTTTTGCCCAATGTCATTCGTATAATCACCTAATCCTTTAATGGTTATTCTAAGATCATTGTCTGAAGGACTGCTACTAATCGTAAAAGGATGTTGTTCACGTTTACTTATTGAAGGGAATGTAAAAAAAGCAAACTGACCTGCCTTAAATGATAGTTTTTCCCTGCCTTCACTTTGCATGATTATTTCAGTAACATCATCCTGAATAGTGTTGACCTCTCTAATTTTATATGATAGCGAACGATTAAAGAGCTTGTATAGAAATGCTTTGTAAAACCAAGCTGCTACTCCAATGATTGACATTGAAAACACATAGACTCTTGTAATGGGAAGTTCCTTAATTAAACTATCAACCATAAAACCGTGAACGACCCCTAATACATAGAAAATTCCCATCAACTTGTGAATATTTATCCACTTATGATAAGGGATCTTCTTCTTGAAAACAGGTGCAGCTGATAAAAGAACACCAATTAAGATTAAAATGAGTGCATAAAACCCTAGCGGCTTTCCAGGATTAAACTCAACTGCTCGTGGAACAACAAAGAAATGTGCCAGCAATAAAAAAACAGCAATAATCCCAGATCGTCTGTGAATGAGGTACATCTTATCTAACCCTCCAAAGATCCGTTCTACCCATTTCGCTCTGGTAGCCATTAAAAAATTAAAAGCAAACACCGTGACAACCCATGATGAAAAAATCTCACCAAGGAGCCTATGAGGGTTTATTAGTGTGCCATCTAGTTTACCAAAAAACATGGTACTGGCGCCTCCCTCAAAAGCTGAGTTATTATAAAATTGTAGATCGATAAACCAAAAGAGGAAATGAATTCCTATGACAATTGGAAAGTATATTTCCTGTTTGAGAACACGCATAGTTTATAATTTTTTGCAAACATATGCGCAGGAAAACTTCCATCATTGTATAAAATGGACGTTTTTAAAAAATCTATCTAATGAGTATAGATGATATTATTTTTTGACAATGTTTTTTATTTGAATAAGTCTTTCATTCTGTTCAGCATGTATGTTGGAGGGAGAATTATTCGTGTGCTTTCGAACTTCTCTTGAAAAATGAGCTTGATCAAAATAACCTTTTTCTGGAAAAAAATCGCCTTCCCTAATTTGGATGTAGGCGTTGTACACCTTCTGAAGATTCAGATATTTTTTTAGTGATAAGCCTATATAACGATTCAAATACCTATTGATTTGTTTGTTTGACCAAAATATTTGATTAGACACCTCTGATGCTGAGATATCTCCTCTCATTTTATCCAATAACTGAGATAATCTCAGTTTATGCCCATGCAACTCCTTTTTGGGCATTTGATCGATTAATTCATTTTGCCATTGATCAACTAGTATTTCAAAATTATTAGTATCAAATTTTTTAATACTCAGATAATCTAATTCCAACTGGTGAAAGCTATTGATTATAGAAGCCACTTCCCTTTTTAATAGATATTCAGGTGCCAAAATTTTGAAACGACACCCAAATACCTTTGTTTTTTTTGTAATGTTAAAATTCAAAGGACCAGTCCAAAATCCAGTCATAAAATATTTTACGATTTTGTTGTTCTGAATGACCATGACTATCTTGAAATAACTATCAGGTAGTATTGTCATAGGTTGATCTTGATCGGATTTGTTTTCATGTGTCCAAAACGAATCGATAAAATCGCTTAAATCTTTTCTAGGTTTAAGCTCTTGATATGTACTGTTAATTTTCAAACTAAGGATAAATAATCAGCTTAAATCAAGCTACGTATTATTTTATTTTTAGTTACAATCTTCTTTTTGTTTTATTCAAATGAAAGTTGAAATACCATAAAACTAAATAGGATGACTTTCATGATCCTTTGTGCTACGATTTCTGGATGATATGGAAGATCGTGGTTTTGCATCATAATCGAAATCCAAGACCTATGCTTGGGATGGGTACAACTCTATTAGATCTAATAGAGGCATTTCCTAAGGGAATGGTTTCACCTGAAACTAATGGAATTGCAAAAACAGCTTCTGTCATGATATAAAACTATTATTCAGGTCGGAGAAATGGTAAAGTAAAAAAGCTATTTTTGATTTAATTTTATTTTGTAATTAGCAGTGTTCGATTTAAACACCTAATTTTGAGTTTGGAATTATTACTTGCCTCATGCGTTTTTTTCTGCCTAACATAATATATTGTTTTTTTATTTATACTTCACTGACTGCCCAAACTTATGAATGGACAAAATCCTTTGGTAGTCATGGCGCACAGGATGGACGTTCTCTGGCTATAGATACCAGTGGCAACATATACTGCATAGGAACCTTTAACGGTACTGTAGACTTTGATCCAGGTATAAATTCCACAATATTAAGCTCTGTTGGAGCGAGAGATATTTACATTCTAAAGTTAGATTCATCCGGAAATTTCCTTTGGGCAAAATCTTTTGAAAGTACTTTCGCTAGTTACGCGCATTGTGTTACAGTTGATGTTTCAGGCAATGTGTATATTACAGGAGCATTCTATGATACTGTGGATTTTGATCCAGGAAATGGGATTTCTAATTTGATAGCTGCTGGGCAACGAGATGCTTTTATTCAGAAGATGGACGCAAACGGAAACTTTCTTTGGGTAAGATCGTTTGGTGGAGCAACAGATGATATTAGTTTTTATATTGATACAGATCAGAATGGGAATGTATTCACCACTGGTTATTATAATGGAACAGTAGATTTCGACCCTGGGCCTAATGTCACAAGTCTGACCTCCAGTGGGGTAGAGAATGTATATATTCATAAGATGGATTCAGCAGGAAATTTTCAATGGGTAAGAGATATAGGAAACGGTCTTGCTATAACCTCATCAAGATCAGTACATTTAGATTTATCAGGAAATATATACACATCTGGGATTTATCTTGGGATAGTAGATTTTGACCCTGGCAGTGGTGTTTCCAATTTGAATTCAAATGGAAATCAGGCGGGCTTCGTTCAAAAAATGGACAATGATGGCAACTTCATTTGGGCTCGCTCTTTTGTCGGCACTGCAGGTTCTAACTCAACCAGCGACGCACATGAAATAGGTATAGATTTTCAAGGTAATATATATACTGTTGGTGCCTTTTATGGTACAATTGATTTTGATCCTGGACCTGGAGTTAATAATTTGATTTTTACTAATAGTGCCAGCGAAAGGTTCATTTTTGTTCAAAAAATGGATTCTTTGGGAAATTTTATTTGGGTAAGATCTTTTGGTGAGTTTATCTTATATCATGATTTTAATATAGCTGTAGATTCTGTTGGAAATACATATGTAGCTGCAAGGTTTCATAACACTGTTGACTTTGATCCTGGACCTTGGCAAACCAATTATACCTCGTCTGGATCCGCTGACGTCTTTGTTCAGAAATTAGATTCATCAGGTCATTTCTTATGGACAAGAACGTTTGGTGGTCTAGATTTTGAAGATTTGAAGGCGATTACTCTTGATAATGCAGGAAATATATACACAGTAGGTATATATGGAGGAAGTGTTGATTTTGATCCCGGTTTAGGCTCTGACATTCGGACTTCGACTGCAGGCAATTATGATGTATACATCCATAAAATGAGTCAATGCGGAATCAATCTTGGGGTTGATGTTATTTCTTCTTTTGATGGCTTTACCTTGTCGGCAAATCATATAAATGCATCCTATCAATGGCTAGATTGCAATAACGCGTACTTACCAATTACTGGAGAAACGAATCAGAACTATTCTCCAATTGTAAATGGGAGTTATGCTGTAGAAATTTCTAATCATAATTGTATTGACACATCTGCCTGTATTGACGTATCTGGATTAAGCGCCGATATAATTGATGGAATTAGTGAGGTTCGAATATTTCCAAACCCAGCTAGCGACAAAGTTCATGTCAATATAAGTTCTGACTATAATTATGTTCACTTATACAATGTTTTAGGTGAAAAGATACTCTCTCAACAAATTTCTAAAAATGAGTTTGAAGTAGATATTGAAAATCTACCCAAAGGTGTCTATTTTGCTAATTTCTTTGATAATGAATCAAATCAATATACGTGCAAAATTGTCAAGCAGTAATCTCTCTGATCTGATCAGATTAATCGTTTGTTTAGTTCAAATTTTGATCGAATGCTAAAACTAGTTGTTTCTAAGGAAGTTATTATTTGAAAAAAAGCGATTACATCAATTTAGATTAGTTATAATGTGATGTGACCCTTGTAGGATTATCTTTTAGTGATCCTTTGGGCTCCGAATTCCGAAAGTAAAACTCAAAATCATAGATTTTGGTTTTTATTTGTCCAATCTCTCACTGAAATAAATTTCATTCGCTTTTGACCAAATAAAAACTCCAACAGCATTTGCTATTGGAGTTTTACTTTCTTAGTGACCCCGGCAGGATTCAAACCTGCAACCCTCAGAGCCGAAATCTGATATTCTATTCAGTTGAACTACGGGGCCATTTCAGTGTCCCGCAGTGAAACGCCTGTATTGAGCACAGTCGAAATAAACTACGGGCCATTTTGACATAATGAAGTGAATCCTCCTATTTCAAGAGGTTGCATCAATAGACAAAAATATCTGGCAAATCTAATAAAATATTAATGGGTCGACGCATGATATTTTAAACAATTTTATTGAAATTGATGTCTGCTCCAGCTAATACGAATAGGAATACAGAAATAAGTTTATCTTTGATAATGTAATGCATAGGCTAATTCTACTTATGATTTGCTGTTTTGTGTCCATAGTCAGCTTTGGACAGCATTACTATTTTAAAAACTATTCCCTGCAAGAGGGCTTATCTCGCTCAGGGGTCTATTATATTTTGCAGGACAATAAAGGCTTTCTTTGGATTGGAACCGAGGGTGGAGGAATTTCAAAGTTTGATGGGCATGAATTTACAAATTATAGCAGTAAAGATGGTCTTCAATCCGATCACATTCGTGTTATTTTCGAAGATGAAAACGGTGTTTTATGGTTTGGTACAGACAATGGCCTATCATTCTTTGAATATGGAGATATTAAGACACTGACAACCGAAAATGGATTGAGTGATAATTTTATCCGTTCTATTACACAGGACAACAAAGGGAATTTATGGGTAGGCTCTAATAAAGGCATTTCTATTATCGACCCATCAGAGAAAGAAATCAGCTCGAAATTAAAGGTGAACTTTAATTTGCCTCATAAAAAAGTACGTTCGTTATTAGCCGATTCTAGTAAAGTTTGGATTGGTACTGATGCAGGATTATGTAAAATTGAAAATGGCCATTTATCTGTTTTCAATCAAAAAGATGGTCTTGCAAATAATCTTGTATTAAGCATTTATATCGATAGTAAATCTCAACTCTGGATTGGTACAAATGAGGGCCTTTCAAAATATAGTAATGGAACGTTTGAGTCTTGGACTGAAAAAGATGGACTCATCAATAATAGAATCAGAACCATTTGTGAAGACGCTAGTGGACATATGTGGTTTGGTACAAAAAAAGGAATCAGTATTCTTTACAACAATGAATTTATTAATCTTGATATTGACAATGGTTTATCGAATGAAAGGATCAGATGCATCCAAAAAGATAGGTTTGGTGACATTTGGATTGGCACTTATTTTGGCGGAATAATGCGATTTAATTATCGTGACTTTATCGGTTTTAGTACCAAAAATGGGTTACCTTCAAATCAGATTTTTTCAATTTCTGAAAATGAAAAAGGAGAATTAATTATTGGTTCTTTTGATGGTGCATCTTTATTAAAAACGGAAAGCGAACTGCTTCATTCTCAACCAGACATTAAAAATATACACGAACTCTCTAAGCAATCTATTAATACCATTTATAAAGGTAATCAAGGAACTTTCTTATACGGCACCAACTCTGGTTTAGTAATTACTAATGTTGGAAAGACCATTATTATTGATGAGGGCAGTGGTTTAGTTGGCCGTTCGGTGAGGGCTATTTTTCAAAAAGATACTATTTATTATGTTGGGACTGAACTTGGTCTGAACGAAATTAAATTCAATCACACTTTCGACAATTTTAAGGTTAAAGCCATTACCAAAAATGATGGACTTGCGGGAAATATTGTATCATTCATAGATGAGGATAAAGAAGGCCAAATATGGATTGGTTTTCTAGATGGTCAGATATCAATTTTGGTTAACGATCAATTGATTAATCCAAAATTAGATAAAGGAATTAAATTATTTTCTTCAATCGCGTTCGACCATTTTGGGAACAGTTGGTTAGGAACGAATGGGCTTGGATTATACCAATCGCAATATAATCATCAAACTAAAACATTATCTGTAAAGCAGTATTCACTTAACGAAGGATTATCCTCTAACGCTATATTTTCTCTTCTTTTCCATGATGAAAAACTATGGGTAGCTCATGAAAAAGGTATTGATTTAATCAGCTTTAATGATAGTACATCAGTCAATAAAATCAATCACTTTGGTTTAGAAAATGGTTTTCTTGGGCTTCAGAATAATATGAATGCCTCATATGTTGATTCAAAAGGAAACTTATGGTTTGGAACGGTTAATGGTTTGTATTGCTTAAGTGATAATGCTGAAAAATTATCTCACCATGCGAGACAATCAATTAATTATATTCAGTCTGTCAAAATTAATAATCAAACTGTCGATTGGGCAGAGTCAGACTATTGTCAAGGTATAGAAGGCATATTCGATTTGCCTGTTGATTTAGAGCTTCCATATAATATCAATACTATATCGTTTGATTTTGTCGGGTTGAATTTTGTAGTGCCAAAAAAAGTCAAATTTTCTTGGCGTTTAAAAGGATTCGAATCTGGTTTTAGAAGTTTGGTCAATCAAAGTAATTGCGACTACACAAATTTAGAGCCTGGCAAATATACTTTTCAGTTGAAATCTACTAATGAAAATGGTGAAATAATAGAAGAGCTTGAAGAGTTTAGTTTTATTATTAAAAAACCATTTTGGCAAACCTGGGGATTCAGAATTTTTGCCATTTTAGTGGTGGTGGGTCTATTAATTTGGTATCTCGACTTTAGAACCAAACAATTACTAACCAAACAAAAAAAATTAGAGGATACCATTGCCACACGTACAGAAGAAATTGTTTATCAAAATAAAGAACTTGAGCAAAAAAATGCAGAAATCGAAATTCAACATGATGAATTAGCCGATAAGAATAAAGAGATAACTGACTCAATTTTATATTCACGAAGAATTCAACGGTCGTTATTACCTAGTTTCGAAAAAATGAAATCGGCATTTATAGACCATTTTGTGTTGTACACCCCAAAAGACATTGTTTCCGGAGATTTTTACTGGGTAGCAGAACCTGTTAAGGGAAAAAATAAAAAAGTCTATTTTGCTGTGGCTGATTGCACAGGGCATGGTGTTCCAGGCGCTATGGTTTCGCTCATTTGTACAAGGGCCTTAAACAGCTCACTTTTAGAACATAAATTAAGAAAACCAAAAGATATTTTGGAAAAAACGAATGCCATTGTTTTAGACGCATTTACGGATCAAGAGACTGGAGCTATTATTAAAGATGGAATGGATATTGCACTTGGTCTTTTAGATTATTCTGTTGACAAGAATTCGGCACAATTTTCTTTTTCAGGGGCTCATAATTCTGCCTGGATTATACTGCCTGACACGTTTGATCAATTAACTGTTGATGGCAATACTTTTGAAAGTAACTTAGAAGGGGAAGACCACAAATTATATATTTTATCAGGTACAAAACAACCCATTGGTGATTTCGATAAAAGGGTTCCTTTTCCGCAACAGACTTGTCATTTACCAAAAGGAGCGCGCATATATCTATACACTGATGGGTATGCAGATCAATTTGGCGGTAAATCGGCTGAGGATATTGCAGCGGGCGGGAAAAAGTTCAAATACAAACCATTGAAGAATTTAATCTTATCAATACAAAACTTACCTCTATCTCAACAGCAATCTATTTTGACAGATGAGTTTAATACTTGGAAGCAAGATCTGGAACAAGTAGATGATGTTTGTATTATGTGTGTTGAAGTATAGCTATAAGCTCTTTGTTCTGCCACCATCTACAGGAATATTAATTCCATTGATATAGCTTGCTGCAGGTGACGCTAGGAAAGCAATAGCATTGGCCACTTCTTCGGGTTGCGCAATTCGTTTCATTGGTGAAGCATTCGCCATATCATTTAAGATAGCATCATACGGTTGCCCTGTTTTTGCTGACTTATTTTCAATGATAGATTTAAGTCTAACAGTATTCGTAGCACCTGGTAAAACGTTATTGACAGTGATATTGAATTCTCCTAATTCATTGGCTAAGGTTTTACTCCAATTAGCAACCGCTCCTCGTATAGTATTTGACACACCTAAGTTAGGCAGCGGTTGCTTTACTGATGTAGATATCACATTGATAATTCTACCATACCCTGCTACTTTCATCTTGTCCTTTAAAGCTTGAACCAAAATATGATTACAAATTAAATGCTGATTAAAGGCCATAATGAACTCTGATGTATCTGCGGCATTAGCAGGTCCACCGGCAGGCCCACCAGTATTATTCACTAAAATATGGACGTTTTTATCAGCAATAAAATCGTTAAATTTATTTTTTAAATCTTCTGGATTTGAAAAATCAACCGATAAATAAGCATGTTTTTCGGGAGATGGCATTTCTGTTATGACTTTCTTAAGCTTATCTTCATTTCTTGAAACTAAAATCAAGCTCGCTCCCATATTTGCTAATTCCATTGCTGCTGCCTTTCCAATACCCTGTGTACTGCCGCATACTACCGCTGTTTTTCCTGATAGATTTAAATTCATATCTTAATTTTTGCCCCAAATATACATAATCAAAAACTATCCTTCTCCAAATAATGTGGTGATATCATGATCAAACAGATGGTGAGTGTGTAGGCCAACTTTTTTTGCCCCAATAATGTGTTGTTCACTGTCATCAATAAATAAGGTTTTGGCAGGAGTTAAATTGTGTTTATCAATAATAAAGCTAAATGCTTCAGGATTTGGCTTTCTTACACCTATTCTATGTGAATAAAATGTTTCTACAAATAAATCTTCTAGTAGATTCTTTTTGCCATATGCTGATGCTATTATACTCTGAAAAGCAGTCAGATGTATGCTATTGGTGTTGCTCAGTAAATAAATTGGAATTGATCGACCTAGTTCTCGAATTAATGAAACCCTTTGTTGAGGTAAGTCGAGTAGCATTGCATTCCAAGCATTCTTGATATCAATTTTTGCAAGTTTTCGATCTGCTAATTCACTAATGCTATAGTAAAACTCATCCTCAGAAATGGAGCCAGTTTCTAACTTATCAAATAATTGACTTTGTTGGGCCTGAGTATATAGCTCATCAAAATTCTTAATGCCTAACTTTTTAAATGATAAAATCGTTTTTTGGTAATCAATATTTAGTAGCACACCTCCTAAATCGAAAATAATGGCTTCGAAATTTATCTTCATAGCCTAAAATTATTAATATTTATTTTGAATATACATTTTAATCAAATACATTTGCTCCCCTCAAAAGCATTATGCTTTTTATAGGAGAAACCAACTCCTATAATATGGAATCTATAGCTTCTTTCGACTGTCGTTTAAGACAGGCAACTTAGCCATAGAGATTGAGTACTGTCAACTCGTTAAACATGACGGGCCTATAGCTCAGTTGGTTAGAGCACTTGACTCATAATCAAGGGGTCCCAGGTTCGAGCCCTGGTGGGCCCACAAAAGGTTTTGCGAAAGCAAGACCTTTTTTATTTTGGTATTAATGGCATATTGTTATATTTTATTTAGTAAATCTCTTAACCGCTTTTACACTGGCGTAACTTCGAAAGATGTTAATGAAAGGCTTGCTAAGCATAACCATACAAAATACGGAAATCATAGGTATACAGCTAAAGCCAGTGATTGGAGTATTTTTTTAGCCATTACTGTTGATACATACGACCACGCAATTAGACTTGAAAAGAAAATTAAAGCTCAGAAAAGTGCTAAGTATATTAGAAATCTTAAAAAGTACCCTGAGCTTATAGAAAAAATTGTGTCACAAACCTTAAAAACTTGACTCCCCCGAAAGCTTTCGGGGCAAGGGGTCCCAGGTTCGAGCCCTGGTGGGCCCACAAAAGGTTTTGCGAAAGCAAGACCTTTTTTATTTTGGTATTAATGGCATATTGTTATATTTTATTTAGTAAATCTCTTAACCGCTTTTACACTGGCGTAACTTCGAAAGATGTTAATGAAAGGCTTGCTAAGCATAACCATACAAAATACGGAAATCATAGGTATACAGCTAAAGCCAGTGATTGGAGTATTTTTTTAGCCATTACTGTTGATACATACGACCACGCAATTAGACTTGAAAAGAAAATTAAAGCTCAGAAAAGTGCTAAGTATATTAGAAATCTTAAAAAGTACCCTGAGCTTATAGAAAAAATTGTGTCACAAACCTTAAAAACTTGACTCCCCCGAAAGCTTTCGGGGCAAGGGGTCCCAGGTTCGAGCCCTGGTGGGCCCACAAAAGGTTTTGCGAAAGCAAGACCTTTTTTTGTGTCCAATAGGGCGAGAAGCTTGTACTGAGCGATTTTTGGCTGAGCTGAGAGAAGTCGAGGGAGGTGCATTGGTTATCCCACAAAAGAAAATTACAATATCCTTCACATTGCGAGTTTTCAATAATCTTTTATTCGAATCATAGATTTGAATAAGGAATACATAGATTAGGAAAAGAAATACACAGACGATAAGTTCAACTTTGCATTGTAATTTAAAAACAAAAAAAATGAATCAAAAAACAGCAATTATTACTGGCGGAAGTCGAGGTCTAGGAAGGGACATGGCATTAAACCTAGCTAAAAATGGTGTTAACATTATTTTTTCTTACCATAAAAACACGGATAAGGCCAATGAAGTCATTTCAGAAATTAAGGCACTAGGTCAAAAAGCAATCGCCTTTTCTTTTGATGCCAATGACTATCAAAGCGGGAAAGTATTTATTGACAATGCCACTGATTATTTAAATAAAGAAACTGGAAGCACACATTTTGATTTTTTAATCAATAATGCTGGTACGGGAACCTATAATTTAGTGTCCGATACTACCATAGAGCAGTTTGATGAAATGATGAATATACACCTCAAAAGTGTCTACTTTATGACCCAATTTGCATTGCCATTTCTTAATGATGGAGGAAGAATTGTCAATATTTCAAGTGGATTGGCACGTTTTAGTTTACCAGGTATGTCGGCCTATGCTATGATGAAAGGTGGTATAGAAGTTTTCACGCGTTATTTAGCCAAAGAACTAGGACAACGAAATATTACCGCGAATGTGATTGCTCCTGGCGCCATTGCGACTGATTTTGCTGGTGGAAGTAATAAGGACGAAAAAAAAGCGGCCTTAATTTCAAGTATAACAGCACTTGGTCGAGTCGGAGAAGCAGAAGACATAGGCGGAACGGTTGCTTTTTTATGTTCTGACAAAGCCGGTTGGATTAATGGTCAACGCATTGAACTATCAGGAGGAATGCTGGTCTGATTTTTTTGCCTAATTTTATTAAGATGAAAGACTTGAAGCACTTCAAAAAAGTAAGCGATTATCATAAAATGGCCAATATCTCTGGACCTCAGCATCCATTAATTAGCTTAGTAGATTATAAACAGGTCGATTATCCTTCTGATATTAATGGGCTCAGATGGAAACAAGATTATTATACCGTTGCACTAAAACGCAATATTCCTTACAAACTCTTTTATGGCCAACAAGAGTACGATTTTGATGAAGGGATTATGACTTTTATAGCGCCGCAACAAGTCGTTAGTTTTGGCAATAATCCAAATGTAAAAAGCCAAGAACCATCTGGGTGGTTATTATTAATACACCCGGATTTTCTATGGAATACACCCCTGACTAAACGAATAAAACAATATGATTTTTTTGGTTACAATGTAAACGAAGGCCTTTTTCTTTCTGAAAAGGAGGAACAAATGATGTTGGCACTGCTTAAGAATATTCAACACGAATACGAAGCTAATATTGATCAATTTAGTCAAAAAATAGTGGTTTCACAGTTGGAATTATTACTGAACTACGCTGAACGGTTTTATGCACGGCAGTTTATTACTAGAAAGATCTCAAATCACCAAATATTAAGCAAGCTGGAACAAATCTTATCAACCTACTTCGAGGATGACGATTTAATAGAGAAAGGTCTTCCCAAAGTCAGATGGATAGCTGACGATTTAAATCTCTCTCCAAATTATTTGAGTAATATGCTAAAGTCGTTAACAGGGCAAAGCACGCAACAACATATACATGATCATTTGATCAAAAAAGCAAAAGAACAACTGTCTGTAACAGCTTTATCGGTCAGTGAAATCGCATACAGTTTAGGGTTCAAAACACCTGCATCTTTTACGAAGCTATTCAAACATAAAACGGATATGTCACCAATGGCATTTCGAAAGTCTTATAACTAGGCAACAAAGCGTCATAAAGAATTTGATATTTTCAGAATCAATTTCTTAACGTTTATAATGAGATTAAAAAAAATGCATATTTTTGAAACATCAAACCGCTACACAAATATGTTTTAATATTGTTTCTGGGCTTGTTCCTGACAACCGTATTGGGTCCTATTTATACTATTTGTACTTTTTACGCCAACCAGATTGAAATTGAAGACTTGTTTTGTGAAAACAAAGACAAACCGGAATTAAACTGTAAAGGTCATTGCTATCTGCAAAAGCAATTGAAAGGAACCGCTAATCAAGACCTGAGCCAAAATCAAAATAAACTCAAGGGTCAGATTTTTTGGTCCTATGCTTTTGAGAACCTTGTTGTGCCTCATGTAAAAAAAAAAAATGGTCATGATCAAAATCGACCATATTACTTTAAAAACGAATTATATCATTTGTTGTTAGAGTGTAAAATCCTCGATCCTCCGCAAGCCTAAATCATATTTATATACTCACAGGAGTACAATAATAGGTGCTTTTTGGGAGCAACCTTATACCTTGCAAAATCGTTTTAGGTATAGAATGTTGGTATATGCCAACCCCATTCACTCTTTTAAAATAGAATAATATTAATGGGCGAGTTATGCCCAAAAGATAAAACAATGAAATTAATGACATTTTTTGCAGCAATTGCTTTGGTTGCTGCCACTTTTACTTCATGTAAAAAAGATAAAGAGAACCCTGTTATCACTATTACTTCACCAGATGAACACAGTGATTACAAATGGGGTGATAAAGTTCACATGGACGCTGATATCACTGACGATAGAAATCTAAAGCATCTTCATGCTTTTGTTGGAGATGCAGATGGTAACCATATGCATAATTTTGACTTAATGGTATCTGAAGATATTAGTGGAGAATCGTACCATTTCCACGAACACTTTGTTGTACCTGACAGTGCACCAGCAGTGGCCTGGGTTTATTTTGAAGTTAAAGATGCTGAAGATAAATTAACTGAAATGAAGTGGATGCTTCACTTTGAAGAATAGTTAGCATCATGAAATTAGTTAAGCACTGCCTGACCTTACTTTTTCTTACTTTAATTTTAGTAAGTTGTAAAAAATTTAAGGAGAGACGTTTAGCAACAGTTTCGTTTAATATTCAAACAGAAATTAATCAATCTAATTTTGATTTATTAAATCGGTTTGATGACTCTAAGAATAGAGGCATTAGTATTGAATTGGTCAAATTTTATCTGGCAGATTTTTCTTTCATTAATGAAAATGGAGAAGAATTAATTGTAGATGACATTCTATTGATTGAATTAGATAAAAATGGAATAGCCACATTTGATACAAAGGTTGAACCAGGTACTTACTCGGCTATTAAATTCGGAATTGGGGTTCCGAAAGAATTAAATGAATCGGACCCCAGTTCTTTTAACGAAGAAGGTCACCCTCTAAACACAACTAATAATACATACTGGGGCATGAATGGTATGTATAGGTTTGTCATGATTGATGGTCGATATTTTGAAAATAATAGTTTTGTTAAGACCTTTTCTTACCATTCTGGGCATAATGAATCTTACAGAACAATTCAACTCAATAAAAATATGACATTTGATAAAAAGGGGAATCATACTGAAACCATTTATCTTGATGTTTCTAAAATTCTTGAAGGTCCTGGTGGTAATTTAGACATAGAAAATGAATCAAACTACCATGGTAAATTAGAAGATTTTCATTTATCGAAATCGATAAGTGACAACTTCTCAGAGGCCTTTAGGTTTTAAGTTGATCTTTTTATCTTTCTAATAATTTGGTGAGAGAGAGGTTGAGATTACTCGCTTCTCTCTCATTATTCATTAATTAAAACAGTACAATTAGCACAAAGATTGATCTGACAACACGTTTTGTATGTCTGTTTATATTGTCGGTTTTATTCCTCGAAACTCCCTAGTAATTTTGAAACATTGTCCAATGCTGTAATAACATCTGAAATTGATAAACGAAGAAAGGCAAGGCGCTTAGCATTAAAGTATTTCTTTTCATATGCAGTATTCGTCAGTTTCAACAATTCACGAAGCTCATGCATCACAGCTAAAAAATTATCTGCTTGGTCTTTTTTTTCAGTCTGTACGGTTCCATGAGATATAAAAGACGAAATACTTAAAGCCTTTTTTCGCATTTCCAAAAGCAGGTTGTCGGTATCTGTACTCGGAAATAATTCTGTGACTTTGAAAATAACTTGTATCAAATTTCTAGATTGTTTCCTGACAATTGTTTTCGCTTGCAGTAATTCTTGAGTTGGTGAAACAGACATGATCCTATAAAAGTAATTAATCCATTGTCAATCGAAAACATTAAAACAAAAAAAGGGTGGCCAAAATTTGACCACCCTTCTATATTGCTTATGTTAGAAATCTATTTAGCCAAAAGTATTTTCTTAGAATTTGACATTCCTTCTGAAGAAGTTACTCTACAGAAATAAAGTCCTGGCTCAATATCGTTTCCATCAAGTATTAAGTCTAAAATAACACCTGCTTCCAAATAACCTTCATAAGAGTGTTCAACAACGTTTCCTTGAACATCATATATGTCTACGTTGATTTGTGCACTTACAGGAGAACTAATCTGCATTAAAGCAGAAGTAGTAAATGGATTAGGTCCAACATTGATTACAAATTGATTTATGCCATCAGTATATACAATACTGTCAGTTTTTGAACAACCATTTGCATCAGTTACAGTAACTGAGTAAGTAGTACCATTAACAGCACCTGTTAGTAAACTTGAAGTGCTACCATTAGACCATAAATAGGTGTATGGTACTGATCCGTTTGAACCTGTCGCTAAAATGTTACTATTAGCTGCATTTAAATTGAATGTTACTGCAATTTCTGCAGGCTCACTAATGACAACCGCGGCAGTAGCTAAACAATTATTAGCATCAGTTGCTGTTACTGTGTAAGATCCGTCACACAATCCAGTTTCAGTAGCAGCAGTTCCGCCAGTTGACCATAGATAGGTGTACGGCATTACACCTCCAGTTAACACAATTGTTCCAGTTCCATCACACATTCCAAAACAAGTAGCATCAGTGTAAGAAGCAACTGCGTGGAACTCTATTGGTTCTGTGATTTCAATTGATTGAGATGTAACGCATCCATTTGCGTCAGTCGCAGTTACAGTATATAAACCAGCACCTAAACCTGTTGCAGTAGCGGTTGTTTGCCCATCACTCCATAAATAAGTGTATGGCATTGTTCCACCTGAAACGGTAATCATTGCTGATCCATCAGTATAACTATTACATGATACATTACTAATTGTACTTGAAACACTTGTTAGTAAAGCAGGTTCAGTAATAACCACAGATGAACTAATTGTACATCCATTACCATCTGTTACAGTTACCGTGTAAGTTCCTGGTGCTAAATCTGCAATAGATGCAGTAGTTGCTCCATTACTCCAACTATATGTGTAAGGCATTGTTCCTCCTGTTACAACAACCATGGCTGTTCCATCAGCATCACCGTTACATGTAATATTAGTTGAACTGGTGACTTCTGCTAATGCAGTTGGCTCTGCTATAGTCGCTGAACCTGAAATAGTACATCCATTAGCATCTGTAACAGTAACGGTATAAGTTCCTGCTGCCAATCCATTAATTGAAGCAGTAGTACCACCATTACTCCATGCATATGAATATGGCATAGTACCACCTGAAACAGCAATTGATGCAGTTCCATCAGCACCTCCATTACATGATACATCAGTTGAAGTTGTTACCTCAGCCAAAGCAGTTGGTTCAGTAATAGTAGCTGAACCTGAAATTGTACATCCATTAGCATCCGTAACGGTTACAGTGTATGTTCCTGCTACCAATCCAGTAATTGAGGCAGTAGTACCGCTATTACTCCATGCATATGAATATGGCATAGTACCACCCGAAACAACAATTGATGCAGTTCCATCAGCACCTCCATTACATGATACATCAGTTGAAACAGTTTCTTCTGACAATGCACTTGGCTCTGTAATTGTAACAGTTTGCATCACATAACATCCATTAGCATCTGTTCCAGTTACAGTATAAGTTCCTGCAGCTAATCCAGAAATTGAGGCTGTTGTTGCACCATTATCCCAAGAGTAAGTATAAGGTAATGTACCACCTGACAATGTAATCATTGCAGTCCCGTCAGTTCCACCATTACATGATACATTAGTAGAGGTGGTTACTTCAGTCAATGCAGCTGGTTCATTTACTGTTACAGTCTTAGTTAAAATACAACCATTTGCATCTGTCACATCAACAGTATATAATCCAGCAGCTAATCCAGTAATTGTTGCAGTTGTACCTCCATTATTCCAAGAATAAGTATAAGGCATTGATCCACCAAGTACCATGATTGAAGCAGTTCCATCACTTAAACCATTACATGATACATCTGTCGCACTCATATTACCCAATATTTGAGATGGTTGAGTGACTGTAATTGTAGCCGTTTCAACACAACCGTTAGCATCTGTCACAGTTACCGTATAAGTACCAGCTACCAATCCTGAAACACTAGAAGTTGTTGCTCCATTGCTCCACAAGTATGTATATGGCATTGTTCCACCTGAAACGGATGCATACGCATCAGCATCAGCTAAACCATAACATGATACATCTGAATTTTCGTAATTAACAACTAATATCGTTGGTTCTGTTATTGTTGCTGAACCTGAAATAGTACATCCATTTGCATCCGTTGCAGTTACAGTGTACGTTCCAGCCGCTAATCCAGTTGCAGTTGCAGCGGTTTGACCATCTGACCATAAATAAGTATATGGTTCTGTTCCACCTGAAACAGTAATAGTTGCTGTTCCGTCTGTTCCACCGTTACATAATACATTGGTTGAAGTGGTTACTTCCGTCAAAGCAGAAGGTTCCGTAATAGTCACTGTTTGCATAATGTAGCATCCGTTAGCATCAGTCACTGTAACAGAATATGTTCCTGCACTTAATCCTGAAATTGATGCAGTAGATTGTTGATTACTCCACATATACGTGTATGGCATTGTTCCACCAGACACAGCAATCATAGCCGTTCCATCATTTAATCCGTAACATGTAATATCAGTTGATGTAGTTACTTCTGACAATGCAGTTGGTTCTGTTATGGTTGCTGAACTTGAGATTGTACATCCATTAGCATCAGTTACAGTTACTGTATAAGTTCCAGCAGCTAATCCAGTTGCTGACGCTGTAGTTTGACCATCTGACCATAAATAAGTATACGGTGCAGTTCCGCCTGAAACAGTAATTGTCGCTATTCCATCTGTCCCACCATTACAGGATACATCAGTAGAAGTCGTTACTTCCGATAGTGCGGTTGGTTCTGTTATGGTCGCTGAACTTGAGATTGTACATCCATTGGCATCCGTCACAGTTACAGAATATGTTCCGGCAGCCAACCCAGTTGCTGATGCAGTGATTTGACCATCTGACCATAAGTAAGTGTATGGCATTGTTCCGCCTGAAACAGTAATTGTCGCTGTTCCATCTGTCCCACCATTACAGGATACATCAGTAGAAGTCGTTACTTCAGTCAACAAAGTTGGTTCTGTGATAGTCACAGTTTGCATGATATAACATCCATTGGCATCAGTTGCTGTTACAGTATAAGTACCGGCAGCTAATCCAGTTGCGGATGCTGTAGTTTGACCATCTGACCATGAATAAGTATATGGCATTGTTCCGCCCGAAACAGTAATCATTGCTGATCCATCAGTACCACCATAACATGATACATTGGTTGAAGTGGTTACTTCTGATAGTGCCGTTGGTTCTGTTATGGTTGCTGAACTTGAAATGGTACATCCATTAGCATCTGTTGCAGTTACAGAATATGTTCCAGCAGCTAAACCAGTTGCTGATGCAGTGGTTTGACCATCTGACCATAAGTAAGTGTATGGCATTGTTCCGCCTGAAACAGTAATTGTCGCTGTTCCATCTGTCCCACCGTTACAGGATACATTGGTTGAAGTCGTTACTTCTGATAGTGCGGTTGGTTCTGTTATGATTGCTGAACTTGAGATTGTACATCCATTAGCATCAGTTACAGTTACGGTATAAGTACCTGCCGCTAATCCTGTTGCTGATTCTGTAGTTTGACCATCTGACCATGAATAAGTGTATGGCATTGTTCCGCCTGAAACAGTAATCATTGCTGATCCATCAGTACCTCCATTACATGATACATTTATAGAAGTCGTTACCTCTGACAATGCAGTAGGTTCTGTTATAGTTGCTGAACTTGAAATTGTACATCCATTAGCATCAGTTGCTGTTACGGTATAAGTTCCAGCAGCTAGTGAACTCGCTGATGCAGTAGTTTGTCCATCTGACCATAAATAAGTATATGGAGAAGTTCCACCTGAAACAGTAATCATTGCTGATCCATCAGTTCCACCATTACACAATACATTTGTAGAAGTCGTAACTTCTGACAATGCAGTTGGTTCTGTTATGGTTGCTGAACTTGAAATTGTACATCCATTGGCATCCGTTACAGTTACTGTATAAGTTCCAGCAGCTAAACTAGTTGCTGATGCGGTAGTTTGACCATCTGACCATAAGTAAGTATATGGAGAAGTTCCACCTGAAACAGAAATCATTGCTGATCCATCAGTTCCTGCGTAACAAGATACATTTGTTGAAGTCGTAACTTCTGACAATGCAGTAGGTTCAGTAATTGTTGCTGATTCAGAAACTGAACATCCGTTAGCATCTGTAGCAGTTATTGTATAAGTACCAGGTGCTAGTCCTGTTGCTGTTGCAGTAGTTTGACCATCTGACCATAAATAAGTAAATGGCGCTGTTCCACCTGAAACAGTAGCCGTAATTGAACCATTTGCAGCATCATAGCATGTTACATTATTAGCAACAAGAGATGCAGTAGGCACAGGGTGGATAGTAATAGTAATTAAGTTAGACTCTCCAGGGTATGTAATACAACCTTGGTTACGAGCGCATCTTAAATATTGAGTAGTTTCAGTAACTAAACCTGGCACTAAAGAATCAGTGGTAACACCAGTTGAAATCCAATTGTTTGACGTTGATGCGTTTCTGTACAACCATAAGTATTCTACAGTTGCACCATAACCACTTGTTGCAACTGTAAGGTTAACTAGGGTGTTTGCATTGAAAGGTCCGCAATTCGACTGATTGTAACCAACCGTACCAGGTAGGATAAGATTACAACAGTTTATTGGAGAAGTTGCAATAACTACTGTTTCAGTTATTGTACATCCGTTAGCATCTGTAATAGTTACAGTATAAGATCCTGATCCAATTCCTGAAAGGTTTGCAGTGGTTTCACCACTACTCCAAGAGTATGTATAAGGTGATACGCCACCTGTAACTGATAACGTTATAGTCGCATCATTCTGTGTATCGCAAGAAATTGGCGTTGAAGTTGCTGTTGCAACTATTGCTGTTGGCTCAGTAATAGTTACTGAACTAGAAATTGTACAGCCAGCAGAATCTGTTGCAGTTACTGTATAAGTTCCCGCTCCCAATCCGGTAGCAGTAGCAGTAGTTTGACCATCACTCCAAAGGTATGTGTATGGCGTAATTCCACCAGAAACAGCAATAGTGCCTGAACCATCAGTCCCACTATTACAAGTAACGTCTGAAGAAGTAGTTACTTGTGATAATGCAGATGCTTCAGTTATAGTAGTTGAACCTGAAGTAGAACATCCATTTGTATCGATTACAGTTACAGAATAAGTGCCAGCAGCTAATCCAGAAATTGAGGCTGTAGTTGCACCATTATCCCATTGATAATAATATGATCCAGGACCTCCGCCACCACTTACAGTGATTGAAGCAGTACCATCCATTGCCCCATTACATGTAATATTTGAAGATATTACAGAAGAAGGATTAAATGGAGGAAACAAACTTATTGTTATTACATTTGTTTCTGAAGGATAAGTAGGACAGCCTACTAAGCCAACACATCTTACATATTCAGTTGTTTCAGTGATTACACCTGGATCAATTGAATCGGTAGTTACACCAGTAGATGTCCATGCATACGCAGTTGTTGCATTTCTATACATCCAAAGGTAGTGCACTGGACCTTCAGCAGAAGAAGCTGAAGTTACATTTGAAATCACCGTAGGATCGTACGAAGTCGCACAGATAGATTGCATTCCTGAAATTGTTCCTGGCATTATTAATGCGTTACAATTTACAGGTGGAGTGCCCTCCAAGTCTGATTTATTTATTGATGTAGCCGAAACCCCATTGAAGGAGGTGGCTAACCCAATAAATAACAGGAAAACCGATAGTTTCGCTTTCCAAAAAGATAAAGTTCTTGTCATATTATTTATTATTTGTTTACTTCGCAAAACTAATATATTTTTCGACAAACAGCTATTAATTATCGATTAAATAACAATAAACTCCCATTAACACAACCTTAATCTCTTTATTTTTTCCAGTACTTTCAGTTTTTTTTATTCTTTAACTTTTGTCATTAACTTCAACAAAAATGGCTTTTTCAACCAAAAGTCTATTTTAATTTATTGATTCAAGTGTAACGTGGGTAAATAATCAAAATTCACTAAATTCGTATTCCAAAAAAATAAAAATGAGTAAAACTGTTATCCTAATATTCGCAATGTTATGTTTCACATCTTGCAGTGATTCTAAAAATAGCAAAATTGAAACCAATCGAAATGTAAAACAAAAACAAGAGACGAAAGAAACTGAAAAAAAAGCCGTAGAGACTACTTCCGCTTCTAATAATCAGGCAACAAGTCCAAAATGGGTAGCTGAACAAGTCTTTAATGCTGCTCGAACAGGAGAGGTTGCAATTTTAGGCACCTTATGTGACCCTGTTGGAGAATTAGACTTTAATATGCAAAGATTATGCAGGGTTCCTGAATTTGATAAAGTAAAGAAAGAGGACTTTATGAATTACTTTAAAACAGGAAGCGTTTTAGGAGACCCTTTAATAGTTGGAAATTTAGCCAGTGTGAAAGTCAAATTTGGTCAAGATGGAACAAGAGAAGAAACCTTTGAGATGATTAAAAGGGATGGAAAATGGTACTTATCCAGATTTGCTCCTAAAAAAAGCAACTAGTATTGAACTAAATCCGAAAACCATGAATCCATTCAAAAACTATCCCCTGTTTGAATGTTTACGTAATGAATAATATCTAAATTAGCGGCTCTAAATTAAATTAAAATGCCAATCAATTTTGTTGAAGAATTAAGGTGGAGAGGAATGGTACAGGATATAATACCTGGAACCGAAGAACTATTAGCTAAAGAAACGGTGACCGGTTACATAGGTTTTGATCCTACGGCTGATTCTCTGCATATCGGATCATTGATTCCAATTATGATGCTTAAACATATGCAACGTGCTGGCCACAGACCTATTGCATTAGTTGGTGGCGCTACAGGCATGGTAGGGGACCCTTCTGGAAAATCTGATGAGCGTAATTTGTTAAATGAAGATACACTAAACAAAAATATTGAAGGTGTAAAAAATGTGTTGAGTCGTTTTTTGGAATTTGACGATTCTGATAACGGAGCTAAACTAGTGAATAATTATGATTGGATGAAACACTTTTCGTTCATTGATTTTATTCGTGATGTTGGTAAACATATCACCGTCAATTATATGAGCGCTAAAGATTCAGTAAAAAAGAGAATCGACACTGGTATTTCGTTTACAGAATTCTCATATCAGCTGCTACAGGGTTATGACTTTTTGCATTTATATGAAGCCGAAGGTTGTAAACTACAGATGGGTGGTAGCGATCAGTGGGGCAATATTACTACGGGTACCGAATTAGTTAGACGAATCGGAAAAGGAGAAGGCTTTGCCTTTACTTGCCCTCTGATGACAAAAGCAGACGGTACAAAGTTTGGTAAAACAGAAAGTGGAGCCGTCTGGTTAACTGCAGACAAAACAAGTCCATATCAATTTTATCAGTTTTGGCTAAACGCAACTGATGAGGATGCACCTAGATTTATCAGAACTTTTACTTTTTTGACTAGAAAAGAAATCGAATCCATTGAAAAAGAACATATTGAAGCGCCTCATATGCGAATTTTACAACGGAAATTGGCTCAAGAGGTTACTAAAATGGTGCACGGTCAAGATGCTTTAGATGCGGCAGAAAGAACAACCAACATTCTATTTAACAAAAAAGCAACTGTAGATGACTTAAAACAATTATCTATTCAGGATATGTTGGACGGCTTTAGTGGTGTTCCGCAAGCTAAAATCTCTAAAACTGATATTGAAAACGGTCTTGGTATCATTGACGCCTTATCAGCCAAAACAGGTTTTTTAAAATCAAATGGAGAGGCTAGACGTGAACTTAAAGGCAATGCTATTTCAGTTAATAAAACCAAAGTAAAGGAAGACTATACCCTAAGTATATCTGATTTAATTAATGATAAATTTGTGCTTTTGGGAAAGGGTAAAAAAAACAATTACCTAATTATAGCTGAGTAAAATTTAATAGACATGAAAAATTTAATTTTTGCTTTGATTTTATCCATTGCATTATTTAGTTGTACAAGTTCAAAGATTATTGGCTACTCTTACACTGAAGGAGGCATGATTGGGTCTACTAAAACAACAATCACAGCGGACTCTCTAACGTTTCTAAAGTATAAGCATGGTCAAAAAAGCTATGAAGCCTATTTGAGTGACGAAAAAGATTGGATTTTAGTACACAATATGGGTAAGCACATTAACTATGAAGGGATCGATACCCTAACTTCACCTTCAATGGGAAGAGCAACTGATGCCGCACCTTTTGCCATGCTTGAAATCATTACTAAAGATAGTGTTTACCAATCTGCAAGCTTTGATGGTGGCAAACCACCAGCACCAATTGCTGCGTTAGTGATTCAGATGAGTCAAATTAGTAAAAACGCGACCTCAAAACCATAATTAATGTCTGACTACCGTAAACTTAAATTACAGGAATTAGGACGGCTTAATATTGAAGATTTTAAAGCAAAAGAAAAGACCCCTTTAATAGTGGTGCTCGATAATATTAGAAGCTTAAATAATATAGGATCGGTTTTTAGAAGTGGTGATGCCTTTCGGATTGAGAAAATATACCTCTGCGGCATTACAGCCACTCCCCCTCACCGAGACATCCATAAAACGGCCATAGGCGCAACGGAATCTGTTGAATGGGAACATGTTGAAGATGCTTTAGATCTTGTGGCTGAATTACAGGCTAATGGTATACATTGTTTATCTATTGAACAAACTGAAAATAGCCTCATGTTAGATAAATTTCAGCCCACTAAGGGACAAAAATACGCCATAATCATGGGTAACGAAGTAGATGGTGTTCAACAATCAATTATTGACATTAGCGATTCTGTGATTGAGATTCCTCAAATAGGTACTAAGCATTCATTGAATATTTCCGTTTGCACTGGTGTTGTATTATGGGATATATTCTCAAAGATCAAAAATTTATAGGCTAAAATGAAAGTGGCATTTAGTCCAGTTTACACTTATAATAGATTGCCTGAAGGACACCGATTCCCAATGGAAAAATATGATTTATTGCCACAACAATTATTACTTGAGGGTACCTTAGTGAATTCCGATTTTTTTGCTCCTGATATTTTGTCTGAAGAAGAAATTCTACGCACGCATAGCCTAGATTATTGGATTAAATTAAAAGAGGGCACACTTTCCAAAAAAGAAATTCGAGCCATGGGGTTTCCTTATCACGAATCTTTAATAAACAGAGGTCGGTACATCTCAAAAGGCACATTGGAATGTGCTTACTATGCTTTGCAAGATGGCATTGCCATGAACATTGCGGGAGGCACACATCATGCCTACACCGATCGTGGAGAAGGCTTTTGTATTTTTAATGATTTTGCCATTGCCGCTAATGAATTATTATATCACAAAGTGGTAAAACAAATTTTAATCATAGACCTTGATGTCCATCAGGGCAATGGTACAGCAAAAATTTTTGAAAATAGACCTGAAGTATTCACCTTTAGTATCCATGGCGCTAATAATTACCCTCTTAAGAAGGAATTATCCGACTTAGACATAGGGGTTCCTGATAAAATTGAAGACACTGAATACATAGCGACACTTGTTAAGTATTTAGAACCAACTATAGATAAGGTTAAACCAGATATAGTTTTTTACCTCAGTGGAGTAGATATTTTAGGCACTGATAAATTAGGACGGCTCAATGTATCGATAAACGGATGCAAAAAACGAGATGAATTAGTCTTTGAGGCTTGTCAAAAAAAACAGATTCCAGTAATAGTAAGTATGGGCGGCGGATATTCTGTAAAAATCAAAGATATTATTGAAGCCCATGCCAATACCTTTCGGATGGCTAAAAAAATTTTTGAGTAGTTCTATATCCAAAATTCACGATTAACACATTTTAAATAAAGCGTTAAGGCATAGTATTAACATCATTAGAAATTACATTTATGTCTTGCTCAGTCATACAAGCGAAATGCTTTTTTGGGCAAGTTTGATATCCAATTTTTGAGCATGGACGACATTTCAAATGATTAACTTCATGAATGCTAAAGTTAGTTTCATTTTTAGGCATATACGGATACATTCCTAAATCAGGAATGGTATTTCCCCAAATAGAAATAATAGGTTTTTCAAATGCAGCGGCTATATGCATCAAACCTGTGTCGTGACTAACAACCTTTTGAGCTTGCTTTAAAATGCTAGCAGATTGATTTAGATTTAATGTACCAACCAAGTTAACGACATCAGAACATCTTTTTACAATTGATTCAGACATTTCCTTGTCAGACTCTCCTCCTAACAATACAATGGGTAAATCAATTTTATTAATTAATTCAATCATTGAATCAATTGGTAATCGCTTGGTCGCAAATTGCGCTCCAATTGCAAAAGCAATATAATTTGAGGGAATATTATAATCATTAATATTAACCTTATCTTTCTCAGGAATAATGAAATCAAGTCCTAAATGGTCATTTGCAACTCCAAGTGTTTTCACCGCTTTAAAATACCGGTCAACAACATGGACTTTTGGCATCTTATTAATCTTGAATTGTGTCAGTAGTAGCTTTCGTAAGTTCAATTTCGGAAAGCTGTTGCTAGGTTTTGCTAATGAAAGTTTTAGTCTTGCAGTTCTAATATTATGATGAAGGTCAACTATAAAATCGTAATTTTCTCTTTTTAAATTTGGTATAACTGATGAGATTTGGTTTTCTATGGTAAATACACGATCAACATTTGGGTTACTGGCAATAATGACCTCATTAACCTTTTTCGTTAAAAAATGAACTTCAACATCCTGAAGTTGGTTTTTAAGGGTTCTCAAAATGGGCGTTGTCAATACTACATCACCAATTGAACTAAACCTAACTACCAATATTTTTTTCACCTGACTTTTTAAAATAAACTACTAATTAGTCTATCCAATACAAATATGGAATTCTTGCTTGCACACCTTTACTACTTTCCAATTGTTTTACAAATCTGTACATCTGCATTAGTTTCTTCTCAAACCCTGATTTAACAGTTACTTGTTCCTGATTTAAACTCTGCATCAGTTCAACAAGTTTATCGTTTTTATTTGTAGTCAAAATCCTTGTTTTTACATCTTCAGTTTCCAAATTTATTAGCTTAGCTGTATATGCTATAGCCTCTGTCAAACCTCCAAATTCATCAATTAAACCAATAGAAATAGCATCTTTACCTGCCCATACTCTACCTTGCCCAATGCTATCAATTTCTTCTACTGTTTTTCCTCTTCCCTTGCCTACTTTCGAAATAAAATCACTGTAGATATCATCAACACCTTCTTGAAATATTTTCAACTCTTCCTCTGTTAATCTTTTATTTAGCGATAATACACTGTGGGTATTGGTTTGTACATGATCAAAATTAACCCCTAGCTTTTCTTTCATAAAATCTCCAGTGTAAGGAATTACACCAAATACGCCTATCGACCCTGTTATTGTATTTTCCTGAGCGAAAATTCTATTTGCACCACAAGACACATAATATCCTCCGGACGCAGCAACATTGCCCATTGATACAACAACTGGTTTATAAGCCCTTGTTAACTCTACTTCTCTCCAAATTAAATCGCTCGCCAACGCACTTCCGCCAGGTGAATTTACTCTTAATATAACAGCCTTTATAGTTGAATCTTTTCTAGCGTTTCGGACCAACTCAGCAGATGATGTTCCACCAATCTGGCCTGGTTCACCATTACCGTCAACTATCTCACCTTCAAGTGAAACAATAGCAATACTTGCATCAGCAGTATGCGCTGAATATTTTTTTAAGTAGCTTTTAAAAGAATAAAGCTTTAAATCATCATCTGGATCCAATTTTGATTTTTCTTTTAAAATTGTTTCAACCTCATCAAAATATTTCACGCCATCAACTAATTTCAATTTTACTGCATCTTCCGGTGTTCTGGCATATAGGGAGTCAATGATTTCATTCATTTTTATTTCCTCTATACCTCTGCTATCTTTAACTGCAAGTGTCATTTCACCCCACATAGCATTTAAATACTTTTGAGTCTGTAGCCGATTGGCTTCACTCATTTCAGTATACATTAGAGGTTCTACAGCACTTTTAAATTTATTATTAGAACCTCTAATAATTTGCATGTCTACACCTAACATATCTAATGTCCCTTTCAAGAATGGTATCTCTGAACCTAAGCCAGTTACACCAAACATACCAGTTGGATAAATATATACTTCATCCGCTACCGAACTCAAATAATATGATTTATTGTCAAACGTTTCGTTATACGCCAGTACAAACTTTCCTGATGTCTTAAAGTCTTCTATCGCTTCTCTAATATCCTTCAATATGGCTAAACCACAATTTAAATCTGATACGTTGATATAAAGTCCTTCAATTCTATCATCCGTTTTAGCTCCATCAATAGCCTTTAGGATATCTACCAAGCCAATTTGCTCCACAACTTGAAATGCTGATTGATCTAAATAAGAGAAAGATACATCTCCAATTTTTTGATTTAATTCCATGTGCAACACAGAATTTTTAGTTAAATATTTTGGCTTTTCAGAGGTCATGCCCTCAATTCCAGAAACTAATGAACTAATAATGATAAAAAATAGCCCTATTAGTAAAATACCTGAAACGATCATAGCTAATAAACTGGCAAAAAAAGTCTTCCAAAAAGTCATATATTTATTATAGTAATTACGAAAGCAAAGTTAAGGGTATTTTTTTAATGTTTCTAAAATTGCTGACTTCTGTTTAGCAATCGAAATACATTACTTTATTCCTCTGGTCTCTTTGATTTGATCGTATGCAGCTTGAATGGTCTGAAATTTTTCTTTAGCACTTTTTTGATGGCTTTCTCCCATATTCATTACTTTATCAGGATGATAAATGACTGCTAATTTCCGATAGGCTTTTTTAATTTCAGATTCAGTAGCTTGCGGCGTAATTTCCAAAATTCTATAGGCTTGATTAAGGCTCGTTTTAGACGTCCGTCGACGATATTGTTGTTGGTTAGATTGGCGCTGGTATCTACTTTGTTGGTGTCTTCCAGTATAATTAAAACTATGCATTGAAAGCAAGGAATCAACAGTAATTTTATTAATTCTCAGATATTGACCAATTCTGTATACATCTATTAGTTCTGCCTCTGTTAATTCTCTCTCTGCCACTGCAGCACCAATAATTAAATGTAAAATCTGTCTCTTTTCTGAATTATCGAGAGCGTAACTAATATTTGCACAAATCTTTTCAATGGATAGATTCTTTTTGGTATATTCTCTAAACTTAATGAGGTATTCTCGTGCCTCCTCTTCCGAAAAATTATGATTTAAGAAACGTTTAACATAGTTTAATTCCGACTTTAAAATTTTTTTATCTTTTGTTAATATAACCGAAACCAGTGCTAAAATTTCGTTGGTATAATTTAGTTTATCATCACCGGATGCTCCGCCCAGATTGTATTCAGAGGCCAGCGCCCTTCCAATTGGAATAAATAAGAAAGAAAATAAAAGTCCAATGACAAAATTGCCTGTGAACCCATAAATGGTGACAAAGCCAACTGCCAGAAAGATATAGTCTATAGTTTTAAGGTCATTCCGCATTGCTGGCAAAATTATTCATTTAATCCCAAATCCTGATACCAGTTATCCATCAATTTTTCATTTCGAAGTTCATTAATAATTTTAGTTTCATTGATAAAAGATGACCAATGTTTCGACAAATCTTCTGAGTCCATAAACTCAAGACACGATTTGAAATCTTTTTGAACAGAAATTGGAATGTGGTTAGTTGCACACCAAACAAAAAAAGCACGGTATTTTTTTCGAATAATGTCCTTTTGAGCTTTAGGAAAAGCTTTAACATTATAATAAAATGGCCTGTCTACCATATTTATATAAAAATAAGAAGGTATAATTATTCGATTTTCGAAAGCCCATTGATATAAATCTGGTAAATGGAAAATAGACAAAATAGAAACAGTTGGTGCCAATTTGAATTTTACATTTTGAAGTTGAGTTAAGGATTGTCTATTTTGTAAAAATTTCTCCCAAATCATTTCAGAACGAATAAACTCTCCTAAATTACCCATGGCATCTATGCTTGCCAAAATTTCGACTGATTTAAAATGAGACCATAATTCTGGCAAATTATAATGTTTAAAAGACAATACTGAAAAGTTGGTATTGTATCGTAACAAGCAATCGGTAGCCTTTTCGGAAATAAGCCACTCCAATAACTGGTAGTGAGCTTCAGTAATTAAAGGTTCTCCACCTGCAAAATATATTTCTTTGGCCTGCTTTAAGGCAGAACCATAAATATTAATAAAGGGGTTTAAATCTCTAATATTTTCAATGAGCGCCTGAGTCTTTTTGGTGCGTTCCAATAATAAGGCATCTGCATGCCATTTTGAACTTGCCCCATGCCAACACGTTCGGCATTTAAAATTGCATAGGTTAGAAAAACGTATGTCAAAGTACGTTGGTAAAGCATCTACATTAACCGGAAAATCAGATAAATCATGATACTTATCCCATGTCTCCTGACGTATACTTTTCGCCCCAGCTTTTTCTTGATTAACGCAGACTGAACAACGGTTATCAGGCCGTCCTTCTTTAAAAATTGACCGCAATTTATGGATTGACTCACCATTCCATATATCATTTAATGCATCTTTGTTTACATTTCCAAATGGAATATTGGCCACACAACATGCTTTCACTTTACCAAAATCAGATACATGCAAATGGACCCAAGGCATGGCACAATAAGGTCGAGAATTTTTTGATTCTATTTCTCCCATTAATGAAACAAAAATAGAGTTTCCAACGTATATTTAACGACTATTTTAGTAGTTTTGCTACTCATGACCATTGAGCAATTCATTATAGATCTTTTAAAGCACCACAATTGTGTGGTTGTTCCAAATTTTGGAGGATTTATTGCGAATTATCAACCAGCTATTATTGACTCTGTTAGTAAAACGATTACACCTCCTTCTAAACAAGTGTTATTTAATGCCAACTTATTAAAGAATGATGGTTTACTGGCTAATTACGTGTCAGAAAAAAGAGGCATTACCTATCCGGAGTCTTTAGTTGAAATCGAAAATAAATCGAAGGAGTGGAAACAAATCTTAACCAATGATAAACGATTAGCATTTGGTGAGATTGGGTTTCTTTATGAACAAGATGGTTCAATTGTTTTTGAACAAAATCGTGATATAAATTTATGGTTAAAAGCCTATGGTCTTTCTAGTATTCAGTTTATATCTGCAAAAGATATTGCAGAACAGAATGTAGAACAAAAAAAAGTCATTTTAGAAGAAAAATCCATTCTAAAATCGGAAATCAAAGAAGAAAAAGTTGAAACGCCTTCAATTTCTTTGTCCGTGAACGAAAAGATTGAAGCCTTGCCTCCTAAAGAGGAATCTTCTAAAATCATTCCGTTAACTACTGAAAAAAAATCCCGTAAAAGGTGGGGATATCTTGCCATTGCCTGTGCATTGCCGCTGTTATTTTACACTTATTGGATTCCCATGAAAACTAATTTTTTGGAATCTGGTAATCTTCAATTATCTGATTTTAATCCTTTTCATTCAAATGTATTAGCAACTAATTATCGTCAAAGAGAAAGCATAGTTGAATTTGGTAAAATGGATGAATTTGAAACGCTTGATCAAAAAACGAAAGATTTAGCAAGTGATGTAGAGTATTATCATTATCAATTTGATGAAACGACTTTTATACCCGTAAAATTAAATCACAAAGATGTTACAATTGAGACTGAAATTGATGAAGGTAATGGCATTGAATCTCTATCTACTACAGTAGCTAATTCTGCTAAAATGTATCCTTTTCAACTCATTGCGGGCTGTTTTTCAGTACACGAAAATGCAGAAGGTCTTGTTGCAGAACTTGGAAAAAATGGCTACCCAGCTTACATTCTTGATCAACATAAGGGTTTACATAGGGTTGCTGTAAATGGGTTTCAAGATATCAAAACCGCTAAAGCGGCTAAAGCAGACTTAAAATCTAAGTCTTATTCTACTTGGATACTCAAACAGTAAGTATTTTATCCAGTTAAGTTTATTTTTCACCTTTTAGCTAATTCTAGCGCAGTTTAGCATCTTTTTAAGGTGTCAATTAATATTGAATTTGTATTTTTATCGTCAATCAAAACCAAATTATGAAGAAATTACTTATGGCAGCCATCTTATGTTTGGCTACGCTAAACCTAACTGCTCAAACTGAATACTCTACTAATAAAGAAGGGAGTAAATATAAATTTGAAAAAATTGCTCATTTAGACGCTACACCGGTGCTTTCTCAAGGCTATACTGGAACCTGCTGGAGTTTTTCTACCCTTTCTTTCTTTGAATCAGAATTAAAAAGGCTAGGGAAAGGAGATCATATTTTATCGCAAATGTGGGTCGCAAGATTTGCCTATATCGGTAAGGCTATGAACTATATTAGAATGAATGGTAAAGCTAATTTTGATGAAGGAGGTGCCTTTGTTGACATTCCATGGGTAATTAAGAAATATGGAATTGTTCCTCTAGAGGCCTACAGAGGTTTAAATTATGGAACCGAAAGACATACGCATGCAGAACTTTCTGAAGTGCTAAAAGGTGCTATGGAAGGTGTATTAAAGAGAATGAATGGTTTGAAAGGAAGTCAAGGACTCACTAGTGCATGGATAAAAGCCATTGACGGAATTTTAAATGCTTATTTAGGCTATGTACCAGATGATTTAAGTGAGATGGAATTTGAGGTGAGCGGAAAAAAAATGAATCCAATCTCCTATAGAGATGAATTAGAATTAAATATGGATGATTATGTATCTGTTACCTCTTTTTCTCATCACCCTTTTTACACCAAAAATCCAATTATGGTACCTGATAATTGGACAATGGCTTCAAGCTACAATGTGCCATTAGATGAATTTTGGCAAATTGCTGAGGAATCTTTAAAAAATGGTTACACGTTTGCCTGGGGAAGTGATGTGTCAGAAAAGTATTTTAATTATCGTTCTGGATTGGCATTAGTGCCAAAAGACAAATCCTCTATTTATGTTTCTGGAAAGGATAATAAAAACTTCTCTGATGGTGGTTCGGACAAAAAAGCCTCATGTTTTGAAGAACCTGTAGAGGAGGAAATAATCACTCAAGAAAGTCGTCAGAAAGGGTATGATAACAAAACAACAACTGATGATCACGGTATGCATGCTGTAGGTTTGTATAAAGATCAAAAAGGAACAAAATACTTACTAATTAAAAATTCATGGGGAAAGAGTAACGACTGTGATGGGTACTTCTACGCATCTGAAGCATTTTTTAAGTACAAGACTATTAATATTTTCTTGCATAAAGATGCTATTTCAAAAGCAATGAAAAAGAAACTAGGCATTAAATAAATCAATGTCACATTAATTAAAAAAGCCTCAATGAAAATATTGAGGCTTTTTTAATAATTAGAATTTAATACTTAAGCGGGTTCCATTTTCATTAGACTCCAATATTAATTCACCATTAATGTCTCGAACTCTTTCTTTAATGTTATTTAGTCCGTAGCCCTTTCTTACTGAATTCGTATCAAATCCAATTCCATCATCCTTAATTTCTAATATATTTGATGTTAAGCGTACCAATAAACAATTGGCCTCAGCATATTTTAGAGTATTGTTAATGGCCTCTTGTGCAATTCTAAAAAGATTTAATGCCAAGGCAGGCGTAAACGTATGGTCTGATCCAATGGTATCAATTTTAATATCTATTGACTTTCCTTTTAAAACTCGTGTAGAAAAATCTTGAATTTTTTCTTTTAAATCGCTCACTGAAAGATCTGATTTGTGAATTGACCATATCGTTTCCCTGAGTTGATGATTTGCATTTTCGGAAACATTCGATATAGCCGCTAAATTCTCTTGAAATACAGCATCCTTGCTTTTGAACATTTCAATATCAATTTTTGAAGAAATTAAAGATAATTCTGCTCCCAGATTGTCGTGTAAATCACGAGCAATTCTCGAGCGTTCTTTTTCTACATTTTGGTAGGCTTCAACTTTTAGTTTTTCAGCCTGAAGCCTTTTGCGATAATTGACAAAAAGTGCCAATAAAACCAACAGAATAATGATAATTACAGAAACGGCTAACAATAATTGTGTATTTCTCGATTTAAGTCGTTCTTTTTCCAAGTCATTTATTTTTTGTTCTGTATCATATTTTACCTGCATTTCTGCAATCGATTGATTGGTTTCAATGTTATAGATGGAATCGTTTATGGCAATGTACCGGTTAAAATAATCATCTGCTTTTTGATAATTGCCTTTTAAATTTTCTAACCTTACCATAGTTTTGTAAACCAATTGCTGTTGGAAAAATGAATTCGTTTCCTCCGCAATTTTTTTTCCTCTATTGATATATATTTCTGCGCTATCACTATTTTGCTCACTTAAAAAACATTCTGCTATATTTAAATTAACAACACAGAGCCCTTCGGCATAATTAATTATTTCAAAATTTTTGAGCGCCTTTTGATAATAATCTCTTCCTTCAATTGGTCTATTATCGAATAAAGCGTTTAAGCCTAAAGTTTGGTAAGACAACCCCAGCTTTTGAGGGTTTTTCAGGTCCTGAAAATATTCATTAGCAGCCCTTAATTTCACCTCTGCTAATTTGTATTCCTTTAAATTTTGAAGGGAATGACCTTGATTGTTTAGGGCGGTTGCATATCCATTAATATCCCCGGCACTCTCAGCTATTTCCTCGGCTTGTTGATAATATTCAATTGCTAGAGTGTACATTTTATTGGCGTCATGAATATTTCCAATACTGGTTAAAGTTTGTCCAACATAAGCATCAATATCGTTAGCTTTAAATATATCTAATGCCCTTAAGTTGTATTTTAACGATTGATCATAGTCTCCTTTTCTAAGCGCCGCAAGCCCCATTTTATTCAAAGAAGCAGCAACTTGTATACTATCTCCCTCTGGTATTTCAATAGCTAGTACTTGTTCATTTAAAGCAATCACACTATCAAAATCACCAAGAGTCAAATATGGAATACTCCAATCACTTAACGCTCTTGAAATTAAATTTTGATTCCCTGTTTTCAAAGCAGCTTCGTAGCCAAGTCTACCGTACATCACACTAGATTCGAGATCTGAAAATGATAATTGGTAACAAAGTTCACTTAATGTCTTCGCTTTTTCTTCATTTTCTTGATCAGGATACAGTTTAATTAAACTATCAATATTAACCTGACTCCAAATTGGGTTAATGAAACCAATCAATACAAATAACTTCAAAATTTTTGCCATATTATACCTTTATAGAATTCCCGATTTTTTTCCTTTTTCAATGGCCTCTACTTTATTGTGCACCTTCATTTTTTTATAGATATTCTCAACATGCTTCCTTACAGTGCCATAGCTTATAAATAAACGGTCCGATACCTGATCATATGTAAGTCCTTTTGAAATATGTTCTAATATTTCAAGCTCACGTTTGGTCAGTTCAAAATCTGCAGCAATTAAAGACTTTCTTTGAGAGTAACGTTGAATTAGCATTAAGGATTTCCTTGCAACAATTGGACTCATTGGAGCACCTCCTTCAATCGCTTCATAAATTGATCGGTGGATTTTTGCCGGAGACTCATCCTTTAATAAATAACCACTTGCGCCAGCCATTATAGCGTCAAATATGTTTTGCTCATCATCAAAAACAGTACTCATTATTACTTTTATTCGGGGATACAAATTATTGATGCTTTGAGTAGCCTCTATGCCATTCATTTCCGGCATGTTAATATCCATCACAATGACATCAATATGCTGATTTTGTCGTAAATACTTTACCATTTCTTTACCATTTCTAGCAATGTATTTTACCGAAAAATCTGAAGATAATTCTATTTTCTCTTTCAGCGTGTCTGCTATTTTACCAATATCTTCAGCAATTGCCAAATTTATCATACTTCTTTTTTTATCAAAAGTACCTGCTCAATTATAATCAAACAATACGACAATATACGTATTTGAAAAAAATACGCTTTTCTGCGTATTTCAAAATGGAAATAGATTCAAGTACTTTGTTCGCAAATAATTCTACTAAAATTTTTAAAGGCTATGAAGAATCTATCAATAAGCATTTTATTATTAATTAATCTTATTAATTCTAATGCACAAACCGTTAATTATAAAATACAGAAAGATAAACCAATTGAACCAAACGTTTCAATCAATCTGGACTTTTTTAATATTGATATCAATTCAGATATAGACAATATTAGAACTGATAATATTTCTATGAATGCTGGTCTATTTGGCTATGTCAAAATTGCTGGTCCATTAGAAGTTGACTTTAACGTTCATAAAAGCTGGTTAGTTTTTGGAAAAATAGGGTATAATGATTATCCAGGACACACTGAATTAAATGGTGGAGTTAATTTTTGGTTGACGAAACGTGAAGTGACTAAAAACACCAAAGTGGTTCTAAAATCAGAGGTTTCCAGAAGTGGTAATACAGAAACAACAAGTACGACCTACATCACTATTCCAGCAATTCACAGGAAAAGAATGGGAGTTAGAGGTGGTTTATATTCCAAATCAGGCCCTTTTAATTTTGAAGCTTATTCAGGCGACTTAGATAATATGGAAATAAAAGAAACAAAAATAGCCAGCTATGGGATTTATGGTGGATTGAATTTTAGAAATATCACGAATATCATTATCAAAGATGATATTTATGGAAGATCTATGAATTCTGCAGGCAGAGATATATATGTGGATGCCATTTTCGTACCAATCAATCGCTTCAAAGACCTAAACAATGATGGGGAAAACGTATCTGAAACTATAAAAGGCTTAAAAAACACCTCTCCTATCGGATTTAGACTTGGATACAGAATGTATCAAGTAGAAAAAAAGAGTTTTACTGGGAAAAAGTTTGGTATCTGCGGTATTGGAGAATTCGGCTATAAACCATATCAGGGTTGGTTTTTAACTGCTGGGTTTGGGGTAACCCTGGTCAAAAATGAAAAAAAATGAGACTAATCCTTCTTTTTCCATTTTTACTTGTAACCTCTCATTTGACCTGTCAAAAATTAACAGACTTTGAATACTTAGGTGAAAAGTACGGTAGCGGTGAGCTTTACCTTGGTTTGAATCCCACTTATACGTTTGTCAGAAATAATGACGCCCCTTTTCCAAATAAACATAATATTTCAGCGTTTTCAGTGGATTTAAGTTTTAGAAAAGTGAATTTTGAAAGAGGAAGTTTAAGTTGGAATTGGCAAAATAAATTATTAGGTGATTTAATTTTACTTATTGACAAAGCATTCATTGATCCTAATGTTTTATTTAGAGATGAACAAACCGGTTTCAGCTCTGGCCCAATTGGCTGGTTAGATTGGACAATTGCTTTGAATAATGCTGATGGCAAAACTCAATGGTCATTAGGAATTAATCATCATGACTACTTTTATACTAGCACCTATACCGTGGATACTATAGCGGGAAGCTCTTGGGCAAGTCTTGACCCGCAAGGCTATTTCTTTGCGGCAGGTCCAACTCTCAAAATAAACCATTTACTCTGCGCACCTTTGATGGTAGAAGTATCTTCGTCCTATTCATTTTCATACTGGAAAGCAGTTGGACTTAGTTATGCCCATCAACCAGATTCTAATTACCCTCTACCGCATTTTGGTCAAGTAGATATTGAATTACAAACGAAATGGGGCGTATTTGGCGGACTGAATTACAATTGGATTGTTAACCGAGGCCATATTCCAAGTAATGGAAAACGACTTGATCTGCTGTTTGGATTTAGGTTTATGATTTAATAAATAGAATTCCTATTTATTAAGTTAATTAAGGAACTTTAGTCGTTTGATGTTCATCTTAAATTAGTTAAATTTGCTTCTCGACAAACTACTTGATTTATGCGGAAGCTACTTTTCATATTTGCTATTCTCACATCATTTTCGGCGCTAGCAAATGAGCCCAGTTCAAAAATATATCATAACTTACAAAAAGTTCATTCCCTAAAACGGGTACTTTATATTGCTGCTCATCCAGATGATGAAAACACAAGGGCATTGGCCTACTTTTCGCTTGGTGAAAAAGCAGAAACGGCCTATCTTTCGCTAACTCGAGGTGATGGTGGTCAAAATTTGATTGGCAATGAACTCGGAACCGATTTGGGAGTTCTAAGAACTCAAGAATTATTGGCAGCAAGAAATTATGATGGTGCTAAGCAGTTTTTTTCTCGTGCTGTCGATTTTGGATATTCAAAATCAGCTGATGAAACTTTGGAAAAATGGGGGAAAGCGAATATTTTATCTGATGTTGTTTTAGTCATTCGACAATTTAAACCTGACGTTATCATTACACGATTCCCTCCTGACAAACGCGGTGGTCATGGACACCATACTGCTTCTGCCATGTTGGCTATTGAAGCGTATGCTAAAGCAGCAGACTTTAATTATGAACCTGATCAAGTCAAAAAGTTTGGTGTCTGGCAAACTTCCGCGGTTTATTGGAATACATCTGTTTGGTGGAACGATAAAATAGCAGACGAAGCTGCCAGCAACCCCAAATACTTATCATTAGATATTGGAGGCTATAATCCTTTATTAGGTATGTCTTATAATGAGATTGGAACTTTAGCAAGAAGTCAGCACAAATGTCAGGGTTTTGGGGCTGTTATAGAACGGGGAAGCCGGATGGAATACTTTGAACATTTAACTGGAAAAACGCTCAAGACTGATTTTTTTGAAAACAATAAACAATCATGGTCTCAATTAATCAGCCCAGAATTTGAATCTAATTTCAAAACACTGCTTGACAATTTCAATTTTGTTGAACCATCTAAAAATATCCCAACCCTATTAGAAATTTTAAAAAGAATAAAAACGCTACCAAAGTCTACTTTGAAAACTGAAAAAATAAAACGACTTACACAGGTAATTTTTGACTGTTTGGGCTTATTTGTTGACTTAACAGCGAACGACTACGCAAGCATTGTTGGTAAAAGTATTGATTTAGAGTTAAACTTGACCAATAGATCAGATTTGGACATTAAAGTGAAAGAGAATAACAAATGGACAACGTTGCCAAAAAATAAAAAAAAGACGGTTGAATTCAAAATGGATGCTAATTCCGTCAGCTCAAATCCTTATTGGTTAAATGAACCTTTTGTAAATCTTTTTACGGTGGTTAATCCTGATGATTTGGGTCAGCCAATTAGCCAACCAAGTATTCAAAAAGTAATTACTATTCAAGTTAATGGAGTTGAAATTAAAAAAAGTGTCCCAGCCATATACAAATGGCGTGATCCCTCTTATGGCGAACGACAAAGAGAAGTTATTCTTACCACTAACTACACTGCTAATTTTGAAGAAAGCATCAGTATTCTAAAACCAAACGAATCCAAAACGATTAAGGTAAAAATTCACAGTTATGTTGATAGTTTGAAGGATGAGATAACTGTAGTTGCACCCTCAGGATGGACAGTAACACCAAATAAAATACCTATAAACATCTCTGAAAAACATGCCTCAATCTGGAGGTCATTTGATCTAAAACCTGGTAATAAGGCTAAAAAAGGAATCTTAAAACTATTACAAAAAGATGGTAAACAGCTAAAATCGGTTACTGAGGTTGCCTATGACCATATTCCAACACAAACTATTTTTCGTAAAACAGAGTTAACATGCGTGCCCCTTGATGCTAAAATAATTCCAGGTAAAATAGCTTATATTAATGGTGTTAAAGGTGGTGTGCCAAAAGCCATTCAACAACTTGGCTTTTCCGTTAAAGAATTTGAAGTATCCGACTTAGCTAATGTTGATTTATCAGAGTTTCAAACTGTGGTGTTAGGCATCAGAATTTATAATGTATTCCCAGAATTAAAGAACTTTGATGGTAAGTTATTTGACTATGTTAAAAACGGAGGTAATGTAGTTATGCAATACAATACAGCTTCTCGTTGGGCAAGATCTGGCACTTTCGGTCCATATCCTTTTGAATTAGCAAGAGACCGCGTTACTGATGAAAATGCAGCAGTCACCTTTTTGGATGATCAGCACCCACTATTGAATACACCTAACAAAATTACTAAAGCTGATTTTGAGAATTGGGTACAAGAACGTGGTTTATATTTTGCCACGAATTGGAGTGCTGAGTACAAGCCATTACTGTCGTGGCATGATAAAGGAGAAGAACCTGTTTTGGGTGGTTTAATTGTAGCTAAATATGGTAAAGGCCAGTTTATTTACACTGGTATCTCTTTTTTTAGAGAACTTCCTAATGGGGTATCGGGTGCCTTCAAATTATTTGCCAATTTATTAAGCTATCAGCAATGACCGAAAAAGATAATACAAATTGGAAAGCCTGGTATTGGAGTTTGATGATTTTTTTAGGGTTACAAATTGCTTTGTACCTTTTAATTACTAATTCTTATCAGTCATGAGCGGATTTGATTGGACCGTACTTGCCTTAACACTGATAGCTATAGTGGGCTATGGTTCATGGAAGACAAGAAAAAACAAGAACTTAGAAAGTTATTTAAAAGGGAATAATTCTGAAAATTGGGCCACTATTGGACTATCTATTATGGCTACTCAGGCCAGTGCCATTACTTTTTTATCTACTCCAGGGCAAGCTTATGAAAGTGGTATGGGTTTCATTCAGTTTTATTTCGGTTTACCACTTGCTATGGTACTCATTTCAATCTTTTTTTTACCCATTTATTATCGACTTAAAGTTTATACTGCTTATCAATATTTAGAACAGCGTTTTGATGTTAAGGTTAGGGCCTTTACGGCATTTTTGTTTTTAGTGTCAAGAGGATTAGCGGCTGGCATTACTATCTATGCCCCTGCCATTATCTTATCCACTTTACTTGATTGGAACTTACAATTGACTTGTGTAATTATAGGCATCTTAGTTATCATATACACGGTTTCAGGGGGCAGTAGAGCGGTGTCACTTACTCAAAAATGGCAAATGGGGATTATAATGGGAGGCATGTTTGCTGCTTTCTATTTTATATTACAAGCCATCCCAAATGATATTTCATTCAGCGAGGGAGTTGATATTGCAGGACAATTAGGTAAAATGAAAATCATTGACCTAGATCCTGACCCAACGAACCGTTATACATTATGGTCGGGACTAATTGGTGGATTATTTTTGTTCTTATCGTATTTTGGAACTGATCAATCGCAAGTACAACGCTATTTAGGCGGAAAATCTTTAAAAGCATCACGGATGGGTCTCATGTTTAATGGGCTCTTAAAAATTCCAATGCAATTCTTTATTCTTTTTGTTGGAGTGATGCTGTTTGTGGTATACCAATTTAATAAGCCACCAATCATTTTTAATGGGGCTACCACAAATATTGAATTACAAAACGAACCAAGTCTTGTAGCAATTGAATCAATTTATAATCAAAATTTTGACACAAAAAAAGAACTTTTAAATAACTGGGAAAGCAATTCAATTGAAAAAAGAATAGAATTACAAAGCTTGCAAAGCCAGCAAGATTCGCTTAGAAAAGTATATAAAAAAGAAGTTGAACGATTAGATAATAAATACGAGTCAAAAGACAGCGATTACATCTTCTTGACCTTTGTTGTTACTTACCTACCTCATGGTTTAATTGGGTTATTACTGGCTGTTATTTTTTCTGCAGCCATGTCTTCAACTGCAGGTGAATTAAATGCCCTAGCCTCCACCACAACGATTGATTTCTATAAAAAATTCTTTTCTAAATCTGATAACGAAAATAAAGACTTAGTAATTAGCAAATTACTAACGGTAGGATGGGGACTGCTGGCCATTGGTATTGCCTTGACAGCAGGTTTATTTGAAAACCTGATTCAATTAGTCAATATTCTTGGTTCTTTATTCTATGGTACTATTTTAGGTGTATTTTTATTGGCCTTTTTCTTTAAAAAAGTCAACGAAAAATCTGCACTTTTAGCTGCTATTATTGGTCAAGTATTTGTGCTTGTATTGCATTTACTCACTGTTTTAGAATACATAGAATTAAGTTATTTATTGTATAACATCATTGGGAGTTTTATAGTAATTTTGTCAGGACTGATGATTCAAGTATTCAATCAAGGGTCAAATCAATTAGAAAATTAATAACTAAAAACGAAACAATGAAAAAACTAATATTATCATGCTTAGTGGCATTAATGTCAACTGCCTTAACCGCACAAGATCTTCCTCAGCCTAGTCCAATAGCAAAAGTTGAGCAAAAAGTAGGTTTAACGGATATTTCTATTACTTATTCCAGACCTGGTGTTAAGGGTAGAACGATTTTTGGAGACCTATTATCTTACGATAAAGTTTGGAGACTTGGAGCAAATGCTTGTACAAAGTTTACCACTTCAACTGATATTGAAATTGGTGGTAAAACTGTTAAAGCTGGAACTTATGCAATGTTTGCCATTCCTTCGAAAAGTAAAGATTGGACCATTTTATTGAATACCGATACTGAGCAATGGGGAGCAGGAAATTATGATGAAGCAAAAAATATAGCATCAGTAAAAGTAAAAGCAATGGAAAATCCAATGACTGAAACTTTTACAATTGGTATTGACAATATTACTAATGAAAGTGGAACTATTTCTATTACTTGGGAAAATGTAAAGGTTAATGTTCCTTTTACTGTTAAAACCAGTGAAATTGTAATGGCTAATATTAATGCTGCTGTCGAAAAAGGAGAAGATTTAGATAAAGTATATTATCGTGCAGCATCATATGCATTTAAATCACTAAACGACAGCAAAAAAGCCTTGGACTATTTAGACCAATCTTTTGCAGTCAAAAAAACCCATAACGGCTTATTCTTAAAAGCCCAAATTTTAAAAAAAGAGGGTAATAAAGATGATGCAATTAAAACAGCAATGGAAGCCTTAGAAATCGCAAAAGCGGCAGAGAAAAAGGGCTGGGCTGATTATATTGAAGGGAATATCGAAGAATGGAAAAAATAATTTCTTTAAAAACATGATAGGCTAAAAAGGAGCTTTGGCTCCTTTTTTTATGTCAAATAGGATTTATTTTATTAAGTATTGACCAGCTTTCCTTCTAATTTTCTCAATTGCATCTCAGCTGTCTTAACCGCAAACTTGGCGTTAGTCAAATTCACTTCTGAACTGATCCAATTTAATTGTGCCTGTCTGAAATCAATGGAACTGACTTGGCCCAAGTTATACCGCTCTTGCGTTTTTAAAAAATTCTGCTCGCTTACTTCTACATTTACTTTTTCCGTATTCAAAATAATCAATTGATTGGTATAATCGGCCCAGGTATTGGTGAGTTCAGTATTTAAGTTCATAGCCAATTGTTGCTTATACAGGGTCTGATTTTCCAAATTTATCTTGGCATTTTGAACGTTTGTGCTTGTCTTTCCTCCGTCAAAAATATTCCAGTTTAGGTTAATTGCTGCATTTAAACCTGTAATGTTCTGTGTCGCAAATAATGATGCAGGTCCATTTTGACTATTGTTAAAACCGTAAGACACACTTGTAGAAACAGTTGGCACCCAAGAAGATTGATTAATTTTTAAATCATACTCACTTATGGTGGTATTCAAATCAATCTGCTTTGTTTGGTTATTATGGGCTTTCATATTTTCCTGAATAGTATTAAAATTGAGTTGTTCATTGATTTCAATGGTTTCATCTACCTCAAAATTTTGGCTAACATCCTGACCCATCAAAAAATTCAATTGACGCTTCGCATTATCCAATTGAATTTGCGCATTGACTAAATTTAAACTGTCATTATTCACGTCTACTTTGGCATTCAAAACATCTAAGTTTGTTTTTTGTCCAAAATCAAATTGGTACTGCGTTCTTATTAGACGTTGTTGCGAAATATCAAAGGCTTGTTTTAAGATAGCGATTTGAACACTGCTTTTTGCAATGGCATAATACGACGTATAAATATTTAATAAGGTATTATCGATTTGAATGCGCCGTTGCACATCTGATAATTCGTAGGCTACCTTCAATTTATCATATTGGTGCTTTCGCGTCCCACCTGAATATATGCTATAATTCAAAGCAATCGAAGCCCCATAAGAGGACGTTTGAATACCACTGATGTCAAATTCTTCATTTTCCTGATTAACCACAAATGCGCTGTTATTGGCATAGTTAGCATTGGCACTACCGGTAATGGTTGGGAGGTATCCAGAATTTTTAATATCTTGATTATTCTCGGCAATGAGTTTATTATTATTAGCTAATTGGATATCAAAATTATGCGCCATAGCTGCTGAAATGGCTTGGTCGAGGCTAAGTAAGTCCTGTGCTCTTACTTGAATGGACATTTGGCCTATCATTACTGTAAAGATAATGGCCATAGATTTGATAAGTTTAAGGTTGTTCATAAGACAATGTTTTAGAGGTGTTCTTGTTCTGATGCCAGTTCTTTAACGGCACGTTCTACCGATTCTCTAGATGGCTTTTTACCTTCCCAGAAATACAAGACATACACTTTGATCGTGTTCATTCCAGATAAATAAACTGGCAATAAAATTAAGGTTAAAACCGTGGCAATGAGAATACCATAGGCAATGGCAATAGCCATAGGAATTAAAAATTGAGCTTGTAAACTATCTTCAAAAAAGATGAGTGGTGCCAATCCGGCCACTGTGGTAATGGTGGTAAGGAAAATGGCCCTGAAACGAGACTTTCCAGCCTCAATCAACGCTTCTTCAAACGTCATGCCTTGCTTTAGGTTGATGTTAAACTTACTAATCAATACCAAACCGTCGTTAACCATAATTCCAATTAGGGCAATAATGCCCAGACCTGATAATACGTTAATGGCAAAATCGTGAATATAATGCCCCCAGCCTACACCAATGATACTAAAAGGCACCAAGAATAATAATAAAAATGGCTGACTATAACTTCGAAAAGTAAAGGCAATCACTACATAGATTAATACTAAAATAATCAGGCCTGCTGGCATCAATGATCGCTGCATTTTAATGGCCTCTCTGTTTTGCCCTTCGTACAATGCCGAAACAGATGGATATTTTTCAAAAATAGACGGCATAATATTGTCCTTGATATTATTCATAAAGTCTGGAGCACTCGCCTTAGGATCCACCATATTTGCATTCACTTGAATTTCTCGTTGACCATCAAGATGATTAATGGCGATTTCACCACGTTCAATTTGATAGGTTGCAATTTCACTAAACGGAATGCGATCTCCCGAATTGGTCACAATTTGCATGTCATCCAAATTCTTAATAGACTTGCGCTCATCTTCGACATAACGTACCCAAACTTTAATTTCATCTTGTCCTCGCTGAAAACGTTGTACTTGATTCCCGAAGAAAGCGCTTCTTACTTGCGTCATGACATCATTCAACGTCAACCCTAATAAATAGGCATTTTCTTTTAACTCTATTCTAATTTCCTTGATTCCTTGAGGGTCATTATCGGTAATGTCTTTAAGTCCTTTGATATTACTTAATTCAGCTTTCAGTTCGGCCTTAGCAGCCTTTAATTCAGCAATATTATTCCCTAAAAGAGATACAGACACAGGGCTTCCACCAAAAATGGTTCCTGATCCAAAGGTTAGGCTTTCAACCCCGTAAAAGGTACCTGAGGTATCTTGCAATGCCTTAGTAATTTCATCTGCAGAAAAATCTCTGAACTCTCCTTGCAACAAATTAATGTTCAATTTGGCTGTTGAACTACCTGGTCCAATGACTTTAATGACATTAAGGATTACCGAATCTCCACCTGTTTGCTTGGCTTGAAAAGCGGCATTCACATCCCAGGCCCGAGCCTCGATAAACGAAATAATGGAATCAGTGGTATTGACACTTGTGCCCTGAGGCATGCTCAAATTGACTTCAATCCTATCGCTGGCGATCTGGGGAAAGAAAGCTCCTCTAATAACACCTCCAGCCATAGCTCCCATGGTTAAAAGGAAGCCAGCCGCCAACACACAAAATGTAAACAACCTATTTTTAATCACAAATCTTAAACTTGGTGCGTATAATTTATCCCTTAAATAAATAAGTATATTTTCAGCATATTCATTAAAGCGATATGGTTTGGTGTCTCGCTTTAATGTCTTAGAATGGGCAATATGTGCCGGTAATATAATGAGTGCTTCAATTAGAGAGACACTTAGGGTCAGCAAAACAATGACCGACACCTCCCCAAAAAAAGTCCCGACCCGACCATCTAAAAAGAAGAATAGCGAAAAAGCCAAAATCGTTGTGGCAACGGCCGAAAAAATGGGTGGGATCACTTCTAAAGTACCATCTATGGCTGCTCGAATAGGTGATTTTCCTTTCTCAAAATGTGAATAGATATTTTCGGCAATAACAATCCCATCATCCACCAAAATACCAATCACAATGATCATCCCGAATAAAGATAAAACATTAATGGTCACATCAAACTGTCCCGCCAAAGCAAACATACCAAAGAAAGAAATTGGCAACCCAAAGGCGACCCAAAAGGCCAATCTTGGTTTTAAGAATAACGACAAAATAATCAGTACAAGGAGCATCCCTTGCCAGGCATTTTTAAATAATAACGCAGTTCGTTGTGTCAATGTAATGGACGAATCTGATATAACATCCAATTGAATGACCTCAGATTTTTCATTAAAGGTTTCAATGTAATTTCTTACATTTTCAGCCGTCGTAATCAGGTCTTCCGTATTGGTATTATTCACCACTATTTTCACCGCTTTTTTATCGTTAAATGCTAAACTATTGGGTGTCTCATTAAACCGATCATTAATCCGAGCCACATCTTTTAACCGAATCACATTACCATTTTGATTGGATTTGACCACAATGTCTTCTAATTCTTCAGCATAATAGGCCCGGTGGCTTGCACGAATCAAATATTCTTCAGCATCTGTTTTAACAGATCCGCCTGTTGTAATTAAACTATTTTGAGCCACAGCAGCCGCCACTTGCTGAAAGCTCAATTGGTAGGCTCGTAGCATATCCTCCTCAACCGCTATTTCAATTTCTTCGTCTGGGAAACCGCTTAGTTCCACCTGAGAAATACCTTCTATTCTCAACAATTCTTTTTCAACTTCTTGAGCTTTTAATTTCAGAACCCTTAGTGGTACATTTTTCCCATTAACTACAAAGGCAATAGTTTCTCTGGTCGCCTCCCTCTTTCCGATTATTGGTGGCTCTAGACCAGATGGGAAAGTCGGTACTTTGTCCACTGCATTTTTGACGTCCGCTAATACCACGTCAATGTCAACATCCTTAAAGGTCTCTACTGTAATGACTGCACTATTTTCGTTAGATTTGGAGGTCACCCGCTCAATCCCAACTAAACCTTTCAGATTTTCCTCGATCTTCAATACCACTCCTTCTTCCATTTCTTGAGGAGACGCGCCAGGGTAATTCAGGGAAATGGTAATAATTGTGGAATCCGATAAAGGGAAAAAAGAAGAGGTCAATGATCGGTAGCCTAGTATCCCAAAAATAGCAAAGGCAATAATGATGATATTAACCGCAATGGGGTATTTGATAAAGTATGAAATCAATTTCTTCATTTGGTGGGTGCTTAATCTTTAACAACTTTAATTTTCATGCCTTCATACCCACCTGAAATAGGTTTGGTCACATATTGTGTGCCATCAGCCAAACCATCAATCACTACCTTGTCAAGCGAAGCATAGAATATATGCACAGGTGTCACATGTAAAACGCTATCAGTAACGGTATAAATAAACTGATTATTCACGAGTAGCGTCCTTGGAATTTCCATCATATTTTCAGCTGGCTTAGCATCAATCATGGCCTCTAAGTACTCCCCCTCTTTGAGGTCTTTTGCTGTGACCTCCACAAAAATTTCAATGGTTTGAGTAGCACGGTCAATTTGTTCATTGATACGGGAAACAGTACCCGTATACTTCTGTGTATGCTCAATATTAGACAAGGCCACCTCCTTCCCAATCTTTAAGAAATTTTGTAGGTTCGCATTAACATTTAGGGCCAATTCAAATACATACGGTTTGATGAATTCTCCCAATTTTTGTCCAGGACTGACAAGCGCACCAGGGTTGATATTGGCTTCGACCAAAACGCCCGTATAAGGTGCCGAAATTTTATATTTCTTGAGCCTGGCCTCTAAATTTTTAATGTTATAGAAGGTGACGTAGATATTTTTACCAGTCAAATAACTGCTTTCTTTTTCAGAATCTACTTTTGGCAAAGGAGGCAATGCACTTTCAATATCTATACTTTTTAAATATGATTGCCATTTTTCCAAGGCATTGGGATAATCGAACTGTATGTCTGGTAAAATACCAGTAATCAAACTTTTAAAAGCACTTCGTTGCGCTATCACATTGGCTCTGAACTCCTCACTATCAATACGAATTAAAGACTCTCCTCGGCTATACTTTTCACCTGCTTTAAAGCGCCTATTAGTTGGTAGAAAAATGCCCTGAACTTCAGAAAACAGGGTCATTCTATCACGTGCAGTAATACTACCGCTTGTTGTTATTGAAATGGGAACAGCTTCATTTTTAACCTCATCAACGTAGACCAATTTAACTGTTTTTTCTGTCTTTTTCTCAGGATCTTCTTTACCTGAAGAAATCGTTTTAAACCCAAACATGCCAAGCATTAAAATGGCAATTCCAGATAGTGAAATAATCAATTTTCTCATAATTTATCATTTAGCATAAAGCCGATTTCTTCTCCGGCAACGTTCTTTTGTATTTTTTTTAAGGTTTGAATCATGGTGGTTATCTCTTCTTTAGTCAGATCTGTCTCAATCAGCTTTGCCATGCCTAAGAAATGAGGTTTGGCTTGTTCAATCATTTGTGCACCTTTTTTAGTGAGATGAAGCTGATTCATTCTCTTATCGTTCTTTGATGGAATCCGCGCAATGTAGTTTTTCTTCTCTAAGGTATTAATAACCCTAGCTAATGAAGACTTATTCTTGTTAGTAAAAAAAGCCAGTTCGCTCTGACAAATACCTGGCCTTTCTTGAACTGACTTAAGTAAAAGGAAATGCATTTTGCTTAAGTCAATGTTGTTTGCTTCCAGTGTTGATTCTATTTTATGTTCAATCAATTTCATGGTTTTACCAAGCCATGGTGCAATTGATTTTTCAAATTCCTTCAGCATTTATCATTTTTTTGGCAAAACTAATTATAATTTTAGTTGCATGTGCAACTAATTAGTGTAAAATTTCCTAAATAAAGTTAATTTATTATAAAACAATAATTTAAATAAAATGAGTGAGAATTAAAAAATCAGTTGCATGCTCAACTGGTTAAGGTACAATATAGGTCAAAGTATCAGTTGTATACATCCCAAAGTAACCGATTCCATTCTCTATATTAGTGACAAGATTAGCTGGCGCCGCACTAAATGCATTGGTACCACCACTGGTGCTGAATCGCGATTGAAAAAAATCATAATTCGCTCCATCCATCGAGATCATTTCAATTTTAACCACATCTCCACTGCCCACTTGATCTCTAAAAAAGCTAATGGTAAAATCAGATCCATTAAAGGCCAGGTCATCCGTTAAATAGTACTGAAATCCAATCTCACCATTCACCCATATCTTGAATCGGTAAAAATTGGCTTCTAGTTCAGGATCGCTAAAGGTCAAATTCAATAAAAGGTCAGTACCTTCTTCATTTGATAAGGGAGCTGCGCCCAATTTTTTAATGGAAGGAATAGAGAAAGACTGTGATGAGGCGGTTAGGGTATCACCTTCTATTATAATAGTTAAATCATAAAAATTATTCGGTTTGACCAGAAAATTAGGTGACGTATATCGACCAGGTTCGGATTCAGTAAATGTATACGTTATTCCATTAAGATCAGTCACTTTAACTATAGCATTTGAAATGGTCTGAACTGAATTTTCTGCGTATAAATCATTCGACATAGATAGTTGCAAATAGGAGGTGTTTTCAAAATTCGTCCCCACCATTTCCACCACTATTTTCGTGTCACTTTCGTTAATATCAATATCGATCACTTTGGTACAAGAAATAGGGCTAATGGCTAAGCCAATTATAAAAAAAAATCGAATCATGTTTTTCATATTATTAAAATTTAAATTGGTAAGATACTGATGGGACAACTTTAAATAAAGCCGTTTGAATGGCTTCCGTTTGACCAGTTGAGGCATTTTCTTCAAAGCTGATGGAATAGGCATTTTCCCTTCCGTAAGCATTGTACACTGAAAAGTTCCAGCTAGACTCAAAGCGCTTTGGCACTCGCTTCTCCTTACCTGTATCAATATCCTTAATGGTTTTCATATTCTTATTGTTCAACGTTAAGCCTATGTCAAGACGGTGATAATCTGGCATACGGTAAGCATTTCTTTCTGAATATAATTCAACAGACTCCCCTTCTATGAAATATTTCCCGCTCGGAAAGGTCACGGCATTCCCTGTATAATAAACCCAAGTAGCTGACAGGTTTATTCTGGGATTGATCTGGTACATCCCAACAATGGAAATATCGTGAGTCCTATCTTGTTTTGCATTGAACCATTCTCCGTTGTTAATCTGATCGATTTGCTTTTCCGTTTTTGAGAGGGTATATGTCACCCAACCTGTAAAAGCCCCACGTTTCTTTTTCAATAATAGTTCGACCCCATAAGCCCTGCCTATACCATATAATAGCTCTGACTCCACAGAAGGATTAAAGGTGACTTGAGCACCATCTCGATAATCAATTACATTTTGCATATCCTTATAGTATGTTTCTGCTGAAAATTCATAGGTATTATTTTTAAAGTTTTTGAAGTATCCTAAGCTATACTGGTCCGATATCTGGGGTCTGATATTATTGCTGGATGGAACCCAAATGTCGGTGGGAGTAGAACTCGTAGAATTGGAGAGTAGGTGTAAGAACTGATAGGTTCTGGAATAAGACCCTTTTAAAGCGCTGGTTTCAGTTAATTGAAAATTAGCAGAAACCCTTGGCGACAGACCATTGTAGCTGGTAACTGTTTCCCATTCATCATAAACTTGGCTATCAATAACATCTCCGAAAACATCATAAGTAAACATTTCCCCAGGACCAAATTGTGTGAAATTTGAATACCGCAATCCATAAGTTAACGCTAATCGTTTCGATACCTTATGATCGTTCGATACATATAAGGCTGATTCCAATGAATACCGATTATCAATCGTTTCGACATCCGTATCGCCCGACGTCTGAAACTCACCAGGCTTAATGGTATGATAGATGGCATTGCCGCCAAATTTTAAAGTATGGTTCGCATTTAAATAATATGAAAAGTCCTTTTTTAAATTCCAATCTTGAATAATGGAGCTGACTTCAAATGTATTGTCTTCTGCACCGGCTTCAATTCTGTAATCATAATTACTATAGATAAGTGAGGTATTCCCAAATAATTTATCGTTATAAATATGATTCCAGCGGATGGTACCAGTTGTATTGCCCCAATCAAAACCAAACTGATCATCAAAACCTAAAACGTCCCTGCCAAAATAACCTGATAGAAAAACACGGTCCTTTTCACCAAATTTATAATTCGCCTTGGCATTTAAGTCATAAAAGTATAAGGTTGAATTTTGGATCACCTGATCATCTGAAAATCCTAAAAATAAATCCGCATACGTTCGCCGGCCAGAGATGATAAAAGCCCCTTTATCTTTAACAATGGGAGCTTCGACTGTCAGTTTGGAAGAAATTAAACCCAATCCACCACTCACTGACAAATCTTTGGCGTTCCCTTCTTTCATCCTGATATCCATTACCGAAGATAGGCGTCCACCATATTGAGCGGGTGCTGCGCCTTTATATAATTTCACATCCTTGAGGGCGTCAGAATTGAACACTGAGAAAAAGCCTAATAAGTGTGAGGCATTGTATACCGGGGCATCATCTAGTAAAATCAAGTTTTGATCTGCCGCACCACCTCTCACAAAAAAACCAGCGTTACCCTCACCAGCTGATTTAACACCAGGCATTAGTTGCATGGTTTTCATCACGTCTTTTTCGCCAAATAAAACTGGAATATTGTCTATGTCTTTGATATTAATTTTATCGACACCCATCTCTGTAGACTTGATGTTATCATCCAATTTTTCTGCACTTACCTCCACAACATCTAATAATTCTGCTGTTGTTACCATTTCAAGGTTAATCACTGTATCTTTTGCAAGAACTAGGTTAAGAATTTGACTTTTGAGTCCTGACGAACGATAAGTAATAGAGTAGTTTCCTTTAGGAACAGTGATGGAGTAAAATCCAAATACATTCGTTACACCTCCAACACCAGGTAATTCATTTACCAATATTTGAGCACCTATTAGATCGCCGCCATCTTCACTACTTTTCAAAGTGCCACTAATGGTGAATTTTTCTTGTGCTAAACTGGTTGCACTCACTAAAAATAAAATTGCTAAAAGCCTTATACGTTCCATAATCCATTAAATTATAGAACAAATATGAAGGCCTTTTTTGAGGCGAAAAATTAAAATCTACCAATCCCCTTATTTTCTCAATTAAATGGTATTTTGACTCAAAATAGACATAAACGATAGGAGGCCTACGAAATAAGAATAGGCATGTTTTGCCAAATCAAAAAAGTACCTAGCTTTTATAAATCAGAATTTTACATAAAATTTTTCTGCTTTTACTGATTTAAAAATATGTTTAAACGACTACTTTGTTGAGTTTATTTGGGATTTAGTTGAGGAAATTCATATTTCTGAAGAAATGATTTTTGGAGTTCAGCCATAATAAATAGCTTTACACAATGATGTCTAGAACAACCAGAAATACCATAATCGGTTGGGGCCTTTACCTGACCCTCATCTCGGTTATTGCAATTAATGCAGCAGATCCTATCTTGATCGGAGCGAACGTCATGAGTGTTTACGTCTCTCAACTGATTATTTTCTATTTAAATTATCTAGTCTTGGCACCCAAAATACTGGAACAAAAAAAGGTAGGTCGTTATTTAATTATTATTGTTGTCGCATTACTATTATTGGCCATAGCTAGTCTTTTTGTTCAAGAATTGATTAAGGCAAATATCACTCCTATCATTACAGAACTCGACGTTGATTCATATAAATTTGGTCCAGCTTTTCGTTCTCTAATAACTAATACGGTGGCTATCATCATCAGCAATTTAATTGTCAAATCAAATTTACTCAGCCAAACCAAGCAGGAAAAATTAGAATTAAAGAACAAGGTACTGGAAGCTGAAACCATGGCCTTAAAAGCACAAATCAATCCACATTTTTTATTTAATGCCCTCAACAATATTTATGCCTTGTCTCAAACCAATCCTGCCAAAACAGGTGACGCGGTTTTGCAATTATCACACCTCTTGAGCTATATTACCTATGATGGTAATAAAAAATTAGTTAAGCTAGCAATGGAAATAGATTACATTAAGCATTTTGTAGAATTGCAATTTCTAAAGGATCATGATAATTCTAATATTACTGTACAATTGCCAACTAAGGTCCCAGACTTAGATATTGCACCCCTCCTACTGATTCCATTTATTGAAAATGCCTTTAAGCACAGCAATTTATTCGATAAGCAGCTGGGTTGGGTGAACATTCATTTAATCATAGAAGAAACCACCTTATTCCTCAATGTCTCTAACAGTGTAGGTGAAAAACCACAACACAAAGACAAAGTTGGTGGGATTGGCTTGGAAAATGTAAAGAAAAGGTTAGATTTATTATATAAAGGACATTATACATTAAATATTAGATCAGTTAACCAAATGTATGATGCCTCACTGAAAATTGATTTAATATCATGACATGCATTATAATTGATGATGAGCAGCTGGCGATTGATTTGATAACATCCTACTTAGAAAAAATGGATGATATGACCTTGGTCAAAACATTCCAGGACTCTGTTGAAGCTCTTCGTTTTATCAAAGCCAACCCTGTCGATTTAATTTTCACTGACATTCAAATGCCAGGCTTATTAGGCACAGAATTAGTGAAAGCCTTACCAATAAAACCCTGCATCATTTTTACAACGGCCTATCGAGATTATGCCATTGAAGGGTTCGAACTAGAAGTAGTTGATTATTTGGTGAAACCTTTCTCTTTCGATCGCTTTTCAAAATCGATTGATAAAGTCAGACAGGTGCTATTTTCTAGTCAAAAACTGGTAGAAGCCCCCCTATTTAAAAAAGACTATTTAACCATTAAGGCAGATCATAAACTCTACCGTGTCAAATACGATAGCATTAAATATATTGAAGGTATGCGCGAATACGTGTCATTTTACATTACTGACAAGCGTGTAACAGCCTTAATGTCACTCAAATCGTTAGAAGAGAGCTTGCCTCAGGAGCAGTTTATCCGTTGTCACCGCTCATTTATTGTTAACAAGCATTTGGTGGACATGCTTGACGGCAACCAATTAATCATTGATTCAAAAGCTATTCCGATTGGTTTATCTTATAAAGAAAATGTGATTTCCGCTATTTTTTAATGGGCACTTAATCTTCAATTCTAAGGTAGGGGGTTATATCTTTTGGAATTCGAATTTAGGAAAGCCCCTTTCACCAGAATTTTCATCATGGAAATCAATAAAACGAAGTTTGTAATAAAATCCCTCTGTAGAGCTAATAATATAGGTCAATTCGTTAAAAATGGTATAAGTACCTCCGCTAAATACTTTCCAATCATATCCGATTGCATCTAAGTTGGAAGAAAAATCAGATAGCTCTACTTCATTGAAGGCTAAATTGGTGTAGTCTTTTGAATCATGCAAGTACGCCTGGACATCAGATCTATTCAAAAGTACACCAGATACCAGATAAGGTGTTTCAAATTCGTGGAAATAGAAAATATATTGTGTAAAGCAAATGTCCCAATCCGATTTAGGTGGTTCAACACTTACAACCGATTGATTTTTAATGGAAAAAAAGACAGCATTGTATGCTTCATCCTTATCAATAGTTATTTCTTTATATTGCGTATCAGCAAGCATGCCATAATGGAATGTAACGCTCGATTGATCGTTATTAATTAATTTAATTTTACCGAAACCTTGTGGGGTACCAGGCTCATCATAACCAAAATCGATAATGTAAATTTCTTCATCATTCCAATCATGAAAAGCCGTTGAATCAGGGTGTCCTGTGCTTGATTCAAATACAAATTCTAAACCATCAATACTTGTAACATCTTCAAAGCTTGCTCCAGTTTTTCTGGCAACCGATACTGATTTTGACGTGTTGGTTAAGATAAGTGAATGATGATCTCCGCAGCCAAAGGCAATGTCCCAGTCTACTTTTTTAATGTCTTTCACAAAGCTATTGGTTTCCAAATCAAAGTAAATCTGGTTGGCATATGTAGACATTCCAACTGCCTGAGTGATGACGTCTCCACGATCTAACTTAGGGACAGGGATTTCATCTTTTTCACAAGATGAAAGGATTAATAAGAACGAAGTAAAGATTAAAAATGGTTTCATAAGTATGTTATTTCTTAATAGTTATTTATAGCCTTTTATGTCAAAAAAATAAGTATTCTCTTTAGCATTACTCTCTATTTTTAACATTTTGGTTTGACTTAGCAGTTTTGTAATGTTTAAATTGATAATTCATAGATAAGAAAATTGAAGTCCCTCTTCCTATTGGCTGGCTATTGGCTGAGGTAGAATGTGCTCCGCCGCTGACAGACCCTCCTGATATATTAATATTTTGAACATTTAAAAGATTTTTGACGCCAAAAATTAGATTGCAGTTTCTATCCATAAGGTAAGTGCTAACACTTAGGTCAAGAATGTGGAAATCACTGGCAGTACTTATTTGAATGTCATTATCATTGACACGATAGTTGATCAGTTGTCCATTGTATTTATAGAAAACATTAATAGAAATCTTGTCTTTCAATAATTTATAAGAAGCTGTTGTGCTAACTTCTGGCGAAAAGATATAAGGGTCTAGGTTTTCGTCTTTTACAAAATTATAGCGTCCTATATAAGTGAGGTTAGATTGAATGCGCATTTTTTTAGTTCGATAGCTTAGTTGACCTTGCCCTCCAACGGTACTAAACGTTCCAATATTAATATAGGTAAATCCGCCGTCATCTTTTAAACCAAGGGTAATTAAATTTTGGAAATCGTTGTAAAAAGCAGATACCTCAGCTTTGAATAAGTCTCTGGATTTAATTGGTTTTATCCAAGTAACACCTCCATTAAAATTAAGTGAGTTTTCGGGCTTTAAATTAAGATTGCCGACAATATTGTGGTTAATATCTACAAAATTAAAGTATAACTCCTTTAATGTTGGTGACCTAAACCCTTGGGCAACAGAAGCTCTTAATTGAACATCTTTTGGCAATTGATATTTAAGATTTAAAGAGGGAGTCACAGGAGCCCGAAACACAGTATTATAGGCATATCTGGCACCAGGTTTAATGTCTAGCTTGTCGTTTAGAATTGTAATAACAGCACTTCCGAATACGGTATAGTCACCAATTAATTGTTTATTATCCTCTATTCTTTTACCAGTGGCTGTCTCCACATTAATATCTGTTCCAACCTGATAAGTAAACCAATTTTTAAAGGAACTACTGTATGTGCCTCTTGCAATAATTAAATCAAAAAGAGATGTATCCTGGTCAGATGTATTACCGGTTAAATTTTCATTAAGTGTCGTTAAATCTTTTAAGTAGGTGTTTTTGATTCTTTTAAAATAATTATATCCACCTACGAAGTTCAAATTGCCTTTCTTAAAAACACGATCTACCGTCAATCCTTGGTCTATTCTGGTAGTATAATAGTAATCGTCAAAGGCCGTTTCAAAATAAGGGCTCTTAGGATAACCCCTATTGGTAATTTTTTCTTGATAATATCTAAAATAAGGACTGATTTTCCAGTTTTTTATATCAGTTACATAGTTAAGTTCGCCTATGTACTGCAGTTTTGGATTCCAGCTTAAAAACCGATTGGTATCCGCAATTGTTTCTTGAGGATAGCTCCAGAAAGCAGCATCAGGTCGCCACCCATCAAAGTACTTTCTTCCTCCGCTTAACTTAAAGGTATGCTTTTTAAAGGTGTAGTTAAGGTTACCGGTCAGATTGTAGTTCCCAACACTTTCATACATACCAAGCATACTGCCTTTGAATCCTGGATGTGTATTCTTTCTAGTGATTACATTTACAGTGCCTGCCAAAGCATTAGTACCATAATTCACAGATAGTGGACCATTTACAATTTCTATCCGCTCTACTTCATCAAGGTTAATTTGACTTAAATCAATATTACCGTTTAATCGGCCTATGACTGGCACTCCGTTTTGTAGAATTTTGACATTTTCACCTGACATACCATTCATGCTCATGCCACTACCAAGCACATTGTCTTGCTGAATTCGGATATTAGATTGATATGTTAAAATATCGCTCAATGTAGACGCTCCTGAGTTAATAATATCTTCACGACTGATGATGGTCGTTTTATTAATCGATTGACTTGTTGTTGTAGCTTCGTACTCACCAGTTACGCATATTTCGCCTGTCATGATACTCTCAGGAATTAACTTGTATGTTTTCAACGAATTAGCTTGTATGGTATCTGTAATAACATGGTACCCTAACTGATCAATAATAATCAGAATCGGTGTATCCAAATTGGTTTTTGGAATATTGACTTCACCATTAATATTAGTGAGGACATAGTTTTTAGTCTGGGTATTGAGTACACGGTACATTATTTTAGTGTAAGGCACGCTTGTAGCATCTTCATTGTAGATTTTTATGGATGTTTGAGCCCGGCTCCACAACCCTAAAAATAATGCGAATGATACGAGGACTTTTTTCATTATGAACGGATAATGTTATAGACTTCCAAAAGATGCTCTGACATTTCAAACAACTCAAGACTTTGATTAAATTCTTCTCGGGTTAATGATAAATGGGTATGATTAGAAATCTGTATAATCAGTTTTTACGACCACTAGGTGTTAGTACTAATATGTGAGGAACATATTCTTCTTTCTTTCTAAAGTCCTTAACAATCTCGCGAAATGATTCCTGGTTAACAACAGCCATGAAGTTTCCCAATTCAATATGGATATGTCCACAATTTTCACAAGTACCAATGTACCCAAAATCATTGCTGTGTAAAACTCTTACTTCATGTGCCATAGATTACTTTTTTAAAATTTAAAAACAATGGATTACTGCTATTGCAGAAACCCATTGTTTTATCAAGTTAGTTGAATCTGAAAAACTTGACATAAATAAACTTTTTTCCTCATTTCCCCTTGCTATTATCCTATTCTTAAGTAGGTATTGTCTCAACAAGAAAAAATGAGGATATTCTGTGACTAATTATATTAAGTATTTTAAATTTTAACGATTTTTTGAGTCGCTATTTGACCACTTTCAGCCATTGTTTTCAGGAGATAAATCCCATTTGGCAAATTCTCTAAACTTAACTCTGTTGTATTTAATACCTCATTGGTCATGAATATTAATTGACCTTCATAATTATAAACGGAAACACTTGAAAGGGTTTCAGAGCTTTGTATTCTAAATAAACCCGTTGTAGGATTTGGATAAGCAGTAAATTGAGTGGTATTATTTTCCTGAACATCAGCTGTCCCAATCCTCTCTTTTGTAAACATAATATCTCCATTCGCGCTTCCACCAAAACCAGTCATTACAACTTTCCAGAAGTCGCCATGAGGCGTTTCAATAAAATAAGCTAAAGAGTCTGTGATGATGAAACTTCCAGTTCCAAAAGAGAATGTTTTCCAGTCGTAACCAATCACATTAATATCCGTTTCGAATTGATAAGCATGGTCGAATGCTAAATCGTCGGCATCATCACCAGAAGCTTGATAAACCTCTACAAAATTATTTGTCAAAGCACCAGTCACACCATAATGTACGTTAGGGCCTAATTCACCAATATATTTTGTAAATACAATATCCCAATCTCCTGATCCAGGCTCTCTATCTGAAACGGTATTGTTGGCAAACGAATAATAAGCAAAGTTCTTCCCAGAGTAATCATTCTTAACAATCGTTTGAGTGAAATCGTCCGTATTATCTAAGTTTGCTATTCTGAATATATACGTGCCACTAACTAATGAACGGATCATTAATTTTTTAACAGATCCATTTGGCAATACTACAGCAAATATTTTCGAACCATTAATATGATGTGTGATGGTATTGTAAAGCCCCCAACCAAGATCGGTAGCATCTGAAGGGTCATGATCTGCATTTAATGCACCGCCAGACCAGCTCTTATCAGAGTTATGTAATGGAGCCCAGCTAGAAGCTAGCCCATTAGTATCAACTGACATCCAGTTAGATGTATCGGTATCCGCTACATAAATAGCATTACCCAGTTGTCCGTTAATTCTGATTGCCGATCCAAAACCACTGACATCAAAAGCCAGGTCCCAGTCTAGATTCGAAATGTTAGAAACTTCTCCATTTTCCAAGCTGTAGTATACCTGATTGGTATATCCAGGTTGTACGGAAACCTGATCACTCACGACTTGCCCGAAACTTAATACGCCTGACATTAAACAAGCACTTAGTAAAATTCTTTTCATTGTCTTTCTTTTTAAAAATTTAGTTTAATTATGCTTAGCTATTTGAGAGTCTAAACTTTTCAATTGTTGAATTAACTGTCGTTTTTATCTCTTTTGGTTTGGCCGATTTTTCTCCTTCATTGACTTGGCCAATAGCAAATAGCTCTTGCCATAATGTTTTTCCATCAATTTTGATCGCTAAATTAACACCCTGATTTTGCCAGTAGATTTTGCTCCATTGACTTCTCACAAGGGCCCAATAGTCCTTATTCTTTTCCCACCATATCATGGCTGCCTCACACTTACTGTCATCTTGTAACTTATAAGTGTTAAAACCCTTTTCCTCGGCTAGCTTTTGGTCTCCTTCTTCGGTTCGAATAATTTTAATATTGTCTTGTTCATGTACCCAACCAGACTCATTTAATTCAATTCGGTTACGCCTTTTCAATACGTTATAATCAGATCTTTTTGAATATTCTCGTCTTGGCAATGGTCCATCTGTTTGGCTATCCCAATAATGTCTACCGTCAACATGTAACCAGGATGCATATCCTTCATATCTTGGGCTGTCATCTACCTGAAATACTTTTTGAGTCCAAGTTCCTGCAGCTAAGGCCTTAGTAAGCTTTCTGTATCCCCAGTGCATATCTTTGACAAAAGTTAGCAAGTCCTGGTTTTCATATACCCAATCTTCTCTCCAATGTTTGATAACTGTACCTTCTCCAACGACCAATAAATGTTGGATGGAAATGAAATCTTCATTTTCTTCAATTACAAAAGCTACTTCTGCTTCCGCGTGCGTATTGTAATCTTTATGAAAGACGTAATTCGTATCAGGTGCAAACGTTTCCGTATAACTAAAGTCAATCTCATAACACCCACATAATGATTTGATTGATTGAATATCCTGCTCTTTTTTTGATTGAGCATTTAATAAAGATGTTGCCATTAAGGCTGTAAAAAAGATAATTGTTGTTTTCATTTTCAGCTTAAATTTTTTTGACAAAGCTATACTAGGTGTTGTGTTAACACAATACCATAAATGTGGTATTTTAGAATGATTCTAAATAAGAGGTGTTTTTTTCACTTTCTTTGTAAACAAATATGATCTGATAATGCTGAGAAAATTATTTTCAATTATTGGTTTTAGCTGTTTTTTTGTGACCGCTCAGGATACATTGCGCACCCATATTATTCTTGATTCCTTAGAGAATGAGGTTTTCTTAATAGTGGACAAGCATCAACAACCAATAAAATATTTTAGTTCAGTTTTTACGCCTGTGTGTGTAGACGGTAGCTGTTACCCAATAAACATTGAGTTGCAATGGGATTTAGCTGGTAACTATTTAAAATATTCTCTGAGAAAGGATGAGATTTTGACAAAGGTAGAACATTTGCCATTCACTGATTTTGATTATGGGTTATTGCATAGAATGATTGCCAAGTCACCATCAGCACTTGCCAATTTCACCATTTATGAATTAACCCTTCCTGATGAGAATAAAGTGGATGGTGTGACTGGTGCCACCCGTCCTGAATTATCTGGAAGTTTTGTTCCAGAAGCTTTATTTACAACATATACCTTATGGCATTTGGCCAGAAGACCAAAAGCTGACTTGCTAGCCTATACCAGAGAACGTTACTTTAAACTAGAATGGGCCGATTTTATCATGCAAAATAGTGTGTTAGAATGTAAGGAGGCTTTTGTCAAGCAGCTATTATCAGGAAAGAGTAAAAAAGAACAGGATCAACTTATTTTTGAAATGATAAGGCAATACCATATGAACTTCCCACTGGTACTTTTAAATTCAGTAGATCGAAATGCATTTACAGCCCAACAACTTATAGAACTCTATCAACAAACGGATAATAATGATTTGAAGTCTGTCATATTATCGAGGTGGAATCATTTAGGAATTGAAGAAAAAGAGCTGGTAGCTATTACATTAGAAATAGGATTTTGCTCAAGTTGTTTTAATGATGAATTAGCCTTGATTCAAGCTTATGAACAATGGCCTGAAATGGAATATGCGCTATTTTATTCAAAAATTCAAAAACAGCGCAACATGATGCGACGACAAAAAATGTTGCAGGTATTGGAGGAAAGGGAAGATTCGTATCCGAAATCGTTTAAAAAAATTATTAAAAGGAGCAGTTAAAGTTGAAGGAGATGATTAATTTAATATTGGCAGAAGGGAATGAACTTATGAGGATAGGGTTAACAACCATCTTTAAAGGTACGGATGTCAATATTCTATGTGAGGTTACTTCTTCCAAGGCCCTATTGAATGAGCTTAAACTACAGGAATCTCCAATTGTGCTCATTGATTATACATCTGAGGGTTATTCATTAGATGTCATCCCTAAGGCTATGGCCATCAAGCCAGAGACGAAGTTTATTGCTATCACACCTTTGCAATCAGGTAAAATGCTCAGTGATGCGCTTAGGAGTGGGGTGTTTTCTTATGTTAAAAAAGATTGCAGTATTGAAGAAATCATTGATGCAGTGAAGCACACAGCTTTGGGAGAGAAGTTCTTTTGTGGTGAAATCTTGGAAACCATACAAAAGGAAGATATTGATATTGAAGCCATAGAAGATGCTGATTTTTCATGTGACCCCATTGCGCTTTCCGAACGTGAAATTGAAATTATTACTTTAATTTCTGATGGATTTACCAATGGGCAAATTAGTGAACGACTTTTTTTGAGTAAACACACAGTTAGTACACACCGCAAAAACATCATGGCTAAATTAGGTGTTAAAAATACTGCAGGTATTGTTATGTATGCGGTACGCGAGAATTATAGCTCCCCGAACAAATTTCTATTTTCTCCTAAAAAAGAGGATTAACTCGTTAGAGATTGATTCAAAAATTGATTCATGGGCTGAGCCACATGCCATATCTTCATAATTTCACTTACCAGTTCATCACTTATTATAAGCTTAGCTTCAAGCATAGAAACATAGTAAAAACTCTTTTTGGCAATTAAAGGCTCTTTTTCATATGTTGACTGAAATTCTGTTGGAATTCTTTTATTTTCTTCCCCTTTTATGGTGCCAAAAGTATCGACAAAAGGTTTAGATTTTGTTAATTTTTGAAACTCGGTAAGATTTGTTTTAATCGCCATTCTAACGTTCTGAAGCTTTTCTTTATCTAAGCCATGACTTCCCGCCATAACGCCTATTCCTTCTGGTGAAAACCTAAGATAAATACCTGGCACACTTTTATCCTTTTTCCCCACTCTAGACACAAACGCAGTGTAATGTAAGTTATATGGAGTTTTATCTTTCGAAAAGCGAATGTCTCGATTAATTCTGCCCAAGCAATCCTTTGGCTCTACTTGCACTGAAGGATCATGCTTTTGAATTTCAGCAATTAAATCAAGTAAAAAGATTTCAAAGGGTTTTTTTACACTGGATTCGTATCTTTTTTTATTGGCATGAAACCAGTCTTTATGGTTATTTGCTGCCAAATCTTTAAAAAATTGAACAAAATCGTTGTTGAAGTAAGCCATAATTCGAAAGTTTTATAAAACGATTCATTTTAAAAATCGCTCTATGTAAAAATACACTTTTTTAAAATATAATCTACGGTGAGATTAAGAGTCCTGTTTTTGGTAAAGTTTCAGATAAAACAAAACAATGTTAATAAATAAATTGATTAAAAAATAATCAAAAACGGTTAAATTTTAAGAGATTTGTTTCATGTCAGCAACTCATTATTTTAAGGGCAGAGGTGCCAATAAAAATCCTAAAAATCGCTTTGACAAAAACGATTATTTAAATGAAGAACAGGATGGTGTGGATGTCCCTCAATTCATATCCAATCAAACAAAATATATTGATATTTTCCCAAAAACAATCGTCAATAAGGTGACAAGTCCAGACGTAGGTATGGATTATTCACTCAATCCCTACCAAGGTTGTGAACATGGCTGCACCTATTGTTACGCAAGGCCGACACATGAGTATTGGGGGTATAGTGCTGGCCTTGATTTTGAACGTGTAATATTGGTTAAAAAAAATGCCCCCAAGCTATTGGAAAATACGTTTCAGAAAAAACAGTGGAAGGTTAAACCTATCGTTTTATCTGGCAATACAGATTGCTACCAACCATGTGAGAAGCAATTTAAAATTACACGTCAGTTGCTGGAGGTGTTTCTAGAGTTTCGTCACCCAGTTGGTATTATCACAAAAAATGTACTCATGAATCGCGATTTAGACATCATCCAAAAATTAGCTGAATTGAATCTTATATCGGTTAACCTCAGCATTACCTCTCTGAACGAAAACCTGAGAAGGCAATTGGAACCTCGCACAGCAACGAGTATTAGAAAACTCGAGTTAATCGACAATTTGAACCGTTTAAACGTTCCCGTAAATGTAATGGCTGCGCCCATTATTCCAGCATTAAACGACCATGAAATTATTCCAATTGCTAAAGCGGCCGCTCAGCATGGAGCGAATAGCTTTCATGCTCATGTGGTCAGATTAATGGGGCCAAATGAACACATTTTTGAAGCTTGGCTGGACCATCATTTTCCAGATCGAAAAGACAAAGTACTTAGTCAACTCAAATCCATTCACAATGGGAGAACTGGTAATTCTGAATTTGTGACCAGAATGAAAGGGCAAGGGGAATTTGCTTTAAATATCAAGCGACAACTGGCCCTTGCCAAACATAAGTATTTCTTCAATCCTAGGCACTCTGCCTTAAGGAGAGACTTGTTTAAACGTCCTTCACAAAATGGGCAGTTGGATTTGTTTGAGTAAAATGAAACTAACGTGTTTTACTTTGTGGTTTCCCCTCCCATCTCTGTAAACACACGATCAATTGGCTCCCATAATTCTAATTTATTGCCTTCCGGGTCAAGAATATGAACAAATTTCCCATAGTCATAAGTTTCAATTTCATCAACAATAGTTACACCATTTGCTTTTAAATTCTCAACTAGCTTTTCAATATGTTGCACCCTATAATTAATCATAAACTCTTTTTTAGAAGGCTCAAAATAATCAGTATCCTCCTTAAAAGGGCTCCAACTTAAATAGTTAATTTCTTTTGGCCTATTGGCATTTCTAAACTCAAAAGAAGAGCCGTAATCACTGATGGCAAGCCCTAAGTTTTTACCATACCATTCCTTTACTGTTTGCGGGTTTTTAGACCTAAAAAAAATGCCTCCTATCCCGGTTACTTTTGGTGTTGAATTATCCATGATCTTTTTTTATGTTAATGCCTTTTCTTTTCGACGTAATATAACTGCGCAAATTAATGAAATCAATAGACCAACCGGAAAGATTTCGATAAACGTCATCCCAATTCTAACCAGCGCATTGTTATCATATAATTCCATGAAATCTTTCATGCTTTGAACCTCCATATTGATTTGATCAGGCGTTTTATCACTGTTTTTTACTTGTTCAATGGCCTTTTCAAAATATTCATCCATCAGTGCCACATCAGATGAGCTATAAATAATCATCCACGAAGTCACATAAAAAGCAGACGCAATGAGTGTGATAAATAAGCCTATCTGGAAGGCTTTACCAAATTTAATGGTGCCGTTCGACTGTTTATCTCTATAAGCCCTTACTCCAAAAAAGATAGTACTAAAAGCAATGATCATGGTTGAATAGCCATACAATTCACCATTTTCCATAGTAATGCTATCACTATTCATCATAAATAGCATACCTGCTGATACAATGATCCCACTGATGATTCCGAAAATTAAAACGATTTTTTTCATATTATTTGTTTTATGATTTATGAAGCAAACCAACAAAAAAAGTGGTTGAATGGCCTCATACTTTGGTATCAATTTACCTAAAAATTATAAATCATACTAAAGAATGATTTTTATTAAGCAATGATATTTAACTGTTTTGCCTTAACAACAGCTTGCGTTCGACGTTTAACATCAAGTTTTTCAAATAAATTAGATGAATGTGTTTTTACAGTAGGTAAAGAAATAAAAAGTTGGTCTGCTATTTCTTGATTTGACAAGCCTTTAGAAATTAACTCAAGAACCTCATATTCTCGTTTACTAATGTTAAATGATTTAATTGCCGATTCATCAACACTTGAAATTTGATTTTTAGCATTTGTTTTATTAACTAGTTTTAAGCCTACCCAAATACCAATAGCTGTAAATAAAGTGGCCACAGCACCAATATATACCTCTACCGATAAGTCCCTTATAAAGTAGCGGTATTCAAAAAATTTCAACACAAAAGCAAGTGTAGAAAGTAATAGTCCATATAGCAAAATAGTAATTGCAAACCGGTCGCTAAACCATTTTTTTAAAGAATCCTTTAAACGTATCATACGAAATTTTGATGATTTATTTCAACTATTTATTCAGTTTGGACACTCATCAAATATATTCAAAAAAAGTAATTCAGTCCTAATTTATAATATTCACATCCTTCAATTATACATTACCTTGAATGGTAATTTGAAGCAGGTTGAAAAAGATGGCATAAAACCAAAATTCTCTTTTATCTTTGCGTTTTGAATTCAAAAATCATGTACAGAACGCATCATTGTGGCGAATTGCGCGCCAAACACATAGGACAAAACGTAATATTATCGGCCTGGGTACGAACAATTCGAGACAAAGGAAATATTACTTGGCTTGACCTTAGAGACCGTTATGGCATAACACAGGTAGTGGCTGAACATGGCGTGGTAAGTGATGAAATTATTACTAGCATTAAGCAGCTCGGTCGTGAATTTGTAGTTCAAATTGAAGGCGAAGTGATAGAGCGACATGCTAAAAACCCAAATATGCCAACAGGCGATATTGAATTGAAGGCAGAAAAAATAACTGTTTTAAATGCTGCAATTACGCCCCCATTTACCATTGAGGATGACACGGATGGTGGTGAAGAATTACGTGCTAAATACCGCTATTTAGATTTGCGAAGAAATCCTGTAAAGGAAAAATTGCAGTTAAGACATAAAGTTTCTCTAGAAACAAGAAAATATTTAGATTCAGTTGAATTTATAGAGGTAGAAACCCCATATTTAATTAAATCTACCCCTGAGGGTGCCAGAGATTTTGTAGTACCAAGCAGAATGAATCCAGGAGAGTTTTATGCTTTGCCTCAATCTCCTCAAACCTTCAAGCAATTGCTCATGGTAAGCGGTTACGACCGATATTACCAAATTGTCAAATGCTTTAGAGATGAAGATTTAAGAGCAGATCGTCAACCTGAATTTACCCAGATTGATTGTGAAATGGCATTTGTTGAGCAAGAAGATGTTTTGAATACATTTGAAGGTCTAATCAAACATTTATTTAAAACTTGCAGAAATCATACCTTCGAATCAGACTTTCCAAGAATCACTTATAAAGAAGCCATGGAACGTTATGGGTCCGATAAACCAGACATTCGTTTTGGAATGGAATTTTGTAACATAACCAACATAGTAAAAGGTCAAGGATTTGGCATATTTGATGACGCTGAAACCATTTTAGCCATTAATGCTGAACAATGCGCTGTATACACTAGAAAGCAGATTGACAAAGTGACCGATTGGGTAAAACGTCCACAAGTAGGAGCCAAAGGCATGATATATATGCGGGTAAATGAGGATGGGACTTTTAAAAGCAGCGTTGATAAATTTTATGACCAAACCCAATTGGCTAAATGGGCTGAAGCCACTGACGCGAAGCCCGGAGATTTAGTATTGGTACTGTCAGGAGATGACCACAAGGTACGCAGCCAAATGAATGATTTACGGTTACACATGGGTGACGAATTGGGCCTAAGAAATCCAAATGTATTTGCCCCATTATGGGTACTTGATTTCCCTCTTTTAGAATGGGACGAAGATACAAAGCGCTACCATGCCATGCATCACCCGTTCACCTCACCTAAACCAGAGGACATGCACCTAATAGATTCAGAACCTGGCAAAGTAAGAGCCAATGCTTACGATTTAGCCATGAATGGTGTTGAATTAGGTGGTGGTTCCATTAGAATTCATGATAAGTCTCTGCAAGCACGTATGTTCGAATTATTAGGTTTTTCTGATGAGGAGGCTAAGGCTCAATTCGGCTTTTTAATGAACGCCTTTGAATATGGTGCACCACCGCATGGCGGCTTAGCTTTTGGCTTTGACAGGTTAGTCGCTACCATGGGTGGGTCGGATTCCATAAGAGATTATATTGCCTTCCCCAAAAATAATTCAGGAAGAGATATGATGATTGATTCACCCTCACCAATTGATGAAGAGCAGCTCAAGGAATTAAATTTGGGTCTAAAAAGTTAAATCACTATGACCTATAAAACATATTTCCTTTTTCTAGCATTTATTATACAGTATTCAGTTATTGCTCAAAATACAACTTGTGCAAATATGCAGCAAATTTGTCAAGTCAATGGCGCAACTTATCAAGCTAATACAAGTAGTACTGTTTTGCCGTCCACCAACTTTTATGACTGCTTAATTCCTGGTCAAGGTGTGGAAAACCCAAATTGGTTTTTTTTTCAAGTATCAATCAGTGGGAATATTGATATGGAATTAGTTGGTCCGCCAGGAACCGATTTAGATTTTGTTCTCTGGGGTCCTTTTTCTGATCAACAGGCTGCCATAAGTGCTTGCGGTAATTTGGGCAACTCACCAAATCCAATAGGAACTGCAGACTGCGGTTTCTTAGGAGGAAATATAGAAACCCCTAATATCACGGGAGGTATCATAGGAGAAATATATGTATTTCTTGTTATTAACTATTTTTCTAGTCAAACCACTAATTTCATATTAAATCAAACGGGGGGATCTGGCTCTATTGGATGTTCATCTTGCGCTCATTCAGGAACAAATTTACAATTGTCACATTCAATTATTGAGCTCCCTTCATGTGAGTTTTCAACAGATGGCTCTGCTTCAGTTTCTGCTATCAATTTATTGAATGGTACTCCTACCAATAATGCAATAACTAAGATAATATGGACCTCTCCAACTGGAACTATATACCCTGGCGCACCAGAAAACGATACATTAACCAATATGGAAGAAGGGTTGTGGACAGTTTATGCAGAAGATTCCTGTTTTAATACTAAAACCATTCAATTTAACATGTATGCGCCTTTTTTCCCAAATATCAACCTTCAGTACCTTGATGGTATTTTAACAACAGATTTTGTCTCTTACGATTCGGCTAATACTACCTATCAATGGTTCAATTGCACTAACGATAGTATTGTTGGAGAAGTAAACGACACCCTTGAAGTTTTAGTCAATGGAGACTATTCATTATCTGTTTCAATTAATGGTTGTACTAATTTTTCTGATTGCTACACAGTTACAGGCCTTACAATAGCCGAACTTAATCCACAATTGATTAACGTTCAAATTGACCCGATCTTTAAAAAAATACAGGTCAATTCAGAACTGGAGATAAACCAGATTAGCATTTTCAATTTATCAGGAACACTCGTTCACCAAACAAGTGATAAAACAATTGACCTCGATCATATTATATCAGGTATCTATCTCATTGAGGTCGCATCAGAAACCTCACATTTCGTTCAAAAAATTGTTCTTCGCTAAACTAGACTAAGAAAATACCTTAGATTTTAGAGAAAACCTCATATAACTGTCATTCAATAAAATTTTATTGAATCACCCACCCCTCAACTTATTTTCTGACGTGTTAACCCAAACAATAAATTTTATATTATGAAAACAACTAAACTTTTTTTAACATTTGCTTTAATTGGAGGTCTTCTTCAATCAGCATTTGCGCAAACAACAGTTCACATCTCTGGACAGTTAACTAATACTGGTGGAGCTGCTATTAGTCTGGCACTTGACATTAGTGATGGCCCAGGAAATTGGCAATCTGCAACAGTAATTACAAATTCGAGTGGAAATTTCTCACATTCATTCTCTGTTTCTTCAAATCAGGGGACAGCTTATTTATGGGGATCGGATTGTAACAACGATACCATTTATTGGACTGACACTTATTCGTTAAACGATACGCTTCTCGTTATTCCTACAATTGATTATTGTCCTCCAACACCAACTAATTGCCATGCTTATTTTGATATTAACCAAGCCACTACAGCAAACGGTAATAATGTTGCAGGAACACTTGTTGTAACAGATAGCTCAAGTGGGGGAACTGCAATAAATCCGCTAACATATTCTTGGAGTTTTGGTGATGGAAATACTGGAACAGGTACACAATTAACACATACCTACAGTGGAAATGGTCCATATCAAATATGCCTTACAGTTAGTGATGGTTTAGGTTGTACAGATACCTATTGCGATACTGTAAGCGTAGACTCTTTAGGAATGATTATTGAAGCTGAAGGATTTACCTTAGTAATTGGAGAATATGACGCACCATTGAGTATTAATAATACTAGCATTTCTAACTCAATAAATATATTCCCTAATCCAGCTACAGACTTTGTAAATATTCAATTTAATGCTGGAGAAAAGGCATTAAACAGAATTACAATGTATGATTTATCAGGAAAAGTAGTATTTGAAGACAATGGAACTAATACTTCTGCCAATATGGTAACTATAGATACAGAAAACATTGAACCAGGTACTTATTTAATTCAAATGTTATTTGATAATGAAATTCATAATCAAAAGGTTATTTTAAAATAAAAAAATAATTTTCATTTTATGAGACGATTGTTTAATTACAGTCGTCTCATATTTATATAGTGATTCTTGAACCGAAATTATTAAAACGTCTAAAAAAACTAGACAAAAAGGCTCAATTGCTCTTTTACAGGCAATGTTTTGATATTCTTATGTCCACTTGTATTCGCTATACTAACAATCAAGATGATGCTGCTGCTTTCGTAAATGAAGCTTTTTTGAAAATCATATCGAATATTGAGAAAGTCGATATCCAAAAACCACTTGACCAATGGATGAGAAAAATAGCTGTAAACTGTATCATTGATCATTTTAGAAAACAAAAAAGGAATAAAGAAGTTTGGCTTGATGACAATATTTATGAAGAAAAAGGGGTTGAGAATGAAGTTGAATATGTTTTTGAGCAGGAATTTATTGATAATGTATTAAGCCACTTACCAGAAAAAACAAGATTGGTAGTTAACCTTCATTATAGAGAAGGTTATCAGCACAAAGAGATTGCCGAGATGTTAGACATCAGTATTGAAACATCTAAATGGCATGTTAAGTCTGCTAGAAGACAATTTAAAAAAATTAAAATTGCAAATTGAAAGAAGAAGATAACATAGAGCAGTTTTTTAAAAACAATGAAGTTAAATCTTTTGACATTAAGCAAGAGTGGCTTGATGATGTAAGTGCGCAATTAGATGCTTATAATTCAAAAAACAGAACCAGGTGGCATCTATGGTTGCTTGCATTAGTGCCAATAGTATCCATTATTGTGCTTATTGCATCATTAAATTCTGGTCAAGCTAAAAAACAATATGCTTCAAGGACGACTAAAACTACAGTTAGGGTTAACAAATATCAAACTGAATCTGAAATAGTATCCATTCAAGAAAAAAACAAACCTGAAGCCATTCAAGAAGAGCATTCTACCAACATAAATCAGACGTTAGAATTGAAACACGAAAACCCTAATAAGACTAAGGAAGTAGTAAAACCACTGAAAAAGTTAACATTGCCAACAGTCCGGAGGAATAACCCTAAAAATTCATTTAATACTAAAGCATTTTCTAAAAAGACATTATTAAAAGCGCAAAAAACAGATTCAAGCCCACTTTTAAATGATGCAGAGCAAAGTGCAACCTCAAATATTTCGAATTCAGAAATTAATCAACCTAAGCAAAAAGAGTCGATTGTTAATTCATCTAATGACAATAGTGTCCTAAATGAGACCGAAAGTGAGGTATTAAATCAAATTAATCAGCCTGACAGTAAGTCGGAAATTGTTGAAAACGGTAAGCATATTACAAACACTAAAGAAGCAGAATCTGAACAAAAAGGTACTCCTGAAATTAAAAAAGAGAATTTAGCCAATAATGGTAGCTCCGCCCCTATTGATAGTAGTGATAATGAACAAACCACTGATAAAATTGAAAATAAGAGCCTTGATATAGATGAGCTTAATACTGATGATGACATTATTATAGATCAATCTGGAGACAAGGACAAATTATGGTTTGCTGGTTTTACACTAGGGCCTGATTTATTAGAAAGACAATTGAAATCGACGAGTGATCAGCAAAATTTCCAACAGAAAAAGGATGAGGAATCAATGGCCAATACGTTAGGATTCGATTTCGAATTAGGTCGATATTTAACCCCATGGCTAACAGCAGGTACTGGTATTGGGTATAAGACGTATAAAGAAACAAATTCTTATAGTGCTACTTCATTCATTACCAATGATACAATTGTAACAACCATAAATAACACTTACTTTATACCCTCTGATAGTATATTAGATGTAGATGTAACCGGAGATACTGTATGGGTCGTTATAGACTCTACGGAGGTAATTGAAACAGAGTATGTCACTGAAATTAAAACAAAAACTGAAATCGACTCCTCAAAAAAGGTAGCAAATGGCCCGGTAACTAGTAGCTATTTTCAAATTCCTCTTACCATGCAATTGATATTTGCCAATACTGATAAACTAACAGCCTATGCTAATATCAGTCTTTCCGTTGGTGTACTCACTAAAAATACAGGGATGGTTTTAGCGTATGGTTCTGATGCCATTGAGACATATAAAACACGAGACTTAATCTTTAATTCAACCATTGGCTTAGGGTTCAATTATAATTTTTACGGCCCTTTTGATTATAAATTATTCGCTGCTTACCACAGTAATTTATCGAACCTAAGCTTAGCACCAAATATTGATAAAAGGTATACTGGAATTAACTTTAGAACAGGCCTTGTTTTTCACTTTTAGCATCCATAATTATAATTATTTAGAACAGTCGTGATTTTATAACATGGTTATAAAGAGAGAAAATATTTTGGAGTAGAGTGGCAATTAATCCACTCCTTAATTTAAAAATGAGTAATATCGTTTAAAATTTCAGTTATGAAATACGGTATCTATTCAGTACTATCTATCTTATTCATATCATGCCAGATGGTTGAAGAAGACAAAAAAGAAAATCTTCAGAATGAGTCAATAGCAAAAACGAACCAAACAGAACCTTACTTAGTCATTCTGGGAAATGTACAAGATGCTGGCTCTCCGCATGCTGCATGTCAAAAAGAATGTTGTAAAGCTTTATTTTCCAATCCTGACCCCAATAGAAAAGTGGTGTCATTAGGCATAGTTAATCCGGTAGATAGCGCCACCTATTTATTTGAAGCCACCCCTGATATGACGACTCAAATGAAATATTTGACTACACTCGGAAACACAGGTAAAGAAGTGCCAGATGCCATATTTTTAACACATGCTCACATTGGGCATTATACGGGCTTAATGTATTTGGGCAAAGAGGCAATGAATGCGCAAGAGGTAAAAGTCTTCGCCATGCCAAAAATGACGTCTTATTTAACGAATAACGGACCTTGGAGTCAGCTGGTAGATAATAACAATATAGCTCTCTCAGTTATTGCTGACGACTCAATCTTTCAAGTTGATCCATCTATAAAAACAATGGGGTTTCGGGTGCCTCATAGAGATGAATACTCTGAAACAGTTGGTTACAAAATAATTGGACCAAATAAATCTGCCATATTTATTCCAGATATTGACAAATGGAGCAAATGGAATAAAAACATCATTGATGAAGTTAAGCAAGTTGACTATGCGTTTATTGACGCTACTTTTTACGACGGTGATGAAATCAATAATAGAGATATTTCAGCAATTCCTCACCCATTTATCATAGAAACTATGGCTCTGTTTAAAAATGCCCCAAAGAAAGAAAAAGGTAAAATCTATTTTATTCATCTCAACCATACCAACCCAGGTTTAAATTCAGAAAGTGAGCAATCCAGAATAATAAAGGAAAAAGGCTTTAATATTGCCCAATACCATTCCGTTTTCAATTTATAAACTCAAAATGGAGTCAAATGACAGAATTGTTACAGCTGTTGACATCAAAGTCGGATAATCGAATATCATCAACGGACACTAGGTAATCGTTTCTGACGATCTCTTCTTGACCATTATGCTTTAAATGGGTATACTCTCCGTCTCTCCCTCCGGTTAAATCAAAAATAATGGCATTATCTATTCTAACAAGTGATTCAGTTACCTCATCCTTGTATACAACTGTGACCAATTTTCGCAAAGAAGCAAAGTGCTCTAAATAGTCGTGAAAAGCACAATTAATCGGAATATATTTTGTTTTCAAGCTAGTCATTTCATTTAATTAGACGTAAAATGTTTATAAAACTTTCAATCAAAGCACCAATATTTAATGATTAATAATGGTTTTTCATTTCTAAGCTTGATGTTGCAACAAACAAAAATAAATAGTCTGCCAAAGATGTTCACTATTAAATAAACGTTAATTCAATTTTCAAGAGCAACTAATCCGAAATACCAATTGTATTAAAAGAAAACGATAACAAATGAAAATTACATGTATTGGAATCTTAATAGTAACTAATTTACTAGTAGCGTGCTCAAAATACGCTGAAAAAGTGGCTGGCGTTTATACAGGTGAATTAAATGCAAATGATACGCTTGTTTCAAACAATGCAGAAATCCTAATTAAAGAGCTCGACAAAAGCAAAGTTTCGGTAGCTAATGATGCTTTTCAAACCTATGAAATTGAAATCGATAAAAAGAGTTACTTTGCCTCAAAATCTTATTTTTCGGTTGATCCCAACGAGCAATTAGAAGTATTTGATGATGGCAATATTACTTTAATTCACAATAATGATGGAGGAGATCAATTCACATTTGTCGGGTCAAGAAAGTGATCTTAATCACAATAAACATGACATAAGATAAACAAACATGCCCCTTTATTTGCATTAAACCACCCTTTCAAATTTAACGAATCAAATTAACCATTTGTGGTTTTTAAGCCTTAACAGCCAAAAACACCCCAACTAATGTTGAGGTGTTTTAAGTCATGCCTAGCTGAAGTGCCTCAACTATTTTTTACTCCCTAGCAATAATAGATCATTTACTTGAATTTCGGTCAGGTATCGTTCTTCACCTTCTTTATTATCATAGCTGCGGTTAACGATTTGAATAGACAATCAGCTTTTTTTTGTACCTTTAGCTTTCTTATGTCTTTGAATATATAGATGATATACTTGAAAAGGGTTTTCTTTTTTGTCGTATTGACAGTTAACAATTTGTGTGCCCAAAATCTTGTGCAAAACCCAAGTTTTGAAAGCTATCAGAGCACTGGCTGTGACGTTATTTTAAGTCATTTGGCTTTTGATACTTTAGCTGATTCTTGGTCAGTACCTACTTGGGGAACATCAGACATTCATACTACACTGAATGCTTCCTCGTGCTGGTCAAATGCTCTTTCAACACATTTTAATGCAGTTGGAAATCAACAACCAAGAACAGGAACTCAAATGGCAGGAATATATATGTATTCTGGCCTCATCAGCCTTGGAAACCCTACCGCTATAGATGGCTACAGAGAGTATTTACAGGTTCCATTAGCTAGCCCATTAGTTATTAACCAGTCCTATTATATTGAGTATTGGGTCAGTTTAGCAGAAGGAAGTTTTTTTTATGCCTCCAATAATTTTGGCGCTTATTTTTCAGATACACTGATTAACCAATTTACCGCAGGTAATTGGGCATTTTACGGTCCCTTAAATTTTACACCTCAAATAAATTCTTCCGCAGTAGTGGCAGACTCAATTGGTTGGACCAAAATTAGCGGTTGCTTTACAGCTACTTCTGCGGCAGAGTATCTGATCATTGGCAATTTTTATTCTGATTCCGCAACCTCAAACCTGGTGATTAGACCATTTGATACAACAGCTACCAATTTAAATGCTAGAAAATATTCATACTACTATATTGATGATGTTCTGCTTCAACCTTCAAATAATGTAATAACTGGCTTGTCAACTAATCAGGACACCACAATATGTGAAGGCGACTCTGTGTTATTGATAGCGCATAACGGTGTTAACGTATATTGGAATAATGGTGTCGAAGGGGATTCCAATTTGGTGTCTCCCTCTCAAACTAAAACTTATATTGTTTCAAATGCTTTGTCTTGCGAATCTGATTCTGTTACTATTACAGTTATCGAAGCTGTAGATATTTCAATATCAACTAATACTACATTATGTAATAGTGATTCAGTATTTTTTGATGTAGATAATGGAGCCAATTATATTTGGAGTAATGGCATCCAAAATGCCTCTTTTTGGGCTTACATTGATTCCTCAAGTACTTTTAGTGTGATTGAAAATAATTCTATATGTCCGTCTTATGACACAGTAACTATAAATGTCTATCAAGAAGTAGGGCTATCAACTAACCAAGACACTACAATATGTGAAGGAGACTCTATATTACTGACTGCTAATAATGGGGTTAATGCTTTTTGGAGCAATAATGTTGAAGGAGATTCTAATATAGTATCTCCAGTCGAAACGACGACTTATATTGTTTCAAATACTCAATCTTCTTGTGAATCAGATTCGGTTACAGTTAATATTATTCATATGATTGATATTTTAGCGACACCTGATTCTATATGTGGTAATGATTCCGTATTTTTAAGTATCGATAATGGGAGCAATTATATTTGGAATACAGGTGTCCAAAATAATTCCTTTTGGGCATATGTTGACTCAACTACTACTTTTAGTGTGATAGAAAATGGCCTAACCTGTACATTTTATGATACTGTAACTGTAATTGTTTATTATCCCGATACTGCAATTAGTGCGGGTCTTAACAAGGAAATTTGCTTTGGAGATACTGTAGCACTTGAAGCAATTAATGGCACGAATTATTTTTGGGATAATGGTGTTCAAAATTCTAATATTACGGTATCTCCAAGTACTACAACTGCTTATACTGTTACAGATAGTACTAACTCGTGTGGTATTCAAACTGACGAAGTAACCGTATTTGTTAATCCTCTTCCAGAGCCACAAATCATTATAATTCAAAATCAAGTGCTGACAACTTCTCTGTTTGCAAGTTACCAATGGTATTTAAATGGTGTCATTATTCCTAATGCTACTAATAAGTATTATACTTTTACGCAGAATGGAGTGTATACGGTTGAAGTGACTGACTCCTATGGGTGCTCTAATTTTTCAGAAGCAACTATTATTGATTTTGTTAGTTTAGAACAAATTAAAGAAATTGATCAATTTAAAGTTTATCCTAATCCGTCAACGGGGAATATATTTATTACTAGCAAACTGCACGAAATTTATCAGGCTGATTTATTTAACCCATTGGGAGAATTAGTATTAAGTTACAAAATGCCAAATGGAAATACAGAACTTAAAACAGAAAGCCTACCTCGAGGAATGTATTTGTTAAGAATTTATAATGAAAGTGAATCAATTATTTACAAGGTCATTTTAAACTAGGGACCTAAGTATTTTTCCAATTTAATTTTCAAATTAGGATTAACGTCTTTCCGATTTTTCTCATCAATAAAAGCATTTCTTATGTTAACCCCATTGGATAATCAGTAGCTGTAACTTTTCCACTTAAACTGAAAAAGTTATTTACATGATGTTTGAGAAGAGAGCAAGAAACTAAAAGAGACCACTAAATAACTACTGCTTTATTTCTCATTTTTGATTATTTTTAAAATTCAACACCTATTCCAATGGTAAATGTGTGATTAACCTTGGAAGTAGAAGGAATTTCAAGAAAGTCATATCTTTCTTTAAGCGCCGCAAATGATTGTTGTTCTTTTTTAGTACTGTACAAGAAATATTGAGTATCAATTTTTGAGAAGAAAAAAAAGCTTTTCCAGAATGTATACTTTAAATTTATATTTGCTGTTAATCCAGCTTGAGATTTATGAATGCGGTCAGAAACCGACTCGTACCTGAAATTTCCATTAAGTCCAATAATCTTAGGCGAAGCAAGATGATATATTTCTATTCCCTTTCTGTAAGCCATCCCTCCTCCATATGACAGACGAAAGTTTGTTTTACTTAGTGCAACCCTATTATATTCTAAAGCTACAAAGTGCCATCTTCTGATAGAAACAACGGGAAGTTGTTCATATGCTCCATTTGACTTTTTTATATACTCAGTCAAAAAAAATCCTGCATTTATACCTACACTTGAATTTTTGGTTAACATCCTATTGTAACTAATACTTTGTGAACGGCTCAAAACGTAATTAGTAAAATGTCGAATGCCAGTGACATTATGGAATTCCCTTGTATTCATAATTATTGGATCACTATCATAAAAATAATTAAGCAAGCCAACTTGATAGGTGACAGCGTTCTTTTTTTGAGCAAAACCACTACTGGTAGTTATGACAACTACCAGCAGTGCTGTTATATTGAATAATTTATTCACTGTCGTGCACAATTAGTTTTTTAGATATACTCTTGCTATCAATCCTCATCCTTAAAACGTAGATTCCTGATGATAAATCAGAAATATTGACTTTTGTAATTGCTTGTGGATTTATAGTTTTCACTAATTTACCACTTAAATCATAAACTACTTCTTTTCTGGCAATTTTACAAATACTTGGAGTACTATATTTGTTAGATGTTTTAAACCAAACCCAAAAAGGCAGTCTGATCATTGCAAGCTGCCTTTCTTCATGCCAAAATGGGTCTCAACTATTTTTTACTCCCCAGCAATAATAGATCATTTACTTGAATTTCGGTCAGGTATCGTTTTTCACCTTCTTTATTATCATAGCTACGGTTAACGATTTTGCCTTCAATGGCGATTTCTTGTCCCTTTTCAACGAATTGCTCTACTATTCCAGCAATTTTACCCCAAGCTACCACATTGTGCCATTGCGTGTCTGTTACTTTTTCTCCTTTTGGATTTTTATAGGTCTCATTCGTTGCCATGGTCCATTTGGCCAATTTATTGCCATTATCAAAAGTGATGACTTCTGGTGCCTGTCCTAAATTTCCGATTAATTGTACTTTGTTTCTTAAATTGTTCATGATGTTTTATTTAATGCAGCGCAATATGTTTTAGGCGCTACAGGTTAAAATTGTTTTTAATATCAAACCTAGGTTAGCATGCTTATTTTGTTCGACAAGACAAAGGAATAGACTATTTAAAACAATAGTCGTTGATTAATTACTTGTAAACGTTTAATAGTCGTTTGTAAATATTTTTAATTGTTTATAATTCTATAAATCAAAACATTAATTTAATTTTGAATAAACTAAATTCTTACTTCAAGTGAAGATTTAATTGTAGAAAACCATTCTTCTTTTAAAATGCTTAAAACAATACTATCTCTTCTGCCATCAGTACTGGCACAATTACTTCTTAATACGCCTTCTTCAGTACATCCTATACTTTTCATGGCTTGTATTGATCTTTTATTTCGATTATCAGCCCTGAATTCAACCCTCTCCAGGTCCCACTGTTCGAATGCCAGCTCTAACATCAAAAATTTACAATTTTTATTTAAGCCTGTTCCATGAAACCTCTTTCCATACCATGTAAACCCCAGTTGAATAGTATGATGCGTTGGTTGATAATCATAAAACCTAGTAGAACCAGCGATTTCATTCGTTTTTTTATCTAGGACAATAAAAGGAAGAGATGTGTTACGCTGACGGTCGTTTAAGGCCAAATCCATATAAGTTTTAAGATTTTCTGGACTATTGGCAGATATTAATGAATAATACCATAACTCCGGCTCGTTAAGTGCAAAAGGCAACAATAATTCATAGTCGCTTTTAACCATTGGTCGTAAAGTTACCCTTTCATTTTCCAGTGTGAAGTTATTCGAAAAATCAATTGTTTTCATGTTGTACCCAAAGTTAGTGGTATTATAAATAACCCATCATCTTTATTAGTTCATAATATTAAAATAATTTGGTTTATTATATAAACTAGTTTATATTTGGCTTGAATTTTGTAACTGTTGATATCTAACTAACAAAACGAGCATCATGAATTATTTTTTTAAGCTAGCCATTTGCTTTATTTTATTCAACCAACACTATGGATTTAATCAGACAGACTTTAAAGTGTCTGGGCAAGTTATAAGTGTTGAAAAGACACCTGTGATCGGCGCATTGATACGGGTACTAGAAAATGGTGTTGGGGCTGTCACCAATTTAAATGGTGAGTATGAGTTATCACCTATGAAAGAAGGCACCTATTCTTTAGAAATATCTGCCATTGGTTTTCAAAAGGACACATTGGTTCTCATTATCAATAATAAGGACATTGATTTGTCTGTAGAATTAAAAGAATCTTCTGCTATTTATTTAAAAGATATAGAAATTCAAGCTGAGAGAATCACAGACAGAACTTCAATCAGTAATGTTTCTCTGACGCCTGAAGTGCTTAGAACCACTCATGGACTTACTGAGGACCCTTTAAGGGTATTGGCTACACTGCCTGGAATTGGAAGAGGAGGTGACTTATTCAGTCCCTCTCAATTATATATTCGCGGTGGGGCACCGCAAGAAAATCTTTTTTTATTCGACAATAATAAAGCCTATTTTCCCTATTTTTTTGGTGGGCAAAAGTCAATTTTCAATACAGATGTAGTTGAAAATATTGAATTATTGACCGGGGGTTTTTCAGCAGCATATGGAAATCACATGTCATCAGTACTCAATGTTAAAACAAAGGATGGGGACTTCGAAAATTATAAAGGAAACATTTTATTTGGCTTTTACAATGCAGCGGCGTATTTTGAAGGGCCAATCTTAAAAGATAAACTATCCTTTCTTCTTGCCGTTAGGCGTACTTATTTGGATATATTGTTAGACGAAACGGCTAGCTTTCCGCTAAATTCATTGACGGACGTTACTTACAAGGTTACCTATAAATTGAATGAGAACAATAATTTATCGCTTAGCGGACTAAGTTCAAAAGAAGGGCTTAACTTTCTTGCTGCAGAAGAAGTTCCTGGATTACCCAATAAATTAGCAACATCAGGCACCAATCATTTTCAGTCTCTACAACTAAAAAGTTCAATTAGGTCGAAGTTTTACAACAAATTATCTATTACAAATGGAATCAACCAAAACACGAGTGAAATTGGCGAAAACCTGAACCTTAATATTGATGCGCAACAAGGCGGTTTTAGAGACGATTTTAGCTATTTCATTTCAAATAAACATAAAATTAAAGCTGGATTAGAATGGCAATATGGAGTCTTCGACTCTAATGGGAACTTTCCTGCCAACCCTTTTGAAACTGATCCAAATGACACCACTATTGTCTTAAAACCATTTAGTGTTTCTGAAGATGGAGAAATAATTAGAAGTGCCTATGTGCTTTATGATGGTACACCCATTAAAGATTTAGGCATAAATGCTGGATTCAGAATTGACCAAAATCCAGATCAAAATTATACAGACTATTCCCCTAGATTATCCTTAAATTACCAGCTCACTAAACGAAGTATGGCCAGATTTGCAACTGGCATTTATCATCAATTTAATTCTGATCCAGGAAATGCTAATACAGGTGCTGAAACATTAAAGTCTAGTAAGGCAATCCATTATATTTTAGGTTTTGAATACAATTTTACAGAAAACATTATTGGCACAATTGAAGGATATTATAAGGCATATGATGACCTGGTATACTATGACGAAAACTTTAACTATTCTAACGACGGTACTGGACTTGCTCGTGGTATAGAGGTATTCCTTCGGAAACAAAAGGGGTATTTAAGCGGATGGATTTCTTATGCCTTGTCACATAGTGAACGAACAGTACCAATTTTGAATGAAGTGAGAGATTTTGAATTTGACCAAAGACACATCTTCAACGCAGTCATTGAATTTAAACCACCAGTTAAACATCCCAAATTTTTTATTCCAGCTGTTTTCGTCATCAATTACCGATTTGCTGATGGGACTCCTTATACTCCTTTTATTGGGGCAATCAATAACGGTTCTGGTTGGATAGGAATTCAAGGAGACCCGTTATCAGAACGGAATTCAGACTACAGCAACCTCAATTTTAGAGTAGAGTGGAAAACCGATCAAACCAAAAAAGTACGATTTACCAGCTTTGTTGAAATATGGAACATGCTAAACAGTCAGAATATTTTAGGAAGAACCTATTCTTATGGTGAGAGTTTCACAAATAATATTCAAGAAAACCCATTTTATTCCTCACCTTTTCTCTTTGCCGGAGGATTCAGGCTTGAATTTGGGAATGTAAAGTAATGACTATTGTAAAAATTAGATCAGAAATGCTTTTAAAGCATCAAATTCAACTTTTCACATCCCATCCATATCTGGCTTTTCTACATTTTCCTCTACAATGTCTTCGAAATTATCATTAATTCCATCATTATCTTTATCGACTTTAATTCCTGGCATTTGACTTAAAAGTACATCCTTTACATTGTCACCTCTGTAAATAATTAAGGCCAATGTCATGACAAGACTAGTGATAAGTATCACAAATAGCAAAATACCAGTATCGAATCCATCAATTTTAAGATGGTTAATGCCATCAGACCCCACGTGGCTATCAATTACAAAAAATAATAGAATGGTAATCAATCCTCTTGGAGCAATATATAATTGAGGAACAATATCACGCTGGACAATTATTTTTAGCAAAATAAACCGAACTAAATATAAGGCCGCAACAATGGCCAAACTAATCACAGCTACCTTCCAGTCAATAATTGAACTTAATGTGATAAACATACCAAAGATTACAAAAAAGAAAGTCCGTATCACAAAGGCAGATTCTAATGTTACAATATGAAAATCGTGCAAAATTGGCTTAACGGTTTCTTTATTCACTACTCTACTCAACCAGCCTCTAAAAAAGACATGGGTATTATTTAAAATTAAGCCAAACGTTAAAATAATAAGTAAGGACGATAAATGAAACCTTTTACCAAGAGCATATAATAGCATTAAAACACTAATGACTAAAAATAATTTTACCTGACTGGTCAATTTTTGGAAAATATACACCAACAGGTAAGAAAGGACAATGGACACGCCAATGGTGATGCCAATATTTACCAATACATCAGTCGCTATTTCTTTTGAAGAAGATCCTGCATCTGCCTCCAGCATAAAATAGAAAAACATAATTCCTAAAATATCCGAAAAGGTACTTTCGTAGACCATGAATTCTTTTTTGGCACCCTTTAAACCTCCCACGCTAGGAATAATAATAGCAGAACTCATAATGGACAATGGAATAGCGTATATTAATCCTTGGTATAAATGGTCAAAATCTCCTATTATGAAGTACATAATAAGGTAGGCGATAGCAAAGGAAGACCCTACTAATGCTAATAAAGCAATAAAGAATGACCGTAAAATCATTCCCAATTTTTCTCGCTTTAAATTAAGGTCGAGTGCTGCCTCTAATACAATCATCACTAACCCAACATTACCAATTATTTCAAGCAAACCAGGTTTAGCAACCGAATTAGCCATCTCACTGCCGCCAAATTCCTTAATGCATACCCCTAAACCTATGAGTAAAAGTACTGAAGGGATATTTGTCCGTTTTGCTATTATATTAAAGAAAAAAGAGATAATGATAATAGCTGAAACAGCAATAATTAGAGTATAAGTTGACATTTCCTTAGTTGATTTTTGGGAAAGATACAAAAAAACTAGTTCCAATCTCCAGGGTTGATTCAAACCAAATTTTTCCGTTCATATTTTCTATGATTTGCTTTGACATGGCCAAACCTAATCCTGTGCCGGTTGATTTAGTAGTAAAATACGGAATAAACATTTTGGCTTTACTCTCCTCATCAATTCCAACGCCATTATCGGTAATGATAACTACAAATTGATCATCCTGCTCACGCAAAACAACATCAACAGCTCCTTTTCTATCAGAAGGAATAGCTTGTATGGCATTTTTGATTAAGTTATTAAACACCCGTAAGCATAAGTTTTTATCGGCCCATACAATGGCATTTGCCTCAACTTCATTCCTAAAACTTAGGTCATAATCGCCTTCGCTTTCTGCAAAAACAGCATTGGTGCTTTCTAAAACTTCTGCTAAATTAATCTCTTCTTCCTGCGCCTTTGGCATTTTAGCAAAATTAGAAAATTCATTAGCGATTTTTGTCAAGGCATCAATTTGTTCAATTAAAGAACTTGCCACTCGCTTTAACTTCTGTTCAGAGTCTTCGTCAGCTACTTTTATTGAGCGGTTCAAATGCTGAATAGATAGCTTCATAGGCGTAAGCGGATTCTTAATCTCATGAGCCACTTGCTTCGCCATTTCTCGCCATGCGCTCTCCCTTTCACTTTTTGCCAACTGAGCAGCATAGTTTTCCAACTCTTCAACTTTCTCATTATATTCCTGAACCAAACTTCCAATCTCATCTTTTCCCCCATAAGATATTGGTGCATTCTTAGACCCGATTTTCATGCTTTTTAAGCTCGACTGAATGATTTTCAAAGGAGATGTCAATCGATTTGATAAAATTACAGCCAAGAAAATTGAAATGGCTAGCATGAGTACCATAATATTTATAATGGCCAATAAAAATCCAGAAATTTGATTTTCCAGTTCATCCTGTTTAGAAATATACTGGATATTTAAATAGGCTAATAACTCACCTTTTGCGCTCACAAATGGCAAGTAAGCTGATAAAAATTCTAAATCTCCGATTTTTTCCTCATGAATAAATTCACTCCTTTTTGTCAAATTAAGTGCAACAAATGCTTCACTATTCATTTTTCTAGAAATGAGCCCTTTAGAGTATATTTTTGGTTGTGAAGAAGCTAATAAATTGCCGTTCACATCAAATAAATTAATATCAGTTACAAAAACCCTTGAGAATTTTTTAAGTAAATACTCCAGGTAAGACTTATCGCTTCCAATATTAGAATCGGATGCAAATTTATGATACAATTCAGTTTTAACAGATCCAGCTTTTTCTTTTATAAGGCTCTTAGAATTTTGATGATATTGCTGCACTACATAGGCTCCAGCACCTATACCAAAACTGACTAATGTTAATAATATTAGTCCGATTAATACGCTTTGAAACTTAAAGTTAAGCGACATGTTTTTGAAACTAATCGTATTTTTAGCAAAGTAGCGATAGACATTTGGCACTAATAAAATAAATCCAAAGAATATCAACAGATACGAAAAAGTAGTAAAGGTATTAATGGCTGTCGTTTTCTTTCTGGAAATGACAGTGATTCTATTTTCGTCGTATGCGTATACGTAGTGACTATAATCATCTGATGTAGAATACATATTCATAACTTTAATCCATTGAGTTGGTACAAATGGATAATCGTAATCACCAGAATTACTCACTAATGTTTTGTCAACATATTTTGCAATGGCATAGTGTTTTAATTCGGCATTAGTAAATCCTTCGTTTTCGAGCAAAACAGAAGGCAAGCCAATTTCTTTCGGTAATTTTTTTGACCTAAATTCAATCATTAAATAACCAATTGTATCTTGTTCTTGTTCAATTGGAAAATTAACCAAGTAACTTAACTTGTCGGTATTCGTTTTTATAAAGTAAATATTGGGGTTAATGGATGACGGAATCCCATTATTTTTAATGATAAAATCGAGTTTTTCGTAACCAACTGTAGGAATAGCACCAGGCTTGCTTATTTTGTTTTTCCCTGCTCCAAACAGATGAAAGTCGAAATCATATTTGTTTTTCAACCCACTAAAATAATCCGATTCAATGTCCTCTGTAAAGTCCGCTTCATCAAAATCTTTAATAAGATAGTTCGTTAAAAAACGATCATCTTCTAGTTTCTTTTCTATTAAATCATAATCGTATTCTGTTAATGGGTCATTGTCCTTTGCGATTTGCTCGGCGTAAACTTTTCTAACCTCTCTTTCCTTAGCGCTAGTATAATCTTCAAGAATATAAGCTGTGTAAAATGATACGAAAGCTAAAACACTTATAATGTGAATAAACTTAAAGGACAGGTTTCTAAACTCGAACCATAAAAGAAAACCAGAAAGAATGACAGGCCATAATGATGTTAAAATTGAATTATCAAAATTAACTTGATCGACAATTACAAATATGACTGAGCTAAGGAACCAAATTAAACTTAGTTTGTTCCACTCAAACTTCATTTTCTTCAGTTGAATGATCAGAAATTGAATAAGCTTGAAATAAATGAAAAAACAAAAGCCTATTAAGGCAATACTTATAAAGCTGTAAATATTTAACTCAAATAATAACTCCAGATTAAATTTGATTTTAGAATCATAAACTAGTGCATGGATAATATGATTAACTTGATACGCAACATAAAAGCTGATTAAAAAGAGCGGCAATACAAGAAAAACCAGCTTTAATTTAATATCTCCTTTAATGAACCAATCTCTCGTTCTTTTTAATAAAAAATTCACCAAAAAGTAAAAGATAAAAACATTAATAATTAAGTCTCCCAATGAAGGTATGAGAGAAGAGGACGCAAATAATTCTGGGTTAAACAGCTCAAAATTTGAAAATCCTTTGAACCAACTATTTTTAACTGAAAAAAAACGTAATACTACAATAGCTAAGGGAAAAATAAACAGCAAAAAAGGATTTCGTATCAATACCAATTGGCTTGAAGAAATAAATAATTGAAGTAAGATAAAAAATGCCAATAGATAAGCTGTAAAAGCAATTAATTCTACTATGGGAACAGAATTAAAACTAGTTTGAGGCTTAACGGAGAAAAGAAATTTGCCACTATTGTCTGCCACATTAAAATCGCCAGGTATTAGGCTTAATTCAGCGTTTAATTGTTCATTAAATTCCTTTGCAAAGTGATTAGTCAGATCACTATTTTCATATGAGAACTCTTGTTTAATCAAAAAAGTGGCGCAGAATCGAAAATTGTTGACTGTTTTTTGCTTTACAAAATACCAACCATTATCAAGTTTGGCGACCGTATTAAACGTATGGTCTGAATCAAGGTGCAGAGGAAAAGGAATGCTATTATCCGTCCAAACCAATAGATCACTATTTCGATAAATAAAAATATCGTAACCATACTTTGCCTTAAATTCATTTGCGGCCGTAAACTCAGCACTTATGGTTCTCTTAATTTTGCTAGGACTTGCAAAGTCATCAAGCGCTGAGGCGATATCAACCTCTTTTTCTCTAAGGCTTCTTTCAAGTTTTTCAATGTTAAATTTTGAAAAAGAGCTGGTTGCTTCAAAATGATATAAATAATAACCAACCAGCCACAACCCAAGTCCTAAGACCAACGTTAATCCAAATTTAAGGCGGCTTTTATTTTTCATACAGATTATTCGACCAAAGGCTAGTGATACAAATATAAAACTATGTTTTAGTTTCGCCTTGTGATGGTTCGTTAAGAAATGCATCAAGTAAGATGCCACGTTTATAAAAGCATTAAATTAAAAAGGAGGGATTAATCAATAATTAATCACCTCCTCTTATTTGCTTCGGCATGAAGTAAAATTTTCACCGAAATTTCTCAAGTTAAACACATTGAGAATAAGGCACTAGGCCCAGTTAATATTTAAGCTTCCAATACGGGCTCTCCGTTAGGGCTTTTTAGTGCATCAAAGATTTTAATTTCCAACTCTTCTGATAGCTCAGGGTTATCACCTATTAGCGCCTTAACCGCATCACGCCCTTGTCCTAATTTAGTATCTCCATAGCTAAACCATGACCCAGCCTTTTTAATGATTCCCATTTCAACAGCTAAATCTAAAATTTCACCGGTTTTAGAAATACCTTTTCCATACATGATATCAAATTCAGCTTTCCGAAAAGGCGGTGCCACTTTATTTTTGACCACCTTTATTCTCGTTCTATTACCAATCACATCTTCACCATCTTTAATCTGCGAAGAGCGACGAATATCTAAACGAATTGAAGAATAAAATTTTAAAGCATTACCTCCTGTTGTAGTTTCAGGATTACCGAACATGACGCCAATTTTTTCTCGCAATTGGTTAATGAAAATACAAGTTGTGTTGGCTTTATTAATAGAAGCTGTTAATTTTCGTAACGCCTTTGACATTAATCGTGCTTGTAATCCCATCTGCGAATCACCCATCTCTCCTTCAATTTCTGCCTTTGGTGTAAGCGCAGCTACAGAATCTACTACAATAATATCAATAGCACCTGATCGGATTAAATTGTCTGCTATTTCTAGAGCTTGTTCCCCATTATCTGGCTGAGAAATCAATAGGTTCTCAACATCTACACCTAAACTCTTGGCGTAAAACTGATCAAAGGCATGTTCTGCATCAATAATAGCAGCAATACCTCCTTGTTTTTGAGCTTCAGCAATAGCGTGAATCGCCAATGTTGTTTTACCTGATGACTCCGGGCCATAAATCTCAATAATTCTTCCTTTTGGATATCCTTTTACGCCTAAAGCCATGTCAAGCGTTAACGATCCTGAAGGAATGACATCCAGATCTTCGATAGCACCATCACCTAATTTCATAACGGTGCCTTTACCGTACGATTTTTCTAATTTGTCCAGCGTTAATTGCAACGCTTTTAGTTTTTCTTTGTTTACTTCTGCCATAACATCTAATTTTAAGACAAAGAAATAGTGGCAAAACGTAATCTATTTACGTACACCAAAAAACTTTGTCACTTTTATTTAATTTTCTCCTAAAACTTCTAAAATTTGTGCCGCATGATCTTTGGTTTTAACCTTTGGAATCACAGCTTCAATTGTACCTTCACCATCAATAACGAAGGTAGTTCTATGAATACCATCATATTCCTTTCCCATGAATTTTTTGAGTCCCCAAACACCATAATCATTTATTACTTTTTTATCAGTATCCGCGATCAGGCGAAATGGTAAATCATGTTTATTGATAAACTTTAAATGCATCTTTTCATCATCTGCACTAACCCCCACAATTTCAAAACCTTTTGCAGTAAGGTCGCTATAATTATCTCTTAAATTACACGATTGTTTTGTGCATCCTTCTGTTAAATCCTTTGGATAAAAATAAAGGACAAGTCTTTTCCCTTTAAAATCAGACAGGCTAATTGGTTTTCCATCTTGGTCTACACCTCTAAAATCTGGTGCTTTACTTCCTTTTGTTAAATTTGTCATGCCGAATTATTTGTTAATATTGACACAAAACTAGTCAAACATTTTTAATTTTGATTAATTTTTCGGAATTATTTTTAGTTTTTCTTGTTGACATAAACAGTGTTGAAAAATAATATTGCCAGTAAACAATATTAGAAACTAATCATGCCGTTTTCTAAAATTATGAATAAAAATATTATTGTCTTTAACTACCCCTTAAATTATCATTTATCTTTAAGCCTCTCTTATGAATAATTTTTTAGGTGACGTAGCTAATCGGATTTATCAAAATCATCAAACAGATATTGATAAAGTAGCTATCATCATTCCTAATAAAAGAGCGGCGGTTTATCTTCAAAAGCACCTTAGCGAAGTATTTAGAAAGGCCTTTTTTCCTCCTACTATTACCACCATTAATGAATGGGTAGATGCCCATACACCTCAACGGATTCTCAATCAAATGGAACTTATTTTTCTCTTTTACAAGGTATATGTAAATTACGATAGAGAAAAAGCAGAACCGTTTGATGAATTTTTGAAATGGGCTAAAATTATATTGGCGGATTTTGATGAAATAGACAGATACCTGATTGATCCAAAAACGATTTTTAAAGACCTAAAAGATATCAAAGATATTGATAACTGGAGTTTTGGTGATGATGAACCTCTTACTGAAGGGCAACAACAGTTTTTAAACCTTTGGGATAAGCTACCTAATTATTACAGATTATTAAATGAATTTTTAATGACTCAGAAAATGACCTATCAAGGTAAAGCTTATCAGGAATTTTCGAAAATATGTCAATCAAAAGCACCTGGAGATTATAGGCATTATTACTTTGTTGGATTTAACGCTTTATCAAAAGCTGAAGAAATAATGATCAAAGGTCTGCAGCAGCAAAAGCTAGCTACCCTATTTTGGGATATTGACAAGCATTATGTAGACAACGTTGACCATGAAGCTGGTCACTTTTATAGAAAAATTCGACAAATATGGGATATTAGAGATGCTATACCAAACCACATAAATGGGACAAAAAAAAGTATTCAGATTGTAGAAACAGCCCAACAAGTTGCGCAAGCCAAATTTGCTGGTGATATTTTACAACACTTTACAGAAGAAGATTTAAACAAAACTGCTATTGTTCTGGCTGATGAATCTTTATTGATTCCTCTTAGTCGGTCTTTACCTTCTAAACTAAAACAAGTGAATATTACCATGGGGTATCCCATTAAGTATTCACACTTAAAAAGTTTAATTGATATTGTTTTTGAAATTCAGCTAAATCAGGTGAAATTTGGCAGTGATAAGCTGTATTATAAATCAATCATCCATTTACTTGATCATCCATTTATTAAGCAATTGATTAAGAATAAAACGTTATTACAGCATTTTGAAACTGAAATAATTTTAAAAAACCACATTTATGTTTCATTGCCTTTTTTGATTCAAACTTTTGATAAGCTAAAAGATATTGAGTCAGTTCTTACACCATGGAAAAACAGTACGCGTGCAGGGTTAAATGCCATTAAACAGCTAATTCAAGCCTTATACAATACCTTTAAAAATGAAAAACAGGCACATCCAGTAGAACTGGAAATTATGTATCATTTCTCTAAAGGGATCCAAAAGTTCGATCAAATATACCATCAGTTCAAATATGAACTAAATACCAAATCATTTAAAACTCTGCTATATCAGTTTTGGCAAAACGAGTCCTTATCCTTTCTTGGAAATCCAACAGAAGGACTTCAAGTAATGGGTATTTTGGAAACCCGGACGCTTGACTTTGAGACTCTAATTATATTGGGGATGAATGAAGGGAACTTACCAAAAAACAACTTTAGCAATTCACTTTTAATGCGTGAATTAAAACTATTTCATCACTTACCTGTTGAAGAAGATCGTGATGCTATTTTCGCGCATCATTTTTATCGTCTACTGCATCAGTCCAAACAAATTTATTTAACATACAATTCTCACTCTGATGGTTTAACCAGTGGCGAAAAAAGTCGATTTATTACTCAATTAGAAAACGAATTAGACTTAACCAAGGGCTCTGAAATAAAAAGTTACTCCTATTTAGCTGATGATTCTGATGCCAAAACACAAGAAACCATATACAAAACCAATAGAGCAGTTGAGCAAAAGCTAGATGATTTGCTCGAACGCGGACTATCTCCTTCTGCTTTGAATACATTTTTGCGCTGTCCATTAGACTTCTTTTACACTTATGTTTTAAACCTTCGAGAGGAATCAGAAGTTGAAGAAGCCATTGAAGCGAGCACTTTTGGCACCATGATTCATTCGGTATTGGAGCGCATTTTTAAAAAGCATTTTTTTGATAAGAAAGCTAAGTTGAACATTGCCGTGTTAGAGAGTGAGAAAAAAAACCTGAAAGCCTATTTGGAGGAAGAATACCTTAAAGTATTTTCAAAATCAGACTTAAAGTTTGGGCAAAACAAATTATCATTTGAAGTCAGCCTAACCTTTTTAAACCAAACCATTGATGAACAAATTAAGGAGCTAAAAAAAATAGATAATCCACTCTTTATTTTAGGACTGGAAGAAAATTTGGAGGCCAATTTTAAATGGGAAATAAATGGCCAGATTAAAACGATTAAAATTAAAGGACAAGCAGATAGAATAGATCAATTTGGATCAAGCTATCGTATTATAGATTATAAGAGTGGAACATGTGATATAAAGAAAGTAGGCTTGCCGGGCAAAGTTCTAAAGGATCCACAAGGGTTTGAATCCGTTTTTAAAAATAAAGACAAAGCATATGGTATCCAATTATTAATGTATGCGACTATGTTCAGACAGCAATTCCCGAAAAAGACACCTTTTACCGCAGGAATTATTTCTATGATCAATATTAATCAATGGCTGCAAAATGTATCATTTACTGGTAATGATGAACAAATCATTACTGATGAGATTTTGGATATTTTTAAAACACAATTGAAAGACACAATCACTCAAATGTACAATCCCGACTTTGAGTTTAAACACAACCCTAAATCACTTTACTGCGAATATTGTGGGAAATAGTTTTTCATCAATATATCCTGAAACGAAACAACATTAACGCTTTAACTCGAAAGTGTTTTTTAAATTGACTCATTACTTTTTTAGCAAACACTGTCCAAATTAAATTATTTTACATGTTTTTATTTACCATGGTAAGTAATTAAATATTTTGTATTACCTTTGTTCCGACTAAACAAAAAAATATGAAAAAAATAATCGTAATTGGCGCAAGTACTAGTTCAAAATCAATTAACAGAGCTTTTGCTCACTATGCTGCAAATCAATTAAAAAATATTGAATTGACTAAAATTGATGTGACTACACTCAATACGCTTCCTATTTTTTCGGAAGATTTAGAAAATGAAGAACCAACCCCTGAGGCAGTCATAGCATTAAATAAACTATTCAAGGAATCAGATGGTTTTATAATTTCTCATGCTGAACACAATGGTTCTTTTGCTGCTGGGTATAAAAACATGATTGACTGGATATCTCGTCAAGGTGGTAAAATTTTTAACAATAAGCCTACTATGATCATGAGCACTTCTAATGGGGCAAGGGGTGGTTCATCAGTATTAAATCATGCGGAAACCATATATCCTCACCGTGGTGCAATCATTTCAGGTGTTTTTTCTCTGCCAAATTTTAGTGAAAATTTTAAAGATGATAAACTTGTTAATCAAGATCTTAAAAATGAGCTATTAAAGCAATTAGCCATTTTCGAAAACGCAATAATTGAGTAAACAGCATGGGTGATTTTGCGAAAGAAATACAATCTACTTTTAAAAATGAATGGATAAAAGCGTCTTTGAATATTAGATATACAACAAACTATTTGAATCAAATCAGTGAAAAGTTTTTTTCACAATATGGCATTTCAAGTCAGCAATATAATGTCCTCCGCATTTTAAGAGGGGCTAAAAAGCCGCTTAAAGTATCGGAAATTAGAAGTAGAATGATTGAAAAAACACCGAATACAACACGTTTAATGGATAAATTGTGTGAAAAAGAACTAATCGAGAGGACACGCTCTGAAAGCGATCGAAGATCTGTATACAGTCAAATTACAAAAAAAGGGCTACATTTATTAAGTAAAATAGATCAATTAGAACTTAAAACACCTTTAGACCATTTGACCAAAAAAGAAGTTGAAACACTCAACAAATTATTAGATAAAATAAGACCCTAAAGAAGAAATTATGAAAAGTAGAAGCATTAAAAACATCATTACCAGCGATTTTGTGAATATGGGACCAATTAGGTTACGTCAACCTATCCCCAGTCTAAAAATACCAGATCTTGATCCATTTGTTTTATTACACCACTATGGTCCATACCATATTTCTAAAGAATCAAATCCTTTTGATCTTGGTCCGCATCCACACCGAGGGTTTGAACCGATTACTTTTTTGTTTCAGGGAGAGCAACTTCACCGCGATTCACTTGGAAATGAAGAAATCGTATCAGCAGGCGGTGTTCAATGGACAACTGCTGGCCAAGGAATTGTGCATGCTGAAGGACCAACAAAAGAATTTATTGAAAAAGGTGGTCATTTAGAAGGGATTCAACTTTGGTTAAACCTACCTGCTCGTAAAAAAATGATGGATGCTAATTATCAGCATGTAAGAACAGCAGAAATGCCAACTATTACAAGCAAGGACAAGCGCATTGAAATTAAAGTGGTGAGCGGAAATTTAGATGGAAAAACTGGACAAATAACAACCCAAACGCCTGTGAGCAGCTTCATAATAAATGCGCAACCCGGAGGTGAACATTTTATTGAATTACCCAAAAATCATCAAGCCTTAGTTTATTTGGTATCAGGTAAAGTAGAAGTAGAGGGTGAAATATTGGCTTTAAACGAAAATCAATGCATTGAATTGAATAAAGATGGAGATGGCTTTTCAATTAAATCATTAAACAACTCAAAATTGCTTATTCTTTCAGGCGAACCATTAAATGAACCTGTTTCTACTTATGGTCCATTTGTTATGAATAAACAATCAGAAATCATTGATGCCATGAACGATTATCAAGCTGGAAAAATGGGATATTTAGCACCTTGATAACCTTGGAGAAAATTAGAATATAGTTACCTTTGGCATCAAATTCCTATAGCTTTGAATGAAATTGATTAGCCATATATTGACTCCTATTTTTGCGGTTGTTTTTTTTCTTATACTTATTATTTTTCACCCTGTTCAATGGTTTGCAATTAAACTATTCGGCTATACGGCCCATAAAAATACGGTTGATTATATGAATTGGTGCTTCGTAAAATCGTTATTGATTTTAGGCATTAAAGTAAAAGTTGAAATAGCCGAAAGTTTACCCACAGACGTTCCAATTATTTTTGCGTCTAACCACCAAAGCCTTTTCGATATTCCACCTATGATTTGGAAATTTAGAAAACATCACCCTAAGTTTGTATCGAAAATTGAGTTAGCCAAAGGTATCCCAAGTGTTTCTTTTAATCTAAAATATGGCGGTGCGTGTTTAATTGATCGAAAAGACCCCAAACAAGCGCTCGCTGCTTTATCAAAATTTGCTAAAAAACTTCAACAAAACACCTGGTCGACTGTCATATTTCCTGAAGGGACTAGAAGCAGAAATGGCATCCCCAAATCTTTTTCACCTAATGGACTTAAAATGCTAACCAAGCATAACCCTAACGCTCTAGTTGTCCCAATAACGGTCAACAATTCATGGCGTGTATTCGAATATGGGAAATACCCGCTTAGAGTAGGCAAACCAATTCATATTAAAGTACATGCCACTATTTCAGTTGCAAGTATGAGTTTTGATGAATTGCTGTTTAGAACGGAGGAAACTGTAAAAAAGGATATCATTTAGTCATCAATCCAGCTTATCTTTTAGCTTCGATATTTTCTTATCTGTAGTTACGACCTGCTCCTCAATATAACGGGCGTATTTTTTTTTAGATTTTTTATCGGAAGCCTCTATGTATTGCGCCGTTAAATAATCTTTGTAAGATATTAAACCCTTTAACTCAATCTTTAAGAGCTTTCGTTTTACTTTCTGCTTTTCCAATTTTGTCACCATTATTTTGCAAATATTTATTTTATGGTGGCAAAGCTAGGTAAAACTTGGTTAGAGCAATGTTAAATTAACATCATATCTCAATTATCCTTTCTATCAGCTTTCCCACTAATTTTATTACTTTTGCATCTTCAATTTACAGCATCATAATGAGTCAGAAATATCCTACTTACGACAGCTTAAACTTGCCAAATGTGGCAGAAAGGGTTTTAGAACGTTGGAAAAAAGAAAACATTTTTGAAAAAAGTGTGGAATCACGCCAAGGGAAAACACCTTTTATTTTCACTGAGGGCCCGCCATCAGCTAACGGATTACCTGGTATTCATCATGTTCTGTCACGTTCAATTAAAGATATTTTTTGCAGGTATAAAACGCTTAAAGGTTATCAGGTGAAACGAAAAGCGGGTTGGGACACCCATGGCTTACCTGTTGAATTGAAAGTTGAAAAAGAATTGGGTATTTCAAAAGAAGATATTGGTACCAAAATTTCAATTGAAGACTATAACAATGCCTGCAAAAAAACGGTCATGCAATTTACGGATGTTTGGAATAACTTAACTGAACGCATCGGTTATTGGGTAGACATGAGCAATCCATATGTAACCTATGAAAGCAAATACATGGAGTCAGTTTGGTGGATTTTAGGACAAATGTGGGAGAAGAATTTATTGTATAAAGGCTATACCATTCAACCATATTCTCCAAAAGCAGGAACAGGTTTGAGCTCACATGAAATCAACCAACCTGGAGCTTATCAGGACGTAAAAGATACCACTTGTGTAGCACAATTTAAGGTAGCAAACAGTCAGGTATTGCCATTTGAAAATGCTGATACCGAAATTGCCCACTTTTTAGCTTGGACTACCACGCCATGGACCTTGCCGTCAAATACTGCCTTAACAGTTGGTCCAAAAATAGATTATGTATTAGTGCAGACTTTCAATCAATACACTAAAATTAAAATGCAAGTTGTATTGGCTAAAAATCTAGTTGGAAAACAATTTGGGAAGGGATACACTCAAGTTGAAAATATTGATAAGTTAAACCAATACCTTGAATCTGATAAGACAATTCCATATTTCGTAATTGGAGAATGCAAAGGCTCCGATTTAATTGGCATCAAATATGAACAACTTTTACCATATGCTCAACCTAGCGAAGATCCTGAAAAAGCATTTGTTGTAATACCGGGAGATTTTGTCACAACTGAAGATGGTACAGGTATTGTGCATACAGCGCCTACTTTTGGAGCTGATGATGCCATGGTGGCCAAAGCAGCTGGTATACCCGGGTTACTGGTTGAAGATAAAAATGGTAAGCTAGTGCCATTGGTTGACTTAAGAGGTCGATTTAGACCAGAAGTGAATGATCCCGTATTTGGATTTGCTAACGAATATGTTAAGGCAGAATACCTAGAGGAAGGTGAGGAAGAAGCAGAATTAGCTATTCAAAAAGAAAACTTGAAAGGCATCATTTCTAACTTAAATAAATACTTAAGTGTAGACGAGCGTTTAACACTTAAATTAAAAATTGAAAACAAGGCCTTTAAAATAGAAAAATACGAACATTCTTACCCGCATTGTTGGCGAACAGATAAGCCTATTTTGTATTATCCACTTGATTCCTGGTTTGTTAAAGTAGAGGAAAATCGTGAGAAACTTGTTACACTTAATAAAAGTATTAATTGGAAACCCAAATCGACAGGCGAAGGTCGATTCGGCAAGTGGTTAGAAAATGCCAACGATTGGAATTTAAGCCGCTCACGATATTGGGGGATTCCTATCCCAATTTGGACCTCAGAAGACAAAACAGAGCAAATTTGTATTTCCTCTGTTGAAGAATTAAAAGTTGAAACCCAAAAAGCGGTTGAGGCAGGGTTAATGAGCGAAAATCCGTTGAGCAACTTTGAACCAGGTAATATGTCGAAAGCTAATTACGATCAAGTTGATTTACATAAAAACTATGTTGATCAAATTATACTGGTTTCACCCAGCGGACAGCCAATGAAACGAGAAGCAGATTTGATTGATGTTTGGTTCGATTCTGGTTCTGTCCCATATGCACAGCACCACTACCCTTTCGAAAATAAAGCATTAATTGATAATGGCAGCTTGTTTCCATCAGATTTTATTGCTGAAGGAGTTGATCAAACCAGAGGTTGGTTTTACACACAACATGCTATAGCTGGCTTAGTATTTGACAAAGTATCTTATAAGAATGTTGTGTCTAATGGATTGGTTTTAGATAAAAATGGGCAGAAAATGTCTAAAAGATTAGGCAATGCAGCTGATCCATTTAAAACCCTTGACCAATACGGAGCAGATGCCACCCGTTGGTATATGATCACTAATGCGCAGCCATGGGATAATTTGAAATTTGACATGGATGGCATAACAGAAGTGCAACGAAAACTATTTGGGACACTTTATAATACGTACTCGTTTTTCGCGCTTTATGCGAATATTGATGGTTTTACATACAGTGAACCTGAAATAGAAAACCGTCCAGAAATTGACCGTTGGATTTTATCAAAATTAAATACTCTTATTGGTGAAGTAGATACTGCCTTTGAAGAATATGAGCCTACCAAAGCAGGTCGGTTGATCCAAAATTTTGTTATTGATGAATTATCAAACTGGTACGTTCGTTTATGTAGAAGGAGATTCTGGAAAGGAGATTATACCGACGATAAAATTTCAGCATATCAGACACTGTATACTTGTCTTGAAGCAATTGCCATTTTAGGTGCACCAATTGCACCTTTCTTTATGGATCAATTGTTCCTCGACTTAAACCAAACAAGTCAAAAAAATAAAGCAGAGTCTGTTCATATTGCCTATTATCCCGAACCAGACAAAAAAGCAATTGATACTGATTTAGAAGAACGGATGGGCATTGCTCAAAAAGTATCTTCTCTGGTGCTAGGGTTACGTAAAAAGGAACAAATTAAAGTACGTCAACCTCTACAACGTATTATGGTACCTGTACTTGATAGTGAATTTAAACGAAGAATTGAGGCGGTTAAAGACATTATATTGTCAGAAGTTAACATTAAAGACATTGAGCTATTAGTGGATACAACTGATGTTTTAGTCAAAAAAATTAAACCAAACTTTAAAACCATAGGCCCCAAATACGGTAAACAAATGAAGGCTATTGCTGGCATGGTTAATGGTTGGGATGCTTCCGATATTGCCAAAGTAGAACAGCAAAATGGTTGGAATGGTGAATTAAATGGTGAGGAAATCATACTCACACTAGCTGATTTTGATATTGCAACAGACGATATCCCAGGCTGGTTAATGGCCAGTGAAGGTGCATTAACCGTTGCCTTAGACATTACTGTGTCGGATGAATTAAAGCAAGAGGGGATTGCCCGTGAATTAGTAAATAGAATCCAAAACTTTAGAAAAGAAAGTGGGTTTGAAGTGATGGATAAAATTGCGTTAACTATTGATGCTAATGAAGAAGTGAATGCGGCTGCAAAAGCAAATGAAACATACATTTGCAATGAGGTACTAGCTAGTTCTATGGCGTTTGGGCAGACCACTAAAAACAATAGTTTTTTGGCTGATCTGGAAGAAGGTGACACAATGATTGAACTTACTAAAGTTTAAATTTGTCGTTAAAATAGAAGGATTTTAGCTAAATGGTTGTCTAATTAAAAAATAGGGTAGACATTCCATCCTAAATACTACCGCTTTATTTAAACAAATACCATGCTTTCAACCGTTTCAGCTAAAACTTCATTTTTATTAATTTTTACATGCTGCTTTTTGAAGCTTTCAGTCGCACAGGATGATTATACCATTGTCACTGGTGACCTCGAAACCTGGTCGAGAATAGGTATCAAATATAAGTTCAACAAAAAATGGTCAGTGGGACTTGACCAGCAATTGCGTTTAAATAGAAACTCTAGCCTGACAGACCAAATTATTACAGATTTAAATGCAAAATATAAATTTAGCAGTGGCTTGTATTTTGGGGCCACCTTTAGATACCTTGCTGACAGGAACAATGACCTTTCATTTGATAATGATTTTAGATTTAATATAGACGCTGGGTATAAACATGATATTAATCGACTCTTGTTTAATTATCGGTTGCGGTATCAAACTAAAAATGAAATTGGTTTAAAAAAAGAAGATGGAGATAATGCAGATCATGTATTTCGACTTAAAATTGGCTCTGAATACAATATCAAAGACTGGAAATTTGACCCAAAGGTTTCTGCTGAATTATTTAGTGATTTAACCCAAACTTCTGATAGATTGTCAAAAATGAGGTTTACATTCGGGACAGAGTATGCCTTTGATAAAAGACACGAATTAGGTGCTTTTTACCGCATAGAGTATGAGCTGAATGCCGCTTACCCTAAAACAACTTATATTATTGGACTGAATTACACCTACTCGCTAAAATCAAAACGATAAATATGAATAATAAATATAATTTGCTCTTTTTCGTCATGGTTTTATTAATTGCCTCGTGCTATAAAGAGGTTACTATTACAGCTGGTGATGGCCTGGAAGACTGGTCAACATTTTCACATTCAGCTTCTGCAATACCTCAATATGATGTGGTATTTCCTCAAGAGAATGTGAATCGCTTTGACATTACAATTTCTTCAGATGACTGGGCAGACATGCAATCCGACTTGGATAATTTGTATGGTTCTAGTTCAAATAGTGGCCCTGGAGGCGGAGGTCCTGGGGGTGGAGGCGGCACAACGTTTGCTGAAGACAATCCCATTTATGTGCCTTGCAATATTGAGTTCAACGGCAAAAACTGGTACCATGTTGGCATTCGTTATAAAGGCAATTCTAGTCTAAGTGCATACAGCAGTGGTGTAAATAAATTACCATTTCGTTTAGAGTTTAATGAATTCAGCGACGATTATCCTGAAATAAATGGTCAGACATTTTATGGTTTCCCAGCACTTTCTATGAGCAGTAATTATAATGATCAGTCATTAATGAGAGAAAAAGTTGGTTGTGATTTGTTTCGAGAATTTGGTGTCCCCGCTCCTTACTCAGCTTTTTATGAGCTATACATTGACTATGGAGATGGTCCTGTTTATTTTGGGCTCTATACTGCTGTTGAGGTCGTGTTTGAGACCATGCTTAACAAGCAATTTGGAAATGAATCGGGCAATTGCTATAAACCAGAGGATGACGGTGCCATGTTCTCAATTTCTGGGTTTAATTTAAGTGATTTTGAAAATAAAACAACTGGCGGAACTGGTGAGTCAGATATACAAACATTGTACGACTATTTGCATTCATCAGAACGAACAAGTGATACAACAGCATATAAAACAAATTTAGAATCGGTTTTTGATGTTCAAGGGTTTTTAAAATGGCTTGCGGCTAACACCACTATTCAAAATTGGGATACTTATGGAAGAATGCCGCACAATTATTATTTATATAATGACCCAAGCGATAATCTGATTAAGTGGATTCCATGGGATAATAATGAGGCGTTTGAAGAGGGCAAACAAGGTGGAGCACTTTCATTCGAATTCAATGAAATCAATTCTAGTGAATGGCCATTGATTCCCTACATCTTGGGTATTCCAGGTTATGAAAATGATTTTAAGGCGCATATTCTGCATTTTATTTCCACTACTTTCGAACCAAATAAAATGGAAGCTTATTATGCTAAACTTCAAACTTTTATACAGAGTTCTGTTGAAAGCGAAACCTCTGATTACTCATTTATTACTAATATTTCTGAGTTTGAAACAGCAGTACAAAGTTTAAAAACGCATGTTAGCTCTAGACAAACAGTAGCGGAAAACTACGCTCAATAGAATAATCATATGAAAGCAATTATTATCGGCGCAACAGGTTTAATTGGTAAGCAACTCGTTAAGCAGCTGTTAAGAGATGAACTATATACTGAAATCAACGTATTTGTTCGCCGACCTACTGGTCATTCAAACTCAAAGTTGAAGGAGTTCATCATTGATTTTAATGAATTAGGTAAGCATTCAAAAGATATTAAAGGTGATGTTCTGTTCTCGGTTCTGGGTACCACTTTAAAAACTGCTGGCAGTAAAGCAGAACAATATAAAATAGACCATGGTTACCAATTCAAATTTGCTGAAATTGCGGCAAAAAATGGGGTAGGTAAACTTGTACTTTTATCATCAATTGGAGCCGATATGCGCGCTAGAGCGTTTTATATGCAAATGAAGGGACAACTTGATGAAGATGTAAAGACTTTGGGATTTGACCAGATAAGTATTCTACGGCCGTCAATGTTAGAAGGTAACCGTGACGAATTTAGATTGACTGAAAAACTATTCACCCCAGTCATGAAAGCCGCTATATTAGTCCCCTGTTGGAAAAAATACCGGCTTGTCAAGGATTCTACAGTGGCTAAAGCTATGCTTAACGCTGTTCTTCAAAACGATTCCCCATATTTGATTTATGAATCCAATTCTGTCTTTTTACTGGCTGGCAAAGGTTAGTTCAAAACATCAAAAAAACTTCGTCAATTAAACCATTTTACGTTCAATGAGTCTTAATTGACATGAAGCATTTATTTATATTATTTTTTACGGTCTGCTATTTACCAATAATGAGTCAAACTTCAATTATTGCGCATAAAAGTCACAGTGGGCAAATGTCGAATTTTTCAACTACTGATTATGATGATAATCTTGGCCTCCCCTCACCAAGGCTAGTTGAAATCATTAAACTCAATGATTCAATGGCCGTTTTAGTTGAAATACAGCCAATGATGAGCGATATAAGGATGTATGATACCATTATAAGCCATCCAATTGAAAAACGTGTTGAAGATTATCTTAAATACAGAAATGTCAACAACATCAATTTAGTTGGTTTTGATGATCTTAAAACCAAAATGCTCAAAAAGAGAAAAAATCAAGAAGAAGGTAACTTCTACTTACTCATTCAACCGAAACTTAAACCCACAATTTTATGTATTGGACTAGGTATTTTAGTCATCATAACGTCGCTTGTAAGATGGAAAAAACGAAAAATTCTGCTTCAATGAGCGTACTAATGTTCGTTTTATCAGTGGTAATTACTTTGAATGGTTATACCCAAACAAAAGTAATTGCGCATAAAAGTCGTGGCGGGAGTATGGCTTTTTTTTCAGCATCAAAAGGAATGGACAATATTGGGGAAACTCCTGAAATGATGCGTAATTTGAAAGTTTTTGATGACCTTTATCCTTCATTAGATACTATTGTACATCCATCTTTAACATTTGATTCTATACTTAGATTAAATGACAGCTTGCTTATATATATTCCGCGTCATAATAATTTCGTAAGGGAAACGCTCGCTACTCAAACATTATTCAGTGAACAAGAATTAACGATAGATAGTATGAGATTAAGGGCTCCTGATATTATTTTTGTTGGTTTCGATTCAATTGATCAAAAACCTACCCTTCAAGATTCCGCTAATAATGAGAGTAGCAAAGTAACAGACGAAAAGCAAGAACAAAATAGTATTTTACCAATAATTGATAAACCCCAATTAAACAAAAAGAATAATGCGCAAACGTTAATCCTTTCCGTAGGCTTAATTATTCTAATCATTATTTCCATTAACTTACTGCGTTTAAAAAATAAGCCATCTGTGAAATGACGTTTACCCGTAAATTACAGTTGATAGGATATCGATTTATCATCATATATGTCTGTTTGTTTATTATGACGTTCTCATTTCCTTACAGTATAATACCTAATATAGGAGGTGTTTTATCTTCTTTTTTTGAGCCAATTAATCAACTATGGGTTAATCTTTTTGAGCTAGAAAACGCGACCATTGCTATTTTGTCGGACACTACAGGACTTTATGTTCATCTAATTACTCTAACAATCTTAGCATTAATCGGAAGCCTTATTTGGTGGATTCTTTTTAAATGGAAGCAACAGAAAACAATCTGGGAGCAGTTTCAGATAGGAATAGCTTACTACTTGGCCCTTACCTTATTTATTTATGGATTTAACAAAGTATTTAAATGGCAGTTCTTTTTTCCTGAACCTAATACTTTATTTACACATGTTGGACAAATGACACCAGATATTCTGTATTGGTCTTCTATTGGATCTTCATATTCATACTCTCTATTTTCAGGAATGATTGAGGTGATTCCTGCCTGCTTATTGCTATTTAGAAAGACCAGGCTACTCGGGGCACTTATTGCAATGATGGTTCTTTTTAACGTTGTGATGATAAATTTTGGATTTGACATATCTGTAAAAATATATTCTATATTCCTTTTTCTATTATCCTTTTTATTAGCCATTCCTCATTTGAGATCACTGCAGCACTTTTTTTTTAGCCGACCTCAACCAATAATAGTTGATCAAAACCAATATGATTCTAAACCTCATTCAAAATCTCAACTACTTTTATACGCTATTGGTAAACCGCTTATCATAGGGTTAATTGCGCTAGAAGCATTGTTCCCATATTTCCGTACACAAAATTTCAATGACGACCTTTCTGAAAAACCATATCTAAATGGCGCCTACAAGGTGCAATCTTTTTACTCAACAACTGAAGTCAAAAAAAAACCTAAGAGAATCTATATACACAGAAGAGGGTATTTTATCATTGAATACGAAGATGAAACCCAAGAGTCACTCAACCTTGAATACGTCAATGAAAATCGCATTTTAAAATTAATGGATACCGATAGCACCGTTTCTTTTTTATCAATCATTGATCAACCTGATATATTATTATTATCTGGACTTTTTAAAAATCAGGAAATTAAAATGACATCAACAAAAATTTCGCTTGAAGACCTTCCTATTAAGGGAGACCATTTTCATTGGACCGTAGATTCTTATTAAAACCATTCTGTTATTAAATAATGTCTACTCCATTAGAATTATTGGTATAATTATTTTAGGAATTCAATAATATTTAAGTTTTGCGTTTTATTAGCGGAATAAAAACAATATCTTTATCAAATAATCAAATCAAAATATTATGAAAAAAAATCTACTTTCAATTTTTGGTATTGCTTTTAGTTTAAGTGCATTTGCACAACTACCGGTAAGTACCACTGCTGAAAACAAAAATGTAGTTCTAGAGGAGTTTACTGGAATATACTGTGTGTTTTGTCCTGATGGTCACAAAAGGGCTAAAGAAATTTCTGATAATAACCCTGGAGATGTTGTATTAATTAATGTACACACTGGTGGTTATGCTAATCCTAATGGATCTGATCCTGACTTTAGAACTTCTTTTGGTTCTGCCTTAGCGGGTCAAACAGGTTTAACAGGATATCCATCAGGTACAGTTAACAGACGTGTTTGGTCAGGTTCAAATACTGCACAAAGTAGAACAGCTTGGGCTGGTTCTGCAAACACCATATTAGGTGAAGCATCTTATGCCAATGTCGCTTTAGAAGGTGAAATTGATTACGCAACGCGTGAATTAACGGTTGATGTAGAAGTACACTTTACTGGTACTGCACCATCTACCATGAATTTAAATGTGGCTTTACTTCAAAACAATGTAGCTGGTCCACAAACTGGTGGTTCTAATTTTAATCCTTCTGCACTTTTACCAAATGGTGATTATAATCACCAACATATGTTACGTCATTTATTGACTGGACAATGGGGTGATGAGATTACGACTACGACTCAAGGTACAACGTTTGCTAAACAATTTACTTACTCAATTCCTGATGATATTAATGATATTCCAATGGTTTTAACTGACCTTGAAATTGTGGCTTTTGTTGTTGAAGGTCAACAAAATATCATTACAGGTGCTAAAGGTCCTATTAACTTCACTAACTTACAAGGAGATAATATTACATTAAAAGGAGTAGATCCTTCAAGTTCATGTGATCTTATGCTTCAACCAGTGCTTGACGTTAAAAACAACGGTGGTAATGAAATTACATCAATGAGAGTGAGATACCACTTAGGTGGACAAAATGTAACGTATTACGATTGGACAGGTTCAATCAATGCATTTGAAAACGCATCTGTAACATTAGGTGACATTGCTGTGCCAAGTGATATAGGAACGTCTTTAACTGTTGAAATAATCAATGTAAACGGTGTTGCTGATAACTTCCCAGATGACAACATGATGACTGACATTCAAATTGGTGTTGGTTCAGGGCTTGAATTTACTTTCGAGTTCACTCAAGACCGTTGGGGTAATGAATCTACTTGGGAAATTGTAGAAGAAGGAACAACAAATGTTATTCTTTCAGGAGGACCTTATGGTGTATTAGGATCTAATGGAACACAAGTTCACTCTTATGATCTTGTACTTCCAAGTGTAGGTTGTTATTCGATTAAAGTTAATGATTCACAAGGTGATGGAATTAACTCAGGTAAAGGTGAAGGAATGTTTGCTATTTTAGACAAAGACGGTAATACAACTGTTCTTTCTAATGATGGAACTTTTGATAGCGAAGTGGTTGTTGATTTCAACGTACTTTCAGCTTCTCCTTTATCAATCGGATCTGACGAAGTTGCTTCTGAATTAACAGTATTCCCTAACCCAGTTACTAACATTGCAAACATCAAGTTTTCGTTGAATAACGCTGATAATGCAACATTAACAATTCACAATATTTTAGGTGAAGTTGTATATACAGAAACTAACTTAAACCAAGGTCAAAATATTATTGATTTTGATGTGACTAATTTAAGAGCTGGAATGTACTTTACAACTATTAATGCTGAAGAAGGTATTTCTTCAACTAAATTTACAGTTGCTAAGTAGAGAACTTTTTTATAAAAACTAAGAAAACCCAGTACAATGTACTGGGTTTTTTTTTATGCATGAAAAGCTGTTTCACTTATTAATAATGCCAGCTTAGATCAACATTACAAATTTTACTGATTAATTATCTCAAGATAAAAATCGTTTGTCTCAAAATGAGAAAAAAAATCCCAAATATGGAATACGTTCTATCATGAACCAAACATAAATGACTGATAATGAGATATATATAAGTCTTGGCCCGATTCTTCATTAGTGTTTGATCTAATCTAAACACACATGAAAAATTTAAGACTTAAATTATTAATAGTATTATTGAGCTTAACACATAATCTATTTTCACAAAATATAACAATAGAAATATCAGCATCCTCTGAACTGATGGTATGTGATAATGAGCCAGGCTCTATGACAATATCAATTACCAATAATGACACTGGTAATATCTTAACTCCTTCGATTGAAATTACCCTTCCACCAGGAGTTAGTTATCATTCAGGTTCAATATATGAAATCACGAATAAGAACGTGACTGAAGACAATATTACAAGCAGCAATCAAATTACCTTTCAATCAAATTCAATAAACGTAGGGGATAGTATTGTATTTAGTATTGAATATGAAGCCATGAAAAGTGCAATTAATTTTCAGAACAATGGTAATATTTTTAGAAACGAGGTCAAATTTTTTCATAATGGTATCAGTACAAATAAAAATAGCCCAAGCTATAATATTTTATACCCTGCCTTAAGCATTCTTGAAATATCACCAAGTTCTACCACTATACTAAGTGGTAAAAGTATAGAGAGATCAATTAAAGTTATTAATGGGGGTAATGGAAGGACCAATAAGATATATATTACAGATGTTTTGAATTCAACTCTTCTCAATCTTACAAAAGTTAATATCGGACAAATTTCTGGTGACACAATAATTCTTTCTGGGTCTGACTTTACCTCAATTGGAAACTTTGACAATTATTTTGACCAAAATGAGAGTATCACAATAATCGAAACACTTGATGGAACCAGCTGCAACGACATAACTGTCACTTCAAATATTACAGCTCACTGGGGTTGTGAAAATTTAAAAACTTCCAGTTCAGGTTCTTATGGTAATATTTCAATTGATTTTAAAAATCCGAATTTGAAATTATTAGCATCATCATCTACCTCTAATTGTTTTGGAATGTCGGAAGCATCTGCTCAAGAGTTAGCTATTACTAATATTGGAGATGGGGTTGCATCAAATTTGGCTGTAGACATATTTAAATCATCCGGAAATGGTTATGATCAAACTATATATTCCAAGTTTGACGTAAAATCGTTTCAATATCAAATTGGTAAAAATGGCGCATCAAATAACATCTCTAACATAACAACTACTGCAACCCAAGCAACCAATACATATGCCTGTTTGGGAAATTCCCCAATTGGAAAGGTCAATATATCCCTCCCAAATTTGAATCCAATGGATACTATTTACATTTATTGGAATTCCTATTCTTGTTGTATATCAGAATGTAATAATTTAAAAATAATAGGATGGGAGGCAGATCTTTCGTATTCAGATGTATGTAATATAAATTTGTATACTAAATCATTAGTCGGCCAGAACAATAATAAGCAATTAGCCAATTTCACTACTGAAACACCGATCGACTTATCAGCTGGCGAATCTAAAGATTTCAATTTCATTGTATCTTCCTTTAAAAACACTTTGCCCCAAGTAAAAAGCTCACATTATATTGCAACCTTCACACTAGATAGTGGTTTGAATTTTAATTCTATTGACTTTAGCTCAAACGGAATACAATGGATACCTTTTTCTGTTAATTTCAACCCAGCAAGTGGTTTGCTTATTGCTAAATTTCCTTCTACTGCACCATTTGTAATTCCAAAAAGTGAGATTACGCTTAACCTGACTGGAAATTGCGGATCCGAAGGATGGAAGTTTATTGATTTCGAATTCTCTTACGTCATTGACACTTTATGCCTAAATGGAAGCTGCGAAATTCCTTTACAGTGCAATAAGCAAGTGACTACATACTTGCATTGTCCATCATCAGGATGTTCAAGTTTGGACGTTAAGTCATTTATAGTGAGTAGAATTAACTACGGATTACCAGACAATAACCTAGATGGTAACCCTGACATTTCAGGAAACCTGGACTTCAGTAAAATTAGAACAAACAGGGCAATGGTTGGTGACACTATAATGTCAATATCGAAAAGCATTATTGGGACTACAAATAACACTTGGTCGCACTTAACTTACGAATCTGACATTAATTATGGATCCGTATTACGCTATCTAAATGCAGAAATAAACATTTACGACGCATCTGATTCAACTTGGAAAAGCGCATCCGGAATACCTGCCAACACATCAATTAATCAAAATAGCGCTAATTTTTCATATGATTTATCATCTTCTGCATTGGCGACAATTAATAATGCATTTAATGGTTATCAGTATGCCGAAAATGATTCCATTGAGTTCAAAGTTAGATATAGGGTTGAAAATTCAGTTCCTGGAAATTTACAAGAGACTACTTTCTTAAATAGTTTTTACTTAAGCCAGACTAGTAACCCGACAGATTTACAAAAAGAAAATTGCAATTTTAAGCATGGAAGAATAACATTAATTGGTTTTTCATGGAGAAATAATTCTGCTAATAATTACACAGTAGATAAATGTTCCAAAGTAGTCACTCAAAATTTCGGAATGTCAATTGGCGATCAATCATCCAACTATGCTGGTGGTAATTTATTCCCGAACGAATACCGTCATTGGGGAATTGTTAAAGAAGCCTATGTTATTATTCCTCAAAATTATACTCACCTTAATACAACAATCAAATACTTTAGAACAAAAAAAACTAATTCAAGGATATCTAAAACAATCAATAACCTATTACCTGACAATGTATCTGGAGATACACTATTCTATAATTTAAGTCAATATTTTAATTCAAACCAACTTATTTTAGGAGATGATGGTTTTGATGGAAAATTAATGATAGAAATTGCTCCAAATTGCTTTGCAAAAGTTAATTCCTATCAGAATATCAATTGGTATTTTAATTACTTAGAATCATCTGCTATTAATCAAAATGAATCTGGGTTTATTCTGTCTAACTCACCAGATAGAGTAAAATTTAGTCCACCTAAAATCGAATTGTCGTCAACAAATCCGTGGCAAGATGCAAATACGAAAAGTGTATCATGGGATCTAAAAATAAACAACAAATCAAATGCAGGTGCTGATAACAACTGGATACACATAGTAAGTCCTCAAAATATTACGATCGACTCCATCACAAATAGTGAAGGAAATGCATTAACTAAAAAATCTGACATATATCTTGTTGGAACAGTTGATGGAGGTAATTCAAAAGATTTAACAATTTATGGTACTTTTTCAGGTTGCGATAGTATATTATTTACTGTTTATTCAGGAACAGAATGTACTGGGTATCCATCAAGTTTTAGCGATTTTAATTGCAATATTGAATCTTTAGTTTTGTATGTAGAACCGAAAATATCAGGATATCAACCCAGAATATCAGCACAATTAAGACCTGATCCATGCTCTCCAGAAGTGGAGGTGACTCTTGATATTACAAGTGTTAAAATTGCACATATGTATGATATGGAAATTAACTTTATTTCTCCTGACACACAAAAAATATCTGTAGTTAATAATACAAGTTTATTCAAATACAATATGTCAAATTCCTTTCAAAACATTGCAGATCCAAATTTAAAGGATACTATTTATAGCTATTTAATTAATACGCTTAACTCTAGTTTTATAACAAACGGTATTCCAGGGGTCACTGATATTGCTAACAATCGTTATCAGATTAAATCGACAATAGAGCTAGGACCTGCATTTGAGAATGGTGATTATTTACAAATTCAAATTAATGGAAAGAATGCCTGTGGGTCAATTCTACCAACTGTTAATTTGGCATATGATCCTAGTTCAAAATTTAAAAAGGATAATACATCTGGTTTAACACTTGATATTAAGAATAATTGGAGCGGATCATGGGGAGACTATGATAATGATGGATTCGAAGATCTATTTGTGCCATCAAAATCTTTAACAGAAACGAATACATTATATCATAACAACCAAGATGGAACGTTTACAAAAATAACCTCGGGAAGTGTTGTTACAGACTTTGGTGCCTCTGTATCTGGCACATGGGGTGATTATGATAATGATGGGTTTTTGGATTTATTTGTTGCAAATAATGAAAATTCTAAGAACAAGTTATATCATAACAACCAAGATGGAACGTTTACTTCAATACAAAACTCTCCTATTGTTGATTTGGGTATCTACACCCATTCTGCCGCATGGGCTGATTATAATCAAGATGGCAACTTAGATATGGTCATTTCAGATTTTCATGCAACCAAATTTAATTACCTATTTCATGGTGATGGAATGGGCGGTTTTACTGAAGATAAAACAAGTATTATTAGCCAATCTGCAACATCAGCAGTTGGTGTTGCATGGGGTGACTATGATAATGATGGAGATCAAGACTTATTTATTGCAAATACTAATGATGAGAATAACCAATTATTTATTAATAATTCTGGCGTTTTCATTGAAGAACTCAATTCTGTTATAGTAAATGATGGTGGCAATTCAGTTGGAGGTGTTTGGGGTGATTATGATAATGATGGGGATCTAGATCTTTACGTTACAAATAGTAGTATAAATGAAGCTAATTTTTTCTATGAAAACAATGGTGATGCAACTTTTACTAAAATATCTAATTCAATCATCACAACAAATTCTTCGACTTCTCATGGAGCATCATGGATAGATTACGATAATGATGGCGATTTAGATTTATTTGTTGCGAATGACCAAAATTTGCAGAATTTTTTATTTGCCAATAACGGGAATAAGACATTTACACCGCTTTCCAATGCAATTACTGAAGAACAAGGAAATTCACTAGGAACAGCATGGGCTGATTTTGATAATGATGGTGATTATGACCTATTTATTGCCAATAGAGATGGAAACTCTAATGATTTATTTGTCAATGAAAAAGGGTCTTGTACTAACCACATAAAAGTAAAATTAGTAGGCTGTAACTCAAATAAGTTTGGAGTTGGTGCTTTGATAAAAGTAAAGGCCACGATTGATGGGAATTCCGTTTGGCAAATGAAACATGTATCTACACAAACATCTGCAATGGGAGGTCAGAACTCCAGCGTATTGCTGTTCGGATTAAAAACAGCTTCCAGTATTGATAGTCTTATCGTTCTTTGGCCATCAGGTATTCAAACAATAATAATAAATCCATTAATAAATCAATTACTGACAATTAACGAAGAATGTGGGTCTAAAATATGTGGAATTATTTTCTTCGACGAAAACAACAATGGGATTCAAGATTCAAATGAAGTAGGTATTTCTAATAAAAAACTGTTAGTCACTCCAGGAGATTATCAGGTTACAACAAGTAGTGATGGAACATATGAATTCTATTTAAATGATGGAGATTACACTTTATCAATGCCTGCAACTGCAGACTGGAATCAAAGTGCACCTTCAAACAATGGTACTATTAACTTGTCAGTTAATAAAAGTAATAACAGTATTTATTGTGGAAATGATTTTGGTGTAACAGCTTTATGCCTCAATCCTGATTTAAGTCTTTCTCTTGGTACTACAGCCTTCAGACGTGGCTTAACCAACGAATTAAATATCGTTATTATCAATGAAGGAGGATATGATGCTAATGATATATTGACTCTGAAATTAGAAATGAGTAAGGATGTCTACATTATTGATAGTAATTGGGTAAATGTAACCGAATTTATGAATTCACGTGTTTATGAATTTAATCTTGATCCAATTGAAGCATTTGGTGATACAACAATCTATTTAACAGATTCAGTAAGTAATACATCTACTTTAAATGCTATGGTCTTATTAGAAGGGTCGTTAACTTATGGTAGCAATGAGTGTGATACTAGCAACAATATTGAATCAGTAACAGATATTATTGTTGGCTCCATAGATCCAAATGACAAACTTGTGCTTATTGAAGATATTGGACAATCATACTATGTGAAGGCTACAGACACTATTTTATACAAAATCAGATTTCAAAACATAGGGACACATAGCGCAAGAAGGGTAAAAATAGTTGATTCTCTTACATCCAATCTTGACTGGGGCTCTTTTGAATTTGTAAGCTCCTCACATCCATTTACTGTATCAGTAATTGAGGGTATTGTAACATTCATAAACCCTAGAATTGAACTACCTGATTCAACAAGCGATTTAGAAGGAAGCCAAGGTTATGTCACTTTTAAGATTTGTCCAAAAAAAGAATGTAAACCCTATGAGGTAATTAACAACAAAGCATCAATTCAGTTTGATTATAACAATTATTTAACGACTAATAATACTCAAATTACCTTTGTACCAGAAATCGAAAAATCTAACCCAGTCAATGTATTTATTTATCCAAATCCAGTTGCTGACTCAAAGACTGAAATCGTGTTATTAGTAAATAATAATGCCATTAACTTTGACAACCTAAGTATTTTAAACCTAAATGGCCAAACCATAAAAAGTTTATCTTTTGATTCTACAAAGCGTCATTTATTGAATACTTATGATTTAAAACCTGGACTATATATTGTCCGAGTTCAGACTGAAGGTAAAGCGTATTCTGGAAAACTATTTGTTTTGGTTTAATTCGATAAATGCGACTTTTAGCGTATTGCTTGGAGTCGCGTTTGTTAAGTTCGATTTGTGTTATTTTAACTGATTGAAGAAAAGTTTGATCAAAGCAAATTATTGAAAATAGACATAAAAATGTAATCCTTGTCCGTATTAGTTAAAATAGTCCTTGCAGATCATCTTCAACTATATTCGGAATAGTCACCTTTAAGTTTGGTGTGCGTTCCATTTCTCTTTTAATTGCAAAAATAGCACCTTCATTCCTTGCCCAATTTCGTCTGGCAATACCATTGTTAACATCCCAATGAAGCATCATTTTTAAGCGTCTATCTGAATCATCAGAACCATCCAACAACATCCCAAAGCCTCCATTAATCACTTCACCCCATCCTACACCACCTCCATTGTGAATTGAAATCCATGTTGCGCCTCTGAATCCATCTCCTATCACATTTTGAATGGCCATATCAGCAGTATACTTTGAACCATCATAAATATTAGAGGTTTCGCGATATGGTGAATCAGTTCCTGATACGTCGTGGTGATCTCTTCCCAACACAACTGGTCCAATTTCTCCTTTTTGAATGGCCTTATTAAATGCTTCAGCAATTTTAGTTCTTCCTTCGGCATCAGCATATAAAATACGTGCCTGTGACCCCACTACTAATTTATTCTCTTGTGCACCTTTAATCCATTGAATATTATCAGCCATTTGCTGTTGAATTTCAGGAGGAGATTGTTTTTTTATGGTTTCTAAAACTTCACAAGCAATATCATCTGTTTTAGCTAAATCCTCTGGTTTCCCTGATGCACAAACCCACCTAAAAGGTCCAAAACCATAATCGAAGCACATGGGTCCCATGATATCCTGTACATAGCTAGGATATCTGAAATCAATACCATTCTCAGCCATAATATCGGCACCTGCCCTACTAGCTTCTAGTAAAAAAGCATTACCATAATCAAAAAAGTAAGTCCCTTTGCCTGTGTGTTTATTCACCGCATCTGCATGGCGTCTTAACGTTTTTTGTACTTCAATTTTAAATTGTTTTGGATTGTTAGCCATCATTTCATTTGATTCCTCAAAAGATAAACCAATTGGATAGTAACCACCTGCCCATGGATTATGTAATGAAGTTTGGTCTGAACCTAAATCAACATATATGTTCTCTTTGTCAAACACCTCCCATACATCTACTACATTTCCTAAATAAGCAATTGACACAACTTCTTTAGTTTCAAGTGCCTTTTTTACCCTTGTAACTAACTGACTAACATCTTCAATAATTTCATTAATCCATCCTTGAGAGTGCCTGATATGGGTAATTTTTGGATTCACCTCTGCACAAACTGTTACACAACCTGCTATATTGCCTGCTTTAGGCTGAGCTCCAGACATACCCCCTAAACCTGAAGTAACAAATAAACCACCAGTGGGAGATTTTTTAATTTTTCTAAAGCCATTCAATACTGTAATGGTTGTGCCGTGAACAATACCTTGTGGTCCGATATACATGTATGAACCTGCGGTCATTTGCCCGTATTGAGACACACCAAGTGCATTCATTTTTTCCCAATCATCTGGCTTAGAATAGTTGGGAATAGCCATGCCGTTTGTTACTACTACCCTAGGCGCATCTTTATGTGATGGAAATAGCCCCATAGGATGACCTGAGTACATAGCCAGTGTTTGCTCATCTGTCATTTCTGAGAGATATTGCATGGTTAAGCGGTATTGTGCCCAATTTTGAAAAACAGCACCATTTCCTCCATATGTTATTAATTCATGAGGATGCTGGGCCACCGCATAATCTAAATTATTTTGAATCATGAGCATAATGGCCTTAGCCTGCTGGCTTTTTCCGGGGTAATCCTGAATAGGACGAGCATACATTTCATAGTCTGGACGATACCTATACATGTATATCCGTCCATATGTTTTTAATTCTTCAGCAAATTCTACTGCTAATTCTTGATGTTGCGATTTAGGAAAATAACGTAAGGCATTTTTTAAAGCCAGAACCATTTCAGCTTTACTTAAAATCTCTTTGCGTTTTGGCGCATGATTAATCTCTAATTCATACGCTTTTTTGTTTGGAATATGGTCTGGAATACCTGCGGTAATGTCTGCTTGAAATTCTTTGATTGTCATGGTACGAATTTTCTTGTAAAAATAAAAAAGACAGAGTACATAACCCTGTCTTTTTAAATTAATTTTTAATCATCTAGTCGCGCCTGCCCAACAGAACAATAATCCAATAGACTAAATTAGCAATAGCTGCAAGTGCTGCTACAACATAAGTCATTGCAGCCCATTTTAGAGCATCTTTTGCTTTATCATATTCATGGTTACTAACTATGCCATTATTTTGAATCCATGCTAATGCTCTATTGCTAGCATCAAATTCCACTGGCAAGGTTACCAGTGCAAATAAAGTAACCATTGCTTGAGCAGCAATAATGACATAAATAACCAAATCTACCGGGAAGACTTTATACAAAAATGCTCCTCCGAACATAGTGGCCATCACAATAATGTTCATAATCATTCCGCTGGCGTTTTGAATAGGCACCAATTTAGAACGTAATGTTAGCATGTTATAAGCAGTTGCATGCTGTACGGCATGCCCAACCTCATGAGCTGAAACAGCGGTAGCTGCAACACTCACACTATTGTAGACAGAATCCGAAAGATTAACTGTTTTATTGGTCGGATTGTAATGATCAGTAAGTTGCCCTCTGACATTTAAAACCTGAACATCATAGATGCCATTTTGCTCAAGCATTTTTTCTGCAATCTGCTTACCGGTTAAGCCTATATTTAAGCGTTCTCTCGAATATTTTTTAAATTTAGATTTTAAACGGTTACTGACAAACCAACTGATGCCCATAAATATAAAACCTATGACCATTGGTATAAAGTATACCGTCCCGATTCCTAATCCTTCACTACCCATAACTAAAATTTAAGATCTATCACCTAAAAAACGTAAAAGAGACACAAATAAATTAATAAAAAGGATGTATAATACCAATCCTCCCATTAACTCTTCTTTTTTACGCTGTTCTGAAGTTAAACCGGTTTGAACTGAGATGGTCTTCAGTTCTTGCATTTTATATGCTGTTAAGCCGGTAAAAACAAGGATGCCTATTCCTGAAATAATATAACTCAATAATTCACTGCCAAGTATTAGGTTAACTATTCCAGCTATGAAAATACCAATAAATGCCATATACAGTAAGCTTCCCATTTTGCTTAGGTCAGTTTTAGTGGTGTACCCCAATAAAGCCATAATGCCAAAGGTGCCTGCAGTAGTAAAAAAAGTCAATGCGATAGAGGCAGAAGTGTAGACTAAAAATATAAAGCTCAAGCTAATGCCAATTAAAGCAGAATAGAGCAAAAATAAGCCCATAACCGACATAAATTGCATTTTCTGATATCTATACTGAATTAAAAGGACAAGGCCTAACGGTGCAAACATAATAATGTATCCAATTGGAGACAAACCTGTTTCATTAAAGGCTAAGCTTAAGTACCATTCCGACTGTGCCGAATAGTAAGCCAAAAGACCAGAAAGTGCTAAAGCCAAAAACATATATTTATAGACGTTCGCAAAAAACGAACGTGAGAGATCAGCAATATCAAATTCGCTGTCAATTATTTCATAATTATTATCGTTCATAAAACTGTTGTTAAATTGTTTACTCAAATTTATTAATTATTTCAATATGCTAAGTTCAGTTTAAATAAATTAACACATTGTTTTTAATGGTATAGCAAATACCTTACCTTTGCTGAAAATATGACAGTTTGTCTTAAATAAATTGGATATGATTATTGTTACAGGAGCTGCTGGGTTTATTTCGTCATGCTTAGTGAGTGAGCTTAATAAAAACGGACATCAAGATATTGTTGTTGTAGATGATTTTTCTAAAACTGAAAAGGCTAAAAATTTAGAGGGCAAAACTATTGTTGCAAAAGTGCCTCGTTCCGATTTTTTTAAATGGGCAAATGACTTTGTAGACGAAATTGATTTTATATTCCATTTAGGGGCGAGAACAGATACAACAGAGTTTGACGTATCTGTTTTTGATGAGTTAAATTTAAATTATTCTAAAGACATGTGGAATTTCTGCACTGAACATAACATTCCGCTTGTTTATGCCAGTAGTGGAGCTACTTATGGAATTGGTGAAAATGGATTTGATGACAATCATGCAATTGTTGACCAACTAAAACCTTTAAATCCTTACGGAGATTCTAAAAATGATTTTGACAAATGGGCGCTTAAACAAAATCAAACACCTCCTTTTTGGGCAGGTCTGAAATTCTTTAATGTTTATGGTCCAAATGAATACCATAAGGGGCGCATGGCTTCCGTTATATTTCATGCATTTAATCAGATTAAGAAAACCGGAGGCATGAACCTTTTCAAATCTCATAACCCTAGCTATAAGGATGGTGAACAATTGAGAGATTTTGTTTACGTAAAAGATGTTGCAAAAGTTTGTCTTTTCCTAATGAACCATAGACCCGAAAATGGACTTTATAATTTAGGAACAGGAAATGCCCGAACATTTTTAGATTTGACAAAGGCTACTTTTGCAGCGCTCAAAAAAGAAGAAAAAATTGGATTTATTGATACGCCTATTGACATTAGAGACAAATACCAATATTATACCGAAGCTAATATGAAAAAACTGCAAGAAGCCGGGTATAGTGAACCATTTTACACCCTGGAAGATGGGGTGACTGATTATGTAAAAGAATACTTAAGTATTAATGCTTATTTATAAGGAAAGTCTACTGAACTGCTTTTTTAGCAAAAGCCAACTTTAATACTTCTGGATATATGTTTCCAAATTTCCTGACACACCATATCTTTAGCTTTTCCTTATCTTCTGAATTGCCCACCCATTTTAATGCCTTATTTAATTCTTTTTGAAATAAATACTTATCAAAACTTACTTTGGTGAGAATTTCCTTGCATAACTCTAACATGATGTAAATATATTTGGGGTTTCTCTCAAATATACAAAAACATGTCAAATTTATTGTGGAATTTTTAAGTGATTTTATAAACAATTAAGAATTATTGAAGTCAAAACCCATCTTAACAAATGGTTTTTACCCAATTAACAAAAAAGAAGAAATTTGTTAAATTTCATGCTTAATAACCTGAAGCACTTCTTCGGTTCCTTTGTCTACAACAAATATTAAAAAATGCATATCTTCTCTTGCTAATCCTTCAGGTAATACATACGAAAAATCCTTTTCAAATTTATCACCAACCTCAACAGGGCCATTAATAAAGACTCTACCAAAAGTTTCACCGTCGAATACATTTCCAATGTGCACATTGTGATGCTTATAGTTTTCAATATCGCCTGAAACTACATCCTTCTGCCAATCTATTATTTCATTATCAATAGCATATATAACAAGCGCAAACTCGCCAGAGGTGGCTTCGACAAATTCAACTTGAGTATGTATAAAAACACCTCCTGTGCCCGGAAAATATGAAGACTTGGCTTGAATATTTAGTACCAGTTCCTTATTTAATGCTGTATTGGCCATATCTGTCCATTCAGGGTGAGATAAGAATATTTCGCCAGTTGTCTTTTTCAAACGGCTAATTGTACCTGTAGGGTTTCCAACATTCCCTCCATGAACGCCAAATAAATGACTCGCTATCTCCATTCCTTCTGGAACGGTAAAGTCCCTTCTAAATTTATTCCCTGTTGTTCTTATTTCCTGGAAGCTTCCAGTTCCAGATGCAGAAGGGGAGGCATGAATTGCTACCGAAAATGCCCTGCCAGGATTCGCTGCTTCAATGGCTTTTGCTCGCTCGGCAGCTGGTGGGCAAAATGCACATTGATGCCCTGTAAAATCTTCTACCAAGACATTTCTCAGTGTATTGGTGTTTTCATCAAATTCTGGTGCAATATAGTCAATGAAATTACCTTGATCAAAGAGTGATGTATCCAAATCAGTAATAATGATATAAGGTTGTTCAATTTTATCACAAGAATAAGTAGATATCACAAGTGCGAGTAAAAGAACTACTTTAAAAATTTTATCCATCATCTTTTTTTAATTAAAACGTAGTAGTGAACGAAAAGGTTAGTCCATTTGTGGCAGGTACTTCTCTACAAACACCTCCAATACAAAAAATACCTGCTCTTTGTTTTCCATATGATACCATAAAGCGTGATGCATCCATGGTATAACCAAATGATCCAAATGGGTAATTTTGCCTTTTGGCTTCATCGGGATTACCGTAATTGGACTGATTTAAGACTGCTACAAACCAATGGGGTGATACTGTATATTCTAATAAAAAAGTAGCCCAATTCCCTTTATCTTGTTGTGTAAATAAGGTTTGTACCTCTGCCCTAATACTATGTTTTCTATTTATTTTGAATGCACCATCTAAAACAATAATATCAGATGTTACATAACCTTTTGCATCTTTCGTTACCTCATTCACATCATTATTGAATATGAAGTGAAAGTAAGAAGCTGTTAACTTAAAGCGTTTACTAAATTTTCTTTTTATTTCAACATTAAAATCAAAATGATAAAGGCTGTCGCTCTTATCAAACATTCTGCCATCATAAGAAATTCTATCTCTATTAAAATTATCGGTTGAGTGTCTCAACGGCATAAATACCGTTGCTATATTTAAATTAATGTCAGTTCCATACTTGCCTCCTAAAGCTGTTTTTCTAGGAATTTTATATAAAAAATCAAATTGATAAGCTACTTCTCCTGCAGGCTGAGAAGCATAAGGATAAAGGGTTGCAGCTAAATTGTACGTATGATTTTTTGTTAGTGCAGGCAAGAACCCAATCATTAATTGATTTCCTGTTATGGTTCTGTCAGCTCTAAAAAACATATTATCAATTGATTTAGCAGATAACAAAAGCGCAAGACCTTTCTGAGAGTAACCAACATTAACAATAGCACCATGCCCAGGATTATATACGTATCCATTGTTTTCAGAAGGATCATTCATTTTATGAATGAACTCTCCATTGATATAAAAATCTTTATACTTTATATCTAAACGACCACCATAGGCTGCCACATTTTTAGGAATCACTAAAGTATCGTTACTACCACCTTGGTATCTGCTCACAAAATTACCTCCTGCTATTACTTTTAACTTAGAAGATTCAAACTTTTTAAAAACTTGATTTAAAGAAACCTCTCCATCAATACCCCTTATAATTCCCTCAGCTAGATTAACTCTTCCCTCATCAAAATTATATCTCATTTTTCCAAAGATTCCTTTGACGTTAATTCCCTTTATTGGTTGAAATTTTATTCTCGCCCCATCCATAGCATTATCAAGCCCAATCGCTCGTTCTTCATATGAACGAAATATTAGGCCGCTTCCAAATTGTTCGAAAAAATTCCCCGCAGTGACAGATAATTTATCTGTATTGTATTCTACAAAACGATAACCCAAACCTGTACCTGAATAAAACGCAGGATAACCCGCAACACTTGGTAAATAGCTTTCTAATCTAATTCCTGCTCTAAAATTTCTTAGTGAATAATTAATATTAGCGTATGAATTAATGACTGCTTTTTGTTCAGGGGCAAATGCTTCTATGGTGGAATCACTTTGGAGGTATTGAAAAATACTCTCCACATTTCCAGTTACAGTAGGTGCATTAAAATCCAACTGACCATATAAAGCAGGGCCAAACAATAATATCAAAAAGCCGAAAACACCCCTTTTCAAATGCAAAGATAGATAGTCAAGATTCATAGAGTATTATTGGGTCAATTCAAGAATGTGATCATACAAGGCCTCTTCATCTCCTGGCACATAACCACTATGCGAGTAAACTATTTTTCCATCTTTATCTACTAAAAAGGTATGAGGTACATTGTTTACACCCAACGCTCTTTTAAAATCACCATTCACGTCCATCCAAATATCGTAATCCCAAGCTGCTGAATTGATGTATGGTTTTACCATATTTTTGGTTCGTTCATTATCAATTGAAACCGCAATTAATTTAACGCCTGTCTCATCTTGCCAATCCAAATACATCTCATTAATTGTATTTAATTCTAACTTACATGGTTTGCACCAGGTAGCCCAAAATGAAATAATGATTGGTTTACCATTGTTTGACATTTCAGCCGTATTAATAACATTGCCTTCAACATCTGTAATTTTAACAGACGGAATTGACTTACCTTCAGTATCTTGATCACTAACAACATTCATAAAGGAAAATCCGATTCCTGCCGAAATTGCAATTGCATAAAATATTTTTTTCATCTTTTTAGTTTTTAATTTACAATGTTAAGCCCAAATATCAGACCAAATCAATAGAATCTACAAAATTAGAAAAATTTAGCCCATTATGTAATTTATTATTAAAGATATTATTGATATCCCAAAAGGCACCAAGGTTTAAAGGTAAGGTATAAATGATCAGACAGCACATTAAACTGAAATTAATCACTGTTAGACCTAAAAAACAACACCTTCTAACTGTTGGATTCCTAAAATAGACAATAATAAGTTTTCAATGTACTTTTAGCGTAAAATCACTATTTTTTTTGTATTTTTGTTAAAAGAATATACAATTTATGAAATCAATACTACTCACTTTATCTCTTATACTCATAAGCACACTTTCATTGGCTCAAAGTGTTGAAATTTACAAGGAAGGTTATACAACTGATATTTCAGGCACTACTGTTAGCGGTTCAGGTGATTCGTTCGAAATGAAATATTACATGGATTTTAAAAATACAAGTGGCTCTACCCAAACTTTTACATTAGAAAGAAAAAAGATGGAAGTTGTTGCTGGAGTCGGTGATTATCTGTGTTGGGGTGCTTCTTTAGTTGAGGGAGCTTGTTATCCTGAAGAAATAGTAACACCTGAGGATCCATTTATTACGCCTTTAGAAGTTACTTTAGAAAATGATTCAATGGGTATTATCTGGTCTTATCATATCCCTAATAATGTCTCTGGAAATAACACATACAGATACTATGTTGTAGCTAATGGTGCCCCAGTTGATTCGGTTGATGTCAATTATAGCTATACACTTTCTGTTCAATCTCAGAAACCTGCAACTGTCAATGTGTTCCCAAATCCAGCCAATCATGTTTTAAATGTTAACATAGAGCACATGAGCAGCAATAGCTCTATCTCAATTTATGACATTACAGGTAAAGTGGTTTTAAACTCTCCAATTATCAATGGAAACAACCAACTAAATGTTGAAGACTTAAACGCTGGCGTGTACTTTTATGCCATTAGAAATAATAAAGATATTATTGAAACAAAAAAATTATTGATTTTATAGTTCAAAGAGATCATATATACATCAAAAGGGGGCTAAACATTAGCCCCCTTTTTTGTGATAAGTTCTTTTACTACAGTCTGAACGCCTATTGACGCTTTCATTTTAAAGTGGTCAAATTTAACTTTCTGCTCTACTTCATTTGGATCAATTAGAATTAATTGGCATTTGGGTTTAGTATAGTGAATTAAATTAGCTGCTGGGTAAACTTGTAAAGAAGTGCCTACTACAATCAACACATCTGCGCTCTCAACAATTCCAATTGCATCCTCTAAAGCTGGGACTTGTTCTCCAAACCAAACCACATGTGGTCTTAATTGAATACCATTGTTCCCATTTTGTCCAAGTTCAATATCGTTAATTACGTCAACATAATTTGTGTCATGTTCATAGGTTTTGGCTTTGAAAATTTCACCATGTAAATGTAATACCGAACTTGAACCTGCCCGTTCATGCAAATCGTCAATATTTTGAGTGATAATGTCAACCTTAAAATACTTTTCTAATTCTACCAAAGCTTCGTGACCCTGATTTGGTTTTGCCGCTCTAACCTCTGCTCTTCTTTTATTATAAAATTCTAATACTAATCTTGGATTTCTTTTCCAAGCCTCGGGAGTCGCTACATCTTCAATCTTATGTTTAGCCCATAAACCTTCTGAATCTCTAAAGGTACCAAGTCCACTTTCAGCGCTCACTCCTGCACCAGATAAAACAGCAATCTTCATATTTTAAAATAATAAAATCAAAAAGTAAGGAAATAATTCTAGTCAATCATCATTTATTACCAAATAAGGTAATTTCAAGTCTATATTTGCGTTTAAAAGAAAATCCTGTATTTGAGCTCATATTTAAAATATATCATTTTCACTGTATTTGGAGTCATTCAATATCATGGATTCGCGCAGTTGGATAAAAAAGAAATGATTTTTCAGTATCCGAAAAATGACACATTAATTATAGATAGCATATCGGTGCTTGAATTTGGACTAAATGTTTTTTTTGATGGAATCCCTCTAGAAAAAGAAAAGTATACGTTAAATACATTTAAATCGCAGCTCATATTTTCTGGGCATCAGGGAAAAAAACCCGAAAAGATTAAAGTCAGTTTTTACAATACACCATTAAATTTAAACCAAAGTTTTATTCGCAAATCGGATTCAATTATATTCACTTCTTCCGACTCGTTGTACCAATCAAAATTATTTAGCATTGAAACCAACAATAATGAATTCGACTTTTTTTCTGAATCTCAATTAAGCAAACAAGGCAGTATCTCTAGGGGTGTTTCAGTTGGCAATGCTCAAAACCTGTCATTTCAATCTACACTCAACCTGCAACTTAATGGTAAAATTGGTCCTGATTTGTTTATTAAAGGTTCAATTTCTGATGATAACATTCCCTTCCAACCTGATGGGAACACACAGAAGCTTCAAGAGTTTGATCAGGTATTTTTAGAAATATATAATGACGACTTTTCAGTAACAGGGGGTGACTTTTGGCTAAGGAAACCTGAAGGCTATTTTCTCAATTATCAGAAAAGGAGTCAGGGGTTATCTTTAGGGTTTAAGCATGGCAGCAATGCTAAATCTAATCCAATTATTACCCATAAAGTAAGTGGTGCTTTTTCAAGAGGTAAATTTGCGAGAAATATAGTTCAGGGCATTGAGGGTAATCAGGGTGCATACCGACTTTTTGGAGCAGAAAACGAACAAAATATTATCATTTTAGCTGGAACTGAAAAAGTATACATTGATGGTATTTTATTACAAAGGGGGCAAGCTTTCGATTACACAATTGATTACAATGGTGCAGAAATTACTTTTACGGCTAATCAACTAATTACCAAAGATAAAAGAATCATAGTAGAATTTCAATACTCTGATTTGAACTATGCCAGAAGCCTGCTAGTATATAATACAACCATAAAAGCAAAGAATTACGAAGTATGGGGTAATATTTACAATGAACAAGATGCTAAAAATCAACCCATTCAGCAAAGTCTTAATCTTGAACAAAAAAACACCCTAAGTTTGGTGGGAGATAATATTGAGCAATCTTTTATCAGCAGTATTATTCCAACAGAATTCATTGAGAATAATTTACATTACTATTTAGTAGACTCCCTTTCGCTTGGAATTGATTCTATCTTGGTTTTCACTAACAATCCTGACAGTGCAATGTATAGGGCAACTTTTGCTTTTGTTGGCAAAAATAATGGCAATTACATCATTGATCGATACACCGCAAATGGCAAAATTTATAAATGGATAGCACCAATTGAAGGAACGCCTCGAGGGGAATATGAACCAGTTCAACTATTAGTACCTCCTAAGCAGAACCAAATGATAAATATTGGTGGTAGATATCGATTTAATGATCAGACAAGTTCTGAAATAGAGTTGGCGTATTCAAAAAACGATCAAAATACATTTTCGAAATTAGATCAAGATGACGACAAAGGTTATGGTTTAAAATGGGCATTAGAAAATAGCAGACCACTTAACGCTGATAACAGAAGCATTTTGGGTAAGGCAAATTTTGAATTCAACACTAAAAACTTCGTTCCAATTCAATGGTTTAGATCTGCTGAATTTGATAGGGATTGGAATGTAAGGCAAAAAAACTATGAGGGCGATCAATACATCTCTTCTTTTGAACTAGCTTATCAACATAATCTGAACTCTAAATTACGGTATTCAATCAACCAATTAACTTGGGGAAACGATTATTCAGGCTGGAAAAATGACATCAACCTCAACATCAATAATGCATCTTACCTCATCAAATTTGACGGTAATTACCTTGTATCAAATGGTCTGGAAAATTCAAATTATTCAAGACATCAATCGCGATTAGTTAAAAAATTTAAAACGGTTAAAATTGGACTAACAGATATTTTTGAAAGAAATAAAATCAGTGATATTGATGGGATTCTTTCACCTACCTCATTTCAATTTTATGATATTAAATCATATCTTTCAATAGGCGATAGCAGTAAAAACTATCAAGAAATATACTATCAACAACGTCACGACTGGTTTTCAGATTCAGTATCGCTCAAACATGCTGCTCGTGCAGATAATTTTGGTATAACCAGCCAATTTCTGAAGCAGAAAGCACATCAACTAAAAATCAATCTTAATTACAGAGTTCTTGAAATCATAGATACTTCATTAATTGACCAAAATCCGGAGCAAACTATTCTTGGAAGGATTGAGCAAAATCTTTTTTTATTAAAAGGATTTCTAACAAGTCGTGTTTTTTATGAATTAAATTCTGGGCTCGAGTTAAAAAGAGATTTCGTTTACATACAAGTAAACAATGGACAAGGCATTTATACCTGGATTGATTATAATGAGGATGGCATAAAAGATATTGGGGAATTTGAGATTGCTCAATTTGCAGATCAAGCCGAATACATTAGAGTGAATATTGCTACGACAGATTTTGTAAGAACGTATGGAAATCAGTTTTCGCAAACCATTTTTATAAAGCCCGAAAGGCTCTGGAGAAATCAGAATGGCATGAAAGGTTTTATTGCGAAGTTAAGCAATCAAACAAATTATAATATCAATAGAAAAACAAGCTACGAAGACGGTTTTTCAGCCCTAAACCCTTTTAATTATAATATTTCAGATACAAGCTTAATAAATAGCCTATCCACCCTCAGAAATACTTTATATTATAATAGGTTAAATCCAGTATTTGGGTTGGAATACAACTATCAAATTAACAGTGCTAAAAACCTATTATCTAATGGGTTTGATGCTAATAACAGGACATTGCAAAGCGTTAAATTACGGTGGAATATTTCTAAAATTTTTAACGTTAAACTGGAATACAATAATAGCAACAGAATATCATCTAGCGATTACGCAAGTAATAGAAATTATAATTATCAATCCCAACTTGGTGATATTATTCTAGCATATCAGTCAAACACTTCATATCGTTTTGAAATTAATAGTCAATATGTGACAAAAGTCAATAACTCTGATCTTAATGAAGAAGCAAATATTTTTAAATTGGGCGGACAAGTAAGAATAAATCAAGCCAAAAAAGGTAGCTTTTCGGCTAATTTTTCAGCTAATTTTATCCAGTATAATGCAGATGAAAACACACCTTTAGCGTTTGAGCTTCTCGAATCACTAAAGTCAGGCACTAACTATATTTGGGGAGTTACCTATCAAAGAAAAATTGCGAATAATCTCCAGCTAAACTTCAATTATAATGGTCGAAAATCTGAAGAAATTCAAAGTATTCATTCTGGAGGAATGGAATTAAGGGCTTTTTTCTAAATTTTTAACGCCATTCCTATTAAAAGATCTGTATATTTTTTATACCTTTATTAGTGCTAATTTAGAAAAATAACATGAAATTTTTATTCCCATCTTTACTTTTTGCTATTCTGTTAAACGTAGCTTGTTCTAATCATAAAAATGATAAAACGGAGAACGAAAGTGAAGTAATTGTGCCGAAAGAAACTATGTATTTTGAGCGCTTAAGCCCAAGTATTACTGGCATTGACTTTGAAAATAAAATTATAGAAAATGATACGTTCAACTTCTTTACATTCGAATACATTTATAATGGTGGTGGTGTAGCCGTTGGAGACATTAACAATGATGGGCTAGAAGACATTTATTTTACTGGAAACCAGGTGAAGGATAAACTATACTTGAATAAAGGTAATTTAAAGTTTGAAGATATTACTGAAACCGCTATTGGTGATTTAGCGGATGAAGGATGGCATACCGGTGTAAGTATGATAGATATTAATAGTGATGGATATATAGATATTTATGTCTCCAGATCAGGCATAAAAGAAGAAGCTGAGATTCAAAGCAATTTACTTTTCATCAATAATAAAGACAATACTTTCTCAGAACAGGGAAAAGAATATGGTGTTGACATTAATAGAAAAACAACACACTCCGCTTTTTTTGACTTTGATAACGACAATGATTTAGATTTATATGTAATGAATCATCCCAATCAAGACCTTACAGGGAAGAAAAAAACTGTTTTCGCTATTAACCAAATGATTAAAAAGGGCAGTACTTCAGGAGATGTTTTACTTGAAAATGTGGATGGTAAATTTGTTGACATAACCGCTAAAGCAGGATTGAAAAATCACGCATATGGTTTAGGAATTGCCATTTCAGATCTTAACAATGATGGCTACGAAGACCTTTATATATCAAGCGACTACATGGCTCCGGACTTTGTATATATCAATAATGGAGATGGTACTTTTACAGATCAATCACTAACACAGCTTCAGCATATGTCAAATTATTCAATGGGTAATGACGTTGCTGATTTTAATAATGATGGTTTGCCTGATATTTTAACTGTAGATATGGCTAGTGAAGACCATGTTAGATCGAAAAAGAATATGGGAGGTATGAGTACAGAAAAATTTTGGCAAACCGTAAATGTAGGCTACCACTTTCAGTTTATGTTCAATGCACTTCACTTAAATAATGGCAATGGTACATTTTCTGAAATTGCCGGGCTAGCAGGAATTGCCAAGACAGATTGGAGTTGGGCACCTCTTTTTGCCGATTTTGATAATGATGGTTATAAAGATTTATTTATTTCTAATGGTTATAGAAGAGATTCAAGAGATAACGATTATATAAGATTTTTAAATTCCAATGAGGCTGCATCAAAAAGTTTAAATGAAAAATTAGACCTGATGCCTGCTACCAAAATTCAAAATTATATTTACAGAAATACAGGTGACCTTCATTTCGAAAAGAAAATGAAAGAATGGAAAATGGACTTCCCGGTTAATTCTAATGGTGCCGCCTTTGCGGACTTTGATAAAGATGGTGATCTTGACCTGGTTATTAATAATATGGATGAGGCGTCTATTATCATGGAAAATAAATTATCTTCCTCAAATAAATATTTATCTATAGATCTGAGAGGACCAAAAGGTAATCTAGGTGCACATGGTACCAAAGTGACAATTTTAACAAAAAATGGTATACAATTTCAAGAAATGCAAACCGCCAGGGGATATGATTCTTCAGTGGAACGGAAACTACATTTTGGGTTAGGAGATGCCGATAAAATTGAAAAAATCGAGGTTGCCTGGCTTGACGGAACAAGAACTGTTCTAAAAGACATTAAAGCAAACCAGGTATTGTCTATCAATTATTCTGACGCAAATAATTCATCAGAAAAGATCATTCAAAAGCCTGACCCAATCTTCAGAGATGACTCTGATAAATTTCCAGATATAGCTCATAGTGAACTTGCTGTTAATGATTTCCAAAATGAAGTCTTACTTCCAAATAAAATGTCACAATTAGGCCCTTTTCTTTCTAAAGGTGATGTCAATAATGATGGTTTGGAAGATTTTTACTTGAGCGGATCATGTTATTTTACTGGTCAACTATTTTTGCAGACCAAAGATGGCAGTTTCAAGGAAAAAACTGGCCCTTGGAAGAAAAATAAAAATGTAGAAGAAATGGAATCGCTAATGTTTGATGTTGACATGGATGGCGATCTTGACCTTTACGTTGTAAGCGGGGGAAATGAAGTCAACATTAACTCTACTGATTTATTTGATCAATTATACATTAATGACGGTAAGGGCAATTTCACTAACGAAACGAAGAAACGACTCCCAAAAATGATGACTTCAGGGCAAAGTATTTCTGCAGGTGACATAAATGGAGATGGTTATTTAGATTTATTTTTAGGTGGACGTCAAACACCAGGGTATTATCCTTTTGCCCCTAGAAGCTACTTGCTATTAAACAGAAACGGTTCATTTGTGGACATTACCAACAATTCAAAAGATTTAATGGGACCAGGGTTAATTACCGCGAGCCTATTTGATGATTTTGATAAGGATGGTGATTTAGATATAATCTGTGTTGGCGAATGGATGCCAATTTCATTTTTTGAAAATCAAAATAATAAATTCGTTAATGTTACCGAATCAAAAGGAACGTCAAAGGACATAGGTTGGTGGTACTCTTTAGAAAAAGGAGACTTTAATAATGATGGACAAATGGACTACATTGCTGGGAACCTAGGATGGAATAACAAATTTCACCCTTCACATGAGCATCCCTTAGAAATTTATTGTAATGATTTTGACAATTCAGGCACTTACGATATTGTTTTAGCAAAATACCAGAATGATGTATGCTATCCTGTCAGAGGGCGTCAATGCAGCTCTGAACAGATGCCGTTTATTAGACAAAAATTTGGAAGTTACGCTGATTTTGCTGAAGCAAATTTGGAAAAACTGTATGGAGAAGATAATTTAGAAAATTCTCCTATTCATTATTCAGCTACCAATTTTTCTTCTTCTATTATACTTAATAACGGAAATTCCTACAAAATTGAGTCTTTGCCAACAATGGCTCAATTTTCCGCAATGAATGACATTATTGTTGAAGATATTAACAAAGATGGAAACCTGGATGTTATTGCTGTTGGTAATAATTATGCGGCAGAGGTAGAAACTGTTAGATATGATGCAGGAAGGGGGAACGTTCTATTAGGAGATGGAAAAGGAGGCTTTAAAGCTTTACCTCCTTCCGCTTCTGGTTGGTTTTCAAATACTGACGACAAATCTCTCTTAAAAATGAAAATTGCGGACAAACCTGTCTATTTAATTTCATCAAATAATGATAAAATTAAATGGATTTCTCTGAACTAAATTTGTGGATTTAATAAAAAAAATTCGTAAGTTCGCTTTTACTATTTATTTAACATTTTTTAATTATGAAGAAAATTTACTTAATTTTCACTATGTTTTTCCTAGGGACAGTTACCGCTGTTGCGCAGGGTGATGTCTGCTCAGCTGCCGTAAGTGTCAACGCGGGAATTCACACAAGTGACGGCCCCTCGACCGGTAACGGGGCTTCTACCGTTGGTACACATTCCGATTGGTACTCTTTTACTCCAATTTGTGATGGTGTAATGTCAGTAGGATCATGTAACGGAGGGGTTGACACCCGTCTATATATTCATTCAGGGGTATGTGGCTCTCTTAATCAAGTTGGTTTTGCTGATGACAACTGCCCTACTGGAACAGGATCTAACTTTGCTTCAGAAGTGGTTAATCTATCAGTTACTGGTGGGACAACCTACTACATTGAATGGTCAGACTTTTGGTCTACTCAAGGGCATGATTGGTTTCTAGACTTTACTGTTGCTGGTGGCGTTACCTCTTCAATAAGTCCAGGGATAAATAATGCGTTTGTTGCTTGGTTACCTGTAGGCCTTGAACCTGGATGGGATGTTCAATACGGTCCTTCAGGATTCCAATTGGGTTCTGGAACTGTTTTAAATGAGGATTCGTTAGGCTCTGATTTCACTTTAGAAATTACTGGTCTATTACCAGAAACTACTTACGATTATTATATTGCTATAGAGGGAACACCTTGTTATGTAGGTCCAATTACATTTACTACACTCCCCCTATGTCCTACACCTACTGGTATAACAATCAATTCTCTGGCGACCTCAATTATTATGAATTGGACACCAGGTGGGGGCACTCCAACACCTAGTTGGGACTTGCAATATGGTCCAGTAGGACTTCCGATTGGTGATCCAGGAATGATATTTGACAACAATATTACGACACAAGCTCACAATGCTCAAAATTTAACATCTTGTACAAACCTACACATGTATGTTAGAGAGATTTGTGATGCCAATTCAACACCTCCATTGACATCATTATGGGTTGGACCGATAGATATTGGAACAGTTTGTACATGTCCTGAACCAAGTGCGCTAGGTGCTTCACCTGACCCACTTGACCCATTTAAATATATTTTAGATTGGACACCAGGTGGTGGAGAAACCATGTGGAACGTACAGTGGGGACCAACAGGTTTTGTATTTGGAACTGGAACAACGGTATCTGCTTCTAGTAATCCATTTACTGTTCAGGGAGTAACTCCAAATTCAACACTTGATTATTATGTTCAAGCTGATTGTGGTGGTGGAGATGAATCTTTCTGGGTAGGTCCGTTTTCATTTACTACAAATGAGTTCTGTCCAATGCCAACAGGTTTAGGAGCTAATACTATTACAACAATTTCAGCAAATATTTTCTGGAATGTTAGTGGAACAACTACTAATTATACCATTGAGTACGGAGAGTCAGGTTTCACTTTAGGAACAGGACTTAATTATTCAATTGGATCTGCCAATGCTAATTTAACTGGATTGACACCAGATACTGAATACTGTTATTATGTACAGTCTAACTGTGGTGCTACCCCAGATTCAAGTTCTCTGTGGGCTGGACCATACTGCTTTAAAACAGTAGCAGCTTGTCCTGCGCCTACTAACTTATCAATCTTAAATATTACTAACACAGCGGCTACCTTAAATTGGCAGCCTGGTGCTGGTGAAACTATGTGGGATGTTGTTTGGGGATTCCCTGGATTTGATCCTGACATAAATATTGGTGATGTTGGTGGTCCTCAAGATGGCGGTACTTCTAATACAACGAGTGATATTTACGCTCAAGGATTAAATGCTGCTGCACCTTACCAATACTATGTAAGAGCAGTATGTGGTGGTCTTGATGGAAACTCTGTTTGGGTTGGACCATTTGATTTCACTACTTTATTAGCAAACGATTTAGCTTGTGGTGCAATTGAATTATTAGTTGATGGAAATGTAAATATTCACACTAATGTTGGTGCTACTGTAAATGGTGAGAATGCAATTAGACCACCATTAACAAATAACTTAGGTGTTCATGCAACTGATGCAACATGGTGGCAAGATACATGGATTCAGCCTAATGGTGTTGATAATCCAGTTTGGTTTAAATTTAAAACACCAGCTTCAGGTAAAGTTGAAATATCAACTGTAAATGATATTACACTTGCTGAAGAAACTATGGCCGAAATAGCAGTTTATGAAGTTGGAAATTGTAATATCATAAGTAACTTCTCATTATTAGGTGCTAATTCATTTGATAATCTTGAGTCTATTGATCAAAATTTCACGGGTAACTTCAGAACAGATCAGACTGCGATAGCAGGTTCTAGAGTATTATTATGTGATTTAAATCCAGGTCAGTTTTATTACATCATGGTCGATAATGTCAATGATGGTAACGAGGCTAGATTTGACCCAGGAACATTTGGAATCTCAATTACGGATATTCCATCACCTGATGCTGGAGACGGACTAACAGTCGATTTTTGTGGAAATGGATCTCCGTTTGACTTATTTACAAGTATTGATAATTATTCAACCAATACGGGAACATGGTATAACAATACCACTCAAATAGCTGATTCTATTGTTTCATTCCCTCCTGGTGCTGGTGTATATAATTTCCAATACATTATTAATAATGCTTGTGGAACGGATACGTCAATGAGTACTGTAAATGTTGTACAACCATCATCAGCTGGATTGGATGGCTATTATTCTACTTGTAACACCAAAGATGTTTACCTCATGAACCATGTTCAAGGGCAAGCGCAGTTTGGTGGTGCATGGTCTGATGCAAATGGTCAATACTCCGTTGCAAATGGTATATTCGAAACATATGGTTTACCGTATGGTACTTATAACTTCTACTACGTTGTACAAGGAAATGGAATTTGCCCAGCAGATACTAGTGTTGTAAGTATTAACCTAAATGACAACTGTTTAGGTATAGAAGAGACGACTGTCTCGAGTTTAGAAATGTTCCCTAACCCAGTAAATGATATATTAACAATTGCTAACCTTTCTATTACTGGTTCAGCACAAATTGTGTTATATGATGCTCAGGGTAAAATGGTGATTTCAGAAGATATATCTAATCACTCAGGAAACTATACTCTTGATATGACTCAGTTAGAAGCTGGCTTATATGTCCTAGAGGTTAATTCTGAAACGGTTAACGAAAAAGCAAGGGTAGTTAAAAATTAATTGGATATCCTTACTAAATAAAATACCTTTTTAAAAGGCTGCCATTCAATGAATGGTGGCCTTTTTTTATCATTATGATTGGGATAGGCTTCTTTTCAGTATACATATTACTCATTTTATTGGTATTGTTTCTTATATACAAAAAAAGATATCAGCTATCACTAATAATGATCATTCTCACAGCTATTATTCCAAGAATATGGCTCATTTCTAATCCCTCTCTGGGAGATAATGATGAAAAATACCATGCATTAGTTGCCAAAAATTTAACCGAAGACCCGTTAAAACCCGTTTTGTATCAAAACCCTATTCTGCCGTACGACATTAATAATTGGAGAGGGAACCACCTTTGGTTATCAAAGCCACCAATAACACTGTGGTTAATTGCTGCAAGTATTAAATGCTTTGGAAATACTGTATTTGCAGTCAGGCTTCCATCATTAATTCTATCCATTTTTTTTGTCTTACTAATATATCATATAGCCAAACTTCTATTTAATCGTAAAGTGGCAACTATCAGCGCTTTTTTGTTAGGCATACAAGGGACTTTTATTGAATTGGGTGCTGGTGAAATATCATCTGATCATGTTGACCTTACCTTCAATGTTATCTACTTGTTGGCCTTATATGTAAGTCTTCAGATAAGTAAAGTAAATCCTAATAAAAAATATTGGTATGTCATGTTACTCGGCTTTATATTGGGCTTATTGTTTTTAGTAAAATGGCATGTTGCAGCTTTAATTCTACCCATTTGGATAAGTTATTTGGTGATACGCAAAAATAACTTTAAAACAATTCTCAGTTATACTCTTATTTCTATGTCAATTGCATGTATTACTGTTGCACCATGGTTAATTTATCTTTACAGTAGATTTCCATTAGAACTAAAGTTGATGGTTAATCATCTAATTTCTCCAATTAACCAAGTTGTGCAAGGACATAGTGGTCCATGGTATTATTATCTCGACAAAATTGGCAAACTGTGTGGTGAGTTTATTTATCTACCCATCTTATATCTCATTTATGTTTGCTTTTCAAAAAAGTCATGGAGGTTATTTTTTCTTCTGTCTTGCATCATAATTCCAATAATTGCCTTTTCATTTGTTGAAACTAAACGTTTTACATATGTTTTGATTACCGCACCAGCAATTTTTATCGCGATAAGTCATTTCATCTCTGATATATTACTTAATGTTCAATGGCATAATTGGGTAAAAAACTTTTTAATCATAGGCTTAATTGCATTACCCATTCGATTTAGTATCGAACGGGTTGACTTTTTTTCAGATCTGTCAGAAAATTATCAGCTAAAAAAGGAATGGAAGCAAAACTTAATTAATTCAATCAATGAAAATGACCATAGAATTGTGATTTTTAGTGATAAAAATTATATCGAGACTATGTTTTATACAAAATCTACATCCTACCCTATAAAACCTAAAGAAAAAACGATCTCACAGATAAAAAGTAGAGGATTTAATTGCTATAGTTTTAATGGACAAGAATATGTTAAGCTATGAATCATGCAATTCATTATACAATACAGGAGGATCTATTTCTTTTTCTTTAAAAATAATACCATATTTTTCAAGTTCTGCAAGAATTGGGGTATAAACCTCTTTAAAAATTGGAAGTTGTACACCTTTTAATTGAATAGTTCCATTTAAAACCATTTTAGCACAAATGGCTATTGGAAGCCCCACTGTATTGCTCATTGCAGTATAAGTCTGATCGATCCCAATACAAACCATTGAAGAGTTTATTTCATAACATTTTTCATTCAATAAATACACGAATTTATGCCACATTACAATCATATCTTTGTCGTTCGGCCCAAGTCGCCATTTATCCTCTAACATCTTTTGTAAGAAATAAGCTGGCGTCACGTCTTGATCAATATCAATACCTTCTTTTTCAAAAATACCAAGCCAGACCAATTTTTCCCATATTGGATCATCCTGATCAATTCTGAGACCGTATCGTAATTTTAGCTCCACAGAATCCGACGGATGGTATGGCAAAAAGGCATTTACAAAATCGCGTTTAGTCATGTCTTTACTCCCTTCAAGAACATAACTATCATCTGTAGCTCCTAACTGAACAAAAATGTTCCATGCCTTAGAAAAACCCTTTCTCCTGAATGTCCCTCGATAAATTGTAGGGATATCTTCTAGACCATAAACATCTCGGTATTTTAATGAGTCCCTATTGGCATAACCTTCAAAATGACCATAACCCTCAATTGCAATGGTTTCAGTTCTTCTAAATAAGCGGTGGTAAGGAATATACTTGTATTGTCCTTCCTGAATAAACTTTGCTGCACCTCCCTGTCCAGCTAACACAACATTTCTTGGATTCCAGGTCAGTTTATAGTTCCATGGGTTATTATCAGATTCAGGGGCAATTAGCCCACCTGTAAAGGATTCAAAAATGTGCATTTTGCCTCCTTTTTCATTGATCTCGTCAAGTACCTTTTTAGCACTCATATGATCAATTCCTGGGTCGACTCCAATTTCATTCATTATTAAAATTCCTGCAGACTCAGCATCCTTTGCTAAAGACTTCATTTCGGGCGACACATAAGATGGCGTAATTAAATTAGTTCTATATTTAATACAATCCTTGGCAATGTCAACATGAAACCTAGCAGGCAACATGGATATCACAATGTCTGCCCATTCAATATGTGGTTTTCTAACTTTTTTATCTAACGCATCAATTCCAAGACCTTCAGTAAATGCGTAATGCCCTGCCTTTTTTTTAGCTAAGGAATCATTTCTATCTATAATTCTTATGTTCCAATTTTCTTGTTGTGCATTTTCTATAAAATATTTTATCATTGAAGAAGCCGAAAGGCCTGCTCCAATTACAAGTATGTTTGACATATAGCAGGTAGTTTTGTTGTAAATTTAACACTTTTTGAACGGATGGTTATATTTATTAGAGATAAAATTTAAGTACGTAAATAGAATACGTTCTTAGGTAATATTCTTGTATTGTCAATTAACAAAACACGACAATATTATGGAAAAAGTACTTCAAATTTATCAAGCCATCAGAGTCAACTCAATCGTATATGAAGCTGGAGATTTACAAGCAAAAATTAACTGCGATTTAGTATTTGGCAACAAGACTGTCTCTACCAATCTACTGATTTCGCAAACAGATGTAAATCGACTTATCGCAAAAATGTCAACAAGTAACCATTCAGAATGGTTGGATAACTCAATGCGGTCAATGTATCTTGAGGACGGAACTCAATTGATTGAATACAACTTTTCCGATCATCTAAAAGGGACGGTCAATAACTTTCACTTTAACAATTCATATATACAAATAGGCGCTTAATTATGAAAAATTTGATCTCTAAAAACACCATATATGAATTACCTAATTTACAGTATATTTTTAAGGTTTCAGATCTTTATAAATACGATATGATATACATTTATCATCATATCCATGAAGGCTCAAAGGTAACATTGGTTCGCAACGATTTACAAATTGGAGGAAATAATAGCTATTTAGTTTACTTTAAGAACTTTCTATTGGGTTCGCTTTTTATTTCTACCCTTTTTACAACACAATATGGAAATTTGAGTAAAATTGAAGCTGAAATAATGAATATCACCAAAGAAAAATACCTCCCAATTAAAAACCTTGATGTTGTTATATCGCAAGCAGGACTTAGGTTAGTATCGTAATCGATAGAAATAAAAAACTGAATCTTATATTCCTCATTTTTTTCTTAACTTAGTGAGCGATTAATTGATTTTGATGGAAAACGCAATTAGAATTGTTATTATTGGGGACTACAATTTCGCGTATCATTCACATAATGCGACTAATAAGGCTTTACAGCATGTTGAAAAAATGCTGGAGCACACCATTGATTTTTTTTGGTTTGGGGAAGAAGAATTTTGTCAATTTGATGATGATGCGATTACGGCCTTTGATGGTGTTCTTATTGCTCCTGGCCCTTTTCAAAAACCGTTTTATTTTAACCCAATCTTAGAGCGATTAAAGTCGATTGATATGCCTGTACTTGGCACCGGTGAAATTTTTAGAATTGTAGTCCAATCGCATTTTTCAGATTTAGGTTTTGATAAGAACGGAGAAAAAATTATATCCGACAACCTAGTAGATGGTAATCATTTTACTCAAGTCAATTTAGCAAAACTATCATCTGAATGCGATAAAATTTATATCCACAGAGGAGCTATTGAATTTAGTTCTTCTCGTTTTTCTATTCTTCCTCAATATTCTGATATTCTTGCAGAAGCTTTTGAAATTGGAGCGAGAAATCAGTACTTCGATCCGGAAATATTAAAATCTAAAGACTTAAACTTCTTTATGTTCACTATGTTTTGTCCTCAAATGAACTCAACAGAAGACATTCCACATCCTTTATTTACTTATTTTATTAAAACGGTTATCCGTTTAAAAGACATTGAAATAAGTAATAGTCACTAGATTATTATTTCAGGTATTTATTTAACCATTCAAAGTATTGCCGGTGCCAAAACACACCATTCTGGGGAGACAAAACCCAATGATTCTCTTCAGGAAATAATACCAATCTACTTTGAATATCTTTTATTTGTAGCGCTTGAAATGCTTCCAAACCTTGACTCATAGGTACTCTAAAATCTTTTTCTCCTTGAAAAATCAGCATAGGTGTATCCCAATTACCTACTTTTCTGTGTGGAGAGTTAATAAAATAGTTTTGCAAAGAAGTATCATTATAATAGGATCCGCCAATATCGTGATTAGCAAAAAACAATTCTTCTGTTGTTCCATACCAGCTTTCAAGATTGAAGAGTCCACAATGCGAGATAAAGCATGAAAACCGATTTTCATGAATTCCTGCTAAGTAATAAACTGAATAACCACCATAACTTGCGCCAACCGCACCTACTTTACTTTCATCAATATAAGGCTCTTTTTTTAACTCATCAACAGCCGCTAAATAATCTCTCATTGGTTGACCTCCCCAATCCTCAGAAATTGCATTATTCCAATCTTGTCCAAAACCTGGCAGTCCCCTTCTATTTGGAGCAATTATAATATAATCATTTGCAGCCATTAATTGAAAGTTCCACCGATAAGAAAAAAATTGAGAAACTGCACTTTGGGGTCCTCCCTGACAATATAATAAAGCTGGGTATTTTTTATTAGGATCAAAATCTGGAGGATAAATTACCCAAACCAATTGTTCTTTGTTATCAGATGTTTTCACCCAGCGCTTTTCAATTTTCCCAGTTTTGATTTTATCGTAAATTGCCTTGTTGACATCAGTTAATTGAGTTTCAACCGAATTTTTTATCTTAACCGAATAAATATCAGTTGGGTGATTCATTGATTGCTTACCGCCAATTATTTTATCTCCTGCAAAAGCAATTGACGTATAATTATGATCTCCTGAAGTTACGGAACTATATTCTCTGGTTCTTATATTTAATTCAAATATTTGATATGTTCCTTGAATACTTGACCTAAAATAAATTTTTTCGTTTAAATCATCCCAAACATATTCAGAAATGGTTAAGTCAATATTTTCGGTCAAATTCCTCTTTTCTTTAGTTTCCAGATTATAAATTATAATATCGTTTTTATCGGATTCAAATCCCGGTGTTTTCATACTTAACCAAGCCAAGTATTTTCCATCTTTAGAATAAAGAGGATTGGTGTCATAGCCTAAATTTCCTTGAGTCAAATTCATGGTCTGACGCGAACTTGTATTATAAATGTAAATATCTGAATTTGTGCTTGTAGCATACTTCTTACCGACTAGCTTCTTGCATGTATAAGCAATATCGCGTCCATCAGTAGAAAATGTTGCTTGTTCTAACCCTCCAAATGGTTTTAACGGAACATCAAATTTTTCACCTTCCATAATATCAATACCAGTTCCAGCCACCATGCCAGCATCAACCACGGTAAAATATAAATGAGCGTAATTTCCATCAGCATAACTTGACCAATGACGATACATTAAATCATCATATATTTTTGCATTTGATTCATTTAAATCTGAGTATAGTTCTGTAGAGTGAAATTTATCTAATTTTACATTAGAAGTAAACATGATTCTTTTCCCATTTTGAGAGAACTTGAATTCATTGACTTTAACTTTTAAGTTTGATATGAGTTTTTGTTCTGAACCATCAGTTTTTATTTCATGAATCTCTGAGCGTAAGTCGCTAGTTATTAAATATACTATTTTTTTACCATCTGGTCTCCAAACTACGTTTTGAGCGCGTTCATTTACATTCGAAATTTGCTTTATGGTCTTACTTTCAATATCCAAAATAAAATAATTATTAGAGCCCATATTTGTTGCCAGATCGTAGGTCCTTTGTGAAAACAATACTTTTTTACGATCAGGAGAAACTTGAATGCCTCCTACTCTTTTTAAGTCCCATAATAATTCTGGTGTCATTCTGTCTTGAGAGAACCCCATGACAGATATAAATGTAAATAGTGTTATTAATAGTTGTTTCATACTAAGATTTTATAACTTTTTGAATTAAGATTTTACTTGGCAAGTATGCAGTAATTGTACCAATTATAACAGTAATGCTCAAAATTAAAAATAAGTCTGTTAATTTAATAACAACAGGAAAGTTTTCTACCATGCCTCCATCCATTTTCAGCCAACCAAACTTCATTTGAGAGTATACAACAGCAATTCCTATTACTAAGCCTAAAAGTATACCAATTCCATTAATCAAAAGGCCAACGTAAAAGAAAACTTTCCTGAGTTGAATACCGGCAGCTCCAATAGCAAAAAGCGTAAAAATATTCTGCCTTTTCTCAAGTATTAACATTGTGGTAGAAGCTACCATTGTAAAGGTTCCCAGAAAAAAAATAAATCCTAGCAACACAATGACCATCCATTTTTCACTTTTACTTGACTTATATATTAACTCATTCTGCTGGTATGCTGTTTTGATTTCGAAACTGTCTCCTAACAGCTCTTTTAGTTTTTCTTGTTTATCAATAATATCGATTCCATCTTTAAATTGAAGTTCTATCGCTGAGATATCGTTTGAATAATCGAGCATTTTTCTTGCCAAACCAAGTGGTATAATTACATAATTTTCATTAATTTTATTATTAAACGAAAACACACCTGAAATTGGAAGACTTGTTGTTTTGAAGGCATTTAGATTTTGACGTCTAATTTTCTCATTGCGTCTAGGAGAATAGATAGTAAGAGACTCAAATTCATTTGGAATGTCATATATATAACCTCCTAAATTTTGAAACAAAATATAACCCGCAAACCCATAATCCAAACCATCTTTTACCAATGACCCCCCATCAAAACCAATACTGGTTTCGAGGGTTTGTTGAGGCATATCGACCATTTTTAAATAATCAGGTTCTACTCCCTTTATCTTTCCAAATGCAAATTGTTCATAGTGCTTAAAAATAACTGTTTCTTCAATAGTTTTAGAGTAAAATTCTATGTCCTTATCTCCGTAAACAGATTCTGGAATTATGGTAGACGGAAAGGTCTTTGATATTTTGGATTCTATTTTTAAGTCAGGCTCAAAAGCATTAAATAGAGAGATTACTAATCCTTCTACTCCATTAAAGGCAGATATGACAATAACCATGGCCGCCGTAGCTACAGTAATACCAAAAACAGAAATACCTGAAATGACATTAATAACATTTTGAGATTTCTTTGAAAAAAGATATCGTTGGGCTATAAAAAAAGGAGTATTCACTTCTTTTTTAGCAATTGGTCAATTTCATTGGCATAATCTAAAGAGTTGTCAATTTTATAATCGAACTGCGGAATTCTCCTTAAGGTTTTGGCTAACCTATTGCCAACTATTTTTCGAATATATCCTCCATGTTCCTTGATGTGAATGAATACCTCTTCAATTGGCTTCGACCCTCCAAAAATGCTAATAAAAACTTTTGCATAGGTCATGTCAGGTGATATATTGACCTGGGTAACTGTTACCATGGCTCCCAGACAAAAAGAGCGACTTTCTTCTCGGAATATTATTCCCAGTTCTTTTTCTAGAACAGCATTAATTTTTCTTTGTCGCAACGTACTCATATAACAAAAGTACAAAATTTACATTGAAGGCTTCTTATGCGTACAAAATATTTACAGATTACTTACCTTTATCCCAATGAAAGGATTTACTCAGATTTTTAGGTTGGCATTTAGCCATAAAAGAGCTTCTTACTTTACTATTGTCTTCAATCTTTTTTACGTTATTTTCAATTTAGTATCACTTGTTTTATTTATTCCTTTTTTAAATTTAATCTTTAAGCCTGAAGATTTTGATAGAATAACTAAAATGGACTCTCCTCGTTGGGAAACGAAAGAAGGAATTCTAAGTTATTTTGGAGATGTTTACGACTATCAAATGGGTCAATTTATTTTATCTAACGGAAAGGTTGGTGCCTTAGCCTTTGTTTGCGTTTCTGTCTTATTAGCTTTCTTTTTAAAGAATTTATTTCGGTATGGTGCGGTTTATCACCAATCATTTATGAGAATGGCAGTTGTAAGGGATCTTAGAGAAAAGTTATTTAAGAAATCAATCAGTCTTCCTATTGCCTATCACTCAGAAGAAAGAAAGGGTAACCTTTTATCCAGAATGACAAGTGATTTAAGTGAAATTGAAGTCGCGGTTGTTTATTTGTTAGAAATTATTTTTAGAGAGCCCCTTGCCATTACTATTAGTTTAATTGTTCTTTTTAATATCAGTGTCTCATTAACTTTATTTTCTTTAATACTTCTTCCTATAAGTGGCTTTTTAATTTCTAGGATTGGAAAAAGTCTTAAGCGTACCTCAGCTAAGGGCCAAAAAAAAATGGGGTATGTGGTTTCGTTAATCGAAGAAGCCATTGGTGGAGTAAGAATTATAAAAGCATTTGGCGCTGAGGAGACAATTTTAAAACGTTTTACCGCAGAAAATAATCGACATCAGACTCTCACAACAAAGGCCTTTAGAAAAAAGGACCTTGCCTCGCCGCTGAATGAATTCTTAGGTGCTGCTATAATGATTGGTATTGTTTGGTATGGTGGCCGACTCATTTTAGAAGACCAGGGCAACCTTACTGGTGGCGAATTCATGGGATATATCGTCATTTTTTCTCAGTTACTAAGACCTATAGGTGGTGTTGCTAATGGCATTACAAGTTTTAAGAAAGCCGAAGCTTCTTTAGAAAGAATTGATGATATTATCAGCATTAAAGATTCCATTTTGGAATCGAAAAACCCAATAAAAAAAGATACTTTTTCTTCAGATATTAAATTCAACAATGTTGACTTTTCCTATGGTGATCAACCTATATTAGAGAATATCTCCTTTCAGATAAATAAAGGACAAACAGTTGCGTTAGTTGGCGAATCCGGAAGCGGTAAATCAACAATATCGGATCTTATTCCAAGATTTTATGATGTAAAAGAAGGAACCGTTAGTATTGATGATGTTAATATTCAGAATTTAGGACTTAATCATTTGAGATCTCTAATCAGTATCGTATCTCAAGAATCCGTTTTATTCAATGATTCTGTTGCATACAATATTGCTTTTGGTAAACCTAACGCCTCTAAAAACGACATTATTCAAGCTGCAAAGGTTGCCAATGCACATGAGTTTATTTTAGGTTTAGAGGAAGGGTACGAAACCAATATTGGTGATAGAGGAGGGAAATTATCTGGAGGGCAAAAGCAAAGAATAAGTATTGCGAGAGCAATATTAGCCAATTCTCCTATTATGATATTTGATGAAGCCACATCTGCTCTCGATACGGAGTCAGAAAAAATTGTTCAAAGTGCACTTGACAATTTAATGAAAAATAGAACTTCGTTAGTCATTGCTCACCGCCTAAGTACGATAAGAAATGCTGATCAAATAATTGTTCTTAAAAAAGGAAAGATAGTTGAGATTGGCACACATGAGGAATTAATCAAGCTAGAAGGCTATTATTATTCACTTTGCCAAATCCAACAAATAGTTTAAATTTAAAACTATTAGTAGTTTACACCCTTGTTCTAAAGAATGTAAAATAACCCTTGCTAGTTATAGTTTAAATCAATACTTTTACGCGAAATATACAAGATAACTATATGACTTTGCAACAATTGGAATATGTTGTAGCACTTGATGACGAAAGACATTTTGTTTCAGCTGCAGAAAAATGTTATGTTACTCAGCCAACACTTACAATACAAGTTAAAAAGTTAGAAGACGAAATTGGAATTATTCTTTTTGATAGAAAAAGAAACCCTCTTAAAACCACTTCTGCAGGTAAACCTTTTATTTTAAAAGCTAGAAAAATTTTAGGTGAAGTTTCGAGCCTGAAACAAATGGTTGGTCATGAAAAAAATAATATCGAAGGTCGATTTAAATTAGGTGTAATTCCCACAATTGCACCTTACCTAATTCCACTATTTGCAAGTAAATTTTCAAAAAAATATCCAAACACTATTTTAGACATTATTGAATTAAAAAGTGAGGATATTATGGAAAGATTAAAGAAAGATAGTATTGATGTAGGAATTCTCGTCACGCCTTTAGATGAAGAAGATATTACTGAAACTCCTCTCTATTACGAACCTTTTGTTTTTTACGGCGCCTTCAATCATCCTTTGCTAAAGGATAAAATGGTCAGACAAGAAGATTTGCAAAAAGAATCAGATTTGTGGTTATTAAATAAGGGTAATTGTTTTAGAAACCAAGTTTTAAACTTGTGCATATCTGAAAAGAAACGAAAGGAAAAGTCTATCTTTTTTGACAGTAGCTCAATAGAATCGGTAAAAAGAATGGTTTCTTATTATAATGGATTTACGCTAATTCCTGAATTAAGTGTAACGAAAGAAGACAAAAATTTTCGACCAATCTCAGAACCTGTTCCGGTAAGGGAGGTGAGTATTGTCCACCACAACACTTTTGTGAAAGAGGGATTAATTGATGCCCTTAGACAAGAAATCTTAGCTGTAACACCAAAGAATTATAAGAAAAATGACCGATTTTTTCGGGTTGGATGGAGATAGTCAAAGTCAATCTTCATCAGAATTTTCATGATCATGCTTTTCTTCGTACTCTTCTTTCACATCATCCATTAAATTTCCATCATCATCATAATCATCATCTTCTTCAATCAATTCAGCTGCCTGGACTGCTGTCATTCGCACTAAATAGTATCTATCTTCAGTTTCAAAAGGCAAAGCACTTACATTCTTGCCTTCCGCATTAACAAAAACGATTAAATTGTCTTCAAAACCATATGGATACTCAAGCTTAATTTGTTCAAGTATCTCCTTATCTAGTTTGTCGTAGTCTTTTATAATTCTTGGCTTGCTCATCCCTTCATTTAAAAATTAATGACTTTAAGTACTTAAACATAAACTATATAACTATTACAGGTGCGGTTCAATAATTAATCAGAAATTACGAATAAGTTCCCTCAATAATATTCTCATTAGTCACTACGCTCATCATTTTTATTTAATGATCGTAATACTATTTTATCTACATTTTTATATCAATCAAAATTACATTTAAAAGTCAAAAGTACAATTCATTTGAAATAATTTTCTAATTTTTTTAATCTCTATTTTAATCGTTGGCAGCCAATTGTTTATTTTAATGATTATTCAATATATTCCAGATGGTTTTTTATAGCGAACAAAATTAGAATCAGTATTTTTGTTTAAAACAAAAATTATGTCAAATCCGAATTGGAAAAAAGCACTTGATTTTGAAGATATCACTTATAAGAAATCAAATGGCGTTGCAAGAATCGCGTTTAATAGGCCAGATGTAAGAAATGCCTTTAGGCCAAAGACAACTTCAGAACTTTATAAAGCATTTTATGATGCTCAAGAAGACACCTCGATTGGCGTTGTTTTATTATCTGCAGAAGGTCCTTCATCCAAAGATGGCGTCTATTCATTTTGTTCTGGAGGAGATCAAAAAGCAAGGGGCGAACAAGGTTATGTTGGTGATGATGGTATGCACCGATTAAATATTTTAGAAGTACAACGGTTAATTCGATTCATGCCAAAAGTTGTTATTGCTGTTGTACCAGGCTGGGCTGTAGGCGGCGGACATAGTTTACATGTAGTTTGTGACATGACTTTGGCGAGTAAAGAGCATGCCATTTTTAAGCAAACTGATGCAGATGTGACCAGTTTTGATGGAGGGTATGGATCTGCCTATTTAGCTAAAATGGTTGGTCAAAAAAAAGCAAGAGAAATATTTTTCTTAGGCCGGAACTATTCCGCTCAAGATGCTTTTGACATGGGAATGGTGAATGCAGTTGTTCCTCACGCTGAATTAGAAGCTACAGCTTACGAATGGGCTCAAGAAGTATTGGCTAAATCACCGACCTCTATAAAAATGCTAAAGTTTGCCATGAACTTAACGGATGATGGTATGGTTGGTCAACAAGTTTTTGCCGGAGAAGCCACAAGACTTGCTTATGGAACAGAGGAGGCTAAAGAGGGAAGAAATGCTTTTTTAGAGAAGCGAAAACCAGATTTTAAGAATATTAAATGGATCCCATAATTAAAAACCCGTGCAGAAAATAAACTTCATTGGCTTAATTATTTTTTTCAACACATTTGCGCTATTTTCATTTGAGAGTAAACATCAAGTGGATTCGCTAAACAATCTTGCATGGCAATCAATGTCATCTGATTTCTCTAAGGTATTATACTATTCTAATTTAGCGGATTCAATTTCAAATATTATCAATTATCAATCAGGTAAAGGATATGCAGCAATATACAGAGGCTGGGTCAATTTTTACCAATCCAATTTTACTGAAGCCTATCAACTCTATAAAAAAGCTTACACCATTGGCACTAACGAAAAAAATAATCATCTATTAGGTCGATACTATCTAAGCATTGGAAGTTATCACACTAAAACTGGGGATTTAGATATAGGTTTAGAAAAATATCAAAAAGGCCTCAATCTTTTAATACAAACTGACGACAAAGAATGGGAAACATATGCGTACAATAATATTGGCGTTAATTATGCTTCAATGGGCGATAATAAAAATGCCCGACTATACTATCAAAAAGCATTAACCCTATTTGAAACCAGAAATGATAGTGTAGGAGCTACTTTAAGTTACTCCAATATTGCAACATGCTACAAAAATGAGTTTCAATTAGATTCAGCAATATATTTCTCCATATTGGCTCTTGAGAATGCTAAAAAGTTGAATCACAAAATTATAATTGGGTCTAGCCAGTTGGTCTTATCAGGTTTACACCTAAAAAAAGGAAACGTTAATCAAGCCCAGAAATACCAGGAAGAAGCAAAAAAATTCTACACCCGCATTAATGATATTGATGGTATAATTGATGCTGTTTTTTTGGAATCAGACATTCTAAAAACATATAACGTTGATGAGGCAATTTTTGTTTTAAAATCTATTAGTGAATTGGTTGATACTATGGATGTTTTGCAAAATAAAGTGATAATTAATCAAAAGTTAGCTCAACTATATGTAAACAAATTGGACTACAAAAGTGCATATCATTCATTAAATGAGTACATAAAATATAATGCTTTACTGATTAATCAAACTTCTTCCAATAATATTAATGAATTAGAGGTGAAGTATCAGGTCAATGAAAAAATTCTTGAAATTGAAAACTTAAATAGCAAGAATGAGTTAATTCAATTGAAATTTGATAAAAAAAGACAAGAAGAAATTCATCAGAGAAAAACGAAATATTGGATTTCGTTCATCAGTTTAATTATTGCTTTACTACTTTCAACACTGCTTTTAATCATCTATAGAAATAATAAAAAGACAAAAAAGACAAACGAAATTATTAGTTTACAAAAAAAGGAGGTGGAGCAAAAAAAGGCCATCATTGAGGAAAAAAGTAAAGAAATTTTAGACAGTATTAATTATGCCAAGAGAATTCAAGGTGCTATCTTACCTAAATTATCTGATGTCAAACAATATTTTCCAGATTCCTTTCTAATCTATTTTCCAAAAGATATTGTTGCAGGCGATTTTTACTGGTTTGAAAAGATTAATGACACTCGTTTCTTTGCAGTTGCAGATTGCACTGGGCACGGTGTTCCAGGCGCTATAGTTAGTGTGGTATGTCACAATGCACTAAATGCAGCTATTTATGAATATGGCCTAATAGAACCTGGAGAAATTTTGGATAAGGTCAAGAGCCTTATTTCAAAGACTTTTTCTAATGATTATCAACAAATTAAAGATGGTATGGATATTAGCCTAGGTACTATTAATGATTCAATGAAAACGTTTAAATGGGCAGGTGCAAACAATCCACTTTGGCAAGTAAAGAATAACAATGAGCTGATAATTCATAAGCCAGATAAGCAACCAGTAGGTAACTTTGAAAAATCAACTCCTTTCGCAACCCAAAGCATTAAATTTGGAACAGATGATCAGTTTTACCTATTCAGTGATGGATTTATTGATCAGTTTGGTGGCCTTAAAAACAAAAAGTATAAAACGATTAATTTTAAGAAGTTAATCCTAGCCAATGCAAACAACTCGCCGTCTGAGCAAAAGGCTGCCATTTCTTCAGAATTTTACAAATGGAAAAATGATAATGAGCAGTTAGATGATGTTTGCATTTTTGGCTTTAAGTGTAATTAGCCTTAGCAATTTCAACTTATTCTAGTTCTTGTTTTATTCCCAATGAACGGATTACCTGCCAATGCCGCATATTTCTCTAATATTTTTTTTACATTTGTTATAAGGAAGGGTACAGCAAACTCAAAGAAGCCGTACCCTAACTATAAACACAGTCGTCAAACTGAGCAATTATCAATAGATCAGCCTATTGATAATACTTTATTGGTATTAAAACTATATGTCGTTCTATTGGCGGTTTTGTAATATAATTAATTGCAAACATATATAATTTTAATCTCATTTGCAAGAATTTCTATCTCAAATGAGACTTTTTATTATAGCTAGTTGTATAGAAGACAATGGATAATACCCAAATTATTATAAAAAGGCTTGATGCAGCAAGAAAGCAACTCAAATTAAAACACAAAGACTTGGCTCAAATTTTAGAATTAAGCACATCATCAGTTAGCTCGGCTTTCAGCCGAAAGTCCATGAAAACTTCTAAAATTAAATTACTGGCTAATGAACTAAACATAAACAAGGATTGGTTATTCCATGGAAAAGGAGACATGTTTTCTTCATCTCAGGGTACTTTACAGGATAATGATCTTGAATATAATCTTAAACTAAGCCGAGTTGAATTAGTAAATCTTGTCATCAATCAACAAAAATTAATTGAATCGAAAAACCAGCTTATAGATACAAAAGATAGAATTATAGAAGAGCTAAATAAACTTCTTGAAGCATATAAAAATGAATAATTAGCTTTCGAAGAATGCCTTTATTTCATTTTTTATTTTTATTGTATCTACTAACCAATCGTTATTTAATACAATTTTTAAGCCTTTAAAACGGTTTTTGAGTAAGGAAATTATAGATCCAATATCTAAATCTCCCTCACTGTATAGTCCCGGATTGACTAACAGCACTTTTTGACTTTTGTGATTGACGAAACTATTAATAATAAACCCGAAGTATTCAGAATTATAATTGAAGCTTACCTTTTCATCAGTCAAAAATTTTGCTATTTTTTCTGATAAAATATCATGGAACAATGGTTGATGATTTAACCTAATACTGTTTGTGGGGTTTAAAAATTGACTTAATAAGTTTAAACCTCTATTATCAGATAATCCAAGGTCTGATGATTTAATGGATGAATATATTTCCATTTTTTTTGTTGCTCGAGAAAACAATACATTTAACCTATTAGCACCTTGTTCTTGATTAATTGGTCCAAAATTTAAATTTAATCTGCCATCTTCGTTTTTAGCATACCCTATAGAAATTAATACATGTGCTTTTTCAATCCCTTGAACCGACTCTAAATTTCGAATTTCGACTGAATCAGGTATAGGTAAATTAAGTCCTCCTATTTTTTTTCGAATACATATTTCTTGTTCTTTTGAAAAAGCAATAATGCCAATATCATTTATGCTTAACTCTAATAACTCCTTATAACGTTGGGCAACCGCCATGGCTTCGAAATCATTTATAGATTTAGAAAACAATCCATTAGCAATATAATGATAAGCTATGGGGTTATAGTCTGTTACTGCGGGGAATAACTTTAGCTCATTTTCATAAAAATGATGATTTGAAAATGATATTAAGCTAGGATGTTCACTTCTATAATGCCAAAGTAACGGTCGATTCGGTAACATTTTTTCAGCTTCATCTAATAACGTTGTTGTATTTTGTGAGTGACTAAAAAAATGTCCAGGTGGCATTTGCTGGCTATCACCAACTACAATAACTTGCTTAGAACGATAAATTGCTGGTAATGCATCCTCAAACGGTATTTGACTTGATTCGTCAAAAATGACAACATCAAATATTTCTGATTCTAATGGCAAACATTCTGCAATTGCTAAAGGGTTTAGCATCCAAATAGGTTGCAATGTTGTCAATTCTTCTTTACAACTCGCAAAAAGATCCTTTACAGGTAAAAATTGACGTTTTTTATTCATTTCGTGTAATAAAAGCCGTTTAGATTTTTTAAATCTGGCTTTTTTTGCTCTATCATCTGTATTCAACTTAGAGTTAGGAGTTGCCGATAATGTTTCGTAGTCCTGCCATTTATTAATCTGCATTTGGCCAATAGCGGATAATAATCTTGAAAACGTTTTTCTCTTAATAATATTAAATTCTGTCAAATCTTTAAGCAAATGCCTTCCTGTTATATGTTTTAAATAATCATGATATCTTAGCCTATTTTGAAGCTCATTTTTAATCACTATTCTTGACAACTCGTCAACTTCAAAATGATTGTTTTTAACAAAATTAAGTATCGATAAAGGAAGGTTTAAAATTGTTTTGATTTCCGGAACAAAAGGTCGAACGATAGATAATTCCACTTTTAAATCACTTAAATAAGACAGAAAATGATCTATTTTTTGAGGTATTTTATTAGCAAATAAGTATGTTTTTATCCTATTAATATTATTAATAATCAAATGTTGATCTGCAAGTAATCCAATCAATTCCTCTTGCTCCTCATGCTCTAATATTGATTGGTAGTAATTATGTGAAAGGGTCTCTGCTTTCTTTCTTAAGTTGAGTATAAAATCGATATCAGTATCGGGGTTTAACACATTTAAATTGTGCTTTAATTTGATACGAATTTCTTCTATCTTGGCACTTAATTCAAACTCTATGGAAAGTCTATTGAGAATTTCTGTCCCACTTAATAAAGGAACATCCTGACCATAATTTTTAAATAACCTTTGGTGTAACTTTCTTAGTTTAAACTTTGATAAGAGCCCTTTGGAATTGACTAAGAATTGATACCCTTCTATGTCTTGAATGGAGGGCCTTTTTTTCCAGGATAAATTCTTTTGCCTTATAGTGTCCAACTGATGTTTAGCCAATTGGTACTTTTTTGACCAGTTATTGAATGACTTAAAGGCTTTCGTCTCTTTAAACAATAAATCAATTTGAGACCGATTGACCATATTAAGAATACTGGCTGATAAGCAAGTTTTAGTGAATTCATTCCAATTTAAATCAAGTTGATAATCAGATTGAATATGTTTGATCAGATTAACCTTAACCATTAACTCATCAATCTTCTTGTCAATTTTAACAATAGGCTCTGACTCATTAAAAACGGTTTTGTTAAGATTCATTATTAACGATTCTCCAATCGTGTTTATCTGCCACTCTTGTTGAATTAGATTCTCAAAATAATTGAGTTCATTAAGGTGTTCATTCCATACTTTATATTTTGGAATTGCAGTCTGAATATCGGGCTCCTTTTCCAAGGCCGCATTCGATAATAACTCATTTTCTAAATCCGAAATGCTAGAGTTATTAAATTCTTTTACCCTTGCTTTATCGGGGTAAATTTTACTTTTTGATAGCGCCAAGTCATTTTTTTCGACAGTGATATTAACCCCTCCCTTTAATTGAGATTTTTCATAAGTCTTCTTTAATGATTTATAGAAACTTAACTTGGCTTGTTTTTCCGCATCAAAATAAGCCACGGAAGGTTTCAGCTCCCCCATTCGTTTATAAACTACATCTAAAGCCGATTTTTTTTCTGAAACGAATAAAACTTTCTTATCAGATGATAAGTAATGTTGCAAAAGTGTAACGATTGTATGAGATTTCCCTGTACCAGGAGGACCCTGAATAACTAGATTATTTGACGAAGCAAAAGAAACCACTTCTTTTTGAGAGATGTCTAAAGGGAACCAATCCAATTCGCCTTCGTCATTAGGAAAAATTGTGGCATTTTCAAATCCAAGTATTCTTTTAACTGAGGTATTAGGCGAATTAATTATTCCATCAAAATCTTTTGCCAAAACGCTTTTATGATAATTGAATGTACCTAATGCTTGTTGCCTAATCAGTTGCCATTCTTGCCGATCATCAAAGTTGTCAATAACATTAATATAATCATCCTTTGTATTAAAATGATCAGATAATTCATCAATTACCTGGTTAATGGACTCATATTTGTATTTAAAAATGTAGGCAAAATTTTGTTTAAATAAATGGGCAACTACAGGATTAACAATCCAATCATTAGAATTATCAATTTCCACATTATACTGTAATTCAATTTTTTGGCTTTTTTTAATTCTTGAGGCCTGATATAGTAAAGGACTACAATAGAAATAGTCTTTAGCTGGCATTTTCCATTTTAGAAATAACCCAATATTTAATGTTGTTTCTAAGCCGTACTCTTTAAGAAAAAAGTTTTGCTTTGTAAATATTTTTTTGACTTTCGTTTGATCAATATTTGACTCTGTTTGAAACCAAAGTTTTTCAGTTTTAACGTCTACAAAAGGATTACGCCTTGAAATATCATACAGCTTATTTTGCAGATTGATAAGCGCTTGTTCAATATCGATTTGACTTTTTTTAGTACCCACTTACTACTCAAAGATAATAATAAACTATTAACGCCATTTTAAGTGCAGTTCTGTCATCTTAGTAGTAATACTTGTCCAACTAAATGATTAACCTTGTTTGGGTCACTTTTAGAAGCTGCGTCAATTTTCCATGTAAATACGCCAGTGCTTAATTCATTACCAGCATAAGTACCATCCCAACCTCTATCAATATTATATGATTCGAAAACAATTTCTCCCCAACGATTATAAATAGTCATGTGAAACCCGTAAAGGTCAATATTCGTTCCATCTGCCTTAAAAATTGCATTATAATTATCGCTGGGTGTGAAAGAATTTGGAACGAAGATGAGTTGATCGACTTCTATAGAAACGTATTTACATATTTCGTCTACACATTTTTCTTCATTTGAAACCTTTAAGCAAGCACTAATTGGGCTGTAGATATTTTCTATAGTCTCTACAACCAAGTCGGCATTATTAGTGTTAAATTTTTGATTATCAATTAACCAGTCACTATCCTTATAATCAGAAGACGTATTTTTAAAAGATATGACTTCGTCATAATTAGTAGGATTTTTTGGGGTAAACAAAAAGTCGGCCGTTGGCGTTGGATTTATGCTGATATATGTATCAAAGTCAACTTCGTACTCGCAACCATCAATAGATGTATACTTAGCAAATAAATTATCATTACCTGGATAATCATAGCTAATGGATAACCCATTATTATTGCTAGAATTAATAACACCAATAGTGTTATACCATTCAATATCCCCAAATACTGCATTCTCAGAAATATTTACTGAATATTCTTGCACATGTGGTGCACAACCATAAATACTATCGGATTGAAAGTCAATAACTGGTTGAGCGAAAACATCTACCTTAATACTATCAAATGCGGTTAGGTTGCATTCATCCGTTATAAGGATATAAAAAACAGTATCATTAAGAATTGTTGGTGTAATGTAATGATTTGTATTTGAGGTGCCAACACTCCAATTAAAGGTATACTCATGCCCTTTATCATCTGGTTTTGCCCATAAATAAACGCTTTGATTTGGACATATAACTGTATCATTACTGCTAGTAATAGTAGGAGGAAGTGACAATATTATTTCACGATTATCTGTAGTAAAGCTACAACCATTTGCGTCAGTAATTTCAACAAAATAAGTCGTATCTGCATAAATATTTTCGGAAAATGAAACCTGATTATTATTCCCATTATTCCAGTTATATTGGTAAGGGGCAGTTCCTCCAACAGCAATAGCAGAAAACTCAACTAATTCTCCTGGGCAAATAATTGCATCTGGCCCCACAAAGCCTGAGAGCGCTTGAGGGGTAGGCACATAAGTTTTTACGCTATCTCCTTGACAGGCATTTGCATCTTGAATTTGAACCCAATAAGTACCTGTTGGAATATGGCTTAAAATATTATTGGAAGTATAGGTTGAACCGCCGTCGAAACTAAATAGACTACCGTTTGCCGCATATGCAGCAATACTACTACCAATTGGTGAACCAAAACAATTCACTCCCACAGCAACTATGCTATCAATCATTGGAAATACTGGCTGAGTTAACTCAAAATTTATTGAATCCGCTATACAATTATTACTGTCTTTTACAATTAAAGAATAGAAACCAGCACAAACATTATTTATTTGATTTGAGTTTATAGTAGATTGAGACCAGCTATAATCGTATGTTCCATTGCTTGGTGTCCCGCCTACCACTATTGCCTGAATGGATCCGTTACAATCTCCGAAGCAAGTTGGGTTAGTTTCATTAAAAGAAATTTGAATTTCATCAGGTTGGGTTAATACGGTATCGAATTGAACAGAACAACCAATTTCATCAATAATTTGAATTGTATATGTTCCTACCCCCAGTTGAGTGAAATTTGACAAGCTCGTAGGTATACCGCTATTGAAAACATAGTTAAGTTGTCCGATACCTCCCTGAGCAGACAGAGCTATTTCTCCATTCTGGTCTCCATTACACAATATTGGACTTGCTGTGGCAACAAAACTGATCGTATCAGGTTCTGGAAGAGTATAGTCAATATTATCTGAGCAACCATTCCCATCTCTGACACGAATGAGATAACTATTACCACAAACCCCTGTAAACTGATTACTATTTTGATAGGTAATGCCATCAAGTGAAAATTCATAATTATTACCTCCCCCAGTAGCATAAACAACTAGCTCTCCATTACATATTCCATGACATGGTAATACTTGCTGAATAGAATCAATTTGCGGAGATGAAAAATTATTAATAATTAATTGGTCAGAAACTTCACAATCGTTTGCATCTCGCACGTATACGTTATAGGTTCCTGCATTCAAATTAGAAACCACTGAATTAGGGGAATAATTTGCACCATCTACTGAATAAACATAAGTAGGTGTACCACCTGCTGCCAGAATGGTAATACTTCCAGTAGGCATATCACAATTTGAATTACTCAAAATAGTCGTATACGATAATGTATCAATGAATTCTAATGAATCAAGTATGTTAATTTGACAATTGTTATTATCAATAACTTTTATTGGGTATTGTCCTGAACACAAATTAGTAAATGCATTTGTTGTTTGAAAACTAGTACCATTATCAACACTATATAAATAAGGCATAGTGCCACCTATTGCATTTATAACCAACTCACCGGTACATTGGTCACTGCACAAATTTTCAACTTTTGTAATACTGACGCCATTTTGTAAGGGCTCTGTAATTAAAACAGTATCATAAAAAACACACCCTCTACTGTCAGATACATGGATATAATAAGTTCCTGCATTTAAATTACTGTAGGATGAATTAGTAGTAAAAGTGGTTCCGTTATCAATGCTATATTGGTAATTCGGAACCCCGCCAGAAGCAGCAATAACAATCATACCATCTCCACTACCATTACATGATAAATTTTGCGAAGTGCTTGAGACCATAAGCTCTGTATTTTGAGTTATTTGCTGAATAGAACTGATTTCGCAGTTATTATTATCTCTTAAAATTAAATCGAACTGGCCTGCGCATAAGTTTGTGAAACTTGAGTCAGAAGCATATGAAATCCCGTTATCTATACTAAATGTGTATGGCTTTGTCCCCCCAATGTTATTTGTAAAATTAATCTCACCTAGACAATCACCAAAACAATCAACGTCTAAATTACTTGTCAAAAAACTGAGTTGATTCGGTTCAAATATTTCCAATTGAACAGTTTCAATACAGCCCGAATCATCTTGAACTGATACAATATAATTTGTTGCGCAAAGATTGCTGAAACTTGGTGAATTCCCATATAACCCATTATTAATATTATATTGGTATGGCGCATTTCCACCACCAGCGACTACTGAAAATGAACCAGTACAAAGTCCAAAGCAATCAATATTAGTAATTGATGATGAATCAATGTTCAATGATAAACTCTCATCATTTATTCCTACAAAAATTGTATCAGAATTACAACCTGAGCTATCTGATGCAAAAATAGTATAGATCCCAGAGGTTAAATTTGAGAACAGCGCTGAAGAAGAGTCAATTACAGAAGCTCCGGTAGTTATATTTGTAAAAGTATAATTCGGATGTATTGGAGTATTGACTTCTACCTCTATAAATCCATCAGAATTTCCGCACGTTGTATGCACAATACTTATGGTGTCAACAGTAAATTCTAATGGAGAAACAAGAACGACAGTATCAGAATTTATACATTGATTAACATCTCTTACTTGAATAGTATGCGTATTACCGCATAAATTTAAAAACTGATTAACAGATTGATATGTCAAACCATTGTCAATACTAAATTCTATATTTCCTGTTCCTCCCACAGTTTGCAATAAAACTTTCCCATCACAACTGTAAAAGCAAGAAGGATTTGTTATTGTTGGAATTATTTCAATAGAATCAGGTTCTGTAATATTTACGAACGAATTCGTTATACAATTAGAACTATCTCTTATACTTATATTAATGTTGTTATTAGCACAACGATTTAAAATAGTATCAAATTGGGCAAAAGGAATAGAACTGTAAGGTGAACCATCAATACTGTATGTGTATGGTCCATTAGATCCCGTGACATCCAAAAAGATTTTGCCTGAACAATCATTATAACATAACGTGTTTTCTACTAAATTACTTATAGAAATTTGTGTTGGTTCAGAAATTGTAAAAGCCACCTGACCATTACATCCGTTGTTATCTGTTACATTAGCAGTATAATTTCCTGCAGCTAAAGAATCAAATACATTCGAGTTTTGTAACTGACCTCCATTTAATGAAAATTGATAAGGAAGCGCACCACCATTTACTCCAATAATTACCCTGCCATTTGAATCAGAAAAACAGGCAGCATCAATTAAAGTATCAATATTTGGTAACGGACCTGAAGCATTATTTACTGTAATGGTTGCTTGATTAATACAATTATTCAGATCTTGAATATTCACATTATATGATCCTGACAAAAGATTTGTGAAAGTAGAAGATGACTGATATGCTCCTCCATTAATAGAATAGGTGTAATTTGGGCTACCACCTTGTCCAGATAGAGCAATATTTCCATTTGGAGAAGAACATGTTGCATCAGTTACTGAATTAATAATTAAATTAAGAAGTGTAGGTTCTTCAATTTGAACATTTTGATTTAAAAAACAATTATTAGCATCAGTAACCGAAACTATATAGTTACCAGTACATAATGCATTAAAAACGGGCAACGTCTGTGCAGGCATTCCATTGATTTGAAAGCTGTAAGGTAATGTCCCGCCTGAAGCTGAGACTGTAATCTCCCCATCGCAACCATTAAAACAAAGAACGGAGTCTGCCAGGAAAGTGGCAGTTAGTGCAGAAGGTTCAGTAATATTAATAATGGTGTCAAAGCTACAGCCCGGCATAAATTCTACTCTTACATTGTAGGTGCCTGCAGATAAATTGGTAAATGTTCCATTAGTTTGAAAAGTTACACCACCATCAATACTAAACTGATTTGCACTTGGATCGAAAATTTGAATAAACCCACTGCTATCTCCATTACAACTAATATTTTGAGTTAAAAAACTAGGATCAATTGGACAGCAATAGGGATCACTATAAGGCAAAACATTTATTGTAACTACCGAAGAATCGTAACATGAAAGCGGACCATTTACTAAATAAGTATAATGATAGATGCCAGGTGTAGCTATATTGGTTTGAAATATCCCATTAAAGAGAAGACCTGATTGATCTTCATCAATCCAATTGCCTGTATTCGGAGGATTACCTGTTAGAATACTAAACAAGTCAATACTTGACGTATCCTGACATATTATTATAGAATCGCCAATACCTGCATTAATTGCAGCATGTTTATCAAAAATTAAACTCGAAACAGTACAAAACGTATCAACAATAGTACCCGAACAACTTGATATCTTACAGATCTCAAGTTCAACTGTGTCAATAAGCGCTAATGGAGATAGATTGGTATATGTAAAATTAATTGTATCTCCCACGATTGAATTAACAGTGAAAGTACCACCAAGACTTGGATCAACAAAAGTTGGGGTAATAGATAAGTAAGGGCCTTCTATGTTTAATTCGACAAAACTATTAGTGCTAGTATGGCAAAGTTCAAAATCTGTTGAATCACCTCTACTTAATTCTTGCAATGCCCCAAATCCAGAAAAATAGCCTGCAGAGCCACGCGGTCCATCTAATGTCAATAGAGCCACATTGATGACACTATCAGAACTGACTGTAAAATTTCCAGTGCCTCCTGGAACGTCGTAAGTAACCCAAGAACTATTTCCTGTAACTGTTTGAGCACCTCCAAGTGCAATTGTTGATCCATTAATATAAACACTAGCTCCAGTTCTTGCCGTAATTGAAACAGATGCAATGCCAACAAGATCGACATTAGGTATTATTACATCAGTATTACCATTACATCTGATTGGTGGAATAAAATTTAATCCATTACTCGCTACATCAGTTCCAGATAGTGATTGGTATAAATAGGAGGGTTGCGAGGTTCTGACATACATATTTCCATTGGCGGAAAAAGATGCATTTGGTATGAAGTAATAGTCTCCAGCGTTTAACGTTGTTGATGGGGTTAATGCCCCATTAATAAATACCTGGGTATTATTATATTCTGCAACTACACATGGTCTCTCATTTGCCGCTGGGCCATTACCTTCCGAAAAAACATACTCTGTCCCAATAACATCCAATGGTGTAATTTGATCTACTCCAATATCTCTTCCATCTGTTGTTGCACCTGCAAGCCACGATCCGGTATTAACTGCAATTGGTTTTGTTGATGTTATTTTAGTACCATTTACATCATTTATATTTCCCGTTGCACCAGGCTCATCAAGATACGCTGCAATGACGTACGACTCTCCTTTATCTAGCGTAACACTTATCGCATTAGATGTATTACCAGTTGCTGCGGTATTCTTAAATTTAACATTTGGTGAAAAACCTAAAAAATCTACAACAGTATTATCGCTTGTTGCCATCACTGAAATTTGATGTGCCTTTACATAAGGAACATTTTGGTTGGTATACAGGTGCCCAGACCGAAATGCGGTTCCAAGTGCAAATCTTCCCTTAGAAGTCAAACATAATCCCTGAGCATTATGGACATGTCGAATATTCACAAAAGTAGGTTCAGATGACCTTACAATAATTCCATCAGTTGCATTAACAGTATTAAGACCCGCTTCAACAACAATACCTTGAGAGGCTGCTCCAGCTCCAAGTAAAATTAATGCTGGTGTAGCTGATGTAATAGATGTATTTTGAATTAGTGTGCCATCTCCTCTAAAAATATCTACAGTCACATTATTATTGGACATTGTAGAAATAGAAATGTAATGCTGACTAATATTAGTTCTGCCAAACAATGGTGGTAGATAATGAATAGTATCTAACTGACCGTAGGCACCAATAGAGCATATTACAAGCAATTTCAGTAAGATCAGTCTAACAATCATTTTGACAAATTTTCCTTGCTAGAACACATTTATGAACTCAGTACTTTCTAAATGAATAAAAACTGAAAATCGGGGATTGCCAATATTCCGTAATTACACAAAAAATAAATCTCATTTAAACAAGATTGCCAGAACTTTATGAAAAATTCGGGCAATGATTATTCTTTTTTTCAATTAAACGTATTCGGGTGTTATAGTAAATATAAGGCTTTTTTTGTAAAAACAAGAAGAAATTATGGATTGAGTTTAAATGCCGTTATATGACGTGAACCATTAAGTTTACTATGCATTAGCAAATTTTCAAATAAAAACAGCCGTTTGAATTTTACAAACGGCTGTTAATGTATTTATTAAAATTAATAGGTTATAATTTTTTTGCGACCTCAACTTCATGATAAGCCTCAACTAAATCTCCTTCTTTTAGATCGTTATATTTTGCAATACTTAAGCCGCATTCATAACCTCGTTTAACTTCTTTTACATCATCCTTAAATCGCTTCAGCGAATCTAATTCACCAGTGTAAACAACTATTCCATCTCTAATTAATCTCACTTTTGACTTTCGCGGAATAGTTCCGTCAGTAACAAAGCAACCAGCAATTGTTCCAACTTTAGTAATTTTAAACGTTTCTCTAATTTCTGCAGTTCCTAAAACTTCTTCCTTAATTTCAGGAGATAGCATACCCTCCATTGCTTCCTTAATCTCATCAATGGCTTTGTAAATAACTGAGTACAATCTGATATCAATACCTTCTCCTTCAGCCATCTTACGTGCCTGCTGAGAAGGACGTACCTGGAAACCTACGATAATAGCATTGGATGCTGCGGCTAATGTAACATCCGTTTCAGAAATTTGACCAACCGCCTTGTGAATAATATTCACTTCTATTTCTTCGGTAGAAAGCTTTTGTAACGAGTCTGATAACGCTTCTATTGAACCATCAACATCACCTTTAACAATAACATTCAATTCTTTAAAATCACCTACCGCCAAACGTCTTCCAATTTCATCAAGTGTTAAGTGCTTCTTAGTTCTTAATCCTTGTTCACGCTTAAGCTGCTCACGCTTAATAGCTATTTGCTTTGCCTCGCGTTCATCTTCTAATATATTGAACGAATCACCTGCACTTGGTGCACCATTAAAACCTAAAATAGACACAGGGATTGACGGTCCTGCCTCTTGAACGGATTCACCTTTATCGTTATGCATGGCTTTAACCTTACCATAATGCTGACCTGCAATAATAAAGTCACCTATTTTAAGTGTTCCTGCCGATACCAAGATTGTGGTCACATATCCCCTTCCTTTGTCGAGCGAAGCTTCAACAACCGTACCTGTTGCTAATTTATTTGGGTTAGCTTTCAATTCTAACAACTCAGCTTCAAGCAAAACTTTTTCCAATAATTCTTCAATATTGACTCCATTCTTAGCAGAAATTTCTTGGCTTTGATATTTTCCTCCCCACTCTTCTACTAAAATTGAAGGGTTCATTCCTGATAGCTGTTCTTTTATTTTATCAGGATTTGCACCTGCCTTATCTATTTTATTAATGGCAAATACCATTGGTACACCAGCAGCTTGAGCATGAGAAATGGCTTCTTTAGTCTGTGGCATAACGTCGTCGTCAGCCGCTACGATAATAATAGCAATATCGGTGACTTGAGCACCCCTTGCACGCATAGCTGTAAAAGCCTCATGACCAGGGGTATCAAGAAACGTTATTTTACGTCCACTTTCCCCAGTTACTGAATATGCCCCAATGTGTTGAGTAATTCCTCCAGCTTCACCTTCAGTCACGGAGGCACTTCTAATATGGTCTAGTAATGAAGTTTTACCATGGTCGACATGTCCCATTACAGTCACAATTGGTGCTCTTGGCTCCAAATCTTCCTCCTTATCTTCCTCAATGACAATAGCCTCTTGAACCTCTGCACTTATAAACTCAGTTTCAAATCCGAAATCTGATGCTACTAATTGGATGGTTTCTGCATCAAGCCTCTGATTGATTGAGGCAAAAATTCCTAATGACATACAAGACCCAATAACCTCTGTAGCAGAAACATCCATCATACTAGCCAATTCTGAAACCGTAACAAACTCAGTCAACTTAAGAATTCCTTTTTCTATTTCTTGCTGTTCAAGTTCTTGTTCGCGTTTTTGGGCAACTAAGTCTCGCTTTTCTCTTCTAAATTTCGCCCCTTTCTTTTTCCCTCCTCCTTGAAGTCGAGCTAAAGTTTCCTTAATTTCTTTTTGGATTTCTGCTTCTGTGACGGGTGCTTTTTCCTGTATTTTGCCTCTTCCTCTTCCTTGCCCTCTTTTATCATTATTCCCACCTCTTTGATTGCTTCCTGATCCAGAAGTATTATTTTCGTTAACCTTCTTAATTCTCTTTCGCTTCTTACGTTTATCATCAGATGAACTTTCCGAGCGTTTTTTCTCGACAGGCAATTCAATTTTTCCAACAACCGTCGGCCCACTTAATTTTTCGGTTTTAGTTTCATAAGTCTCGACTTCGGTTGATTTTTTAGACGTTTGATCTACTTCAGGAGTCGAATCTGCTTCAGGTGCTGCAGCCTCTACTTTAGTATTTTCGGCCTCAGCCTCTTTCTTCGAAACTTCTTTCTTCTTTTTATCTGGTCTGGTTTTCTGATTTATGGCAGACAAATCGATCTTTCCAACAACCTTTACTTTTCCGTCTTCATCATTACCCTCTTGAACCGACGCTTTTCCTTCAGAAACCTCTTCTTGAGTATCAGATTCAGGTTCTTTTTGCGGTTCTTTCGATTCTTCAGTCTTAGGAACTATCGTTTCCTTTTCTTTTTTTGATGCTGCTAACTCTGCTGCTTTTTTCTTTTTAAAGGACTCTAAATCAAAGTCTTCTTCAACTTCTGGTTTTTCCTCCACAACTTCTGGATCTGACTTGACATCTCCCAAGCTAATGGTCTCTCGTTTTTCTCGCTTAACTGAAGCTTGCTGAGATTTTTCCTTTGCTGATTTGTCAGCCGCAAATTCTTGCTCCAATATATCCAAAATTTCACCATCAATTTTAGTGGTTGGCTTTGAATCTATTTCATGCCCATTTGTAGCCAAGAAATCGACAATAGTACTAATACTAACGTTAAATTCTCTTGCAACTTTGTTTAATCTTTTTGCTGTTCCTGCCATAAACTATTCAGCTCTATTTCGCTATTTACTATAATTTTAATTAATATTTTACTTTTATCCTAATTATTGGGTAAAAGAAAATATTATTCAAATTCTGCTTTTAACACTCTCATTACGTCTTCAAGTGTTTCAATCTCTAAATCAGTTCTTTTTACTAAATCATCAATATCCATTTCTAATACGGATTTTGCTGAATCTAAACCGATTGATTTTAATTCTTTAATTACCCATGCATCAATCTCATCAGTAAATTCAGATAAATCTACATCATCAATATCTTCTGCTCCTTCTCTATAAACATCAATTTCATACCCTGTTAATTTACCAGCTAGACGGATATTAAAACCACCTTTACCAATAGCCAAAGATACTTGATCTGGTTTTAAGAATACTTCCGCTCTTGTTTCATCTTCATTTATTTCGATAGATGTCACTTTCGCAGGTGATAATGCACGTTGTATGTATAGTTTTTCATTATTGGTGTAATTAATTACATCAATATTTTCATTCCTTAACTCTCTCACAATACCATGGATTCTAGCTCCCTTCATTCCCACACAAGCACCTACTGGATCAATTCTATCGTCATAGGATTCAACAGCCACTTTTGCCCTCTCTCCTGGCACCCTTACAATCCTTTTAATGGTTATTAAACCGTCAAATACTTCTGGGACTTCTAGTTCAAATAAACGTTCTAAAAATTCAGGAGCGGTTCTAGACAAAATAATTACAGGGTTATTGTTTCTTAAGTCCACTTTAGCGACTACTGCTCTTATGGCTTCGCCTTTCTTAAAATAATCTGAAGGGATCTGCTCACTTTTCGGTAAAATTAACTCATTTCCTTCATCATCTAAAACTAATATCTCTCGCTTCCAAACTTGATAAACCTCTCCCGTTACAATTTCACCGATTCTTTCTTTGTATAATTTATAAATATGGTCTTTTTCAAGCTCCATAATTCTGGATATAAGGTTCTGGCGCAAAGACAATACGTTTCTTCTTCCAAAATCATCTAACTTTAATTCTTCAGCCACTTCTTCTCCAACTTCAAAATCAGGTTCAATTTTTATGGCTTCAGATAATGCAATTTCAAGGTTTTCATCTTCTACTTCACCATCATACACAATCTCTCTATTAATCCATATCTCTAAATCTCCTTTATCTGGATTAATAATAACGTCAACGTGATCGTCGCTACCATATCGTTTTTTCATCATTGAACGAAACACATCCTCTAAGATGCTCATCATTGTTTCTCTATCAATATTTTTGAAATCTTTAAATTCCGAAAAAGACTCAATTAAATCTAACGCATTCATACTTTGCTTTTATTTAAATGTAATTATCAAGTTAGTTTCTTTTATAGTATCCATTGAAATGGTATGATCGGTCTCAATCCACTCTTTCTTTTTCCGACCTTCAACTCTCACCTTTTCTCTGGTGGTTACTATTATTTTGTTTTCATCAGCAGAAGTTAAAACGCCTTCAATTTTTCCGTTTTCGAATGTTTTTACTTTCACCTGCCTTCCTATATTTTTAATATACTGTTTCAATACTCTAAATGGCTTTGACAATCCTGCAGAAGCCACTTCAAGGGAAAAATCTTGCACCTCTCTATCTAAATTGTGTTCAATATTTCTGCTGACCGACATGCAATCTTCAATAGAAACACCTTCAGTTTCATGATCAATTTCAACCAATATCTGACTACCATTATTAATAGTAATGTCTACGATATAAAGCCGAGGATTTCTTTCCAGAATTCTTTCGTTGGCCAAATCTTCGATTCGTTGTTTTGTGATCATTTTTTGGTACAAAAAGAGGGGACTTTTTAGTCCCCTCTTTTAATTATTATCTATTTTAACACTGCAAATATACTACATTTATTAAGAATAACAAATTTGTAATCATTAAAATGATTTACTCATTTGCCGCTTTCCAAGCGTAATACAAGTCAAAGTAACTTTTGGTTTCTAGAATGACAATTCCTCCTGTCGTATCACCATATTTCGCTGGAATCCCTCCGGTATAAACCGACATTGAATTAATAGCAACCCCAGGCACTCTTTGGAGGCTTGTTTGCTTAACACCATCCACAAAATACACGACATCTCCTGGTCGGGAACCTCTAATGATTAGCTCATCATTTGCGCTCACTTTAATATCAGAATTTCTGCCAGCAAGCATGGCCTTTGGGTTCTGAATATTTACACTTTGTTCTATATCTTCTCTAGAAATTTTGCTAACATGCTCCAATTGAATCAACGGCTCGGAAAAGACTTCTGCTGTTGCTAGCATATTGGTGGTGTCTGCAAGATAAATATTGAATTTAGCAATTGCGTCAGTATAAACATTTACACCAGTCATGGTTCGCACTCCTCCCTCTAAATGTTTCGCATGCAAATTATACTTCCCTGGTCTTACAGGCGCAATTTTAAATTTTCCATTCACATCTGAAACAACGCCTAACCGACTTCCATTGTAATCGATCCACACTTCCGTAAATGGCTTTACCGTTACTGAATCACTTTTATATACGGTTCCCATTATGGTTCCATCTCCTTGTTGAGCATTTGCAAAAACACTGATTATTGCTACTATTATTAATCCTACTATATTTTTCATAATATTTGTTTTATTGGTTTCTATATTTTAGATGACAGTCATCCTAATATTCCATAAAAAAAATTGCCTAGAGTAGACTTAATGCTTTTTAAAAGAAAAAAACGCCCATCAAAATTGACAAGCGTTTTTAATAAAATACAAACAATGTTAATATTGTTATCAAAAATCACGCCGTTTTATGTCGTTGACTATTTTTTCGTATATTTGACCGAGACGCTGAACGTCATTTATTATGTTAAAACAGTCACTTAATCAAAAACTACTACAAAAACTATCGCCCCAGCAAATTCAATTAATGAAATTGTTGCAAGTGCCTACAATGGAATTAGAGCAACGAATCAAAGAGGAGATTGAAGAGAACCCTGCTCTTGAAGAAGGAGTAGAAAAAGATTCTCAAGATGAATTAGCTGACGACTATGACCAAAGTGAACCGGAGCAGACTACAGAAGAATTTGACATTAATGATTATTTAGATGATGATTTACCGCAATATAAAACAGCATCCAATAATTACTCTGCTGATGATGACGACCATGCGATTCCCATTTCTGGAGGGAAATCGTTTCATGATATTCTATCCGCTCAAATTGGGTTGAGAAACCTGAGCGAAAAAGAAGAAGTAATAGCCAACACCATTATTGGTAATATTGATGATGACGGTTATGTAAGACGAGAACTCCCTGCACTAGTGGATGACTTAGCATTTGGTTTTAACGTCATGGTTACAGAAGCAGAAATTGAAGATGTTTTATTTGTTATTCAAGATTTTGAGCCAGCAGGTGTTGGAGCAAGAGACCTGCAAGAGTGCTTATTGCTTCAATTAGAACGAAAACACCATGGAGACATTGCTATATATACAGCTAAAAAAATCATTGAAACAAGTTTTGATGAATTTACGAAGAAGCATTATCAAAAAATTAAGAAAAAGTTCGAAATTGGTGACGACGATTTGAAAGATGCTATTGAAGAGATTACCAGATTAAACCCAAAACCTGGTAACTCGCTTAAAGAATCAACTAGTAGCACAAACTTTCAACAAATTATTCCCGATTTTATATTAACTGAAGAGGATGATAATTTAATACTATCATTAAATGGTAGAAATGCACCAAAATTAAAAGTAAGCCGGACTTATGAAAATATGTTAAGAACCTATGCAGAAGGTGGTGAATCTAAATCTAATAAGGAGGCTGTCCAATTTGTAAAACAAAAACTCGACTCTGCAAAATGGTTTATAGAAGCTATCCAGCAAAGGCAAAATACACTCATGATAACCATGAATGCCATTTTGGAATATCAACATGATTTCTTTTTAACTGGTGATGAAACCAAGTTAAAGCCAATGATTTTGAAGGATATTTCTGAGATCGTAAATATGGATATTTCTACTATCTCCAGAGTTGCAAACAGTAAATATATTGCTACTCAATTTGGAACGTTTAAGTTAAAATATTTTTTCTCTGAATCATTATCTACTACGTCTGGAGAAGAAGTGAGTACCAGAGAAGTCAAAAAGATTTTGCAAGACGCTATTGATGCTGAAAACAAAAAGAAACCACTAACAGACGAAAAACTGGGTGCTCATCTGAAAGAAAAAGGGTATAATATTGCTCGTAGAACTGTTGCCAAATACAGAGAACAATTAAATATACCAGTGGCAAGACTTAGAAAAGAACTATGATAAAATCTTTTTTTAGTACCCTTAGCTATATTTTTCACCCTATCTTCTTACCGATTATTGGTCTATTTTTTCTATTTACTATGCCCTCACTCACGCCAGGGCTTTTGGAAAAATCTCTATTTGCAATAGATACTGAGATAAAAACTGCAATTTATCTCATTTTTGGAACGCTTACCGTATTAGCTCCAGGTATAAGTATTTTAATTATGTATTGGAGTAAAGTCATTTCAAGCATGCAAATGGACACGAAAAAAGAACGTATTTATCCACTCATCACAGTTTTGATGTATCTGGTTTTTTGCTATATTTATTTACGGGAGCTAATTTCAAATCAACCGAGTTACACTTTATTATTATCCTATACTTTTGGAACTTTACTGGTGATTCTAATTTGTTTTCTATTAAATTTTTACTTAAAAGTGAGCTTACATGCGGCCGGCTTTTTTGGTTTAATTGGGGCCGTGATTGGGTACTTTAATACCCAGGTCAACTTTAATTTACCATTTATCATTATTTTAATTTTAATCGGGGGGCTTATTAGCGCCGGACGAATCTATCTCAAAGCTCATTCTAATGCAGAAATCTTAACAGGCATTTTTGTTGGATTTGGTGTTCAATTTTTCTGCATGAAATTCGAGTGGTTTTTATAGAAATATATACTTTTACAAAAAAAATCCTATGAAAAAAATAATACCTATTGCACTTTCAATACTCCTAATAACAAGTTGTGGGACTACAAGAGATGGAAAGGATAAATTACCACAAGGAGGTTTTAACTTATTTTCGATTGAGCAAGATATTGCATTAGGTGCTCAGGTGGCTATGCAATTAGACTCACTTTCGACAGAATATCCTATTTTAGACTCTGCTTCAAATGTAGCAGCCTATGCATTTCTTTATAATTTAAGAGACCGAATTATAGAAACTGGAAAAGTAAAATATGCTAAAGAGTTTAAATGGCAATTAAGAATAATTAAAGATGATTCAACATTAAACGCGTTTTGTACACCTGGAGGATATATCTATGTTTATACTGGAATCATCAAGTATTTAGATACTGAAGATGAATTAGCTGGTGTCATGGGTCATGAGATGGCTCATGCAGATTTACGTCACTCTACAAGGCAAATGACAAAGTCAGGTTTGCTTTCTGTTCTTATTGATGCAACACTCGGAAACAGAGAAGCACTTAAACAAATTACAGGTGGCTTAGTCGGATTGAAATTCAGCCGAGCGCATGAAAGCGAAGCTGACCAAATGTCTGTTCATTACCTGTGTGGAACAGAATATGATGCTGATGGTGGTGCAGGGTTTTTCGAAAAAATTGAGGCCTCAGGTGGTGGCCGTACACCTGAATTTATGAGCACACATCCTAGCCCTGCTAACAGGGTAGAAAACTATCACAAGTGGGCAAAAGAACAAGGTTGTGCCCCTGGAAAAGATAATGACCAACGTTATGCCAATTTTAAAAGACTCTTTTAATTTTAAGCTCATCCATATTTAAAAAAAGAGTTTTTCAAATTGAAAAACTCTTTTTTTTACTGTAACGTTTTGTAAACTTGTTCGTCCAGTAAACATAAATTAACATTTTAAACAGTTTTAAATTGTAATTTTGTACCACAAACACATTACATGAAGTACCTTTTTTTCAGTTTAACACTAATTATTTCATTACTTTCATTAGGACAAAATAACTTTACGATTAGTGGCAATATCAAAGACAATTCGACAGGTGAAGATATTATTGGCGCCAGGATATCGGTAGCAGAAATACCTGGAAAAGGTGTTTTAACAAATGTATATGGCTTCTATTCCCTCACTTTGCCAGAAGGAAATTACACTATCAATTATCAATTTATAGGATATGAAAAAATCTCATTTAGTGTGGATTTATCAGAAAACATTTCAAAAAATGTTGAGTTAAAGTTATCCTCTGAAATTTTAAATGAAGTTGAAGTAACAGCTGAAAAGCTTGGCGAAAATTTAAAGACCACTGAAATGGGAGTTGAAAAGATCAATGTGAAAGACATTGAAAGTATTCCTGTTTTATTTGGAGAGCAAGATGTTTTAAAAACCATGCAATTATTGCCCGGTGTAAAGTCAGCTGGAGAAGGAAACTCTGGTTTTTATGTTCGTGGTGGTGGAGCTGACCAAAATTTAATCCTTTTAGATGAAGCCCCTGTTTACAATGCTTCTCATCTATTAGGATTCTTTTCAGTATTTAATTCAGATGCCCTTAAAGACGTGAAATTATACAAAGGAGGAGCGCCTGCTGAGTTTGGCGGTCGGCTTTCATCTGTCATGGATATTAAAATGAAAGAAGGAAATTCGAAGAAGTTTTCGGCCAGTGGTGGGATTGGGCTTATCTCAAGCAGATTAACCTTAGAGTCTCCTATTGTAAAAGATAAAGGTTCGTTTATTCTTTCTGGTAGAAGAACATATGTAGATCAATTCTTAAGATTTTCCAATAATGAAAATTTAGATGGTGCTGGACTCTATTTTTACGATCTCAATGCAAAAGCCAACTACAGAATTTCAGATAAAGATCGTGTTTTTGTGTCAGGTTATATTGGCAGAGATCAGTTTAACTTCGGTAGTCAATTATCTTTTGATTGGGGAAATACAACGGCTACAACCCGTTGGAATCATATCTATAATGGAAAGCTCTTTGGAAATGCTACTTTTATTTATAGTAAATATAATTATGTCATTGGAATTGGTGAAGGTTCTAGCAAGGTTGAGATAGGGTCTCAAATTCAAGATTTTAACTTTAAGAAAGATTTCGACTATTATATAAATTCTAATAATACACTAAAGTTTGGAGGTAATATCATTCACCACACCTTTGAACCTGGAGAAATAGATATAGGTGATGAACTAGGATTTACAATTGATGACATTCCTGTTAAGCACTCAGTAGAGTCAGCTCTTTATGTTTCAAACGATCAAAAAATTGGAAATCGATTAAATTTGACTTATGGACTTCGTTACTCTAATTTCTCTCAAATTGGTCCTGGAGAAACTTATACTTTTAACGACGAAGGCTTGGTAGATTCAACTTCCTATTGGTCTACAAATGAATTGGTCGTATCTTATAATGGTTTATCGCCTCGATTAGGCATTAACTTTGTATTGAACGAAAAATCTTCAATAAAAGGAGGATACTCAAGAAATTATCAATTTCTTCACCTAATTTCTAATTCAACGGCAGCTACACCAACTGATATTTGGTTACCTTCTAGCCCTATTATCAAGCCTCAAATTTCTGATCAATACGCCATTGGCTATTTCAGAAACTTTAAGAATAATACCATTGAATTTTCTGCTGAGGCTTACTATAAGGACTTTCAAAACACGATTGACTTCCGTGATGGTGCTGAGATTACTTTAAACCCTAATGTTGAGGCTGAACTATTATTTGGTATAGGTAGGGCGTATGGACTCGAACTATTAGCTAAAAGAAAAGTTGGAAAATTAACCGGTTGGTTAAGCTACACTATTTCAAAAACTGAAAATAAAATTGATGGAATCAATAAGGGAGAGTGGTTTTCAGCAAGACAAGACAGAACTCATGATATCTCGATTGTATTAATGTATAAGTTAAACGAAAGGTTAAATCTTAGTTCTTCGTGGGTATATTATACTGGTAATGCTGTTACCTTCCCAAGCGGAAAATATATTATAGAAGGTCAGGTCGTAAACGAGTTTACTGAAAGAAATGGCTATAGAATGCCCGACTATCATAGACTGGACCTTGGCGTGACACTGAATAATAAAAAGACCAAATTAATTACTGACGCGGAGGGTAATGAAATTGAAGTGAGAAAGAAATTTGAATCGAGCTGGAACTTTTCGATATACAATGCATACGGTCGTGAAAATGCGTACTCAATTACATTTCAGGAAAACGAAATTACTGGCCAGACCGAGGCCGTTAAACTGGCACTATTTAAATTCATTCCATCTGTTACGTACAACTTCAAATTTTAAAAATGAAACCTTACATTAAATATTTTTACACGTTACTTGTTACAACTATTTTTTTCTCCTGCGAAGAAGTCATTGACCTACCATTAAACAATGCAGATCAAAAAATTGTAGTAGAAGCTTTCACTTCTGACATAGAAGGGCGAAGCTTTGTTAAACTAACTAAGACAAGTAATGTGTATACTACCAACAATTTTGAATTAGTCTCAGGCGCTGAGGTTATTATTACTGATAGTGACGGAAATAATTTTAAATTTACCGAAGACCTGCCTGTAACTGGAACATATGTTTTACCTGGATTTAAAGTTGAACCTAACAAAACATATAACTTAAAAATAACAGCTGAAGGTCAAGAAATTACTGGAACAACTAAAAGCTCTTTTGCTCCAGCCTTTGATTATGTATATGCTGGTAAAAAAGGCGATTTGCCAGACGAATTAAAAGAAGGGCTCGGTTTTTTTCCTGATGAATTTCGAGTCATATTTTACCTATTCTCAGACCCTGCTCCAATTGGTGATAATTATCGGATCATTGCTTATGTAAATGGCGATAGAGACAATGATATGTACATTGCAAATGATGTTTTAGGGTCGGGTCAGCAATTTGGAGGGATCCTTTTCGGCACAAGTGTCGATTCTACAGATACTGTGAGCTTGGAATTATTAACAATGGATAATGCGAATTACGATTATTTTTTCTCTTTGGTTAATAATACCGATACTGGTCCTTTTGCGGCAACACCATCAAATCCTGTTTCTAATTTGTCGGAAAACGCTCTTGGCTTTTTTGGTGCTTACTTAATGGACACTATTACTATTGTGACTCAATAAAATAATTTATCACAAAAAAATCTTAATTCCATTCACTTATTAAGCATAACTAAAAACCAAACCCATTTTTATTTTTAATTTAGCGCCATATTCAGTATGGCAAAACAACCAAAAAGTACTAAAAATGGGCTGAAGACGGCTTATGCATCAACCATTATAGGTATTGTTTTGGTTTTATCTGTTTTGGGCATGAGTGCCTGGTTTGTGCTTGGCATCAATGCTATCAAAAATCAGAAAATTGAAGAACTTGAAGTTGATTTATTTTTTGACCACCAAGTCAACGAACTAGACTTAAAGCAAATTGAAGCTGAATTAGGTGAAAAAGTATATGTTAAAAAAGCCTTTTATCGATCAGCTGAAGAAGCCTGGGAAATCACAAAGGCCTTTGTAGGGGATAGTGCACTTTCAGTGATCAACAATGAAAACCCGCTGAATCATTCAGTTATTTTGAATTTAAAAAATAATTATGTGGTCTTGGACAGCATGAAAAAAATTGAATCAGAATTATTGGCTGAATACCCTGAAAGACTTATAGAAGTTAGCTACAGGGAAGAAGCCTTTAAAAACATTAGTCTAAATATAAAACGGTTCGTTTATATTTTATTATTTATTGCCTGCTTGTTATTATTAGTAGCCATAGCATTAATTAACAACACAATAAGACTTGCATTATATTCTAAAAGATTCACCATTAAAACCATGCAATTAGTTGGTGCAACACCAAGATTTATTAGGAAGCCATTTATATGGCAGGCTATCTGGCAAGGTCTGGTTTCTGGAGTGGTAGCAGGGGCTCTTGTTTTCGGTTTTTTATTGTTAATCGAACAAATCTTTCCAGCAATTATCTATTTGACTGATATCCGATTATTTTTTATAGTTTTGGGGGGTATCATATTATTTGGAATATTAATTACCGTTATATCTACGAGTATTGCATTGAGAAAGTATTTGCGACTCAAATTAGATAACTTGTACGGTTAAGCATTATATAATTATGAGTAAAGACAATTTTGTATTTGGAAAGGATAATAAAATGTTCATTATAGGTGGATTTGTTATTACATTAATTGGTTTTTTATTAATGATGGGAGGGGGATCCGAGGATCCAAATGTCTTTAACGAAGAAGAATTATTCAGTCCTGTTCGAATCACTGTTGCGCCCTTCTTAGTTATACTAGGTTATTTGGTAGTGTTATATGGCATTATGAAAAAACGGAAAACGAACTGATTTCATGTCTGTAATTGATGCTATTATTCTTGGTATTATTCAAGGATTAACTGAATTCCTGCCAGTAAGCAGCAGTGGACACCTTGAGTTAGCTAAGTTTATTATGGGAGACGAATCAATCCCTAGAGAAAGTATGTTAATGACAGTTGTATTACACTTTGCAACTGCCTTAAGCACAGTTGTCATTTTCCGAAAAGATATTAGTGAGATTACTAAAGGGCTACTCCAATTTAAATGGAATGATGAATTTAAATTTTCGTTAAAAATTATTTTGTCAATGATTCCAGCAGCCATTGTTGGCGTTGCGTTTAACGACCAAATTGAGACATTTTTTAGTGGAGAAGTTTTATTGGTGGGTTGCATGCTCATCTTAACTGGTGTTCTTCTATTTTTGGCTGATCGCGCAAAAAACACAGGTTTATCAGTAGGCTTCTGGCATTCAATTATTATTGGTATTTCTCAAGCCATTGCGATATTACCTGGAATTTCGCGCTCAGGTGCAACTATTTCCACTTCTGTTATTTTAGGAATTGATCGCGAAAAAGCAGCAAGGTTTTCTTTTTTGATGGTTGTGCCCCTAATATTTGGGAAAATTGCGAAGGACATCATGAGTGATGAATTTTCAACAACCTCTATTGACGCTTCAGTAATAGGGATTGGTTTTATTTTTTCATTTCTTACTGGATTACTTGCATGCACATGGATGATTAAATTGGTAAAGAAATCGAAATTATCTTATTTCTCAATCTATTGCTTTATAGTTGGTGCAATAGCGATTGTTTATGCCCTCAATTAAAAATATGCAAAACCCAAAAGCTTTTGATTTTAAAAGCGGAGAAGTATTGTTAGTAGACAAACCATTAAATTGGACTTCATTTCAAGTGGTTAATAAATTGCGCTGGCAGATTAAAAACAAAATTGGCGTTAAGAAAATTAAAGTTGGGCACGCAGGTACTTTAGATCCATTGGCTAGTGGTTTATTAATTTTATGTACTGGCAAGCAAACCAAGTCCATTGAATCTTACATGGGGCTTGAAAAAGAATATTCAGGTAGTATTACTTTGGGAGCAACCAGACCAAGTTATGATATGGAAACCGAAATTAATCAGACCTTCCCTACTGATCATATCACAAATGATTTGATTTACCAAACTGCAAATGAAATGAAGGGTGTTGTAGACCAAATGCCACCTATTTTTTCAGCAAAAAAAATTGATGGCCAAAAAGCTTATGATTTGGCGAGAAAAGGAGAAGAAGTTATCCTGAAAGCTAAACAAATAGAAATCAAAGAATTTACAATTACCTCTATTCATAAAAACGTTGTCAGCTTTATCATTAGATGTTCTAAGGGAACTTACATTAGAAGTATTGCTCACGACTTCGGTATTAAATTAAATTCCGGAGCCTATTTATCATCTTTGAGACGTGAAAAAATTGGTCAATTTGATGCGGAAAATGCACATTCCGTGGATGATTGGCTGGAAATAATTAGTGATGCAGAAATAAATCACACTTCATAGGCGATATTTTTTCTAAGTTTTTATATTTGTGTTAAATCGTTTTTAAAACCTTTTAGTACGCTATGAAAATTTGCCCGACTTGTCAAAAACCATTTGAAGGAAGATCTAATCAAAGATTTTGTAATTCAAAATGTAAAAATGCCTTTCATAACTCTGAAAATAAAATAAAAGAAGAGCATGTAAATCACATCAACAGGACATTGCATAAGAATTGGACAACTTTACAAAAAGTATTTGATATTTACAGAAGTGCCCCTATCAAAAAAGAAATTTTAGAAAAGCATGGGTTTAATGAAAAATACCATACACATATCTATAAGAGTCCAAATGGGGAAAGTTATAATATGGTATATGATATGGCATTCAAGCACTACTTTGATAATCAAATACAAATCGTTAAACTAGAAGATTAATCCTCAGTATTTATGAAGCACTTCTTTATTTGCATGACCATAATTGCAAGTCTTTCTGCTATGGCGCAAAACGAATCCAAAAAAGCAATTAACAACCTTGCATACGACTCCTGGAATTCTATCAAACAAATTTTGTGGAGCGAAGACGGTAAAATTTTATCTTATCAAGTAAGTCCTGCAAAGGGAGATGCTTGGTTATATTTTCAAAATTCGAAAACGCCAAAACGTGATTCAATTTTGAAAGGTTCAAATGCTCAATTTCACTATCAATCAGAGTATGCAGCATTTAATATCTCTCCGGGGTACGATACCGTTAGAACTCTGAAATTAAAAGAGACTAAACCGAATAAGCTTCCCAAAGATTCATTGGGAATTATCTGGTTTAATAAAGACTCTGTTCTTAAAATCGCAAAGATCAAATCATTTGCCATACCAGAAAAGGGAGATTGGATGGCTTATTTAAGTGAAGAAGACATGAGACCTAAGTGTCCTACCTACAAAAAATGGCAAATACTTAAAAAAAGAAAAAAATGCATTAGACCAAAAACTACAGGCCATAGTTTGACTTTGTTTAATCCAATAAACAATAAAAAATCTATTATTCATCAGGTTGTTAATTATCGATTTAATAAAGGAGGGAACCGCTTATACTATTCAATTAGCTTAAAAGGTGATTCCGATTCCTTAACGCTCCTTTCGTTAGATCTTACCACTCAAAAAACAGATACGATTATTTCTAATCAATTAGATATTAGTTCATTTACTATTGACGAAACTGGAACCCAAATTGCATTTACAACTACGGTTGACACCAACGAAATAAAAACCTACCAACTTGGTTACTGGCAGGTTGGTTATAGTGCCGCAAAAATACTTGTTGATACAAATACCAACGGTCTAAAAAAGGGATGGGCAGTTTCAGAGTATAGCAAGACTTATTTTTCAAAAAATGGGAAGTATATTTATTTTGGTTCGAATGAGCAAGTTATGCAAGAACCTGAAGACTCATTGCTTAATTCTGAAAAGGCAAAATTAGATATTTGGTCTTGGACTGACAAACAAGTTCAACCTCAACAGCTGAAACAGTTGAAACGAAACAAAAAAAAGAGTTATAATACCAGAATTCAATTAGACAATAATACTATTACGCATCTCGAAATATTAGAAAATGAGCGTGTTTTTGTTAATTCTGATTTAAATCGTGAAATAGCTTTAGGACGAAATACAGACCCCTATTTAAAGTCTCGTTCTTGGGATTTTCCTTGGAAGGCAGACTATTTCATTACTGATCTTAAAACTGGAGAAAAAGAAGTCGTACTTGAAGCTCAGGCTTTTTTCCCTTCCCTATCACCTTCTGGAAAATATATGGTTTGGTATAATGGATCTGATTCATCATGGATGGCAACAACAATTAAAAATAAAACAACTATCAACCTAACAAAAAATATTCCTGACAATTTTTACTCTGATAATAATGGCAATCCTTCAATGCCATATCCTGAAGGTTCAATTGGCTGGACAAATTCTGATGAGAATGAGCGGATTTTAATTCAAAGTGAGTTTGACATATACGAATTCAATCCTAATAATAGAAGTAATTTTAAAGCCATTACAAAAGAGTTAGGGATGGCAACCAAAACCAAATACACCCTTATTGATTTTGATGAAGATTCAACTTATATCGACCTCAACCGCGTTTTGTTTAAAGGCATTGATCAAAACACCAAAGCTGAGTTTATCGTTAAAGATCTTGATTTTTCTCGACCAGTTATAGATGGTGACTTTAGCTTTCTAGACATACAAAAAGCCAAAGGATCAGATCAATTGGTTTATAGAACTATGACCGTTTCTGACTATCCTGATTTGCAGTTAACCGATTTATCTTTCAAAAATCCAGCTAAAATTACAAATGCCAATCCACAACAAAACGATTACAATTGGGCAACTGTGGAACAGGTAAAATGGCAGTCGTTTAAAGGTTTAGCATTAGATGGTCTATTATACAAACCTGAAGATTTCGATTCAACAAAACAATACCCTATGATTGTATATTTCTATGAAAAATATGATGATCGATTACATAATCATTACTCTCCTCGCCCAACAGCGTCAATAGTATTACCTACTGAATATGCCAGTAATGGTTATCTTGTATTTATTCCAAATATTATCTATACACCTGGCCACCCCGCTAAATCTGCTTATGATTGTATAGTCAGCGGCACCGATTATTTGACACAAAAACATGATTGGATAGATACCAATAAATTAGGTCTTCAAGGTCAAAGTTGGGGAGGGTACCAGACCGCGCAGCTTGTAACCATGACTAATAAATATGCTTGTGGTATGGCAGGCGCACCAGTTAGCAATATGTTTTCAGCCTATGGTGGTATTCGGTGGGGCAGCGGGATGAGTCGTCAGTTTCAATATGAGCGCACTCAAAGTAGAATTGGATGCAATATTTGGGAATGTCCTGAACTATATATCGAGAATTCTCCCATTTTTGGTTTACCGAAAGTTTCTACACCGCTTTTAATCATGCATAACGATAATGACGGAGCCGTTCCATGGTATCAGGGTATTGAAATGTTTATGGGATTGCGGCGACTCGAAAAACCAGCATGGTTACTAAACTACAACGGTGATGCGCATAATTTAATGAGAACTGCGAACCGCGAAGATTTGAGCATTAGAATGAGACAATTTTTCGATTTTTACCTTAAAGATGAACCTATGCCCTTATGGATGAAAAATGGCGTTCCAGCGACTGAAAAAGGTGATCCGTCTAATTTAAAGTTAGAAAATACGGAGTAAACGCTTTTTTAATTAACTTTACCTTAAATAGGTATGAAAAAGTATTTTTCCATATTGCTCTTACTGCTCATGATCACAACCAATAGTTATGGTCAGGATATCGCTGTAATTCCTAATATATTTACTCCAAATAATGATGGTATTAATGATGTTTTTAAGATTAAGACCAATGGCGTTGAAGCCTTAACTGTGAGTGTTTACAATAGATATGGTGGATTAATATACCGTTATTTTGGCTTAAATGGAACTTGGGATGGGCATACTCATGCTGGCGAATTATGCTCTCCTGGTGTATACTATGTTATTGCTGAATTTACCTTGCCTGACGGTTCAAAAGTTCTACAAGAAGAAAGTGTTCAAATCGTTTTATAACATGCTTCTTTGATATTTTCCAATAAAAACGAAAACACAATTACGAATTGGACGTTAGCTATTTACAAAAATAGAATATTGAAAATTATTTAGTAAGCCCTCCTCAACTCAACCTTAGAAATTTTAAGGCTTCACGGTAATGGAAATATTTGCACCCTAATGCAAGGGCTGACTCAATATTATTTTAATACAATTCCGAATACTTTTCAGGGTTATACTCTCTCATCAACCCATACACTTGCTCAAAAATATCTTCAATATTAGGTTTTGAGAAATAATCTCCATCTGTTCCATACGCTGGGCGGTGGTCATGAGCTGAAATGGTTACTGGTTCAGCATCTAAATGATAATACCCCTTTTGCTTAACCAAAATTTGATCGAGCATAAACGCAGTTGCACCACTCGTACAATCTTCATCTACAATCACCAATTTATTCGTTTTTTCAAGTGAGTCAGATATCATATGATTCACATCAAAAGGTAATAAAGTTTGCGCATCTATTAATTCGACTGAAATATCTACTTCAGCTAATTGCTTGACAGCCTCTGTACACAAGTTAAAGGTAGAACCATATGAGACAATGGTGACATCTGTCCCTACTTGAGTAATTTCAGGTTGACCAAGTGGTTCGCAAAATTCTCCAAAGTTTGACGGTTTACGTTCTTTTACTCGGTATCCATTTAATGGCTCAATCACTAATGCAGGATCATCAGACTTAATTAAAGTATTGTAAAAACCTGCGGCTTTAGTCATATTACGAGGGACGCAAACATGAATACCTCTCAAAGCATTAATAATCATTCCCATTGGTGATCCGGAATGCCATACCCCTTCCAAACGGTGTCCTCTTGTTCTTATAATTAGTGGTGCTTTTTGACCACCTTTAGTACGATACTGAACCGTAGCTAAGTCATCACTCATAATTTGAATGCCGTATAACAAGTAGTCTAAATATTGTATTTCTGCAATAGGTCTTAATCCTCGCATGGCCATGCCAATGCCTTGTCCAATAATGGTACATTCACGAATGCCAGTATCAGTTACACGTAATTTACCGTATTTTTCTTGCATACCTTCCATAGACTGATTCACTCCTCCTATTTTACCAGTATCTTCTCCAAATGTCAAAACTTCAGGCTTATTGGTAAAAATAGTATCGAAGTTTTCTCTCAAAACTAAACGGCCGTCAACCATTTCGTCATTTTCGTATTGTGGTGCAATTCTCTCAACTAACAAAGGCGATTCGGAAGATTGAGAATATAAGTATGATGAATAACGATCAGTATTTATTTCTTTTGAGGAGGCTAACCAATTTTTTAGTTCAGCTCTAGCGCGTGAATTTTCATCCCTGGTCAACCTCAATATCTTTTTCACTGAAGAGAGAATATCTTTTCGAATTGGGTTCATTTCAGCTTTTAAAGTATCGAGTACTTTTTGAGCAAAAACGGCATTATTACTTCCAGAAACAATTGTTTCTAACCAAGGCAATACGGTATGCAAATCAGTATTTAAATCTGCTAAAAAATCATTCCAGGCTTCACGCTTTTCAGAGGACACTTGTTTTTTGGCGGCCTTTTCAATGTCTTCTAGTTCCTCAGGTGTAGCAATGCCAGCTTCTAAAATAAAAGCTTTCATTTTTTCGATACAGTCAAAATCTTTCTCCCATTGTAACCGCTCTTCTGATTTATATCTTTCATGAGAACCGGAAGTAGAATGGCCTTGCGGTTGATTAACCTCGGAGACATGAATCATGACAGGTACATGTTCTTCACGACACAGTTTAATCGCTTTTTCATAAGTCTGAACTAAAGCAGGATAATCCCATCCTTTTACTTTGAATATTTCATAACCTGCAGAGTTCTCAGACCTTTGCATACCAGACAATGCATCTGAAATATTTTCTTTAGTTGTTTGATATTTTTTGGATACAGAAATGCCATACCCATCATCCCAAATTGAAATAGCGAATGGAATTTGTAAAACACCTGCTGCATTAATTGATTCCCAAAAAGGCCCCTCTGAAGTACTGGCGTCTCCTATCGTTCCAAATGCCACTTCATTTCCTTTGTCAGTAAAGTTAGTCATGCCATGTAAGTCTTTATTTTGACGATACATTTTAGAGGCCAAGGCCAATCCGACTAAACGGGGCATTTGACCAGCTGTTGGAGAAATATCAGCTGAACTGTTCTTTTGTTCCATTAAATTTTTCCACGTACCATCAGCATTTAAAGACCGAGTTGAGAAGTGTCCACCCATTTGGCGTCCACCTGAAGCAGGTTCCTTTTCAATATCAGTATGAGCATACAAAGCAGCGAAGTATTCTTTAACAGTTAAGGCTCCAATCGCCATCATAAAGGTTTGGTCACGATAGTATCCTGATCGGAAATCACCATTTTTAAACTGCTTCGCCATAGCCAATTGCGCCACCTCCTTACCATCACCAAAAATACCAAATTTAGCCTTCCCCGATAATACTTCCCTACGTCCAAGCAGTGAAGTTTCTCTTGAAATACGAGCCAACTTAAAATCTTCTAATACCTCGGATTTGAACTTGGCGTCTACATTGGCTAAAACAGATTCATTTTTGGTTCCCATAAATACTCATTTAATGATTTAGTCAGCAACTATAGAGATAGCACTTTCTAATTTGCAAAAATAGACAATTTTCGCTATTTTTCAAAGTGTCTAATTAGCATTTCATGCTAATTAGAGCTTTATTTTCATTAATTCAATTGTTGCTTCAGTTTACAATCTCTACACCGCGTCCAGTGAAAAGGTAATCCGTCTTTCTAATTTTGAATACATCTCCCTTTGATAAACTTTGGAAGTCAATAACCTGACCCTTATAATAGATTTTACCTTTAGTTTTAAAAGCAATATCTAAGTAATTTTGATGAATACTCCCAGTTAGACCGCAAGGCATAACGTTTACAGGTAAGTTTACTTTTTTCAGTAATTCAATATCTTTTACCGCAGAAAAGTTATCTGCGACTAATAAAACACCAGTTGCTTTTACATCTTTTCTCTCAGCATATAAAATAGCTTCAATATCATTTTCTGGGTAATCTCCTCCATTCCCTTTTTGCATTGCAGTAAGAATGCTATTATTAAATTCAGTGAAGAAGGCAGTAAAATATATACCCCCCGTTTGTCCAATTTCTTTTTCATCATCCTTTTTATCATCTCCATCATTGAAGGCTGTAAAACTGGTAAACGGTAGTTTTTTCACGTTCTGGTTGAGCCAAAATGATGCAGAGATAATATGGTTAGCCATACTTCCTGTTACATCCATTACAATAGCCAAATTTTCATTCTCAGGAACTTTATTAAACGATTGATAAACGGAAGATTCAGCTATATCTGCCGTTCCAATCCTATTAGGCTCTGATGGACTCACTTTTGCATAATTTGATTCATGATTTAAAATAGGTGGTTTACCATCTATTAAAAACATTCCTTTGACCTGTGGCGAATATGAGATTCGCCATTCGAAATCAATAGTATCTTTAACAGCCTGTCCGTTAATTTGTTTTGGATTCCAGTTTGGCATATTAGTTATGACCGAAGTAATTTCTTTCTTGGTCGATCGACTATAATTATCTTTAAATTCTGGCATTAGCGGTTTCCCTGTTTCATCAATCACCAATGAAAATTTTGCCCAAAAGTCTTTTCGGTCTTTCCAAACATCACTTGGGGTTGATAAATTAGCTTGAATGTAATCATATAATGCTTGCCCTCCACCATCAAATCCTGCCTCTTTAGTTTCTATTTGCGGCGAGTTATTGTTCAACTCTTTTTTTAAAGACGCTTCAATAGGGTCTTCATCAATTAACCCAATGTCAATAAAAGGATCATTTAGAAACCTATTCACTAGGCTAAATTCTTTTTCTTTTCTCTCTTCACTTGGCAAGGGTCTGTGAATCAATATAAATCCGTGAAAATAGCCCTCTCCTTTAGTATATATCTCCAAACCAGTTTGCTCCAAAATCTCCCACTCTATTAATTGATTTTCGAATAATGTAGGATAAAGTACCTTTAGTTGTTTAAATCTTTGTCTGTCAAGTTCCATTTGATTGAAACCAGCACTCCTCTTATAAGCTGTGTAAACGTAATACACTTTTGTGACGGCCAAAACACCGACTTTATCTCTTAAATTGATGGTTGTAATCTGTGAGTTTGCAAAATTAGAAGAGATATATGTAATTCTATCTGATGGTTTAGTTTCTACCCTGTCAATTTGCTGCCGCTTTTGTTGTAAAATACTTTCAATACTTTGTCCAAAAGAAATTGAAGATAAAATAAGCAAGAAATAAACAATTATTTTGGGCATAAAAAAACTTCGTAAACAATATAAGTTTGAAAGGAAAAAAAGTAACAATTATTGTACTAATTATTTCTTTTTAAAAACCGGAACTGCAGAGCATGGTTCACCAAACATCAAACTTTTAACGACAGGAACCAATAAATTGGTTAATTCAACATAGGCACGAGTTGGGTTCGGCACATTTGAACAGCCTTTAACCATTACCCGTTCATTTGTTAACGGTTCTAAATCCATTTGGTGTAAATTTTGAAAAAAACACGCTTCTTCAACCTCTTTTTTACTCCCATAAAACACTTTTGCACCAACATCATTCAAATTAGTTGTTACAAGCATGTATGCCCATGACGGAATAATTGCCTCTACTGAGCAATATATCCCAACGATCTGATTTTGAAAAACCGACCAATCTGTATGCTTAATAAAGCTTCTAAACTCCTTTTCTTTAATGACCATCTCTTGCCAAAGCCCTTCCTTAAGGTCGAAGGTATGAATGGGTGATGGTTCAACAAAATCAATCAAATCTATTTGTTGAATATTGGCTTTTTCAACTTTATTTTCAATAGGCAATTCCATACTGCAAATTTAAGGAAATTGTTCCTAAGTCGATTATTATAAAAAATCCTATTTTTGTTAAACCTTAAAAATCCTTGAAATGAAAGTACTTTTTTTAGCTGTTTTTATCATAATATTAGGTTTTAGCAAAACCTTGGCTCAAGACATCTCAGTAGTTACTCAACAAAAAACTAAGGGAGCTATTGAGGTAATGGCTTTTAGTAAAGATGGTAATTTATTAGCATCAGGTGGCAAAGGAGATTATAATGTCAAAGTTTGGGATTTAAATAGCGGAAAAGTAATAGGGATCTTACGTGGGCATTCAGATGATATAACTGCCATTGCGTTTAATGATTCAGGTGATAAAATTATTAGTTCAGGTAATGATAGCAAACTCATTATATGGGATATTTTAAAATGGACCGTTTCTGATTCAGTGAGCACTGGTATTCCGATCAACGATTTTGCGATCGGACAGTCAAATGCCATTTACTCTGCTAATGATGAAGGTCATATTTTAAAGTGGGATAACGAGGCACTCAATGAACCTGACACTATTTTTAAGCACACAAAGTCAATTTTAGAGTTAAATCAAATGCAAAATCAACTTGCATTTTCTGAATTGGGCGGAACAATTACCATTATTGATCCTTTAAAAAAATCTTTGGTTGCTTCATCAAGAATTTATCCTTTAGGCATTCTTGGTTTTGGATATAGTGTGACTAGCAAACAACTTTTGGTTGCTAGTAAAGATGGCAAGGTATCTATTTGTTCTTCAACAGATTTATCAGTCATAGAAACCATTAAAACAGGGAGTATTTTAAACACCTGTTTTGTTATGCACCCAACTAACTTAACCTTTGCGGTAGCTACAGCCGCCAAAACCATTAAGTTAATGAACTATAAAGGTGAAACATTGACTGAATTTAAGGGGAAAACAGACGATAATAAATCACCTATTTCTGGCTTAAGTATTTCTCCTGATGGCTCATTAATTGCAAGTTCGGGGACAAATTATGCTGAAAGTCTTAAAGGAAGGAAAGCGACTAGCGTTATTAAGTTATGGGATGGTAAAAGAGGTATTATTCACCAAACACTAGAAGGAAAAGTAAATCCAATTTTAACTTTTGATTTTAACCCATCTAATCAAAAATTAGTGTTTTTAGGAGAAGATAATTTATTGACTTTTTGGAATTTTAATAGTGCTGAAAAATTTGGTGATTTTACTCTACCTAAAGCCAAACGTGAAATTCCTCCTAAAACCAAACAAATTGATTTTAAAAAAGGAAAAAAATTATTTGAAAAAGCCATTGGGATAGCTAGTGGAAATTTAGGTGACATTAGAAATAATACAGATGTAAAAGGGGTTGGTGCTGTGGTTTTAAAAAGGACCTTTACTGAGCATGATATTATCACCTATTCAAATAGTGGAAATTACTTGTTTACAAAGTTGAAAAATGATGAGATTCGCCAATACAATCTTCAAAATAGAAAACCTGAATCGCTGCGAACTATTTTTTCATATCAACCAGTGATCAATGGTTTTTTACTAAGCCCAAATGATCAAATAATGGCTGTCTATGGATCAGGAGATTCAGCTGTATCTATTATTGACTTGAACACGGGCCTTTTTATTAAAAAATTGTCGACCCCTGGACCGGAATCTGAACGGTTAAAATTATTGGTCGAAGCTAAATCTGCCGCATTTTCTCCTGATGGTAAACATTTATCCGTTTGCTTTAATACAAGTAAAACCTATGTTTGGAATACTACAACCTGGCAATTAGAATTTGAAAATGCGTTAATAGGTAATGTTGGTTATGCTGAAGGTACTTACACTAATTTTACAGCTGATGGTAATCATCTTATCGTAAATACGTTTTCAGGTTTGAAAATGTTCAACACCAAACCGTTTAGTTTATTTAGTGAGGGAATATTATCAGTTAAAGGTTATTCATTGCCCATCAATAAGCCCTGTGATTATGCTGCTATTATTAAGGATGATGTTTTACATTTTGAGCACCTAATCACCAAAAAAGTAGTAAAAAGTATTCCTGTAAAACCTTATATGGTGTCTCATGTCTCAGCAAAACCAGATGGGAAAATTGGTGTGACATTAATAAATGGTCAGTTTTTTATTTTAAATCCTGAAACAGGTGAAGATGATATTATGTTGGTGAGCGAGGGAGATAATTCCATCATAAAAACACATGAAAATTATTACAAAGTCAATAAAGAGGGATATGACTTAGTGACTTTTAGAATTGGGAATAAAGCCTATCCATTTGAACAGTTTGATGCCATTTACAACAGGCCTGATCTGGTTCTAAAAAAATTAAATTGTACGAATGAAGATTTAATCAGTCTATACAAAAAAGCTTATGATAAAAGACTCAGTAAAATAGGTGTTGAAGCGGCCAGTGCAAACGATTTTACGCGCGTTCCTACTTGTGAAATAACTAATAAAAATAATTTAACAGCTATTACCAATGAAACCACCACTAGTCTTAATATGCTATTCAAAGACCAATCTGGGTTATCGTCCTATAATATTTGGGTGAACAATGTGCCTTTATACGGTAAGAAAGGTAAAGTTATTAAAGGCACTTCTGCTCAGGCCGAAGCAAAATTAGACCTGGTTTCAGGGGTTAATAAAATTCAAGTAGCCAGCAGAAACAAGCAGGGCATAGAAAGTTTGCTAGAAACCATATACATTGAAAACATTACTGAAACCCCTGCTCCAAAACTATTCCTAATTACCATAGGTACCTCAAAATATTTAGATACTAAATACAATTTGAATTACGCTGCCAAAGATGCGAATGATTTATCGACCTTGTTGAGCTCAAATAAAACCAGCATGTATAGTGATGTACTGACCAAAAACATTTCAAATGAAATGGTAACAGCAGACAAGGTCAAATCACTTAAAGCATTTGCAGCACAGGCTGGGATTAATGATGTGGTAATTGTTTTTGTGGCTGGTCATGGCGTGCTTGATGAGGAATATAATTATTATTTCGCTACTCACCCCATGGTATTTAACAATCCAAAATTAAAAGGCTTAGTATATGAAGATTTGGAAAGTTTACTAGACGGCATTCCTGCCAAAAAGAAAATCCTGATTATGGACACCTGCCATAGTGGTGAAATTGACAAAGAGGATGTGTTCTTTTCAGAAGAGGATGATACCCCTGCCGAAGATGTTAGTTTTAGATCTGCTGGCCTAGCAGTTGAAACTAAATCAACTGGTATTAGTCCATCTAAAGTAATGAATGAACAATTTAATGATTTAAGAAGAGGAACAGGCGCTACTGTTATATCTAGTGCTGGTGGTGCTGAATATGCTTTAGAAAGTGACGAATGGAAAAACGGCTTATTCTCCTACTGCATGCTCAGTGGACTTAAAAATGGGTATGCTGATTTAAATAAAGATGGTGAAATTTATTTAACCGAATTACAAACATATACGGTTGAGAAAGTAAAAGCTTTATCGCAAGGTAAGCAAGTCCCTAATTCGAGGATTCAGAATTTAGAGCTGGACTTTAGAATTTGGTAAGTTTCTAACAATTCAGCCTTTGGTTTTACATTAAGCGACCATTCTCAAAATTCATGACTATTTAAAAAACCCTGAACTTTTATTCAGATATGGTGTATTTAGTTTAACAACTTGATAACACTAACACACTTGTTAATTAAATACCTTAGTTGTGTGAAAAATATACTTACCATCCTATTTTTTTTCGTTGTATCGGCCGGGTTGTCGCAAATGAATAAGAAAAGCTACTTTTTTTTTCTCGACTACCAGGATGTTCCTATTATTAATTGGGATACATTGTACTATCCAACTGAGGATTATATGGTATCTATTTTCAATAACACTAACGATACCATATTTATAGATAAAAGTATTAGCACTAGGTCTCGCCCACCTATCATATGGGAAATTGATACTAAAAAAGAATATCACTTACCAAAGGATACTATCAAAGTGAAAATTGCTATTTACAGACAATTTAGGGCTTACCAAATACTTAACAAAAAAATAATCATCAAGTATTATGTTAATTCGAATAAGACTGTGAGGAATTTCGAATTCATGACAAAAGGAACACTTGTGGACTCTTCTTTGATCAAGCGTCACTTAGAAGACAAACGAAAAAAAGAACTCGCTGCAAAACGAAAAAATCCCAATTATAGCTTTTATGATTCTGGTGAGCTAAAGAGTATAAAGCAGCCAAACCCAACGCACGATTCAATCCCAACTCGAGTAACGTATTATAAAAATGGTAAGATTCGGGTAAAGGAATATAGAGGACAGGATATTCGGAAAAAAGCATACGATAAATCTGGAAATCTGAAATCGACATGGGATAATCAAAACTTAAGAACAGACTACTATCCAAATGGAAACATAAGATTCAAGGAAGGGCAGGATCGTTATTCTTCTACAGATCCATTTCTTTCTTATTATTATAAAAATGGCTGCATTCGCAAGGCTGTTTTTCTAGACGAAACCCTTTTTAAAGAGTATGATAGCGTAGAATGTAATAAGTTGATAAATGAAAGAATAATTAACGAAAAAGTAGTGACAACCAAATATGGAAAGATTACTACTCATTATAAAAATGGAAATGTTATTGGACAGACCTTTCTATCAAATGGCCTGGTTAAAAACGAAGCTAAGGGAACCTATAAACATGAAAGCTTAATCAATGGCACTATATCTTATTATTGGAATAACGCTCTATTATTTGTCAGTAAAATACATCATGGTATTAGAGACACTATTTTATCAAACGACGAAAAACAAGGTGACCAAATTAATCTTGTAGATGCAAGCGGTAAAAAAACCGGACTTTGGATAACAGACAAAACAACAAAATTGCCAATCGAAATTTCAAAAGATATCACATACAATTGTCCCAGCTTTAGTTTTTTTCAATACGAATACGAAAACGGTGATACAATAGCCCGTGTTACCCTCCACGATTTAGGGGGAATTGAGAGCTACCTTTACGTTAGGGATAAAGAACGACGCATTAAAGCCAATAAGTGGTATTTCGTATCATATTATGAAAATGGATTTATAAAACACCGGTCTTATCAGTTAAAACATGGCATTTTTGTAGATGTCAAATTTTCAAAAGAGGAAAAAAACAAAGCCATTGGAGGTAAAAAGGGTAGTACCGGAAGACTGGTTTATAAAAACAATAGATTAGTAGAAATTAGGTCAAAGCCCATTGACGTAACTCCAATTGATGAACCCTTTGAAAATTCGCTTTCAAACCATCATAGAGATCCAAAACCTTATTGTATTGAAAAAGGAGAATTTAAAAACTTCGAACTACATAATGGATTTATTTATTATTACAAAGCGGATAGTACGCTAAGGCTAACCGAAAAAGTACTGGATGGAGTCATTCTGAATAATCCAAAAGTCATCCTTAAACAACCTCAGTTGAAACAAGCTGCTTTAAGGAATGATATAAATTTTAATGGCTGGGTAGAAAAAAGAGAGATAAACGAATTTAGATCAATAACTATAACAATTTCATATCATGACTTGGATTCTTTTAGATGGAATGAATTAAACCACTTTAAAAAATTAAGAGAAATTCGTATTAATAATAAAATTTATAGACTTTCAGACTATACCAATCATAGTGATCTAAAAACAGCTATTAAAGAAAAAAAGGGAAGATCTATTCCAAAATTCCGTTACTCGGATCACGCAGATCCCGAGTTGGTAGAACCTGACCAACCCGATCCGATTACAAAATTTCCAGAAGTAGAACCGGAGTTTCCCGGAGGAATGGATACTTTAATATCATGGATAAATAACAATTTGGTTCACCCTGACAATCATTTAAATCGCTTATATGGTAAAGTTTATCTGTCGTTTGTGGTTCAGAAAGACGGTAGCATTGGTTCAATAGTGCTCATAAAAGGACTTAGGGAAGATTATGATCAGGAGGCCATCAAGTTGGTTGAGAAAATGCCTAATTGGTTACCGGCATATCATGCAGGTAATAGCGTAAAAAGCCGTATAACTATTCCTATTCATTTCCAACCATAATGCTGTAATTTTTTGAGTTACCGTTTCACAAAAGTCATCACTGGTCTAAAACCAATTTGCGGGGATGTTTTGAGTGGTTGTTTTGAGGTAATTTTAATATGATCTCCTGTATCATTCCATGACCCTCCTTTTGCAATTTCTTTATCACTAACCATTTCTGCAACATTACCCACCATATTATAAAGACCAAAATTATTAGGCATAAATGCGCCTACCTTTACTGGGCCGAACGGTAAGCCAAATGCTTTGTGCTGGGCTAAATAATTTCCTTTTGCATTCCTACAATAGGCACCATTCCATGGGTAAGGTTTTGCCATAGTATTAGGTCCTCCTGCCGCTGCATACTCCCATTCTAATTCAGTTGGTAATCTAAAATGAAGGGTATACTCTGTTTGCTGATTATTCCAAATATCTGACAACCATTTACAATATAATTCTGCGGCTGCTTTTGAAATATTGACAATCGGATAATTCATTTTCTTATGGTACGCTTTGGCGTATAAATCGTTTCCTGTTGCCTCTATCGCTTTCCATAAAGCAGAATCAATCGCTGCTATTTTAAGCGCCTCTTTTTTATCATTTGCTTTTAGCCAGTATAAGAATTCAGCATAGTCGATATTAGATACTTCTTTTCTAAATATATAGAAAGCTGGTATCTTTTGATCTTCTAAGTTGGCTTCAGGAATAAACTGCATGGCAGTTAAATCTTTTAGTGCCTTAGGTAAATGAGGTTTATCTGCTTTTGGTTTTAAAGAAGAAAATAAAACGGTGCTTAATAAGCCAAATATAAATAGTAAAAGGATACGTTTTTGATACATCATAACAATTTTGAATTCGACTTATAATGTCAAAAAATGATTTGGTTACAGCTTTAAACTCTTTTCTGAATCCATTTTGCGATTATTTTCAGTGCTTTTGGTGAAAATGTCTCTTCAATGGTTTGATATTCATCAGGCAAACCAGTCTCGCTGGTCTGAAATAAATGATTTAATTTAGGTAATTCAATCACTGTCACATCAGGGTTTCCATTTTGTTCAATAGTCGTTTTTATAAGGCTCAAATTTTCTTTGGCTGGAACTTGTAAGTCGTTTGAACCATTTAGTGCCAAAACTGAACATTTGACCTTTTCAAGATTTTCTACTGGGTTGTATTTTATGAAATCAATTAACCACGGCACTGCAAATCCTCTCGACATGGCCTCAATCTGAACTGCTGGAATGGCTTCCCCGAAAACAGAATTAAAATATGTCTTTAATTGAGAAATCAATGAGTCTGAAGTCCAGTTAGATTTTAAAATAATGTCATATGCCCCACCAATATTTTTTTGGCCAGCCACTATTGCAGCATCAGGCAGACCCATTTTTCGTTCTATCAATTCCTTTTGTAAAAGCATTAACCGGTCACCTCTTAAGCTTGTTCCTGCTAATAAAACAACAAAATCAACATCACTATTTGGTTTACTGGCTATCATGGGTGCTATAACACCTCCTAGACTATGACCAACTAATCCAATTTTTTTTGAATTAATTTCCTTTCTTGTTTTCAAATAAGCAACTGCATATTCAGTATCACGGATAAAACCTGCCAAGTTAGTCTCATTATAGGTGCCTTCCGATTCTCCAGTTCCCCTATCATCAACTCTTAAAACGGCTATGCCTTTTTTTGTCAAATAGTCTGCAATCACATGGAATGGCTGATGACCAAATAGTTCTGAATTTCGATCTTGCGGACCACTCCCGCTGATTAATACAACTGCAGGAAAGTTCGTTCCTTTTTTGGGATAAGTCAGTGTACCCGCTAGTCTAACGCTATCAAACTCATTTTGAAATGATACAACTTCACTGTTATACGGGAAAGGTGCCTCAGGTAATTGCGGTCGCTTATCTTGCCCAAAAAAAATAGTCGGGATCATTAAAAAAACGAATAGGGAAAGAATAGGTAATTTCATCATTTTGAGAGTTCTTTATATTTAAAATAAGAATAAATTATGGGTACCAATGTAACGGTACCGGTAATGGTTAAGAATAGAATCAAATTTGGTCTTTGAGTAAAAATCAAACACAATAGTATAATTAAAATACCACCAACAAACCACATCACGCCTGCTAATTCATGGGTCTTTTTCCACACCATTTCATTTTTTAGAGTCCACGGTGTCCTAATTCCTATAAAGTAGTTCGTTTTTATCGTTTTAAAGAAATTACCCATTAGCGTAAATAAAACCCCTATTAGCAAAATAATATAGTTTGTATTGGTAGTACTTTCATTTTTTGATGAATAGATTACGAATAAAGACACGAGTACCATAAAAACAGTTAACACGAATTTAATTGAGTTGAGTTTTCCACCCATTTCATCTAATTTGTTTTTACGGTCAAATTTTGGAATAATTAGAAACATCAAATACGTCACTAAAGGCAAGAGTAGGACTAATAAGGCCATTTCCAGCTTACTACCATATCTATCAATTTCTCCTTCAATATTCCAATGTATCGGAACTTTTTCAGGCAATGAATTCCATACATAAGCTAAGTAAACAAAAGGCAACAAGACCATTGCTATTATTGGGTATTCTTTTTTTAATTCCATAATCTTCTTTTTTTAGGGTGAACAACCATTTAATTAAATCTTCCAAAATGCTTGTATTCAATGAATATTTTACAAATTGTCCTTTTTTAACGCTAGATATTAAATCGGCTCGTTTTAAAATATCAAGGTGATGAGAAATGCTAGGCTTAGAAATATTAAATCGCTCTGCAATTTCGCCTGCATTCATGTCTTTTTCTTTTAATAACTCAACAATTTGCCGCCGGGTTTCATCATTTAAGGCTTTAAATACTGCATTCATAACTTTTTATTTAGTTATTTAGACAAATATCTAAATACTTTTTCATATTGCTGTATTCGTTTTAAGTTTTTTAACAAAAAAAGACCACGCGAGTGGTCCCTTCTTTCTCTTAGAGCTATTAAAATTAATTCCTCCCCGCTCTAACTCCCCCGTCAGTATCCCATATAGCACCTGTCACCCAGGCAGCTTTATCAGATAATAAAAATACTATGCTATTAGCTACATCATTTGGTTGGCCATTTCTTCCGATTGGATGAAAGCCATTAAACCCTTCCAGTGCTTTTTCAGCTTCTGATTTTCCTCCGAACACGCCATGGTACACCGGAGTATTCACAACGGCTGGTGAAACCGCATTGACCCGAATGTTATGATCTGCCAATTCCATGGCCAAATGTTGTGTTAATGAGTGCAGTCCTGCTTTCTGCATGGAATAAGCTGAAGAAGGTGTTGCCTTTACCGCTTGCTTAGCCCACATGGAACCCACATTCACAATTGCCCCTCCATTTCCGGCTTTCATTTTATTCGCAGTAGCCTGTGTTAAGAAAAAGAAGCCTCGGTTTAAATTCAAGTACGAATCATAATCCGCTCGAGAGTGCTCCAAAAATGGCTTAGGGCCAAAAATACCAGAGGCGTTGACCAAATAATCCACTTTATCCAGTGTGTTAATTCGATCGATTAGCTGATCAACTGCTGCATTATCGGTAATGTCTACTTTATGCTTTACCAAGTTGGTTTGATCTGTTACCTGATCAGCACTTCGTCCTACAATGTGCACTTTAGCACCTGCTTCTAATAGTTGATTCGTTACCGCTTCTCCAATACCACTTGTGCCACCTACAACAATGGCCACTTTGTTTTCATGTTCTTTCATTTTTATTTATTTATTATACAGACCAGTCTGTCTTTGTTAATGCAAATTTTTTTAATCTAAAATGGTTCTACACATTTCTTTGGCCTCTTGGATTGGCCATACCATCTGATGCAAATGACTTTCCGTTACGGCCCCCTCATATAATAAGTATATCTTTTTGGCTAATCGCTCTAGATTCTCATTCTTAATAGTATCCAAGTTATCATTCAGTAAGTTTAAAATGGTTTGTAAAAACAATTTTTTTTGTTGCTGAACTTCAGTTCTGATTTTTGTATTGTCTTGTGGAATTTCAGCAACGGTTTTAATACACCAGCAGCCATTAAACTCATCTTGATAGTAAAATTGTTCTAAAAATTCAAAAATCCCTAGTATTTGTAATTTTCCGCCCTCCTTGCTTCGACAAAAGGCATCTATCAATTCCAAAAATGTACTATTTTTATGTTCTAGATAAGCCAAGCAAATATCTTCTTTCGAACTGAAATGGTTATACAATGTTGCTTTAGCAATTCCTGCTCTAGAAATTATTTCGTTAATCCCAGTAGAATTATAGCCATTTTCATAGAATAAATTAGAGGCTGTCTCTACAATGTGTTGTCTGATTTTGGATTGTTTCACGAGACAAATATAGCAAGTGATATTAAATAAAGACAGACCTGTCTGTATTTAATGCTATTATTCTTGAAATCCTATAAAAATCTAATGCGTTTAGTAATTTGTCTTCACCACAGTTACCATTTCATTTTTATTCTTCGGATTCATATAATGTAAAAATTGATCGATATGGCTTGACTCATAAATGGCTCGAATTTCCATGTTGGGATAGAAACGGTGGAAGTATTCTAATCGCATGTCAAGTCGAAGTCCGCCATTCAATAGAATATAATCTGGGTTTTTACCGACTTTTTCCCATGTCTCACGAGCGGCCTGATTGTTAATGATAAAGCTTGACACCTGTCCATTGCCCGTGTAGAACTTTGTAAACAATGCACAGCCTCCTTCGTAAAAACGATCCTTCCCAAACGAATCTTCTTGCATAATAACTAATGTTTTACTAGATTCCCGACCATAAAAATAATAGGCCGAATTGACTTTCGCTTGTTTGGTAGCATAGGTAGAAGCTGCGAATAGTAAAAACACATTCAATATTATAGCACTACCAAAAACCCATGACCATAGTTTTGGGCGTTTTTGCCAAAAAGAACGCTTAGAACGATACGCATCCCAACCAATTGCACCAAGGATGACAAAAAGAGGGATCATTGGGAAAATAAATCGTTCTTGCTGGTTCGGGTACAGGGTATGAAATACTGTAAAAATAACCAAAGGAATGACTAAATAATAATACTTTTTAGCTACTGCAAAAACCCCTAGTAACCAGAACAACCCGAGAATTGGAACGGAAAAAAAGACCAAAACCACTATATATTTATACCATTGCCATGTGCCTCCATAATCAAACATGGCATCACTGCTATTATATTCAATATACCCCATTAACTCTGCAAATGGATACCCCCATAAATACCAATCAATAATGCCCTGGGTCAGAAAAGCACCAACTACAAAACCTAGAAAGAGTGAAATGCTTCCTTTCCATTTTTGCATGACGAGTAAACACAAACCAAATGCCCCATAAAAAACTGCTAATTGTAACCGCACTGAAAAAGCCACACCAAACCAAATACCTGCAAATAAATAGGTTTTCCAGTGTACTTTAAAATCCTGCTTCACTAGTAACCAAATACCATATAGAAAAGGCGGGATACAAACCATTTCCACTAAATTTCTGACCCCAAAGAAAGGCATTGCCCAACCTAAGGCTAAACTCAATCCAACGACCTTAGCCATTTTCTGATTCGAAAGCTTATGCGTGATTCGGTAGCTGAATAGGACAACTAAAAGCGACAGCAACCCATGAATAAACCGCACACCTAGCATTTGTACTTTTGGATTGTTAATCCCCAAAAAATTACACACTTCAAAATAAATATAATGTAACCCTGGATAAAACAAACTGTGTCCTTGCGCTTTGGGGTTATCTGTATCCTGATGCCACGGTAGCCAGTCATTATATTCATAACCATGCGACCAGGCCCATGGGGTTTCAATGATCAAGAAATGATCATCTTGCATGGCAAAACCGCTTGAAAAAATGATAGCTAACATACGAAAAAACAAGCCCAAAATGAGGATCGAAACCAACGGCTTGGTTTGCCATAAATAGGTCAAATTACTTCGCCCCCACATACTTTTTAATCTCGTTTAGCTTCATCAATGCCTCAACAGGTGTGAGCGTATTAATATCAATCGCCTCTATTTGCTCTTTGATTTGCATCAAAACCGGATCATCCAGCTGAAAAAAGCTCAATTGCATGTTCTCATCTTGTACCAATTCTTGCACGTCTTTTTGAATGTCTCCAGAATGGGATTGTTCTAGTTTCTTTAAGACCGTATTGGCTTTATCCAACACTTTTTGCGGCATGCCTGCCATTTTTGCCACGTGAATACCGAAACTATGTGCACTTCCCCCAGGTACTAACTTTCTCATAAAAATGATCTTATTGTCCAATTCCTTAACAGAAACGTTGTAGTTTTTAATTCTTGGAAAAACGTTAGTCATTTCATTCAGTTCATGATAATGGGTGGCAAATAGTGTTTTGGGTTGCACCTTCCCATTTTCATGTAAATATTCTGTGATGCTCCAGGCAATAGAAATTCCATCATAGGTGCTGGTGCCTCGGCCAATTTCGTCTAAAATAATCAAACTCCTGTCTGATAAATTATTCAAAATACTGGCCGTTTCATTCATCTCAACCATAAAGGTAGATTCACCTGACGAAATATTATCGGAAGCACCAACACGGGTAAATATTTTATCTACCAGACCAATAGTGGCAGAGCTGGCCGGCACATACGATCCCATTTGCGCCATGAGCACAATAATAGCTGTTTGCCGCAACAAAGCTGACTTACCAGACATATTTGGACCTGTAATCATAATGATTTGTTGGCTATCATTATTTAAAAGCACATCATTATCAATATAGGTTTCTCCTATTGGCAATTGTTTTTCAATAACTGGGTGACGACCTGCTTTAATATCCAAATCAAAGGAATCGTTAACCGTTGGTTTCACATAATTATTTTGATTGGCCACTTTTGAAAAGGCCAGCAAGCAATCTAACCGTGCTAATAAAACTGCGTTTTGTTGTACAGTTGAAATATAGTCTGCCATAGAGAGAACCAGGTCATTATATAATCTCGATTCTAATTCATGGATTTTATCTTGCGCACTGAATATTTTGCTTTCGTATGTTTTCAGTTCCTCCGTAATATAACGTTCAGCACTCACCAATGTTTGTTTTCGAATCCATTCTCCTGGTACCTTATCTTTGTGGGTATTGCGCACTTCAATATAATAACCAAACACATTATTAAAATCTATTTTTAGGCTTGGAATACCCGTGCGCTCGCTTTCCCGGGTTTTTAGATCTTCTAAATAAGTTTTTCCAGAATTTAATAAGCTTCTGTATTCATCCAATTCAGAATTAAATCCGTCAGCTATTATTTTTCCTTTTCCAATGGCAATAGCAGGGTCGTTGTCCAATTCGTTTGCAATTCTTTCGCGAAGTGCATGACAAGGATTCAACTTATCCGCTAACAGCTGAAGAGGTTTGGACTTACTTTTAGAGCATGCATTTTTGATCGGTTCAATAGCCGTTAAAGCGCGTTTTAATTGGACCACTTCTTTCGGATTAATTCGTCCAGTAGCCACCTTTGAAATAATCCGTTCAATGTCTCCGATTTCATTTAAGTTAAAAGCTACGTCATCACTAAAGTCAGACTGGTCGACAAAATGATTAACAATATCCAATCGTTCTTGAATAAGTGCTTTTTCCTTTAAGGGCAGAATCATCCAACGTTTCATCATTCTGCTACCTGGTGGCGTTATGGTTTGATCTAAAATATCAATTAAAGTGGTGGCATTTTCGTGTGGTGAATACAGTAGCTCTAAATTTCGAACTGTAAACCGATCGAGCCAAACGTATTTATCTTCTTCAATACGAGCAATTTTTTTGATATGGCCTACTTTGTCGTGGGCGGTTTCGCTTAAGTAATGTAAAATAGCACTAGCTGCAATTACACCTGAGTGCATAGTCTCAATCCCAAATCCTTTTAGCGATTTTACTTCAAAATGTTTTAATAAATTGTCTTCAGCAAAGTCTTTCGTAAACACCCAATCTTCAAGCTTATATGTATAGGCTTTATCGTTAAACCGCTCTGAATAGTCTTTTTGTTTGCTTTTTTCAAATAAAATTTCGCTGGGCTGGAAGCCTTGAATCAGCTTATCGATATAATCTACCTGACCCTCTGCGACCAAAAATTCACCAGTAGATACGTCTAAAAATGATACCCCAATATTTTGCTTAGAAAAATGTAAGGCTGCTAAAAAGTTATTCTTCTTTCCCTCTAAAACTTTATCATTATATGATACACCTGGTGTGACTAATTCCGTAACCCCTCGCTTCACAATTTTCTTGGTCATTTTGGGGTCTTCTAACTGATCACAGATAGCTACTCTCAAGCCAGCCCTTACCAATTTTGGTAAATAAGTATCTAATGAATGATGAGGGAAACCGGCTAAGGCAATTTCAGCTGCGGTTCCATTCTTACGCTTGGTTAATACAATGCCTAAAATTTTAGCTGCCTGAACTGCATCTTCTCGAAACGTTTCGTAAAAATCACCCACACGAAACAATAACATAGCATCAGGGTATTTACCCTTGATTTGATTATATTGCTTCATTAAAGGCGTTTCCGCTACTTTTTTCGTTGTTTTAGCCACGATATTGTCCGTTTTTTGCGAGTAAACGAAGATACAGCCATCACTTGGCTTTTCCAATTTCTGAGAATCAGACTTTTCAACAGGTTATGAAATAGAAAGCGGCTTACTCAACAACTGTAACCACGCCCTGTCTAGCGTGCTTTTGGCCATTGTTGATATCATTGAAATCTATTTTCCAAATATAAACGCCAGGGCTTACAAGATTTGAATTATAAAACCCATCCCAGCCGACATTTGCATCATTCGACTCGAAAAGAATTTCTCCCCAACGGTTAAAAATGGTCAGTTTATAATTGTATGGATCAAATCCAGATAAAAACATTGGAGAAAAAGTATTATTTATACTTGACCTCCCAGGTGTAAAAGCATTAGGCACATAAAGAATAAGTTCTTCTGCTATAACTACATTCGCAAAAGCGGTGTCTAAACAATGTTCCGTTTTTGTTGCTAAATAAACAGAATACGTTCCGTTTTTCAAATAAGTATGGATAGGGTTCAGTTCATTTGATTTAGACCCATCTCCTAAACTCCAATTAAAATCATCAGCATTTGAAGACAGGTTTACAAATGATACCTCATCTTCAACATTCGGCTGTTCTGGAGAAAATGCAAAGTCAGCTTTGGGTCCAGGAATTATATTCACATTAATCGTTTTTGTTGAAGTGGCATAACACCCTTCATTAGTATAAATATCAAGTGTTACGGAATAATAATCCTTACCAGGATAAATGTGATTTGGGCTAGTTTCTGCTGAAAATATTCCATCTCCAAAAGACCATTGCTGAGAAGAAATTCCACCGTCGGCAACTGAAGTATTATTGAATTTAACACTTTGTTCATCACAACCAATTGTGTCGAAAACAGTAAAGTCGGAAACTGGGGAAGAGTATTCAATATAAATGGACTCTGTTGCCATACAGACGCCATCAGTCACTTGTACTGAAAAATTATCTTCTGACGACACTTGTATGGTTTGAGTCGTTTCTGATGTGGACCATACATAAGTAGCATTAGGATATTGAGGATCTAAAATAAGAACATCAGGATTGCATAGTAGAGTATCATTACCTAAATTCAAGGTAATTTGATTTGCGGAAACCACAATTGTATCCTCGCTTTGACATTGAGCTATAGGCTCTATTACCTTTACAAAGTAGGTGCCTGTATCTTGAATAGGATATGTTTGATTAGCGCTACCATCCTGCCATAAATAAGATGAACCTGGATTATCAGCCGATAGTATAAAGTTTGGATTGCAAGTAATGGTATCGTTTCCTAAATCAAGTTCTACTTCTATGAAATTAACCTGAATAGAATCCCTAGCATAACACCACCCATCATTCATTTCTAAGCGATATAAACCAGTACTATCTACCGTTATTATTTGAGTGGTTGAGTCTGTATTCCAATCATACGTAATATTTGCTAGTCCAGCATCCAATACTACTGAACCTGGGGAGCATAAATTGGTATCTGCGCCCAGTTCCAATGGTAAGACTGGAGCCGAAATTAATATTGTATCTGTTCCTACGCATCCAGTAGCTGTTTCAGTTACATCTACAAAATATGTTCCCGTGTCGGTTGCAACATAGGCTGTAAAAGTGGAAGCATCTTGCCATTCGAAACTATAACCTGGCCCTAAACCAGGAATAAGAAAAAAATCATCTGCACATAAAGTGGTATCATTACCAAGGTTAACCGTGGGAAGCGGATTCACAATCACATCAAAATAATTGGTATCTACATTTCCAAAATTGTCAGTTCCTATGGCTTTATATGTTGTATTAGCAATTGGACAAACTTGTACCGAGTCGCCATTAGTCAGAATACCATTATCCCATTGATATGTTACCGGGCCGGTTGTAATGATGGGTGTAGCGATTAAGTCGATACATTCACCTACACAAATTGAGCCCCCAGTAGTTGTAGAAGGGACAACCGATTGGTCACAAATTGAAAGTAAACTCCCGTTTTGCCCTCCAGGACCACTTATGGTTATGGAGGTAAAAGGAAAAGGCCCTACAATCGTAAAATCTCCGCCACCGCCGCCACCTGTATTTGCTCCTGCTCCTGAAGTGATAACATTAGCTGCAATCGTAGTGAAACAACTTCCATTATCAATAATGGTTGGTATTCCCGAGCCTGTATTTGTAGTGAAAGTAAATACTTCATTGGTGTTACCTCCTGTTGCGGTAATTAATATATTTAGATTATTTACAGGTTGGCTAAAATTCATGGTGTAAGTAAAGGTTCCATTTGAACCTAGCCAGACAGAATTTGGAGGTGTAGTATAAACACCTGTACATGATGAAAAAGCAGTTAAATATGTAGTGACCGAACCAGTTGATGTAGCAGAAACATTTATCCCATTAATAGTAGTTGGAGGCACTACACTACTACCACAATTCTGACCTATACCTTCAATAAGTGCAAGGAATGTAAATAAGGCAAATAAAACAATTTTCAAGTTCTTCACTATCTTTAAGTTAAGACGTTTTTATTTATTAAATAGTTGCTTTTATTTGCCATAAAGTTTTACCTTATTTTAATAAGCATATGAAGGGATAATCATTCACTTGCTTTTGAACTGGTAATGCAGTTCAAAAATAACAAGTGAAGCCAATAAATGGCTCCACTTTGGATTTTTGATATCTTATATTTATAATTGCTCTAGGGTGTTTCAGGTTCGATACCGCTGTTGTTTCCATCATCAGAGGGTATAACTCCTGGCTCAGGATAGTAGCAATTATACTCTCCTCCGCATCCATCAGCTGTTACAACAATCGATAATGCGGTAAGAGGTGAAACACTAATAATGATGCCCGGAAATGTAACCTGTATAATGTCACATGGTGCAAATAAACCAGTAGGGAGATTAAAATAATCACCTAGCGAAACACTTCCGTTTGGGAACGAAACACCAGTTGTGAGATTAACTGCAGTATACGGTTGCGCCGGACTAGCTCCAGAATAATCAAAATCTGGGTCTTGATGAATAAATCGGAAGTTCTCACCACATGGCAAAATATCTAAAGGAACTGTGATAGGTTCAGGTGGTTCTGGGTCATCACCAGTGGTTCCTTCTTTTGTTTGGATTTCATAAGTTACCTTTTCTTGCTCTGAAGTACTTTTGACTTGTTCAACATTGTCCTTTTTGCAAGCCAATAATACTGTAACGACTAGGATTGTTAAAGAAATTTTTTTCATAAAATCTAATTTTAAGTTATTAATAGTTTCAAAAATCGTAATTTTTAACGTTTAAATTGCTATAAATCTTTAATTTGTGACAACTATATATTAAAATATGATGAACTAAACACTAATAGTGATAAATTAGATTCAATGTTAAGATAGTCTTAGATTTGAATTTTTTTAAACTCCTCTTGATAGGTCGAACCTACTTTAATTTTTTGATTAGCTACCATCACAAAATCTCTTCCCAATTGGTCTATTTTATCAATTCTTATAATGTATGATCTTCTGATTTGAATGTATTCAATAGGGTCAGGCACTAATTCTAAAAATTGACCAATTTTATGACGAATCACAGTTTTACCTTTTGAATGATGTATCTCTAAATAATTGCCATCAGATTTAATGTAGTTAATGTCATTAGATAGAATTTTTACCTCTTTACTACCTTCTCTTACGAGAATAGCCGTTGATTTTCTTTTTAATCGCTTAATGACTTGTCTAAGTATTTCTCTGGTTAAATCGCGGTTATACAATAGGATTTTCAGCCTAAAAAACAGGTATATTAACCCTATTACTAAAATGCAAGTTAACACAATAAACCACCATGTTTTCCAGAATGGAGGGTAGATTTTAATTATCATTCTAACAGGTTCGCTCCAAAAGGCATTGTTTCCCTTTACCTGAACATTAAAGACATAGTCCCCTGGTTTTAAACTAGCGTAAACAGCCTCTCTGTTTAACGTATAATTCCAGTTCTTATCTAATCCTTCTAATTTATATCTATATGTTAAACTACCATTCCCCCTAAAAGTAATTCCCAAAAAGGAAAAACTTAATTTATTTTGATGATGTTGAAAGTGGTTTAATTGTTCAATTTGATAGACTTTATCATTCACTTTTAAACCATCAATTCGCAAGTTATAGTTTTGGTTATCAATAGAATTTTGTAATTCCGTTCTATCAAAATAGAATAATCCGCTACTTGTCCCTACCCAAATGGTGTCATTGATGATTTCAATGTCGTGCACATTTATATCGAATAAACCGTCTTTGACACCAATGATTCTAGTAGTAAATTTCTCTTCTTCACTGAAAGAAACTTTGGTGAGACCTGTGTTTGTACAAATCCAAAATGATGAACTGTCTTCTTTTATGAGGTTATTAATATAACTACCTGAAATACTCTCATCATTAATCTCAAACAGTATGGAGTCATTTCGGAATCCCATTATACCAGCCCCATGTGTTCCAACGACTAAAACATCATTAAAAACTAGAAGAGCGTTTACACGATCCAAAAAGGCTTTTGTTCTGGAAAATGAGGCATAGTATTCACTACTCGGTCGTTGATATAGTCCGCTTCTTGAGGCTACAAAAAGCTTATTTCTGTATTCCACTACTTCGTTTACATCATGAGGCTTGGATACTTTGATCCATCCTTCTAATTTAGATTTGACACCGACTCCAAAATGACCATAAATTCCTATATCTCTATTACCAAGATCAAAAAAACCATTACCATTACCAAGAAAAGTCTCTTCAACTCTTGTCTTATCTTTTCCCTTATAGATTTCTCCATCAGACATAAAATAAAATTCTGAAGCTTGACCATTAGACAAGAATTCTACCATTGCAGGTTTATGTATGATTGATTTGTAAAGGCTAATGGTTTTGCCATTAATTAAATAGGACACGTTTCCGTTGAAATGACCGATTACCAAATTACCATAATTGTCTGTTGTCAATTGGTAGATATTTTGATCTTTTAAATTGTTATCAGTAAAATACTTAATAAGATAGTCTTTCATCTGAAAAACGCCATTATCTAGCGTTGAGATCCAAAACTCAGCTTCCTTATCTTGATAAACATTTGTTACAAACTCATTTTTAAGAATATGACCCATCTCCTTACCATAAATTGTAAAAAATTTCACCCCTTCATTTTTCTTACTGATCCAAAAAGAACTTGAATCTAAAAATCCACCCATAAAACAATCTTCTTCAATGATTAGACGCTCTTTACCCTGAGACCTCAATACTATTGTATCATTATATAAAATAACACTATGTTTTTTGTTTCTTGACTCAAAGGCATAAAAATTGGCGTTAACTGAATAAGTATATTGCTGAGAGTATTTAGGTATTAAATCTCCAGTATTTCCAGAGTTTTTGTGGTAGAAAAAGCCTCCTGTATTTGTCTCTGACAATACTAATTCTACATTAATAACATCACAATCAATTTTAAAAGCCTTGTTTTTTATATTTCCTTTTGCTGAGAGCTGCAAATAATTATAGGAGTTGAAATGAGATAGAAATAAGTCCCCATCTTCACGAAGAAAGAATTTTCTTGGAACACTAATGTGCTCATACGCTATTAAAGTGTCGTTAAATTGGTAGTGACTAAATTCTGGGTCATCAGGTGAAATTTTTGTCAATGTACTATTTGAACCTAAAATCCAAATTGAACCATCCTTCATTTTTTGAAAATCGAAAAAAACGTTATCTGACAAACCATCAGTCTTAGTGAAATTTTCAAATTCATAACCATTGTACCTACAAATTCCCCTATCGGTCAGGAACCAAAGATAACCGATATCATCTTGTACCATTTTATAAACCTGATTGCTAGATAAACCATCAGCCGTTGTATAATGAACATAATTTTTTTCTTGAGATAGGGATATCCGAAAATGAAAGATTGATACAATTAAACAAAGAGAAACAAATGTCTTATGGGATATGATCGAAAACACTTACAGCAAAATTTAATCTAAATAAAAAGAGGACATTCTTTCGAAGCCTCTTTTTAAAATACAAACAGATTATAAATTCTTATTATAACCTTTTATAAAAGTCTGCATTAAAAGTGACTAATTTAGTTCATAAACTTGTAAGTGTGACGAACTAGCATGTAAAATGTGACGAACTACAAAAAGGCGTAGAAATACGTAACTCACTAATCTTATAACCCACTTTTAACATATCTGGGTAAAAAACCGTATCTTATCGCAAAAATCAAAACCCAATTTACATGAAACGCCCTTTTATTATTCTATTAGGCCTGATTGCCTTCTCAATTACTGGTTGTTCGACCAAGGATGCAGAAAAAACCATTGAAAATTTCCATCAACATATGGATGCTGGAAAATTCGACTTAATATGTGATCATTTACTATCGCAAGATGCTTTGAATAATACCAGCAGAGAAACGTGGTTAGAGATGTTTAAAACAATTGATGGCTGGGGAGAAAGAAAAAATAGGCAAAAGAAATCTGGCTTTAGCAAGAAAATTAACAATGGTATTTCGACCGTTAAATTGAAATACACTTTTGAGGTTGATGGTACCGTTTTTTACGAGAGTTTCGTCATCTCTGATGATGGTGAAGGCGAAAAAATATCGGTTTATGCCGTTAATACTGACGAAGCAACAGTGGATGATTATACGAAAGATTTCTAAGAATAGAATCTAATCCTTAATGATCTTCATGCGATAGCTTTTATTATCATTATGCATTCTAACGTAATACACGCCCTTAGGAAGATTAGAAATATTAGTTTTAAAAGTATCACTTGAATTATTTTGAACTGATTGCCTTATTATCTTTTGACCTAATTGGTTGTAGACTGAAAATTCAAAATTGATTAACCCTTTGGGAATATTAATACTAAGTTCTCCAAGGGTAGGATTTGGATATGCAAACAATTTTCCGTCTGGTTTTGATTCAAAAATATTTAATGTTGAATCGATAATTAAAATTGATTCAGGATCAGATAGGATACCGTCAAACGAATTACCGCAATGTGAATTAACCAATGTTCCAATAGGTAAAAACGGTTGATTAAAATCGAACGAAGCTCTAATCAATTCATTACTTAATACTTGCATTGTTCCAGGGATTGGATATAAGGTATGAGTGCCTTGCGTCAAGTAAATGGTGTTATCGGTTGCCTGGCTAAAGTTTGTATACTCTGTACTTATGGTAATTGGCAAAGTAGCGTTTTGACGGACCGTATCAGGATAGGTTTCTGTGATTGATGGGATATTAGGACTCGCATAAACAGTAAAACCTCCAGGTAAGCCAGTCATTCCATAAGCTTGGTCAAAAACAGTCACATCATAAACACCTAAAAAGCTATAATGAGGGATTCTGACCATAGCATCAACAGTTGTATTTGACGTAACATTTGCTGATAGCACTTCTAATTTAAAGCCATTTTGAGAAATTTCTACGATCGTATTGGTTGCAGATGAGAAATTAGTACCTGAACCAGTGATGGTAATTGGCAAATTCCATGTCCCCCGACTACCGGAATTTGGACTAACATTGGTAATCGTTTGAGCCATTGAAGCACCGCCCAGGCAGAAGCTCAAACAAACAAGTAAAAAATGTTTCATAGTTCAATCAGTTTATCACCGTTTTATATAATATATTACGGATTAAAATATAATAAGTTGGTTTACAGAGCAAATTTACATTATTAATCGTTCTCCCAATTTGCGTTTTTTGCAAATGGTCATCATTTTTGCGTTTTTTGCAATAAACTCTTATTATCAAAAATGATGCCTACTTAACTGCAAGGGTTGCACACTTATTTTGAGTTTTTGAAGTACAAGCGTAGTTCATCTTCAAAGCTGGCTCCTGTTGTACGGCTCTTCACTGAAATGTCATAAAACAAGGTAGCATTTTTATCATTGTCAATTAAAAACTTTTCAAATTTAGGCTCGTCATACAAGTCCACTAACCAACGGCATTTTGCCTGACCAATGGCTGCTATATAGGTCATGTACGTTTCTGGTTCTGTATCTAGTTTCACCTTTAAGATATGCCCTAGGGCGCCATCAATATTTCCTGAATTAAATTCTAGTGACGCCATGTTCATTCTTGTTTCAGTAAAAGTTGGATTGAGTTTTAATACCTTACCATAGTATTTCTTAGCTGAGTCGGGTTGACTCATTTTAACGTACGTACTTGCCAGGTTGTTAATGACGTGAATATGATAAGGATTACTTTTTAAAGCCGATTGATAATAATGAATGGCTTCAGAAAATTGTTCATACTCAAAAAAATGATTGCCAAAATGCCATTTGACCGGAGTAGAAATGGGGTCAATGGTGTAAAATGTAGTATTAAGCTGTGTCAAATCATCAATGTTATGAGTTGCTTTGAATGAAGCATATATTTTTTCTTGTTGAAGTTTATAAACTGATAAGCACAATGTCAATGCAATCAATATAAATATGCCTCCATTTAAAATGCCTTTTTTAAGTGTTGACCCATGCTCTGCTCTTGATTTAGAAAAGGTAGGAATCATAAAAACAAACACTATTAAAAGTAACTCTATTTTTTCAAAGGGAAATGACAGGTTCGCCATGATAATGAAGCCAAATATACCGGCAATAAGCGTCATTTTTTGCCACTCCGATATTTTAGATTTCCATAGGGCAGCAACACCGGTTATGAAAAAAAACAGAAGTAGTAACAAACCAAGAATGCCATTTTCAGCCATGATTTGAAGGAAATCATTATGTGCCCTCTGATAGAATATCATCCCATCTTCTGCTTGTGTGAATGCAAGAGGAAATCGCAGAATTTCAATTTTCCAATCTCCGGATCCATACCCTAAAAGAGGTGCCTCCTGTATCAATGAGAAAGTATGTTTCCAGATTCTGATCCGTTCATTCCCACTTCCAAAATTGGTTTCAAAAAGGTAATTGGCACCAGGAATCAAATCAGGTTTAAATATGGCGAGTATTGCAAGCACAAAAACACTTCCTAAAAATAGTAGTGTTACGTATAGCCTTAGCTTTCTATTTAGCTTAGAAAGTCTATAAATGACAAAGAACAAAGGATAAATACCAAATAAAACAATTGTAGATGTCCTGTTCATGAGTAAGAGAACAACAACTGATGCCAAAACAATAAATGATACGAAATACCCCTTAAGCCATCTCTTCGTTTCCGACCTTAGTCCAATGAAAATGACTGGAAATGATAACGTCAAAAATTGAACGAATTGGTTTCTATGACCAAACGTAAACCGAAAGTTATAGGTGGATTGATGGTTGTATTGACCGTCCACCATTAACACCAATAATTCACCCAGCGACCATAAAACCAATGGAAAAAGAACAAGACTCAGCCAAAAACCTATGTTTTGAATCAAATGATCGCGTTGTGGGTTATATTTCAATAGCAATACAATGATTAAAGGAGCTATAATCAAGGGTAGCCCATGCAGTATAGCCTCCCAGATATTAATAGACCGGAAACATTGAACAAGGTATTGACACGCAAACATCAGCCAGAATATTAAAGGCCATGAAAATGGAACCGATCGTTTGATACCAAAGAAGAAAGCAATGCCTGCCAAAAAGGTCATGGCGATCCATTTTGGGGTAGTAGAATAATCTTGAATAAATGGATAGTATAAATATCCTATGGTGCAGAATAGGAGGCCTAGGAAAAGATGTAATGTCAATTCAGAATTGACTTTATGCGTAATATCCTTATTCACTCCTTCAAATATATGATCTTAATTTCCCTTTTGCTAAATCTAAGATAATATTCTACCAAACCCATTTAATTTTTATCTTTAGGGCTCAAATTAATAGACCATGATCGGAAAATTAGAACAACAATTACAAGATGAATTATTGGCAATTAAAGACGCCGGATTATATAAAAGTGAGCGTATTATTACATCACCACAAGGGGCACAAGTCACCGTTGAGGGAGGAGATGATGTGATCATTATGTGTGCCAATAACTATTTAGGATTATCAAGCCATCCAAAAGTTATTGAGGGAGCAAAAAAGGCTTTAGATACGCATGGATTTGGTATGTCTTCTGTGCGATTTATTTGTGGAACTCAGGACATTCATAAAGAACTAGAAGCTAAAATTGCTGACTTCCTGGGGATGGAAGATACCATATTATATGCAGCAGCATTTGATGCTAATGGTGGCGTTTTTGAACCACTATTCACAGCCGAAGATGCTATTATTTCTGACTCGTTAAACCATGCCTCTATCATTGATGGCGTGCGTTTGTGTAAAGCAGCCCGTTACCGCTATGCCAATTCTGATATGGAAGATTTGGAAAAACAATTGATTGCTGCGCAGGCTCAACGCAATAGAATTATTGTGACGGATGGTGTATTTTCAATGGATGGTTATGTGGCTAAATTAGATCAGATTTGTGATTTAGCTGATAAGTATGATGCATTGGTGATGGTAGATGATTGTCATGCGACTGGATTCATAGGAAAGACAGGAAGAGGCACACACGAATATAATAACGTCATGGGTCGGGTTGATATTATTACTGGAACACTTGGGAAAGCGCTTGGTGGTGCCATGGGCGGATTTACATCCGGTAAAAAAGAGATTATTGACATGCTACGTCAACGATCCAGACCATATTTATTTTCAAATTCATTAGCACCATCAATCGTTGGTGCCTCTATTGCTGTGTTTGACTTATTAAGTAGCTCAACAGCATTGCGTGATCAATTAGAAGCCAACACTAAATATTTTAAAGCCGGCATCAAAAAAGCAGGGCTGGAAATTAAAGATGGTGACTCTGCTATTGTTCCTGTGATGCTTTATGATGCCGCTTTATCCCAGAAATTCGCTAACCGATTGTTGGAAGAAGGGGTTTACGCCATAGGCTTCTTTTATCCAGTTGTACCAAAAGAACAAGCGAGAATTCGCGTTCAATTATCAGCTGCACATACGACTGCTCAACTAGACAAAGCGATAGCTGCATTCGAAAAAGTAGGAAAAGAATTAGGTGTCATTTAACATTACCTTAAAAACTAAAAAAAGAGGGCTTCCAGCATAGAAACCCTCTTTTTTATCCCTAAGATTCCGCCCTTTCTTTTAACGCCTGATTCATTGCTTCAAATCCGGCCTTTGAGTTGACGTATAAACTTTTTGGAAACACATTTACCAATAGCCCAGTAAATATTTCGTTTTGCTGAAATAAGACTGTACCATCACCATTGTCCTGGATCACAAACTGGTGAGCTCCATCAAATAGCCCTTTAAATAATAAATTCCCTAACCATTTTAGTTCCTTGTTTTCTTCTCTGACCAGAATAACTGGTTTAAAGGTCATGCCTTTAGCATCTTTTGGAATAATATGTGCCTTTATTTTTTCGCCTACTTGAACCCTACCTGTAATGGAAGTAATAAATGGGTTCCAATCAGGATAACTTTTAAAATCTGTCAAAATTGACCATACTTTTTCAGGTGTTGCCTGAATCTTAATTTCTGTTTTAATTTCTTTTGCCATGGCTACTAAATTTATACATATTATTAAAACAATTGATATTCGATTCTTCATTTGTTTTTGTTTAGTACAAATGTCCGTATGAATCAACTTCGTTCACTTGATATAAATCAAGAAATGCTTTGGTGATTAATTATTTGAGGATACGATACTGCAATACGCCGGCTTTGGTTGGTAATTGGAATCAAACATTAAGGGGAAATCAACGCGATTAAAATAACCTGGAATCCAGGAGTCCTGATCTGAAATGCCCCAAATTGTTATACCATGTTGGAGGTTACCGGGTAAAGTGCAATAAGCCTTAAATACGGCCAGCATTTTTTCGGCCTGGGCCCTCAATTTTCTTTCTGAAGCCGTTTCAATGTCTCTGCTTAGCGGATTGATGGAAATGTCTAATTCTGAAATTCGCACCAATAAGCCTTCATTGGCAAAATCATTCAAATGGCTTTTTATTTCACTATAAACAGGTGTATGGATATTAATATGCATTTGAAAACCAACACCATGAATAGGAATATTTTTTTCTTTTAAGGTTTGACAGAGTTTCAGGACAGCATTCTTTTTTCGATTATTCTGGGCCAAATTAAAGTCGTTATAAAACAACTTGGCTTGTGGATTTGCTTCGTGTGCATAGGTAAACGCCTTCTCAATGTAATCATCTCCAATTTGTTGTTGCCATATATTTTCTTTTAAGTTACCCTTTTCATCAAATGCCTCATTAACCACATCCCAGCTTTCAATTTTTGACTGATAATGAGACACCACATTTTTTATGTGGTTCCTGAATACATCTTCCCATTCTGTCTGCGAACCTTGAAAATTCAGAAGCCAATTTGGTAGCTGTTGATCCCAAATTAATGTATGCCCATGTACTTTCTTGTCTTGCAACATTGCAAAATCAACCAATTGATCTGCTACTTCCCAATTGTAGGTATCGAATACCGGATGAATAGCGTCAAATTTCATAGCATTTTCTGACGTTAGACTATTAAATTGTTTCAGAACGATATTATTATAATCAGAATTTGAGTTAATCTTATCAATTTGAACCGCTGCACCAATAGGAAAATTATAGGCTTCATATAATTGTTGATCTGCCAAATCACAAGTCATCCTAACATCTTTTTTACACGATAAGAATAATCCTGTGATAAGGCATAAGGACATGAATAGGATATAAAGCCGATTTAAAGTCATTCCAGAACGTGTTTCAAGATGTTTACAACGCAAAATGCACATTTTTATTGAATCGTTGAATCTAATGACTCAATTCAATTTCTTTCTAATTCGGCTAAAAGTCTCGGGAGACATTCCAAGCATGGATGCAATATATTGGAGTGGAACTTGGTTAAATAGCGTCTTATTATATTCAAATAACTGCTTATATCGTTCTTCGGCATTCATTGATAAGTGACTGAATACTCTGTTTTCAAGCGTTACAAAACAGGCTGCAAGAAACTGTTTCTCAATGGCTGACCAATTAGGTAAAATTTCAGCTAATTTGTTGTAATTATAATGAGATAACGTATACAGTTTACAATCCGTTAAAGCTTGCATTTGCCATTGACTCCTTTGACCAAAAATAAAACTAGATAAATCAGTTAAAAAATGACCTTCTGAATTAATCCATTGCGTTACCTCTTTGTCATTAACTTCTTTAAACATCCGTATAAAACCACTGGTTTGAAAGCTCATTTTTTGACAATGAACACCTACCCGTAAATAATAATCTCCCTTTTTTAGATGTTCTTCTTGAAATAAATCAGCCACAGATGAAATACTTTCATCAGGTATTTTAAAATAAGATTGAATGTATGTTTTTAAAGATGATGACATGACTTTCGATAAAGGTAACTTAATTTTTATAACCTATTTGCAAGGTTATCCCCAATTTAAGTTGGGTAAGAAAACGTTTCACGATTCGAAAAACTATATTTAATTACATATATTTGAGTTTAAGCATAATTTATCTATTTAATTTCTTAAAATGATAAAGCGTGTTTAAACCGTAATTTATGAAAAAAACGTTGCTTATACACTTAATAATGCTAATTTCAGCATATTCAGTTAATGCTCAGAAAACAATTAATTTAAACAGTCCTTCTCCTATAAATTATAAAGAAATTGATGGTTCCAAGCAGGGACAATTAAACTTTGAAAAAGCAGAACGTTTCAGAAAAATAGTGCTAAATCATGACATTCAAACGGATAAACAGATTCGACCAGATGACATACTTGATTTAGATTTATTTGATGATAAGCATTACGAAGCTATTATAGAAAAAGTGGAGACAGACGCGAATGGAACCCTATTGATTAGGGCTAAATTAGTTGGCTGTAATTACGCCTATTGTTTCATTTCGACTTTTGAGGGCAAGTCCTTTCTTACGATTGAAATCCCTGAAAGGAATGAGTTGTTTATGACCCGTTACATTCATTCTACAGGTGCATATTATTTATTACAAACCGATAATGCAAAAATGATTGAGTTGGGAGAAACCGAAGACGAAGATATTCATCTTAATCATAATAGTGTTAACGAAATGATTTCGAATACACCAATTGTTACAAATAGTCCCACTACTATGGATACTGTTACGCTCATGATAGTATATACACCAGCGGCGGCAGCGTGGTCAGCAGCAAATGAAACCAATATTAACAATACCATTAGCTTAATGATGGCCAAAGCCGACTTAGTTAATAGCAATAGCAGTACTTTGCTCCACATAAAACTCAATCATTCGCAACAAGTTAGCTATACTGAACTCCAAAGTGGTCAAGATCTGTCAAATTTAAGAAACACAAATGATGGCAATATGGATAATGTTCACACTTTAAGAGACTCATACTGTGCGGATTTAGTTACATTATTAGAACAGACCAATCATACTGGAGGATCGGCTTATTTATTAAATAATCCAAGTGGTTCTCCAACATTTGGTTTTTCAATTATAAGGGTTCAGCAAGCCAGTTGGACATATACTGGGATTCATGAATTTGGACATAACTTAGGATGTGGTCATCATAAAGATCAAAATTTCCAGGCTGGTCCTGGTATTTTTACGTATTCAGCAGGTGGACGTTGGGTAAGTGTGCCAAGTGGAAATTATTGTTCAATAATGTCTTATACATCAGGCACATATTATGTAGATGGAGTAAATCATTCCCGTGTACCTCATTTTTCTAACCCGTCAATTCTATACCAAGGAACAGCAACTGGTAGCGCCATTGATGCTGATAATGCAAGATCAATCAGGAATACGAAAACTGCTGTAGCGGGCTACAGAAGTACTTGTACAGTTCCTACTGCTGTAACTGTCAGCGGAAATGGCGGCACATTTTGCAATAGTACTGTGCTTACTGCGAGCGGTGGTACAAATGGAATAATATATTGGCAGGGAACAACTAGTGGTGGAACATCATTTGCCACACCTTCCAATAGTCAGACCGTTACAAGTTCTGGAACATATTATTTTAGAGCTCACAATTTTGTTGGTTGGGGCCCTGAAGGCAGTGCAACCGTTACAATAGATAGTTTGCCAATAGCAACAGGAACAATTTCGGGGCTCACCACAGTTTGTCAGGGTCAAACTTCCGTAACCTATTCGGTTCCTTCAATTGTTAATGCGACTTCTTACATTTGGAATTTACCAAACGGGGTTGCTGATACAACTTCAACCAATAGTATTACAATTGATTACAGCACTTCTGCCGTTTCTGGAAATATTTCTGTGAAAGGACATAATTTCTGTGGAGATGGTCCAGCTTCTAGTTTGTCAATTACCGTGAACCCCTTACCTGTAGATGCTGGGACAATTTCTGGAGCCACAACTGTTTGTCAAGGTCAAATGACAGAAATCTATACCGTCCCCGCTATTGCAAATGCCACATCTTATATCTGGACACTTCCTTCAGGTGCATCAGGAACGAGTAATACAAACAGTATAACTATCAATTATAGTACTACGGCAATTTCTGGAAGTATTACGGTTACTGGGAATAACTCATGTGGAGATGGTGTATCTTCTAGTTTACCGATTATAGTTGACCCATTGCCTTTAAATGCTGGAACAATTTCTGGAGCTACAACTGTTTGTCAAGGTCAAATGGGAGAAACGTATACCGTACCAGCTATTACAAATGCTACATCTTATATCTGGACACTTCCTTCAGGTGTGTCAGGAACAAGTAATACAAACAGTATAACCGTCAATTATAGCACTACAGCAATTTCAGGAAATATTACAGTTACCGGGAATAACTTATGTGGAGATGGGGTATCTTCTAATTTACCTATTATTGTAGATCCTCTGCCAATAGATGCTGGAACAATTTCCGGAGCTACTACTGTTTGTCAAGGTCAAATGGGAGAAACGTATACCGTACCAGCTATTGCAAATGCTACATCTTATATCTGGACACTTCCTTCAGGTGTGTCGGGAACAAGTAATACAAATAGCATAACTGTCAATTACAGTGACTCCGCTGTTTCTGGAAGTATTATCGTTACAGGAAATAATTCATGTGGAGATGGAATATCTTCTAACCTGCCTATTTCAGTTAATCCATTACCGTTAGATGCCGGAACAATTTCTGGAGCTACAGTCGTTTGTCAGGGTAAATCAAGTGAAACTTATTCTATTCCAGAAATTATGCATGCTGCTTCTTACATCTGGACATTACCACCAGGCGTTTCAGGAACGAGTAGTACGAATACCATTACCTTAAATTATAGCGATACAGCTATTTCAGGAAATATTGTTGTAGCAGGAATTAACTCGTGCGGAAGTGGTAATTCTTCCAGTTTATCGATTGTTGTGAATCCGACCCCACCAACACCAATTATAACAAGAGATGACGATATTTTATATTCTGAAGCTCCAGATGGCAATCAATGGTATAACCAAAATGGTATTCTTGACGGAGAAATAAATCAAGAACTTAAGGTGATTGCTGACGGAGAATACTATGTCACCGTAACACTTTTGGGTTGCCGTTCTGATAGTTCTAATCTAATTTCTTTAACGGTAATTGACACAACTGGAAATAATGAAATAAGGATTTTCCCTAATCCAGTTTCAAACCAACTATCCATTGAAATTGACAAAAATGATAAAGCTGTAGCATTGGAAATAGTAAACTCTGCAGGGCAAATAGTCTATAGAGACTCCTTGGTCACTAAAAAGATTATTGACATGGAGAGTTTTGCTGCGGGAATCTATTTGATAAGGCTTGAAAGCATTTATTTGCTTAAAACCGTAAAAGTGGTAAAAGATTAATGACCCAAAACGAACTTTTTCTTATCTAAACTATATAGTTTAGCTACTTCGTTATCTTCAATTATATCTCTGTCAAAATTAAACTGTAGCTTTTCAAGCACATGGATAGATGCAGTATTTACGGGTAATACCATTGCAATTATTTTTTCTAATTCAAGCTTGTTAAACCCCAGTTTTAAGCATGCTCTAGCAGATTCGGTAGCGTACCCTTTTCCCCAATATTGACTTATAAAGCGGTATCCCAAATCTACCTCATGCATGTCTTCTAGATACTTCAGACCTGCAAATCCAATAAATGTTTTGTCTTTTTTCAATTCAACTGCTAGTCTTCCAAAACCATATTTTTGATAATCGCCTAAAACATGTTCAATAATTCTACGTTCTATTTCTTCTCTTGAAACTATACCTCCATCACCAGTATATTTATTGACTTTCTCATCAAGATTCATCTGATAAGCTGCGTCGATATCATCTACTGTAAACGGCCGAATAAATAATCTCTCTGTTTCTATGGTAAAATTAAATTTTCGCATTTAAAGAGTCTATATGAGCATTGCATTAGTAAAGTTTCCTGTTATCGATTCAACCAGGCTTTAAAAGCCTTCACTTTAGGCCTACTAACAATGACTTCATGATTTTGCAGTGGCTGGAGTTCTAGCTTAAGTCGGTTATTAAAATAAGCTCCAATTTTAACGATACTATCTAAACTCAAAATTTCCTTACGGTTTATTTTAAAAAAAATAGTAGGATCGAGTTCCTGCTCTATTTGGTTAATCGTGTCGTCATAAATGTAGCGGTTTCCTGACTTGGTGATGATAAATGAGTAACTGTCTTCCGACACAAAATACGCAATTTCGTTTGTCCTGACAAAACTTAACTCATCTCCTGATTTGATCAAAAAACGTTCTTTATATTGCCTTTTATTCGGATTTAACAATTGTGTTAGTGCTTCAATATCTATATTTTTTGGCGATTTAAGTGCTTTGAAACGATCTAAACTCTTAGCCAATAGGTCTTTTTCGATTGGTTTTAACAGATAATCTAAACCATTTACACGGAAAGCTTCAATGGCATAATTATCAAAAGCGGTCACAAATATCACCGGACTCTGAATATCAATTTGGTCAAAAATTTCGAAACTAAAGCCATCAGCTAGCTGAATATCCATAAAAATTAAGTCAGGCTGTTCGTTTTCATTTAACCATTTAGTTGCAGTGCTGACCTCATCAAATTGACCCACAATAGTATGATTAGAATTAAGTTCGTCTAGCAATTTAATTAGTCTTTTAACAGCTGGTTGCTCATCTTCTATAATCAGTATATTAAGCATACTATTTGACTTCTTTAAGGTTTAAAATTGGTAATTCAACACAAAATTGATCATCCGTTTTTTTAATGGAAATTGTTTTATTGGCTAACAAGGCATAGCGCTGTTCAATATTTTTTATTCCAACACCTGTTGAATCTACATTTTTCGTTTTTAAGTTTAAATTATTACAAACATACAAGGCATTATTCTCTATTTTAATTGTAATAGTTAAGGGATTCGCCTTGGATACAACATTGTGCTTAATGGCATTTTCAACGAGCATTTGTATGGATAAAGGCACTATATATTTTCCTTCTAATTCATCCAGGTTCTCAAAATGGAATGAAATCTGTTTTCCAAATCTAATGGACAATAAAAAACGATAAGATGTTATACAGGTTAGTTCTTCCTTTAAGGTAATTATTTCTTTATCCCTTATTTCTAGTATATAACGGTATACACTTGACAGTTTTTCTGTAAACTTAATTGCAGTATTGGTATTTTCTGGGATAACTGAAATAAGTGTGTTTAACGAGTTAAATAGAAAATGTGGGTTAACTTGATTCTTTAATGCATCTAATTGAGCCTGTGTGTTTTTCTTTTCTAACTCTTTATTCTTTATCAGGCTATTTCGATACAATTGAAAAGAATAAACACCTTCATAAATACTTAAAATAATTGTGGTAACCACCAGGCTTCCAATATATTTAGTTAGAAAAGAAACATTGAATGCTTCAGGTGTTTTTCCATAACAAAACTCAACAAATTCAGATACATAGCATAATAATAATGTTGAAACTACAACAGCAACTGATTGGATAATGAGACGTTTCTTATAGTCGTTAATATGAGGGTATACTTTTCTTATGTATATCACCATATACCTTTCGACCATCCAAAACACTATAATATGTGCAACACTTATACCTGCAGAGGAAAAGAACAAGGTTAACCCGTCAGCTGGTTTAATATTAAAAACAAAAAAGGGAAAGAAAAAAGCAAAAACAGTTACTCCAATTATCATTAGTGGATAATCATTAAACCCTATGATTCGCCTTCTCTCCGCTCTTTTAATATATGGCATACATCATCTAATCTAACCCATAATTGGGTGTATTTGCTCCAAAATAAGCATAATTAGAAATTTATGGCGTATTGAACATTAGGAAAAAACCCCCTTTGATAAACATAGCCCAGGTTTTGTGTTGTAGCATTATACCCTGCTTGAAAAATGTTTTGCTGATTTGTTAAATTCTGTAAATCAACACTCCATTCTTGCGACATTCGCTTTCCATTTAACTTTATTGATGTTTTAAAATCAAATCTAAAATAATTCGGGTGCTGATCTTCAAACAACTGATTTTCAAACCTGACCTCACTTCCTGCCAATTTAGAGGCCTCTATATCAATTGGTGTAAATCTTCTTCCTCCAGCATAAGTACACTTTAAATCAAAGCCAAGTGTTAGCTTTTTATTCAACTGGAATTCTTTCCCTCCTAAAGCATTGACAATATAGTTACCGTTAAATGCTGTATTTCTTTCAATTCCATCACTTCCTTTAAATTTTGAGTCAAATATTGAAGTGGTCACCAAAAAATAATACCCTCTATTTAAAAACTGTTCTAAAGTGATTTCCACTCCATAATTTGTGCCAGTTCCATTATTAATATAACCCGTTCCATTTGGTAAAACGAAATCAGACCCTTGATTAAGCATTGAAAAAGAAGAGGCGAAAGAGTCAACTGGTACATCATATAAATATTGATAGTATAGTTCCGTTTTCAAGCGCATATTTTCAGAAATTCTAAAATCATATCCCAATACATTATGGATTGATTTACTAAAATCTAAGTTTTGATTGGGAAATTCTATTTGATCATTAGCCGTCTCTTCAACAAAATACACGGTGATGGGTTGAATTTGAGAATGTAAACCAGAACCAATACTTAAACTATGCCTTTGATTTAAATTATATTTAAACCCTATCCTCGGTTCAATGACATTTGAATTGGTCAATTCAAAATGCTGTGAGTGCAATCCACCATTGAATACCAGTTTTTCCGAAAATTTATGCTGATAATTGATATAAGATTGAAGCAGATTTGCATTCCCTTTATTATTGGAAATAATTCTATAGTCATTAAAAGCATAGGCACTATCTAAAATATCGGTAGCGTAGTTTTCTGCGATTAATCCAATGGCAAGCGTATTTCTTGCGTTGAATTTATGATTTATTTTAAAGTTTGCAGATGCTTTTAGTTGTTTCCTATCAAAGCCTACGGTATTAAAGTTTATGCCCGATTCGCTAATTGTATCAATATAACCACCTGTGCTTGAAATAGAATAGGCTAACACCAACTCAGTGAAAGTATTTTTATCTATAAAGTATTTATGAGACAATCCAAAAACACCCGTTTGAGAGGTAAAACCAGACTTTTCGTTAGGATTAGCATATAAATTGGTTGTATCTAGTTCTTCACTTGGTTCAAATTCTATATAGCTTAGACCTCCTATTCCCCAAAGCGAAATTTTTCCTAGTTTTTGGGTTGGAAAATTTAACTTGAAGGTTAAATCTTGGTATTGTGGAATAGCTGTACCAACGCCTAGATCAATACCTAGCGCACTGATGACACCAAGGGTAGAATAACGGTAATTGAATAAATATGACGCCCGACTTTTTTTAGAAAAATACCCTTCCGTGCCAAATTCAAATCCATTAAATCCAACCTGTGCAAGGTGTTCTCTTTTTGAATTATTGCCATTTCTCAAGCGTAAGTCAAATACACCCGATAATGCATTTCCATAATTGGCCGTCCAGGCAGAGGTATAAAAATCAGAATTAGCCAGGTTATTGATATTTAACATACTGACTGGACCACCTGTTGTGCCGAGTGAGGAAAAATGATTGGGGCTTGGAATATCTATACCTTCCATCCGCCATAATACACCGAGTGGTGAATTCCCCCGAATGATAATGTCATTTCTACTATCACTGACACCACTAACACCAGCATAGTTTTGTGCCATCCTTGCCGGATCATTTAAAGTTCCAGCAAACTTCCCTGCTTCTTCAATCGAGATTGTTCTGGCACTAACCGTAGCCATTTTGTTAATTGCTTCTTTCTTATCATCACCTGAGTTTACTTCAATTTCATTTAGCATGGTAATACTCTCCTCCAAACCAACATTTAAAATGAGCTCTTTTCCTGATATTAATTCTAAATTAGGAATTACAGCCGTTTGATAACCAATAAATTTAGCTTCTAGCGCCACCCTACCGACAGGAATATTTTTCAACACAAAGTTTCCATTAAAATCTGTAATTGCGCCAATAACTGGATTACTGCCTAATACAGAAACCTGAACACCTGGAATAGGTCCTTCTGATTGCTTATCTGTAATTGTGCCTCTTATATTTTGGGTAAACTCTTGGGCAAACCCTAAAGTTGAGATTACTAATATTAAAAATAGACCAATTTTTTTCATGACTTGTTTTTTTTGTACACACAATAGTAAAAGGATTGATATCAGTTTAAAAGTAAAAAATGCTGAATTGTTATTATTGCAGGTTGAATTGTCATGCCAATCCTGACTTAACTTATATACCAAATTGAATATATTCTTTCATTTATATACTACGGGTTGTTAAAATATAAGGTCTAAAGTGGGCAATGATGGACTTACTTCGGCAAGCTCAGTATAAACTTCTCATCCCATTTTCTCTTCAAGTTTCAGCAAAAAAAAACACCTCAGATTTCTGAAGTGTCTTTAGTGTGGGCAATGAGGGACTCGAACCCCCGACCCCCTCGGTGTAAACGAGGTGCTCTGAACCAACTGAGCTAATTGCCCTAAACTTTAAAATTGCAATTCGTTTATTGCGGGGGCAAATATAACGAGATTATTTTAGTTGTCAAACTTTTTTAAAAATAATTATACTTAAAATGCCTCTGTCAATACAAAAGTAATTATTCCCCTCTTTTAAAATTCTTTACTACTTGGTTTAATTGTGATCAGCTAAAAAGTGGTTCTAGCAAGTAAAAGCTTCCAAATACAATTACTAAATCATCCGCGCTTGCTTTCGCTTTGGCTGATTTTAATGCTAAATCAATATTTTTGTATGTAGAATATTGAAGCGATATGGTGTCAGCAATCTCTGCTAAAACCTCTCGACTCACTGACCTTTGCGAATCAAATTCGGTAAGATAATAAGTTGCAGATTTCGGGAAAAACCGCATACTTTCTTCATATTTTTTGTCATTTACAGATGCATAAATACAATGCAAATGGGAATGAGGAATCCTTTTTATCTCAGATAGAAGAGTTTCAATACCTTGAATATTATGAGATGCATCAGCAATGATTAATGGGTTAGTGCCAATTTGTGTTAATCGCCCTTTGAAATTGGTCAATGTTGTTACCCTTGTTAACGCAACTCGACTTTTTTTGTCATCAAAGAAATGACCTTTTTCCTTTAATACCTGAAGTATTTTCCAGGCTAATGCTGCATTCTTTTGTTGATATTCACCTAATATATCTAATTCAAAAGACTCGTATATCGGTTGATAAAGTATAGCCCGCTGCTGTTTTATTTTTGAGTCAAAAACAGGTTTAGTCTCAGGTAAAATTTCACCAATTACAACTGGTGTATGTTCTTTAATAATCCCTGCCTTTTCGAACGCTATTTTATCGAGTGTTTCCCCTAAAAATTCAGTGTGATCTAATCCAATATTGGTAATGGCTGAAATTTCGGGACTTAATACGTTAGTGGCGTCCAGCCGACCACCAAGACCTGTTTCAATAATAGCATAATCGCATTCTTGGGTAGCGAAAGCAACAAAGGCCATAGCCGTAGTAATTTCAAAAAAGCTAGGTTGTAACCTTTGAAGTAAATATTTGTGTTTTGATACAAAGTCAACAACAAACTTTTCGTCGATAAGTTGCCCGTTTATCTTAATTCGTTCTCTGAAATCTTTAATATGAGGACTCGTAAATAAACCAACTTTGTAACCATTTTCTATAGCCATAGCGGCCAGCATATGAGCTGTAGAGCCTTTACCATTTGTTCCTGCAATGTGAATGCTTTTGAACTTGTGTTCCGGGTTTCCAAGTTGACTTAGTAAATGAGAGATACTATCTAAACCAGGCTTATAGGCCGTTGAACCCTGCTGATAATAGTTGGCTAACTGACTATATAACCACTCGACTACCTGAGGGTAGTTCATTATTGCTTTCTAAAGTTAAAAATGACAGTCCCTACAAACTGAACAGGAGCCCCTGGAATGGCTTCGTATTTGTAAGTTGCAGCATTCTTTTTAGCGAGGTCTGTTAAGTAAGCACTACCTGAGGTTGACTTAGATTCGTTGCGTTTAGTTCTAACAACTTTACCCGAAGCATCAACATATAGGTCAAGCGCTATCAATCCTTCTTCCTGAGAACTACCAGGAATACTTCCTTTAGATTTTAATTTTCTAGAGGTATTGGTTTTACCATCTCCAGAGTCATTCCCTTTTCCACCATCTCCAACACCCTTGCCATCTCCAAAGCCTGTTCCATTTCCTTTACCATCTCCAGTATTTCCACTTCCAGGGAAAGTAAAGGCATCATCTACTTTTGGTTTGGGGTCAGGTTTAGGATCCGCAGTAGGTTTTGTTGTAGTAGTATTTTTTGACGTAGAACTTTTTCCTTTAGCAGTAGTTACCACTACAGGAGATTCTTCTTGAACGGCTTTTTCACTAGCTGATTCTGGTTGAGGTTCAGGAATGACTTCAGTAACTTCCGCAATCTGTCCGCCACCCTCGTATTCTGATCCAAAGTCAATTTCAACTTCCACTATTTTTTCCTGAGGTGGTGGATCAGGATATTCTAGGCTTACTAATAAAAAAAATAACATCATCAAAAATATAAACACAAGTGTAGCAACAAGGGCTTTCTTGTGATCTTCGTGACGTAAATTTTGAATAAAGCTTCGCATTATTATGTATTAATTTTGATAAGACAGCACCGGCTTCCACCCTTTTTGCTTAGATACTGCAATCACTTGAAAAATGGCTTCGTATGATGCCTCTCTATCTCCTGAAATTTTTAAATTCTGATTATTTTGCTCAGCAATTTTTCCTTCCAGAACTGGTATCAGTTCATCAAGTGTATAAAACGTTGATTTTGCATTATCAACAAAATATTGATTTTGTTTATCTATGCCTACTTCTACAGTAGAGTTTTTTGAAGAACTGGTTGTGTTTTCACCACTTGGCAAATCAACAGGAAGTGTAGGATTAACCATTGTGCTCATGATGATAAAAAATATTAGCATCAAAAAGATAAGGTCAGTCATTGACGACATTCCTCCCTCAATTTTTGGCTTATTTCTATTTCCTAAATTCATACCTTAATGATGTATACAATTACTTGCCCGGTTCGTTCAATAAATCTAAAAATTCTATTGATGCTCCTTCCATTGTGTGTACTACTTTATCAACTTTTGCGACTAAATAATTATAAGACACGTAAGCCATTATGCCAACTACTAAACCAGCAACTGTCGTAATCATGGCCTCCATAATACCTCCAGAAATAGTTGGTAATTGAATTTGGGCTTCAAATTTCATGGCATTAAATACACGAACCATACCTAATGTCGTTCCGAGGAAACCAATCATTGGTGCCACACCAGATGCTGTTGCCAGTAAACTCAATCTTTTTTCGAGTTGATAAATTTCAAGTTTACCAACATTCTCAATAGATGAGGTAATATCTTGAAGTGGTTTCCCGATTCTCGAAATTCCCTTTTCAACCATTCTTGCAGCTGGATTATTAGTTTGGCGACATAAATCTTTAGCAGCATCAATTTTACCATCTAACAAATATTCTTTTACCCTTCCCATAAAATCTTTTTCATCCTTTAAAGATTTATTGATGGATAAAAAGCGCTCAACAAAAGTATATACCGTAAATATTGATAGCACAAATAGCACTAGCATAACGACCAAGTTAGTAATACTGTACTTGTCTTCAACAGAATCGTAGCCCATAATAAGGTCTAGCATACTTGTCTCTTTTGTTAAGGAGCTTAAACCAGTAGCTGTTGAGTCAGCAGCTATATTCATACCTGCTTCTAAAAGTGTTATTGCACTCATATATAAATTGCTTTTATTTGTATAAACGGTTTAATTAAATTATGGTTACAACTAGTGCATTAAAAAGAACACTATGATACCGGCAGCGTAGCCCACTAGGGCTAGCCATGCAATATTTTTAAGGTACCAGAAAAATGATATTTTCTCCATCCCCATTGCTACTACACCAGCGGCTGATCCGATAATTAACATTGATCCTCCCGTACCAGCAGTATAGGCAATGAAATGCCATATATGATCATCCATTGGAAATGACGCCATATCAAACATCCCCATACTGGCAGCAACCAAAGGTACATTATCAATAATGGCAGAACCAACTCCCAATAAAATGACGAATAAATCATTATCCATTGAAGCCTGAACTGTTTGGCCGAAATTAAAAATAAGACCTAAAGACTCCAGAGCAGCTACGGTCATCAATATTCCTAGGAAGAATAAAATAGAGGGCATTTCTATAGAGGCCAAGGCCTTAAAGGTAGGGCTGCTATGGTGAGAGCTTTCATTTTCAGCATTTGCTTCTGCGGCTACGCTTGTGAGACTAAATTGTCTGTTACTCACCAATTCTGCAACTAAAGCGACTACGCCAAGGGAAAGCATCATTCCTACATATGGCGGAAGGTGAGTTACCGTTTTAAAAATAGGCACAAAAACAATCATTGCTAATCCAAGATACAACATGGTAGGTCCCATTTTGTTAGCAGTACCTTCATCCTTTGGGGCATTAAAATCACCTTTGAATGCTGGCATAAAACTAGCTATCAACACAGGTACCACCATACAAGCGATAGATGGTAGAATTATATACTCTATTAGCTTAATGGTAGAGACTTTATCTCCCATCCAAAGCATTGTTGTCGTAACATCACCAATAGGAGACCATGCACCACCGGCGTTAGCAGAAATGATAATTAACCCAGCATACCAGATTCTAGTATGATTATCACTTACTAATTTTCTTAGGATTGTAATCAGTACAATAGTTGCTGTCAAATTATCAATTATGGCTGAAAGAATAAATGCCAACACACCTACAATCCAGAGTAACGTTCTTTTTTTATTGGTTCGTATAAAATTTTTGATTGTGCTAAAACCATCAAAATTATCAATGATTTCAACAATTGTCATGGCGCCTACCAGGAAGAATAAGATCTCACTTGTTTTTCCAAAATGATGTAATAAAGTGGTTTCAAGCCAAGAGCCTTTATCGGCAGTACCATGTCCATCTCCGTGCCCATGAAGCGGCAGATCCTGAAATCCATCCACCATTTTATGTGCACCTGAATCAAACCACATCTTAAATGTGTCGAGACCAAACGCAACCAACGCCCATGCAATAGCCATCATTAATAGCGCAGGGATTAATTTGTCAACTCTTAAGGTGTGTTCAATGGCAATGGCAACATAGCCTAAAATAAAAACAACAACAATTAGTAATTCAAAGCTCATCTGTATAATTTTAGATTAATTTATTTAATGCGATTTCAAAAGCTGTTTTAGCAATATTGGTTTTATTGCTATTTTTCTCATATGCTTTAATCATGGCTTCCTTGATAATATTCGAAGTATCATCAAAAATACCTTCGTCAGATAATTCATCTAAATCATGACTCATTAAGTAAGCAAATACACGAGCCATTCCACAATTTGAAATAAAATCTGGAATAACTGAAATCTTTTCGTCAGTATAATCAGCTATTGGTCCGAAGAAAATTTCTTGATCAGCGAAAGGAACATTTGCCCCTGCTGAAACAACCTCTAATCCAGATTGGATCATGCGATCAATCTGATCTTTTGTAATTAATCTTGACGCTGCGCATGGTAAAAATATTTCAGCTTCAATGTCCCAAATCTTATTATTAACGTCTTCAAATGACATCATATTTGACGCATTCAATTCATTACCATCCTTATTCAAAAATAGGGTTCTTATCTCCTCTAAAGAATAACCATCAGTATTTATCAAACCGCCAATACGGTCAATTATTCCAACTACCTTAGCACCATATTGAGCTAAATAGTAAGCTGCTGCTGAACCAACGTTGCCCCAGCCTTGAACCACCACTCTTTTTCCTTCAATGCTGCCACCCCAAATGTTATAATAATGGACAATAGACTGTGCCACTCCGTAACCAGTAATCATGTCGGCAACAACATATTTTCTATTTACACTTGGTGTGTAATTTTCATCTTCTATTACTTTTAAAACACCTTGTCTTAATTGGCCAATTCTATTAATTTTTTGTGCTTCGCGGGGTTGAAAATGTCCGTTAAAAACACCTTCTTGAGGATGCCAAACGCCACAATCTTCAGTAATTGGAATCACTTCATGAATTTCATCTACGTTCAAATCACCACCTGTTCCATAATAATGCTTTAATAATGGGGTTACCGCAGCATACCATCTTTGTAAAACTCCTTTTTTTCTAGGGTCTTTTGGGTTGAAATTAATTCCAGACTTAGCTCCTCCAATTTGAGGTCCAGCCACAGTAAATTTCACTTCCATGGTTTTAGCCAATGATTCAACTTCTCTCTTATCAAGCCCCACACGCATTCTGGTTCCTCCTCCAGCGGCACCTCCTCGCAAGGAATTGATAACTACCCATCCTTCAGCTTCTGTTTCGGAATCCTGCCATTCAAATACAATTTCAGGTCTTTTATTCTCGAATTTCTTTAAAAGTTCAATCATTTGTTGGTAAAATTTATGGCGCTAAAATAACAAGAATTTTGAGATTATTTCGATTTATAGAAGCATATATCCCTTAACCTCACAAAGAAATAACATAGGGATAAGACAGGAAGGAAAGGTGCTATTTTAGGCTAGCGGTTTTGATATTGCTCTGACTGTCGTTTTGCATCTTTACTAAATACTTTTGGACAACCTTTTTTAGGTAATAGAACGCCCATTTTTAGCATAAAAATAATGGGTTGGTACTTTGTGCTGAACCAATGTGTACCTGGGTTAAAATCTCGAAAGGTTAATGCGGTTAAAATTGGTGTCTGTAAAGTAGGAATAAAATATAGTCCCTCTCTGGGTTTATAGCCCCAGCCTATTGAGTAGTGCAATTGACCTACTAATCTCTCCTGAAAATCTTGAGTTGCCGGGGAAGCATAATTCTCATCTATTTTACCCCCGTATATTCGATAATCTATATTAAAACCTATTGATTGATCTATCCAATTCCACTCACTTAATTGCCAAACCGAATGAATCCCAAATCGACCGAAAATTGAACCGAAATTGAAGTTTCCACGAATTGATTCTCCAAGACTATCAGTATATTTTTCTGCACCACTATAATGCTTGATTCCTAGACCGTAATCAATATAATGGAATACTTTATGATAACGTCTGAATAAATGCGCCAGACCTCCTTCCAGATAGTAGCCTGGTATTGAAAAAGATGGGCTTATGTCAAATACTTCATTGTTACTATTATTACCAACTAGGTAGGTCAGTCCAACGTTTGCATGCCAACCAAAAGGGCGATAATGACTTCTTGAGTGGCTATAAATAGCTTTGCCCCTGTCTCCTTGAGTGACATATTTTCCATTTTTACGTTGTTTATTTCTTTTCTCAAACCCTTCTTTTATTTGGCTTTGTAGAGAAATACTTATTAAAAACGTAATTGATAGTAACCAATATTTTTTCATAGTTATTGATTTTTTCTCCAGCTTTCTTGGTATTTAGAATCCATAAAACGTCGTCTTTGTCGAACGGGTTTAGGCTTACTATATGCTGAACTGATTCGCCAAATAACTATTCCTGCTACCAAAATAAAAAAAGCACGAACCATTAACTGGGTGATTGTATATAAATCGCCTGCTTTACCGTTCAATACCTCTAGAACGAGTTCTTTTGAAAATGTTTCATCTGAGAATAGTTTATTTTCAATTGTCAGATGGAATGCCATAAATTTACTCATGCTAGATGGAAATATTTGGTTTCATTTAAACATATGCGGGCATTTCATCCATTCTCCTTTATTCCTTCTTCCAAAATTTCGCCAAACCGATATACATCTTCGTAAGAATTATACAAAGGCACGGGTGCAATTCTAATAACGTTTGGTTCGCGCCAGTCGGCAATTACTCCCTTTTTAGTAATATAATCAAATAAACTTTTACCCATGCCATGAGCAAGAATAGACAATTGAGCACCTCGATTTGCCTTTTCTTTAGGGGTGATTATTTCTAGATTACAAATTGTTTTTTGATTCTCTGAAATTGAATTGATAACAAACTCTAAGTATGCGGTTAAGTCATCTCTCTTTTCAGTTAAAGCATCCATGCCTACCTCATCAAAAATATCAAGAGAAGCTAAATTTGCAGCCATTCCCAATATAGGCGCATTACTAAGCTGCCACCCTTCTGCTCCTTTCATTGGGTTAAAGCCTGGTTCCATCAAAAATCTGGTTTCTTTGTCATATCCCCACCACCCAGCAAAACGAGGCAGTTCAGGATTATATTCATGCCTTTGGTGTACAAACATTCCTGATACACCTCCTGGACTAGAGTTCAAATATTTATATGAACACCAAGCTGCAAAATCAACCCCCCAATCGTGTAATTTTAACTTTATATTACCCGCCGCATGAGCCAGATCAAAGCCAACAATAGCACCTATGTCGTGCCCTGCTTTGGTAATGGTTTTCATATCGAACAACTGACCTGTATAATAGTTAACACCACCTATCATAATTAGTGCGATCTCGTCACTATGCTTTTGTATAAGGTTTAAAATATCATCCTCATTAATTGTGTGTTCTCCCTCTCTCGGCCCCACTTCAATGATAGCGTCTTCGGGTTCATAACCATGAAATTTCACCTGACTTTCTAAAGCATATTGATCAGAAGGGAAGGCTTTTTTTTCACACAATATCTTATACCTATTTCCTTTTGGTTGATAAAAGGAGACCATAAGCAAATGCAAATTGGTTGTTAAACTGTGTGTCACAACCACCTCAGATGGCATTGCGCCAACAATTCTTGCTGTCTTTTCAGTTAGAAATTCATGATACTTGAACCACGGCTTTTCTGCTAAGAAATGACCCTCCACACCCCAATCGCGCCAGGCATCTAATTCCTTTTGAATATATTCTTGCGTAGTTTTAGGTTGCAATCCAAGAGAATTTCCAGTAAAATAAACAGTTTCAATACCATCAATAACTGGAATATAAAATTGAGATCGGTATTTATTTATAGGATCGCTTTGATCTTTTTGTTTGGCAAAATCCAGTGTTCGTTTATAATCACTCATATTTAATGTGCCAAACCAATTTCAAAACGTGCATATTCCCACGCAAAAGTTAATTTGTCAGTTTCTACATTAAATGTTAATGACTCTTCAAGGTCTTCAACAAATGTAGGCGTCACTTCAAACCTAACCACGTCTTTTTCTGCATCATACCCATTACTGCCCCATATTCCGTGTAAATCATAATCCCATGATTCATTTATAATCACTGTCCAATCCCCTTCAGTTTTTGGTTCAATTAATAGGCCATATGTTCCGGCCTCAACTTCGTTACCATTTAGTTCCATTTTTTCAGCCAGAACCAATTTAGTCGTTTCATTTGCTCCTGCCCTCCAAACTGTATTAAATGGCACTAATTCTCCCCAAATGGTTCTTCCCTTAACATAAGGAGACCCATAATCAATCATCAGTTCAGCACCATTAATCTGATTGCTTGATTGCATTCTTGGACTTTTCGGTTTCTTTTTTTCTGGAAGTGTTTCAGTTTCGGTCACATCTTGTGTTAAAGAGGTCGAATCAACTGATTCCACCTGAGCTTCTGTGTCTCCAGAGCCACAGGCAGTAATTAGTAATAATATTGCGAAACTAATGCTTAATTTTTTCATGTTTTTAATTTTTTCTAAAGGTATAATTTTAGGATAAAAAATATGCCTAATTAAAAGAGTATTTTTCCACCATTTAAAAACCAGTTCACAAATCAAATCCCTCCAAAAACACCTCTTATTTAGTTACAATTACACCGTCTTTGTCTTTTTTCCCCTTGATTTGAACAAGTATTTCATGCAAATTCTCACTCGCCAGACCATGCAATACAAGACGATAAGAAGCACCATAAGTTGAGCTGGGCACTAAGGGGTGTTTATTATTTAATAGACCCAAATGCGCTGGGCTTCCCAAAATTTTCGCTGAATAAATACCAATAGTTTCATCAAGCTGCAGGGAATTACTGGCCCTGTAAAAATCGTTTTTTGTTAAAAATAATTGATAGATCGGTGTAAAAATTTCGATCGCCGATCTTAAGTCCAGTATGTTTGTCCATTTTTTTGGAAAATCAATCATTTTAAATTGACCTGTGGTTATCATGCTCAAATCCAATTCCTCTTTTTCTTTTATTTGAATATTTTTCTCTTTGAGCTCCTTGTTCAAGTTAATAATAAAATTGTAAAGATTTAAGTCATGATTTAGGAACAAATCATCTTTTACATCCTCAAAATCATAGGGTTTTAGAGGTGTTGATTTGGTGTCAGTACCGTCAATATTTTTTGCAACAAACTCCACTATTTCGCTGCCACAATGGAAGTGACGGAAAATTAGTAAGTTCGCTTCTGGGCTCACCCAACGTCTAAGCCCCCATGATAATAATCGGTGCAATATTTTAGATGAATTTAAAATTCTAGGAAAAAAATACTTGAATATGTGAACAAAAAACATGGTGATTTTAGACATTACAATAATCAGAGGCATTAAGTATTGACTAGATTTTGAGTCGTTATCCAACACCAACGCTTTTTTCGCTTCAAAATTCATTGGGATACTAGAATCAAGGTACATGGCAAGCCATGGATTAGGATCCCTTAAATCGTGAGTACTTGGATCAAATACTTTACTTGTTTTATTTTTTTTCATCAGCTACAAGGTTTTTAATAATACCCACCTTTTTCAACAATTTCATAAGACTAAAGGTTATATCTATTTGATTTGGTTTCATTCCATGTTGGGCTTTTCCAGGATTTTTATGGTGATTTGAATGCCACCCATCACCAAACGAAAACAACCCTAAAAACCAGTTATTTCTTGCTTCTGAGACACCTGTTTTCCGGCCTTTTAAATGTCCGACTGAATCCACAGCATCACCCAAGTTGTAAATAATAACTAACGACAACCAAGATACAAAATATCCTTTTGGCCCGAAAATGATATGCGCAACTAACAAAATAACAATCGCATAAATTAGCAAGATACTCTGGTAAATGATTGGCTTGGACAATTGCTTATAAAAATAAACTGAGGCTACATCAACAGCTTTACCTACATGCTCTAAGTTGGTCCTTGGCCGCCAAAAAGCATCAAATATCATTCTAACTGGCCCTCCAATCGCATATAAAAAGCACAAAATTGGATTTGAACTCTGAATGTACCAGCCGCAATGGGCATACCAAAACCCAGAGATATGCGGTGAATGAGGGTCACCTTGTTTATCTGCAAATCCATGGTGTACTCTATGATTTCCTACCCATTGAATTGGCGTTCCTGCTGGTAAACCTAAACAAATAAGCATATATTCAAACCATTTTGACATTTGAGCGGATTGATGTGTTAGTACCCTGTGATAACCCATTGATGTGCCAAGACCTGCCAGAACATATAATGTCAAAAAGTATATTATAACCTGCCAAACCATTAATAATTTCCAATTTCCCTCAATTGCATGACATAAAGCTTTGCAGTTACCTTTGCTGTTTTAACTATCTGCCTAGCAATTTCCATACTCATTTTAGGATGATTTAATGCAGATTCAAGACCTTTGAAATGATCAACATCAGCAACACCATGATAAAGAAAAAAGTCGACTTGATTATCATCTAACTTTAGTTGTTTCTGAATTAACTCTCCCCAATACCCTGCCATTCTATTCCCGAGTCCTTCAATAATAAACATTGCACCCAAAAGATCAACTGGATTTGGCTTACTTGCCTGATTAAACATCCAAGATGACAGTGCTTCCGACCCTATATTTTTTTGTCCATTCAATAGATCAGCCATATCACCTCCCATGTTCTTATAATTTTTTTCCAGAATTTGATAGTCCTTATGCTCTGTGCCGGCATGCTTTAGAAATGCAGATCTCAATTCAAAAATATCAATTGAAATATTTGAACCTGCTCTTGAAATCCACTGTGATCCATCAATTACTTGCTGACGAAGATCCTTAAGTAGTAATAGGTAGTCCATTTTAGTTAAACTACCATCATAAATTTTTTTTACAATTGGAATTTGATTTAATTGATTTTCAAAATCAATCCATACCCTTGTTAATTGTCTGACAAGCCATTCTGAATAAGCTCTTTTTTCAATTTCGATTGCAGGTGATTCTACAGGTCTAATAAGCGACTTGCCTAAGTCAATCTGATCTAAAGTGTCTTTTCCAAGCACTTTAAGAGACATAAATGCTGTAGAAAAACGCCCACTTTCAGGCACCATACAAATAATTTGATCTCCTGACTTTAGTTTGCCACTATATAGCAATTCTTCTAGCATAATATATATGGATGCTGATCCTGTATTACCTTTCGTTGTTAAATTTGAAAACCACTTTTCCTCAGGGATTTCTAGCCCTCCCTTTTGAAGCAGATCTTTAATTTGACCCTTAAAAAACTCAGAAGAATAATGACAAACAAGCCAGTCAATTGCTTTTGGATTTATTTTACCGTTGTCAATTAATTCAAAAAAGACATCCACACCTAACTTCACCATATTATCCAGTTGTCTAACATCTTGCTTTAAATTAATAGCACCATCAAAGGCAGCCGTTTCAAAACTAGGATAATCGAGCCATGTTTGATGATTAGAGGGGTTCTTACCAGCATACATGCATAATGGATAAGAGCCGCTATAAGACTTAATATCTATCCATTCAATTTCAAGGGTTAGTCCGTTATCGTTTGGTTGGTTAGATAACCACATAGCGCCGGCGCCATCTGATAACATCCATCTTAGAAATTCTGTATCAAAACTCAACCTGCTATTCTTTTGATTTTCGAATCGTGATGATTTAAACAACCTTGATGGGAACTCTCCGGCGCAAGAAATGGCTTGACGAGCAGGGTCAGCTAAAATTTGCAAATATGATCCTTTTAGACTTTGCATTCCACTAACACAAACGCCAGAATAGCTTGCAACCTCAAATGGTTCAGCATGTAATTCGGCTTGAACCATATTTGCGAAACCAGGGACAGGTAAATCACCTTGCGTTGTAGCCGCTGCCAAAAAATCAACATCCTTTAAATCTTTTCCTGTCTTATCCAATAAATTTTGGATAGCCTTAACTGTTAAAGATGCATTTGAAGTCAATGACTTTTGATTTTTATCTATCGCATAATAACGTGTTTTAATGCCATTATTCTTAAGCATTTTTGATTTTAACCTGGACTTTTCTCCATTAATACGACCTAAATAATCTTCTATTTCATCATTGCTTATTGGGTTACCTGGTAAATGTGCTCCAATACCATTTATATATACTTTATGCTTCTTCATATCATGTCGATTTAAACATTTTACCAATCCGATCCGTGAATGTAGAGATGAAACCATAATTGATTGTAAACTTTGTATGATGCAAATTATGCCTGGAACTAATCGAATTTTGTTGATGACTTATTCTGTTCGAAATAAAGGTAACATTAGTATGTCCTATGGTGTTAAAGAATAGGTGGTAAATTGGGAATATAATAAGTGACCATATTTCAAACGGGTAAATGAGTAATGGAAGAATCATAACTGAACCCATTATTGTTGATTCCAATGGATGAAAACTGTATGTTGAAAATGGTGTAACAATAACAGATTTATGGTGAACACTGTGGAATTTCACTAAGAGTTTTGTGTGCATTAATCTATGCCCAAGGTAGAAATGAAACTCATTCCAAATCGCTAAAATAGCCAGATCGATTATAATATTCCAACCATGGTTAAAACTAATCTTTATCAATTGATTTCGATAAAGGACAATAATTAAAAAGCCATAGAGCGCAAAAATTATTATTGATAACAAACTGTATTTTATTTCATGTTTAATTTGGTTGGGGAATAATGGCCTATCATTAATTTTTGTAGTTATTCTTTTTCTATTTGTAAACTTTACCAAATAATAAAACCCGGTCGACATAGAAAAATACAAACTGGAAAAAGCCATAAACAATATTAGGGTCACTATGTATAATGTAGTGTCATTTAGTGTGCTTGTATAAAGAAAGTCGAAACTCATGTTAGAATTATGTTTTTCAAATATAGGGTGAAAGCCATCTTAATAAAGAATTGAATTCCGCAAAAGATTTCTCTTTTTGCTCAAAACGCAAAACCACTATCTGGTCAATACCACATAATCTTGCAAAACATCTTTCAGAAACGAAATTTTTTTCTTGGGAACTTCAGTTAGGTGTAGTGATTCAGTCAGCTTTTCGGAAAGACTAATGACTGCCTCTTTATGAGCCTTGTTGGGGTATTTTTTATATCTTGATATTGTATTCTTTACAATAATCATATCATCATCTGTAAATTGAGTCACACCGGGATAAGTAGGTTCGTGGTCTTTTTTAGTCTTAATACTTAGTATATCATTAATACTATATGATTGTTTAGCTCTACTATTTATGACAATAGTTTGTGCAAGTATATCTCCTATCCTTTGGCCTTTTTCAGAAGTCGATATTAAAATAGCACCTATTCCACCTGCGCTAAACCAAAAATCTACTATGCGAAAAAGCCAACGCATTGTATAATCGTTAAATTTTGCATTTTGACCATTTAAGCTTACAACTCTTATGCCCATTGCCATTTTTCCAATTGTTTGTCCTTTCAGAAGGTACTCAAGTATTAAACTATAAAATGTGAAAGGCGCCCAAAAGAAAATATAACTCAATATTATTGATATTGGATCATCTTCAAAAAAGCCGTATGTATTAAAAGAAAGACTGAACAACAAAAGGAGCAAAAAATAATAGCCAAGCTTAACTGCAAAATCAATTAAAAGGGCTAAACCTCTATTCAATAAAGTAGCCGTTTCATACTGAATGGGAATGGTGTTAGCAGTTAGAATTTCAACTTTTTTCAAAATGACATTTTAAGTAAACATAATAAATTTGGGGCAAAGTTTGAATAAAATATTTGAATTCGTAAAAGTTTACTATTTTTGACCCCTAAATTTATTGTAGGTATGAAATCAGTAGAAGCGAATAAAAAAATTGATGCATTGATTAATTCTGTAAGCAAAGATTTTGACATTGAAAAAATAACAAAATCCTTAAAAGAAATCAGAGAATATGCCTTACAAGAAAATGATCCCCTAATTGTTAAAACTTGCCGATTGATTTACGAATACTTAGCAGAAAACGAATCCTTTGATCATACAGTCGAAAAGGAAGAAGATGATGAAGGCGAAGAATTTTTAATTGAACCTGGCAGCGATTCAGAAAACTTAACTTATTTACTACAATTAATCCGTCAATCGGAGAATGATTTTAATAGGGAAGAGATTAAAGAAATGAGGACTTGGCTTAAACTTAAACTTTACTAATCGAACCTCATTACAGTATAAAATAAAAAGGTATTTACTTGTTTTTAGATTGTATAATTGGTTCCGCTGTTTTGATTGAAGCTACCATATCTCGTATCACTTGTTCATAACCACCAATTTTTTCGCTTCGTAAAACATAATTATACCCGTCTATTTTAATTTCCCCAAAGCAATGATAGCTTGCTTTCCCTCCACTATCGTTTATAAGTTCACGCTTATAGAAAATTAAATGCGTTGTTTCTTCGAGATAGGTTGTTATAAATACGTTTTTTTGCTCCTCTAAATTTTGCTTTTGGGTTTTCACTTTATCAAACTCCTTTGCGTAATCTTCAATAACCAAGTTAAAGTACTTTCCAATTGAAATATACCACAAATAGTCTCCATCAATATGCTCAATTACTGGTGAAATTTCCTGTCCTGTTGCGGTTGAAACAATTGGAACTTTTAATTTTAAATTGAGATCATAATCCTGTAAAGAAAGTTGTTGCATATCACTTGTATCAAGATCAATAAAACCTGTATCAACAGAAACGTCTTGACCATTATTATGATGATCGGTAGATGATGGCTCTGAGCACGAAAGCATCAAAACACCTAACACTGTAAGTGAGGCTAAAACTCTTTTCATGACAATTTCCCTACAACCTAAGCTAATTAAATACTTAGGCTTAATTACAAATAAACTAATTTTTTGACTAATAAAGTAAATAACAGTTTGATTTTTTACAACAATTGAGCCACAACATTTGGCTAATTGAATAAACAATAGATTACATCTTTTTGCACATTAATCCATCCTTAAGTATTAGTTTTGTATAAATTCGTATGGTATGAATATAAGTGTTTGTAGAGTGGCTCATTTCAATGCCGCCCACAGGTTATATAATAAAAATTGGTCGTTCGAAAAGAACGAATCTGTTTTCGGAAAATGTAATAACCCTAATTATCATGGCCATAATTATAAGCTAGAAGTTTGGCTGACAGGTCCTATTGATCCTGAAACTGGATATGTCATAGATTTAGGTCGATTAAAAAGTATTATTAAAACAGAAATAGAAGACAGGTTTGATCATAAAAATCTTAATCTGGACACTGTTGAGTTTAAAGAATTGAATCCAACCGCAGAGAATATTTCTGTAGTGGTATGGAATTTATTAAAAGCGGCAATTCCAAAGCACTTGAACCTTCGTGTCAAACTATACGAAACTGAACGGAATATTGTTGAATACAGTGGTCACTAAGGGAAATAGGTATAGTCTGAAAATTTCAAGATAGTGATAACATTTGTTTCTATATCTCTTGCAAGCAGAGCACTAAGTAACATGGTAGCACTGCTGTAAACAATTTGAAATTCCGTTTTATAAACACCATTTCTATAGTAGTGTTGCGCTAGAATATTATTTTGAGAATCATAGTCGAATTTAATTCGAGTAGTCACTTTTTCTCCAATCTGTTTTTGAGATGTTTTTTCTCGCAAGTATCCATTAGTATTATAAGTGTAGTTCGTTTCAGCACGTGAGTTGCCATTTATCGATTGAGACTCCTCTTTAAAAAGGTATCCATTACTATCAGTATAAAAGAAGGCAAACTTATAAAGCTTTCCCAGATCGTTATAATACTTCATTTTTAATTGATTTTTTTTTCCTTCATACTCATAGGTTTCAGCATAAACTATTAGAGTTTGATCTATTTCAAAGTCAATTAAACTCCCATGTCCATTAACATCACGTCGGTACTCTTTAGAGATTAAACGGTTTAAAGAATCATAGGTAAAATGGTAGGAATGAAATCCAAATTGATCTGACTGGCGAATCATTTTTAGTTTATCATCATTAAAATAATCATAGATTCTAACCATTGTATCCTTACGAAACGTCTTATAATCTTTAATGAGTTGTCCCTTTCTATTAAATTCGTACGCGTATACATTGTTTGTTGGCCTTATTCTATCGTAATCAGCTTTAGTTGAGTAATACCCCTTAATAGACTTTATTTTGTTGCGCTTGATAAATTTACTATTAAACTTTGGATCCTCCGAGAATAATTCTCCACTAGAATTGTCTAGTATTTGAGAAACGGAAATACATTGAAAAATAAACGATATGCCAATAAGTAATAATTTCATTTCAAATAGTACTTTTTACCAAAGCACAAATTAGACCATTTTAAAATTAAAAACTTTATGAAACGTGACTTTATTACTCAACAATAATTAAAATATTGTCATTTCTTCATCATTTTTATCGTATTCATACGATTTACCAACTTGAATACTAAAGCCAAAACTAAGGTGTAAATTTTTTGTAGACTCAGGTCTTAAAACTGCAATAATGTTATCGGTCATCACAAATGATTGAATTGGTCCCATTCTTAGGCTTAGTCCTAGCCCTAAATTAGAGTCTCTATAATTATAAACTGAATAGTTAGCTGAGGCCGAAACCCAATGCCTCAATTTAAGATTAGCAGAAAGATTTAAACCTGTGATATATCTAACAGGATTAAAAGAATTATACCAAACAAGACCAAGGTTTAAAGCCTTTACAACATTAAAACTTGCTCCTAAATAGGCCTTTGAATACAACCTTGTTGAATAACTGTTATTTGATTCCTGAACAGTTGCCAACGCCGTTATAGAATCTAAAATATCCTCTGAAACAGCGTTCGTATCAACAAGGTATTGAAATAGATCAATTCCTCTAAACTTATATTTCGCTTCTTCAATATTATAATTGGTTACCTCTTCACGCCAATTAATCGCTCCTAAATCAATGAGGGAAGCAGATAAACGAACTTTTTTGGTTAATTTATATGTTGCCCCCAAATCAAACCCATAACCATTATTCCCAGCTCCTGATAAGGCACCAATTATCGAAAAAGGATTGAAAGAACTCACATTAGACTGAAATGCCTGGGGATTGGCAGTGTTTATAGTTCCTGAAAAATCCGCTTCCAATTCATAAGTTATTGAATCAGTGTGAAGCCCTGCCTGTAACTTTTCTGTTTGGATATTCCCAACTCCAATTAGATATTTAAACTTTGCTCCTAAAACTAATTTATCTCCAAACTTTCTGTTAAATCCAATTCCAGATTCAAAATAGGCTAGGGCATCAATCCCTAAATTATCCATTGATGCTCTTTTACCTAGAAATTGCTCACTCCCATTTCCATAAAAGGCCAATCGAAGCAAATCTTTTGGATAAGAAAAACCAGAGTTTACAACAGTACCCATGGTAAAATTAACGGTTGTTTTTTTAGTTGTAACTACCAATCCGAATAATTCAGATCTAAAATTAATATCGAGGTAGTTGACATCATTAAGCTTATCTAATAGATTGTCTGGAGTCAAATCTAATGAATCACTATTTTCTCTCGGGGTCAATGCATCATCTAACGCAAAACCAGTGTTCAAAATTTGTAAATTAAAAAAGTTACTAAAAGGAACAACACTAACCCCTACCTTAGATGAAGATCTGAAAGCAGGGTTCAAATACTGAGATTGTGCAGTATTATTTAATTGATATTGTGTAAAATTGGATTGTGCCTTTATTGAAGAGACCGCAAGAATGGCAAATAAAACAAATACCCTTTTCATTTTTTACTTTTTATAGGTTAATGTTTAATTTGATGTTCATTCCCAGCTTTAAGCCAATTCTATATGAATCTAATATTTTAATAACTTCATTAGCCTGCCCATTTTTTGTTTCCATATCGGCCCTAAGAATAACATGCTTAGCATTAACCAATTTTGAAATGTTAGATTTTACAACTGTTAAATCAGATATCTTTTCTGTTGTAGAAATAACAATACCCTCATCATTAGTTGAGCCTGATGCTACCACTAACTCAAACCCTTCAGTTAAATTAAACAATGGCTGGTAATTGGCGTCGACGAAAATAATTTCCGTAGAGACATCAATTGGAAAGCCATTATCCACAATTATTCTAAAATTAACTGCCTCAATTTGAGAAGGATCTTCGTTAAAATTAAACTCAACAGTATCAGACACTTCAAATCCGTATGCAAAGCCTTCCAACGGAAGCTCCAATTCAGCATTGATCCTAAATCGACTGGTATCCTGAATAAAATTCAAGTTAGGTGAAGGACCATTAGGGTTAGAAATTCCATTCACGTCAAAAGAAAAGTACTTTGGAGCCGGAGAAATAATACTCGAAATATTTGTTGTATTGGTATTATTTAGCTCAATAGTGGTTGTTTTGCTTTCTCCTAAAACAGTTGGAGATAGGATACTGATGGGATTGGGATATCCATTTAATGGTAAAGCAATACCAGTATTAACATTAACTGATTGGAGATTGCTCAAAACAATATCTACTGGGAAACCAAATGAGTTAATCATCTCTAGCTTGACTTTTGGATTTGTTAGCTCAAAATAACCATCAGTAGATGTATTAAATACTTTAATTAAAATTGAATCTGAATAATTGCCCAACGATTGTTGACCAAAATAACCTGTCGCATTTCTATAAGCGGGATTGGTAACATTCGCATCTAATACAATTGATTCCGTTCCAATTACTTCTTCTCCAGTACCATTAACTAAAATGTTAGTTTCCATCACAATTGTATTCACAGTTGAACCTGCATTGGTAAAGTTTCCTGTTACTCCTGTTAAATCAATACTTGCTGAAGCTGTCACCGAACCAGTAGTATACACACCAGACAGTGTAGTAGATAATGGAACCCCATTTTTTAATAAATAGGGAAATGTTATAATGATATCAATATCATGTTTTAAATCTGAGGTAAAGCTGAGTGAAATTCCTCCCGCTTTAAAAGAAATGGTATTAAACTCTACATTATTCGCTACTGAAAAAGTATTTGCTTGCGTACTTTGAGCTGAAACTGTTCCTGAGAATGCAGGCACAGTAACCATCCCAAGATCTGAGGTAGTAGTCGTAATTTGTTCAGAAATAACAGGTAATGCAATTATATCTTCGGCATTAATTGAAGTCACCTCACCTTTATAAACCAATGCTATTTGTCCAGAATTTGGATCAATAACAACAACATCTGTAGTATCATTAGTCCTTGCTAAAACATCATATACTCCAAACTCTGCAAAAGCAATTGGTACAGCAAATTGAGGGTCCCACGAACTAGGGGATATTAAACTAGGATCAGAATACTTTGAAATTTTTTTACAACTTTGCGAAATACCCAGCATTAAAATAATGATAAGGCTTTGTAAAAAAGAAAACTTCATAGGTTAATTTTAAGCAAAAATAAGTATTTTAAATGAAAGACATATTAGAATTCAAATATATGAATCCTTATTTTTTATAGACGAATGCCCAAAATAAAACTATGAACATTAAAAAGCTCATAAATGACTTTGAAATGGCGAGCCATAAAAAAAATGCCCTAAACATGAAAAACTACATGCAGGGTAAGTTCAATTATTATGGTATTAAAACGCCTGAGCGACGCGGAATTTCAAAGGATTTCATAAAATCAAGCCAAAAACTTGACAAAAAATCATTAAAAGTTGTGGTTTTATCACTTTATGATATGCCTCAACGGGAATTGCATCATATTGCGCTAGAATTATGTATCCCGTATTTTAAAAAGCACTGTGAAATTTCAGATATTCATTTTTTTGAAGTCTTAGCCTCTAAAAATCAATGGTGGGATTCCATAGATGTTATTGCACCTAAATTAATGGGAAATTATTTCCTAAATTTTCCCAATCAAAGAGATCGTTTAATTAATAAATGGTTGAAAAGTAAAGATAAGTGGTTCATACGTTGCGCATTACTTTTTCAGTTAAAATATAAAACCAAAACCGATTTGAGTTTGCTTTTTGAAACCATTTTACGTATTCCGCCTTCTGATGAATTTTTTATTAATAAAGCTATTGGTTGGGTTTTACGCGAAAATACAAGACTATTTCCTGAGGCCATTATTGATTTTGTAAATGATAATAAGGCCTCACTTTCAAGTTTAAGTCAAAAAGAAGCACTAAGACTTTTATAAATTCAAGTCCCAATTAATTTCTTTTTTCCCTTTTTCTGATAAGTACTGATTACATTTAGAAAAATGGTGATTCCCAAACCAAAATCCTCTATTCGCACTCAATGGTGATGGGTGACCAGCTGAAAGAACGAGGTGTTTACTTTTATCTATTTTATTTCCCTTTTTTTTAGCATAGCCGCCCCATAATAAAAAAACAACGTTGTTCAATTCATTTGAAATTTTTTGGATAACAGTATCCGTGAAGGTCTCCCAACCTTTATTTTGATGACTTCCGGCATTACCCTTTTCAACGGTTAATGTCGCATTTAATAAAAATACGCCTTGTTTTGCCCAGGCACTTAAGTCTCCTGAATGAGGATATGGAATGTTTAAATCAGAGTTCAGCTCTTTCAAAATGTTCACTAATGAGGGTGGGTGCTGAATGCCGTTGTGTACGGAAAAACATAAGCCATTGGCCTGGCCTGGTCCATGGTATGGATCCTGACCAATAATTACCGCTTTTACATCCTTAAAATGGCAATGATCAAATGCTGAGAATATTTCCTTGCCAGGAGGATAACACTTCTTAGTTTTATATTCGTTCCTTACAAATTGAACCAATTCTATAAAGTAAGGTTTTTCAAATTCAGAATTTAAAATTGATTTCCAGCTATCGTGTATTTTGATATTCATTGGCACATTTTAGGTTCGAATTTAGAAACAACGTACTAAATAAAAAAATAACCCTGACAATTTAACAACATTATCAGGGTTATAACGCACTTATTTATTTGAATTATTTAATAACAAGCTTACTGGTTTTAATGTGACTTTCGTTTTGACCATTTGTCACTATGATATAAATGCCCTTATCTAGATTTGATAAATCCAATTCATGCTGATACGAGGACATTTGATTGGAATCATAGACTTGTTTGCCTTTACTATCATACACCGTAATATGCGTCATTTCTTCTTCGGATTCAACCAGGAACCGTCCATTATTTGGATTCGGGTAAATGGTGAGTTTTTCAAAATTACTGTTGCTTTGTTGTGATTGCGTATTGTTATTAGTTACGTTTTCAGGTTGAGCAGGTGGAGGGCATAAATCAATTTCAAAACACTCTTTGCAATATGACAATACCCCAGATTGGTTTGGTATTTCGGTCCATAACTCAAAACATACGGTTTGCGGGCCAGATACCTGAATTGGAAGCTGACTTAAATCGTGACTTGAGTTTAATACCGGACTTGTATTTGAACTTTCGTATATAATTTGATAATTTGACTGATCAAATATGCTCCACCTCCAGTGGCTAATGGTCGTTCCATTATAATTAATGCTTCCTGAAAAGTCGTATACTTTGCAGTCATCAGGATTCTCTGTAAATGACAAGTTTATTTCGGGAAAGCAAGTACAGTTTCCAACAATTTCAAAATGATATATTGTTTCTATTATGCAACCGCCTGCAGTAATTTTAGATTGTTTAACTTGCCAGTTACCCAATCCGAAACCATTCGCCGCAGAAATAACGCCACTTGCAATCGGATATGGTGCTCCACCAGATGGGTCTTGAATTACCTCGAATGTTCCACCACCCGGGATTGAAAAATAATCAACACCGCTATTTGCACAAAAATAATTGAGGTCAATTTCTATCAAATCTTCATATTCCGGCACCGTTATATGAATATGGTTAGTCACCATACACGGTCCCGATCCAACATGCTGCTCAACAATCCAGTTCCCTGGACCAGCCATGCCAGGAACAAATTCATTATTGGCGTTTATGGCATTTGAATTCAATCCAGGACCGGGTGAAAAGGTTATGTTTGGATCTGACGATCTGGGCAGTGCTAAGGGAGCCATGTTACAATCCACTATGCCTAATGGAATTGCGATAGGCAATGCTGAAGGGATGACTTCGATATGAATGTGATTTGTTACAATGCACCCATTTCCACTCACAATGGTCTGTTCTATTATCCAATTTCCTGGACCAGCCAAAGATGGATCAAACAATCCGTTTGATGTAACTGAGCTCGTATTCAATGGTGCTTGTGCAGCGAATGAATAATTTGCTAAATTATAACCAGGCAACTGAATCTGCCATGGAGACTCACAATCAACAGGGTCCATTGGAATTGATATGGGGTCAGGTTGTCCTAAAATCTGGAATGTTTCCTCAGAGGTGCACCCTTGAGCATCCTCCACTGTTACAGTATACAGACCTTGAGAAAGGCCACTAATATCTTCCGTTGTTGGAACGGATCCAAAATTAGTTCCTGCCCACGAATACGATATTGCGCCGCAGCTATCAGAAACTGTTAAATCTATCCATCCATTATTACCAATACATGCATTTCCAGTACTGGCAGTAAGTACCATGTTATTGTATATTCCAAACTGTAAGGTTGTGTTGTCGTCTAGATATTCACCTGCTTTAATCGCGACTGTATTATTGCCAATATTAAGTAAGTGATTCGGGATGCAAATTTTTTTCGCACCTCCAGTTAATTCAATAATTCCACCCAAATTGGCGCCATTAATGTACACCTCACAATGATTGTTTGGAAGCGCCACGAACCAAAATGAACCATCTAAACTGGTTAGGTTAAAATCATGTCTAAATAAAGCACCATGTACTTCGCCTCCTGTTTCATTAACCCAGGCCATATTCATAGTACCTGCATTCAAGACATTTACTGCAGTAGACCATGAACCATCAGGAAAACCTTGCTGAAACCAATTATTTGGTTCTCCGGTAAAATCACCTAATTGCCATGGTGGAGAAGGAGGTGTAGGTAATGGAAAGTTACGCCATGTACCGGTACCAATATTAGCAATGGTAGTTTGAGTACAATTCGTAAAAGTGAATCCAGTTGTAAATTGTGCCTGCGAAAAAAAAGTGAAAACAAGAACAAGGGTAGTTAGTAAACATTTCATAATAAAGTTTTTATTTGAGTAAAGCTGCATGTTAAGGAGTTGCTGCCATTTGTAGTTCTCCGGTACAATACTATCAGTTACTATTTTATAAACTGATAGTATTGTGTTAAAAATATGGCAATTAAGTCTGACTAAAACCCCTTATTTAGAATTGGAAGGGTGTTATTGAGAATTTGGTAAAAAATATCCAGAATTCGACTCATTTATCCTTCAATAGAATTGTTTAAATGTACCGTGTTATCTGTAATTTCTTAAATTTAATGTTCTGATTGCTCCTTTTATAACATATCTAAAGCATAAACTGGTTGCTGGTTTGTTAGTCGTTTTTTTAATGCTAAACTCAGTTTATACGGTTGGACAAACACCATCTTATGAGTTTATCTCCTATGGCGTTGAAGAAGGTCTTCCAAGCTCCGAAGTCTATTGTATCTTAGAAGATAGCAAGGGGTTTATGTGGTTTGGAACAGATGGAGGAATTTCGAAGTACAATGGGTATGAATTCGAAAATTATACAGTCAAAGATGGCTTGCTTGAAAATACTATTTTCCATTTATTTGAGGACCCAAAAGGAAGGGTTTGGTATTCCTCTTTTTCAAATGGGCTCGGCTTTATTGAAAATGGCCAATTTTTACCCTATCGTTACAACGATACACTCTTAACGTATCTAAAAGGTCGTCATATCATTCAGTTACTCTTTAACTCAGACGGTAGCATGCGTTTCAATACAGTTAACTTTGGTTCTGGACGCATTGATAAAAATGGTGAACTGACATATCAAACTGGCCATAAAATCGGTAAGAATGAAATCATTATTCAAAATAAATCAGAGCATTTTAATGCTTTTTACCTTCGTGATCCAAAACATAATAGTGTTGTTAGTGCTACAAAGCTCTCTCAAATCATTATTTCTGATGATAGCGATAAGGATACAACAATTAATGTTAACGCAGTTATTTCTATTCGTTCCAAAATTTTTTTAGGAAACAATAATGGCCTGTATTTTCTTTACGGAAATCATAATCGAATGTGTCTTGGATATATTTATGATAGTCAAGTTATCACACGGGATTTTTCACCAGAAGCAACACAAATATTTGAAGATTCGAAAGGCAGAATTTGGGTCGGATATAGAAACAATGGTATCGAAATTTTTAGAAATAAAGCGGACTTATTTCGGTCAAGGAAACCAATACTAAAACTGTTTAATGAAGTAAATGTGTCCGATATTCATGAAGACGTGACTGGGGGCCTATGGATTAGCCTTGAAAATTATGGGGTCTATTTTATACCAAATACCAACCTTGTTAAATATAATAATCAAACGATTCTTGACAATAAGATAACCAGCATCTCAAATTTAAAAAACAGTTCTATTTTCTACTCAACAGACGCCGGAAATATTTATGAAATGAAAGATGACGGAAGGCATCTTTTATTTTATACCATGCCAGATGTTATCACACGTATAGTAGTTAAAGACTCATTGAACCTTTATCTTACACATGAAAATAAACGATTTGGTAAAGCAATGACCAAAAGCATTAATAATAGTCACCAAATTCATCATTATAATGGTCGATATTTTACAATCGGTCATAATGATAATATATTATACGTTGAAGGAATAGATTTTAAAGAAATAACTGGTGATTCCATTATTTTTTCAGCTCTTCTAAATGGAAAACCTGAGTTTTATTATACTATTTTTGAAGCTTATAATGGTGATATATGGTTAGGTGGTAAAAATGGCTTATTCGTCTATCGTAATCGTACCCTAAAAAATGTTCCAATATTTGGAAAAGACACCTATATTGTCCGATCAATAAATCAGTTAACAGATAGTACCTTATTAGTAAGTACAGATGTCAGCGGTTTGTTATTTTTAAGGAAAACTGATTCTATTCTTAAGCCTATTCATACTGAATTAAAAAATGAATTCATTAACCACCTTCATATAGCAGATGATGCTACTATTTGGGCATCCACCAATAATGGCATTTTCAAGCTACAAGGCAATGTAGAAAGCGGGTATTCGGTTCAACGCATTAATAGAGCACATGGGCTGACCAATAATGAGGTTAACCAAATATTAACCATTAATAACGACGTCTATGTTGCTACAAATAGTGGTCTGACAAAATTCGATCAAAGTGCTGTGATTCCGAACCGAGTTCCAACACCATTGTATACTGAATCGATCAAAGTCAATGAAAAAGTAACTCCAATAAAAGAAGACATTTCACTAAACTATTTTGAAAATAGCATTGAGTTTAGCTACATTGCCATTTCTTATCGAGCTAAAGGAAACATTGTTTATAAATATCGGTTAGCAGGCTTAGAAAAGGAATGGCAATACACGGTCTCCAGAAAAATAAGATACCCTTCTTTACAGCCTGGTAATTATACTTTTATGGTTTCTTCTCAAAATGAAGATGGGGTTTGGAGCGATATCCAATCTATTTCATTATCAATTTCCTATCCGTACTGGAAGCAGTGGTGGTTTATCATTGGAATTATTATTCTAGTGTTTGCAAGCGTTTACCTGATGATTTATCAAATTACAAAAAGAAAGGCGCAGAGAAGGGAAAGTGCCAGACAAATTGAGCGTCAGAAAAGAAAAATTATTGAAGCTGAATTAAAGGCATTAAGATCACAAATGAACCCGCATTTCACGTTTAATGTCTTAAATGCAATACAAAATACCATTACTGCTTTTAACCCTGATAAAACGGCAAAGTACTTATCAAAGTTTTCACTGTTACTCAGAAAAATTCTGGAAAATTCTAAGCATTCTATGATTTTATTAGAAGATGAAATTGAAATGCTTAAGTTATATATTGAACTTGAAAATATTCGGTTTGAATCTCCCATTAATTATTCATTCGAAATCGATCCTCAAATTAATATTGGGTTTCAAAAAATTCCTTCCATGGTTATTCAACCCATTGTAGAAAATGCTATTTTACATGGGTTATCCGATAAAAAAAGACAAAATAAAAAAATAAAAATTGAAGTCTTAATAGAAGACAATGTTTTAAAATGCATTGTAGAAGACAATGGTGTAGGTCGGAAAAAAGCGAAAGAAATTAGTGAGCGAAAGAATTTAAATCAGGAATCTTTGGGTATACAGATTACAACAGACCGACTAAATTTAATTAATCAGGATCAAGAAACAAATGTAACAATTGATGTAGTTGATTTGTATGATGACGTGAATACACCGTTGGGGACCAAGGTCATTATTTTATTACTCAACTTGAGAAAACACTATTTATAATGTGAAATTTCTTTCATTTTTTGCATAAACGCTTCTTTATTGAGTCTGGAAAGTCGCAATACATCACCAAACTTTGTCTCAACTGAACCTCCACTATCTTCATGATTAACGCGAGTAATGAAACGAATATTAACTAAGTGAGATTGGTGAATTCGGAAAAAATTAAAGGACTCTAAAATTTCAGTAAATTCTTTTAATGTTCTTGGCGTAATGATTTTTTCTCCACTTAATAAGTAAATGGTTGTATAATTGTTATCTGCTTGACACCTAACAATGTCAATGATATCAATATACCGAATCGAGCCGCGTTCCTTAACTACTAATTTTTGATTAGCCGGAGCACGATTCCAATTTTTTGCGATCCATTTAAATTCCGGTATGTTTTCTTGAAGTTTGATTCTTTTTCGCGCTTTTGCTAAAGCAGCCATTAGTTCATCTTCATCAATGGCCTTTAAAATATAATCCAATGCGTTTACTTTAAATGCCCTGACAGCAAAACTATCATAAGCTGTCACAAAAATGGTTTGAAAATCGCAGGAAACTTGTTCTAAAATATTAAATCCGCTACCATCCGCCAGATTTATATCTAAAAATACGAGATCGGGTTTTAATTTGGATAATATTTTAATACCAGAATCAACAGAATCTGCTTCACCAATAACATTGACATCATCAGCAACCTTCCGAAGCAGGCTAATTAAGTTTTCTCTTGCCGGCTTTTCATCATCAATAATTATTGCTTTCAACTGGTTATTATATTAAGTGAATACTTTATTCAACAATTTGATAAGTTCCTATAAATGTATGCAATAATTAATTAAAAGGGCTCCTTTTTAAAGGTAAACGATTACTGATAAAACTGTTGATTCAATTTTGTGACTGCGTTTAATACTTCACGTTGACTAATTTGTCCTATTAACTTACCATCCTTAACAATTGGAAACCTTCTCTTTTTTTCGCTCAAAAATGTGCCTATAGCATCAAAAATACTGGTGTTACCATCCATGGTTTTCACATCTTTCGTCATATAATCTTCAACCTTATTTCTAGTTTCAGGCATATTGTGATATCTAGAATCACTAATTTGTTTTAAGCAATCTCCCTCTGAAATGATTCCAAGTAATTCATTTTTTTCGTTAACAACTGGTCCTCCGGATATTTTTTTGGCAATCAAAAGTTCAATGACTTCATTTAAGGATTGTTCTGGGTAAAATACATGAACTTTTTTTCTCATGTAATCACTGACGTGTACGGAAGGTTTATCAACTAAATTCTTACGTGGCACTTTTGGTGTCTCAAAGCTTTTAATTCCCATAATATCGTATTTTGGTGAACAGTTAATATACGAAAAAAAGCGAGAAATTCAATTTATGCTTAAGAATTCGTAATATTCTCCTCTTTAACCAGAGACTCATTTCTAAACTTCAAAAATAATTGAATTAAGGCAATTACATCTTTTTCACAATAATCTGTAATTCTTTGTAAATCATTTTCCTCATAATAGACCCTCGCAACGTCTGCTCCAGAAATATCGTCTTTTGGTGTTGGTACCTGAAAAATGTGACAGAGCAATGCAATAGATGTGTAGTGTTTATAGTCTCCAAACTTCCACAATTCCATAGTATCTAACAGATTTACCTCCCATGGTTTCTTGCCAGCAATATCTAATATTTCAGGAATATCAATGCCATTAATCAACATTCTTCGGGCAATAAATGGAAAGTCAAATTCTTTAGCGTTATGACCGCACAATGCATGGTTAGGTGTATTATAATAAGCTTTCAATAATTCAGAAAAATCCAGTAATAATTTCCGCTCATCATGACTCGAAAATGATTTCAGCCGAATAGATTTACCTGCTCTTCCTTCAGACACTATCCCACAAGAAATAGTCACAATTTTTCCAAATTCCGCATACACTCCTGCTCTGTCATAAACATCCTCAGCAGTCAATCCATCTTTTTGAAAAAATTTGGTTTTTTGAGTATATAAAACTGCCGTTTTCTCATCCAAGTCGTTAAAATGATAGACTTCTGGAACAGTTTCAATATCAAGAAACAACACCTTTTCTAAATTAATTTTTTGTAATCTCATTCAAAAAGCGTTTTATGCAATAAATATAATATTAATTGGTCGTGTAATAGCTTAATAAACCGCTTTTTTATATATTAGCTTTTAATGCATTACGGACATACAAATCAAATCAATTTTAGATGAAGATATTTAAAAAAGTAGTTTTACTCTGTCTTTTACATCCCTTTCTCATTCATGCTCAAACACAAAATTCTCAAGTTCTTGACTCTGTTAATGCTGTAATAAGCCATTCTGACACACCAGATACTGCTAAAATTAAATCATATTATTACTTAGCAAGTCTATATGTTTTTCAAAACCCAGATACAGCTGCCTGGTTTGTAGAAAAAGGAATGATTCTTTCCGAAAAGTTAGATTATACTGATGGAATGGGAGAAGCTTATGGGTGGTTAGGGTATTTAAATGCAGAAAAAGGTAATATTCCTGAAGCCATTGCTTATAATTTAAAGAGTTTAGACATTGCCGAACGCATGAAATCGGAAGAGAATTACCCTGTGATATTGAACAATCTGGGAAACTTACACCTTGATTTAGCCAATTATGATCAGGCCATTACTTACTTTAATGAATGCGCTGAATTAAATACAAAGCTGGATAGACTGACAGGCGTTGGGACAAACTATAATAATCTAGGACTTGCTTATAAGGCCAAAGGTGATTACAAAACATCTTTAGACTATTACAACCAATCCTTAACCATACGACAAAAAATAAATGATCAAAAAGGAATTTCATACTGCTACAGTAATATGGGTACAGTTTACCAATTGATGGGTGAAAATGAAACTGCTTTAGACTATTACGAAAAAAGTATTACACTTCGCGATTCTCTCAATATCCGAAAAGCATTAGCTTCTTCTTTGTACAAGGCAGCTGATTTGTATCAACAAAAAGGGAATTTATCCAAAGCCAAATCCATGGCTTTAAAAGCTCAAGAAATTGCAAAACAATACAGCTATGCATATGAAATTAAAGAATCAGCAAATGTGTTATATCACATATTTAAAGCTGAAAACGATTTAAAAAAGGCCTTAACTTTTCATGAATTGTACGCCACTTTACATGATAGTTTAAATAGTATTGATAATCAAAAAGCGATTATTAAAAGCAAGTATCAATTTGAATACAATAAAAAAGCAATTATTGACAGCTTGGAAAGGGGCAAGATTCTGATAGAAAACCAATTGTTAGAAGAAGAGAATAGTTTGGTTGCCAGCAAAAATTCGATTCAAAGACTATGGTTGACTGTCAGTGCATTAGGCATTATCATTCTACTTGGTGCACTCTATTTTTACAGAAAAAATACATCTGCGAAAATGGAAGGTTTACGTTCTGAAATTAAATTGCGCCTTAATGAAACGTTATCTCTAAAAAATGAGATTGAAACCCTTAACTCCAATACCCCACAAGTAGCTTCAGGTTTAAATATTGTATTAAATGATAAGTTGAGTTCACGAGAACAAGAGATTCTTGATTTACTAGCACTAGGGTTATCAAATAAGGAAATTGGCGAAAAGCTTTTTGTATCTGTTAACACAGTAAAAACACACATTTTAAGCCTTTATAATAAGCTTGATGTGAAAAATCGGACTCAAGCAGCCATAAAAGGAAATCTCCTTAAAATTCAAGAAAATAAAAATTAGTATTGAGATTTCACCCATTGGGGTGAAGTATATAGCATATTAAATCTATAGGTTTGAAATAGAAAAAAGCCTATGAAATTATTTATCTCTATTTTCATCTTAACCTGTAGTCAATTTTTTATTCCTTTTGAAAACAACCTTGATCAAGAACAAATAGTAATCAAAAATTGTGGTTCTGGACAAATAGGACGAGTTATTAGCTTTAAAGACAATATTAAAAACGGTACTATTGTAAATGATTTGTCCTGGGCATGGAATAGTTCTGTGGCCTGTTTTCCGGAAACTCAGAAAAATAGTTTTACTGGCAAACATATTTTATTCCAGACTGAAATTCCGGCCAAATCAGAAATGACCATAACATTAAAACCAGCAAATAGAAATACAAAATTGAGTTTGTACGGCTATCAAGTTGGGGTTAACAGTACGGCGCTCATACCAAATCTGACCTCATGTGTAAGTTGTGAAGCTGATAATAATCAAAGTAATCGTGCTTTAAATAACCACCGAAGTATTCAATTTAGAGCTGTTCAAAGACCGTATAAGATAATAATTGGCATTGCAGGTGAAAACAAACTCGAAGCGGGGGATTTTACTTTTGACATATCAGTCAGAAGTAGATGAGAGTGACTCAAAAACCATGAATTATCGCTCCAAGCCTAAGTTTGGAGCGATTTTTTGATCAATAAAAAAACGGAAGACGTATGCCTTCCGTTTTTATGTTTAGCCATTTATTTTTTACTCAACAATCAACTTGTATTGTGGCGTTGGATTGAGTGGACAAAAATAAACATAGGTCCCTTTAGTTAATTTGACTTGATTGGTCATTGAACTCTTCCCCTGAGAGACTGCTTCTTTTACGTATGCTGCTTTAATATGATGCTCTGCATCCGTTTTTCCTTCTGGTGCAATTACGAACCCAATATTGTGATCGATACCATTGTTAGCTATTTCAAAAACATACGTTCCTTCAGAAAGATGTAACTCCTTAATGGTGAATTCTCCTTCCGTTTGCTCCAATTGAACAGTTTTTACATCTTGCGAAAATGCACTTATACTAAAAGATAAGATTAATGAAATTAGGGTAATTATTTTTTTCATGATTTTTATTATTTATTTTTTATTATACTAATTCTAATGATTTTACGGCCGGAAAGTCAATCGGCACTCTGGTTGTACCATGTAAATAATTACTCATAGTTTTGTCTCCTATCAAAATAATGGTATCCACCAGGTTTTCTTTTGAATAGCCTGCCTCAAATAAATCTTCCACAACTTTATCAGATGCTTTGCCTCTATTTTCAACCACATTTTTTGTAAAGGCAGCTAGGGCATTTAACTTACTGTCAGTTGTAGAATGTCCTTGTCTGAATTCAATAATCTCGTCTTCATTAAAGCCATTCATTTTTCCAATCGCTGTATGTACAGCAAGGCAATATTGGCAGCCATTAACTTCACTTACCGCTAGATTCACCACTTCTTTTTCTTTATTTGATAGCGAAGTCGGTGCATTTGTCAATCCTAAATAATTCTGCAAGGCGTTATCAGAATATGCATAGGTTGCATAAAGGTTTGGTACAAATCCTAATTTGTTGTTTAATTGATCGAAGATTTTTTGATTGTTTTCACTTACTTCTTCTCTTTTTGGTACATTAAATTGTTTCATCTTTTCTTGTTTTAAAATACTTAAATTCATGTTATTTGTTTGATGACACAAAGTTGGGGGTAAATAGTAGATGAAAAAAGGGCGGTTTTTCCCGAAAACAAGTCAATTTTTCCCAAAAAGCAATTTATGCTAAATTTTTTCTAAAGGCTGAAGGCAATATCCCTTCGTTTTTCTTGAAAACTCGGGTAAAATTTGATGTGTCTTCAAATCCTAAGTCGTATCCAATTTCCTTTAACGATTTATTAGTATAGTTCAATAGTCGTTTTGCTTCTAAAACAATGCGGTCTTGAATAATTTGAGAAGGACTCACCTTATAAGCATGAAATGTATTTGATAGTGTTTTAGGAGATTTATTCATGGCATTAGCGTAAAACGACACTTGGTGCTCTGACTTAAAATGATCTTCAACTAATACATTAAACTGCCTCAATAAATCTAACTTTGGTGAATAATCAAGTGAAATATTTTCCTGATTTTTAAGTAGTCGAGTCGATTTAATTATGAAACGTTTTAAAAGAATTCTTAGCATTTCTCCATGAACGGTATCATGCATTCCAAGTTCTTCAAGAATCATATCATGAAGTGAGTCAAATTTGATTTGTTCCTCCTCATTTAAGTTAATGATAGATAATTGAGAATTACCAAAAAATAGGACTCCAACACAACTTACTTCTTTATCATGGTCTTTAATACAGTAGAACTCTCTGTTAAATTGATAAACAATGGCATCTTCACCTTCTACATACTCTAAATATTGAACGGGTGTTAATGCAATAATCTGACCTGGCAGTAAATAAAACTTCACGTTATCTATACCAATAAAAATTGGTGAAGTTGTCGCCCTAATGAAGGTAAATAATTTGATTTGCTTGGGAGAACTAAAATTTTCAATCAATTCCTGATTTCCAACTTTCATAATTGCACCCGTTGAAAATTCGTCAAAAATTTGTTTCATAAGATTGAAATAGAGTTTGATTGGTCGTTAGAATACGCCATTACTTGCAAATTGTGCTTATCTGCTCCCTAATTATATGCTTGAAGATTAAAAGAGGTCTTATACTACACCTCAAACCATGAAGCATACATGCGATAGTTTTTTGCAATTCTCATCACCTCTCCCTTAAACATTTCCGGGGATAGGTCTTTGACTTTTTTAGCTGGTACTCCTGCCCAAACAGATCCGCTTTCTACTGTTGTGCCCTCCAACAATACTGCGCCAGCTGCAATGATACAATTTTCTTCAATCACACAATTATCCATCACAATAGACCCCATACCAATTAAAACGTTATCGGCTATTTTACAACCATGAACAAGCGCGTTATGACCAATGGACACGTTATTACCAAGCGTTGTTTTTGTTTTTTCATATGTACAATGAATCACCGCTCCATCTTGAACATTGACATTGTTGCCCATTGAAATGGTATTGACGTCACCACGAATCACTGCATTGAACCAAACAGAGCAATTTTCTCCCATTTGGACATCTCCAACAATGGTAGCATTTTCAGCTAACCAACACGTTTCAGGAATATGGGGTATGTTTCCTCTACATGTCTTTATTAACGCCATGGTAATACTTATTTTGGGTAATAAAACCTTAAGGTAATCTTATTTCTTTAAATTTCAACTTAGTATTGAAACTTCTGAGCGTTAATAACTTCTCCAGAACGATTAGAAATTTGATAAAAATAGATGCCTTTTGGCTGATTGAAATTGATAACCGTTTCAGAATTTAACAACTGTTTAGAAGTAATCATTTGCCCGTTAATGCCAAAAATACTTAAGAGTAATTCTGCACCAATATCTTGATTTATAACTCGAATACGTTGCTGATCAAAATTAGGGATAAGGACCACTTCATTCTTTATGAACTCCTCAATATTTGCAGTCTCCTCCACAGTAATTGTTGCATAAGTTGTATCTTTACAGCCATTATAATTTTCAGTGGCAAGCCCTATTTCATAAACTCCAGGAGAAAATGTTCTATTTTCTGATCCAACATTGTTTTTAAAAACCCAACTCATTGGATCACTTGGATCAAAACTCCAATAAAAAATGGTATCGGAAGGCGCAAAATTCGGAATAGCAAAATTTTGTGATACATTTTTGAACTCGACATCAACTGAAATATGTCCTTGATATTGATCATTCCCTAAATCGATAAGTCCTGAAGAAATGACATTAAAATCTGCAACTGGATTTACAGAGTCCAATTTAATTGTGTCAATAGAATAGAAAGCCATTGGTACATCAAGAACCTCTACAACGTATGTGCCAGCATTTAAACCAGCAATTAATGTACTATTATTATTAATCACAATTCCTGCACTATTATACCATTTTATAGTCTGAGTGCCACTTCCTCCAGTAACTACACAACTTAAAACACCTCCACCGTTTTGAGAACTACTTGTACGGCAAAAACATGGATTAACAATATTTATGGCTACACTTGGTCCTTGAGACTCAGCATAATTTCCAAAAAATAACAAAGCAAAAAGAAGAGCGTAAATTTTCATAATTTATAAACTTAATTAATAAAATTATCATAAAAAATTAATCAACTATCTTTTATTGAGGTTTAATTGTTTGAAATTAATGAACCATCAAATGTTAATACCACATCCTTAATGGAAAATGTTTAATAAAAGTTACTATTGTGAATTACTTTTTTTATAAGAAAAGGTGAAATTTTAATACCTTTGTTAGCTATGTTATCTATTGATCCATCTTCAATTCCAATTCCTCAGTTGCATGGTTATTTACTTGGTGCAATCGGACCTAGACCAATTGCTTTTGCTAGTACTATGAGTAAAGATGGCCATCACAATTTAGCTCCATTTAGTTTTTTTAATGTTTTTAGTGCCAACCCTCCTGTTTTAATATTTTCTCCCGCTCGAAGTGGGCGCACAAATACGACCAAGGATACCTTTAACAATGTAAAAGAGGTAAAAGAGGTTGTTATTAACATAGTTAATTACAATATGGTTCACCAAATGTCACTTGCAAGTTCACCTTTTCCGTCAGATATTGATGAATTTGATAAAACAGGATTTACAAAGATCGCTTCTGAAACCATTCAACCATATAGAGTAGCAGAGGCTCCAGTTCAATTTGAATGCATAGTTAATGATATAATTGAATTGGGTCAAAACGGCGGTGCTGGAAATTTAGTGATTTGCGAAGTAAAAAAAATGCATATTGCGGAAGCAATTCTTGATGAAGATGGTAAAATTGATCAGAAAAAAATTGATCTGGTATCAAGAATGGGAGGGAATTGGTATTGCAGAGCCGATGAAAACTCAATGTTTGAAATTGCCAAGCCGATCACGACAATTGGAGTAGGCTTTGATAATATCCCTGATGACATTAAATCCTCACCTGTTTTAACCAAAAATGATTTAGGACAATTGGGAAATATTGAGCGTATTCCTGATGAAACAGAAGTAAATGAATATAAATTATTAGATTTAAGTGATTTATTTGTAGAACTAGAAGATGATCAACCAGCATTAGAACTAGCGCTGCACCGCTTAGCTCGTGAAAGATTAAAAGAAAATAAAGTCCAAGAAGCATGGAAAACGCTTTTGGCATTCAACAACTAAACAAATCAAAATTATGTATACATTAAAAGGTGAAATTAAAGTAATAGGAGAGACACAAAACATCACTGACTCTTTCAAAAAAAGAGAATTTGTGGTCTTAGATGCTTCTGGGCAATATCCGCAAACCATTATGTTTCAAGCTGTCCAGGATAGAGTGGATATGTTAGATAACGTTAAAGTTGGAGATATGGTTGAGGTTGTATTTTTCCTGAGAGGCAGAGAGTGGACAAATCCTGAAGGTGTAGTTAAATATTTTAACTCTCTTGATGCCTGGAAAGTTAATTTATCATCTAATGATGGTAGCTCTGCCGGAGCACCTGCTAGCAGTGGAAATGCTGAAACCTTTGTAGCGGAAGGAGATGACGATTTACCTTTCTAAATTTAAAACGACTTATAAAACAACTAAAAGAGCCGACAAAATTGTTGGCTCTTTTAGTTTTTGTCAGACTCTTTTTTTGGACTCAGTTCTTTAACTTGATTGACTCAAAAGCGAACCCCTTTTTGCTATAGTAATCAAGTACTTCGGGTAAAAAATATTTTAATTGAGGAAGTGCTTTAGCGCTATCATGAAAAACAATAATATCTCCAGATTTAATCGTTTTTTTTAGCTTTGCGAGTACTTTGTTAATATTAACATCTCTGGCAAAATCATAAGTCACATACGACCAGAATATGGTCTTGAACCCTAACTTTTTTATGGCTTTATGCTGAGAAAATTTTAAACTTCCATAAGGCGGTCGAAATAGCTTAGATTGAATCAGCTTTTCAGCCTTCAGAACATCTTCAACATATTCCTTAGTTCCCATTTTCCAACCTTTTGGATGTGACATAGAATGATTACCAATCATATGTCCTCTTTTTAGCAATTCTTCAGCTAAATCAGGTTGCTTTTTTACTTGATTCCCCAAACAGAAAAAAGTAGCTTTTGCATTATAGTCTTCTAATACATTAAGAATCCAATTTGTTGATACTTTACTAGGTCCATCATCAAATGTTAAATAAAGGACTTTGCGATTAGGCATAAAAAAACCCCAAATAGAGCTTGGATATAAAATATTCAGCCATTTGGGGTAATTATATATTTTCAAAACTCCTATTAATTCTGTTGTGCCTGTACACCAGAAATAAACCTTCCTATTGTGCTATTATAGGTACCCATTGCACCAACCTCTTTATATTCTCGTTTCTTAGATTCAAAGGCACTAGCATAAAAATTGATGTCTGCTTCCAAATTTTCTTTTAAATCAGTGTTCGGCGTATTATAGGCTGTTGTCATATTAAAGATGGTGAAAACACTTCTTAACGCATTTAATGCATCTTCAAGCATAGTTTTAGAAAATTCCGCATCAACATCTAAATAATAATCTAATTCCTCTTTAAAAGCTTCTGCTGCAGCAATTGCTAATGCATCTCCTTTATCAAATGCCTCAACAGCATAATAAGTACCGACATAATATGGCATTACTCTTCCAAATGGTACTTTATTCTGAGGCATTACCTCCAACGAGCGATCTAACAATGCCTCTGCTTTCTCTTTGGCTATCTTTCTTTCTTCTTCTAATTTAGTAATCTCAGAGGCCGTACTATCTTTATCAATGTCTTTTAGAAACTTAATCTTGTTTCCTGCCACTTCATAATCGTTAGCATAGGCATCAGCTGCAATACTAAATTGAATGCGATAATTTGAAACGCCACGCATGGTATAGTAATCAACCAAAACACCCTCTTTATTCATATTACCCCAGATATATTTATCCATCAAATTAGTATATGTTGTTTCTTTGTTCACTTCACCAAGCGTGTTTGGATTCCTACCCTTTTTAATGTCAATTGGAGCAAATTTATATATTAGACCTTCGCTTAAAAAATACTTGTTGAGGCCAATATAAGTAGACGGTGAGGCTGAGCCAGCAAAGTATAAATTTCGCTTAAATTCAAAATTGCTAATAATATTAAGCATCATTATTTCAGCTTTAGACAAATACGTTTTACCGCTTGGCAATTTCCATCTTAATGTATCAACTATTCTATCAAAATACTGCTCTTCAACAATATTATTATCCATAATATACTGTTTGTCTACAGGCAGATTAAATCCTAATGTTGGTGACAAAAATAATTTTTGACCTCTATTATCAAATAAATTGCTTTCGTCATGTAAAAAGTCTATAAAACTAGTCAACGGCAAATAGTCGAAGCTTTCATTGAAAGCAATTAATACTTCAACAATACTTTTTAATTGCTCATCCTCTATACCTAGCTGTCTTTGATTCTTTCTCAGCTTAAATACAAAATCTTTGAAACCATAATAAGCTTTGTTGGTCCCCCTTGTATAATACGTTTTAATAGATTCTACTAGCTCTGGCTGATTAGTAGCCAGAGGTGTTTGTTTTAGTATAGCATATAATTGATTACAAGCTTGTACAAATCCTTTTTTAAATTCATTAGGATTACTACTTATTTTTAAATCCATCATTCGCTTGGCCTTACTATTCATGGTTTCAGTTTGCATGGTTAGACTCATTGAATTTTGCAAATAAACCACATCTAAATACCTCTGTTGACGGTACTCATGTTCTTCAAAGCTTATAGGTAATGGTTCAGAACCATATGCTTTACGTTTCATCTGTGCCGTATACCAATCTGTACTAAATAAACTTAAATTACAGACTCTCAAATCTGTTTGCTGACCTTCCACTTCCTGAAGATACCATAATGGGAATGTATCATTATCACCATTGGTAAATAATACTGAATTTGGTGAACAACCTATCATATAATTATTTGCCAATGCCTTTGCTGTGTATCGATCTGACCGGTCATGATCGTCCCAACCTTGCATACCCATTAAAATAGGCACTGGCAAGCATAAAGCAGTCACAATCATTGCCATATTCATCTCACTTTTAACTGATTGTCTCAAAGCAATCATCAATGCGAAAGCACCAAATACAAGAACAGATAAATATAGCATACTAAGTCCTGTAGCCATACCGCCCACGAATAACACAACTGAAAAAGCACCAAGTGCTACTCCAATCTTTCTTAACTCGGTCCATTCCATGTTTTTGTAGGCTTTAAACATGCCCAATACAGATAAGCCAATCCAGAATGAAAAAGCATAAAAAGAAGCTGCATAAGCGTAATCTCTTTCACGTGGTTCAAATGGTTTCTGATTTAAGTATATAATTACTGCTAAACCGGTTAATAAAAATAAAAGTGTGATAAACCACCAGGATTTAGAGGCTCTGGCCAAGGTAAAAACAAACCCAATAAGCCCCAAAGCCAGAGGTAGCATATAAAATTTATTGTATGATTCATTTTCAGAAATAATAGATGGAACCCTAGATTGATCTCCGACATGGTGTTTATCAATGAAATTTAAACCAGAGATCCAATTCCCATCTCTAGCATTTCCATGACCTTGTTCATCACTTTGACGACCTGAAAAATTCCACATAAAGTAGCGCCAGTACATCCAATTTACTTGATAATTTGCAAAATAACTTAAGTTTTCAGCAAAAGATGGAATACTTTGACCTGAGGCACCAGACCAGCTAGTGTAACCACGGACATGTCTAGATTCAGGGCTATACATTCTTGGAAAGACCGTAGATTCACTTGCTACATACTTTCTTTTTTGATTCTTACCGCTGGAAGATTTAAAGTACTTTTCTACAACCTGTCCGTTTATTTTACTTGCTTCGGCTTCAGCTAATTCTCTACTTTCATAACCTAAAAGGTCTTTAGCACCGCTTCGGTCTTGAACCACGAATCGTTTCAAATAAACATCTGACCTATCTCCCCATTCACTTCTTGGTGCTTCTGTTTTGGCATTAAAATATGGCCCATACATAATTGGCCAATCTCCATACTGTTCACGCTTCAAGTAAGCTTCTAAACTAACTAAGTTTTCAGGGTCATTTTCATCTAAAGGAGGATTTGCATTGGACCGAATGACAATCATTGCAAAACAGGTGTATCCGATCAATAATGCGGTTCCACTCCATACTGCTGTATTTAAAACCTGCATCCTTTTGCTTCTACTGATCATTAAGCCAATAACAATAGTAGCTGTTAAAAGCACAAAAAAGAAAATTGCACCCGCATTAAAAGGAAGACTTAAGTCATTTCTAAAAAAACGTTCAAAAGTACCAGCTAAATTGATGGTAACTGGAATAACAACCGCCTGAATAATTCCTAAAGTAGCTATTCCAATTACACCTGTTATTAAAAAACCTCTAATGTTAGTTTCTTTATATTTTTTGAAATAAATAATATAGGCAATTGCTGGGATACATAATAAATTTAAAAGGTGAACGCCGATTGATAGACCAACCATAAAGAAAATAAAAACAATCCAACGGTCAGCATTTTTTGAATGCACTTCTGCGTCATCTGGTAATAAATTTTGAACTGTAATTTCTGCCTCCCACTTTAGAATACCCCATACTACAAGAGCTGTAAAAAATGAAGACATGGCGTATACCTCGCCTTCAACAGCTGAAAACCAAAACGAGTCCGTAAATGTATAGGCTAAAGCGCCTATAATCCCACTTCCTAATACTGCCCATTTTTCGCCAGAAGAAAGCATTGTTCTGTATTCTGACTTAGGGTCAATTGCAGCAAAAAGGTTATCGTTAGGAGAAAGCACTATTTTTCTAGCAATCATTGTAATAGACCAGAATAAAAATAGGATAGTGAAGGAACTACTCAACGCCGACATTAAATTCACCATATAGGCCGCTGATTCAGGGTCTGCAAATACCGTGAACAATCTACCTAGCATCATAAATAGAGGTGCACCTGGTGGGTGACCTACTTCTAGTTTATAAGCTGTAGTGATATATTCACCACAATCCCATAATGAGGTCGTGCCTTCTAAAGTCAAAACATAAACCAGTGTTGCGATTAAAAAAACAGCCCATCCTATATAGTTATTCAGCTTTTTGTATTCCATAAGAAATTAAGTTATGGTTGCGAATTTATAAATATAATTCGGGAATTAATATTAAATATTCTTAATTTGAAAGCGAAAAACCAATGTAATAGCTCAAAATAGAAAAAGCCATCCTCATTTTAAGGAGATGGCTTTGAAACTTCTATAAATCTCAACAAGGATTTACCTTATTCTACCTCTTTTACCATGCTGCATTTGCGCTTGTCTCATCTGGTTTCGGGATGTGGTTTTACCCATTTGCTTTCTCATATTTTTTATGTAATCAGTAAGCATCCCTTTTTCGTCTAATTTTTTGGCTTCCGATAAATTTAATTCAGCCTCTTTTCTTCTGCCAGACCCCATACAAATGGCTGCTATATTTAGTTTAGCCATGGCTTGATCATGTTTTTGCTTTAAGCCAATGCTAAGTGCTTTTCGAAAATTGCTTTCCGACTCCGACATTTTACTTTGGTTACTTCCCGCCAAGCCTAATAAATAATAATAATATGCTCTTTGTCCTTTTATAAGGTATTGAGGTTGCTTTATTCTACTTAAATAATGCAGGGCCTTTTCCTGATTTTGCTGACGCATTTGGTTAAATGCTAAAAGAATAAATTCATTTCTCAAAATGGTTAACACAATCAATGCGGTCACAAAAATCATTACTATTCCCCATCCCCATGAACCTGTACCAAATAAAAAAATGGTATATCCGAATGACGCTAGTGATAATACAATTTTTACAATTAATCCTATCATATCTTATTTTAATCTATTGTTGCTATGCATTTTAATTCAATAGCAATTGGTGTTGGTAAACTGCTTATTTCACATGTTGTTCTACAGGGCTGGTTATCCTTAAAATATTCAGCATAAACTCGATTATAAACAGCAAAATCTCGCTTCATATTTACTAAAAAAACCGTAACATCCACTAAATTTTCCCAGGATGAGCCTGAAGCTTCTAAAACTGCATTTACATTATCAAATACAGAACGGCATTGGGCTTCAAAATCAAATTCTAGAAAATTGCCATTATGATCTAATTTCAGACCAGGAACCTGCGAATCATTTGTATCTGAATTAGCCACTCTCGGTCCAACTCCAGATAAAAATAAGAGATTTCCTACCTTTCGTGCGTGAGGGTATAATCCTACTGGTTTTGGCGCACCTGCTGCATTTACCCGATCAGTCTTTTTCATATGGGCGCAAATATAATACTTTGCCAAATAATATTGCTAATTTTAAGCTTTGATTAATCGCCCTAATTGATTTATAGTTATGAAAAGATCACAGATTCATATTGTCATTAATATTCTTTGTTTCATTACAATTCTTGTTTCACTTTTTTTTGGGATGAGCATTTTTAATGCTAATGAAAATTTGCATGTCACCCACTTAAATGAATATGACAATTACAGCTATTACAGCAAAGACGACATCCCTGTTTTAACAGCACAGGCAGTTATTATTTCAAGTCTATTTTTAATCGTCGCTTTTGGCTTCCAAATCTATTCATACGTAAGAGCTATTAATCAAAACAATAAGATTATCATTTTTATCATGATGTTGATCTATCCTATTTTATTCTTCTTTTCATTTTTCGTTATGGCTGATTTAGAAAACAGAGATTTTTATCATTTTGGAATGATTTGGGTGCTATTATCTCTCACTTTAATTTTTGCCAACAGTATTGTTATTTTTTTAAAACAAATCTCTTAACTAAAATACTACTCTACATCATATAAATAGTCAAATGTGCCATCAGTGACTGTAAAATTAATTGGGTCAGCGTTTGTATCGCCATCTGTCGATTTGAAATCAAAGGTTCCTTTAACTCTTTTTGCATCAAGGTCAACAAAAGTAATGTTTATTGATCCTGACGCTGTATTTTCCAAAATTAATCCATTTTCGTCATTTGTATTATCAATCAAGTCAACATGTGTGTCGAGTCCATCAGTATCAAAACCTACAGAATAAGTTCCTATTTTTAGATCATTTCTATTTATCCACATCTGTATGGTAATGCCTCCAAACGCTCCTTTTTTTCCTTGAAGTAAAATATATTCTTCTTCAGGATAATAAGTATAAATTGTTGTTGAGCTGGCCTCATTTTTTCCGAATGTGTTATTCAATTCGTGCAATACGCCATTAATTTTTGCCGTCATTGCAAATTCAGCTACTTCCTCCTCTACTTCTGGGTCTTCTTTTTTACAACTAATAACGGACAGTAGAATTAGCATGAGAAATAAAAATTTCATCCATTTTAAATTTAAATGTTGTTCTAGCATAGTATATTTTTTGATAAATCTACTGAAAATTATCGGAAGTATTTTTAAACGTTAATTTCTTTGAAACCAAATAAAAATTAACACTTTTATAACATTTTTACCAATATAAGCAGCTGTTTACAAGTTAATTAATTTTTTGGCATACCCTTTGCAATTTTTCTTTCATGTTTAATTAAAAAAATAAAATTATGATCGCAAAAAAAACGCAAAAGGCGGATCTTGAACGGAAACGATTCGCCTTTTTTCAAATCGGACTTATTTTAGCTGGATCAATATGCCTAGCTGCATTCGAATTTGTAACTCCAAAGTTTACTAATGTTGAAAAACAGAATTTAGATGAACAAATTGTAAACTCTATTCCAGAAGTTCCATTAGAACTTATGGCTAACACACAACCTAAGACTAAGAAAAATCCAATTATTACAAATGAAGTAAAACTCGTTATTGAATTGCCTCCAAAACAAAAACCGGCTAAAAAGGCACAGCTAATAGACATAAACTTGAATGATATTCCAGATATATTTGGAGATGATACTTCGTCCAAATTTGAAATGCCAGATTTTGGTGATTGGGACATTGTAGATAAAATGCCCGAATTTCCTGGCAATTTAAGTGCCTGGATTGGAAAGAATATCCAACTTCCTAAATATGGATACCCTGCTTCAGGAACAGTATATGTTAGTTTTGTAGTCAGCAAAACTGGGGAAGTAACAAAAGTTAAGATTTCTAAAAGTCTTGACCCAGAGTATGACCAAGCTGCAATGGCCGTAGTTAAAAAAATGCCCAAATGGAAACCTGGGGAACAATTTGGGAAGCCAGTAGCGGTGAATTATCATTTACCTATAAAGATACTAAATCGTTAAACATTAAAAACATCTGTATTTGACAAATACAGATGTTTTTTTATTCGATTACAATACCACTACAAGAATCCCTTACCGCACCCGTTACCGATTTTAGCACATTTATTCTATTGTTAATCCTTAACCAGCCTAAAAATGCAAAAATTAAGGCTTCTTTAAACTCAATAAGTTCAACGCCAGGAATCACGATTTTTTGTTTGACTTTTGAAGACAATATTTCAATCAAAAAAGAATTGTAAACACCACCTCCTGTAATCAACACCTTTCCATTTCCAATATCCAATAAAACGTTAGCAATCTGTTGAGTAATATGCTCAACTACTGTTCTTAATCTATCTTCAATAGAAATAATATTGTTCTTAATTAATGGTTTAACATGGCTAGCATACCATTCAACACCTATAGATTTAGGTCCTTTTTCGTTATAAAATGGTAAAGCATTAAGTTGATGAAGTAATTCTGTATTAATTTGTCCTTGTCGCGCCATTTGTCCTTTATCGTCATAAGGTAAATTAATTTCAGATGTAATATCAGACAAAATCATGTTGACAGGGCAAATATCATGAGCTAATCTGATATTATTTTTTTGAAATGAGATATTAGCTATTCCTCCAAAATTAATACATGCGAGATACTCACTAAATAAATAGTGATCACCTATTGGAACAAGCGGAGCACCTTGTCCTTTCAGTGCAACATCTAACGATCTAAAATCATAAATGACAGGAATTCCTGTTTCGGAAAATATGTTATTTCCATCTCCAATCTGAAGGGTAAGTCCATTATCTGGTTGGTGAAAAACGGTGTGACCATGACTAGCAATATAATCTGGTGTTTCTTTGCAACCCTCTAAAAACGCAAGAACCAATTTACCGTAATAAATCCCCAACTCTATATTTAGTAAAGCTAAATCCTCACTTTTTAGGTCAATCGCTCCTCGCAGTTTATCCTGCCAAAGATGCGGGTAATTAACTGATTCACATTTTAGTATTTGAAATGAATAATCATTATTTTCATTTCTAAATTTCACCAAACATAAATCAAGACCATCTAGAGAAGTGCCAGACATTAAACCTAAAACAACACCCGTTTTCATGAACTGTAAAGTTAATTAATATTTGAAATTGAGCCACTATGATGGCTCGGCAGTTACAACCAAATTTTATCATTTTAAAAATACCCCCTAAATAAATAAAAACCATTATTTTTGTATACTCGAAAAATAACAGACAGCATGGACTTTAAATTAACAGAAGAACAATTAGCAGTAAGAGACGCTGCACGAGATTTTGCACAAAATGTTTTATTACCAGAAGTAACAGATAGAGATAAGCATGCAAGATTTCCTAAAGAAGAAGTAAAGCAATTAGGAGAACTAGGATTTTTAGGAATGATGGTTGACCCTAAATATAATGGCGGTGGTATGGATACAGTATCCTATGTATTAGCCATGGAAGAAATTTCAAAAGTAGATGCTTCTACTTCTGTTGTGATGTCAGTTTGTAATTCTTTGGTAGCCTGGGGACTTGAAAGGTTTGGCTCTGAAGAACAAAAAGAAAAATATCTTATGCCTTTAGCAGGCGGACAAATAACTGGGGCATTCTGTTTATCAGAACCAGAAGCAGGATCTGATGCAACATCTCAAACCACTACTGCAATTGATAAAGGAGACCACTACTTATTAAATGGTACTAAAAACTGGATTACTAATGGCGGTACTGCAGGCGTTTATATTGTAATGGCTCAAACCGATCGTGACAAAGGTCATAGAGGAATCAATGCCTTAATTGTTGAGCCAGGAATGGAAGGGTTTATTGTTGGTGAGAAAGAAGATAAAATGGGTATTCGGGGATCTGATACCCACACCTTATTATTTAATGATGTAAAAGTTCCTAAATCCAATAGAATTGGTGAAGAAGGCTTTGGGTTTAAATTTGCTATGCAAACGCTTGGGGGTGGTAGAATAGGTATCGCTTCACAGGCTTTAGGAATTGCAGCTGGTGCGCTTGAATTAGCCACAAAGTATTCTAAGGAAAGAAAAACGTTTGGTAAGGAAATTTACAAACATCAAGCCATTGCTTTCAAATTAGCAGATATGGCCACGCAAGTTGAAGCGGCAAGATTAATGTGTTTAAAGGCTGCTGCTTTAAAAGATGCCGGAAAAGATTTTGAATTGGCTGCTTCAATGGCTAAATTATATGCTTCTAAAATCGCTCAGGAAGTTACAACAGAAGCGGTTCAAATTCATGGAGGATATGGCTATGTAAGGGAATACCATGTTGAAAGAATGATGAGGGATGCAAAAATCACTCAAATTTACGAAGGCACTTCTGAAATTCAAAAAGTAGTTATTTCAAGGGCTTTGTTGAAGTAAACTCTATACTAAATGGTATTAGAATCCACCAGCCAACTGGTAGTTTTTTGTACATATTTTAGATAGGAATACTAGTTTAGCTCATGCACAATAGGGAACAATAAAATGAACTAAGCTCGCAAAATGAATATTCTGATTTTAAAAATTGCTTTAATTTTGTAAAAAAGTGAATTCATGTTAGAATCTGTTAAAGGCTCAAAGTTATATAGCATCATTAATCAAAAATGTCCAGTTTGTCAAGAGGGAGATTATTATGTTTCAAAAAAAGCATACGACATAAAGCAATTTGATAAAACTCATGAATACTGTAGCCATTGTAATCATAAATTTGAAATTGAAAATGGCTTTTTTTACGGGGCCATGTATGTCAGTTACGGTATTGCCGTAGGTATTGCTGTTTCATTATTTATGGGAACTTATGTGCTATTTCCTGAGACACCATATTATATTTATATTGTTATCATCATTATCGGACTTATTGTATCAATGCCTATTTCATTCAGGTATAGCCGTATCATTTGGATGAATTTATTTTCTGCATACGGAAAAAAAGACATCTTTAATCAATAAACATGAGCAAGTTTGGAGATTTAATCAAAAGTACCCCATTGGTTTTAGTCGATTTCTCTGCCACATGGTGTGGACCATGCCAACAATTAACTCCTATTCTAGAGGCAGTTTCAAAAAGGATGAGTTCGAAAGTGAGGATTTTAAAAATTGATGTTGATAAAAACCAAGGTATTGCCAATAAAATGAACGTTCGTGGTGTACCCACTATGATTCTTTATCAAAATGGTCAACAAGTCTGGCGACAATCTGGTGTGATTCCGGAAAATGAACTGGTCAAGTTAATAGAGCATTACGCAATATAAAACATTTACACTATTTGATTCGTTTAAAATAAAATCTTGTTAGAAATATTCCGTTCAAATCATCTTCTCCACCAACAGATTCAACTCCAGAAACTATATTGATAATCTCCCAACCTTCATTAAGCATAGTGTTTACTTTACTATTAATGACGGCATCATTCGCCGCAATATTTTGAAATCTAATTCCTCCAATATTAAAGAAGTTCAGCAGTTTTGTTTCTTCATAGTTAAAGACACGTATATCTCCTCTATTCGACTTGTTTCTTGATCGATCGTCAAAGGTTTTAACTGTTGTAAATTCCTTATAATCTCTTTGTTCCAAAGAATTAATAATTCTAGACCTTCCAATGCCGTTAGGTACAATAGACTCAATTATTGTAAAAGAGGTAAATTCATATTCTTGAGCTTGAGAAGCCTCATTACCATTTGTAAAAGAGAACAGAGCGATTAATACAATAAAAATTGCCGCTAAATTAAGGACGCTGTTATTTTTCATATTTTATTTTTTAATGTAAATAATTATTTGTTTACTGATTCACTAAATAAAGTCAGTTTTATAAATGTCGTTTTATTTTTTGTATACCCCCATTACGATTTCAAGATTTTAAATTTAAAAATTGTAATTTAGGGGTCAATTAAGAAACCATTGGCGAACAAAAAAATAGCTTTACTTAAAACCCTGTCGATATATCGGTTATGGAACTTCTTTTTGTTAAAGTTATCATATCAGATTTCTATTTTATTCAAGAAGCCAATTCATTGGGGTTATCCGATTGCCATTTCAATTGAACCTACCACCGCTTGCAATTTAAAATGCCCAGAATGCCCAAGTGGATTACGACAATTTACTAGACCTACAGGTAATTTAAAAACAGATGTGAATGATACCATTTTAAAATCGTTAGGTAGGCATCTACAATACATCAACTATTATTTTCAAGGGGAACCCTTCATTAATCCTCAATTTTTAGATTTTGTTAAAGCAGCTAGGAAAGAGAATATTTATGTCCTCACCTCTACAAATGCTCATTTTATGTCCAAAAAAACGGCCGAAAAAGTGGTTGCTTCGGGTTTGAGTGAGTTAATTATCTCAGTTGACGGCACAACTCAAGAAACTTATGAGAATTACAGAGTTGAAGGGAAGCTAGACACCGTTTTAAGTGGCTTAACTGCCATAAAAGAGGCTAAGGAAAAGGCAAAATCTCAATTCCCAATTGTAACTATTCAATTTTTAGTCACTGCACAAAACGAGCACCAAATTCCTGAAGTACAATCGTGGGTAAAAAAATATGGCGCCGATAATCTGAATTTAAAAACCATTCAGGTTTACAATTACGAAAATGGTAATAAGCTATTACCCAAAAATGAAGACTATTCACGTTATAAAAAGGGCACTGATGGTAAATATGTGCTTAAAAATAAAATGAGCAACTACTGCTGGAGAATGTGGACTACTTGTGTATTCACCTGGGATGGTAGTATTGTACCATGTTGCTTTGATAAAGATGCAAAATATAAAATGGGTAATATTTCTAAAGCAGAATTTAAGCATATATGGAAAGATGGTTTGTATACCGATTTCCGCCAAAAAATTCTAAAACAACGTGCTGATATTGATATTTGTAAAAACTGCTCTGAAGGATCTAAGATTTGGGTTTAAAAAACTACTTATAAATGAAGAAATTCCAATAAGGTAAGCAATTACTGCTTCACTAGATTAAAATCAAACTCCTCACTTGAGTCGGGCAATTTGAACTTCAAAAAAATACGACCATTTTTGCTTATGTTCAGTTTCAAGCTACAATCTGAATTTTCATATCTCATTAAGATCGCTCCTGTTTTAGTAGAAAAATCTTCCCAATCTTCCAACCTATCCTCTATTCTTTGACCGTATTTTGAAAAAATCCCAACAACCCTTGCTATTTCTTCAGGGCTTCCTTCATTAAGCTCTATTCCAACATGATAGTACCTTCCTTTTTTTATCCATTTAGATAAACCGAAAATAACACTTACATTTTGTTCTTTTGTGTCTTTGACTATTTTTGAAAGACTTCCTAATTCACTATTAGGATCAACTCTGGCATCAAATAATCTTTTCCAATGGCTTTTTGCCACCTCCTTGATAAAAGTTTTGCCATATATACCAATAGCTAGAGCTAATAGCAAACACCATGAATCTGCAGACATCAATATGTGCAATGTATCATTTGGACCGGCTAAATCAGCCATTTTTTTTACCTCAGGCTTTTTATTCGTTATTACCTGTAGTATATCTACAATTTCATCTCGTGATTTTTTGGGAGTTCCATGAGCAATTCCAATTATACTTTTATCCATATTATTAACTGGTTTTAAACTAAATCTTTTACTGCATTTTCAATTATATCAAACTTAGGTTCAAAACCTGAATCCAACATTTTTTGATTTGAAACCATGACGCCATCAGTCAGTAGTGTGCTCATTTCTCCAAAAATAAGCCTAGCCATTAATTTCGGAGCTTTTAGAATTAGGAACTTTTTATTAGATCCTTTTTTGAATGACTTTAAAAATGTTAGATGCGTTTCATTTTCACATATTCCAGCATTGTAAGCACCATTCATTGAGCTATTCTCAAGTGCATAAATAAAAAAATCACATAAATCATCAATGTGAATCCATGACAAAAACTGGTTTCCTGAGCCAAAAATTCCAGCTACAAATACATTAGTAGTTGCTGTAAACTTCTGCAAAAAACTTTTCTTTTTTGCTAAAACAACACCTGTCCGCATGGTTAAAACTCTTTCAGCAATATCGGTCATTGAAAAAGCCTGTTCCTCCCAAAGCTTACACAAATTTTGCACAAAATTAGTTCCAACTGAATCCGACTCAACATATTGTTTGGTTTCAGAATTGTCATAATAATTCACTCCAGAAGCTGAAATATATACCGGGACTTTAATCTTAAGGTTTTTTAGAGTTTCCTGTAAAAATTCTGCAGGTTTAATTCGACTGTCAATCAATTCTTTTTTCCTATTTTGATTCCATCTTTTATCCGCAATGCCTGCTCCGGTTAAATTAATAATACCGTCTATTATTTTCTCATCAGACTTAACATAAAAAGCACTTTTGTCAATGCTGTGACCAATTGACCATTTAAAATATTTTATCTGTGCGGTATCTGCTCTATCTTGTCGGGTTAAAATATGAACTACATGACCTTGACTATTCAAAATATGAGTAAGTCGTTGTCCGATAAGACCTGTTCCCCCTGCAATTAAAATGGTCATGATTGATAGTTTTTAAGCACTTTTTTAAAGCATATTTTAAACCACTCTGTAAAGTGTTCTGGATGCTTATTAATTTGTTCTTCAATGTATTTTGGTAAAAGATACTGATAATCCTCAACTTCACTTGGGTTGAGGATTGGAGGCTCATCAGTTGTCCCAATGAATACATGATCTAATTCATGTTCATTCATCCCCTGGTCAAGCTTCACATTATAAATAAACTGGAAGGCATGTGTTAGATCGGTAGTCATACCCATTTCTTCTTTTAGCCTTCTATTCGCAGCCTCAATTGTGCTTTCATTATGTCTGGGATGGCTACAACATGTATTCGTCCATAAGCCTGGAGAGTGATATTTGCTAGATGCTCGTTTTTGAAGAAGCATCTCTCCTTTAGAATTGAAGATAAATACTGAAAATGCACGGTGAAGTGCTCCTTTTTGATGCGCTTCCATCTTTTCCATTAGACCAATTTCTTGATCATCTTCTGAAACTAGTACAACGTACTCCATTCCGTATTACTTGATTTTAAGTTAGGATATGAAGGTAAGCTAATAATAATGAGCCAATGCCAATATCTCATTAAATTTTCCTAAAAAATGTCTCTTTAAACTTTGGGAAGATCAATACGTCAAAAAGCAATTTCGAAATTGCTATTAATATAATCATCCATAAAAAACTTGGCTTAAACCATAACCATATACTATAAATTAAAAGAATCTGAAAAAAAATAAAAACAATGGCCAGCATGTTAAATACAACCATTTTCAAGGGAGTCTCTTGATATGGTGCATCAGTTTTATAAAAAGTCATTTTATCTTTAAAATAATTGGCAACAATTAGTAATGGCATAAAAAGCCAAAACTCATTTCGCAAAAAATCATTCATCTCACCCCAAAAAAATGACTCTGTGCAGTCGTAAACCTCTGTAGTAAATAGATTAAAAAGCCAAAGTAATTCAGTATTAAAAAGCACTAGAAATATGAATATAGAGATTGGAAAAATCCATTTTACCTTTGGTAAATGTAATTTCTGAACAAAATGTAATCTAGCAAAAAAATTAATCTGATTTCCTAATTGGTCAACCAAATAGAATAAAACAATGATTAGAAACGACCAGTCAAAAAATAAATAACCTAAAATAGGGAACAGTAATTCAAGTAGGTATTGCTGATTAATTGGATTTTTAAGTTGTTTCCTTAAGTCAATCACGTTTTACTTACTATGCTTAAATTCTTTTTGGCTAATTCAAACTCAGGATCAATTTCAATGGCTTTTTTATAATATTTCACAGCCATTTTTTTGTTTCCATTGTATTCATGCGCTAATCCTAAATTATTGAATCCTTTAGCTGATAGGGAATCAATAGATACCGACTTTTCAAAGAAGTAGATTGAGCTATCATAGTCTTTATCAATCGTTAATTGAATATATCCTTGATTATAGAAAGCATTAAAATACAAACTATCAATGCCTACAATTTTCCGATAACAATATTTTGCTTGCTCATATTTTTCATGGTTTTGATAGTAACCTCCTTTTGCATACCAAGCTTGTGTACTTTTTGGTTTAATCTCAATGGCTGATGTAAAATAGTCCAATGCTAAATCATTATCTTCCATTGCATTCATTTCTCCTAATGCTAAAAAAGCATTAAAAAAATCAGGTTTTAGTTCGGTTGCTGTTTGAAATGATGATTTTGAACGTTTCCAACTTTCTTCCCTTTGAGTTTGCTCAAAATCCGCTTGGTAAATCAACCCCTCTAAATAATAGGCTTCTGGCAAGTTCTGATTTATTTTGTAGGCTTTGTTTAAATATACCGTAGCCATTCCGGGATTATCGATCAGCGCATAAATATGCCCCATCCCAACATAAGCTCTTGCATTTAAAGAATCTACTTTTAAGGCATACTCGTAATTATATTTTGCGCCTTGAAGATCGAGATAAACTACCAAAATATCTGCATATTTTACCCTATAGTTTGCATTTGTTGAATCTCTAAGAATGGCCTCTTCAAAATCTCTTTTTGCATCACCAATATTACCCAACCTATAAAAATAATTAGCCCTATTGCCCCAATGAAAAGCATTCTTTGAATCGTTATTAATATTCTCAGATAAAAATGCTAAACTATCAATCAAATCTTCAGATAAATCATCTATTGGGCGATCCTCTATAGGATTTTCTGATTCATTGCAAGCAATGATAAAGAAAGATGATATCAGTATTAAAAAATATCTCATAAGTCAGATTTGTGCAAAAATAATAGTTTATTTTATGATAATGATCATTTAGAGATATTACATATTAAGGCGTACCTCTGCTTGATTTAAATGAGCTGAACCTTATAATTTTCCTATGAACTTTATAAACAAATTCATGACTCCGTTAAAATTGTCTAAGCTAGTATTTTCCGCTCTGTCATAGATATCATGATAGTTTTTACAATTTCCTCTTGAGTAGACAAAAAAAGAAGGAACACCTGTTTGACTGAAAAAGTAATGGTCGCTATTTTTTGTTGGCCCTCTTGCCTTTACACTTGGTATATACTTTTCCTTTTGATTTAGCTTTTCTAGTAATTTAAAGTGCTTCTTATGAATGCTCCCGTTCACGGCAGTAATACCTTCACTTGCACTACCTAAAATATCAATGTTGAGCAAAAATTTAACTTTACTTAATTCAAAAAAAGGATGACGTACAAAATATTTGCTTCCTTCCAGACCTGCTTCTTCCCCGCTAAAGAAAATGAATACTAACGAATACTTTGATGGGTGTGTCGAATAGTATCTCGCTAACGACAATAACATTGCTACACCACTGGCATTATCGTTTGCACCAGGAAAAGTAGCCTGTCCCATTTTACCTAAATGATCATAATGACCAGTCAAGACAATGTACTTTTTTTTCTTTTTCCCTGGAATAAACCCAATGACGTTCTTATTTGGAAAATCCTTTACATAAATGGGTTCTACTGATAATCGAATTGTTTTACAGTCACTATATGACATTCCATTTAATGTAATAAAAGCATGCTTTCTGTTTTTCCTGCCTACACTATACATCAATTTCTGACTATTTAACCAAATAACTGGAACTACCTTGTTCACTTCATGTGCAGCAGCCATAAAAAGCCTCAAACTATCTTTAGTACGAATTAATCTGCTGTCAAACACCAATAACGAAGTCCGACTAATGTGTTTAGCTAATGATTTGAGTCGGTTTTCTAAATTATCTATTGTAATCACTTCAGGAATGAATTCGCCTTTTGTTTGCCCAGAATTTGGGTCGACTAAATAGTCAACTCCTGCAATAAGTGTGTCTTCATCTAGAATTAGCTCTATTTTATGAGGAAAGGTATTAACATCAAAATCATAATTTTGAACATACGACCTTCCAGGGAAACTAAGAACCTTATTTTTTTTTAGCTCTTTAATGATGTAACTAGCTGCTTTATCAACACCGTCGTCTACATATCCACGACCAGCAAAAAAATCACTGCAAAGTGTTTTTAAAATATCTTTTGCATATTCCTTTTGGCTCCATGCAAATGACGCATTCAAAAGCAAAAATGCTATAATCAGTAGTTTTTTCAACCTAAATATCTTCTTTCGATTAACTCTATGAAACTTGAAACCGTTGTATTTTCCTCATCCCATCCACTTTCACCTGCTAATGTATTAACTTTTTCTAATGCTTCTTTTCTAGAATTACAAGAATTAAGTTGATCAATCACAGTATTGTATATTGAACTATCGCCATTAAAAAGTTCATTGATATAAAGAAACTTTCTATTGATTCCAATATGCTCTTTTAAGTCTACTATTGGTGCTTTTTCAAATTGACCAGCAACCGAACCATCTTCATTTTTGAAGTTATCATTTAGTGAGGCATCATTCTTTTCTTCTCCCAGTGAATTCTGATTATCCGATTTGATTTTATGATCTTGTGTTTCCTCTTTTTTGTCTAACTTATCTGGTTCAGAACGTATCATTTCATCATCATTTGAAGAAAAATCAAACATCATTAGCTCTTCAGCATCCTCTTCAATCAAATTTGATTTATCTTTCTCAGAATTATCTTCTATATTATGAACTGAGGTTGAGTTAACAGATTCATATGACTTATACCTGATAATCACAATTCGTTCGTAAAGCTCTCTAGACTCTTCTGTCAATGATTCAATCTCTTCAAGATTTAGCTTACCATTCGAGAGTTTATTTAGTTTTTGAGATAATGAATCAGCAAGGTTTTTTAAGGTTTGGAAATTTGTTTTACCCATTTTTTAATACTTATTCACAATTGTTAGAAAGGTATAAAATTAAGTTTATATTTGATAGCAAAACCCTAATTAAGTTGAAAATTTCTAACAAAAAGACTGTTAGTATCTCTCTAGAAAGTCAATTCACCAAGCGTGAAGATAATCCTCAAATAAGGGTAGTTTGTGGCCCAATGTTTTCAGGCAAAACAAAGACTTTAATTCGTGTTATTAATGAATATAAATTAGCTAATAAATCTGTTTTGGTTTTTAAACCGAAACTTGATGACCGTTACGGATCAATTGAAGTTGTTTCTCATGATAAAGAAAGAGTGCCAGCCGTTGAGGTGATTGAACCAAAAGAAATAATAGATTATATTTTATCGGCTGATGTAATTGCAATAGATGAGATTCAGTTTTTTGACGATTCCATTGTCAGGGTTTGCGAGATAATAGCAGAAAAAGGGAAAACATGCATTCTTTCTGGTTTAGACCTTGACTATAGAGGAAGACCTTTTGGCCCAATGCCAAAAGTTTTAGCCATTGCAGACGAAATTATCAAACTAAATTCCGTTTGTAATTTTTGTTCTGGTCACGCCCGCTTTTCTTTTAGGATTTCAGCAGAATCTGAAACTGTAGTTCTGGGTGAAAAAGATAAATATGTTCCACTATGTAGACTTTGTTATCAAGAAATGTCTGATATCTAAACTTAAGTCAGTGCCAAACTAATTATTTGTATATTGACAGTTAACATCAGAAAAATGAAGCGGATTATCCAATATCTTATTCGATTATATAGAGTTTTACGTGTTGTTATTGTCAGAAAAGTAATTCATTTATCACGTAAAATTATTTTACCAGGATTTGAGGGTGTATCATTGTGGGAAATTCTATTTTTCTTTGTTTGGTCAGTCAGAAAGGGTCTAATCGGTACAAGAGCTTCTTCACTTGCTTTTCATTTTTATCTCGCTTTAATTCCATTTGCCCTTGTTCTTGTTGTTTCGTGCGCCTATATTCCATTTTTTGATTTAAAAGAGGACATTATACCTATTCTTTCAGGTTTTATCCCTGAAATTTTAGTCGGTAAATTTATAGAAGGACTCAATGAATTCGAAAATTCTACTGTCAATTCCATCATTTCTGTTGGGTTTGTAATTGCCATATATTTTATCTCTAATGGATTTTCTGTTATGATTCGTGCTTTTAATAGTTCAAAAATAAAATTTGAAAAAAGAAGTTGGGTATCTAGTCGGTTAGTTTCACTTGCATTGGTGGTAGGCTTTATTGCCTCAATTATTATTATTTTTTTAATGATGGTTTGGCAAAGAAAATTATTACTTATAGGTGCCTCAACATTCAATTTTATTGAACAAAATTACGATTGGTTAAATTATAGTATTGCTTTCATTTTTATTGGTACAATAATATATTTTGGTATTGCAGTTTTATACTACGTAGGCCCTGCTGACAATTCATCTTTTAAATTCCTTTCAGCAGGTGCAACTCTAGCGACCATTCTTATTATTCTAATCTTTTTACTTTACTCATTTTACATTAAGAATTTTGCTAACTATAATGCCCTTTATGGATCGGTTGGAACTGTAATTATTATCTTGATGTGGATTTATTTAAACGCCTATGCCCTATTAATAGGTTTCGAATTAAACGCTAGTATTCATGGAGCAATGGCTAAAAAGAAACTTGAAGGTTTTAGCAAACTTGAAGAAAGTATACCTGAAGTTTATCAATAGCGAAGTTTATTTCCAAATTAATCTTTAACTTTGACAAACACTCAAAACTCGAACCATGTTAACAATCAAAATCATGAGAAAAAAATTAGCAATTCTAGCACTTGGCACTACATTATTAATATCATGCAGCAATAGCGAAACAAATGATGAGCAAGTAATTGAAGAAGCAAAGCCTTGCCTTTATAATTATGATGAAACGTCAACTTCTGTTAAGTGGACGGCATTTAAGTTTAACGAAAAAACAGCCGTTGGAGGCATGTTTGAAAAAGTTAATGTACTAATATCAGCACCCTCAGAAGATCTATTTAGCACATTAACGGGTGCCAGCTTCACTATTCCAACAGAATCTGTCAACTCATCAAATGAGGAAAGAGATGGTAAAATTAAAGCACACTTTTTTGGGGCAATGAGTTCTACTGATGTCATTTCTGGGATAGTAAAAAGCATTAATGAAACTACAGCGAATATTGAAATAACAATGAATGGAGTATCTAAGGATTATCAGGGTAGCGTATCAGCTGAGGGAGCAAAAGTTGAGTTTAATACCACTATTAACTTAAATGATTTTGAAGCCAATTATGCCATTGATTCGTTAAATGCAGTTTGTAACGATTTACACAAAGGTGCTGATGGTATTAGTAAATTATGGTCAGAAGTTGATATAAAAGTAGAAACTACATTGCTGAAACAATGCCCATAACTAGTTTAAAAAGGTAAAGGTATGTTGGTGTCATGATTTAAGCTGATACCTTTTTAATATCTAAATATGACTTTCTTTCAATTTTACTACTTAACCATGCACTGAAGTCGAAATACTCAAAAGCTGATTTTTCAAACTTGTCCTCTTTTATGGCGTTAATTTCTGGTCTAAATTCGAACAGTATTTCTTCAAGTTCGATATCGGATATATTTTCAGATTTAATTTTGCCAATTATTTTTAAGAAAAGTGCTTCGAACCTATAAAGTCTATTTTTTTCTTTTAAGAAACGTTTCGTGCTAGTTAAAATATAAGGTAAATATCTATGGTTTTTTAATTCAAAATGAATAATTAGCTGAACAATTTGTGCAAACGAATAAATATCTTCATTTGCTAAATTTTGCCTGTCACTTACAACAAAATTTATGGATTCTAGTGCTGACTTATACTGGTGGTGCGCTAGCTGATATACTCCAATTTGAAAATAAAGGTATGCTCGTCGAACCGGATTTATTTTATCCTTGTACTTTGAAAGCCCTTCATGAATAGCATCTAATATTTCTGAAGCCTTTTCATCTTCGCCTTGCTCAATAAGTATGAACAATCTGAGACTATAATAACTTGAAAAATATTTTATTTCCAGATCATTTGATTTTGTAAATCTGTGCTGATTTTTTTCTAATTCTATAATGTTATTTTGAGCTTGTTTATAAAATTTTAATTTGATGCATGCATAGGTCAAGTTTGTCAGAACTGACATGTATTTACCAAAACTTTTCTTTACTAACTCTATGTTAGAGTCGTATATTTCTTTTACTTTTAATAAATTATTATAGCATTCTTTAGTATTATGAATTGCAAAATAATAGGCACTCAAAGTGTGAAAATAAAGGTATTGAGATTCTAAGTTTTTATTATCTACTACTATTTCAAATAATGGTTTTACAATCTCAGCTAAAGCTTTTATTTGTTCATTTGATCTAATAGTTCCAAATGAGTTTATTTGTTTAAAAAGCTTGCTTTTTACATGCCAAATTATTGCTTTTAACTCAATTTCATTTTGAACATTTGTTTCAATTAATTTCAATTTTTCCAAATCATCAAACGATATATTAGTATAAAAATACTGCTCATGATATTTTTTAAGTAATTGAATAGCTTGTAACTTAATATTCTCGAAATGATATTTGTTCGCTTTTTTTATAATACTATCAGTGAGCTTTCTAGACTGCTTATACATTCCTTTTTGGAAAAGTATCTTAGCACTTTGAAGACTTCCTAAAAGCTCATATTCTGGTAATGATTTGGAATGATACTGATTTAAACTTTCTAGTATTTGCTGGTAAAGCCTATATTTAGTTATAGAAAACTTGTTTAAAAAGCTCTGACCTTTAAAATGATTTAGAATTACTGACTCATCATACCTCTTCATTTTGGCAATAAAGTCAAATAAGATAATTGATATATTCTCCTCACCTATTGTATGCCTACCAGCGTATAATTTAAAAAAACGCTTTTCAGTTTTGTTTAAATTCTTAATGAGTTCATGTAATGAATCAGAGCTTGAATTTGCCATATATCTAAATATAAGCAACGTCACACTTAAGCATAAATAAAATGTCTTAAATGCTAATAGTATTGATTCAATGGAATAAAAAAAGGCCGCCAAAGGCGACCTTTTAAATTATAAGTTAAGAGAGAAATTAATTCTTAATAACTCTTACTTTTTCAGATAGTGTCTCAGAATTTACTTCTACCACATATAAACCAGCTTCTAACTGAGTCATATCGATAGTGTAATTTCCTGAATGGTTAGATATGTCTTGAGAGACAACCATTTTACCTTGTGCATCATATATAACAATCATTGCAGACCCTTCAATAGAAAGATTAGCGATTGTTAAGATGTCATTAACAGGGTTAGGGAACATGTCAAGGCTAGAAACATTTGTTTCATCTAAACCTAAACAGTTATCATTTACGTTAATGCTTACTACCGCAGTATCAGCCTCACAAGTACCATTTCCAGCTACTCTGTAATAGAAATTGTAAGTACCATACTGTACGCCATATGCATCAAAGACTCCACTTGTTACGTTAAATTGGTTATTTGCATCACTCCATGTTCCACCTAAGTCAGCGAAGCCTTGAATATGATTCATTAACAATACATCTTCGGTATTACAAGTTGAGAAATAACCGTCCATACCTGCATTTGGAGGGCTAACAGTTGTGATTGATGTTGTCACACTATCTGCCCCACAAGCATTTACTATCACATAGTCAAAACTATATGTTCCTGCTCCTGTTGGTAAACTAATTGTACTTGCAGAACCTGGTACAGTAAAGCCAGGAGCTACTACAGATGGGTTATACCATATACCGGTAGTTGTAGTGTAACCATCAATGGCATCAAATAAATCGAATGATGACCCGTCACCACACAAGGTCAACGGTGTAGGCGTACCTGCACCTGGTGCAGGAATATCTGTAATTGAGATTCCAAATGTTCCTGGGTCAAATCTAGCCTCGTTACCATCATTGACATTATCAACCATGATGTAATAAAACTGACCTGGATTTAAATCACATAATAATACTCTAGAACCTGCTATCGCAGTCTGATCTGTTCTGAAGTTACCCGTGAACGCCTGATCGATAGACTCAAGATTATCAAATGAATTAGCACCTAATAATGAGAAGTTACTTATGATATTACAATTTCCAACTTCATAAACTGCTATTTCGGCCATAGTTTCCTCAGCAAGTGTAATATCATTTACAGTTGATATTTCAACTTTACCTGAAGCTGGTGTTTTAAATTTAAACCAAACTGGATTATCAACACCATTAGGCTGAATCCATGTATCTTGCCACCATGTTGCATCAGTTGCATGAACACCTAAGTTATTTGTTAATGGTGGTCTAATTGCATTCTCACCATTTACAGTAGCACCAACATTAGTGTGAATATTTACATTTCCATCAACTAATAATTCAATTGCACCACAAGCTAAATCGTTTGCTAATAAAGTAGTGAAATCAAATGGTCCAACCCAAACAGAGTTTCCATCAAGACCACCACATACTGCTCTTACATAGTATTGGTAAGGTGCAGCAGCATTTAATCCTTGAGCGTAAATATCACTCGTTGTATTAGAAGTACCGCCATCTTGAGGACCACCAACATCACCAATATTTATGTCAGGATCAAATCCAGGGAATCCCCAAACAACATCCCACATAGTTTCACCAGCACCAGGCTGCCAATTTAAGGTAGCCGCTGTGTTAGTAATATTTAATATTGATAAGTTAGTAGGTGCAGGACAAGCTGCTACTGTTTTAAAGCAGTATGGTCCAGCCCACAGAGAACTTGAATCTGGGGTAGCACCACAGTTAGACTGTACATAATAACAGTATTCAGTATCTGGTGTTAATCCAGTTAAGTTAGCATTGGCAGATCCAATTGAATAATTAAGTCCTGTTCCTAAAGTGAAACCTGGCTCTCCGTACTCAATGGTATAATTAGTAGTTGTTCCACTAACATTCCAGAAAATATTTGCTGAAATTGTTGTAATAGTATTAGCTCCTAAACCTGTTGGCATTGGACAGAATTCATTTGTAGTAAATGAAAACGGACCTACCCAAATAGATTCATCTCCACCACCACAATCAGCTTGAATATAATAGTCATAGTTCGTATTTGGCACTAAACCAGAAAGTGTAGTTGGATTACTTGTTGCTACATGGTTTCCTGTTCCCATACTTGGATCATTAACTCCTTGCAGGAACCCTGCAAATCCATAATTAATATTCCACATAGTTTCTCCACCACCCGGCGTCCAATCTAAAACGTATTTAAATGGATCTAGTGGATCTGGTGAAGCACCTAGTGCACTTGGTTCAGGACATGTACAAACTGTTCCAATATCTATCGGTCCAACCCATAATGATCTTAATGGAGGTGTTGCAGCTGCATCACAAACCTCTCTAACATACATGTGGTAATTTGTACACGGTGTTAAATTTTGAGCATTGTGAGCTTGAGTTGAAATATTATTATCGAAAATCATTCCAGGATCATCAATTGGAAGTCCTACAGGACCATATTGTAAATCCCAACTAGGCGTAGGGGAACCTCCACCTGGCGTCCAATTCATAATAATTGAATTTGCTAGACCATTAATCGTAATGGCTGTAGGCGTTGGACACAACGGCAATGTTGTGAAGCAGATAGGTCCAACCCAACACCCTGTATTTTCTAAAGCAATATAATAGCAATACTCAGTTTCAGGCAATAAACCTGTTATTTCATAGCTAAAATCTGACCCTAATGAGTCTTCGTTTACTATTGTACCTTGACCTAAAGGAATGTTTGATGGCATGTATTGGATATCCCAACCTGGTTCCAATCCAGCTGGCAACCATGCAATAAATGCATTGTTAATACCTGGACTAGGTGAAGAGGTTACACCTCCAGACACGGCGAAATCGAAACTCCAATCAAAACCTTGATTAGTCCATCTGTCATCCCACTCAATAAAATAATCAACTCCCCCTGTCATAGCAACGTTTAGGGTTGACTTTGTGAAATTTGAAATTTGAGCTTCGCACACTAGATTAGCACAAGATCCAGAATAAACCGAAAGTCTGGTACTAAAGAAGTTTGCAGGGAAATTATTCGAAATTGTTGCGTCACCATCACAAATAGGCGTGAATTTGTACCAGTCAGCATTTGTACCACCAAAGTTACAAACACTAGAGTTTCCTCCACCTGCGTTTGGTCCATCAGCAGTATATATATTACCAGACTGAACAGTCACTGCTGTTCCACAATCGTCTCCTTGTGAAAAAGCTGTAACAGAACCTAGTAAGCACATGCTGAAAATCATGTAAATTTTCTTCATAATAATATTTTGTAAATAGTTAGATCACAAACTTAGGAAAAAAATAAATACTTTACAAAAAGTTGTTGTTAATTTCTTAACATAAATTTAGGAATGATAAAAAAGCTCAAATAATTTTGAGCTTTTTTATCATATAAGTTTTTAATTTAGAATGAATTCGGACTGTTGTTGTTGACCTTAACATCTGAACCTAAATTAATAATAATGAATTCTGTTCTTCTATTGGACTGATGATCTTCATCAGAGCATTTAACACCATTACTACATTGGTTAATTAGTTTAGATTCTCCATAACCTTTTCCATAAATTCTACTTGGGTTAGAAATGTACTTTTTAATGTACTTTGCAGAAGACTTTGCTCTCCTATCAGATAGTTTTCTATTATATGAATCACTACCTCTAGAGTCGGTGTGCGACCCTAGCTCTACTACCATCTCTGGATAATCATTCATTACTTTCACTATTTTATCTAACTCTAAGGCAGCATCCTCTCTAATATTAGATTTATTAAAGTCGAAATAAATAGGGTTAATTTCTATGAGCTTAGAAATATCTCCACCAACTTCTAATTTATCAAGACTTAGTTCAAGATTTTTATGAACTTCATAAACACCAGGTCTATCAAACAAGGTATTATAAGTCACTGTTTTTCCAAAATAGCCTGGTTTTTCGAGTTTGATATTATAGCTCCCCCGGTCATTTAATTTTTTGTTATTAAGCGGTCTCTTATAGTCACCAGTAGCTGGAGTTCGGTAAATAACATCCTTACCAGTTAGATTATCAGTAATGGTCATTTTTACATTTTCAAGCGGCATACCGGTTACTTTATCAGTAATTAGAGCATATAGCGACAAACCAGGATCCTTTTCCAGTTCTACATCCGCAATTATAATTTGTTCGTCGGTAAACGTGTTTGCTGTATTCGTCCCGTCAAAATACTTTTCTTTTGAACCGTTTAGCTTATAATTTTTATCTTCTTCTACCAAGAAAGAGTAGTCGCCATCATCATTAGTAATTATGCTTTCAATTACATTTCCATTTTCATCTAACAAATCTACTTTTGTATTAGCAAGAATACTCCCTTTTTTATCTTTAGCAACACCCTGAAGCACCTTCCCAAAACTAAATGGTTTTAGCATTTCGAAAAAGTAAATATCATCATCCCCTTTTCCATCCTCACGGTTAGAGGAGAAATAACCATTAGTCATTTCTTCATTAAGCGTAAATGAAAAATCATCTCTGCTTGAGTTAATAGGTGTACCAATATTCATCATTTTTCCAATAGAACCGTCTTCGTTTAATTGCGTTACGAATAAATCTAAACCTCCCAAACCAGGTTTTCCATCTGAGGAATAAAATAACATCTCGTTCTTATAAAGTGTTGGGAACATTTCATTTCCCTCCGTATTAATCTTTTCTCCAAGATTAACAGCTTCACCGAAAGATCCATCTTGATTCATTGGAATCTTATAAATATCTACTCCCCCAAACCCTCCGGGCATATCAGATGCAAAATACATCCATTTACCATCAGTGGTTATTGCTGGATGACCAACAGAGTACTCTTTATTATTTAAGGGAAAAGCAACTGGATCTTGCCAATCTCCATCTACCAATTTCGTGGTAAAAATCTTTAATTTAACAACCTTATCACTACTCTTATCTTCATAGTTGTTCCTTGTGTAAGCCATTAAAGTCTCGTCACTATTAAATGTAATTGGTCCTTCGTGATACTTTTTATTGATATCTCTTTTTAGCGGTTCAGGGTTTTGAAGTTCTCCGTTATCAGCAATAGAAGCTCTGTAAATATCTAAGAATGGAAGTCTATTCCAATTCCACTTTCTTCTAATAGGCTTCACTCCTTCGCGGCTTGAAGCAAATAGAACCTCTCCGTTATAAAATACAGGAGAAAAATCTTCTTGCGGTGAATTAATATCCAAATTTTTAATCTTGAATTTGTTGTTGTCTTTAAGTAATTGATCAATATAACTCGTGTTCTTTAAAATCTCATTGGGTCTTGAATCATCAGGGCTTAGTTCTTGATATTCTTTAATCATTTCTAAAGCTTGAGGATATTTTTTATTTTGCATTAAAGTATAGGCATACATATAAATGTCATTAGGTTGAGGATTATCCATCAGCGTTAATTTGCCGTAAAGTACCTCTGCCTTTTCTATATTTCCAATCTTAAAGAAGCTCTCTGCCATATTCCGAACTATTTCCGGCTTACCATCTTGAGCATCAGAATACTTATTGATGGCTTTTTGATAGCTATAGTCGTCAAAGTAGCTGTCCGCTTTTTTTATTGTAGATTCATTTTGTTCTTGCGCAAACCCAGTTAAACAAAAAGTAAAAAGAACTGATAATAATATTATTTTTTTCATTTTATTCAAGATTAAAAATAACGAGGCGATCTAATTTTTTTAGCATTGTTATAGATGAAATCATATCTCAACATTAATTCGTGTGATCCAGCGTTATAGGTTGCTGTTTTATTAACAAATGACCAATCAAAGGAATAACCAAAAGCAAATTGATCTGTTAAGTTTAGACCGGCTAGAACACCTAATGCATCTCCTGTTCTAAACATTGGTCCTGCCCAAAACTTATCGTTAAAATAAAACAATGCTGTTAAATCAACTTCAACTGGAGCCGCCTGTGTAACTTTAACCAATCCTGTTGGACGTAATTTAATATTTTGCTTTTTGGCAATAGATAATACCGTTCCAGCAATGAAATAATAGTGCCTCTGCTCATTCGCTTGTGTCACCGCATTTGTTTTAAAGTTATTTTCCAATAGTCTTGGCGTTGACAATCCAGCATAGAAAGTACGTGTTGAATAATATAAACCAAAGCCAACATTAGGTAATACCTGACTTACCTGATTTTGGCCAAGAAAATTATCTCCTTCATCAATTGGACTTAGCCCTAAAATATCATTGCCAATCCTATTAATGCCTCCTTTAGCACCAAACGCAAGTTTTCCAGGTCCAATCGGAATTTTGTATGCAAAATCTATAAAAACTGCATTTGAGGATGTTGGCCCAATTCTGTCATTAAACAATGTAAGACCAAGTCCTATTTTTTCATTTGCAATTGGCGTATGTAATGTAACAGTATTTGTTGTTGGAGCACCGTCAAAATTTACCCACTGAGATCTATGCAGTCCAGTAACAGTAAGCGCATCTCTACTTCCTGCATATCCTGGATTTACTGCCAAGGTATTAAAAGAATAATGCGTAAACATGGCTTCTTGCTGCCCTATTAATTGCAGTGATGCAATTAATATCACAAATGTTAAAACTAATTTTTTCATATTCATTTTATTTACAAGGGGGTGCAATAAGAACCCCATTTAGAATTCTATTTGCTTAAATAAACGTACCCTTTAATTATATCTGAACCGTTTCCGAGATCAAGAACATAAAAATATGTTCCTACTGGTAACTCTCTATTTCCAATGGTCAGACCATATTGATTAGTACCATCCCAATCATTATTATACCCGTTACTCTTAGTGTAAACAATATTACCCCATCTATTAAAGATTTGAATCTCTGTTCCTGGGAACTGATCAATACCTTTTATGACAAAGAAATCATTTTTCCCATCATTATTAGGAGTGAATACATCAGGAATGGTTAGCCCACATGCATCTGGATCTAGGTAATCTGGGATACCATCTTGATCACAATCATCAAGCACACCATCTTCGTCTTCATCTAATTCATTTGAAGTTAATATACCATCATTATCATCATCAATGTCAATATAATCATACACACCATCTCCATCAGAATCATCAGGCCCTTTGCCATCTCCATTCGGATCATTTTCGTCAATGTCTAATACCCCATCATCATCAGAATCTATATCTCTGTAATCATCAATGCCATCTTCATCTGTATCAGGCGGAATCACAGCATCATCATCATCTAGTCCATCATTATTAGCGTCATTAAAGACATCAATCACACCGTCATCATTGGTATCAATGCCTCCACCTTCAACAACATCTTTAATACCATCATTATCTGAATCTAAATCATTATAGTCCGGAATACCATCTCCATCTGTATCAGTTGGATCAGAAGAAGCATTATTATCATCAAGACCATCTCCATCTAAATCTGTAAAGTTATCAATGATACCGTCTCCGTTTAGATCAGGAATATCATTTTCAATTGTATCAGGAATGCCATCATTATCACTATCTAGATCTTCATGATCCGGAACACCATCTCCATCCGTATCTAATAATCCATCAGTCATATCATCATCATCTGCTCCATCTCCGTCAGCATCAACAAAATCATCAATCATGCCATCCCCATCAGAATCAACTCCGCCATCTTCAACAATATCAGGTGTTCCGTCGTTGTCTGAATCTAAGTCTTTATAGTCTGGAATTCCGTCACCATCTGTGTCTTCATCTCCGAAGGTAGCGTCATCTCTATCCCATCCATCTCCATTCGCATCTTCATCAAATAAATCATCAATGCCATCTCCATCTGCATCAGCTCCACCAGTTTGATCTACATCAACCACATCAATAATACCATCTCCATCTACGTCTGTTCCTCCGGCCTGGTCAATATCAGCATAATCTGGAATGCCGTCTCCATCTGTATCCAACCAATCATCTACTATACCATCATTATCTAAATCAATCCCTCCATCTTCTCGGATATCGTAAATTCCATCATTATCTGAATCAATGTCTTGGAAGTCCGGGAATCCATCATTATCCGTATCTGGATTTGGAATAGCATTTCCAGGCAATATTGCTGGGTCATAAGCGTCATCAAGACCATTATTGTTTGTATCTGTTCCTAATGTTCCATTTGGATTTAAATCATCTACTCTTCCATCATTATTGGCATCAACTCCTCCAGCTTCAATAATATCAGGAATGCCATCATTATCTGAATCTAAATCAAAAATATCAGGAATACCATCTCCATCTGTATCGGTTGGATTTGTGAAAGGATTGCCATCTCCGTCCTCATCTCTATCTTCTACCAAGTCAGGAATACCGTCATTATCGTTGTCTATATCCAAAAGATCAGAAATACCATCTCCATCAGAGTCAAGTTCCCTGTAATCCAAATCTCCGATCAATTGATTATCAGCATCAGCTAAAACACCGTCTGTTAGCGGATCTACTGTCCCATTACCTGCATTGGTAAGTGGATTAGCTGTCGGCGTTAAACTCGGATCAAAGGCATCATCTAATCCATCATTATCCGTATCTGTTCCAGAAGGTATAGTGTTAGCTGTACCATCTCCATCTGTATCATGTCCTTCTATAAGATCATCTTCTGCATCATTGTCTGAGTTTAAATCAATGTAATCAGGTGTGTCAGCTTGGTCTGTATTTACTGGAATAATTGGTGTTCCACTGTCAGGATCATAGGAGTTATCAATACCGTCTCCATCTGTATCTGTTCCGCTTGGCGGAACGTAACCTACCGTAGTTTGACCTTCAATATTATCAGGAATACCATCATCATCTGCATCAATATCTAAATAGTTTGGTCCACCTGTGCTGTCAGTATTTGGAACTGTTGTTGTGTTAACTGCGCCACTAGCATCTATGGCATCATCTAGTCCATTGCCATTTGAATCGGTGATTGGACCAGTACCTGTAATACCATCATTGTCTGGATCTGTTCCGCCTGCTTCAACAACATCCATAATACCATCATTATCAGAATCTAGATCAAGGTAATTTGGTATATCATCACGATCAGTATCAACTGAAGTTAGACCAGAAGGTCCTCCTGCAGGGTCAACAATATTAGAAATACCATCTCCATCTGTATCTGTGATTGGCCCTGTTCCAATAATACCATCCCCATCTGGATCATCCCCGTCGTTTTCAGTTACATCTGGAATACCATCATTATCTGAATCTAAGTCGTCAACATCATCAATACCATCTCCGTCTGTATCAGGATTTGGATGTGACTGAATAAAACCAGGTCCATCATTTGGTCCAGGAGAATTATTATCATTTGGATCAACAATATCAGCTAAGCCGTCTCCATCCGTATCGGTAGGATCATCAACTAACCCATCATTATCAATGTCAGTACCTCCTGCTTCTGTAATATCTAATACGCCATCATTATCGGAGTCCAAATCTTGCGAGTCTGGAAGTCCGTCTCCATCTGTATCAGTATTTGGTAGTACTGCTCCTGTTATTGTACCGCAAGGGGTACAATCCAGATCTGTGATATCTGGAATACCGTCTCCATCTGTATCTACTGGAACACCTGTTCCAATTATACCATCTCCATCCGGGTCATCTCCTCCAGCTTCTGTTACATCTGGAATACCATCATTATCACTGTCTAAATCTAAATAATTTGGAATACCATCTCCATCTGTATCGGTAGGGTTCGTTGTTGGGTCTCCATCTCCATCTAAATCCGCATCTTCATCTTCATCTAAAATGCCATCATTGTCATCATCTGGATCAAGGTCATCTGCTATTCCATCACCATCTGAATCGATAAAATTCTCCCTATAGTCTAAATCACCAAAATTAGGATTGTCCGCATCAGCTAAAACACCATCCGTTAAAGGATCTACTGTCCCATTACCTGCATTGGTAAGTGGATTAGCTGTTGGTGTTAAACTCGGATCAAAGGCATCATCTAATCCGTCATTATCCGTGTCCGTTCCAGAAGGTATAGTGTTAGCTGTACCATCTCCATCTGTATCATGTCCTTCTATTAGATCATCTTCTCCATCATTGTCTGAATCCAAATCAATATAATCAGGTGTGTCTGTAAGGTCAGTATTCACTGGAACAATCGCAGTACCGCTATTATCTGAATCGTAAGCATCATCAATCCCATCCATATCTGTATCATTCCCACTTGGTGGAACATACCCTGCTGTTGTTTGACCTTCAATGTTATCTGGAATACCATCATCATCTGCATCAATGTCTAAATAATTTGGACCACCTGTGCCATCTGTGTTTGGAACTGGTAAACTCGTGCCTTCACCATTATCAGGTCCTGGCGTTGTATTATCTTCTGAATCGGCTACATCTAAAATACCATCTCCGTCTGTATCCGTATTATCGGTAGGAACTCCTGCGTCTCCTACAATGCCATCATTATCTGGATCTGGACCACCGCCTTCTACAACATCCATGATACCATCATTATCAGAATCTAAATCTTGTGTATTTGGAATACCATCTTCATCAAAATCTCCGAAATCCAATGGTGTAGCTGTCCCCGGACCATCATTTGGCGCAGGGGTTGTATTGTCATCTGGATCGACAACATCTGCATAACCATCTCCATCAGTATCGGTTGGGTCGTCTACTAATCCATCATTGTCAGTATCAACTCCACCGGCTTCAGTGATGTCTGGAATACCATCATTATCACTGTCTAAATCGTTAGCGTCATCAATACCATCTCCATCTGTATCTGGGTTTGGTAATGGTGACCCTGTTACCGTACCGCACGGTGTACAATCTGGATCAACAACATCTGCTAAACCGTCGCCGTCTGTGTCAGTTGGATCGTCCACTAAACCATCTTTGTCTGCATCTGTTCCGCCTGCCTCTAGAATATCTGGAATACCATCATTATCACTATCTAAATCTTGTGAATCTGGAAAACCGTCTCCATCTGTATCAGTATTTGGCAGTACTGCTCCTGTTATTGTTCCGCATGGTGTACAGTCTGGGTCTGTGATATCTGGAATACCATCTCCATCTGTATCTACTGGAACACCTGTTCCAATTATACCATCTCCATCCGGATCATCTCCTCCAGCTTCTGTTACATCCGGAATACCATCATTATCAGAATCTAGATCTAAATAATTTGGAATACCATCTCCATCTGTATCGGTAGGGTTCGTTGTTGGGTCTCCATCTCCATCTAAATCCGCATCTTCATCTTCATCTAAAATGCCATCATTGTCATCATCTGGATCAAGGTTGTTATTTACACCATCCCCATCATTGTCAAGCTCTCTATAATCTAAATCACCAATAGATGGTAAATCTGAGTCAGCTAGTATACCATCTGTTAGCGGTGCAACTGTTCCGTTACCTGCATTGGTAAAAGCAGTACCTCCTGCCAATACAACAACATCAAAAGTATCATCTAATCCATCCATGTCTGCATCTGTACCACCTGGTGAGAATTCAGTCCCATCAATCACACCATTACCATTCAAATCATGTCCTTCCAATACATCTCCTTCTCCATCATTGTCTGAATCCAAATCAATATAATCAGGTGTGTCTGTAAGGTCAGTATTCACTGGAACAATCGCAGTACCGCTATTATCTGAATCGTAAGCATCATCAATCCCATCCATATCTGTATCATTCCCACTTGGTGGAACATACCCTGCTGTTGTTTGACCTTCAATGTTATCTGGAATACCATCATCATCTGCATCAATGTCTAAATAATTTGGACCACCTGTGCCATCTGTGTTTGGAACTGGTAAACTCGTGCCTTCACCATTATCAGGTCCTGGCGTTGTATTATCTTCTGAATCGGCTACATCTAAAATACCATCTCCGTCTGTATCCGTATTATCGGTAGGAACTCCTGCGTCTCCTACAATGCCATCATTATCTGGATCTGGACCACCGCCTTCTACAACATCCATGATACCATCATTATCAGAATCTAAATCTTGTGTATTTGGAATACCATCTTCATCAAAATCTCCGAAATCCAATGGTGTAGCTGTCCCCGGACCATCATTTGGCGCAGGGGTTGTATTGTCATCTGGATCGACAACATCTGCATAACCATCTCCATCAGTATCGGTTGGGTCGTCTACTAATCCATCATTGTCAGTATCAACTCCACCGGCTTCAGTGATGTCTGGAATACCATCATTATCACTGTCTAAATCGTTAGCGTCATCAATACCATCTCCATCTGTATCTGGGTTTGGTAATGGTGACCCTGTTACCGTACCGCACGGTGTACAATCTGGATCAACAACATCTGCTAAACCGTCGCCGTCTGTGTCAGTTGGATCGTCCACTAAACCATCTTTGTCTGCATCTGTTCCGCCTGCCTCTAGAATATCTGGAATACCATCATTATCACTATCTAAATCTTGTGAATCTGGAAAACCGTCTCCATCTGTATCAGTATTTGGCAGTACTGCTCCTGTTATTGTTCCGCATGGTGTACAGTCTGGGTCTGTGATATCTGGAATACCATCTCCATCTGTATCTACTGGAACACCTGTTCCAATTATACCATCTCCATCCGGATCATCTCCTCCAGCTTCTGTTACATCCGGAATACCATCATTATCAGAATCTAGATCTAAATAATTTGGAATACCATCTCCGTCTGTATCGGTAGGGTTCGTTGTTGGGTCTCCATCTCCATCTAAATCCGCATCTTCATCTTCATCTAAAATGCCATCATTGTCATCATCTGGATCAAGGTTGTTATTTACACCATCCCCATCATTGTCAAGCTCTCTATAATCTAAATCACCAATAGATGGTAAATCTGAGTCAGCTAGTATACCATCTGTTAGCGGTGCAACTGTTCCGTTACCTGCATTGGTAAAAGCAGTACCTCCTGCCAATACAACAACATCAAAAGTATCATCTAATCCATCCATGTCTGCATCTGTACCACCTGGTGAGAATTCAGTCCCATCAATCACACCATTACCATTCAAATCATGTCCTTCCAATACATCTCCTTCTCCATCATTGTCTGAATCCAAATCAATATAATCAGGTGTGTCTGTAAGGTCAGTATTCACTGGAACAATCGCAGTACCGCTATTATCTGAATCGTAAGCATCATCAATCCCATCCATATCTGTATCATTCCCACTTGGTGGAACATACCCTGCTGTTGTTTGACCTTCAATGTTATCTGGAATACCATCATCATCTGCATCAATGTCTAAATAATTTGGACCACCTGTGCCATCTGTGTTTGGAATCAATAGAGGTGTGCCTAAATCATCAGTATCTACTAAATCTGATAATCCATCTCCGTCTGTATCCGTAATTGGACCAGTACCTATTATCCCATCATTATCTGGGTCAGATCCACCAGCTTCAACAACATCCATAATACCATCATTGTCACTGTCTAAATCTCTAGAATTTGGAATGCCATCTAAATCTGTATCAAGATCAACACAATAGGTAAATTCATAAAATTGCAAAGTAATATTACTTGAATTTCCATCATTTTTTGCTGTAGTGATTACAATTTTATCTATGGTTCCAGGAAAGTTAATTCCTATTGAATTGGAAGGTGCATTTGCTCCGGCATTTGAACTAATTGCAGTATTACCAATTAAGGAATACGAAGCCGCTGGAATATTAATGTTTTCAATATTACTTGGGTTAGTGGAGAGTTTCGTAGCGCCAAGAAAAGCTTCTATTCTAGCAGCATCAAGGTTATCAAGGCCTCCCATTTTAAAGGAAAGATTATTGACTGGCTGGTTAAATACGATTTCATATGTAGCAAAATCTTTATTAGGAAAGTCGGTATTATTTGGTTGAACATTAATATAATCTCCATCAGGGCCAAGAGATCCATTGTTTTTCAATTCAACACCATCAACCCATTCTGCCGAACCAGTGACGGAATAATTAAAACTAAAATTAACTGGACTTGGAGACATCATATTTACATATTCTCCCAATCCCACAATTGTACCACTAGCAGTTGATGAACCGTTAAAATCAGTGTTTAAAGCATAATTTGGCGTGTTTAATGGAATGAAACCAGTAATACAATCGATTTCTTCTGTATCTGGTATACCGTCATTGTCATCATCAAGATCTACAACGTCAGCAATTCCATCTCCATCTAAATCGTTGATTGTATTATCACATGCATCTTCAATTCCATCAAAGTCGGTATCAACTAATTCCAAATAATCATCAACTAAATTACTATTGTTATCATTAATTGCTCCATAACCATCTGACCCAATAACTGTTCCATCTGCAGCAATTCCAGTTCCATCTACTTCTCCATTGCTATTTGCGTCGGTATAACCCGCTTCTAAAACATCATTACATCCGTCACCATCTGCATCAGGATCAAAACTGTTAATTAATCCATCTAAATCAAGATCAAAATTATCATTTATACCATCAAAGTTAACGTCAATAAAACCAGGCAATTCAGGATCTAAATAATCTGGAATACCATCTGAATCATGATCACTAACAATTGGATCGACACCATTGTGCTCTGTAATATCCAAAATACCATCATTGTCATCATCCTCATCAGTTATGTCTAGTACACCATCATTATCGTTATCGCAACTTGGAAGAACTATTGACACCAAACTAGATGATACATCAGAAGAGTAAAACCAGGTGTTTATCGTTCTTGCATTTCCGAAATCGTCACATGTTGAAGCTATTGTTGAAGATCCTCCGCCTCCCGAAGGCGCAGGAACTGTGGTTGTTGGTCCTGCTCCATCCCAAGAATGTTGAGGACCAATTAGCCCGCCAAGTAATATAGCATCAGCTACTCCAGCGCCAGTATTGTTATCACTTAAGATTGATGTACATGTACCAAAATTTGTCAAACCTGTATCGTCCCAGTACAACTTTCGAGTGGTTGCAGAAGGAAACACAGCTTTTACGGTAAATCCATTCGTATTTAGCTCTGCATCATACATTGGAATATTTGTTCTACCTTTAAATAAGGTTGCCTGTAAGCCCACAGTTGTTCCGCCAGTAACTACTGCACCAAGTCCATCTAATCCATCCCAAGTTGAAACTCCATTTCCCGCATTAACTCCGTAAACTTCGATAACCCTGTCCGATGTGCCAGACTGGTAACCAGGTGTTCCGTTAAGATCAAGCAAAATGGCTAGATCACCAGGGTTTGCAACAAAATAAGGTATAAAATAATTCCCTGGACAGCCGTAAATATTACTCGCCAATGCTGGTGCTGGAGAAGTTTTGGTCGGAATATAAATTGTAGTATCAGGTAAATTTAAAAAAGTTAAGTAACTGTTTGGAAAAGTAGGAACACCTGCGGGGGAAATAATAGACTTTCTATCAGTTGTAAAATCTCCTGTATTTGCTACCCCGAAATAATTCATTCCTAGCTCATAACCAAAGGGCTTAAATCCTGCTGAGAATTCCATCTCTACAATTGAGCTATCTTGCGTATAAGCATAATAGTCACCTTCAAATGAATAATCAATATCTCCAGCAAATGTTGCAGGGTTGTAGGTCAAAAATGACCATTTTTGACAACTTACTCTACCTGGAAATCTTGTTCCTGTAGCACTGGCCACAGTAAAATCAAAGAATACACCTACTGCATAGTCTAGGTTTGATGTTACACCACCGTCTGAGCTGGGATAAATCTCAATAAGGTAATCTCCGTTTGAAGTGGGGTCAAATGATAATGGGGTATATCCAGTTGGTGCTGAACCAGCAATATTTGGTCCAGCTGAACCTTCAGTATAATTTGCAATATATCCAGCCCCTGCAGTTGGATAAAGTTGTGGACCGTAAACTAAAACTCCAGATGCTGTTCGAATTCTGATATACACATCATTACGCTGAACCAAAGGTGTTCTATCATACCAATTCCCCCCAAAATAGAAGTTTTCGGTAGTATGGTCTTTGATGTTAAAACGAATTCTATTGTTAGTCGGGCTTGCAAAAAAAGGTCCAGAACTATTTGAATTACCAAGGTATAAAGCCACACCATTGGCTGCCGTTGGCATAACCTCTTTTGTTCCTTCCGCTTTTGAAATTTTTGGGAATAGAAATACTATTGTTAATAAAATAGCATATACAGTTATTAACGTCCCAAATCTATTATTAATTGATTTAGAACGCTTTAAGACTAAAGCATTTTTCATAAGTATTATTTAACACCTCAAATTTAGTGAATTTTGTTGATAAACTAGCTAATTTTGTTAGTAACTTTAGTTACGAAATTAATTTGAAGGGGTTACATCTTTAAGAACTAACTGCACCTTTTGTTGCCCTAACCAGTCGTTTACATCAATGTGATAAGCTATGTCAATTAGCTTACTGTTTAATGCAGAGGTTTTATTTTCAAAATTAAATCCTATAACCTCTACTTCATCTTCATTTTGAGTTAATACAGCCTTTACATGAACTTCTTTGAGCCATTTTAAATTACCTTTAACTCTTGTATATTTTGTGACAAAAATTGGTTTCATATTATCTGGCCCAAAAGGCGCAAATTGCCTTAAAATTCTTACGAACTTTGGAATTCCTATATTTTCGTTTAAAAAAATATCCCTAAAATCTATCTCATCTGAAATTTCTATCTCTTCCGTTTGAATTTTCTCGTTCAACGTTTTTTTAACTTCTCTGTTAAAGGCTTCTCTAAAATTCTCAATTTGATCAATATCCATTGTTACCCCAGCAGCAAATTTATGTCCTCCAAATTGAATAAGATATTGAGAACATGATTCTAACGCATTATAAACGTTAAAGCCTGCAATGCTCCTTACGGATCCTACAGCAAGTCCATTGGACTTTGTTAGTATAACGGTAGGTTTATAGTGATGTTCAATAACACGTGAAGCAACAATACCCACTACTCCTTTATGCCAATCTTCTTTATATAAAACGGTACAAAAATGAGACTTATAATCTTCATTAATATCAATATAGTGTAAAGCTTCTTCGGTAATTGCTTTCTCTATTAATCGTCTTTCGGCATTGTATTGGTTTATCTCTTTTCCTATTATTTGAGCTTCTAAAACTGTTGTAGACAGCAACAATTCAACTGCTTTATTTCCAGATTTTATCCTTCCAGCGGCATTTATTCTTGGTGCTAAGGTAAAAACAACATCAGTTACTGTAAGTGGCGTCTTTTTATTGGCTAACTCAAGCAAAACATTGAATCCAATTCTAGGATTCTCGTTTAACTTCTTCAATCCATGATAAGCTAATATTCTGTTTTCACCCATAACTGAAACCATATCCGCTCCAATGGCAACCATTACCAAATCAAGAAGATGTTCAATTTCAGAAAAGGGAAGCGCAAAAGAATCATTTAAAGCCTGTGTTAATTTAAATCCTACTCCACATCCGCATAGTTCTTTAAATGGATAGTTACAATCATTTTGTTTTGGGTTTAAGATAATTGCTTCAGGTAAACTATCCCCTGGAGTATGATGGTCACAAATTATAAAATCAATACCTGCACTTTTTGCTAAACTGACCTTTTCTATGGCTTTTATGCCACAATCTAGTGCAATAATTAAGGAAAAATCATTGTCAATTGCAAAATTGACCCCTTTTTCTGACACCCCATACCCTTCTTCGTATCTATCGGGTATATAGTAATGTAAGTTTTCGGTAAAGTTTCTTAAGTATTGAAACATTAATGTTACTGCAGTGGTACCATCAACGTCATAATCTCCGTATATTAAAATATTTTCACCATTACTGATGGCCTCTTGAATTCGTTCAACTGCACTATCCATTCCTTTCATTAAAAATGGATTATGCAAACTTTCTAAATTAGGTCGAAAAAAAGATTTGGCTTGGTCATATGTTTTTACCCCTCTGCTAATAAGCAGTTTTGCAATTGGCATAGGAATATCTAATTCAGACATCAATATTTGCAAATCAGAGACGTCTTCAAATTTAGTATACTCCCATTTTTTGGACATATAAAGCTAAAGGTAAGTATTTTGAGTATAAAAAAAGCCTTAGTGTTTTAAAACTAAGGCTTTTTTTATACAAGATTTTATTATTTTCCTGCGTCGAAGCGTTTTGCTACCTCATCCCAATTGATAACATTGAAAAAGGCATTAATATAATCAGGTCTCCTATTCTGATATTTTAAATAGTAAGCATGTTCCCAAACATCAAGTCCTAAAATTGGGTGACCTTCGCATCCAATATTTGGCATAAGAGGATTATCTTGGTTTGGCGTGGAGCATACTTGGACTTTACCTCCTTTTTCAACACAAAGCCACGCCCATCCTGAACCAAAACGTGTACCAGCCGCTTTCGAAAATACATCTTTGAATTCTTCAAATGAGCCAAAAGCGCTATTAATCGCATCTGCTAACTCACCGCTTGGCTCACCTCCTCCATTTGGAGACATAATTGACCAAAATAATGAATGATTATAGAAGCCTCCTCCATTATTTCTAATCGCAGGATTATCTGTCCCTTTTGCAAGGATATTTTCAATGGTCTCATTTTCTAAATCTGTTCCAGCAATGGCATTATTTAGATTATTAGTGTAACCATTGTGATGTTTCCCATGATGAATCTCCATAGTTTGACGATCTATATGGGGTTCAAGTGCTTCGTGAGCATATGGTAAATCTGGTAATTTAAATGACATAATTATATTTTTGAAATTAGTATTAATCCAAAGATAAAAGTTATTTTTTAACCTTTAGCTCCTTGTTTTATTAATATCATCTATAGCCATATAGATAACACAAACTTTAGAAAATTACTTACTAATCAACGGGCTCTAGTTCAATTAACAATTGCCCACTTTCAACGCTCTCTAGCTGGCTTACCAATATTGACTTTATCGTTCCAACGCCCTCTGCTTTTAAAACATTTTCCATCTTCATTGCCTCTAGTATTAGAAGTGGTTGTCCTTTCTCAATTTTTTCACCAGATTCAACCATTACATCCAAAACTTTCCCTGGCATTGGCGCTTTAATGTTGGTATTTAGTGCCTCAAAAGTTCTCTTAATACCCATTTTATCGAGCGTTAAGTCCAAATCGTTTTTGAATTGAATACTGTGCGTACTGTGATTATGTCTCACCTTAATAATTTTCAAATCAAAATTAATGTCTAATATTTCGATTATTTCATCATCAACCTTATATATTGAACTTGTAAGTTTTGTTACTTGGCTGTTATTGATTAATAGTGATTCTATATTGAATTGAGATACCATAATTAATAGTTTTTATCATAAAAAGACTGATATTCTTCGAGATCCTTTAATGACATTAAAGTTGAATAGTTCTTTTTCGTTATTAGAATATATTTATATAATTCAGCAATATCGTTTAGCTCAGACTTTGCTGCACTTGAAAGATACGCTTTTTCGTAAACGTCCGCTTTATTGTAATTTGGAAATGATTTTACAACGATCACTTGCCCGTCATTATTAACAATTGTAGTAGATAATGCTAAATCAGCGGTTCCAAAATAGGTTGTATTAAAATTTGAGATCTTAATCTTTGCATCATTAATTTCCGATAATTTATCGTTTGGAATAAAAATTAGCATATAGTGTTTTGCAGATAAATCAAGCTCGTAAGGGCTTTCTTCAGGAGTCGCTGTAGATTCATCTAATTTATTCAAATAATTCTGAGCATATTGACCTTCAGGTGAATCAGGACTTTTCTGAATAAGCTGAACAAGAGGTTCAGTGGCTGCTGCAGATCCACCAACTCCAGTTTTACTTATTGCCTTTGCCTTAAGAATATAATACTTTTCAAGATATTGGTTGGTAGTATCATTAAAAATAATCTCATTTGCGGCTGTTATAGTTTCAACAAATCTATTTAATTCATAAAGTCTTAATGTTTTTTTATATGTTTCTAAATCCTTCTTGGCCAACCGCTCTTTTTCAGCAAAGTAATCAGGATTACTTAAAAGCGCAGCAATATCAGAACTAGGGTATTCTTTTTGAATGAAAGATTTATATTTCTTTGATTTGCCAGACTGTTTTTGCTCCTCTATTAAATAAAGCTGATAAGCTGCAGACAGTACTTTATCATGTTCATATTCCTTATCGAGTATTTTTTGAAAATAATCAATGGCCTCATACTCTTCTGATAATTGGTTTTTATAAATCATTCCAAGATTATACATAGCCTCAATTTGATCATTATACGATTTATTGAGCTCCTCTCTGCCAAGGGGAAGGCCTTCTCTTAAAATATCAACTGTTAAGGAGTCGACTGGTACTATGGTCGAATCTACTTCAAATTCAGAAAATGTACTTATTTCTTTTTTATTTGATCGTCTCCAATTATCTTCAAGTGGTCTTTGACCCCAGAGTTGCTTAAATTCATTATAACCTCTTGAAATAGATTTTTGATTATAAAAATACCATTTACTCCCCTCTCCATTAACTGTATTGACTTTGTTAATTATAGCCTGACGAGCTTCCAACCTTATTCTATCATTAATACGCTTTTGTTTCTCTTTTTCCTTTATATCTTTCAAAATATTTTTCAACTCTTTTTCACGCTGTTTATCATCCAATAACGCAATCCTTTGCAAACTATCTTCTGTAATATAGATATTATAATTCTCTACCAGGCTTTGAAGGCTTTTTGCTTTGTTTTCTATTCTATTGAAATCTTCAGCATCCTTAGGCATTACTGTCACACAGCTATCATAATACTTTTGAGATTCAATATATAATTTATCTTCAAAATGCATATCGGCCAATCTTAAATATGACTTTGCTTTTTGCTTTTTATTATTTACTGAATAAATTGCAGATTTTGTTAAATTCTCTATTGCTCCCTTTCTATTGCCTTCTTTAAGATCAACCTCGGCTAAAACATAATAAATTTGATCTTTATATTCTTGATTTTTTGGATCTTTTAGCATTTTATTAAGGTCTTTTCTCAATTCGGTTCCATTTCCATTGTTAGATAAAACTCTATTAATTTTAGCATAAAATCTCATTTCGTAAGGCGCATTTGACTTTGTTACATTATTAAAATGTTTAGAGGCTTCATCAATCTTTCCAACGTTTTGATAGAGTTGCGCTAAAACAAATTCATATCTGGCTCGTTCTTTTCGTTTGCTTGTATTAAGAATAGCTTCTTTAATATGGTCAATTGCCATATCATAATTCTCTTGTTCAATATCAAGGCTAGCAGCTGTCAGCTCATATTCCTTTAATAATAGTTTTGTAAATTCTTCAGGCTCTTCCTCCTCCTTTTTCCCTTTATTTCGTTTTTTTTCGTTTCTTTCTCTCTTTCTCTGATATTTATTTTTTTTCGTTAATTTCCCCCCCTTTTTTACGAATGAAAAGAATGACTGTTTTTTATTTTGGTTTTGATTCTCTATATCATTTTTCACAGAGATTAATTGTAGTTTAGCTTTACTAAAATCACCGTTTTCTATATGAATCTTTGCCAACCATATTTTTGAGGCATACTGTGAAGATTGACCAGTATATTCTTTCATGACATAATTAAACTTCTCTTCAGCCTTATCATACTCCCTTTTATAAAAATGTGATTGTCCAATTAAAAGCCAATTATCATCAATCCATCTACAATATTCGTCTTCTTTTCTTGTAACAACGTTAGGATTTGGCATAGAATGCCTGTAAATAACTTTTGAACACTTTTCGATTGCTTTATCCATGTCTGGAAACAAACCTGAGGCTTCTTTTTCTGATGGATAAACCTGAAGTTCTAAAATTTCAGTGTAATCGTCTTTATATTTATCTCTAAAAGTAGTTACAGACTGATTAATGATTTCACCAGCATTAAAGTATCCATTAAAACGCGCTGTCATGTTATGATAACCCACATTTAACGCAGCATCTTTTTCTGTAGAGCAACCACCAAATAATAATCCAACCAATATGCTGATTAAAGAAAGTAGATGAATTAATTTAGTTTTATACATGCTTTTATTAAAGGTTGAATAACGACAAACAAGCAAAATTATTTTAATTTATTTAAATATTAGTCTTAAAAGCAGAGAATTTATGTATTATACCTTTTACAACGGCTAAAAATTCTTTTGGCTGCTCAAGAAACCCAAGATGACCACATTTTTTGATTAATACCAGGTTGTATTTATTCATCACTTTTTCAAGTTTTTCCTCCATTAGAATTATAGGTACAACTGGATCATTCGATCCTTGAATAATCGTGACCTCTTGTTCCCTTAAAACCTCCGAGTTATCCAATCTGTCTCTCATTCCTTTTGTAGAAACTATAATTGCATCTTTATTCATTCTGCAAGCTCTTTCAATAAGCTCACTAATTTCGTTTTTAAGCTTTTGACGATTTGGTGTATAAAATAGGTTGGGAATAGCCACCCTAATAAAGATATCTTTATTATTTTGAGCGACTTCAGCCACTCTATTCCTATCCTTCTTTTTTTCTGAGCTATCTGCCCAAAAATTTGAATGCACTAAAACGAGGTTAACCGGATAAATTTTTGCTAATTCCAATCCGACATAACCACCCATTGAATGACCAAACACTATTGGATGCTTAATCTCTAAAGAATCCAGCACTTGTTTTACAGCAAGTGCCATATCTGCCATGGTTTTAATTGCAAAACTGAAATCGCTTTTACCATGTCCGGGCAAATCAATCAATAACACTTTATTGCTGCTAGATAATGAATCCTTAACGGAGTACCAGATAGTAACATCTTCAAGAAAACCATGCAAAAAAACAAGAGGTCGACCTTTTCCTTTTAACTCATAGGAAATCTTTCCAGATTCGAGTTTAATACAACTATTCATTCATCAAGCCCTCTATATCATCAGCTTCAATTGGAATATTTGCCATTAAGTTAAAAGGACTCCCTGTTTTCTGAACAACTAAATCGTCTTCTAATCGAATCCCAAGACCCTCTTCGGGTATATAAATCCCTGGTTCGCAAGTAAAAACCATTCCTTCTTTAATTGGTTCTGTCCATAGTCCTACATCATGTGTATCTAATCCAATGTAGTGAGAAGTACCATGCATAAAGTATTTTTTATACGCTGGCCAATCTGGATTTTCATTCTTAATGTCAGTTTTATCTAGTAGCCCCAGGTTTAGTAATTCATGCTCCATTAGCTTACCTACTTCTTTATGATATTCATGCAAAAAAGTGCCTGGCACCAATAATTTTTCAGCAGATTTTTTAACATTTAAAACAGATTGATAAACCGCCCTTTGGCGATCTGTAAACCTTCCATCAACTGGAACACAACGTGTCATATCAGACGCATAATTTGCGTATTCTGCTCCAAAATCCATTAGGATAACATCTCCAGTGTGGCATGTTTTATTATTTTCAATATAATGCAATACACAAGCTGATGGGCCAGACCCCACAATTGGTGTATAGGCCCAACCTTTCGATCTTCTTCGAATAAACTCATGCAATAGCTCTGCCTCAATTTCATATTCTTTTACACCAGGCTTTATCATTTTAAGTATTCTTCTGAAACCACTTTCTGTAATGTTACAGGCTTGCTGCATTAATTCAATTTCTTCAGGTTCTTTTACACTTCTAATTCTATGTAAGATATTAGCTGATTTTAAATAGTGATGCGCAGGATATTTTTTCTTAAACCCTTTAATAAATCTATCTTCGCGGGTTTCAACTTCAGTATTAGCCCTGGTATGTTCATTAGTATTAATATAGACGTTATTAGCTTGAGCTAAAACTATTTTCATGATTGATTCAAAATCTTGAAGCCAAAATACGGTCTTAATCCCTGATGTTTCGAAAGCTTGTTCTTTGGTTAATTTTTCACCTTCCCAAACTGCAATATGATCATTCGTTTCTTTCAAAAACAACATTTCTCTGTGCTTTTTGTCGAATGCATCCGGAAATAATACTAAAATACTCTCTTCTTGATCAACACCTGAAAGATAAAAAATATCGCGGTGCTGCTGAAAAGGCATAGTACTATCAGCACTTATTGGGTAAATGTCATTTGAGTTAAATATGGCCAATGATGACGGCGACATTTGAGATACAAATTTTGCTCTATTTTTTATAAAAAGGGTATTGTTGATTTGACTATATTTCATTATTCAAATTTTAAAATTATTCAATCTTATTTATTTCAATAAATTAAAAAGTTAAAGGTATTGATTTTATCTTAATCTAAAAGGTTTAATACCTACTTATAATAAGCTTCAAAATTTGGTGAATAATAATATTTCTCTAAATTTGCAGTCCATTAAAAATAAGGATGTCAGCAGGAGTAAAAATATTTTCAGGACGAGCTACCAAAGATCTAGCAATTAATATTGCAGGTTGCTTTGGGAAAAACCTTGGAAACGTTATTGTTACCGAATTTAGTGACGGAGAATTTGAACCTTCATTTGAAGAGACCGTGCGGGGACAAGATGTATTTCTAATACAATCTACAATGCCTCCTACTGAAAATTTATTTGAATTATTATTAATGATTGATGCTGCAAGGCGGGCATCTGCAAAATCAGTAATTGCGGTTATACCTTATTTTGGTTTCGCAAGACAGGACAGAAAGTCTAAACCAAGAGTCCCTATTGGTGCTAAAATGGTTGCAAATATGTTAAGGTCCGCTGGTGTTGATAGAATTATGACAATGGACTTGCACGCGGACCAAATTCAAGGCTTTTTTGAAATCCCTGTCGATCATTTGTATGCATCAACCATTTTTATCCCGTACTTACAAGGCATTGACACGGGCAATTTAATCATGGCAGCGCCTGATGCCGGAGGAGCCAAACGGGCAAATTCTTATGCAAAGAAGTTAAATTTAGGTTTAGCAATGTGTCACAAGCAGCGCAAAGTTGCTAATGAGGTAGCAGAAATGACTGTTATTGGTGATGTTCGCGGAAAAGATGTCATTCTTGTTGACGATATGGTTGATACTGCTGGTACATTGACTAAAGCTGCAGATTTATTCATTGAAAATGGTGCAGTTTCAGTTCGCGCTTTTTGTACACACGCTGTTTTATCTGGTCCGGCGCTGAAACGAATAGAAAATTCAAAATTGACTGAATTGGTAGTTACTGATTCAATTCCTATGAAAGGGGAAAATAAAAAAATAAAAGTGTTGAGCGTTGCACAACTATACGCAGATGTTATGAAAAGTATGGTAAATCACGAGTCCATTAGTTCTCACTTTATTATCTCGTAAATTAAATAAACAAAATAAAAATGAAAGAAGTATCATTGAGCGGTTCGTTAAGAGCGAACGTAGGGAAAAAAGATGCAAAGGCTACTAGAGATAGTGGACAAGTACCATGTGTAGTATATGGTTCTGGAAAACAATTGCATTTTAGTATTAAACACACGGATTTACAGAAAATTATGTACTCTCCTGATGTGTACGCCATAAACCTAGACATTGATGGCACAAAAATGAAAGCGATAATTCAAGAATTTCAGCAGCATCCAGTAACTGATAAATTCATGCACATTGACTTTTTAGAATTGTCTGATGACAAAATGGTTAAAGTTGATATTCCTGTTACATTATTTGGAAGATCGATTGGAGTAATGAATGGTGGTAGACTACAACAAGTTTTTAGAAAACTTACCGTTTTAGGCTATCCAAAAGATATTCCTGATACTATTGAAGTGGATATTTCCAAATTAAGAATTGGTCACTCAGTAAGAGTAAAAGAGTTGGAGTCTGATGGCATTAAAGTATTAAGTGCTCCAAATGCAGTTGTTGTTTCTGTTAAAATGTCAAGAGGTGCTGTTGATGATGATGAAGAAGAGGAAGAGGAAGTTGCTGAAGGTGGAGATGAAAGCGGAGCTGCAGAAGGCGGAAATGAAGGATCAGAATAAATTTAAGTTGAATTTTAAGTTAAAGGTGACTACATTTGTGGTCACCTTTTTTTATCTCTATGAAATATCTAATTGTTGGTCTTGGTAATCCTGGTAGCGAGTATCTTAATACGCGACATAATATTGGCTTCAAAGTTCTAGATTCGCTCGCTAACAGTCATGAGGTTACCTTTTCAACCGAGAAATTAGGTGATATAGCTAGAATAAAATTTAAGGGAAGAACCTTAATTTTATTGAAACCCTCGACATACATGAATTTAAGTGGGAAAGCAGTTAATTATTGGCTTGCTAAGGAAAAAATTAGACCTGAAAGGCTAATGGTAATCACTGATGATTTAGCTCTACCATTTGGTAAGCTAAGGCTTAAGGGCAAAGGCAGTGATGCCGGACATAATGGTCTTAAAGATATTATTCGAACACTTAATTCGATTAAATTTCCCCGATTAAAATTTGGTATAGGTAATAATTTTCACCCAGGCCAGCAAGTAAGCTATGTATTAAATGAATGGAATAAAGAAGAATCAGAACTTTTAAATGAGCGCATTCTTCATGCTCATAACTTTGTTAAAGGCTTTGTAACCATTGGTCTTGATAAAACAATGAGTGACTTTAATAATACATAAAAATATTTTTTTTTGCCATTTGGGAAAATTATAATTTGAATTCATAAAATAAATTTATATTAATTTTGTTTAAACTAAATGTTAAGCAAAATATGAATCGAAGGCATAAAATACTGTTCCTATTAATTTTTTTAATATCGATTTCTGCCTGTAAAAAAATTGAGGGTGAAGGGGGAACTGCAACAATTACAGGAACTGTTATTACTAAAGACCTTAATAGTGCAGGCGAAGAAGTGGCTGAATTTCCAGGTTCAGATGAAGAAGTTTTTATTATTTATGGAGCAGAAGAAACGTTTTACAATGATAAGATTTCAACTAGCTACGACGGTTCCTTCAAATTTAAATATTTAACGCCTGGTGAATACACCGTATTCATCTACTCTGATTGTGATTCATGCGCTAGTGGCGAAGAGGCTGTACTAAAAAAGGTAACTATTTCTGAAAAAGGTGAGGTTGTAAATGTTGGAGAATTAATTAACAATGACTAAAAGGCTTTGTATTATTAGTATGCTTACTTCATTTTGTGTTGTGAGTCAATCTGCAGATGCCTTGTTATGGACATCTATTGCTGGAGAAGCCAAAATCACAAAAGATTTTAATTCAGAACTTGATTTTCAATTTCGCTTTGATGATAACTTTAGCCTATTAGAAAGTATGCTTGGTCAGTTTTTTGTGGAGTATGAAGCTGATAAAAACCTAGATATTGGTGTTGGATATCGGTTATCTAATAAAAGAAAAAATGACAATTATTTTTTTAGGAACCGATTATTTGCAGACATTAACTACGATCTAAAATTAGCTAAAAAACTAGATGCGGAATTTCGATTGAGAACCCAACATGATTTTGATCGTTTTAATGTTATAAATGATGATATTCTGCCAACTAAAAGAACAGTTCTTAGGCTTAGGTATGGGTTACAATATAAGTACAAAAAATGGAGACCAAGTGTTTCGAATGAATGGTTTTTTAATTCTAACTCAAGACTATTTTACACCTATAGAATTAATGTCGGCTCAAGCTACAAGCTGTCTAAACGGCATAATATTAAATTAGAATATACGTTTCAAACTCAGACCTTCACCCCAATTCTTAACGAACATATTTATCAAATTGGTTATAAGTATAATATTAAGGGTAAGCTTATTAATCATTAAACCTTACTCCATTAGTTTTAAATCAATTTGCTTTCGAGTTAAACTGACCTTGTCAATAATTACAATGACTTTGTCTCCTATATTAAATTCTTCACCATATCTCAAACCAATAACGGCATATTTTTTTTCATCAAAATAATATTTATCATCCTGGATTGATTTAATTTGAACCATACCCTCGCAGTTCAGGTCAGTCATTTCAACATACATCCCCCAATCAGTAATTCCTGTGATTACTCCATTAAAAGATTCACCAATTTTGTCTTTCACATAAAAAGCCTGGAAAAATTTTTGAGAATCTCTTTCTGCATTTACTGCTCTTCTCTCCGTTTGAGAAATATGTTGTGCAATATCTGCTAGTTTAGAATTTTGATGATTATTTTTTTCAAGCGTTTGCAATAGAATGCGGTGAACTAGCAAATCAGCATACCTTCTTATCGGAGATGTAAAATGTGTATAATATTTAAAGCCAAGTCCATAATGACCAATATTCTCGATATCATATACTGCTTTAGCCATTGTTCGAATAGCCATACTTTGAATCATTGAAAAACTTGGTTCATCTTTCATCTCAAAAAACAGATCATTCATTTTTAACGCAATGTCTCTTTCATTTTTAACATGAAATTCTTTATCAAACTTTTGAAGAAAAATTTTAAATAGTTCTACTTTCTCCTTATCAGGTTTATCATGAACTCTATAGATAAACGGAATGATCGATTTTCGTTTAGTTGTATCACCAATAAATTTGGCTACTTTTTTATTGGCTAAAAGCATAAACTCTTCTACTAACTTATTGGCATCCTTGGTTCGTTTTTTATAAGTATTAATAGGAATTCCCTGTTCATTTAATTCAAATCTTAGTTCTTCACTTTGAATTTCTAATGCTCCGTTTCTTAGTCTGGACTTTCGCATTATTTTAGCCAAACTGTCTACAATTAATAGTTCTTTTGAATACAACCCTTTTTCGGTTTCTATTATTTCTTGAGCATCTTCATAAGTGAACCTATGATTTGAATTGATAACAGTTTTACCAAACCATTCAGATAGAACTTGTGCTTTATCATCCATTTGAAATATAGCAGAAAATGCTAATTTTTCTTCATTTGGTCTTAAAGAACACACCCCATTCGAAAGATGTTCAGGGAGCATTGGGATCACTCGATCCACTAAATAAACTGAATTACCTCTTGTATATGCTTCTTTATCTAATTGTGAACCTTCAGTTACATAATGACCAACGTCTGCTATATGCACCCCTATTTCATAACAACCGTTTTCAAGAACTCTAAAAGAAATGGCATCATCAAAATCTCGTGCATCAATTGGATCTATTGTAAAAGTTAAAATATCTCTTAAATCCAAACGCTGATTAATAATATGCTTTGTAATTTTGGTAGGAATAGCCTCAGATTCTGCCAAAACTTCTTCTGGAAAATCAATTGGGATATTATTAGCAACTAAAATGGCTTTCATTTCAGCATTGTTAGATTCTGGTCTGCCCAAAACTTCTATAATTTCTCCAAAAGGGTTTTTGGCTGATTCTGGCCACTCTAGCATTTTAGCAATGGCTTTATAACCATGCTTTGCACCATTTAATTTAGACAATGGAATAAAAACATCTGTGTCAATTTTAAAATTGTCTGGTACTAAAAATGCAAAAGAATCACTTATTTCCATAGTACCAACAATTGTTGTATTAGCACGTTCTATTATTTCTAAGACTTCTCCTTCTCTATTTTTTTTACCTCGACTTTTTAAAAGATGTACCTTAACAATATCACCATGAAGGGCTCTATTGATACTTTTTGGTGCAATAAAAACATCTCCATAATCTGAAATAACATACCCCGCTCCCCGTTTAGTTATTTCAATTTTTCCTTCTAAAATTTTAGGATCAAAATTACTCTTAAATTTACCCTTAGAAACCTCTTTGAGTAATCCTTCTTTGCTCATTTTCAATAAGATTTCATAGATTAGCTTTCTATCTTCGGAGTTATTTTCTTTGAGTAAAGCCGCAATTTGTTTGTAATTAAAAGCCTTTTTAACATGTGCTTGAAATAATTTATTTATCTCTTTTCGAAGTAATGTTTTTTTCTTCACTTAATACGAGTTTTGGCTAACCAATTCTAAAAATATTCTCCATAAAATTAGGTATAATTTACCTTAACGGTTAAATTTGTTTAACAATATAATTGACTATGTCGGATAAACAAATCGAAAAAGCATTAAACGAGCAAATATCAAAAGAAGCCAACTCTTCTCAACTTTATCTTTCAATGGCTAATTGGGCTGAGCAGAATGGATTAAGCGGAATTTCCCAATTCTTGTACATGCATGCAGATGAAGAGCGCATGCACATGCTTAAATTAATTAAGTTCGTAAATGAAAGAGGAGGTAAAGCTAGAATTCCATCATTAAAAGAGCCAAAAAACAATTTTTCTACAATTGAAGAGCTTTTTAATGACTTATTAAGCCATGAAATAATGGTTACCAACTCGATTAATCAAATAGTCCACCTCTGTATTGAACTAAAAGATTATACCACGCATAATTTTATGCAATGGTATGTAGCAGAACAGTTAGAAGAAGAAGCTTTAGCTAGGAGTATATTGGATAAGATAAAATTAATTGGGAACGACAAGGGAGGGCTTTATTTGCTTGATAGAGACATAATTAAACTTGCAGAGCCTGAAACAATGGCGTAAATTTGAAAAAGTTTGGCATTATTTTCGTAAGTTAGAACCCCGTATAACTTGAAAAAGATTTGAATTTTAAACCTTATATATTAATATTTCTATCGCTCTTTGTATTCACATCTGTTAATAATCAATCTGGAGGGAATAATTTTAGAGATACGCAAAGTACATTAAAGGCTTTATATATCTACAATTTTGCAACCTTAACCGACTGGCCAAGCGATTATAAAAAGGATGATTTCGAAATAGCTGTTTTAAGCACAAACTACCAAGTATACAATGAGTTAGAAAAGAAATACAATGGTAAAAAAATTGGAAGTCAAACCATAAAAACGGTACGCTACTCTTCATCCGGTAGTCTCGACAATCCAAATATTTTATTCTTAGACAAGAGTAAAAATAGTTCTCTCCCAGATGTTAACCAAAAACTAAAAAATAAAAGTACTTTATTAATAACTAACAAGTCTGGTGCACTAAAAAGTGGTGCAGTCATCAACTTTGTTGAAGTGAACAATAAACAATCGTATGAAATTAATGTGAAAACCGCGAAAAAGAAAGATCTTGTCATTGCTTCAAGGTTGATTGCTTTAGCTATAAAAAAAATTGAATGAGAATAGCAGTACTAATATTATTGGTTTTTGCCAGCTTCCTCCACAATAAGGTTGAGGCGCAAACATCAAACCATACGCTAAAAGCTTTCGAGCTTTATAAGCAGAAAGACTATGTTAACGCAAAAGTGTGGATAGATTCTGCTATGACAAACAATGAAATTACGACTGATAGATTACATTTTTTACACGGGTTAATCTATAGAGAGCTTGAAAACGTTGACAATAATCGTGTTAAGGCGCTAAAATCTTTTCAAAATGCAAAAACCTTATCCACCTCTGCAAGTCTTGAAAAGCAAATTAGTGTTGCCACTTACAATACGGTTTTAAAAACATTTAATGAATCATATGATCTTTTGAAGTCAGGTGAATTAAACAAAAGCGAGGCAAGATATTTAAAATATAAAGAACAATATCTCCTTTACTTTGATCCTACCCATGACTTCAGTAAAATAGATATTAATTTTTTTAACACACTAGGCTCAGCTTGGCAAGCTAATAATCAATTTGCTTCTCTTGATGACCAATTAAGACAACTCAATACTTCGGTTGAAAAATTTAATAAAACTTTGGCTATTGACCCGGAAAACTTTGATGCAATTTATTCTATTGGTGTTGCCTACTATAACTTAGGTGCAGATTTAATCATGTTTACCGATCCAAAAACTCCGATTGAAGAGCTAGAGAAAATACAAAAAACGACCCTAAGGTTATTTAAAAACGGAGAACCTTATTTACTGAAGGCTTACAAAATGGATCCTACGAATCAAGAAGTGCTGATGGGATTAAGAAATATTTACCATGGTATGCAGGAAGATGAAAAGTCAGACTTTTATAAGAAGCTCATTGAAGAGATTACGGGAAAAACTCTAAAAGATAACGAGTAAGTAAAACATCTGTATGAACTTTAAACTCACAATCGGAAGAAAAATTGGAATGGGGTTCGGGTTTTTGATCCTCCTCATTATGGTTGTTTTTGGAGCGACTTACCTTTCTGTTAATAAAGGTATTGATACCTTCCAGGAATTTAATAAAACCTCAACAGTTTTAATTAAATCCATCACACCCTCTAAAGAGAAAGTTGCGGAATTACGTACAATCTTAAATGAATCAAAACAATTGTCTATTCAGTGGGTAATTCAGCAAAGCAGGAATGACAATGGTAATAAGTTAAAACTTAAAGCTTTAATCTCCAAAAGAATCCCAGAAACCGTTCAGGATCTTCAAGATCTCTCCAAAATTTGGGAAGATACACTTAACAAAAAGCTATTTAAAGAAATTAAGAGTCAAATTGAAGAATTATCTGGTAATTACAAGGACATCATGAAGTTCTTACCTGATTTTGCTAGTTATGATGATTTGTTAGCTGTTTTTAATGCCCGCCCACTAATAGAAGAGGGTGGCCCAGTTATAGAACTTAATAAGCAAATTCAATACAAGCTTGGGAAACTACAAGAAAATTTTGAACGTAAGGAAGAAAAACTATTGGATATTAGCAAGGAGTCATCAGAATCAGCAACGGCAAATTTCCAGAGTTTAACTTTCTATTGGATTCTTGGAGCAGCATTAATTCTTTTTTCAATATTGATTGCTGTATTTACAACCAAATCTATTGTGACTCCCGTCATGTATTTAAAAAAGGTACTCCTTGCTTTGGGAAAAGGCATTATTCCGAATAGTTCAGCTCGCGTAAGTAATGATGAAATTGGTGAAATGTCGGATGCCATGAATCATTTAGTTAGTGGTTTAAAAAAGACTACTCAGTTTGCCCGTGATGTTGGTCAGAGTAAATTCGATTCTCCGTATAAACCTTTAAGCGAGAATGATGAATTAGGACATGCATTACTTGTGATGCGCGACGAACTTCAAGAAACGGAAAGACACCTAGAACAAAAAGTTCAAGAACGTACCGAAGAAGTTGTAAAACAAAGGGACGAAATAGAGAAACAAAGAGAGAAGGTTCAAGAGTTGTATAAAGATGTTAGAGACAGTATTGTATATGCAAAGAGACTTCAGAACTCAATACTTCCGACTGATGATAAAGTAAAGAGTGTATGCCCAGAATCTTTTGTTCTGTATAAACCTAAGGATATTGTTTCAGGTGATTTTTATTGGTTTGAAAAAATAAAAAATAGGTCTTTATTCTCAGTAGTAGATTGCACGGGACATGGTGTTCCAGGTGCATTTATGAGTTTGCTTGGTTCCAATGGGTTAAAATCTGCTATCAATGAGGGTAAGCTTAGTAAACCTGCTGAAGTCTTGGATTATCTAAACAAGAGTATTTTTGATTCCCTAAATAAAGGTGACGTCTCTAATGAAGTGAGAGATGGAATGGATCTAGCTTTGTGTTCCATTGATTATAAAACGTTGGTTTTGGAATACGCTGGAGCCAATAATCCTTTATATATCATTAGAGATGGTAAATTTTTAATTACTAAGCCTAACAAAATGGCAATTGGGTCTTTCACTCCGGGTGAGTCTCATTTCGACAATCATACTATACAGTTAGAAAAAGGTGATAATGTCTATATCTTTTCAGATGGCTATCCAGACCAATTTGGTGGACCAAGAGGGCGTAAACTAATGTATAATAGGTTCAGAGAATATCTAATGGATATTAAAGATCAACCTATTGAGGAACAAGGAAAAGAGTTAAATAGACGCCTAGTAAATTGGCAAGGCAAAATGGATCAAATAGACGATATTTTGATTATTGGTTTAAAAATCTAGTTCATGATAAAAGTTTGTGCAACACTTTTAGGTCTTTTCTTTTTCTCAGTTGCACATGCACAACAAAGTGTAAAGTTTGATACTTACAGTATCGAAAATGGTCTATCTCAAAGTCATATTACTGGTATAATTCAAGATCGATTTGGTTATGTTTGGATATCAACACAAGATGGGTTGAATCGTTTTAATGGCTATCAATTTGATACTTACAAAAATCAGCTCAATGATTCGGCTTCTCTGCCTAATAACTACCTCCATTCTCTTTCAAAAGATATTCATGGTAATCTGTGGTTTGGCACTAATAGAGGTATTGGAAAAATAGATCCATTAACTGGTAAAATTTCAAAAATTAATAGAGATAAATACCCTAAACTTAAGGGGTATATATTTACCGAAATATGTATTGATAGAGACGAGAATATTTGGGCTTTGTCTGAAAAGCACGGTATTAATTCTGTCAATACTAAAACTAAAGATGTACGAATTATTAATTCTATAGCCTCAAACTCTAATTTTTCAACTTTATTCATTGACCCATTAGAAAGACTTTGGATTGGGACAGGAACTGGTGAAATCTATTATTCAAAATATCCATACAAAACATTTCAAAAAGTAAATCAGACTTTAAGTACTTCTAAAATCAATCGCTTCTATTTTGCGAATGCAAGTATTATTGCTTGCACGGAAGCTGGCGTATTTTCTATTAACCAAGACTATGAGTTATCATATTATGCAGATTTTCCAGAAGTAAAATACCAAAACTTTACGTCTCTCTACATAGAAAGTAATCAAAAAGTTTGGCTTGGCACAAAAGATTACGGCCTTTATCTATTAAAGAATTACCAAAAAAAACGTGCTGTTCTTTATCAATATTCTACCAATCCTTATAACCCTTACAGCCTATGTGATGACCATATTAACACCATTTTTGCAGATAATTCTGGTAATGTATGGATTGGAACTGAAAAGGGAATTGCCAAATTCGATACCTATAAACAAGGCTTTACAATTGTTGGAATTAACAATAATTCTGAACAAGGACTTATCGATCAAAATGTATGGGCCTTTAACGAAGATAGCAAAGGTTCCATATACATTGGTACCAAAAAAGACTTGACCATATATGACCCGCTTAGAGATAAATTTAGTCATTATTATCGAACAGAAAAAAACGAACACTATCTGATGAGTATTTACCCAGAAACACCATCAAAAATATGGCTTGGGTATGATGATGGATTATTTCTATTATCAATTAACTCTCCAATAGACTATTCCTTTACTAAAGTAGAGTTTATTGAAAACTCCATTGATCAAAATATCCGTGTTTATCAAATAAAACCATACAAAAACAATACCCTTTGGATTGGCTCAAGAGCGGGCCTTTGTCTGCTTAACAAACAAGACCTGACATATAAATTTTTTCAGTCATCAAGTTTAAGCTATAGCATTGGAGATGGCGCGGTTAAAGTAATATATGAAGATTTAAAAAAGAATTTTTGGTTTGTAACTACTAATGATGGACTTTATAGAATGGAAGAAGAGGATGAGGTACCCATTTTCATTCCAGTTGTTACAAATAATGGAACCAATAACGGTGCCCATATTACCTCACTCCTACAGACAGATTCATCCTACATGTGGATCGGAACATATGGGGAAGGTTTAAAATACCTCAATCTTGAAAAAGGGACAATTACTGCATATACAGAATCTAATGGGCTTGCTAACAATGTTATTTATGGGCTTCTAGCAGATGAAGCCAGAAATATATGGATGAGTACCAATAAAGGCTTATCGAATTTCATTACAGAAACAAAAACTTTCGAAAATTATACTACTAATGATGGGCTTCCAAGCAATGAATTCAATACGAATGCTTACTTCAAGTCAAGTGATAAAAGCTTATACTTTGGAGGAATAAAAGGCTATACTCGCTTTAAAACCAAAAGTATTACTATTAATCCAGTCAAACCTAAGGTCATAATTTCTGATATCAAAATACATAATAAAAGAAAAAACGCGGCTCAAAAAGAGATCATATCACACAATTACAATGATAGCTTAGCATTAGAACTTCCTTATTATCAGAATGATATAACAATCGAATTCTTTAGTTCTCATTATTCTAATCCTGAAAAAAATACATTTAAATATATGCTTGAAGGATACGATACAGAGTTTACCTTTTTAGAAGATGACAATAAGGTAAATTATATGAACTTGCCGGACAATAAGTATACTTTTATTGTATATGGTAAAAATCCTGATGGAATATGGAGCGAAAAACCAGCCCGATTAAAAATAAAAATCACCCCTCCTTTTTGGCTAACATGGTGGTTTATTGTAATCTGTGTCGTTGTATTTATTCTCGCAATTTTTTATATATATCAAATAAGAGTTGCGCAAATTCGTCACCAAAAAGTAAAACTAGAGCTTGAGGTTGTAAAAAGAACAAGAAAGATATCTGAACAAAACAAAAAAATAATTGAACAAAATAGTCAAGTAGAGATTCAAAAAGAGAAAATTGAGCAACAAAAAGAATTAATTCAAGCAGAAAAAGAAAAAGTAGAAGGCATTCTATTGAATATATTGCCTGAAGGTACAGCTGCAGAACTTATTAGCAAGGGGAAATCGAAGGCTCGATATTACAAACGGGTAACCGTAATGTTTACTGATTTTGTAGGTTTTTCCAAAATAGCTGAAAACCTGAAGCCACAGGACTTAGTGAGGCAATTGGACAGCTATTTTACCAACTTTGATAAAATAATTAGTCGGTTTGATCTAGAAAAAATTAAGACAATCGGAGACGCTTATATGTGCGCTGGTGGGGTTCCAATAAGAAATAAAAGTAATGCTATTGAAGTTGTTCTTGCAGCACTTGCTATCCAAGAGTTTATGCTTGACTATAATTCAAAATTGGAAGAAAAGGGCAAAGAGAGTTGGAATATTAGGATTGGTATTAATACAGGTGAGGTTACAGCAGGTGTAATTGGTCAAAAACGATTTGCCTACGACATTTGGGGTTCTACCGTAAATCAAGCCCAACGTATGGAAATGCATGGAGAACCTAATACTGTTAATGTATCAGGTAATACGTATGAAATAATTGCTCCTTATTTTTTATGTAACTATAGAGGCAAAATTCAAACCAAACACAATGGTACACTAGATATGTACTTTGTAGACGGAATTAAGCCAGAACTATCTGTTAATGGAGAATGTAAAAAGCCAAATAAAAAGTTTTGGCAAATAGTAGATCTTCATATATATAGTTCCATCAATTACATGAAAGCAGAGCGATATATTATGCGTGTTCTAGAAGAAAAACTATCGCCAAAATTATATTACCATAGTATTAAGCATACGAAGGACGTAACTGAAGCAGCTGAAAGAATAGCCTTAATGGAGGGAATAACTGATGAAGATTTATTTTTGCTGAAATCGGCTGCAAGTTATCATGACGCAGGATTTGTTGAAAAGTATAATCAAAATGAGGAGATTGGGATGCGCATGGCTCGTGAAACACTGCCAAAATATGGTTATACACAAACTCAAATTGATGTGATTGATGGTTTAATTAAAGCCACTGAAATTCCACAAAGTCCGAAAACGTTGTTAGAAGAAATTATGTGTGATGCTGACCTAGATTATTTAGGCAGAGATGATTTCCATGAAATTGCGGATTTATTACGAAGAGAATTAAGAGAGCATGGTCATATTAACTCTGATAGACTCTGGGATGAAATTCAAGTAAAATTTCTTACTCAGCACACCTATTTCACTAAATCTGCCATTTCCACGCGCCAAAAAAAGAAACTTAAGCATTTGGAGGAAATTAAAGAAAAATTAAAAACCTTTAATTATAAAGACTAAAATAAGCGGTTATTTAGCAAATAATTGATTATTTTTAAACCAAGGAAATAGAGCTGATCTAGCTCTCATTTAATACCAAACAACATGTTTAACATTGTAACTTCGTCTGACAAAGAAAAAACACATGCAATCAGATGAAGGAAACTACTTTTGTTAACGAAAACAAAGAAAAATGGGCAAAGTTTGAATCACTTTCAAAACGAAAAAATAATGACCCGGATGAAATTTCTAAATTATTCACAGAAATCACAGAAGACCTATCTTATGCCCGTACATTTTATCCTCGTCGCTCAGTCAGGGTTTACTTAAATCATATTTCTCAAAGTGTTTTTAATTCTCTTTATAAGCAAAAAAAACAGTCTATTTCTTTTTCAAAGTTTATCCAATTTTGGACAACAACGATCCCATTAGCAGTTTATCGGTCTCGAAGAAATATGCTAATTGCATTTTTGTTTTTTATCAGCGCCACATTGTTAGGCGCATTTTCGCAGCACTTTGATGAATCTTTTGCAAATATTGTAATTGGAGAGCAATACTTCAATGATACTGAAGCAAGGATTGAAGCAGGAGACCCTATGGGTATTTATGGAGAAAGTTCACAAACTAGCATGGTTTTTAGGATTACACTTAATAACATTAGGGTTGCATTTTTTGCATTCGTACTCGGCATTTTCTTTAGCTTCGGTAGCTATATTATTCTATTAAAAAATGGGATAATGCTTGGTGCCTTCCAATGGTGGTTTTATGGTAAAGGTATATTTTTAACCTCTTTTCTTGCTATTTGGATTCATGGAGCTCTGGAAATATCTGCTATAATAATTGCAGGTGCCGCCGGAATTACCATGGGTAATGGGCTTCTATTTCCAAAATCATACTCTAGATTACAGTCCCTCATTTTTTCAGCTAAACAAGGGTTTATAATTTTGATTAGTCTAATTCCAGTTTTTATAATTGCTGGAGTATTCGAGAGTTTTGTGACGAGGCATTACCAATCTCTACCAACATTTTTGAACTGGTTTATTATTTTAGGGTCATTCTCCATCATCATACTCTACTATGGTGTTTTTCCTTTTATAGTTGCTAAAAGAAACCCCGATAAAAAAGAGTTAAAGGAAATACCGAGATATCTTCCAAAACGAATTATTAAAAATACAAGTATTCGAAGTACCGGTGAAATATTTTCAGATTCAGTATATACGCTTATTCAACATGCCAAATCTTTTGCCAGGGTTATTTTAATATTTTCAATACCCTTGACTACAATTCTTCTTGTAATCATAACTTACCTTGACTTTGATAATGTATTTTATGCTAATGGATGGTATGATAACTTTCAAAATGCTTTTGGTTTTATTGAAGAATTTAATTGGTATAAGTACCTTCTATGGTCCTTTATTTTGTCGTTAACAATAAGTTCAACGATTTATACTGTGCAAAATAAAGGCAGAATTACACTGTTACATTTCATAACATCAAACTACATTTCTATTTTTTGGATTTTTTCGTTCATGTGTTTCGCTATGCTTATTTTCACTTTTTCAAATTGGTTTTTATTTATTTTATTAATTCTTTTTGTTGGTTTTTTTATTCAATTTGTCCCAATACTAATTCAAATAGAAAGATTAAATATATTTCAGGCGATAGTTAGATCTTTCAAGATTATTAAATCTGGTTTCGGTCAGACCATAAGCAATTCGCTGGCTATTATTGCCATCTCAACTATTTTCTTTTTTATTCTTCATAATCCAATGCAATTAGGTTTAATGATGCTAATTGATGACCTATTAGCTGATATATTAGTTGGAAATACAATTTATGCTTATCTAATCATTAACTTATTTAATATTTCAGTTTACGTTTTATTCATTACAGTAGTTACCCAATTATTCTTTATTAATGGCTTCTTTTTCTACTATTCTCAAATTGAAAAAGAAGAAGCGTCAGACTTAAAAAATAGCATTGAGACAATCGGTCAACGAAGTAAAACAACAGAAACAACTATTGATTTTGAATAAACTATTAATCATATTTCTTCTATTTTTAACTTCAGCATTGTCTGCACAAAAAATTTATGACCATGATTTAAATGAGGAAAGATTAAGTGAATTAAAACAAAACATTCGTCACCTTTCTAAAAAACCAAAGCAATGGACATTTGACACTGAACAAGATTATAGGGATGCGTTAGAAAAATATAGATCAAAATCTAAGAAAAGTGAGAACAGAGAATTTGATAGAGAATCTGCATATCAATCAAAAAAAATTAACCCTGAAAATTTAAAAACAGATGATACTAGTCATTTAGATTTCCCCAAGTTTAATCTGGGTCCTTTAGGTCAAGTGATATTATATGTTATTCTTGGTTTAGCGCTCATTGCTCTTCTATACCTCTTATTTATCAGTTCTAATTTTAATAAAAATGGAGCTAAGTACGTCCCATTGGACATTGATGAATCTGCACCTGCCGATATCCCAGTCTCAGAACTAGAACGTTTATTAGAAGAAGCTTTGAAAGCGCAAAACTACCGTAAAGCAATTCGGGTTTATTATTTGTTTATTTTGAAAGGCCTTTCAGAAAAACAGTGGATTAGTTGGGAGAAACAAAAGACCAACCGGCACTATATTCAAGAAATGCAAAATAAAAAAGAAGCTGAGAACTTTAGTAATACTGTACAATATTACGAGGTTATCTGGTATGGAAAAAGAAACATTTCTAAAGTTCAATTTCAGAATATACAGTCAAGTTTTGTAACCCTATTAAACGCCTTAAATGTAAAATAATTTGAGTCAAAATAGTAAAATAGCGATCGTTGTTTTAGCCACACTTTTGATAGGTGTTGTCATTTACTTTTTAAGTGATGGAGAGTCAACTTTTGAAACAGATAGCTGGTATGAATCATATTCACCTGAAGATAAAGGTCCATACGGCACTTATGTATTTAAAGAGCTATTAGATACAACTGGGATTTTCGAATCATTCATTCAAATTGACGGCAGAATTGAAGATCAATTAATTGATACCGAAGATGAAAATGATATTTACTTTTTTATTGGAAGGGAGAATTATATGTCTGAAGCTTCGTTTGAGGAATTGATCTATTTTGTTGCCAAGGGAAATACAGCTTTTATTTCTGCACAAAATATGCCAGAACATATGCTTGATTTCTTTTTTTTAAAAATGAATCGTGTGTACGATTATACTAGAGATACTTCGCAATCATATACATTATTCAATTCCGAATTTAGCCACAAGCAGTATCTGTTTAAATTTATCAATAATAACTTTATTACGCCTAAAAACTGGGTTTACTTTAAGCCAAATAATGTTGTTTATCAAACAGCAGGAGCTAAAACGCTTGGGGCCAATAACAAAAATCAAACAAATTTTATTGAAGTACCTTATGAAGATGGCTCGTTTTTCTTTCATTCTAATCCATATCTTTTCAGTAACATTGCTATGTTTAGGTTTGATGGTTTTCCATACTCTGAAGACTTAATTCATCACTTGCCCTACGGTAAAATTCAATGGGATATCTATAATTTATACGCCCATTCGGTATATAATACTGAAGATACAGTAGGGTCTGACAGGCGCAGTATATTCCAATTTATATTTCAACACAAAGCGCTTACGTGGGCATTCGTCATTTTACTCGTAACGGCAATTTTATATGCTCTTTTCAAGGGCAAGCGAAAGCAAAAAATTATAGTAGCGACTGAGTTGAAAGAAAATTCTTCATTGAGTTACATTGAGACTGTTAGTTCATTATATCTTCAAGAAAGGAAACATTCAAAATTAATTAAGCTTCAAGAGCAATCTTTTGTTGAATTTATTGCTAATCACTATTATATACGTCATCATAAAATTGATGATTTTTATATTAAAAGCATCAGTAGCAAATCTGATATTTCTGAAACAAAAATTAAGGATATATTTATGTCGTTTGAATCACTATCCTCTCAAAGCAAAGTAAGTGATATTGAATTGATAGGTCTACAACAAAAAATAGAATACTTTTATAAAAACTGTAAATAATGATTGAAAACGAAGATATAACCCCTGAAGATCGAAATCAAGCGGACGGTATGTCGAAGCCTCCTCAGCCTGCAGTCCCACAACAACCAAGCAACGTTCATGGTACAAATGATATGCTTGGAAGCAGACTAAATCTTAATTTGGTTAATGATAAAGTAGCTGCGGCAAAATCGCAAATTGAACAATTTATTATCGGACAGCATGAATTAATTGATTTATTACTTGTTAGTTTATTTTCTAAAGGGCATGTTTTACTCGAAGGAGTACCTGGAATTGCTAAAACGCTTACTGCGAAAGTATTATCTAAAACCTTAAGTGTTGATTTTTCAAGAATTCAGTTTACACCCGATTTAATGCCTTCAGATGTTATAGGAACTTCAATTTTTAACCTTCAAAATTCTAGTTTTGAATTTAAAAAGGGACCCATTTTTTCAAATATCATACTAATTGATGAGATTAACAGAGCTCCAGCGAAAACGCAAGCAGCATTATTTGAGGTGATGGAGGAACGGCAAATTTCGTATGATGGAGAAGTCTACAAAATGAGCTTCCCATTTTTAGTATTAGCCACTCAAAACCCCGTTGAACAGGAAGGAACCTATAACCTTCCTGAAGCACAACTTGATCGTTTCCTATTTAAAATAAAAATTGATTATCCCAGTCAAGCTAATGAGTTAGAAATCTTAAAACGATATAAAAATCGAAACAACGGCGTAAATATAAATGATATTAAACCCGTATTTGATATAAAAAGCTTAGAAGAAATACAAGATACTGTTGAAGATGTGAAAATTGAGGATCAAATACTAAATTATATTACATTAATAACAGAAAAAACACGACAACACTCAAAAATATTTCTTGGTGGATCTCCACGTGCTTCTCTTTCAATGCTTCGTGGCTCTAAAGCCTTAGCTGCAGTAAGAAGTCGTGATTTTGTTATTCCTGATGATGTTCAATACGTTTGTAAACATGTACTAAACCATAGGATAATTTTAACGCCTGAAGCAGAAATGGAAGGTTTAACCGCTGAAAATGTTATAGCAGAAATACTTGAAACTATTGAAGTACCTCGATAAATGAGAATCATAAAAGGGCTATATTTGACCAATACTTTTTTCACAGTGCTTATTTTAATAACTTCGTTATTTCTATTGGCATTCGTTTGGCCTTTTTTAATTATTTTAGCTCAGGGTGCTTTAATCCTTTTCTTGGCCATTACTTCGTTAGAAATACTAATGCTTTTTGTTCCTAAAAAACCAATCCAAGCCGTTAGGAAAGTTCAGAATCCAATCTCATTAGGGGATGACAATTTAGTACGCATAGTCATTCAAAACTTTTATAAGTTCTTAATAAATGTACAAGTGTATGATAATGCCCCATTACAACTTCAGCTTAGAGATTTACATTATGATTTGAGAATTGACTCAAATCATTCAAAATCGGTTTCTTACAATATAAGACCTACTGAACGCGGTTCATATATCTTTTCTGATCTTTTTGTATTTACATCTACTTTTTTACACTTTGTTCAGCGAAAAAATATTATTGCTCAGCAAGAAGAAGTAATCGCATACCCTTCTATTTTGCAAATGAAAAAAATTGATTTAAAGGTATTTTCAAAAACTGCATCCGTTGGCATTAAAAAAATAAGACGTCTCGGCCATAATAATGAATTTGAGCAAATTAAAAACTACATCCAAGGTGATGATTTAAGGACTGTTAATTGGAAAGCAACAAGTAGAAGAAATGAATTAATGGTTAATCAATATCAGGATGAACGTTCACAGCATATTTATTCAATAATTGATAAAAGTCGTGCTATGAGGATGCCTTTCAATGATTTGTCATTATTAGATTATGCGATCAACTCATCTTTGGCCTTTTCTAACGTTGCCATGAAAAAAGGAGATAAAGTAGGTCTTCATACTTTTTCTAACAAGCTTGGTCATTTTTTAAAAGCAGATAGAAGCGCTACACAATTAAAAAGAATTATGGATCTGCTTTATCAGCAAAAAACACATTTTTTAGAAGCTGATTTCAATTTACTTTATAAAAATATAAGAAATAAAATAAAAGGTAGAAGCTTGATCATGCTTTATACAAACATTGAAACGGATTACGGTTTAAAAAGGATCTTACCTCACTTGAAAAGAATTAACCATAATCATTTATTGGTTGTTATATTCTTTGAAAATACTGAGATAGAATCTATTATAAATGATACGCCTCAACATGTTGGAGATATTTACCTTAAAACATTTGCTCAAAAATATCAAATGGATAAAAAACGAATAGCTTTCGAATTGAGGAGAAACGGAATACAAACTATTTTAACAAATCCTAATAAATTATCGATAGATACCGTTAACAAGTATCTTGAAATGAAATCAAGGGGAATGATTTAACATTAATAAGATGAAACTTTTTTTAATAACTACATTACTGATATTTTCTGTTTCAGGCAATATTTTAGCCCAAGATTTAATGATATCTTATGAAAAAGCGAATGCTTTGGCAGACGTACCATTGGGCTGTATAGACAAGGAGTATCCTAATAAGCTAGGACAAGTGTTAAATGATGATGATGATTTAAAAAATCCAAAAAGCTTGCATCCTATTTTTTATGGCTGTTTCGATTGGCACTCATCAGTTCATGGCCATTGGTTACTAACTAAATTCATGAAAGATTTTCCTGCTACAGACTTAAGCAATAATATTGCGGCAAGATGGAACGAAAAATTCACAACATTAAAGGTTATCAGAGAGGTAAACTACTTCTCTATACCAAATAACACTAATTTTGAACGAACCTATGGATGGGCCTGGTTATTGAAACTGCAAATGGCACTTGATAATGGTAACCATCCTCAAGCCAAAGAATGGGCTAATGCATTACAACCACTTTCAAATTTAATCATCTCCCGATACAAGGAATTTCTCCCAAAACTAGCATACCCCATTCGTGTTGGAGAGCATACTAACACTGCCTTTGGTCTGGCATTTGCACTAGACTATGCAAGAAATGGAAAAAATAAAGAACTAGAAAACTTAATTATTAAGAAGGCGAAAGATTTTTATGGAAAAGATTGTGATTGCCCCATTGAATGGGAACCTAGCGGATACGATTTTTTATCACCTTGTTTGCAGGAAATTAATTTAATGGCTGAGGTACTTTCAAATGAAGAATTTGGAAAATGGATCAAGAAATTTATGCCACAATTATTAAAGAAAAATTTTGATTTAAAACCGGGAATCGTTATTGATAGAACAGATGGAAAGTTAGTACACCTTGATGGTTTAAATTTTTCGAGAGCATGGTGTCTTTATAGGCTAGCAAATCATTTACCAAAGCAAAAAGAAAACCTAATTCGTATTGGAGATATACATGTTAAAGCTTCCATGAAACAAGTGATTGGAAGTCATTACATGGGCAGTCATTGGCTAGCCTCTTTTTTAGTTTATGCACTCGAAATGCGTGAAAAGATTAATGCTTAAATTTGAAAAAATTTATGACTAAGTCTGAATTTCAAATATTGTTTAATAAGCTGTTTAGTCCGTTGTGCAACTATGCACTCACCATAACTGGCGATTTTAATCAAGCAGAAGATATTGTTCAAGATGTCTTGTTCCAATTCTGGGATAAAAGAAAAGAATTAAATGTTGATGCTACGAAATATGAGAATTACTTAGTTCGAGCTGTAAAATTCAAATGCATTGATAGCCACCGACAATTGACCGTTAAAAGAAAATATATTGGAGAAGTACTACATACGTCATCATCTATTGATTCGGCTGAACATGAAGAAATAGATTACCAGTCAATTTTATTCACTGCTATTGCTGAATTGCCAGAAAAAACCAGAGAGGTTTTTACCATGAGTAAAATTGATGGACTAAAATATAGTGAAATAGCAGAAGTGCTCGGTATATCAATAAAAACAGTAGAAAATCAGATGGGTCGCGCCTTTAAGATTCTCAGAACCGTTATTAATAGGGAGAGTTTATTGTTGATAATAATTTTTTTCATGAACTAGTAGGGGTATGTGAAGGTAAATACGACATTTAATAAATGAATAGAATAGACGACATATTAGCTAAGCATTTTTCAGGACTTCAATTATCACCTGATGAACAAATTATACTCGATAATTGGCTTTTAAAGCATCAAAAAGAATTTGATGTTTTAAAAGCTACAATGGAGGCCAAAGTCGGAAATAAATATGAAAAATTCGACACAAAAAAGGGGTGGGAGAAGATATCTAAAAGAATGGATCAGCCCTCAAAGCTTCGCTTTTCTATTAAACCCATTCTAAAGTATTCAATCGCCGCAAGTATTGCTATACTTATCGGTTTAGTCGGTTTCAAATTCATAAGTTCCTCTTCTCAAAACATGCTGGTATTTGAAAATAAAACCAATACTGCTGATTCTTTACAGTTGCCAGATGGAACTAAAATATTCTTAGCTCCAAATTCTAAAATAGAATATGCTAAAAATTTTGAGCAGCAAAGAAACATAAAGCTAGACGGAAAAGCATTTTTTGATGTATTTAGAGACGAGAACAACCCTTTTATTATTCAAACAACGTATGGAGATGTAAAAGTTTTAGGAACTTCCTTCAATGTTAATACATTTGGAGACAAAACGAAAGTTGACGTTAAATCAGGGTTAGTTGCGCTAAGCATAAATAAGAAAGAAATCAAACTTTCGAAAAATGAATCAGCGTGGTCAGACGGTGTAAACATTTCAGAAAAAAGCATGGCTAATCCTAATTTCTTATCTTGGAAAACAGGTCAGTTTTATTTTGATAATACCCCCATTATGGAGGTTGTTAAGTTTTTGGAAGCATTCTTTGGAGACGTTATCGATACTCAATTTGAAAATAAAGATTGTTCATTCACTGGTTCGTTTAAGAATCAAAATTTAGATGGTATTATAGAAGCTTTAGTTTTAAGTTGTAATTTAGAGTTCTCGAAAGAGAATAATAGATTTACTTTAAATTAATGCGATCCAACATATTCTTTTTTTTATTATTCATTGGCAATACATTCATTCTGTCAGGCCAGAGTATTCTTAATCAAAAAATAGATGTCGCATTCAAAGATCAGTCTATTTATGCCTGTTTAAAAAAATTAGAATCAATAAGCAAGGTTACGTTTTCATATAATTCTAATGATGTAAAGCAAGTAAAAAAAAGGATTAGTCACTCCTATAAAAATCAAACCATAAGGGCAATTCTTTCGGATTTATTTTCTGAAACAAACTTACAATTCAAAGAAATTGCCGACCAAATCACTATCTATTCAGTTCAACAAAAATCAAATACTGAATTAAGTTTAAGTGGATTCTTAATTGATAAACAATCAAAAGAAAAATTAATAGGAGCCAGAATATATTTTCCACAATTAAACATTGGATGCACTTCAAATGCATATGGTTATTATCATATTGATGTAATTAGGGGAGAATTTGACGTTATTGTTGATTATATTGGTAAGAAGCCAATACAGAGGCGTTTGAAAATTGATGGCAGTTTGAAAATAAATTTTGAACTAGAAGAAGATACTTTAACTCTTAAGGCAATAGACGTAGATGGGAAGAAAACCAAGCCTTTCCATAAAGAGTCGGACATACAAATTGATCTCAGTGAAATTTCAATAAATCCTCAGCTTTTGCTTCAGTTACCCTCTTCAAATGGGTTGCCAGATGTCACAAAATACATTCAAAATATTGCAGGAATTCAACCTCTTTATGATGGGTCATCTTCGTTTCAAGTGCGTGGTTTGAGCAATGGTAATAATTTAATACTATTAGACGAAATCCCCATTTACCATCCCAATCATCTATTAGGCATTAACTCTATTATTAATTCAAATGCTGTTAATTCTATAAAATTCTACAAAGACTATATCCCGGCTAATTTTGGAATTCGAAATTCTTCAATTTTACAAATTTATACCAAAGAAGGCAATCTAAATAAATTTCAAGCTTCTGGAGGGCTTGGAGCTAACGTTCCTCATTTAAGTTTCGAAGGACCAATTATAAAGAATAAAGCATCATTTTATGTTTCAGGAAGACGATCGTTTGACGCCTTAAGTTCGATTAATTTTTTACCAGCATCAAAGCTTCCTAATCCAGATTTTTATGATATCACGGTAAAACTTAATTACAATATAAATAATGAAAATAGAATCTATTTGACGAGCTATATTGGCAATGATAAAATAACCAGTTTTGATGGAGAGAGTACATTTTCGTGGGGAAATAATGCTTTTTCATTTAGGTGGAATAAAGTCATTTCAGACAAAATATTTAGTAATTTGACCTTAATTAATAGTATTTTTAATTACAACAGCGAAGAAGATTCAGATTTTGGTCAAAAAATTATTTCTAGCCAAGTAAAGTATGATGTATCATACTTCATCTCCAATAAAAGTAAACTAGAATTTGGAGGTTCTATTTTAAATACTAGAACACAAAGTGACGATTTTATTAAAGAAGCTGTTTTTTTAAACAGAAATAGCTATGAAACTGCTTTTTATGGGTCTCTTAATCATAAAATAAATCCTAAATTATCGCTTAAAATGGGATTGCGCTTACCATTCCATCATCACATTGGCACGCAAGATACATCAGTATTTTTACGACCAAATAAACTGTTTGAAACCATTATATATCAAAAAAATATTCCCTATGATTTTAAAATTTCTGCCGATCCTCGATTTCTATTATCTTATCAAGCCGACAAAAAGAATAACTTTCAATGGTCAGGGAATATTGCAACGCAGTTTACTCATATTTTAAACTATAATACCAGAATTCTACCTGTCCAAGTTTGGATTAATCCTTCTAAATTTCTTCCCCCTGAACGTAACTATCAAACGTCCATTGCATGGAATAGAAAAGAAAAGACACTATCGCTTTCCTCCATTCTTTACTATCGTTTTGTAAATAATACAATAGACTTTGCAACGGTTGGATTTTCAAATGTTTCGACCATTGAAAGCAGGATATTAAGTGGACATTTGAAGACTTTTGGTAGTGAATTCTCGCTACAATATCAGAAAACCAAAAAGTACTCGGCCAAGTTTTCATATGCCTATAATCATACTCGACAAACAACTGAAGGAATTAATCAGGGCAGACCATATGAACCAGACTATAACCGACCTCATTACCTATCATTTAGTCAGTATTATATAAAGTCTAAAAAATGGGAGTTTGGTGCTAACTTCGTTTTTCACGCCAAAACAGCTATTACTCTTCCTATTAGCAAAGCCATTATAAATAACGTAGAAGTACCCATTTACAGTAGCTCTAAAAATAAAAGTTACCTGCCTTCACACGATCGGCTTGATGTTTCATTTAAACGAACACTTGGCATTAAGAAACAGAAGAACAGAGGGTATTTATTATTCACAATTACAAATTCTTATTTTAGAAATAATATTTCAAACGCCTACCCAAGCTACCTGGATAATTTAAATGAGCTAGAAATAATAAGTCAAAACTTTATCCCTTTTAATATTTATATCTATTACTATATCAAAATCTGATTGATGAAAAAGTATACCCTCATATTGACTGGTTTGATCATTGTATTAAGTTGTAATAAAGACATCCAATACGATCTTAACATTGATGCAGAAATATTTATAAATGCAGAATTTATTGATAGCATGATAAAACAAAAAATTACGATATATAAAAACAATCCTATTAAGGATCAATCCTTATTCGACCCTATAAAAAATTCAGAATTTCTAGTAGAACAACTGGGAAATTCCTACACTTTTTCATCAACCGATTCAGGCTTTTATTTGTCAAATATTCCTTTTGTGCTAGAAGGTGGTGAGCCATATACGGTCAGCTATAAAGTTGATACTGCAGAATTAATTGAAACCTATGAAACACCATATGCCATTCAAATTGACAGTCTATTTGTCTCTTCAGATGGTTTCTTTCGTGACATTGCCATTCAATTGAAATCTCCAATTCGGCAATATTTTACTTACAAACTGTATAAATGGGACGTTGAAAACACTTTTGAAGATTCTATTATGGTTGTTGATTCAATCTGGACTGAAAATTTCAGTGAGGAACGCTTTCAAGTAATAGAGGTGGATGCTGGTGTAAATAAAATTTTACTGCCTGCAAATGAAAGATATACTGAAATTGACGAAGGTACAAAACTAAAAGTGGTCATTACAGTAATTTCTAAGCAAACAAGTGACTATTTCTTAATTCTCAATAACTATTTTGAAACCATTGCAACTTCAAGTCTTTATGTTAATCCTCCAAGATTTTATCAAAATCATTTTTACGGTGTAACATATGCTTTCTCAAGGGATTCTTCTTTCATTACACTTTAAGAAAGAATCAACTTTATCAGTTTTTGCAGAAAAAATTAAATTAGGATAGGGGTAATCTATTTCATAATCGACCTTACTATAGATAAAACATAAAAATAAGATTATGAAAAAAATTAAAATTCCAATTTTCTGTTTTATGGCAACACTTTTAGTTTTAAGTTGCAATAAAAACAAGGAAAAAGAAGTGATTGGTTTAAAACCAGTTTACACGTCAACAGAAACGCTTGAAAGAATAGAAGTGAGAGAAAATGAGCCTTTAGACAAACCAGGAAAAATATATGTTTACGAAAATTATTTAATGGTTAATGATCAATCAAAAGGCATTCATATTTATGACAACTCGAACCCATCAAATCCAACACATTTATCTTTTATAGCTATTCCAGGAAATATGGATTTTTCTGTAAGGAATAGTTCTTTATATGCTGATAATATTACCGATTTAGTTGTTTTCGATATCAGCCAACCAGCAAAACCTGCTTATAGCAGTAGAGTAAAATCTGTTTTCCCAAGTCAAACAGCTCCTGACCAACAAGGTTATTTTGAATGTGTAGATCCATCAAAAGGTGTTGTTCTGAAATGGGAAACGGCAGTATTAATTAATCCTGAATGTTCTAAATAAAAAAATTATCATGAAAAATTTAAAAAAATATATTTTTGGCACATTTGCCATATTAGCATTTTTAAGTTGTGAAAAGGAGGAAATAACGCCTGCTATTACTCCTCAAGGCAATGTTCAAGAAAATGCTGTTTCTAACTCAGTAGGTCAAGGTGGTTCACTTGCACAATTTACAATCATAGATGAATATATGTATACACTCGACAATAAGTCGATTAAAGTGTTTAACCTGACTAATGCAACTAATCCACAACTTGTAAATACTGTTAATTTAGGGTACGGTATCGAAACGATTCATGCCAATAATGGTAATTTATTTATTGGAACAAATGATGGTGTTAGAATTGTAGATGCAACTGATCCTGTTAATATTGTAGAGGTATCTGAATTCGAGCATGTAACATCTTGCGACCCTGTAGTTGCAAATCCTGATTTTGCTTTTTCTACCTTGAGAGGCGGAACTGTTTGTGGTGGGAACAATAATCAATTAGATATTATTGATATTGCTGATATCAGTAACCCAACTTTACGCCAATCCATAGAATTGGTTAATCCATTCGGATTAGGCTTAGACTTATCAACTCCAAATATACTTTACGTATGTGATGGTACAGATGGCCTAAAAGTCTATGATATTTCAAACACTGACGATATCCAGTTGGTTAAGCACTATCAAAACATTTATTCAAAAGATGTTATTTCAACAGAAAATGGAACTTTAATTATTCTTGGGCTTAGTGCTATTTATCAATATGATAGTACAGACCCTCTTGACTTAAAGGTTACTTCAGAAATTCTAATTTAATACAATTGTTATGAAGCGCATTGCATTTATCTTCTCACTAAGTTTCACATTTTCAATTTTTTCGCAAGATGTAAAGCCAAAGTACAATTTCATGGAATCCGAAAAAATAGTTAAGCTAGACTTACTTAGTTTGTTTAACATGACACCAACCTTAGGTGTTGAACTAGAGTCAAAAGTAAGTGAACAACTTTCTTTTCAGGTCGGAGTTGGAATAATACCTTCCTTTTTTCAGCCTTTGGTTGGTAGTGACTTAGGCGAGTTTAATAACTTTTTTGGGAATAATAATGCCAATGGATTCGATGGATTAAGAGGTTATAGATTAAGTGCCCAAAGTAGGTTCTACATTTTCAAAAAACCGACTCGATACATTTCTACTGGTCTAAGTTTTCGTCATATCATTGTTCGAGATCGTGATGTCCAAGTAGGAATGGAACCTTTTGAAGGATCTAATGGGATTACTGAATTTGCTTACTTTAAAAATGTTGATATGCGCTTTCATCAGTTTAGAACGGCCTTTGATTTTAAATATGGATTTCAGAAAAATATGGGAGACCGTTTTACATTGGATTGTAATTTCGGATTTAGGCTCGGCACAACCAATGTTCAATCCAGATCAGAAATACCAGAAAGTGGAACTTTAGCACCAAACTGGAACAACAGAATCATACTTGTTGATAATTACAAACGGACTAGACTGACTCCAGTATTCGGTTTAAAAATTGGGTATCGGTTATAACTAACTAATATCATACGGTTTTTAATATGTATTAGCTTCCCTTAGGAAGTAAAATCCCCCACTAATTAGTGGGGGATTTTTTATTTGTAGTTAAACCCAATTACAAGTTGTATTTTGAATATAGCTATGATACATAAGAAATTTACATTTAGCAAAATGTGCTTTTGACTGATACTAACAGCTATTACATTAAATTTAGAAATTATTTTTTATACTAAATAGTTATGTACATTTGGTTGTTGCAGTTAATTTAAAAAATCTACGAAATTAGATGAACAAAACGATATTTGAGATTACCAAAATGGATTGTCCATCAGAGGAAAATTTAATACGAATGAAACTGGACGGAATCTCAAGTATTGCAAATTTGGACTTTGACATTTCAAACCGAAAATTGACTGTTTTTCATAGCGGAGAAATTGACCAAATCGAAAATTCAATTCTCGAACTGAATTTAGGCGGAAAAAAAATATCGACCGAACAGACTAACCAAACTGAATTTAATGAAAAAGCAAACCAGAAAAAACTACTCTGGACAGTATTTGGAGTAAACTTTGCTTTTTTCCTAATTGAAATGACAACTGGAATAATCTCAGGATCAGTGGGTTTAGTCGCAGATAGTATAGACATGCTTGCAGATAGCTTCGTCTATGGAATTAGTTTGTTTGCGGTTGGGGGAACTTTAATAAGAAAAAAGCGGATTGCAAAACTTGCTGGATATTTTCAAATAATACTTGCGATTATTGGATTTTTAGAAGTTTTGAGAAGGTTTTTCGGACTAGAGCAGCTTCCCCGCTTTTCAACAATGATTATCGTTTCAATTTTTGCACTGATTGCAAATGGAATTTGTCTTTACGTTTTGCAAAAGTCAAAGAGTAAGGAAGAGGCTCATATGAAAGCGAGTATGATTTTTACATCAAATGACGTGATTATCAATTTAGGAGTAATAATTGCAGGACTTCTGGTAAATTGGTTGAATTCAAGCAAGCCTGATTTGATTATTGGAATAATTGTTTTTGTTTTAATAATTCAAGGAGCTTTTAGAATATTGAAAATTAAGTAAATAATAGAAAAACATTAACCATAACAATCGTTATAGGCAATTGCTTCTTCTTGCTTACTTTATAAAAATAGTATCCGTATAAACGCTTTGCCCTGCAAAAATTCCAAAACCATCTGTGATATTAGAAAATACCTGAACAGGTTCTCCGAAAGGATTGCCTTGTACTTCAAGATATTTCTGTAAAGTGGTTCTGTATTTATATAAGTCTGCACTAATGCTTTTTAAGACCACAATAATGGTATCGGGTTCACTATCCATGTATTTTTTTACCCTGTAAGTGTACTCAGAACCATTAAAATTATCATCTCTAAACAGTAGTCCTTCATCAGAGCAAATATCACCTTCTGGATCTGTATTACCGTAAGTATTGATGTCTTTAGTACATACCCATCCATTATCATAATAATCAGTCTGTAAAACCCCAGGCTCTATTTCAAAAGAGAAACTTTCTTTCGAAACCACCACCATACTATAATAATTTTCATCAGAACCATTATCTTTAAATGTAATTCCAATGTCCATATAATCTGCTTTTCTAAATGTATCCAACTTAGTAATTGATACCGCATTCGGTATTTTATTTTTAGAACTAATAGGATCAAAACCAGAATTTTCTACCCTTAACCCATATTCTTTTCCAGCTTCAGGTATAAAATTTGGCAAAACGTAAACCCCTTCCCCCTCATGTACAAATTGTCCTAGAGATTGATCAGTTTCATTAAAAAGCTCAGCTTTAGCCGTTAAAATACTTGGCAATGTCCCGCCATTGTTGAATAAAATATCTCTGCTTTCGCTCAATATAATTCTCATGGTATCTTTTGTCTCAAACAGTGCATTTACGGTAATCCGAGATTTGATATCACTCTCTTTTAGTTTAATTTCTTTTTCACAAGCGAAAAACAGAAGGCTTAGTGTTATGATTAATATGTTATTCTTCATCTTTAAAATTTAAAATTGTAACTCACTGACGGAATAATTGGAAACAAACTAATTTGTTTCAAGGCGTATTTATTTGTTCCTTTTAAATACCCAAAAGTTAAATAAAATGGATTTTGACGGCTGTAAGCATTGTAAAGCCCAAAACTCCAGGTAGCTTCTCCCCAATTTTTTGGCTTATGAATATTTACCCCTAAATCTAGTCGGTGATAGGCCGGCATTCTGTAACCATTTTTCTCTCCAATATGCTCAACAACGCCTGTTCCACCGCTCTCATTAACACCATTGTATTTTTGGAGTGCCAAGGTGACTGCATTCCCAGTACCATAAACCCAAACCACGCCTACATCAATTTTATCGTTAAACTTATGCGTTAGTACCACACTAACATCATGCCTTCTGTCGTAGCGATAAGGGTATACTTTACCATCATTTAGATTCTCAAATTGACGATTCGTCCATGACAAGGTATAACCAATCCATCCCGTTGTTTTTCCTGATCTTTTCTCAAGTAAAACTTCAGCCCCATAGCTATTCCCATCTCCTACTTCAACTTGGTCCTCCCAATTGGCATTTGTACTTAAAAAGCTCGCTCCATCTTTATATTCAATTAGATTTTCCATGGTTTTGTAGTAGCCTTCCGTACTAATCCTAAATCCCTTCTTAAGTTCCCTCACGTAACCAGCAGATATTTGATTACCATATTGCGGAGCAATATTTTCAGTAGCCGGAACCCAGAGGTCTGTTGGCAAACCGATCGAAGTGTTAGACAATAGGTGTAAAAACTGTGTGGTTCTTGAATAGGATAATTTAACAGAAGAAAACTCATCCAGCATAAAATTAAATGCCGCTCTTGGTTGCAATGAATTATACCATTTTTTACGAACAAGTAAGTTAGAGTAATGTAATCCAAGATTTGCAGAAAGTCGCTTTGTAATTGTCATGTCATCTTCAATAAAACCATAAAACTCGTGAGCGTAAGTATTCCCAGAACCGAAAGACTGATCAATATTTTCTGAGTTGGCGGTATAATTGAATTGATTAACTCCCGGATTGAAGTCATGGTAAATTTCACCCAAGCCAAAATTAATTTTATGATTCGGGTTTGGGTAATAGAAAAAATCCAATCTTCCTCCCCAATCTGTAATACCAGATGTATAGTCGAATTTATAATTAAAATCTGGATCATCCTTCTTTCCCAATTCATAGTCAATAAATCCAAAACCAGTAGAAAAATTATACTGACTATAATTTAGTGTCAAGTTCGAAAATAGTTTAGGTGAATATTGATGATTCCAGCGTAAGGCCATAATCTTATTCCCCCAATTCAGACCTCCAGTAGTTTCTTCTTGTCTTTTCAATCCACTGACTGCATCTGTATAGTCCGTATTATTATCAATACTAAATTTATCGTTACCTAAATAAGCACTAAAAAAAATTCTATTGTTGTCATCAATGATGTGATTTATTTTTCCATTTAAATCATAGAAAAAGTAACCTCCGGTTGTTCCTCCTCCTTCATTATTGTTATTATTAAAGGCATTAATAAATGGTTTCGCTAATAAGTCGATATATGTTCTCCGACCTGTAATCATAAAAGATGTCTTATCTTTAACAATTGGACCATTAAGCATAAATTTTGATGAAATAATACCAACAGACCCTTCGCCATGAATTTTTTTCATGTCTCCTTCTTTCATGTTGATGTCAATCACCGAAGATAACCTACCTCCATATCGAGCAGGAAAGCCTCCTTTTACTATTTTAACACTATTGATGGCATCAGCATTAAATACAGAGAAAAAACCAAACAAATGGTTGGCGTTATAAATTGGAACACCGTCTAACAGAATTAAATTTTGATCTGGTCCACCGCCTCTAACATAAATTCCACTCGATCCTTCACTTCCAGACTGAATGCCTGGCAACAACTGAGCTGTTTTTATGATGTCTACCTCTCCAAGTAACACTGGTAAAGATTTGACCTTATCCATACTCAAATTAATAGTGCCAATCTCAGTTGATTCCTGCTGTTTGCGTTCTCCAGTTACAACTACCTCTTTTAATAAGCTCCCTTCTTCTAGAAAAACATTGAGTTTTATATCGTCATCCAATACAATCCCCTTTTTAATGACCTCACACCCAACAAAACTAAATAGAACTTCATATTCCCCTTTTGGTAAGGTTAAACTATAAAACCCAAATGCATTTGTCACAATACCGGATTTAAGCTCATTTACATATACCCGTGCTCCAATAAGCGACTCACCGCTTGCTTTATCTTTGATGTAACCACTAATTGTAAACTTTTCCTGGGCGTTTGCCAAAGTGGAGATTAATAAAATACCTAAAAGTATTTTTAAACTAAGTTTCATAGACTATTTTTAGTATATGACGGCTCAGTCTGAATATACCCCTATTCAATGACCACCTAAATTAAATTATTTCTATCAGCTTTTTTAACTAAACATGTAAGTGTATGATTATCAAATGTTTTATATCATATTATTGATGAATTGTAACATTTTATAGATTTACAATACCAATTTGGTAAAGAAAGATGACTTGAAAGAAGAAAGAGAATTTCTGGAATTAATGAAAATCCATCATGGTCTATTGATAAAGGTATCTAAAATTTATATGGATAATCGAGATGATCAAGAAGACTTGAAACAAGAAATTCTTTTTCAATTGTGGAAAGCCTATCCAAATTTTAAAGGCAATAGCCAGTTTTCGACCTGGATGTACCGGGTAGCTATCAACACTGCCATTACTTTTTTTAAGCAAGAAAAAAAACGACACATTTTTGATCAATTTTTGGAGACAAAACACGACCAACAAGAAGTAGAAGACCATTTAAAAGATGAACAATTGACTCACTTTTATCGTGCCATTCACTGTCTCAACAAAATTGAAAAGGCCATTATACTATACAGTATTGAGGGGTATCCTCAAAAACAAATTGCTAAAGAACTGGGACTCTCCGAAGTAAACACAAGGGTAAAGGTAAAGCGCACAAAAGAAAAGCTAAAGTCACTTATTAAAACACAGGGATATGAATTTTGAAGATTTAAAAAAAGCCATTGATGAAGACGCCAATAAACAACCCTCAGCTAATCTAAAAATAAATTTTACCAAAGGGAAAAATAACCCGGTTAGTATTATTAGAAGAAATATGCTAACGGAGATTATCATTTTATTAGTTGGGGCTGTTATCTTTTTAGGTGTCCCCTTAAGGTATGAATTGTCAGAAAAGGCAGAGGCTATATACATAATATCTATGTTTATTTCTGTTTTAATGCTCATTGCCTGTGCTATTCGGTTTAGTCTTTTTTTAAAAAATACTCTTCCATTTACTCTGGACACAGTGAGCAGTTTAAACCAATTTATTTTTGATGCAAAAATGACTTTAGAAGTCTATAAGTCCTTTAGTATTTCAGCCTCTTTATTAATTCCTGTGCCTGTTTCAGCCCTTGTTACAGGCAATATTCATAGTGCATTATACCGTCCCGGTTTATTTGAAAAATGGTTGTTTTTAAACCTCAATTCTTCCGAAATCATTGGGTTAATCAGTGCTTATCTGTTGTGCATTACACTGCTCTATTTCACTACCATTTGGTGGACCAGGTTTATGTATGGTAAGCATTTAAGTACTTTGACCGATTTGCTTAAAAAAATAGACGAAACGAGTAATTAACCGAAATAAAAAAGAAATAGTTTCTCATGTCACTTTAACTATTGTTCTGTTTAATGAAAATGAGATAAATTATCTTAACAAGAGTGTTATAGCTAACTCCGACTTGAATCTGTTTCCCTCATTCAAACCGTCTGTAACCTCATTCGTCCTTTTTTATGCAATCGAGTTAATGCAACTTTGATGTAAATCAGAAAAATAGTTATCATGAAAAAATACGCAACACTTTTACTAATCATGCTTTTGGCTATGCATGTTTACGCCAATGACTTTTACAAGCAACTCTGTGACTTCAATTACAATTGGAAAAAATACACACATTATGTTCAACCTGAACAAAAAAAACATTTTAATAATGATGCAGTATACGTTCAAACGCATTTAAGTCATGTCATTCCGATATTAAAATCAAATCCGACATTCTTTCTAACACATAAGCAACGTGTGAATCGCATTAAACTTATTCATCTGCTTGAAATTTACTGTGAGGAAGGACTTTTCCCAGTCAATAATTACCGAGAAGATCGTATTCCTGTGTTTATTGATGAATATAACACCCATTGCGCTGTTGGTCATTTACTGGAAAAAACAGGATATGAAAACTTAGCACAACGCATTGCCAGAAACAATAACTATGCTTGGGTAAAAGAAATTGATGACCCCGATTTATTAGCATGGCAAAAAACATCTGGTCTGTCTCTTGAAGAATTAAAGCTCATTCAAGGGGCATATGATTTCTACCCTGTTCTTGATCTTCATGATCCCAATAAATATGAAATCCCGCAAAAACCTGAATATATGACCCTATATTTTGACAGAGACAAATCAAGTAAAACCAAAGAAAAAAAGATTTGGTGCAAAGGAGAAGGAAAGGATGGTATTTTGCATGGTCGTTGGGAGCAAAATTATTCAGAGACATTGCCTTGGATAGTTGGTTATTTTAATAAGGGTAAGCGCACCGGACAATGGAAAGAATATTACCAGGGCACGGATAAACTTTGCCGAACTGAAAACTGGCGAAATAACTTATTGAATGGTGTGAGAAAACGATTTAACAAAGCAGGGGAAATTATTGAAGAAATTTTGTTTAAAAATGGAAAAGCAGTTACCAAAACAAACTATGACTTGCATCAATCTCTTAAATTTATTAGAACTCCTCTTGACTCCAGTTCAGTTTGGACTGAAGTCTATACCATTGGAGGATCTATTTTAGGAGAAGGCAAAGAGAGAATTCATAATCCGGGTAACTTAATGTGGTTCCAAAATATTGAATTAACTGCCTTAAATACTGCCGCCATTACTTCAAGAGAATTACAGAAAACGACCAATCATAGAGGCAGAGAAAAACAAGTGTATATGAATCCAGAAAGCGGAACAGGGCTATACAATGCACCACCACTTGTTGAGTACAAAAAAGAAGGGCAATGGATTTATTATAAAGATTATGCCAGTAAAATGCCAAGATATCATTTTAAGAAATATCCATCCGTCATCATCAATCATTATCCTTATATCGCTCAACAAAACAATCAAGTAATGGAACACTTAAAATCATATGATTTGAGTGAAACCTATGATTCAATTGTTGTAAATTATGAAAATAATCGAATTCATAATTTTTATGGGTATGGTGAAAACGATTTCATTCATATTACAATAGCCTATCATATTGATAGATTTCTTACGCTAGATATTAACAGTATAATTTATGGTGGAAGGCACAGTCAATATGATTTTCCAAGTGTTTCAATTCCGAGAATAAAAATGATGGGTACTTATAACCAAAATAATAAACGAATTGGCACCTGGACGTATTATGACTTAAGTCAACAAGTGTACAAAACGGAAAAGTATCTGATTCCATGGAAGGAAGAAGAGAATGAAAACGTAGTTGTAAATTAAAATGACATGAAAAAGTCAGCAGTTGTATTATTCATTATGCTCTCCCTATTCAACGGGAGAGCATTTGCTCAAGATTTTATAGCGATTAAAGATTCACTTGATAAAGTAAAATTTGATAAGGTAGTTGCTCACATTTTTACTTTAGAAAAAGACAAACCGGTAGCCGATACCTTGGCTGGACGGTACAATATTATGTATAAAACACTGTGCCCATTTATTGTCACAACTGATGGGGATTGTGGAGCAATGTATACCTCTGATATGAGAACCATGGGTCAATCATTACTACAAAAAAAAGTCTATCCAAAATTGCGGAATTTTTACAATTTTCATTTCTGTGCTGAAAATTCTCAAAAATACGTGGGCCTAGATGCAGAAAACTTTCGAGTTTATTCTGATAGCCTGACCCAATATATTGCTGTTAGTACAAATACTGGTTATAAAATGGATTTCTTGGCTTACTACTTAAGCCCTCAAAACTACATGTTTAAAAATGGAGCAAGTTATGGGAATGGCCAATATCTAATTCTTGAACGATATGGTATCCCCAAAACAACACAAATACAAATTGAATCTGACTACGACCATTTCATAAATCTTGATGGTGGAGTTGATACTAGTTATACGGAGACCCTTTTTTTGAAACGAGTTGAATAAAAAGTAGTCAACATGCTAATTTTAAGATAATAATATTATTGCCTACCCTGCAAAATAGGCCATTAGCCCCTTTTTTGCATTAGATGATACGAGAGCTCTGTGCCCCTCCGTTAAATACACCTCTCCCGTTTTCCCTTTTTTGTACTGCAAAATATGACTCAAATTAACCAAATGTGACTTATGAGAACGCAGAAACCCATGGTCAGTCAATAAGTCTTCATAATACTTTAACGTTTTAGACATCACATATTTTTTTTGGCCAACCGTATAGACAATGGCATAATTGTCCGCAGCTTCTACCCTTATTATATCTGCAATTTTCACAACCTCAAAACCATCCAGTTTTGGTAATACAATTTTTTTGGCCTGTTGATGGATGGCCTTGATATTTTCAGCTAATAATTTAGTTGTTGAGAAGTCATTATCTCCTTTTAGTTTCTCTTCCACCTTTTTTACGGCTGCCAATAAATCATCAATTGAAATGGGTTTTAGGATATAATAAGCTGCACTAATGTTTAAGGCCTGAATGGCATAATCGCTATAGGCGGTAATGAATACTACTTCAAAATCGATTTTAGATAAGCGCTCTAATAAATCGAACCCACTTCCAAAGGGCATTTCAATGTCTAAAAACACCAATTTTGGTCGCTTTTCTTTAATTAAATTCTCGCCCTCATTAATATTCACAGCCTCTCCCACTACGTCAATTTGAGGGCAATACTTTAGAACGTATTGCTTTATGATCTCCCTGCTTTGAGCCTCATCTTCAATAATAATCGCTTTTATTGGTTCTGGCATTTTTTCAAGTTTTTAATAAAATGGTGACCTTGGTGCCTTCTTTAGTTTGAGGATTTAGGTCTTCAATATGAATCGATAATTCTTTTTTAAAAGCAGTTTTAATAATTTCTAATCGGTCTTTCACATTTTTAATACCAGTTGATTTCATTTTTAACTGATTGGCCGTTTTATGTTTTAGTGACTGATCTCTGCCTATCCCATTATCTGTTATAGTTATGGTTAAGCCATCAATAACCTCTTTAAAATCGACTTTTAAAAAGCCCTTCCCCTCCTTGTAACGAAGTCCATGCCATATCGCATTTTCAATAATAGGTTGCAGTAGCATAGGTGGTATTTGATAGGCTTCTAAATCAATACTGTTTGGACAATTAATGGTATAATCAAAGCTTTCTTTAAATCGATCATGTTCCAAATTCAGGTATAACTCCAAAATTTCTACCTCCTTGAATAAGGAGATAAAGTCATTTTGAGAATAATTTAAAACCGATCGCATGAGCTTAGAAAAATCTGTTAAATATTTATTGGCTGAACGCTCATCTTGCTGAGCAATGTAAACATTAACTGAATTCAATGAGTTAAATATAAAATGCGGATTCATCTGATTCCTTAATGATTTTAACGTTAATAATTGATTATTTCTTTGTTTCTGTTGATTACTTCTCACAATAAAAAAAACCAAAACCCCAACTAATACTATTCCGATTACTAAAAAAATCATAATGGTTTTTTGGCTTTTGATAGATTCATCTTTAATGATTTCTTTTTGTCTTAAAAGCTCAATGGTCTTTTCACTAATCTCCCTATCTTTTTCTAAAAGGCTAATTTTAGTTTCTGTATTTTGAATAATGTCGTTTCTAGCAGAAATGAGTTCATTTTTTTGTGCTTCCAACACCTTAAAAGAATCCATTAATACACTATATTCCTGGTCTAACTCTTCAGCCTTTTTAGTATCCCCATTCGCTTCATAAGCTTTCGAAAGTGTCTTATAAAAATTAAGTTTTGCTTCGGAATTCTCCTGTTGCTTTACTATGGCTTCTGATTCCGTTAAGACTTCAATGGCCTCATCATCATTACCCTCTTCAATTAATTCATTAGCCATTTCTGTAGAATTTATAATGGCTACTTCCGAATTACCTATACTATTATTAAAATCAATTGTTTCTTCCTGAATTTGTTTACGCTTTCGTTTATTCTTGGAATTTCTATAAAGATTTGATAATGAATTTAGAGACGAATTAGTCAAAGATACAGAGTTCATGGCTGTTGCCTGTTGATTTGCCGATTGAAATAATTGTTCTGCGACTATATTTGAACCGCTCATTTCTTCTACTTTACCAAGTCCTATTGTCGCATTTACCTGACCTTCTTCATCACCTACTTCATTGCTCAGTCGTAAGGCTTTTTCAAATGCTATCTTAGCTGATTGCTTTTCTTTTAGCAAGATATATTCATGGCCTATTTTTAATTGTAGTTGAATGATTGTCTTTTGATGTGAAGTCAAGATTATGGCTTTTTCCCAATTCTGGATGGCCAATTCTGATTGCTTTAATCTAGCATAAGCATCTCCTAATAAACGATAAGTTATAATACTTTTAACATTATTGTTTTGTTGCTTATAAATTAAGTTTGCTTTTTTCAGATGCCTCACAGCAGAAGCATCATTTTGAAGAGAAATCTGGAATTCACCTAATAAAGTTAACGCCAGCGCTTCCTCGTTTGTATACCCATACTGAATGGCCAAAGCCAAATTCTCTTCTACTATCTTGATTGATTCTGAAAAGTTAACCTCAAAAATGGATTTAGCATGATTCAATCGTTCAGTAATTTCTTTTGGAGATGGTTGGTTTTGTTCATCTATTGGTTCAGTTTGCTGACTTAACAGCGTATTTTGTTGTGTCCATGCGAAACCGCACCAAACAACTAGAATGGGACAAACTAAAATTCTTAACGGTAACAGCTGCTTTAGGTGTAACATGAATGCTTAAAAATACCGCTTTTTTAATTAGTAACCCTTTAAATTAAACCGAATTGGTATTAAAAAAGGACGATAAACTCATTTAAATTAGTATTAGACTCACTAAAAAAAGACATTGGCTCATTTCAAGAACGCATCCCTAAGACGCCAATTAGTTCTATTTATATTTAAAACTCCTTTAAATAACAGTTATATTTGAAATAATGGACATACTAAAAAAACCTACAGAACAGGTGAAATTTTGCAGCTTGACGCTTAATTAGTCCCCAATTATAGAAATTTAAACTATTAGGAATGTTAATAATACTAAAACGGTATAGGATTGAATTGAAGATAATAGTAAAAATCGTTATTCTATACCTGTTACTGATCGGCTGCAAAAAAAATAAGGAAACAGAATGTGAAGAAATTACAATAAGTCATTCTATCAATAAAATTATGCCACTAGGGGCCTCAAGAGTAGAAGGGAGTAACCCTGATTTTGAAAGCTTTAGATATGAACTTTGGAAAAAACTCAAACAAAACAATTGGACCTTTGATTTTATTGGAACACAATGTGATAATGCTACTTATGAGGCAGTTAATGGAGGCGCATTTGACATTAATCATGAGGGAAGAGGTGGCTGGACTTCCGGACAATTATTAGATGGAATCAGCGAGTGGTTAGGGCAAACCGGTCCTCCTGATCTGGTTTTATTCAGCTCTCCAGGTGGTAATGACCTCCTACAGGGTTTAGCTTATGATGATGCCATTTCAAATGTTAATGCTATCATAGATTGCATTCAAACTGCAAATTCTGAAGTAACTATTCTCATTGAACAACCAGCTCCTGGAAAATCAGAGTTTATGACTCCTTCTTTAACTGCAAGTTTTAATCAAATGCAACAAGATATACCAGTGATAGCTTCCAGCCAAACAAATGCTCTTTCTAAAGTGATTGCTGTAGACATGTATACCGGATTTAACGATTCTTATCTCGCAGATGATGTCCATTATAATAATTTAGGAGCAGCGTTTATTGCTAATCGGTATTATGATGTGTTGATTGATTTGCTAAAACAATAAGCACCAAAATACATGTTTCCAATTTTCTTAACAAAGGTTAAGTTAACCCGTTTGTTTTATTGAATGATTCACCTTAACTTTGTATTGGATATGTTCCAAAATTTTGATTTATATATGACGTGTTGTTGTTCTAGTATTCTACTAGACAGAGAACGGCGTATGTAAATTTTTACTATATATTAACTTGTAAAAAAGGCCTTCTCGCTAGTGTGAGAAGGCCTTTTTTTGCTTAAAACAATCGCTAAATGAAAAAAATTTATGTAATCCATGAAAATGAAGACTGGGTAATACCCTTAAGAGCTGCCTTTGAAACCCTGAATCTAGAGTACGAAGAATGGTTTATCCATAATTTAACCTTAGATTTAAGTTCTGTGCCACCTGACGGTATCTTTTATAACCGAATGAGTGCCTCAGCTCATACCAGAGGCCACCGTTATGCTCCTGAAATGACTGCTAATATTCTAGCGTGGCTAGCTAATCATGGCCGAACAGTGATTAATGGCCGAAGAGCCTTACAACTAGAGTTGCGAAAATCAGAGCAGTACATTGCTTTACAGAAGTTTGAAATTTCACATCCTAAAACCATTATTGCCAATCACATAAGTGCTTTATCTAATGCGGTTGATCAGCTAAATACCTTTCCATTTATTCTTAAACCAAACCGTGGCGGAAAAGGTGCGGGTGTGCAATTATTTCATTCCAAAGAGAGTTTGGAGCAGTCCATTAAAAACAATCAATTAGGTGAATCGTTAGATGGCATTTGGTTGGTTCAAGACTATATTAAGCCAGCAAATGGGCGAATTGTAAGGGCCGAATTTGTCGGCGGAAAATTCCTTTATGCTGTAAGCATAGATGCGCAAAATGGTTTTGAATTATGCCCTGCAGATGCTTGTAATATTGAAGACGCTTTTTGCCCAGCTGATCAGAGTCAACCAACGGATAAATTCAAAATCTTAACCAATTATCAAAATGATGACATACAAAAATATGCTAGCTTCTTAAGCGATAATGACATTGGCATTGGTGCTTTGGAATATGTAGAAGACATTAACGGTCAAAAGTGGGTTTACGACGTTAATACTAATACTAACTATAATTCTACTGCTGAACTGCAATCAGGGACCAATAAAGCAGGTATGTTTGAAATTGCAAAGTTTTTGGGTAATGAACTAAATCGAATTAAGCAGCCAGATTTAAAACGGGCCTAATGGATTTATAATGTAAAAAAAGTCCATTTGGAAGTTAATAAACGCTCTAAATGGATTTTTGATCTTTATAGATTATATTTGAGACGAATACAACCTGACAAGCTAGCAAGGCGATTGACAATGTCATATAGTCAGAGGTTATCTAAATACTAAATCAATTAAAATGAATCAATTTATATATAAATTGTCAATAAATGCACCTTTTAGAAATAAAGATAAATGGACCGATCAGCAAGAGGTCATTGTTTCTAAGCATTTCAATTATTTATTGAAATTGAAAACCAACAATGTGGTCTTATTAGCAGGTAAAACGAATTACGACATTGATCACGACGAGAATTTTGGGATTGTCATTTTTCAATCAGACACGGTTGAAAAAGCGCAATCGATTATGATGAAAGACCCCGCAGTGGCTGCTAAATTAATGTCTGCCAAACTTTATCCATTTACCATCTCCATGATAAAAGATTAAACAATAATTGAACATGGTAAAATGATCGTTAAAAGCAAAACATTAGATAGACCTCATGGCAACACCGTCATTTGGAGATATATTGGCCTTGACAAGTTTTTGGATTTGTTAATGACTCACGAATTGTTTTTTTCGAATGCGGGCAAAATGACAGACCAATACGAGGGTTTAATTCCAAAACGAAACCAAGATTATCTTTTTAAATCTATTCAAAGCAAGGATATTTCTAAAAAGGAGATTGAAATTCAAAAACAAAAAAAGTGGCAAGATTTGCATGCTTTTAGAGACCTGACCCTTTTGAATTGTTGGACCATGAGTAAAAGTGAATCCTACGCGTTATGGAAAATATATTTAGGCGGATCTAAAGCCGGAGTAGCGATTCGAACTACCGTTTCAAAACTCACTAAAGCCATTCAAAAAGGAAACGACCCTGTTAAAGAGAATATTTTTCTTTCAAAAGTAAGGTATGCAGATTTTATTAAAGATGCGCCTGAAGATCGGTTCAATATTATTACCACTAAGAACAAGTTCTACGATTTTGAGAAAGAACTACGGCTTTTTATTTTTCATGATCCTGCAACCATTCAAGATAAAATATATCCATATAATCCATCAATTGGCAGACGGGTTAAAGTGAATTTAAATGAATTAATTGATACCATTTACCTTAGCCCATTCACTGGTCAATGGTTCGATTCTACCTTAACAGAAGTACTGCGCGTCCTCCACCCTGATTTGAGTCAGAAAATTAAGAATTCTGCCATATTAGATGAATAAAGTCAGGGCTCGAGCTCTTAAAAATTGCCAATTTATTGTATCTTTCATCAATTGTGTGTATGACTAGCTTTAATACCTCAATTAAAGAATGATAACAAAAACCCAAAATTTAAGTACCATGAAAAACAGTAAAATTATCGGAATAGTGGCCATTTGTATTAACCTTATTGCCTTTCTATACAAAGGAATGCAAGGTGCACGCGCAGGCTGGGAAGCATTGCTGCCAATAGTCGCTCTAGGACTCGTATTGACAATTATTGCAATTATTAAACAAAGAAATACAATTACATGGATCGCTACTGTAACAGCAATACTGTCAGTTGCCATTTTTTTCTTGGGATAATTAGACTAGTCTAATTAAAAATGTACATTGAAAGCGCTCTGTATAGTCTAAATTTCGTTTCCTAGCATAAAGTCACCTAACGATATGTACAAACAACTATATTTGAAATGTTTCCGATCTGATATAAATCAGATGTTTTGTTCCACAAAATGCTATCATTTTGAAAAGAATTCTTGAACTGGATGCGCTGAGGGGAATAGCCTTATTTGGTATTCTGCTAGTTAACATTTTTGTTTTCCATGCACCATATAGCTATTATGGAGAGTTTTACGGTGCTTTTGAAGGCGTTCAAAAAACAACGGTAGATGCAGTCGTGAACTTTGCAGGTGGTAAGTTTCTTTTCATTTTCGCGTTTTTGTTTGGCTATGGTGTTGTTTTACAATCGCAGTCTCGCAAAAATGGATTTAATATTTACCTCGTAAAAAGAATGCTGGTGCTATTTATATTTGGCGCTCTTCATATTATTTTATTTTGGTTTGGTGACATTCTCGCCTCATATGCCATATTGGGTTTAATACTCATTCCGACCTTTACACTCTCAAACAAAATAATTTTGGGTTTGGGTTTACTATTTATTTTTTTTCGTCCACTCTACTATTTTGGTGTAGTAGGGCTTGATTGGCCAATGATAAATGGCGAAAAACCAGCTGAGTTAGCCGAATTCATTTACATTTTTCAAAAGGGAAGTTATAGCGAGATATTTAAACTAAGAATGGCTGAATTCTGGATGTTTACACCAGAAAATCTAGTCTGGTACGTTCCTAAAACACTTGGGTTATTCTTTATCGGTGTCTATGCCGCCAATAAAGACTTATTTGCGCGTATCAAACGAAACAATCTAAAATATCTGACCATTTCATCTGTTCTATTTTTACTTAGCGTCATTTGGATCTACATTAAAACAGATGTATTCAATGCCTTTGACTTGGAACTTCAGCCAATTCTGAGGCCGATACTTATTAGTATTAATGTCACTTTTGAAACCACATTAGGTTTTGGATATATTTTAGGTTTTATTCTTATTTTTCAAAATACAAGTTCACTGACAAAAATACTCGCCAAAACCGGACGCATGGCCTTAACCAATTATATTCTTCAATCCCTCATCTGTGTCTTAATCTTCTACAGCTATGGATTCGGATATTATGGGAGATTGAAACCTACAGATTTATTAATAATAGCGTTGACTATATTTACGTTTAATATTATTTTTAGTCATTTATATCTTACTTATAAACACTTTGGACCCCTTGAGTATTTATGGAGAAAACTGATTGGTGGTGATAAAGCAATAAATTAGAATTTGAAACTTTATATTTTATGAAAAACTTACTGCTTGTGTTTTACCTCGCTTTTATGTCGTCATTGATTGGTCAAAACCTAGATAAAAAATCAATGGGTTTATACCATCAATTTGATTTTTGGCTAGGTGAATGGGATGTATACAAATTCGGAACGGACACAATTGTTGGTTACAGCAAAATTGAATCTATAATCGACAGTGTTGGACTACTTGAGAATTATTCTGCTAAAAATAGTACATATCAAGGCAAGAGCATCAACAAGTACAATCCAACCAAAAAACGTTGGGAGCAATACTGGGTAGACAATTCAGGATTAACCCTATTTTTATTTGGTGGAATAAGCGAGCAAAAAATGGTGTTAACAGATTTAGCCGAAGGTGATTCGTCAGCTACAGTGAATAAAATTATATGGCAAAAAATGGAAAATTTAACAGTTAGACAAACCTGGCATGTCAGTACAGATGCTGGAAAAACCTGGTCTGTTGTATTTGATGGAGCATATAAAAGAAAAAAGGAAAAATGAAATATTTAAAAATAGCAAGCCTCTTCATTTTCTTTTTACCCTTCAACGGGTTATTGGGTCAATCTACAAAAACTGAAAAAATGGCCAGCCTAAGTTTTATGATTGGAGAATGGGTAGGAACTTCTACCATTTATGAAAACGGGAAAGTATCGAAACAAGTTCCGGCTTATGAGAAAATCGATTATGACCTCAATAAAAGTATTATTGTGATTGAGTTAAATTCAGAATTGTTAAAGCTTCATACCATCATTCGCTATGATGAAAAAGATAATACCTATTACTATTATGCTTTTTCTGAAAATGGTGGTGGCCAATTACCTGCAAAATTTATAAATGGTCAATTTGTTGTTCAAGCCAGTGAAATCAAAAGGTATATATTTAAAAAAACAGATGATAATGGGTTTATGGAATATGGTGAAAAACTTGTTAACGGTCAATGGATTAAATACTTTGAAGATATTTTTATAAATACGCAATAAGACTAATCATATAGTACCGCAAAATGCCTAAGCAACAGTATCACATATACGTTATTGAATTATCAAAACGAGTATTTTCTGAAAACTACCGATTTAGAGCTGCCAACCCTCAATTTAATGGCGCATTGCAATGCCTTTATGTAGGTATGACGAGTAAAACGCCAAAGGAAAGGTTTCAGCAACACAAAACAGGATATCGTAATAAAAAAGGGCATAAGCTATCGTCAAACATTGTTCAAAAATATGGCACCTATTTAAGACCAAGCCTTTACAATCATATTGATCCATTGCCTTCAAGATCAGAGGCCTTAAAAATGGAAGAAAGCCTTGCACTCAAACTAAGACGCCAAGGTTATGCGGTTTGGTTTAATTAGATCGCAAAGTAACTTGTATCTAAACTACTACATTCACAATTTTCCCCGGCACTACAATCATCTTTTTAGGGGCTTTACCATCCAACCACTTTTGGGAAGCTTCAGCTTCTAATACCGCTTTTTCAATATCATCTTTGCTCATATTGGTAGGTAATTCAAGCTTAAAACGCATTTTGCCGTTAAATGATACTGGATAAGCATATGCTGCTTCCACCAAATAATCAGGGTTAAAGCTTGGGAATTCAGCATATGATAAACTGCCAGGCGTATTACCCAACTTAGTCCACAACTCTTCGCAAATATGAGGTGCATATGGTGAAATCAAAACCACTAAATCAGATAAAATGGCTTTGTCATTACATTTTTGATCTGTCAATTCATTAACGGCTATCATAAAATTGGAGACACCTGTATTAAATGAAAAACGGTTCAAGTCGTCTTCAATTTTCTTGATTGTTTTATGGAGGGTCTTTAATGATTTCTTATCACTTTCAGTGGGCTCACTGACTGTAAATTGATTATTCTCATCATGGAATAAACGCCAGAATTTTCTCAAGAAATTATGAACACCATTAATCCCTTTGGTATCCCAAGGTTTGGCTTGTTCCAATGGCCCTAAAAACATTTCATAACAACGCAGAGTATCGGCTCCAAACTTCTCAACCAATTCATCTGGTGTTTGCACATTGTACTTAGATTTTGACATTTTTTCCACTTCATGTCCACAGATATAAGTGCCATCATCTTCTAAAATAAACTCTGCATTAGCATATTCTGGCAGCCAATTTTTAAAACCTTCAATATCTAGTTGATCGTTATCTACCAAAGAGATATCTGCATGTAGTCTTGCTGTTTTATATTGCTTTCTCTTATTAAAAGAAATGAATTTACCTGATTCTTTATCACGGTATACGAAACTCGATCGGCCCAAAATCATCCCCTGATTGATCATTTTTTTGAATGGCTCGTTAAACGAAATAAAGCCTTTATCGCATAAAAATTTAGTCCAAAAACGGGAATATAATAAGTGCCCAGTGGCATGTTCTGATCCACCAATGTATAAGTCCACTTGATTCCAATAGTCTGCTTTTTCTTTAGATACAAACTCTTTTTCGTTGTGCGGATCCATGTATCTTAGAAAGTACCAGGACGATCCGGCCCAACCTGGCATGGTATTCAATTCCATAGGCCAGGTACAAACTCCGTTCTGCTTTTCATTAGGCTTCAGTATCTTTTTATTTCTACACCAACTCCATACTTCAGCGTTACCCAATGGTGGTTCGCCATCCTCGGTTGGCAAATAAGCATCTACTTCCGGCAGTTCAATGGGTAAAAATTCATCCTCAATCATTTTAGGAGTTCCATTTTCGTAGTACACTGGAAATGGCTCTCCCCAGTATCTTTGTCGAGAAAATACCGCATCTCTTAAACGGTAGGTAGTTTGACCGGTGCCACAGCCTTTCTGTTCCATTTGATAAATGGCTAACTTCATGGCTTTTTTAACTGTTAAACCATCTAAAAAGTCAGAATTTGCGAGTTTCCCTTCTTTTTCGGCGTAAGCCCCTTCAGAGATGTCAACCCCTTCAAAAATATTCTTAATCTCAATGTCAAAATGAGTGGCAAAATCCCAATCACGCTGATCGCCTGCCGGTACTGCCATCACAGCTCCTGTACCATAGCCCGCCAAGACATAATCGCCAATCCATATTTGAACCTTTTCACCGGTAAACGGGTGTAAGGCATAGGCTCCGGTAAACTGACCCGTAATGTTCTTTACGTCAGCCTGACGATCTCGCTCCGTCTTTAAACTGGCTTGTTTTTGATAAGCCTCAACAGCCTCTTTTTGGTCATCAGTTGTTAGTTCTGACACCAATTCATGTTCAGGCGCCAAGACCATAAAATTAACGCCAAAAATGGTATCTGGTCGCGTCGTAAAAACTTCAATAGTATGCTCACTATTTTCTACTTGAAAATGAACTGCCGCTCCAACAGATTTTCCTATCCAGTTGCGCTGTTGTTCCTTAATTGAATCCGACCAATCTACTGTTTCTAAATCGTTTAATAAACGCTCAGAATAGGCTTTAATACGCATACTCCACTGTCGCATTAGTTTTTGTTCTACAGGATGGCCGCCTCTTTCTGACACACCATCTTTTATTTCATCATTGGCTAAAACAGTTCCTAAGGCCGGACACCAATTCACCATTGAATCTGCTAAATAGGTCAAGCGGTAATTCATTAGAACCGATTGCTGTACTTCTTCAGAATAACCGTTCCATTCATCTGCCGTAAAGGTTTCTGTCTGATCTGTTACTGCTTTTATATTGGTATTTCCTTCATTTTCAAAAACGATTTCTAAATTAGAAATATCATCTGCCTTATCGGCTTCAACATTATACCAACTGTTAAACAACTGCTTAAAAATCCACTGAGTCCACTTATAGTATTTTGGGTTTGAGGTCTGTACTTCGCGATCCCAGTCGAACGAAAAACCAATTTTATCCAATTGTTCACGGTAGCGTTTTAGGTTTTTCTCTGTAGTGATGGCTGGGTGTTGGCCAGTTTGGATGGCATACTGCTCGGCAGGTAACCCAAAAGAGTCATAACCCATTGGGTGTAACACATTGAATCCTTTTAATCGCTTAAATCTAGCATAGATATCGGAAGCAATATAGCCTAAAGGGTGACCAACATGCAAGCCTGCACCTGAAGGATAAGGAAACATATCTAAACCATAAAATTTTGGCTTTTCAGAAGTATCCTCAGTCTTAAACGTTTTGTTTTCCGCCCAAAACTGACGCCATTTTGATTCTATGTCCTTAAAATTATATTCCATGGTGATTCTTCGTAAAAAACGCAAAGATAAAAAATTAGGTCGGCTATTAAAAGCTATTGACTCATTTGTAGAAATGTTTAAAACTATCGTATTCAGGCTGTCAAGCACTTACATAAAATATTTATTTTTGATTTTAGTGATGGATGAAAAAATATACCAAATAGCGCTTAGCTTATTAAATGGCATTGGGCCTAAAAAAGCGAAATTATTAGCGGCATATGTTGGTTCTGTAAGAGGAGTATTTGAAGAGAAGACTTCAGTACTAGCAAAAGTGCCTGGTATTGGATCACAGATTTTAAAATCCATCAATAAAAAAGAATGTCTAGAACGTGCTGAATTGGAATTCGAATTTATTCAGAAACATAATATCCAAGCTCATTTTTATCAAGATGCTTCCTATCCTAAGAAACTAATGCAATGTGATGATGGACCTATTGTTCTATTTACCAAAGGCAATATGGACTTTAACAAACGAAAAAATATTGCGATTGTTGGCACCAGAAAGGCCACATCATATGGTAAAAATATGACCAGGAAATTCGTCAAGGACTTGCAAGATTATGATGTCCAAATTATCAGCGGATTGGCTTTTGGCATTGATATTACTGCACATAAAGCAGCCCTGGAATTTAACGTCCCAACCTTGGGTGTTTTAGCACACGGCCTTGATGATTTGTATCCGGTAGGACACAAATCAACAGCAAAAAAAATGCAAGAATCCGAAGGTGGAATTGTGTCAGAATTTTTAAGCGGTACTGTTGCAGATCCAAAGAATTTTCCAAAACGGAACCGTATTGTGGCTGGTATTTGTGATGCAACAGTTGTGATGGAGAGCTCACAAAAAGGCGGATCATTAATTACTGCCGGATTAGCCAACGGCTATAATCGAGATGTATTTGCTTTTCCGGGTAATGCAGATAAGCTATCGTCGGTTGGTTGTAATTATTTGATTCAAAAAAACAGAGCCCATTTAATCACCTCAGCTCAAGATATGGTTGATATTTTAGGTTGGCAGAATGAATTGCAAACGGCCTCTATTCAAACCAATTTGTTTACCTCTTTTTCAGAAGAAGAACAACAAATTTTAACGGTACTTCGTGAAAAAGGAACCACACAAATTGACGATTTACGTCATGCGGTAAGCATGCCAGTCAGTAAACTATCTGTTCAATTATTTAATTTAGAAATGAAAGGGGCTATCAGAGCCTTATCAGGAAAGCGATTCGAATTTATTTAGTAATTAGAATTTCCAAAATATAACTTGACAGCGGAATGTCAACACCTTCTTTTTTTTCAGGTGTAACAGATTTTATTTGAAAGGTATAACCTAAAGTGTCAAACGACTTGAAAGAATTGAATGTTAAGGGTGCACCATCCATATCAAATTCTGCTACAACTTGTCCTTCCCAAAAACAATTAGCTGGAATAGGACATCTGGAATCTTCCGACACCGTAAACCCAACCAATTTTAAATCTGTACCAACAACTTTAACCCTTTGGTCATACCCCATTTTAAACGGCTGACCCAATTCTGCATTCAGACTGGTTTTGCCGCAGCTAACAACGCCGAAAATAATGAATATGATAAGAAGCTTTTTCACTAATAATTTTTACTTTGTAAAGATACTATTTACTGAGAACATTGGATATTTATATTTAGAGAATCAGGTCATTAATTTATTAGACTTGAAAATTAAAGCAAAACAATATTCCATTTTTTCAACTCTTTGCAAAACAGCCAATTCACAGCAATTACTTAAATTTGTTTGGTAATGTAAGAAAAATTAATAATGAAACCTGTTAGTCAACAAATCAATACTTTTCTACTCACACTATTTTTAGCAGTAACATCTAATGCTCAAGGTCAAAAGCAGCTCCACATATACAGTACCATTAGCCCTTACGGCCTTGCAATCAATAAAAAAAATGTTGATTATGAAAAGTTTGGAAAAGAAAGCAATCGTTATATTACCTCACAATACTTTTCACTAGGGATAAGTGAATTATATAAAGAAAACGTAATTTTTGGAATTGAAGCCTCTTTGCAAAAAACTTCCTTCAATGGGTATAAAAACAATCCGTTACCTATTGAGCTTCCAAATGAATTCGAATGGATATCATCTGAATATAAACTCACAAACGTAAGTAGTAGGTTAGGTATTCAACTCTATTACATCTTCTTAACAGAAAAAAAGCTTCAGCCTTTATTTGGTGGAGGATTTCACTTAGGGAAGGATAGATTATGGATTGAAAAAGGCACGCAAACTTACAAAAATTTTGCCTCAGCGGAACTTAGAACCGAAACTTATGAAATTACTTCAGAATGGTCAAGAATTCGCGCTTTTTACAGTTTAAGGTTTGGGGGTATTTACGCAATTAATAGTAAATTATCATGTATCATAGCCCTTGAATTATCAGCAGGGTTAATTCGTAATACTTTTCCAGTAAACTACAATCAAGAACGAAAAAATAAATTTGAGCTGGCAACGCCAATCACTCTAAGCTACAATTTCTAAGATTGTTAAGCACGAGCTTCAGTTTTTTGAGGACTTATACTATTTCTTGCCTTGATGGGAGAGCTGGTAAAAGTTATGATTCGTATCAATCACCATAAATGTTAAAACCTTAAACGTATATTTGACTAATGACCTTTCCATACAATTGTGTAACATAAAATTACTATATTTAGTGGCTTCACCAACAATTTGTTACACGCTTTTAGGATTTACCCATACATTAGGGAGCATTAAAATTATAATTTATGAAAACAGTACTAATCATTCTTTTATTTGGGCTTGGTTTCAATCTAAATGCATCATTTCGTTTGATTAATATCAATAAAGAAATAACCAATTCAAGTTTTTGTGCGGAGGTAGTTTTTACGGGTTATGACTCCCTAAAAGTTCCATATTATTCTTCTAAATTTCAACGTGTAATTATTGATTCTATTACAGGTGAAGAAATTGCAGACACAAACTATACTGATTCTACATTTATGATGACTGGGATTAGTTTTTTACCTTACCTTAAAAAGGGTGCCAAAATTCAAAAAGCAAATTGCATAGAAAGATATAGTTTGATTAGATATCACGAACGGCCCAAAATACTGCCTAAAAGGATTCCATCTCACGGATTCTGGCCAAAGTTGAATGATACTTGTCTTGTAATTCTAAATGCTTCAGGCTTTGTATCGACCTTTGCTCTAAAGGTAGATAGTGATTATATTTTTTGGGACCCATATTACAATATCAATTGGATTTCAATTTTTGTTTTTGACCATCCATTTCTAAAATACCCAAAAGAGCCTTTGATGAAAGTTGGATCATTTGCTGCCGATAAGGCTAAAGATGAAGGTGTAAAAGATTTCTCTTATTTTCACTGTAAAGTCAAAGTGAAAGATTTTTGGAGTAAGTATGCTACAAAATACGGGTAGTACGAACTGATATTTCTCATACGCTATACCATTACCTCCCAAGAATACTACAATGACATCATACCAAGAAACACAAAAAATAAAGCAACTTGAAAAAAGAAAAGGTGGCTATTTTTACTTAAAAATTGACTCCGATATTATTGATAAATTCAGCAGAAAACGGGCCACTAAGATGGTTTGTAAGATTGACAATAAAGTGTCTTATCGCTGTGGATTGAACCACCTAGGAGATGGAAATTTCTATGTAATTGTTGCGGGAAAATATCTTAAAAAATTAAATAAGGAACTTGGAGAGGAGGTGGATTTTTTAATTGAAGAAGACCCAGATCAGCTTGGAGTGGAAATTCCTGAGGTACTTACGGTATTTCTAGATCAAGACCAGGAATCGAAAGCCACTTACGATAAACTGACCGACGGAAAAAAAAGAAGCCTGATTTATAGTTTTAATAAAATAAAGGACATTGATAAGCAAGTTAAAATTATAATGGATTTCATAGATAAGGAAAGAATTAAAATGAAATTATAAAAAACAGTACCTAAAAATGACTATAATTTAGTGTGGTTGAAGAATTGACTTGTAAATAAATTCATAATCAGTTTGTTATATACAAATAGAACAAAATGGTAAAATGCTTGATATTTGATTGTGATGGAACATTAGTTGATAGTGAGTTTCTGTGTAATCTTGGAATTGAAATTAAATTGAGAGATTATGGAATAGAAACTTCCGCTAGTACAATGATGGAAAAATATCGAGGTGGAAAATTGGCCGATATTTTAAAATCCATTGAAAAAGAACATAATATCTTGCTAAATGACAATTTCGTTTCAGAATATCGGGAGTTAGTCGAAGCGCTTTTTGAAATGAAATTAAAACCATGTAAAGGCGTACTAGATTTTTTAAAACTAAACACACTTCCCTTATGCGTGGCTTCAAGTGGTCCAATAAAGAAAATTAATAAAGCGCTTGAAATAACTCATTTAAAAAAATATTTCGGCAATAATATAGTTAGTTCATACGAAATAAATTCATGGAAACCTGATCCTGACATATTTCTTTATGCCGCTAAAAAAATGGGGTTCTACCCCAGCGAGTGTTTAGTTGTAGAAGATAGTTTGAAAGGAATTGAATCGAGACTAGCAGCAGGAATGAAAACAGTATTATTTGACCCAATAAACCTATATCATAAGGTTAGCGGAGTTCAGCGTATTGATAAAATGAAGAAATTAAATGATATAATATCAGCACATAATACTATGTAATTAAAAGTGGCTTGGTAACCGTTAATCACAAAAAAACGGAACAAACTTAGAGTCAATTCCGTTTTTCATCACTTTCACTTTGGCTAGGCTATCGCGCGTTCGAAGCCGAAAGCTTTTGGTGCAAAAGTTGCATTTAATCCCATTCCAAGGGCCGCTTGTTTCATTTCCTCTGGCACCTCACCGCAAAATAAGAACTCGCCAGGTATCGCTATTTCTAGTAAGTTCTCAAAATGACCTGCGGCAGTTGTTCCTAGATGAAAACCTACGGCACCAGCATCTGAAAATACATCCACTACCACCAGCGTTGAAGTTGAATCATCAAAATAACATTGTACATTTAAAGCGCCTGGTTCATTGGCTTGCATTTGAGCTTCAACCTCTCTATAGATTGATTTTAATTCTTCTGATTTACCTTCTTTTGCGGTCCATTTATAAACGACCATTACATTTTGATTTTCCATTTTACTACATTTAAAATTATTACAGTACAAATTTATGTCGTAAATACACATAATAACATTGTCTTTTACGACATATTACACTATTGTTTACGACAAAATAATTAGCTACCTTTGTCTTAAATTAGATAAAGATGAAACATATAAGTGTTATAGTCCCGGTGGGGTCAAGCATTGTAGATACGATAATAGCTCCATACAATTTATTGAAGATGGCCATAAAATACCATCATAACATCAATAATCTTTCGCAACCATCATTCAAAATTGATTTGGTTGGTATTACCAATGATGTTGTGCTGTATCAGGACCTTTTCAGCATTCAACCCACCGCAAGTATTGATGAAATTGATCAAACGGATTTCATCATTGTTTCTCCAATCAGCGGAAATTTAGAAAAAGAAGTGCATAACAATATGCCATTTATAGACTGGATTAAAAAGCAAAGAATTAAAAATGATTCTGAATTGGCAAGTTTATGCAAGGGGGCATTCTTACTTGCTGAGACTGGATTATTAAACGGAAAAAATTGTTCAACGCATTGGACAGCTCATAACCTGTTTCGACAAAAATATCCCGAAGTAAACCTAATACCAGAAAAAATCATCTGCGAAGATAATGGCATATACTCTAGCGGCGGAGCTTATTCCATTTTAAATTTCACGCTTTACATAGTAGAAAAACTTTTTGGCAGAGAAACTGCAATTTGGTGTTCTAAAATTTCTGAGATTGAATTCGATAGAATTAGCCAAAGTGAATTTATTATTTTCAGCGGTCAAAAAGATCATTCGGATACACCAATAAAAAAAGCTCAAATGCACATAGAAAAAAACTTCGAAACTAAGTTGAATGTTAATGACATTGCTGCATTAGTAAACATGAACACTAGAAGTTTTTTAAGAAGATTCAAGAAAGCTACTTCAAATACACCGATTGAATATATTCAAAGGGTGAAAGTAGAAGCTGCCAAAAAGAAATTGGAGTCGAGCACTAACACGATTCTTGAAGTAATGTATGCCATTGGGTACAATGATGAAAATGCTTTTAGATCGACATTCAAAAAACATGCTGGTTTGTCTCCCAAACAATATCAACTAAAATACAATCGCGAAATGGCTTTTAGTTATTAATGAAAGCGAGTGCTTACAAGCAAGTAAATAAAAAGTATTCCATAAAAGGGTTACGATTTAAAAATTTCAATTTTAGAAAAGACTGGTTCTAAAACAATTGAATATTTTAACGAATGTAATTAGTCAGCATAAAGAACCTACAAGCATAAAATACTATTTACACAAAATTTAAAACGGATTCGTCGCCCAAATATTAGTTTCAGGAATAAAGCCTCGATCGTCCATCTCTAGTCCGCTAATAATAGTGTGTGCAATTTCAGTTGGTGTTAACTTATTACTAACTTCGCTGCGTTCTGCCCTATCTTCTTGATTAAATGCGGTTGTTACTTCACTAGGGTTGACCAAAAATACACGGATATTATCTTTTCTCAATTCCGCTTGCCAGCATTGTGTCATAGCCCTTACAGCAAATTTTGAAGCAGCATAAACCGATCCATGCGCAAAACCTTTAATAGCTGCTGAAGATCCTATATTAATAATATTTCCGCTTTGTTGTGCTTTAAAAGTTGGCAAAAAAGCTTGTGTTAGCATGGCTAATCCAAACACGTTGGTCCTAAAAATTCGTTCGAATTGATCAATGGTTAATTCACCAAGTAATCCAAATTCTCCGATTCCTGCATTATTAAGCAACACATCAATTCTTCCTCCCAATAAGTCGAGGCATTCTTTAGCTTTAATATCAATACCATTAATATCTGCAATATCAAATACTAATGGAATGGCGCCAATTTCTGATGCGGCTTTTTCTACCCTATTTTTATCTCGCCCTGTAATAATAACCTTGGCACCTTTTTCTACCATCAATTTTGCGGTGATCTTGCCAATACCTAAACTGCCTCCTGTTACTACTATTCGCTTATCTTTTAAATTCATTTTAAATTTGGTTTTGTGTCTTGCAAAAATAGACAATATCAATCACCCATTTACCGTTATAGTAAAAGTTTAATTTCGTGTAAGAATCTTATATCTTTGGCGTTCTTCTCGTGTGCCCATGAAAAAAATTCTTTTAATATTATTTGCCGTTGCTTTATTATTGTCTTCATGCCATTACTTTAAATCTGCACCAATTCCTGAAAATCCGATTTCATTTGAAGGCCTTAAGGTAGCCGATACCATTTATGAAAATGGGTATAAAGTATCGCATCAACCTGGCATATACACTGAGCAATTTGACTTAACTTTTATTCCAGATTCCAATATTACTATTTATTATACCTTCAATGGGAAAACCCCAAAACCAGGAAAAAAGTATACTTATAAATACGCAGAGCCACTTAAAATCAACCAAGAGGGAACTAAGCAAAATCAATTCTATACCATCAAAACTGCCATTCCGGGAGACATGCAATATTTTACATGGCATAAACCTGATAGCTGTCGGTTAGGGTATTCTATAAAAGTAGCTGCTTATAAAAATGACACAATTGTTTCTGATCCTTTAATTTATAGTTACTTCGTCCAATTAAGCACTCATCATTCATTTCCTGTTATTGCCATAACAGCCGATCCCGACAAATTATGGTCTAAGGAAAAAGGGATTTTAGTGCCAGGGATTGATGCTGATACCTCAAAATCTGTTTGGAAAGGAAATTATTTTATGAACTGGAAAGTACCCTGTTTTATTGAGTATTTTTCTAATCAAGGAGAACGGTTGTTCGCCAACCAAGTCGATCTTAAAGTGCACGGACTGAAGTCGCCTCTTGCACCGCAAAAATCACTCCGTTTATATGCCAAAAAGAAATACGGTATTAACTACTTCCCTATTCCATTTTTCCCAAACGATACAATTACTAGACAAAAAAGAATAGTACTAAGAACGCCATACTCCGCATGGGGTAGTATGTTAAATGCTGACCCAATCATAACAAATATTGCTCAAAACTTTAATATTGACTGTTCAAACTCTACGCCAGTAACGGTATATGTAAATGGCGAATATTACGGAATAGAAAACTTAAGAGAGCGGATTGATAAACATTATTTAGCGCAGCACTATCATTTAAATTCCGATAGTATTGATATTGTAATGGAAAATGAGCAAGCAAAAGCGGGCTCAAGTGTGGATTATAAAACACTATGCCATTATATTAGATCGAACGATTTAAGTAATGATTCAATATACGCTTTTGTAATCAATCAATTTGATAAACAAAGTTTGATGGATTATTTTATTCTCCAGACTTACTTTAATAATATTGATTGGCCACTTAATAACCATGTGCTCTGGAAAAGTCAAAAACCCGATTCAAAATGGCGATATTTACTGTATGACTTAGATGCTACATTTGCACATGTTGAAACCAAAAGCATATCCAATGCAATTGTAGACTATAAAACCAAAAAAATTAATAGAGGAACCTTAGTCTTTGGTCATTTGATAAAGAATAAAAACTTTAGGGCGGAGTTTATCTCATATTATAAAGAAGTATTGGAAACCCGATTGAAAGAAGAGCTAATTTTGGAGGTGATTGACAAATTTGAACAAACCTATGCTTACGATTTACTTGAACACATTGGCAGATGGCAATACCCTAAAAGTTTCAATTTTTGGATGGAAAAAAATGAAACAATGAGAGATTTTGTAAGAAATAGAAAGTCATATATTCTTGAAGAACTTGATGAGCTAGAATCTCTATCTAAAAGTGTTTGATAATGAATAAATCAACACAAATCAATAATCATGTTTAAATGCATCCATTTAGTCTGCTGATTTCCAGATTCACCATTTACAATTTTATCATAGTCAATACCCCAGTCATATAAGTTGAGCTGACTTTCAAGAACCAACTTACTTGTTTCTTGCTCGAGTGAACCTCTAATGCCAGTTGCAAAGAACTTTACTTCTCTTTTCACTCCTTTTATCGATAAATTTCCATTTATTTGGTACCAACCTAAACCCATAGTATATAAATCTGTAGATTCGAAAGTAATCTTATCAAAGTTTTCGTCCGTAAATAAGCCTGGTGTTTTAATTTTTTTGGTCAAATCTTCTCCTCTGCATACATTGAATGTATTTGGATTAATTTCAAATGAGATAGTCATGTTTTCAAGCGGATTCCCACCATCTTCTCTATGAGGAATAACAACCTTTAATGCGCTTACTTCTCCAGCAAATGGCAAACTACAATGCCCATGGCTAACAAACATATTAATCATCTGCTTGCTGGCTTGTATAGTCGGACCTTCGTATTCTTGGTAACTAGTCATTTCTTCTGTAAACCCGCTGGTGACAATACTTGTTAATAAAATAGCTAATGTCAAAATGATCACTCTAATACTTTTCATGATATTGATATTTTAATGTGTTCAATAAAAGTAATGATCGCTTGACTATAAAATAGTTAAGGAAAGTAAAACAAAGTAAAGGATTGTAAATAACAGTTATATTTAGCTAAAGGATCAATGTACTTACAGGCATTTCTATAAATACTTTGAAATTTACATGCCTAAATGAATGCATTCTTGAACCAATTTTGTCAAAGCATTTTCATTAATATCAGCCACATTTGTCACCTTATAGGTTCTTGCTTTAGCGCCTTCACCTTTTAAAATACCGTCATGATTGGTTAAAGAAGCTCCTTCCATAAATAATAGGGTAATATGAGCTTTGGCCACTCTAAATCCACAAATGTTCTTTTTATTAAAAAAAGCGATACTACTCCACTTCATTCCTTCCTTGACCTGATTGTTAGCAGATAATACAATAGACCTTACTGCAAGCACAATCTCTTTTTGAAAATCTGTCAGGCCATTCACGTAGGCCTCAATACCTTTATCTTTAACTGGTTCCATTTTTTTTATAGTTATAGATTAAACTCTGTACAATTCCTAAAACGCCTCCGATTATCATATGCGCCATGGCATTCATCAGAAAAATGGTGTTAAAGTCTACTTTCCAAATACTTCGAATCACTAGTCCTGTTGGGATAAACATGATGGTACTTAAGACTACACCATACTTAAAAGCGGCAAGTTTAGTGTTATTGTTTTGAATTTGATTCGCGAATAAATAAACAAATCCGGCTGCAAAAATGAGGTGGTTTAGCATGAGCCCGCCATAATTGATTTCGGTTCTTCTAAAGGGTACAAAATTAGCGTCATCAGTTACCATATACCAGATAGTGGTCAGCACATTACTCACTATAAAAAGTATAATAATCGCTAGTATTGATTTTTTGTAATTCATGATTATTCAATTAAATTTTATGACAAAACTAGTGGGCATATATTTTTTTATATTGACATTTTGCGCCATATTTACATTATGTATTTTTCATCCATGATCGTTTCTGATTTAATTGGGTTTGCAGCTTCTCAAGGTGCTGATCCGGAAAAACTACATCAACTATTTCCCATTGATGAGGGTCAAAAGCAAATCAGTTACGATACGATATCCCGTATGTTAAACCATATAGGCGGGTTATTAGAAGATGATAATCTGGGACTACATATTGGCGAACAAATGGCCTTAAAAACAACAGCCTATGTGGATAGTATCATGCAGTATAGTGAAACTTTAGAGCATGCTTTCAGCAATGCTGTGGAATATTCTAAAATCATTAGTGATGCCCTGGAATCAAAACTTATTAAACGCAATGAAAAGTATGCGGTCATATTCGAAGAAAATCCCAATTGGAAAGTTGTTCAGGCCTATACCAAACGGCAAATTTTAGACTTAACATTGCTATCATGCTTGAAATCATTAGTCGCCTATACCAAAAAAGCGTACTATCCTTCAGAGATTCACTTCCAGAGTGAAAAGCCAAAACACATTAATGAATACTACAGGTTGTTTAATTGTACTCTGAAATTCAACGCTAAGCATTCTGAAATTGTATTTGAAAAACAAATTTTTGATCATCATTCGAAAGAAGTGCACCATGGTTTATTAGAAGGGTTAAAAGAAAAGGTGAAAGATGAGATTAATAATTTGACTTCTGAAAATGAATTGATATACCAACTCAAAAAAGTCATTTTAAACTCTAAACCTGAACGCATTTTAATTGAGGAAGCCGCATCAAGACTGAATGTGTCAAAGCGAACCCTCCAAAGAAAACTAAAAGAATTGGGAACAACATTTAAAGCAATAGAATACGAATTACAATTAAAGCTTTCTAAAACATACCTGGAAGAAGGACAAAAATCGATTGAAGAAATAAGTTATTTACTCGGTTTTTCTGAAAGCAGTGCATTCATTCGCTTCTTTAAGTCAATAACCCAATTAACTCCCAGTGAATATGTTAATGAATCAAAATTAGTTTAATTTAGTAAATTATGGAGGCAACTAAAAATCAAAAAATTGACAAAATCAAACGACAAGTTGTTTGTCCAGTAGAACTGGCATTACGGATTTTAGGAGGAAAATGGCGAGGGTCAATTTTATACCAATTAATTCAAGGGCCTTTACGATTTAATGATTTAAAAAATAGGGTTCAGGATGCCGTTGTTGATTATGAGGATGCTGATAATTTTTTATCCAATAAAGTGCTGTCATCTCATTTGACTGAATTGATTGATTATGATTTAATCACCAAAAACACCAAAGATACCCATGCCACTTACCAATTATCCCCGAAGGGTCAATCCGCCGTCCCTATCTTATTAGACCTATTTGATTGGGGCGAAAACCATTTCTAGTTACCAGTTGGTAACCTGATTTATAATTTTTTAGCACTATTTTCGACCCATTACTAACTAAAAAATAATTACAATGAAAAAAAATTGGTTATCTGCTATTTTAAACTTCTTTTTTATGGGACTGGGTTATTTATACAACGGTGAAAGAAAGTTATTAGGTGCATTATTAACTATAGGTGCATTCGGCATGACATATTTAGAACAAGTTCATCAGTTTCCGAATGGAAATAAACTACAAGCTTTAGACTCAACGGCCTTTACTGTTCTATTTATTTGCATCTTTATTATTAACACTGGTCTGGCAATTGACGCTTACCAAGAGGCTAACCAGATTAATAAAACCCGACACTAATGAAAGAATCCATTGAACTCATTGATACCTTCAATGTTAAACCTGAGGTTATTTATAATGCCTGGTTGAATAGCGAAAAACATTCTCAAATGACTGGTGGGGAAGCCGTTTGCTCTCATGAAATTGGAGCAAGGTTTTCAGCATGGGATGGATACATTCAAGGGCAAAATAAAGTACTAATCCCTAATACCAAGATTGTTCAGACATGGAGAACCTCAGAATTCTCCGATACTGATGAAGATTCTCTTTTAACAATTCACTTGAAGGAATTAAATGGCAGCACCGAATTAAAATTGGTTCACACTCATATTCCCGAAGGACAAACCCAGTATAAAAATGGTTGGCTAGAGCATTACTTTGAGCCCATGCATCAATTATTTGGCTGAATTAAGTGTATTTTACTAAGATGAATTTAGATAACATCATCAAACAATACGATTTTAATCTGATTTATGCTAAGGCACTAGTGAAAGATGTGACTGAAGACCAGATGACATGGACTCCAGCAACTGGTCTTGTTAATCACCCAGCATTTACCATTGGGCATCTTGTTGCAGGAAGCGCCGACCTTTCAAGAGACTTGGGAGGATCATTTAGCATGAAAAAAGATTGGATTAGTTTGTTCGTTAGAAATGGACCTGGTGATCCCCGAACTCCAGACCCGAATTCACATAGATATCCTTCTAAAAAGGCGCTCATTCAAGAGTTAACCTCACAGCATCAGAACGTCAAACAACTTTTGGTAAAGCTTTCCAATGCTGAACTCAACCAACCCATCAAATGGCGGTTTAGTGATCATATGCCTACCAAATATGACCTGATCCTTTTTATGTGCGTTAATCATGAAGCCATGCATCTTGGTCAAATAGCTGCCTGGAGAAGGGCTGCAATTCTGGAATCAGCGCTGGCAAGTATCTGATCAAATTGTGCATTGAAATGGGATAACTATCTACCGTTGTTCCTAAATAGGCTACAATAATTATCTTTAGTCGCTAATAATTCGCATGATAATGGTGTTTTAAACTTAAGCAATGCGATTTAAATCGATCTAAAATTGAAGAATAATTATCAAATCAAAATTAATCAAGCATTAGCCTATGTCGATCAGAATTTGAGTGAAGATATTAATGTCCAAAAAATGGCTGCTATAAGCGGGTTTTCCATGTATCATTTCCACCGGATTTTTAAAGCCATTACTGGTGAAACACCATATGAATCACTATTAAGATTGAGACTTGAAAAATCTGTTTTTCTACTTAAATATAATCATCAATTAAGTATTTCTGAAGTGGGGTATGAAAGCGGATTTTCATCTGCGGAAAACTTCTCCAGGCAATTTAAATCAAGATTCAAAATAAGTCCAGGCACATTTCGAAAAAATAAAGAATTACACAATAGCAGGATTTATCAAGAACACCTTCCAAACGATTTTTACTTTCGAATTGAAAACAGTAGAAAGCAAAACAAACAGTTATTTACAGTAGAGATTGAAAATTTACCAGATATCCCCATTGCTTATACCAAAGCTATTTTTGGTGAAGATGGAACAGGTATGGTAGAAAAGTATTTGTTACTAATGGATTGGGCAGAACAAAATAAGATCAATATTAAAGGAGAATTAACTCGATTTGGAATGTCGATTGATAATCCAGAAGTGACTCCTGCCAGTAAATTCAGGTATGATTTTGGGTTAACTATTGATAAAAGTTATACATCAGTTGATCATGTTCAATTTGGAGTGATTCCAAAATCTGATTACGCCACAGTGCATGTTAAAGGAACACTTGAAAATGTAGCGCAGGCGTGGGACTTTCTCTATCAAGACTGGCTTCCAGAGAGTCAATTTATTCCTATAAATTATCCGGCAATTGAAGAATTTTTGCAAGGACCAGAAGAAATAGGCTGGGAAACATTCAATCTTAAATGTAGAATACCTGTTATCAAAAACAAGTAACTATGAAACGAAAAACAAAATTAGCTGTCTTAGGTCTGGCCACATTTAGTATGCTGGCCTTTACCACAGGAAGTCAAAATGAGGCTGAAAACTTGCCACTTGGAAGCTATTCCATTTCTTTGAATGTAAAAGACCTATCTGTATCACAAGCTTTTTATAAAAGGCTCGGCTTCAAACCTATTGATGGTATTGGAAGTATTGATCAAAAATGGATGATTCTTACAAATGGAGATACAAAAATTGGACTTTTTGAAGGGCTTTTCCCAAAAAACACAATCACTTTTAACCCTGATGATGGCAGAATTATCTATCAAGCATTAAAAAAACAAGGCATTGAATCTACCTTTCAGATAGGGATGGATAAAAAAGAGGGTCCTTGTAGTTTTTCTATTACCGATCCCGACGGTAATCCAATTTTAATAGACCAACATTAAATACACGAAAATGACAAAAGATATAAATGAAATCAGAGAAAAACTAGTCTCTATACTAAAAGAACATGATTCTATATTAAAAATAACATCCGATACATTTGAAAAATTTGAAGTATCTGGAACCGTGGAAGCCATGCAAGGAAAAAAGAAGGTGGATGGCATTTATTTTTCGTCCGTTGTACCAAAACCTAAAGATGTTCGGTTTTACTTTTTTCCAACCTACACACACAAAGAACAATTAGGTGAATTATCAGATAACTTAAAAAAAGCTTTAAAAGGAAAGTCATGTTTTCACATTAAGTACCTAGATGATAAACTTGAAGACGATTTACAAGAACTAGTAAAAAAGTCTGTTGATTTATATCAAAAGGATGGGTTATTGAAGAAATAAAAAATTATTGCTTTAAGATCTTTTTAAGTTTTTGAAAATAAAGCGTTTGAAATTTTTTCGGTTTTTTATTTGACTCTTACGTAACGTCATAGCCTACATTTGTATTACGAAAATAAATGTTGAGTTATGCAAGACTATATCGGCTTCGCCGAAAAGAATGGAGTGACGTTATTAAAAACTGGTCCATGCCAGTTTTGTGGTGCCAACACAAAAAGAGGGATTCAGGAATGCCTAGAAGTATTTAATCTTGGATTTCAAGATCATATTGACTTTAGTCATCCTGAAAACCATGTTTACCGATTTTTAATTGTTGATGCCCATACGCTCCAACATTCGGAAATTCACGGGAGATGGAATAATCATTTTCACCTGTCAAGGTTGCATCTTATACTTAGGCATAATGTTAGTTGGAGCTATACATTATCACCAAAACTTAGCAACTATTTAAATCAGTATAAATTGAGCAACCCTCATGAACAATTGATACCCCCACCATTACTTTATAGAGGTCAAATAACATCATTAGATATTCTTGACAGATCTGTTGATGCTAAGTCATGCAAAGCATTAATCCACGATTGGGCATTGGGCGTTTACCACAAATGGGAAAATGCCCACTCTGTTGTTGATGCCATAGCACTTGGCTTTTTAAATCAAAATTCAATTCATTCATCTAAATAACTAATTACAATGGAAAAATATTCTGTAAAAGCACTTTCTAAACTGGCTGGCGTAAGCGCAAGAACATTGCACTACTATGACCAAATTGGCTTGTTAAAACCATTCATTAGAACGGAAGCCAAGTATAGATTTTACGGGAGAGAACAATTAGTTCGACTGCAACAAATTCTCTTCTATAAAGAGCTGGACTTTTCTTTGCAGGAAATTGGAGACATTCTAGATGATCCTGAGTTTGACTTACTATCAGCACTTAAAAATCATAAAACCGCCTTAAAAGAAAGACGACAACGAATCGATACCCTAATCGAAACTATAAATAAAACCATTCATTATCAATTCAAAAACCAAAAGACAATGTTAAAACCAGAAGAACTTTATGATGGCTTACCAAAGGAAACAGCCAAAGCCTATCGTAAAGAAGCCATTAAAAAATATGGCAAACAGGCTGTTGAAACCTCAGAAAAAAGCCTCATGAAACTAACCAAAAAGCAAATTGAGGATTTAAAACAAGAACAAAAACAAGTGTTCAGTGATCTTTTTGCCCTGAGAAATAAAGGCATCTCAAGTAATCAAGTCCAAGAAGCCATTTCCAGACATTATATTAATACACGTCAATTTTGGGGAACACATGGTTCATCTGACAGACAACTTGATCAATATTTAGGGCTCAGTAGATTATACAAAGCAGATGAGCGTTTTACCATGGTGGATAACCTACCTCAACCAGAATTCGCGAAATTTTTATGTGATGCTATTCATCATTTCACGAAGCATGAATTAAGTTAGTATTGTAGAATTTAATACCTCTGAAAGATGATTTATTGGATCGGCTTTCAGGGTTTTTTTTGAATTTAATTTCAATTTTCAATGCATTGCCAATATGATCAATTAAACAACTTAAGAGAAATGAGTTTTTTACAAGTAATTGATAATTAGGTGTTTTAATCTTGTCTTAAAATTGCTCTTTCAAATTATTAACCTTAGCTGTTCATTTCATAATATTAAGTTTACATTTTTAATTTTAAAATGACCAATATATAGTAAAACCATAAAATGTAGCTAACACGCTTCGCAATCGCTCCATGTAGTTTTGTGTCGAATCTTTTAAAATAAAATAAGACATGAAAAAAATATTACTTTTTGCAACAGCACTTATGACTGCAGCAGGAGCAAAAGCACAATTGGGCTTTAATCCACACTTTGAATTTATTTATGAAACGGACACGGTAGTAGTACCAACATCTATCATTAAAAAACAAGTGTTATTTATTGGTGGTGTAGATATGGTACAAACGACTGACACTTATGGAAACCCGGCAGGCGCTTTTCCTGCTAAACAATGGCATGATTTTATTGGTTTTACGCCAGATGCTAATTCAAATGATTTAGGATGGTTATCTGTTAACCATGAAAGAGTATCTGCTGATGATAACATTGGAGACGGTGGAGGAATGACTGTTTTCAAAATTAAAAGAGATGCAGCAACAGATTCTCTTGTAATTGTTGAGCAAACTTTATCTGACGGTAGAACAGGAAAATTCTTTAACGTAGATTTTGCAAATACTGTTGGTGAAACTGGAATGAACTGCGGTGGTATCCAATCATCTTATGATGGCAGAATTTGGACAGCTGAAGAATGGTTCAGAAATAATAATGCACATATTTATGATGGTGGTGACGGTGTAAGAGATACTGCTGATTTCACAATTTCTGGATCAGGTATTGCAGCAGCTGATGGACAAACTATCGAAAAATACCAAAACTTTAACTATATGGTAGAAATTGATCCTAAAGAAGCGGTCGCAATTAGAAAGCAGTACAACTGGGGTCGTCAACCATTTGAAGGCGGTGTAGTGATGCCTGATAACAAAACGGCTTATTTAGGAGCTGATAACACACCTGGTATCTTTACAAAATTTGTCGCTACAACAGCGGGTGATTTTACTTCAGGAACCACATATTTCTACAAGGCAGATGCGCCTAATAAATGGGTTGAAATTGATAACAGTAATATGTCAAACATGTTAAACTTTCAGGACGTAGCCATTGCAGCTGGGGCAACCATGTTTAACCGATTAGAGTGGGTGGCTTATAATCCTGCAGATGGAAACGTTTATATCACAGAAACTGGAAGAGATAATCCAGCATCAAGATGGAATGATGAATTAGCTGATGGTGGAATATTTGCTCAACATCATATTGACAGAGCAACTGCGCAATCAGTAACCGGACCAGATGATGCTGACTACAACGATTACTACGGAAGAATTTTAAAGTTTGATGTTACAACTGACGAAGTGTCTGTTTTCTTAGAGGCTGGACCTGATTATGCAAGTGATGTTGCCCCTGCTGATTATCCTTCAGTTCATTTATCTAACCCTGATGGTTTAGGATTTGGAACTTTTGGAAACACGACCTATATGTTGATTAACGAAGACTTAAATGGGACTTCAAACGGGAGAATGCCAATGGGCATCTCTAATAGAACTTGTGAAATGTTTATGTTAGACATGACGATCGCAAATCCAACTTTAAATGATTTAATTAGAATCGCGCAAGTGCCAATTGGAGCTGAAATTACAGGTGTAAACGCATTACCTGATGGAAAAACCATTTTATTCAACTCTCAGCACCCGAGTTCTTCAAACCCTTTCCCTTACAATAACTCATGTACAATTGCCTTAACTGGTTTCCATGAAGGATTTTTATCAACACCTGAAATTGATTATTCTGCTTCAGAATTAATTATGTATCCTAATCCTGCCATGAATGTTGTTCACTTAAATAAAACAACTGATATAGGTATATATGATGCAAACGGTAACTTAATTCAAGTGGTTAGAAATACAAACAAAATAAATGTATCAACCATGACTCCAGGTACATATTTCATTCAAACTTCTGAAAAAGAAGCTAAAACTTTAATAGTTCAATAAGTAGTGAAAACCCAAAAAGCCCTCACCTTTTTAAAAGGTGGGGTTTTTTTGTTTTAGACAAATTTTATGAAAAAACTACTCGTTTTTATTTTAACGCTAATCCCTTTGTTTAATTTTTCAGCTTCTGACCAACTTGATGAAATAAAGGAAGACCTAACAAAAAAATGTCAAGTATTATCTAATAGGGTATTAAATCTAAAAGATGAACTAGACGGAAAAGACTGGATAGAGATTCAAAGTGCTTTTTTTAATGCGCGAAATGCTTTTAAAGAGGTAGAACTATTTATGGCCTTTTTGGACCTTGAATTCACTAATGATTACATTAACGGCGCACCGCTCAAAAAATTAGAACGAAAAACACCCGACTTAGTTATTTTAGAGCCCAAAGGATTTCAAATTATCGAAGAGGAAATCATGGCACAAAATCATGAGTCTGTTTCAAAACTAGTCTCGAAACTCAACCTTAAAATAAAAGAATTTAACTCACGACTAAAATACTTAACCTTAAGTCACCGAATGGTATTTGAAATTGTCAGAACTGGTATTCTTCGATTAGCTAGTCTAGGCATCACAGGGTTTGATACCCCATCTGGTATCAACACTCAAAAAGAATGTGAAATCGCCTTTGCAGCCCTGCATGAAACAATTAGTCATTATACCCCATTACTTTCTCATGAACTTCAAGAAGAGATTGAAACACTATTTTCAAATGGGTATCACTATTTCAATGTGAAGGATTTTGATGACTTTAATCGATTTCAATTTATTCAAAAAGCCCTTAATCCAGCATATAGATTAGCGCTTTTTGCTCAAAAATCTTTGTTTATTGAAACACGAGATATTGCTACTTCGTTTGCCTTTAGCTATAATTACGAAGCCACGAATATCTTTGATGACAATTTCTTAAATGCCAATTTTTTTGTGAACTATGCCAGTTCCGGAAATCAAAAGAAAAAGCTTGAGTTGGGCAAAATGTTATTCTACGACCCGATTTTATCTAAGAACAATCAGCGGGCTTGTGCCTCTTGCCATGATCCTTCAAAGGGGTTTTCTGATGGGTTGCCAACACCCTTGGCATTTGATAATAAAGGGGTATTAGACAGGAATGCTCCTGGCCTTATTAATGCAGTGTATAGTACGCGGTTTTTCTGGGATAATAGGGCAGATAACCCTGAAACGCAAATTGAGCATGTTATTTTCAATGCAAAAGAGTTTAACACAAATTATGATGAAATTATAGCCAAATTATCTCAAAGCCCGGCTTATCGGGATTTGTTTAGAGAAGCCTTTCCTGAATTAAACACCATAAATAGGTATACAATTGTAGGAAGTCTAGGCGCTTTTATACAATCATTGCGCTCCTTTAATTCAGAGTTTGATAAACTCATGAGGGATGAAATAACTTCTACTAAGGGAGAAGATATTGAAAAAGGGTTTAATTTATTTGCTGGTAAGGCAGCTTGTGCAACTTGCCACTTTATTCCTTCGTTTAGCGGATTGGTCCCACCTAACTTTGTTGAAATGGAAACAGAAGTGCTTGGTATACCAAATATCAATAACCGAAAAACTGCTACATTAGATTCCGATTTAGGAAGATATCAAAATAAAAGACCTCGAGAAAAAGCCGATTTCTATAAGCATTCGTTTAAAACAACTACAGTAAGAAATATTGCTTTAACTGCTCCCTATATGCATAATGGTGTGTTCCCAACGTTGGAAGATGTTGTCGATTTTTATAATGATGGTGGCGGTCATGGTTGGGGAATTGCTCCAGAAAACACGACCCTTCCTGAAGACGAATTAAATTTGACTGCTGATGAAATTAAACAATTAATTGTTTTTATGGAATCTTTAACGGATACTATTGGTATGACTTCAATACCCGCTCAACTACCTAAAATTGAAAATGATGAAGCAATAAATAATCGTCAGATAGGTGGATTATACTAAACTCGTTTTTACACTAGAGTAGGAAGGGGAGATCGCCTTTAAAATAAATCTCACTACCTTTGTAAACTGAATGAGTACTTCCAAGATCAACATCAGGGACTTAAGTTTAGCGGATTTAATTACAGCATTTTTGGATTTGAATGAACCAAAATTCAGAGCCAAGCAAGTACATGAATGGCTTTGGAAAAAAGGAGTCAGGTCTTTTTCTGAAATGAGAAATATTTCAAAGAAGACCATAGAAATGTTAGAAGAACATTATTTCATAGATGTTTTAACAATTTCTGACTTTCAAAAAAGTAATGATGGTACCATTAAAGTAGCGTTCACGAGTTATGACAGTCATGTTACTGAAGGTGTTTTAATTCCTACTGAAACTCGTGTTACGGCTTGCATTTCATCACAAGTTGGTTGCAGTCTGGCTTGCAAGTTTTGCGCTACCGGTCGGTTAAAACTCATGAGAAATTTGTCAAAAGGTGAAATTTATGACCAGGTATTTTTATTGACTAATCTTTCTCAAGAACACTATAAAATTAATTTAAGCAATATTGTATTTATGGGAATGGGCGAACCCTTGCTTAACTTTAAAAACGTAATGGCTGGTTCTGAAAGAATTTGTGCCGAAGATGGCTTGGGTATTTCACCAAGAAGAATAACCGTTTCAACGGCAGGAATCGCCAAAATGATTGAAAAAATGGGAGAAGCTCCCCTTAAACTCAATTTAGCGCTTTCACTTCATGCTGCTAACGACAGCAAACGAAGTGAAATTATGGAAATAAATGACTCTAATAATTTGACCCGTTTGGCAGATGCCCTTAGGCATTATCATCAGTTAACTAAGCAGCGAGTCACTTTTGAATATATTATATTCAAAGATTTTAATGACACATTAGTAGATGCCCGAGAACTAGCTGAATTTTGCAAAAATGTACCAGTAAAAATTAATATCATTGAATATAATCCGATTGATGATGGCGAATTTCAGCAAGCCGATAGGCAAAAAGTAGACGACTTCGCGGCTTTTCTGGAGTCTTTAAATTTGGTTGTAAATATTAGACGAAGTAGAGGCAAAGATATTGATGCGGCCTGTGGGCAGCTAGCCAATAAAAATAAGGCCATTGCGTTAAAAGAAAGAACGTTAAAAATAAAAGCATGAAATTTACTTTAGTGTTTTTCTTATTTCTTATACCATTTGTATCTCATACTCAAATATCGGATATAAAAGAAGGAAAGGAATTCGCGCGATCAAAAACAGAATCTTTTAATGGTTTTGTTGGCGAAAGTGGATTAGAAATTTTCACCATTGACTACATTTATTCAAACAAAAAGAAAAAAGAATTAATAACAAGAAAGTTTTATAAATCTGATTTATCTGTTACCGCCGAACGGGATATTTTTCTTAATCCATTAGAGGATAATTACTATTCAGACCCTTATGAAATTTTATTGGTCGATAATAAAGTTTATCTTTTTTCAATTTTCACCCACATTAAAGAACAAACCACAACACTGGGTCTCTATATATATGGTGAGAACCTTGAACTACAAAACTTTGAGATAATTGATAGTATTGATAATATATCAGTAACAAATATTATCATTGAAGTGAGTGAAGATGAGCAAGCCATTTTGATATCACAAAATCATCCACATAAAATCACAAGTAAGGAAGCCATTGATTTAAACTGTCTGAACTTACAAGGCGAATCAATATGGAAAAAACAGCTTGTTTCTTTTAATACCATTAGCAGGGTCAATGTTGAAAAAATCGTATTTCCTTCTGTAAAAGAAGTTTTTTTGCTTTGTAATTATGGATTTAACAACAATAGAAACGCTGACATAAAGGATGTTAAATTATTAACAAATAAATACGCCTTGTGGGCTTATAATCAAGAACTAAATTTTCTGAAAGAAATTGATCTACGGTTAAAACTAAAATGGCTCAATGGAGTTGATCTCGCTCTAAAAGAAAATGGACAACTGCTCATTTCTGGTTTTGTCAATTCTAATAGAGATTTTGCCATAGATGCTTTCTTTAATATAGAACTGAACAAAAAGTATAACATTATTCAGAATAACTACTATAAATTAAATGCACCAGATTTAGCGCTCTTTAGTAGATCCGGAAAATCTGACCCTCAGCTAGATAATTTCTTCTTAAAACATTTAGTCCCCTTAAAAGATGGCTCCTTTTACCTTGTTGGTGAACATTATTATACCTTTATCGATAGAATTTATGATCCCAGAACAAATACGACCAGTACAACAGAACACTTCAATTATGAATTTCTTTTAGTTGCTTATTTTGATGAAAAAGGCGGTTTTCAGTGGTTAAAGAGAATCCCTAAAATCCAAAATTCAACTAACGACAATGGATACTATTCATCTTTTTCTTTATTTAATAAAAATGATGATCTTTATTTTATTTATAATGATAACAATCAAAATATTGATCTTGATATTGACAATACAAAAGACTTAAAACCACTTTTCAATGGCAGAAGAAACACTTTAGCCCTAACAAAAGTAAATTCTGAAGGTGAAATAACTAGAAGTAAAATTGACTTAAGAGATACAAATTATCTATTGTACGCGAAAAAATCTATGCAAATTAGCGACCAGAATATGTATTTGCTAAACGAACTAGGTCGTAAGGCGAAAATTATTAGCCTAACCTTTTAAAAACCTTTGAATAATTATTACCTTTACAGAAAATTTTAACCATGAGTGACGATAAAAAATATACTTATTTTGATGATACAACAAATATTTTAACACCATTGTATGTTGTAATTGTCATAGGTATTGTGTTCGGATTAGTATTTTTTGGATAAATAATTCTCTTTCTTTATCCAAATATCTACAGGCTCATAAATTGGGTCTTTTTTTTGCTTTTTTACCTAGATTATGCCGTTTAATTCTATTTTTTCATGGCTTATTAAAAAGAGAATTCACCAAATTGATCTTTTTAAAAAATATCCGATTGAAGTTCAAGAGGATGTCTTAAAAAGTCTTATCAGTAGGTCGATTGATACAGAATGGGGAAAAGCTCATAACTACGCGAATCTTGAAAATTACGCTGATTTCATATCGTCTGTTCCCCTTGGAGATTATGAAACTTTTTATCCGAGCATAGAACGTCAGCTAAAGGGCGAAACCAATATCTTATGGGAAAAGGAAGTAAAATGGTTTGCCAAGTCTTCAGGCACTGTTTCTGCAAAGAGCAAATTTATTCCAGTTACTAAAGACAGCTTATACGACTGCCATTACAAAGGGGGAAAAGATTTGCTAGGTATTTATTATAATCAGGTCGAAAATGCCAAATTTTACAAAGGTAAAATGCTGGGTATCGGTGGCAGTGCTGCAGGTAATAGTATGGCTCAAGGCACCTATTTTGGAGATTTATCGGCCATTCTAGTAGAAAATATGCCCTGGTGGGCAGAGTTTCGAAGAACACCATCCAAGGAAATCGCTTTGATGGACGAATGGGAAGAAAAAATAGAGAAATTAGCACAATCTACCATTCACGAAGATGTCACCGCCATGGCAGGTGTGCCAAGTTGGACATTGGTTTTATGTCACCGGGTGTTAGAAATTACCGGTAAAAAACATTTGCGTGAAGTCTGGCCAAATCTTGAATTATTTAGTCATGGCGGAGTTAGTTTTGAACCTTATAGGGCAGAGTTTAAGAAACTAATTCCTTTTGATGATATGCATTATTTGGAAACCTATAACGCTTCGGAAGGTTTTTTTGGAATTCAAGATAATTTATCAGAACCTGACCTATTGCTTATGCTTGATTATGGCATTTTTTATGAATTTATTCCCATGGATAAATTTAATGGCATACATTCCAATCATGTCATTCCATTAAAGGATGTTGAATTAGGTAAGAATTATGCTCTCGTCATTTCCACAAATGGTGGACTGTGGAGGTATATTGTTGGAGACACAGTTAAATTTACCTCATTATTACCGTATCGCTTTCTTGTTACGGGAAGAACTAAAAGTTTCATCAATGCATTTGGTGAGGAACTAATTGTTGAAAATGCCGAAAAGGCTATCTCTCAAGCTTCCAAGCAGACCCACTCTCAGGTTATAGATTATACTGTTGCACCTATATTCATGCTTGGAGGTGAAAAGGGTGCCCATGAATGGCTAATCGAATTCAAAGAGCCACCAAAAGATATTGGTGAATTTACAGTAATCTTAGATCAAACACTCAAAAACTTAAATTCAGATTATGAAGCCAAGCGGCAAGGTGACATGTCACTCCAAAAGCCAGTGGTTCATATAGCACCCGAATTTACTTTCGAAAACTGGTTAAAATCTAATGGTAAATTGGGTGGACAGCATAAAGTACCGCGATTAAATAATAATCGTGACATATTTGAAGAAATTATGGCTTTGGCCTAGTCAGCTAATGCGTTTTTCTCCTTAAATTTAGCGCACCATGGAAAAAGACACATCATACTGCAATAGCTTAGTACAATTTTCTCGCATTAAAACCTCACCCGTCAAGGTTGGCTCCATTCATTTTGGTGGCGACAACCCGATTCGTGTCCAATCTATGACTACCACGGATACCATGGACACTGAAGCTTCAGTCGAGCAAGCCATTCGCATGATTGATGCTGGTTGCGAGCTGGTCAGGTATACGGCTCCTTCAAAAAGAGAAGCTGAAAATCTTAAAAACATTCGGGCTGCGCTTGACGCTAAAGGTTATCATACTCCTATTGTAGCTGATATTCATTTTACACCTAACGCAGCTGAAGTGGCGGCACAGTACATTGAGAAAATTAGGGTGAATCCTGGCAATTATGCTGATAAAAAGAAATTTGAAGAAATAGAATACACCGACGAATCCTATCAGCAAGAATTGGTTCGAATACGTGAAAAATTCACGCCCTTAGTATTGCTTTGTAAAGCAAATGGTAGAGCCATGCGTATCGGTACCAATCATGGTTCTTTATCCGATAGAATCACATCACGATACGGTGATACGGCTAAAGGGATGGTAGAATCTGCCTTGGAATTCATTCAAATCTGTGAAGACAATGCATTCTATAATTTGGTCGTATCTATGAAGTCATCTAATCCATTAATTATGGTTCAGGCCTACCGAATGCTAATGGCTAAAATGATGAAAAGAGACCGTATTTATCCCCTTCATTTAGGCGTAACCGAGGCTGGAGAAGGTGAAGATGGCCGAATTAAGTCTGCAGTTGGCATTGGCACCTTATTAGAAGATGGCTTAGGCGATACCATTCGGGTGTCTTTAACTGAAGAACCGGAGTTTGAGATTCCGGTTGCTAAAAAGTTAGCCGAACGATATCATAACCGAGAAAGTCATGATCAAATCTTACCTTTTGATTATGAACTCCCTTATAACCCATACGATTACAATAAACGGACAACTGAATCTGTCCTGAATATAGGTGGTAAAAATCACCCCGTAATCGTCTCCGATCTGGCTCACCTTGATGACTTGAAACCTGCGAGTTTATTCGCGGCAGGTTATACTTATAATGTGGCAGATGATAAATGGAATATTAGGGAGCAAGCAGTAGACTACTTGTTTTGCCAAGCCATTCCTGACTTTGAGTTACCGGGAACTTTATCGGTTATTGTAGACGTAGAAGTATGGGAAGAAAAAAATCAGATCTATCCGCTTTTCAATTCAATTGATCAATTTTCAAAAGCAGGTAATCGATCTTCCAAACTCAATTTTGTAAGCATTGATGCCCATGACATTGATCTTTTAAAACAGCACAAAAATGATTTATCTGACCCCAGCATTGTATTGGTCTTAAGTTCAAAGAATTTACACAGAATGGCCGAGCAACGACGGTTCTTTATTGAACTCATGCATTTGGGTATTACCCGACCCGTCATTCCATATAAAACTTATGCTGATATTGATAATGAGGCCTTTCAACTTTACGCTTCAACTGATTTTGGCGCCTTGTTAATAGACGGTATGGGAGATGGTGTATGGATGCATACGGACAATTGTTCTACTTTACAATTGAATACCAGCACCGCTTTTGGCATTTTACAAGCTACCAGAACCAGAATCTCTAAGACGGATTATATCTCTTGTCCTTCATGCGGCCGAACCCTATTTGACTTACAAATCACAACCGCTAAAATCAGAAACCGAACCAACCACTTAAAAGGGTTGAAAATTGGCATTATGGGTTGTATAGTGAATGGCCCTGGTGAAATGGCGGACGCAGATTATGGTTACGTGGGTGTAGGTAAAGGCAAGATTAACCTCTACAAGGAAAAAACGGTTGTAAAGCGAAACATAGCTGAAGAAGAAGCTGTTAATGAATTGGTAGAACTCATCAAAGAATATGGTGATTGGGTGGAGCCACAATTAGATTAAATATGAAATTCATTCATATATTACTCTTGATCGTAAATGCAAATCAATTATTCTCGCAAACTGGATCGCTGCAATTTGATGGCATAGATGATTATATTGAAATTGATAATACTACTTTTAATACAATTAATGATGGTAATTTTTCCATAGAGGCCTGGGTAACCACATATGAATCATTGCAAAACCCTAACCCAGTTGTTTTCTCGAACCGTTCCGGTTCGAATCAAGGTATTAAATTGTTTTTCCGTGATCAAATTGGCAATCCTATTTTTAAACAATTAGTCATTAACGTTGATGGCATTGATTATTACCTTGATAATAATAATACTACAATTAACTTCAGCCATTATTACTGCTTCCATATTGCTGTCACTAGAAATAGTAATACGTTAACATTCTTTCTTAATGGGAATTCACAAGGTTCTATAGAAACTCCAGGTGAAATTCCATCTATTAGCAGCACTAATGCACTGCTCATTGGCAAAGACCAGACTGATTCAACGAAATTTAAAGGACTTATTAGTGGATTAAGAATTTGGAACAAAGCGCTTTCCATAGAAGAAATAAAAGAAAATCAACTAGAAATCATAAGTGGAAGCACACCGAACTTGATTGGATATTGGAATTTTAGGGATATGGCTAATCAAAATGTTCAAGACTTAACTAACAATAGCAAAGGACAATTGGGAAATACTTTATTTCAGGATGAAAATGACCCTACATGGATTGAATATGGATCCGCTCCTAGAATTGATTTAGGAGAGGATACAATAACATCTATTGATTTTTACGAATCTTGTATTAAAAATCCTGATAATGCATTATTAACATGGTCAGATGGCTTCAAATCTACTGAGAGCTATCCATGTAAAGCCTACTTTGGAACAGGATCATACTGGGTTGAAGCTCTCAATAATTGTGGGGTAAGTCGTGACTACATTGAAATTCAGTTTAAAGTACGTATTTATTTGCCAAATACTTTTGCTCCTGATAGAAATGCGTTTAATGAGACAATCAGACCATATCTTTCTCATAATCCAGACTACTTTAATTTCACTATCTTTAATAGAAATCGACAAGTTATTTTTGAATCCCAAGACCCTGAAGGTGAATGGGATGGATCATTTAATGGGACCATAGTGCCATCAGGTGTTTATGCTTATATACTTCTATTTACAAACCCAAATACTAGGAAAGTAGAAGAATATAAAGGCACTATCACTGTATTGAGATAATAATCATTCAAAACTTATTACCGTCCGAAGGAATGTTAATTTAATGTTGTCTAAAGATTAAAACAATCTTATGGACTTCAAAAAAATCATGTTTCTTGCCCTGTTTTTTGGTATTAACTCTGAGTTATTTGGACAGAACTTTTATGATATAAATACCATCCAAACCATTGATATCAACTTTGCGCAAAGCAATTGGGACCAGCTATTAGATGCTGAAAAAGCGGGTAATGAAGACTATATTATGGCGACCTCTGTTAGCATTAATGGTGTTGTTTTCGACAGCGTTGGTGTTAAGTATAAGGGCAATAGTACCTACAATGCTAATCAAACCAAGAATCCGTTTCACATTGAGCTTGATACCTATAAGGAACAAGACTATTATGGTTATAAAGACATTAAGTTGAGCAATGTCGCTAAAGATCCCTCTTTTTTACGTGAAGTGCTATCTTATCAAATCATTCGTCAATATATGGTTGCTCCGCAGTCCAATTATGCGAATGTAACGGTTAATGGCACCTTATTGGGCCTATATGTAAGCTCAGAAGCCATCTCCAAAACCTTCCTTAATAGCCGATTTGACTCAAAAAACAATGCTTTTTTTAAATGTAACCCCATAGATGGCGCCGGACCACAAGCTACCGATTTACCTGACTTAGTTTATCTGGGAACGGATAGCGCCAATTATGATGAAGCCTACGAAATAAAGTCTGATCATGGTTGGCATCAATTAATTGCATTATGCGATACGTTAGGCAACAATTTAAGTGCGATAGCATCCATTTTAGATGTTGACCGTGCGATCTGGATGCTGGCCTTAAACAATGTACTGGTAAATCTGGATAGTTATATTGGTGGTTTTACCCAAAACTATTACCTCTATCAAAGCGATTATAATCAGTTCATGCCTATGATATGGGACCTCAATGAATCTTTCGGCGTATTTGGTATGACCGGATCCGGACAACTTTCCGGTACAACTTCAAAGCAGCAAATGACACACTTATTGCACGAAAATGATCCAGATTTTCCCTTAATTAGTCAATTATTAAGTGTTCCTATATACAGACGAATGTACCTGGCCCATGTTAAGACCATTTTATTAGAGAATTTTGACAATGGAACGTATGCCACAACTGCCCAAAATTTACAAACTATTATTACTAATTCTGTACAGGCGGATAACAATAAGTTCTTTACAAATGCACAGTTTACAAATAATTTAAACAATGATGTTGGTGGTGGAGGTGGACCTGGTGGCGGAGGATCCTATCCCGGCATTACAAATTTAATGAATGGCCGGAGTGCATATTTATTAAGTCAAAGTGATTTCACAACGACGGAGCCAATCATTACCAATATAACGTTAAGTAATTCATCACCAAGCATCAACGATATGGTCTTTATTAATGCGACCATTACGAATGAAACTGCCGTTTACATTGGTTACCGCGATAATATTTATGCCCCTTTTGAAAGAACTGAAATGTATGATGATGGGAACCATAATGATGGTGTGGCAAATGATGGCGTTTACGGGCTAGGGCTCACTATGACCAATACTATCATGCAATACTATATCTATGCTGATAACAATGACATAGGTAAATTTTCTCCTGCGCGCGCTGAATATGAATACCATACAATCGAGACATATGCGCCACCAATTGGAGATGTTGTTATTAACGAATTTCAGGCTGATAATGAAACAACCGTAGCTGATCAGGATGGAGAATATGATGACTGGATTGAGGTATATAATAACACTGGTACCACAATAGATCTGAGCGGTTATTATTTATCAGATGATGTTGATCAACTCACTCAATGGTCTGTTCCAAGCGGTACCACAATCAATGCAAATGGTTTCTTAATTATTTGGTGCGATAAAGATACACTTCAAAGTGGTTTGCATGCTAACTTTAAATTATCCTCAGGGGGAGAGTCCATTTTTTTAAGTGATGCTTCAGGAACATTGGTAGATCAAATTATTTTCGAAGCACAATCTGAAGATATGACCTACGCTAGATTCCCTAATGGAATTGGTAATTTTCAAGAAATGTACCCTACTTTTAATGCTAGTAATATTGATGTAACGGGCTTGAATGAATTCGATAATCGGATACCGTTAAAGGTTTATCCGAACCCAGCACAGACCTTTGTGAAAATAGAAATTTTGGAGATTAACGAAATATTCGAACCCATTTCAATTTATAATTTACAAGGTCAATTGGTTTATCAAATTGATATTAATGATGATTTTGAAATAAATGTAAGCGGTTGGCCAAAAGGATTATACCTTGTTCAATCGAAACAAAACACAGAAAAATTAATTATTGAGTAAATTAGCAGAAAATTGAACAATTTTAGAACGTGAACTCATAGCACAACTTGTTAAAAAAGACCGTAAGGCCTTTAAGTTATTGTATGAGCTCCATCACGAAAATATTTACAATACAGCTATTAGCTATTTGCAAAGTGTTGAAGATGCAGAGGAAATCACACAAGATGTTTTTATCACCATTTTTGATAAAATAGACAGTTTTAATCAATCTGCTAAACTAAGTACCTGGATATACAGAATTACGGTTAATAAATCTATTAATCATATCAAAAAACGTAAAAGGCACCAAGCATTAAGTTTGGGATTGATTAAGCATGATCCGGCTCATTTTTACCATCCAGGTATTCAATTAGAACATAAAGAAGAGGCCCAGGCCCTTTTTAGGCAAATTGACGCATTGGCCCCAAACCAAAAAACTGCTTTTATTTTGGTATACATAGAGCAGTTACCTCAGCAAGAGGTGGCCAACATTATGGAAACAAGTGTGAAAGCCGTTGAATCCTTATTACAAAGAGCTAAAGCAAAATTAAAGGCCAACATAAATTTTTACCATCCTACCAAAGGAAATGGTACTAAAAAGATGTCTAATAAAAAAAGAGAAGATGGATGATCAATTTTTGAAACCACTTGAAAACATGGAGAAGGCAAAACCTTCTAACGCATTATATGGCCAAATTGAAGCTGCATTGTTTGACCATAAAGTCATTCCTATGCCTACAATTGCGCTTGTCGCAGCCAGTATTTTATTGTTATTATTTGTAGATATTTATGCTGTAAACAATACTCAGGAAGACCCTTATCAAGAGTCAACTTTTGTTGACGACAGTCAGCTTATCAATAATTTTCAATTTTACTAAGTCAATGAAGTCATTAAAATTTTACAAATACTTTGCTTTCGCTATGTTAATTTTAAACATAATGGTTGTATTGTTTTTCATACTAAATAAACCTCCGGCGACTGCTCATCATCCTCCTCATAAAATGGGGCCTCCTCCAATGCTAAACTTGTCGGAAAGCCAAACTGAAGCTTTTCATGGACTAGCAGACCAGCATAAAGCAGACATGCGTCGTATCATGGAGCAACAGAGAACGGTTTTAAAAACATATTTTGAACCGCTTTACAATAATGGTATCGAAAATGATAAATCTGTCCTCAGTACTTTTTTCGACTTGGAACAGCAGAAAATTAATAGCACATATACTCATTTTCAAGATGTAAAGCAACTCTTAAACAAAGACCAACTTAAGCATTATCCGGAATTTGTTGAAAAAACCCTTGGTCTTATCCATGGTGGTCGAAGAGGCCCCCACCCACCACCTAGATAAAGACTAGTTTACCTTTGCAAAAGCGCCTTTGCTTTTTCTCATTTTAACCGATACTACCTTGTACTCTGGACAGTAGGCTTCAGTATCGTGCTCATCAGATGTGATATTATTTACCATGATTTCCGGGAAGTGGAAAGTGGTGCTTAAAATACCTGGATTAACACCATCAGTAATAAATGCTTTGATATCTACTTTACCGCGAGGTGACTCCAGACAAACCATATCTCCTTCCTTAATACCTTTAGCGGCTGCATCTTGTGGATTCACCCATAACACATCTTCTGTATGGATTTCAACGTTGCCAGTTCGCCTTGTCATGGCGCCACAATTATAATGTTCCAGGTCCCGATTGGTTGTTAAAATATATGGGTACTCTTCTCCATTTTTCAAAATTTCTCGGCTTTCTTCAAATGGGTTAAATTCAAATTTCCCTTTCCCTCTCTTGAATGCTTCCTCATGTAAAATTTGAGTATCTGTTCCATCTGGTTTAACCGGCCATTGTTTGCCATTCTCTCCCAATTCTTCCCACTTTACGCCTGCAAAAAATGGCACAATCTGAGAAATCTCTTCCAACATGATACCGGCATCATAATCTGGTTGAACATAACCCATTCTGTTCATCATATCCACGACAATCTGTCCATCTACTTTTGAATTACCTTGCGGTTCTACAACTTGACGAACTGCCTGAATACGCCGCTCACCATTGGTAAACGTTCCTGATTTTTCAAGGAATGATGCTCCCGGAAGGATGACATCCGCATATTTTGCTGTTTCTGTCATAAATAATTCCTGTACAATGACAAGGTCTGTACTTTCCAGTGCTTTGATTACTTTTTGTGTATTAGGGTCTGTTTGAACCACATCTTCCCCAATGATCCAAATGGCTTTTAAATTTCCTTTTAGCGCGGCATCAAACATTTCAGGAATTTTATACCCGATTTCAGTTGGAACGGTTGACCCATAAAATTCGTTGTAACGTTTATTAATCTCTAAATCCCTCACATCATGATAACCTGCACCCTGATGTGGTTGAACACCCATATCGGCAGAACCCTGTACGTTGTTCTGCCCCCTCAATGGGTTAACACCTACACCTGGTCTTCCAATATTACCGGTTAATAATGCCAGATCAGCAATTTGCATTACTGTAAAGGTTCCCTGATACTGCTCAGTTACACCTAATCCATGAAAACTCATGGCATTTGGTGCAGTTGCATAGGCAATGGCTGCCTCTTTAACTAACTCTCGATCAACACCACATACATCTTCCATGGCATCTAAATCAATATTTAAAATGGATTGCTTATAATCGGCATATCCTTCTGTTTTTGACGCAATAAAACCTTCATCAGCTAAGTCTTCAGTAATGATATAGTATACCATCATATTCAATAGCGCCACATTGGTTCCCGGACGAAGTGCTAGATGGTAAGTCGCGTACTTGGCCAATTCCGTTTTCCTTGGATCAATTACAATGGTAATATTATCCGTTTTCATAGCAAACTGCTTCATTTTGGCACCAGTAACCGGATGTCCGGCGGTTGGGTTAGCCCCAATTACCATAATACAATTTGTATGTTTTAGATCTTCTATCGAATTAGTGGCTGCTCCAGTACCAAATGTTCGTTGCATACCTAAGGCGGTAGGAGAATGGCATACCCTGGCACAACCATCAATATTATTGGTTTGAATAACTGCTCTGAAGAACTTTTGCATCAAATAGTTTTCCTCATTGGTACATCTGGAACTTGAAATTCCAGCCATAGAATCCGGTCCAAATTCCTCTTTATAAGACTTAAACCTGGAAGTGATATGATCATAAGCTTCATCCCATGATACCTCTTCAAATTCACCATTTCGTTTAATCATAGGCTGTCGTAAACGTTCAGCATGGTTATAGAATTTAAAGGCATAGCGACCCTTTAAACATGTATGTCCACCATTCACTTCGGCATCCATTGGTGCCTGAATCGATAAAATTTCACCATTTTTTGTCGACACTTCAAGGTTACAACCTACACCACAATAGGTACAAATGGTTCTGGTTTTTTCTTCTGCTTTTAACGATTTTGATTCAAATACGTCTGAAATGGCACTGGTTGGACAAGCTTGTGCACAGGCACCACAACTTACGCAATCAGATTCCTTAAAGCTTTCACCGGCTCCTTTTACAATATGCGCGTCAAAACCTCGTCCTGCCATACTCAATACAAATTGACCCTGCACCTCATCACAAGCTCTGACACAGCGATAACAATTAATACATTTTGAAAAATCTGAGGTCATATATGGATGACTCAAATCCTTTTTGTAATGTAAATGATCTTCAAATTCTTTAGGATATCTCACATCTCGTATGCCAACTTCAGCCGCCACATCCTGTAATTCACAATTACCATTGACCTCACAGGTTAAGCAATCGAGGGGATGGTCAGTTAACACCAGTTCTATGATGTTTTTTCTTAATTCCTGAATGCTTTCTGAACTTGGATAGATATAGGTATTCTCAGTAACAGGTGTATGACATGACGCCACTACTTTTGTAGGCCCACCTTTCTCTAAAGCTAAATCTACACTACAGACTCTGCAGGACCCAAAAGCTTCCAGGTTAGGTGCATCACAAAGGGTTGGTATGACTTCCTTACCAACAATCCGTTTAACGAAGTTAAGAATGGTTTCTCCTTCGAAAAAATCATGGGCTATGTCGTTAATAAATGCTTTCATAATACGATTAAATTAGTTGAAGTAAGATTTAAGTTCAGGTTCAAAATATTGAAGTGCGTTCTTGACAGGTAAGGGAATGCCTCCACCATGTGCGCACAATGAACCTTGTTGAAGGGTATTCATTAAATCGGTGAATAAATGTGTATCAATTTTATAATCACTTGTATTGGCTTTTTTTAATAATTCGTGGGCCCTTTTTGTTCCTAAGCGACAAGGGAAGCACTTTCCACAACTTTCATATTGTGCAAAATCCATAAGATGCTCTAAATAATCGATCATAGGAAACGACTCAGGAATGCAAACAATGGAAGCATGACCTAGTAAGAAGCCTTCATTGGCAAACGATTCAAAATCAATGGCCAATTTGTCGATTTTTTCAACAGGGACAATACCACCTAATGGTCCGCCAATTTGCATAGCCTTGACAGGTGCTTTAAATCCACCCCCCAAATCGTTCACAACAACTGAGAGCGGCGTTCCCATTTCTACTTCATAAACGCCGGGCTTATTAAAAAAAGAATCTAGGCAAACTAATTTGGTTCCTTTAGATTTTTCTGTGCCCAATTTAGCATAGGCAGCCCCTCCGTTTTTAACGATATCGTGCACAGCCGCCAATGTTTCAACATTGTTAACTATGGTAGGCTTATTAAATAAACCTTGCTGCGTAGGATACGGAGGTCTGGTTCTGACTTCAGGCCTTTGACCTTCAATTGAATTAATTAAAGCTGTTTCTTCGCCACAAATATAGGCGCCTTGCGCCTTGATAATTTTAAAATCATAATTAAACCCTGAATCTTGAATATTCTGACCCAAGAGTCCATTGGCCCTGAGTTCATCAATGGCATTTTGAACAATGGTAACAGATTCTGGATATTCCGCTCGAATGTATAGAATTCCCCATTCAGCGCCGGTGACGTAACCCGCGATCAGCATACCGAATAAAACCGAATGTGGTCGTTCTTCCAGGAGGTATCTGTCTGAATAGGCTCCCGGATCACCCTCATCAGCATTACAAATGATAAATTTAGTATCGTCTTTGGTATTTCTGCAAGACTCCAGCTTAAAGCCCATTGGGAATCCAGCCCCGCCTCTACCTCTGATATTCGCTATTTTGATCTCTTCCAATACATCCTTAGGATCTTCCTTTAAGGCATCCTTTAATACCTGATAATGTTGTTCAAATCCTTCATAAGGCTTGGTTAATAAACTCACTGTTGCGTCTACGTTATATTGGTCAGAAGCGGTTGATCCCGTTTTAATTATTTGAGCCACATCATCTGCATTTTTTGCTGAATAATTCTGACCATTAAAATGAAAGGCCCCATTTTCATGGCAGCGACCTAAGCAGGTCATATGGCCAATTTCATCTGATGAAAAATGTTGTGATAAATCTGAAATAACTTGTTCTTGTTTACCAGCACAAACACAAGCAGAACCATTACAAACATAAACCTTCTTTCCTTTGTTTTCAGGTTTCATGAAGTCATAAAAGCTTGCCGTACCGTAGGTGTTAGCTGTTCCTAATAAAAACTCTTCTGCAAGTGCTTCCAAATCTTTTACATTCGGAGTTCCTTCTTTTTTTGAGGCTTCCCCCAATTTTTCGAAAAGATTATTTTTTACCCCCTTTCTAAAGGTTAAATCGCTTAAATTCTTTGACATATGGTTTTTTTTCTTCCATGAAAACTAAAAAGACAACATTTGAGTATTTGACTAAATTGTATTCTCTCTCAAATATAGCTAAATAATTTTTAAATTCATGTTGCGATTTATTACCTTATGCCTAGGCATAAAAAGCTCTATTATTTTCTTATATTTGTGTTGCACTTTGGGGGTGTTTGCAAGTTGCAAGCTGAGACATACCCTTTGAACCTGATGTTGGTCATCCAACCGTAGGGAAAAGTAGAAGTCAAATAGGAGATTGATCCTTTAGCCAGATTTTCGGCAAGACACTTCCAAAGTCAATGTTAATCACTTTGGAAATGATACAAATTACAATTAACGATCAAAGTAGAAAAATTAATGAGCAGTCTTCCATAGAGAGCTTATTTTTAGAAATGAATCAAACTAAACGTGGAATTGCTGCTGCCGTTAATGGCAAAGTAATACCAAAATCCGATTGGCCAAATTTTCAATTAAATGAAAATGACCATTTATTAATCATAAAAGCCACCCAGGGTGGATAAATATAAAAACCGACTGATACAATAAATTGATTATGAAAAAAAAAGACACAGCACCTGATCAAGGCAAAATTACAACGAAGCCTTTTCCTAAATCGAGCAAAGTTTATGTAAAGGGTAATATCCACAAACATATTAATGTCGCTATGCGAGAAATTGAGTTATCAGATACGATTGATTCCATGACTCAAAAACGAAGTACTAATCAAAACGTAACGGTTTACGATACTAGTGGGCCTTATACCGACCCTACTAAAACGATTAATGTACATGAAGGGCTTGAGCGTATCCGAGAACAATGGATTATGGATAGAGGAGATGTAGAAGAATTACCAGAATTTAGTTCTGACTATTGCAAGGAACGAATGGCTGACGCCAGTTTGGATCACCTGAGGTTTAACCATATCAGAAAGCCTAAACGTGCCAAAGCCGGTAAAAATGTGTCTCAAATGTACTACGCTAAGCAAGGTATTATTACACCAGAAATGGAGTATGTGGCGATTCGTGAAAATCAAAAAATTTTAGATGCCATTCGGTTAACATCTCAACATCCTGGTGAAAGTTTTGGGGCAAGTATTCCTGATACAATTACACCTGAATTTGTAAGAGAAGAAGTAGCTAGGGGAAGGGCTGTCATTCCGTCTAATATTAACCATCCTGAAGCAGAACCAATGATTCTTGGTCGTAATTTTTTGGTTAAAATCAATGCCAATATTGGAAACTCTGCTACAACTTCAAGTATTGAAGAGGAAGTTGAAAAGGCTGTTTGGGCTTGCCGTTGGGGAGCCGACAATATTATGGATTTATCGACCGGCAAAAATATTCATGAAACACGTGAATGGATTGTCAGAAATTCACCTGTTCCGATTGGGACTGTTCCGATTTATCAAGCGCTTGAAAAAGTAAATGGAAAGGCTGAAGACCTTACTTGGGAAATTTTCAGAGATACATTAATTGAACAAGCAGAACAAGGCGTAGATTATTTTACCATTCATGCTGGTGTTAGATTAGCCTACGTCCCTATGACAGCCAATAGAATTACTGGAATTGTTTCCCGAGGAGGGTCTATTATGGCTAAATGGTGTCTGGCGCATCATAAAGAGAGTTTCCTTTACACACATTTCGAAGAAATCTGTGAGATTATGAAATCGTATGATGTCGCCTTTTCATTAGGTGATGGATTACGTCCTGGTTGTATTGCCGACGCCAACGACAAAGCACAATTTGCTGAACTTGAAACCTTAGGTGAATTGACCCAAATTGCTTGGAAACATGATGTGCAGACGTTTATAGAAGGTCCAGGACACGTGCCTATGCATATGATTAAAGCCAATATGGATAAACAATTAGAAGCATGTGGTGAGGCGCCTTTCTACACTTTAGGTCCATTGACAACTGATATTGCTCCTGGTTATGATCATATTACATCTGGTATTGGTGCTGCCATGATCGGATGGTACGGTACAGCCATGTTGTGTTATGTAACACCCAAAGAACATTTAGGACTACCAAATAAGGATGATGTTAGAACAGGGGTAATTACCTATAAGCTCGCAGCACATGCAGCTGATCTGGCCAAGGGTCACCCTGGTGCGCAGCATAGAGATGATGCTTTAAGTAAGGCACGTTTTGAATTCCGTTGGGAAGATCAATTTAACTTGTCTCTTGATCCGGAATTGGCTAGAGAATATCATGATGAAACGTTACCTGCTGAAGGGGCTAAAATTGCACACTTCTGCTCAATGTGTGGACCACATTTCTGCTCAATGAAGATTACTCAAGAGGTAAGAGACTATGCTGCTCAAAAAGAAATTGACGATCAAAAAGCATTAGAGGAAGGCATGAAAGAAAAGGCTGAAGAATTTAAAAATAAAGGAAGCGAAGTATACTTATAGTAGACATTAATAAATAGAGGCATATGCTAAAAATAATAATGTCATATCCGTCGGAGTTACCAAATGAAGCTTCATTGGTAAATGATATATTGGCAAGTGATATTGATTTTTTTCATATCCGAAAGCCTCATTTTGATGCCTCAAGACTAATTGACTATATTAAACAATTAGATGAATCATACTATGATAAAGTGATTATTCACAGTCATTATGAACTACATAACAGATTTAATTTAGGTGGAATCCACATTAATAAAAAAGGTTTATCCCAGGTGTGTAGTGAAGAAGAATCTAATCAATGTTGCACGGAACCTTTATTGCTTAAGAATAATGAAATAGAAGTATTTGGTAAACGACCAATAACTATAAGTTATGCCGCCCATTCACTAGCAGAAATAGGCACTATACCTTTTAATATCAACTATATAATACTCAGCCCCATTTTTGATAGTATCTCAAAACCTAATTACTTTTCAAAGTTTAAAGATCGTAAAGCTTTAAGCTTTGGTTTAAAACAGACCAATCAAAAAATAGTTGCACTTGGAGGTATTCAACGTTATCATGAAAATATGTTAAAAGAATGGGGATTTAGTGGATACGTGCTTATGGGAAGCTATTGGAACAATTTTAAGATTGATAGTGAAATTAATCTGCTAAACAAACACGCATAGCAATTAAAATACGATCATATCAAAAAAAGACCAAACATATTGACCATTGCAGGGTTTGACCCCTCAGGAGGAGCAGGTATTCTAGCTGATATCAAAACATTCGAGCAAAATAAATGCATAGGGATGGCTGTTCAAACAGCAAATACAATTCAAACTGGGTCAAGTTTTTTATCTGTAAACTGGATAGATGAAGAAATAATTAACCAACAGTTAAATGAGTTACTTTCAAACTATGAATTCAATTTCGTTAAAATAGGCTTAGTTCCGAGTTCAGTGTTGCTTGACACTTTAGTTACATCATGCCAAAACAAAAATAAAAAAACGAAAATTATCTGGGACCCAGTCTTATCAGCATCTGTAGGTTATGACTTTGGTCAAAATTTCAAAAGCTTAATAAATACTGTTAAAAAGCTTCATATGATTACACCTAATCATCAAGAAATTAAAAATTTAAGTGGCTTGGAAGATCCGATAGCCGGAGCCAAAAAGCTGTCAGAGTATTGTCTGGTTTTATTAAAAGGGGGACATGACCAAGAAAATCCTGGTCAAGATATTCTATATATTAATGGGGAGCAGATTAAGTTTAAACCTAAGCCTATTAAGTTTACCGAAAAACATGGAACAGGTTGTGTTTTAGCTTCTGCTTTGACTGCAAACCTCGCCAAAGGTTATCCTATCAGAAAAAGTATTCTACGGAGTAAAAGATATATAGAGCAATTTATTGAAAGTAATTCTTCATTAATAGGCTCGCATCAATTATAAAATGAATTCATTATTATGATTAAGAAACCAAAACTCATTCTCCAAATACTAAACCTCCTTAACGGAATTCTGCTGAGTGTTTATTTGGTAAAGATAATGGGTTGGTCAACTACATTTAATCCAGTCAAATTGATTCATATTATCATTGGTGCTTTTATCGTATTTGGCATTAAAAGCTGGATTGAAGTAAAAACCAATACCAAAGATCCAATCAAATCGAATAAGTATGTTAACGGTGTTTTTTTTGTTGGATCAGGAATGTTTATTCTTGGTGTTGCTTTTAAATTAATGTATTGGCCTGCTCAGGATATACTGCTAGTTTTGGGCGTTTTTATTACGTGTAGCTCATTTGTACTTTCCTTTTTTGCGCCCGATAGCGAAAAAGCTGAAAATGAAGATATAATTGATGATTTTTAACATGATTAGTTTACCAAATATATATTATGTATCTCAGGGTGAATCAGTCAATTCACATTTGCTCAATATTGAAAAGGTTTGCCGTTCAGGTTGTAAATTAATTCAATTAAGACTAAAAAATGTCCGTTTTGAAGAAGTATTAGAAACAACAGAGCTGGCGCTAGGTATATGTCGTAAATTTAATGCAAAGCTTATCATTAACGACTATATTCAGGTGGCAGAAAAATTTCCACAATTAGGATTACACCTTGGCAAAAATGATGTTAATTTCAAGGAAGCCAGAAAAAGGCTCCCTAATCATTTAATTGGTGGCACAGCAAATACGGCCCAAGATTGTGTCCGCTTAAATATTGAAGGTGCTGATTATATTGGCCTAGGACCTTATCATTTTACATCAACCAAAACGAATCTTGACCCAATAATTGGTTTTGAAGGTTATAAGGAGATTATTAATGAGTTAAAGGAGCGTAATATGAATACTCCAATTTATGCCATAGGTGGTATTCAAGAAGAAGACATTTCTAAGCTTATTGGCACAGGTGTCAAAGGAGTTGCAGTTTCAAGTCTTCTAACAAAAAGAAGAGAAAATGATATTAAAACTATAATTAATCGTTATGAATGACTCATTAAAAATTGGTGATAAATTATTCTCATCAAGACTTTTTACTGGCACTGGTAAATTCAGTTCATCTCAATTAATGAAGAAGGCATTGCTGGCTTCAGAAAGTGAACTCGTAACGCTAGCACTAAAAAGGGTTGACGTTAACAATTCAGAGGATGATATTCTAACTCATCTTAATGCAAAACACATTAATTTATTGCCCAACACCTCAGGTGTTCGAACAGCAAAAGAAGCCGTTTTTGCGGCTGAATTATCAAGAGAAGCACTTGAAACAAATTGGGTTAAACTAGAGATTCATCCAGACCCAAAATATTTATTGCCGGACCCTATTGAAACACTACAAGCGGCAGAAGAGTTAGTGAAGAAAGGCTTTATCGTAATGCCTTACGTTCATGCAGATCCTGTTTTGTGTAAGAGACTAGAAGATGTAGGGACTCAATGTGTCATGCCTCTGGGTGCACCAATTGGCAGCAATAAAGGCTTAAAAACAAGGGAGTTTTTAGAAATAATCATTGATCAAGCCAATGTTCCAGTAATTGTTGATGCCGGAATCGGCGCACCATCTCATGCTGCAGATGCCATGGAATTAGGTGCAGATGCAGTTTTAGTAAATACGGCCATTGCAGTATCACAAAATCCTGTAGAAATGGCAAAAGCCTTTAAAATGGCCGTAGAGGCAGGAAGAATGGCATATCGTGCTAAGTTGGCTCCCATAAAAGATAGAGCGGAAGCAAGCAGTCCATTAACCAGTTTTTTAAATAGCTAAACTATGTCATCTAACCATACATTTACTGACTTATTTGACACCTACTCCTGGGATAACACGCTTGAGAGTATCTTTAAAAAAACGGAAAGAGATGTTCGATTTGCATTAAAGAAAAGCAAAAGAGATCTGGAGGATTTTAAGGCGCTTATTTCTCCAGCCGCTCAACCTTTTTTAGAGGAAATGGCCCAATTAAGTCAATTAGTTACTAAAACCCGATTCGGAAATACCATTCAAATGTACGCCCCCATTTATCTTAGTAATGAATGCCAAAACATCTGCACTTATTGCGGGTTCAGTTTCACAAATAAAATTCCACGCAGAACACTAAATGATGAGGAAATTTTAAAAGAAGTTGAATTCCTTAAGGAAAAAGGGTACGATCATATCTTATTGGTCACTGGTGAAGCAAATACAACAGTTGGTGTTCAATATATCAATAACGCTATTCAACTCATAAAATCACGCTTCTCTAATATTACTATTGAAGTTCAACCTTTGGATCAAAACGATTATGAGCTCTTAAAAAAAAGTGGTTTATATGCTGTATTGGTTTATCAAGAAACCTATCATAGAGCTGAGTATAAAAAACATCATCCTAAAGGGAAAAAATCAAATTTTAATTACCGCTTAGAGACACCTGATCGATTAGGTAAGGCTGGTGTTCATAAAATTGGATTAGGTGCACTTTTTGGATTGGAAGATTGGCGTGCAGATAGTTTTTTTACAGCATTGCATCATCAATATCTTAAGAAAAAATATTGGAAAACAAAGTACTCTATCTCTTTTCCTCGTCTAAGACCTTTTAGTGGTGGGCTCGAACCAAAAATTGAAATGACGAACAGAGATTTAGTTCAGTTAATTTGTGCTTTTAGACTATTAGATGAAGATCTAGAATTATCTATTTCTACTCGTGAAAGTGAGACTTTTAGGGATCATATTGTTCAATTAGGAATTACGTCTATGAGCGCAGAATCAAAGACTAATCCTGGTGGTTATGCCGTTGAACCTCAATCTCTCGAACAATTCGAAATATCAGATGAAAGAAGTACAGAATCAATTACGTCTATGTTAAAAAGACAAGGCTTAGATCCGGTTTGGAAAGATTGGGAACATTTTAGTTAAGCATATGGAACTATCAAAATCAGAAAAACAACAATATAATCGGCACCTAATATTAGATGATATTGGATTAGAGGGTCAACTAAAACTTAAAGCAGCAAAAGTATTGGTGATAGGTGCAGGCGGCTTAGGCTGTCCAATTTTGCAATACCTAACTGCAGCAGGGGTAGGCACTATTGGAATAATAGATCATGATATAGTCAGTATTAGTAATTTGCAACGCCAAACGCTATATAGTCACAAAGATGTGGGAAAACTAAAAGTTGAAACTGCCATCAAAAGATTGTCAGGTTTAAACCCACATACAATATTTAAAGCCTATCCATATAGGCTATCAGTAGACAATGCTATTAAAATATTGAGTAAGTTTGACATTATTGTAGATGGTTCAGACAATTTTCCAACTCGATATTTAACAAATGACGCCTCAATTATTGCAAATAAACCACTTGTTTTTGGTGCTGTTTATAAATTTGAAGGACAAGTTTCTGTTTTTAATTACCAAAACGGACCAACATACAGGTGCTTATTTCCTTCTCCCCCAGCACCAAATGAAGTGCCAAATTGCTCAGAAGTTGGCGTATTAGGCGTATTGCCAGGCATTATTGGTAGTTTGCAAGCTAATGAAGTAATTAAAATGATTACTGGTATTGGAGAAATTCTTAGTAGTAGACTATTGACTTATTCTACACTTACAAATACTAGTTTTCAAGTATCGTTCGAAAAAAACTCTTCTGCTTCAGTTACTGAATTATTGAAAGATTATAGCTTATTTTGTGGTATGGAGGAAAATAATTTTGAATTGGATTACGCGGATATCAAAGATTCGCTAGATCAATATTTGTTGGTTGATGTCCGAGAGGAATGGGAACGTGCTGATTTTCACATAGGGGGTATTCACATATCAGTTTATGACCTTATCAATCAACTTGACAAATTAGAGTCGGAAAAGCCTATTTTACTTTATTGTCAGTCAGGAAACAGAAGTACAACAGGCAAAAAGCTATTAGCGGATTTACTGAAAGATAAATCAGTTTATACTCTAAAAGGAGGTATAGCTGCTATTTAATAAATTATGCAAGCATTTTTAATCGATAAGATAGAGGAACTGGCTTTTAGCACTGTGGACAAAGATGATTCGCTTTGGCAAGAGGGAGTGCTAGATTCCATTACAATTGTTGAATTGGCTGTTGAAATCGAAAAAGAATTCAATATTAAAATTCCTTTTGATGAAATTATCGAAAGTAATTTTGAGACGGTTACACTCCTTATAAAATATATAGAAAATAAGCAAAATGGTGCTTAAAAAGCTCATATATTTTCATCTTATTCCCCTCGCAATCGCTTGCCTTGCAATCATCTTATTCGTTCAACTAAACAAAGCCCCATTTAACTTTACGAAAACCGTAAGCGGTAAGCAAACAAAACTAAGAGGAAGTTACAGCAATTTACAAAGTGGCGAGTTAGCAGAATTAAACTATGTAGCTAGCATTCAAAATAAAAAACAGCTGACCATATTTGGGTCATCTGAATTTAATAACTCACCTCTTTGTCCTTATCATTTCTTCCCGGACTCTTTGGGTTTACAAATGATTGGAATTGGCCATGCTTTTCACCAAAGTTTAAGTATGCTAATTGAATTAATGGCAGTGAACGACTACTTAGATAGCAATAATAACCTATGTTTCATAATTAGCCCTGGTTGGTTTGCCCAAAAAGGAACAAATACTGAAGCTTTCATTGAGTTTGCTAAGCCCAATTTTTTAAAAACCATTGCTTCAAACCATGAAATCCCGGCTGAGTTTAAATTAGAAATTGGTAAATATATATCGCGAAATCAAAATGATCTTGATGGAATTTCACCAGCTATGGAAGTTCTGAAAAATCAATATTTAATCAGCAAATCCAACATACTCTCTAGTTTTAAGGCATTTGTATTTAATTTATGTCAAAAAAAATTGAGCTTTGCACATAACCCATCAAAAACCAATTATGAACTGACCATCAAAAATTTGAATAATAAAGAGTGGCACAATGATTTTGAAAGTATAGGTTTATTAGCAAAAGAAGAGTTTTTTAATCTTAGTTCAAATCAGTTTTATGTTCTTGATAGTTATTATAAAGAATTTATGAAAAAAGAAGATGAACCTTTTGAACTAAGAGTTGAAGATAGAATTGAGCTTAATACAAATTTAGAGTACCAGCAACATAAAACTCTGCTTAGGTATTTAAGATATAAGAAAGTGAATGCAAGCTTTATTATTTTACCTTTAAATCCATATTGTTTTCAAAATCTTGAAATTAATGAGAAATTTTTTGAAACACTAGCATTAAATATTGAAGCAGCTGGTTTTAAATGCTATAATATGTATGTTTCAGATACCAGCTCATATGATAAAGGCATTCTGAAAGATATGATGCATTTAAGCGACTTTGGATGGATGAAAGTTAATAAATTTATTTTCGAAACACATTATGAAACAACTAGGTAAAGTCACTCGTCAAATAATGTTGTATTTGGTTCTTGCGTTCGGATACCTTTATTTATATGTGGTTGATATAGATCTCATTTTGCATCCTGAAAAAGAAGGGGTTGTTAAATCCAAGACACATTTTGTCTACCAGCAATTTTAAATATGTATTTAAACCAAACGCTTCCTTTTAGTGAAAGTTTATTTTTTATTTACTTGATTATATCAACAAGTATTGTTTGGTTAGCCAAACAATTCGGATCGAAGCGAATTATGTTTAAGCACTTACTTTCAATTATAACAGTTGGTTATATCGCATTATTATTTACTAAGCCGCTTCAACTAATTGCCTTAATTCTTTTATTATACTTATTCTTAAGATTACTAAGAAAATACTATCATTATGAAAATATAATTTTCCCTATGATCGTTCTTGCCTTACCAATGTTCCTAATGAAAGTCATTAACCTATATCCTGATGAAGGACAAACCTATCGTGTAAGAGACATAAAGAATCTTATTCAAATCGCAGGTCTTTCCTACATGATTTTTAAAGTAATAAGTTTATATATAGACGAAAGACATCATGAAAAAAAAATTTCCTTTATTGATTTTTTCAACTATTTGGCATTTGTTCCTACACTTTTAATTGGACCAATAGATAGGTTTAAAAGGTTTAAAACAGATACTGAGAAAGGTTACGATAATATAACCAAAGAAAAGGTGTATCATGGTTGGGAAAGATTTGTTTTAGGATTACTATTTAAATTTATTTTTGCTGAGTTCATTCACAGACTTATTTTATCAAACTTAAATGATAATGGCAGTCTGATTTACCATGTTCAATATGCATATAGCTATGTATTATATCTATTTTTTGACTTTGCAGGCTACTCGCTATTAGCTATTGGTGCTGCTAGCTTTATCGGAATTGATGTCCCAATTAACTTTAATAGACCATTTTTATCAGTTAACCCAAAGGATTTCTGGAAGCGCTGGCACAAAACATTAGGCGATTGGTTAAATGATTATTTTTTCAAACCTATTTTTAAGGACTTATCTTCAAAAGGGTTTTTCAAGTCAATTACCCGACAAAATATAGCGTTAATGTTAACTTTTACTTTAATGGGTTTTTGGAATGGTCTTGAAATTCAATTTATTTTAAGTGGAATGCTATTTGGATTATATTCTGTAATTCACAATTATTATGTGTACCGCTGCAAAAAGACTAAAAGGGATGTATTTTTCGGAAAATTAAACCCTTCATTGGTTCGTCTGATATCTATTTTTATTATGTTTAACGCTGTCACTTTCGCCATCTACATTTTTAGTGGAAACTTAATTTAAAATGAAGTATAGTTTTTCCGAAAAAGTATTCATTGACCTAGAACATGGGGCAAACAAATTTGCAATTCATGGATCAAACGGTTCCTATTCCTGGGCTACTTTCAGTAATAAGGTAAATGAACTGATCGATTTTTTTGAAAACGAAGGGTTAAATCAAACATTCAATCCTATCATTATTTACGGTCACAAAAGTGCAGATATGCTTGTAGCAATATATGCATGCATGTCCATGAATATTCCTTATATTCCAATAGACTCAGTTTACCCGGAGGCAAGGGTAAGAAAGATAATAGACTCTTCTTCGTGCAATTTAATTATTAACACTTGTAAGAAAAGGTTAGACCTGTTCTCAACTTCGGAAATTCTCCTAAATAAAGGAATATCATTCTTTAAAAAAGAAGAAAGATTCATCCTTCTAAAATCCAACGAATTAGACCTAGTTTATATCATTTTTACATCAGGTAGTACTGGCGAACCTAAAGGAGTTCAGATCAGTAACGAAGCTGTAAAGTCTTTTACAAAATGGATGACCAGTGATGATTTTGGATTTAGTAATACGGATGTATTTATTAATACTGCTTTGTTAAGTTTTGATTTATCGGTATTTGAGGTAATGACTTTTGGAGCCTTAGGAGCAACAATTGCACTTAATACCAAAGAAGAATCTAGTCACCAAGAAGTCCTCTTAAATAAAATAGCTTCTCTGAATGGTACAATATGGATATCCACACCATCATTTGCTTTTTTATATAGTCGCTTAGATTCAGATCCACGCCTGAGAAGTGTCCGTACTTTTCTGTTTTGTGGTGAGGTTTTACCTCATAATTTAGCCAAAGAGTTAACGCAAAAGTATAGGCACGCTAAGGTTGTAAACACATATGGACCTACAGAGGCAACTGTTGCAACAACTATCCTCAATATCACAGCTGATGTATTAGACAAACATAACCCACTCCCTGTTGGGTTTTCTAAAATGGATAGTAAACTTTTAATTGAAAATGAGGAAATAATAATTGTGGGGCCTAATGTATCGGTTGGATATATTAATAGACCCGATTTAAACCCTAAAAAGTTTACGAGTATTAACGGTCAGCGAGCATTTAGAACAGGAGATAAAGGATATTTAAAAGATAATATGCTCTTTTTTTATGGCCGGAACGACGATATGGTGAAACTGCATGGTTATCGCATAGAAATTAACGAAATTACATCCGTTCTTCATAATTTGCCTTATATTTTTCAAGCTGCAACTGTTGCTCTAGAACGTGGAGGTATTGTCAAAAAGATTGTTAGTTTAGTTTCACTTAAAAAAAATGAAATTAAAAATACTAATCATCTTAAATTTGACCTTAAAAAAGTATTACCTGATTACATGATACCTGCTGATATTAAAATTGTAGATAAAATCCCTTTAAATCAAAATGGAAAGACAGATAAAGAAGAATTGATCAAGTTATACTTAAGAAAATAATTAAAATCAACTACTTTGATTTTAGAACAATTCTAAATGTAGTTCCAACATTTACCTCGGATTTAAGTACAAATGTTTTTCCTTTATGAAATTCCTCAACAATTCTTTTTACTAAAGATAATCCAAGTCCCCATCCTCTGGTTTTGGTCGTGTAACCAGGCTGAAAAACTGTTTTTAATTTGGCCTGAGGAATACCTTTCCCATCATCAATAATATCAATAAAAACTTCATCTTCCAGATGATGGGCGAAAACTTTTATTTTACCCTTGCCTTCCATGGCATCAACAGCATTTTTAGTAATGTTTTCAATCACCCACTCCAAAAGAGAAACATTAGTTTCCGCCATAATGATTGATTCGGATGCTTCGAAGGTTAATTCGATTTGTGTACTTATTCTTCTTTTTAAATAGACTATGGTATGTTCAATAATTGGAACAATATTTTCTGTTTTTAAAACAGCCTTTGATCCAATCTTAGAGAACCGATTTGTAATGGTATTTAAACGATCTATATCTTTATTCATTTCAGTAATTGTAGACATGTTCACGCCATCAGCTTGTAACAATTGTATCCATGCCATTAAAGACGAAATCGGTGTGCCCAATTGATGTGCTGTTTCCTTTGCCATTCCTGCCCATACTTGATCCTGTTCCGCCTTTCGAAAAGTGCTAAAAATAATATACCCTATAAAAATGAAAAGACCAATAATTATGAATTGAACAATTGGGAAATACTTTAATTGTTTTAACTCTGGAGAATGCTCGAAATAAATAACCCCTTTGTTTTGAGATCCTAAATCGACTAAAATAGAATCATTTGAATTGCCTAACTCCTTAATTTTGGGTGCTAAGCCCTCAGGGTTATTGGATAATCCGTTCATATTAGTCCCAATAATATCTCTGGTATCTCTATTGATAAATATTACAGGAACCAAATATTCATTGGCTAAAAGTTCCTCATTAAAGGCGTTAAATAATGAATCCTTTCTCAATTCTAAATCCATTAACTTTTTTGAGTCGTAATAGTATACGTTCTGCTGTTTCCCAGCGTACAAATCTATCTGAATTGGAGCATGTGTTTTTGGCCACTCTTTAATGAATTTAGCTAATGAATCTGAGCGTGACTTTAGCAGAAATGAATCTCTATTTACATTTACCGGTATCGACTCAATAATCATTGAGTCTAAAAAAGTCAAATTGTGAGTACGTTCGATTTCTCCTTTCTGATCTGTGATAATGATTGGTACATTTCCACCGTTTTCTTGTAAAATGGCTAAAACTAATGTGTAGTCGGTTAAATCTTTATTACCTTCTACCATAGCCGTTGTCCAAAGCTCTACTTTTTTTCGCTCGTTTTGACGTAATTCTTCGAACGCATTATTTGTTAAGTTAACTAGATCGGCCTTCCGTTTTACTGCGTCAGCCCATTGCTCTACTCTATCAATCTCGCGTTGCGCAACTTTCTTTACAATTGTATTTGAGAACCATAATGAGATAGCCACTAATAATATGGCTAGTATTAACAATACTATTTTCCAGCGTTGTTTTTTGTGGTATAAGTTCATGGCATCTTAAAACGAAGATAGCGCTTATTTATTTTAATAGAGAGTTCAAATAATAACATGTTTCAGCTATTATTCAATTTTTAGCGTCTCTTTACTTTTTGCTTTATGCTTCTCTTCAGCAGCTCTTAATTTTTCGAAAAAACGATTTGATTTTTTCTTATTATTGTTTTCAGCCTTTTTATTTATTTTTTGATTGTCCACCTTCTCAAGATCGGCATCATTGTCGTACATAATAAACTCTACCGACTTTGCCTTTTTTTCTGTGTCTATTTTCTTAACGGTAGTATCCTTCTCAAATAAACCTAACTCCGATTTTAGAATAGATTTAACATTTGATTTTTCTGCTGTAATGTTTTCCTTCACCGTTGCATTCCTAAAATCTTTATCTAGTTTATAAATGGGGTCATCAATATTTCCTGACATTGCCAAATAAATTTTCCAACCTAAACCATCATCTTCTACTTTTCCAAATTCAGTATATTCTGGAATGGTCTTTAATTCTCTAAATCGAAAACTGAAATGATAATCAATGTCATTATTGAAATCGTGCCAACCAGCTAAAGCAATATCCATTGCGCTAGAATAAATATCCATTTTTGGTATATTTATTCTGCCTTTTTCAATTAAAATATTGTTACTTAAAGTTTCAAACTTAATGTTCATTAACTTGTCCTCAAAATTACTAATATGCTTATTGAGCATCACTTTTAAGGCTTTATTTGAACGCATGTAATCAGTAATCTCTTTCATTGTTGTTAAATTAATAAGGGCTCCATCTAAAATTTCTATTTCGTTATTAACCCAAATCTTATTCATATCAATATTAAAGTATTGATCAAAGTATAAAATCATATCGATTTGACCCTTAGCATGTCCTTTAATATTATCGCTTAATATTGTTGTCTGGTCAAAATTATCCCACTCTGCAAAAAGTTGTTTAACTTGAATACCATTAAATTTAAATTTACCTTCAATGGTATTCCCCTTAGTCAAATGATTTTCTAGTTTTAAGTTACCCATAATGTCACCATTTAAAGTACTTAAGTTAAATCTTGATATATCCAAAACCCTATCAACCATTCTCAATTTCCCATTAATATTTTTAAACTGATGTTTATCCCAATCAAGTACATTAACGTTAAGATCCAGATTCAAATTAATGGCATTGGTTAGTTCAAAAGTGGTTTGGGCTTCTTGGGTACTTGCATTTTCCTTGTTATCTCCTAAAAAATCATCTAATAAAATATAGTCTGACTCTAAGGTTGCAATCAGACCAAGAGGGCTGTTCCCTTCAACATAAGGAATAAAGTCTTTAAGTGCACCATTTAATAGTAAGTCAGAATTTTGAGTATGAATTGAAATATTTTTAGCAGCTGCATCATCACCATTGACAACAACATCACCATTAATTTTTTGATAAAGAACCTTATCAGTCGTACTCTGATAACTTACATCTTTTAAAGCAAATTGTCCTTTTGTATCACTTATATCGAAAAATTGAGGATTATACTGGATATCTGAAAACTGAATGGCATAGGCGGTGTTAAATTGAATGTGTCCATTTAATGTTTTAATATTTGTCAGGTGGAAGAATTCGTGAATACTTTTCAAGTCAACGTCACCAGAAATCTCACCCTTAAAAGTTGGAATAGCAAAATCAATGAGTTTGGTATGACCTTCAACATGGCTTCCTAGCAAATTCATTCTCATTTTCTCAAACACTAAAGCTTCTGGTTTCATTTCTTGAGTATTATTATAATAACCCGCTACATTAATTCCTGTAATACTCAGGTTATCCTTGAGCTGAGTAACGGTACCATTTTCAATTGAAAACGAAGCTGAAATACCCGGCATAATTGTTTTATCAAGTGGTCCGATTATATTAGATTTAAATGAAACTAGACCTTCACCCTTGTATGCATTTGCTAATTCAATTGAATTATTCAAAATAGTCTTTGATAAATCATCAAGATCAATTTGGTTGCCATCTATTGATAGATTAATAAAATCACTTTTTATACTGCCCTTAACCTTAAACGGCATTTCTTCAATAGTTAAATCTCCTTTCGTAAAATGATATGTTTTAGATTTGGTATTAATGTTAAGCTTTAAGTCTAAATGTGCATTTTTTTCGCTGACAATTGAAAAGGAATTCGTCTTTAGCTGATCAATAAAAAGTTCAGCGCTGGCCTCCAAATCATATTTACTTTCATTAAAATCTCCTTTTATTTTAGCCTCTTTTAGGTTAAAAATGTAAAATTGCTTGGTTGCAACATTAGTGTATTCAAAATTGAGATTATAAAGTTTGAAAAGTTCCACTGCAAATTCAAAATTGCTAGAAGTTGTGTCCTCCGAAGGCTTAGTAATATTGTAATTTATTTCTCCATTTTCTGCCGTTTTTATTTTTAGAACTGCTTTATTGGTTTTTATATTTTTGACTTTATAATTTTCATTATAAATATCTATTACACTGAAATTAAGGTATAAGTTCTTTGCATAAAATAATGTGTCTTCACTTTTTATTGTTTCATAGTTATCTCGAATAATAACGTTCTGAAAATTGAGAGATGCATATGGAAAACTTGACAAAAAAGCGACTTCAATATCCTTAACGTCAACTTTAACAGCCAAATATTTATTAATTTCGATAATAGCGTATTGCTTTATGTCCTTTTCGTAAATCTTTAGTAAAATTGTAATAAGAATAATCGCAAATAAAAAAAGAAGCGCCCCCCACAGCAATGACTTTTTTATGATTACCCATGCCTTTTTCATTTTATTTTACCTTTTACGATTTGTTAAGTTAATTGAAAAGCGTTCAGCATAAAACTTAACAAAGCTATGGTAATATAGCGCTGGAATACTATAAAAGGTTACAGGTTTTCAACTAAAAAACGTTAATTGTTAGTTCCAAAAATCATCAATATCTCTCCTATCCTTTTTGGTTGGTCTGCCTGATCCCTGATGACGATAGTATTGTTGATTCGCTTGAATTGTCTTATATTTCTCAATATCTTCAATAGGGGTAATGTCTAAAATAAAGTTGTCTACCAATTTTGCACCTACTCTCTTATCATTCAATTCTAGCACTTTGTATAAAAACTGAACGCCTGATTTTTTGATCGAAATAATGTCGTTTACTTTAACTAATTTAGAAGTTTTTACACTTTCATTATTGACTAAAACACGATCTTTTTTAACAGCATCTGCAGCAATCGAGCGTGTCTTAAATAATCTGACAGACCAAATAAATTTATCAATACGCGCCATCTTTTCGGGGTTTAAATACCATAAGACTGTAAAATAATACGAAAATAGTTACCCCGGCTTGTGTCTCTAACATATCTTGCCATAAAAAAGAAAACCCTAGTGCAATTAAAACTACACAAAGTAAATAGTCGCAAGTCTTTAAATATTTAAAAAAGGGTAGAAACCATAAAAGCAATAGTGCAACAAAACCGATTAGGCCATGACTGATCCATATGGTTAAAAATTGATTATGACTGCGGTGTTGATTCTCTGTTTTAAGTAAACTTTCCCTTTTAATATATTGATCATTAAAAGCTTGCTGAACATCTCCTATTCCAACACCAAACAGCCAATTGGTTTTTAATATTCCGCCAGCAGCTAACAGGTGAAGACGTCTCTGAATGATCGAATTTCCATTTGGGTCACCATTAGATTTTAATAAAAATAATTGCATTTTTAAATCACTAATCTTTTCAATTAGCCCTCTATTTATTTTATAATTTGAAAAACCATTTTCAATATTTCTGATATCTGAATCTGTTAGGCTTAAGAACCCTATAGAGTCTTTTCGTAAATCTTTTGAAGTCATATAACGATAAAGCGTTCCTGCTATTGGATGTCCTTTTTTATCGAGACTATCAAAATGAACTTCAGATCTTTTAGGCCATGCTGCTCGGCATTCTTTTTCCGAAATATACTGATAAACCAATTTCCCATCTTCAGTAATTTTTGTGTTTTTTTGATGGTAATAACCATTGTTATTAGCCGTGTAAAGTTCCAATTTTTTTAAATCATTTTTCGGTATTTCGGCTGGTGCTTGCTTCCAAATATAAATAAGACCAACTAATGATAACACCAGAATAGAAGATAAAATAATGCTCAATACTTTTTTAAGTGTCTTATTGGAGAGATGATGAATCCAATATATTACAGATAAAATTGAAAGGATCACAAAAAGTCCGTAACCATTTACGACCTGAGATTTATATTGATAAAATGACAACCATAATATAACCGGCCAAAGTAAAAGAAATGAGAATTTCTTTTTCAACCAGATATAGTATGTAAAAAAGATTCCCAAATTGACAACAATTGAAAACCGGATATGTGAAATGAAACGGCTCATTTGTCGAATATCATATACTTCGTCTAAATGAATACTAAATTGAGCATAATTCCAGACAGATGCTACAATTAATGTACCTAAAAAAATATAGATAACATAATAGAAATGAGTCTTATTTATTGGTGTACTGGTTCCTAAAACTAGTGGAATAACCAAAAAAGGTAATTTAACCCTAAGGTCATGTATCCCATATGAAAGATCATTGCTCCAAAGTAAAGTTAGCGCCCCAAAGAGGAAGATAAACACGAAAATCCAAACGATCGGATTCTTAGAAAATCGATCTAATTTAGAAGAAAAATCTGCTTCAAATATCCAGTTTGCAGCTAGTAGAAGGGTGCCTATACTCATTAGAGCATTTGATGTGGACACACCTATTGCTAATAAGAATAGGGCGGTTAGCTTTACATATAAATGTATTGGCGCATTAAACCATTTGTTGAGCATGCATTAATTTTGGGTATTGAGTATACTATTGTAACGCACTTTATCATTTAATATTTTAATCGCCTCCAAAATATACTCATCTGTCACTAAAGATTGCTGAATTCTTCCAGTTTGGTAGTAGTACCTGCCCACTATTTCATCTTCTAGTAAACTAACAATTTCTTTTTTATGACGCTCAATGTCTGCCGATTTCGAAGGCTGGTAAGCAGCCTTCAATTGATTAAATAAAGTTTCATTTGCTTCATAAACACCTTCAGCTATTGCTTCTTTCTTCAGTGTTTCCATTACTTCGCTTGCCCCAGTAGTATATTCAAAATCGCGAGATATCGCCATTTGTTTAAACGCTTCAAAGTCGGAATCTGATAGTTTAAATTCGCCTGCTTTCGGAATACTTTCATGATTGATTCTATACTGAGTTGCGAAATCAAAAATAATGTTTTCTACAACGAGTAATGATGTTAACCGACTAAATGTTTCTAGCTCAATTTTAACGTCTGGTTCAACGCCTCTGCCATCAATAACCGGTCTCCCGTTTTTCGTTTTAAATTTTTTAATATTCTCTTCCAATACTTCTTCTGCATTCTCGCCTGCTTCTCTGGCTGAATAATCCAACTTTTGAATACATCTACCACTTGGTGTATAATACTTAGCAATGGTTACTTTTATTTTTGCATTATATTTTAAATCCAAAGGCCTTTGCACTAATCCTTTTCCAAACGTAGTTTCACCAATAATAACGGCCCTATCTAAATCTTGAAGTGCCCCAGATACTATTTCACTTGCTGAAGCAGATCCCCCATCTACTAAAACAACAAGTGGAATATCTTTATTGATAGGCTTTGCTCTTGCATTATAAGATTGGTTAACACCTTCCATTCTACCCTTTATTTCGACAATATCTGAACCCTTTTCAACAAAAAAATTAACGATCTGATTGGCTTGCATCAGCAAACCTCCACCGTTACCTCTTAAGTCAAGTATCAACTTTTCAATGTCATCTCCTTTATTTAGTTTATTATAAGCATCCAATATTTCCTTGGCCGCTGTTTGAGTGAATGCATCTAATTTAATATACCCAATTTTATCACCAACTAATCCTGAATAAGGGACCGGGCCCATCTTTATCTCTTCTCTGACCACGGTAAAAGTCTTATACTCTCCTTGTCTTTTAACTTTTATGTCTAATGATTTACCTGGTTGTCCTTTTAACTTATCTGATACTTGTGAAGATGATAATTCTTCAACATTTTTGCCATCAATCTCAATAAAAATATCTCCTGGAATCAACCCTGCTTTTTGTGCAGGAAAATTCTCATGAGGCTCTATGACCATTACGTCATCTTTAACTTGTCTTATAATAGCACCAATACCGCCATACTGGCCCGTCGTCATTAATTTATACTCCTCCATCTTCGATTCGGGAATATAATTGGTATAAGGATCTAATTCTGCTAACATAGCATCAATCCCTGCTTTCATTATCTGCCCCGGGTTTGGCTCGTCGACGTAATAGAGGTCAACATTTTTGTACACCATTTCTAATAATTCCAAATTCTTTAGAATTTCAAAATCAGTATCGTATTCCGGCATTACCTGCGCAGAAAGTACAGTTGAAAAAACTAATGACAGGGCTATTATATATTCTTTAATCTTCATATGTCTTATTTTTTATCTCTTTAATAAGCGTATCTAGGAGCAAAATTAGTTTTTTTTCAATAAAACTATAGGTCTCTTTTTCCTTACCTATATACACTAAAAATAGTGCCATTTTTCTATTGCCAATTATCACTTCGTCAATTAAAGGTTTTTTATTTAGTCGGTAAGCCTCCCTTATTTGTCTTTTTAATCGGTTTCGCTTTGCGGCAAGTCTAATTTTACGCTTTGGAACAGAGATTACAATTTGAAGTGGAAAGGTCATTTCAGCTTCCTGCTCAACTTCTAAATAATTTAGGATAAATGGATATGATTTAATCTTTTTCCCATAATTGTAAATAGCATCAATAATTTTTCTTGAGCATAATTTTTCTGCTTTAGGAAATTGATATAAACCAGATGAGTTTGTCATCAAGTCCAAAGTTAAAGATTAAAAGTCAAAAATATCCTCAAGAATCGCTATGAAGAGCAGTTATCCTCGTTTAAGTTTAAAAAACTTCTTTAGAATTGCTTCACAAGGTTCTTTATATACTGAGCCTCGCACGATTGTTTTAGGATGATAAATACTTTGAGCTAACCGAGTAGCTCCTCGCTTAGGATCGGAGGCACCATAGACAATATTTGAAATTTGCGACCATGCTAAAGCTCCAGCACACATGACGCAGGGTTCAAGTGTCACATAAAGGGTACAGTCCCTTAAATATTTAGCACCTAAATACTCTGCGGCGGCTGTTATGGCCTGCATTTCAGCATGAGCAGTTACATCATTAAGCTTTTCTGTGTAATTATGCGCCCTTGCTATAATGGTATTGGTTTTATTGGCAACAACTACAGCACCAACAGGAACTTCGTCTTGTTCAAATGCCATTTCTGCCTGAAGATAGGCTTGCTTCATAAAATACTCTGGCGTGAAAACATCTATCATTGCTTAGTCATTATTTCAATTCTTACTCCATTTGAGTGTGACATATATTCTGGAGCATACATGCATTGGATTGAAGCTATTCCGTTTGAAAAATTACCAACCTGCTCTGCCCTTAAATCGTATTCGAATACATAGGTTCCTTTTGGAATAAAATCAAAAAAGAAATTAGTGGATGCATCTTTAGTGGCTTGATAATAGCCGAGTCCACCTTGATATTTGTATTTCGAAACAACATTTATTGGCTCAAAACCAGATGCTCTCAAGTCTTTCATATGCACGTATTCAAGGTTTCTGTCAGTACGTAATTCTATACGTACTCTAACTTTGTCACCTACGTTTAGGGAAGATTGACTGGATATAGTTTCTAATTTTTCTCCTCTATTGGTTAAAACTACTTTGTGTATAGTTTTGTCAAGTTGGAGAGGTGTTTTGGCAAAAGTAATCTTATCTAAATCTTCAAAATACTGCCAATACATAGCTCCCCAAGCAGGTCCTGGACTGTCTTTGATGACTTTAATCGACGACATCTCAGAATGAATGTCTTTAGTGTTCCATTTTGTTTTAAAATAGCCTGTGCCAGGTTCTGGCTTTACAATGTAAGGATCTGACGAGGGTTCGTTGTTATATTCTATTGCCTTTCCTCCAACAGTAACTTTAACTAAATTATTAGTAGCCAACAAATCAATTCCATTTAATAAAAGGGCATATACTGCTTCTGTTGTTTGTTTTGTTGTTTTCCAATGAGTGGTTTGTTTTTCTTTGAGTAACCACATTTTTAACTGTTCTACTGAAGACATATCATTCATTTCATTAAAAAACTCTATCATTAAAGCCTGTGTCTCAATTGGTGCCTGATACCAATAATATCCACTAGTATAAGATTTCCAGTACATCCCAAACTCTTCATGAAGAATTGCATTATCTTTTAACGACTTATAAATATCAGTAGATAATTCATCCATTTCCATTCTTTTGGCTGCTAGACCAATCATTCCTTTCGCGTAGATATTATATTCTAGCCAAAATTTTTCCGCTTGACTTTTGTAATAAATCACTGCTTCTTGAGTCGCTTTGCTCATCTTTATATCCTTAAAATATGAGCGCATATATAAATACTGAATTTGTATATAACCAAGATGGTTCTTTCCTAAATATGATTCTGAATGGTATTTCTTCAGCCTTTCTAAATCAAGAACAATTTGATTATCCAGATATTGAACCCCCTTTACAACCATTCTACGGACTTTTCTATCGGTTTTAATTGCAGAGATACCTAAAACATCTAAATGTCCTAGACCCGTAATAATATGCTGAGTAATATAACGGTTATCTCTCATTCCAGGAAACCATGACCAACCGCCACTATTCGATTGTGCTTTAATTGTTTTGGATAACGCTTTTTGCAATTCACCATTCATTCTGTTTAAATCCAATAAAACAGATAAATTTTGTTTAGTTTCACTTTCGTTATTAGCATTTAATACCCATGGTGTCTCTTCTAATATTAATGATTTTAACTCTTGGTTCTTGTTTAAGTTCGACAGGAATGCTTCTGGTGATTCATTACGCCATTTGTCAATTACTGATTTAATTTTTGGTTTACTATTCAAAACATGGGTTGCAATAGCATTTGAATAATAACGGGTGAAGGTTTGCTCGGCACATTCATAAGGGTATTCCATCATATAAGGCATTGCTTGTAGGGCATACCAAGCAGGGTTACTGGTAAATTCAAGTGTTAATTGATGATGTTTTAAGGTTGTGCTCTTATGTTCTTTCAGCTTCCTAAAAGTGAAAAATTTACTCCCAGCCTTACTAATGGGCATTGGCATAGACTCTGTCACTAGCATCCTATTCGATAAAATAGGCAACACATTTTCTTCTCCATCAGAATGTTTGGGGGAACTTGCGATAATTTGATACTTTAGAGATGATCTACCTTCTGGTACTTTTAGCGTCCACGCTACCTGAGTATTACCATCTGACTTTACGTTAAAAGGTTGTTCTTCTTTACCATATACAAATTGACTAGTGATGTCTTTTTCTGTAAATGGATCAAAACATTTAAGAGTTGCATTGCCATTAATGACTTCATTTGAAATATTAGAAATTTTGGTAGAAATAGTTATCTGGTCGTTTTCTCTTAAAAAGCGAGGCATATTGGGAAGTACCATTAGGTCCTTTTGAGTCACTAGTTCTTTTTCTATTTGACCGATTTCTAGCATCTTGCTGTGAGCCAGACCTAAAAACCGCCATTTAGTTAGGCTTTCAGGCATAGTAAATTTAATTTGAATTTCACCCGCCTCGTTTGTATGCAATTGAGGATAAAAAAATGCAGTTTCATTAAAATTTTGACGTGGTTTTAGAGTCGAAGTACTCGACGTTTCTGTTGACTTGGAATTATCATTTCCTAATTCTCCTGGTTTATATTCTTCATTACCATCTAAGCTTTCACTATGCTCTGCAGCAACAGGTGCTGGCGAAGCCTCTTTTGACTTTTTATCTTTATTGCTTTTAACCCTCCTTTCCGTATCATCAATATCCATCATGGGTTCTGATTCTCCTTCCCCTTTGAATAAATTACTCTCTAATGTTATTCCATCAATCATTCCGCTATAAGAATGTGAATTATAACCAAAGGTATTTAAATAAGGATATGTTCGATATGGCATTTGCTCAAACGTATTCCAATAATAATTAATATTATTAGCTGAAGCCTTTCCAAACCCATCAGGACTGCGCCATGAATTAGTTTTGAAATAAGGTTGTGTTACATTTAAATTAAAACTATTTTCACTAAATAACTCATCTAAAGAAGCGTCATATAAAGTTGCCAATAATTCCGCTTGCGCTTTTTCGTTTTCTGCATTTTTGATGATAATGGTCCATTCTTCATCTTGTCCTGGTAATAATTTATTCCTAAACGATTCTAGAGAAATATCCAAGTAATGATCTGGTGCGGGAACATTAATATCAAAAGATTTTCTATAAGAACGATCGTTTTTAACCACTGTAAAATCAATGTGTAAATTACCTACATATTTATCTGTTACGTCAAAATCAAGTGAAACTTGCTCATTCTTTAAATGCAACCAATCTTGTTGAATAGTTTTTCCCTTAAAGTCAATGCTATAAAACACATTCAAATGCTCTTCCGCTGACGAGATTAAAAACTCTACTTTTTGACCTGGTTTTACAGTTCTTGCCAAAGGAATAAATTGACAAACATCATTATCAATGGCTTTTTTTGATTGAGGATTATAAATTGTAAAGTAAGCTTCATCTTTTACCTCAATGCCGTTTTTATCTTTTGCTGTAGCCATGTACTTGTATTTTCCAACTGGCCATTTATTTGTGATATTTAAGTCAATTTTTCCTCCTTCTTTTGTGCTGAATGATCCACTTTGTAATATATCACCTACCTTCCATTGATGATAATTTGATTCATTTTCAAACTCATCACCTGGAAAAAGTTTATTGAATGCCTCCTTAGTCCAATTTTGATAATCAGGATTAGACCATAACCTTTTACGATAAGTGCTTTTTGGAGCTTCTAATTTATGAATAGTATAATTACCAGTAACACCTAGTTTTTCTCCATTCAAGCTACTGGTTGTAATTTCGAAAGTACTTTTTTCTAAACCATTTATTTGCTTAGAAATATTATTTGCTAATACTAAGCTATGGTAGCCAAGACTAAACGTTTTGGAGGCAGTGCGTGTTTCCCCGTTTATATCTGCTACATCAACTGTAATAAAGTAGTTAAAAATAGGCTGTGTTTTGGGGTTTATTGTCTCATCCGGTAAAGCTTTAAATGTAAATTCAAATTCGCCTGTTTCATTTGTAGTAGTCTCCCCATTTTCAATTTCCTTTGATGGGGATGGGCGGTGCCACCAGCGCCAATAATTATAACGCGCAGTTCTTTGTATCCTATATTGAACTGTTGCATCTGATATTTTGCTTCCTGCAAAAGCTTCTGCTAAGCCCTTAACTGTAATCATATCATTCAATTTATACTCCCCTTTTAAAGGGTTAATTTGAGCGCTAAACTTCGGCCGTTTGTATTCTTCCACCTGAACATTGACTGAGCCATGAGTAGTTTTAATGGTCATTCTACCTGTAAGTACCCCATATGGAGCAACAAACTTTCCTTCAAAAGATCCGAACTCATTTGTGATAACCTTAATCTTTTTTACCTCTTGATAGTTTACGTCAAGCAACTTAACTTCTGTTTTATAATCTTTTTTAAGCTTACTTTCTATTCCATCAAATTCTGTCACTATACCTTTAAAATATATAGTTTGACCAGGCCTATACAATGTCCTGTCGGTAAATAAATTTACTTCTGTTTTCGCCAAATTTTGCTGCCTGTTTCCATAATGATAAAAGGATTGCTTTGGTTCATAAAAATCATCTCCACTTTTTAAAGAGACGTAATATGACTGATAACGTTTTAGTTCATCTGACTGCACTAGACCGTTTTCATCTGTTTTGTAGGTGCCAATTGTTTTTCCTACATACTTTTTTAACATCCTATTGTATTCTGACTTCTTTATTTTTAGCTCAGCACCTTCCAATGGGTGACCAGTTTTTCGGCATAATGCCATTACCTCAACTATATCGCCATTATGTTTTACCTGGCTTGTTAGTTGAGTTACCCAAAATTGTGAGTACACAAATCCAATATTGTCCTTTTCAATTTCACTGTCAGAGCTAACAGCTATCAGATAATGTCCTTTATCTAAATTTGGAAGTAGCAGTTCGGTTGAATGTAAAAAGAAGTCCTCAATTCCTGGAAGCGAAACTTCTTTGGTATAAATCGCTTCATGCTTTGATATATACTTTTTAATTCCATCTGAATTCAAGTTTTCCTCATGTCCATAGCTTAGAATTTTAATGAATACCTTGCTACAGTTCTTGTATGACAATAAAAATTTATCCTGTTTATTGGGCAAATAAGCTTGTTCTATAGAAATTGACAATGCTTTAGAATTAATATGACTTAAAAGTGCTTTGCATTGCCTGGCGCCAAAAGTTTGCGGTGATTTTTTTAAAACCTGATTACAAATTAAAGCTGCTTGCGTTCTTTTTGCTTTTTCTTCCGGAGTTGCAGTTTTAAGTTCTATCTGTTGACTTTGATCAAATAATAGTTGTGCCTTTTCATACCATGCTTCGCTAACATATTGATGATCTTTATAGGCAAGGGCCATATTATTAATAGCCTGCTCGTATAACTTTTCCTTGTTGGCTAAAACTGAGTAGTCTCTTGCCCATCTCAGTCTTTTCAATTGTAAATGAAACAGTGATTCCAGATCATTATTTTTCAAAAAATCTCGTGTTAGGGCCTGTAAGGTTTCGGCTGCGTAATACTTTAAATTAAAAGAGTCAGTTGTACTGATCCTTAAATTTATGAAAGCTTCATTGGTTTTAAAATAGGCTTCATTCTTAATACTAAAAGTCTGAGCTGGACCATCAATATTAAATGAATTCGAACTAAAGAACTTGAAAGCTCTATTTGCAAGAAAGTGATATAATGTCCAATCATTAGAAACCTCATTAGTTAATTCTTTGATTAATTCAGGAAAGGCATTACTCTTAACACTATTTAATTCGTGCCTGTTTTGTATGGAACCTTGATAATTCTCAATTATTTTTTTGGCGAGTCTTTCTAAGTCCCAAGTTCGTATGTCTTCTAATTTTACGTCTGCTTCTAAAATGGTTCTATCTTTGAACTTCCAACTATTCCTTGCGTAATAACCGAAGTAAACCTCTGCTAAAATAGATTTCAGAATGGCTGCTGTTTTGGAATCAGATGCTTCAATGAGTTTTTCAAGGTTATAGATGCCAAGCACATAGTCATCTTCAGTGATATATTGATTGTACTTTAGTTGAAAAAAACTAGACTTTACAACCTGAACTATATTCTCTGTTTTAATAGCCTCCTCAAGCAAAATATCTACTTTTTTGAGCGCCTCTCTATACAACCCTTTCTTTTCAAAAGCGTCTATTTCTTGCCATGAGGAATCAAAGTTAAATTGCCCAAAAACTGAAAAAGTTGACATAAAACTAAGTGCAATTAGAATATTTTTTAATAAATCTGGCTTCATTAATAGAAGTTTTAACCATAAATACAATTATATTGCACTAAGGTTCATAAATTAGCGTAAATTTAGTGAATAGTTCAAATTGACAATTATTAAGTCAAAAGTATCTGTAAAAGATTAATATGGCAGACGGCAAAAAAATAACATCAATAAAGAATAACTCAGCGGTTACTACGGTTAGTGACTTAAGAGATTTCTATTTTGATGATTTACCGCTAACTAGTGAGCAAGTGCTTGCCATTAAAAGCTTTGATAAGCACAGGATACATGTTTTACAATCTATAGAAGAAGATCAGGATCAGGAATTCCAAAAAAAATATATGGATTTACTCGTCCTTGAAAACACTATTGATTATAGAGAAATTCTAAAAAACTTCAAAATAAAGAAAGGTAAGGATTAAATACCTGCCACATTTACCAATTAGCATGGTAGCTGTAAGCGGCCAAAACTTAACCTTAAAAAAACCCAATACCCCAACTAACGGATCACCAATTACTGGTAACCAAGAAATTAGGCCTAGCCAGTATCCATACTTATTGAGTTTAACTTCCCACCTATCAATTTTATCTTGATTTAATTTGAAACGCTTTTTTAAGCCTTCTGAATTTGTAGCCTTATAACCAATGTAATAATTGGTTAGCCCTCCAAGTAAGTTACCAGTAGTTGCAACTATAAGAACGTAGTAAACATTTAATTCTAATTCATACGCACCAACCAAAAATGCCTCTGAAGGTGTTGGAAAGATTGTGGCAGAAATAAATGTGCCAATGAAAAGACCGATATAACCTAAGCTTACTAAGAACATAAAAAAATCCCGTTCCTTTTGGAACGGGATTAAAATTTAAGAATTTTATACGTTTATTTATTTACTACCATTCTTTTTGTCACTGAATAGTCTCCAGCTTTAAAGTTGTAGAAGTATACACCATCAGTTAATTGGTTAGCACTAATCGTTATGTTATGCTGACCTGCGTCTCTTGAACCTTCGTCAAAAGAAGCTACAACTTTACCTGTTACATCATAAATATCTAATGTTACTTTTGACGTTTGATTTAGGTTGTAAGTAATTAATGTGTTTTCGTTAAACGGATTAGGAACATTTTGGCTTACAAAAGCACTTGGGTTAATTCCATCATTATCTTGAACATCTAACGTTCCATCAAAATTTAATAATACCCATGGCTCGTTACCACTCAAGAACCAGCTTGACTGTGCATCTACGTATACTCTCCCTGAATTATCCGCATCAGCTAAAGATGCTCTATACCAGAATGGCAGTGCATCTAATGACTCGAAAGAAACTAGATAAGAAACTCCTGCTACCAATTCCAATGGTGGTGCTGGGTCACTGTTGTTTTCATCAGCATAGTGGAAGTTAAATGTATACCAATTATCAGCTTTATCCTGAGTGAATATATAATAGTAATAACCCAATTCAACCCAATCATTACCATTAAATTCGTGAATCCAAACGGCGCATGGTACGTCAAATTCAGTATCTACAACTGTTCCACCTTGAGACTCAAGATAGAAGTCAGCACCATGTAATTCAGCATCTTGGTTTAAGATAAATACAGCACCTCTTTTTGATGAGCCACTTGTAAAGTTATTGATATCTCCTAACGGATTAACGTCATAATTTACATGTCCTACCGTATTTTCCGTAATTCTGAATGTTCTGATTAACGTATCGTTTTCAGGAATTTCATCAGTCTCATCATAAGTAATTACTGATCTTACTTCATATTCTCCAAGTGGAAAAATATTATCATCAGAAAGATCGATAGCAGTTGCAAATGTAATGGTATCAGAAATACCACCTACAAACGGTGGGTTGCTCAAAACACCTCCCATAACTGGTCCTGCAACAATTGTATTTGATGAAGCATCAAATACTGTTACCTCCATTTGTAAATTTGTTGGTGTATTTAAACCTCCATTTGTAATTGGGGCCTGAACAGTCAAAGTAGAACCTTGATTTGAAGGAAAACTTGTTACCTCATAATTAGCATCAATGTCTTGTAACCATAATTTATTTTGATTTACTTCAAAATCAGGAATTTCATAAATAACTATGTCATCAATTGTCCAGTAATAATGTGCGCTAGTCTGACCAGCTCCATTAGGAGTAACCCCTGTCCAAGTAAATCTAATTTGAACCTCATCATTATCAGCAGCTACAGCATTTAAGTAAGGAGTAATGTTAAAGGTAAATTTAACTGGCTCTAAGATATCGTTTGAATTATCATTAGCTCCTAAGCCTAAATTTAAAGGAACTTCAGCTCCCCATGTCATTCCACTATCACTTGACACACTCACTGTCCATGGTTCATCATTACAGCAAAACATTGCATTTAGGATAAATTCCATGGCCGCATCAGTTGTTCCTGACATATCAATAATTGGAGAAAGTACGCTACCTTCAACCGGAGTAGTGGCAAAACCACCTGGTTCATTTGAACCTAATGGCGTTCTAGAATCCCACGCTAAATGTCTACCATTCATAGATAAAGCATAGTTATTTGGAGAAAGTGTTGCTGTGCTCATTGACCAATAAGCAGCTTCTGGACCCTCTGCTGTCCAAACACCATTAGGTGATGTTAGTGCACCTGTTCCACTAAAGTCATCTGTCCATAAAATATTTAATGCTCTGTCATCAGAGTTCGATTTTGATGGTCTGTGAACATTTTGAATTGGGTTAGTATTCACCTTTTCTTTTAGTAAACCAAAAGTATAAGGCTTTAGGTTACTTTGTCCCATCACGGTAAAACCTGATAAAAGCAAAGCACCAAATAAGTACATTTTTTTCATGTAAAATAGTTTTTTAGTATTAATAGGATGTAAATTTAACTAAAACTTATTAAAGCGCAAAATAAAAAGTAGCTATCCCTTTATTAAGTGGGTCGATTATTTATTTATCGGTAATATCAAAAGAATCGGCATCTATCAATACAGGGAATAATGTTCTGATTTTCTGTAGTTCATCTCTTTTAAGGACAGAGGTGAAAATTCTCTCAGTATTCGCTACCGGTAATTGTAAATATTGACCTTTACAATCAATACTTGCTGATTCTCCAATATGTTTGATTTTATTGTTATCGAACCCAACACGGTTAACACCAATTACATAAGCCTGATTTTCGATTGCCCTGGCTTGAAGCAGGTTAGTCCATGCATAGGTTCTCACAGCAGGCCAATTTGCAATGTAAATCAGAGCATCATACAGGTATTCATTATCATGAAAGTTGTTTCTTGAGAAAACAGGGAAACGCAAATCATAACAAATTTGTAAATTAATTTTCCACCCCTTGAGTTGGATTATTTTTGGTAAGCTTCCCTTAACATAATGTTCATTTTCGGCACCCATCCGAAATAAATGTCGCTTATCATACTGGTCACACTCACCATTTGGGTGAACCACTAAAAAAGTGTTATAGTAAGCTTCCTTGGTTTTTTTGGTAATTAACCCTCCCCCAATGCATACATTTAGTTTTTTAGCCCATTCCATCATCCATTGGAACGTTATACCGTTTTCATCTTCCCAAAATTGATGCGGTTTCATTGTGAACCCAGTGGCAAACATTTCGGGTAGTACAATAAGATCAGATTCAGTTAAACTTGATTCACTCAAAAATTGTTCCTCTAACTTTTTAAAGTTTGCCGCTTTATCTTCCCATACAATATCAAATTGAATGGCTGATATTTTGAGATCTTCCATCCTATAAATTTTTTAAGATCTTTGCTGCATTTATGAGCGTTTTGTCCTGCTTAGCAAAGCATATTCTAATCACTTTGTGATCTGTTTTGCTATCATAAAAAACAGAAACCGGTATAGTAGCCACCTTGTTTTCGGTTGTAATTCTTCGCGCAAAATCTACGTCATTTTCGTCAGAAACAGATGAATAATCAAATAGCATAAAATAAGTCCCTTTACAAGGTAGAGGCTTTAAATTAGATCCCTCCATTTCTTTAAGAAATAAATCCCTTTTACGTTGATAAAACTCCGAAACCCCTTGCCAATTGGATGCTTTTTTCAAAAATGAAGCAATAGCATACTGCATGGTATTATTGGCAGCAAAAACCTGAAACTGATGTACTTTCCTAATCTCGTCCGTTAAGTGTTTCGGCGCCACAGCATAACCTAGCTTCCAACCTGTTACATGAAATGTTTTCCCAAAACTATAGGTTGCTATAGTTTGATTATAGATGTTCTTATGTTTTAAAACGGATTCATGACTACCATCAAACTGCATATGCTCGTATACTTCGTCACTTAACAATAAAACATCTGGATTAGCTAGTAAAATTTTTTCTAATGATTCAAGATCTGATTTATCCAAAACAGCACCACTCGGATTGTGAGGATTATTGATGATGATCATTTTGGTTTTACCAGTTATTGCTTTTTCTACTTCATCCCAATCCACGCCATAGGTTGGGAATTTCAACTCTAAGTGAACAGGAGTCCCTCCATTCATCTGAATACTTGGATCGTAGCAATCATACGCAGGATCAAACACAATTACTTCATCTCCTTTTTTAACAAAAGCTGTTATGATTGAATAAATAGCTTGAGTTGCTCCAGAAGTAATGGTAATATCTGTTTCTGAATTAAATAAAATGCCATGTTGAATTCGCATTTTGTTGGCTATTTCCATCCTCAAATCTAACCTCCCTGCCATTGGCGCATATTGGACCTGCTCAGCAGCCAATGCTTCAATCACTTTCTTTTTTAATTCAATATCTATTGAAAAGTCGGGAAATCCTTGTGACAGGTTAATGGCTTTTTCACTATTCGCCAAGCTTGACATTTCTGTAAAAATAGAGGTTCCAACGAAGGGCAATTTAGAGTCACGATTTATCATATCACCTTTTTAGTCCAAAAATGCTAAAAACACCTCTAATAATTTCTCTACCTGCAGTTTTCACAAAATTATCAACCGCTTTTTCAGTTGCTGATTTTCTTGGACGACCAACTCTTCTCCGTCTTGTGGTTGTACTTCGTCTTGTTTTTTCAATGGCTTTGGCCTCTTTTTCCTGCTGCTTTCTGCGTTCTTCCTGTAGTTTCTCCTCTTCCATTCTTTCCATTTTTTCTTCAAGAATTTCATAAGCACTTCGCCGATCAATGTCTTGATTATATTTTTCAGTTAAGAGCGAATAATCAACCACTTCATCAATTTCCTTTTTAGTCAGCACATCCATTCTTGTTTTAGGGGCTTGAAGCAAAGTAACAGCTAAAGGCGTAGGAATTCCTTTTTCATTTAAACCGGTTACCAGCGCAATTCCGGTACCCATTGAGGTAATGACTTCATCCGTTTTGTAAAAATCTGATAAGGGATAATTTTCAGCCGTTTGCTTAATGGCTTTCCTATCTTTTGCCGTAAAAGCACGTAAAGCGTGTTGTACTTTTAAACCTAATTGACTCAGCACTTCTTCGGGTACATCAGTTGGCAATTGAGTTACAAAATAAATACCTACGCCCTTAGATCGAATTAATTTAATAATGATTTCAATCTGATCTAATAAGGCATCAGATGCTTCATTAAACATGAGGTGTGCTTCATCAATGAAAATGCAAAGTTTAGGTTTATCGTCATCACCTGCCTCTGGAAAGGTTTCGTAAACCTCAGCTAATAAGCTCATCATAAAGGTTGAGAAAAGCTTCGGTTTATTTTGAATATCTGTAAGTCGAATAATTGAAACCTGCCCTTGTCCTTTTCTATTTACAGTCAAAAAATCCTGAACGTCAAATGATCGCTCACCAAAAAATAATTCTGCGCCTTGCTGCTCTAATTCAATCACTTTTCGCATAATAGTACTGATTGAACTACTAGAAATTTGACCGTATTCTTTTTGAATCTCTTTCTTCCCTTCTCCATTGATGTATTGTAAGGATTTTCTCAAATCTTTTAAGTCTAGTAATGGTAGCTTGGTATCATCACAATACTTAAACAAAATGGACATAATGCCCTCTTGTGTATCATTTAATTCCAGCATTTTTGCCAATAAAACTGGTCCAAACTCTGACACCGTTGCACGTAAACGTACGCCTTTCTGTTCTGAAATACTCATGAGTTCAACTGGCATTTTTTCCGCTTCGTATGGCACACCAATGGCTCCATGTCTCCAAACTATATGATCGTTAGTACTACCAGGTTGTGCTAAACCACTCAAGTCTCCTTTGATGTCCATCAATAAAGATGGAATCCCTTTTAATGACATTTGTTCAGCAATCACCTGCATGGTTTTAGTTTTACCCGTTCCTGTTGCACCAGCAATTAAACCATGCCTGTTTAATGTTTTCAAGGGGATTTTAACAAGAGCATCATTTACTGGTTCATCATCTAACATAGCACCTCCTAAAACAATATAATCTTTTTTATAGGTATGGCCCTCGTTTATGTGAGTTCTGAAGTCATCAATTTTGCTCATATTATTTGTTATTTTGTACAAAAACAAAACTAATCATTTTTACGAATATGCTACAGGCGCTAAAATTTACGAGACTGTCAACAATTTGAGTAGGAAAACAAAAATTCAACTAATACTAATCATAACATTAAGAACTATATATTTGGTAATCGATTCAATTAATTGATCGGTGATTAACATATGAAAAAGTCTACTAACTATAGTGCTTTAGCCACTTTATCCACTGTTTTTTTCTTTTGGGGATTCATTGCTGCCGGAAACAGTGTGTTTATCCCTTTTTGCAAAAATTACTTTCACCTTGATCAATTCCAAAGTCAGCTAATTGATTTTGCCTTTTACCTTGCTTATTATGTTGGGGCATTATTTGTCTTTTTAATTAGTTCATTGGTCGGAAAAGACTTTATTAATTTTTGGGGCTATAAAAAAAGTATTGTCATAGGATTATTAATATCAGCATTTGGTGCAGGTGTCATGATTTTAGCTGTTTACCTAAATACATTTGGTGGGATGCTGATCGGTTTGTTTACCGTTGCATTGGGCTTCTCTTTACAACAAACCTCGGCAAACCCATTTATGATTTTATTAGGTGATGAGTCCACTGGAGCAAGTAGAATTAATCTGGGTGGTGGAATTAATAGCTTCGGCACATTAATTGGGCCTTTGCTTGTTGGCTTTGCCCTATTTGGAACCACTAAAAAGATAAGTGATGAAATGATTCAAGGACTTCCTCTTACCAAGGTCATTATTTTATATGCCTTTGTAGGGATGTTGTTTTTAGTAGTTGCTGCTTTATTTGGTTTATCAAAAAAGTTGCCGAAAGGTATCATAAAAGAAGATGTTGAATCCAATCAAAAAGAAATTCCGTCTCGAGCTATTATTACATTATCAACGATAACAATCGCCTTAATCATTTGCTTTGTTCCTGTTTTTTATAGTTATACAACTTCTGAAGCTATAGAAATAGCAGAGCTAACATCAGAACTTTCTACAGTTGGAAATGATAATATCGTGGTAAAAGAAAGCATCACTCAAAAAATTGATCGCTTAAAAACACCCCTCGATAACACAAGAGTAACTTGGTTAACAGCAGGACTTTTAGTCATTATTGGGGGCTTATTTTATGCTTATTTTATGGGTAAACGTCAAGTTAAGAGATGGGGTGCTATGCAATACCCACAGTTGACTCTGGGTATGTTAGCTATTTTTGTATACGTTGGAGTTGAAGTAACTGTTGGAAGTAATTTAGGTGAACTGTTAAGTCAAGATGAATTTGGTGGGTACTCTACTTCTGAAGTAGCGCCATTTATTGCCATGTTTTGGGGAAGTTTGATGATTGGAAGGTGGTCCGGAGCCATTTCAGCATTTAATTTAAAAGAGCAAACTGAGAGGGTTTTAAAAGTTGTTGTGCCTGTAATTGCTTTTATCATTGTATTACTTGTGACTAGCCTAAGTGGCTTTAGTGTTAAAATATTTTATTGGTATATTGTTTGTGTTGCTGTACAAGTTTTGGCATCAATCATTACTAAGGACAAGCCAGCACTAACACTAGGTTTATTTGGTGTATTAGGAGTAATCGCAATTTTAATAGGATTAACTACAACGGGCTTAGTAGCTGTTTATGCTTTTTTAAGTTGCGGATTATTTTGTTCTATTATGTGGCCTTCCATTTTTTCTCTTGCTTTAGCGGGATTGGGAAAATACCAAAGTCAAGGATCGGCGTTTCTTGTCATGATGATTTTAGGCGGAGCTATTATCCCTCCTATCCAAGGTAAAATAGCTGACATTATTGGCATCCAACAATCATTTATGGTTGGTGGTTTTTGTTTCGCCTACCTAGCTTTTTTCGCATTATTTGTAAGAAGGTTATTAAAGCATCAAGGCGTTAATATGGATGCTGGCTAACAAATTAATGCACTTGTTTAAGCTAAATTTGCTGATGGTATTGAACAAGACCTGATATTGGCCTTTGAATAACCTGACCTATTTTTACCTCAAAAAACTCACAAGCCTGTTTAAGTTCAGTCTGAAATAAATAGGCAATCGACCCAACAAAATGAGTGTTATAGTCTCTGTAATTTGTATAGCAGCAGACATGAATGCTAATAAAGTGTTTAAATCCTTCGAAAATCATTTCTTTGACATATTTATCATTTGCAAACTGATAAATCACTTTCATAAAAGAGGCTAAATAAGTATTAGGATTTGGCTGACTATAAATAGAATTAAAAACCATATCTTTAGTTAATTGATGGTCTTCTTTCAACACTTTTTCAATATTTGAAGGCAATTGTTTGTACAAAAAACTTGAAATTAATTGCTTTCCAAAATAAGCCCCACTGCCTTCGTCTCCCAACAAATAACCCAATGAAGGCCTATTTTGCGATACAGTATTACCATCATAAAAACAAGCATTTGAGCCAGTCCCCAAAATACATGAAATACTTGGTTCTCCTTGATGGGTAGCAATCGCACATGCCTTTAGGTCATGGTCGACAAAAATAGTAGCATGAGTAAAAACTCGTTTCAGCCCTTTTTCAATAATTGCATTTAATGCGTTAGAAGAACAGCCCGCTCCATAAAAAAAAACATGATTTATTTCTGCACCTAGTCTGCTTAATTCTTTATTGGCTAAAATGGTCTTATAAACTGTCTCTTCAGTATGAAAATTAGGATTTAAACCTGATGTGAGGTATTCCGTTGTAGAATTTTCGCCAATTAATACCCAATCCGATTTGGTGGAACCACTATCAACTATTAACTGCATCTTACTTCATTTACGATTGAATAAAAATACAAATAATTACCCTCAAGACTGTTTTTTGAACTCAAACCCATTATAGAATAGATTCCCATTATCCAGAATCCTTAATGTTTCGCCAGAGTTTCTTCCAATACCAAAACTCACTGCCATATCATCTGAAACAGCTCCAAATTTAATTGTACGATTAGTGTCTTTCGTCTTTCCTATTAGTTTAAGTACTAAAACTTCATTTTCTATAGCGAGTTTCATGCCTAAATTTTCAAAATTCATAAAAGGGCAGTCTTTACACTCAAAATAATCGCCGGTTAAGGTATAATCACCGAGTCTATTTTTCCAGATTTCCGACACTTGAACGTGGACATTTTTTTGGCTCACATAAGTTTCGTTTCCAGAAAGTGTGGAAACTAATTTTAGATATACCTTGTTATTATATTCTACAAATCTAAACTCCTGACCTTTTATTTTAATAGGTATTAAACTAAATAATTTTACTTTAGCATCATATAGCAATGAATCGTTTTTAGGGGTCATTACAATTTTAGCCCCATTTTGCTTAAATTTTATCTTTTTGGGCTTTTCAACATTAATGGTAATTCCTCTTAAATGATATTGCCCGATTATATCATTTGCATCACAAATCTTTTCTTTGGGACGTTTTGAATCAACTTCTTTTTTAAGTGTCTTCAAACTTTTACCTTTTGCTGTTTTTAAATAGAGATTTAAAAGTTTTGTTGCACTAGCGATTTTTGGTCCTGTATTGGAATTGGTTAATATAACAGCCCCAACATTTAGTTCTGGAATGTATTGAAAGTCGGCATGAAAAGCCCAGGTATCTCCACCATGACCAATTATGCATGCTTTAAGTGTGTCTTCTTCACTTGACACACTTATATTACTAGCATACAGACCATAACCCCATTGTCTGGCAGTTTGAAGTTCAAGATCTGTCAAGCCATCCTTTTCCATTTCATATATAGACGCTGAACCAACAATTGACGTATTATTTACCATACCATCAGAAAGATATAGATTGATATAATTAGCCATATCTATGACATTACTGTGTATTAGTCCGGCTGCTGCATCACGAATCATGGTTTCATCATAGACTTTCCCATCCATATAGCCTTTTGATAGGTTGACTTTATACTCATCTGAAGGCCTTACAAAGGAAGACGTCATACCTAACGGTTCAAAAATATTTTCGGAGACATAAGCTTCATATGTTTGGCCTGATGTTACTTCAATCAATTTCCCAAGCAGACCATAACCAGCGTTTGAATAGGAATGTTGATAGTTAAAAGGAGCAGACATAGTGCAAAGGTTAAGCTGATCTATCAGCCAATCGGCATTGGGAGGGTGGTCACAAAAAAAACCATTCATAATATCGCTTGGTAATCCTGAACTGTGGTTTAGAATACGCTTAATTAGTATTTTATTTTCTTCGGAAAATCGGCTTTGTATCTTAATTTCTGGCACATAATCTTGAATAGGGTTATCTATATCCAACTTTTCTTGCTCATCTAGTTGCATAAGAGAAAGGGCAGTAAACGATTTAGTGCATGACCCTATTCTATAAATCGTATTTTCGTCAGCGATTATGCTATCTTCTTTATTGAGAAGTCCATATCCCGTAGCATATATTATTTCCCCATTTTGAACAATTGCTATGCTCGTTCCAACTACTTTGTGCTTTTTTATCAATGCTCGATACGTACTATCAATTGTTTGTTTAACATGAGGTTCAATCCGATTGTATGTTTGACTGTAAGCGCAAAATCCAATCCATAAAGTCACAAAAAAAATTATCCCGTTCTTAGTCATAGTCTATTTGTTAAATAGTAATTCATTTCGCTTTTTGATTGATCAGTTCATCATTTACATTTTCTAATTCCTGATAAAATGCTTTCCCATATTTTCTGATCAATGGTTCCTTCAAGAATTTATAGACCGGCACTTTTAATTCTTCCCCCAATGCACATGCTGGTTTACAAATTGGCCAACGGTCATAATTTAATGATTCAAACTTTGGATACTTACTTACCCTGATTGGATAAAGGTGACATGAAATGGGCTTATTGAATGGGATTTTTTTTTCTCTGTAGGCTTGTTCAATACCACATTTAGTAATCCCTTGTTCATCCAATGTTACGAAAACACAATCTTTTCCGTTAATAAGCGAAGTAACCGGCTCATTAGTGCGGTCCATATAAAAAACACCTTTTTTATTAACCACCTCAATTCCCTTCTGGGTCATATACGGCCTAATATCATTAAGATGCTCCTCAATCAAATCTACTTCTTCAGTTGTTAAGGGAGCTCCATCATCTCCTTCAACACAACAAGCCCCTTTGCACGCGCTTAAATTGCAAACAAAGTGTTTATCAAAAATATCTTCACTAACAAGCTTATCTCCTATCTCTATAATCATGTTTGTCAAAAGTATTAATTAAATTTTAGCCATGAATGGTTTCAGATTTTCCATAATTTTGAATAACCTTAGCCTCAAAAGCTAACCATTCTTGCCATCTTTTATCGACATCAATACCTACTCCATATTGACGTGCAAAACCGATAAATGTAGTGTAATGTCCGGCTTCACTTATCATTAAATTTCTATAAAACTGAGCAAGCTTTTGATCATTGATATTTTCAGAAAGCACTCTGAACCGTTCACAGCTTCTAGCCTCAATCATAGCCGAAAATAATAAGCGATCAACCATTGAAAGAGTTCGACCTTTTCCTTTTTCCATGAATTTATACAATTCACCTACGTAGCTATCTTTGCGTTCGCGCCCTAATGCCAGCCCACGATCTTTAATGATTTGATGTACTTGTTGAAAATGCTCCATTTCTTCCATCACTATTTTCGTGAGTTCAGTTACGAGTTCCTCGTGTTGCGAATTATGCGCAATAATTGCAATGGCGTTTGATGCTGCTTTTTGTTCGCACCAAGCGTGGTCCGTTAAAATTTCCTCAATATTTGATTCTACAATATTGACCCAACGTGGGTCCGTTGGTAGTTTTAAACCTAGCATATGTCTGAATTTATGACAAAGATATTGTTCTTAGGTTAACCTTGTAAATTAAATACCAAAGAAAGACTATTAAATCTTACAAGAGGAATTGCAGCATTAACACTAATTGATTGCAGAGCAAAAGAATATTTTATTTCAGGAGATAAGTCGAAGTTTCTGAATTTAATATTGAAACCTGTTCCAATATCTAGAGTATAGTTCAAAGGAAAACCGAATACTTCAGTCACAAAATTGTTATTTTTAAACGGAAATTGAATTCTCGGCCCTGAAAAAACATAAAACCCTTTCGTGCTTTTATGCAATACGTACTTTATATTTAAAGCTAAGTCAACTGTAGTTGGCGTTAAGCCAAAATAATAATCTGATTGGTTACTTAGGGTAATCTCTCCATTATAAAATCCTAGCCCAACTCTGGGTGAAACATAAAAATGATTCGTTAATTGATGATCCATTAATATACCTAAATTGAAGCCAAAATTGTTTTGAATACTAAGGCTGTCAGGTTGACTATTAAGCGTCAAGTAAGTTTGATTTAAACCCAAAATAAAACCAAATCTGGTTTTATATTCTGGCACCTGTTGTGACATTGCACTGATATTTATACCTGCCAGCATAATAAAAAGCAATTTTTTCATATTTTAAAAACGCATAATAATCAGTTGTTATTGTGCGACATAACACCTATATGTTTTAAAAAACCATTTAACGAAAGTTCAACTTTAAATATAAAACTTTCAGAAATTACTGAAAGTTTAGAATAAATTTATATATTTGTCATATGAAATACAGAGAAGCTAAAGAAGATTTTATTCAAACTTGGGGTTCACTAGGAACTTTATGGGGGATTAACAAAGCTATGGCTCAAATACATGCTTTGCTTCTTATATCCCCAGAACCACTTTCAATGGAAGAAATCATGGCTGAACTTCATATTTCGAGAGGTAATACCAGTACCAATTTACGTTCATTAATGGAATGGGGTATTGTATTTAAAAAAAATAAACTAGGTGACCGGAAAGAATACTTCTACTCTGAGAAAGATGTTTATGATTTGGCCAGACAGATTGGGAGAGAGCGAAGCAGGAGAGAAATTCAGCCCACTATGAAAGTATTAAAAGAAGTCAGCTCCATGAAATCAGATGGAACAGAAAAAACAGAAGAATTAATCAAACAAACCAAAGAGCTATATGCATTGGCAAGCAAGGCAGATGCGATTATGCAAAAAATAGTGAACCAGGAAGCCAATTGGTTTACCAAAACGATTATTAAACTTTTAAAATAGAAACCTAAAGGGAGTAAGGTACTCCTTTTTTATTTGAACAAACATTTCAGAATTTTCTGAAATTTTAAAAACTATAGATTATGAAAATCATACACGGGATTAACGCATGGAGTTTTGGGATCACACTGTTCTTGTATTTACTAATGATCACAGGTTTATTAGCACTTGTGGCTCAAATACTGCTTGGTGGCATTCAAGTTTTATTAGCAATTATCATTCTATTCTATTGGGGGAGACTTAATCCTCAAAATAAAATTTTGATAACCAGCTATTGGCTTATCACTATTAGTTATGGATTAATCAGCTATTTTTTTATTGAAGAATTAGATCATATCTGGCCTTTCTTTTTCATCATTCTACCAATGAGTATCGCTGGTTACTTCGTAATTGTAACTTACAAAATTAAGACACAGTTAACCAAAATTAGACAGACATGAAAAATATAACATTAGAATTTCCAAAAATGAAAAGCAAGAGCGGAGAAGAAAAACTAATTGACTTTTATGAAGAAGCAACTGAAGATTACCAGCATTGGAGTCAAAATATGAACATGCACTTTGGTTATTTTAAGCTTTTTCATACTAATCCTTTTAGAAGAGATAGTATGCTTGAAGCTATGAATAAGCTTCTATTTTCTAAGTTCAGTATTGGAAACATCCCAATGCACATTGCAGATATGGGTTGCGGAATGGGTGCCACAATCAAACATGGTATCAAACATTACCCTCAACTCTCAATAACAGGGTTTACAATTTCTCCATTTCAAGTCAACCAAGGAAATAAGTATGTGCAATCAGATAGAAGCACCATTATTAAGCGTAACTATAAGCACACTGGTTGTGAAGATCATTGCTTTGATGGAGTCATTGCAGTTGAAAGCTTTAGCCATTCTGGTTGCAACGCACTTGCACTTAAAGAAAGTTATCGGGTACTTAAACCATTGGCAAAAATTGTCATTGCAGACGCTTTTATTAAAAAAGACCCTGATAAAATGTCTCTTCTCTCAAAATCTGTCTATAAGGGACTTTGTGATTCTTGGGCATTGGAAAGTTTAGGAAATATCCATAAAGTTGTTAACGATATGAAAAGAATAGGGTTTAAGAATATTCAGGTTAAAAATATATGGTATCGCATTGCACCATCTGTTTTACATGTACCATTCGCCACCTCAAGTTTTATTATAAAAAAGAAAATGAAAGGACAAAAACTAAAACCTGAAAGTATTAATAATCTAAAAGGCTCAGTTTATGCGCTCTTAACTAGTTTTTGTCTTCAGAATTTCGGTTATTATACAATAACAGCTAATAAATAATTATTCCAAATATCTTAGTCAATTTTCAAATCATACTTTTCTAATAAACCAATTAGCGCATTCTTTGAAAATTTTGCTTTTTTGATCATATTATTTTCTGGGTCAATTGAAAAACCATCAGCAAACCGAAAATCTGCTTCCATTAAGTTTGATCGATCAAAAACAGAACCACGTAAAATACTACGTTCAAATTTTGATTGTCTCAAATCTGCCTCCGTAAAATCAACCTCTTCTAACTGGCAGCTAATAAATGGTGTCCCTTTTAATTTAAGGCGATAAAAATTAGAAAAATTTAGCTGACAATTGTTAAATGCCATTTTCAACAAAAACGGGTTTAGGCTGGAAAAATCTAGGCCAAGCATCTTACAATCTTTAAATTCAATAGATTGCACTGTTGTATTTATCCATTTTGTAAGAGTGAAATTACAAGCCTTAAACTGACATTCAATGAATTTGATGTTTGACAAATCGAGGTTAGAAAAATTAGAGTTCAAAAATTCGCAATTATCATATTCCAATGCTAATGATTTGGAAGTGAAGACATCATTTTTAAAGCTTTGATCTTCAATCATTGTTCAAACATTTTTCTTGCTTCGGTCAGGCTGAAATCATTTAAAGACTCAATAATTTCATCAGCCAACTTCAACTTAGGGTTATAGGCATGTGATTGCTCAGGAATAGCAATTACTTTCATTCGAGCGGCTTTTCCTGCAATCACACCATTTAAAGAATCTTCTATTACAAGGCAATTTTGAGGTTCTACACTTAATTTTTCTGCTGCTGTCAGAAAAACCCCAGGATGAGGCTTTCCTAGCCTCTCATATTCAGCAGAATGAATGGTATCAAAGTAATGACGGATATTTAGCTTGTCAAGCACTGCATCTATAATACTATGGTAAGAAGACGTCGCCAAGCCAATTTTTAGTCCTGCTTGTTGGCACATGTCCAAGGTATTAATAACCCCAGGCAATGCTTTTCCATTCGCTTTTATTTCCTCTATCAAAATATTTACGATATCAATTGTTACTGCTTCGCAAGAAATGTTTTCCCAAGGTTTTTTTTGAAACCACATTTTTACAACCTCATCAATACGCAGCCCAACCGTTTCTTCGCAGTCTGTTTGCGTTAAGTCCAATCCTACTTTTCCAAAACCTTTTATTTCAGCAATTTTCCATAAAGGTTCTGAATCAATTAATACACCATCCATGTCAAATATTATGGCTTTCATTTCTTTTCTAATCTTAATTTGTATAGGTTCCCTCCATTAATTCCCTTCCGATATTCATCTGTTATAAACCATGATTTTTCATTCCGAAAACAAATTGCTTCACGTTGCTTGATTTTTGGCAGTTTATACGACTTTATATCCCCTTTCCAAAAGGCGTTAAATCGCCAGTTTTTTATCAGGTAAAGTCGTCCATAAGCCAAAACAGCAATCGTGTTAGATTCTTCATGGTAATCCGCTGAAGTAACAGAGCAGGTCATCCACCCATTATTACAAAACTGGAATTGACCTATCAGTTTTGCCTCAAAGTTTCCTGGTATTGCTGGTAACATATATATTTTTGAAAGACCTGTAAACGGTTTTGTTCTACATTTTGTGAACAGAAAAATCTTCTTGTCCTTCACAATGAATGCTTCACAATCAAAATAAAGTTCCTTTTTTTTAGGCGGGAATGCCTTTTGATCTTCATAAGTAAATCTAATGGTTTCCACTTTGGTTTTACTTTTATTTAAAAACCCCTTTTTAACAACATGTATCTGAAGATTTTGTCGGTTATTAAAATTATTTCCAAAATCTCCTATGTATAAATTCCCCTTGTTATCTGTTGCTAAATCTTCCCAGTCGTAATTCTTTACGTCTTCAATTTTAATGGTGTGTTGGAGTTTACCTTTTTCGCTAAAAACATATAGCTCTGATCTGTTCCCTCCATCATTGTGCGTAATTAATTTGTTTTGGTAATAGACAAGACCTGAACTTTCATATAACCATTTTGGTAAGTCTGCAATTTTTGTTAATTCTACTTTAGTCTTTCCATTTATTCGGTTAACAAAGATGAAAAGGAAAAAGAATACTACTAATTTAAAGGACATAAATAGATTGAATAGTTTTAATATACAGATTAAAGGACTAACGGTTTTGTAAAATTATTACTTTTGAATCATGAAATGGTCTAAAATTCTAAAATATTCTTTCACATTATGTCAAGAACATGTTTTAGACATCCCATCTGGCCCCTATCATAAATAATACTTGCAAATGAACCCTAGCAGTAAAGGTTGGATTAAAAAATATATTTCCATTTTGGATGATTCAAAAACAGTGCTGAATCGTTTCCCAGGAAGTTTTTTGAGTCCTGAAGAATTGATTTATTCCTATTTTCAGCCAACCGGTTTGCTTTACGGGTATCCACGAGAATTTTTATTTATTGAAGCTGAATACATTGAGAAATTCACTCCCGAAGAATCTTTCAAAGTATTGCTATTAGAAGGCTTGATTTTAGTTGACCATATTGAGGCTGGACAGTTTGACACTAAATCGTTAAATAATTGTGTTATTAAATTTGTTGACTTTTATGAAAAAAGCAATTTAGAGAAAGCAAAAAAAAGTTGGCTGGATTTTTCTGAACTTGATAGTCACGCAAAGTTGGAGAGAATTATTGACCAGCGTGTTGAAGTTAAAAATTCTATTACAAATACTTTAGCTTTAGATTATTTGTACAATAGCTTATTATTCCACGATTTAATTTTATATCAAGACTACCGCCAAAATATGTCTCCCGAGCACCTTTCGGAAAAAAGGTCTCAAATTATGTTGGACATTATTAAAGTGGTGGCTTGCGCTGCCAATGCTGATGGTATAATTTCTGATGAAGAAAGAGAAATATTCAAACTGTTTTTAGCATCTGCCAACCTTGTTGCTTATAAAAAGGATTTGGCAGAAACATTCTTGGATGAAAGCCCAAACATTGAAGACTTAAGTTTTGAGTATGAATCATCATGGCTATTAAAACGATACATTTTGGAAATTGCCATTTTAACAGTTTGGACAGATGAAGATCTCCAAGCATCAGAAAAGGCATTCTTAAATTTATTGACTTCGAAACTGGGTCTTAAAAAAACCGAAAAAGACAAGGCGTTTGTGTCTATTCAATCATTTGTTTTAGCTAATAATAACCAGGCCCCTTTCTTAAGAGGAAAAAATGATATTGAGCTCATTTTAACCAATACGGCTAAACGTTGGACCAAAATATTATCGCGAAACAAAGAAAAATTAACTCATGAATTAAAAGAGAGTAAAGAACTGGTTTACCTCATTACAAAGTCTACAAGACATGATTTAACTCGAGAGGAAAAAGAAAAGGTAAAGCACCAATTAGGTGATTTAGGCAGAACTATTCCAGCCTTAACCTTGTTTATGCTTCCAGGAGGGGCCATTATTTTACCTTTAGTTTTAAAAATTATTCCAAACCTGATCCCATCAGCTTTTCGAGAAAATGTTGTGGATGAGGAAGAAGAATCCTAAGATTAAATATTTGGTTGACCTATAAAACAATAACCGGTTGTCTTTCCGTTTTTTGTTTTACCTAGTTCATAACTCCATGTATATTCTTTGTTGTTAGGCAACTCACTAACCAAAGCCTCTAAGTCATCTTTAGTGTATGTTCGTGGCATTGAGGCCTGACCATCCCATGCGTATGCCAATGGTATAATTGGAATTAGATAAGTAAAGACCAACTGCTGCCATGTAATTGGTTTAGTAAATGGTGTTAAAATCAAAGCCGATAAAAAGACAATTACTAAACCAATTGGTAAAAATAACCACCAAACAATTAAGGGTAAGGGTTTATGCGTTAGTTCATATATGCATATCGTTTGCTTACTTTCTTGTGCTGATTTTAAAATTTGCCTAGCAATAGAGAGCGGCATATGATGAAAACAATTAACCATAGTTTTAATGCCTTCAGGTGCTTCAGCTAAAGCAGTTGCATTAACAGATTCAGAAAAATAATCAATTTTAGAATTTGATTCAAAATTGGCCATTTGCTCTTTATTTGGATGCAAATCTGTCAATGTTAATGTTAAATCTTTTTGAGACAATGCCAGTTCAGCGTGAACATGCGGCATAATGCCTCCAGCACCAGATCCAAGATCAACAATGGAATTAATGCGGTGTTTCTTCAAAATTTGAGTTAACGATTTTGCTACAACCTCATCTAATTTCAGCAACCTATTAAATACAACAATTAGTTTGGTCATATTGCGCCTAAACAAATCCGGAAACCAATTAAAATCTTCAAACTCGAATAATTGGACTCTTTTCATAGCATTTTATTTAGTGAACCTGTAAATGGTAAAATCATAAGGGTTTTTATCGTCTTTTTTGTAGTCTATCACCATTTCCTTTTTCCATTTTCTATCATCAAATTCAGGGAAAAAGGCATCTGCCTCAAAACTCTGATGAATATATGTAATTAGCATCTCGTCTACTAAATGATGATCTAAACAATATTGATAAATCTGTGCACCTCCAATAATGAAAATGATTTGATCAGTGTTTCCCTTATAATGTTCAATAGCATCTTCTACAGAGTGAAAAACTTCACAATCATCATGAGAAAATTTGCGATTATGGGTAACAACAGCATTAATGCGATTAGAAAGTGGGCGATATTTTAGGGGTATAGAGTCCCAGTTTTTACGTCCCATAATCACAATGTGTCCCTTAGTGGACTGCGTAAAAAACCTCATATCTGCAGGCAAATGCCAAATCAAGTCATTGTCTTTTCCTATTTCGTTATTGATGCCCTTGGCAACTATTAGCTTTACCATAATTTAAACAGAAACAGCTCCTTTAATATGGGGGTGATATTCGTAATTCAGTAATTCGAAATCGTCAAATGTGAATTGGTCAATATCCCTTACGTTGATGTTAATTTTCATTTTTGGTAAAGGTTTAGGGTCTCGCGTTAACTGTAATTTCGCTTGTTCAATATGATTATTATATAAATGCACATCACCAAAAGAATGTACAAATTCTCCTAAACCTAAGTCGCAAACCTGAGCTAGCATCATAGTAAATAACGCATAGGATGCAATATTAAATGGCACTCCTAAGAATACGTCTGCACTTCGTTGATATAATTGACAAGACAATTTACCATCCGCAACATAAAATTGAATAAAGGCATGACAAGGCGGTAAAGCTGCTTTACCATTTGCAACATTTTCGGAAAAAGATATAGAGGTATCAGGCATTACACTGGGATTCCAAGCAGAAATTATAATTCTTCTGTTATTGGGGTTATGCTTCAACTGGTCTACAACATTGGCCAATTGATCGATCCCTTCACCATTCCAATTCCGCCACTGTGCACCATAAACTGGTCCTAAATCCCCATTTTCATCTGCCCAAGCATCCCAAATTTTCACCCCGTTATCTTGCAGGTATTTTATATTAGTATCCCCTTTTATAAACCATAATAATTCATGAATAATAGATTTTAAATGCAATTTTTTGGTCGTTACCATAGGAAACCCTTCACTTAAATTGAATCGCATTTGGCGTCCAAACACACTGATGGTGCCAGTACCAGTCCGATCTCCTTTTTGATTTCCATTTTCCAAGATATCCTGTAATAAATCTAAATACGCTCTCATTAATTTATCCTACTTTTTCTTTTACAAAATTAGCAGTTGGGGCATGAATAACATAGAAATGAAGGATATTTTTATATTTTCTTATTAACAGGTTTAATTAAAGTACATTTAATAGCGTTCAATATGTTTTAAATGTTTTTTACCAAACTCACCCCCCCTGTTCATTGTTAAAATGAACCAATAAAAGCACTAGATTTTGCTAAAAAGCCTAATTATCATTAGTTTTGCAATAAATTATTTTACTGCTAATTAAAATTGTTATGAAAAATATAGTCTTAATCGCTTCTTTGATGATGTCAACAGTGGTTTTTTCTCAAAACTGTCCGTTTGATAATACCTTTGCTGGGAATATGGTTCACACTTTTGTTGGACAAACAATTACTGAGTCTTGCATTACAGCAGGAGAATATGTGGCTGTGGCTGTAACTCCAGGTAGCACATACGAATTTTCAACATGTAATTCTACATCAGTGGATGTGACAACGACCTATTATGATGGAACTGGTGTAAATATTTTAGCAACAGATGATGATGGTTGTGGTACAAGCGGAGGACCTTCTCTTTTTACAGGAACTACTAATTTTAATGGTGTAGTATTGGTATTAGTCGACGAATTCCCTTGCCTTCATGGAAGCACATGTATTAACCTAGAGGTTACCCTTATTTCTGGAACCGTTTGTACACCTGCTACAGGAACTGATGTAATAAATTCATGCACTCCAATTACATGGATAGATGGTAATACATATTCAACCTCAAATAATACGGCGACTCATACCATCTCTGGGGGCGCAGCAAGCGGATGTGACAGTATAGTAACACTTGACCTTACCATTAATAATAATAATACAAGAACAGATGTAGTGACATCTTGTGGTGATTATACTTGGATAGATGGTAACACATATACAAGCTCTAATAATACAGCTACTTATACTTTTCCTGCACCAAATGGATGTGACAGTATCATCACACTCGACCTTACATTAATATCAAATAATGCTGTTGTCAATACTGATCCTATTTTAGTAGCGGTTACATCTGGAGCCAGTTACCAGTGGCTTAACTGTTTAGACAATTATAGTGTAATTGCTGGTAAAACGGATCAAAGCTTTATACCTGAATCAAATGGGAGCTATGCTGTTGAAGTAACGTCTGACGGATGTACGGATACTTCTGATTGTTATAGCGTTTTTTCTGTTAGTGTAGACGAGTATAGTATATTAGATGATGTTGTTTCAATATTTCCCAATCCGAACCAGGGAATTGTAAATATAGAATTAGGTGAACTATCTGATGTTAAGCTTAATGTTCTTAATCTAAGGGGCCAAATTATTTATACTGAACCGAACATTAATACATCTCAATATCAATTGAATCTTGACCAACCAAATGGTATTTACATACTTGAGATTAATTATGATGGTTTAAAAAAGCGTTTCAAACTGGTTAAAGAAGATTAACTATACTTCTCTTTTTACTTGAATTTACGACTTTTCAAGCTGAACTTGAAAAGTCGTACTACTATCAAATATTAACCTTCCATCTCCTTTATTACCTGTAGTAGGGTTAGTAAAGCCTTTAATTTTGGCTGTTTTTCCTTTCAGTATCAGGTCTGATAATTGAGTTAGCGTAAGTTTTTTACCTAGGAATTCGAATGGGATTAATACTTTACACCCATTATTATAGTCAAGACATCCATAAGCATTTTTGCCCTTGATAAACTTTGCTTTTTTGCATTTAGGACAAGTTAATTCCTCTATAATTATTTTTTTTCTTGTTCTTTTAGTCTTTGGCTTATTTTCATCTGGTATTTCAGCGGCTGCAATAGTTTTATGCTTTGCAAATTTGACATTGTTCGTTATTTCAACAATCATTTCAATTAATTCTTGCTTAAAGGTTTTGACATCATATTCACCATTTTCAATTAAACGTAGTTTATGTTCCCATTGTCCTGTAAGTTCAGCAGACTTTAGTAAGTCTGATTTTATAGTTCCTATTAAATCAATACCCATAGGAGTAGCATGAATATTCTTTCTGATACGTTCAATGTATTTTCTTCGAAATAATGTTTCAATAATATTAGCACGTGTCGAAGGTCTTCCAATACCGTTTTCCTTCATGGCTTCACGTAATTCTTCGTCATCAACATTTTTACCCGCAGTTTCCATAGCCCTTAGCAATGTAGCTTCAGTGAAGTATTTTGGTGGAGATGTTATTTTTTCTTGCAATTGCGGTTCGTGTGGTCCAGATTCTCCATCCTCGAAATTAGGCATTATCTTTTCTGCATCCTTGGCTTTTGATTGCTCCTCGCCTTCATATATTATTCGCCATCCTAGTTCAATAATTTGTTTCCCTGTAGCCTTAAATTCTACCTTTTCTACTTGTCCAATAACCGTTGTGTTTGACACCTTGCAATCTGGATAAAAGACGGAGATGAATCGTTTAGTAATGGTTTGATATATGTTTTGCTCGTCGGGACTAACGCCAGAAGCTGAAATTCCTGTTGGAATAATGGCATGATGATCCGTCACTTTTTTATCATTAAAAACTTTTGAAGACTTTCGGATTTTTTTGCCTTTCAATGGCTCCGTTAGTTTGGAAAAATACTTCAGCCCGTCAAGTATCTTAGGAATTTTTGGATACATATCGTTTGGTAAGAACACAGTATCTACTCTTGGATAAGTAACTAATTTTTTTTCATATAGACCTTGTACCAGTTTTAATGTATGATCAGCCGTTAAACCAAACTTATTATTTGCTTCAACTTGCAAAGCAGTTAAATCAAATAATTTTGGAGGGTGTTCTTTACCCTCTTTTTGTTCGTAATTGATTACGTTGAACGATTTGTTAGTCACGTATTCAATGGCTTTTTGACCTTTTTCGATCAGATTTAACTTGCCAAGGGTGCTGCTGAAAAGCACATCTCTATAAATCGTTTTTAATTCCCAATATTTTTCAGGTTTAAAGTTCTGAATAGCAAGTTGACGATCAACAATCATTGCTAAAGTAGGTGTTTGAACCCTACCAACAGACAGCACCTGCTTTTCTCTTCCAAACTTAAGAGTATACAACCTTGTGGCATTCATTCCAAGCAGCCAATCTCCAATGGCTCTTGAGCTTCCTGCCGCATATAGGTTTTGAAAGTCTTTACCGTCCTTTAAATTATTGAAGCCATCCTTTATGGCTTCTTCAGTTAATGAAGAAATCCATAAGCGTTTAATTGGTTTAGTATTATTAGCTTTTAGCAATACCCATTGCTGAATTAACTCACCTTCTTGACCAGCATCCCCACAATTAATAACCTCATCACATTTGGCAACTAGATTTTCAATTGTTTTAAATTGTTTTTGTACGCCTTGGTTATCCATTACCTTAATACTAAACTTTGAAGGAATCATAGGAAGAGTATCTAAATTCCACCACTTCCAGAGACTAGTATAGTCATGTGGTTCTTTTAATGTGCACAAATGACCAAACGTCCATGATACCCAATATCCACTCCCTTCGTAGTACCCGTCTTTTTTAGTAGACGCGCCCAAAATAGTCGCAATTTCTTTGGCAACACTTGGCTTCTCAGCTATACAAAGCTTCATTTTTCGGCAGGCTTATACTTTATTATATCCTAATTTTTCTCTTACTCGATTCAACACCTCATCAGCAGTCACTTTAGCTCGTTCAGCTCCGGCTTTTAATATGACTTCAATCTCTTCTTTGTTGTTCATATAATAGTTAAACTTATCTCGTTCAATTTTGAATCTATCAAGAATCAGTTCCAGAATTGCTTTTTTTGCATGTCCATATCCATATCCACCTGCTAAATAATTTTGACGCATAGTTTCTGTTTCCTTTTCAGTTGCTAGTAGGCTATAAATGGCAAATGCATTACAAGTATCGGGGTTTTTGGGATCTTCAAGTGGTGTGCTATCAGTCTCAATACTAAAAATTTGTTTTTTAAGCTGTTTTTCAGGTAAAAATATATTGATGATATTCCCCTTAGATTTTGACATTTTGCTACCATCAGTTCCTGGAACAAGCATGGTGTTTTTCTGCACCTTTACTTCAGGTAAAACAAAAGTTTCTCCCAATTGGTTATTAAACTTTGAAGCGACGTCTCTGGTAATTTCTAAATGTTGCATTTGATCTTTTCCTACTGGTACAAAATTGACATCATACAACAGAATATCGGCTGCCATTAGCATAGGATATGTAAATAAACCTGCATTGACATCTGCCAGTCTATCCGCCTTATCTTTAAAAGAATGAGCCAATGTAAGCCGTTGATATGGAAAAAAGCAGGATAAATACCAGGATAGCTCTGTAACTTGAGCAACATCACTCTGCCTGTAAAACACAGTTTTCTCTACGTCAAGCCCAAATGCTAGCCAGGTAGCAGCAGTACTATATGTGTTTTCAACTAAAATGCTAGCATCTTTAATTTGAGTGATTGAATGCAAATCCGCAATAAATAAATACGATTCATTTTTTTCATCTATGGCCATTTCAATAGCCGGTTTAATGGCGCCTAAAATATTGCCTAAATGAGGCACACCAGTACTTTGTATTCCTGTTAAAATTCGGGACATAGTTTAAAATTGAAAATCAAAAATAAATAATTATCCGAGTAAAGCCTAACTAAACATTTATTAACTTTGCCTAACTTATTAACGAAACTTAAATGGAAATTACTGACGAATTAGTGGACCACATAGCACACTTGGCAAGGCTCAGTTTTCAAGGGTCTGAAAAAGAAATTATGAAAAGTGATATGGAGAGAATTTTAGGGTTTATTGATCAATTAAATGCTATTAATACTGATGATGTTGAGCCTCTCATTTTTATGTCTGACGCCATAAACGTTTTGAGGGAAGATAAGGTAAAACAAGAAATTACGCAGGATGAAGCGCTAAAAAATGCTGGCCATCATGATTCTGATTATTTTAAAATTGCTAAAGTTTTAGACCAAGGGTAGGCAAATCAAACATATTTGACATACAAAAGGGGGAAATTGCTTTCCCCCTTTTTGAACCCAAAATCTATGAATCTATTTAATTCACATTCGAATGTCTTAGTGCGAGAATCATGCCAAAAATTTATTCTTGCTTTATTTGAAAATATACCAAAATACGAATAGCCCGATAAACATGCTGTCAATCAGACCAGAATAAGCCAATTCACTTTTGAATTTTTCTGAAAAAATTATAGTTGCGGCTGTCAAAATTGTACTCAAAATAATTCCCATTTGATAACTCCCAATCACTAGCAAAAAAAGGAGTGAGCTTATAATCAAAGCTGTAAGTGCAATATTTTTTGCACTCCCCACACCTATTATTTGTGGAATTGTTTTCAATTTTTTATCATCAACATTCAGATCTCTAATGTCAAAAGGAATCGAAATTGAAAAAACAAATAAAAATGACCCGAAAAAGAAAAGTCCTGCAAAAAAAGTAAAAGGTAAAGTAGAAAAAAGAACAAAAGGCAATATCTGAGTGGCAAGTACCCATGTTACGCTTAAAACATATATTTTTATATGTGGTAAGCTTCTAATATTATTCTGAATTACAGGCAATTTCAAAACATAAAATAAAGAAAAGAACCCGACAAGACATAATAATAAATAAGAATCTAACAAAAATGCCCACCCAAAAAATAACCCTCCTGCGGCACTTAAAAAAGTAATTAAATAAACGAAGTACAGATTTCGCTTTATCCACTCTGCTCTAGGGCCTGAAATTGGAGCTGAATGGTTTATCAGATAAATTTTAACCAACCTCTGAAAATTGTAGGTAAATAAAGTGACTGAAAAAATAAAAATAAAAAATTGACGTGGTACATCAAGCTCAAGTACATGAGCTCCAAAGAGCGCAAAACATACTCCACCAATACTAATCCATAAGTTTGAATATACTATTCCATTAAATATTAGTTTCCCAAGCGCTAACAATCAGAAGTCATTAGTATGAAAAAAACCATAAGAAGCATATCCCAAAACTAATCCTACGAAAGATCCTTTTAAAGATGACATGGTTCTTTTCTTTTTTGCCATGTCATTAAACCCAGCGTAATAAAATTCATCCCCTCGTACACCATTTTTTAAATTTCTTGGTCGAACTTTAGTACTAGGTAAACCAAAACTTATGGGTAAAACCAAAATACTAGCAATTGGCCAAATGCTTGGGCTGCGCCCAAAAAAACCAACATTGAGGGTGGGGTCTCCTATTGCATTTCTATTGGATTCCGTCATGTAAGTATCTAAAACGCAAAACCCAAATGCCATAACAGCAGAGCCGTAAAAGGCTGATTTGCTATTATAATAATTATTAGCATCATATCCCCCTAAAGCAAATTTTCTGCTTTGATTCACAGTTAAAAAATTTTCAGGCGTTGCATCTTTTTTGTAAAGCACCGTTTCTTTTCCGTTTTGATGATATGAAAATATTCGATAGGTTTCTAATGTAATTTCGCGGTCAGGCTTACCTTCCTTTTTTCGTGAGTTTAAGGTTAATAACCCGTTTTCATGCTTGATAATATTCCCCCGAATTGTTTTTCCATTAAGCAACATGATAGAATCTTGGTAATTTTGAGTATGACCTGCGAAAAGAAACAGAATTGAGATGGTTAATGCAACGTATTTCATAGCAATTTTTTTATCAAAAATACTGTATTTTATTTGATTTCAAAGCTCCCTTTGCTCCTTTATATTAAAGTGATTCACTTCATCCAAAATTGTTTATATTTGCAACGACAAAAATCGATACAATATGAATTTTTCAAATAGACACATAGGTTTGAGTGAAAACGAAGAAAATCAAATGCTTTCTGCCGTTGGAGTCAAATCTATTAAGGAATTAATTGAGAAAACAATTCCTTCGAGTATAAGGTTAAAAAACGACTTACAATTAAATTCACCAATGAGTGAATATGAATACTTACAACATGCATCAACCTTAGCAAATAAAAATACGGTTTTTAATACATACATTGGTAAAGGCTACTACAATACTATTACACCGTCTGTTATACTAAGAAATATTTTCGAAAACCCTGGTTGGTATACTGCTTATACTCCGTATCAGGCAGAAATTTCTCAAGGTAGGCTTGAGGCTATTTTAAACTTCCAAACAATGGTAATGGATCTTACCAAAATGGAAATTGCCAATGGATCATTGCTTGATGAATCAACTGCCGCAGCAGAGGCTATGTTAATGTTTTTTGGAAGCCGATCAAGAGATCAAAAAAAGAGCAATGTCAACAAGTTCTTTTTATCAGAAAATGCTTTTCCGCAAACCATTGATGTTGTTTTGGGTAGAGCCGAAAATTTAAATATTGAAGTTGTTATTGGCCAGCCAAATGAATTTGTGCCTTCAGCAGATTATTTTGGTGCTATTGTTCAATACCCTGATGCTTTCGGAGAAATAAAAGACCTTAGTAGTTTTATTAAAAAATCGCATGAGTTTGACATAAAAGTTGGTGTAGCTGCTGATTTATTATCGTTAGCATTATTAACCCCTCCTGGTGAATGGGGTGCAGATGCCGTTTTTGGAAATACTCAACGTTTTGGTGTACCATTGGGATACGGTGGACCGCATGCTGCATATTTTGCAACGAAAGAAGAGTTCAAAAGAAATATTCCTGGTAGAATTATAGGGATTTCGATAGATACAGATGGTAATCAAGCTCTTAGAATGGCATTGCAAACCAGAGAACAGCATATAAAACGCGATAAAGCTACTTCAAATATTTGTACTGCTCAGGCATTATTGGCTATTATGGCTGGAATGTATGCTGTTTATCATGGCCCGAAAGGACTAAAAGAAATTGCTTCAACCATACATGCTAAAGCCGTTTACCTAGGGAAAGAATTGGAAAAATTAGGTTTTAAATTAAAAGCACAACAGTTCTTTGATACCATTACTCTTGAGGTTCCTGCCGGATTAAATGCTGAAATTATTGAAAGCATTGCATTAGAAAATGAGGTTAATTTTAATTATTTATCCGAAAATCTTATAGGTATTTCGTTAGATGAAACTACAAGTACAAATCACCTGGAAACAATTTTAAACATATTTTCAGAAGCTACTGGTGGAACAAAATTCAGTTTATCTCAAGATGAATGGAGAGCAGCAATTAGTCCAATTTCAGATAATATTAAAAGAAATGGAAATATTCTAACGCACCCAATATTCAGCTCTTATCATACAGAGTCGAAAATGATGAGGTATATTAAAAAATTGGAAAATAAAGACTTGTCATTAGTCCATTCAATGATTTCATTGGGGTCTTGTACCATGAAACTAAACGCTGCGTCAGAATTAATTCCAGTATCTTATCCTGGTTTTTCGCAATTACATCCTTTTGTACCATTAAATCAAGCTGAAGGGTATACTGAAATGCTTAAAACTCTACATAACGATTTATGTGAAATAACTGGTTTCGCGGGTATGTCTTTGCAACCAAATTCAGGTGCTCAAGGTGAGTATGCAGGCTTAATGGTTATCAAAGCTTTTCATAGAGATAATGGAGATAACCAAAGAAACATTTGTTTAATTCCGAGTTCCGCACATGGTACCAACCCAGCATCTGCGGTTATGGCTGGAATGAAAGTGGTAGTAGTGAAATGTGATGAAAAAGGAAATATTGATGTTGCAGACTTAAAAGAAAAGGCTGAAAAGCATTCCAATGAATTGGCAGCATTAATGATCACATATCCATCAACACATGGCGTGTTTGAGGCTTCAGTTATAGAAATTACATCTATTATCCATCAACATGGTGGACAGGTTTATATGGACGGAGCTAATATGAATGCTCAAGTAGGATTAACTAACCCTGGAAATATTGGAGCTGATGTTTGTCATTTAAACCTTCATAAAACTTTTGCCATCCCTCATGGTGGCGGTGGACCTGGAATGGGACCAATTGGTGTGGCAAAACATCTTGTTCCTTTTTTACCTGGAAGCCCTAGCGTTGAGGGTGTAGGTGGCGAAAAAGCAATACGGGCTATTTCAGGAGCTCCATATGGTAGCGCTTCAATTCTTGCAATTTCTTACGGTTACATCAAGATGCTTGGAGCCGAAGGATTAAAATCATCAACAGAAATAGCTATTTTAAATGCTAATTACATCAAAGCAAAGCTTGAAAAACATTATCCTATTTTATATACTGGTGAAAGTGGCACTGTAGCGCATGAGATGATTCTTGATTGTCGTTCTTTTAAACGTGACGCCAATATCGAAGTAGCAGATATTGCAAAACGATTAATAGACTATAATTTCCATGCTCCAACAGTTTCATTTCCAGTAGCTGGAACTTTGATGATAGAACCAACCGAAAGCGAAGATAAAGCAGAACTTGATAGATTTATTGAAGCTATGATTAGCATTAAAGGCGAAATTGATGATATCATTTCAGGTAAGGCTGATCAAACAAACAACTTATTGATGAATGCACCTCACCCAGCGTATTTAATCATGAGTGATAGTTATGACCTGCCATATTCAAGAAAACAGGCAGCCTATCCAGTGGATTATTTAAATGATTGGAAATATTGGGTTCCTGTTCGAAGAGTAGATAATGCACATGGCGATAGAAATTTAATTTGTGCCTGTGCCCCTATAGAGGCCTACATGGAAGAATTAGTCTAAGCTCTAAACATTAGTAAAAAAGTCCAGGAATTTGCCTGGACTTTTTTATTATAGAATTGATAAAATATTTTCAGGTGGTCTCCCAATAACAACTTTATCGCCATTAATTACAATTGGTCTTTCAATTAACTTAGGATACTTTATCAGTGCCTCAATCCACGCATCACTACTTAAGTTTTTCCCTTTAAACTTTGACTTATAAACGTCTTCTCCCTTTCGAATAATTGCATCAATACCCAATTTACTAATTATAAATTTTAGTTCATCCGCATCAATTTCATCTTCTAGGTATCGAAATTCTTCAAAGGATACTGCATTTGTTTTTAGGAGTTCCAAAGTTTGCCTACTTTTGCTACAACGATTATTGTGATAAATTTTCATTTGTTAGTTTTTTACAAATTAAACATTTATTGCATTTAGATAGCACGAAACAAAACCAAAAATTAAACGTAAAATTAAATACAATGGTATCATATTTGGTATGTAGACCGTATTCTAACTTAATTCTATTATGAAAAATTTTTATTCGAGTCTAATCATTTTATTATGTTCCGTTTCCCTAAAAGCGCAACTAGTGGCTCCAGAAGCAGTTTCAACAAGCTCATTGATAAATTGGGGAGCATACACTAAATCTGCGGCTGATACTTGCGGGACATATTATAATAATTACATTGGTTTAGGAAAAACATCTTTGGTAAGAATAGAACGCTTAAGGGTTGGTAATGCCACCGAGAGTAATAATTATAATGGAAGAGCCCAAAAATTTAACGCTCCCCAACCTATTGAAATCAGTGGGGTAGAATTCTATTGTTTTATAGATAATAATCCGTTGGTAGACTCTTTAATGGTAATTACAACTTTAAATCAATTTGATGCCACAGGCAATACACTTGGGGCAGAGTTAGCAAGAGATACTGTGTATGTATTTCATGATAACTTTGATCCTTTAGTCGATCCTCTTCCTTCAATTTCAGTACAAAGCGAATTTGATACACCAATTACCGTAAGTTCTGACTATATGGTAGGGTTATATACCCCAACTGATGATTCTTTGCGAATTATTGCCAATGGTCTATCCGTAAATGATGGTGCCGGAGAAGGACTTAGCTATGCACTTTACGACAATCCAAACTTCGCATCATTTATTGGCTGGTATGATATGTTAACCGATTTTTCGGCAGACTATGACTTTTTAATCTCACCACGTGTTGCTTATAAAATTAGAAATGGGTTTGAATTATCAGATACAATCGCTTGTTTAAATACAATAGACCATACCTGTGCAGATTACAATCAAGTCCCTGCTTTTTTAAATAAACAGTATAATTCAAACTTTGCTAATGCATTAGGTAGTATTTCTATCGATTGGGACGATAATTCTTCAGATTTAGGGATTGATAGCATTTGTCATACTTATGCCGCTGCTGGTTTTTATGGGGTTAAAATAGCAGACACACTTCATAGATGGGATTTTGCGAGTCCGACTTGTGTAGTAAATCTGACAGACTCAATTCTTGTTAATTCCCCTAGCCTAGTAACAGTAATAGACACAGCCTGTGAAAGTTACATAGGGCCAAATGGACAAACCTGGACCACATCAGGCACTTATATAGACACACTAATAAATTCAGTTGGTTGCGATTCTATAATTACTTCAGAAATAGTGATTAAAAACTCAAGTTTTGCCACAATAACAGACTTTGGATGTGGAAGTTATACCAGTCCTTCAGGTCAACTATGGACCTCCTCTGGAACTTATATGGATACCATTCCAAATTCAGTTTCTTGTGATTCAGTAATGACATTTAATATTACAATTACACCCTTGCTGACTACTACCGTAATGGACACGTCATGTTTTCAATATGTAAGTCCCACAGGTCAAGTATGGGTGAATTCAGGTATATATATCGATACAATTCAGAGTTCTAATTCTTGTGATTCAATAATCATTACGTATGATATAATCATTCAAGACTCAATAGAAATTGATTTTACTTTTACTCAAACACTTTTAGACATTAGTTTTACCGCAATAACAAATAACGTAGATTCTGTCTGGTGGGATTTTGGAGATAATTCTACTGGTTCTTCTCTTCTAAACCCAACACACACATACCCTGGACCAGGAACTTATAATGTTTGGCTCTATAGCTTTAACAAATGTATGACCAAAGCGAAATTTACAACTATTACCATTTCCCCTAGTTCAATTTTAGATAATACGGGAATTGACTTGAGTATCTATCCAAACCCTGCCAATCAAAATATTACCATATCAGGCCTTGAGGCAAATACCATTATAAAGATTTATAATATTGCTGGTAAGTTGGAATTTACGAGTAAAAGCAATCAGATTAAACAAAATATTTTTGTTGGCGATTTAGCTAATGGCACATATTTTGTAAATATCCGAAATGGGGATCTGGAGATGACAAGAAAAATAACAATTAAGCATTAATCATATTTAACCCTATGATTAATCGGGCATCAAAATCTTAAGATTTTGATGCCTTTTTTTGAAATAATAGCGACCTTTGAACTCATTATCGATCGTATGAATAAAGTTGCCCTTTTAATATTAGATGGTTGGGGTCATGGAGACAAAAGTGTTTCGGATGCAATTTATAATGCACACACACCATTTATGGATCACCTAGAATCTAGTTTTCCAAATGCGGAATTATTAACAGATGGCGAGCATGTTGGCCTTCCAAAAGGTCAAATGGGAAATTCCGAAGTTGGGCACCTTAATATTGGTGCTGGTAGAATTGTTTATCAGGAACTGACCAGAATCAATAAAACAATTGCAAACAGTGAATTTCAAAAAAATCCACAACTATTACGCGCCTTTAAAAAAGCAATTGATACTAACAAAAAATTGCATTTAATTGGCTTAGTGTCTGATGGAGGTGTGCATTCTTCTCAAGATCATTTACACGCCCTATGCAGTCTGGCTAAAGAGATGAATGTCCCTAAACTTTATATTCACGCCTTTACTGATGGTAGAGACTGTGACCCTAAATCAGGTTTAGGTCAAATCAATCGTTTAAATAACCACTTAAAACTTACAACTGGTCAGATTGCTACCATTACTGGACGTTATTATGCCATGGATAGAGATCGACGTTGGGAAAGAATTAAATTGGCTTATGATGCTATGGTAAATGGCATTGGCGATCAATTTACATCAGCTACTGAGGGGATTAGTAGTGACTATGAAAAAGGAGTTACGGATGAGTTTATTACACCAAAAATCATAAACCATTCTGGGAAAATTGAACCAGGTGATATTGTGATCTGCTTTAATTTTAGAACTGATCGTTGTAGAGAAATTTCAGAAGTCCTTACCCAAACAGACATGCCTAAGCATGGCATGTCGACATTAGATATTGATTATACCACAATGACTAACTATGACAAAACATTCAAAAATGTCAACGTCATTTTTGAGAAGGATAATTTACCAATGACATTAGGAGAAGTGATAGCCAAGAATGGGCTTTCTCAAATAAGAATAGCTGAAACAGAAAAATATCCTCACGTTACATTCTTCTTTTCTGGAGGAAGAGAAAAAGAATTTGAGAATGAAAAGCGATTAATGGTTTCTTCTCCAAAGGTAGCAACATATGACCTTCAACCAGAAATGAGTGCCCCTAAAATTACTGAATCTATTTGTAACGAAATGGACGAAAACCAACCTGACTTTGTCTGTTTAAATTTTGCCAATACAGATATGGTAGGTCACACTGGTGTTTATGATGCGATTTTGAAAGCTGCTGAGACCGTTGATGGTTGTGTTAAAACGGTTGTAGAAAAAGGTTTAGAAAAAGGCTATAAATTTGTAATAATCGCTGATCATGGCAATTCTGATTTTGCAATTAATCCTGATGGAAGTGCAAACACTGCTCATTCATTAAACCCAGTTCCCGTAATTGTTTTAGGAGAAGAAAATATTTCAGTTGAAAATGGAACGCTAAGAGATGTAGCACCAACCATATTGAATTTAATAGGGTTAGATGTCCCTTCTGAAATGTCAGGAAAAAGTCTGATCACACCTATTATAAATTAAACATCTTGACACAACTCTACAAGCACTCCATTAGTACTTTTAGGGTGTAAAAATGCAATTCTCTTGTTATCTGCCCCTAGCTTGGGAATATCGTGTATCATTTTAAAGCCCTTTTTTACTAAGCGCTTTATTTCAAAATCAATGTCAGATACATCAAATGCAATATGATGCATTCCTTCGCCTTTCTTTTCAATGAACTTGGCAATAGGACTATCAGGACTTGTAGCCTGAAGCAACTCAATTTTAGATTCTCCTACTTGAAAAAAAGAGGTCATTACACCCTCTGATTCAACGGCTTCAATCTTATAGTGAGGTTTGTCAAATAGAGCTTCAAATAATTCATTCGAGGCTTCAAGGTTTTTCACAGCTATACCGATATGCTCTATTTTCATGAATTAGCTTTTAAGGAATTTTTCGCTTTTATTGTCATAATTAATATAATAGATTCCCTTTCTTAAATTGGAACAATCTATTTCACTTGCCACTCCTTTCTTAACCATGTTACCGTATGTGTCAAATATTTCATACTTGGTTTCAATAGAAACACCTTGAGCAGAAAACTTAATAATGTCTTTTACCTTTTTTGGGAAAAAGCTTGGCTCTTTAATTGACTTATTATAAAAAACAACAGATTCGGAAACTCTCTTTTTCCCAGTATGATCGGTTTGAATAACCCTAACCTTATTGGTATCAGAATGCGGTGTTATTTTAAAAGTATATTGGTTTAAACTTGGCGTTCCTTTGCCATTGACCTCCCCAACAATAACCCATTTATTCCATCTGTATTGTTCAATAACAAATGGCAATTTTCCTGCTTCCTTAGACGTTTTCCAGACCAATTCACCATTTGGAGAGGCGGTCATTGATTGGATTTCAAAGGTGCTTTTTGGTAATAAAACCTCTGGGTTAAGCACTTTAGGTTTACAACCAGGTCCGTGCTCTAAGACAATAAAAACTGGGTCTCCAATTTTTAAATCCAAATTTTCAAAGCCGATTTCAAAAGCCGATTTTTGAACTGACTCAACAATTGGGTTTCCGTTAATTGTAACTTTAGTAACACAAAAACCAAAACCATCTTCATCTTCAGGGTTTTGTACAAACAAGTTTTTCCCCTGATAGTGACCCTCTAAGGATAAATCAGCAAAAGAAAGAAACGAATTTCCTAACCCTACTATTAAAATAAAGACCAGTTTTTTCAGGTTCATATTTTATGGTTTAAATTATTAATTTTTTGCGGTAAATTCTATAAATCTACTCTATTCTCTTACTACCTACAAATATAGCATTCTTTTCAAATCTCATTAAAGGCTAAACTTATATAAATGGCTTTCTTTTCAAGAAATAAAATTCTACCCTTAATCAATAATATCTTTACAATATATATGCCAAATATGCTTTCCATTAATTAGATAATATAATTCCAATCCGTATTTTAGCGGTCAAATAATTCTTTTGGCAGGTATCTATATTCATATTCCATTTTGCAAGCAGGCTTGTCATTATTGTGACTTTCATTTTTCAACAAATCAAGTCAATTTGGAAAAAATGGTAGATTCAATCGTACATGAAATAGAACGAAGGAAATATTACTTGGGTAGCACAACCATTCAAACAATTTATTTTGGAGGAGGCACACCAAGTTTACTGACTGAAGCATTAATTAAACGTATTCTTAGTTCAATCAACTCTAATTTTGAAGTAGCTGATTGTGTAGAAATAACATATGAGTGCAACCCAGATGATTTATCAGAAGAGTATTTGAAATCGCTCAAAAAGGTTGGAATAAATAGATTAAGTATAGGTGTACAGAGTTTTGACGAAAATCAACTTAGACGGCTTAATAGAGCGCACAACGCTTCAGAAGCGGTAAGTTCAATTAAACTAGCTAAAAATTTCGACTTTCAAAATATTACTATTGATTTGATGTATGGCCTTCCAGGAACCAATAAACAATATTGGGCAGATCAAATAGGCAAGGCCATATCACTTGATGTGATGCACATATCTGCATACTGTCTTACGTTTGAAGAAAAAACAGCTTTTGGAAAATGGCTGAAAATTGGTAAAATTTCGCCTTTAAGTGATGAAAAAAATTTATCCCAATTTAAATTACTCATTCAATCACTAGAAAAAGAAGGGTTTGAACATTATGAAATTTCTAATTTTGCAATGGATGGTTATATTTCTAAACACAATTCTAGCTATTGGTTAGGCAAACCATATCTTGGCATTGGACCGTCAGCTCACTCATATAATGGAATATCGCGACAGTGGAATGTATCCAATAACCATACTTATATGAAAAATATTAGTGAAAACGTAAGGCATTACGAAGAAGAAATGCTTACAAAAAAAGACCAGTTTAACGAATATATTCTGACCAGACTCAGAACTAAATGGGGATTAAAGAAGGAGTCTCTCTCAAGCTCATTTGGTGATTATCTAAAGGCATCTTCAACGACAATAGCTAAGTTCATTAATTCTGAGGATATTTTTGAAACTGATAGTCATTATTATCTAACTGACAAGGGGAAGTTTATTGTAGACCATATCACAAGTGAATTGTTTGTGATTTAATGATTATTTTTGCATCCCATGCCAGAAGAACTGCATATATCTAAAAAAAACAAAGCATCTAAATATGATGCCTTACTTCCTCAAATTAAATCTTTAACTGAAGGAGAGCCCGATACCATTGCTAACTTGGCCAATATTGCTGCGGCGTTAAGACAAACTTTTGGTTGGTTTTGGGTTGGCTTTTACAAAGTTGAAAAAGACGAACTAATTTTGGGACCCTTTCAGGGTGACATTGCTTGTACTAGAATAGCCTTTAATAAAGGTGTTTGCGGAAAAGCATGGGCCGACAAAAAAACAGTTATTGTTCCTGATGTAGAAAAATTTCCTGGCCATATTGCCTGCAGTGTCCATACTAAATCAGAAATTGTAGTGCCCATACTAAAAAATGATGTTGTCCGTTTGGTACTTGATGTTGACAGTAACAATCTAGATGACTTTGATAAAGTTGATCAACAAAATTTAGAAACCATAGCAAAGTACATTTCTGAATTGATATGAAATATTTGACGCTATTATCAATCATTTTAGTGAGTTGTGCTCAAGTAGGCGGCACCTTAACAGGCGGAGAAAAAGATGTCTCAGCACCAAGAATTAATGCCGAAAAATCAATCCCGAGACAAGGTCAGTTGAATTATACTGAACCAAAGATGATACTTGTCTTTGATGAATTTATTGTACTAAAGAACCCTACGAATACCATTTCTATTACTCCTCAACCTAAAATTCAACCTACGATTACCTCAAAAAATAAAAAATTTGAATTAGTATTTAACGAACCTTTACTGCCTAATACAACCTATTCCATTTCTTTTAACGGTGCCATAACCGATTTTAACGAAGGAAATGATTCTGTATTTCAATACGTATTCTCAACCGGATCATTTATTGATTCATTAAGCTTTTCTGGTAAGGTAACCAATAGCTTTACAAACAGTCCAGAAGAAAATATTTTGGTGGGACTTTACCCTATTTATAAAGATTCCTTGTTAGATTCCCTTATCTATAAAAAGAAACCTACTTATATAACTCAAACCAATAAAGCAGGGCAGTTTCAAATAAATTATATTAAAACTGGTAATTATAAAGCCTATGCTTTTAGTGATATTGATCGTAATTTATTGTACAATCCGAATACAGAAAGTATCGCCTTTTTAGATAGTTTTAACTGTTGTTTTAAAACCAGATCTGATTCGAATTTATTTAAACTTTTTGAACCTGTAAGAACAGACGTTGGAATCAAATCTATTTCATTAATTTATCCTGGACAGCTAAGTATTATTTTTAAAGAAAAGAAGCCGAGTCAATTTAAAATTAAACATGAATCTGGCTTAACACAGGAATCCACTGAAAGGGCTGACTCGTTAATTTATTGGCTTAATAAGCCTTATAATAGAACGTCCTTTTTTGTTGCTGAACATAATGGTAAAATTGATACCCTTCGGCCAATTATGAAGAATTTACCAAAAAAGGGAACGCCTATTCCTCTAACAATAACAAATAATTTTCATGAAAACAAACTATTACCAAACGATACCTTATCTTTTACTTTCAGTGAACCAATTCAAATTAATGACAAAGGATTAATCAAAGTCATAGATCAAGACTCAAATTTAATCCCTTTTAGCAGTCTTTTAAAAGGCGCTCGTACATTACAAATTATTCCCGACACCGATACTGTTATGTCAGTAATTATTGACTCTGCCGCTGTAAAATCAGTTCTCACAAGCTCCGTTAACAATCTTACTTCAGTTAATTATAATAGACATCCAGATAAGTATTATGGTTTATTAATAGTTGATGTAAAAGCTGATTCAACATCAGATTATGTTGTGGAGTTATTAAACATGCAGAATAAACTAGTTGAAAAGCAAGTTCTGCGGTCAAATATAACGTCGTTGAAATTCAAAAACCTATTACCTGGAAACTATCAACTGCGCCTTATCAATGACAAAGATCGTAATGGTTTATGGTCTACTGGTGATTTATCTAGCGGCCGACAACCTGAAACTATTTTTTACTATACCTCTCCAATTAAAATACGAAGCAATTGGGATTTAGACATTGAGTGGGTTGTAGAGCGTCCGAAACCATAATTCTTTCGGTTTATCATGATTTAAGACTTTAAAACTCGTATTTTTGCTTGGCATGGATGACATTAAAGATAAGCTAAAACTCATTCCTAATAGTCCTGGTATTTATCAATATTTTGATAAAAATGGCATCATTATTTATATCGGAAAAGCTAAAAATCTAAAAAAGAGAGTTTCATCATACTTCAATAAAACCCTTGAAAACGGTAAAACAAGAATATTGGTTCGCAAAATTGTGGACATTAAATACATTGTGGTTAATACTGAAACAGACGCTTTACTATTGGAAAGTAACCTCATCAAAAAATATCAACCTCGCTATAATATCCTATTAAAAGATGATAAAAGTTACCCCTGGATATGCATTAAAAAAGAACGTTTCCCTCGGGTATTTTCTACCCGGAAACTCATCAAAGACGGGTCAGATTATTTTGGCCCTTATACTAATGTTAAAGTCGTTTATACATTACTAGATCTTATCAAAGCATTATATCCTTTGAGAACATGCAATTACGACTTATCTGAAAAAAAAGTAGCGCAAAAGAAGTATAAGGTTTGTTTGGAGTATCATATCGGGAATTGTCATGGTCCTTGTATTGGTAAGGAAGAAGAAGCCACTTATATGCAGTACATTGCTGAAATCAAACACATTTTAAAAGGAAATATTCGTTCAGTAATTCAGGAGCTACAACAATTGATGCAAAACAAGTCAACGAACTTAGAATTTGAAGAAGCGGCGACCATAAAGGAGAAATTAGAATTATTGAGCACTTATCATTCTAAATCAGCAGTAGTCAGTCCAACGGTACATAATGTAGATGTGATTACGCTCGTAGATGATGAAAAATCTGCTTTTGTTAATTATTTTAAAGTCAATAATGGTTCCATTATTCAAGGGTATACTGTAGAGATTAAAAAACGTCTCGCTGAAACCCCTGAAGATATTTTGCCTTTGGTTTTAATGGAAATGAGAGAGCGATACGGTGATGAGAGCAAAGAAGTAATTAGCGATTTAAATTTTGAATTCCCTGTTGAAAACGTCATGCTTTCTGTTCCAAAACGTGGTGACAAAAAAACCCTAGTTGAGCTATCTAAAAGGAACGCCAAGTTTTTTAGGTTGGAGAAATTAAAGCAAGAAAAGCTTAAGAATCCAGAGGCTCATACAGAGCGAATACTTAATACCATTCAAAAGGATTTACACCTTAAAGAATTACCAACTCACATAGAATGTTTTGATAATTCAAACTTTCAAGGCACAAATGCTGTGGCCGCCTGTGTGGTATTTAAAAATGCAAAACCAAGTAGCAGAGATTATCGACATTTCAATATTAAAACCGTAGAAGGGCCAGATGATTTTGCTTCCATGACCGAAGTGGTTTATCGGCGATACAAGCGCTTGAAGGATGAAAATCAACCATTACCTCAGCTCATAGTTATTGATGGTGGTAAAGGGCAATTAAATGCTGCAGTTAAAGCTCTAGAAGATCTTAATCTAAGGGGTAAAATTGCAATTATTGGAATTGCCAAAAGGTTAGAAGAAATATTCTTCCCTGGTGATTCTGTACCCATTTACTTGGACAAACGCTCCGAAAGTCTAAGGGTCATTCAGCATTTGAGAAACGAAGCTCACCGTTTCGGGATTTCACACCACCGCAATAAACGAAGTAAAAATGCCATTCAATCTGAATTAACTGAAATTCCTGGTATTGGAGAAAAAACAACGATTGACCTCATCCGCTTTTTTAAATCTGTTAAACGTGTTAAACAAGCTAGTGAAAAGGAACTAGTAGAGGCAGTGGGTCATGCCAAAGCAAAATTGGTGTTTGAGTATTTTAAAAGTAATTAAGACCTCTATTTATTGACATGTAGTTCTACTCAATATATTATTACAATGCGGTAGAAAAAATCTTTCATCTGCTATGCCCAAAAAACATTGAAAAGAGATGGCACTACTTTTGTTGAATTTGACAAACAAAATATCGCCATATGAAGAATTTAATGTTTGCCTTTTTCCTACTATTAACTTATAGTTTCTCTCATCAATCAATAGCTCAAAACACGTTTGAATACGCTGTTTTAGAGTATTGCCCAGAATCAATGCATGTTAGCACGCCAACTATTAATGTCTCTATAAATGGTGTTGAATTCTATCGAATTAAATTAAGTCCCAGCGCAAACAGATGGGTTAATTTAAAAGCTCATGAAAAAGGACTAAACCCTCTTCTGTCACAAATTTCTGAAATGTCGCAAGACGGTTGGAATGTTATGTCTTTTCAGACCAGAGCTACTGAAGAAATGACCTCTTATTTTGCTTATTTATCAAGAAAAAAACCATAGCATGTTAAAAAATTGACGATCCTTCTGTTATACAAAACTATATTAACTTGAAAAACAAAATAAAAAACTTTTTAAATTGCTTTTTCACTAACCTTTGTTGCAATCCATTCTCCACATTGCTATATTGTTTTCCAAAATATATAAATGATGAAAAAATTAGTTTTTTTAACTTTATCAACCTTACTCGTAGTAACTTGTCAAAATAAAATTAAAGCCCCTGACCGTTTAGAAGGTATAGAAATGCAATATAAATATGAAAATGGGGTTGAGTTTGCCATTCGGTATAGTGCAGAAGGGGTTTATTATCAATATAAAAATGGAAAAAGTCCTGATAAATGGTGGGGGCCATTTAAATATGATTACCTATTAACCGACCAGGGAGAACATTTTTTATCTTGGTTCGAACCTGGTTATGGAGACCATGTCACCCAACTCATTAATTTGGATGACAAAGTACTGTATGGCAGCGCTATTATTGGAGCTAAGCACAATACGTTATTTCACAAGGCAGAGATTTTTAGGTTAGAAATGCCAAATTGAAATCGTTTAATCTATTAATTCAAAAACAAACTCACCCCCATACCAACAGTAAATAAACTGCTATACATGGTATTATTCCTGAGCAAAGAACGCTCGCCATATAGGTTAAACTTTAAGTTTTCAATGTAGTAATCAATACCAAACCTCAGTTCAAAATAGCTTCTTGCCGAGATAGTATTGAATAGATAAGGGGAGTAGTCAGAATAATAATTTTCAGCTCCAGCTTTATTGTCGTAGTTGTAATTATAGTAGTCTACCTTTGTAAACACTGCTTTATCGGCATCTTCATCAGAACCTTGATGTCCTCTCCACTCTTTTGCCTCTTCATAATTAGGGTCATTTTTTCCTTCTAGCTGACCCGTATTATAATCATGAAAATCCTGAAGTAATTCGCTATCATTTATGCCGCCTTGCTCAACAATAAAATTTCCATTAAGCCATGCATTATAATTTAACCCAACATGAATACCAAGCTGACTGATATTATTGATTTGTCTCTGTACATATGCATTTATTCCTAAAGATAGTTCGTGAAAATTTTCCTGATACACTACCTTTTTGGTTTGAATTGTCGTTTCGTCATCAATGGTTTCACTAATCGTTTCGTACCCTCTAATACCGTATGTATGATTTTGGTAGCCTACATTCAAATCGGCCGAAAATATTTCGTGAAAATTAATGCGAAGAAACCCACTTAATTTTGGTGTTTTTACAATAGAATTAATATTTCCCCAGTCTAAAAAAACAGTAGTTGCTAGTTCCCGTGTCTTAATTTCGTCATCAATAACAAATAGTTCTTCATCTTCTTTTTCCAAGTAAAGATAGTCCAATACATCTGTGGATTCGTCGAATAAGACACCAGATAAATAGTAATCGTCTTTATCCGTTAAACGTTTATCGTAAAGAAAAATGTCATCTTCATTAGGCAATTCAAAATCATCAATTACCGACCAGCCAGAATTATGAAAGTTTGGAAAATTGATCGCTATACCATACTGAATTAACTTTGGTTTCTTCCTGTACCTACCAATGACAAGCGGGTCAAGAACATTCTTTTTATCGGCACTTATGGCTTGATTAAAGTTTTGATTAAATAAAGTATAATTTAAGTTAACGCCCGCTGACGCAATGTTTTTAATCAATTGGCTATTGAAACCATTCGATTGTGTGCTTGCCACAATACCAGTTATATTATCATTTCGAGTATTATGCTGACCAAAAACTGGTCCTGCAAAAAATGAAAAATCAAATCCAAGTCTAATATTTTGCTTTTCAATTCCAAAATTGAAAAAGGGCGCAAGTTGGAAGTCCTCTAATTTTGGCATAGCCTCTAAAATATGATGTGTTAAGGAGACCTCCCCTTTATCATAAACTAATCCTTGGTATGACTCAATAGTACTAGATGAAAAAAAATCAAATCCTCCACCGTAATAAAAAGTAATCAATCCTTTTTTGTTAAGGGATGAACCAATAGAAAATGTAAGTCGATTATATTGTATCCTTTCAAAACTTTCAAAGCTGTATGTATTGTCATCCAAGAAATCACCTCTATAAGCCTCTCTTAAATCTTCTATGTCTTCTGTTGAAGTAGTTTGGTCTAATTTTTCTTGTATGGTTGTTTCTATAACATAGTTGGTTGGAGTTGTTTCGCCAGAAATACCCATTCTCCAGGTTTCATAACCATAATTAACTTGTAACCACCAGTTTCTTTTACTAGTGAATCTTGCATAAATAGGAAAACTTAAGCCGTTTGTTAGTGTAACACTGTTCTCAGCGGTATTCAATACAAGGGTATCCCCAACGGTATTAATAATATCAAAATTAAAGGTTGTGCTATTCTGTACCCATTGATTACTAACTCTTCCTCCCACACCCAAACTTAAGTTCTGACCTCGAACTGTAAACAATGACATAATTAATAATAACAATACAATTACCCTTACCATATGACAAAATTGTTTTTGATGTTCTCTTTTCTTAAAATAGGGTTTTGATTCCCGTTTGATAAAGTGGACACTGTTTCTCTTAAATAAACTTGAAGCTCTAAAATTCTAATCTGCTTATCATCATTTAAATCGGCAGCATTACCTTCAAGTCCCTCTTTTAATACATGAGTAAACAATCCATTACCCCACTTATCACCTTCCAGAGAATATTCTATCCCTGAAGAGGATGATAGTATGTTCGTACCCTTGCTGACCCTTAAATCAGTGAATACACGTTTCGATAATTCAAAAATGCCCATATCCCCATTGCCATCTATTGCAGCAGCCTGAACGCTTCGAAATTGAATATCAGCCTTATTTTCAATAGTTGAGGTATCAACGGCAACACTTCCTTTATCAATCTCACCACTAAAACAAGCATCTATCATAATCAGCTTATTGCGGCATTCCAAACTTTCAAATAAGTTTTCTACCTCATCAAAAGACAAGCCTTTGTCTGCTGGGTTATTAAAGTCCATACTATGTGTTGCTAAAAAATAATTGAACTGCTCATCTAAAACACCATGTCCAGCAAAAAATAAAATAATTACATCATTAATATTCGCCTCTTTCAGAAATTCAGATATTTCATCATATGTTTTTTCATTAAACGATTGATCATAAAACTCTTTTCTTAAAACTTGGCCATAAGCCTTTGTATCTGATAATAATTCACTAATTTCTTTGGCATCTTTTTGTGCATACTTAAGGTTAAAATCATTATCCTGATAATTTGAGACACCGATAGTAATCAAGAATAAATCTGGTTTTTCGAACTTTTTTTCGCATGTAATTATTTTCTTTTTTAGTAAAGATCTTACGCCTAATTTGTTAGTGCAATAAAACTCAATTTGATTGATTCCAGAAGCCAATTCTATTTCGACTTCAGCTGTCATATTCAATTCTGGTTTTTCAAGATCAAATCGTCTTTCAATACCATTAATAAGATATGAGTATGCGATTATTTTGTTTTTAGAATCTGCCATACTCAATAAAAATTTCGCCTTTTCCTCCCTGGTACTATAATCACCAAAATAATTGACTATTAGTTGAGGTAAATCATTAGAAATAGTCAGCTGATTAATTAAAATACCTAATTTTTGTAGGCGTTTAAAATACGCTTTTTGATAATCGAAGATATCTTCTTTATCAAAATAAGACAGTTTTTTCATTACTTCAGCAGGTCGATTATAATACACATCAAATTGCTCATACGCAAACAACCTATCCTCGTAAATAAATCCAAGTTTATTTAAAATTTCTTTTGAAGCAAAATAGTGATTTTCTGCATCCTGATAGAAAAAATTATATTGACCCGATAAATACAAAACAGCCAAATAATGACCTTCAGTGTCCCAAAACCGAATGCTGCCATCATTCGAAAATGATATAATCAAATTATAAGATGGTAGAAACCTTAACCCACTAATCGAAGAAGTATGCTTAATGGGATAATTTATTGATCCAACACTAGAGTTCCTACTAAAGAAAAATCCTTTTTTACTTATTACATATTCATCTCCTTTAAATAAATAGGTGAAGCTTTTATCCTGAAAATCTTTAAATTGAAAAGGAATTCTATTTTTAAAATTTAAATCTACTTTTCTTCTTAAATCTCTTGATGATTTTGCCTTTTTAAGTAGGATTTGATTGGTTGTTAAGTCCCATTCTGCATCCACTTTTTTTGCTTCTGTAATAAAGCTGGTTAGTGAATGATGACGATCAGATTTTAAAACAGTAAAATAAATTTTGCTTCTGATTAGTGTATCGATTGATAGAACTGCGTAATTGATTCCATCCTGCTCTTGCACAACATCTAATTTTATCGAATTACTTTTAATGACATTATCAGATAATTTAATGTGACGTATAATGCCATCTGAATACCCCACAACCATTTGTTTATTCAATATTTTTAAATCTGTAATGCTCGCTGATGCCCCTTTTAAGATTCTATTGATATTATAATTCTCAGTATCGTATAAAAAAATTGTGCCTTTTGTATTTGCTAAGGCAAGCCAATTCCCTTTTTGACTGTATCTGACAGCCGATATGGCATTGCCATCTAAACCAATATTGGTTGTCACATTGTGAGACGTTCTATCCAATATTGTTGTAAAACCAAATGCTGTTCCTAAAGCAATGTGAGTTGAACTAGCGTCCATATCTATCACATAATTTAAATCATTGATTAGCGTATAAATGCGTCTTTTTGTTTTAGAAAGGTCGAAGTATTGAACAGACCCACCTGTGGTAGATAGAAGCTGCAAGTTATCAGCATATTTGGCTTTATGGATATTACCAACATAGTATTTTTTGAATGTCACAGGATTTCTTAAATCAACTGACACAGCAAAATTATCTTTAGGCCCTGTAACCAAAATTTCATGCTGTTCTTCGTTATAATCAACACTTTGAAACAAGAACTTTGAGTGATATTGAGTAGACCTTATATTCTGAGTCAATGGGTTGTAGAAATGCACTCGTTTTCCCACTAAGCAAATTTTTTGATTTTCAATTACCGCAATAGCCTGAATACTATCTGTATTAATCTGGTAGTCATTCTCTTTTTTCAGATTTGGAAAGGACCAGGTACTAAGTTGGTTATTAATACCTAAACTGATAAGGGTAGAATCATTTAAAAAATCAAAATCCAATACACCACCCGTATGAGCTAAAATGCTGGTTCTTTGTAAACCCAAATTGATATCCCAAACTATTATTTTGCCGTCATCTCCAACACTTATCAGGTTTTCTGAATTTGGATGAAAAAGTACCTTGTTGACTTTTGAAAAATGTCCCGTTTGAAAAATAGGAGTAACATCTTGACTTTGTATAGTCAAATTTAAAAATGTGATTAACAATACGAATAGATAACGTATATGCATTATTCAGTCTTATCTTTCTAACAAAATGAAAAGATTGTAACTCAAAAATACAATTAATTGTTGAGCTTAATTAATTTAATTTACTGAGTGTTGTTTTGCTTATTTATAAGACCAATTATTAAATGGTCAGCAGTGTCAGCAAAATTATATGTTCGCAGTATTAAACAAGGAAACTGCATTGTAAAAAATCATGACTAACAAAAATGAGTCTAAAATTCTGAAAATAACTATTCAATTAGTCACCTAATCTCTCCGCCAGCTTTAAAATCCATTTCAGGTGAAACGAAACTTAATTTGCCTTCTTCATTCTCTGCCATAAGAATCATGCCTTGCGATTCTACTCCTCTAATCTTTCGAGGTGCCAAATTCATTAAAACAGATACTTTTTTCCCAATAATCTCTTCTGATTTATAGTGTTCAGCAATACCAGATACAATAGTTCTTTTATCTAAACCTGTATCCACTAAAAGTTTTAGCAGTTTATCTGCCTTAGGCACTTTTTCTGCAGCTACTATTTTGCCAACTCGAATATCTAATTTTGTAAAGTCCTCAAACGACATGTTTTCTTTTTGAGTTGGAAACTTTGAAGTTGTTTCCTGTTTTGAGGCTTCCAGCTTAGTTTTTTGCACCTCCACAAAAGCATCATCAATTTTAGAAATTAAAATACTAGGCTTATTCAGCTGATGACCAACTGCTAATACGTTATCTTTACCTGCTGATGACCATTTTAATAGCTCTATATTTAAGAACTCAGCCAGCTTTTGCGATTTTTCTGGTAAAAATGGTTGAAAAAGTATAGTTAGGTTTGCAGTAATTTGAAGGGCAATATTAAGAATGGTTTCTACCCTTTTCATATCCGTTTTAGCTAATTTCCATGGCTCAGTTTCCGCTAAGTACTTATTACCTAATCGCGCTAAGTTCATAGCTTCTGTCTGTGCTTCTCTAATTTTATAAGCTCGCAGTAATTTTTCTATTTTTACCGGATAGTCTGTTAAAGCTTCTAAAACCTCCTTATCGTAAGCTTCTTCCGCCCCTCTTTCAGGCACTTTGCCTTCAAAATATTTATGTGTTAGTACGATTGCCCTATTAACAAAATTACCAAAGATATCTGCCAGTTCATTATTAATTCTCGCTTGAAACTCTGCCCATGTAAATTCACTATCCTTGCTTTCGGGGGCAATTGATGTAAGTACATATTTGAGTTCATCCTTCTTTTCAGGATTCTCCGCCATAAATTCGTGTAACCATACTGCCCAATTTCTTGATGTGGAAAATTTATCTCCTTCTAAATTAAGAAATTCGTAAGCCGGTACGTTATCCGGTAATATGAGCCCCCCATGTTCTTTCAGTAAAATTGGGAAAATAATGGCATGAAAAACAATATTGTCTTTCCCAATAAAATGAACCAATTTACGATCACCTGTCCAAAAGTCCTTCCAGTCTTTATTGTTAGCATTAGCCCATTCTTTTGTAGCAGAAATATAACCAATGGGTGCATCTAACCATACATACAGTACCTTTCCATCAGCTCCTTCGACTGGAACACTGACTCCCCAATCTAAGTCGCGCGTCATAGCTCTTGGTTGCAAGCCACCATTAATCCAGCTTAATGACTGACCATTCACTTGATTTCGCCATGATTTAGGATCATGTTGCTTAACACCCTCAAAAGTACCATTAGTTATCCATTCTTTTAACCATTCTTCATGACGATCCATTGGCAAAAACCAATGGTTTGTCTCCCTTAAAACTGGTGTTTTTCCGCTTAAGGTAGAGACTGGATTAATCAATTCAGTTGGGCTTAAGGCTGAGCCACAATTCTCACATTGATCACCATATGCATTTGGGTTTTGACAGTTTGGGCATTCCCCCGTCACATATCTATCAGCTAAAAATTGATTGTATTCTTCGTCGTAAAATTGTTCAGTTGTTTGCTTCGTAAAAGAACCCTTATCGTTTAATACTTTGAAGTAATCTTGAGCCGTTTCGTGATGGATGGAGTTTGATGTTCTTGAGTAAATATCGAATGAAATATCAAAGTCCTTAAATGCTTTACTATTAATTTGGTGGTATTTGTCTACTATTTCCTGAGGGCTAGTACCTTCTTTCTTGGCCCGTAAAGTGATTGCAGCCCCATGCTCGTCACTCCCGCAAACAAACAAAACCTCTTCTTGTTTCATTCTTAAGAACCTTACAAAAATATCAGCAGGTAAATAGACACCAGCAATATGACCTAAATGCAAAGGACCATTTGCATATGGCAGTGCTGCTGTTACTGTAAATTTATCACTCATGTTTTACGACTTGAATATCCGACAAAAATAGTAAAAGGAATTGGTGCAATTGGATTCCAAATTGTATTTTTAACCTTGATGAGTAAAATTATAAGGATTGTATCTCCAGCTAAAGCCATTTCTAAAGATTTAATAGACTATGCTCAAAACCTTTTAGAAAGTAATGGCTTTAGTGTCGAAATAGGGAAAAATGCTATTGGACAACACCATTATTTTTCTGGAACAGATGAAGAAAGACTCAATGATTTTCAAGCAGCCATTGATGACCATTCTGTTGATATTATTTTATGCGCTCGAGGGGGTTATGGAAGCATTCGAATAGTAGATCGAATCAGTTTTTCTGCATTGAAACGCTACCCCAAACTCATTGTAGGGTTTAGTGATATTACTGTCTTTCACCTCCATGTCCATCAGTATTTAAAACTACCAACACTTCACGCTACAATGCCTTTGAATTTTAAAAATAATTCTGAAGAAAGCATAAATAGCCTCATTAAAGCATTAAATGAGCAATCAAATTTTTACAAAATTTTAAGCGATAAATCTAATTTGCAGGGAAAAGCTAAAGGCCAACTCATTGGAGGAAACCTAGCGATTATTTATGCCTTAATAGGCACCAATTCAGATATTAATTTTGCAGGCAAAATCTTATTCATTGAAGATGTTGGTGAATATATTTATGCTATTGACCGTATGTTTTGGGCTCTTGAAAAATCAGGAAAACTAAGTGGATTGAGGGGACTAATTGTTGGTGGAATGACTAGTATCAAAGATACAGAGGTTGGGTTTGGCCAATCCGTTAAAGACCTAATTTTAGATAGGGTTTCGGGCTATAATTATCCAGTCTGCTTTAACTTCCCTGCGGGTCATATTAATGACAACCGAGCATTGGTTTTGGGGAAAGAATCTCTATTGACTGTTGAGAAAGACAATGTGACTTTACTTAATTAGTTTTGACAACTTTGAAAGTAAGGCACTTTCCGCTCTTTGCTTTCAATTCCAGAACAAATAATCTAGCATGCAATTCTTCAACCAAAATATAATTCGTGCAAAGTCCTTTTTTTAAAACTTTTCCATCTAAAGCCATGATTTTATATTCATACGTATCATTCTTTAAATTGTTAATATAGATGCAATTGGTTACAGGATTTGGAAAAATAGTCAATTCATCAGGACTGGTTTTCGTATTTTCAATATTAGTTGAACCTGAACTAAAGCTTAAGTCATCCACTATAAACTGAGCATTAGAGTTTGGTTCTACACTAGCAAAAAAAGCAATAACTATCGAATCTGGAATGTCTGTTGACCAGTAATTTATTGGCAATTCAAAGTCCTGCCAACCGGCAGTGATAGGGAAATTAGTAATGGTGTAGGAATCATAAGCAATGGTGTCTATTAAACCTGTAATATTATTATGTTTTTTTAGCATAACAATACATTTTCCTGCGTTCTGAGTCAATGATAAAGTATCAATAAATTGATATTTTCCTATCAAACGATTGGGTCTACCTGTAAAGGGTTCACCAGCACTTGATAGATTTAGATAGCCATCATTATCTGATTTAAATTGATTGCCGTTAACAATAAAAGTTTCAAATCGATCACCAGTATTTTTTTTATAATTTGGTTTTGTATTCATTACTACAGCTGCATTAGAATATGGAGAGGTCGTAATTCCAATCGCATCATATGACTCCGAAAAAGGGAAACCTGTTGCATTGTAAACAGTATTAGGCAAAAGAGGGTTTACAGTATCTCCATTAAACCCTGAATAAAATGATATTCCATCAGAAGAAATCCAACTTAAAATTCGGTCTATTCCACCAAAATAGACTGAATCAAAACTTGGGTTTAAGATTGTTTGAGACAATCCAGAAAAGTTAAAAACATTTGCGAATAACACTAAAAAAATCAATCTTTTCATCACAATAAGCTTTAAGATTTAATTAATAGATGGTTTACAATAACGAATAGTTGTTTCAATTGTCAAAAAAATACGTTTCTACTTCCAGTTTGACCAAAGTTTCAGTTTATAAAGCCTTAATTATGCTGTTATTTAAACCGAATGTATCGCAAAGCTCTTTCATTTTGTTATAAAAAGCCTTTTGATAATACTGTGGCATTTGAGAGTTATTTTTAAAAAAGTTTTTATATCGATCTTCAAGTTCAGGAAAGTGCTTTTTTATTGCGTTCATCATTAATGTTTTACTGTCTGCGTTTCCACTACCAAAAAGTGTTAGGGTAGCTGGTAAAACATATTTGATCTTTTTTTCTTTAAACGTAGAAAATGCAAAATTTAGTTGCTCTTTAGTATCGGAAATAAATGGTATTAACGGCATAAGACTAACTCCTGTTAAAAAATTCTCCTGAATTGTTTTTTCAAGTGTGATGAGGCGTGTGGTTGGTCTTGTTGCTCCAGGTTCAAAGATTTTTCCAACCTGATCTAGAAGCGTAGAAAATGAAAAAGTAATAATAGTCCCTCGTCCAATATGGCTTAAATCACGCGGTAAAATAGCAGATTGATCAATTTTTCTCAAAAGATCAAAGTCTCGTTCAATTAGATCTGATTTAGTAATCATGTGAACTGGAAATTTATATTTTAAGATAACCTTTAAGGCTTCGCGAGTCAATTGATGCTTCTCCTCAATTTGCAAATAAGGATCAGTTGCCGAAGATAAAACAATGATTCCATATTGATTTTTTTTAGCCCGATTATGTAGTTGCTTGTCTAGAATTTCAATTGCATTTGTTTTAACTGACAATGACTGCTCCAAATTTTCACCGTACTTACTCCCTCTGATGTAGCAATATAGGCAATTAAAAGAACAACTACTATAAGGATTAAATGTATAATCATCCAAAAACCAACTGTCTCTTTTTTTTGTTTTATTTAATACCGACTTAACTTGAATTTCTCTTGGCATACTTATTTCTGCTTAACCCGATTGAAATTTTAGATCTAAACCAATTTGCAACCTTTTCTTCATCCTTAATACTATTTTGATATGACTCAATGATGTCTGGATGAAATTTAGCAGTTGTTTTGGCTGCCCAACCAACACCTTGCCTAACTTCTTTATTTTTAGCGTTAGCTATTGACAATAATATTTCAAACACACTTGATACATCTTTTTTTGCTAAACCTTTTTTAATGGCGTAGTGTGCTCCCGCCCCTAAAGATCTGACCACCCAATAATTTTGATGATTAGAAAGTCGTTTTACTTCTTGAATAGTTTTATAGGTATTGTGTAATAATGAGTACCCAAAAACACGCTCTCCAATTATATCACAAACATACCATATATCAGCTTTACTGACATATTCTATTGCTTTTTTAATTGAAGAATCAAAATTCTTTTCTAATCTCTTTTGTAAAATTATTCCAAGTATGACATTGCCTCCTTCCGTTTTTAATTCTTGAACCTTATCGCAGAATTGAATCTGCTCACTATATGGCAGATATAAAAAAAATTGCTCACCACAATATTCCAGAAGCGGAAATTTTACTTTTTGACTTAGTATTAAGGTGTTTAGCATCTCAACACATTTATTAAGTCCGCTAATCTGATATTCTTTAAGACAATTGCCAAGTAATTCTTTAATTTCTGATTTTCGTGTAATGATTCGCATAAGCTCTGAACAAAAATATTTCATCCGAACTAAATAAAATTGTCCTATGCTCAAAGATAGTGGTTTATTATTGGTTAATGGAGATAATCCTATCTAGCTAAAATATGTCGATCCTTTTCAATTATTCGATCGAACTAATTCCATCTTTTGCTTGGCCTTGTTCTGTTTTTCTTGGTACTTTTTATAGTCTTTACTGAGTTCATAAAGAGATGCCAATATAATAACAACCAAAAACACGAATAATCTGAAGAAGTTGAGCTTTTTCATATACGCCGCAAATTTACGGTGTTAACGGGATGCACACTGTTAAGAAAAAGAAAAGAAATGATTAAGTATTTATAAATCTTGGGTTTGATCTTTTTAAAAGCAACATAAGCTTATTATTTGGATCGTTTGAACCAGCTTTTGATGATTAAAATTGAAAAAATAGCAAACGAAACAACAAATGATAATATGAAATACTGTTCATATTTATAATTTTCTAATTCACTGCTTATAAAAGACATAATGATACAAGAAAATGCAATAAAACCAGTAAAAAGCTGCCATTTCATAGCGCGTTGGCGCCTTATTTGCTTATCTAACCCCTTAACTTCAATCTCCAATTCACCTTTATTTGCCTTACTTAAGAACGCATCCACTTTTCTTGGAATTCCTAGTAAAGTCGTAGCTTGAGAAACAATAGAGTCAAGCACCAAATTTTTGAACCCTTCTTTACTTAGAATCATTCTTTTAATAAATGGTTTAATTGTATCGACAGGATTATATTCTGGAGCGATATTTGCATATATTGCTAATAACAATACTAAAGACCTTTGTAACAAAATCCAATCTTTTGGCACATCAAATGTAGACGTTAGTTCTCTGAAACTTAACTCTTTCCTTAAATTTTCAATGTTTGAGTTTTTGATCGTGTCTAAATCAATATCTGAAAAACTAATGCCACTATTTATGAATTCATTCATAGCATCAATCATTTTTTGTGCTGTTCTTTCTGTGTCTCTATCCTTACCAACAAATCCCATTCTTTGCATTGAAGCCAATACTCTATCAGTATCTTTCGCAACAATGGCTTGCAGAAATTTGGGTATTTCCTTTCGGGTAAGATCTGATAAAATACCAACCGCACCAAAATCAAGTAAAATGATTTGACCTGATTCGTTGACAAGTATGTTCCCTGGATGAGGGTCTGCATGATAATAACCGTCTACTAAAAGCATTTTGCAGTAGGCTTCCATTAATGTTTTAGAAATGACTTCGGCACTCAATTTATCTTTGCCATAGATGGCTTTATTTGTGATCTTTTCTCCTTCACAGAAACTAGTCACTAATACCTTTTTTGTACTATATTTAGGATATACTTTTGGAATAACCATTTGTGACTGACCTTTTAGGTTTTCACTTATCCTTAACATGGCATTAGCCTCATGAGAATAATCTAGTTCCTCATTGATCATTATTCTTACCTGTTTGTAGATATTATCAAGTCCATTTACTTTAAAATAACGCCCTGCTAGTTTTACCAAGTTTTCGATAATTTGTAAATCAAGTCTAGCAAGATGCTCAATATAAGGGTGCTGAATTTTTACGGCTACTTTTTCTCCTGTTAATAAATGAGCTGTGTGAACCTGACCTATTGATGCTGCCGCTATGGGTTCAGATTCAAACTGCTTAAAAACAGTATGGTACGATTCCCCTAACTCTGCTTTGATGGTACGATCACTATTTTCTAAATTACTAGTTGGTGCTTTATCTTGAAGTGACTCTAATGCATCACCATATGCTTCAGGCAAGATATTTGACATTATTGATAACAATTGCCCCACCTTGATAAATAATCCGTTTAATGCAGTTATCGAATTTTTTAATTTTTGAGCATTATCCTGATGTTTCTTTGCTAGCTTATTTTTATAAATTTGAGAAGTTAAAAAGGGTTTTTTAGCTGAAAGCCATAGGTAAGACAAAGCAATAGAAAATGCAGTGCGATAAGCCTTTCTTTTTCGTTTAGCAAAATTTAATATCATGCTGTTATGCTAAGTCAAGTGTAAATGAGAATACAGAGCCTTCACCTATTGTACTATTAACTGTAATTGTTTGATTATGGGCTTCAATAATATGTTTAACAATTGGTAACCCTAATCCTGAACCAGCCAAATTCCTAGCTCTACTTTTTTCAACCCTGTAAAACCGCTCAAATAAGCGCTCGAAATGTTCTTCTTCTATTCCAATGCCATCATCAATTATGTCAACCCTTAATTTTTTACGATCTGTTTTTGTCAATCTAATATTGGTAGTTCCTTTTTTTTCACCATATGAAATAGAATTCGATATTAAGTTAATAAGGACCTGCCCTATTTTACCTTTATCGGCAAATACCATGATAGGATCATAATTACTTGCTAATTTAACTTGTATTTTTTTCTCATCTGCAGTTTTGCTTACAGTATCAAATATTTCATTAACTAAAGCTACAATATCAAATTTAGTCATCTTGAGGTTAAACCTATTGAACTCAAATTTTGAAATACTATCCAGATCATCTAAAACAGTTGTTATTCTATCTACACCACGCATGGCTTTTTTTAGGAACGACCTATTAACAGTTTTATCTTCCAAACCTCCTTCTAACAGAGTTAAGATATAACCCTGAATACTAAATACGGGTGTTTTTAGCTCGTGCGCAAGGTTTCCGAGAAATTCTCTTCTAAAAGCAGCTTGTTCTTCAAGCTGCTCTATTTGCTTTTGCTGATTCTCTGCCCATACCTCCGTTGTCTTACTTAAGTTTTCAAATACTTCTTCATTCAACTTTACTTGAGTGATTTTTGGGTTTTTCTCTTTACTTATTATTCTGTAAATAGACTTAAATTCTTGGTCAATAAAGCGCGCAACGAAGAAATAAAAAATTAAGAAAGCAACGAAACCGACAGCAATGCTAGTGCCCAGATAAAACCAAATAGATACGTTAATCTCAAAAATGATTAAGGCTCCAAATAGTAAAAGCACAACAAATCCAACTAATATGCCGCTGGCCAAAAGCACAACATTTATAGGGCGAGACAAAAACGACATATCTTCTAATTATTTATTATTCATGTTCCCACTTTAGTGTATTAACCAATGTATCTATATCAATCAGCAGAAAGTTGATAGAAGGCTTTAAGCTATCATAATTCGGCTTACAATTAAAATACAAGGCGCCCCTCATAAAATGAGTAGTACTATCCGTAACGTAAAACTGATAGTTAGTTGCGGAATTACCTATAAGTTTATAAGCGGTTCCAAACACATTATTTTCAGGGTTTAAAATCACTTTCTCTTCAATTGCATCTGCCTTGATGCTATGGTCATAGACCAATTTTCTTGAATTTTCAACATGATACTGTATCCCAGAATCAATAGGAATATAGGTCAAAAATAAGGTCGCATTAAAACCAGTATAGTTCAGGTTCATATTGCACATTCCTTTACTTGAATCAATATGAGTATATGAAGCTGTTAAAAAAGAATAGTTACAACTCGTTGCAACCTGGTTAAATTCTTTTTTAGGGAAAGACATTTTAAGTGCGCTTAGTGGTTTAGGGTACACTGTATCCCCTTCTTCACAAGAAGACCACATAAATGAAGTCATAAAAAATAAAAACATCAACTTATTATACTTCATTATTAACAATTACTTTAATTCGGTTTAATTTTCTTTTATCTGCAGCATCAACTATTAATGTGTAATTATTGAAGACGATTTTTTCATTTTTCAATAATATTTTTCCTGCTTGCTCTGTTACAAAACCACCTAAAGTGTCTGCCTCTCCTTTAGATTCTTCAAATTCGGTACCGTCTATTCCCACAACTTTATAAAAGTCCATTAGTGGCATTTTTGCCTCAAATAAAAAAGTCTTATCATCAAGCTTAGAGTAGTTTAAATCTTCAACATCAAACTCTTCTGAAATATCTCCAACAATTTCTTCAAGCACATCCTCCAAAGTAATAATTCCAGAAGTTCCTCCATATTCATCCACTACAATAGCCATGTGCATTTTTCTCTCCTGAAAACTCTTCAACAAGTCATCAATTTTTTTGTTTTCGGGCACATAATAAGGCTCTCTGAGCAAGTTTAACCAGTTGTCGGGCTCATGGTCAATAAAAGGGATTAAATCTTTGATATACAAAATGCCTTTGATATTATCAAAAGACTCCTCAAAAACAGGAATTCTTGAATAAGTATGCTCCAGAATCAAATCATGAATATTTGCATAGGACTCATTGACATCAAAAGCAACAACATCAACTCTTGATTTCATAATTTGTTTGACATCTGTTTTACCAAACTTAACAATGCCTTCTAAAATTTTATGTTCATCCTCTTTGCCCTCAAATTCTTTAGTTAATTCAATTGCTTGCTCCAAATCATCTGAAGATACCGAGATACTTTTCTTTTTTCCAAGATTGCTGAGAGCGGATGTCCCCTTGACTAATCCCTTAACTAAAAGGTTAATAGGAAAGCTTTTCCCTATTCTGTATAACGGTATACCCATCAACAATACCATACTTCTACCATTTTTTGTAGCATAAACCTTGGGAATTACCTCTCCAAACATCAAGATTACAAATGTAATTGCACCAATATCAATGAATAGTTTCCAATCTTCGTCAATACTTCCAGTTGGAAAAAGCTTAGCACTTAAATAGGCTGACAAAATTATAATGGATACATTAATAAAGTTATTTGCAATTAAAATCGTAGCCAATAGCCGTTTTGGCTTTTCCAATAAAGTCATTGTAGTCTTTGCTCTTTTCCCATTATCTTTTTCAATTTCTTCAATATCAAATGGTTTGAGCGAAAAAAATGCTACTTCCGATCCTGAAATAAGGGCAGAACCAAACAGCAAAAGTATCAAAACGATACAGGATACAATAATCGAAATTAAGTCTGCGCTCATTCTTAAAGTTTCATTTTTTAAAAAGGAAGATCATCTTCTTCATCAGCTCTTATGTTTCGTTCCATAGGTTGACTCGGTTTATTTTCCACAGATTTTGGGTAGCTATCAGTGTTATTTTGAACTGCTCCATCAGCCCTAGAAAGCATAGTCATATTATCAGCTATCACCTCAGTGGTATACCTTGTATTGTTGTTTTCATCCTGCCACGATCTAGTTCTAAGTTTGCCTTCAACATATACTTTCATCCCTTTTTTAAGATAGGTTTCTGTAATTTTGGCCAAGCCTCTCCACGCTACTATATTATGCCAATCTGTTACTTCTCTTTTATCGCCTGTATTCTTGTCGGTATAGGATTCGGAAGTAGCAATTGGAAAATTTGCCACAACCGCACCATTATCTAAATGTCTTACTTCAGGGTCTTTTCCTAGGTTACCAATTAATATCACTTTATTTACACTACCCGCCATATTTATCCTTTTTGTTCGCTAAACAAAGATAGGATTTATCTTTTGAAAAAATCAGACTGATTGATATATCTCACAAATAATTGCGGAAGTGGCAAATCCTCTAAGTCATTGATTTTAATAACTTCATATTTATCCATACGTTTTAAATCATCTATTTCTATAATCCAAAATTTTACATAAAGATGCTGATGCGTAAGGATATGCTTTATTTCAATATCAAACTTAGCGCAAACTCCATTCAAATTTTCAAATTTCGTTATCGAATTTACACTCTCCTCCGTTTCAAGAAGTGGAAAATCATATAGCCCTTGCCAAATTCCTTTCTCATTTCGTTTATTGACCAATAGACTTTGGCCATCAGTAATTAGCATATAATTTAAAAACCTGCTTTTAACTTTGATTTTTTTTGTTTTTACAGGAAAAGCCAAAACTGATTTTAACCTTAATGATTCGCAATGAAATTGGATTGGGCAAGATTCACATTGAGGATTTTTAGGCCTGCATACCAGAGCTCCCAATTCCATTATCGCCTGATTATGATCAGCTGGGTTTTTTTTATCTATTATAGAATCAGCTAATTTAGAAAATTCTTTTTTCCCTAATGTAGAGTTAATAGGTGTTCCAATGGCAAAAAGCCTGCTTAGGACTCTAAACACATTCCCATCAACAACAGCAGTTGGTTCATTATAAGAAAATGATGCGATTGCTGCAGCAGTATAATCACCCACACCTTTTAGTTTTTTTATATCATTATATGTTTTCGGAAATTGTCCATCAAATTCATTAACAATTTGTTTTGCTGCAAAATGTAGGTTTCTAGCCCTACTATAATAGCCAAGTCCTTGCCAATTTTTCAGTACAGTATCTTGCTGACTATTTGCCAATGTATATACATTAGGATAAGTTTTAATAAATTTTTGGTAGTAAGACATTCCCTGTGCTACCTGAGTTTGTTGCAAGATAATTTCTGAAAGCCATATTTTATAAGGGTCTTTTGTTTTTCTCCAAGGCAAGTCTCGTTTGTTTATGGCATACCATTTTTGTAGCAATGTAGTTATTTGTTGCACTTATCACTGTTTTTTAATTATTTGTCTAAAATATTTCATTTTTTTAAAAAAAACGGTTATTTTTGTGTTTAAATACAAACGATTAAAAATTAATAAGTTATGACAAAAGCAGACATTGTTAGCCAAGTAGCTAACGAAACTGGGATTGAAAAAGCAGCAGTTCTAGCAACTGTTGAATCTTTCATGAAAAATGTAAAAGGTTCACTTTCAAGTGGGAAAAATGTTTACCTAAGAGGCTTTGGTTCTTTCATTGTAAAAAAGAGAGCTGAAAAAACTGGAAGAAACATTTCCAAGAACACTTCCATTATCATTCCAGCGCATAACATTCCTGCGTTTAAACCTGCAAAGACTTTTGTAGAAAGCGTTAAAACTAAGGTAAAAGTAAAATAGTTGTAAAACTAATATTCTTTTACTACCTTTGCGCTCTAAAATTTAGAGTAATAAAAACTTCCTGAATTTCAGGAAGTTTTTTGTTAAGATACATTATTAATATAAAAATTTAAAGCTATGCCAAGCGGAAAAAAGAGAAAGAGACATAAAATGGCTACTCACAAGAGAAAAAAGAGACTTAGAAAAAACAGGCACAAGAAGAAGAAATAAGTCCTTAATCTTGTAAATAATAAAACTGATACTTAGTAGCGGGTGTTGCTAAGTATTTCTTGTTTTATTATAATTCATATTAAATACCACCGAATGAGTTTTGAGTTAGTTGTTGACGTCAGACCTAAGGGAATCTGGATTGCATTGATGCGTGATGGAAAGTTAATTGAGCTTCACGAAGAAAAAATGAACAAAGATTTTATGGTCGGCGATATTTACCTTGGGAAGGTACGTAAGGTTGTACCTAGTCTTAATGCGGCTTTTGTTGACGTAGGTTATGAAAAAGATGCTTTTTTGCATTATTTAGACCTTGGTCCTCAATTTAAGTCACAGGATAAATATGTTCAGCAAACACTCCAAGAAAAACAAAAAGTAGCAGACTTACTATATTTTAAACCAGAGGATGATATAGACAAAACGGGGAAAATTAATGATGTTGTTACATCTACTCGCCAAGTTTTGGTTCAAGTTGCAAAAGAGCCAATTTCATCTAAAGGGCCTAGGCTGAATGCAGAAATTACTATAGCTGGAAGATTTATTGTCTTGGTCCCTTTCTCCAACAAAATTTCTGTTTCTCAGAAAATAAAAAATGCTAAGGAGCGAGACAGGTTGCGAGACATCATGCGCGATATACTGCCAAAAAACTTTGGTGTAATTATTAGAACAGTCGCCGAGGATAAAAAAATATCAGAAATTGATAGTGACCTTAAATCTTTGCTCGACAAGTGGAAATTAATTCATGAAAATTTAAAAGTTGCTAAACCTCCTAAGCGCATATTAGGAGAATTAAGCAGAGCGTCTTCGTTATTGCGCGACTTACTGAATGATAAATTCACAAAAATTCATATTAATGACCCAGTATTAAAAGACGAAATGTATGAGTATATTTCATCTATTTCTCCTGGTCAAGAAAAAATACTTTCTCTTTATAAAGGTAAGCTTAACATCTTTGAACATTTCAACATCCATAAACAAATTAAACTACTGTATGGAAAAAAAGTTCCCTTAGCTTCAGGTGGCTATTTAATTATTGAACATACTGAAGCAATGCACGTTGTTGATGTTAATTCAGGAAATAGGTCAGCTAAAGGCGATACCCAAGAGGAAAATGCCTTAGCAGTAAATATGGAATCTGCCGAAGAACTAGCAAGAGTTTTAAGATTAAGAGACATGGGGGGGATTATTTGTGTTGACTTTATAGACATGCACAAAAAAGAGCACAACAAAATGTTGTTTGAAAAAATGAAATCGCTCTTAAAAACTGACCGAGCAAAACACAGCATTATACCACCAAGTAAATTTGGTGTTATGGAAATCACTCGTCAACGTGTTCGCCCAGAGACAAACATTGAAACATCTGAAGTTTGTCCTACTTGTGATGGAAGCGGTAAAATTCAGGCTTCAATTATGTTTACCGACGAAATTGAATCATCTCTAGATTATATAATGACTCAGGCTAAGGTTAAGAGGTTAACCTTACTGGTTCACCCATATATTGAGACATATTTTACAAAAGGGGTTATTTCAAGACAAGTAAAATGGTTTTTTAAGTATAAAAAATGGGTGTCTGTTAAACCAGCATCTGCTTACAATTTTTTTGAGTATTCCTTTTTAGATGAAAAAAATAAGAAGATAAACGTTTAGTTTTTTTTCTTTCCTAAATTAGTCATTTATCATGAATGACAATAAACCTAAGTATTCTCTTATTGAAACTAAGATTAAGCTCGAAGCCTATTGTGCTTATCAAGAGCGCTGTATTTATGAGATAGAGCAAAAATTATGGCAATGGAAAATACCATTGCAAGATCATAACATTCTGATTTCCGATCTAATTTCAAATAATTTTTTAAATGAAGAGCGCTTCGCCGAAGCTTATGCAAGCGGTAAATTTAAAATCAAAAAATGGGGTAAGCTAAAAATTAAAGCTCATCTAAAAATGAAGCATATTTCTGAATTCTCAATTAAAAAGGCTTTGAATCAAATTGACATTAATGAATATCAAAAGACTTTACAACATCTTGCGATCAAAAAGTGGGAACAAGTTAGTGGTAATCAATGGGAAAAACTAAGCAAACTAAAGCGATATTTAAGCAATAAGGGATACGAATCTAGTCTGCTTGAAGACATTTTTAAGACATATATAGAACAAAAATGAACAGTTTCAAAAACTTAGGTATTCATCCTGATTTAGTAATGCGACTAAATGAGCTAGGCATCAAAGAACCAAGTCCAATCCAACAAGAAACAATTCCATTCCTTGTTAAAAAAGGAGGTGATTTTATAGGTATGGCACATACCGGTACAGGAAAAACAGCAGCTTATGGCTTACCGCTCCTACAAAAAATTAATATTAACAGCACAAAAATTCAAGGGCTAGTATTAGCTCCAACAAGGGAATTAGTTCAGCAAATCGCTAAAGCTCTCTTTAAATATACAAAGTATTTTAAGCCCATATATACAATGGGCGTATATGGTGGACCCAATTTAGAAAAACAAATTGCCTCTTTAAAAAAGCCTACACATATTATTGTTGCTACTCCGGGGAGACTAATAGATTTAATAAATCGGAAAAAACTGGACTTATCTTATCTAAAATATTTGGTTTTAGATGAAGCAGACGAAATGCTTAAATTAGGATTTAGAGAAGATTTAAATTTTATTCTTACTGCCTCTGGAGACAGAATTGACAAATGGTTATTTTCTGCAACAATGCCTAACGATATTGAAAAGCTTATACAACAACATCTGCATTATCATGCTAAAAGAGTACTTATCTCTATGAATAATATTGTGAACGCTAATATTAGACATGAGTATATCATTTGTAAGGTCAATGAAAAGCTGAACACACTTGTTCAATTTTTAAAAAAGAATAATGATGATCATGCTATTGTATTTTGTAGGACAAAAAAATCGACAATATTTCTTGTTAAACAACTTATTTCTAAAGGCTTTGAATGTCAACCTATACATGGAGATATGGCTCAGGTTGATAGAGATAAGACAATGAGGGCATTCAGAAACCATTCTTTTCAACTACTGATTTCAACAGACGTATCGGCCAGAGGAATTAATATTGACGATTTAAACTATATTGTTCATTATGAAATGCCTAGTCAAATAGAATATTACACTCATAGAAGCGGAAGAACGGCTCGGGGAGGAAAAAAAGGTTTGTCTTTAGCTCTGGTAGATGAAAAAGAGCTAAAGTATCTTAAATCTATAAGTATATCTTTGTCATTTCATATAGAGGAGACTCTTATTTAATATTTTTTAAGAATTATTACTCATTTATTAATCAATATTTTACAATATTTTGTTTATCTTATGGCAAAAAAGAATAAACAAAATGCTACATTGACATTTTTTATTGTAAATTTGTCTTAAACACATCTCCTATGAGCAAGTACCAAGCAGGTCCTTTTCTTGAGCAAATCAATTTACCCAAAGACTTAAGAGAAAAGTTCAAGATTGAAGACCTTACACAAGTTTCTGATGAGGTTCGTCAGTATATCATAGACGTCATTTCCGAAATCGGCAATTCGCATTTTGGTGCGAGTTTAGGGGTTGTTGAACTCACAGTCGCCCTTCATTACGTTTTTAATACACCATATGACCAGCTGGTTTGGGATGTAGGGCATCAAGCCTATGGGCACAAACTTTTGACTGGTAGACGAAATATTTTTCATACCAACAGGCTTTATGGAGGAATGTCAGGTTTCCCAAAAAGAAGTGAAAGCGAGTACGACACTTTTGGTGTTGGTCATAGTTCAACATCAATTTCTGGTGCTCTGGGAATGGCTATGGCCAGTAAGTATAAAAAAGAGGATGATAGACAACACATTGCTGTAATAGGAGATGGATCAATGACTGCGGGTCTCGCATTCGAAGGTTTAAATCAGGCAGGGTATACTAATCCTAATATGCTAATTGTTTTGAATGACAATTGTATGTCAATAGATCCAAATGTAGGAGCGCTTAAAGAATACTTAACAGATATTACAACTTCACACACCTATAATAAAGTAAAGGATGATGTTTGGAATTTGCTTGGCAAGGTGTCAAAATTTGGTCCAAATGCTCAAGCCATTGCCTCAAAAATCAGCACGGCTTTAAAAGGCACATTACTCAAACAAAGTAATTTATTTGAAGCTTTAAATCTTCGTTATTTTGGCCCTGTAGACGGACATGATGTTGTAGGGTTAGTTAACATATTAGAAGATTTAAAAGATATTCCAGGACCTAAAATTCTGCATATTGTAACAACAAAAGGCAAAGGCTATCAGCCTGCAGAGGATGGAGACACTACTAAATGGCATGCACCAGGTATATTCAATAAAGATACAGGAGAAATTATAAAAATAGTTCCTAAGTCCCCCCAACCACCAAAATTTCAAGAGGTATTTGGACACACCATTGTTGAGCTTGCAGAAAAGAATGATAAAATAATGGGAATTACGCCCGCTATGCCAACTGGGTGCTCATTGAATATAATGATGAAGGCTATGCCCGACCGTGCTTTTGATGTTGGAATTGCTGAACAACATGCCGTTACATTTTCTGCTGGGTTGGCCACGCAAGGTATGATTCCTTTTTGCAATATTTACTCGTCATTTATGCAGCGTGCCTATGATCAGGTTCTCCATGATGTTGCCATTCAAAATTTAAATGTAGTGTTTTGCTTAGATAGGGGTGGTTTGGTTGGCGCTGATGGCGCTACTCATCACGGAGCTTATGATTTATCATACATGAGGTCTATCCCGAATATGACCGTTTCTTCTCCTATGAATGAGGCTGAACTAAGAAACTTAATGTATACAGCCCAATTGGATAACCAAGGTCCTTTTACTATCAGATATCCACGAGGAGCTGGTGTGATGGCTAAATGGAAAACTCCTATTGAGGAGATAAAAGTGGGTACAGGAAGAAAAATCAAGTCTGGTGAGGATATCGCATTTTTGACGATTGGTCCCATTGGAAACCTGACTATTAAAGCATGCGAAACACTCGAAAAAGAAGGAATATCTGCAGCGCATTACGATTTGCGTTTTGTCAAACCTCTGGATGAAACGTTACTTCATGAAGTATTTTCTAAATTTAAAAAAGTAATCACCGTTGAAGATGGTTGTATAATGGGAGGAATGGGTTCAGCTGTACTAGAGTTTATGGCCGACAACCAATACTCATGTCAAGTTGTGAGGTTAGGTATTCCAGATTCATATATCCAGCATGGAACGCAAGCAGAGCTATATAAAGAATGTGGCTATGATGCCAACTCTATGGTGGCTGCAGCAAGAAAAATTATTGACAAAGAACAAAAACTAACGATTAGTAAATAAATCTACTTATGGCATCTATTACTTTAAAAGGAAATCCTATAGAAACGTCGGGAGAATTACCTGAAGTTGGCAGCAAAGCTAAGCCATTTAAACTTATTAAAACTGACCTAAGTCCTGCATCACTTGACAGTTTCAAAGGTGAAAAGCTTGTTTTGAATGTTTTCCCGAGCGTAGATACAGGGACTTGTGCAAAATCAGTCAGAAAATTTAATGAGTCTGCTTCAAACCTCAAAAATGCTAAGGTTTTATGTATTTCAAGTGATTTGCCTTTTGCCCAAAACCGTTTTTGTGGCGCTGAGGGTATCGAAAATGTGATTATGTTATCTGATTATGCAACAAGCCAGTTTGGAAAAGATTATGGCTTAGAAATGATTAATGGGCCTTTGTTTAACTTACATAGTAGAGCAATTATTGTAATTGATTCTGAAGGAACTATAGTACATACAGAGCAAGTAAAAGAAATTGTTGATGAGCCTAATTATGATCAAGCTTTATCAGCATTAGAATCCTGTAACTAATTTATATCAATTATCCTTTATGGATGGTTAATAAAAGGTTGAGGGGTTTATCGACAGATTATAATACAACTTTCCTTTCTTTGGTAATTCAGAGTCCTTAAAAGTATAAATGCCTCCATCATCTTTTAACATGGGAATATGCATTAATTGACGCTTAACCATATTATCTGTATAGAAGGGCATATCGTGAAGCCATTTATTTTGGATAGTGTGTCTTATTTTTTCTGAATTAATTCCTAAATCAATTCTTCCTGTTTGATAAAATTGACTTGCATAGTCAAATTGCAAGCTCAATATTCCAAGTGATTTATCACCGTAAGTAGATCGATCTTGACTACGATAACCAAATCGGGCCGGATACCCGGCGTCATCAGTTACCTTTGTACAAGAAGAATAATCTCCAGTGTATAGCTGAATGTTAATCCCAAACTTATAATTTTTAATTCGATAACTTAATTTGAAGCCTCCTGTTCTAAACCTATCTCTCCATCCCTTTCCTGCTCCAAATAAATCATTTTCAGTCAAAACAGATAAATTCTCGAAACTAAAAGCGAATAGTCCTGTTGATTGGCTGGTTCCCTGCCAATCAAAATAGTACTGATAGGCATACCCAATACTATACGAATGTGGCAAGTTGATGTCCGAAAGGCTTATGTATGGGTTTGCCGTATTATCTTTTTTTCCAATTCCAAAATGTGCGCCTAATCCCAATTTTATTTCCGGCGTTTTTAATTGAACACCCCAGCTTGAAAAGTTATAATAACAGCCAACAAACGTATTGCCTTGAATAAATTCATAATTTGAATTAAAATCAAATTGTAACCCAATACGTTTTACTTCATTACCAAAATCAACCGATATTCCAATTTTAAAATTAAACTCCTGTGCAAAGCTCAAAGAGTCTAAAATTGATAACAAAAATAACAAAACAAAGTTTCTAACAGTCAAAGTCATTGTTTATCAGAAAGTTAAGCCCTAATTAGCCTCTCTTCGAATAAAGCCATCTCAGCGCAGCTCATATTTTTTTGAATGGAATTTACGTATAGACAAAAATAACGGCTGAAAACGGCTTATATTGCGAAAACAGACATGCCATTACTATATAACGTTATTCTGTTCCTTCTGTAGTATGTAAATTTGGGATGAATAGGTTCCCTCTCTGGCCTTAAGGTTTGATTTAAGCCCAGTCATAAATGCTCTGATTAAATTCCCCTCTTTATACTTTTCACTTAGCATAGACACATAATAAGAATCAAACTTCATTGGCAAAATCTCCTTAAGTTCAATTCCAACACCACTAAATAATCTTTTTATATCGTTTGGAGTAAAATGATACAGGTGAATCGGCAAGTCATAAGCAGCCCAAAACTCTTTGTACTTGGAAGCGTCATAACTTAACCTGTTTGGAACTGCAACAATCAAAGTTCCATCATCTTTTAAAACCTTTGCAATTTGAATAACATCTTGCTTAAGGTTATAAACATGTTCTAACACATGCCACATTGTAATAATGTCTTGAGAATTTGGTTCGAGAGAGTATAGATCTTCTATTGGAGAGAGCTTCAATTTATGACTTTTAGCAGAAATAGCCCTGGCATCAGCGTCAGGCTCCAAACCAGTAACTTTAAAACCCGATTCCAAAAGTGCCTGTGCAAAATGTCCTGTTCCTGCTCCAATGTCTAATGCGTTTTTTCCATTAGCAAACTTTTTTACTAATCTGATTTTTTGTTTTAGTGTGTGTTTTCTGACAACATGATAAATGCGATTTATTAGCCCTTTTTTAGATGACGTGTGGCTGACATAGCTTTCAGCCTTATAGTATGATCCTATTTTATCAATTTCAGGGATAGGGTTAGTAAACTGAAAACCGCAGTTATTACACGCAACAATATTGAAAGATTTTTTACTGACTGTATGATCTATTCCCTCTAATACTTTGGTGAAAGAATTATTACCACAAATTGGACAATTATTTAGTGTATTCATATTTTTTATCTTCCTAAAAACACAAGTAAAACAGAAATATCACTTGGTGAAACACCGCTAATTCTACTTGCCTGCCCTATCGTTACTGGTTCGATTTCTTTCAATTTTTCTACAGCCTCTGCTGATAGGGACGAAAACAGACTATAATCAATATCTTTTGGAATTTTTACATTTTCCAAACGTATCATTTTGTTGGCCATTTCTTGTTCACGAGAAATGTATCCATCATATTTTATTTGTATTTCTGCTTGTTCTAGTGCATCAGTGTCAGATATTTTGTACGGTGATAACTTTTTATCCAATTCCACCCCAGTGTCCATCATTTCGGATAAGCGAACATGCGGTCTCGCTAATAACGTGTCAGACTTTTGTTTTTGTTTCAAAAGAGAAGATTTTAACGAACCGAGGTATTGATTGACTTCTTCAGGAGAAATACTCGTTTCTTTCAAAATCTCTTTAATTTTTCTTGTTTTTTCAATTTTCTCTTTGACTTTATTGTATCGCTCTTCAGTTGCTAATCCAATTTTATAACCTAACTCTGTCAGTCGAATATCCGCATTATCTTGTCTTAATAAGATTCTAAATTCTGCACGTGAGGTAAACATTCTATAAGGTTCTTTCGTTCCCTTTGTTATTAAATCATCTATTAAAACCCCAATATAGGCATCAGAACGGCCTAGAATAAATTCCGGTTTACCAGTAAGTTTTAAATGGGCATTAATGCCTGCCATTAGGCCCTGAGCGGCGGCTTCTTCATATCCGGTTGTGCCATTTATTTGCCCGGCAAAAAACAAATTTTCTATCGGTTTAGTTTCTAAAGTGTGTTTTAACTGCGTCGGAGGAAAATAATCATATTCGATTGCATAGCCCGGTCGGAACATTTTTACATTTTCGAACCCTCTTATTGACCTCATAGCCTTTAATTGGATGTCTTCGGGTAGTGATGTGCTAAATCCGTTAACATATATCTCCACCGTATTCCAACCTTCAGGTTCAACAAAAATCTGATGTCTATCTCTTTCTGCAAACCGACTTATCTTGTCTTCAATTGAAGGGCAGTATCTTGGTCCTAGACTTTTTATTGCACCATTGAACATAGGGGATTTGTCGAACCCCTCTTTCAGTAATTCATGAACTTCTGGATTAGTATAGGTAATATGACATGGTAGTTGTTTCTTAAGATAATCGGTTTCTACAGAGTATGAAAATTTAAAGGGAGATTCATCACCTGCTTGTTCCTCCATTAATTCATAATTCAAACTTCTTCCATCAACTCTAGGAGGAGTCCCCGTCTTCATTCGCCCACTTTCAAAACCAAGATCAATTAAATTTTCGGTAATCCCATAACTAGCGCTTTCCCCGGATCTTCCTCCTTTAAACTGTTTTTCTCCTAAATGAATAAGTCCATTTAAAAAAGTGCCATTTGTTAAAATAACAGCCTTGGCTTTTATTTTGACCCCCATACTGGTTCTGACTCCAACCACTTTATTACCTTCTGTAAGAATACCTATCGCCATATCTTGCCAAAAATCCAAATTCATGGTTTGCTCTAGTTTCTCCCTCCACTTTGCGGCAAACATCATTCGATCATTCTGTGTGCGTGGAGACCACATTGCAGGACCTTTTGATAAGTTCAGCATTCTGAATTGAATGGCCGACTGATCTGAAACAATTCCTGAGCCGCCTCCAAGTGCATCTATCTCGCAAACGATTTGACCTTTGGCAACACCTCCCATTGCAGGGTTGCATGACATTTGAGCAATGGTAGCTAAATTCATTGTCACCAAAAGGGTAGAAGACCCCATTTTTGCAGCAGCATGGGCAGCTTCGCAGCCTGCATGACCTCCTCCAACAACAATTACATCATATTCTGACAACATATCTCTCTGGTTTCACGTGAAACACTTTTGAAACGTTTCACGTGAAACGTGACCTTTCATTAAGCGCCCAATTTTCTTTATTCGTCATTATTTTTTTTTCTTCCTCAGTCTTGTCATTAAACCCACACAAGTGAAGTACACCATGAATAATCACTCTATTTAACTCCTTATCAAAATCACCCCCAGAAAAATCAAGCGCATTAGAGCCAACTGTGTCAATGCTGATAAAAATGTCACCCGATATCATACTTCCCTCGTTATAATTAAAGGTTATAATGTCCGTGAAATAATCATGGTTTAAATACTGTTTATTAATATCTAAAATATAATCATCTGAACAAAATACATAGGCAATGTCGCCAACAACATTACCCAAATCACATACCACATGATTTATCCATAAACGTAAAAATTCCGGATCATAGTCCGGAACCGATACATTTTCAATATGGAAACTGATATTATTCATCAAGTGCAAAAGTAATATTTACTTTTGAACCGTTTTCTAAAAATTCTATCTTATCTGCTAAATTTTTCATTAAAAAAATTCCTCTTCCATTTAGCTTTTCAATATTTTCTGGTGCTGTCGGATCCGGTAATACTTCAAAATTGAATCCTTCTCCTTGGTCTCTTACCGAAAACACAAGTCCCTCTTCATTTTTTCCTACTTCTAGCTTTACCCTTTTCGATTCATCTTTTCTGTTACCATGAATAATAGCATTATTTGTTGCCTCAGTAACGGCTATTAAGATGTTTCCATACATATCCTCATTAACCAATAAGTCACTACAAACTCTATCGATTAATGACTCAACTTCACTTATGCTTGTGATACTAGATTTAATTTCTAAAACGTGCATTTATTAATCATTTACCGTATTAAAATAAGCGTTTACCATATTTTTGTAGTAGACCCTTAAACCGATAGGAACCGTTCTCAATAATTCAATCTCACTCTCCTTCTTTCTAGTATACTCATTTAATTCCTTAAGGTTACCCTCTTCCGCATTTTTTCCAATTTTTGACTCCCTTTCTTCGCTAAAGCCCCTTTCCATCAAGGCTTTTTCACTTTCTAACAATCGTGTCATAATGTCTTTTTGCCGCTCAAGTATATTATTAGAAAAACCATTATTTAATAAGTCATTCTCTAAGTTTTCCATATCCTTTATCAGCTCATTAAGACCATTACCTGCGCCTGAACCATCTTTATTTAACTCTTGCCTTAGTTGCTGTAAAGCTTGCCTCATCTGGCTCTGTTCTAAGGCCATTTTAGCAATTTCCCTAGGTCCCATTCCAGGAATACTTCCTTTACCAAGCCCTTTATTACCCTTTCCTGCACCTTCACCTGGCTCACCCTTTCCTTCTCCTGGTTTAGATCCCTTCTTCATCTGATCCATTTGTTTCTTAAGCTGATCTTTCATTTGCTGCATTGACATCTGTCCAGATTTCCCTTTTCCCTGACCAATTCCAGAGCCTCCCGGCTTATTGCATGAACCACTACCAGGCATTTTTGATTGCATTTGGTTTTGCATTTGTTCCAAAACAGAGGATAATAGCAAGGCCAGATTATTATATGATGTCACAGCATACTGCTGATGCTGCTTAACTTTACCAACCTTGCGTTCTTGACCATAGTCTTTTGCCTTTGTCTGATTATACTCTAAGTCATTTAGTTCAGTAATTATAGTATTCGACATTTGGGCATGCCGCTTAGCTAATGACATTAATGAGTCTTCAACAATTTCAGTAGACTTCATTATCTTTAATTGCTCTCTATTAAAACTCACTATTCTTGGATTACTACGATCAATTAGCCCATAATCATTCATTAAGTTTTCTTGCTGGAGCGATAACCCTACAATGTTCTCGAGCAAAAACCTTAGCTGTTCCATATCCTCCGTTTTCTGCTGTCCCATTGCGGCATCCATCATTGCCTTCATGTCATCAGCCATTTGCTCCATCATTTCACTTGCTTTTTTCTGACTCTCAGACGCCTTTTTTTCTTTACTTTCACCTAGTTTGTCTTTTGCGTCTTTCATTTCATCTTCAATGTCACTTTCTTTCTCATCATCAAAATTCAAGTTCTTAGGCTGCTCTAAATTATTATTCATTTTTTTTGCATCTTCAATATCCTTTTTAATTTCCTCAAATTTTTCATTTAAACTTTCTTGTTGCTTTTCTAAATCCTCTGATTGGCTTTTCCTTTGCTCTGTATCTTCCTGAAGCGCTTTTTGTTCCTCAGCTAGCTCTCTTAATTGATCTTCAATGCCTTCAATTTTTTTATCTAACTCTAAATGTTTAAACAACTCTAAAGTCCGGTCCAGCTCCTTTTCAAGATTATCTGATTGCTGTTCCATTTTTTCCATATTCTCTAGAATCTGGTCCCTATTCATCTCATCCATCATCTTCTGAAGCTCTTCTAAGAGTTCTTTCATTTCCTCGTCTAACAGTTCTTCCATTAGTTTTTCTAAAAGTTCCTGTTTTTCCTCAAGCTCTTCAGAGCTTTCCATAAACTCATTTTGTTCTTGAGCATTTTCATCAAATTGTTGCTTCATCAACTCCAATTTCATTTGTAAATCATTTTGTCGATTAAGCATGTTATTAATATTTTGTTTATCCTTCCAATCGGGACTAGTTTTATTTATCAACGTATTCCTGATTTTTGAGACTTCCTTTTTTATTTCCTTGGCATCCTTAAGTGCCTTGTCAATATCTTTTTTTAGATTATCGGTCTTATCAGCGATTTGATTATCTAAATCAGAAAGTTCAGGAACACTAAATACTAGCTTTTTCGAACTTGTACTTTTATATCCATTAGGAGAATCATTATCCGTCACTGTAAAAAAGTATTCCAGAACATCTCCTGGTTCTAAATTGAATTCTTTTAGATCTACTCTATGTCCAAAAATTTGTTTGGTTTGTCCTTTCGAAATTTCAATGCCAGCTCTTTTTATCTCACTGCTATCCTTACGATTTATTTTTGCAACAAATTTGAGATTTGAAAAGCCATAGTCATCTGTTATTGAACCATCAATAAATCTTATAAATTCATTTAATGAATCTATACTTTCAACAATTGATATGGTAGGAAATTCATCAAGAGTAACAGCAATAGTATTTTCTAACGTATCTATGTCCTCTATTTGTTGAGTACTTAGCAACAGACTATAGATTTGAGAATTCTTAATTCGCTTTTTAAACCTAAATTCATTATTTATATTAGGTTTAGATTCCATTAGAGTATCTGAAAAAACAGTTTTAATATTTACTGTATTATCAGATTTTATATTCCATTCTAAAAGTGTTCCTTCCGGAACTGAAATATCACTTAGATCTGAAATAACCTGATCGGACATTCTCATATGCTTAGGATAATTTAACTTGATTGAAACATTTGAAAGAGCCGGTTTCTGCAAAACGTTCACTTCAAAAGTTTCAGATTTAAATCCATTTGCTTCACAATAAAAAGTTAAATCCTCATTTAGATTATCGAATGTATGAGCAAACTCAATGGCGCTAACCTTCCTTAGATTATAGGTTCCATTGTTCGAAAAGATTTTTACATCTGGAGGAATCTCATCTCCTGTAAGCTTCAGCAATAATTCGTATTCTTGACCCTGCACTAAGCTATCTTTGCTTACTAACACAAAATTGAAAGGAGCCTCTTCAACAAACTCCTTCGAATAATTTATTATTCTATTAGAACCATCACTAAATATACTTGGCCTTAAAAAAAAGACCACTATTATGACAAGAACAACAGGCAACAGATATTTAAGGTATTTTCGATTTTCTCCGATTTGTATCCCGGTAGAAAATGGAACCAATGAAAGTGAGCTGGCTCTTTGTTGAATGCTTGCCTCTAATAATTCAATATTATCCGTGGAAAGCTCCAGTTGATTACTTAATTGAAGTGTGTTTTGAAGTTTATCTCCTACATCAGGAAATAGTTGTCCTATCATTCTTGATGCCTCATTTAAAGATAAACGATCTCCTATCTTCGCGAGCTTTAATAATGGAATAACAATGTATTTTATTAAAACAAAAGTATTACTAATCGTAAATGTCCAAAACAATATACTTCGCATTGCCTGACTAAAACGGCCAAAATATTCAAGAGTAGTGATGGCTAAAAAAGACAATAAAAAAATGAGGAAAAAAAGCAGAGCCCCTTTTACCATTTCATTCTTATAGTACTTCCTTATAAAAGACTCTATTTGAATTAATAAATCCTGAAATTTTGACATAATAATTAAACGACTTATAAAGTTAAATCAATTCTGTTACAATTGTATCAAAAATACGACCAAAAGGCTTAATAAACCCTAATTTATATATCTTTGTCCGTTTTAAATGAATTAACATGTCAAAAAAGGTAAGGGTACGTTTCGCGCCAAGTCCAACCGGTCCATTACATATGGGTGGTGTGAGAACCGCTTTATATAACTATTTATTTGCAAAAAAATATAACGGTGATTTCATTTTAAGAATTGAAGATACTGATGAAAAAAGGTTTGTACCAGGCGCCAAAGCCTACATTATTGAATCATTAAAATGGTGTGGAATTGAACCAAACGAAGGCGAAGGCTATGGTGGTGAATTGGGGCCATATGTTCAATCTGAGAGAAAAAAAATCTATACACCATACGCTCACAAGCTTGTTGAAGAAGGCAAGGCTTACTATGCTTTTGATACATCTGAAGATTTAGACAGGATGCGTGAACAGTCAAAAAAAATGGGTCTCGCCAACTGGCAATATAACTCAACAACAAGGTCATCAATGAAAAACTCATTGACGCTCCCAAAAGAGGAGGTTGCTAAAAGACTAGAGGCGAAAGACCCTTTCACCATTCGATTTAAAATGCCCCGAAATACTGATGTAAAATTTGAAGATTGTATTCGGGGTTGGGTAACCGTTAACACGAATAATTTAGATGACAAGGTATTGGTCAAGGAAACAGGTGTTCCTACCTATCACTTAGCCAATATAATTGATGACCACTTAATGAAAATTAGTCATGTGATAAGAGGTGAGGAATGGTTGCCATCTGCTCCTTTACATGTGTTATTATATCAGGCATTTGGATGGGGTCAGCCCGAATTTGCTCACCTCCCGCTAATTTTAAGGCCAGATGGTAAAGGTAAATTAAGTAAACGTGACGGAGATAAGCTTGGGTTTCCCGTATTTCCCATTAATTGGGAGTCTTCAACTGGAGAAACTTACAGCGGTTACAGGGAAAATGGTTATTTACCAGACGCTTTTGTAAACATGCTTGCCTTTTTAGGATGGAATCCAGGAGACAATAAAGAGCTTTTCTCTTTAAAAGAATTAGAGCAAGCTTTTACCATTGAACGTGTCGGTAAATCGGGGGCAAGATTTGACCCTGACAAAACTAAGTGGTTTAATCAGCAATACATTAAAGCAAAATCAAATACTGATCTAGCTGATTTACTTATGCCTCATTTATCTAATTATCAAATTGATACAAGCAAAGATTATTTAGCCAAAGTTAGTGGTTTAATGAAAGAACGCGCTACATTTATTGAGGATATATTAATTGAAGGAGATTATTTTTTCGGCGACATTAGTAGTTATGATGACAAGACCATTCGAAAAAAATGGAAGGAAGACACACCAACAATAATGGCAGAGTTAATTACTGTCCTGGACAATGTTGATTCGTTTAATAAAACAGATATTGAAAAAGCCTTTTCAGAGTATTTGACTAAAAATGAATACGGTTTTGGTAAAGTGGGACCTGGTTTCAGATTGCTTGTCACTGGCAAAGGAATGGGTCCTTCAATGTTTGAGATTTGTGAAACTTTAGGAAAGGAAAAAGTCTTAAAAAGAATGAGAAAAGGTATAGAAACAGTATCACAATTAAAAAACAACTAATGCATTTAGTAGAAGTAGTAGGCATAGAATGTTATTCATACCATGGTTGTATGAAGGAAGAAAGTATTTTAGGAGGTAAATATATTGTTGATGTTTCCATAGAAACGGATTTCACTAAAGCTGCTGAAACAGATGAGCTAGGAGATACAATTGATTATGTAAGAATTAAAGAAATAGTATTGGCTCAAATGGCAATTAGATCTAAACTAATAGAACACGTAGGACAAAGGATTTCTGATGCGTTTAAAGCTGAATTTTCTGGGCTAATTGAGTCTACTGTAAAAATTAGAAAAATAAACCCTCCCATACAAGGAACAGTTAAAGAAGTTGCGATTGTCATAAAATCAAAGCAATAAAAGACATTGTGAAGTAAAATTAATTTTTTATCTTTGGCGCTCCTTAAATTAAGGTCACGTGGCCGAGTGGCTAGGCAGAGGTCTGCAACACCTTTTACGGCGGTTCGAATCCGTCCGTGACCTCTTAAAATCAAAAAACGCCTCATTTAAAAATGAGGCGTTTTTTATTAATATATGTAATTAATTGTCTTTATCCGCGGAGTTTCTTAACCAATTTATACCCTCGTTTATCTAACCACTTATCAAGTCTCATCTTCAGCTTTTCCTTGAATGAAGCATTGTGCGATAGAGCGAATGGCACGATTGTCCCCCGGTCAGCTTTTTCAACAATCTCTTTTTCAGTCATCCCATTAATCCAAGGATAAGCTTTAACTTCTTCTTTTTTGCCTTTATATGCTACAATTGTTACTCGACTCTCATTTTTATATGGCTCTAATGGTGAATAGCACTCCATGATGCATTCGAAACCAATTTTATTTAAGTATTTAATTAAAGACTCTTTTGTGATTAAAAAACTCTCATTATTTCCAATAGAGGCCATTATCCTTTTGTTCATTACTAACTCTTCATCATCCCCGTCCTCATGTTCTGAATATTTTACCCCATAATAAGTTTCTCCATCTTTTTCAAATGCAATTGGACTACTTAAACCAATGGTTGTATCAATAATTAACATGTTGTTACACATGTCATGCAATCGCTTTAATAAACTAAAAACGTCCTCCGTATCTAAATGATATAGTAAACCTAAATTATAAATAACATCAAATTTACCGTACTTATCAACGTGTACATTTCTTACATCATCAACATTAAACTTAACGTTATTTAAATTATGTTCTTCGGCTACCTCTTTTCCAAATTTTAATCGATCATCTCTACCATCAATTCCAAGAACTTCTGATCCATACATTCCTGCTTCAAGCGAGTAAACACCCTCTCCACATCCGAGGTCTAATATACGCAAATCCTCCATGTTTTTACTAGCCAACCTTTTAGTTAAGCTAATAATTCTTCTGACTTTTACAGCATTTCCATCCCCTTTGTCAGCAAATAAATCTAAGGCCTTGCGGTTAAAGATATTCTCCATTTTTTTAACTCTTTTTTTCGAGTTTCAAAGATAGTATTAATTTCTTAACACTATTTTTTCCTATGTCTTAGAAATAAGAAAATTAAAACTAATAAAATGCTCCCGAAAATTGCACTGAATATCCGTAGGTTCTTTCGTTTCTTTATGGCTATCTCTTCATCCAATAAAGCTCTGGTATACGAAGGATTGGGCATTAAAGGGGTTGGCTTCTGAATCAACCATTGATCACTTTTGGTTCTGGAAGAATCTGGCGAACTAAGTGCTAGTGAAAATGCTGTGTCAATTGTCAAATGATGGTCTACATTATAAACTATGTAGTCTACCAGCAAGCCTTGTTCATCATACAGTTTCAAAAACTCTCCTTTTTGTGATAGACCGAAATTAATATTACCATTAACAAGATCCTTATCTAAAAATTTCATTTCAGCAATGAGGTTGCTTCGTTCTGCAAGTATTAGATAACCCTTTGGTTTTATCACTCCTCCTTTAATTTTATGACCTTTTTTATAAGACTTATCTGTTATTAACCATCCTTTTATGTCTATACTCTGATCGGTATTATTATATAGTTCTATCCAATCCTTTGAGGAATCTTTTTCAATTTGTTTAAAGTTGATTTCATTGAAAATGATTTTGTTTTTAAATTGGCTTGAATCTTTTGGAACTATAATCGGCTCAAAAAAAATGTCTTTGGACGGTTCAAATTCAATAATTTCTGTAGTCTCCGGTCTACCTTTCCAACCAATTAACTTATAATCATGTTTCGGCTTTACACTAATCTTCTGAGGGATATTTGTAAAATATTTCCCTGTAAAGTCCCTATCTAAATTCAGGCTATTTAGTTTAATTTTACAGGTATTGTCATCAGGTATGTTAACTGACACGCTTATAAGCGTATCTAAACCAAATTTTTGGTCTAAATGTTGAAATAAATAGACTGGTCTTTTTTTAATAAACTCTTTAACAATATTGATATTTTTTTCCCAGGACTCAAGAGTAGAGCCCCAACGCTTTTGATGAAAAGGAATCTCTGCTTCTATTTTTTTAGCCATCCGATTTAATAAAGCCACAGCCGTATCAGAATGAAAGCAAGTATTTAAATAATCACAAAATGTATTAATATATTGTTGCTCAAATTTTTTATTTTTAAGAAGCGTTCGAATAATAAAGGTGGACCATGATGGGTTGGGCCATTTTTCATTACTCGGTGTTGTAAATGTTTTTAATGTATTTGAAGCATATCCTTTTTTATTATCATTAGCGAGGCCCATATCCAAATCATAAAAAATCCAACGCCATTTTTTGCCCAGCTCTCGCTCTTTAAAATATCTAATGTTTCCTCCAGCATCTTTATTATCAGAATACACTTCTGCAATGTTATAGCTGATATAATCATGAATATCCATAAATTTTGATAACGAGTCTGCAATGCTATTATCTGACAAATCGTTTGTTCTTAAAAACCTCAGCAAAAATTTATAATCTTTTGAGTATCCATGCCTTTTTACACCATTGTGACGAAGAATATCGACATTGTTTTTGTCTACTTTAAAATTATCTTTTAAATAGTGTTCACTTATTTTTTCTCTCAAATTCTGAATCCCCCAATATTTACCATTTAAATAAATTATTGCGGGCTCATAGGCTTGAATTGCTATTCCAGTAGGTTTAGCAAGCTGTGTCATAAAAGCATCCCTTAATTGTGTTCTTTTGAAATCTCCTCCCGAATTTCGTATAATAAAAGATTTATAATTTTTGTTTTTTCGCTCCTTGAAAATTGGATAAGCAAACCGGTTTTTACCATATTTCGATCGGGCAATTATAGCCAACGATTTCTGAGGTAACATCCTACTATATCCACCAAAAAGACTCATCCCGGCTAGCTGATTAATACAATTCTTACCGCTTGGAGTATACATTTCAACATTGCACTCATATTCCCACGATTTCCAAAAGTTGGCATTATAATAAGGCATTGTGGAGTCAGCACAACACCCTTTTTCATAAATACCTTTATCGTAACTCCAAAAATTGTTGGGATCAGATACAACTGACACAATTGGCAACGTATAAGTCCTTCCTAAAAAATAAGATTGGGTATTTATATCAGAACGCTTTCCGTCAATAAAAGTGACAGCTCGTAGCACAGTAACATCTGTTATTAAAATTGAGTCTTTATAAATCGAAGATCCAGTACCAGGCGCAGTACCATCTGTTGTATAATAGATAGCGGAATGTCCTTCAGCCTCCATTTTAACGTAAAACGACTGTTCAAACACACCGCCATTTGGCACTAATTTAACCCCGCTCGACCAGCAGAAAAGTGGTAATAAGGCCAATATTAAAACCAACAAAAAACGTCTCATATGATCCAAATGTATCCAGAAAACTGGCTATTTTCATCATGTTGTTTAAAGTAATTATTAAGTGTGAATGTTTAATAATTATTCGAACACTACGATACAACATCTATATTTGCCACTAATTTAGTGTCCATGTCAAGCATCAACTTTACTGATATTTTGGGTTACACCGCCATGGTGGTATTGCTTATCTCTTTTCTGATGAAAAAAGTAGTCTACCTTCGACTCGTTAACACAATAGGGTGTACGTTTTTTGTGATATGGGGGTTGATTATAGAGGAATGGCCAGTGGTTATTACCAACCTGGGAATCATTTTTATTAATGCCTATTATCTAATTAAAACCTATAGAAATTAGCGAGTTAGGGTAGTTAACATATCCTTAACAAATATGACAATTATCATTTTTTCGTTAAATCTTTCATTTCCTTATTTAGATTTATTATAAATAATTTATATTTGTGCCGAAATGCGCTTATTTAGATTTAATATAAATAAAGAAATACCATGAAAATGAAAAAAATGGCTCTTATTGTTGGAGCACTATCGATCGCAGCGATAAGCTGTAAAAAAGAAGGCTGTACAGACGAGACAGCTACAAATTATTCGGAAGAAGCTAAAAAAGATGATGGTTCTTGTGTATATGATGACCACGATCATGACCATGATAAAATGGAAGTTCCATCCACTTATGTCTTCTCTAGAGATGGAAATTCAACTGTAAGCTTTTCAGGTCAAACTCAGCGTTTAGAGATGTTGTCTGAAATAACGAGCTATATGAAAACTGCTAATACTGCAGGCAATGAAGTTTTAGCTGAGCAATTAAAAGACATGTATTCAAATACTGGGTTTTCTTGGACAGATGGTAGCAACTTAGGTTTAACAGGATCATCTAAACAATTGAAAAGCAAAACGGCTTATGGTATTGCGGGCGGTTCTCCAGATACTGGTGTTCAAGCAATGTTTGAAGGGTATATGGATGAATTGGCAACAATAAGTGGCACTACCGTTACTGGAATAGAAGATGGTGCTCCCGGCGTTTCAGGTGTTTGGCCAAATGATGGTGTAAAAGGGCCTTATTTAATGGATGGAAACGGAATAGAGTTTGTACAATTAATTGAAAAAGGGTTAATGTGTGCAGTATTCATGAACCAAATGACTGTACATTACCTTGGTGGAATTGACCAAGACGACAATGAAGTTGCTGTTGATGAAACTGCAGGTAAGTATTACACTGAAATGGAGCACCACTGGGACGAAGCGTTTGGCTATTTTACATCTGCGATCAATTTTCCTGCTTCAGGAACAGATCGATTCTGGGGTAAATATGCTTCAGGCAGAGAAGCTGTAATTCAATCCGGAACAAAAATAATGGACGCGTTCTTAAAAGGAAGAACTGCTATTGTTAATAAAGATTATACTACAAGAGATTCACAAGCAACCATCATTAATGATGAAATTGAAAGAGCTTGTGCAGGAACGGCCATTCACTATTTGAATTCAGCAAAAGCAAACATTACAAGCAGTACTGCTAGAAATCATGTACTCTCAGAAGCTTATGCCTTTTTAAATGGATTAAAATACGGTTATAATGCTATTAACAGTAAAGGGATGACCACATCTGAGATTGATACAGCATTAGGTTACTTTGGAACCGATTTTAATGCCATGACAATAGCTGATATGAACAACTGTATTGACTTAATTGCCTCAAAAACAGATTTAGAATCCGTAAAATCACAATTATAATAATTATTTAACCGCTAGTTGCTTGGGTTGCTAGCGGTTGTTTTTTAACACCAATCAAGATGTCTAAGATTTACTTACTATTATTTGCGGGTCTTCTTCTGTTCATTCCTGCCAGCTGTAAAAAGAAGGAGCAAGAAGAAGAGGAGTGCTTGAACACCTCTTTTGACCGAAAGGAAATGGTAAGTAATTTAACGACACAATATATTGTACCTGCATATGATAACTACGTTCAAAAAGCAGAGGCGTTAAATAATAAAGTAAATAGTTTTGCATCAACACCATCCGAGGCCTTTTTGACTGAATGCCGAAATGCCTGGAAAGCACTGGCTATGGCCTGGCAAAGTGTTGCATTTCTTGAGTTTGGACCTGCAGAGAACATAGGGCTTCGTAGCCAAACTAACCTTTATCCTGTTGACACAGCTCTAATAAATAACAATATTGCTTCAGGAGGTACAAACCTTGGGTTGCCTAATAACTATGTTGCTAAAGGCATACAAGCTATTGATTATTTATTGTTCCTGCCTAATTTATCTGAAGCAGATATTGTTCAGGAATATTTAAATTCTACAGAAAAGAAAGACTACTTAAAGGCCTTGAGTCAAGAACTATTAGATAATGCTAAGACCGTAGCTTCGGATTGGGGCTCTGAGTCAACGGACTTCATAAACAATACTGCAAGTAATGCACAAGGAAGTGCGGTAAGTATTATTGTAAATGCACTAAGCGAGCATTATGAGGCTTTTGCAAGAAAAGGGAAACTTGGTATCCCAGTTGGCATTTTCAATGGATTTTCACAAACACCATTACCTGGACATGCAGAAGCGTTTTATTCAGGTTATTCTTTGGAATTACTTATTGGTCATATGGAAGCCATCCAAACATTCATAAAAGGAGAGGGGTTCGCAACCGGTGGAAATGGTTTAGGCCTTGATGATTATGCTGACTTCGTTTCTGCCAAGAAAGGAGATGAAAACCTCTCAAGCGCTATCAATACTCAAATAGAGAACATCATCACTGATATAGAATCCTTTTCTGCTCCATTAAGCCAGTATGTAACAAGTAATCCTGCAGAATCTAAGGATGCTTACCAATCTATGCAGAAACTAGTTCCATTGATAAAAGTAGACCTAACATCTGCCCTTGGTGTATTAATCACATACCAGGATAATGATGGAGATTAAAACACGCTAAATGGTTCAGGTATTAAACCGTTTTCAGAAACCCGAAAACATAGCCCCTTTGGTGATGTTTCGGATCATTTTTGGATTAATGGTTTTTTACAGCACTCTAAGGTTTATTCTTAAGGGGTGGGTATTTGATCTTTATGTTATCCCAAAGTATTATTTTACCTATTACGGTTTCGACTGGGTAAAACCTTTGAATGAATTAGGAATGTACGCTGTTTTCAGTCTCATGCTCCTTTCTGCTATTGGAATTATTTTAGGTTATCGGTATAAGTTAAGTGCAATTTTATTCTTTTTATTATTCACTTATGTTGAATTAATAGACAAAACCAATTACCTAAACCATTATTACTTCGTTAGCCTGGTTTCTTTTTTACTCATTATTGTGCCTGCTGGAAATTCGTTTTCTCTGGACGTAAAACAAGGTAGGGCAAAAGCTTATACTTCTGTTCCTAAATGGACCATTGATATATTTAAGTTTCAATTGGGGGTCGTCTATTTTTTTGCAGGTGTGGCGAAACTAAACTATCATTGGTTGTTTGAAGCACAGCCACTTACAAACTGGTTAAAGCACCAATCCGACTTATCGCTTATTGGTCCATTGATGAAATATGAAGTGACAGCCTTCCTTTTTTCGTGGTTTGGAGCTATCTATGATTTATCCATTCCATTCATCCTACTATCAAAAAAATGGCGTCTTCTTGGCTACTTTTTAGTCATTATTTTTCATGTCTTAACGGCCGTTATGTTCCCGATTGGTGTTTTCCCTTTTGTGATGATTGGTTGTACACTCGTGTTTTTTTCTGTTGATTTTCACAAAAAAGCCCTTTCACTTATATCCCGCTTATTTAAGATTTCATCTGATATTACTGCTGCTTCCAAAAGTAAGTATACAACACCTCAATTTCTGTCTGTTTTTTTGATTATTTATGTAATAGTCCAGTTAATGATGCCCTTCAGATATACATTATATCCAGGAAAGTTATTTTGGAACGAACAAGGCTATCGATTTAGTTGGCGGGTCATGCTAATCGAAAAAGCTGGATATGCTGAGTTTCTTATTAGTGATGAAGTGACCAAAGGGCACTTAGTGGTTAACAATGCCGATTATCTAACACCACAGCAAGAAAAAATGATGGCTACACAGCCCGACATGATTCTACAGTTTGCCCATTATTTGCGTGACGAGTTCAAAGACAGCGTCTGGCACGAAAGTAATAGGTCTATTACCATTAAGAACCCAGTGGTAAAAGTCCATTCTTATGTATCATTATTTAATGAAGGAAGTAGGGCATTTATCGATCCTAGTATTAACTTAGCCGCCCAAAAAAGAGGGTGGCATCATAAAAATTGGGTCGTAAACTATGAATAAGTTAATATCCATATTGTTCCTTTGTGTTAATTTTGGCATATTGGCCCAAAATGGTGGAGTCTTGATTGGCAAGGTGGTCGATACGAAGAAAAAAGAACCCGTTCCATTTGCCATTCTAGAGATTGAAGCGCTACAAAAAAAAGCAAATGCAGATATTCATGGGAATTTTGTACTCGAGGATATTCCCTTTTCAATCGTTGACGTAAAAGTTACTTTGTCTATTTACGATACCCTTATTCAATCTGTTGAGATTAAAAAAGATACGACCTTCTATGTATTTGCATTGCAAAGCAGTAATCTAACACTCCAGTCTATTACTGTTAAAGATGATTCGGATATAGGTTTTAGCACCATTCGGAAAATGAGGCCAATCGAAGGTGTCCTCATCAGTAAGGGAAAGAAAACAGAAGTCATTTCTATGGAGCAAATGAATACCAATAAGGCTGTTAATATTGGTAGACAGATTTATGCACGAATTCCAGGACTCAATATTTGGGAAAGTGATGGTGCAGGTATTCAGCTAGGGATTGGTGGTCGTGGATTAAGTCCAACCCGGACCAGTAATTTCAACACCCGCCAAAATGGCTACGACATTAGTGCTGATGCATTAGGGTACCCAGAAAGCTATTATACGCCGCCAAGTGAAGCTGTAGAGGAAATTCAGTTAATTCGCGGAGCAGCCTCTCTTCAGTTTGGAACCCAATTTGGAGGATTGCTAAACTTTGTGCTTAACAAGGGCGCTGAAAACAAACCTTTTGAATTAGTGGCCAGGCATACAATTGGTTCATTTGGTCTAAACAGCTCTTTTTTAAGTATTGGTGGGTCGCAAAAAACCTGGAACTATTATGGGTATTACCAATACAAATTTGGGGATGATTGGAAGCCATTTTCTGCCTTTAAAGTGCACAATGCGGGTTTAAAGATTGAAAAGTACCTGTCGGATAAGTCGAGGGTAACTATTGATTTGACAAAAATGTATTATCTAGCCCAACAACCAGGTGGATTAACAGATGCACAATTTGAAACTGATCCAAGCATTGTGAATAGAGAAAGAAACTGGTTTGAAGTTGATTGGAACTTAGGAGCCCTTAATTATGATTACGAATTCAACAGCCGAACCAGATTTAATACCCGTTTTTTTGGATTAATCGCCTCCAGAAAAGCAACTGGATTTTTAGGTCAAACCAATCGAATAGATCCGCTTGAAGAAAGAAATTTAATCTCAGGTATTTTTAGAAACTTTGGCAATGAAACACGATTTTTGAAGATATATGATGTCAAGGAAATGACCTGGGCTTACTTAGTTGGTCTTAGGTATTATCAAGGATACAACTTAAGTCAGCAAGGCAATACAAGTGCCGGGAATTCACCTGACTTTGAATTTGTCCAGACTGACTATATAGATGGATCTCTTTACGAATTTCCTAGCCAAAACTTTTCTTTATTCATTGAACATATTTTTAATATTAACCAACAGTTTAGCATCACTCCTGGTCTCCGGTTCGAAAATATTGAAACAAATGCTGATGGTCAATTCAGGAATACAATTCTGGACTTAGCTGGCAATCCAATATTTGACACGTTAATAGCTGTAAATCGTACAAATAATCGTGCTTTTTTAATTGGTGGGGTAGGTATAAATTATAAGTTAAACGACTCGCTAGAGTTCTACAGCAACTTTTCTCAAAACTATAGAAGTATCAATTTTACGGACATGCAAATAGTCAACCCTAACTTTAGAATTGACCCTGACCTGCAAGACGAGCGTGGCTTCAATTTTGACATTGGAGCCAAAGGAGGCATAAAGAATAAGCTAACCTTTGACATATCTGCTTTTGCTTTACTTTACGATAATAGAATAGGGACAACAATTCAAGAAGATACACTGTTATTTAGTACCTATCAATACAGAACTAATATTGCCAAATCCATTACATTGGGAATAGAAGCAGTAGCTGAAATAAATCTATTAGATTGTTTTTTGAGTGAAAGCAAATGGGCAGACCTATTGCTTTTCGTTAATGCCTCTTATGTGAGTTCAAAATATTACCAGTCCATAGAGCCGGCATTTAATAATAAAAACGTGGAACTGGTTCCTCCATTTTCCTTAAAAACAGGATTAACTTACCGTTATAAATCGTTTTCAGCATCTTATCAATATTCCTTTACACAAGGTCATTTTAGCGACGCTACGAACTCAATTAGCCAAGCTAATGCCGTTAATGGGTTAATTCCTAGTTACCAGATTATGGATGCTTCTTTAAGGTATACCTTTAAACGATTTCAGTTAGAATCGGGCGTTAATAATCTAATGAATTCTAGTTATTTCACTAGAAGAGCGGTGGCTTATCCTGGACCAGGAATCATACCTGCAGTACCAAGAAATATTTATGCAACGCTTCAGTTTAAACTATAGTTATCTTATGGTTAATTGTCCTGGTAAACTATAAGGCTCTTTGTCCTCTCCAATAGCCTTAATTAGGTAATAATAGGTTCCTTTTGGGACTTTTTGTCCTTTCATATCGTAACCATCCCATCTAAAATCAGCCTGTGTTGATTCAAATAATTTCACATTAAATTGCGAATAAATCATGATATAAAATTCCTCAATATTTTCAGCCTCTATAAAAAATTGATCATTAACACCATCTTCATTTGGCGTAATAACATTTGGAATAACCTTTATAAACGACTCTTCTTCTATTTCTACCATAGGCTCTATTGGCAAATTATCCTCAAGCTTATCCAATGATGGTTCCGAATCTACAAGATTTACATCTTCTACTAATTCCTCAGTCTTTTCAGACGTTGGTGTATCAATATTCGCATCCTGTTTTACAACCACACCCTGATCAGAATTATCCGTTACTTCATCTTTGCCTTCTATATGGGCTGGTAATGACTTATTATCATTATCATCAACTGACTGATTGTGATTGGTCTCAGTCATATCATTAACTGATTCAAGAGGTGTTTTTTCAGTAATTTCTACTGTTAATTCTGGCTTTTCTTCATCAATATGATCAATGCCAACCATCAAGTCAGAATTAATATTTTGAGCTAAATCTTCCGATTGTAGTTTTAAATCAGTACTACTTTCCGTTCCATTTACATCAACTAACACCGAGTTTAATGGCTTAGATTTGACGGTTTCTTTCTCAATTGTAGCATCATTATCATTAAAGTACATCCATGCTCCTACCGAAATTGTACTTGCTGCAACCCCACCAATAATGACTCCTTTTAACCATACGGCTAACCCTGTGCTTGTACTAGCAGCACCAGAACCCATAGCTCCAGCAACATTTTGCCAAACCTTTGGGTTTACTGTTGGTTCAAAACTTTCAAATTTATCTTTGAATAGTTTATCAATGTCTAAATTATCTTTCACCTTCTTCTACGTATTCGTTTTTCAATAAAACCGTTCTCAAAATTTTTCTAGCTCTAGAATATTGCGACTTGGATGTACTTTCTGTAATGTCTAATTTAGCCGCAATTTCCTTGTGCGAATAGCCTTCAATTGCAAATAAATTGAATACTATTCTGTAACCTACTGGCAATGTATTAATAATTTTTAATAAGTCTTCTGCTTCTAGTTCTTCACTTATATAATTATTATCGTTAAGCAAATAACTTACAGAGTCTACTTCAACATTATCCATGTACTTTTTGTTTTTCCTTATCTGGTCAAGTGCAGTATTAACAATAATTCGTCTCACCCATCCTTCCAAAGAGCCTTTCTTTTTATATTTTGGTAAATTATCAAACACTTTTATAAAGCCATCTTGCAGCACATCCTGTGCTTCATCATCCCCATTCATATACCTTAAGCAGACACCAAACATTTTGCCAGCAAATTTTTCATAGAACGCTTTTTGAGCCAGTAAATCGCCGTACGTACACTTTTTTATCAGTTCTTCGTCTGTCATTTTACCTTTTCAATAGATAAGACTTAAATGTAGTATTAAAAGTTGCATTCTAGGAATAAAAAGAATAATTTAGGCGCTTCAAAGTGAATTCGATTACAGTTAATGAAACTACTTTTTTTACTACTGACCTTCTTTATTGTTGCTAACGCTCATTCAAAAGATTTAAACATTAAAAATGGTAAATGGTTATTTTCTCTTCATATTTCAGATACAAAGAAGATCAAGATTAATGCTGTAATTAAAAAAGATATTTTGACTATTACCAATGGGGTTGAAAAAATTAACCTTAAGGGTTTTATTAATGATGGAGATAGTTTAGTTGCTAACTTCTCACTTTATAACTCCTGCATAGTTATTAAAAACATTGGTTCTAAAAAACTTGAGGGATATTGGCGTAATTATCAAAGAAAAGGAAATTATAAAATCCCTTTTACAGCCAGAAAAAAAGCACCAAAATTTCAAGGAAACCCTCAAACACTTTCTCGGTTAGAAGGTGTTTGGGAAGCTACTATTCAATATAAATATCCAACAAAATTAATAGGGGTTTTTAAGGGTAGAAAAAATAGTTTGTCCGGCACCTTCAGGTCAGAAACAGGTGACTATCGTTACTTATTTGGAAATGCTTCAAAGGATAGTATGTATTTATCTTGTTTTGATGGCACGCATTGTTATTTGTTTACAGCGAAATTATTTAATGGAGACTCGCTGTCAGGTCACTTTTATTCTGGTAATCACTACAAAACGCATTGGACTGCAGTTAAGAACCCTGGAGCTACATTGTCTCATCCTGATAGTCTTACATTTTTAACAAATGAAAACAAAATTGAATTTTCACTACCTTCAACAAATAATGAAATATTAAACTTTTCGTCATCAAATTTATCTAGACCGACTATACTCCAATTATTTGGAACCTGGTGCCCAAATTGTGTTGATGAAACCAACCTTTTAAATGAAGTCTATTCGGGTTATGAAGAAAAAGTTGATATTATAGGAATCGGTTTTGAGATGGGTTCTAATGACAAAATCAAGATGCGCAATTTAATAAACTTTAAAAAGCAAATGCATGTTACCTATCCTATTTTACTTGGCGGTGATGCGAAGAAAGAAATAGCTGCAGAGCTTTTTCCCATGTTAAACCATGTGATGTCTTTTCCTACTATGATAGTCATTGACCAGAGTGGAAAAGTTGTTAAGGTCCACACTGGTTTTAACGGTCCCGCCACAGGCTCACATTACATTGATTTCAAAAAAGACCTAACGGACTTATTAAGTGATCTGGTTCAATAAATAAATTGGTTTTTAGCAATTTATTTTATTAACTCTTTTTTCGTGTCTTCCCCCTTCAAATTCAGTTGCAAAAAAAGCATCAACAATTTTCACTGCCAAATCTTTACTTATAAATCTTGCAGGAAGTGCCAAAATATTTGCATTATTATGAAGTCTCGCTAACTCTGCTATTTCTTCTGTCCAGCACAACGCAGACCTTATTCCTTTATGCTTATTCGCTGCCATGTTAATCCCGTTCCCGCTACCACAAATAATTATGCCTTTCATATCCCTATTACTATTAACAAAATTGGCTACTTCATGGCCATAGTCTGGATAATCAACGCTATTATTTGAATCACAACCAAAGTTTTTAACTGAATAACCTTTTTGAGTTAAATACTCCTGGATAAATACTTTTAATTCATAACCAGCATGGTCATTGCCAATGGGGATTATATTTGTCATGAGATAATTCGGATTTGATCAAAGATAATTTATTTTTCAATTAAATATATCATTACGCATAAATATCAATAAAGTCATAATTGTTAATAAATAAAAATAGATTTTCTAGTTTCCTTCTAAAAAATTGATTTTTAAAAATTTAAAAAAATAAAATGTTTTTAAAAAACTGTTCATTACTCATCTGCAGATTGTGTTAAAAAAGTAAATAAATCAGTAGGTTTTCACATATATATTTTCGTATATAATTTTATTCCTATTTTCTTTGTTTACAAGTCGAATTTTTAAATCTCATTTATCCACATAAAAATTCAGTTAAGATAATTTATCTTATTCACAATTCTAAATTTTGTAAATTTGTTAAAAAGACAATTAAACTGACTATAATTGGGAATAGCGGGTGTTGACTAAAAGTTAAAAATATTAATAATTGAATAAAACATCAGAATATTATATAAGTTATCAACTTATTAACAGTGCTAATAATAAGAATAAAAGATTCTTTTTAAAAAAAGATTATTTATGTTTTATATTATTCTCTTTTTTGTTTAATCTCAATTTAGTTGCTCAAAAGATAAATCCTAATGGACTTAATATATTTTATTATTCAAGTGGACTAAAATCTAGCGAAGGCTACTTTAAAAATGGTGTACCTGACAGTTTATGGAAAACATATAATACTGAGGGAAATTTAACAGCAAAAGGATACAAATTAAATGGTTTGAATAATGGCATGTGGGTATTTTATTCAAATTCAGGATCCATTAAGCAAAAATCAATGTATGAAAATGACTTAAAAAATGGTTGTACAGTGCTGTTCGATTCCTTAGAACAAGTTACAGAAGAGTTATTTTACATTGATGATACGCTTCAATCCGAAAAAATAATTTACTATCCTGATGGTAAGATAAAAACTATTCAAAATTTTAAAAATGGCTTTAAAGATGGAGATAGTTTTACTTATAACGAAGTTGGTGAAATAATTGAAGAATCTTATTTTGAGGCTGGAAAATTAGCTAAAAAGCAACTCATAAATCAATTGGATTCCACAGGTGCTAGAACCGGCTATTGGAGAACATACTACGATAATGGTATCATAAAGACAGAAGCTAATTATGTTGATGGAAAGTTAAATGGCTTATTTAAAGAGTATAACAAATACGGAAGCTTAGAATCCATCAATTATATGTATTTAGATAGTGTATCAAATAATTCACGCGATATTGTTTTAATTGATTTGTATAGAGAATACTACCCTGGAGGTTTAGTTGAAAAACTTATAGGAGGACTGGCAAATGGAAAAAAGAACGGACAATATCGTGCTTATGATGAAAGTGGAGAATTAATTAATGGATTTTTATACAACAATGACACTATGGTTGCTGAAGGGTTGATATTAAATGATGGAACTTATGATGGGGAATGGAAATATTTTTATTCAACTGGAGAAGTTTTATCAAAGGGGTCATATGTTGATGGAAAACTTCATGGTGACTGGGTGTATTATTACAAAAATGGTCAAATTCAGCAAAAAGGTAAATATAGAGCAGGGGTATATGAGGGATCTTGGTATTGGTATTATCCTAACGGTACGGTGAGGGCACAAGAATTTTATCGCAAAGGAAAGCTAGAAGGAACTGTTATTGAATATGACCAAAATGGGACAGAAATAACAAAAGGTGAATATTATGCTGGTTTAAGAGAAGGTGAATGGTTTTATTATGTAGAAAAATCCAAAGAAGTTGGTCAGTATACCTTAGGTTTTAAAAACGGTTTGTGGCAGACCTTTTATCAAAATAATGTAAAAGCTTTTGAGGGAGTTTATGATGAGGGCCAACCAAAAGGAAAGCATAAATATTATCACGAAAATGGTGTTTTAGAATTAAAAGGAAAGCATAAAGCAGGCGCGCGTCATGGTGAATGGACAAAATATAATTCTGTTGGCGTGACTATCGAGATTATCGAATACTATTATGGCAGAATAGTAAAATTAAATGGTGAGAGAGTTTCAGAGGACTTTGAGTGAAAACCTGACCAAATTAGTAAAAATCTTAATAAAAATAGGTACATTTGAATGAACTCAAAGCATCCCCATGTTAAAATTAAATGTATTAGTAGTTGAAGACGAAAGTATTGTATCAAAAGACATTCAACATAGCTTAAAAAAACTCGGTTATACTATAATTGGTGCCGCAGCTACAGGCGAAAAGGCATATGAATTGGCCACAACCTTAAATCCTGATATCATATTAATGGATATTATGTTAAAAGGTGAGATGAATGGTATTGAGACGGTTGAAAAAATAAAGCAAGAAATAAGCGTCCCTGTGATTTATTTAACAGCGTATGCCGATAAGTCTACCTTGGAAAAGGCTAAGATTACAGAGCCCTATGGCTATATAATTAAGCCATTTAAAGATGTTGATTTGCACACTACAATTGAAATGGCACTTTATAAATTTTCTCAAGAGAAGAAAGTTAGAGAGGAAAGGGATCTGTTTTATTCTTTAATCGAAAATAAAGAGCCCTCATCAGATTTAATTTTTGTGAAATCTAATAATAGATTAGTAAAAATAAAAAATTCAGATGTTTATTATGTTGAGGCTTTGAAAGATTACGTTTCTTTAATTACTATTGATAACCGGTATACTTTTCATAGTTCAATGAAGGATATTTTAACAAAATTACCTTCTGACCAGTTTATTAGAGTACACCGCTCATATATTGTACGAATCGATAAGATTACATCAATTGAATACCCAAGTCTTCAACTTGAAAAAATAGACAAAACAATTCCTATTGGAGGTGCTTACAGAAATGATTTAATGAATGCATTAAATCTGATTTAAGAATAAGCTACCACTTCTTTTACAGCTTCTAAGTTACTTTTAAGCAAGTTTTCAATTCCTCCTTTTAAGGTTTGAGTTGAGGAAGGGCATCCCGCACATGATCCCTTTAATTCAACGTAAACTTTTCCATCATTAAAACCAATAAAATCAATAGCACCTCCATCATTCTCAACAGCGGGTCTTACGTATTCGTTAAGTAAATTAACAATGACATCATCTAGTTCACTGGTTTCAAATTGAGGTCTTTCCTGGTTAGAATCATCCGGATTATTATCGGCTTGTACTGTTTTAGGCTCATTAGAAGCAGGCATTCTGATAATTACCTCTTTACCACAGGCAATCCACTCACGAATGAACTCACGCAACTCCATCACAATAAAATCCCAATCCACATTATCTGTCTTAGTAACCGTAATAAAATTAGAGGCCATAAAAATGCCATCCACAAATGGAAAGTTAAATAAAGCTTCCGCTAAAGGAGAATAACCTTTCGCTTGCTCCATATTTTCAAAAACAGCGTTATTATCTGATAAAACCAAATGCTTATTGGAAACAAATTTCATGGTTAAAGGGTTTGGTGTCATTTCCGCATATAATGTTACTGGTACTTGCATGGATGTTAGTTTTAGTTCGTGTACAAATTTACTAGGTTTACAATTATTAACGCAATGAATTTTATTGTAAAATGAAAAAAGTGTAGCTTTGTAAATATGAAACGTGCTTATAGCATATTGTTTTTATGTCTGACTACCATTTTTTCGTTTGGTTTTACAACGAGTGAACACAGTTGTAAATCTGAGAAATGTGCTACACATAGCTGCTGCGAAAAGCCGGTTGAAGACCTTCCAGCAAATAAATGTGATGGTACCTGCTGTTTCAATGCTACCACTGTTTCAATTATTGAGGAAGGGCTTGTTTCAGCAGAGAAGAAGCAAACAAAAAGGGTTGTTTCGGAAAAACTCGTAGCACATGTTTTTTCAGTTTTTTTAGCTAAAACTTCTAATGAAACTACGGCTTTGAGGTTTGGCTTTAACCCTTATCCTTATCTTAAAATACCTGATTTTATTCCCATTAAAACCCAGTCTTGGTTGATCTGATTTTTGATCTACTGATAAACTACAGTAAATCATTAATAATCAAAAAAATCAAATGTTAAATATTAAAATTACAATTGTATTTTTAGTCGTATCTTTAATCGGGTTAACGCAAAATATAAGAGGTGTTGTAACCAATGGTACTTCTAAAGAAAACATTCCGTTTGCAACAATAAAATGGGGTGAAAATTTCATAAAAACTGACTTAAATGGAACGTTTAAAATGAACGCATCCTCTTTTCCTGTTCAATTAACAATAACACAAGTTGGATTTAAGGAAACTGAGGTAGAAGTTAGTAAAGCAACCAGCCGATTACGTATTGTACTGGAACCTTCTGATACTTTAAAAACAGTAGAAGTAAAGGGTAAAAATAATGGGAAAAGTATTGATTTGTTAAGTGCAAGACATACAGAAACAATCGGTCAGGAAGAATTGAGAAAAGCAGCTTGTTGCAATTTGTCAGAGTCATTTGAAACGAATGCTTCGGTAGATGTAAGCTTATCTGATGCTGTATCGGGTGCAAAAAAAATTCAAATGCTCGGTTTGGATGGAATTTATGCTCAAATTCAATGGGAGAATATACCTTTGGTAAGGGGCTTATCGTCTTCGTATGGCCTTGGTTTTATACCAGGTACTTGGATTGAATCCATTCAAATTACCAAAGGAACAGGTCCAGTTGTTAATGGCTATGAGTCTATTGCCGGTCTTATTAATTTGCAACTAAAAGAACCACGAAGTGAAGAAAAACTTTACATTAACGCTTATTCAAATCGTTTTGGCAGAACAGAATTAAATTTACATGGTGTTCAAAAAATAGGTAACTGGAAAACCATGAGTTTTGTTCATGTTAGTAATGTTTTTTATGATACGGACGAAAACAAGGATGACTTCAAGGATTTACCAACAGGTTTTTCAGGGGCTTTCTTAAACCGTTGGGAGCGTCATGGAAAAAACATGGAAAGCAAATTGGGTATCAGAGGAATTTACATTGATAAAATAGGAGGACAAGTAGGATATGACCCGCAACAGAATGATCCTTTAAAGTATGGCATTGATCTGAACACAAAAGATATTTCAATATTTGCTAAGAATGGATTTTTCTTTAAAAAAAGAAAATTTGCAAGTCTTGGAACCATTGTAGAAGCGAAGTTTCATGAATCAATGCAAAATTTTGGTACTAACACATATTTTGGTAGACAGAAAAAGGTATATGTAAATGCGATATATAGTGATATTATTAGTAATTCAAATCATAATTATAAAACAGGAGCTAGCTTTATAATTGACGATTACAACCAAACTTTTCGCGGATCTAATTTTTTAAAAACAGAAATTGTACCTGGCGTATTTTTTGAGTATACCTATCATTATCTTAAAAAAATCACTGTTGTTGCTGGCTTAAGAGATGACTACCATAATTTATTTGGCAATATTTTTTCACCTCGCTTACATGCTAAATGGAACATAAGTCCCCAAAATGCCCTTCGGATAAGTGCAGGAAAAGGAACAAGAGTATCGAATCCATATGCTGATTATACAAGCTTAATGGCCAGTAATAGGGAATGGTTTGTGTCAAGCAATTTAAGACCTGAAGAAGCGATCAATACAGGCTTAACTTTTACCCAAAAATTCATCACAAATGACCATGTAAGTACTTTGACAGTAGACTATTTTTATACTACATTTATCAATCAAATAATTGCTGATATGGATTATAGTCCATCTGAAATTCATATTCATAATAATCAAGGCACATCTTATTCTCACAGTATTCAGGGAGAACTTAGCTTTAAACCAATTGATCAATTAGAGCTTAGGACAGCCTTTAAGTATTATGATGTGAAAGTAGAACATAAAGGAGAGCTCTTGCAAAGGGCTTTTGTACCTAAACAAAGGTTATTGTTAAACGGGGGGTATAGCACAAAAAATAAAAAATGGAGTTTTGATGTGACAGGCAATTGGGTAGGCGTTAAACGATTACCAAGTACAGCAAGCAATCCCTCTCCATATCGCAGAGCGCTTCATTCTGAAAACTATTGGCTGTTAAATAGTCAGATTACTTATAAAAGACCAAAGATAAGCTTCTACCTAGGTGGAGAAAATTTATTAAATTATACGCAGCAAAGGGCAATTATTGCTGCTAACGATCCTTTTGGTTCATATTTTGATGCTTCACAAATATGGGCGCCAATTACTGGTATAAATATTTATGCCGGATTACATTATACCATTAAACATAAAAAAGAATGAAAATGAAAACATTAACACTTATTATTTTTATCATCATAACAACCATATCAATGGCACAGAGTGAGGATAAATATCAAACAATAAACATCAAAACAAGTGCCTTATGTGGCGATTGTAAAGAACGGATTGAAAACAAATTAAACTATGCTAAGGGTGTCAAATTCGCAGACTTGGACTTAGACACGAAAATTGTTACAGTTAAATATAAAACCAAAATTTTAACAGCTAATGACGTTAAAAAACTAATCACCTCAGTAGGATATCATGCAGATGATGTGGAAAGAAATGCTGATGCGTTTAATAATTTACCAGGCTGTTGTCAGGATCCAGATGCGAAGTGCACGAATAAATAACTCCTAAATGGAGCTTAAAGGGCCTTTCAGAAAAATAATTCATGTAGATATGGATGCGTTCTATGCATCTGTAGAGCAGTTAGATAACCCAGATCTTAAAGGGAAGCCAATTGCTGTTGGTGGAAGTTCAGAAAGGGGGGTTGTTGCGGCAGCTAGCTACGAAGCCAGAAAATTTGGTGTTCGTTCAGCTATGCCGAGCATTTTAGCAAAACGCAAATGTCCTGAATTGATTTTTGTGAAAGCGCATTTCGATAGATATAAAGAAGTGTCTCAGACAATAAGGTATATTTTTTTAGAGTATTCAGATTTGGTGGAGCCACTTTCACTTGATGAAGCCTTTATTGACGTGACTGAGAATAAAAAAAACATGGGTTCAGCAAACGCTATTGCACGGGAAATACGACAAAAAATTTTTCAGAAAACCGGGCTTACAGCTTCAGCAGGTATTTCAATTAATAAGTTTATGGCTAAAATAGCTAGTGACATTAATAAACCTAATGGACAAAAAACAATCCACCCATCAGAAGTTTTACAGTTTTTAGAGCGTCTTCCGATTAAAAAGTTCTTCGGTGTTGGGGAAGCAACAGCTAAAAAAATGAATGCTTGGGGTATTTATAACGGATATGATTTAAAACAACACACCCTAGCTTTTTTAGTCACTAATTTTGGGAAGTCTGGCTCCCATTTTTATAACATTGTTCGTGGTATTCAGCATAGCAAAGTTCAACCTAATAGAACCAGAAAATCGGTTGGTGCGGAACGAACCTTTAGTCAGAATATTACAAGTGAGGGTTTTATGCTTGAAAGGCTAAATGACATTGCAGACGAATTAGAAAAAAGACTTATAAAAAGTAATAATTCTGGTAAAACCGTTACTATAAAAATAAAGTTTAGTGATTTTACTCAAATTACTAGAAGTAAAACGCAAGATAAACAGCTCCAAACAAAGGCCAGTTTTTTTCCATTAATTGAAGAACTAATCTATCAGGAAGCATTCAAAAAATCAGTTCGTTTATTAGGAATATCTATTACTAATTTAAATGATGAGGTTGAGCAAAAGCAACAAAGCGTGCAATTAAAATTTGATTTTTATCAAAGTTAGGTGAGTTTATCTTTAAGCCTTTTACACCAATAAGGAAATGAATAACACAATTTTATTATTGATCCAGTCTCAATTTACCGTCCTCAAAAACAAAGCTTAAATTGTCTTTTTGAAATTTTAGACCAGAATAGTCTGAATAAGTATACGCTTCATACTCTAAAGGAACTAAAACTACACCTTTCTTATTAACCAAACCTAGTATGGGCTTAGTATCCATAAACGCCCAAGGATTTTTGTTTCCAGCAATAAAATAGTATTTATCTACGTATACTGGTTTAATCTGGTCATAAGCTGGAGGAACTAGCACCTCCATACTATCAAGGTCTATTATACCATATTTGTCATTCTTTTTAATCTTTATGAACGGAAAATCCAAGACCTCAAAGTCATCATAAACAAACTGTTCTGATAGTTTATTTGAGCTGCAATTATACAAGTATTTTTTACCGTCCTTTTCAATCAGATACAAATTGTTCTTGCTTGAGATAATTTTAATATTTTCATAAACGATTTCAAAATTATCCTTTGTATAGGATGTTATTCCACCATTTGAATATAGATTAGCTGTTTGATAACAGAATTGAGCTAAGGAATCATACATGAACTCAACTAGTACCTTATGCCGATTAAGATCAATAATCCCAAACTTTCCTTCTTTTAATCCAACCATTTGATCAGAGGAATAGTTGTAGCGATATAAAGTGTCATATATTGGCTTAAAAATGTATGCATTGTTTACCAGGTCATAAACGCCATATTTTCCTTTGTTGGCAACTAACCAAAACTTTTTGGTATAGTCCGTAGGTTTTACGACTTCGTCAAATGCTTGATCAATTGACATAAGTTCGTTAGTTCCAAAATAATGGGTTTTACCATCACCTTTAATCCAAGTGATAGGCATAGTTTCTTTTTTTTCTTTAATAATTCCCTCTACCTCAAATATCATTTTATTTTCAAGAATATCATATAAAAATTTCTTGTGATCTGCTTTCTGTTCAGCGATTAGGTAGCGAGAGTTGCTAGTCTGCTCAATTTCACTATATATAAACTTTGTAAACCAACCATTATCAGTGTATAAAGCAGAAACCAATTCACCATTTTCGTTCTTTTTAGACACTTTGAAGCTTTTTATTAGGCGCTTGGTGGCGTCAGAAAAATGACTGTCTCTTGCTTCAATTTTCTCATATTTTATTGGAAGAACAATGTCTCCAGCCTGATTTACCATACCATATTTACCCTTTTTTTCAAGTAAATAAACACCATTCAAATATTTTAAATTTCCATCATATTTGCAGGGTAAGACCCAATCTAAATTAGCAGACAACGACAACATATCAATTAATCCATGCTTGCCATTCTTAACCAGCTCTATCGTTTTTTCTTCAGGATGGAGGACTACCGTATCATATTCAACGGCTAAAGAGATTTCTGGTATTCCATTCGCACCTCTGGCAGGGTTAAAGAAAATACCGTAATGATCATTTTTTTCTATAACAATACCATCTAAATAATTGCCTGCAACGCTAAATCGTTTTGCTATATTATACTCACAGTTCAATAAAACCTCACCATCTTTTCCAACAAAGCCATATTTATTATTAAGTGATGTCATGTAAATTGTTTCTTCTTGAAATAGGTTATCATAATTATGATTAAGAATAGTCTTAACCTCATTGGAAACACTGTAATAATTCCATCCTTTGTCTTTTTCTTTCATCCAATAATTACCAACAAACTCTGGGGTATTATCAAACAAGATTTTGTATTTAGGTTCTACAATAATCCTTTTTGTATTTAGGTCATAAAAACCGTAAGTTTTATTTCTTCCCGCAGCAGGAGATTTATTTTGGTAAACCAATGCAATCCCATGGTCTAATAAAGCAGCTACTTGATACGGAACTTTTATTTCTTTGCCGTTTTTATCCATGATCATTTCTGGCAAGTAAATGTAACGTCCATTTTCGTCTCGAGCATAATTGTACCCGTCACTTTCATGAATTCTTTGTTGAGGCCTGTGAAAAAAGCCGTCTTTAAAATATAGTTCATGACAACCATTTGACTTTACAACCAATTCTCCCTTACTATTATAGGCTGAAAGGTTCTTAAATTTGTCTCTTGTAATGTACATACCGTAATGTTCAGAAATATGCCGATATTTAAAGGGAACAACGACTTTAAAGTCATCAGAAATAACACCAAAAACAGGATCCTCAGACCCTTTAACTTTAGTGGAAATAAAACCTCCAGAAGACTTGAACATTGAGATATAATCAGTGGCAATCCATTTTTGATCCTTCAAGGAGTATAGTTTTGACACTTTCCGATCTCTTGGATAATATACAACCATTCCATCATCATCAATAGAGTCTTCATCTGGATAGATATGGCTCATCATAGGGACAAAAGGAGCATAATTTGGGCCATTATTAACCAAAAGAACATCTTCATTAATTTTATTGATCCCGTATATACTTTCTGTACGAATGTCAATCGATTTATCTGATTTTTTCCATGTGGAAACGCCATTTTCTTTATTACTAACCTCAAGAAAGTGTTGTTTACCATCAATCTCTAAATAATCAATAGATCCAATTTTATATTCATAAGAGGTGGTTGGTTTAATTTGAGAGGATATTTTAAAAGTTCCGTTATCCTCTATATATTCATCAAACCTATTAGATGCATAAGCAACGTACCTTTGGATAGCGGGGATATAGATTATAAACTCGTATTTTTCTGGAATGATGGATTTTACTGAAAGATTATTAAGGTTCATTTTATAGACTCCCATTTTTTCATTTTTGTAATAGAAAACATTTCCTAGGTCATCAGATTTAAAGATTTTTGCTCCATTAGGTAAAAAAGCCAGGGTATCTTTCTTGTCAAATTCGTTAAGCGTTTTTGGTTCAAGTACAGTTTGGAGCTGGTTGTTAATCAGACCAATTTTATATTCATCAGGCATAGTAAAGCCCCATTCATTATAGTAATCATCAGTTTCGTCTAAGCTGTCTTCCGCAACTAAAGCTGTCAGAACACCCATTGGTGTTTTTTTCAAGCGAAAATAGACTGGTTTGATGCGCCAATCATGAGTCGATAAGTCAAATATCCCTGCAAAAGTATTTTTTGATGAGTATGAAACATTAATAATTACTAAATGTTGATTGTGAAATTCGATTCTAAGATTTTTTGACATCCAATCATTTTGATAAAAATTGTAATTTTCGTTATCAGTTCCTGGTTTAAAACTTATGGTATCTGACCCTCTCAAAAATAAAGGAAGGGTATCATTCAAATTAATGCCATAGCTAAACATCTCAGGGTCATCAAAGAGCTCTATGCTTTTATCGGTTTTGTTTGTCAGTTCTAGTTGAAGAGACAGGTTGTAGGGGTACATCACCCCATTTTCAACAACCACAGCCAGGTTGTAATAATTTTCAGGAAAATCAACAATAAGATCGTATTTTGGCGGAATTATTTCAATCCATTTTGAACTAACAGAGTCAAGCTGCATTAAACCCATTTTTCCATTTTTCACTACATGAATATATTCCGACCCTGGAAATTCAATTTCTTCATATCCTGAGGGAAGCGGAATAACTTGACTAAATAAATATTGAATATTCAATAACATTAATGAGGCCAACACTAGGTTCTTCATGTCAATAAGATTTTAAAAATTGAACACCGCTTCCACTTGTACCTACTGCTAAACCATAGTTAGGGTGAATGCACATACTATAAATCCAGTCGTTTTCGCCTCCCATAATACTAATCCAATTTTCTCCGTCCCACCTGAAAATTCCATCTGTATACCCATGATAAGGCCCTTCGTCACAGCCTTGACCGAACCAAACCCCTGTGCCAACAATAATTTCACCCTTTAAACCATAACTGATACTATTCATTCTTTCTCCAATTTTTTTTACCTTTTCTTTCCATTTGTTAGTTGCCGCATTAAACTCATATACTGAATTATTAGACAATACAAGCATATCGCCATTTTCTTTAAGAGCAATCTGATTTAGAGTTTGTCCCATCCAAGATTCTGGAGAAAATGATTTTACAGCTTTGTCATCAACAACTTTCATCAGCTTATTTCCGCTTACCCACAAATTTCCCAATCGATCATTGAAGATAAAGCTAGTCCATGGTAGACCAGAAGCTTGTTTTTCAACCTTTCCATTTACAATTTTCAACACTATGCCTTCTCCTTCATAACGTCCGTTAGAATACCCATAATAACTGTCACGAAATTCCGCATTGTAGCTTACGTCCTCAACAAGAATAAAAAGCTCTCCGCTTGCATTATACCCCCCTGAATTAATAATCAGAACCTGCTCCTTTTTTGTCGGGTTTTTCAAGCTAGAAAGGTCAATATTAATTTTAGAAAATTTCTCCTTCTTACTCATTTCCCAAAGTTCACCGCAAAAGGCAAATAATATCCTACCATCTTTCTGAAGGTTCATCATTCTTGAATCATATCCTTTATACGAAATAAGGGGCTTTCTCTTAAGGTGGTGTTCATACGCACTGAAAATCTGAATCCATTGGTTGTCTTCAAATTTCCAAATATCTGCTTCGTTCACCATGGCGTAAAGCTTTCCATTTGCACTAATAACTTGACGTACATCCGTTGCTACAATGCCATTTTTTGGCAAAGGATTAATTTTTTTCATTTTATCAACCACGTAGAGTCCACTTTTTGAGAGCAACATGCTATTCCCATTTTGTAAATCGTATAAGTTTCCAGAAGTAGTCAGAAAAACATCTCTGGGAAAATTCTTGTTCAGTTTGGCCAAGGCAGGGGTTTTTTCCTTAAATCCGAATATTCTATAGGTATCAGATGGACCCCTATCAGAAAAACCATGGTCGTAAGAGACTCCTTTTTCATAATAAGCGTGTTCACTTGAATAAGTATATACGGCTTCTTTTTCTTGTGAAAAATTTAAACGAGGATCTCTATTTTCACCAAAGTTTCCCCTTTTTTCGTTCATTATTCGATAGATCTTCCCACCATATCCCTCACACTTTTCAATGTCCCAACTTATATCTCCAGGCAAAAATATCCATTCATTCTTGTCTGTCTGATAGTAGTATATTCTTACACCTCTCTTTTTCCCACCACTTAGCGAATTTACTTGTATAAATAGGGTGTCATTTTGGTGCAAGAAGTCAGCGATATGCCATGGTCCGATACCATTATTTCTTTGTTCCCAATTTTGGCCTTTGTCTTTAGAAAAATAAACCCCACCGCTTGAACCAGTGCCTAACCAGTAATTACCTAGCTCATCTTCATAAAAGGAAGTGGCATCTGCCCCAAACGGACCGTTTGATGTCTCCCACACTGGCCGAACTGGAAATTTACACCCACAATCTTTGCTTTCGTTTTGCAAAGACTTTAAGTCATTCATTAATTCAACATTGAGTTGTGTATTGTGCTCAGGGTTGTAAGTATGCTGCTGTTCTAGCATGTACAAAGCACTACTGAAATCACCTCCATTATAGAGCAGACTAATAAGAGACTGTATGCTTTTTGCTTCTGGAACACGCTTTAAATAATAATTTACCGAATCACAATTAACCTGACCAAAAGCATGTTTCGAAACAAAAAAGGATAGAAACAAAAACACAATCAACCTAGAAAACATATTGCAAGCAATGATAGTCCATGAAATATAGTAATTTAATTGCGCTTTTTGGTCTTATTTTTAACGAAATGATTGACTAGATCATATACAAACAGAATTGGAATAGGTACTTTGAGGCATACAGACTTTAGAAGAGAAGCGGTATGAGTGCAAATCAAAGGGGTGGAATAATCTCCACCCCCTTTTCTACTATTTATTATAAAAAACGTTACTTAAAGTCCAAAGTCGGGCCTACCATATAACCTTTTTTCAATCTTCCTTTTTTTAGCTGTTATCTGTTTCATTATCTCCATTAGCTTTGGGGATTTCGTTTTTTTGTAAATTTCATTAACTGCTAAAACCAGGCGCTTCGCCTCTTTTGAAGCTCGTATTCTGTCACTGGTAGACATATGACTCATTTTAGCTTTTTCAAATTCTGTTGCTTCTTTGATGATGTCCATTGTTTTTTGTTTAGTATTTATCAAAAATAGTTAAACAAAACGAAATTGTATCAAATTTATTTATTAATAAATCTTAATTTTTAGCTCCCTTTTTTCGCAAAATAAACAGCAATAGCATATTAATAAAGCCAAGGCTTATCATTACATTCCATGTGGTAAAGTAACCATATGCATCAATTAATTGTAAGCCCGCATTGTGTCCGAAAATATGAGAGAATGAAAAACCAATGCTGTAAAAAGCCATATATTGTCCTTGTTTACCTTTTTTTGCGCGTTCCATTGCATAAGCATTTGAAAATGGGAAAGTAATCATTTCACCAATAGTCATTAGCGCCATACCAATAAATAATACACCTATCCACCCACTAATATTCATAACTAAGAAGCTAAGCAGAACTAAAAAGGCACCATTAAGCATTAACGCTTCTTTTCTATAATTTTTAGTTTCTAACCACTTAATTAAGGGCATTTCTAATACGAAAATTATAAAGCCATTGCTACCTAACAATAAACCAATCTCAAATTCAGTCATCTGAAAAACATCTTTATAGAAAATAGGAACAGAGGAAAAGTATTGTAAAAAGATAAAGCCGAACAAAGACATACTGATAACAAATATCCAAAATAAGCCATCTTTATATGCAGATTGCGCGTTTTCGGCAGTTTCTTCAGTAGTTACTTTAGCCTTTTTTGGACTTAATACGTTAATTAATAGCAAGCCAGCTATAAGGCAAGTGATACCATCTACCCAAAATAAACCACCATAGCTCATGGCTAAAATAATAAAACCGCCAATTGCAGGGCCGGCTGAAAAACCTAAATTAATAGCCAGCCGAATAAGGGTTAAAGAGCGGGTACGATTCTCAGGTTTGCTGTAAGCGCTTAAAGCAACAAACATAGCTGGCCGAAAGGTATCGGCAATAACCATTAATATAAAAACACCTAAACAAAGACTTTCAAAAATGTTGAAGTACTGCAAGGCAATAAAAATCAGACCAGACAGCAATAAGCTGCCAACCATTGTTTTGTAGTAACCAATTTTATCAGTTAGTTGACCACCTAGCCATGATCCAATAACTGACCCTCCGCCAAAAGCCGTCATTACCCAACCTACTTGTTTCAAATCAAAGCAAAGGTCTTCGGTAAGATACAACGACATGAACGGCACCACCATAGTTCCTGCACGATTAATAAGAGTAATTAAAGCCAACCACCAAACCTCACGGCTAAGGCCTTTGAATGTGTTGAGGTATGCATTGAATAAAAGGATCATTGTTTTTAGTTTAAATCTGGGTAAAAAAAAAGTCCGACAAATTTGTCGGACCTCACTATTTATTTAATTTTTAAAATTATATAGTCAATATAGATCGTCACGACAACAGGAGTCTGTTGAATACGGCTTGTTTCTATAAACTTTGACTAATTTCATGTATAATCTTTTTTCTTAAGACGATAAAGATTTTCAATAGGTTGGCTGGAAATGAAATTATTATAATAAAATTAAAATTATCAGACTTAGATCAAATTAAAGTCCTTTTCAAATTAATCGTAAATTTAAACGTTATTAGCAAAAATGAAGAGACGAGATTTTATTTTTAAGACAGGATTAATAAGCTCAGGCTTCTTATCAATGTCAACAATATCTTCACCTAATAGTCAGCATAAAATTAAAGCGAGAGCTTTGAAGTATGGAGATACTATTGCGTTAACCGCGCCTGCAGGAGCAATTTTTAGCCCAAACTATATTGACAAAATTGTAGGAAAGTTAAACAGTTTAGGGTTTAAAACAATTCTTGGTAAAACACTAACAGAACGAAATGGTTATTTGGCTGGAACAGATGAATTGCGAGCAAAGGAATTAAATGATTTTTTTGCAAATCGATCAGTTAATGGAATTTTTACTTTACGAGGAGGTTGGGGTTGTGGCAGAATATTGCATCTTTTAGACTTTGAGGTTATCAAGAACAACCCAAAAATAATAATGGGTTTTAGTGATATTACTGCTTTAATTATAGCCATTACGAAAAAAACAGGTTTAATCACGTTTCATGGACCTATGGGGTATTCAAGTTGGAACGAGTTTTCTACAAAACAGGTTTACAACACTATTATAGAAGGAAAACGGACTAAGTTCCTCAATCCGGCAGAAGAAAAAGAAAACCTAAAAACATTGACTTCTGGGCAAGCGAAGGGAGAAATTTTGGCCGGAAACCTTACTGTTATCTGTAGCTTAATTGGAACACCTTTTGAACCCAATTGGCAAGACAAAATTTTATGTCTAGAAGAAATAGGAGAAGAACCATATAGAATTGATAGGATGCTTTGGCAATTAAAATCATGCGGAGCGCTAGATCAAGTTTCTGGAATTGTGTTAGGTTCTTTTAGAAAATGTGAACCTGAGTTTCCAGAAGAATCGTTCAGCTTAATTGAGGTTATTAACCAGTACTTCAAGGGACAAAAAAAACCTGCATTTAAAGGGGCAAGTTTCGGGCATGTTAAAAACAAATTTAATTTACCTTTAGGTGCCAAAGCTATTATTGATGCTGAAACATTTAAATTTGAACTAACCGAAAACGCGACAATTTTTAATGGATAAGGTTTTAGAGTATATTGAACGCAACAAGTGGATTGAATGGTTACTTTATGCCACATTATTTTGGTCATTTATTGTTTATTTGCATCTAAATAGGGGGCTAGATGACATGATTCCAGGTTATCACTATTGGCGGAAAACGGATACTTATGCACAAATACTCAACTATTATTATAATGGGTTTAATTTTTTTGACCATAGTATTTATTACAATCAAATGGAATCGAATGGCAAGGCCGTTGCAGAGTTCCCGCTATTTTATTATTTAATTGCAATTCAACTAAAAATATTTGGTAAGCATTTAATTATTCTGAAAATAAATTGGCTATTAATTATGTTTTTAGGCCATTTTGCGCTTTTTAAGACAGCCAATATAATAACCAGAAATTATTTAGCAAGTGCCGTTGTTTCTTTGGTTATATTTTTATCACCAACCTACGTCATTTATTGTATCGAGTTTTTACCTGACCCAATAGCTTTGCACTTAGGTTTTATTGGGTTTTATTTTATTGCAGATAATTTTTACAACAAAAGAAAAAAAAGCAGAATCTGGGCTATTCTTTTTATTACTTTATCGGGGCTAACAAAACCATTTTTCCTTATTCCATATGTTTCATTTTTACTAGTCTATTTACTTTATATTTTGATCAATAAAAAAGGGCTAAAGCCTATTCTAAAATGGTTGGTTCCTATAGTAATTATTGCTTTTTGGTTTATTTATATGAGATGGTATAACGATAGGATGAATAATCACTCATTTCTTTCTAAAACTATGCCCATTTGGTCAGCAAACGAAGACTTGACTTTAGGTATATGGAATAAGATTTTATCGCGTTGGCTCGATACTTATTTTCATCCCTGGTATGCTAAGTTAATTTTAATTCTAGGTGGACTTTCATTTTTAGTTGGTCTTTTTAAGGCCAGATATTCAGCCATTTTTTTGTTGTTTGGGTTTATGGGTGCCATTTGCTTTATTTTACTCTTCTTTAGTATGTTTGCCCATCATGATTATTATTTTTTTCCGGTGTTATTTTTAGCCCCACTCGTCATTTTAACTGTTTTTTATTCTTTAAAACAGTTCAATTGGAATAAGCATATTTTATCACTTGTCGGGCTTATTTTTTTTGTGGGCATTTATTCGGGGAGTTATGAGTCGTGGTTTGCCAGAAAAAAACGTTTACAAAACCCATGGATTAATGCGACATCCGAGTTTAAAAATTACAGAAATTTAGAAGGGTTTTTAACAAGGAATGGAGTAGGAGAAGATGATTTTATTGTTGCTTTTTCTGATAAATCTCCAACATATGCTTTATTACTCCTGAATAGAAAAGGATGGTCCGGCTATCAAACATTTTACAAATCATATACGATTGGAAGTTTACATGATATGGGCGCTAAATATGTTGTGATAAATGAAGCCCTGCCTGCTAAGCGTGATAGTGTGGCTTTTAGAGATGTTGAATTAAAATATTTAGCTGATACTAATAAGATTGCTATTTATAAGATTGAAAAATGAACGGGAAGATTTTAATGACTTTATCTACATTATTAAGTAAGTGGTATACTGCTTTTTTATCGGCATTTTTATTTATATATGTAGTCAATAGAAATATATTTCATCACCTAAATTCTTTTGTTTTCGCACCTTCAGGAGACGGTATAAAAAATTATTATACCTATATGTTTCAGGCTAAATACGGGGATAGTTTTTGGAATTTTAAAGGGATGAATTATCCATTTTATGAACATATTGTATATACTGATGCTCACCCATTGCTTGCATTTATAGTTGGAAAATTAGGTTTGGAAGATTATGGGGTTGGGATTCTCAATTTTTTAATGCTCATCTCATTCCCTATTGCAGCGGCATTAATTCATTCCCTATTAAAGCATTATAAAGTGTCATCTTTTTGGTCTTATTTTGCGGCTCTAAGCATATGTTTAATGTCTCCTCAAATTTTTAGGATAACAGGACATTTATCACTATCGTATGTATTTGCTATTCCATTGATGTGGTGGTTGATTCTTAAAATAGAAAAACAAAGCGGTTTTATCTGGCCCGTATTAATGTTTATCACACTTTTAGTATTCTTTTTTACTCACCCATATTTGGGTCTTATTTTAGCCGTATTCGGACTATTTTATGTCGTGGTTTTTTGGTTATCTGATAAAAGCCGCTGGAGAAAGTATTTGCTTGGTATTGCACTGCCTATCTTTTCCTCAATCGGTCTTTTTCAATTCATGGTTTCCTTGACGGACAGCCATGTAGACCGGATGAAAACACCAACTGGTTTTTTTGAAATGTATGCCAAGTGGAATTCACTATTGGTGCCTCATCATGGTCCAATGAATAAGCTAAAACATTTGCTTGGTTGGAGGATGTCATCTTGGGAGTCATGGACATATTTAGGATTGTTTGTGATCGTTATAATACTATTTCTAATAGGGTATTTCGTTAGACATAGAAAACAACTTAACTTTTTTACCATTTTAAGTACTCCAATTGGGAAAATGTACATAGTTGGTCATTTGGTTTTATTGTTCTCTTTTTGCTTTCCGTTAAAATACGACTTTCTAAAATGGATAGTCGAGTTTATGGGGCCTTTGAAGCAATTTAGGGTGCTAGGGCGCTTTGCTTGGGTATACTTTTATGTGGCAAGTATTTTATCAGTTTCTGTTTTGTATCAAATAATGTTGAAGAGCTCTAAACAGTATCTTTTTCAAGCCTTTTTTTATGTGGGTATCGGTTTTTCCGTTTTAGAATTTCTGCCAACACATTTAGGTATTTCAAAAGCAATTTCTAAAAAGAAGAATCCATTTATTCTCTCTAATTTGAATCAAGAAGAGCAAGAATTAATAAGGTGGACAAAGGAGCAGGACTATGATGCTATTTTGTTTCTGCCGTTTTCGCATCTTTCTAGCGAAAATATATTTTTATTAGGGACCGAAAAGGCAAGCTACCATGCTTTTTTGTTGAGCTACCATACTAATTTACCATTATTAAATACTGTATCATCTAGAACTTCTGTAGCAGAAGCCATTGCTTTTCATAATTTATTCTCTCCCGAATACGTTGAAAAAACGTTTCAAGATTTACTTCCTGAAGACGCTGAAATAATGATGGTTAAAAATAGAGCAGTATTAGACGAAAATGAGCTTAGAATGACTTATGCATCAGATGGGGTTTACGAAAATGACGAATTTAATGTGTTTAAATTTTCATTTGATGATTGGAACGATCCATTTTATTTTAATGAAGTGGTTAAGCAATATAATCAATCAAAAGTAGATTTAGGTAAGGGGTGGTTTTCCGATACGTCAGGTGTAAACTACATCTATGAATCATTTGATGAGATTAAAGAAAGGAATACCTTTTCGGGTAAGGGAGCTTTAGCAGGACAAAAAAATGGGTTTCACGTAATAAAGCCTGATTTTAAGCTAGACACGGGAAATTACATTTGTAGTTTTTGGTATAATTTTAGAGTAGACCGTGCCGATCAGGCCGCGATTGTTGAGCAAAAATTTAAGAGCGGAAGGGGAGAGTGGGTTGCTAAAAACGATATAAGACAATCTAACCATATTGTTGGGGATTGGCTCTTGGTAGAAATTCCATTTTCAGTGTCGGACTCTGTTGAAAGCACAAAAATAATACTATCTGGAAGAAAGAATAAAAAATGGTTTATTGTTGATGAATTACTAATTAGAGAAAACTTAGGTAGACCCTTATTTAGAAACGAAGAGAGGGGAGGCGACCAGTATATTGTATACAATAATTACCGCTTGAAAAAAAATTCATTTTCTGAATAAAACTTTCACAAAATTAATAGACTCTTTAGCTAATATCTTAAAATTTATCTTGCTAAACACTACATTTGGTTTAAGCTCTACAGGAACTGTTTTGAATGAAAGCTTTCTTTTACTAACCAGTTTGACAAATTCTAAATCAAATAGAAAACGATTAATTTCTGTTTCAAGAAAAACAGTTGCTCCATTTTCATTAAAACCTTTAATTCCACATTGCGAGTCGTCAGTAGGAAGGTTTAAGAAGTATTTTAGAACCCCCCTTAGGGTTTTAGAAATAATTTTTCGAATTAAAGGGGTTTTTTCATAGTAGCTGGTATCACGCTTACCTAAAACGGCATCATATCCTAATTTCAACTCTTTGTAGATAGATACAAAGCTATTATCTGTGTAGGGAAAGTCAATATCGGTATAAATAATAGGGAAATTCTTTACTGTGCTTACTCCTTTCCTTAAAGCGTATCCTTTGCCTTTATTCTCATCATATTGTATAATGGTGCAATTCTGAAGTTCAGATTCTAAATGCTTTAAAACATTTAGTTCAGTATTGCTTTTGGAGCCATCAACAACAATAACTAAATCGACCTTTACATCTAATTTTTTTTCTAAACCTAGAGTTGTGGCAATAACATTATCAGCCCAGCCCAAGATAGGATTATAGCATGGTAAAACAATGGTAAGAGCTGAATTCAATGGCTAATCTTAAGATATCAGGTTGCTAAAATACACAGTTAAGAGTTATACGCACATTTTTTATCAATATTATTTTATATCTTGATAAGATCGTTTTAAATTCATTATTATGATAGAGATTCTAATAATAATAGCTGTAGTAAAAATGTTTACTAAGCAAGCAGAGAGCAAAGGACTTAATAAAAACCTATGGGGGTTCATTGGAGCGGCGAGCTATTATCTCCCTATTTTACTTTTCACTTTTGTCATTATGCCAGAACTAATAATGTCTGGCGTTTTAGATTTTTCTACAGAAACTGAGATCAGGGTTGCAGCTGTATTAATGAACCTTGCTATTGGAATAATATGTTGTATAATTGCTTATCAAATATTAAAGAGTCGACCAACTCAAATTGAAGAAGACAGCGAAGTTTTAGATACGTTATAAATTATCAAAGTCTTGTTTTCGCATGGTCGCAAACCACTTTAATATTTTTTCACCAACATCAGGAACTTCTACATGAATAATATAAACACCACTAGCAATAGGGATATCTTGCTGATTAGTCACATCCCAATCTATAAAGGTTTGGTCTGTATTTTTGATGAATTGTTTAATAAGTTGACCTGACATATTAAAAACTCTAACTGTACAATTTTTAGGCAAATTCGTTATTTTCACAACTTTATCGAGGCGTGAAGACTCATATTCATTGTATGCGTAATAAGGATTTGGAACAATATTAATTAAATCAAGTAAAGATTGTAATTCATTAATTTGTCCAGTTCTTGCCTTATCCGTATCCGTAATTTCGAACCTATAATGTGGGTAACCATCATTGGTATTACTACTATTTCTGGTCGTATATGGTTTAGACACTCTTGCCTTTATGGTAACATCAGATTCCAAAATAGAATGATTCTCTTCAAGAAGTGGTTCCATAACCCACATGCAACTTCCAAAAACATTCTTATGCCCTGTCCATGTTTGTTTACTTAGCTCATTAAAAATATACTCACCTTCGTCGTAAGCTGGCATGCCATTATTTGTTCCAAAGATATATACATAGTGCATTCCCCCCATCAATGGTTGACCGCTTCCAGATGTTAGGTTTTCCGAAGGATTCCAAATCATATCAGCTCCATTTTCTCCGACTAACCAGGAGTTTTCTCCAAAAGCCATATTTAACCGTTCTCCGGTTGATACATTAATAGCATATCCCGGAAACCAGCTCATGCTTTTTTCACCTTGAATAGGTAAGCCATCTTTGTCAACCGAATTTTGATTACGGAGTTCTAATATATCAGCTTCACCTACAGTCTGGTTTTCATTGTCGTTTAATTCCAAGACCACACATTTTGTCCATTTTCGCTTATCATCTGTAATCACAACATCTATATCATGCAAATCCTCAATCAGAATCCCATCAAAAAAGGCAGGATTAAAAACGGTATAGCCTTCGTTGTTTGCTGTGGCATTATTGTCTCCAGGATTACCAACGGGCATGCCATATACTTCAAAACCTACATACTTAAATGGTGAAATTGTTCCATTTAACATGCTTTTCCAATTTCCTGAATCATCTCTATCGTAGTAGTGACATGGGTTATTAATCCAAAGGGCTAAATCACAATTAGGCGTAGGTGGGTCAGAACCCGAGGGTTCACTATTTGCTCCTGATCTGATCCAATTAGTAGGAAAACTAAAGTCAGAATCAGGGATACCAGTTAGCCAAATATTTGATGAGTCGCTGAATGAAATATCAGCAGAAATGGGAATTGTTTCCCAAGAGCGAGCGGAAAGGCCATTACCTATGTAAGGAGTTTGTTTTATACTAACAGAAATTCCCCAATCAGGACATAGAATTTCTGTATTTGAGCCAATACTAACATCACTCTCAAAACTTTCAGATACACCATTATAGTCTCTAGTAATAATCCATTTTGAACTGTCAACCAACGCCCCTCTTCTTACGCCAACATTCTTATCGAAATACAAATTATATTGTCCTCCTTTTAAATTTAATGGGTCAATTACCTTTACATTTATTGGACTGAATCCACTTTCATATTCAACACTAGAAACGGCATTATTTTCTAGAATTTCATCATGTGTTTTCTGACTTATTTCAAGTATATTTCCACTATTGCCTACACCGTCTAATTGAATTATTTTTGGCGACCATCCATAATGAGTTCCATACGTTGTACCAAGCCCTTCTATTTTTGCTTCATGAGGAATCCCCAGATACGCTTTTGTTTCACCAAATGCAGCTTTTCTACTGCCCAAATATGGCTTTTTTTGACCATTTATAGAAGCTGGGTCGTTGGGGTTATATGTCTTATAATTATTGCTGCCATAGGCAATGGCCATAAAGTAGTACTTTTTATAGTTGACTAATTTTCTATCACCAGTGGCAAAAAGGTCTTCGGTAACATGGAAGGAACGTTGAATGCCTTTATTATTTCCTTTTACCTCAACAACAGGAACCTGAGCACCTAAATTAAGGTCGAAGGTATAATTAACAAGCGTACTAATATCATCCTCAATATCGCATTGAAAAGCGAGGCGTGCTTTTGTGAGGTCATTGAGATCGTTTGAGGCAACGTCGGCTGATTTTAACTGGTATATCTGATAACCCTGAAAACGATAAAAGTTGTCGAAAATTGAATCATTATCAACATTTACAATCTCAGGATCAAGTTCAGCATAGGCCTCATTTTCATTATTTGAACCTTTTGGGTTACTAATAGTTAAAATCAATTGGTTATTTAACTCTTGAATGGCCATATCAGGAGAGTGGGGGCCCTCTAAAATTCTGAAGCAATTGTCAAATAAAGATTGGGCTTTATCATCCGCTTTTTGAAGGTCTCGTACAGATTCAAATGGCACGCCTGTTGTCGATCTTGCCCAAACTACACCAACCGTAATATTATTTACAGCGCCAGGCTTTAAAATAAATGGTCCGGCTGATTGGGCAAATCTTCTATCAAAAGGGACATTATTTGATGATTCCTCTGTCCAACTTGGTTGAGGTACACCGTCTGTTCCCCAACCTAGAGGGTCTGTATCACCAGGAAACATAAAGTCAGCAGAAACTGATGCATTGGCATTTGCGTCGGTAGGGTGGCCACTGCCTCCATATACATGTGGTGACCCATCTTTCCAAAACCCTGTGAGATATGCATAATAATCGACGGCTATTTGAGGGTCGGTTTGATTAATATTACCTGTTCCAACATTATTGTAGTACAAGAAACGTCTCATTCCAAAACGCTCATTATCAATTATCCCGTCTCCATAACCAATACCAAGCCCTTCATAAGGGATTCCCTTTTCTGTAAAAGCTTGATTAACATTTTCTGTCAGAGGATTATCAATTTGGTCATTATCTTGATATGGACCTTCAAAAAAATCAACACCAACAGCGGCAGGTAAGTTACCGTATCCTTTATAACCTCCTTCATCTCCGTCAAAATTATCTCCATTATAGCAATAACCTAAACCACGGGCCACATCACAGCCTACATAATCATCATTTGGCCCACCCAGAGCCACATCAACCATTACTCCAAAGTAAGTTTCATACAATGTTTGTGTAGAGCGGTTAATTAATTCATAGTTATAAAAGGTCATATTGTCTATTTCATTATTAGTGGCAAAGGCAAAAGCTTGCGCTCTAATTTCCATTCCCAAAGGATCTCCACCAGTTTCAGTATGAATATTCCCTTTATCATTCATTATCCACCACAATGTTTCATCACCAAATAGTGTAATCTCTCTTGAATTCTTGCAATCTAATTCTTTGTTAAGATCATACCATGGATAGTCGCCGTCATTAACTGGATCATAAAACCCATTTTTTCCAGTAGGGGCGAGAGGATTGTCATAAAAAGGAGCCAAATAGTATGGTTGGTTTAATGAAAGGTCGCCATGTGCTGGCCAATTTAAAATGGACTCAGGAATTTCATATTCAGGAAAGTTTTCAGCTTGGGTATTGGTCCCATTTTCCTTATCGTTTATACCGGCGGTAAACCAGCCGTTAAAGAGAGATACTTCTTCTCTTGTCACTTTGTAGTGACGGTCATACTCAGTACAAGTTTCAGGTATTACTTCGGCAGTTCCGTCAGTAGTTAGCGGGCCATTCCAATAATCTTGACCACTTCTGTAGCGCTGAGCAGCCAGCTTTAATTGACCGTTAACATCTACACCACCAAGCCATAAAGATGATGTAAATAAGGCCATTATCCCAGACCCTTTAGGCACTTCATAAATACTGTTATTTTGCCCGGGAATTTGCCATAAATTTCCAGCCGTATGAATCATTGCCCTCACGTTATTTAGTTCCATAAATATTGAGGCATTTGGCGGATTACAACCAGCCGCACGGGCTTCTAAAGAACTTATTTCGCTTGATTGAAAAGGGTTTACTTGTCCATAACTTACTGCCAGGATGAGTAGGTTTAGAATGAATAAAATCTTTTTCATATTGAAAAATTGCTGATTGTGGGGTTTAAGCTAATGAAAAAATGCCAATAAAACATAAAGTTAATGACAACACTATTGAATTCTTGAGTTATCGGTAATTTTAATGCTATGAATTATAAAATACGGTTTTATCTAATCAAAACACCTTCTTTTTCGATAATTGGTAATTCAATGAAGTTACCTTCTCTAATGGATTCTGGTAAAAAAATAAATTTTTTGTCAAAAATTTTATCACCGATATAATAACTCAACCAATATTCATTAGTCAGTCCAAAAACATCTTCAATAATGGGCTCAATTTTGCTGAACGATTTTGCCTTTACATCACCTAAACCATGCCTTAAAACAGAGGTTTTAATGGTTTCAGATGTGATTTCATTTAATCCGTAACCTTTCGAGCTAACTAATACGTTTTCAAGATTTTTATCGCTAAAATTGATAAGATATACATTGTGTATTTCTGCAGATTTATCATCATTTAGTTCCTTGATAACTGCAATGCCAACATTTTCGACCTTTGGTAGTTCAATATCCTTTCGCATTATTCTTTTTTAATCTGCAAAAATAAGACTAATTCCTTTTATATTTTTCTAACTGTGTCAAGCCAATATTAATATATTTTGGAATTTCTTCCCTATGTCCTTCCAGGGCGTCATTTTGTATACCTTTCGCAGGGTTTGTCCAGTTTTTTAAGGTACCCATGCCTGTTCTTACAATCACCAAATCCTTTGAAGGAACTGAAATAATGTATTGACCTTTCATCCCTCTAAAGTAAGTGACTTCATATGGTAAGCCAGTATAAATCCAATATTGGTAACCATAAAGTTGATTGTTTTTTCCATTTGCTTTTTTGAGGGGAGCTAATGATTTAAAATCATTTAAATAAGATTGACTGACAATTGTTGAGCCCTTCCACTTCCCGTTATTATTGATTAAACGACCTAGCTTAGCAAAATCTCTGCTGGTAGCGTATAGGCAACAATATGCCTTTTCTTCAGATTCCGCACCATCAACTAAGCTCCAAGAAGCGTCAGATTCCGCACCAATTTTTTGCCAAATTTTTTTGGAGGCGTATTCAGTAATATTCTGACCAGTAGCAGCGTTTAATATATACATGAGCACTTGTGTATCACCACTTTTATATCTATATGTAATACCTGGTTTTTCTTCAATAATTCTCCTGTTCAAAGCGAGTTCTCTTGCATCAGTATCATAATAAAGTTCGGCTACATCACAAAAAGGGTGTACGTAATTTTCTGACCAGGATAAACCTGAGCTCATTGTTAAAATATGTCGGATAGTGATATTAGATTTTTCATTTTTAAACTCAGGAAGGTACTTGCCAACAGGTTCATCAATTGACTTAATATATCCTTCATCAATAGCAACACCAATTAAAAGGGCAATGACGGATTTTGACATTGAAAATGAGTTTCCTGTTTTTGTAACAGTATGATTGTTCCAATACGATTCATAAATAATAGTATCACCCCAAGCTACAATAAAAGATGCCGGATTTAATGACTCTATAAATAATTGATCTTTTTGATCTAATATAGGCATGCTCTTGGATTCATCAATATGCCATGGTTGAGGTAGTCCTTTCTTCACCTCACGGGTTTCAAATACATCATGATCATAAATGCTTGGTCCAGTATAACCTCTGAAGTACGTGGAACTTATGCCTTTATAGATATAAAGCCTTCCTGAAAAAAGAATAATAAGATTTGCTAATATGATGATTAATAATATACCAATTAGTAAAAATTTAAACCCTTTTTTAAGCGACTTCATAAGAGAAAGATATTGATTTTATTTGTAAGAAAAATCAAAAACCTTTGCCAAGTTACTTTTTAAAATAGGTTTTACATCATGTATTGAAATAGATTTTCCCAGTTCTTTTGACATTGAAGTAACAGCTTTATCACTAATGCCGCACGGAATAATATGATTAAAATAGTTTAAATCAGTGTCGACATTTAGTGCTAAACCATGCATGGTTACCCAACGTGAGCTTTTAACACCCATGGCACAAATTTTTCGCTCTAACGGTGTTCCAACCTCTAGCCAAACACCTGTAGCTCCCTCAACTCTTGTACCATTAATACCAAATTCTTTAATGGTTAAAATAACAGCCTCTTCCAAAAGTCTCATGTATTTATGAATATCTGTAAAAAAATCATCAAGGTTAAAAATAGGATATGCCACTAATTGTCCTGGACCATGATAAGTAATGTCTCCTCCACGATTAATCTTGTAATAGGTGGCTCCTTTTTGTCTGAGTAGGTTTTCACTAATCAGTAGGTTTTGTTCCGAACCACTTTTTCCTAAAGTATAAACATGAGGGTGCTCACAGAAAAGTAAGTGATGTTCCGGTAAATGGGTCGTTTCACCCTTTCGGAGTGCTATTTTTAGATCAACAGATTTCTTAAAAAGGGTCTCTTGGTAATCCCAAGCCACTTTATAATCAATCTGACCTAAGTCATCAAAATTTACCAGGTTTCTCATAAAACGACAAAGATAAATCATATTTTGATTTATAAAAATGTTGTATTTTTGTAATAATGATGAAAAGGAGCGTGTTTATTGTTCTTTTGCTGTCGCTTTTTGTAATAAATAGCTGCAGAAAAGATCAGGTGATTAGTGTAGCTGAGGTGACCCCTTATGAAATTGATTATCCTGAAATCTTTGATAGAATTCCTCAAATGACCATTCCAGGAGACAATCCAATGACTGTTCAAGGAGTAGATTTAGGAAGAGAGCTGTTTTTTGAAACTTTGCTATCAGCTGACAATAGCCAGGCTTGTGCCTCTTGCCATTTGCCATCTAAAAGTTTTGTGGATCCATTAAAATTTAGTGTTGGAATAGATGGAATAGAAGGAACTAGAAATTCAATGCCATTGTTTAATATAGGATGGGCCAATTCTTTCTTTTGGGATGGACGCTCACCATCACTGGAAGAACAAGCTTTGTTACCTGTTATTGACCCTATTGAAATGCATAATACTTGGCCTGAGGCCATAGAAGCATTGCAGGCTACAGACAAGTATCCTGTTTTGTTTGAAGCAGCTTTTGGTACTACAACGATTGACTCAATAATGGTTGCTAAGGCACTAGCTCAATTTGAAAGAACGTTGCTGTCAGGAAATTCACCTTTTGATAAATACCTCAGGGGAGAGCCAACAGGGTATTCTGAGACGGATAGAATAAGAATGATTCAGGGTTATGGTTTATTTATTGATGAAAGTAAAGGAGATTGTTTTCATTGCCATGGGGATGAATTTAATGTCTTGTTCACAGATAACTTATTTCACAATAACGGGCTTGACGCAGCTCCCCAGGATCCTGGGTTGGCTAAAGTGACTGGTAATCCGAATGACCACGGTAAATTTAAAACCCCTAGCATTCGTAATTTAAAGTATACTGCTCCCTATATGCATGATGGTAGGTTTGAAACCTTAGCTGAAGTTGTTAATCACTATAGTATTGGTTTAAAGGATTCACCTACTATTGATCCATTAATGAAAAACGTTGAAGACGGAGGCGTCAATTTAATGCCTGCTGAAAAAGAACTTTTAATTTTCTTTTTAGAATCATTATCTGATAGCTCTTTTTTGACCAACCCTAATTTTCAGGACCCTAACTAATTTTACCAAACCAATATTTAAGAAACAACTTATTTTCGATTTTTTCGTCTATAAATTAGGTGGTTATTAAATTCTTACAAATTCTTGTTGTTTGTTATGCCTGCTATAGTTGCAGGAAGGATATAGAATTGGGTGCTGGAGACATTACACCATATAAGATTGATTATCCAAACAGTTTTCTTGCCTTTGTTCCTAAAATGCCCATTCCTCTTGATAATCCATTAACCGAACAAGGGGTAAGACTTGGAAGAGAGTTATTTTATGAGACACTTCTTTCAGGCGATAATTCTCAATCGTGCGCCAGTTGCCACGCACCAAGCTCTGGATTTAGTGATAATAATAAGTTTAGTGATGGAATAGATGGCATTAAGGGCAATAGAAACGCTATGCCTCTATTTAATTTAGCGTGGTCAAATTCATTTTTCTGGGATGGACGCTCAGGCTCCCTTGAAGATCAGGCTTTTCGACCTATTACTGATCCTAATGAAATGCATAATACTTGGCCGAATGTAGTTTTTGCACTGCAGCAAACAGATAAATACCCGGTTTTATTTGAAGAGGCTTTTGGAACTGATATTATTGACTCTGTTTTAGTTTCAAAAGCATTGGCACAATTTGAGAGGACTTTAATTTCAGGAAATTCGCCATTTGACAATAGACTCAATGGAAAGTCAGGATATACAGCTGACGAGCTAGCTAGATTACTGAATGGGTATACGTTATTTATAACAGAGGCTGACACCTCTCAAAATGGAACAGGAAACAAAGGGGCAGATTGTATTCATTGCCATGGCCTAGAAGAAGCTCCCTTATTTACTTATTTCGAGTTCCGGAATAATGGCTTAGATGAAGTTCACATAGATATTGGCTATGAAGCGGTAACTGGGAATCCTGCAGATAGAGGAAAGTTTAAGACACCAAGTTTAAGAAATCTTACATTTACTGCGCCCTACATGCATGATGGAAGATTTGAAACACTTGAAGAGGTTGTAGAACATTACAGTAGCGGATTAAAAAAATCACCTACAATTGATCCTGACATGAAAACGGTTAATAAAGGAGGGCTCAATTTGACACCACAACAAAAGGCTGATTTGGTATTTTTTCTAAAATCTTTATCCGATAGCAGTTTTATTACTAATCCTGACTTTCAAGACCCTAATTAACAACTTCAATAGAGTTCAAAATAGCTTTGGCTTCCCTTAGCAATTCTCTTTTGTCGAAATTTAAAGCATAGATATATACCAAAGCATGAACAATAACTTCTCTGCTAGGGTGGTGTATTGCATACTGTAAAAATGGTCCTCCACTACTGGCCGATTCGTTTCCGGCGTGTTTCCACAATCCTTCAATTAATAGCGCATCAGATGTTCCAATTTTAATTTTAGTTCCTTTTGGAGCTCTTGTATCGTAATATTCTGTAGCCATATATGAATTTTCAACAATACCTTTAACAGCATATTTTAAGGTGCTGTCCCTTTCCTTGAGTACATTTTCTAACGCCAAACTACCATCATCAGTATAATTACTTTCCCATAGAATAATTCCTTTTTTTGCCCAATAAGTACCACCTTTAGCATTGGTTTTAGGGTTGTCTCCAAATGTTTTGCTTTTTTTATCTAGCGCATGAATAATGCTGTCCAGATCAGTTTCAAACTCTGCTGTTTTAGGAACAGAAATGCTAATTCCAAAACGTTCTATCGCCGCTTTATTAAAGCCCTCTAATCTGTCTGCTTTAAATTTTTCTACCATTCTTTCATCTTCAAGCTCATCAAATACCGCAATGTAAGTAGGGAGTTCGTTTTCGAAAAACGCCAAAAGACGCTCTTTGTCAGAATCTTTTACAACTATATAAACCTGACCCTGAGACTTGTAGTTCTTTTTTACAACTACTTCAGTTTCCGTTAAGTTAGTTTCTGGCGCGTACAAAATTTTTAGAATATTTCTGTTTTTTAGACCTAGAGAATTGATTTCTGATGGGTCTTGTTGTAGAAAGTCAAGAATAGGCTCCTCCCGTATTATTGGTCCCTTGGCCCGTTTGGAAAAATGTTTAAGAAAAATACCTTTCATTTCGCCATTCCATAGATTGTTCTCTACAGAAATTAAAACCCTACCAATTGGGCCGGTAGCCAATGGAAGAGTCCCACTAACTGAACTTGGTTTATATTCCGAAGTCTTTTGTTCTGGTTCTGATTGGCATGATACAATCACTGTGATAATAACCAGCAGTAAGGTAATATATTTCATAATTAATAGGTTTTATATCTGTCCAATTTTTATTTTCTGACCAGCTTTCATCTTTTTTGGGTTTACACCTTTATTTAATGCTTGAATATCAGCAAAAGGTATGCCTAATTTTTGACTAACAGACCATAGGTTTTCACCAGACCTTAATGTATAATACTTAAAATTCCCTGAATTTGTTGTTGTAACTGCTTTTTGACTTGGTTTTTTGACATCTACTTTTTTCACATTTGATTCGTCAAATGACGAGATAATTCTTTTTTCAGGAATCATAATTATTAGCTTCTGTCCAGGAAAAATGGTTGAATTTCTGAGCCCATTCCATTCTCGCATTTCCTGAGGTGAAGTATTATATATAGAACCTATATCTGCAAGTGTTTGAGCGGAGTCCACAGTGTGGAGGTACTTTTTTTGAAGAATTACATAGTTTTCACCAATAGAATCTAAATGACTTTGGTAGCTATAAAGCGAATCTTCTTGCTTAAAAAAAGCAGCTATGATTGGGATAGGAAGGGAGATACATTGTGGCGGTTTGGTATCAGGAATAATATCTGTTTTATATTGTGGATTTAGTTTTTTGAAATCCTTAGAGTTAAAGCCTAAAATACTGTCTAAATGGGAAATTCGGATGGATTGTTTTAAGCAAACGGTATCTATTTCATAATCGTAAACAATAGCAGGCTTTGGAATAATCTGATGTGATTCATAATAGGTCATCATATACAATGCTCCGTAAAAATTGGGGACATATTGCTGAGTTTCTTTTGGCAGGTAAGGCCTTATTGCCCAATAACTCGTTTTATTTCCAGACCTTCTAATGGCCTTATTAACATTGCCCGGGCCACAATTATAAGCTGAGAGTGCTAACTCCCAATCACCATATAAATTATACAGGTATTTTAAGTATTGGCAAGCAGCTTCAGTTGCCTTTTCGGGGTGAAGCCTATCATCCACATATGAGTCTGCATATAACCCAAGGTAACGCCCAGTTCTATACATTATTTGCCACAATCCGGTTGCACCAGCCCAAGATTTACTATTTGGTTGTAAAGCACTTTCAATAATTGGCAAATATTTTAATTCCAGGGGTAAATCATATTTAGACAGAACTGACTCAAACATGGGAAAATACAATTTTGATCGTCCTATCATAACTGAGGTATACCGACTTCGTTTAGCAACAAAATATTTTATGGTACGAAGAACAATTGTATTATTTGTCGCGTCAAATGGTGTCAACCTCGCTAACTCTTCAAGCCTTTTAAAGTAAATATCATCATCAAATTTCAATGCAGATTGGTCGGGCTGACCAAATTCATTTAACATACTGTAAGCTTCTTCAGGCCCCCAGGTTTCTTTATAATATTCAAACAATGAGTTTTCTACTGTTGATAAGAATTGTTCAGTTTGAAATGTATCAACAAATACGGAAGTCTTAACTTTTGGTTGTCCAACTAAAAAGTTCGCCGCTAATAAACAGGTGAATATCAACAAACTTTTCAGCATAATTATTTATTTTAAAAGCGACATCATATAATCAGAAATTGACAGTAATTCACTTTCCTTAAAATGTTGTCCGATTAATTGTAAACCAAATGGCAACCCATTAGAGTGCAGACCAACTGGTAATGATATGGCCGGGTTTCCAGATAGATTAGCTTGTACTGTAAAAATATCTTGCAGGTACATTTGAATATTGTCTTTTACTCCTCCAATTTCAAATGCTGTAACAGGGGTGGTAGGCAAAAGCAAAGCATCATACGATTTAAGCAATTCATTTGTTTTATTCTGAATAACTCTTCTTACTTTTTGTCCCTTTGTGTAATAGGCATCATAATAACCGTGAGATAACACAAATGTTCCTAGCATTATGCGCCTTTTAACCTCTGTTCCAAATCCTTCACTACGAGATTTTTTATAGGTTTCTTCAACACCCTTCACATTATCAGCTAGTTTTCCAAAGTGAACGCCGGTATATCTTGCAAGATTTGACGAAGCCTCAGCAGTTGTTAGGACGTAGTAAGTAGGCACCATTTCGGCTAAATACGGAAAACTAACAGGCTCAACAGTATGTCCTTCAGACTTTAATTTTTCAATGGATGCTGTTAATTTTTGATTAATTTCAGGGTCTAACCCTTCTGATTCAAGACAATCAGAAATGTATCCTATCTTAAGACTACTTGTTGGTATTTTTTTTAGTGGTAAATCACTTACATTTTCTTGTCTTGCTGTACTATCATAATCATCCATTCCAGCCATTACAGACGTTAATAAGGCAGCATCTGAAACGGTTGTTGTAAAGGGTCCTATTTGATCGAAAGATGAAGCATAAGCCAACAAACCATATCGTGAAATCATACCATAAGTAGGTTTGTATCCAATTACACCAGTAAATGAAGCGGGTTGCCTGACCGACCCTCCTGTATCACTTCCTAGGCTTGCTGTGCATAGTCCAGCGGCGACTGCCGCTGCAGATCCCCCGGAAGATCCTCCAGGCACAGTGTGTTCATTTACCGGGTTTAAAACATGACCAAAGGCAGAATTTTCGTTGGAGCTTCCCATTGCGAATTCATCACAATTAAGGCGACCAATAATAATAGCGTCTTCGGCTAATAATCTTTCTATTGCTGTAGCTGTGTAAATTGATTCGAAACCATCTAAAATTTTAGATGAGGCAGATACTTTATGTCCTTTATAAGCCATATTGTCTTTGATGCCTATGACCATTCCTGCTAATCTGCCAGCAGTTTCGTTTTGTATTTTTTGATCAACCTCTTTCGCTTTTTTTAAGGCAGAATCTGTAAAGACCTCTAAAAAAGCGTTGAGGTGTTTTTTGGATTCAATTTGCGCTAAGTAATGATTTAAGATATCTACAACCTTGCTTCCTTTTTTTAAAGCAGCCTGTATGTCACTGAAAGAATGATACATTAATTTTATTTATTCTTCAATTTTTTTATCTGCTTCTTTATCGCCTTCTCCGCTCATTTCATCTTTAAAACCTCTGATGCCTTTACCCATACCTTTCATTAATTCTGGTAATTTTTTACCTCCGAAAAGTAATAATACGGCAAGGACAATTAATCCAATTTGCCAAGGTCCCATCATGCCTGCCTCTAATACATTTTCCATAATAATTCAATTAGAATTCTAAACTACAAATTTATGAATTTTAATGATTGAGTGAATTCTAAAGACGAATTTATTAAAAAAGGAGCCAAAATGTTCGAAAACAAAAACTTATAACAATAGTTTCCGCAAAATATTTGATGAGAAATGTTTTGATAAATGGCTTTAGAAGGAAGAATCACATAAATCACTAAATTTAGGCTTTCTAAATAGAAAAAATAGAGTAAACAGATGATTCAGATTCAAAATTACATAAATGGCAATTTAGTTAGCCCAAGTTCAAATAAATACCTAGACAATATTGACCCTAGTAGGGGGGTTGTATACTCTAAAATTCCTGATTCTCAAGCTAAGGATATTAAAGAGGCTACAAATGCTGCCATGGCTGCCTTTTCAGAATGGTCGAGTATGCCTAAACAAGAACGTTCTGATATAATGCTGAAAGTTGCTCAAATAATCGAAGAACGAATGGATGAGTTTGTAGTAGCAGAATCGTTAGATAATGGAAAACCAGAGAGCCTTGCAAGAGCTGTGGACATTCCAAGAGCCATCAGTAATCTTAAGTTTTTTGCAACAGCTATTTTACACTATGCGTCCGAATCACACAATATGGAAGGTTTGGGAATCAATTATACTGTTAGAAAACCGATTGGAGTAGTTGGTTGTATTTCTCCCTGGAATCTTCCTCTTTACCTCTTTACCTGGAAAATCGCTCCAGCCCTAGCAGCGGGAAATTGTGTGGTTGCAAAACCTTCTGAAATTACCCCAATGACAGCTTTTCTGCTATCAAAGGCATGCATTGATGCTGGAATGCCAAAAGGAGTATTAAACATTGTGCATGGTTTGGGACAACATGTAGGAGATGCCATTTCTCATCATCCGGATATTACAGCCATTTCATTTACTGGAGGCACGCAAACAGGAAAAATTATTGCTGGTATTGCCGCTCCTATGTTTAAAAAACTATCATTAGAACTTGGAGGCAAGAATCCAAATATCATTTTTGCAGATTGTGATTTTAAAAAGATGCTATCAACAACCATGCGTTCAAGTTTTGCCAACCAGGGGCAAATTTGCTTATGTGGTTCAAGAATTTTTGTAGAACGACCAATTTATGAAAAGTTTAAGAAAGAGTTTGTGGCGAAAGTAGATCAAACAAAAGTATCTTATCCAACCGATCCAGAAGCAAAATTAGGAGCAGTGGTTTCAAAACCACACATGGACAAAGTATTGTCTTATATAGAATTGGCTAAGGAAGAGGGAGGAACTATTTTAACAGGAGGAGAACAAGTTCATTTGGAAGGTGAATATGAAAATGGTTATTATTTAAGACCAACTGTGATTGAAGGGCTAGACTATAAGTGCAGAACTAATCAAGAGGAAATTTTTGGTCCTGTGGTAACCATTACACCTTTTGACACAGAAGAAGAAGCATTGATGATGGCTAATTCCACTCAGTATGGATTATCTGCTACTATCTGGACTGAAAACTTAACCAGAGCACATAGAGTAGCGGATGAACTTCACTCGGGAATAGTTTGGATTAATTCTTGGCTAGTGCGTGATTTGAGAACCCCATTTGGAGGAGTTAAAGCATCTGGTGTTGGTCGCGAAGGAGGATTCGAAGCACTTCATTTTTTTACAGAACCAAAAAATATTTTTGTAAAACTCAGCGACCGTAAGCATTAACAAGTCATTAGACATAATGTTACTTGTCGTAAAGAAACTGGAATGTATAGTGTGTTCCATTGTCAATCTGTCTACTTAAACTACCGGTTAGTTGTTCGGTTAAAGATTGAATGAGTTCTAGCCCCAAGGAATCTGTATGGGTTGTTTCTATCCAATTTCCATTATCAGAGTATTTCATATTAACATATGGGTACCTATCGTCAATATAAATATTTATTTCTCCGTTTTTCTGGTTTTTAAACCCATGCTTAATGGAGTTAGAAATCAGCTCGTTAAACATTAACGCAATAGGGACTAACGATTTTGTTTTTAAACTTTTAACGTTAGAGTTAATATTGAGATCAATTTTAGTTTCTAGTGAATACGAATCAATAAGGTCATTTGCTAAAGACGTTATGTAATCTTCAAGATTTATCTTAGCCAGATCTGTCGCTTGATATATCTTTTCATGAATTAATGCCATTGAAAGGACTCTGTTTATTGAATCTTTATAAAGCGCTTGATGTTTTTGGTCACTTATATCGCGTGATTGCAGGCGTAAAAGACTTGTTACTACCTGTAGATTATTTTTTACTCTGTGGTGGATTTCTTTTAAAAGAACCGACTTTTCTCTGTTTTTATCCTTTAGAGTGGTTGTAAGTTGCACATATTGGTTTTCAGCATATTCATTGAGCTTTAGAAACTGAAATATCAAATAAGAGATGATAATACCGCAAATAAAAAAGTTGATAGCCAAGGCCGTGGCGTCTTCGGTCCCTAAATTCCGAACCAGTTCCAAATTAGTATTTAATACAAAAAGGATAAAATAGATAACACCTGATAAACAACTTAATAGTGTAACGGTACCCCAAACCTTTCCCAGCGTAAAATAAGCGTATAAAATAATGATCATCATCCATGCAGGGTCAACAAAATGATATGATTCGGGGAAAAAGATTAAAGTATATTGACTTAAAATGGTTCCAACCACACAATACAAAATAGCAGGAATTAGGTAAGATTTCGTTTTTATTATTATGAAAACAATTGTAATACATAAACCAACCCCAATTAATGACGGATAAGCCGCATTTTCACCTAAGTTAAAAAGAACGATTGCTAAAACAGGGAGAAAGATGAGTAGGATGAGGTTTAAATGCCAAGTTAAATTATAACGAGCAATGTCGTAATAATTTGTGTATTTTGATTCGGGGATAAATCTTACCATTGTTACAATTGGATTAAGGTAAAAGCACAAGCGTTTCTAATATACTTAAAAAGTCAAACAAAATCAGGAAGGTCTAAATTTTTTCTAACTCGATAAGGGCTTCTTGCACATTAATAACATTAGAATAAATAAGTCTTAACCTATTGTTTCTCTCATTCATTTTACAGTTTTTTGGATTGGTTTGAATAAAGGTCAGAACTTTAGTAAATTGAGAAGACTGATAGTATGGAGAATCCTGCTTTGCGATAAAATAGCCAATCATTTTCTTCGATTTGATAACCAGCTTTTCAAAGCCAATCGACTTGGCCAACCAACGCAATTGGATGGACGAACAAAGCTCAGTAACCACTTGTGGAAGCTCACCAAAACGGTCAACTAACTGATGCTTAAAATTATCGAGTTCTTGTATATTTTTGCAATTATCAAGTGACTGATATAGGGCAAGTCTTTCAGAGACATTATTGACATAGTCGTCTGGAATCAATAACTCTAAATCTGTTTCTAGAATACAATCAGATACGAATTCGCGGTCTTCCATATTGGGGTCTTCTTCATAAAGGTCCTTAAATTCCTCTTGCCTTAATTCCTGAACGGCTTCATTTAAAATTTTCTGATACATTTCAAACCCGATATCTGAGATAAAACCGCTTTGTTCACCTCCTAGTAAATTCCCTGCGCCTCTTATATCTAGATCTCTCATTGAAATATTGAAGCCTGAACCTAAGTCTGAAAAATGAACAAGCGCTTCTAATCGTTTTCTAGAATCACTCGGTAAAGTATGAGTTGGAGGTGAAATTAAATAGCAAAAAGCTTTTTTGTTAGATCTTCCTACCCGCCCTCGCATTTGATGTAAATCACTTAATCCAAAATTTTGTGCCTGATTGATCATGATTGTATTAGCATTTGAAACATCAATACCTGATTCAATAATTGTAGTGGCTACTAATACGTCATAATCATGATTGATAAAATCTAGCATAATATTTTCTAGTTTTTTACCATCCATCTGACCATGTCCGACTGCAACTCTTATGCCTGGACAGAGTCTCTGAATCATTCCCGCCACTTCATGGATATTTTGAACCCTATTGTGCACAAAAAAGACTTGACCTCCTCTATTGGTCTCATATGCAATAGCATCTCTGATCACGGTCTCATTAAATCCTATTACTTGTGTGTCTACTGGCTGTCTATTTGGTGGTGGGGTATTAATAATGGAAAGGTCTCTCGCCCCCATTAATGAAAATTGAAGTGTTCTTGGGATAGGTGTGGCAGTTAAAGTCAATGTATCAACAGTTGTTTTTATGGTTTTTAATTTGTCTTTTACGCCCACCCCAAACTTCTGTTCTTCGTCAATGATAATCAAGCCAAGATCTTTATACTTTACATTTTTACCAACCAATTTATGGGTGCCTATAATAATATCCGTATCTCCAGCCTCTAACTTTTTTAACGATTCGGTGACTTGTTTTGCGGATTTAAAGCGATTTACGTAATCAACCTTACAGGGGAAGTTTTTAAGTCGTTCAGAAAACGTTTTATAATGCTGAAATGATAAAATAGTGGTGGGCACTAGTATGGCAACTTGCTTATTATCACAAACCGCTTTGAACGCAGCTCTGATCGCAATTTCAGTTTTTCCAAACCCAACATCTCCACAAACAAGTCTGTCCATTGGCGTTTCCGATTCCATGTCTGCTTTAACATCAACCGTTGCCTTTAACTGGTCTGGTGTGTCTTCATAAATAAAACTAGCCTCTAATTCGTTCTGCAGGTAATTGTCAGGATTAAAAGCAAAGCCTTTTTCAGCTTTTCGTTGGGCATAAAGCTGAATTAAGTTGAATGCAATTTCCTTGACCCTTACTTTTGTCTTTTTCTTCACCTTATCCCACTGAGGTGATCCAATTTTATTCATTTTTGGTTGGGTACCGTCTTTTCCTGTGTATTTTGAAATACGGTGCAATGAATGTATGGAGACGTATAATACGTCATTATCTTTATAAATTAATCGAATCGCCTCTTGAGGTTTTCCATTGACATCAATAATTTCTAAACCTGAAAATTGACCAATCCCGTGGTCAATATGAGCCACAAAGTCACCACGGTTTAGGTTATAAATTTCTTTTAAAGTTAGGGCTTGTTTGTTTTTCCGAAACCCATCTTTTAATTTGAACCTATGGTACCGTTCAAAAATTTGATGATCGGTATAAACCACAATTTTTAAATCATGATTCACGAATCCTTCATGCAATGTTAAGTTCAGGGTTGTGAATTCTACATTAGCTTGTAAATCATCAAAAATGGAGTAAATCCTTTCAATTTGTTTAGGTTGATTAGATACAATAATGGTTTGATAACCTTCAGATTTTAATTGGTTTAAATCCTCTATCAATAAATCAAAATTCTTATTAAAACTAGGTTGCGCTTTAATATTAAAAAGAATACTATGATCTTGAAGAACTTCTTGACTTCCAAATTCAATTAAAGACAGGTTTTTACATTGTAATTCAAAAAGTGACTTTTCAAAGAACAAATCAATTGGAGGAGAGGCCTTAGTTGGTGAGTTTGGCAAAGCATTATAAATGTCCAATGCTTTATCATATTCTTTTTCAATAATACCTTTTGTAAACAGGTAATCACGCATCCACAATTGAGTATTAGGCCCCATAAATTCAAGCATTGTGGCTCGTTTGGTTTCTGTAACAAAATTTTGAACATTTGGCACTACCGTTAAACGCACATGATTTCCAATAGATAATTGATTGGTAGGATCGAATGTTCGAATAGAATCTACTTCATCACCAAAAAATTCAACCCTGTAGGGTTGGTCGTTTGAATAAGAAAACACATCTACAATACCCCCCCTTATCGCAAATTGACCAGGTTCATAAACAAAGTCAACCTTTTCGAATTCGTATTGAATCAATAATTCATTGATAAAAGCAATGGAATACGATTCCCCCTTTTTTACCTCTAAAATGGTTTGAGCGAATTGTTTTTTAGTAATCACTTTCTCCACTAATGCCTCAGGGTAAGTGACAACAATGGCACTTTTATCTCGGTTAATGAACTCTAAAACCTCAGCCCTTGCCACTACGTTTGCATTGTCAATAGCTTCTTCTTGATAGGGTTTTTTATAAGAATGGGGGAAAAATAAAACGTTTGAGGCCTGCTTTGTTAAACTTTGTAAGTCATTTAAAAAATAGGCAGCTTCTTCTTGATTTGAGAGTACGATTAAATGATGTCCATCTAATTTATCAATGGCACTTTCCATAAAAACAGAAGTATAAGCACCATAAATCCCGCTTAAAGATATTTTAGCATTTTCAGTTACTTTGTATCGTAAAAGTTCACTTAGTTGAGGTGATTCAGCAACCTGTTGTTTGAATTCACGGGTATTCATGCCGCAAAGATAATGCTAATCAGAAAATAAATGTTGACTGAATATTAAATTCAATCACTCACCAACTCAATCTCTATTCTTCTATTTAGGTCTCGCCCCCATTTATATGCATTTGGTGCTATTGGTGACTCAGAACCATGACCAGAATAAAAAATACGAGTTTCATTAAGGCCTTGGTCAATTAAATAATCATAAACTGATCTTGCTCGCTCTTGAGATAAGGTATCGTTCTTTTCTTTAATACCACTGGCATCCGTATAGCCATGAACGTGTATTTTCCATTGCCGGTTTTTCTTGAGAATCACCAATAAATCGTTCAAGTAACCAATCGCTAAAGTAGAGTCGGGCAGTTCAGCACTTCCGGAAGCAAATTGTAAACTATCAACTATAAAGTTCGATTGCATTGGCTTTTGATCAGTTTTTGGCAATTTTTGTTGGGCCAAAAAATAACTTAAATAAGCTGTTTCAGGGGTGTCTTTTATGACTTCAACAACTGGTTCTTCATCTACTAATTTGTTGCGACTATGTTGCGTTTTTGCTAAAATTTTCACCTCTATTCTTCGGTTACCTTCTCTAGTAGATCGGTAACGGTTACTGTAAATTGGATTTTTAGGGCCGTAGCCTTTATAACTTAATCTATCAGCACTATATCCACTTTTGATGAGATGATCGTAAACAAATTTAGCTCTGTTTTTAGAAAGGGTAATGTTACTGGCTAGCTTACCTGAATTATCGGTATACCCACCAATTTCTATTTTAAGGCTAGGGTCGGTATCTAATGCTAATTTTAAATTTTGAATATCAGGGTTAGTATTAATTTTTGAGAAGCTGGTTTTATTTGGGCCAAACTTGACGTTGTATAATACCACCTGATATCCTACTGGAATCGCTTCTGGGACTACTACTAAATGTTCTATTTCGATATGAAGGGCAGAGCTATCAATATTATCAGGCATTGGTGGGCATAAACAGGCCTTAAGTGAATCTGGAATGGCAAATTCTGGGTAAGGCTCAAATTGCTTGATCCGTTCCCTTTGTGTTTGATAGCGAGGGCTTGTATTGGCACCATCAGTCCCTAAATCCCAGTAATTAACCGCTTCAAAATTAGAAAATCCACAAAATTGCTTCAGAATAACTGCAGAAATGAAGCCTGAGGCATGCCAACCATTCCAACAATGTAAGTAGACCGGTCCAATTGAATCATTAATTGCTGAATTATAGGTCATTTCAACCATATCTCGCACATGTTGATTGTCGAAGTAGTCTTTTTGATAATAATTAAACAGGTTGGTGTCATTGTCAATGCAATTACAAGTGTCTGCAACTAAAGTGGTATCAAAATTTTCTCGGTATAAATAAACCCCTGCAGAAAACCCCTCTCTACAAAGATTTTGCATCCCATCAGTTGGCAAAGGGTTATGGTTATTTCTTTTATCCGTTAAATGGTAATAGTTATTGGCTCCCCCACGATAGGCCACGCCGTGTAATATAGGACGCATATTTCTTGTACCATATAAGCTATCAAAACCATTGCCTTTATTATCTGTGATTTTATACATTAAATCACTTTCCTGATAACGTGACTTATAATGATTATAATCCAAAACAAAAGGTATTTTTGACAATGAGTCGGCTATTGAATCTCCAGCAGCCATGCTTTGAGCAGAGACTATTACAGGGAAGGAAAATATGACAAGAAAAGTCTTGATTGGCATCATCATGTTACAAAAATAGGTTAGCTAGTAATTATAAGACAATTATTGTGCTAAAGTTATACACAGTTTATTTTTTGTTGACGTTCTGAACTCATACTGTAAAAAAACGTTCGCAATTGTTTGCATATTTAAAAATGTAAAGTATATTTGACATTATGTAAAATAAACTTGAAAAAAATGAGTGTATTAGAATGTGAAGAAAAAAACCTAGAAAAATTAAGACGAATTCAGCTGCCGAATTGGTTTAAAAAAATTGGTGTTGTATTAGTGATAATGGCATTTGCCATGCTAGTTATTAATAAACTAGTGTTTGATAGTGAATTGTTGAGGAGTTCATTAAAACATAGCATACTTGTTGGTTTATTAGTCATTTCACTATCAAGGGAAAAGATTGAAGATGAGCGAATCGTGAACCTTAGAATGAGATCCTTTATGTTTGCCTTTTTAATTGGAGTGCTGTTCGCTTTATTAACGCCAATTTTAGCCTATTTAATAGATATAATTATCGGCAACGAACCTACCTCGTATGAACCTATAGGTGACTTTGTTATTCTATGGCAGCTTTTAACCATGCAAATTATTAGCTTTGAAGTTTTCAAACGCAAGAGTGCATGAAGAACCGATTAAAGATTGAGCGTGCCATTTTAGATTTGACCCAGGAAGATTTAGCCCAGAAAATAGGTGTTTCAAGACAAACTATCAATTCAATTGAAAAGAACCGATACGTCCCTTCTACTGTATTGGCATTAAAACTGGCTACTGTATTTAATAAATCGGTAAATGACTTATTTGAATTAGAAGATGAAGATTAGTAAACCTAATGGTGAACAACCGCAAATAAACTTAAAACAGCATCAACGTTTTAAAAGAGTGATTCCCTGGTCGCTTATCAGAAAAGCGGTTTTAGCTCTTATTTTAGGAGGTCTTATTTACTATCTGATGAATGCACTGCCAAAAAATGAGCCAATTGAAAACCCCGAAACTGGTATTGAGATAGAAATTGAAGAAAGTTAATCAATTGCTTTTTATTCTCTTCTAAAACTTTGTATATACTTTTTGTAGCTAAAAACTGAACTCAGCAAGATTGGAAAAGTACTTTCTCCAATTCTTAAATACATTTGTTTTGACAAAAGACAAGTATGGCAAATAAACAAAGCAATAAGGACTTTTATACAGAAAAATTAAATGTAATAGTAGAACATATTAATAATAATTTGGATCGGAAAATAGCTATTGATGAACTGGCTGGATTATCAAATTTTTCACCGTTTCATTTCCATAGAATTATAAGAGCGTTATTGAATGAGCCTATTGGGTCATACATCACAAGAATCCGTTTAGAACAAGCGGCAAAAATGATTGGCCATTCCTCAAACGCTATTGAGGATATTGCTTACAGCGTTGGTTACGAATCTCCATCTTCACTATCGAAGCAGTTTAAAAATCATTTTGGAGTTTCGCCGACTGAATATAGAAAAACAAAAAAAACAAAAATAAAAACGAAAAAAATGGAAGTTTTAGATTTAAAAATTAAGAAGCCTAAAATACTAGTGGTTGAAGAGAAGCAGTGTTTATTTATTAGAATGCAGGGCAATTATCAATCTCTGGATTATAAAAACGTATGGGCTAAACTATGGTCAGTTGTTAAGGCTCAAAAATTATTCACTGCAGGAATTGAACACATTGGTGTTCCATATGATGATCCGAAAATAACTGATGGAGAAAAAATAAGATATGATGCCTGTTTGGTAGTCCACAAGAATGCTAAACCAGATGGAGAGGTAGGGGTAAAGACGTTAAAAGGAGGGAAATTTGCCATGTTTCATTATACAGGAAGTTATAAACACCTAGCTGATGTGTACGATTATATCTTTAACGATTGGTTATTAAACAACGAATATGAATTGCGTGATGAGCCACTGCGTGAACAGTATAGAAATAACCCAAATAAAACAGAAGAATCTAAACTAAAAACAGAGATTTATCTGCCGATAAAATAACAAAAAAATAAATCAGTCTAAATGATTTAAACTGTCATCAATTTTATGATGACAGTTTTTGTTTATTCTACCGTTACTGACTTAGCTAAATTCCTTGGCTGATCTACATTACAACCACGTATTACGGCAATATGGTAAGAGATTAATTGCAATGGAATGGTTGCTAAAGATTTAACTTTATGTATGCAAGTTCTGGAAATGCATGAGGCATAAGTTCAACGAAATAATCATTGGTGAAGCTGAAACTGATAAAATAATACTAATTTACTGTACATATGAATTTAATTAGTGCTTAATTATGTATTTAACAAGCCTGTTTTCGTTTGAAATTAGCCTAGCTAAATAAACCCCGCTTTCTAAGTAAGTTAAGTCAATTCTTTCACCACTGCAAATAGATTTAGGTGAAATTATGGTTTTTCCTTTAATATCCACTAAATCAAAATATACATTAGCAGGCTCTCTAAAAGACACTGTGATGAAATTTGAGGTTGAACTTGGATTTATAGAAGCAAAATCAATCGCTCTATTTTTCTCAATATCTACAGATGATACCGTTGTACACTCACTAGTATCTATACAAATTCCATCAGAAATGATGCATGCATAAGTTCCATTTAACAGTGGCGTAAAATGTTGGTTCGTTTCTCCAGCTATGATGCTGTAACCATTATTACAATCTACCCATTGATATGACAAACCAAAGTTAAAATTAGAGCTTATAGTTATTCCTGATAGTGAATTTGTTAGATCCATAGTAATAGTTAAATTTAAGGTTATAATGCTGTCACACCCCCATGCATTAACTAAAGTAAAAGTTGCAGTATTATTACTTGATGTATAAATATTTCCATCAATCCAAGTAAATGCTTTACATGCGGTTTGAGTATCAATTGATTCTGTTTGACAACTTTCTGCCGCTCCACAATCTCTTATCCCAGAAATTACTCTATTTTGTGCTTCACTTGTATCTACTGGATTACCATTATTTATAGCAAATGAGCCTGATGTCGGTTCCATGGTTTTTGTTGTTCCTCCATAATATGCAAGAGTTCCTAACATTAACTGTGCGGATGTGACCCCTAATTGATCGTTTGCATTGGCACCATAAATAATTGTGTCTCCAAATAAGTTGTAGCCACCTGAATTGATAGTAAAAGAAGTGTTATTATTTACATTAATTATGTTACCGTTTCCGTTTAAGGCAATGATACTGCTTGTTGGACGAATTTTAGATGAAATAGATTTAGAGTAGACCCCACCACCATATCCTTGAGCCATGTTATTTACAATGGTTGAATTCACTACTGAAACATCAGAAGCAGCATTACTAGCAGTAGTTGATGTAGAAGAGGAGGAGTAAATACCTGCGCCATTTCCAATAGATACATTATTGCTAATCGTTGAATTATTTAATGTTACATATGATTTGTATTGTGGTGAAGTAGAATAAATCCCACCTCCATTATCGTTGGCACTATTGTTATTGATAGTTGAATTCACAATTTTTACATTGGAAATATATGAGGAAATAGAACAGATCCCACCACCTTGGTAACTAGCATTATTATTATTGATAGTTGAATTAATTATTTCAGTATTGCATGAGGTAGAAGTCATAAAACTTTGGTTAAAAATTCCTGCTCCTCTAATAGATTGATTGTTAGTGATATGTGAGCCTACTATTTTTACTAAGGTAGATGCAGAATTAGCTAACGTGGAAGAAAAACAATAACAATAAATACCACCACCACTGCTAGCTGTGTTATTACTTATAAGGGAATTAAAAGCTTCTACTTTGGAAATAGAGTTTCGAGAAACAGAAAGTATACCACCCCCATCTTTTCCAGTGTTATGGGTGATTTCTGAATCAATTAATTTAACCTTGGCTAAAGAATCATTAGACCAACAAAAAATTCCCCCTCCATCATCATTAGCCGAATTATAAGTAATGTAGGAATTGATTATTTCTACTGAAGATTCGTAGTCCCATGAAAACGAGTATACACCAGCTCCACGGGTCGCGGAGTTCCTAATGATATTAGAATTAGATATAACCACTGCATTACTTGAGGTATTGTTGATTGAGTATATACCTCCTCCTTCACCAAACGGGGAATTATTATCACTAACAATTGAATTTGCCACAAATAAGGTGTCTCCTTTAAATCTAATTCCTCCTCCAAAAGATGCTTTTCCATTTATTAAAACGAGACTATCTAGCGTAAGGTTCTTATGAAATGATGCGCTCAAATCTACATCAAAAATCCGATTACTATTTCCACCACTAATTTTTAGAGTATCAGTCAAATTATATAGTCCAATTACAGTCAGACTCTTGGTGAAAAGTATTGGGCTTGTGAGCGTAATTGTAGCATTTCCTGCACTTATTAGATTTGGATTAAAACGGATAATGTCACCATGAGTAGAACTAAAAACAGCATCTCTCAGTGTTCCAGGACCAGAATTATTTATACTGTTTACGGTTATCGTAGCTGGAAAAGCAAAGCTAACTAGTAGTAAAAATATTAGAACAACTTTGAATTTTAAACCCATTGCAAATAGAATATTTTACTCCACTGTTACTGATTTAGCTAAATTCCTTGGCTGATCAACATTACAACCGCGCATTACGGCAATATGGTAAGAGATTAACTGCAGAGGAATAGTAGCTAAAATTGGCACTAATACCTCATCAGTTGATGGAATAGCAATTGTGTGGTCGGCAATTGATTTAACATCCTTGTCTCCCCTTGTCACAATGGCTACAATTTTTCCTTTTCTCGCTTTTACCTCCTGAATATTACTCACTACCTTTTCGTAGTTTTCACCTTCGGTGGCAATCACAAAAACTGGCATATTTTCATCTATTAAGGCAATCGGACCGTGCTTCATTTCTGCAGCAGGGTATCCTTCAGCATGAATGTATGAGATTTCTTTTAGCTTTAAAGCGCCTTCTAAAGCAATAGGAAAAGCTGTTCCTCTTCCTAAATAAAGTGCGTTTGATGCATCTTTATACTGGGAAGCTATGGTTTCAATATATTGATTACTTTCAAGTAATGTTTCAATTTTGTCTGGCAATGCTTCCATTTCGCTTAATAATTTTTGGAAACGTTTTGGCGCAATTGTATTCCGTTCTTTACCAATCATCATGGCCATCATAGCCAATAACGTCACTTGGGTAGTAAATGCTTTAGTAGAAGCCACTCCAATTTCTGGTCCAGCATGAGTATAAGAACCAGTGTCTGTAATTCTTGAAATAGATGACCCTACAACATTGACAATACCAAATAAAAATGCTCCTTTTTCTTTTGCCATTTTTAAAGCGGCTAATGTATCGGCCGTTTCACCAGACTGCGAAATAGCAATAACTACATCACCTTTTTTAATAATTGGGTTACGGTAACGGAATTCGCTGGCATATTCAACTTCTACAGGAATTCTTGCCAAGTCTTCAAAGTAATATTCTGCAACCAGTGCAGCATGCCATGAAGTACCACAAGCTATGATGACAATCCGGTCAGCATTCGAAATTTCTTTGATGTGTGGTTTCACTCCACCTAATGACACCCAGCCTTCTTTAGCATTTAAACGCCCTCTGAAACTATCGTGAATCGCACGAGGTTGTTCATAAATTTCCTTTAACATAAAATGCTCATATCCGCCTTTTTCAAGCGCTTCTAATTGCATTTCTAATTCCTGAACATAAGGATTTATCTCTTTATTAGCAATACTAATGATTCTGAACCCATGATTTTTATTAATGATTGCTATCTGCTCATCTTCAAGATAAATAACATTTTTGGTATATTCTACTATAGGTGTAGCATCAGATGCAATGTAGTATTCGTTTTCTCCTAAACCTATCACCAAAGGGCTACTTTTCTTTGCTGCAATTAGTTTGTCTGGGTTGTCTTTTGACACAACAACAATAGCATAGGCACCTACTACTTCATTTAATGCCAAGCGAACAGCTTCTTCAAGGCTAGTTTTTGATTTAGTTTGAATTTCTTCTATTAGCTTAACTAATACTTCTGTGTCAGTCTCGCTTTTGAACTCATGACCTCTTTTAATTAATTCTTCCTTAATTACAGCATAGTTTTCTATAATACCATTATGAACCAAGGCAATGTTGCCTTCTGCACTAAAATGAGGATGCGCATTTATATCGTTTGGCTCACCATGAGTTGCCCAGCGTGTATGTCCTATCCCTAGATTACCTGCTGTATCGTCTTTGCCAATAAAATCAACCAAATCTTGAACTTTCCCTTTTCGTTTATAAATGTTTAGATCATTTTCTTCAGTCATTAATGCAATGCCTGCACTATCATAACCTCTATATTCCAATCTTGAAAGTCCTTTAATTAAAATGGGATACGCCTTATGGTTCCCAATATATCCAACAATTCCACACATATATCAATATTCTGTATAGGTAATAACCAGTTTAGTTTTGTCTTTAGTAATACTTTTCGGTCCACTAAATATAATACGTTCAATGCTTGATCCAAAAAAGTTAGTTGAAAAAATACGGTAACCGTCATTTTCAATTTCTCCAGAAACCACACGTTGTAAGTCTCGTGTTAAATTGAACCTATACACCTTGTTTTCGTTATCATAGTTTACAGTACTTCCGCTTGAATAATCAAAAGTAACGGATGTCAGAAAATTTGAGCTAATTCTACCTATAAAAAGTGAATTAGATGGCACAAAAGGGCTTGAATTAAAGTCCTGAACAGGAACGATTAATTCAGCTTTATTAATTACTATGTTCCGAGATTCATTAAAGTTTTCCAAAAAAGGAAAATGAAATTCTGGACGAATATGACTAGCTTGAAAATAGACTTTTTCTTGTGCGGCGACATCTGAATTAATACTGCTTTCAAGAGGAGCAGAGTTAAAATCAAAATCCATTTTGTTAAACCTGGCTGAGTTGCTATTGATGTTAAAGGTAAATTTTTTGTTTTCCCCTTCTATGGTATAATATAAAACCATATTCGATAAAGCATTTAGCAAAGAGAAATAAAGCACTGTTCCTTCATTTTCTTGAAACGTATTAGCATTGGATAATTTGATATAAAGCCCCCTAAAAAACGAAGTAAAATTATCGTTTGAGCTAAGACCACTTGAATTATTAATAAAATAATCTCCCAATGACGTATTTAAATGAATTCTTAGCATTGGTGCCAAAGTATCTCCATCAACAACTACGCTTGAGTTTGGGTCAGGAAGAATAGTCTCAGTTCCTGGTAATACCAAATTTGATCCAGTGGTACTAACAGCTGTATTTCTATAATATTCCGCTTCTTTGTCCAGCAGATTAGTAATTTCAAAAACTTCAAAAGTCAATGCTTCTATATTACCATAGTTTAGCCTACTATCATAAACGAGGGAAAGCACTACCGAGTCTACCGTAATATCGTTAACATTTCCAAAATTAGGTGCTTCTGATGACAGTCGTAGTTGAGTAACGATACCACAATCAACTTTTCCAAGCTCAGGATCATTTAATCCTCCCAAAAGGTTTGTTGTTGTCTCATCAGTCGGCAAACTATCCGTAATAACGGTTTTGGTGATGACAGTAAATGTATCTTGACTCACAATATTTAATCCATTCGGATTAATATCTGTTCCAACTGTCGTAATTTCTTTTTTACAACCAGAAAAAATAAAAAGTGCAATCAAAAAACTGGCGGAAAGTTGAATAACTTCCCGCCGTTTCTTGATCTTATATGTTTTTGTCATGTTTATTCAACTAGTTCACCTACCAATAGGTCATAAAACTCATCAACCGGCTTCACACTATTTTCTTCAGGATGAAATTCTAGGGTTGGCACATCAAGTGTTTCCATAAACTGGTCTAACTCTTCATGAATAGTTTCGCTGCCCTGAATAACACCATCTGCAAATGACATGGCCATTTTATTCAATTCCAAAAAGCTTCCATCCTTTATGTCAGAATAATCTTCCGGATTGAATCCGTCAAAATTAAGTTTTTCTTTGAGTCTAGAATTTAAATTTTTGTTAAAATCTTTATCGTAAACCGAATACACAACTTTCACATCTGAAAAATGAGGGTCGTTGGCATATAATTTCTTGATATAAAGAACGGCAAAAGCTGTCATCCAGCCGTGACAGTGAATAATATCAGGTTTCCAGCCTAATTTTTTAACAGTTTCCAGAACGCCTCGGCTAAAAAACATAGCGCGTTCGTCATTATCGTCAAAGTCTTCACCATCACTATTTTTAACCGTCGCTTTTCTCTTAAAGAAGTCGTCGTTATCAATAAAATATACTTGAATTTTTGCCTGTGGTACTGAAGCCACTTTTATAATTAGAGGATGATCAATATCATCTATAATTAAATTCATTCCAGACAACCGAATAACTTCATGAAGTTGGTGTCTTCTTTCATTTATACATCCAAATCTCGGCATAAACGCTCTGATTTCTTTCCCGCTCTCCTGTATTCCCTGAGGTAATTTTCTTGCTATACTTGAAATGGTAGAGGATGGTAAAAAAGGTTGAATTTCTTGAGAAATAAAAAGTACTTTTTTCTTATCCATAATTGATTTAATGATTTCTAAGCTACAAAAATACGAAAAAAAAGCCGTAATTCCATTGTAAAATATAGATTTGTGAGTTTAAACTGGTGCGTGTGTGAAAATATATAAAACATCAAAAGACATTAAAGAGGCTATTGAGCTTTGGAAATCAGACAACGCTGATAAAAAAATTGGATTTGTTGCTACAATGGGAGCTTTGCACGCTGGCCACATGGCGCTGATTAATGAGGCTAATAGAATGTGTGGACTTGTAGTAGCAAGCATATTTGTTAACCCTACTCAGTTTAATGACCCTGCGGATTTGGAAAGGTACCCAAGAACGGAAACCGAAGATGCAAAACTATTGGAGGACAATAAATGTGACATCTTATTTTTGCCAGCTGTTGATGAGGTTTATGTACCAAAACAACAACCGTATGACATTGATTTGCAGGGACTGGATAATGACTTAGAAGGCAAGTATAGGCCAGGACATTTTAAGGGAGTATGCAATGTTGTTGAAAAGCTTTTGAACATAATTGCACCCGACATTTCTTTTTTTGGAATTAAGGACTTCCAACAAGTAGCGATAGTAAAATACATGGTTAAACTGCGGAAATTGCCAGTTGAAATTATAGCGGTACCCATCTTAAGAAATGAAGGTGGTTTAGCCTTGAGCTCAAGAAATGCACTTTTATCAGAAAAAGAAAAAGAGGATGCTCGAATTATTAACTGGACACTTAGGCTTGGTAAACAATTAGTTGGCGAAGGTCATAATCTAAAAGACGTTAAGGAAAATATGTTAGCATTTTTTGATTTAGGGAAGCTTAGTTTGGAATATCTTGAAATAGTTGACAACCTAACATTGAAAAAGGTAACACGTATTCAACCGGAAATCTCAGTCTGTATTGCAGCATATTGTGGCAAAGTTAGGCTGATTGACAATATGCAATTAAATTAGCGTCATTAAAATCTAAAAAAATGCGTATAATTTTAGTTAGTGAATGATAGCTAAAATAATTTAGTTAAATTTGTCCACTTAATTTTATACCAAATAATATGGCATATTTATTTACTTCTGAATCAGTTTCCGAAGGACATCCAGATAAGGTAGCAGATCAAATTTCTGATGCATTAATAGATCATTTTATGGCATTTGATCCTAGTTCAAAAGTAGCTTGCGAAACTTTAGTAACAACAGGTCTGGTTACGTTGGCAGGAGAAGTTAAATCAAATGCATATCTTGACGTTCAGCAAATAGCAAGAGATACCATTACCAAAATAGGTTATACCAAATCAGAATATCAGTTTGATGCTAAATCATGCGCCGTTATTTCTGCAATTCATGAACAATCAGACGACATTAACCGGGGGGTTGATCGAAAAGACCCTATGGAGCAAGGTGCAGGTGACCAAGGAATGATGTTTGGCTATGCGACTAAGGAAACAGAGAATTACATGCCTTTAGCCCTAGACTTATCTCATAAAATATTGCAAGAATTAGCTGCTTTACGTAGAGAAATGGCCGAAATAACTTATTTACGACCAGATGCAAAAGCACAGGTAACGATTGAGTATTCAGATGATAATGTTCCTCAGAGGATTGATTCTATTGTGGTATCCACTCAGCATGATGACTTTTCAGATAATGATGAAGAAATGTTAATCAAAATTAAAAAAGACATTGTTGGTATTTTGATTCCAAGAGTAAAGGCTAAATTACCGGCCAAACTGCAATCTTTGTTTACTGATGACATCACATACCACATTAACCCTACTGGGAAGTTTGTAATTGGCGGACCACATGGAGATTCAGGACTTACCGGTCGTAAGATCATTGTAGATACTTATGGGGGAAAAGGCGCTCATGGAGGAGGTGCTTTTTCAGGTAAAGATCCATCAAAAGTTGATCGTTCTGCAGCTTATGCTACTAGACATATTGCAAAAAATTTAGTGGCAGCAGGAGTAGCTGATGAAATTTTAGTGCAGGTATCATATGCGATTGGTGTAGTTGAACCAATGGGTATTTTTATAGATACATACGGAACAGCAAAGGTAGACATGACTGACGGTGAAATTGCAAAAATTGTAACAGGTGTATTTGATATGAGACCATATGCCATAGAAACAAGACTAAAACTGAGAAATCCAATTTATTCCGAAACGGCAGCCTATGGTCATATGGGAAGACCTTCAGAAATAAAGACAATTACTTTTGAAAATGCAGGTAGAAAAGAAACGAAGGAAGTAGAGACTTTTACCTGGGAAAAATTAGATTACACTGACAAAGTTAAAGCAGCCTTTGGGTTGTAAAAAGTAAATTATAAGTTTAAAAGCCGGTTTGAATAGTCAAATCGGCTTTTTTTATGTCATATAATTAAATTAAAAATCTATATTTAGGGTATCAACATAAATAAATACAAGTCGCTATGTCAGATTTTTTTTCAGAGATGTCAACTTTACAGCTTACTTTTTGGATTACAGCTATGGTAGGCACATCAATTTTCGTGCTGTTGTTGATACTGAGTTTTTTTGGCGTAGACTCTGATGCTGATGTTGATACCGAAATAGATGCAGATGTTGGAATTGGGATTCAATTTTTTACGTTTAAAAATGTCATGGCATTTTTCACTTTGTTCGGCTGGACAGGCATTGTATGTCTAAATAATGACTATTCGAATGGTGGTGCTATAACCATTGCCACAATTGCTGGAGTAGCAATGATGTTATTGTTGTCTTTTTTGTTTTTATGGATTAGTAAACTGGCAGAGAGTGGCACGTTAAAAATTTCAAATGCCATTGGTGAAGTAGGAGAAGTATACTTATCTGTTGGAGCCAATAGAAGTAAAATAGGGAAAATCACCATTGATGTTCAAGGATCGAAAAGAGAATTAAGTGCACTTACTGATTCTGAAACAGACTTGAAGCAAGGAGATGTTATTAAGGTCATCAAAGTGGTGAGTGGTGAAATATTATTAATAGAAAAATTAAGTAAATAAAATAATGGAAACAATATTATTACAATCTGACGGTATACCAGTTTTTGCTATACCAGCGGCAATCGTTTTAATTGTTGCAGTTTTTATATTTTCAATTGTTAAACGCTATAAGAGATGTCCTTCTGACAGAATTTTAGTTGTTTACGGAAGAACGGGAGGAGGTTCTGCAAAGTGTATTCATGGGGGAGGTGCTTTTATATGGCCAATCATTCAAGATTACGAATATTTAGATTTGACTCCCATTTCAATAGAGGTGAACTTAACGAACGCTTTATCTAAGCAAAATATTAGGGTAAACGTACCATCACGTTTTACTATTGGTATTTCAACTGAGCCAACAGTAATGCAAAATGCGGCAGAACGTTTACTAGGTCTAAATGGTGAAGCCATTAGGGAGTTGGCACAAGAAATTATTTTTGGTCAGTTAAGAATGGTCGTAGCCTCAATGGACATTGAAGAAATTAATAGCGATAGAGATAAGTTTTTGACGCATATTACACACAATGTTGAAGTAGAACTTCAAAAAGTTGGTTTAAAACTAATTAACGTAAATATTACAGATATTCATGATGAGTCGGGTTACATTGAAGCTTTAGGAAAAGAAGCAGCAGCAAAAGCAATTAATGATGCTAGAATTTCTGTATCACAAAAAAATAGGGATGGATCTATTGGTGAAGCCAATGCTATGCAGGATCAAAGAGTGCAGGTAGCAGCGGCTGATGCACAAGCAGTAGAGGGAGAGAATAGTGCTAAGATTACAATGGCAAACTCTAATGCTGAAAGACGTTCTAAAGAGGCCGAAGCAGAGCGTTTAGCCAGCGCCGCTGAAAAAGTTCAGTTGGCCAAAGCGCTAGAAGAATCTTATGCAGCGGAAAAAATTGCTGAAGAGGCAAGAGCATTAAGAAAAGAAGCAGAGCAAAATGCGGATGTCATTGTTCCGGCGGAGATTCAAAAACAAAAAATAGAAATAGATGCAGAAGCAGAAGCAGAGCAAATCAGAAGAATTGCAAAAGGTGAAGCAGATAGTATTTTATTCAAAAAACAAGCAGAAGCACAAGGTCAGTTTGAAATTTTAACAAAACAGGCGGAAGGATTAGATAGAATTGTAAGAGCTGCTGGAGAAAACGCGAAAGATGCCGTCCTATTATTAATAGCAGATAAACTACCTGAATTAGTTAAGACACAGGCGGAGGCCATTAAGAACATCAAGATTGATAAAGTTACGGTATGGGATAGCGGATCAGCTGATAAAGATGGAAAGTCATCCACTGCCGGTTTTCTTTCTGGTTTATACAAATCAGTCCCACCGTTGGAAGAGATGTTTAATCAGGCAGGAATGCAATTGCCAACTTATTTAAAAGGTGAAAAGTTGGAAGATGAAAGCAAAGGATCTGAAGAAAACACAGATTCATAATAACGGGTAAAATATTGAATCTGTTTATTGCTACATTCTATACTGTAAACCCAATGACAATCGGCCACTATAATGGTAAGGTTTTAAGTTCTCGCCTAGGAACTTATTCCTGTATATTGGAAAAAAACTACGAGCGAAAGAGGTGCTAAGGTCTAATATCAATTTTTCCTTAAAAGCGAGCTGATAACCAAGTTTCAAATGGGAGCTTAAATCCAAATTATTGGTCGGGTATTGAACCGGAGGTAAAGCTAGCTGTATATTAATATGTGGATTTGATGTCATGGGTTCAAGCGAAAAATCTAATCAACATTTGCTTGCAAAAAATAAGTACGCTTAAAGTGAAAGGAATAATTAATACCGTAGTGGGGCTTAACCAGATATTTGCTTTCAGTCAACGACCATATTCCAGACATTTTATTTGCATTTATACCGCTATAAATCCCAATTTGGTGTTTTTGTGGTAAACCTTGAAAGGATAATGAAAGCAGCAATGTTATTATTAGAACGTCTTTTAGGTTCACAAGCATCATTTTAAAGTAAACGCGTTATGCGAAATTTTATTGAAAATAGCAGATAAACTACCAAAATTAATTAAGACGAAGAACATTAAGATTGATAAAGTTACAGTATGGGATAGCGGATCATGTGATAAACAGTTCCACCGTTGGAGGAAATGTTTAATCAAGAGGCAGATAAATAATAGGGAGTTTTCAATCAAAACTTATATTGTAAACCAAGATTACTGAAGAGATTAAAATGACGAGGAACCGGCTTAACTTCTTCATAGGTACCTTTTTTGTATAAAGAAAGCAAACTAAAAGCGATACCAAAGCTTAAATCTAAGTTTAAATTTTTTCCCATGTATAAGTTTCGACCTACCATTGAGTTTATTGCTAAGTCTAATCGTCCTGCATTTGTAATTTCGTGGTTTAATTTCTCTAGTGGTGCGTAAAGAGAATCATATTGTGCACTAGCGCCAATTAAAATATTTGGAGATATTCCCATTGAAGCATAACTATAGTCTTCAGCATTAGCGCCCTGGTATTCTCTATATCCAATAGCGATACACGTATTTAGATATTTAAACACACCTAACGGATAATTATTGTTTGGAAGAGGTGTATTTCCTGGAATTTCAGAAAAATTGGCAATTTGATCGCTTTTAGTAATAATCCCAATCTCTGCGTTGAGAAAGAATTTGCGATTTAAGTGAAGTCTATAAGTTAGTCCATAATTTGTATTTACTCTTTCACCTAATTTGGTTGAGTTCGAATCTATTTCTAATATAATAGTATTCAAATTTATGCCGCCGTATATACCAACGAAATGTTTTTGTGCGAAAGAGGAAGAATAAAATATTAGAAATAAACTGAATAGTAACGAATTTTTCATGTTAATATTTGAGAGGTTTAACTCTGCCCTAAACCAAAGAGCTCAAGCGTTTCCTTTGATGCGTTTTGCTCAGCCGTTTTTTTGTTCTTTCCACGACCAATTCCCCATTCCTTATTATTAATATTTGCGCTGATGATATAGGTAAAATCATTGTCTTTATCAGCCTCTTGCTTCATTTCATATTTAATGTCTAGCTTATTCTTCTGACAATAAATAATAAGAGTACTCTTGAAGTCAATCTCCTCTTCCATAACCTTAGTCAGGTTAATGTATTTTCTGATGATTGACGCATTAAAAACTTCTTTAGTGATATGGTAGTCGGAATCTAAATAAATAGCACCAATAAGAGCCTCAAATGCATTTCCAACAATGGTGTTGATATTAATTGATTGCCCCTTGTTGTAGAGAATATGATTTTCCATATTCATTTCTCCGCCAATTTGAGCCAACATTTTACGATTTACGATTTTTGATTTAATTTTGGTTAAATCTCCTTCTGGTTTATTTGGAAACTTTGCAAATAGATATTCTGCTACAATTAGGTCAATAACACGGTCACCCAAAAATTCAAGTCTTTCGTTACTCCTTACACCCTCCAATGGGTTAGTATAGGACTTATGAGCAAATGCTGTCTCAAAAAGTTGAATATTTTTTGGTTTATAACCTGTTTTCTTGACAATGTATGCTGCAAGCGACAGGTTATCATCTTCATTCTTTTTTTTCGAAAGAAATTGAAACAACCTAGTATAATTTTAATTAATCGTTATATTTTCTAAAGATTACAGACGTATTGTGTCCGCCAAATCCAAAGGTATTACTCAAGGCAACATTTACTGTTCTTTTTTGAGAAGTGTTCAATGTTAAATTTAACTTACTGTCAATATCAGGATCGTCAGTGAAGTGGTTAATGGTTGGAGGAACAATGTCGTTTTCAATGGCTTTAATACAGGCAATAGCTTCAATAGCTCCTGCAGCCCCTAATAAATGACCAGTCATTGATTTTGTAGAGGAGATGTTTAACTTGTATGCATGTTCTCCAAAAATCGTCTTAATCGCTTTCGTTTCTGCAATATCACCTAATGGAGTTGAGGTACCATGAACATTGATATAATCAACCTCTTCTTTTGATATTCCTGCTTCTTCAATAGCCTGTTTCATTACACTTAAGGCGCCCAGCCCTTCAGGATGTGGAGCAGTAATGTGATGTGCATCAGCAGATAAGCCGCTTCCAATAATTTCGCAATAAATTTTAGCACCTCTAGCTTTAGCATGCTCTAATTCTTCGAGTATTAAAGCACCAGAACCTTCCCCCAATACGAAACCTTCACGATCTTTGTCAAAAGGGCGAGAAGCTGTTTTAGGATCATCATTTCTTGTTGACAATGCTTTTAAAGCATTAAATCCACCAATACCTGATTCATTAACAGCAGCTTCAGAGCCACCAGATACTATTAAATCAGATTTCCCTAAGCGAATAAGCATGGCAGCGTCAATCAGAGCGTTGTTCGAAGAGGCGCATGCTGAAACAGTCACATAATTCGGGCCTCTAAATCCATATTTAATTGAAATGTTACCGGCCACAATATCGGCAATCATTTTAGGAATAAAGAAAGGGTTGTATCGAGGCGTGCCATCTCCTTTGAAAAAGCCTTCTGCTTCATCTTGAAATGTTTTTAAACCACCAATGCCTGAACCCCATATTACTCCAGCTCTATCCAAGTTAATTTTTTCTAAATCAATCCCAGAGTCCGCCATAGCTTCTGCAACAGAAACCATGGCGTACTGAGAAAATTGATCTTGTTTTCTTGCTTCTTTGCGGTCGAGATGATCAGCCACATTGAAGTCTTTTAATTCACACGCAAATTGCGTTTTAAATTTTTCTGCATTAAACTGCTGAATTGGAGCGGCACCGCTGACACCGTTAACTAATGAAGTCCAATAGTCGTTTACGTTATTACCAATTGGCGTTAATGCGCCTAATCCGGTTACTACAACTCTCTTCAATTCCATATGAATGCAGATTAAAATTTAACAATAATAGGTAGAATTATTTGGTGTTTCCTTCAATGAAAGAGATAGCGTCTCCAACAGTTTGAATTTTTTCAGCTTGATCATCTGGAATGGCAATATTGAATTCTTTTTCAAATTCCATAATTAATTCCACTGTATCCAATGAATCTGCACCTAAGTCATTAGTGAAGTTCGCTTCATTACTTACTTCATCTTCTGATACTCCTAATTTATCTACAATAATAGATATTACTCTTGAATTTACGTCAGACATAATGTTATCCGTTTTTAGTTAATTAGATGCAAAGAAAATACTATTAAGGAAAAAATCAAAATTTATCGATAATATTTTGCTATTTCATCTATTGGCTTTCTTTGTAGATCGGGAATTTGAGCCGCTTTAGCGGGGTAACCTACTGGCAATAAAATAAAAGGTTTTTCGTTACTAGGACGCTTCAATATTCTGGCCAAAAAATCCATAGGACTAGGTGTATGCGTTAAGGTAACAAGACCCGCTTGATGAATGGCTGAAATTAATAAGCCAGTTGCAATTCCAACAGATTCAGACACATAATAATTCTTCTGTTTTTCACCCGCCTCATTTATATCAAAAGGTTTTCTCATCACAATTATTAGCCATGGAGCAATATCAATAAATGCTTTAACAGCATTAGTTCCAAATGGTTCAAGGTCTTTTTTCCAGGCCTCACCCATTCGCGATTCATAATTTTGTCGTTCTTCAGCCTCAGCAAGCAATCTTATTTCATGCTTAAGATCTTTATTGCTGATAGCACAAAATACCCATGGTTGTTTATGAGCTCCTGAAGGTGCAGTGCCAGCTGTTTTAATAATAGTTTCGATAATTTTCTCATCAACCGGTCGATCAGAAAAATCGCGGACAGAACGTCTTTGATTCATGGTATTATAGAACTTTTCGGCAGCTTTAAGCCCATCATTATTTGGAATTTCTAATGATTGATAGTGAATATATTTTGATGTTTTTTCCATAAACAAACATTGATAAGGGCTAAATATAATTAATTTTACGCTCAAGAAAATATCAAAAATTTACTGTACAATGACAAAGCTATTTCATCTCTCATCATGTTCAACCTGCCAAAGAATTATTAAGGAATTAGAATTACCAGCAGATACAATTTTTCAAGACATCAAGCAAGAGGGCATCAATGAAGCCGACTTAAACATAATGAAAAACTCTGCAGGGAGCTATGAGGCTTTGTTTTCTAAGCGAGCTATGAAATATAGAGCAATGGGACTCCATGAGCAAAATCTAACCGAAAACGATTATAAAAATTTAATTTTGGAAGAATACACCTTTTTAAAAAGACCTGTATTATTTGTTGATGATAAAGTTTTTGTCGGAAATACTAAAAAAGTGGTGGCTGAGGCAAAAGAGCAATTACATAAATAAACCTTGAATTTTATTAGACCACTGGCAGAACTTACGAATAAACCTTTGGTAGCCCATTTACTTTTGTTTACGGTTAACTTAATGTATGCCATCAATTATATTGTAGCAAAAGGGCTGATGCCAAATGTTATTTTGCCAAATGCATTTATTCTAATAAGGGTTTTAGGAGCTTCTATTCTATTTTGGATACTTTTCATTTTCAATTATCAGAAAATAGATCGAAAAGATTGGCTTAAATTGATGATTTGTGCATTGTTTGGTGTTGCAGTTAATCAGCTATTCTTTTTCAACGGTTTAATGCAAACCTCTCCGTTAAATTCTTCTATTATAATGACTTCTACCCCCATTATAGTTTTTGTTTTGTCAATACTTCTTTTAAAAGAAAAGATAACGGGTATGAAAATTTCAGGGGTTATAATTGGAGCTATTGGAGCTATAACTATTATTTTATTAAACACTCAAAGTACTGATACGGGAACCGTAAGAGGAGACTTATTCATATTTATTAATGCCACGTCCTATTCTGTTTATTTGGTTTTGGTGAAGCCATTAATGCAAAAATATAAGCCATTAACTGTAATCACCTGGGTTTTTACTTTCGGACTTATGTATGTGTTATTATGGCCATCTTCTACAAATGAACTTTTCTCAATTGATTTTAATACTTGGGGAGATTCTGACTTTTTAAAGGTAGCTTTTGTAGTGGTAGGTGTAACCTTTCTCCCATATTTACTCACAGTAACTGCTATGAAAGTAATATCCCCCTCTGTTGCGAGTAGCTATATATACTTACAACCAGTTTTGGTTTCCGGTTTTATATTTATCCTTTTCTATTTTAATATTATTGACTATTCATCTGATTTTTCGATTCTTAAATTAATTGGAGCGATTTTGGTTTTTGTAGGAGTTTACTTGGTTAGCAAAAAAGGAAAAACCAAACTTTTATAGAATATTCACGTATACTATTATAGTACAATTAAACAAAATGAAAAAAACACTAATTACTTGTCTTTTATTTGCTTCAACGGTTGCTTTTGGGCAGAAGAATGCTGTAAAATTAATACTGGCCCCCGTAAATTTGATAACCGCGAATAATGTGGGTTTGGCTTATGAGCGAAAGATGACTGATCGTTTCTCGGTAGGGTTAAAATTCAATTTTTCCTCCAAAAGTGCAGCACCTCTTAGTGATGTGCTGAGCGAATTTGCCCAGGAACAATTAGATAGTGCAAATGCTAATTCAAATATATTCAACAACAAGTTTACCTCATCAGGGTTAACTTTAGAATTAAGATACTATCCAAAGGCAAAAGCACTAAAAGGATTTTATTTGGCACCGTATATTGGACTTCAGAATGGAAGCCTGGCAAATTTTGATTTTGATTTTCCTGATAGCGATAACCCTGCTATTACGCATGGCGGAAATGTTGAGATGAATTTTAACTTTATTGGTGGCGGAATAGGGATTGGTAACCAATGGACCGTAAAGGATAGAATTGCAATTGACATTCTTTGGTTTGGATTTGGTGTAGGCTCAAATAATTTTCAATTAACAGGAACTGAACTTCCGGGAGAAACGGTCAACTTTCCTGCGGTAGAGCAGCAGGTAGAAGATTACATTGCTGCACAAGAGGATGGTGTTTACAAAACTTTATTACAGCAGGTTGAAACCTCTTCTGATGAGGAAAGTATCAAGCTTTCCGCGAGGAATTTAGTACCCTACACGAAATTTTTAAACTTTTCTATCGGTTTTAGTTTTTAAATAATGTCAACAAATATTATTTCTAAAGAGACTCATATGGGTCTCTTTTTTTTTGATGCAACCCAAAATATATTTCTTGCATCAACCTAAAAAACAAAACTTGAAAATTATGAAAAAGATAGGTTTTATAATGGTTGCATTATCGATTTTGCAATTTGGTTGTAAGGATAAACAATTTCAGAAATATACAGCAAATGTGCCTGTATATACAGATTTTGAAACATTTCGTTCTACGCTGGGAAAGGTTAAATACGAACCAGCTAAAACAATTGATGAAAAAGGGAATATTTATTTTAAGGATAATTACTTGTTCATCCTCGATAATTTTAAAGGGATTCATATTCTTGATAATTCGAACCCTGAAAATCCGGTGAATAAAGGGTATTATGCCATTACAGGTATTACAGGTATTTCTATTAATAACCAGTATTTATACGCCAATGCATATACAGACCTTGTTGTAGTTGATGTGTCAGATATTGCCAACCCAAAAGAGGTTGGTAGAACCGAAAATGCTTTTGACTATGCTTGGCCTAGTCATGACCCACAATATCCTTTAGCAGAAGTTGATCCAAGCAAAGGAATTATTACAGGGTGGAATTTAGAAGAGTATGTGACAGATAAGCAGCCAATAAATGGTTGTTTCAACTGTGGTTTCGTCAATCAATGGGGAGCTCCCGAAACAGGGGTCTCATTTGCTTTTGATTCTCAGAATTTCAATAAAGGAGCTTCTAGCCAAGGCCAGGGCATATCAGGGTCAATTACTAAGTTTTCATTGTTAAATGATTTCTTATATGTAATGGATGGCCATCATTTAAAGCCATTTGACTTATCGGCACCAACTAGGCCATCTAACTCAAATGCAATTCATATTTGGAGAGAAGTTGAAACTTTGTTTGCGTATAACAATCATATCTTTATGGGAACCACTTCAGGGATGTTGATTTATGAAACATCAAATAAAGACTTACCTACACAGAGAGGGATGATACAGCATGCCAATGCGTGCGACCCAGTTGTTGTTGATGGTGATTATGCCTATGTAACCCTTAGAACAGGAACAGCATGTAGTGGACAACAAAATCAATTAGATGTTATTGATGTGTCTAATTATGCTGACCCAATATTGAAAAAAACGTTTAACTTGAAGAACCCGCATGGGTTGGGTATTCGCAATAATACTTTGTTTGTTTGTGATGGAAGTGCTGGATTAAAGATCTTTGATGCAACTGATCCAATAGATGTTGGGAACCAGAAAATAAAAACATACGGGTCTGTTCAGGCAACTGATATTATTTTACTTGATAATATCGCTATGTTAATTGGAGATGATGGTTTATATCAATATGATATTTCAGACGTTCAAAATATTAATAAAATCAGCACCATTAAATTTTAGTCATGAAAATATTTTTAATCGTTATCATTTTATTAGCATCTTTTGTTTCACAAGCTCAAATGGATGTGGTTGTTCTGAAGAATGGATCAGAAATAAGAGGCATTGTCATTGAAAAAACGGATGATTTAATTAAACTAAAAACCAAAGATGGGAGTATTTGGGTTTATGAAAGAGTTGATGTAGTAGATATTAAGTCGTTTAGACCAATAGCATCTAAATCAGGTTACTATGGAAACATTTCCGCTGGTATACTAGGAGGTTCGGACGTTAGCGGGAACTTATTATTCGTAAATGGGTTCAGAATTAATGAGCATTGGTCTGCAGGTTTGGGACTAGGAATCGAATCTTTTTATGGTAGAGCGTATTTGCCAGTGTTTGCAGAAGGAAAATATAACCTTCTTAAAAAAGGGTCAACACCTTTTGCAAGTATTGGTTTTGGGTATGATTTACCCTTTGAATATTCTGATAGAAACAGAGGAGGTTTTTTTGGGCAAGGGTTTTTAGGATTTCAGCATGAATTAGGAGAACATTTTGGTATCATTACAGGAATTGGTTATAGATATGGACAATTGGAGGTAGAAGATTGGAATTGGTGGGCAGGAGGAGATGGCTCTGTCAAAACGATTTACGAAATAAACCGATTTGATTTACGTTTTGGCTTTATCTTTAGATAACACTAATAACTAAAATTGCATTACTAAGTACGAGAATTATACCGATCAAGATATTGTAAGTGCCTGTTTAAAATTTAAACGACAGGCTCAGGAAGAATTATATCGTAGATTTTCTTACATGGTAAAGGGGGTTTGTCTTCGTTATGGTAAAGATGAGGATGAAGCAGATGACCTACTACAAGATACCTTCATCAAAACCTTCCAAAAACTAGAACAATATCAAGGTAAAGGTGCTTTAGGAGGATGGATTAGAAGAATAGCGGTGACAACTGCACTAGAACATATCAGAAAACAAAAAATGATTTTAACATCCATAACAACAGAAATGGAATCGGTTTTGCCAGATGAAAAAAGTGAAGCCTTGTTTCAAAAAGTGGATTTGGATGAGTTAGTTTCTAAAATTCAAGAGCTTCCGGTTGGATATAGAACTGTTTTCAATCTATATGCTATTGAAGGCTATACGCACAAAGAAATAGCAGGAATGCTAGCCATTTCAGAGGGCACCTCTAAGTCGCAATATAGCCGAGCAAGGAATTTATTGATTCGTGCCATCAAACGGGATGAGACAATGACCAACAAAAAGTTAAATTATGTCGAATAGGGATACATTACATAATAGGTTTAGAGATTATGGTGCAGCGCCTTCTGCTGATGCCTGGCAGAATATTAGTGCTACACTAACATCTAAGCGAAAAAAAAAGGCTGTGATATGGTGGGCATTAGGAGGATCGGGAATAGCGGCAAGTATCATTTTTGCTGTAGCATTTATTACTTCTGAACCATTCCGGGGCAAAACTTTTTCGGATCAGCAGCAATTGTCAATCGACACTTCCTTAATTCTTGAAAAAGAAATCGAACCATTAAGGAAACCAGAAGATGAGTTGAAGAATAGCCTTGCAGATTATAACTCTGAAAAAGAATCCACGGATAAAAACCTGGTTGAAGCTCCAATCGAAAAAGTTAACAATACAGAAAAACTTGTACCATTAAACAAAAACAAACTAGCAGAAGTTAAGTTAACACCTAAAAACGCAATGGTTGAACAGGGGATAAATACGCAAGAACAGGAATTGTTCACAACCAACGCAAATAATGATGAAATTGCAATCGATTTAGAAGTTTTGCCTTTAGAGTTAATGAGTTCTAGAAGTTCGGATAAGATTAGGGTTGATTATGCAGAACCAATTTTATCAAAACTAGAAGCGTTAGACACTAAGTTATCACGTTGGCAGTGGGGTGGCGAATTGGCGTCAAATTTAGCTGCAAATACACAAGTTCCTAATACAATGAAATTTGTTGAATCGGCTACCCCTTCAACCGGACTTGGCACAGGAGCCATGTTTGACAGCAATTCAGGAGGAGACGGAGAGGTCTTTTACAGCAAAATCAACCGCCCAATTTCAGGGTCATTGTTATTGCGATTCATGCCAACTTCCAAGCTATTCGTTGAAATTGACCCTAATTTTACAATTGCAAGAGCGCAATTGGACTCCAACTCAATTAATAAATGGGCATATCAAAACACAAATAGCCCTCAACCAATAAATCCTGTAATAAGCCCGCCAACCAAGGCCACATTTTTTAATATTGGTTCTGGGATAAGTGTTGGCTATAAGTTTTTAAATAAGAATCGTTGGGCGCTTGATTTAGCAGCAGGCCTTAGTTATGAAAGATTGACGAAGTTCTCCTTACCAATAACAGAAGAACCAATTAATTTGTTTGGAAATTCGGTGGAATTTGGGATCAATTACCATCTTTCTGAAAAGACAAGTTTGAGAATCGCTCCTGAATTTAGTTGGATGTATGGAAAAACAGGAAGCCTTTTGCAACTTCAATTTCAAAATCAAAGAAGTATTGGTGTCGGAATTAGTTTGTTAAAGGATTTCTAGTCTTTTGAAAGAATGATTTTTTCAATACAATTTTCCCCAAAAGAATACGGAATATAGGTCAAACTAGGCATTTTTTTAGTGATAAGAATGTTTGCTTTTTTTCCAATGGTTATTGAACCAAGGCTATTTCCAAGTTCCATGGCATGAGCACCGTTAATAGTTGTTGCATTAAATGCTTGTTCGGGAGTCAATTTCATTTTTATGCAAGCCAAAGAGTTGACAAATTGCATATTTCCGCTAGGCGTAGATCCAGGGTTATAATCAGTTGCGAGTGCAACAGCAACATTATGATTAATCATTTCTTTTGTGGGTGCGTATGGTATTCCAAGAAAAAAAGAACAACTAGGCAGTGCAGTAGCAATGGTATTACTATTTTGAAGCGCTTCCATATCTTTATCATCAAATTCCTCTAAATGATCAACAGAGATAGCACCATGTTTAACTCCAATTTCAACACCCCGTTGAATTGAAAATTGGTTGACATGGATTTTTGGCTTTAAGCCATGCTTAATCCCAGCTTCCAGAATAATATCTAATTGTTCAGGTGAAAAATAATTACGCTCACAAAATACATCAATATAATCCGCTAATTGCTCAGCTTCAATTATGGGTAGCATATCCTGAATAATATGGTTAACATAAGCCTCTTTATCATCTTTAAATGCTTCAGGGAAGGCATGTGCCCCTAAAAACGTAGCTTTTATGGTTAAATCAGATTCCTTTTTTAAACGCTTGATAACCCGAAGCATTTTTAATTCCGCATCTAATGATAGCCCATACCCGCTTTTTATCTCAATTGCACCAGTACCAGTAGACTTAACAAGTTCTAGACGCTTCATAGCATCATTAAAAAGTTCTTGCTCACTCATATTCGACAATCTTTTAGCAGAGTTTAAAATCCCACCACCTTTTTTACCAATCTCTTCGTATGTTAAGCCATTAATTCTATCAGAAAATTCCCCTTCTCTGTATGCCGCAAAAACAACGTGAGAATGTGAATCACAATAGGCAGGCATAACATACTTTGCTTCTGCATCAATAATTTCAAGATTTCTCCAATCGTCTATACCATTTAAGTCTGTCATTGACCCATAGAATTCAATTTTTCCATCTTCAATCGCTAAAAAAGCATTTTCTATCGATTCAACTTTACCCATATCTTCTCCTCTAAGAGGACCCTGCTTGTCCTCCAAAATACCAACTAGCGATTTTATATTTTTAATCAGAATACGACTCATAAGGGTTTTTAATTTCTAACAAAGTTAAATAAAGGTTTCGGTAATTTAATTATTAATTCACTAAAACATAACCCAAAGCAAACGCATAAATATTTCGATTACCGCTTAATTTGCTAAAAAAAATGGAGTTATTTTTCCTGTGTTTTGCTGCGCTGTTTTCAGTTATTAATCCTTTGGGGACAGTACCTATTTTTGTGGGTTTAACAACTAATAATTCTAGTAAGGAGAAAGGAATTATTGCCTTTTACACAGTATTGTATGTTTTTATTATTCTAATATTGTCGTTCTATCTAGGCCAATATATTTTAATCTTTTTTGGAGTAAGTCTAGATGCGCTTAAGATAGCGGGAGGTTTAATCATTGCTTCATCCGGTTTTGCACTTTTAACGGGCAGTTTCAGTGAACATAAAGGAATGAAAAAGCGAGAAAAAGATGATGCTTTTAATCGGTCGGAAGTGGCCTTAACACCCTTAGCAATTCCAATGCTTGCCGGGCCAGGCTCTATTAGTTTACTGATATCATACCAACAAACATATATTTTTATCAATCAACAACTTATTATCTTGTCCGCTATTCTACTGGTTACCGTTTGTATTTACTTAATTTTGAGATCATCCAATTATATCAGTAGGGCGTTAGGCGCTTCTGGTATAAATGCATTGTCAAGAATTATAGGATTTATTGTAATATCAATTGGAGTTCAATATATAATTGGGACTACCGTCAATATTTTAGGTTTAAAAGGAAGCTAACTTTTTGGTATAGCTCTATTAGCTTTGGGTTTTTCCCTTTTCTGAGGTTGCAGAGGGTTGGCGTTTATTTCTTTATGCAATAGGCGTTTCTTATAAACATCACAAGCTAAAAAATAGGCGTTTCTGAACGATTGTTCCGAGGCAATTCCCTTACCGGCAATATCGTACGCAGTTCCATGATCAGGTGATGTACGAACAATTGGCAAGCCTGCGGTAAAATTGACACCCTCATCAAAAGAAATAGACTTAAAGCCTGTTAACCCTTGATCGTGATACATTGATAGTACTCCGTCAAAATTTTTTAAGTTATTTGATCCAAAAAAACCATCAGAAGAATAACTTCCATAGACTAACTCGCCCTTATCTTGAAACTCTCTTATAACGGGGTTAATGATATTTATCTCCTCCTCCCCAAGGGCACCTCTATCTCCCGCATGTGGATTTAAACCTAAGACAGCTATTTTGGGCTTAAGAATTGCGAAGTCTTTCTTTAAGCTATTTAAAAATAAGTTGAGCTTAGCTGTTAATAGTTCAGGTGTAATTAGTTTTGCAACATCTTTTAGTGGAACATGCCCCGTCGCAACTGCAACCCTTAAGTCATTAGCTACCATTACCATCAAAACATCTTCTGTATTTGACAAATGAGCTAGATATTCAGTGTGACCTGGAAACTCAAAGCCAGCTGATTTTATACCATTTTTGTTAATGGGAGCTGTTAATAAAACATCTATTTTATTAGTTTTTAAGTCGTCGGTAGCAGATTTTAAGGAGATTAAGGCATATTTACCTCCTATTTCGTTTTGAATGCCTAAATCTATCTTTGCTTCTTCATCCCAACAATTTATAACGTTAATTTTTTTTGGTTTAGCCTCTGTAGCAGAGTTAATTGTAAAAAAGTTAAAAGATTCGTTTCGGATTGCTTTTTTATGATAAGAGAGCGTTTTTGATGAGCCATAAATAATGGGTATGCTATTACCAAAAAGCTTAGAATCAGCAAAGGTTTTTATAATTACTTCTAACCCAATTCCGTTAATATCGCCTACAGTAATGCCTACTTTTATTAGTTTTTGATTCATTTGATAGATTTAAATGAAGTTTCAGTTAAAAAATTCTGCGTAAAGATAAGGATTTCGATATTAAGCACATTTAAGATTAATTTGTTTTTTCAACTCACCATATCCGTCCAATTTTCGTAATTTTGTATACTAGGCTTTACTTTAACTTGAAAATAAATATATTCATACTTTTTTTATTGCTTTTGAATGCATTTGCGCTCAAGGCAACCCATAATAGAGCAGGTTCTATAACATATCGACACATCTCAGGAAATAGATATGAATTTACGATTAAAACATGCACTAAATCTTCAAGTGATGCGGATAGAAATGAACTAAGAATAGAATGGGGAGATGGAACTAGTGATACAATTCCCAGAACAAGTATTGTTCCTGATCCTAATGTTGTTTCAAACCCGCCATTTGATTTACAACAAAACACGTATGTTGGAACTCACGACTTTTCAGGTCCAGGGACATACATTATCAGCGTTGAAGACCCTAATAGAAATGCAAGCATTCAAAATATCACTTCTTCCGTTAATGTACCTTTTTGCATTCAAACGGAGTTAATTATATCTCCTTTTATCGGCAGCCCAAATAATTCAATAGTGATTGAAGGTTGTCCTTGTCCTGAATTCGCATGCACCAATTCCACTTACTGCTTTAATATTTCTGCTTATGACCCTGATGGCGATAGCCTATCCTATTCCTTAGTACCATGTTTAGGACAAAACTGTCTTGAGATGAGTATTCCGCAAGTATATAGATTTCCAGATACTGATGGCGGAGGTGTGCTAACTATTGATTCTATTACAGGGACTTTGTGTTGGGAAAACCCTGTTTTCCCAGGAGAGTATAATGTAGCCATTAAGATATCAGAATTTAGGAATGGAGCTTATATCGGAAGTGTGTTACAAGACATGCAAATTTCAGTTGAAACGTGTGTAAACAATCCTCCCAATATTGAGGACAGAGCTGACACCTGTATTTTTGTCGGGGAGACTACCGAAATTAATTTCGCGGTGACTGACCCAGACCAAGGTGATTTCATAACCACTTATGCAACTGGTCGGGTATTTAATTTACCAGCGAATCCTGCAATTTATGATACTGTAACTGGGCTAAGCCCGATAATTGGCACTTTTAAATGGACTCCGAATTGCGATCAAGCCTCCCCAAATAGTTATCCGATTATTGTGCATGCTTTTGATAATGACTCCATTCAATTGTCAGATCTCTTAACCTACAGAATAAAAGTAAATGTGCCTCCTGTGGATAATGTACAAGCCTCTCCATTGGGAGCAGGTATGCAAGTCATTTGGAATCCAATTAGTGAAAGTTTGAATTGTCAAGCAGTTTCGTACAATGTATATCGCAGCTTTGATAGTACCTCAACAAGCGACGAATGTTGCGAAAAAGGCTATGCAAGTAGTATTGGTTATGAGTTGATTGGAAATACTACCGATACATCATTTCTTGATCAGGGATCGTTGGTAATTGGCAACGAATATTGCTATATGGTAACGATTTTATTGCCGAATGGAGTAGAAAGTTGTATTTCTAATCAATCGTGTAGTCAGTTAAAATTTGAAATACCGATTATGACTAATGTTTCTGTGATAGAGACTGACATATCCCTTGGAAAAGATTCAATAATTTGGTCTTGGCCAAAGGAGTTAGACTTTGTTACTTTCCCAGGTCCCTACTACTATGAGTTGTATAGAAGTGATGATTTTAATGTAAATTCTGATGAACTAATATATACAACACCAATTAATTCTGATATTACTTTGGTTGATTCATTTTATTTTGACGAAAACCTCAATACAGAAGGACAGGCCTATAATTATTACGTCAAACTTTTTAGCAATAATATTGAAGTTGGGATGTCCACAAATGCAAGTTCGATTTGGTTAACATCCACACCAAATGATAATAGGCTGACTTTAAATTGGACTGAAAATGTGCCCTGGGTCAATGAATATTACAAAGTGTATAGAGAGTCGCCAACAGGATCAGGAAACTTTATATTTATTGATTCAACTGAGGCAAGTACTTATACAGATACAGGATTGGTAAACCTATCTACATACTGTTATAAGATTCAATCCGTTGGTGGTTATGCCATATCAGGTGTTACCAGCCCTCTTATTAATTGGTCGCAAAAGCACTGTGGGGTGCCTACTGATAACACACCTCCATGCCCTCCAACAGCTTTCATTAGTGGAGACTGTGATTTAGAAGAAACATACATTTCCTGGACCAATCCAAATAAAACTTGTGCGGATGATGTTGTAAAATACAATTTGTATTTTGCCCCCTTTGAAGGGGACTCTTTAGAGTTTCTGGCAGAAATAGGAAGTGACCTTGATACCTTTTACACGCACAAAGATAGAGGAAGCATTGCAGGATGCTATTATGTAACTGCAATAGACTCTTTACCAAACAGTAACGAAAGTTTACCTTCAAACCTAGTTTGCATTGACAATTGTGATGGATTTTATATTCTTCCTAATGTTTTTACACCAAATGGAAATCAGGTTAATGACTTGTACCACCCTTTATTACCGTATAAATTTGTTGAAAGCATTGACTTAACAATTTTTAATCGTTATGGCGTTCCAGTACACTATTCAACAAACCCTTCAATTGATTGGGATGCCACCTACCTTGATACAGGAGAACCAGTTTCTGATGGTATTTATTACTATAATTGTACTGTTAATCTTATTAAATTAACAGGAATAGAGTCAAAATTACTAACAGGTACAATTACAATTTTAAATTCTAAATAATTAAATGTTTACAGGAATAATAGAAGCTTTGGGAGAGGTTAAGAAGATTAAACAAGAACAAGGAAATGTTCATTTTACACTTATCAGCCCATTCACTGATGAGTTGAAAGTTGACCAAAGTTTGGCCCATAATGGTTGCTGCCTAACTGTTACTCATATAAACGGAGCAGAGTATAATGTTACCGCTATTGATGAAACCATGATCCGAACAAATTTAGGAACATGGAAAGTCGGAAGTATGGTGAATCTTGAACGGTGTATGAAAATGAATGGCAGACTTGATGGACACATTGTACAAGGGCATGTCGATACCATTGGCAGGTGTAAGGAAATTATAGAACATGATGGTAGTACAGAATTTATAATTGAATATGACTATGATGATGTCACGGTACCTAAAGGCTCAATAACTATAAATGGAGTCAGTCTTACCGTTGTGCAATCTGAAAAGAATTTGTGCTCTGTTCACATTATTCCTTTTACAATAGAGCATACTAATTTTAAGACACTTGCAATAGGAGATGAAGTAAATTTAGAATTTGACATAATTGGGAAATATGTTAAACGAATGATGACAGATAAATAACTGAAATTAATGAGTGAACCAGAAAAAATATTTTGGATTAGGAATGGAGAAATCGCTCAATCAGGTGTTACCATCTTGAAAGATATAAATGTTGAGTTAAGAGCAGGCGAATTCGTCTATTTAATTGGAAGAACAGGAAGTGGTAAGAGTAGTTTCTTAAAAACATTATATGGAGAGTTGACACTAGTTAATGGAGATGGCGCTGTCGGAGACTTTAATCTGGCTAAATACACTAGAAAACAAGTGCCTTTTTTAAGACGAAAATTAGGGGTAGTTTTCCAAGATTTTCAGCTTTTAACTGATCGATCAGTATTTAAGAACCTTGAATTTGTAATGCGCGCAACTGGCTGGAAAAAAAAATCTGAAATAAAAAAAAGAGCGGAAGAAGTAATGCGTCTAGTACAATTAGATAATAAGCTCAGTGTAATGCCTCACCAATTAAGTGGTGGTGAACAACAGAGGGTAGCCATAGCCAGGGCCTTACTTAATCGACCGGCGTTCATTCTTGCAGATGAACCGACTGGGAACTTGGACCCTGAAACTTCTCAGGAGATTATGGTTGTTTTAAAAGCAATAGCCAAAGAGGGGACTGCTGTTTTAATGGCTACGCATGATTTAACGATTATGGAGCAATTTCCTTCAAAGACGTTTAAAGTGGCTAATCAAACAGTTACGGAAGTAAACCCTATTAATGAATTTGATCCTTTTAAAACCGTAGAGTTTAACTAATTATGCAGTTTAAAGATGTTGTGAGTCAACAAAAAATAAAGAACATTTTGGTTCAGGAGGCTAAAAATGATCGGATTAGTCACGCTCAACTTTTTTTGGGAGAAGAGGGCTGTGGTAAACTGCCTTTGGCATTGGCATTTGCTCAATACCTATTATGTGAGGCGCCAACTGATTCAGATTCTTGTGGTAGTTGTCCTTCATGCATAAAGGTTAGCCATCTAACACATCCAGATGTTCATTTCGTTTTCCCTGTTGTAAAATCAGCGGCAGATAAAGTGACTATTTCGGATGACCGCAGAGAATTATGGAATAAGTTTTTGCTTCAAAACCCATATTTTAATCTAAATATGTGGCAAAATTATACTGGTGATATGAGCAAAAATGCTCAGATCGGCGTTCAAGAGAGTCGGAGTATTATAAAAAAACTATCCTTAAAATCTTATAGTGGAAAATACAAAATAATGGTTCTTTGGTTGCCAGAAAAGATGAACAACAGTGCAGCTAATAAATTACTTAAAATCTTAGAAGAGCCGCCTGAGAATACACTATTTTTTTTAGTTTCTGAGGCTATTGATACCATTCTTCCGACCATTATTTCAAGAACACAAATTATTAAAATTCCTAACTTAAAAATAGATGAAGTAAAAAACTACTTACTGGAAAATAATACAACAGATACAGCAACAATTGAATCTATTGCCGTGCTTACTCAAGGAAATTTAGTAGAGGCCATGTCAATGACAAATGGAGATTTACCAGATAGTAATTATTTTAATAGTTTTGTTGCCTTAATGCGTGCGGCTTATACTATTGACGCTATGGCCTTAATGGATATGGCGGAAAACTTAGCGGCCTATGACCGAGAAAACCAGAAGAATTTTTTGAAATATGGTTTGCACATGTTCAGGGAAAGTCTAATATATAATTATTTGGGGGCTGAAAAGGTAAATGTGAAAAATGAAGAAAGGACGTTTTTAAATAAATTTGCCAGATTTATCAATAATCAAAATATTACGCCGTTAATGAATGAGTTTGATCAGTCAATTTATCATATCGATAGGAATGCTAATGCCAAGTTGTTGTTTTCTGATCTCGTAATTAAACTAACTAAGCTTATTAAAAAAGGTGCATAAGGTTTTTATTCCTATACTACTAATTTTTGTTTTCTCATCATGCAGAAAGGATGAAGTAAAAGTAGGTGATATATTGAAAGAACAATTTATAGTTGTTGGTCATGCATACGGCCATCCAACGCAATATTCGCTGAGGTTACACCATAAATTAATACCAGCTTTGGCAAATGCAGTAGAATTTATTAGACCAGAAAAGTTCATTTTCACAGGTGATGTAGTAGCTAAGCCTACAGCTGAGAATTGGAATAATGTATTGCATGAGTTAGATAGTTTGGGAATTGATAATTATTGGATAGCACCAGGCAATCACGACTTAGGATCATCCTATTTTTCTGATAACATTCAGCCAAAAGCCTATTTTTCTGAACGAATAGGGAATAATTTGTTTATGGTTTTAAATACTAATTTTAAGGGTTGGACAGTTGATGAAGCTCAAATTAATATGATTGCAGATGAGCTCAGCAACCTATCAGAAATAGACAATGTTCTGGTCTTTTCACATCAAGTTTGGTGGGCAAAGGACTTGAACGCAGTATACGAATTTGATACGATTGTAACCAATTCTAACTATCTAAAATCAGGGTCAAACAGTTTTTGGTCAGATGCATTTCCCATGTTCCAAACAACGGATAAACCAACCTACTTTTTTGCTGGAGATGTTGGGGCATGGCACTTTATACCAGCTTATGTAGTTAATCAATTTGATAACTTTCATTTTTATGCCAGTGGTATAGGAGGAGGAAAAGAAGATAATATGTTAAACATTAAAACATTTGAGTCTGGAAATATCCAAATTGATAGGATTGATTTTTGAGTCAAATTAGGTTATAGTTGACGTAAGATTAATGAGAAATTATTTATCGTTGGGACTAAAAAAATCACGTAATATTCATTAACTTTACCCACTTAAACTTTTAAATATGGGATGCCAAAGCTGCGGAAATAGTAATGGTGTGCCTCGTGGTTGTAAAAGTAACGGAACCTGTACTTCAGGGGGGTGTAATAAATTACCTGTGTTTAACTGGCTGGCAGACATTGATTTGCCAAACGGTCAAAGCACTTACGATATAGTTGAAATAAGATTTAAGAACGGAAGAAAGTCGTTCTTTAGAAATGCCAATAACCTTAGCCTACAAGTAGGAGATGCATTAGTTGTAGAAGCAGATCAAGGTGTTGATGTTGGTGTGGTTTCGGTTAGTGGTGAATTAGCCAGAATACAAGTTAGAAAGAAAGCACCAAATCTTAAATCGCGAGAAGCACATAAAATAATAAGGAAAGCCAGTTCTACTGATATTGAACGTTGGATTTCAGCAAGAGAAAAGGAAAATGACACCATGTACCAAGCTCGTGTTTTAGCTTCCGCGCTGGGTTTGCAAATGAAAATTTCTGATGTCGAATACCAAGGAGACGGTACTAAGGCAACGTTTTATTATACAGCGGATGAGCGAGTAGACTTCCGGCAGTTGATTAGAGATTTAGCCAATAAATTTTCAATCAAAATTGAAATGAAACAAATTGGTGCTAGACAAGAAGCCGCTCGACTTGGGGGCATTGGGTCTTGTGGACGAGAATTATGCTGTACTACATGGCTTACAGATTTTAGATCTGTTTCAACGGCCTCTGCTAGGTACCAGCAATTATCCCTTAATCAGGCAAAATTAGCAGGTCAATGCGGTAAATTAAAATGCTGCTTAAATTATGAACTTGACACCTACATTGAGGCCCTTAAAGCATTTCCTAGAAACGACATTAAACTTCGAACAAAAAAGGGGAGAGCTTTTCATGTAAAAACAGACGTTTTTAAAGGGCTGATGTGGTATTTATACGAGGCGGGTTCTGAAGGATCATCTTCCGGATTCGTACCCTTAAAAATAGAACGCGTGCATGAGGTAATTGCATTGAATAAAAAAGGAGAGGAACCATTAGATCTTAAAGATTTTGTTGTGCTTGAAGCAGTTAAAGAACCAGATTACACTAACGTTGTTGGACAGGATAGTTTGAGTAGATTTGAACATGTTTTTAAACGTAAAAAGAAAAAGCGATCGAATAAAAAGCGATCAAATCAACACGCAAATAAGAATAAGAATAATTCTTCCCTTAAATCGAATAATCAGACCAAGGGGAAAAAAGATTCAAGCCAATCTGAAAAGGTAAAGAATAAAAATCATCACAAAAAAAACAATTCAAATAAAGCTAACAAGACACAAGGTAAAAAGGCAAACAGACCAAAAAATCAAGAGAATAAGCCTAAAAAGAACGCTCAGGTCAATAAATCAAGGCGAAACAACAGAACACAGAAACCAAATGATAAAGCAGATTAAGATATTGTTATTTTTAAGTTTAGGTCTCAGTTTTTCTGCTTGTGACGACGCTGTAATATTTGAAGAAAATAAGACTTTTAAAAACAATATCTGGGTGTACGAAGATGGTAAAACTTTTAGTTTTACCATCACTGATTCTCTTTTACCAGTTAAACTGTCAGTGAATTTGCGAACCACAACCAACTACCCCTACAGTAATATCTATATGTTTATGCATAGTAATTATCCTAACGGATATTCTGATATTGATACTTTGGAGTTTTTCCTTGCTGACCCTCAAGGAAATTGGTTGGGGGATCATTCAGGAACAGTTGTGGAAAACAGGGCAATGCTTTCAAAAGGATTATTTCCAGCTACTGGAACCTATAGATTTAAACTTGAACAAGCTATGAGAAATGATAGTTTACCTGAGGTTTTAGATGTTGGAATGCGAGTAGAGGCCATTCTAGAGGATTAAAATTAACTACACTTCTGTAATTTCTTATTAACTCCACATTATTAGCAAGTTCCAAGGTCATGGTTACTGACAATTTAATGTTAGTAATTTTTAAATAATCTTGGTAGACGCAAATTTTTAGAAAAAAGTTGCTTACTTTTAAGCAATTGAACAATTATTAACAAATTTTTAGAAAATGAAAAATAACTTACTTTTTGTATGTGTATTGTTTATGACCCTATTTAGTTTAAATGGCTTTGGGCAATATACATATACAACTAATCATGTAATTGATGGTGGAAATCCAGGAGGTTTAAATACTGATGCTGACAATTCTAATACAGGTTGGACGCAATTAATTACGGGTCCGCAAACAACAAACTCTTGGTCTGCATCATATGCATTACCGTTTGCGTTTGATTTTTATGGCTCACCTGTAACAGATGCTATTATTTCCGGAAACGGCGTATTGTCATTTACAACTACTGCAACAGCAATCCCTGCGGATGCAAATACAAGTTTACCAGCAACAGGTACATCTAATATTCCAGACAATTCAATTTTGGGATTTTGGGATTCATTTACGGCTGGCGCTCCTACTGGGAGTGGTGACAATGTGTTGTATAAAGTCTTTGGTACCGCACCAAACAGACAAGTTTGGTTTAGGTATCATTCATATGAATATGGCGATAATGGTTCTGGTGGAGCCCAATCTTCGTATACTTATTGGGCTATTGCATTAGAAGAGACAACTAATAAAGTTTATATAATAGATATGAACTATGCACCAGGCGGCCCTGGTCTTACTTCAACTGTTGGTGTTCAGCAAAATAGTACAACAGCTGTTGAAGTAGGTTCTGGATCGGTTGGAATGGGCGCAGGAACAAGCTCAGCTAATGCAACAAATGATTATTATGAGTTTACTCCTGTATTATTAGTAAATGATAATGCAGCAATTACTGCTGTTACTGCTCCAGTATCTCCGCTTACAACGGGTATGCAAAATGTAGATGTAACTCTAGAAAACGCGGGTTTAAACGCATTGACATCTGCAACAATAAATTGGAGAGTAAACGGCGTTTTGCAGACAGCAAATAACTGGACTGGATCATTGGCGGCAAATGGAGGTTCCGCTACTGTTTCTCTAGGAATGTATAACTTTTTGGCAGGTAATTCAACTATTGAAGCTTGGACCTCGGTTCCAAATGGGAATACGGATGGAGACACAAGTAATGACTCTATATCAGTTACACTTTGTACCAGCTTGACTGGTTCATATGACATAGGTGGAGCTACTCCAGATTATACAGATATAGCTGCAGCGGTAGCTGACTTGAATTCTTGTGGTGTTAGTGGTCCGGTTACATTTAATATAGCTGCCGGGACATATACTGGCGCAGCAATGATTGGGAATGTAACTGGTTCAAGTGCCATTAATACTATAACCTTTAATGGTGCTGGCACAGCAACAACAATCATGACATATGATGGCTCTGGAACAGAAAATGCAACCATGACTTTAAATGGAACCGATTACGTTACCATAAAGAATTTAACCATTGAAAATACAGAATCATCTTCAAATGGCTGGGGAATTCATTTGACTAATACAGCGGATTACAATACAATTGACAGTTGCTCAATAACAGTTAATGCAGCATCAACGAGTTCATCTTATGTAGGCGTTCTTTGTTCTGGAAGTTTAACGTCAATAAGCACTACGGGCAATAACGGAAATTATAATACAGTAAGCAATTCAACTGTTAATGGGGGTTACTATGGCGTGCGCTTTTATGGTAATTCAAGTGCAACACCGGATAATATATCTAATAAAGTGGAGAACTGCACGTTTGCAAATACTTATTTGTATCCAGTATATTTCTACTATCAAGATAGCCCAGAGGCTCATGGAAATACAGTTCCTTCTTTCAGGAGTACTTCCGGTGGTTACGGAATTTATATGAATTACGCTAAGCATCCTGTTATTACTAAAAATTCCGTTCATGGCTGTAGAACTTATGGTTTGTATTTGGCAAATTCAAACACGAGCACTCAAGGATCTAACCAAAGAGGGCTTATTGCAAACAATATGGTATCTTCATTAGGCACAGGAGAGGGTATTTATTTAACAGCAGCTGATAGTATAGATATTTGGCATAATTCCGTATCTGCTGAAAATGAAAATGCTTTATGGCTTTCAAGTACTGCGGATGAATATAATGTTAGGAATAACGTTTTTGTAACTTCAAATGGTCCGGAGGTAGTTGAGCTGGATGCTTCTCCTTCCGCAACAGATGTTATTGATTACAATGTGTATTACCATTCTGGTGCTGGCGTTTTGGTTGATATTTCGGGAACTGATTATGCAGATATCCCTGCCTGGATAGCGGCTGACCCTGCTAATAATGCGAATTCAATTTATGGTGATCCAACGTTTTTAGGGGCAACTGACTTGCATCTTGGAGGAACAGTTGCGAATGATGTTGGGGTTGTAATAGCAAGCATAACTGATGATATTGACGGTGATTCAAGAAGTGCGTCAACACCTGATATTGGAGCTGATGAGTATGTGCCACCTACATGTTTTCAGCCTTCCGCTCAATCAGCTACTAACATTACAGCTACATCTGCAGATCTAGGCTGGACGCCATCAGGAACTGAAACAATGTGGGATTACGAATATGGCATGTCTGGGTTTACACAGGGCACCGGAACTTTAGTTACAGGAACAACAAGTAATCCTTCAAATATTACTAGTTTAACACCAAATACAACATACCAATTTTATGTTCGTGCAAATTGTGGTGCATCTGTAACAAGTACATGGGCTGGTCCTTTTAGCTTTACAACGGCCTGTGTAGCCTTTACTGCTCCATATACTGAATCTTTTGACATACAAGGAACACCTTCATGCTGGTCTCAGTACAATATTTCAGGAGGTCCATGGGAGTTTAGTCAAGGATCAGGTGTAAATACGGCCTGTGGAACTCCAAGTGAACATACTGGAAATGGTGGATATTTTGCCTGGATGGATCAATCGTCTACTGATGATTCAGTTTGCTTAGAAATGAATGATGTTGATGTATCTGCTTTAACTACAGCTTATTTAGAGTTTTACTATTCTGAATGTGCAGGTTCTAATATGACAGCGCAGAACTTTTTATATGTTGAGGCTTGGGATGGAACAATGTGGAACAATGTAGGAACCATTAACCAGTCTACAAATGGATGGGAAGTTTTTGGTTTTGATATAAGCGGCCATACTTACGGTGCTAATCTTGTCAGAATTAGATTCAGAGCTGAGTCAGGTGGAGCCTCTTTTGATTATGAAGGCGATAATTTAATTGATGATGTTTCAATTGTTGAAGCACCAACTTGTTTTTTACCAACCTCTTTAAACATTACAAACCTTACTTCTAGTTCAGCTGATTTAGGTTGGACAGCTAATACCGGTGAAGCGGCTTGGGATATTGAATGGGGAGCTGCTGGTTTTACCCCAGGAACAGGAACGCTCATTTCCAATACAGGCTCTAATCCATATAATTTGAGTAGTTTGACCTCTATTTCTTCATATGATTTTTATGTAAGAGCCATTTGTGGCCCTGGTGATTCAAGTTTATGGGCAGGACCATTATCGTTTACAACTTTATGTGGCAATTATACCCCTACTTATACTGAAGATTTTACAAACTACCTTCCAACATGCTGGGAAGAATTTCAAGGTGTTTTAGGCGCGACAAATACCACAATTACAAATACCACAACATCAAATTGGGATTTTGAAGTTTTTGGAAATGCAGGATCTAATGATGCAGCATATATAAACCTTTATTCAACAGGAAGAGACGAATGGTTAATGTCTCCTTCGATTGATTTGGGTGCAGGAGGAACAGATTATTTATTGTCGTTTGATGTGGCAGTCACCGATTACAATAATACTAGCGTTGGCCCATTAGGACCAGATGATACATTAGCTGTAGTTATTTCTACAGATAATGGGGTAACCTGGAACACTGGAAATATATTAAGAATGTGGGGAATGGGAACTGAACCTTCTAATACTGGAGATTATGTAGGCATTAACTTAGCAGGTTATACAGGCGTTGTTAAATTTGGATTCTATGCTGCGTCATCAGTTTCGAATGCCGATAATGACATCTTTATTGATAATTTCTCAGTAAGCCCTTGTATAGCTTCAACAAATACTGTTTCGTTAACAGTTTGTGATTCTTATACAACAACTTCAGGGACTGTATATACAACTAGTGGTACTATTAATGATACTTTAGTCAATGCAATTGGTTGTGACAGTATTCTAACGATTAACCTAACAGTCAACAGTTCTTCTACAAGTACAGATGTTCAAGTGGCATGTGGAGCTTATACTTGGATTGACGGTAATACCTACACCGCAAATAATAACTCAGCAACATTTTTATTGACGAATGCTGCAGGTTGTGATAGTACTGTCACACTTGATTTAACAATTAACAATGCTGCAACTGGAACAGATGTTCAAGTAGCATGTGATAGTTACACGTGGATTGACGGAAATACCTACACAGCGAGCAACAGCACCGCAACTTTTACAGTTGTTGGTGGAGCAGCAAACGGGTGCGATAGTATTGTGACTCTAGATTTAACACTAAATAATTCTAGTACTGGAATTGATATCATCTCTTCATGTGGATCATATACTTGGATAGATGGTATTACGTATAATTCAAGTAATAATACTGCAACACATACTTTGGTGAATGCCGCTGGTTGTGATAGTGTGGTTAGTTTATATTTAACGGTTAACCAACCAAGCACAAGTACTTCTACACATGTAGCGTGCGGATCATATACTTGGATAGATGGTAATACGTATACTTCAAGTAATACCACGGCAACATACACTTTAGTAAATGCTGCTGGCTGTGATAGTATTATAACATTGAATTTAACCATCAATATGCCAACTGCTAACACAATTACTGCTGTGGAATGTGATTCATATACTTCAGGAGCTGGCAATACTTATACAAGTTCGGGAACCTATACTGAAGTACTTATGGGAGCAAATGGTTGTGACAGTGTTTTAACAATTAATTTAACCATTAACGCACCTGATTTGAGTGTTTCGCAATCAAGTGGGATCTACTTAAATTCAAATCAAGCCAATGCAACTTATCAATGGTTAGACTGTAGTAATGGTAATACACCAATTCCAGGTGAAACTGATCAAATTTTTGCCGCAACTACAAATGGAGATTATGCAGTTGAAGTGACTTTCCAAACGTGCGTTGGAACATCTGAATGTATTACTGTTAATTCAGTAGGTATAGAAGATGTGGCTAATACTTTTGCAACAGTTTTCCCTAATCCGGTAAGTGATTTGTTAACAATTACATTGTCTGATTTGGATAATGCTCAATTTGAGTTAATGGATGTTCAAGGTAAGATCGTTATTTCATCAACTACCATTGCAAATGGAGAACAAGTTGACGTTAGTAACTTAGAAAGTGGAATTTACTTTGTAAGACTGATTTCGGATAACAATAGAATGGTGAAGCGAATAGTGAAGCACTAAACGTTAATTAGACTTAATATTAGAGCCCCGTTAGGATTTCCTAACGGGGCTTTTGTTTAATGTTTTTTTAGCGAGCGAAATTAATCTTCAGTTTCTCTCACCGCAATTTTGAATTCTTTTAAGTGGAAAACAGGATAGTATAGGTATAATAATGCAATTTGCAGAAAAGACCAGAATAGTGCTGATTCATAAACTTGTAATCTGTTATGGTCTGAGACCGATAGATAAATTAATAAACAAACTGCAAGTAGTTTAATACTGATTAGAAAATAGATGCCAGATTTATGAAAAATATAAAAGACAATTGCACCGAAAGAAATGACTAACTCAATCTTTAGTATACCTGACGAATTCCCCAAACTAAGTTCCAGTCCATAGTACAGGCAAAGCAAGAAAAAATAGAAAATAGTAAACCCTCTATTTGAGTCATTTAGCCAGTTTAATTGCGACTTTGTCTCATTGTGATTGTCTAATTTTAAAGTTAACCATGCTATTGGCCAGAGTATAATATTAACAATGGGGACGCACGAAAAATAATACATCCACCCAACATTTGTATTAGTTCTTAAATAATATTCAAGCATTATTTTTCTGTAAATATGAATAATAATAGCCCAAGTTATGATGGTTAAGGCTAGAATAATCAAGCTTGTTTCTAGATTAGCAAAAATTCTTTGGCCTGATCTGATGAATTGACCTTTCACGAGTTCTTGATTTATATGGTATATTGTATAAACGATAGAAATAGAAAATATGACCAATAGGGTATAAAGAAAAAATATAGCGAATGGAAAAGAGCGAAAATTAATTTTAACATTAGATAAAATAATTTTGGAACCTTCTGCTCTAATGTATTTTATACTCTTAAAAGCATAAGTTAAAATCATAAACAGAGACACATACTTGAAGCAATCAAATAAAATTTGGTTGAGTGATAATGTGGAGCTAACATTATCATACCCAATAGTATCATAGTCAACTTGTAAGCTTAAAAAATGATGGCTTTCGCGTTCTATATCAACAAAAGATAAGAAGTAATTAATAGTATCGTTTATTTCATAAACGTCAATAAATACAAAGCTAACATGTCCTATATATGTAATTAATGCTACTGTAGGAAATAACCATTTTAGTCTTAAATTTTTGTTATCGAAACTAGTAAACCCAATTCCAGCTAATAAAAACGGAATAGCGTAATAGTAGATATTGGGTTGAGATAAGAAATGAGTAACTATAAAGTGAGATAGAGCAAAAGTAACGCCTGCTATTAAACCGTTTTTAATTTTGCCAACTTCCCAACCAATAAATAGCCATAGTAGAATCGGGAAAAGAGCATCTTGAAAAAATAAGGTATAATTTGACGGTGAGTAAACATCAAAATTGGTTTTTAAATGATGATTGAAATCATACTTAACGCAAAAAAAGTTTACGGTAAACATAATTACCAAAAACAAACTAAATAAACCTAATTTTTGCCAATGATATACCTTAGGGCGTTTTGTTTTTAGAAATGATTGATTTAGTTGTGCTAACTCATCTTTTATAATGTCTTCATCCTGAATAAAAAGATCACAACTCACTTTAAAATTGGCCAATTCATTTGTTAAACCGCAAACTAAGCCTTTTTTAAAGTCCATGTGCCTATGCTGACATTGTTGACATATTTTTAGTTGATCTTGTCTTTCCATCTATTCCATTTTAACATAACATTCTCATTATTAAAACTTAATGAGTGAGCAAGTAGTTGCAACTATATTAGTAACAATTAACTTTCTTTGCCTGTATGTTTTGGTATACCCACTTTAAACTCTTCTCCGTGAAACACCGGATAAACCAATATAAGACGCATCATACTAAAAAATATAGATAGACTTATGACATTTTGAGGAATATCGTATCCTGAATTTTGAAAAAAGATTAATGATATGACGAGCAGAGTTTCAAGTCCAAACAAAACGTATAGGCCATATTTATTACTTAAATAAAACAGGATTAGTATGAAATCTATTATGAGCAAAATAATATCCCAACTATCAAACCTTGAATTAAACAATGGAAAGAACAGCTTAGCCAATGTGAAAAAAATAATTAATGCTGCTAAACTAACACTTTTTGTATTTAATAATGTGGCAATTGAATGGCGATTATAAGTAGTTGTAGGTTTAAAATTTAACAAATTAAAAGTCCAAATGAAAATGTTAATAACAGGAGCCATGGCGAAAAAATAATTCCATAAAATAGGTCTATTACTCTCCAGATAATAAGCAACAGTTATTTTTCTAAAATACCAACTTAAAAAAACTAAAAAACAAAAGCTCGATATATTTTTTAGAGATAAATACATTCCAGCAGTATAGTCAAAACCATTCTCTAATGCAGAACTACTAGTAAACATCAGTAAGTTGAGAATAGACTCCATTAGAAGAAAAGCTAGTAACAGAATACTAGTATAAAAGACAAGGACAAAAAGAGCCATATTTTTGTTTGAGAAGGTATTCAATAAAGACACTTTGTTGATACTAAATTTAACAACTTTCTGTTTGGTTAATTCAATATACAAGAGCGATAATAAAATAAAAGGGAGCGTAAATCTAACAAAATATGATAGAAATGATGCTGTAGAGTATATCAATTCTTCAAAATCAATAATACCCCTAAAGAGATAGCGATATTCTTTTGAAAAGAACCTGAGCTGTGGTGCATGTATTGGCTCCATACTGAGGTAAATGACTATAGCCACTAATACAAATCTCACCGTGTTTTTTTTGTCAGAAAAAACTAACCAGGAAAAACAGATAGAGCTAATTGCAATAGGTATTATTTCGCTGAAAATAATAAAAGTATAGTAGGAGGAAGTGAAATAATCAACCAAAACGAGTGATATTGCATAAACAGCACTAGCTATTATTGAAGGTTTTAAATTTTTGGTCGTTAAGCCAATAAATAGCCAAGCTAATATTGATAATGTGTAAAACTCGAAAAAACTATAATATCGGTTTACAGTTATATTGTCTGTAATTTTTTCAACTATTACAGGAAAAATTAAACTCAAACCAATAATGCCAAGGACAAAAAATAGAAGGTATTTCCCGAATACCGTATTTGTTTTAGCTTGACCTTCCTCAAAATAAACTTGGTCGGATGTATGTTTTAAGGTACTTGTAGAATCTTCCTTAAAAGAACTACAACTATCTTCGAAATCAGCAAATTCGTTGGTTAAACCGCACAATAGCCCTCTACTAAAGTCCATTTTCCGGTGTTTACACTGCTGGCAAATTTTAAGTTGATCTTTTCTATCCATTTATTAAACTTTGCACTAATATAACATCTTTTTATTGAGTGACTTGAAATCAATAGTTAGGTATTAAAAAATAAATAGGGAAGCTATTATCTGATTTAAACCAGTGGCTTTTTCCAATCTGATTCAAGACTTTTGGGAAGGCTAACAGTAAATTCTCGTCCATGAAAAATAGGATAAATAATAATCATCCTTGCTACACCAAAAAAGACAGAGTAGCTAATTAATTTATCGGAAAAGTTGACTTGAGATTCGTAAACAGATACAAAAAAAATGATAACGAAAGCAATTAGCTCAAATGTAATGATAAAGTGCATGCCGTATTTATTATAGGTATAAAACAAAAGGATGCTCACATCAATTAAGCCAAACAATAAATCCATTGGAACCACATTTGGGCTTGCTATGACGATAAAATATTTTATTCCCAGTAAAGAAAATAATACCAAAAACAAGTCAAAATGACTTTGAGTAAGAATACCTTCAATGTGGTCTTTTTGATACGTTTTTAATGGTTTAAAACTAGATAAATTAGCCCACCAAACAAAGAGGTTTATGATTGGAACATGTGCAAAAAAGTAATTCCATGATAGTTTTTTGTTGCAGCCCAAATAATATTCGAGGGTAATTTTTCTGTAGTATATACAGATAAAAAATAGTAAACCTATACTCATTAATATGTTGATTGAAAAGGCAATATAATTTGCAAAACTTAAAGCCTCTTCAGGATTTCTATTTGTGGTGACAATATCTTCTGCTATATAAATAAAACCAAATAATAGCATGTATGACAATAATAAAATGGCAGAATAAAAGACACCAACAAATACACCCATTTTTCGATTTGTCAAAACATGACTTAAGGACAGTGTTTTTATGTTGAAATCAAAATTATTTGAGACCCATTGATGGATCAAAACAACTAATATCCCACCAATGGCCATTACTACTGTGGATGAAAGAATATCCCCAGTAAAAATCAATAAATTTTGATTATCCCACAAAAGATCGTCTGACCGACCAGCTAGTTTAAGCATCAACTGAAAAGGAGAACGCTCTAAAGGAGAAATTCCTTTAAATATTATAATCGCACCTATTAAAAACTTAATATTTTGTTGATTGTTATTTATGGTTTGACTGGCAAAGAAATATACCGCTGCACTTATGGGGATTAGCCAAAATGTATATTCACTTATCAGAGGAAAAAAAGAAAAAACAATATGCACTGAAATGTAAATCAATGCAGAAAAAAAAGCAGCTCTGACTTTATTAAGCGTATATCCAATAAATAACCAAACCGCTATTTCACGTACAAAAAAGGATGAATACATAAAATAGAAATTATACCTTAGCTCGAGCTCATACGATTCCAACAAGAATGTGATGACGCCTAAAACAACTGAAAAAAGGATAAGCAGTGTTAAATATTTATTGATGCTAGGCGGGATATCATCAGAACGGTCATTAAATCGAATTTCACGATAATCATGGATTAAACTTGACGAATGATCATCAACAAAGTCAGGGCAAGTTTCTTCAAAGTCAGCAAATTGGTTCGTTAAGCCGCATAATAAACCTTTTCCAAGGTCCATTTTTCGATTTTTACATTGTTGGCAAATCTTAACTTGTTCACTTCTTTCCATTTCATTCCGTTTTGCCTTAAGATAACAGATATTCAGGTTAATCCGCCATCAACATGTGATAAACAATTTCGGTTAACTTTAATTGTTCATCAAAATGCCCTTTTTGGGCTTCAATGTTGAGGTAGTCAATGTTATTCATACCACAATAAACGGATAGCGAGCCATCATTAACAAAATTGACATTGTCCTGTAAAATAACATTGACATCTGCCTCTTTTAAATGATTAAAAAAGTCCACAGAGGTGGTATATACAAAATCATCAGGATCCCAATTATTACTAATGTGTATTTCAGCCGTATTTTTAGCTTCACCACCACCTTGTAAATAGCTCTTTATAGAATATTCAGTATCTGTATTATTATGCATGGTTACAATGGTTTTATAAGGCTTAATCAAATCTAAAATTGCATTGGCTAGAATAGCTGCAGTGTTATTTGCCTTAAAAGAAAAAGGATGCCAAGGTTCAATTGTTTTTCTACGTCCTTTTTTTGTATAAATACGGTTAGGATCTACTGAAAATTCGTGTTTTCCAGCATTGTAAAATACCCGACGAGTGAGCTGATGATGCAGATAGGCAAAATTAATCGCATGACCCTCTCCAAAACTTTTTGTTACTTCAATACTGGTTTGCTCATCTTCATGAACGTTTAAAAACAATATCTCCGATTGAGGGGCTTTAAAATCTTTAATAAGCTGTATGGTGGAATCACCAAGGGTAATATTGGTAGTTTGACTCATAGCAAGCAAAGGTGTTATAATGAAGGCCAAAAAGATGAATTTCATATAGTATTGGTTATGTTCTCAAAGTTAATGTTTTCAGAATAATGACGTCAGGGTAAGATGCAAGGTTTACTAAAATTGCGTTTTACCCAAGGCCATTAAAATAATCATCCAAAAAAATCAGATGCTCATGAATCCACTGCTGAATATAGGCTTTTTCTACTTCTAGGTTTAGACCTTGTTGCCAAATTTGGTTTTCAAAAGGTATAATGTGATAATCATTGATCATGGAAAAATTCTGATCGAAAACATTCAAAAGGTATGATTCTGACAAGGCACTAGCTCTCAATTCATACCACCTATTTGTCAAGCGTTCTACATAGTGGTTTGGGTTTAGTTCGATTAAACGTTTAAAGAGGTTGTTGGTAACTTGGGTGTGATGTTCCGTGAGGTTAGACTTAGCATCTCTGCCCCATGTAGCGTCCAAATCCCAGGGTATAATTTCGAATTTATCATTCAAGTTTCGTTTCAGAAAAAAACAGTTTTTACCAACATTGTCGTACCCCTGGCAAAGGTTAACGAATAAATAGTAGTCAATTAAAAGGTCCATCTTAACATGCTGGTTGATTGTATGGATGAAATCTTCATCACTGCCTTCGGCAATCAATTGACATAGTTTTTGAAAATCATCCCAAAGGAGCTCTTCTTCAGGGTCTGGATATTTTTGTTCCCATTCTTCCCAAATGGCACTGTTAGGTTTATCGTCCGAAAATCGATTAAAGAAGGTTTCCTCTGAGTTATCAATGCCTTCGTATAAAACAGATTCACCCGTCAGATTTAGATATTCTGGCGTATAGTTTTCATTAAAGGCAAACAAACCCATTGATGATGAATTGACGAATACCTCCACATACTTAGATCCAATGCCAATATATTTTGCATCTATACTTTTCCATACGTCAAAAGCGCTTTTATTCCTGACACGAGAAAGGTCAATATACATAGCATCTAAAATCCATTTATGATTACTTTTCATGCCAAAAAAGGGCTTAGAGATGGCATTTTTCAGGTTCTTATCTTGATAAAGCGCAACGCCATATGACTTCTTCTCTTTATTAAGAGAAGACGACCCTCTAGTTTCAACCCCAATCCACGATTCGGTCAATGATACTTTTTCAATTGGTGCATTGACTAGCATTCGTCCCGAAATTTTTGGCGTATTAACGATTGCTCCTTTTGTAATGACTTGAACAATGGGCATATCGGTGAAAATTAAGTTAAAAGATTCCCGATCACCCTTAACCGTAATTTCGACGGCATAAGGTTTGTATAATTCAATATCGCCCAGAGAATTCACGGTATAATTTGACAGCGTTTCTTGGTCTAATTTTATCGCAGCATAGTCTTGAAACTCCACAAAGGGGCTATACTGATTGAGCGAGTCGGGATGAATCGCATATTTTAATGTTTTAGTTTTGTGATCGTAGGCGCAGCTCCTTCCATTGAAGTTTAAGATAAGTGGCAATTCAAAATTGTCATTCACCTCGGCGTTATAAATAACAACCTGCTTGGTACAACCCATAACAATAAAAGAGAATAAAAAAAGCAGGTAAACTCGGCTCATTTTTTTTGAATTTGGAAGGTGTAATACAGTCGGCAGAAGAAAAATTGAAGCGGATAGTTTGTACTAAGTTCTCTTTCGTAAGACAATGAATAGCTCAATTTCCCACTTGACAAATTCATTTTATCCCCTAAGTTTAACCGCATCTTATTAAAGAATGGGGCCTGAAAATTTCCAATACTTCGGTTAATTTCTCCACTGAAATAAATAAAGTGGGCATTAAATGAATACCCAAAGGTCAATTTATTTCTAAAATTTGAACGTGTCCCTTCTGGGGTAAACCCGAATTGGTTTTTGTAGAGGGTTTGATACCGCGCACGGTATTTTAAAGCAAAGTGCTTCGGCAGTTTTAATTTATACTTAAAATCAAAACTGTATCTTACATCATTCGAAAAGGTATGGTCGCTACGCCTGGCATAAGCATACCTTAATTGTGAACCAATTTTAAAGCGCTTATCAATAGCATATTCAAGACCTACCTCAGTAATGGACTGTTCTAATTTTGAAAAACTTTCAAAAAATCGTAATTCTTGTGATAGCGAAACAGTGTATGGTTTTTTAAAACGATAATCCAATCCAATACCAGTCCAACCTCCAATATCTTGGACAGTCTTAATTTGTTGACTAGAAACAGGAAAAGACGACAACAAAAACAGGAAAAGTATAGCAATATTCAGCTTCAAACAACCATTCATCCTCAACAACTTGTTCAATAAGTCCAAAAGAAACTTAGCGTGACAAAGCTAGGTAAATAGGTAGCTAATGCCTAATTTTTTTAATTGAATTTAACAAATACGCAACATTAATGTAACATAGTTGTTTCAGTTTAACTTATTATAAATGTGTAGCTTATTTACGTTTGATTACCCCTTCACCCAAATTATAATAACGTTGCGAATGCTCCAATAAAGAAAAAACCCTCAATGCAAAGCAATGAGGGTTTCTGATAGTCTGGAAATTATTTCTAACCTCACCAGAACGTAACGTATTCTGTGCAAAGTCGAAGGAAAAAAATCCTAGTATCTATAGTGTTCAGGCTTATATGGTCCTTCAACAGTTACACCAATATATTCAGCTTGATCCTGTGTTAACTCGGTCAACTCAGCACCAATTTTAGCTAAGTGCAATTTAGCGACTTTTTCATCTAAGTGTTTAGGTAGCATGTATACATCATTCTCATACTTATCAGAATGGTTCCATAATTCAATTTGAGCTAATGTCTGGTTAGTGAATGAATTAGACATCACGAATGAAGGGTGACCAGTTGCACAACCTAAGTTCACTAAACGTCCTTCAGCCAATAAAATAATGTCATTTCCATTAACATTGTATAAATCTACCTGAGGTTTAACTTCTACTTTAGAATCTCCATGGTTATCATTTAACCAAGCTACATCAATTTCATTATCAAAGTGACCAATATTACAAACAATGGCTTTGTCTTTCATAGCCTCGAAATGACGTCCAACAACGATATCTTTATTTCCTGTAGTCGTTACAACAATGTCAGCTTCAGCTAAAGCATTTTCCAACGTCTTAACGGCAAAACCGTCCATGGCTGCTTGTAACGCACAAATTGGATCAATTTCAGTTACAATCACTCTGGCACCAGCTCCTCTTAATGACGCAGCTGACCCCTTACCAACATCACCATAACCAGCAACAACAGCTACTTTACCAGCCATCATTGTATCAGTTGCTCTTCTAATCGCGTCTACTAATGATTCTTTACATCCGTATTTATTATCAAACTTAGACTTCGTTACAGAATCGTTAACATTAATAGCAGGCATTACCAATGTTCCGTTTTTAACACGCTCATACAATCTATGAACACCAGTAGTTGTTTCTTCCGATAACCCTTTAATATCTTTAGTCAGTTCAGGAAAACGATCAAAAACCATATTCGTTAAGTCGCCACCATCATCTAAAATCATGTTTAATGGTTTACCGCCTTCAAAAGTAAACAATGTTTGCTCTATACACCAGTCAAACTCTTCTTCATTCATACCTTTCCAAGCATAAACTGGCACCCCAGTTGCTGCAATAGCTGCTGCTGCTTGATCTTGAGTTGAAAAAATATTACAAGATGACCAGGTTACCTCCGCTCCTAAAGCAGTTAATGTTTCAATTAACACAGCCGTTTGGATTGTCATGTGCAAACAACCGGCAATTCTTGCACCTGCTAATGGTTTAGACGCACCATATTCTTCTCTAAGCGACATTAAACCAGGCATTTCAGCTTCAGCTAATCTAATCTCTTTTCTACCCCACTCCGCTAAGCTAATATCCTTAACTTTGTACTTTAATTTTTCTTGTGTATTACTCATTGCGATAATATTTCTTATAATTACGGTGCAAAAGTACGAAACAACTTTTAATTAAAAGAATTATTGATTTTTAAATGACCATAATTTTGGCTGATCGAAGACGGGTCAATCTTTATTGAAAGGCTAGAATTTATAGGTCGCCTCAATAAGAAACGCAAAGATAATAACAGATTAGTGAACTATTGGATTGAAGATATTGAACAATCGGCTGACATTACGATTAAAATGTTGCACTATGAGCCAGAAGATCGCTCAGATATTGACCTGTCTGTCTTTAACCGCCATGAGCAGGAGCAATTCAATGAATATAAATCAGTTAAAAGGCAATTAGAGTTTTTTTATACACGAATATTATGGGATGCCTTTAATCATCCTGATAACATTGTGTATCGTGAAACGGGAAAGCCAACAGTCGAAAAAGGTTATTTGAGCATTTCACACTCACATCAAAGTATTGTTATTGCGTACTCACCTGAACAAGAATTGGGGATTGATATCGAACCTATTTCAGACAAAATCAAACGGGTGAGGCATAAATTTATGCACCCAGATGAGACTTTTGAAAGCCTGGAAGATTTAACAAAAGCTTGGTGCATTAAGGAAGCTGTTTACAAGCTGATGGATATGGATGACGTGTTTTTCATGGATAATATCTATCTGGAATCAGTCGCTTCAAACAGCAAAGCAACTATCAAAGTAGAAGGGGTAAACGTTGAACCACGATTTATGGTCAAGTCATTAGGCAATGGCATGATGATGTCCTGGGCTTATCTCAACTAATTTAGGCTTTCACTAACCTGGCTTTTGGCATCATTAGTTCATTTAAAACCTTCAATTTTGGATGAAAAGATGCTCCAAAGACCAAATGCTGACATTTGGTTAAGCTTTCAGAAATACGAAGAATATCAGTATGGAAATCACTTCTGACAATAAAATCAGCATTATAAATACAAAATATGCGACAGAGGTTCACATTAATTGAATTCAAAAAATACAATTTACTGAATCGTTTCACTGTCGAAATTAAAATATCAACGCCAAAATAAATTTCATCTTTCTGGTGATCGATTAATTTTTCTTCATAGGCTGCATACACTCTCAAATCTGAATTATATCGAACATATGTTTGAAACGAGGCTTCAAGAGCCAATGCCTCTGCTTTGTCTTTCACCAATATGATGGCTCTTGGCGCATCTTCTTCAGCTTTGAATTGAAGTTTATGAAGTATCGTCAAAAGTAGGGTAGTCGTTTTGCCACAACCTTTAGGCCCAATGCCAAAAACATCAATCCCTTGCTTAATGAGCGGAAAAATTTTGGCCTGGAAGTCATTTGGCATTTGAATACCTTTTTCAGCCATCACGGCTAGTAACTCAGGATTTAATTTTTTAAACGACATGGCAGCTTCAATTCGAATTTATGCAAAGGTATCATTATGACTTAAAAAATGATATTCAAAAGTTTTGAGTATAATATTATCTTTACCAACGCATGATTACTATTTATCAAAAATTACAAAGTTCAGGAAAGAAACTAGCCATTTTAATTGACCCTGAAAAAATGAATACCCAAGAAGCACTTTTACCTTTGATTCAAAAGGTAAATATGCTGCAGCCACATTTTATTTTTGTTGGAGGGAGTACTGTAACTGAGGGAGAATTGAATACTTGTTTGCAAATCCTAAGAGCAAATACTGAAATCCCGCTAATTATTTTTCCAGGCTCTCAGACACAAATTAGTAGTCAAGCAGATGCCATTTTGTTTTTATCGCTTATCTCAGGTCGTAACCCGGACTATTTAATTGGGCACCAGGTCAAATCTGCTCATTTAATTAAGGAAATAGACTTAGAAGCTATACCTACGGGTTATATTTTAATAGATGGGGAAAAAAACTCGTCTGTTGCCTACGTCAGTCAAACAACTCCAATTCCTAACGATCAGATTAGTATTGCTGTAAAAACAGCAATTGCTGGAGAATTATTAGGGTTGAAAACGATATTTATGGATGCCGGGAGTGGTGCAAAAAAGGCCATTTCACCTGAAATGATTGAAGCTGTAAAAGCGAGAGTCAACCTGCCTTTAATAATTGGAGGTGGCATAAAAACAATTGAAGGTGTTGAATCAGCATTTGAAGCAGGTGCAGATTTAGTGGTGATCGGGAACAAAATAGAAGAAGACATTAACTTTTTATTGGATCTTAAAAATATTTTAATGCATCAATAAAAAACCCAGACACTATCAATGGTCTGGGTCTTTTATCTACCTACTTATGAAAAAAAATTTGATGATTATTTGATCTCTATCAACTTTGGTGGTTTTGGTTTTGCTTCTTCTTTTTTAGCAATCGTAATGCTTAAAATACCATCAAAATAATTGGCTGTAATACTTTCAGTATCTGCTGTTTCAGGCAAGGTAAAATCTCGCTTAAAAGATGAAAAACTAAATTCTCGTCTTGTAAACTTTTCGTTTTTATCTTCCGATTTTGCTTTTAATTCAGCTGAAATACTCAAAACGTCTTCTTCTAAATTAATCTTAAAATCTTCTTTTTTCATTCCTGGTGAGGCCATCTCAACCACGTAGTTATTGTCATTTTCCTTAATATTGACAGCTGGAACTGTGACGCCTCTCTGATTGGCTGATTGTGGCATTAAATAGTTACTTTCGAATAAATCATTCCATACTGATGGAAAAAACGGGTTTCTTTTTTTTGTAAGTGTCATGTTTTTAAATTTTATTGTGTTTTTACAATATCTCCTTCTTCAAATTCAGTACCATTCAAAAAAAACAGCAAAAAAGGCATAAACACATGAAAAATAACGACAAAATGGCAGTTTTGCATGAAAGCGAGCGACAAAATGTCATTTTCCGACTGTTAAATGTTGAGACCTAAAAAAATAGGCTTGACAAATACTAGCGTTTAACCATCTGAAAACGATAGGTAGCTTGATGTACATCCGTTACGATTAAGTGATACATTCCAGAGGGAATGGTACGGACATCAATTGGGAATTGAAGGTTAGTCTTGATTTTCCGACCTTCCTGGTCAAAAATGTCAACTGTATAAACGCCTTCGAAATTTGAAAAAACGTAATCCTGACTAGGGTTTGGAAATATATATCGAGATTTATTAAGGTAGGTTTCAAGACCAACTAACTGTGCCACTCCTAGAATCCGTTCATCTGTTTTTAAACAGCCCAGACTATCGTAGCCACTTAAAGTAATATAGTGTATTCCAGATCCCAGGTCGGACCCCCTGAGCGTAATCAGGGAGTCAGTACTACCTGAATCCCAGAACCAGTTGAATAGACCGTCAGGTACTGCTAACAAAAGCGAGTCATCCAAGTCAATAATGGTATCGTTGCCAATGGTAAATTCGAAATCAGAAACGTAAATTGTAGCAGGTATTTTACCTGTACTGCAGGCCCCTTCAGGTCGATTCCCAAAATGATATTTAATATCACAATTTAGGTCTCTTGGAAAATAATTACCTACAAAATTATGACTAATGCCTGTTCCTGTAATAATGGTCAATTCCGAATTAGACCTAACGATAGGGTTAGGAACTGATTGATATGATAGTCTGGCTTGTGGGTTGGACATTTGAACATAAATACCAATGGTATCATTCGCTGATAAAGAAAATGCAGGCAGGGGATAATAAGATAAGCTAAGACTATCTGTAATAAGTATTGAAACGGTTGTCATTAAGGTCCAATCATTGGCATTATTTTCAGAACCAAGGTATGAACCCTGTTTATAATATACATCAATACTTTGTGCGCCAGTTGTATGCACTTTTAACCCAATACTATCTAATACGATATCTTCTTGTGGAATCACATTAAACATGGCTCCATTCCAGTTAATATTAGAATGAGTTGTTGTTTCTAGATTTGAGCGGTAGAATAGGTCTCCTCTAACTGTTTCTATATACCATGTAGTAGTAGAATCAATATGTGGAATTATGAAATTCGCACCATTATAAATAGGGATAGTATCGTAAACGTTTTCATACCAAAACAAGGCATCAGATTGCGAAATATTGGCGGTCAGCTGTCCGTTACCCGGTTCACATAATGTATCAACGAGCAAGGTTTTTTGAGGATGACCAAGGGTATTGATAATAGTATAAACAGTATCATTATTTAAATTAGTATCATTATTTGCAACAATATAGCTAGTGATGAGGTATTCACCCATCTCATATGTATTCAAACTAAATAAAAACGTATCTGTTTCACAACTAGCAATTGACTGAAAAGAAATAGAATCGACGATACTTTGATTGGTGATCGTATTTTCAATTATTAAATACAATTTCGAACTTAAGGTATCTACATTGCCGTAATTTGCTATCACGATATTAGAAACAGTATTGGAGTCTCCGCATTCAGAATTTAAATCTATGAGTAATGATTGTAAACCATAATCTACTTGAGAGGGAGGACTATAAATAGTAGAAAGAATGTCAACATCAATGACCCTCTGGGCTAAAATAGCATGTCCGGCATCATTTAAATGAACACCATCTCCAGAATTATAAGCTCCATTAATGGTATAATTAACATTTGCAATGGTTGACCAAAAGTCTATACTAAAAGGACCATATATTGAAGAAATAGAATCTTTTAAGTCGGATTGTAATTGAAGTGAGTTGGGGTTACTAAAATTTCGAGGCTGAGTGGTACAGATCCATATCGGAACGCTATTGGCGTTTGCAATTTGTACAATGGTATCAATATTAAACATCTGTTCAGCATAAGAAAAACCACCTGCCACGTCATTTGACGGCATATTAACAATAATAGCATCTGGTGATGCAGCTAGGGCAGCAGTAATATTCTTATTAATGTCAGGACTTGGTCTGCTAGATGGAGGTACAAACCCTGTTGGCATAATTCGGTAGGTATTATAGCCCCCCACTGCTAAATTAATGACTTCATTATTTGGGTTAATAGATTCTAAATATGTCCTGTAACGATTAACCCAGGTACTATCAGATACTGATGGTCCTGTTCCAGCTGCTGTCGAAGACCCTAGAACAACTATTTTGTAAGAAGAAATTTGTTGACAAGGATTTCCTTGACTATAAACCAATGAAGAGCAGATAGAACAGCTTAATAAGGATAGATAGAAAAACTTAAAGTATTTAGTCATCATGTGGGTTTAATCAAGACTAAATATAAGGTAATTCTCACTATCTTCGCAAAAAAAAGCCATGCTACAATCCATGACAGGTTTTGGAAAAGCTGTCCAAACTTATAGGGGAAAGAATATTTCAATTGAAATCAAATCATTGAATTCCAAAAATTTTGATTTGTTTATTAAAATGCCAAATGCCTATAAAGCAAGAGAAATAGAATTGAGGAAGAGAATGGGAGATCAATTGGGTAGAGGAAAAGTTGAATGTATCATACAAGTTGAGTCGGCCGGAGAGGAGGTTTCCAATCAGTTCAACCAACAGGTCGTTCAAAATTATTATGACCAACTCTTAACTATTCAACAAAACTTAAATTTACCTGAAACTGATTTGCTTCAAATTATTACTAAAATGCCAGATGTATTTACTACTGGAGATGAGATTTTAGATGATGGTGAATGGGAAGCTATAATGTCAACAGCTGATAAGGCAATCGAACATTTGATTGATTTTAGAAACCAGGAAGGACAGCAACTCTTGAATGAATTTGACTTGAGGATTGATAATATTGAGAAAGCATTCTTACAGATACCAAATTATGAGTCATCCAGGATAGATGGAATTAAAGAAAGGATTGAAAATAACTTAGAGGAGTTTATTGGTCTTGCTAAAGTTGATAAAAATCGTTTTGAACAAGAGCTCATATATTATATTGAAAAAATCGATATCGCAGAAGAAAAATTACGTCTTTCAGGACACTTAAACTATTTTAGAGAGGTTTTAAATCAACAAAAATCGCAAGGTAAGAAGTTAGGTTTTATTGTTCAGGAAATAGGTCGGGAAATTAATACACTTGGCTCAAAATCATATGATGCCGATATGCAAAAGTTAGTGGTTGAAATGAAAGATGAGTTAGAAAAAATTAAGGAGCAGATTTTAAATACGTTATAATGCTAGCCTCTGAAAACAACATAGAACAATCATTTTGGGGCGATTTAATGGGGACGTGCATTATTTTTTCTGCACCAAGTGGAGCTGGTAAAACTACAATTGTAAAGTATCTGATGCACCAAATAGAATTGCTTACTTTTTCAATATCAGCCACTAGTCGGAAACCAAGAGGTCAAGAAAAAAATGGGGTTGATTATTATTTTTTTTCAGTTGAAGAATTTAAGCTGAGAATTGCAAATGAAGAATTTGTTGAGTGGGAGGAAGTGTATACCAATAATTTTTATGGGACTCTAAAATCAGAAGTTTTAAAGGCATGGAAAAATGGAAAAACTGTGGTTTTTGATGTTGATGTTATTGGAGGAATGAATTTGAAAGCCATTTTTGGTGAACGCGCTAAATCTATTTTTGTTAAGCCCCCATCTTTATTTGCCTTAGAACAAAGACTTAATTATAGACAAACTGAAACTGAAGAACAAATAAAGATGAGGTTGGATAAAGCTAATGAGGAGTTAAGCTATGCTGATGAATTCGACCATGTTTTGCTAAATGATGATTTGGAAAAAGCGTGTAATGAAATTAAGACGGTGGTGGAGGAATTCATAAGTAATGAGTGAAATAGTAAGTAATATTATTAATTTTTTCAACAATCCAGAGGGGTCAGAAAAAACGGTTGGCTTATTTTTCGGCTCATTTAACCCCATTCATGTGGGACATTTGATATTAGCCAATCATTTTGTTAATGATACTGAAATGGATGAGGTATGGTTTGTGGTGTCACCTCACAACCCTCATAAAGCTAAGTCATCTTTGCTGGATGAAACTCACCGATTGGCTATGGTTAAAGAGGCGATTGATGATAATCCAAAGTTAAGGGCTTCTAATATCGAATTTAAATTACCTAAACCATCCTATACTGTTGATACATTAGCATACTTAAAAGAACAATATCCAAACCATCAGTTTGCATTAATTATGGGGGAAGATAATTTAAGATCGTTTCATAAATGGAAAAACTATGAGATTATTCTAGAAAAGTATCCCATTTTTATTTATCCAAGAGTCTATACCATTCAAGAGCTAGAAACAAAAGATAAAGCTGAAAAAAATAAATTGCAAAACCACCCACATATTCAATTGGTGGATGCTCCGTTAATGAAAATATCATCTAGCCACATTCGAAAATCCATAAAGGAAGGTAAAGATATCAGGTATTTAGTATCGGAGCCTGTTTTCAAGTATTTGGATGAGATGAATTTTTATAAGTAGTATTCGAATACTTATGAAATTTTGCTTTTGTTATGCTTTGTTTTTTATTCTGCGTATGCAACTTCTAATATTACCTTACAACTTTTTTAACTTTAAACTTCCTTTAAGTTTGCGATTTTAATCCTGTATTCTGACCAAAATAAAAATGTTACTTTAGCAGTTCATGAATAAATGTCTTGGTCTCATTTTTTCTGTCTTGATGGCTATTAATGGTTTTTCTCAAAGCTATTACTTTAAAAATTACGGCCTTAAGGAAGGCTTATCACATAATGAACTACACGATATTATTCAAGCTCGAGATCAATCGCTTTGGATAACCTCTTTTTATGGAGTCATGAATTTTGACGGCCGATCATTCCAATCATATACAAAGGATGATGGTTTGTGTTCCAATCAAATTCGAAACGTATTTGAAGATTCAAAAGGCAGAATTTGGGTGGGATCGTGGCGTAAAAATGGCCTAAGTATAATTGATGGCGGGAAAGTATTCACTCCTAAAGATTCAATTTTAAAAGTTAAAGAAGTCATGACGGCCGCCTTTGAAGATTCAACGGGCACAATTTGGTTATTTGGTACAGAAAGTATTATTAAGTACAAAAATGATCGATTCGAAAAAATAGACACTGACTATAGTCGCGGTAAGTTCTATCGTCCAAATGGTGTGGAACAAATTGATGATAATCATTTACTTATTCCACTCATTGAAGGTGGGATTGCCAAGTTGACCTTGTACCCATTTTCAGTGGAATTTATAAATAGTGAATCGCATGGCATTAACAATACTTGCTATTCTATTTTTAAGGATCATGAAAATACAATTTGGGTGGGTCATTATGGTGGTTTATTTTCCATTAAAAATGATGTGATAAAGAAATATGAATTGCCTGGTGATGGCAATAAAAATAGAGTTTGGAGCATAGATGAAGATCGTAATGGCAATTTATGGATGGCACTATACGGTGGTGGTTTTGTAAGATGGGATAAGGCCTCTGATTTTACATTTGTGAGTAGTAAGAATGGTTTAATAGACAACTACTGCTATGAATTATTGATCGATCAAGAGAATAATAAATGGGTAACCACAGATCAGGGCGGTTTAGTAAAATTTAGAGATTTTTCTTTTAAATATTTTAATGTTGAACATGGACTGCCTACTAATTACATTTCAGACGTGGTAGAAATGAATAATCAGATTATTTGTGGGGGAGAAAAAGGTTTAATTTATTTTGCAAATGACTCTATTGTTGAACAAAAGCACACTAATCTTAGCATCAATGATTTAGATGTTGATGAGGAAAATAATTTGTGGATGGCTACCAAAACGGGGTATGGTATAGCCTCTAATCCTGACCTCAAAATTTACCATGATGATGAATCATTTATAACCATCAATACAGAAGACCATATTTTTGCAGGAGGATACAGAAAAATTGTGATTGATCATGAGGTTATTCTTAGCAATAAACATTTTAATGTCAAGACAGCGGAAACCCATGATAATATGTATCTACTCGGCTTAGCGCAGTATGCTGTCAATTTAAAAAATGGCAAACTGAGCAAGGGGATTATTCCTGCGAGCGAGTTTAATTTGGTTTATGCCTCAATAAAGTTGTCAGACAGCACATTTATTTTGGGGAATCCGAATGAAATGGCCTACCTTAAATATGTCAATGGTGATTATGAGGTTCAACGTTTTCCAAGAAAACGTTTTGGAAATATAAAAGGGTTTACAGCCTTTATGGTTGAAAATAATAATTTATGGATTGCCTCAGATAATGCTTTAAGTCAAGTTAAATTAGATTTGCTGCTGGAAAAAGATTCTATAGTCATTTCAACGATTGATCAATCTAAAGGGTTTATCAATGGTAAGTCAAGTCCAAATGCTTTGATCATGGATAAAAGTAAAGCCATTTGGATGGCTACGTCCAATGGTTTGATGAAGTATGATCCATCATATTCTGAAGTCAATCAAACTTTACCAACATTAAAAATAGCCAATGTCAAATTATTCTCAGAGCCATTTAATGATAGCTTGTATCGTTCAAATGGTCGGTTGGAATTGCCTTATGATAAAAACCATTTTATATTTGAAATGTCTGCAATATCTCTGACGCATCCAGAAAATATTAAGTTCAAATATAGACTTAAAGGATTAGAAGAAGAATGGTCGGACCCGGTATATGATCATAGAGTGGTTTATTCTTATTTACCACCTAACGATTATCAATTCGAATTCATAGCCACCAACGGCTCTGGGTATTGGGAAAAAATACCAGTCGTTTACTCGTTTTCTATTTTACCACCGTTTTGGGAAACTACTTGGTTTTACTTTTTAATTGTCCTAGTTATTGCTGGGGTTTTTATTTATATCATGTTCAGATTTAGACAAAGACTCAAAAAGAAACAATATGAACAAGAATTATTTACACGGCATATTTTACAAGGTCAAGAAGTAGAGCGCAAAAGAATCTCAAAAGAACTGCATGATGGTATTGGACAAAAATTAGTACTAATTAGTAATGCGGTTATTCAAGAAAAAAATGATGATTTGCCAAGTTTGGTCAATAATACAATTGATGAAGTGAGGAGTATTTCTCGGAATCTTCACCCTTTTCAATTAGAACGTTTTGGAATTACTAAAGCATTGGAAGGCTTAATTGAAGAAATTAGCGCATCTGGAGCTGATATCTTCTTTTCAGAAGAGATTGAAAATATTGATGGCCTGTTGAGCAAGGACAATGAAATTAACCTCTATCGTATTTTTCAGGAATGCATTAATAATATATTTAAACATTCAAAGGCCAAATCGGCCAGATTTGTGGTAGAAAAACGAGACCAAAATATATATGTTGAGATCAAGGATAATGGTGTTGGTTTTATTTTTGAAAAAGGATCAACTACAATAAATAGTCTGGGGCTAAAATCTCTTGAAGAGCGTGTTAAAATTATGAATGGTTCTGTGAAGTTCAAAACAGGGATGAATAAGGGGACAGAAATTAATATATTTATAAAAACATGAGTTTGGCTAAAATAGATATTCTAATTGCAGATGACCATCCATTGTCTTTAGCCGGATTGAAAACTATGGTGCAAGAATTAGACTTTATTGACCAAATCTATGAAGCTAATGATGGGCGAATGGCCCTTGAAAAAATTCTGAAGCACGTTCCGCAAATTGTGATACTGGATATAGAAATGCCTTATCATTCTGGAATAGAAGTGGCCAAGGAAATTATCAAAAAAAATCTCCCTACAAAAATTATATTTTTAACCCTTCATAAAGAAAAAACGCTATTTGATGAGGTCATTAAACTGGGAATTGCGGGGTATTTGCTGAAAGAATTTTCTTTGGCAGAAACTAAAGCCTGTATTAGCACGGTCAATAATGGTGGGACATTCATTAGCCCGGTTCTAGAAGGTTTGTTAGAAGCCAATGAAGGCTTAGACATGTCCATTTTTACAAAATCGGAGATTAATATTTTGAGACTAATTGCCAAAAATAAAACGTCTCCTGAAATTGCTGATATGCTATTTGTTAGTGCAAAAACAATTGAAAATCACAGGGCCAATATTGCCCGAAAATTAGAGCTCCAACCTGAAAAAAACTCATTGTTAAAATGGGTAATGAAACATCAACAAGCCTTTATATAACTCCCATAAATGCGTCTTTTCCGGTAAAAATGAGGGGAAACCCCTATTGTATTTCATTACTTTCTCCCACAGCTTTGTAATAGAAAAAAAGGCCCTAAGAATTCAATATAAATTCTAGCCTTTTAATTTGAAATTAATTGTTTCTATTATGAAAAAAATTAGCGCTATTTTAACATTGGTAATTTATCGTAATATCCTAATATTTATTACGGTATTCAGTTTTATGAACACTTCATTTTCTCAATGTGGCGTCATTTATGTCACACCAAATGGTACAGGGCTAGGAACGACTAGCAGTGATCCAACTTCAATTACCACAGCATTTACAACTGCTAATGCTAATCAAATTATCCGGCTGTCAACCGGGAAATATGACATTAGTAATACGCTAGAGATTTTAGTGGATAGTTTAATTATTGAAGGTGGTTTTGATGCTTCAGATAACTGGAAGAAGACCAGTTTAGCAGGTGCAACAACGATTAATCGATTAGCGTTAAACTTTATAGGTTCTACAAACCAATACCATCTTATAGCAATTAGAGCAGATAATAAAACAGGATTTGAATTACATGACATTACTGTCATAACTGAAACACCTGTAGCCAGTTCAAGCACTTATGGGACTTCAAATTATGCATTGTATTTAAATACATGTTCAAATTATGCCATAGTGAGAACGCAATTATTGCCTGGCAATGGGGTTGTTGGTAGAAGTGGCGAGCATGGAGTGAAGGGCGCTTCAGGTCAACAAGGATCCTATGGTGGTAGGGGACATTGTGATCAAAATAGCGGGAGATCTGGTGGCGCCGGAGGTACTGGAGGCGGAAATGGTAAAAATGGAGGTGATGGTGGCGCCGGTGGTTATGGTAATTCTGGAGGAAGTGATGGTGACCCTGGTATTGACTTTTTTTCTATAGGTAGTTGTATTGGTAATACACATGGGGCAGGCGCAACTGGCCCTGTATCAAGTGGAAATCAACATGGTGGTAATGGCCGTTTAGGTTGTAGTGGAGCAAATGGAGTAGACGGAAATTGGGGGACTTTATATTCATTTTCTAATTTGTTTCAACCTGGCGGACAGGGCGGGACTGGTGAAATGGGAAATGGCGGCGCTGGCGGTGGTGGTGGTGGTGGCGGTGGTGGTTACCAATTGACATTTATCAAAGGAAGTGGTTGCGGTGGTTCCGGCGGTGGCGGCGGTGGCGGTGGCGGTACAGGTGGTACTGGGGCATTTGGCGGTGGCGGTTCATTTTGTGTCTACGCCTACAATAATGGTTTCAATGGCAAAGTAATTGATTGTTTTTTTAAAAAAGGATCAGCTGGAAATAGGGGATGGCGTGGAATTGGAGGTGATGGCGGACCTGGTGGTGCCTATAGACCAGGAAGGGAAGGTCCTTCTCCAGGATGTGCTTATACAGAAGGATCTGGAGGCTATGGTGCCAGAGGTGGTGACGGTGGTGACGGTGGCGACGGCGGTCTATCTTATGCAGGAGTTAGCAGTAAAATTGTAATTGTGGCCGGAGGTCAATCATTACAGACTGAAATTTCTAATTTCGATTTAGTTAATCAAGCAGTCATTACTGTTGATGGTGGAACTTGTACGAATCAAAATGTCACTTTTCAAAATGGTGTTTCAACAGCCTGGACATTTGGATCCAATGCTATTGATTCAGCAGGTTCAGGTGCAATAGATACAGCCATCTATTCAACTACTGGTTTCAATACTATTACAACTGGTTCAGATACTTATACCAATTTTGTTTACCCTACTTGTCATTCAACCTTTAGTGCTTTAACCACTACATCCGTTTGCAATGGTTATGATTGGACAGCAGGTGATGGTCAAACGTATTATAATCCTGGCACTTATATCTATGAAAGTATAAATTCCAGTGGCTGCTTGCAATCTGATACATTGCATTTAAGTATCACCTCGGTTTTCGGTGCTCCAAAACCAGATTCAGCCAGTTTGCCAGATGTGATTTTTGACTGTACACTAAATAGCTTAACGCCGCCAACGGCAACAGATACTTGTAATAATATCATTTACGGTGTGAGCAATGTTGCCTTTCCAATTACTACAGGAGATACTACTGTAATAACCTGGACTTTTGATGATGGTACAGGGTATCCAACCAATATTTCTACGCAAGATCAGTTGGTGATTAGAGATAATTTAGGCCCTCAATTAGAACTCTGGGATTATGATAATAATGGCGATTCAGAATCAGATAATGATGGCACTACTGCTATCAATTCATTTACGGTACCAGCAGGAGATGATCGAATTGTAGTGATTTTTGTTGGAGAAGAGGATGTGTTAGCACCAACAGTTACTTTTGACACGATAACGTTAACACTAGCAAGCGCTGTAATTGATAATACCATATCAACACATATGTATTATGCGACATTAGGCACAGGTCCAGCAATCAATGGTACCATTTCAGCTTCAATATCAAGTAGTGAACATATTCATATCATGGCGTCCTCATTTGAAGGCATTGATCAAGATAACCCCATTGGAAATATGGCCTCTTTAGCTGCAAACGATCCATCAGTTGAAATTACCGGTTCAACGGGGAACTTATTTGTAGACTATTTCTTCTTCCCTGGGAATACGAATCTTAATGGAACATCTGGACAAAGTTTAATTGCTCATCAAGATGAAGGCGGGCCAAGTGTAAGAACAGAATCAGAAGGCTCTTATGTTGCAGCATATGGCGGTTTAAATACATTGTCTTATTCTGCTACTGGCACTAATGTTGGATTATACCAAGCCATAGAACTAAATCATGCGCCTTTAAAAAGCTTAACGAGTATATGTAGTGTGACGCCAATTGCTCCGCCAAACGCAATGGATAATTGTGCGGGCTCAATTTCACCAGTATCTAATACAAGTTTCCCGATTACTACTGGTGGGGACACCATTATCACTTGGACCTATGATGATGGCAGCGGTAATGTGTCAACTTTTGATCAATTGATCAGCATTACAGATTCAATTGCCCCAGTTCCAGATTCAACAAGCTTAACAGATATTTTAGCTGAATGTGAAGTCACCAATTTAATACCGCCAACAGCAACTGATAATTGCAGTTATACGGTCAGTCATGATGCCATTTTACCAATTGCAACACAAGGTACAACAGTCGTCACTTGGACTTTTGATGATGGCAGAGGAAATATAAGTACTCAGGCTCAGAATGTGATTATTGATGATGTGACTTCACCAACTGTTTCTCTTATTGACTACGATAATAATGGAGTAGGTCATGCACAATTGACAAATAATATTAATCTTTCAAACTTTCTTGTGCCTGCTGGAAACGACAGATTACTTGTGGTTTGTATAGGAAAGTCAAATGACAATACTATGCCAAATGTGACTTATAATGGTCAGACAGGTTTACTCATAAATGAAGTTGTATCAGGAAATGCGACCAATCAAATATTTTATTTTGCACTTGGAGATGGCGCGGATATTACCAGTACTATTAATGCGTCTACAAGTTCTAGCCATCCTTTTCACATCATAGCTGGTTCTTTTGAAAATATTGATCAAATCAATCCAATTGGGGCTATGGCAGACTCTATTGGAAGCTTGACACCTAGCGTTGATATTTTATCGACTACTGGTAATATCATTGTTGATTATTTCTTTCATACTGCTAATAATATGCCTCAGCCAACTTCAAACCAAACGAGTTTAGGTGTTGCTAATGGTGGTTTTGATACGCAAGCTTCCTTTATTACTGCTAATAATGGTATTAACACTATATCCTATGCGGTTAGTTCAGGTACTGGAATTTACCAGGCAGTTGAGCTGAATCATGTCAATTTAACAGTGAACGATTCTTGTTCGGTGACTCTTCCAACGCCTGTAAGTGGCATAGATAATTGCCTTGGAGCAATTATACCAACAACAACTACAATATTTCCAGTGACTCAGGTAGGCACAACTACTGTGACCTGGAACTATGATGATGGACTTGGTAATGTCAATTCTTTTGATCAAGACATTGTGATTACAGATAATGCAGCACCAACACCAGACCTTTCAGTGTTGCCGGATATTACAGTAGAATGCGAGGTTATTACTTTACCAATGCCATCTGCCACTGATAATTGCAGCAATGCTACAGTTACCATATCGCATGATGCAGTCTTACCAATTACTTCACAAGGCACAACTGTAGTCACTTGGACCTATGATGATGGGCGAGGTAATACGAGCACTCAACAGCAAAATGTAGTGATTAATGATGTCACAGCGCCACTTGGAAGCTTAGCGACTTTGCCTGATGTGACTTCCGAATGTGAGGTAGCCAGTTTAGCGCCTCCAGTTGTATCCGACAATTGTGCCACAGCAACGATAACGATTACACATGACGCCATTTTACCAATTACTTCACAAGGCACAACTGTAGTAACCTGGACTTATGATGATGGGCGAGGTAATACGAGCACTCAACAGCAAAATGTAGTGATTAATGATGTGTCGGCTCCTGTCGGAGATTTAGTGACATTACCAGATGTTACTGCTGAGTGTGAAGTGACCGCTTTGGTTCCTCCAACAGCATCAGATAATTGTGCCACGGCTACAATTACAGTAACCCATGATGCCATTTTACCAATTACTAACCAAGGTACTACACTAGTTACATGGACCTATAATGATGGGCATGGTAATACAAGTACGCAAGTTCAGAATGTGATTATTACGGATATGTCTGCACCAGTTCCAACACTAGTCAATTTACCTGATTTGATAGATAACTGTGAAATCACCAGTTTAAACCCACCAACAGCAACTGATAACTGCATTTATTCAATAGTTGTAGTAAGTAATGACGTTACTTTACCAGTGACCACACAAGGCACTACGGTTGTCACTTGGACTTATGATGATGGTCATGGCAATATAAGCACTCAAGTTCAAAATATAGTGATTAATGATACTGTGGCGCCAATAGCGACTTTAGCAAGCTTACCTGACTTAACGGATGAGTGTGAAATTACCAATCTGACCCCACCAACAGCAACCGATAACTGTGCTAATGCAACAATTACAATAACCAATGATGCAGTTTTACCGATTACTTTGCAGGGTACAACTACAATAATTTGGACTTATGATGATGGTCATGGTAATACGAGTACGCAAGTTCAAAACGTCATTATTTCGGACACTACTGATCCTGTTTTAGACCAAGCGCTATTAGATGACTTGTCAAATTGCAATATCATTGAAACACCAACAATACCAACCGCAACGGATAACTGTTTAGGTACTATTTTAGGCACAACTACAACCTCATTTCCAATCACTACTCCTGGCTTAACAGTCATCACCTGGGAATTTGTTGACGATAATGGAAATATGATCACACAGACTCAAAATGCAACGATTAATTCATTGGATGCGACTGCTACGCTATCAGGGCTTACCATGACAGCAAATTTAAACGGCGTAAATTATCTTTGGGTAGATTGTGATGAAAACTATCAACCTATTCCAGGAGCGTTTAATCAATCTTTTACTGCAACGAATAATGGCAATTTTGCCGTAATTGTATCAGATGAGAATTGTGCGGATACCTCTGAGTGCATCACCATTAATGACCTTAGCTTAGAAAAATTAGATTTAGGTAAAATTTCCATTTACCCCAATCCAACCAGTGGTCAATTTAACGTCAGACTGCTTTCTGATTTGGCCCTAGAGAATGGAATATTAGAAGTACGAAATGTTCAGGGTAAATTGGTTCATATTCAAGATTTAAATAGCGCCTTAGACAATAGTTATCAAATTGAACTGTCTGGTCTTAAATCTGGATTGTATTTTGTTAATGTGCTTGAGGATAAAAACACTTTATTTACGAAAAGGCTCATCATTACTCAATAACTTTGATCCTTTTAACTAAAGCCCTCATTTATTAGCAATAAATGGGGGCTTTGTCTATTTGTGCACTTTTGTTTTAAATGGGCGAAGTGATGTGTGGTGACCCGGTGGTTATCCAGACCGTATCACTACCAATTTTTTTAGGTTCTTTATGTCCTTTTGTGAGTTTAGTAATAGAATGATTTTTATTTCTGATGATTTTTAAATCAAAATGGCCAGAATTAGGGTCAAAGAAAACAGTATCTCTAATAATGCTGTAATTTACGGTGTCAATAATCTGTCCTTGTTGCAATTCAGCATGTCGAATATGAATGCAAGTAGAATCAGTGATGAATCTATATTCTACTGCAGACCTAAACTTCTTCCAAGGGCTAGGTTTTTCAACACCTATTCTAGAAAATGTTAATCCAACAATATCCGATTGAGCAAAAGTCCAACTTGCTAAAAAGGACAAAAATATTAGTGTTCTAAATTTCATTGATTATAACATGCGGGTAAACCCCATAAATGTGTAACAAATTGTTGGTGAAGCCAATAAATATAATGATTTTATGTTACACAATTAGAATGAGAAAATTATCAGATAAATATAAGTTTCATAATTAATTGTATCACCATTCGCTAAAAGGGTCCGCTATCAATTCCGAACGATTAAAACCAATGTTGTTAACAATAAAAAACAGCAAATTTCCATTGGCATTGTCATTCTTAGTATTTTTATGATATAAAATATTTTAGCATGAGCGAATCTACAATTATAGCCCAGGCAGAAGGGCACGTTTTAACCATTACAATTAACCGCCCAAATCAATTAAATGCACTGAATAAAAACACCATTCAGGCATTGCACGACACATTAAAAATGGCGAATGTTGATGATAATATAGGAGTAATTATATTGACAGGTTCAGGTGAGAAAGCCTTTGTGGCAGGAGCAGATATAAAAGAGTTTGCAGATTTTAATGCCGTTCAAGGTCAAGAACTTGCGGCTAGGGGTCAAGAACTATTATTTAATTTTATTGAATGCATGAAAAAACCTGTTATTGCAGCCATAAATGGTTTTGCTTTAGGCGGAGGCTTAGAATTAGCCATGGCATCTCATATTCGAATTGCCTCGGAAAATGCCAAGATGGGTTTACCAGAGGTATCACTTGGAATTATACCAGGTTATGGAGGAACACAGCGTTTAGCGCAGCTTGTTGGACGTGGGAAAGCCGTTGAGATGATCACGACTGCAGGAATGATTTCGTCGGAAGAGGCCTTAAAATGGGGACTTGTAAACCATGTTGTGTCGCAAAGTGATTTAATAGCAACAGCAGAAAAAATGGCTAATAAAATATTGAATAATTCACCGAATGCAATTAGTGCAGCCATCAGAGCCATTAATGCTAATTATGCTGATGGGTTGAATGGCTACGATAAAGAAATCGAAGAATTTGGGAAATGCTTTGGGACCTCAGAATTCGCAGAAGGTACCACCGCCTTTATGGAAAAGCGGAAAGCAGAATTTAGAAAAGTGGATTAAGTAAATAGTAGAGCGTATCGAGCAATCGGTACTTTTACTTAATACTAAATAGAAAATGTCAGCGATAAAAAAATTAGCAGGCCAAACCGCCGTTTATGGTTTGTCTTCCATCTTTGGTCGACTGCTTAATTATTTGTTAGTGCCACTTCATACTTATTTTTTCTTGCCAAAGGAATACGGAGAGGTTGGGGTTATGTATGGTTATGTGGCATTTTTTATGGTTTTACTCATGTTTGGAATGGAAACCACTTTCTTTCGTTTAGTGGTAAAATCTTCCGATAAAGACAAAACGTTTAACCAGGCCTTTTCAATAGTATTAATTATCAATGCCATTTTTATTGTCGGCATACTCTTATTCTCTCAAACAGTTGCTGATTATATTCATTTTTCAGACCACAGAGATTATGTAATTTGGTTCGGTTTTATCTTGGTTTTTGATGCCTTGTCGTCATTATTGATGGCCAGATTAAGGCAACAGGAAAAAGCTAAAAAGTTTGCTATTATTCAGCTTATTTCTATTGGGGTCAATATATTGCTCAACTTAGTTTTCTTATTCTTTTTTCTGGAGTCAAATGTAGAATTTGGAATAGGGTTTATTTTTATTGCCAATTTATTTTCAAGTTTAGCAAAGTTATTATTGCTGTATAAAGACCTTTTAAGCATTAGGTTTATTTGGGATAGGGTGATGGTCAAAACCATGCTTCTATTCTCAACACCGCTGCTTATTGGAAGTTTCGCAGGAATCATCAATGAAACAATGGATAGAATTCTATTAGATAGGATTCTTACAAAAAGTAATGATTTGGATTACGCAAGAAGTCAGGTTGGTATCTACAATGCCAACTATAAACTGTCAATTATTATCACCCTATTCATTCAGGCCTTTAGGTATGCTGCTGAACCGTTCTTTTTTGCGCAAGAGCAGAATAAGGATAAGTCTAAGGTATATTCTAAAGTAATGACCTATTTTGTGATGGTTGTTTCATTGATTTTTTTGGGAGTTACACTATATATTGATGTTTTCAAATGGTTCATCAACGAGCGCTATTGGGAAGGGTTAAAAATAGTGCCAATACTGCTTATGGCCAATGTATTTTTGGGAATTTATTATAACCAATCTATTTGGTATAAACTGGCAGATAAAACGAAATTCGGGGCCTATATTGCTATTGGAGGTGCCTTAATTACGATTGGTTTAAATATTGCGTTAATCCCAATATTAGGTTATGCAGGATCTGCCTGGGCTACCTTAGCAGTTTATTTTTTAATGATGGTGGCGTCTTATCTTCTTGGGCAAAGACATTATCCCATTAAGTACAATTTAAGAAAGGTGTTTACCATTTTAATACTTGCAGGGGTGCTATTTTTCCTAGATGATATAGTGACTATCGAAACGCCGTTTTTAAACTACACATTTAAAACCATTCTAGTGCTTATGTTTATTGGCGCTTTTATATTTATCGAGAATCCATTGAAAACGCTGAGAAAGCAATAAATTTTAGATTGATTGGAGTGATTTTTCTCTATTTTTTTAATTGGCTTTCTTCAATGTTTTGGTTGAAGTTTGAAATCATTTTAGGAAGATCAAAAAAGAAAAAAGGATTTCCACACTTGCTATTTTAATAAGGAAGCAATTTATTGGGGCGAACATCGTTTCATGTTCATTACTTTATGTTATTCTATGACGCTACCAAGACACCGGTTAATAAAAACGAAATCAATTTTGACTGCCCTATTAATGCTGTTTTCTATACAAAGTAGAGCTCAGGATTATAACAAACAAAGGAATGAACTATTTGCATACAATATTTTAACAAATGGCATGATTAGTGGTGTTTCAAGCCTGTTTAATAAGCAACCCAATGAAAAAGCTTGGCGCGTGTTTACAACCAATTTTGGTAAAGGATGCTTGGGAGGTTTAGTAAAGTATACTGCTAAGTATCAAACGTTTTACTTTAGACAATTATCCAATGTTTATTTTGCACCTGTTAATCGGGCTTTTTTCTTCATAGGTCATTCTATGGTAATGAATGCTTCAATGAATGAACGTTTATTGAGTAATTACCATTGTCACTTTTATGGCATTAATTTCAATTATCGGGCTAGGGAATCTAAAGGTGATCGGTTAAAGGCCAGACTATCATTTAGCACAATGGCCTCAATTGTTAGTTTAACACTAAGGGGAGATCGAATAGATTTATTTAAAACCCTGGAATATGGCCAGTTTTATATGGACCTAAATAGTTATGCATTAACCAAAATTGGTGGTAGAGCCTTGTTCAATGTGATTTCTATCGGTAAAACAGCAAATGGTTCATTTCAAAGTGTGGTTCCACATGAAATTATACATACTTATCAGACCTATGACTTTTTTGCTGTCTCTTCAATGTATAAAACTAAGCAAGACCAGTTCTTTTCGAAGAGTAAAGTGTATAATGCCATTACGCATTTTATTGATTTGGATTACGAACCTTTGTTTTTTTCAACATTATACTTGATACAACCAGAGCCTAAGTATTATAAGAATTTTTTCGAATTTGAAGCAGAACATTTTTCAAAACGATTATTTATTGATAGAAATTGAGACTTATTAAAACAAAAAAGCCGATCTTTTGATCGGCTTTAATTAGTTTAGAGGTATACATTTAGCCATTCAATGCTTCAGCTCCACCAACAATTTCTAGAATTTCGTTAGTAATGGCAGCTTGACGGGCTTGGTTATATTCTAATTTTAATGCTTTATTTAATTCAGTTGCATTATCAGTTGCTTTATGCATGGCAGTCATTCTAGCACCATGCTCACCAGCCTGAGATTCCAAAATCACTTTGTAAAACTGAGTTTTTAATGATTTAGGAATCAATTCAGTAACAATGTCCTCTTTTGATGGCTCAAAAATGTAATCTATAGCTACAGAACTTGAATCAGATTCATTTTCAGTTGGTGGTAAAATAGGTAAAAACTGTTCTTCAGTGACAACTTGAGTGGCTACGTTTTTAAAACGGTTATAAACAAAAACAACTTTATCAAAATCACCATTTTTGTATGCCTTCATTATACTTTCAGCAATGACATTTGAATCAGAGAAGTTGACATTGTCCCAAATTTTACTCGCATCATGCATAACCGCATCACTGTTTCCAAAAAAATCAGTTTTCTTAAATGAATCAGCCGCTTTTTTACCGACAGGCATAACAGTTACATTAAAGCCTTTGTACTTATCGTTACAAAGCTCTAACGATTTTTTTATAATGTAATTATTAAAACCACCGCACAGTCCTCTATTTGATGTAACAGGAATCAATAACACATTTTTCACTTCACGTTCTTGAGCATACTCATTCTCTGAAGTATCTAATGAAGCGGATAAATTAGTTAGAATGTCTTGTAGTTTTTCAGCATAAGGTCTCATTTGTGTAATGGCATCTTGAGCACGCTTTAACTTTGCAGCCGATACCATTTTCATGGCTGAGGTAATCTGCATTGTTGAAGCTACTGTTACAATTCTATTTCTAATTTCTTTTAAATTCGCCATAATTAAAGTTTAAAACAACCTCATCAAAAACTATTTAATGATGAGGTGCTTAGGGTTTAATCTAGTATTTCGAAGCTACTTCAGTCGCTACTTTTTCTAAAACAGATGTTTCGTTATCTGTATATTTTCCAGCGGCTAAATTATCCATAACATCTTTATGAGATGTGTTAAGAACGGCTAGCAAATCTTTTTCAAATTCTTTGACCTTATCAATCGGAACATTAGTTAACAAACCTTTTGTTCCAGCATAAATAACCGCAATTTGATCCTGAACCGTGTAAGGATCTCCTTCGTTTTGCTTTAAAATTTCTACGTTTCGAGCTCCTTTATCTAATACTGCTGTTGTAGCCGCATCAAGGTCAGATCCGAATTTAGCAAAGGCTTCTAATTCTCTATATTGAGCTTGGTCTAGCTTAAGAGTACCTGCTACTTTTTTCATTGATTTAATTTGAGCAGACCCTCCTACACGAGATACAGAAATACCAACATTAATTGCTGGACGAACCCCCGCGTTAAATAAATTAGATTCTAAGAAAATCTGACCATCTGTAATTGAAATTACGTTGGTTGGGATATATGCCGAAACATCACCTGCCTGTGTTTCAATAATTGGTAATGCAGTTAAAGAACCACCACCTTTTACTAAATGTTTAATTGAGTCAGGTAAATCATTCATTGTTTTTGCAATGGTATCGTCATCAATTACCTTAGCGGCTCTTTCCAATAATCTTGAATGCAAATAGAATACATCACCAGGGTATGCCTCACGTCCTGGAGGACGTCTTAATAGTAATGATACCTCTCGGTAAGCCACCGCTTGCTTAGATAAATCATCATAAATAATTAATGCCGGACGACCAGTGTCTCTGAAATATTCTCCAATGGCAGCCCCAGCAAAAGGAGCATAAAATTGAGTAGTAGCTGGATCAGATGCGTTAGATGCGACTACTGTTGTATAAGCCATTGCACCAGCTTTTTCTAATTTATCAACTAAACCAGCAACTGTAGAGCCCTTTTGGCCAATTGCCACATAGATACAATATACAGGCTCACCTTTATCGTAAAATTCTTTTTGATTGATAATGGTATCAATCGCCACTGTTGTTTTACCAGTTTGACGGTCACCAATAATTAACTCTCTTTGACCTCTTCCAACTGGAATCATAGAGTCAATTGCCTTGATACCGCTTTGCAAAGGTTCAGTAACAGGTTGACGATAAATAACGCCTGGTGCCTTTCTTTCAAGAGGCATTTCGTAAGTTTCTCCTTCAATTGGGCCATTACCATCAATTGGATTACCCATAGTATCAACAACTCGTCCAACAATACCTTCACCAACTTGTAATGAAGCAATCATATTTAAACGTTTAACAGTGTCACCTTCAACTACATCATCAGATTTACCTAGTAATACAACACCAACATTGTCTTCTTCAAGGTTAAGAGCAATTCCTCTTAATCCTCCTTTGAATTCAACCATTTCTCCGTATTGTACGCTATTTAAACCATAAATTGTAGCAATACCATCTCCTACTTGGAGAATAGTTCCTACCTCTTCTAATTCAGCGTTTGTTTTCGCACCTGAAAGTTGTTCTCTCAGGATAGCAGATACTTCTGCAGGTTTGATATTAGCCATGTTCTAATATTTATTTATTAAAGTGTTCTGCTTAATTAAGCAGTATGTTTTTTAAGTTAGTCAATTGACTTGCCACCGAGGCGTCAATTTGTTTATCCTCTATATTTATAATAAACCCACCTAATATTGCTGGGTCTATTTTTTCTACAAGTGAAATTTCTCCTTTTACAGAAGACTTTACTTTATCCAAAATTTTTGCTTTTGTGTCAGCGTCAAGTTTTTCCGAAGATGTAATAATAACATCAACAATGCCCTTATACTGTTTGTATTGCTTAATGAAGTTTTCAGCAATTGTAGGTAGAATGTTTGCTCTGCTATTTTTTGTAATTAAAGTCAAAAAATTGATAGAGATTGGTTCCATTTTTCCTTCAAATAACGCATTGAATACATCAATTTTTTTTGATGCGTGAATCACTGGGTTATTTAATAAATTGGCGAAATCTTTAGATTCAGTACAAATTTCAGATAACTCAATCATATCATTATTCACTTTTTCAACCGAATTTTGTTCAATCGATAAATCGAGTAATGATTTGGCGTATCGCGTTGCTACTAAAGTTCCTTTCATTTGTTTTAGTTTAAGCTAATGTCTTCTGCTAATTGATCGGCTAGCGCTTTTTGCTTGTCGTTTGAAGCTAGCTCACCTTTAACGATTTTTTCAGCAATTTCTAATGATAAAGCTGCGACATGAGTCTTAATTTCTGACATAGCTGCATTTTTTTCACTAGTGATAACTTTGTGCGCATCTGCGATAATTTTATCAGCTTCAACCTGAGCCTTCTCTTTAGATTCAGCAACTAGTTGCTTACTCGTTTCATTCGCCTCTTTAATCAACTTATCGCGTTCAATTCTTGCTTCTTTCAGTAAGTCTTCATTTTTAGACTGTAAAGCTTTCATCTCATCTCTTGTTTTCTGCGCTAAGTCAATAGACGATTGAATTTCCTCTTCTCTTTCATTTAACGCAGATAGAATTGGTTTCCACGCAAATTTCTTCAGCAGAATTAAAAGGATAATGAATACTAAACCTCCCCAAAATAACTGACCGACTGCCGGTGTAACTAAATTCATATTTTAATTTTTAATTTTAACTAATACACTAAATTAAGTGGTGTCAGGCAATCCCTGACACCACCTATTCTTTTAATTATCCCTGTAACATTGCTACAACAATTCCGAAAAGGGCTGCACCCTCAACTAACGCTGCTGCAATTAACATTACAGTTTGAATTTTTCCAGCAAGCTCTGGCTGTCTTGCCATTGCTTCTAAAGCTGATCCACCAACTCTACCGATACCAATACCAGCACCAATTGCTGCTAGACCTGCTCCGATTGCTGCGATTCCTGCTATTTCCATAACTTGTGTTTGTTTATATATTAATTAAAAAATTACTATTTAATGATGTGCCTCTTCTACAGCCATACCAATAAACAAAGCTGATAGCATTGTGAAGATATAAGCTTGTAAAAAAGCCACTAAAATTTCTAGTGTCGAAATGAAGAGTGTAAATGGAACAGATAAACCTGCCCACGCTATACTTTCGTTTACGAATATGATAGAAATTAATGATACTACTATAATATGACCTGCAGTAATGTTAGCGAACAAACGAATCATCAAGGCAGCAGGCTTAATAAATATGCCTAAAATTTCAATAGGAACCAAAATAACGTAAAGTGGCAGTTTTCCTCCCCAACTCATTGAGTTACCTAGAGGATCGAAAATATGCCCCCAATATCCTTTTTTGGAATTAAGCATTTGAATACCGAATGTAAATAATGCTAACAATAAGGTAATTGAGATACTTCCTGTTACATTTGGGTTTGCTAAAAAAGGTAATAATCCGAGTAAATTACCAAATAAGATAAAAAAGAAAACGGTTAAAAGGTAAGGGGTAAACTTTTTGTACTTATCTCCTTCAATATTTTCTTTTGCGACGTCACGCACAAATAACACAACAGGTTCAGTCCATGCAGCAATTCCTTTAGGAGCTTGAAGTTTGTGAGTTTTATATCTTTTGGCAGACCTGAAAAAGACCAATATAAGTAAAACGCCAATTAATAAGATAGTTGTCACGTTTTTGGTCAAAGAAAAATCAAGCCACACTTTAGCTGCATTAACAGGATGATGATCTGAATCAAAATGGACTGCAGACTCCCCTTCATTTAACTGATATATTGTTTCGTGAACTTTTGCAAATTTCAATCCTTCTTTTTCAACAATGTGAGAGCCATCATCTGAATGGTGAAATTCTGAAGACATAAAAGTAATTAAACCTTTATCAGTATATAAAATAACAGGTAAAGGAATTACAAAACCATCTGTGAAGTGAAATTCATGCGCATCTAGGGCATGGTGAACAGCATGTCCAGATGCATCAAACTCATGCGTTTCACTCTCTCCTTCGGTATGATGACCAGATTCTGCATTTGCAGAAAAACCAAAGCTTATAAACAAGGAAAATATGATAAATTTAACGTAATTTTTCATGTAATAATTGTATTCAAAATGACACCTGTCTATTAAATTCGCGACAAAGATATCTATAAAAAAGATATTTTGACCGATTTTAATTTTTTTTTTTCCTATTCAGATATAGGTTGATTGATCATTTTGACCAAAATAGCTGTTTCGAAAAATAATATGGGAAAATAGATAAGAAAAAACTGAATGACAAAAGGTCTGGAATACTCGTCTTTATAGAGTAACCATGGTAATAAAAATGTCAGAGAACCTAACATTTTAACTATAGATAATATCATAAATGATTTAATAACCGAACCATTATCTTTCTTGAACTTAGAATAGATATATACAATACCTAAAAAAGTAATAGGTACTAAAAAAGCATATATTCGCCAATAGCCGCTGTTTTGATAAAGTTCTAAACCAGATTGATTGACAAGAAGGTTATGTGTGAACCAAAATAAAACAAAAACTACTGCGATACGTGTCAGTTGAAGAGGTAAGAATGACTTAGTCATTATTCGAAATTTTTTGTGCTCCCTTAATGAATAGGTATAGAGATGCAGCTACACCTATTAATGATAAAATGATGGTCCATATTGGTTTTTCATTTTGATATCGAGTGTCAATCTCGTTTCCCCCTAAAGCACAAGCACTAATTATAACCGCCATTTGAATAGCCATGGATGAAAATTTGGCATATAGATTAGGCTTTTTTTTTGGTGAATTCTCAGTTTCTAACATAGAGAGAGGTCTATATATTGAAATAAGACGAAAAGCACAGCTTTTGGCTAGTAAATCATTTCTGTATCTGCTTCAGATTCTACTTTATCATCTAGTTTGACTTCCTCTTTGATAGGATGTGTTGAATTTGCATTCATAATACATTTTCCTGTAAACTCTGCACCCTCTAATACCCCGATTTTGTGGGTTGTAATAACGCCTTCTACTTTTGCTGTATCTTTTAGTACCAACAATCCATCAACAAAAATGTTACCGTGTATAGTACCCTCAATATCTGCATTCAGACATTTAATATCTCCCTCTACTTTTCCATTTAGACCTAGAACTAACTTTCCTTTCACAGATAGATTTCCATGAATGTTTCCGTCAATTCTAATATTACCTTCGGTCAGTAAATCGCCATTTATAACAGTGCCTTCAACTAATCTATTTAACTGATTACTTTGTGGGGATTGATCTTTTAAATTATTTCCTTTAAACATAGTTGTATTGCTCTAACAACGCAAAAATAAGGAATTATATTGATATCATCAAAAGAAAATAAATCTAGGTATTATTCATTGATACTTATTTTGACCAATTCAATTTTATTGCTTGATACTTCAACGATAGTAAATATAAAATTCTTGTACTCAAATTTCTGTCCCTTTTCAGGAATTTCTGCCAACTCATTAAATATAAGTCCACCAAGCGTTTCATACTCATCTTTTTCATCAAAGCCTAAGTTATACTTATCATTTAAAGTACTTATTTCTAATCGTGCAGAAAATAAGAAACTCTTATCATCAAGCTGTTTTTCGACTAATATATCTGAATCGTGTTCATCTTCAATTTCTCCAAATATTTCTTCAATAATATCTTCAACAGTTATCATTCCAGAAGTTCCTCCAAATTCATCAACTACAACAGCCACACTTCTTTTTTGCTTAGTAAATTGCTCAAGTAGAACTTTAACCAAATTAGCCTCAGGCACAATTGAAATAGGAAGTAAAACTTGTTTTAGTGATTCTGGTTTTTTAAAAAGCTCGTATGAATGAACATAACCAATAATATTATCAATAGAGTCGCGGAAGACTAAAATTTTCGAATAACCAGTTTCAATAAACTTCCTTTTCAGTTCGTCAATAGAAATTTCCACATTAACGGCTGTAATTTCCGTTCGCGGAATCATACAATCTCTCGCTTTTGTAGTCGAAAAAGTCAAGGCATTTTGAAGAATTTGAATTTCATGTTCCATTTCAAATTCTTCTTCCATCCTGTCTGTAATATCTTTCACATAGTCATCAAGGTCTACTTTTGAAAACGCTTGCTTCGTATTTTCAATGTTTACACCGAATAACCTTAAAAAAAGTTTTGATAAGTAGGTGGTGAACAATGTAGGAACAATTAAGGCCCAATAGACTAAAAAGAGCAGGAAAGAGAAAACAGATAATGATCGGTTAGGGTTGATCCTAAAAATAGCTTTTGGTAAAAACTCAGCTGTCACAAGCACTAAAAGTGTTGAAATAATGGTTTGACTTACTAAAATAAACCCCTCGTTGTTATATATATTAGCAATAGATGGTTCCAATGCTTTGGCCATATATATACCGTATACAACCAATGCTATATTGTTTCCAAGTAACATTGTACTGATGAAACTAGATTCATTATTAACGAAAAAAGACAGCAACCTGCCATTTAATGAGCCGTTATTTTTATCAAGTTCTATTTTTAATCTATTGGCAGATATAAATGCAATTTCCATTCCTGAAAAAAAAGCGGAAGCTAATAATGTTAATATGATAATGATTGAAATCATATAACAGATGTAAGAAGAGAAATGTAGTTTGAGCCTTTAAGTACAGGATGAGCTAATTTTGGTTGCAAAATAGCCTGATAACCAATCGTTGATAATATTAAAAATGTTTTTAGCCTCTGGGGTTCGTCGTCCATTTTAAATTAAATAATCTTTCTTATAACGAATTTACTAAAAAAAAATGGTTCGGCATTAATCTTCAGGTAATTCCAAATCAAAACCAATATCCTTTCTGTAATATGCATTGTCGAAATTAATTTTTTTTACATTATCATAACTAGTTGTTAATGCTTTTTGAAAATCTTTACCATAAGCCGTTACGCAGAGCACTCTGCCACCACTACTGATCGTTTTAGCACCATCTTGTTTTGTCCCAGCATGAAAAACTAAGGCGTCTACAACATCATGTAAGCCATCAATTTCTTTTTCTTTTTCATATCCATTTGGATATCCCCCTGAGACCAACATTACACCAGTAGCTGCTTTATCATAGAACATAATGTCTCGTTCTGAAAGTGTTGAGGACGCTACACCCTCAAAAAGGTCAATAATATCTGATCTCAGACGAGGCATTACCACCTCAGTTTCAGGATCGCCCATTCTGCAGTTATATTCTATAACATACGGGTCGTTACCCACCTTAATAATACCAATAAAAATAAACCCCTTATAGTTTATACCTTCTTTTTTAAGACCCTTAACAGTAGGAATAATGATTTGATTTTCAATTTTATCTTTGAAACCATGAGTTGCAAAAGGTACTGGTGAAACAGCTCCCATTCCACCAGTATTTAAACCAGTATCTCCTTCTCCTATACGCTTATAATCCTTAGCTTCAGGCAATATTTTATATGAAATACCATCAGTTAAAACAAATACTGACATTTCAATGCCCTTTAGAAATTCTTCAATTACTACTTTTGAAGAGGCTTGTCCAAACTTAGCATTCGTCAACATGTTTTCTAATTCTTTTTTGGCTTCATCCAAGTCATCAATAATTAAAACACCTTTTCCTGCAGCTAAACCATCAGCTTTCAAGACATATGGAGATTTCATACTGTCCAGAAACTGATAACCGGCTTCTAAATTTTCTTTCGTGAAAGTGGCATATTTGGCTGTTGGGATATTGTATTTTTTCATGAATTGTTTAGAGAAATCCTTACTGCCTTCTAATTGTGCTCCGTCTTTTGTAGGGCCAATTACACCAACATGTTTTAGGTCTTCATCTGCCAGAAAGAAATCATGAATGCCTCTTACCAATGGTTCTTCAGGACCAACCACCACAATATCTATTTTATTCTCAATTACAAAAGTTCTGATGGCTTCAAAATCATTTACTTGAATGTCAACGTTTACACCAACTTGATTAGTTCCTGCATTCCCAGGTGCGATAAACAATTTATCGAGTTGTGAACTTTGTGCAATTTTCCAAGAAATAGCATGCTCTCTTCCTCCTGAGCCTAAAACCAAAATATTCATTGTGTTAAATTTTGATACAAAAGTAAAGGATGACTTCTTGCACTTAACATTAATTTATTAACAATATCAATTATTTTTCCGTAACATAAATTGATGAAAAGCAACGGTGTTTTCTACTGCTGTTTCAATTGGAGTAAAAGAAAAATCGAGTGCTTTTATTATTTTAGAGTTATCATATTTTGATTTACTCATTGCGCTTCTAGCAGTTTCTTTAGTGATTTTTGGCCGTCTGAACGTTAGGAAGGCAATGATTTGCTCGAGGCGCCAGCCAATATTAACCAGCCATTTTTTAGCCTTAATGTAAGGTGATTTAACGTCAAGCGTCTTTGAAATAAAATCGAAAAGTGTTTTGAATTTTAAATTTTCGCCCGTGACTAAAAATCGTTCTTTCATGATGTTTTTTTCAATCAATTCAATCATACATTTAGCAACATCCCGAGCATCAACAAAAGCATTTTCACCAGATGGGTAGAATTTTAGTCCTTTTTTAACTGACTCGAAAATAGCCAAAGAACTCTCGCTCCAATAACCGGCACCCAAAATGACACAAGGATTAACGATAGTTGCATTTAAACCTTCTTCAATGCCGCGCCAAACTTCCATTTCGGCACTATACTTACTAACTGCATAATTAGAATTTTCGCTAGAAGTAACCCATTGCTGTTTTTCGGTATATATCTCACTTTTTTTTTGACGACCAATGGCTGCCGTTGAACTGACATGACAAAATTGTTTAACATGAGACGTCAAGGCAACATTTACCATATTGGCCGTGCCAATTTTATTCGTTTTAATGAGTTTATGAAAGTCTTTTCTATCGAAAGATACGTTTCCAGCGCAATGATAAACAATTTCACACCCCCGCATATTTTTTTCAAGGGATGGCACCTCTAAAATATCGCCATCTACCCAGTTAATTTTATCGAGTAAAACGTCAGCTTCTTCTTTTAAGTAAAATGAAAAAATGTCTTTCACCATTGAAAGCGAGGACTCAACCCTTTTAAGTGCTTTGATTTCAACTCCTTTCTTGCTGAGTTCAACTAAGAGGTGAGCACCCAATATACCTGTACCACCTGTTACAAATACCATAATGCAAAAGTAATAATTCTTAACTCAAAATAGGCGGATAATTTATGGATTGCTTTTTGCATTAAGGTTAATTAAGAATAACTGCGGCATTTATATTTGACGTAAGTGTTATACTTACTATCTTTAGGCCTCAAAAATTAATTAAATTGAAACGAATGAAAAGAATTGTACTAAGTTTTTTTGCTGTGATTATGTTGTTGAGTAGTATAGGGCAGAACACGTATACTAAAAAGGACATAAAAAAAATGAAACTCGAAAAAGGAATTTATGCCTTGATGTCAACTAATAAGGGTGACATTTTGATTAAACTCAAACACAAAGAAACACCAATGACAGTTGCCAATTTTGTTGGACTATCTGAAGGAGATTTTGTGAACGATACATTGAGCTTTACGGAACCTTTTTATGATGGGTTAAAATTTCATAGAGTCATTGCTAACTTTATGATTCAAGGGGGAGATCCGCAAGGTAATGGTCAGGGTGGCCCTGGATATAAGTTTTATGATGAAACGAATAAAGACATTAAACATGACGGTCCTGGTATTTTATCAATGGCTAATTCGGGGACTAATACTAATGGAAGTCAATTTTTTATCACTCACAAAGCAACACCTTGGTTGAACGGAAAACATACTGTTTTTGGAAAAGTATTGAAAGGACAAGATGTAGTAGATGCAATTGCACAGAACGATACAATTTTAAAGGTTAAAATTTACAGGCTTGGGAAAGAAGCAAAGAAGTTTAATGCTACTGAAGTGTTTGAGTCAGTAAGTAAAGAAATTGCAGTTATTGAAAAAGCTAAAGCTGAAAGGATAGAAAAACTTAAATCAATGTCGTTAAAAGAAAAAAAGGCAGCTTTTAAAGCTCAGGTACTTGCGCAATATCCGAAAGCAGTACAAACGGAATCTGGCTTGATGTATACTGTTGAACAAACTGGAACTGGTGAGAGTCCGAAGGCAAATGGAACAAATGTAAAAGTTCATTATTCTGGTTATTTTTTAGATGGTGGAAGCAAGTTTGACTCATCAGTGGATAGAGGTCAGCCATTTGAATTTCCATTAGGTCAAAAGCGTGTAATTGCTGGTTGGGATGAAGGTGTTGCCTTAATGAATAAAGGGGCAAAATATAAATTAATTATTCCTTATTGGTTAGGTTATGGTGAATCAACCACAGGCCCTATTAGACCTTATTCAGCATTATTATTTGATGTGGAATTATTAGATTATTAAAAAAGAGCTTACACTATATACAAGGTGTGAAGTCGGTACTTTTTAAGTATCGACTTTTTTTATTTGGAATGGTATGATGAGTGATCACAACGATCGGGTCCAGCCATTGCTCCAGTTTCCATTTGTCGGAATGGCGCCAATATAGGTGGCAGGTTGAAACCACCCATCAATAGATAGTGGATCGACTGCATTGGTTGATACTGTGCCGACAACCCCTTGTAAAACGTTAGGGTTCATACTTGAATTGGTTGGATCTGATTCAAACGGAAGACAATCTAGCCAATTGATGGCATTATTGAAAGCAATGGTATTTTTGACAATCAAATCGCCTGTATTCATATAAGCTAGGCTGGCCGTTCCAGCTACTCTGACGCCTGAATGAAAAAAATTGGCAACTAACATATTATGAACCTTACCTTTGGTGCCTTCTCTGAAATAAGCCCCATCATTCTGGTGATTGGAGTTCTGCTTACCTACCAGCGTGATATTGGATAATTGTGGATTAGAAAAAGGTTCTATGTCCCAATTGCTAGTACCTTCAAGTGCTTTGCCTTTGCTATCAAACGATTGTTCAATCACTAAGAATTGTCCTTTTCCCACCCATCCATCTAACCATCGAAAGCCGTCGTCAAGGTTACCACTTGAGATGACATGTCTAACATTGACACTACCACCGTATATGCGAAAGCCAGCACCTGCACATTTATAGGCCTGAATATAGTCAATACTGGTTCCGTTTCCAACGCCACGCAATGTCAGGCCGCTTACATAATTATCTGTTCCACTTATAGCACCGCCGTATTCAATTCGAACATACAATAGACTGCCTGAATTATCTGACGCATCAGTGCCTCCATACCCTCCTGTCCAGCCGTCACCATCGCTGTATGGATTGTTGGTTGGCGCATTTCCATCAATCATAAGGCCACCCCAATCTCCCGGTTGAGGGTTTTCTGATACGCTCGTGAAAATAATGGGGAGGCTTTCACTGCCGATTGCTATGATTTTTCCTCCTTTGGTAATGTTAAGGATGACTGGCTCTGAGTTCTGACTAGCGTAGATAGTAGTGCCGGATGAGATGGTTAGGGTAACCCCATCAATAACGTTAACATGACCTGTCATTAGCCATTTTGTATCAGCACTCAGGTAAAGGTCCGTTTCAATGGTATTTCCTATGATTGCATATGACTCGCCATCAATAATGGTATCTTTAAAAATTTGAACGGTATCTGTTGAATCGTTGTATAGACAAGAGCCATCATTTTTTTCAGCCTGATGATCGTAATTAATGGCGTTCGGATCTAAACAGCCCTCCTTACGACATGATGCGATAGCGCATGCTGTCAAGACAATGACGATCGTTGCTCTAAATTTATGTTTGTTTTTCTGAAAATTTATAAAAAACACGTCGTAAAAGTACCACGAAAAGGGCTTTCAAATGTTACTTCAATATTAAATATGAAGTGCATAATAACAAACGGATATTACTTAATGCGTTCTGCTAAACGCTCAAGATAAGTATGAAATTTTGTATTATCTGTTAATTTGTCTGCTCCAATAATTAATACCGATTTTGGTTTGTGGTTTTCTAACCAAAATACAAATGATGATACAGAGGCCATAAGTGTTCCATTAACATCTATGCTATGCGAAAATTTCCCATTATTTGAAAATAATTCTTTGATGGCAGCATTTTCTTTAGATATATTATAATCTTCATGAAATAATACAATGGCATCAGCTAACTCATATAGCTCCTTGCTACCATCAAAAATTTCATGACTAATGTTATTTAAGTCAGCCCATTTTTGTATGGACATCTCAAAATCATCAGCCTTCCTTAAGATTATGTTTTTTAACAACATATAAAATAACACTTACAATTCGGGGTGCAAATGTAATCAAAAATTCATGAATAAATTATCTAATCAAAGATTCTCTATGAAATTTAAAATATTTTAAAGTATAAATCTGAATTCCTAAAAGTAAACATGCCATTAGTAAATGCAGAGGCTGAATAAACGCAGGCATTCCAGCATAAGAAAATAACACACCTGTTAAGAATTCGACGAGAATAATAGCGACTATATATTTTAGAGATGATAAGCCAATATTAAGTACTCTATTTTTCCATAATAACCAAATATTGAGGGCCAGAATACACCATGAAAAAGAGCGGTGAAAGTAAAAGTCTAAATTTAAATTACCAATCCATTCACCTCTATCAACATTGTCTGCAACTAAAAAATCAATTTTTTGGCGAACCTGAACACCCATTAAAATTTGCATGATCGTAAAGAAAATGGCAAGGAAAAATAAGGACTTAAACAATTTTGGAATTTGAATGGAGTATTTTTTAGCTTGAGCAAGGTGAATTATTTTTATTTGAATCCAGATAATGACTAAGGCAAATAGCATATGTACAGTGAGTACCCATGGCAGTAAATTCGTTGCAACAACAATTGAACCTAACCAACCTTCAAATGCAATAAGTACCAAGTTTAAAAAACTTAAACCAAGCATTGCTCGGTTTTGACGATATTGAATAACTACCCAAATAAAAGTAATAAGAACCAAATTACCAGCTATAAAACCAACAAGACGATTGCCGTACTCAGTCCAGGTTCTTTTCCAATTAAAGTCCTCTTCTTTGTACAATGATTCATCAGACTTTATTTTTGCTGCCACATCCTCAAGGCCAATGGCACTTAAAATGTTTGTAAACTTGTTTAGTTTTTTGATGCGTTTTTCAAGATAAATCTCTTTATAGTTTACGGGTAATTCACTAATGTCGGTCGGTGGTATTATCTGATCAAAGCATTTTGGCCAATCCGGACAGCCCATTCCAGAACCAGTAGAACGAACGATACTTCCAGCAATAACTACTAGAAAAATAAATACCAGTGTAATCCAAGAAAAAATAATGAAGCGTCTTGACATAGTTTTTTATTTAGCAAATTTAAGCTGATTTTTCTATTGATTATTAAAAAATCAGTTTCTATATGACTGATATTAATCAATTGTTAAAAATAGCATTGAATGGTGACATATACCGTATATTTGTTTTATTGAAGGACTTGTATTAAAGTTTAAAAAATTATAATAATATGAAAAATTGGCCTTTGTTAGCCTTTATACTTTTCCCGTTTTTTTCAATGACCCAAGATAGAACAGGCGATTTAGCTTTAGGCACTCAATTCTATCAAAATGTGCTTTTACCTGAAAACTATGAGGGCCTTGGAGTTGGGCTAAATTTAGATTTAGAAGTAATATATGGCATTGGAATAGATGCGCATTATTTTTATGAGAGCAATGATTTATTGAATACGGGAAATCTGAAAAGATTTCAGGGTGGTGCTAGCATAAAATATGCTCCATTCTATAAAAGGAAGCTCACACCATGGATAAAATTAGGTATAGCGTTTAATACTATTAATGTTTTACCAGTAAGTTATTTATTTGTAGACAATTCGTCACAAGGAATTTCTCAAAATTATTTGAGTTACAATTCTGGATTAGGCGCACAATATAATGTGAATAAAAACTTAACATTAAATACTGGGTTCTATTTTCAACCGCAGAATTATACGCCAAATTATTTATTGTCAACCAGTGATGGAGAAAATCAACTAATTACTAACTATGAAGGCGAGAATATTATAGATGTTGACCCGCTTTTGTATTTTAATATTGGTTTTACTTATCGAATAACTAAACTATGGAATTTAGAAAAATAAAGGTGACGCTGAGTTTATTAATTGGTTTAGCTGTGTTATCTGCTAATGCTCAAAATAGTAGTGATTGGCAGCTCAAAGTAGGAACCAATTATGCACATGGTTTTATAACCGAAAATACACAAACTATGCAGTTACATGGTTTAATTGGGTTTGAAAAGAACAGTTTTGAATTACGGTTAGACGGATTTTATTTACTAGGTCAGCAAGGAGAAAGGGAGCGTTTTTCAATTAACAATCAGGTTTTTATTGGAGGATATTACTATTTATTAAAAAATAAAGTGAAGCCCTATTTTGGAGGTCAAATTGGCTTGGCTAATTCACAATCTACTGAATATGGGATTATCAATGAATCAGATGAACTAGTTTTTGAGCCGACATTAAACCCAATAGTTTCCATTGGTTTAGGTATTGACTATAAAATAAACAATAGGTTAGATTTAAACGTTGAGTGTCGACAGATTTTTGGAAAGCATTTAGCAAATTCATATTCTACCTACCTCGACGAATTTAGAGTTTCAGTAGGTATAGGCTATTATTTAATCAATAGAACAACTAATTAAGGTTTTTTCGCGTCAATACAAATACATAATTTGTAACTTTATTCGCTTGAGGTTAATTCTTTTAATATCATTTTTGTCGGTCCTTTTTATGGGACGATCTTCTCACATAGTTGGAGGAGAAATGTTTTATGATTGCCTTGGAGGAAACCAATATAGAGTTACTGTAAAAATTTATAGAGATTGTAATTCTACTGGTGCACCATTTGATCCTAATTTGCCAGTGACAGTGTTTGATGGTAATGGGGTTCAAATTGATAATTTCACTATCCCATTTCCGGGCTCCACAACGCTTCAAGTTGCTTTTAACAATAATATTTGCGTCACAGTACCAAGCAATATTTGTATTGAAGAAGGTATCTATCAAACGGTAGTAACGCTTCCTAACTCAAGCACTGGTTATACCTTGGCATATCAAAGGTGCTGTCGTGGTCCGAATGTAACAAACTTAACATTACCTGCTGGTCAAGGATTGACCTTAATAGCCGAAATCCCTGTATCTGCTGTGGCGAACTGTAATAGCTCACCAAGATATAACTTAACACCTCCTATTTTGCTATGCGCTGGAGAGGAATTACAATTTGATCATTCCGCAACAGATCCTGATGGAGATGTTTTAGTATATGAATTATGCACTCCTTTCCAAGGAGGAACTTCTAATTTTCCTGCGCCAAACCCTGCTGCTTCGCCCCCTTATAATTTGGTACAGTGGGGGCCAGGTTTTACAGCAATTAATCCATTTAATAACGCATCACCTATTAATATTGATCAAAATACAGGTTTTTTAACAGCTACCCCGCAAATGGCGGGACTATATGCTGTTGGTGTATGTGTTAGTGAATATAGGAATGGTGTTCTAATAAATACAACCCGACGAGATTTTTTATTTAATGTGTTAGATTGCGTCATTGAGATAGGATCTATTGTTACACCACAAACAGATTTAGCCACTTATGTCAGTTTTTGTCAAGGACCTACTATCCAGTTTGAAAACGAGAGTTTTGGCGCTTCTGCTTATCAATGGGATTTTGGAGTACCAGGCATCTCTACTGATGTAAGTACTGCATTTGAGCCTACTTATACATACCCTGGCCCTGGAACGTATGAAGTACAACTTATTGTATCAAATGCTAAGGGATGCACAGACACATCATACCAAACATTTATCATTAGCGAAACTGTAACAGGCGATTTTACACCTCCTCCTCCGCAATGTGTGACTGATAATAGCTATAATTTTATTGGAGATGGTATGCATCCAGTGGGAACAACATTTCTTTGGGATTTCGGACCAAATGCGACACCAAGTACATCTACTGACAAAGATCCTGTAAACATTGTTTTTAGTGAAGCGGGGACTTTTGAGGTATCTTTTAAAGTCTTTTTTGAGGAGTGCTCAGAGACAACTTTTGATAATGTTGAAGTACTAGATGTGCCAAGAATTAGTTTTTCAGGAGATAAATCATTAAAATGCGCGCCTTACTGGGCTAACTTTTATAATGAATCTTCAGCATCAACACAATTATTTCATTTTTGGAACTTTGGAGATGGAGGTCCTGGAAGTACTGAAACTAACCCTCAACATTTATATGCGAATCCAGGGGAATATGATGTGAGTTTAAGAATACTTACAACCGAAGGCTGTATTGATACTTTGGACCTTTTAAAAGAGAAATTTATAGTCGTAGAGCCTTCCCCAACAGCGAGTTTTGAGGTAGAACCTTTGGTACAAGATGAATTTGAGGCAGAATTTACGTTTACGAATACTTCAGAAGATGCACACAGCCAATCTTATCATTTTGGTGATGGGCATTATACCCCTTTTCCAGAATATACTCATACATATACTGATCCAGGAATTTACCATCCATACCAAATTGTGCAAAATATTCAGGGTTGCAAAGATACCGCCAGAAAGACAATAACTGTAAATCCTAATATTCCGATTTTGGTACCAAATGCATTTACACCTGATGGGAGTGGAGAGAATAATACCTTTAAGCCTGTTTTATATAAACCGCAGGATTATTTTATGCACATTTATAATAGGTGGGGAGAGTTGATGTTTAAATCCGAAAGTAGATATGCCGAGTGGGACGGAACATATGGGGGTCAACCAGCACCTGATGGTATTTATTTATGGCATATTGAGTATTACGATTATCAATCTGGACTCCTTAAAGAAATTAGAGGCTTTGTTACTTTATTGAGGTAGTACCTAACTGATATTTATTATTCAAGGAGCGTCATTAAATTATTTAAACGACCAGTTATAATCGTTAATATCCTTTAGGCATGCGGTTAATAAATCAATTGAACCTTCAATGTCTTCGACGTGTGCCATCTCAATTACTTGATGCAAATGACGGGTAGGAATAGATATTGCTCCCGCAATTGATCCGCCTTGAGTCATTCTTTGAATTCCTGCGGTATCGGTTCCGCCTGCAGTTAAAATTTCTGGTTGCCACTTAATATTATGCTTGTTAGCAGTTTTTTTCATAAAATCGACCATTCTGTAATCACAAATTGTACTTGCATCCATTATCTTTATAGCAGTGCCTTCACCAAGCTTTGTAATTTTCTCATGGGCTGCTGCACCAGGTAAATCAAAAGCAATTGTAGTATCTAATCCAAAACCAAAATCTGGATTTATCTTTAAGGAAGACACATTTGCACCACGAATGCCAACCTCTTCTTGAACAGTAAATACACCATAAATATCATAGGGAACATCAACACCCTTCAAGGCACGTAACGTTTCTATTAAAATAAATACCGCAAGCCTATTGTCTAACGATTTAGAATTGACACAATCTCCCATTTCGATAAATTCACGCTCTCTAGTAATAGGGTCGCCAATATTAACCATGGCCTCCACTTCTTTTTTCGTTAAACCAGTATCAATAAAATAATCACTTATTTTGGCCACTTTGTTTCGTTCTTCAGGAGACATTACATGAATTGGCTTAGATGCCATCACACCTATAATATCTCTTTTTCCATGAATGATAACTCTTTGTGCAGTAAGGGTTTTTGGATCAAAACCGCCTAATGTATGAAAACGAATAAAACCGTTTTCGTCAATATGAGTGACCATAAATCCAATTTCATCCATATGAGCACCAATCATTACTTTTTTATTCGCTTTGCCCTTTTTTAGAGCGTAAACATTACCCATATTATCGATACTCACTTCATCAACTAAAGGAGTAACCTCTCTGATTACTAATTCTCTGACTTTTTGCTCAAAACCAGGAGCACCAGGGGTTTTACATATTTCTGCTAATAATGGAATTTGAATAGACATGGCAATTTTTTTGTTGAGTTTAAAGATATTAATTATCTAGTTTTTCTGCACGACGAGGATACCGTTTAAGTTTTATACGATAAGCTACCATAGTTGGTAAGGCTATGAAAATAGCGCCTAGTAAAAGCCAACCTTGCAGAGTTGGTTTTATTTTATAGTTATCTGGATATTCATTGTGATTAAAGAATGATTTAAAGCTTACCTCTCGAATAAAGCTTTGAGCTTTACTGGTAATTTCTGCCTGAAATAATTCTACCTCGTAAAAGTAAAAAAAACAAAGCATAAATAATAAAATTGCAATAAATGCTAAAACAGATTTTTTCATAATTAAATACACAAAAAATGCCGATCAATATTGATCAGCATTTAAAATTTTAATTTCATTTTAATAATCTAGCAATACTCATCAAAAGCCATTTCTAGGTTTTCAGCAATCATATCTGCAGTTCTACCTTCAATATGATGACGCTCTAAAAAATGAACTAAAGTTCCGTTTTTAAATAAACCAACTGAGGGCGAAGATGGTGGGTATGGCAAGGTATATTTTCTTGCTTGGTTTACAGCTTCTCCATCAACACCAGCAAACACAGTGGTTAATTTGCTTGGTAATTTTGAGTGTTTTACGGCTTTAATAACACCAGGTCGTAAGCTACCTGCAGCACATCCACAAACGGAGTTAATTACTACAAGTACTGTGTCGTTATTTTTGTCATTTAAAACAGTGTCCACTTCTTCTGGTGATTCTAAGCTTTCAAATCCAGAAGAAACTAATTCTTCTTTCATTGGTTTTGTTAATTCTGGTGGGTACATATTTTTGTCTTTTAATATATAGTACAAAGTTAAGGTAAATATTTTTCAAATCGCACAATATTAACTTCATCATTTAATGATTTATTTTCTAATAAATGATCAAGTAAATTTGATGAGAAATAAGGGGCAAGCATAACACCTTTAGTACCTAGACCATTAAATATAGCAAGTTCTGGGTGATTACGGTGAGTACCCAAAAGAGGTCTTCTGTCTTTTACAGTGGGCCTAATTCCGGCTTGTTGTTCTACAATTTCGAAATCGAAATGAGCAAATGCTGTCAAACGATTTAAGAGGTCATTTTTTCCTGTCTCAGATGGTTCTTCTTCTTTTTTTTCCCAATTAATAGAGGCCCCTACTTTATATAATTGATTGCCCAACGGCATTACGTAAAGGTTTTTATTTAAAACACCATCAAAATCGTAATTTTTTGTTTTAATGATTATTGTGTCACCATGAGTGCCATTTAATGGCAAATATTCGAAAAATGGATTTTTCTTTAGTCCAAATCCTTCACAAAAAATAATTTTACTGAATTCAAACTGCCGATATTTATTACCTTTTATAATAGCATGATCAAAATCTTCTTCAATAAATTCAATTCCCATTTTCCGAAAGAATGCATTTGATAAATCAATATATAAATTGGTGTCTAAATGTCCAATCGAGTTAACAAAACCAGCGCCAAAAGGAATTGACACTTTAGGAATACTTGGGTGCTGAACTGGGCCAAAATATTCGCTATATGAACAATTATTTTTTTTAACCATCCAGTTATTTTCATCTTCAATAGAATTAAAAATTTTTACTATAGGATGATGCCTTCGGATAGGATGGTTGAGCAAATTTTCTACTTGATTATAAAAAGCATCTGCAATTGGCAATAAGTCTGTTGCCATCCAGCTCATATTTAAACGTTTGAAAACAATTGGATTAATTAAGCCTGCAGCAGCCCTTGAGCATGTGTTTTTAGGAGAAGCTATAATTATAAAAGGCACTTTTTTTAAGTATAATTGCCATGCCATTGTAGCTCCAGCGATTCCAAATCCAACTACTATATAAGGTCTTTTTTGCATAGGAAATAAATACCAAATGTAGGTTTTTTTAGTCAAGAAAAGATTATACCCTAGCAGCTAATGTTGCAACACTGATTTTACAATTAACTTTTGATAAAACCGCCGCAGCGCAAGCTTCAATTGTTGCGCCAGTAGTCAGTACATCATCCACTAATAATATGTGTTTATCTTTTAGTTTTTCGAAATTTTTTATTTCGAAAATGGTCCTTACATTTTCCCATCTATCATACTTCGAAAAATGAGTCTGAGATTTATTTGTTTTTTTTCTGTATAAGCTACTATTGTCGATACTAATGCCTGTAATTTTTTTAATTCCTTCTGATAGTAGTAGACTTTGATTATAACCTCTCCTACTTAATTTTTTAGGATGTAACGGAACAGGGATGATTACATCAAAATTTTGATTTAAAGGCAGTTGTGATCCTATTATTTCTCCCATATGAATGGCAAGCTTTGTCTTAGAATAATACTTAATAGCGTGTAAAACGTCTTGGGTATTGTTTCCTTTTTGATAATTATAAACACTGTAAACATTTTCAATGTCAATGCGACCCCAAAAAGTTTTTTGAATGCTTTCCATCATATTTACATGCCTATCAATGTAGGGTAAATTAAATTTACATTCTAAGCAGATAAATGCCTCTTTATGGGTTAAATGTTTTTGGCATAATTCACAATTATTTGGAAAAAATACATCAATTAAAGAATAAGTAATAAAATGCACTAAATTCATTTATAATTTGTTAAAATATCCTTGATGCAATGTATTGGAAATTTTTCACATTTCAAAGTTGGTAAGTAATGCCAATAGTTTAAAAAAAAGAATGCTTTTTATACCTACCTTGCAAACTGTAAAATTTAAAGGCATTTATGATTAAAAATGGTGATGTTGAAAATTGTGGAGAAGTTGTTAGTCTAAATTTTTTTTCCGCCTAGTCTTCAAAATTATTCACTCAGAAACTTTATTGTAAACACCTTGTTTTATATATGTTTGGTGCTTGTTGAAGTTGCCGATTGTTGAAAAAACTGTTGTCTTTGTGAATTGTTTTATGTTGTGAAATACCGAAAAAATATGAACTTTTGTATTCCACTTTCTGCAATAAATAAAAGACCATTTTTTCGACAGAAAAGCATCACTTAAGAGTGATAATCTTCAACAGAAAAGTGACTGAACATTAAACGAAATTAGAATTATGGCTGAATTAGACGAACCAATTTTAAATGAAAACCCCAATAGATTTGTATTGTTTCCAATACAACATGATGATATTTGGAAAGCTTATAAAACTCAAGAAGCTTGTATATGGACAGCTGAAGAATTAGATCTAGCACAGGATATGGTTGATTGGGAAGAAAAGTTAAATGACGACGAACGTTTTTTCATTAAACACGTTTTAGCATTTTTTGCAGCATCTGATGGTATCGTAAATGAAAATTTAGCTGAAAATTTTGTAAAAGAAGTACAATACACTGAGGCCAAGTTTTTTTACGGATTCCAAATTATGATGGAAAACATTCATTCTGAAACATATTCTTTGTTAATTGACACTTATATAAGAGATGATAAGGAGAAGGACTACCTGTTTAATGCATTGGAAACATTCCCGCCAGTTCAGAAAAAAGCTGAATGGGCATTAAACTGGATTGATAATGGAACGTTTGCTCAGCGCCTGATTGCTTTTGCAGCAGTTGAGGGAATTTTCTTTTCTGGCTCGTTTTGTGCTATATTCTGGTTAAAGAAGAGAGGATTAATGCCTGGATTAACATTTTCAAATGAACTAATTTCAAGAGATGAAGGAATGCATATGGAGTTTGCAGTGTTGCTCTATAATGATCATTTAAAAAATAAATTACCAAAAGAAGAAATTCAAGAGATAATAACAACAGCTGTAGATATTGAGAGAGAGTTCATTACTGAATCACTACCGGTGAAGTTAATTGGCATGAATGCTGATTTAATGGCTCAATATATTGAGTTTGTTGCAGATAGATTATTGGTTGAGTTAGGTAATGAAAAAGTATATAATGTAAGTAATCCATTCGATTTTATGGATATGATAAATCTTCAAGGCAAAACTAACTTCTTTGAAAAAAGAGTTGGAGAATACCAAAAAGCTGGTGTTCTCGGAGGAAGCGAAAAGCAAACCTTTTCATTAGATGAAGATTTTTAAGTAAAAAACCCTATATTAAATTGTGTAAGTATGTATGTAGTTAAAAGAGACGGAAGGAAAGAGCCTGTTAAATTCGATAAAATAACAGCAAGAGTAAAAAAATTATGCTATGGATTAGATGGTATTGTACAGCCAGAATTAGTAGCAATGAAAGTAATTGAAGGATTATATGATGGTGTAACAACTATAGAGCTAGATAATCTAGCCGCAGAGGTTGCAGCTTCAAAAACAATTGAACATCCTGATTACGCATTATTAGCCTCTAGAATATCAGTTTCTAATTTACATAAAAACACAAAAAAGTCATTTTCTGAAACAGTAGAAGATTTATACAACTATGTTGACCCTAAAACAGGACAAAATGCATCTTTAATTGCAGAAGATGTATATGAAATTGTTAAGAATAATGCTGATTTCTTAGATGGACAAATTATTTATGACAGAGATTTTAAATACGACTATTTTGGATTTAAAACTTTAGAAAGGGCTTACTTATTAAGGTTAAACGGAGAGATAGTTGAACGTCCACAGCACATGTTAATGCGTGTATCTGTAGGAATTCACAAAGACGATATCGAATCAGCTGTTAAGACATACAACCTAATGTCCGAAGGATGGTTTACACATGCAACACCAACACTTTTTAATGCCGGAACACCTAAACCTCAGATGTCATCTTGCTTTTTACTAACCATGAAAGAAGATAGCATAGCAGGGATTTATGATACATTAAAACAATGTGCACAAATTTCTCAATCTGCTGGTGGAATTGGGTTGTCGATTCACGATATTAGAGCAAAAGGAGGATACATTAAAGGAACAAATGGCACATCAAATGGAATTGTTCCAATGTTAAGAGTGTATAATGATACGGCTCGTTATGTAGACCAAGGAGGAGGAAAACGTAAGGGTTCATTTGCCATTTACATTGAGCCATGGCATGCTGATATTACAGACTTTTTAGATTTAAAAAAGAATACAGGTAAAGAAGAGCAACGGGCAAGAGATTTATTTTATGCCATGTGGATTCCTGATTTATTTATGAAGCGTGTGAAAGACAATGGAGAGTGGACACTAATGTGTCCAAATGAGTGTCCTGGATTATCAGAAGCTTACGGCGATAAATTTGAAGAATTATATACTAAATACGAGACTGAAGGTAAAGGGCGAAAAACAATTAAGGCGCAAGATATTTGGTTTAAAATTTTGGAGTCTCAAATTGAAACAGGAACACCTTACATGGTGTACAAAGATGCTGCAAACTTAAAGTCAAATCAGCAAAATTTAGGAACAATCAAATCTTCAAACCTATGTACTGAAATTCTAGAGTACACTGCACCAGATGAAACCGCAGTTTGTAATTTAGGCTCTATCGCATTACCAAAATTTGTCGATACAGAAACCAAAGAATTTGATCACAATAAATTATTTGATGTTGCTTATCAATTAACAAAGAATTTAAATAAAGTAATTGACGTTAACTATTACCCAGTTGAAGAAGCACGTAATTCAAACATGCGACACCGCCCTGTTGGGATTGGAGTTCAGGGCTTAGCAGATGCATTTATTTTAATGCGTTTCCCATTTGATTCGGCTGAAGCAAAGAAATTAAATAGAGAAATTTTTGAAACAATTTATTATGCTTCAGTTACAGCGTCCAAAGATTTATCAAAAATTGAAGGGCCGTATTCAACATTTAAAGGATCACCAATGTCAAAAGGGATATTCCAATTTGATATGTGGGGTGTAACTCCTTCAAATAGGTGGGAATGGGATATTCTTAAGGAAGAAGTCAAAGAGCATGGTGTAAGAAATTCATTATTGATGGCTCCAATGCCAACGGCATCAACAGCTCAAATTCTTGGAAATAATGAATGTTTTGAACCTTATACTTCTAATGTATATACAAGAAGAGTATTATCAGGAGAATTCATTATAGTGAATAAGCATTTATTGAAAGATTTGGTAAAATTAGGCTTATGGAATTCAGAAATGAAGAACACGTTAATGGCGTCTAATGGTTCTATCCAAAATATAAAAGGAATTCCAGATGATATTAAAGCACTATATAAAACGGCATGGGAAATTTCTCAAAAAGTAATTATTGATCTAGCGGCTGATAGAGGAGCTTATATATGTCAATCACAATCGTTGAATTTATTTATGGAAAATGCCAACTTTGCTAAATTAACGTCAATGCATTTTTATGGTTGGGAAAAGGGACTTAAGACAGGAATGTACTACTTAAGAACAAAAGCTGCAACTGATGCCGTTAAGTTTACGCTTGAGAAAGCTGCTGAGGTAATGCCCGTGGCGAAAACGGAAGAAGAAAGATTAGCTGAGATTGCCTGTTCATTAGACGATCCAGATAATTGTGAAATGTGCAGTGGATAGAAGCAAACACCAGTTTGGTGACTATCCAGTGGTAAATTCGGTGAAGCCAAATGTGCAGTGGATAGAAGCAAACACCAGTTTGGTGACTATCTGGTGGTAAATTCGGCAAAGCAATTATATACAGATAGTATGAATCCTATCTCGCTAGAAGAAAAGATAGTAATTTAATTTAACAATAAAAATATCCCATTTAGAAACCTCTAAATGGGATATTTTTATAATGTACGCCGCTTTGCAAAGGTAAATGAGATGATAATTTACCTGAATTAGTTACCTTTGATCGCAATATTAAATTCATGAAAGTAAAAATTGTTAATCAATCAAATAATGCACTGCCAGCGTATGAAACTGACAGCTCAGCAGGAGTTGATTTAAGAGCATTTACATCCAAAAAAATAATTCTAAAACCATTAGAGCGAGTACTTATAAAAACAGGTTTATTTCTTGAGATACCTGAGGGTTATGAAGCACAGGTTCGCCCTAGAAGTGGATTAGCCTATAAGAACGGAATTACTGTCTTAAATTCACCTGGGACAATAGATGCTGATTATCGTGGAGAAATTGGCGTGATTTTGGTAAACCTATCAAATGAAGTATTTCAAATTGAAAATGGTGAGCGAATTGCTCAGTTAGTATTTGCAAAATTTGAACAACCAGAATTTCGTGAAGTCGAAATTTTAAACGAAACAAAACGTGGTGCAGGAGGATTTGGAAGCACCGGGAAAAAATAATTAAATGAATATTATAATACCAATGGCAGGTATGGGGAGTCGATTGAGACCACATACATTAACAATACCTAAACCATTAGTACCAGTAGGGGGTAAACCTATTGTACACCGTTTAGTGGAAGACATAGTAGCAACTTCTACCGAAAAAATTGATGAAATAGCATTTGTTATTGGAGAGTTTGGTTCTGAAGTTGAAAAGGAGTTAATTAAAATGGCAGAAAGTCTTGGAGCTAAGGGTCGAGTATTTAAGCAAGAATCTCCATTAGGTACAGCTCATGCGGTTTTGTGTGCAGCTGATTGCTTAAAAGGACCTGTTGTTGTGGCTTTTGCAGACACACTATTTCGGGCTGATTTTAAGTTGGAAACTCAAGATGATGGAATTATTTGGGTAAAGCAAATAGATAATCCATCTGCTTTCGGAGTGGTAAAGTTAGATGACAACGAACATATAGTTGATTTTATTGAAAAACCGAAAGAATTTATCTCGGACTTAGCAATGATTGGAATTTATTATTTTAAATCAGGAGAATCATTAAAAGAAGAGCTTCAACACCTTATAGATAATAATATTATTAAGGGAGGAGAATACCAGTTGCCTGATGCACTTAAAAATTTGACTAAAAAAGGAAAAAAATTTAAGACAGGCAAGGTTTCAGAATGGCTTGATTGCGGGAACCCTCGAGTAACAATACACACTAACCAACGTGTACTAGAATTCGACAAAAATGAGAAGCTAGTAGCTGATGACGTAGAATTAATCAATTCGGTTATCATACCACCTTGCTTTATAGGAGAAAACGTAAGTATTGAAAACTCAATTATTGGTCCTCATGTATCACTAGGTGCAGGAGCCAAAATTAATAATTCACTAATAAAAAATTCAATAGTTCAAAAAAATAGCAGACTCGAGAATACAATTATTAAAGACTCAATGATTGGAAATAACGCCAATATATTAAGTGAAGCAAAGTCCATTAGTATAGGAGATTATACAACTATTGAATAATGAATATCAAATGGAAACATATCAATTTTCTTATCATATCGCTATCAATAACTTTATTAATCAGCTGCAGTGATTCAAAGCAAATACAGGCTCCTAAACAAAGCGACCTACAATTTAAAGAAGCTTTCCATAATGCCAACAACGAAAAAATAATAGGACATAACGAAAAAGCAATAGAGCTATTTAATAAATGTTTGGTCTTAAAACCGAATTCTGCGGCTTCATACTTTGCATTGGCCGAGATTTATTTTAGTCAAAACAATTCAGAAAAGGCTATAGAATATGGAAAAAGTGCATTTAATATCGATAAAGATAACAAGTGGTATGCGGCATTTTTAGGAGACGTCTACTTTAAAATAGGAGATTATCACAATAGCGCTAATTATTATGATTTACTTGTTAATACTCATAACGATAGAAATATTGATTATCAATCAAAGCTAGCCCAATCATTCATTTATTCAAATCAAAAAGAAAAGGCCATTAAAGTACTTGATAAAATGGAGTTGGTTACAGGTAGCTCTCCCATTACCAGTCTTACGAAACATGATTTATATTTAGAGTTGAACAAGGAGAAATTGGCAAACCAGTCTTTGCAAAAACTCTTTGATGATCATCAAACAGATGTTCAAATGAATCTTGAAATAATGGATTACTTTTTACAAACAGGTCAACTAGATAAGGCCACTTTAGCAATAAATCAAATTCGAAAAATTGATTTGAACAATGCGAAGGCAAAAGTTGGCGAAGCCGAAATTGCTTTATCTCAAGTTAAGATTGATCATGCTTTTGATCTATTGAATGACGCCTTGCCTTCAGTGGAGGTAGAAAAAGAACGTAAGCTAATGGTGCTGGAATCGCTAATTGGAATGGGGTTTGACAATCGTTACAGTGAGTCTAACAAGATTAATAAAAACCTTTCTGGACTTTTAAAAAATGTTTTTGAAAGCCTTGAGGGATCAAGTAGGTACATGAGTCTTTATGGTGAATATTTGATGCAAAATAATTTGAAAGACTCGGCTAGAGATTATTTTGAAAAAGCAGTGCATTTAAATCCGAATGATTTCCAAACCTGGATGAGTTTACTTGATGCAGATTATATTGGGAACAACTTTGAACAATTAGCATTAGATGCCAATAAAGCATTAGAAATATACCCTAATCAACCTATGATATATTTGCTAAAAGGCATTGCAGAATTTGAACAAAACGAGTTATCTAAGGCCGAAGAAACCTTTTTCATTGGGAAAGAGTTAATTGTTGAAGACCAAGCAGTATTATCAGAGTTTCAATATCATATTGCTAAGAATAATTGGATGCAAGGAAAAAGGAACAATTCTGAATTTGAGCAGTTATTAAAAAATAACCCTCAGAACGCACGATTCCATTTTGGGTATGCGCAACTGCTTCATAATAGCGAGGATAACAAGGCAATTGAATATGCGGAAAAAGCGGCTGAAATTGATCAAAGAAATTCAAAACACTCTGCTTTTTATGCATTTTTATTATTTGATAAAAAGGAGTTTGCAAAAGCAAAGAAGATGATTGAGAGGGCTATTGCATATGATGATGAGAATGTTGAATACCTTGAAAAATATGGAGACATAGTCTTCTTTTTAGGTGATATCTCTAAAGCACTTGAGGTTTGGCAGCAAACAAATGAAATTGCTCCATCAGAAAGGTTACAAAAAAAAATAAATTCTAAGAGTTACCATGATTAGAGTCGTCAAATTAATATTGGTTTTTACAGGCGTACTTTTAATGGCTTCAAGCTGTGGGAACAAAGAAACACTTTATAGAATTGATGAAAAGAAAGGAGACAAGGAATTGTCAGAAAACCTGCTAAAGTTAAACATGAAACCATTCGATTACTTTAATGCTAAAATTAATGTTGATTATGTGACTTCTAAGTTAAATCAATCGTTCAAAACTAGCCTTAAAATGACAGTCGATTCTGCTTTTTCAGGGACAGTAAGTTATGCAAGCTTCATAATAGCCAACTTTTTGGCCGATTCAGATTCTTTAAAGGCAACATACAAACAAGATAAATGTTATTTTACTGAAAATTTCTCATACATATCCTCAATTATTGGGGTAGATCTTGAATACAATTTTTTCGAAAAAGTACTCTTGGCACAGCCTATTGCAGTAGATTCAACCGTTAAGTATAAGCAAATTAAAGATAGAAATAAGGAATATTATATTTTGTCATCACATAGAAAAAGAAAATACAAAAAAATAGAAAAGGACAAAATAGACTTAGAGAATGAAAAGAATGATGATATTTTCATAAAATACTATTTTTCAGGTGATTCATTAGCTTTAAGAAAGATGATTTTTGAAATACCTATTGACTCCGTCAGTATAACAATAAACTATGTGGAACTTGAACAAGAAGAGAATACTACAGTGCCAAACTATACAACGGTAAATATCATTCATCCAAAGGATAGCATAACGATAGGGCTTTCTTATAGTAAACAAAGTGTAAATGCAAGAAAACGACAAGTTTTTTCAGTGCCTGCTCATTATGAAAACTGTAATAAATAGCCTTCTAATACTGCTTGTGATATTCATTTTTTCGGTGAATGTATTTTCGCAAGAAAAGGAAAGTGATAGATTAAAACGACAACAGAAAGAATTACAAGATAAAATCACATTTACAGAAAACTTACTAAAGTCAACCGAATCAAATAAAACGAATTTGACAAGTAGCATTAGTCTTATCTCGAATAAAATACGATATAGGGAAGCCCTACTCAATAATATCACTATTCAGCTAAAAACCTTAAATTCAGAAGTGAAGGAATTATCTGAAGAGTTAGAGTACCTAAATAAGCAACTTATAGGATTAGAACAGCAGTATAAGAATATGCTTATTCAAGCTTATAAAATTAGAAGTGAATCAGCTTCAGTATTTTTTGTAATATCGTCATCAAATTATAATCAAGCGATTAAAAGAATGGCCTATCTAAATCAATTAACAAAACACCGTGCTGACCAAATAAAGAAAATCAGGGCACTTAGGCTTACGATTGAAGAAAAAAAAAGAGGAATTGAGCTTAAGGAGCTGAACCAGCAAAAACTCCTTGTAAATAAGGAAAATGAAAAAACGAGGTATTTAAAAGACAGACAAAAAAAACTAACAGTTATTAAAAGCTTAGAAGGAGAAGAAAAAAAGCTTCAAGATGAACTTCAGGCTCAAAGAAACAAGGCTAGTCAAATAAAAAAAGCAATAAGCAATGCCATAAAAAAGGAAATTGCTGAAGCTCAAAAAAGAGAAAAAGCCAAACCAAAATCGTTGGCTGAAACTAAAGAAATCCAATTGAATAACGCAGGTTTTGAAAGTAACAAAGGTCGTTTGCCATGGCCAGTTTCCAAAGGTGAAATTACCAAAGGTTATGGACGACAGGCACACCCTGTCCATGTGGGTGTATACACAAATAATAAGGGGATTGATATTTCAACCGTGAAAGGCGCATCTGTTAGAGCCGTTTATAAAGGAAAAGTGACTTCGATCATAAATATTCCAGGAGCTGGCAAAGCAATTATTGTATCACATGGTAATTATAGAACCATATACTCAAATTTGCAAACTGTTTATGTGCAAAAAGGAGATGAGCTAGAAACAAAACAAGAACTAGGTGCCTTGTTATTAAATTCTAATGGAAGTTTCTCAGAGGTCCATTTTGAAATCATTAAGATTTCAAGCGAGGGTCAAATTAACAACTTAAACCCATCTTTTTGGATTTACCAATAATCAATACTTTTTAAAGCGCATTCTCCAAACACCGATCACAGCTTCCTTAAAAATACCAGAGCTCATTTTTGAAGTGCCTAATTCGCGATCAATAAATGTAATGGGAACTTCTGTTACTTTATAACCTTTTTTAAGAGCTGCATATTTCATCCCAATTTGAAAAGCATACCCTTTAAATGTGATTAGGTCAAAATTAATATTTTCCAAAACACGTCTATGATAACATTTAAAGCCAGCAGTAGTATCCTTAATTTTTATCCACAATATCATTCTAACATAAATTGAAGCTAAGAATGATAATAGTAGTCTTTTTTTATCCCAATTAGCAACCTTTCCTCCTTTAACATATCTGGATCCAATTGCCAAGTCGGCAGGTTCATTCTCACAAGCAGAAACAAGTCTTTGCAGATCATCAGGATTGTGTGAGAAATCAGCATCCATTTCGCACAGATAGTCGTAGTCCCTTTTTAACCCCCAATCAAAACCATGCAAATATGCGGTGCCCAGGCCTAGTTTTCCGATTCGCTCCTCAATGAAAAGTCTTTCCTTGAATTTTTTTTGTAATTCTTTGACTATTAAACCTGTCCCATCTGGGGAGCCATCATCTACTACCAGTAGATCAAATTCTGGCTGCAAGGACATTACCTTATGAATCATTTTTTCAATGTTTTCTTTTTCGTTATAGGTTGGAATAATAACTAAGTTCTTTAACATTTTGTGCAAAATCAAATGCTAATATAATTTAATTACAATCAAAAACAATCATACCAATTCTACTTTTAACCAAATTTAGCAAATGATATTTCGTTGGATATTATGTTATACCTTTGCTATAATGAGGTGTATTGTAGCTATATTTTTTTCGTGTAATTTGTGGGCGCAAGACTTTCTTAATATAGAATTATTAGCACAATGGAGCAACGATACATTAATAGTAGGGCCTGGAAATGTAAAGTATTCAGATTTGTGGGGATTTATATACAATGAGAAAAAATATGCAGTTGTAGGGTCAACGGAGGGGAGTCATTTCTTGCAGATAAAAAAGAATCACATTGAAGAGGTTGATTTTGAATTAGGCGCCTTTAGCAGTCTATTGGTACAACATAGGGATTACAAACGATACCGAAACTATATTTATGGCGTATGCGACGAAGGCGAATCTTCTCTGCAAATTTTTGACATGAGCTATTTACCTGACTCAGTACACAAAGTTTACGATAGTAATGAGCATTTTACCATTTGTCATAATATATTCATTGATACAAGTAGGGCAAAACTATATGCCTGTGGGCCAAATAATACCGGATTAAAAATATTGGATATTTCAATCCCAGAACAACCTAAATTGTTAAGCAATTTTAATCAGGTTAATTACGTACACGACTGTTTTGTAAGAAACGATACTGCATTTTTGAACACTGGTCCAGATGGTCTAAAAGTATACAACTTTGCCAATAGTAATTCACCAATTGAAATAGGAGCGCTTTCAAACTATCAAGAGCAAGGGTACAACCATAGTGGCTGGCTAGACAACTCTGCATCAACGTATTGTTTCATTGATGAAACACCAGGGAAAAAGATTAAATTTTGTGAATTAAATGAAGGTATTGAAAACATTAAAGTCGACGCATTATTTGGAACTAAATCCGCTTCAAATTATGTGGCCCACAATATCCAAATATTTAATGATTTTGCCTTTGTTTCCTATTATAACGAGGGGCTAAGGGTTTTTGATTTAACTGCTTCTCCTATCAAAGAAGTTGCACATTTTGACACCTACCCAATAGAAAGTGAGTTCAAGCTTCATGGTGCCTGGGGAGTTTATGTTTTTGAAAAGGACCAATTAGTAATTGTTTCAGATAGACAAGGGGGAGTATTCAGTTTTTATTATCCATTTAATCTAATTAGAAAAGCAGAGGATACTCAGATAGTAGCTGGTACCCCTTTTATTAATAGTGAATCTACAATTATTTTACCTCATCAAAATGCTGAAGAATTATTTTTTGAGATCTATAGTATTTCAGGAAATATAATTTTTAGCAAGCAAAGGATGTTAAACTGGTTAAATATTCCTTTAAATCTAATTTCTGGCCAATACGTTTATAAAGTATTTTCAGAAGACAATAAAGTCAATTATTCTGGAAAATTTGTGATAACTCACTAAAGACCGAAACTTTTCACCATTTCCTTCGTACCATTAAAACCTATATTGATAGGCTAAAAATACAAGTTCATAGAAAAAAGAAAAGAATTTAGGATAAACATTTCTCTCTTTTTGTGGATAATTATTGTAAATATTTTAGTATGTTTGTAAAAAAATTTAGTATGATGACAACTATACCTTTTTTAAATCAAGGGAGGAGTGTGCGTATAATTCTCGCTTTTTTAGCGATTTTTATTAGTGCAACGGGTGCTTACAGTGCTTCAAGTGAATTTACCGTAGCTTTCAATGATGGCTTGCCTCCATGTGATAATGTGACTTCAGCCGGTACAATTTCGGGGACACAATCTTCTTGCGGGTCCTTTTATCCTACAACAATTATTAGTACTTCTCCAGCTTCTGGGGGTACTGGTCCGGTAGAATATCAATGGATGTACAAAAATGCATCTACAAGCTGGAATTTAACTGCTATTCCAGGAGCTACTTCTGTAGACTATACCCCAGGGTTACTAAGTGAAACAACAAAATTTATAAGATGCTCAAGAAATCAAGGCTGTACTTCATGGCCAGGTGAAACAGCAGATGTAACAATTACTGTGACTAATGCATGTTGTAATGTAACGAATGCCGGTTCAATTTCAGGAAATCAATCTGGGTGTGGCTCATTTGATCCAAATACGATTACAAGTAATGCTCCAGCATCTGGAGGGTCTAATAACCCTGAATATATTTGGATGTTTAAAAATGCTTCTAATGGTTGGTCTTTTACAGCAATACCAGGAACTAATAGCGAAACATATGATCCAGGTACATTAACTGAAACAACTGTTTACAGAAGATGTGCAAGAAATTTAGGTTGCTCATCATGGCCTGGAGAAACAAATGATATTACCATAACTGTGAATCCTGCAGGTCCTTCTGCAACTGCGACATCAACTAATGCCGTTTGTACTGATACGACTCGAGTTTGTAACATGACTGACTACAATGGCAGTAGAACAATATGGCTTCCGAATTTAGGAGGAACATCAGGTGTTTCATTATTTAAAATAGTAAATAATAGCGCCAAATTATATCAATTTAGTGATGGTACAGCGCATTATACAGGTAAAGCTCAAAAAACAAATGATGCCAATAAAGAATGGGTATTCTCAATTTGGTTCAAAGATAAAAAAGATTGGACAGCATGGAGTGCAACCGGAGGTTCCTATAAAAATGGCGGAGGGCTTACCAATGCGCACTTGAATTGGGATTATTATATTATGGATGCTTCTAAGCCTAACAAAATGGTAGGTATAGGTGACTACGCTGGAGTTGAGCTTAGCCTTACACACAAGCCATCTAATTATCAATATGCCATGCAACTTGGTTTAGGTGCCAATGACCAAGATGGTGACTATGGAATGTCATTTTGGTTCGAATATACATCAAGCTCTTCTGCTTATAGTTCAGGTCATGGAGACTATAATGCTGATGCCCCAACTTGTAATAATGTAGCTACTTGTGGAGGAACCGCTAGTGCATCTGTTTCAGGCGGTACTAGTCCATATGCTTATGAATGGACAACAGGTGTTTATGGAAATGAATTAAAAGGATTGTGCACAGGAACGTATTCTGTAACCGTTACAGATGCAAATGGATGCACATCAACTGCATCAACTACAATTTCCACAACGGTTTGTTGTAACAGCGTTGTTGCAGGAAGTATTTCTGGAGCTCAATCTAATTGTGGATCTTTTGACCCTGCAGTAATAACGAGCACTACTCCTGCCTCTGGTTCAGGAGCCATAGAATACATATGGATTTATAAAAATGCATCAACTGGAAATACTTTTCAAACTGTTCCCGGAGCCACTAGTGAGACATACGACCCAGGTTTGGTTACCGAAACAACCACTTACAGAAGATGTGCAAGAATTGTTGGTTGTACAGCATGGCTAGGTGAAAGCAATGATATTGTGATGACTGTTAATCCGGCGTTGACTGTAACTACATCATCAACAGATGCAACATGCAATGGAAGCAATACAGGAACCGCTTCTGCAACGGCATCAAATGGAACTTCTCCATACACTTTTTTATGGTCTACTGGAGCAACAACAGAAGCAATATCGGGATTGAATAGCGGAACTTATAACGTGACTATTACAGATGCTAATGGATGTACGGGTTCAGGGACTGTAAATGTTAACGAACCAACAGTATTAACATCTACATCAACGAGTACAGATGTGACTTGTAATGGAGATAATGATGGAACTGCTTCCATGAGTGCCTCAGGAGGAACAGCCCCTTATACCTATTCATGGGATAATGGAGGAACAACAGCTTCAATTACAGGATTAGCACCAGGTACATATGTAGGTACAGCAACAGATGCTAACGGATGTACAACAGTGGAAACAGTAACGATTACTGAACCAACAGTATTAACATCAACATCAACGAGTACAGATGTGACTTGTAATGGAGATAATGATGGAACTGCTTCCATGAGTGCCTCAGGAGGAACAGCACCTTATACCTATTCATGGGATAATGGGGCAACAACAGCTTCAATTACAGGATTAGCACCAGGTACATATGTAGGTACAGCAACAGATGCTAACGGATGTACAACAGTAGAAACAGTAACGATTACTGAACCGACAGTATTAACAAGTACTTTAGTAAGTAGTGTAGATGCAACCGGAGCTGGTGCAGCAGATGGATCAGCGACAGTATCAGCTTCAGGCGGAAGCCCAGCATACACTTACTTATGGTCTGATGGTCAAACTACTGCCACTGCAACAGGTTTATTAGCTGGCACTTATACTGTAACAATAACAGATGCTAATGGGTGCACAACAACCGAGACTGTAGTCATCAACGAGCCAATGCCTTTAACGAGCACAGTAACATCAACAGATGTTCTATGTAATGGAGGAAATGATGGTACAGCAATGATAATGGTATCAGGAGGTGTTTCACCATATACCTATTTATGGTCTAATGGGGCAACAACAGCTTCGATTACAGGGTTAGTTGCTGGGACATATACCGTAACAGCAACAGATGCTAATGGTTATACTACATCAGGAACAGCAGCTGTGGTTAACGAACCGACAGTATTAACATCTACATCAACGAGTACAGATGTGACTTGTAATGGAGATAATGATGGAGCTGCTTCCATGAGTGCCTCAGGAGGAACAGCCCCTTATACCTATTCATGGGATAATGGGGCAACAACAGCTTCAATTACAGGATTAGCACCGGGTACATACGTAGGTACAGCAACAGATGCTAACGGATGTACAACAGTAGAAACAGTAACGATTACTGAACCAACAGTATTGACATCTACATCAACGAGTACAGATGTGACTTGTAATGGAGATAATGATGGAACTGCTTCCATGAGTGCCTCAGGAGGAACAGCACCTTATACCTATTCATGGGATAATGGGGCAACAACAGCTTCAATTACAGGATTAGCACCGGGTACATACGTAGGTACAGCAACAGATGCTAACGGATGTACAACAGTAGAAACAGTAACGATTACTGAACCAACAGTATTAACATCTACATCAACGAGTACAGATGTGACTTGTAATGGAGATAATGATGGAGCTGCTTCCATGAGTGCCTCAGGAGGAACAGCACCTTATACCTATTCATGGGATAATGGAGGAACAACAGCTTCAATTACAGGATTAGCACCAGGTACATATGTAGGTACAGCAACAGATGCTAACGGATGTACAACAGTGGAAACAGTAACGATTACTGAACCAACAGTATTAACATCAACATCAACGAGTACAGATGTGACTTGTAATGGAGATAATGATGGAACTGCTTCCATGAGTGCCTCAGGAGGAACAGCCCCTTATACCTATTCATGGGATAATGGAGGAACAACAGCTTCAATTACAGGATTAGCACCAGGTACATATGTAGGTACAGCAACAGATGCTAACGGATGTACAACAGTGGAAACAGTAACGATTACTGAACCAACAGAACGAGTACAACGGATGTACAACAGTGGAAACAGTAACGATTACTGAACCAACAGTATTAACATCAACATCAACGAGTACAGATGTGACTTGTAATGGAGATAATGATGGAACTGCTTCCATGAGTGCCTCAGGAGGAACAGCACCTTATACCTATTCATGGGATAATGGGGCAACAACAGCTTCAATTACAGGATTAGCACCAGGTACATATGTAGGTACAGCAACAGATGCTAACGGATGTACAACAGTAGAAACAGTAACGATTACTGAACCGACAGTATTAACAAGTACTTTAGTAAGTAGTGTAGATGCAACCGGAGCTGGTGCAGCAGATGGATCAGCGACAGTATCAGCTTCAGGCGGAAGCCCAGCATACACTTACTTATGGTCTGATGGTCAAACTACTGCCACTGCGACAAGCTTATTGGCAGGTGTTTACACGGTAACAATAACAGATGCTAATGGGTGTACAACACTTGAGACAGTTGTAATAGGTGAGCCAATGGCTTTAACGAGTACAGTAACATCAACAGATGTTCTATGTAATGGAGGAAATGATGGTACAGCAATGATAATGGTATCAGGAGGTGTTTCACCATATACCTATTTATGGTCTAATGGGGCAACAACAGCTTCAATTACAGGGTTAGTTGCTGGGACATATACCGTAACAGCAACAGATGCTAATGGTTATACTACATCAGGAACAGCAGCTGTGGTTAACGAACCGACAGTATTAACATCTACATCAACGAGTACAGATGTGACTTGTAATGGAGATAATGATGGAGCTGCTTCCATGAGTGCCTCAGGAGGAACAGCCCCTTATACCTATTCATGGGATAATGGGGCAACAACAGCTTCAATTACAGGATTAGCACCGGGTACATACGTAGGTACAGCAACAGATGCTAACGGATGTACAACAGTAGAAACAGTAACGATTACTGAACCAACAGTATTGACATCTACATCAACGAGTACAGATGTGACTTGTAATGGAGATAATGATGGAACTGCTTCCATGAGTGCCTCAGGAGGAACAGCACCTTATACCTATTCATGGGATAATGGGGCAACAACAGCTTCAATTACAGGATTAGCACCGGGTACATACGTAGGTACAGCAACAGATGCTAACGGATGTACAACAGTAGAAACAGTAACGATTACTGAACCAACAGTATTAACATCTACATCAACGAGTACAGATGTGACTTGTAATGGAGATAATGATGGAGCTGCTTCCATGAGTGCCTCAGGAGGAACAGCACCTTATACCTATTCATGGGATAATGGAGGAACAACAGCTTCAATTACAGGATTAGCACCGGGTACATATGTAGGTACAGCAACAGATGCTAACGGATGTACAACAGTAGAAACAGTAACGATTACTGAACCAACAGTATTAACATCAACATCAACGAGTACAGATGTGACTTGTAATGGAGATAATGATGGAACTGCTTCCATGAGTGCCTCAGGAGGAACAGCACCTTATACCTATTCATGGGATAATGGGGAAACAACAGCTTCAATTACAGGATTAGCACCAGGTACATACGTAGGTACAGCAACAGATGCTAACGGATGTACAACAGTAGAAACAGTAACGATTACTGAACCAACAGTATTAACAAGTACTTTAGTAAGTAGTGTAGATGCAACCGGAGCTGGTGCAGCAGATGGATCAGCGACAGTATCAGCTTCAGGCGGAAGCCCAGCATACACTTACTTATGGTCTGATGGTCAAACTACTGCCACTGCAACAGGTTTATTAGCTGGCACTTATACTGTAACAATAACAGATGCTAATGGGTGCACAACAACCGAGACTGTAGTCATCAACGAGCCAATGCCTTTAACGAGCACAGTAACATCAACAGATGTTCTATGTAATGGAGGAAATGATGGTACAGCAATGATAATGGTATCAGGAGGTGTTTCACCATATACCTATTTATGGTCTAATGGGGCAACAACAGCTTCGATTACAGGGTTAGTTGCTGGGACATATACCGTAACAGCAACAGATGCTAATGGTTATACTACATCAGGAACAGCAGCTGTGGTTAACGAACCGACAGTATTAACATCCACATCAACAAGTACAGATGTGACTTGTAATGGAGATAATGATGGAACTGCTTCTATGAGTGCCTCAGGAGGAACAGCACCTTATACCTATTCATGGGATAATGGGGCAACAACAGCTTCAATTACAGGATTAGCACCGGGTACATATGTAGGTACAGCAACAGATGCTAACGGATGTACAACAGTAGAAACAGTAACGATTACTGAACCAACAGTATTAACATCAACATCAACGAGTACAGATGTGACTTGTAATGGAGATAATGATGGAACTGCTTCCATGAGTGCCTCAGGAGGAACAGCACCTTATACCTATTCATGGGATAATGGGGCAACAACAGCTTCAATTACAGGATTAGCACCGGGTACATATGTAGGTACAGCAACAGATGCTAACGGATGTACAACAGTAGAAACAGTAACGATTACTGAACCAACAGTATTAACATCAACATCAACGAGTACAGATGTGACTTGTAATGGAGATAATGATGGAACTGCTTCCATGAGTGCCTCAGGAGGAACAGCCCCTTATACCTATTCATGGGATAATGGAGGAACAACAGCTTCAATTACAGGATTAGCACCAGGTACATATGTAGGTACAGCAACAGATGCTAACGGATGTACAACAGTGGAAACAGTAACGATTACTGAACCAACAGTATTAACATCAACATCAACGAGTACAGATGTGACTTGTAATGGAGATAATGATGGAACTGCTTCCATGAGTGCCTCAGGAGGAACAGCACCTTATACCTATTCATGGGATAATGGGGCAACAACAGCTTCAATTACAGGATTAGCACCAGGTACATATGTAGGTACAGCAACAGATGCTAACGGATGTACAACAGTAGAAACAGTAACGATTACTGAACCAACAGTATTAGTAATCTCAAATACAACAATAACAGATGTTGATTGTAATGGTTCTTCAACTGGTTCTGTAGCTATAATAGCTTCTGGAGGAACATTGCCATATACTTACTTATGGTCTGATGGTCAAACCACAGCAACTGCTACCGGATTGATTGCCGGGATATATTCGGTAACAGTAACTGATGCCAATGGATGTACTATTTCGCAAACGAATGTAACTGTTAGTCAACCAGCAACACTTGCTACAGAAACTTTAGGGTCATCAAATGTAACATGTTTTGGAGCATGTGATGGAACTGCGGCAATTTCAATTGATGGAGGTACTTTCCCTTTCACCTATTCTTGGAGTAATGGACAAACAGGACCTTCAGCATCAGGCTTGTGTCCTGGCACATATTCGGTAACAGTAACTGATGCTAACGGGTGTACTTTAACAGATAATGTTACAATTACTGAACCATCAGCATTAGTGAATAACTCAACCAGTATTACGAATGTTTCTTGTAATGGACTCTCAGATGGTACAGTAGGCTTGAATGTTTCTGGAGGAACATTGCCATATACTTACCTATGGTCAGATGGTCAGACAACAGCTTCAGCAACAGGTTTAATTGCAGGGACATATTCAGTAACAATAACAGATGCTAATGGATGTGTATTGACCGAAAGTAATATTATTATTACTGAGCCAACAGTTTTAGCTAATGCTTCTACATCAGTTTCTGATGTATCATGTAACGGATTCTCAGATGGAGCAATACAACTTAATGTTTCTGGAGGAACCGCGCCTTACACGTATTTATGGTCAGATGGTCAAACGTCAGCATTGGCATCAGGTTTATCTGCTGGTTCATATTCCGTTACAGTAACAGATGCTAATGGTTGTACTATCTCTGTGAATGCTACCGTAAATGAACCTACCTCGCTTTATAATAATAATACAACCTTCACGGAGGTATCATGCCATGGATTATCAGATGGATCTATAACTGTTAATGTATTAGGAGGAATTCCTCCATATTCATATTTATGGTCAGATGGACAGATTGCTGCTACTGCTAATGGATTGTCAGCAGGAACATATTCCGTTACAGTAACAGATGCTAATGGATGCGTAATTGGTATTACGGGACTTACCATGACAGAACCAACAGTATTATCTAACGCTTCTTTAACGGTAAGCAATGTAACATGTAATGGTTTGTCTGACGGTTCTATATCTCTAAGTGCCACAGGAGGTACTGCCCCTTATACATATTTATGGTCAGATGGTCAAACTACAGCAACTGCTGTTGGATTATCAGCAGGAACATATTCGGTAACAATTACAGATGCTAATGGATGTTCTATAGATGTTAATGGTACTACTGTAACAGAACCAACTCCTTTAGCAATTGCAGCTCCTGTTATTGTAAACGCATCATGCTTCGGAAACTGTGATGGTTCAATTTCTATAACTGTAACAGGAGGAACTGGACCATATGTTTATGATTGGACTATGATTCAAATAGATCAATTTACTGGAGACGGTACACCAAATATCTCTAATTTATGTAAAGGATTGTATTCAGTGTTAGTAACAGATGACAATGGTTGTACTGTAGCACTTGATAGTGTTGAGATTACTGAGCCAGCACCATTATTTATAGATGCTTCTGATATCACTAGTGTATCATGCAGCGGTTTAGCTGATGGTTCAATTAGATTAAGTGTGTCTGGAGGGACTGGATCATATACATACTTATGGGATAATGGTTCAACCGCTGATAGTTTGACAGGTCTTGTTACAGGAACGTATTCAGTAACAGTAACAGATGCCAATGGGTGCTCACTTGATTTAAATAATATCTTTGTTGGAGAGCCATTACCACTAGCGAATGCTGGAGTGACTATTAATTCAGTATCATGTAATGGATCTTGTGATGGTTCAATTCAAGTAGCTGTTAATGGTGGTACTATGCCATACACATACTTATGGTCTGATGGTCAAACAACTGCGGATGCTTCTGGAATGTGTGCAGGAACATATTCTGTCACTGTAACAGATGCTAATGGTTGTACGCTAGACATTAACAGTCTTGTTGTAAGTCAACCTAATCAATTAACCTCACAAGTTACAGCAACTGATGTCCAATGTTACACGGCGTGTGATGGACAAATAGACGTTGTTATTGGTGGTGGTTCTGGAAATTATACATATAGCTGGTCGAACGGACAAACAACTCCTAACATTCAAAACCTATGTAACGATACGTATACGTTGACAGTAACGGATGCCAATGGATGTACGTTAACAGAAACGGTGGTTATAAATCAACCGCAAGAATTGCATGCGTACGCTAGTTCAACAGACGCATCTTGCTTTGGAGTATGTGACGGAACAGGGAACCTAATTATAAATGGTGGAACTATGCCTTACAGTCAAGTTTGGTCAACTGGAGATACATTATCAAATATTGACAGCCTTTGCCCTGGATCATATACAGTGGTGGTAACAGATAATAACAATTGTATAGCAACTGCTGCGGTTGTAATCTCTGAACCATCCGAAATTCAGGTTACGTTCGTGATTGATTATAATGCTGCCGCAATTACGGCTACAGCAAGCAGTGGAGTTCCTACATACACCTATACATGGGGTAATGGAACGGCTGGAAATACTATTTCTAATATCGGTAACGGAACTTATTATGTAACAGTAGTAGATGCTAATGGATGTTCTAAATTAGACAGTGTTGTATTTGTTGAAGGAGGTGGAATAATTAACCAAATTTCGGTTAATGTTGGCCCAAACCCTTTTGTGACTAATACTATGATGAGTATCTCAACTATCCAATCGGATGTTATTGTAGTGGAGGTGTTTGATGCCCTTGGAAATATTATTGAAGAAAAATTCAATGGTCTTGTAGAGGCAAACGAAGCATTGCAATTAGAGATAGATGGAAATAGGCTTGAGCCTGGTATGTACTTAGCAAGAGTATTAGCTTCTGATGGTTCATCTAAATCAACAAAACTGATCGTTATTGAATAAATAAAAATAAATAATAGATTAAAAAAAAGGGCCGAAGCAAAACTGTTTTGGCTCTTTTTTATGTGCTTAATTTAATAGGGAAATAATAATTGCGTAATTACTGGTGTAAAAATTTATCTATTCGGTCATTATTATAATGTAGAATGGGGCAAATGTATTTAAAGGTTATTTATAGAATTATATTTCTTTATAATTAAATTGAGGGGAAGGAAATAAAAAAGACGCCTTATTAAAGCGTCTTTTAAATATCATTTTAACAAAAGCAACTTACTTTCCGTTAATCACTTTATTCTTTTTAATCTTAGTGAAATCATCATCTTCATTAGGGTCAGTTACCCCAATAATCACCTCTTCTCCTTCTCCTCCACCTCCATTCGAATCAGAGGAAAAATTACTCCGTAAAGTCACCTCAACCTTAGATTTATCATCTTCAGGTTGGTTGACAATTTCAATGACCTCCTTTTTACATGAGGTAAAACTGATAACCAAGCACACAGAAAATAAAGCTAAAACTGACTTTTTCATCTTATGAATCATTTATACAAATTTACAAATAAATCTAAAATCAACCAAATGTAATTAATTAGCCTGTATCATTTATTGATTTAACGGTAAATTATGCCTTTTTTAACCCTAACTCTATGAGTCTTTCAGTTAAAAACTCACCAGCCGTTATATCCGAAAAAGCTTTGGGATTATTGAGATCAATACAAGAATCTAAACAAGACAAGTCCATATCATACCTTGGGTGCAAAAAGAATGGGGCTGAATACCTAGAGCTTTTCCACGATTCACTATTAGGAGTAATGACTCTATGTTGAGTTGACCGAAATCGGTTATTGGTTAATCTAGAAAGCATATCTCCAATATTTATGACAATCTCGTCATCTTTTGGGCTAACGGGTATCCATTTTCCCTCTATAGTTTGTGCTTGCAGACCATCTGCTGATCCTCCCATTAATAATGTAATCAGATTTATATCACCATGTGCCGCGGCCCTAACAGCTCCAGATGGAATGTCCTTTAAATCTTTGACGGAATAATAATGAAGCAACCTTAAAATACTATTCCCATTGTGAACTTTTTGATCAAAGTAGTCTTCAGGTAAGCTTAAGTAGAGTGAAATAGCTTTTAAAAGATTTTTACCAGTTTGTTCAAACGTATAATACACCTTCTCACAAACTTCTTGAAATCTTAAGATTTCCTTTGGCCAGATATTATCAGGATATTTTAGTTGTATTGGATCATTATCGGTGACAGTTTGACCGATATGGTAAAACTCTTTAATATCAGGAACTGATCGTCCTTTAGCACTCTCCCTATTTTTTGAAATATAACCCCTTTGACCTGCCAAAGCAACATCCTCATAAGTTTTTTTAACTTGGTTTGGAAGTTCAAAAAAAGATCGCGACACTTCGAATAATTCATCTCTTAGTTCTTCAGTAACGCCATGATTTTTAACAATTGCAAACCCCATATTGACAAATGAATCACCAAAGTTCTTAATAAATTTACTCCTTAAAGCGGTATCATTTGATATAAAATCAAAGTAATCAACAACTGCAATGATATCTTTAGTCATAATTTACCTATGCAATCTTTAGCTTTGATATTTTCGATTTTTGAAATTTTGCTTGAGCATAGGGCAAGGTTATTTTAAACTCCTTTGTTTCTTGATCAGAAGGCAATTCAAACATTGCATCAGTTAGAATAGCTTCACAGATGGATCTTAAGCCACGTGCACCTAATTTGAATTCTAACGCTTTATCAACAATAAAGTCTAGAACTTCAGCATCAAATTTGAGTTGAATACCATCAATCCCAAAAAGGTGTGTATATTGCTTAACTAAAGCATTATTTGGCTCTGTTAAAATTCTACGTAGTGCATTCTTATCCAACGGATCAAGATATGTGAGAACAGGCATTCTACCAATCAATTCAGGAATCAACCCAAACTCCTTTATATCAGTCGGAATAATATACTGAAGTAAATTTTCTTTGTCTAAATCCATTTCATTTGAATTAGCAAATCCAATCATACTGGTATTCATTCTACGCCCAATAATTCTTTCAATCCCATCAAAAGCACCACCAGCAATAAATAAAATATTTTTAGTATTTACCTTAATCATTTTTTGATCAGGGTGCTTTCGCCCCCCTTGTGGCGGAACGTTAACTTCTGTGCCCTCTAGTAATTTTAACATGGCTTGCTGAACACCTTCTCCTGAAACATCTCTGGTAATTGAGGCATTATCCGATTTTCGGGCTATTTTATCAATTTCATCAATAAAAACAATTCCTTTTTCGGCAGACTGAACATTAAAATCAGCTGCTTGAAGCAGCCTTGACAAAATGCTTTCCACATCTTCACCAACATACCCAGCTTCTGTAAGAACAGTTGCATCAGCAATGCAAAAAGGGACATTTAACATTTTTGCAATGGTTCTCGCTAAAAGTGTTTTTCCTGTTCCTGTCCGTCCAACTAAAATTACATTCGATTTTTCTAATTCAGGATTGTCTGTATTTGAAAGGTTATTATTGATTCTTTTGTAATGATTATAAACGGCAACAGAAAGGTATTTTTTAGCATCCTCTTGTCCAATTACATATTCATTTAATTTATTTCTAATTTCAATAGGTTTTAACAACTTTAAATCAAAGTGTGTCTCCACACCTTTGTGAACCATTTCCTTAGAAATAATATCGTGCGCTTGTTCTACACAATTCTCGCAGATATGACTAGAAAGCCCCGCAATTAGAATATCAACCTCACTTTTCGGTTGTCCACAAAAAGAACAAACCGTTTCATTTTTAGCCATTTTTATTTGTTTACTGTATTTTTAGCAAGAACCTCATCAATCATCCCATAACTTTTTGCTTCTTCAGCAATCATCCAATAATCACGATCAGAATCTTGCCATACTTTATCATAATCCTGACCAGAATGGTTAGAGATTATTTCATAAAGCTCTTTCTTTAACTTAGCTATTTCTCTAGCGGTAATTTCAATATCGGAGGCTTGCCCTTGTGCTCCACCTAAAGGTTGATGAATCATAACCCTTGAATGAGGTAAGGCGGCTCTTTTCCCATTAGCACCAGCGCACAATAGAACTGCACCCATTGATGCTGCCATGCCCGTACAAATTGTAGCTACATCCGGTTTAATAAATTGCATTGTATCATAAATTCCTAATCCGGCATAAACGCCACCCCCAGGAGAATTAAGGTAGATCTGAATGTCCTTTTTGGCATCAACAGATTCTAAAAACAATAATTGAGCAGTAATTATATTGGCTACCTGATCATTAATTCCTGTTCCTAAGAAAATAATACGATCCATCATTAGTCTGGAAAAAACATCCATTTGAGCCACATTCAATTGTCTTTCTTCAATAATATAAGGTGTTAATGAGGACTCAATATAGTTTTGTAAATGCATACTATTAATGCCGTGGTGTTTTGTTGCGTATTTGTTGAATTCGTCTTTTCCTATCATGGTTATAATTGTTTATAAAAAAATAATGCCTATAAATATAGGCATTATTTGTAACAACATATGTTAAACTTTGTTTACTTCTGAGCGTAAGCTTCTTCAATAAATTTATCGTATGGTAAAGCCTTTTCATTCAGCTTTACGTTTTCTTTAAAGAAAGACATGATTTTAGATCCATATATATTGTCATATATTTTATTAGCCTCTTCTTGATTTGATAAAACGTTTTTAGCTTGGGCTTCTAATTCACTATCTTCAGGAGCTGGCATTCCGTATTGTGCATACTGGTTAACTAATAGTCCTTTTGTGTAATCAATCACTTCGGGAGCCTGCACCTGCATGTCATTATCTTTAATAATTTTATTTTGTATTAATTGCCACTTCAAGCTTTTTTTATAATTATCAAAATCGGCTTCAATTTCGTCCATGCTAATCTCTTCTTTAGAGGATTCCTTAATCCATCTTTTCAAAAATTGTTCAGGTAAATCAAATTTGGTTTTTTCAATTACAGTATCTGTCACTTTTTGACTAAATAAACGATCAGCATCATTTTGGAACATATTTGTTAAATCACCTTTAACTTTTTCTCTCAATTCTTCTTCTGATTTAATAGTACCTGGTCCAAATAATTTATCAAATAATTCTTGATCAATGGCCGCTGGAATCATAGTCTTAATTTCCTTAATCTTAAAGTCTAGATTTTTTGGTAAATCGTTTATTTCAGACTCTTCTATTCCAAGCATAGCGGCTAAATCCTTATCGTCTTTAGATACTTTTTTTGGGTCCAAAACTAATGCATCACCAACACTAGAACCTGTAATCGCTTTTTTAGCTTTAGTATCATCAATAAACTCCATAGATATTGTTGTACTATTTGAAATCTTCCCATCACTACTTGAAAAAACGCCAATTACCATGTCCTTTTCTGAGACTTTTTCAGCATTAATGAGTTTTCCATATCGTCTTGCTAAATTATCAACCTCCTTATCTAGCATTGCTTCGTCAATATCAACAGTCAAGTAGTCGAACTTTTGTTTTTTGTTAATGTCTAGCTTAAATTCAGGTGCGAGTCCAATTTCATAGGCAAATTCAAAATCACCAGGATTATTAAAATCACCTTTTACTTCTTCATCATTTTTAGGTAATGGATTCCCCAAAATATCTAGGTTGTTCCCTTTAATAAAATCATTAAGAGAGTCATTAATTAGCTTATTTAATTCGTCAGCTAATATACTTTTCCCGTATTTTTTTTGAATTAAACTCAACGGAATTTTGCCAGGGCGAAATCCTGGGATATTGGCATCTTTTCTATACTGCTTAATCATTGTGTCAACTTTTTCCGAGTAGTCCTCCGGTTTAACGGAAATTCTTAATACAGCATTTAAATCATCAATTCTTTCTTCAACTACATTCATTTTCCTAACGAATTTTATTTATTAAAAAAAAATGGTCTGGGCTTTAGCCAAGACCATTTTGTGCGGGTGGAGGGACTCGAACCCACAAGCCGTGAAGCACTAGATCCTAAGTCTAGCGTGTCTACCAATTTCACCACACCCGCAATAAGTCAAATCTCTTTTAAAATAAAGAGGGGACAAAAGTAGATAATTTATTTTGAACGACAAAATTTTATTTCTGGGAAATAAATCTTTATAAGTTCAAATTATTTCGTTTTTAGTTAATAATTGTGACGTTAAAAATAATTACACAAAAATAGGTGAAAAACAAACCGTTTTTCGAAGCGCTCGCTTACTTTTGTACTATGTCTGAGATTAAAAAAATTGCAATTTTAGGTTCAACAGGTTCAATAGGCACTCAAACGCTTGAGGTAGTTGCCAATTATTCTGAGAGGTTCGAAGTCGTTGTATTATCAGCACATTCAAATGCTGATCTACTCATTGAACAGGCTAAAATTTTTAAGCCAAATTCTGTTGTCATTGTCAATGAAAGTAAATACGAGCAAGTAAAAGAAGCCTTATGGGAAGATGACATCAAAGTTTATGCTGGCGAAAATGCATTAGCTGAGATTGTTGAAATGCAAGAAATAGATATTGTTTTAACAGCATTAGTAGGTTATTCAGGATTAAAACCAACATTAAAAGCAATTGAAGCAGGCAAAACAATTGCATTAGCAAATAAAGAGACACTAGTGGTTGCCGGAGAGATTATCACTAAGTTGGCTAAACAAAAAGGAGTCAATATATATCCGGTAGACTCAGAGCATTCTGCCATATTCCAATGTATTGTCGGAGAATTCCATAATCCGATAGAAAAGATTTATCTGACCGCTTCGGGAGGTCCATTTAGAGGAAGAACAAAAGTTCAACTTGAATCAATAACAAAGGCGCAGGCCTTAAAGCATCCGAATTGGGCAATGGGTGCAAAAATAACAATTGACTCGGCCACTATGATGAATAAAGGTCTGGAAGTTATTGAGGCCAAATGGTTATTTGGTTTGAAAGACACTCAAATTGATGTGATTGTGCATCCACAATCTATTATTCATTCATTAGTTCAATTTGAAGATGGGTCAATGAAGGCTCAAATGGGATTACCAGATATGAAGTTACCTATACAGTTTGCATTAACATATCCAGAGAGGTTAAAGACCCAGTTCGAACGGTTTAATTTTTTGGATTACCCTAATCTTACTTTTGAAAAGCCCGATTTAGATACATTTACAAATCTTCAGTTGGCTTATGATGCTATGTCAGAAGGGGGTAATGCCGCTTGTGTACTAAATGCCGCAAATGAAGTGACGGTTGATGCGTTTTTAAAAGACAAAATTTCTTTTGTTGAAATATCTTCGATTAACAATGAAGTAATGAATCAATTTGATTTTATAAGCAACCCCAAGATTGAAGATTTATTTGAAACAGATGAAATGGCCAGAGTCTTAACCAAGAGTTTTATTCCGAAGTAGCTTCTTTATAAGTTTTTTCTTTACTAAAATTCTTTCGGTATCTCAATAATAAAAGTCCCACACCGAACGAAATTGAAAAATCAGCAACGTTCCAAATTGGAGGAAAAATCTCTTCTCCTCCTAGTCCAAATGGCATCCATGATGGCCAGGTAACCGTAAATCTAAACATGTCAACTACGCTTCCAAGCATAAACCCGGTTTCTCTTATTTGATCGGGTAAATAGACTTCATTATTTTCGTCATAAATTCGTGTCCAATTTGTCAAAAAATTCGTGTCCAAGTCAAAAATATAGTCGTAAAACATACCATCAATTAGATTGCCTGTTGCACCAGCAAAAATCATTACTATTGAAAGTAAAAATGAGAATGATGGTTTTTGAGTAAGAATTACTTTTCTGAGGTAGAAACCAATGCCAATTATAGCTAATAATCTAAATGTTGAGAGGGCATATTTTGCCCATATTCCAGCGCCAAATTCTGTTCCAAAAGCCATCCCTCTATTTTCGATAAAATGCAATTCTAAGAATCCAGGTACGAGCGTTTGAGTTTGGTAGGGATTAAACGACGTTTTAATCCATATTTTCACCAATTGATCTATTAGCAGAATTACAGTAATGCTGATAATAGCGAAAAAAAATTGTTGCTTTCTTGTCAATTTATCCTTGGGCGTTTTTCGCTTCTATGCTTAGGGTAGCATGAGGCACTAATTTCAAACGTTCTTTTCTGATGAGTTTACCAGTTTCTCTGCAAATTCCGTAAGTTTTATTTTCAATTCTTCGTAATGCATTTTCAAGATTCATGATGAATTTTTCCTGCCTTACTGCTAATTGTGCCATTTCTTCTCGAGACATTGTTTCTGATCCATCTTCCATCATATTAAAGGACCGACCAGTATCATTTGTGCCATGGTCATCACTGTAATCTAATTGACCCCTTAATAATTTTAGGTCTTCTCTGGCTTCAACCAATTTTGCCTCAATTATCGTTCTGAATTCCATTAAATCTGAATCCGAATACCTTACTAAATCTGCCATTTCTTAATGGTTTAAAATCAATAAAACGCAAATATAAATCAATTATTTTTAAAAAATAAGGGTTAATCCATAAATAATAATGATTTAGTTGATTAGCTGAAGTGAAGACATAAAACTACAATAATTCAGTGTTTTTTGTTTTTAAAATGTTAAAAAAAGGTTAATTTTGTAAAAAACAGAAAAACAAATACAATATGAAAAAATTATTACTATCATTTTTAGCCTTTGCAACGGTCTTAACATCAGTTGCTCAGGTTACATTTCTTATTAACCCTCCTTCTGTAAACGCAGGAGGTTACTCATTAACTTGGGCGGATGCTGCTGGAGGAGATTGGTCTATGCCAGATCCAACAGATCCAGCCAATGCAGTTGAAGATACCGTGGTTATTTATAGAGATACTTTAGCCTGTGCACCTGCCTTAAATGCTTCAGAAATTGACGGTCAAATTGCTATGGTTTTTAGAACGGATTGCCAATTTGGAGTAAAAGCTTTCAATGCTCAAAACGCTGGCGCAGTAGCAGTTATAATTGTAAATGACGAGCCAGGTCTAGTAAATATGGCAGGAGGTACAGATGGACCAAATGTTACAATCCCAGTTATTATGGTTGAAACAAATACTGGAGATTTATTATATGATGAAATAACTAATGGAGGTACTGTTACTGCTTTTATTGGTAATAAATTTGGATATTTTGGTGATGACATTGGTATAAGCCAAAGTGATGTTCTAAGAGCGCGTCAATTTGCAACACCAATAGGTCTTGCTGCTGACAATACCGAATTTTCAGTCCCATTAGGAGCATGGATCTACAATTATGGTGCTAACGATCAAACAAATGTTTCAATCAATGCAACGGTAACACTTGCTGGAAATGTTATTTATGATGAGGATGTTCTAGCTGGCACTTTACTTTCAACTGATAGTATTTGGGTTGCTCTTCCTGTATTCTCTATGGCTACTTATTCACAAGATTATTATTCAGTAGAGTACACAGTGAGTTCGGATGCAACGGATGAGTTTGATTTTGATAATGAAGTTAATGCTGACTTTATGTTTACGGAAAATGAATATTCTTATGGTACTGTAGACCCAGTAACCAGTATGCCAGTGGTTGGACAGTATACTAGAATAAACGAATTTAGTGTGGTTTTCGGAGCTTGTACACATTTTTCTGATCCAAATGCCAGCAGAAAAGCTGCTTTGGGGATGACGTTTTCTGCTACAACAGGAACAGATATTTCTTTAATCAATGAGCTAATCACGCTAGAGGTATTTGAGTGGAATGATCCGGTGACTGATTTTAATGATGATGATTTTAACATTAGTCAGCTAGATGGAATTGCTCAAGGTGAATATATCTATTCTGAGGATTTACAAGAAGAGCAAATCTATATCCCGTTTACCAACCCTTCAAATACTTCAGAAGAAACACCAATAGTTTTGGAAGATAACAAGCATTATCTATTTTGTGTTCAGTCAAATAGTGAAGAAGTTTTCATTGGATATGATAATACCTTAGATTATGATGAAAATATCAGAGGAATTGATAATGATGGTGTAACCTTTCATGGTGATGGTCATATTACAACAGTAGGCCGTAGCAATAACAACTGGACATCACTAGCTTTTGGAACTGACCTTTCAGCAAGTACTTTGATAAACATGGTTGATGTTACCGAATTAGGAATTGAGCAGGAAGAAACTGTTAAGTTAGACAATGCTTATCCTAATCCTGCGGTAGATATGATAACAGTTCCTTTAAATGGCTTAACTGGCGTGGGAACATTAAACATTGTTGATGTTTCAGGAAAAGTTGTTTATAACGAGCAAGTTAATCTATCTGCTTCTAAATTAATGATTGATGTCACTGATATTCCTTCTGGGATGTACGTTTTCAATTTAAATTTAGAGAACGGAAAAAGATCTACATTTAACGTTGTAGTGAGTAAATAAAAAGATCAAATTATTTATAATAAGAAACCGCTTCTGCTCAGGAAGCGGTTTTTTTATTTTTGGAGCGAATAATTCTAAACATATCACCTTTAATAAAACCTATGAATTTTTTTATTTCTGAGACTTGAATTTTTTTACTTTTGAGTTAAAAATAACATGCTTAAACCGATATCTTTTTTTGCTATTGCTCTGGTATTATTTAGTTGCTTAAATGATAAAGCAAAGGTAGAAACAGAACCAATAAAGGGAAAAGAGATTTTTGTTGAACCTTCAGAAACGGCTTATGGGTTTGTTTTAGATTCTTTTAAGGTTAAGTTTGATACCATTAAACCAAATTCTACATTAAGTCATTTATTTGCACCCTATGGTATTTCTCAACTTGATATTAATAGTGCTGCAAAAATGGCTGCGGATAGCCTAGTAGGACTGAAATATGTTACTTCGGGAGTTGAAGTTTTAATGCTACAAAATAAAAATGATTCTACAAACAAGTTATTGTATGCAGTATATCCAAAAAGTAGGGTAGAGTACGTCGTATTTAATTTTAAGGACTCTGTTAACGTTAATTTAAGAACAAAACCACATTCGCTTAAGGAGAAAGTACTTACTGGAGAAATAATTGCTAATTCTAATTTAACCCTGGCCATTAATCAACAGCTTAATAATATTGGGATGACTGGTAAACTTGCAGAGGAAATATCTGGTTTATTTGCTTGGACCATTGACTTTTTTAAATTGCACCCTGGAGATGAGTTCAAGGTGATATATGATGAAAAAAGCGTAGAAGGCGAACCTTATGATGCTGCAAATATAAAATACGCATATTTTAAGCATCAGGATAAGCCCTATTATTCCTTTTACTATGAATTTGATTCAATACAAAAAAAGGGAGGTGTTTTTGATGAAAACGGAAAAGAAATGAAACGTCAATTTTTGATGGCGCCAGTTAAGTACTCTAGAATAAGTTCAAGTTTTACCAATCGGCGTTTTCATCCAGTTCAAAAAAGATGGAAGTCACATCTTGGGACAGACTATGCCGCCCCAAGAGGCACACCAATTTGGTCGACTGCTGATGGTTATGTTATTGCTGCTGCTTACACCAGAGGAAATGGGAATTATGTGAAGGTAAAACATAATGATACATATTCTACTCAATATTTACACATGACTGGCTTTGCTAAAGGCATTCGAAAAGGCGTTAAAGTTAATCAGGGGCAAATAATTGGTTATGTTGGTAGCACTGGTCTTGCGACTGGTCCACATGTTTGTTATCGATTTTGGAAAAATGGAAAACAAATCAATCACCGAGCAGAAAAATTTCCGGCTTCCACACCAATGCCCGACTCATTATTACCTGACTACCTTGAATTCATCAAACCATTAAAAATCCGTTTAGATAATGCTGAAATTGTACCCTACGTTTCTAATTCAATTGATCAAGGTAGTACCGAATAATTGACAAACGAAAACAAATACTAAACAAAGTAATAAAAAAAGAAACTCAGGGATATTTATCCTACTATTTATCCTAAATTTGCAGGCACATTTCTAAGGTATAATTGACATGGCAGAAGTAAAAAAAATTAATAATGCTTTAATATCTGTTTTCAGCAAAGAGGGTCTAGCACCTATAGTAAAAAAATTAAATGAAGAAGGTGTAAATATTTATTCAACAGGCGGAACTCAAAAGTTTATTGAAGAATTATCCATACCTGTCATTCCTGTTGAAGATTTAACATCCTATCCTTCAATTTTAGGAGGACGGGTTAAAACATTGCACCCAAAAATTTTTGGAGGCATTTTGAATCGACGTGAATTGCAAGAGGATCAGGATCAAATTAAGACTTACAATATCCCTGAAATTGACTTAGTGATTGTTGATTTATATCCATTCGAAGAAACTGTGAATTTGGGAGCAAGCCACAAAGACATAATCGAAAAAATTGATATTGGCGGGATTTCATTAATTAGAGCTGCTGCCAAAAATTACAATGATGTGGCGATTATATCATCAATGAACCAATACCAGTCTTTTCTGGAAATTTTGGAGCATAAGAAAGGAACTTCTCTTGAAGACAGAAAGCGTTTAGCGGGACAGGCATTTAATATATCTTCGCATTATGACACAAAAATATATGGATATTTTGCACCGGATCAAACTGACAATTTTAAGGAAAGTTTGACAACTGCTAATGCATTAAGGTATGGAGAAAACCCACATCAAACTGGAATTTTTTACGGTAACCTAAATGATATTTTTGACAAACTTCATGGAAAAGAATTGTCATATAATAATTTGCTTGATGTTGATGCAGCAGTGAATTATATGGCAGAATTTAATGATGAGGCACCAACATTTGCTATCTTAAAACATAATAATGCATGCGGCCTAGCTACTAGATCTACTTTATTGGAAGCTTACGAAGCAGCACTTGCAGGCGACCCTGTATCAGCTTTTGGAGGTATTTTAATAGCCAATAGACCAATAGATGAATCAACTGCAGAAAAAATAAATAAGTTATTTTGCGAGGTAGTTATTGCCCCAGGTTATGATAATAAAGCCCTTGAAATTTTAAAGGAGAAAAAGAACCGAGTTATTTTAGTTCAAAAAAACGTTGATTTACCAAAAAAACAGTACCGTACAATTTTAAATGGGGTGTTGGTTCAAGATAAAGATTTAATAACAGAAGGGGCTTCGGACTTTAAGACAATTACAAAATTATCACCCTCTGAAAATGAGATAAAGGATTTAGAATTTGCCAATAAATTAGTTAAACACACCAAATCTAACACCATAGTTTTAGCTAAAAATGGTCAACTATTAGCAAGTGGAACTGGTCAAACATCAAGAGTAGATGCGCTGCAACAAGCCATTCATAAGGCGAAGTCATTTAACTTTGATTTAAACGGTGCTGTAATGGCTTCAGATGCTTTTTTTCCTTTCCCGGATTGCGTAGAAATAGCGCATAATGAAGGAATCACCAGCGTAATTCAACCTGGTGGATCAATTAAGGATCAATTATCAATTGACTTTTGTGATGCTAATAAAATGAGTATGGTATTTACGGGTAACAGACATTTTAAACATTAAATAAAAAAGCACATTAAAATTAATTTACATATCTTAGTGAGCTTATAACAACGGAGACAGAGCATGGGACTATTTGATTTTTTATCACAAGAAATTGCTATAGATTTGGGAACAGCAAACACTTTAATTATTATGAATGATAAAGTGGTTGTAGACGAGCCCAGTATTGTTGCAAAGGATATCCAAAGTGGTAAAATTGTGGCAATTGGAAAGAAGGCACAACAGATGCATGGTAAAACGCATAAATTAATTGAGACAGTAAGACCTCTTAAGGATGGCGTAATTGCCGATTTTGAATCAGCTGAACAGATGATTAGAGGGATGATCAAGATGATTAATACATCTTCCCGTCTTTTCAATCCAAGTTTGAGAATGGTTATTTGCATTCCGTCTGGAATTACGGAAGTTGAAAAAAGAGCAGTTCATGATTCTGCCGAACATGCTGGAGCTAAAGAAGTATTTTTAATTCATGAGCCAATGGCTGCTGCTATTGGAATAGGTATTGATGTGATTGAGCCAATGGGCAATATGATTATTGATATTGGAGGAGGTACCTCCGAAATTGCTGTCATTGCATTAGGAGGTATTGTGTGTGATAAGTCGATAAGGGTAGCAGGGGATGACTTTACAAGAGATATTGAAGAATATATGCGTCGACAGCATAATATCTTAGTTGGAGAACGCACCGCAGAACAAATTAAAATAGAAGTAGGCTCCGCCATTACTGAACTAGATGAAGACAAAGCTCCTAACCCATATCCGGTTAGGGGGAGAGATTTAATGACAGGAATTCCTAAAGAAATAACGATAACTTACGGTGAAATTGCACATGCACTTGATAAGAGTATAGCTAAAATAGAGGAAGCGATACTAAATGCGTTGGAAATGACTCCTCCTGAATTATCTGCTGATATCTATAAAACAGGGATATATTTAGCCGGTGGAGGATCAATGTTGAGAGGACTAGATCACAGGATTTCATTAAAAACTAAATTACCCGTGCACATAGCTGAAGATCCATTGAGAGCTGTTGCCAGAGGAACTAGCATAGCACTCAAAAATATTGATAAATTTCAATTCCTGGAACGCAAAAGCTAACGATATTGAAAGAATAATACAGAATGAGGAATTTACTTAAGTTTTTAAAACGATTTAGAAATTTCTTGGTTTTTATTGTACTTCAAATTTTTATTTTATCGCTTTTCTTTAATAGTAAAAATTATCATAAAGCAAGCTTTGTAAACTCAACAAATGCAGTTTCAGGATGGCTTCTTCAGAAGAAATATAATATTACTAAGCATTTTAGTTTAAGTGAAAAAAATATCAGCTTAGCTGAAGAAAATGCAAAATTATTAGAAAAATTACCGAGCAGTTACTATATGCTTGACAATACTATTTATAGTATTAATGACACACTATACGAAAAGCAATTTGAGTACATTACTGCAACTGTTATTAATTATTCTAATCACAAGCGCAACAATTACGCCACCTTAAACAAAGGACAATTGGCCGGTGTAAAAAGAGATATGGGAGTGATGGTAAGCAACGGGATTGTTGGATTTGTTATTGATGTTAGTGAGCATTATGCAATTGTCAGAACAATACTATCCGAAAGAATCAATATCATTGTTGAAATTAATGGAATTATGGGGCAACTAGATTGGAGGGGTCTTGATAAAAACATATGTCATGTTAAAGGCATCACAGGAAGTTCAATCATAAAAAAAGGAGATATGGTTTATACCAAGGGAAGTAGTGGCCATTTTCCTCAAGGAGTTTTGGTGGGGATTGTGCAAGATGTAGAAATTGAAAACGGTTCGGCTACCTTAACGATTCCTGTTAAATTGAGTGCAAATTTTTCCGCATTAAATCAGGTATACTTAGTAAAAAATATTTTTAAAAACGAACAGCAGCGCATAGAGGATAACTATTATGAAAAGTAATTGGATACAATATGGCATTTACTTTTTGTTCATTGTTTTATTACAAGGAATGGTGGTTAGTCAACTTCAAATAAATGTTTTTGCTTATCCAATGGTTTATGTATTAGCGATTATGGTTTTACCATTTGAGTTTAATGTAATCTTCTCTCTTGGTATAGCATTGCTACTTGGCATTTCTGTTGATATCTTATGCGATACCTTTGGTTTACATACATCTGCTAGTCTTTTTGTAGCATATATTCGTCCATTAATTTTAAAAGTGCTGAAACCAAGGGATGGCTATGACCCTAATTTATTGCCTACTATTCATGATATGGGAATATCTTGGTTTTCAGCATACGCCTTTATTACCATTTTCATTCATCATTTATGGTTTTTTATACTTGAAATATTTAGGTTTGATTTGATAGGGCTAATAATCATAAAAGTAATAGTAAGTACTATTTTTTCAGCTCTAATATTGTTTGGACTTCAGTACTTACTTTATAAGCCAAGCAGGTAGCATGAATAATTTCGATAATAGAAAATTTGTTATTAGCTTTCTAATTTTAATAGTTGGGATTGTTTTCATATTCCGACTGGGTTATATGCAACTTGTGGATGATCAATGGAAGGAGAGGGCAGCCCAAATATCAGAAGATAAAATAATAACCTATCCTGCAAGAGGAATTGTCTATGATAGGAATGATCAGATTTTGATTTCGAATCAAGTTTTTTATAATTTACTTGTAATTCCAAGAGATGTAAAGGATATAGATTCTGTATCATTTTCCAAAATGTTAGGAATAACAATTGAAGATTATGCTGAACGGATGAACAAAGCTAGAGCATATTCAAAACGAAAACCATCTATTTTTGAGAAGCAAATATCGCCTAACGATTTTGCAATTATTGGTCCAGAATTGTATAAGTATCCAGGGTTTATTGAAGAGGAAAGAACGTTAAGAACGTACCCAAAACCAATAGGAGCACATTTACTTGGTTATATGAATGAAGTAAATAATAAAGACATTCAGCAAAGTAATTATTACCATTCTGGAGACTATATAGGTAGAAGTGGAGTGGAAAAAGAATACGAATCAATATTGAGGGGAAAGCGAGGTGTTAAATATATTCTTCAAAATGCTATTGGGCTATCTACAGGCAGTTACGAGAATGGTGATTATGACACAATAGCAATACCTGGTAAAAATATTTATATAGGTATTGATAGGGACCTGCAGGCCTATGGAGAGAAATTAATGCGAAATAAACTAGGATGTGTTGTTGCCATTGAGCCAAAAAGTGGTGAAATTTTGAGTTTAATTTCTTCACCGACTTACAATCCAAACAAGCTTGTAGGGAGAGATATTGGAAAAAATTACATGACCCTTTATAGAGACTCTCTAAAGCCATTATTTAATCGTTCAGTAATGTCAACTAATGCACCTGGCTCTACATTTAAACTAATCATGTCTTTAATTGCACTTCAGGAAGGTGTGGTTACAGAAAAAACTAGTTTCCCATGTACGAAAAGCTTGGTAGGTTGCCATAATCACCCCACCGCGCAAGGTATTTCAGATGCAGTGAAAATGTCTTGTAACCCATACTATTATTACCTCGTCAAAAGAATCATTCATCAAAATAAGTCTTCGAATGCCTTTAAGGATGCTGGAATTGGATTAACAATATGGGAAAAGTATGTTAAAAGTTTTGGAATGGGAAATAATGTTAAAACTGATGTAGATGGTGTGGTTAAAGGTTTAATTCCAAGTAAATCTTTTTATGATCAAATTTATGGTGAAAACAGATGGATGTTTAGCACAATATATTCAATTGCTATTGGTCAGGGAGAGGTGCTCGTAAATGCTTTAGAAATGGCAAATCTTGCAGCAATTATGGCAAATCGAGGGTTTTATTATCATCCACATTTAATAAAAAAAATTCCATCAGGCGAAATCCCAAACTTATATAAAGAGAAACAGTATACGCTTGTTGAAGCAAAACATTTCGAAAAAGTAGTTGAGGGAATGTATAGGGTGGTTAATGAACCAGGAGGGACAGCCTCTAGAGCTAGGTTAGATAGCATTCAAATTTGCGGAAAGACAGGTACAGCGCAAAACCCGCATGGTGAAGATCATTCTATTTTTATTGCATTTGCTCCAAAAGACGATCCGAAAATTGCCATTTCAGTTTATATAGAAAATGCTGGTTTCGGAGGAACTTGGGCTGCGCCAATCGCGAGTTTAATGATTGAGAAATATTTAAATAATCGCATTGCGGAAAAAAATAAGCGAAAAGAATTGCGAATATTAGAAGCTAATTTATTGGATAGAGGTGAGGGGTAGATATCAAATATTTAAAGAGGTAGACTGGTTTTTGGTCGGTCTATATTTGACGCTGGTAATTCTTGGTTTATCAAACATCTATGCTGCGGTATATAGTCCTGATCATCCCTTGTTGTTTGATTTGGATATGGAATATGGAAAACAACTGATGTGGATTGGTATTTCTATCTTTCTTGGATTAAGTATTATGTTATTGGAGGCCAATTTTATTAAAAAGAATGCCTATTGGGTGTATGGTGCCACAATATTCTTGCTCATAATGGTGCTATTTACAAACCCTATTAATGGGGCAAGGTCATGGTTTGGCTTTGGAAGCATTGGTATTCAACCCTCTGAATTTGCAAAAGTTGGTATCAGTCTGGCTTTAGCAAAGTACGTCTCGGAGTTAGGTGCTTCTTTTAGTGACTTTAAGTCGAAGCTTCGAATAGCCATTATTTTAGGGATTCCAGCACTTTTAGTTTTATTGCAACCTGATGCAGGAACATTTATCATATTTGTATCTTTTGTACTTGTACTCTATCGCGAAGGGTTATCAGGAAATATAATACTCTTTGGTATTGTTGCAGTGGTGGTCGCAGTCATCACTTTAAGTGTAGCCGATAGCGAATTTTTTCTGCCTTTTACAAAAGTAAAATTGACAGGTAAAGATGGTATGTTTGTTTTTATTGTTTTTTTGAGTGCTTTGTTCGCAGTATTGGTTCGTCAATATGTTTTACCTAGAAATAGAAAACCTTTATATAGAGCTATTATTGGTGGATTTATTATTTCAATTGTATTTGTCAATTTTGTAGAAGTTGGCTACAGCAATATATTGCAAAGTCATCAAAAAGAGAGGATAGATCTGCTTTTGGGTAAGATTGTTGATCCAGATGGTAAAGGTTATAATATTAACCGCTCAAAGGCGGCCATTGGCTCAGGAGGTTTTTTTGGCAAAGGTTACATGAATTCAAAATTAGCCAATGCTAGTCAGCGGCATGTGCCAATGCAAAGTACAGACTTTATTTTTTGCACCTGGTCGGAAGAAAGAGGTTTCTTTGGCTCTTCACTTTTGGTGGTACTCTATTTAATCTTATTGATAAAAATTATTACTGTTGCAGAAAGACAAAGGAGTCGATTTACTCGTATTTACGCCTACTCAGTAGTTGGTATATTTTTCTTTCATGTTTTAATTAATATTGGCATGGCAGTTGGTTTAGCGCCTGTCATAGGTATTCCTTTACCATTTTTTAGCTATGGAGGGTCAAGTATGATGTCATTTTCAATTCTTATTTTTATTTTAATAAAATTAGATTCTGAACGAAAAAATATGCTACAATAATGCATAAGCATTGGCAAGAAATTTTCATCTTAATTCTGCTGCTTATTTTTGCAGCGCTAATAAGTTCAATATTACTGGGTGTTTTTATCAATGCTTCGGTTGACGGCAATAATCTGAGCCCAAAAGCCTATCTTGTCAATGCAGTTATCACGCAATTTATCATTTTTGGAGGAACTACCTTACTGTACTTTAAAATTACTGGCTACAGATTTATTGATTATATAGGGTTAAGAAAACTAGGCCAAAGAGACTTAATTTCTATATTAATTTCTTTTCTAATCGCAATAACAATTACCATTGCTTATTCACCAGTATTTGAATTTCTTCAAGTCAACTTCTCAGATAATTCATGGGTAATTAGTCAATTAGAAACAATAGCAAAGCAAAACAACGTATTGGCAAGCCTAAGAGGAATCAAATTACCAATTGCGGTATTAATTTTTGCTTTACTGCCAGCCATTTTTGAGGAATTGGTGTTTAGAGGAATTTTATACAGAATCTTCAAAGATCTTTCGGGAAAGAAAACATGGAGTATGGTTTTAAGTGCATTTATTTTTGCGGTAGTTCACTTTCAAATACTTAGCTTCTTACCAATTTTTGTTGTTGGTATTTTATTAGCCTATTTATACGAAAGGACTAAGAACCTAGTAACTTCAATGGCACTTCATTTTTTATTTAATGCCATTCAAGTTATATTTTGGGAGGCCTAAACAAAAAAGCACCTCTTTGAGAAGTGCCTTTTTATTTAATTATTTTAATGCTTATTTATCGCCTCCTAACTTGTTCTTAGTTGAGTAAACTATTCTATAGCCACCTACTTTTGGATCACTTAATGCATCTTTGATATTGGCAACTGTTCTCATGTTAACGTCATCATCAATTTTTAGAATCGTCTTAACATCTACCGTTTTCATATCTGGTGGTGTGTTTCCTAATTTCCAAGCTGGAATTTTTGACATATAATCCACTTCTAATTGATCATCCAAAAATACTTCTACAAGCGCATTTGCACCTCCATCTAATGGATATCCAGCCCAAATATAATCGGTTTCATCATCTTTATTTAATTCAATAGCAACCACCGATTCAGGAATAACTATTTCTACATTAGGTTCTTTTTCTTTAGGTCGTGTTGCTACCATAAAAAAGAATAAGAGCATGAATACAATATCAGGCAAAGCAGCTGTATTGACTGGCGGTTGACCCTTTTTCCCTTTTTTTCTAAACTTTGACATCTAAATCGTTTTTTACTGAGTAATTTCTGGTTCTATGGTTCTATCAGGAACCATAATATCCAAAACTTCTATTTTTTCTAAATCAGTTGGTATTTCAGGATCCAAATCATCATATAAATACCCGTTAAACAGTTCCTTGCACCTCTCATTTTTAATTCGCCTTACAACCTTTCCGATTGTATTAATGACTGAGATATATGTACCATAAGACGTACCAGATTGTTGCTTCAATTGAATAGCCATGGCTTCAGTAATTTGTAAAAAACGACCATCAGGCATTATATCCAGAACCGACAAGGTTTTCTCCAGTTTAAGCACATTAGATTGTAAAACAATACTTTCTTCGTTTTCTGAAAGTGCTTTTTTGGCAAAGGCTAAATCTTGACGAACAGCATTGGTTTCTTTTAGAATATATTCAACCTGAGAAGGATCAGCTTCGGCTTGATACATATTCGCAGTATAATAGTCATATAACATAGTTTCCATTTCATCAATATCAACATTTTTATTTTCTACTAATAGTTGATTAGCAGAATTAATATTGATTGAAAAAATGTCTCTCTTTCTAACATCTGGCAGATCAAAATCTTCCGGAACTTCAATTTTCATTGTCAAAGTCTTTGGAATTCCTGCTTCTAAGTCCATTGTAGTGGTTACAATGAAAAAGATTAAAAGCAAGAAGGCAATGTCGGCCATTGACCCCGCATTAATTTCTTCTAATTCTCTTCTTGCCATGTTATATTATTTTGTAAAAAAACGTAATAAGTTAACTACACTTTGCCAAACAATGAGACCAATAGCAATAATGGCTAAAGTAAATGTAAGCGCAATTCCAGCACCGGTGTAATGAAAGCTTGCATCAGTATAATTACTTGTTTCAAGCATTTTGCCTTCACCAGCAGGAGAAGCCATTTTATAACAAATAAAAGCAATTACTATTAGCGCAACAAAGCCAATAGCAGAACGTAAGAAACGTTTTGGATTTTTGAAAATATTAAGTATTGTAAAGATGGCAATGGCAATAAAAGCAATGTACATTAACCACTGTGTAAAACTAATTGAACGTAAGGTTGCGTTTTGGAAATCAAATTCCTTTTGCGCTAAATAATGAATATCCTCTTCACTAAAACTCTCACCATATACCCTTTCAGAAGATTCTTGCATTAATTTATCATAAGCCAATTCTTTGCCTTCAGCAAGATCATAGGCTTTTTTCTCTCTGTTGTCTATTACGATATTATAGTCAACAATTGTTTCCGTTTTCGGTTTCCCATTTTCATCAGTAGTAGAATATGTCTTAGCGTAAAACTCTTGATCAGTTAACGCTAAGTCTTCATCAGAACTTGGTGCAATAGATATATTATTCCATATCAAAACAAGTCCAATGACAAATAATAATGCCATGATGCCTGTTGATACGATTGATACTGTTTTATTTTGCATAATAATTTATGATGCGTTAAACAATTTATTTAATTAACCACCTACCTTTATTTTGCAGCGGTTGCATTGTTTTTTAACAATACATCAATCAAAGAAATAGAAGCATCTTCCATGTCATTGACAATGCTATCTACTTTAGCAATTAAGTAATTATAAAAAACTTGAAGAATAATAGCCACAATTAACCCAAATACAGTTGTTAATAAGGCCACTTTAATATCACCAGCAATTTGATCGGCTTGTACACCTCCATTTGTCTCAATAGTATCAAAGGCCTGAATCATACCGATTACTGTTCCCATGAATCCTAGCATTGGTGCTAATGCAATAAATAACTGAATCCAAGACATTCCTTTTTCCAAAAGCCCCATTTGAACCCCCCCATAAGAAATGACTGATTTTTCAACCATGTCAATGCCTTCATCAGCTCGATCTAAGCCTTGGTAGAAAATAGACGCAACAGGTCCTCTTGTATTTCTGCACACTTCTTTAGCTGCCTCAACACCTCCTGAAGCCAAAGCTTCATCAACATCAGACACTAATTTTTTAGTATTTGTAGTAGCTAAGTTTAAGTAAACGATTCTCTCAATTACCATAGCCAAACCGAAGATTAAACAGGCCAATACAATTCCCATAAAAGCGGGTCCACCTTCAATAAATCTTTGCTTAAGTACATTTACAAAAGATGTTTCTGGAACATCAGCTGCTTGTGTTTCCTGAGCAAATACAGCCGCCGTTGTGATGAAAGCACCTACTAACATTAATCCTTTTTTCATTGTTTTCAAATTTGAGTTATCGTTTTAATTTTAATTTTCAGTCGTTACATTTTTTTAACGAGTTGCTAAAGTACAAAAATTTATAATTAATTCTAATGTCATGATATTTATTTTAGGGTCTACCAGCTATTTTCTATACATTTCTCCACAGATATCTGACTCAATTAAATAGCGTCTTTCACTACCATCTTTTGTTTTTCCTAAAACATACATTAGTTTAGTAACAGCAGCTTCTGTTGTCATATCAACACCACTCAAAACACCCATTTCAAGAAATTTTTGGCTAGTCTCATATTTTCCCTGGTCAACCCTTCCCTTTATGCATTGTGTAATGTTTAAAACAATACCACCATTTTGGATATAATTTTCTATCATCTCAAAAAATATTGGAGAAGAAAACACATTGCCGCTACCATAGGTTTCTATAACAATGGCTTCGCTAGTATTCACATTAAACAATGGCCTTACAGAGCTAATATTCATATTAGGAAACACTTTTATAAGTCCAACATTAGGATTAAACGTTGTGAATAATTCTAAATCAGGCGCTTCGGTTTTATACAGTGCGTCCTCATCAAATTCGATATCAACACCAGCAGTTGCTAAATATGGAAAGTTTGGGGTATCAAATGCTTCAAAAGCAGCCGCGCTTACCTTGCTCGATCTATTTCCTCGGTATAAATGATATTCAAAATAGATAGCAACCTCTTGTATAATTGGTAAGTCGTCAAGATCTACCATCCCCGCAATTTCAATAGCAGTAATTAAGTTTTCTTTACCATCAGTTCTTATTTTTCCGATTGGTAATTGCGATCCGGTTAAAATAATAGGCTTTTTTAGACCAAGCAACATAAAGCTTAACGCTGAAGCCGTGTAGGACATAGTATCAGATCCGTGTAAGATCACGAATCCATCATAATTTTCATACTTTTCAAAGATCGTTTTTGCTAAGTAGGTCCAGTGTTTAACGGTGATTTCAGATGAGTCAATGGGTTCTTCAGTTGATATGACGTCTAAATGATAATCAATTTGTTTTAACTCTGGCACATGGCTATATAAGTGATTAAAGTCGAATGATTTTAAAGCTCCGGTTTTTGGATCGTTTATCATTCCAATTGTCCCACCCGTATAGATGATAAGCACCCTAGGATTTTTGTCCATCTTAGTATTGCAATGTTAAGCAATCAAATATAGGAATTGTGTTAACAATACTTTAAATGTAGGTTATATTTATTTATCTGATTATGATAAAGCATTTTCCCAAAACGAAGCTTATTAGACATTAGAGTTTGAAAATTGAAAGTGCATTTTTCGTAGTAATTTCTGCAATTGTCTGAATGTTTTGTCCATAAATATCTGCCAATTTTTGGGCTATGATAGGAATATAAGTGCTTTCGTTTCGCTTTCCACGATTTGGCGCAGGGGCTAAATAAGGGGAATCGGTTTCTAAAACTAAGTGTTCCAGACCTATTTCATTGACTACTTCATCAAGCCCTGAATTTTTAAAAGTAACAACACCTCCAATGCCAAGCTTAAATTGACCATAATTTAGTATTTTCTTTGCTTGATCTGGTGTTCCAGTAAAACAATGAAAAACACCAGTAAGAGAATCGTCATTTAACTCATCCATAACTTCAAATACTTCGTTAAAGGCATCCCTGACGTGAATCACAATAGGTAATTTAAGTGCTTTAGCCCATTTAATTTGCATTTTAAACGCTTCTATTTGTTGATTTAGAAATTGTTTATCCCAAAATAAATCAATCCCAATTTCGCCAATTGCTATGATATCGGTTGATTGTGCTAGTTGTTCTATTTTAGAAAGTACTTTTTTAAAGTTATGATCAACGGAGCACGGATGCAGACCAAGCATTGGATAACAAACTTTAGGAAACTCCTTTTGTAAGGCCAGCATGCCAGGCACTGATTCCAAATCAATATTTGGTAAAAAAAATTGATTGACACCTAATTCAATCGCTTGACGAATCACTTCAGATCGATCTTCATTAAATTCTTTACTGTATAAGTGAGTATGTGTATCTATAAATGTCATTACCTTAGTTCCAATCTGGACACGAATCACATCCATTTCTGACCCGTTTATATAAAAAGAACCCAGCTACAATCTGCCAATCGTCATAAATAAATTGTTGTTTAACACGACTCTCTGTTTCTTGAGTTGTTTGCAGATTGGGTAAATTGATGTAGCCAAACGACCAATTAGACTGCAAAAAAAATCGGTTAAAAAAATCTGCTCTTAGCCCAGCATGTACCGACGCACCAAAACCGCTCAATTTTAAGATTCCTGCGTAAGATACATTCTTCCACACGAAATCAGTTTTTGTTACTACACCACCTAGCCCTAATCCAAATCTATAATTAAAATAATGCTTTCTATTTCTTGAACGGTGAAAATAATTAGTGTGCTGAATTTGAAAGGATAAATAATTTAGCCCATTGTTTTTATAATGAATAGCGTTCGGGTTTAGCTTCATTGGCGTATTTGCATAATCACCAGCAAGGTAAGGGTTTGCTACTGAGTCTATTTCCCCAAATGCTGAAACAACCTGATTCCCTGTCATTACATATTTCATATGGTCATAACCAATTGATATGTCATATTTTGACTTATAATAATAACCCAGTCTGATATTGAATTGGGGAGTTGTTAGCGCAGTTGGATTAAAATATGTTGCTAAATCTCTTGCGGGATCGTCATGAGCGGTAACATCTAAAAGAGTGAAGTCGTATCCCGGCCCTTCAAATTCAATTCTACTCTTGCCAAAAACGGAGCGATTATATCCCCAGAAAAAATAAGCAGCTCCTTTTTGGCTAGTTTGTTTTTTTTTAGAGGAGTAACTTTGCTGTCCATACAATGGGTGCAAAGTAATTAATATAATGAGTAGTAGCCAATTTTTCATATCTTCGTTTAACCTATAATACAAAGCGTGCTTAAAATTACGAACTATTTTTTATCTGAATGGCTAATCATAATGAAATTGGAGAAAAAGGAGAAAGAATAGCCAAAAGTTATCTTGAAAAAAAAGGATTTGATATCTTGAAGACTAACTTCAGGTATAAAAAACATGAAATTGATATTATAGCACAAAAGGACAATAAATTATTAATTGTAGAGGTGAAGACCAGACAAAGCAGTTATTTGGCAAACCCTGAGCAAACTGTATCAAAGAAAAAACAAAATGCAATTATTAAGTGTGCTAATGCTTATATCGTAGAAAATGAAATAGACCTTGACACTCGATTTGATATTATTTCAATTATCCTTAACAATAAAGAACAGACCATTGAGCATGTTGAAGATGCCTTTTATCCTGAATTATGATTAAACTGGTTACAAAACTATTTTTTTATGTAGCTTTTTCGGCATTAATAATTGGTTGTGCGAAATTCAATCCAAGTAATTTCCAAAAGAGAAAGTACTTGAAATTAAAGGACTTTGATGAAGTTTTGAATAAGACCTCAGTCAAAAAAATTAGTTCAAAAAAATTAAACCATTCAATAACTTACGATACCGTTTTAGCCCAATCTATTATTTCTAATTCTTTAGACTTAAGTAATCATGAAATGATAGGCAATGACGGTTATTTAAAACATGAACCAGAGATTGAATTTGACTCCAAAATTAATACACAGAAAAATAAAACGTTTAAATTCGATTATGCTGAAAATAAGAATAGGGAACCAGATAACTTAAAAGCTTTTAATCAAAGATCAGCACTGGCAATTGGGTTCTTTATTTTAGGCTTAATTAGTTTTTTATTCGCGTTTACATTTATAGGTTTTGCAGGTATTGTGTTAGCAACGGTATTTATTTTTTTAAGTTGGTTGTTTTCTTTACTTGCCGTTCTCAAAGGGATCAAGGTTAGCCCTGAAAATCAAAAAAGCATGACTTATAAAATACAAATGGCAATAGTGCTGTATGGTAGCATTGCTATTCTCATTTTATTTTTGGCACTTGTTCTTATAATAGGGGCTTTAATTTTAGGAATTTGAATAAAAGAACTACTCTGGAAAAGGGTAGTTCTTTACTCACTATTTACTAAATTATTTCTTAACTGACCTTAGCCATAGAATTTTTTAAATTTTCCCATTTCACAAGGTGCATTTTTAAAGACCCTACCTTAATTTTTGCTTTTGCTAAAATTGGAATTCTATTAGCGTCATCTGTAATCCAAACGGTTAAATCTTCAGAACTGTTAAAAACCCGACCTTCTTGAACTACAGGTACAAATTTCATGCATCTATATTTATTTCCCTTAATTTTCACTAACTGCTTCCCTGTGTATTTAATTTTAGTAGGATATAGCTCATTATCTAAAAATATATTTACAGTAAATACATCTCCTACTTTGGCATTACTATAATTTAAAGTACGGGCGTAATAGAAAGCTGAGATCATATCTTGTACCATGCTAGGTACCTTATACTTTTTACCTTCCCCATTATCCACAACTTTTTTGTGCTGATAGAAAGTATAGTCTTGATTAATTTTATAACCTCCTTCATTTACCCTTCTGATAAATAACCATGGGAACATACCCTTAGCGTCCATATGAGATTCGTAGACATCATGAACTTTATAAAACCACTCGAAAGCAGAAATAGTTCTGCCAACGCCTCTCACACGCCATAATTTTCTTCCTTGAATTGACTTTTCTGATTCGTCAACAGTTAATACTGCCTCTCCGGCATCTAATACACCGTACGATAATCTATATGTTAATTTTTCGCCAGGTTGAAACGCATTATTACTTACAGATGGAAATGACGTAATATCTTTTAAAGCTGCATTCGAACTAAATCCCAAAAGAAGTATGTATAATATGAAGGTTATTCTTTTCATGATGCTCAATTTTAAGTTATCTGATTAAATCAAAATCAAAATCAATGCCAAACTGATTAGAGTAATTAGTATGCTTCTTTCTTTCCGTTAAATTTGTTAAAACAGATATTTTTTCTTACATTGTACACCGAGTAAGTAGTTTTTTTCATTTCAAGCGGAAGAGTTCAATGTAAGTTGGACTCTTTCCACGTCAAATCACCTCTTTTATTTTTTCTTTGACTGTTTGAACCTCTATGTTTAGTGGTTGGTGCCTATCGGATTCAGTATTCTCTATTATAATATGAACTTTTTCACCCAAAGGTTTCCACCTGCCAGGATGTAATGGTTTTCTTGAGGTAAATAATCCTATGGCATTAATATTTGATAGTCCTGCGATATGCAATGGACCTGTGCTGGCAGCCACAAGACCATCACATTCTTGAATAAAGGCGATTAAATCGTCTAAGGTCATTTTTCCAGACAAGTCAAAAATATTACTTTTAACGGGCAGCTGGGCTCTGAAATAGGATGATTCAGCCTCAGTTCCAGTGAAAAAAATTTGAAACTGATCTTCAGGCAACTCTTTGGCTAGGTCAATGAAATTATCGATACCCCATTCAAGTGCACTTCCTTTTGACTTAGGGTGAAGAATAATCTTTTTTTTCTGACGATCAATCATTGACTTGAAATCCTCAGCCAAGGAAAGTGGCATAAAATCTACTGCCATATTTAGTTCTTCAAGGCTATATGTTTTGGAAATACCAAGTGGTTTTAATAACTTAACGTTTAGCTGAGCCTCATGCAGTGACGAGTTCTTTCTTGTAAAATTAACCAAATGATTACATGTTAACATATGGAAAAGACGGTGTGAGGTGCCTATTCGGTGTTTGATATTTGCTTTTCGAGCTAGTCTTGCAATTTCTCTCCTTGGAAAGACATGAATAAAAACATCTACATTTTGCTCTTTCAGCCATATTAGTTGTTGCCTGTCTTCCATACCCTGAATATCCGCCCAACTCCAAATATCATCAACATTCTTTAAACGTTTGACAATAGGGGAGGTATAAGTGTTCGCTAAAAAAATTATGCTTGCATTTGGAAACTTCTCTTTTAAAATAGATACGATTGGTAGTGTTAACGATACATCACCAATGCTATCTGTTCGACTTATCACTATTTTCTTAGGATCCCTTATTTTCACTATTTAATCGTCTTAATGTTTTGTATTTATAAATGTTTGATAGAGCCGATATTTGGGCAATTTTAAATCCATTAAATCCATCTAAGAGCCCCAAGTGAATAATGTACATACTGATGAATCGGCCAATAGCACTTAAATATGGCTTAATAAACGTTACTTTTTTCCCAGCTTGATGCATTTTTAAGGCGGTCAGTTCAGAATATTTATCTGCCCTTGCTTTATGCTCCTCATAATTATAATATGTATAGTGGTGCAAATGACCCTTTAGCTCAATAACTGGAAGTGTCTCGTCTACCGCTAATGTTTCGTGTACTAATTTTCCTTCCCAAAGCGCATCTTTTTTAGGAAAGATACGTATTTTCTTATCTGGATACCAAGATGAATGCTTAATCCACTGACCGCAGTAATTAACTAAACGATTTATCATATAAGCGCCAATAAACCCTTGTTCTTTCAAGGTAATTACTTCCCTCTGAAGTGTTTCGTCAAGCGCCTCATCTGCATCTAACGATAAAATATAATTGTGTTTAGCTTGCGTATTAGCAAAGTTCTTTTGCTGACTATAACCCTCCCATTGTCGTTGAATAAAATTAATATCATACTTGGAACAAATTATAGGTGTATCGTCAGTAGAATAACTATCAACAACTACAATATCATCAGCAATATTTAAAACCGATTGAATGGCACGCTCAATATTTCGTGCTTCGTTAAAGGTAATAATGACAACTGAAAGTGGTTGCATTTAAAGAAATTAAATTATAATGAAGTGGTGTATTGATGAAAACTATCATCAAGGAATACCGTTTTATCTGCCAATACATTTTCAAGTGCATCAAAAAAAGCTTTTTTCTGATCTTCAGGAATAAGATCCATATTTAAAAACAAGTTTAAGTCTTTTTTAAACCTAAAACTTATCATATTTTGATAAACCTCTACACGCGTCAGACCTTTATAGTAATATATGTGCATTTCACGATCGAAATAAGCCAAAAACTGCGGCCCAATGCCAATTTTATAATGAGACGGGTTTCGTCTTAGATGAATGACGTATAGGATGTTTTCAGCTACTAAAATTCCAATAATTATTAGTAATGGTAACACCAAAGTTTTATCGTCCCATTCATTTATTTTCAATAAAAGCAAGGAACTGCATGCCCCAAACAAAATTTCGATACCTAGAAATAGTGTTGTATTATTAATTGCTCTTTCTGCAATAGATGTACTAAAAATAAAACTATTGAAGGTGTTAATGTCTTTTCGCCCTTCAAATCTGCGCTTGATTCTAATTAGTCCCAGCAGAAAAATTAATAAAGAAATACCATAAACAATTTGTTTGATGTATGGAATGTCATTGACTTTATAGACCGAAAATCCCAAATCATATATTGAACCAATTGCTAAAAAGCTGAAAATGGTAAATAGAATTAGACTAAAGAGATTAATAACTTTATTCATTCGCTTTCTTGATCAAAGTTATAAAGGGCTTTTAATTTTAACTTCATTGATTTAATATCACTTTCCAACCCGGTTATTTGTTTGTTAACGGATTTCAATAATGGATTATTAGGATCAGAATTAGCAAAAAAACTAAGATTAGTTTCTACCTGAGCTTTTTCTTTAACCAACCCATCAATTTTACCTCTTAAAAATTGTGCCTCTCTATCTAATTCCCGTTCCACATTAGGGCTATTATATATCGACTCAATTTTGGCATTATAAAGAATAGCATCCTTTTCCACCTTATCCATATCCAAATCATTATACTTGCTATCTAACGCTGACTTGTATGCTTTATAAATACGATCTTTTTGTTTAAAGGGAACATTTCCAATAGCAGTAAACGCTTTGCTAAACTCTTTTAATTGTGCAATATTAGCAGTGCTGTCTTTAGATAATTTGTAGTTTTCTATTTTTTTAATAAGGTCTTCCTTTAATTTTAGATTACCTTCATTCGCAGAGTCTAAAGCTTCAAAGTGGGCTTCTTTTCTATTAAAAAAATCATCAATTGGCCCTCTAAATTTTTTCCACAATTTATTTTCATTGCGCTGTCCGGCGGAACCTAATTGTTTCCATTGTTTTTGGAGGTTAATAATTAATTTAGTGGTCCCGTTCCAGTTTTCAGATTCATTAATTCCTGATAACTGCTCAATTAAAGCTTCTTTTTTGACTTTCACTTTGTCAAAGTCTGCATTAATGTCTTTAAAAAATTCGTTTTTAGCCTCAAAAAACTGGTCACATTTGGCCCTAAAACCCTTCCAAACAATTTGATTTTCCTTTTTTGGGCCGAACCCAATGGTTTTCCACTCAGCCTGAATAGCTAATATTTGATCAGTGGCATTTTTCCATTCCTTATTGTTTTGAGGTTCTATGCCTAAAATTTCATCAACTTTATCGATCAGTGCTAACTTTTTAACAATGTTTTCCTTTTGTTCAGCTCGCCTCCCATCATAAAAGTCTCGTATTTTGGCATATAAACTATTTACAGTATTCCAATACTCTTCTTTTAATTTCTCCCAGGCATCAGCACTTGTACCACCTATATCGTTCCATTCATCTTGTAATTGATGCAGTTTTTGCTCAACAATTTTAATGCTTTTTTCGCTGTCTAATGCTCTTAATTTTTCAATTACAGCCTCCTTTAAACCAGCATTTTTCGTTAAATCATGATCTTTAATTTCCTTGTAGATATTAATATTGTATTGAAATTCATCCATTAAATTAGAGTAATCTCTTTGAATGTCTTGTCTTTTATCTCTTGGAATCGGACCCACTTCTCTCCAACGGGCTTGAATATCTTGAATAGATTTAATGGCCTTGCCAATATGTTCTTCTTGCGCAATTAATTCTTTTAATTCACTAATTAACGTCTTTTTAATAGATAGGTTTTTGCTTTCCTCGGTCTTTTTAGCTTCTATTAATTCTTTTCGTTTAGTTTTAAAAGTCTGATTAATTTCTTTAAACTTTTCGAAAAGCTCATCAACCGGTTTTATGATATCTTCTGCTTTTTCACCAGCTTCAATTCTTTCAATTTTTTTAACTTCAAAGGCATTTTCTTCTTCTTTTATGATTTTATAGAATTCATCAGATAATCTTTTAAATGCTTCATTGGCATTCAAGATATCTTCTTGAGCTACCAATTCTTCTAATTTTTCAATAATTTCAGTCTTCATACTTCTAAAGTTTATTCAAACACCCGTAACGTTCGACAGGAAATATCCATTATTTTACCTCAATAAAAGGTCTATTTATCAATTTTAAAATCTACCAAATCAACAAATTCTAACATTCTATTGTAAATCTCAGTTTGTGTTAAGCTTTCTATTTTTTCAGTTCCAAATAACTCAACGCAATATGATGCCATAGCTGAACCTGCAATAATAGCACGCTTCATATTTTCAAACGAAATATCATCCGTTTTTGCAATGTAGCCCATAAACCCTCCTGCAAATGTGTCACCAGCGCCTGTTGGGTCAAACACTTCTTCCAATGGCAAAGCAGGAGCAAAAAACACTTTATCTTCATTAAAAAGTAAGGCCCCATGTTCTCCTTTTTTAATGATTAAAAATGAAGGCCCCATTTTCATAATCATTTTTGCTGCTCGTCTTAATGAATACTCACCTGAGAGCTGTCGGGCTTCTTCATCATTAATTATCAATACATCAATTAATTTGATGGTTTTTTTCACTTCATCCATCATTATGTCCATCCAAAAGTTCATGGTATCCATAGCAATCAATTTTGGACGCTCCTCTAATCTTTCTATTACTTGACGTTGAACAGTAGGGGCTAAGTTGCCTAGCATTAAATATTCGCTACCCTGATATGAATCTGGGATAATAGGGTCAAAATCTTCTAAAACATTAAGTTCAGTGACTAGCGTATCCCTCGAATTCATATCATTATGATATTTTCCAGACCAAAAAAAAGTTTTTTCACCTTTCTTAATTTGAAGCCCTTCAATATCGATACCTCTATTTTTTAAATCTTGTAAAGTTTCCTGAGGGAAATCATCTCCTACAACAGAAACTATTTTTTGATTTTTAGCAAAATAAGATGCAGATATTGAAATATATGTTCCAGCGCCTCCCACAATTTTATCGGTTTTTCCAAAAGGCGTTTCAATGGCGTCAAAAGCGACACTTCCAACTGTTAATAATGAATTCATTTATGATGTTTTTTAACTGCAAATATAATCACTTTTTGATAGTGCTTTGTTCATTATCTTTCAATAATCATTAATTCTTACCTTAGCAATAGTAATAGTAAAAAAGAGAAAATGAATATAGAGGAGCTCGATCAGTATTGTCTTCAAAAAAAAGGGGTTACCGTTTCTACTCCATTTGATGAAACAACACTAGTTTATAAGGTAATGAATAAAATGTTTGCGCTAACTGATATTGATAATTTTAAAAGTATTAATTTAAAATGCGACCCTGAATACGCACTGGAATTAAGAGCTGATCACGTGGAGATTCAACCTGGTTATCATATGAGTAAAAAACACTGGAATACAGTAACTGTAAACGAGGGTCTTGAGGATATAACGGTTTACCAGTTAATTGATGATTCGTACAATTTAGTGGTGAGAGGACTAACGAAAAAAGCCCAGCTTGAGTTAAAAGAAATGGAATAAGTAAGGAATATAGATTGACAATGTTCTAAATCAATCAGAAATATGAAAGAGAAAGATATTAAAACCAGCAGCTATCGGTTTGCTACAAAAGCAATTCATGCAGGAATTCATCCTGATGAAGCAACCGGGGCTATAATGACACCAATATATCAAACCAGTACTTATGCTCAGGAAAGCGTTGGGAAACACAAAGGGTATGAATACTCGAGAACACAAAACCCAACCCGTCATGCTTTGGAACAAAACTTGGCTGCATTAGAAAATGGGAAATATGGTGCTTGTTTTGGTTCAGGTATAGCAGCCATTGATTGTATTTTGAAGATGTTAAATCCAGGTGACGAAATAATATCTACGAATGATTTATATGGAGGTACTTATCGAATTTTTAAGAGCATTTTCGAAAAATATGGGATAAAATTCCATTTTATTGGAATGGAGAATGCTGAAAAAATTGAAGGCTATTGTAATGAAAATACGAAGTTAATTTGGGTTGAAACACCAACTAATCCAATGATCAATATAATTGATGTTGAGGGGATAGCTAGCATTGCAAAAAAACGCAGTATTTTATTGGCAGTGGATAACACCTTTGCCACACCTTATCTACAAAGTCCTCTTGACTTAGGGGCGGATATTGTAATGCATTCGGTTACTAAATATTTAGGGGGTCATTCTGATGTAGTAATGGGTGCACTAATTTGTAATAACGATCAAATTGCTGAAGATATGTACCGGATTCAAAACTCATCAGGTGCTGTTCCGGCACCTATGGATTGTTTTTTGGCACTAAGAGGGATCAAGACTTTGCACTTGCGCATGGAAAGGCATTGCGAGAATGGAGAAAAAATAGCAAATTTTTTATCATCTCATCCAAAAGTTGATAAAGTATACTGGCCTGGTTTTGAAGACCACCCAAACCATAACATTGCTAAAGCACAAATGAGGGGTTTTGGAGGTATGATTTCATTTAGTTTGGTGGGAAACCAAATGTCAGATGCTCATGCATTATTGAGTAAAACCAAACTGTTTGCGCTGGCAGAATCGTTGGGAGGCGTAGAGTCTTTGATTGGGCACCCAGCCACAATGACCCATGCCTCAATTCCTAAAGCAGATAGGGAAGCGCTAGGCATTGTTGATTCTTTAATAAGATTAAGCGTAGGGATTGAAGATGCCAACGATTTAATTGCCGATTTGGAGCAGGCTTTGGATTAAACTAAAACTTCTTGGAACTAATGTTTGCTCTCACTGTAGCTAAAGCATATTCATAGAATATTAAATAGTCTTAACTTTGACAATCATATGAAGCTGAGTATACTTTTATTTTTCTTTTGTACACTTAATATTTCTGCCCAAGATAGCTTGAAATTCAAATTTACCGACACGGTTTTTGTGATTGGACAGGAGCGAATAATGGAATTTAGGTGGGAGTTCTGCGTCCCTAGTTACGCACATGGGAATAATAATATTTTCGATTCTATTGAAAAGTTTTTAAGGAAAAATGAAAACATTAATGTTTCTATCATAAACCATACGGATACCCGTGGGAGTTTGACTGCAAATAAAAATTTATCGGAAGAAAGGGCAAAAGCAATCAAATCGGAACTAGTTTTAAAGGGTATATCGGAAGATAGAATCAATGCTTTAGGAATGGGAGAATCAGAGCCAATTCATTCTGAAAGGTTTATTAATCAGTATAGAAAGACAGATCCTAAAAAATGTGAGCAACTGCATCAGATAAATCGTAGAACGGTTATTAGAATTATAAAAATATGATAGTATACATTACTGGTACCTCTTCAGGAATTGGAAAAGCAATAGCCGAAAAACTATTAGAGCGCAAAATTGATGTCGTTGGAATGTCCAGACGACAAACCATAAAGCATCCAAATTATCAGCATATTGAGATCGATTTATCAGATTTAGAAAGATTAAAAGCATTCAGTTTTCCTGCTGATTATAAAAATGATATTGTATTAATTAATAATTCAGGAACAATAGGCCCTATTAAACCAATTGGGCAACAAATTACAGAGGAAATTGTAGGGCTTAATAATTTAAACATTACTGCGCCTCAGGTGCTAGGCAATAAGTTTATCTATCAATATCAAGGAAATGATACACCTAATTATCAAATCATTAATATTAGTTCAGGCGCGGGAAAACGGCCGATAGATGCTTGGGCAACCTATTGTGCTTCAAAGGCAGCGATTGATTTATTTTCTGAGACCATTTCAGAAGAATTGAAGTTAAGAAAGCACTACAATTGGAAAGTCTATTCAATTGCTCCAGGGGTTGTAGATACCAATATGCAATCTACTATTCGAGAGTCTAACCCAAGAGACTTTTTAAAGCATCAGGATTTTCTTGACTTAAAGAACAATGGAGACTTAGTTTCACCAGCTAAAGTTGCAGATACGCTTGTTAAGTTAATTTTAAATCCTCATAATGAACATCCTGTTATCTTTTCGTTGAAAGAGTACAGATGATTTGTAAGTATTTTTGATGATTAACGTTCTTAAAATCTGGAACTAGACATCTAGCATTACCATATACTGATAACAAAAGGTGCAAAACTAACTTAATATTTACTAATTTTGCCAAGACCTTTGAAAAAATAAATACGATTAATCAGTTTAAATTTTGCATAATGTACCAACCAAAATTGTTTGTGGTTCGTGTATTGAGGTGAAAACTTAACATTGATATAATACTAGAGTAACAAAGAAAATTTATTAACCAAAACAACATGAAAATACAAATACGACTAGTTGGGATCCTGCTTACATTCATCCCAACTTTTTTAATAGCACAATCGCATACTGTCAAGGAAAATCCACACAAATGTGGTCAGCATATCCAGTATGCGAGAATGCTAAAAGAAAATCCTCAACTTTATTATCAAGATAGTATTGATCAAGCTAATTTTGATATTACCTATCAAAATTATTTGGAAGATTACGATCCAAGTGACAGATCAACTTATACCATACCAGTTGTTATTCACGTCGTGCACCTTAATGGACCTGAAAATATTTCAAAAGAGCAAATTCATGATGCGTTGAGAACTTTAAACGAGGATTTCAACATGACTAATTCTGATCTCGGAAACACAGTTGGTGCTTTTTCTGGATTAATTGGAAATGCAAGTATTGAGTTTAGATTAGCCACGAAAGACCCCAATGGGAATTGCCACAGTGGGATAACAAGAACTGCTTCGCCAACAACTTACGATACAGGGTATAGTTTTCAAACAGGAAAGCAACCTATTGTAGAAGCTGTTGCCGCTAAACATGGTGTTTGGCCACAAGAGGAATATATGTCAGTATTCGTGTGCATTGATCCTTCAGGTGCTGCAGGGTATACATACCGTCCATCAAATGCTTTTAGTGGGAATGAGATGTATGGTGCTATTTTCATGCGTCATGATTATATGGGAACCATAGGAACAGGATCAAGCACAAGTGCGCACACTTTAGCTCATGAAGCTGGACACTGGTTAAATTTAGCTCACCCATGGGGGAATAGTAATAATCCTGGAATTTCAACTAACTGTAATGGAGATGATGGCGTATTTGATACGCCAAATACAATCGGATGGCAAAGTTGTAATTTAAACGGGGTGACATGTGGAAGTTTAGATAATGTTCAAAATATTATGGAATACTCATATTGTTCTACAATGTTTACTCAAGGGCAAGCAGCAAGAATGCAAACTGCTTTAACTAACAACACAGCGGGAAGAAATAATTTAATTACAAATGGTAATTTAGCAGCTACTGGTGTTTTATCAGTTTCGAATGACATATGCGAGGCAGTATTTGAGACTGATCGTCAAATTATCTGTCAGGGTCAGTCGGTTGACTTTTCTGATGTTTCTGTTCATAATGTAACAGCAAGAAATTGGACTTTTACAGGCGGGTCACCTGCTAACTCTTCGGATTCAATTGTTTCAGTAACATATAATGCACCTGGAAATTATGCGGTAACACTTCAAGTATCTAATTCTGGATCGAGCGAAACGACTACAATTACGAATTATATCAAAGTTTTATCTTCTCCTGGTGCAGGTTTCCCTTATAGAGAGGACTTTGAAAATAAAAGTGGCAACTATTTGGATAATGGTGTAAACTATTTCACAAATAATCCGCTAGGGGATAATACTTGGACTCTTGCAAGTACTGGAAATAATAGTTCTAAATCTGCTTATATATCAAACTATTTTGCGAACACTGAAGATTCTGATCAACTTATATCAGGGACCATTGACTTAAGCATGCTAAATTCATCACACGACTTAGAATTCACTTTTGAATATGCATATAAAAAGAGACAAAGCTCAAATTCAGAATCCTTAAGACTTTTTGTTTCTAATGATTGTGGAGAATCATGGTCAGTAAAGAAGATATTGAGCGGCAATTTTCTGGGGAATGATGTATCAATAGGAAATTTTATACCATCTGATAATGATTGGAAAACAGTAACAGTTACAAATATTCAACCTTCTTTTTATACTGATAATTTTAGGTATATGCTCCAGTTTGAAAGTGAAAATGGAAATAATATTTACATTGATAATATTAACATTAGTTCACCTAATTTTGTGTCGTTAGATGAAGGTGTAAAAACGAATAGAGGGATTTCTGTTTATCCTAATCCAACCCTTAATCAGTCAACCATTAAGCTAAATGGTTATAGTAATACAACTGTTGACATCACCTTATATGATGTAATGGGAAAGGAAGTGACTAAAGTTCATTCCGGATTAATTAAAAGTGATAATTATATTAATTCAATAGACTTATCAATCTTATCTAAAGGCATATACTTCGTGAAAGTAAATTCAGTTGATGGTTTGGTAGGTGAAACAATAAAATTGATTAAAGAATAAAAAACGCTTATTTAAAAATGAAAATCCATCCAGAATAACTGAGATGGATTTTTTTGTTTGGTGATGCAGGGCGCATGACCTAAGTATTTATGAAACAATTTGTCATTGGAATTACTGGTGGATCAGGTGTTGGAAAGACAACACTTATTCAAAGATTAAAGCAGTCTTTTAAGGGGATAATCTCGACACTTTCGCTTGACAATTATTATAAATCAAAAAATGAGCAAAGTATTGATGCCAGAGGGATTGTAAATTTTGATTTGCCTTCTGCCTTGAATATAGAGCTTTTGGAAGCGGATTTTAAGCAACTTTTATCTGGGAATAGCATTCGACAAAAACGCTATCATTTTAATCATCCTGAAAAAGGAGAAGATTATCAAACAATAACTCCAAATAAAATTCTTCTAATAGAAGGACTTTTTGTAATGCATTACCCATTTATTAAATCAAGATTGGATTATAGTGTTTTTTTAGAGGTTGATGAAGAAAGGCAATTAGAAAGACGACTAAAGCGCGACTCAGAAGAGAGAAACTATAAAAGAGATGACATATTATATCAGTGGAAGTATCATGTCACCCCTGCCTACCAGAACTTTATTTTGCCTTACAAAGCCGAGTCTGATTTAATTATAAGCAATACTGCTGATTTCGATAAGAATTTAGAGGAATTAGAGGAAACCATTAGAAAAAATTCAATTTAATCCCTCTTTTACTTTAACACAGTAACATGACCTACCAGTAGTTCACGTTCTTCATTAAGGTCAGTGTAATGGATTTTCCAAACGTAAACCCCATCTTGTACTAATTTTCCTCCATAATAGCCATCCCAATATCCTTCTGGGTCGAAAGATTGAAATACGATTTCTCCCCAGCGATTGTAAATCGTCATTTCAAATTCTATGATGTTATTTGTGATAGGTTTAAAAATATTATTGAATTCATCACCATCAGGAGTAAAAGCATTGGGGACATAAATTAGAGGGCTATAAAAAATAGCAACATCATCTTGTACTTTACAGCCATTCTTATCCGTTAAAATAGCGGTGTAATTATCATTTCTTGGTGGAAACACCTCAGTTTCTGCGCATACCTCGCATGTGATATAATTTTTTGGAAACCATTCAATAGTCCCTTCTCCTTCTGCACGAATAGGGATGAGATCTCCAGAAATGGCATATACATCTTCAGAAACCTTAATTGTTGGCTTGTCAAATACATTTACGTTGAAACCTATGGTATCAAAACAGCCAATTTCATCCGCAACCCTTACTGTAAATCTTGTAGGCTCTGATGCTACGGCCACAGTTGTTGAAGCAGTTGGGTCTTCTACTAACAACTCTGGTTCCCAGGAATAATAAATTCCACCACCTGCCCAAAGCACTACAGGCTCAAGAGGACAGACGGATGTGTCAGGTCGAATGGTAGGGGTTACTTCAACCACATCCATAAAAGCAGTCGCTACTTTCACACCACAGGCATTTGAAAATACAATTTGATAAGTTGTATCAACAGTTGGGGAAACTATAGGGTTGGGTGAGGTAAGGCTGCTAATATTATAGTTAGGAGACCAATCATAAGTATTCGCTCCAGAAGCCACTAAACGACGTTGATCGCCTAAACAAATTTTCCCTCCACCTTTAATAGCTGGTGTTGGCACGCCTTGATCTACTTGAATGGACACATAGTTAGTATCTAAGCAACCTTCTGCTGTTGTCACAACAACAGGGTAGGTGATATTGGATAGGGGTTCTGCAATAGGCGCCGCAATGGTTGAATCATCTAGAGTGATTCCATTTTTCCATAAATAACTTACCCCTCCACTTGCTTGCAAAGGTGCTGTTTCTCCTACACAAATAATCGTGTCACCAATAGCATTTGTATTTATTTCATGCATCCAAATATCAACATCTAACGAGGTTATGCCACATGCATTAAATATTTGAACTGAAATGGTAGTATCTGTTCGGAAAACCCCAAAAGGAGATTGGACCCCCGCATTGCTAAATAAGGAGGGTGGTGACCAGATGTAACTATTACCACCTGTTGCTAAGAGCTGAGTGGAAGCACCTGGACATATTGTATCTTCAAATGCGTAAGCCGTGTATACAGGTGAAAGAATTTCTACTTGAGTAAATGCAGTATCAGAAGTATAGCAACCATTGCTATCAGAAACAATTAGCATTACATCATAAATTCCTGAATTAGGATACAAGTGTGATGGCGTTGCTAATGATGAACTGTCACCATCTCCAAAAAGCCATTTGTAAGTGTTACCATTTATACTGGAATTTGTAAATGAAGTTGAATCTGGTAGACAAGTTATCGGTATTGGTGCACCTATCACGGCTTCAATTTCTGATAAATCAAAAACAAAAGCGGCCATATTGCAATTTGGAGAATTATTTGTTGACGAAACCACACCAGGAGTGGTAGGAAACCCATTACTTAAGCCTCCACATGCTGCGCAAACGGCGTGAAAAATTTTACCCCCTTTTGAAAAGCGACTGGTACCACCATCCACATGGTCACCCTGGGTAATAGTATGGTTTGTATTGCCTATGAACGTGCCATATTTAAGAGATAGCATATCTGGGTCAAATAAACCAATCCAAAAATTGCTTCCTGAAGTCGAACTTTGATAAGCATCAGCTGTTGTTGGGAAGCCGTTTGTTGTACTACTGACCAAACCGTTAACATTCCCGCCCCATCCAGCAACATAAATTTCGTAACAATCACTCACTAAAAAGGCTGTTGGTGAAATTTCGGTATTTCCTGTGCCTCCTCCAAACACTGAAGACCACTCGGTAGAGGTAAGATTATTGTTTAATTTATGAATAAATTGACCGCTATTAGCGTTCGAGTATCTTCCGGGGGTTACAGTATAATTACCAGCAGTTTGTCCGTAGACGTAAACCTTGTCATTCAGATCTAACTGTACAAAATAAGATTGATCATAATCAGAAGTGCCTAAGTATGTTGCTTTTGGATTGTTGTAATTAGGCCCTTCCAGTTTGATGACATACCCATCTGTTGTGCCACCTAAAAAATTCGGATTTAATTGTCCAGAAGTAAAAGGAAAATTACTACTGGTTGTTCCACCTGCCATAAATAAATCTCCAGTTGATGACAATTGAATGGAGTTCCCCGATTCTAATCCACTACCGCCCACATAAGAACTGTAGAGTAAGTTAGAAAGGGTATTATTAAGCTTAACGAAAACGGCATCTTGAGAACCGCTCAGCGAATTTTGAAATCCACTGACTATCGGAAAATTAGAGGATCGAGTAGTGGAGCTAACATAAACAGTGCTATTTGGACCTACTATGATTTCCCCCCTTAATTGATCTCCATAGTTGTAAGCAACGCTATTTCCGACTGAGATACCATCATTTCCCGTCCCTCCAATGTAAGTACCGTTCAAAATTTGAGAACCAGTTGGGTTGATCCTTAAAACAAAAATATCAGTTCCGGCAGAGAAACCAATTCCATAAGGGCTTACTGTCGAACCACCTTGAAAAACAGTTTGATAACCATTTGAAGTAACAGGGAAATCTGATGAAGAAGTCGCCCCCATTAAAAATATTTCATTTAAATCGTTGACGATTACACTGTGAGGCGTTTCGCTACCATTACCTCCAATATAAGTCGAAAACTCTACACCCGAACCCAAGCTATTAAATTTGGTCAGACCGATATCAACGACACCAGGTTGTCCAAACAGAGGGCCAGTTGTTGAAGGGTTAACTGTAGTGCTTATTGCTCCGGTAGTGACCGGGTAACCTGCAGAAAATACAATACCAACCGCTATTAGTTTGTCATTAATATCTGGACAGGCTGTCATACCCCAATTGTCAGCGGCAGAACCAGTAAACGTAGAGAATAATAAAACCGGGTCAATGATTAACGGAACAGATTGATCATAACCATCAGGGAAATCGAATGTAACAATATTGTCGATTAATTTATAATGACATTTAACTTCTTTTTCAATACCATTAATAATTTGATAAGCATATGGCTTTTTCTCAGTAATGGTGCCTAGTGAGGTCTCAACAAAAAGGTTTCCTTCAACAACATTAATCGTTTCTTGACCATCATACCTTACCTTGTATTGCGAAATATCTGCACCTGCTGAAACAATAATGTCATATTTTAATGTCTGATTTTTTTCATAGAGATTTAGGCCAATACCGTTATACAATTCGTTATAATTAATTTGATTGTATAACCTTAAATTTGATACCCACTTGGACTGATCTTTTCCCAAAAAATAATTTTCCACATGAGATGATGGCTTTAGTTCAGTAAAAGATGGATTGAAATTGGCCCCTAAAAACTTAGTCTTAACAACATGTGCTTTCCGAACTTCATCATGTTCATCATCATGTTCATCATCATGATTATGTCCGTCATGGTCATGGTGATTATGACCATGTATGATTTCACCACCATTGTGAAACTGATAGGTAAAACCATTATTTTCAAGATACATCTCACCACCAGGAATTTTGATAAGATATTTAACATTTTGATGCCACTGACCTTTATTCGGTTTAATCCATATATTTTCTTGAGCATCAGCTAAATAAGCAAATGAACTAAGTGCTAGCAGGATTAAAAGCCTTTTGTGCATCATAATACCTTGGTATTATATGACGAGAACAACCCATAAATGGTTGTCTAATTCAGTCATTATTTAATTCTAATTCTGGTAATTCTATATTGTCTTTTATAATTATACATGTTGGGTAATTCGCAAGTAAATCTTGCTTTAACTTTTCCGCTTCAAGTTTCGTCCTAAAATTGCCTACTCTTACCCTGTAATTAGGTGCTAAATAATCTAAATATGCTTTATGCTGGTCATAAGCTGCTAAAAAATTGGCTTTTTGACCAAGGGCAACTGATTTATTTTCATTAAAATAGATTTGGATTCGGTAGCCTTCTATTCTAATATTTTCTGGGTTTGATTTGTTCTTGCCAACGAACTCAATAATTTCGTCTAGTTCAGCATCCTTTCTATATCTGATTACTCCCTGATTACTATTTTCAAAGTCAAGTGATAAAATGGTATCTTTAATTTTTAAGGTATCATTTCCCGGGAATGCTAAGGTTTTATCTTGTCCGAAAATATGCCCGAATAAGATCAATAATATTGAGGTAAATAGAAGTTTCATACGTTGTTTCTTACAAATGTAATCTTTATTTAGAATACATCATTATTTGTGCCAAAGTAGGAGGTCAAATCCCGACATAGAATACCGTTATAAAATCTTAAAATAATTTAATTTAGAATCATTCTAAATTAATATTTTACCTGTCAAAAACTTTAACAAATATTAGCTTAACGTGGCTATTGTTATAATTTTGTGGTCACTTAGGTAAAAATTAAGTCATCAAAATGAACAAAAATTTCGCCAATGAAATTATCAAATAGACTAAAAATTAATGGTTTAAAGGCAGTGATTATCGTGGCTGCTTTCTTATTTACTGGAGGAAATTCCGTGCTTGCTCAAGACGCTGCTGCAGGTGAAAAAGTCTTTAAAGCGAACTGTGCTGCATGTCACAAAATTGACAAGAAGCTTGTGGGGCCTGCGTTGCAAGGAATGACCGAAAGATGGGAGGAGAATTCTTCTATCGAAAATATGTATGCCTGGATCAAAAACTCGCAGGCTTATGTGAAATCGTCTGGGGATCCATATGCTAAAGCACTTTTAGCCGAATATAATGGAAGTGTGATGACTGCTCAAGCTGTTTCAGATGAAGATATTACAAATGTTATTGAATATGTAAACACTTGGGAGCCACCAAAAAAGCAAACTGATGAAATAGCAGTAGCTGAAACAGGTTCTGGCTCAGATGAACAATCAACGACTTGGTACTGGTGGTTAATTGCCGGTATATTATTAGTTGTCATAGTAGCCGTTTCGAGTGTGACAAGAGATTTAAATAATGCAAGTTTAGATCAAGAAGGCAAACCAATGATAGGCCCGGAAACTTTTGTTCAAAGAAGCAGAAGATGGTTATGGAAAAATTTTAATGTTGTTCTGTTCTTTGGTTTTGTTCTTTTGATCGGTTCACTTACACTTGGGTTTAATGGTTTGCAACAAATAGGGGTTTATGAAAATTACAAGCCTGAGCAACCTATAAAGTATTCGCACAAGCTTCATGCTGGCACACTAGGTATTGAATGCAAGTATTGTCATAATTCAGTTGAGAAATCAAAGTCTGCTGGTATTCCTACAGTTAACGTATGTATGAACTGTCATAAGGCAGTTGGTGAAGGACCGGAATATGGTACAACTGAGATTCAAAAAATTTATGATGCTGCTGGTTTTGACGCAGAAAAGGTAGCATACACAGGTGAAACTGAGCCTATCAGATGGGTTAAAGTTCATAACCTTCCAGATCACGTGTATTTTAACCATTCTCAGCACGTGAAGGTTGGTGGATTAGATTGCAAACAATGCCATGGAGACATGACGAAAGAGACAATTGGAAGAGTAATGCCGATTGAAGAGTTAAATGCTTTAGATGAAAATAAAATCAAATTTACACGCCCGACACTTACAATGGGTTGGTGTATTGAATGCCATGGACAAAAAGAAATTGATATTAAGTCGGCAGATAAAGGCACTTACTACAATGAAATTCATAAACGATTATTAACGGACAAAGAAACCTATCAAAAATATAAAGAAGATGGCAAAGTAACAGTTGCTGAGTTAGGTGGATGGGAATGTGCAAAATGTCATTATTAATTCTGATTTTAGGCTAATAGAATATGGAAACAAATAAAAAATATTGGAAAGGTCTCGAAGAGTATCATGAAACACCTGAGTTTTTAGAAAGCACTAAAAGTGAATTTCCTGAAGAATTAAGTGTTGATGAATTCATGTCTAGCAAAAACTTAGACGAAAGCTCAACGAGTAGAAGAGATTTCTTAAAATTTTTAGGATTTAGTGTTGCTGCAGCAACCTTAGCTGCATGTGATGCACCAGTCATTAAGGCTGTACCTTATGTTGTTAAGCCTGAGCATATTACTCCTGGCATGCCAACCTGGTATGCTTCATCATATTACGACGGGTCTACTTTCGCTAACATTTTGGTTAAGACGAGAGAGGGACGACCAATCTCTATCAAAGGGAATAAACATTTATCTACATATGGTAAAAATGCTAACCCAAGAGTTTTAGCCTCAGTTCTATCTTTGTATGATGGGCAAAGACTAAAAAATCCAACAGTTAACGGTCAGGATGCAGATTGGACGCTAGTTGATACGAATTTAAAATCGAAACTGAAAGGTATTGCTGATAAGGGGGGTAAAATTGTATTACTTTCGAACACGGAATTAAGCCCTTCTACTTTAACCATTATTCAGAAGTTCAAGCAAATGTATGGAAATGCAGATGCTGACATGAATATTGAAGTAGAGGACGTTGCAGAGGCAAATGATGTTGTATCTCATATTCAATATGATGCCATTTCTTATGCGGGTATGAGAAAGGCCAATGAGAGTTCTTTTGGAAAAGCGGTCATCCCTGAATATAATTTTTCAAAGGCGAAAGTTATTGTAAGTATTGCGGCTGACTTCCTAAACTCATGGTTAATGTCTAACGAATATGCTGGACAATACGCTGAAAGAAGAAATCCTGATGGAGAATGGATGAATAAGCACTTCCATTTTGAATCTAATATGTCTATTACTGGTTCAAATGCTGATGTAAGAGGCATGATTAAACCATCTCAACAACCAGCAGTATTATCACTATTGCATAAAGAAATTGTAGGATCTCCATTATCAGGAATTGATACTTCTGTATTAAATGAAAAAGTTTCGGGCCAAATAAAAGCTGCTGCAAAAGCACTAAAAGCAAACGCAGGTCATAGTTTATTGGTGGCTGGTGCTACTGATGAATCTTTTCAAACGGTCGTAAATGCAATTAATGCCAAATTGAATAATTATTCTTCAACAATAAATTTATCGAATCCAATTAATTTATTTTATTCGGAAGATGATAAGATGGATGCCTTGGTTAAAGACATGAATGCTGGGAAAATAGATGCAGTAATTATGTGGAATACCAATCCAGCCTATACCTATAAGAATGCAGAAGCATTTAAAACAGGTTTAGCTAAAGTTGGAGTATCCGTTTCAATAGCAGAACATGCAGACGAAACTACATCATTATGTAATTATCAATTGGCGGCTAGCCATGCTCTTGAAGCTTGGAATGACTATTCGCCAAAAATGAACACTTATACACTTGCTCAACCAACTATTCGTCCTTTGTTTGATACACGTTCAGCCGCAGAATCTTTAATGATTTGGGCTGGAATGGGAACACACCAAGGAAAAGATAGCAAACAATACTATGAATTTATTCAATCGATCTGGAAACAGTATGGCTATACTCCAGAAACAGGTTTTGCTACATTTGATGGTTACTGGAATGATGCTGTCAGAAATAGCATGTCTGAAGTAACGCCAATTCCAGCAGAGGTAATTGCTTTTTCTGGCAATGTGGCTTTAGCAGCAAAATCATTGGCAAAAATTAAAGGTTCAGCCTGGGAAATTAACTTGTATACAAAGTCTTCGATTGGAGACGGGCAGATGGCAGGCAACCCTTGGTTACAAGAAATGCCTGATTCAATTACTAAAGTAACTTGGGATAACTATATTACCATGTCTCCTCAAGATATGAAGGAGAATGGTTATAGCACCGCTTTAGGTCAGGAAAGTCCATCTACAGTAGCTAAGGTTTCTGTAAATGGTCAAGACATTGAATTACCGGTTTTCCCTCAACCTGGCCAGACTCGTGGCACAGTTGGTATTGCTTTAGGTTATGGTAGAGGTGCAAATGGGGAAGCCATTGGTAATGCGGCCTTCCACACTAATGAATTAGGGAATTTAGCTGAAGGTCCAAATGGAGGTAAACAATCTATAGGTGCAAATGTCTATGGATGGTTAAATGAAACATTAGCGGTGCAAGGCGCTGAAATCTCTAAAACAGAAAAGACATATAACCTAGCGTGTACGCAAACTCATGCTACAGTAATGGGTCGAAATTCAATAGTGAAAGAGACGACATTAAATACTTATAAAACAAAAGATTCTTCAGCTTATAATCATAGACATGTTTTGCATTCTGGTTGGAATCATGATGAGAAACCAGTATCAGAATTTAACTTGTGGGATGACCATCCAATAGAAAATGTGGGTCATAGATGGGCCATGACTATTGATTTAAATTCATGTAATGGTTGCGGGACTTGTTTAATTGCTTGCCAATCTGAAAACAATGTGCCAGTTGTTGGTAAAGATGAAATAAGAAGAGGAAGGGAAATGCATTGGTTGAGAATAGACCGTTATTATGCATCAAATATTGAGCCTGCTGTTGGAACAAAAGGAGAAGGGTTTAAGGAAGAAGGCTATGCTGGACTTCAAGACCCTTCAGATGAGCCATCCGTTGTTCATATGCCAATGATGTGTCACCATTGTAATCATGCACCATGCGAAACAGTTTGCCCTGTTGCCGCTACAACTCACTCGAATGAGGGCTTAAATATGATGGCCTATAACAGATGTATTGGTACTAGATATTGTGGAAATAACTGTCCTTATAAGGTGCGTCGTTTCAATTGGTTCGATTATCCATCTTACAGAAAATTTACTGAAGTGAATCCAGCTCAAGATGATTTAGGACGTATGGTTTTAAATCCTGATGTTGTGGTTAGGACAAGAGGAGTAATGGAAAAATGTTCTTTCTGTGTGCAAGAAATACAATCAGCTAAATTAGTGGCTAAAAAAGAAGATAGACCTTTGGTTGATGCAGATGTTAACACAGCCTGTGCAGATGCATGCCCAACAAATGCAATTACATTTGGTGACTGGAACGATATGAACTCCAATGTTCATGAAAGTTCAAATAGCCCTAGAGCATATCAAGCACTTGAAGAGATTGGCGTAAAACCAAATGTATGGTTTAAGGTGAAAGTGAGAAACGAAGAGAATCCAGCATTAGCAGCACTCCAAACAGAACATCATGCACCACATGCTGAAGAACATGGCAATCATGACGATCATGATGCACATGAGACACATGCTGCAGAAGAATCACATGGACATGGTGGACATTAAAAATAAATTGAGTTGAATATAAACAAAGGATAATGCATAAAGAATCAGCAATAAGAGAACCTTTAATACTTGGACACAAAACGTACCATGATGTAACAGAAGATGTATGTCGATCTATTGAAGGCAAGGCACCAAAAGCTTGGTACATCATGTTTGGTATCGCCCTTTTAATAGGCTTATATGGTGTAGGTTGTATACTTTACCTCTTAGGAACTGGAATTGGAACATGGGGACTTAACAAAACAGTTGAGTGGGCGTGGGATATTACTAATTTCGTTTGGTGGGTTGGTATTGGTCATGCCGGAACGCTAATTTCGGCCGTATTATTACTCTTCCGTCAAAAGTGGAGAATGGCGATTAACCGATCTTCGGAAGCCATGACAATTTTTGCCGTATTCATGGCTGGTTTATTTCCATTGATTCACATGGGACGTTTATGGGTTGGATATTGGGTATTACCAATTCCAAATCAATTTGGTTCATTATGGGTAAACTTTAATTCGCCGTTGCTGTGGGATGTATTTGCCATCTCAACTTATTTATCTGTGTCTTTAGTTTTTTGGTACATTGGTTTATTACCTGATTTTGCAACAATTCGAGATCGAGCTAAGTCACCAGTTGCCAAGAGAGCCTATTCACTTCTGTCGTTTGGATGGTCTGGTAGAGCAAAACATTGGAATAGATTTGAGATTGTTTCTCTTGTACTTGCTGGATTGGCAACACCGTTAGTATTTTCTGTACACTCTATTGTATCATTTGATTTTGCTACGTCGGTTATTCCAGGATGGCACACCACAATCTTTCCTCCTTATTTCGTTGCAGGAGCGGTATTTTCTGGTTTTGCCATGGTACAGACACTACTTTTAGTGCTTCGTAAGGGAATGAAATTAGAAGCTTACATTCATACGAAACATGTCGAGTATATGAATATTGTGATCATGGTTACTGGGTCTATGGTAGGTGTAGCGTATTTAACGGAATTGTTTATGTCATGGTATTCAGGTGTAGAATATGAAGCATATGCATTTTTAAACAGGGCAACAGGACCATATTGGTGGGCTTATGCTTCAATGATGACCTGTAATGTTATTTCTCCACAATTAATGTGGTTTAAAAAATTAAGAAGAAGTTTATTGTTCACTTTCTTCATTTCAATTGTGGTGAACATTGGAATGTGGTTTGAGCGTTTTGTAATTATTGTTACTTCTATTCATCAAGATTATTTACCATCTTCTTGGAGCATGTTCTATCCAACATGGACGGATATTGGAGTTTATGTTGGAACCATAGGATTATTCATGGTGTTTTATTTATTGTACGCGAGATACTTCCCAGTATTAGCAATATCAGAAGTAAAAACAATTTTAAAGTCTTCTGGGGAGTCTTATAAAAACGGATCTGCTGAGGTTCACACTACTCCAACTCCAACTGCTACTTCAGAACCAGCTCCAGCATCTGAAAATGATGAGGAAAAGTCTAAAAATATTAGCTCACTTATAAGCAAGATTGGTACTGGTGATGCTAGCAACGCTAATGATTTGAAAAAGATTTCTGGAGTCGGACCAAAATTAGAACAAACGTTGAATAGCATTGGCATTTTTACCTTCGAACAGGTTAGTAAAATGACAAAGAATGAATATGATTTACTGGATTCGATTACAGGATCATTTCCAGGTAGGGCCGAAAGAGATGATTGGGCTGCACAAGCAAAAGAATTAATGAACAATACTAAATAAAATAGAGCATGGCAGATAGAGTAATATATGCAATGTATGATGATGATGATGTAACCAAAGATGCTGCTAAGGCATTGGTTGCTGATGGGATTCATATTTCAGACGTTTTTTCACCGTTCCCAATTCATGGAATCGATCCGATTATTGGAGTGAAACATACTAGAATGGGTATTGTAGCTTTTATGTTTGGGTTAACAGGCTTAATGTTAGCACTTATTGGCATGAGGTATTTTATGATCGTAGATTGGCCAATGAATATTGGAGGTAAACCAAGTTTTTCCTTATTAGAAAACTTACCATCATTTATTCCGATTTCTTTTGAGTTTACTGTTTTATTCGCAGGACATGGAATGGCAATTACATATTTGTTAAGAAATAAAACGTTACCAGGAATGCCAGCTGATAATCCTTACCCTAGAACAACGGACGATAGATTTGTAATGGAAATTAGATTATCTGAAAATACTAACTTTTCTTCTGATGAATTGCGAGCCAAATTGAAACAAACGGCAATAGTTGAGATTGAGGAGAAAGATTATAAAATTATTAAATAAATTGATCATGAATAGAAAGTTTAAGATATTAAACATCCTTGCATTATCGGTTATTTGCACAGGCGCTTTTTTAACGTCGTGCTCAAACGATCCTAATTCACCTGGAGTTGAGTATATGCCTGATATGTATCGTTCACCTGCTGTAGAGACCTATGTAGATTATGGTCAAATTTTAGGTAAGTATAGTACTGAATTACAAGATGCATACAAGCCAGGTTTACCACCAGTGGGTGTGATTCCAACTTCTGGAAATTCTCTTAATGATATTCCATATGAGCATGGAGCACCAATTGGTTGGGACAAGTCGCATGGTTTGTATGGAATAAAGTTTGATAGTGCTGGGTATGCAAACGCGGCAACTGATCTAAATCCAATTCCTTATACAGAAAAAACGAAAAAAGAAGCGAAAGAAATCTATGGTAATTTCTGCATTCACTGTCATGGAGAAAAAGGAGATGGCCAGGGAACTGTAGTAACTAATGGAGGATACCCTCCACCACCTGCTTACAATAGTGCAGCTATTAAGGACCTGCCTGCTGGAAATATTTTTTACTCTATAACCTATGGTAAAGGCCTAATGGGATCTCATGCTTCTCAACTGTCAAAAGAAGAAAGATGGAAGCTGGTTCATCATGTTGAATCGTTGCAAGGAAAAACAAAAGTGACGGAAGAAGAGTTGGCAAAAACAGTAAGTACAGATTCAACTGGTACCACAAACACTTCTGGTGAAGAAGAAAAAGGAATTATTGAAAAAGTAGTTGATGCTGTTGAAGGTGCTATTAAAAAGGACCATTCAGAGCATTAGAATTTATAATTTATTAAGAAAAGATTTAATACAGAAAACATGGAGTTTCAAATTTCAGCAAAAGCAAAAAGATCAATAATTACCGTTGCGGTAGTAGGTTTGGTATTGTTTTTAGTCGGTATTTTTACCAATCACCAACCAGAATACTTAAAATCAAGAATTATGTCAAATTTTTTGATTGATGCTTTATTTTTCTTGTTTATTTCTCTTGGTGCTTTATTCTTTATGGCATTGCAATACGCAACTGAAACGGGATGGTCAGTAGCTATTAAAAGGGTTTTAGAAGGAATTTCTTCTTATGTAATTGTCGGTGCAATTACTTTGGGTTTAATATTCTTATTTATAACGTTTACAGATGGAGGCTGGTTCGGAGCATTAACTAATCACGGTCACCACACAGGTCATATTTATTCATGGATGGATCATACTATTGTTGAACATGATAAAATTATCGAAGGAAAAAGTGGTTTTTTAAATAAGACATTCTTTTGGGTAGCAACAATTATTTATTTTGCCATTTACGTTTTGTTTTATCTTGGATTTAGAAAACGTAGCTTGCAAGAAGACATAGAAGGAGGAACAAAATTGCACTATAAAAACTTTGCAAAAGCGGCGCTTTTTCTAGTCCTTTTTGGATATACGAGTTCTACTCTGACTTGGCACTGGACCATGTCCGTTGACCCACATTGGTTCTCAACATTATACGGATGGTATGTGTTCTCTGGCATGTGGCTTACTGCCATGGTATGCACTATGTTGCTAATATTATACCTTAAGGGAAAAGGACACTTACAAAAAGTGAATGATAGTCATATTCATGATGTTGGAAAATGGATTTTTGCGCTGAGCTTTTTATGGACATATTTGTTCTTTTCTCAATTCATGTTATACTGGTACGCAGATATTCCTGAGGAGGTGAGTTATTATGTTTTTAGATTTGAACATTATAAGTATATATTCTGGGGTATGTTCCTAATTAACTTTACAATTCCAATGCTAATTTTAATGTCGAGAGAAGCTAAGAGGCATGCTGGTATTTTAATCGTCGTTGGATTAATCATTATTATTGGACATTGGACGGACGTATACATGTTAATAACCCCTGGTGTAATGCAAGAACATGGTTCAATTGGAATTATAGAGCTTGGATTATTCATGGTATTTGCTAGTATCTTTGTATTCTGGGTTTTAAACACAATGTCAAAGGCACCGTTAATGCCAAAGAATCACCCATTTTTGGATGAAAGTAAACACCACGATATTTAATTAAAAACGAAAGCTAAAATTTAAAAGATAGATTATGTTAATCACTTGGATAGTTATAATTCTTGCCCTAGTAACAGTAGCTCAGTTAATGAGAGTATCTGCTATCGCTAAAAAGATTCACAATAAAAGAGAAGAAGATATTAGTGATGCTGACAATAGCTTTAACGGCACATTTTTGTTATTGTTCGTATTCTTACTTTTCGGTTTAACCATATATTTATGGGCTGTCTATGGTAATGGGCTACTACCAGAATCTGCATCAGAACATGGAAAAGATATAGATCTTTTATTTAATATCAACTGGGTAATCGTTTTTACTGTTTTCTTCCTTACAAATGCATTACTTTTTGGGTTTGCCTTTAAATACAGAGGGAAAAAGGGGAAAAAGGCATACTATTTTCCTCACGATAATCGATTAGAGTTGATTTGGACAATTGTTCCTGCCATTGTTTTAGCAGTAATTATTATTCTTGGATTAAGAACATGGAATAACGTGACTGGCAAAATATCTGAAGATGCGCAGGTGGTTGAGGTGTATGGTCAACAATTTAATTGGGTGGTACGGTATGCTGGGGCTGATAACAAATTAGGATTTGCTGATTACAAACTAATAACCACAGAGAATCCTTTAGGAGTAGCCTCGCCAGAATCAATAGAGGCCAGCATAGCATCTATGACTAACATTATTAATGAGATAGATGATGCTTTGAAAGCTGATTCAGCTGGAGTAGATGTATATGCGGTAGAAGAGCTTCATGAAATGCATTCTAGAATGGATAAGTTTATTAGATTAAGAGAAAAAGTTGAAAAAATGAAGGCGCAATATCAGGATTCTGACTTAAGTGTTGGGGATGATGATATTATTTCTCAGGTAGAATTACACTTGGTAAAAGGTCAAGATTATCAATTTATCTTCCGATCTAAAGATGTATTACATTCAGCTTACTTCCCGCATTTTAGAGCGCAGATGAACTGCGTGCCAGGACAAAGAACTAAGTTTTCATTCAAACCTACTATCTCAACAGCTGAAATGCGTAAAATTAGAGATAATGAAAACTTTAACTATGTATTATTGTGTAATAAAATTTGTGGAGAATCGCACTCTAATATGAAAATGATTGTAGTGGTTGATGAAACTCAAGCTGATTTTGATGCTTGGATGAAAGAGAATACTAAAACTGCAATTGCAAAAATTAACTAATTTATAATAAAAGAAATAATAGATATGTCAGCAGAAGCGCACGCACATCACAAAGAAAGTTTTATTACAAAGTACATCTTTAGTCAGGATCATAAAATGATTGGAAAGCAGTTTTTAGTTACTGCCATTTTTATGTCAATTATTGGTGTCTTTTTATCTGTTCTTTTTAGAGTTCAATTAGGTTGGCCAGGAGAAAGTAGTAGCTTTTTAAATACTTTTTTAGGGGATACTTGGGCACCAGAAGGTATTATGAACAGAGGTATGTATCTCGGTTTAGTGACTATTCATGGTACCATTATGGTTTTCTTCGTTTTGACTGGTGGACTTTCAGGAACATTTAGTAACATTTTAATTCCATACCAAATTGGTGCAAGAGATATGGCATCAGGGTTTTTGAATATGTTATCGTATTGGTTGTTTTTACTGTCGTCAGTTTTAATGGTGTATTCACTATTCCTTGAAACTGGACCTGCCTCAGCAGGTTGGACAATTTATCCCCCACTCGCAGTATTCGAAAAAGCCATAAGTGGATCAGGAGCTGGGATGACCATGTGGTTATTATCAATGACTGTATTTATTGCGGGGTCTCTTATAGGCTCTTTGAATTATATCGTAACAGTTCTAAACCTTCGAACAAAAGGGATGAAAATGACAAGAATGCCATTAACAATTTGGGCATTTTTTGTTACTGCTATTATTGGTGTACTATCATTCCCTGTTTTAGTTTCTGCTGTTGTTTTAATGCTAATGGATCGTACCTTGGGAACATCTTTCTACATCAGTGATGTTATCATTGGTGGTGAAATGATGGAACAGTCTGGAGGTTCTCCTATTTTGTTTGAGCACTTGTTTTGGTTTCTTGGGCACCCTGAAGTATATATTATTCTTTTACCAGCGTTAGGATTAACATCAGAGATCATATCAACGAATGCCCGTAAACCTATTTTTGGATATAGAGCAATGATTGGATCAATTTTGGCCATTGCTTTCTTATCATTTATAGTTTGGGGGCATCATATGTTTATTACTGGGATGAATCCTTTCTTAGGAAGTGTATTCGTATTTACTACGTTGTTGATTGCCATTCCATCTGCAGTAAAAGTATTTAACTACATTACTACATTATGGCGAGGTAATTTAAGGTTTACTCCTGCCATGCTATTTTCTATTGGTCTTGTGTCAGCATTTATTACAGGTGGTGTAACTGGAATTATTTTGGCAGATTCTGCTTTAGATATTCAAGTTCATGACACGTACTTTGTAGTAGCTCACTTTCACGTTGTAATGGGTCTATCCGCCATTTTGGGAATGTTTGCCGGCATTTATCATTGGTTCCCAAAAATGTATGGTAGAATGATGAATACAAAACTAGGGTTCGTTCATTTTTGGATAACGCTTATTAGTGCCTATGGCGTGTTTATACCAATGCACTTTGTTGGTATTGGTGGAGCACCACGTAGATACTATGATTTTAGTACTTATGCTGATTTTGATACCTTTCAGGGACAAATGATAATCGATTTAAATGTAGTTATTTCAATTTTTGCCATTATTGGAGCATTGGGACAATTGATTTTCATTTTCAACTTTTTCTATAGTGCACAAAAAGGACAAATTTCAGTTAAAAACCCTTGGCGATCAAACACATTGGAATGGACAACTCCAGTTGAACATATTCATGGTAACTGGCCAGGAGAATTGCCTACAGTTTACAGATGGCCTTACGATTATTCTAAGCCTGGAGCCGAAGAAGATTTTATTCTTCAAACAGAGCCGCTAAAAGAAGGAGAAGAAGGTCATTAGTACAATTATAATCTTTAAAAGAAAAGCCTTTAGCTATAAGTTAAGGGCTTTTCTTTTTATCTATTTGTTAAAAACTCGATATTGTTTTCAATAGTATCATGTATTTTGTCCAGTAAATAATCCCTATTTTTATATTTTAAACACAATAGCTTGGAATCATTTGATTATAGAGACGAGGAAGAATCAACACCTGATGTAGAATTAGACCAGGTATTGCGGCCCAAATCATTTAAAGATTTTGCGGGACAAGCTAAAGTATTAGAAAATTTGGCTGTTTTTGTAGAAGCTGCAAAACAAAGAAATGAGCCGTTAGATCACGTTTTATTGCATGGACCTCCTGGATTAGGAAAAACAACTTTGGCTAATATTGTGGCTAATGAACTCGGTGTTGGCATTAAAATAACATCTGGCCCAGTACTTGATAAACCTGGAGATTTAGCGGGTTTATTAACGAATCTTGAAGAAGGAGATGTTTTATTTATTGATGAAATCCATAGGCTAACCCCAGTTATTGAAGAATACTTGTATTCAGCTATGGAAGATTTCATGATTGATATTATGATTGATTCTGGACCAAGTGCTAGAACCGTTCAAATCTCCTTAAACCCATTTACTTTAGTCGGGGCTACAACACGTTCTGGCCTATTAACAGCACCTCTAAGGGCACGTTTTGGAATTAATAGTAGATTAGAATATTATAATACGAAAACGCTTTCTAAAATTGTTTCAAGAGCATCCAATATTTTAGAGGTAGATATAGATGAAGACGCTGCTTATGAGATTGCAGGTAGAAGCAGAGGCACACCAAGAATAGCTAATGCTATTTTAAGACGAGTGAGGGATTTTGCTCAAATTAAAGGAAATGGCAATATTGATATGCCAATTGTCAAGTTTTCGTTAGAAGCCTTGAATGTTGACGAAAATGGTTTAGATGAAATGGATAACAAGATTTTAACAACGATAATTGACAAGTTTAGTGGTGGTCCGGTTGGTTTAACGACAATTGCAACGGCAGTTGGAGAAAATGCCGGAACGATTGAAGAAGTTTACGAACCCTTTTTGATTCAGCAAGGCTATATAATGAGAACTCCTCGTGGACGGAAAGTAACGGAGTTAGCTTATAAACATTTGGGTAAGCACTTAGGTAATTTTCAGACGGGGTTGTTCGGAGAAGAATAGGGATAATATCCTATGAATAAAGAACTATCACAAAAAATTAAGGAAAAAGCACAGTCGATAGGGTTTGACTCTTGCGGTATTTCAAAGGCTCAATTTTTAGAAAAAGAAGCGTCAATATTAGAAAACTGGTTAAACAATAACTACAATGGTAAAATGGCTTACATGGCTAACCATTTCGACAAGCGGTTAGACCCAAGATTATTGGTTGATGATGCGAAGTCAGTTATTTCAGTTGTGCTTAACTATTACCCTGAAAAAGATTTATTTAAAAATACTCCCTTAAAAATTTCTAAGTACGCATATGGAAAAGACTACCATTTAGTTATTAAAGAAAAGCTAAGTCAACTACTGGATTACATTCTTGAATCTGTTGATAAAGATATAAATGCGAGAGTATTTACCGACTCTGCTCCTGTTTTAGATAAAGCTTGGGCAGAAAAAAGCGGATTAGGATGGCAAGGCAAAAATGGCATGTTAATTTCGAAAGACAGTGGAAGTTTCTTTTTTGTAGGTGAAATCATTATTGATTTGGAGTTAGAATATGATGAAGCTATAGCAACCAATCATTGCGGAACGTGTACCAAATGTATTGATGCTTGTCCAACTGATGCTATTAGAAGTTCAAATGTTATTGATGGCTCAAAATGTATCTCCTATCTCACTATTGAGTTGAAAGATGAAATAATTCCAAGCGAATTTAAAGATAAGATGGAAGGTTGGTTTTTTGGCTGTGATATTTGTCAGGACGTGTGCCCATGGAATCGATTTTCAATTCCAACTAAAGAAAATGCGTTTCAACCTCACCCAGATTTATCAAAAACGGATTGGAAAGAATTGACTGAAGACATTTTTAAAGAAATCTTTCGACATTCACCGGTAAAAAGAACAAAATTCAAAGGTTTAAAAAGGAATATTGATTTTATCCAATAAAAAAATTAAGATCCTTTTTTGAATATCTCGGAATCTAAATCAGGGTATTTTAAATCCATTTTTTTAAAAGTTTCTAGTATAATTTTACAAATGTGGTTTTCTTTTTCCCAGTTTCTATCAGACGGAATAATATGCCATTCGGGTTTGTTACAACGTTCAAATAGTTGTTCATATACGGCTTTATATTCATCCCATTTTTCACGGGTAGTCCAATCGCCATCATTATGTTTCCAATGTTTTTCTTTAATTTCAACCCGCTCAGTTAGCCGTTCGAGCTGTTCTTCTTTAGAAGTATGTAGATAGAATTTCAAGATACTGGTATTATTCCCCTCAATGAGCAGCTTTTCAAAGTCATTGATGTGATCATACCTTTTGTCAATGTATTCTTTTGAGAAATAACCTTCTACCGAGGGGACTAAAATGTCTTCATAATGAGAACGATTAAAGACTTGAATCATACCTTTGGCAGGTGCATACTTATGCACTCTCCATAAAAAATCATGTGCAAATTCCTCATCACTCGGCTTTTTAAAAGGCCTCACTTTAATACCTAAAGGGTTAACTCCACTAAATACTTTTCGTGTGGCGCCATCTTTCCCTGATGCATCCATCCCTTGAAAAACAACCAATAAACTATGTCTCCCATCAGCATAAAGCCTTCTTTGGTAGTTCACAATTTCTTCTACCATTTTTTCATTTTCTTTCTGAATGGCTTTTTTTAATTCTCGATTAATTGTTTTTGTAGGCGTTGTGCTTAAATTAATTTTGGCCATAGCTAAAGAATGTTTATGGCACTAATTTAATCAAAATTGAATATAGCTTTAAGATATTGCTTGCTTAAGTTCGAGTAAATTCTCTAATATAGTAATTCTAGGATCTAATTTACACATCTCTCTAATTTCTAACGCTTTTCTTCCAGCCATGATTAGTCGATCATTCTCCGAAAGGACTTCTGTCATATTTTTAACGAAATCAGGAATATCGTCCGTAACAGGATATATCGTTCCGTAAACAAAGAAAGTAGTTTTGCCTCTTTTTAATTCTGAGAGCGCACTTAAAGATTCTTCGCTAATATTTGGACCTAGATAAACTACATTTTTTCCCCAGGAAGATAACTGATAATGAAGAAATAAAGATCCTAAGTCATGGATTTCATTTAATGGCAAGAGTACCACATGCAAGTGTTCTTCATTTTCTGGCTTTATAACATCTACATTTTCTATTTCAACGTAAATCTTTTGTCTAACCAGATTAGAAATAAAATATTCATTTGCAGGTTGTATTGAGTTAGTTTGCCAAAGCATTCCAATTCGCTCAAAAAGGGGAATGAAAACATTTATAAAGACGTCTTCAAAGCTATAACGTGTCCTGCAATGATTAAAAATCTCATGAAACCTCAGCACATCAAAACTTAGCATAGTTACTAAAAGATCATTAACTTGTTTTCCAAAATAATTGTCCTTTAAAGCAGTCAGTTTTATAAGTTGCTCATTGATTTCAGATTCAGTTAAATTGGCAATTTTTGAGATTTTAACGTTGTTATCGCGAAGAATCCTAATACTTAATAGCTTTAAAAGTTCTTTTGTGGAGTATGTTCTAATATTACTATCAGAACGATTCGGTGTTAAAATATTATAGCGTTGTTCCCAAATGCGTATGGTATGCGCTTTTATACCTGATAAGTTTTCGAGGTCTTTTATGGAAAAATTTTCTTGAATAAAAGTCATAATTTTTTTAGAATTCAAAGGTTAGTCCTACCGAAGGCAATATAGTCCCAGCAGTATTTGATAGTAATCTCCATTGATAGGAGTTGGGCATCATAGGATTTATAATTGGTTGGTCATTGGCGTCTTTAACTACATTAAAGAACGGAGGTTGTTCGGCCTGAAAGCCATATATATTTTGAATGTCAACATATGCATTGAGGGTTGTTTTTTTAAGATACCATTTTTTATCAACCCTAATATCTAAACCGTGATTAACACCCAGCCTTAGTGAATTTAATTGTGAAAAATCTAAAATTCCTTGTTGGGTGACATTCCAAACATCAATTTGTGATGATAATTCAGTATCAATCGGAGTGTATGGAGTGCCACCAGAAAATCTAAATTTTAAGCCGAGCTGCCAATCTTTTTTAAACTTTCTTCCGGCAGAGACAGAAGCAATATGCCTTGCATCCCAGGCAGAAGGAACTAGTTCTCCTGTAACATCCGTAAATTCGGAGACAACATAAGTGTAAGAGATAATGCCAAAAAAGTTTTTACGAAGCTTTTGTTGTGCAAAAAATTCAATACCATAAGTTCTTCCCTCAGAAGTTGAGTTGGTCGGTTCGTTTCCTACCACACCAAAATCTGCACCAAGATTGGCTAAAGAGATACCCTTGTTGATTAGAAAAGGATAATTGCTATACTTTTTGTAAAACCCTTCAAGTGTTATTTTACTAAACGTAGAAGGACGATATTCCAAACCTGATACAAAATGATCTGACCTGATATAAGTAACACTATTATTTCTATTCACTAAATCCCCAGTCTCATCTCGATACCCAAGAACGGTATATGCAGGCAGCTGATAATATCGACCAATATTAGCATTAACACGCCACTTATCATTAAGAGCAAAAGAACTAGATAAACGAGGAGAAAACTGGTCCATGAAGTTACTCATGTCATCTGAATAATTGTTAGCATCAGAGCGTAACCCTAATGATAGTGTCAATCTATTTTTGATAAAGCTTCTACTTGTTTGGAAAAATGCAGCATACTTTAAAATGTCTATTTCTGATTGAAAATCTAATGTCTGTACCACACCATTAATAGCTACCTTATTGAAGTTGTCAACAGTATAACGTCCTGTTTCAAAGCCAACACCATATTTAAAGCTAAACCCAAACTTTTTTAAAGAATGCTCATATCGAAATTTGTTTTCCATTTCACGACTAACAAAGTCTAGTATTCTATTGGCTTCACTTTCAATATTATTCTGGAATTTTACTGATTTATTATTGAGCATATTTCTACTCACAATAAAGTTTTGAAACCCATTACCTGCATACCTTGTCCATTTAGCGCCAATTGTATAATTCCATTGTGTACTAACCGGTAAATTTCCCAAAATAAACTTATTACGCTCTATTTGTTCCTCATCTTCAATATTATCATTAACAGATTCATTTAGGCTAAACTGATCAATAGCTCCAAGACCAATGATAACTAATTTATTTTTATCGTTTATTTTGTATGTATGCTTATATTGAAAATCATTGTAGGCAGGAAGAAATGGTAAAGCGAGTGCCTGAAATAAAAATTCTAAATAAGAACGTCGAGCGGAAAAAAGATAAGACGATTTTTTGCTTTTCCCGAAAGGTCCTTCCAGAGTAACACCTAAATCACTAAAACCTAAAGTTAGAGTCCCGTTAAACTGGTCAAAACTCCCCTCTTTTTGATTAAATTCAATAACAGAGCTTAATGAATTACCATTGTTTGATGGAAAAGCACTAGAATAGAATTCTACTTCCCTGATAAAATTAACATTTATAAGTCCAACGGGACCTCCAGAAGACCCTTGTGTGGCAAAGTGATTGATGTTTGGAACCTCAATACCATCAAGAAAAAACCTGTTTTCACTTGGTGCTCCACCACGAACAAGAATATCATTTCTAAAAGCAACTGTAGCGCCCACTCCAGGGAATGATTGTAACACTCTTGAAATATCTCGATTACCACCTGGATTTCTGAGAATTTCCTCAGCACTTATATTAATTAAACTAATAGGGCTTTCATCATTTTCTCGGTAGGGATTTGCGCGAACTTCTATCTCAGTTAAACTATCGCCTACTTCTTGCAATGCTATTTCTAACACAATTGGTTTGACATTACTAACATTGAGTTCTTGTATTATACGCTTTCGGTATCCAACATATGATATCTCTAAATTATAGAACCCTGGTTTAATGTCTGAAATGATAAAATCTCCGTCTAAAGTTGTAATCGCGCCTTTTTCAGTATCAAGCAATAAGCACTTTGCAAACGGAACTGGCTCATTTGTCAATTCATTGTACACTCTTCCTTTTACAACTCCATTATCTTGACTAATAGATAGGTAGCTGCTATAAAATAGAAGAATGAAAAGTAAAAGTCGCATTATTGTTTAATTTTTCTACAAATATATTAAACAAAAATGAATTCATTGCAAGTTTTATTGATTTAAAACATCTAAAACCTTTTGTAAATCTTCAGGTGTATCGATATTAGGTGTTTCAATTTTAGTCTCAATAGTCTGAATTGAGAAACCATGGTACAACCACCGAAGCTGCTCGAGTGATTCTTGCACTTCAAGTTCTGTTGCTTCCAGGTTTAGTAGATCGATTAATGTTTGCCTGGCCCAAGCATAAATGCCAATATGCTTCCAAAAAGTAGCATTTTTAATCCATTCGCTAGACTTTAAATTGGCTTGGTGCGGAATAGGTTGTCTGCTGAAATATAGCGCTTCATTTTTTTTATTTACAACAACTTTTATGCGATTAGCATTGAATAATTCACTTTGTTTTTCAATCGCCTTTATTAAAGTGGCTATTTTAACAGTTTTATCAGAAAAAAGTGCAATAACACTATCAATTTGACTCGGTTGGACTAATGGCTCATCACCTTGCACATTAATCACTACATCATAATCAGAGTGTTCAGCAATGACCTCTCCACACCGTGATGTACCAGATTGATGATGCTTGGCAGTCATCATCACTTTTCCACCAAATTGATTAACATGGTCGTAAATTCTTTGATCATCAGTGGCAACAATAACATCAGAGACTAAACTAGCCTTACATGTTTGTTCATATACCCTTTGAACCATGCTCTTACCTTGTATGTCAATTAAAGGTTTTCCTGGAAATCGAGAAGATTCATAACGTGCTGGGATAATAGCTAAAACTTTCATAAGAGGCTAATAAAGTTTCAAAGTTAATATAAAAAAAGGCTATTGTAAAGTGTACAATAGCCTTAAAAATATGATTGTTCTAATGACTAAAAATCAAACTTGATGCCTTGCGCTAAAGGTAACTCTGTAGAATAATTAATGGTATTGGTCTGACGTCTCATATAAATTTTCCAGGCATCAGAACCTGACTCACGCCCACCACCAGTATCTTTTTCACCACCAAAGGCGCCACCAATTTCAGCCCCTGAAGTACCAATGTTTACATTTGCAATTCCGCAATCAGAGCCGGCATGAGATAAAAATAGTTCACCTTCTTGCAGACTGTTTGTAAAGATAGACGAAGATAGTCCTTGTTTCACATCATTTTGGATGGCAATTGCATTATCTAACTCGCCGGAGTACTTAATAAGGTACAATAATGGAGCGAAGGTTTCTTCTTGAACAATGTCATAGCTATTATCTACTTCAGCTATCGTTGGGCTAACATAGCAACCAGACTCATATCCTTCTCCTGTTAATGCCTCTCCTTCAACTAAAACATTTCCTCCTTCGGATTTTACTTTTTTTATAGCAGCTAAATAAGTATTAACGGCGTCCTTGTCAATTAATGGTCCCATATGAAAGCTTTCATCCAGTGGGTTTCCGATTCTTATTTGTTTGTATGCATTAACAAGAATAGATTTTACATTGTCATAAATTGATTCATGAATAATTAATCTTCTCGTAGAAGTGCAACGTTGTCCACCTGTACCTATGGCTCCAAAAACTACCCCTGGTAAAACCAGTTTTAAATCAGCGGAAGGTGCCAAAATAATGGCATTGTTTCCGCCCAATTCTAAGAGCGATTTTCCTAATCTTTTGGCCACTTCTTCACCTACCGCCTTACCCATTCTGGTTGAACCAGTTGCAGAGACTAGAGGAACACGTCTATCAGCAGTCATTAATTGTCCTATCTTATAGTCTCCGATAATAACTGAAGATACACCTTCTGGCACATTATTTTCTTGAAACACTTCTGAAGTAATTTTTTGACAAGCAATAGCCGTAAGGGGCGTTTTTTCAGATGGCTTCCAAATACAAACGTCGCCGCAAATCCACGCTAATGCAGTATTCCAACACCAAACCGCAACTGGAAAGTTAAAGGCGGAAATAATACCAACAGTTCCAATAGGGTGATATTGATCATACATTCTATGAGATGGTCTTTCAGAATGTAAGGTTGATCCATTTAGTTGACGTGATAATCCAACAGCAAAATCACAAATGTCAATCATTTCTTGAACCTCGCCTAGACCTTCTTGATATGATTTCCCCATTTCATATGACACTAATTTACCTAATGGCGCTTTATATTCGCGAAGTTTTAATCCTAATTGTCTTACAATTTCACCTCTTTTAGGGGCCGGAACCAAACGCCAGCTTTTAAAGGCCTCTTGACCCTTTTGCATTAGCATTTCATAGTCTTCGGGAGTAGCCGCGTTAACCGAGGCAATTAACTCTCCATCTACTGGAGAAAAAGAGTCTATTTTTTCTCCTTTAGTGTCTATCCAATGACTACCACTTGAGGCCCCGTTATTAATTGAACCTATCCCTAGCGTTTTTAATATTTCTGAAATTTCTGATTTTGTTTCGATCATTTTTAAATACAATTTGCATCAATTTCTTGCAAAAATAAGAATATATCGCCTTATTTCGTTATTTTTAAAACATCAATCTTTATTTTTGTGAAGATTAAAAATTTAGCATATGAAATACATTGGAATCGTTTTATTATTTATTGGCCTTTTGGCTTTTAGTTTTAAGTCTAATGATGGGAATAGCTCTTCAGATTGTAACACTTATTTCCCAATATCTGTTGGTACGGAATGGACCATGAAAACTATGGATAAGAAAGGGAAGGAGACTTCGCGAAACACCATAAAAGTATTAGACGCTAAGCCTTCTGAGGGAGGTTTAATATATGTGATGCAAGGTCAATACAAGTTAGATGGAAAGGATGAGATGCAAGAAACCAACTTTGAGTATGAATGTATTAATAATAAGTTGAAATTAAATATGGATCAGTTTATCCCGGCGGAAATATTAGAGAACGAATCTATGACTTTTGATATTGATACGGAGGGAATGATGTTACCAGAAAACCTAGAAGTGGGTCAAAAATTAGAAGATGCAAGTGTGAAAATTATTGGAAAAGTCGAGGGGACAAGCATGACAATGACAACCACTGTTAATGTAACTGATAGGCAAATAGAAAAATTTGAGGAGGTTACAACAGAGGCAGGGACTTATAATTGCGCTAAATTGACTTCTAATATGTCAATGAAAATGGCATTTATGAATACAACTTCTAGCTCCATTCAATGGATTAGCTCAGAGGTTGGAATTGTAAAAACAGAAGAGTACAATAAAAAAGGAAAGTTAGAAAGTAGTTCTGAATTGGTAGAGTTCAAAAAATAAGTGAGGTTTTCTTTACAATTTATCTGGCGACTTTTAGTCGTATGGCTATTCTTTTTTACTTTCCAGCGGCTGTTGTTTGTAGTTCATTATTTCAGCGATTTTGAAGGGCTTTTAGGCGAATTAATATTGGTTCCATATCATTCGTTTCGCGTGGACTTGTCTAGTTTTTGTTTCGCCATGGGAATTCCTTTTATTCTCATTTCCTGCCTTATTTTATTTCAGGGACGTTCGAAAAGTGTACTTACTAAAATAACACATGTACTAATTTGGTTTTTCACTATACTTTTCAGCATTATTTTTAGCAGTGAGTTGGTATTATACTATGAGTGGAGAACAAAATTATCTTCAAAAATTTTTATTCACCTTGAAACACCTTCTGAGGTTTTTAGAACAGCCTATGGTGCATACACAGGTTGGTTTATTTTCTACTTTGTTTTACAACTAATTATATTTTATTTTTTGTACAGATGGCTAATCCTGAAACTAAAGACTTCAGATAATCATACATCCGTTATAAAAAGAATTTTACACTTTTTTGCTTATATCATAGCCGGTGCTTTTTTAATAGGAATGGGTCTAAGAGGAGGTTTGCAGGCAATTCCAATTAGCGCAACTTCAGCATACTTTTCAAAACAACAAATCATAAATGATTTGGTGGTTAATTCAATTTGGAACTCTATTCATATGACCTATCAGCATTTTAAAAAAGACCTTGAGGGGATGTACACCAGGCTCGACTATGAAGAAGCTAAATCAATTACTTTGTCACTTTATAACTACACTCCCAACGATACTTTAAGAATATTAAAAGAAACTAGACCAAATATTGTTTTTGTGACTCTTGAAAGCTGGTCTGGGGAGGTAGTTGGTGCCTTAGGTAACCCAGATAATATTACACCTAATTTTGATAAATTATGCAAGGAGGGTATTCTCTTCACTAATATTTATGCCACTTCAGGAACATCTGAAACTGGGCATACTTCTATTTTCAGTGGTTACCCTACTGTTCCTGGAATTTCAATTTCTTCAGAATCTGCAAAATGCAGACAATTGCCTTCTTTATTCGGTGCTTTAAAACCTTTAGGGTATGAGTCTGCTTACTATTTCGGAGGTGCTTTGACTTATGGAAATTTGGGGGGTTATTTAACTGAAATGGGGGTTGACAGAATTGAGGATGAGCGACATTTAAACCTTGAACCAACCGGAAGTCTTGGGATCCATGATGAGGCTATGTTTCCTTATTTTTTAAATGAAATTGATCAGGCTAAATCACCTTATATTTATGGGTTATTTACCCAGAGTACACACTCACCATATGATATACCAATGGATGGCTTAACAAATCACCCTAAGAATAGAGAGGGCTTTGTGAATAGCTTAGTCTATGCCGATTACCAACTATTTTTATTTACAGAAGCATTAAAAAAGCGATCTGATTTTGAAAACACCATAGTTATTTTTGTAGCCGACCATGGAAAAACGAATTATGTAAATAGCAATATTTACAGTGATAATTTCTATCACATTCCTTTGTTAATTTGGGGTGGTGCGCTAAAAGATGCTTACAAGAACTTTCAAATTCAAAAAATTGGATCGCAATCTGATATTGCCAAAACACTATTAAATCAGATGGGGGTTTCAACTCATCTTTTTAAATGGTCAAAAGATTTATTAGACCCCAATGTCCCAGGGTGGGCATTGCTCACTTCTACCATGTCTTTTGGGATGATAGATTCTTCTGGTTATGCTGCCTATCATACAATTTCTGATAAACCAATTTATACTTCTTATAATGACAAGGATTCAGCGAAAGCGTCGATTAAGAAAAGCAGGGCATTGGTTGAATCAATCTATAATGAATTTAAATCTCTTTAATTTTCTTTTAACGAGGTTCTTTTAACTTCTTCAAACAGCTTGTTTTCTGCATCATCATCCGTAATGATTCGAACATAAGATCCGCCACCATTTGATGCAATAGTTGTTAAATGGGTGCTTAAGTATTCACCTGTTTTGATGCCAACAACTGAGAATTTGATTCCCTTTGTCTTATTGGCTGATTGAATATGTCTGATATACGACTTGCTGCCCTTGTTGAACGCACCATCTGTTACCATAAATACTAAATTATTTCCACCTTCGATATGACCTTTTTCAGCTATTCTAATACCCTCTTTAATGGCTTCATCTCCATCAGTATAACCACCAGTTTTTAAAGTATTTATCTTTTCAATTATTTCAGCTTTATCAGTACCTTTTTTGAGTTCAAATAAAATATTGACTGAGCCCGAGTAAGCTAGTAAAGACACTTTGTCTTGCGGACGAAGAATTTGAGTTAACTCAATCATTGACTTTTTTAAGAGGTCAAATTTTCCCATCTGATTCATTGATGACGAAACATCTACTATAAACACAAGATTATTCGCCACATATCGAGAAGATGTAAATCCAGTATCTGCTGGATTAGGTTTTAAAGAAAGTGTATCATTTAAAGCGATCTCCTCTTCTTTAATGACTAAATCATCAGGTTCGTTTTCATCAATTACAATAATATTAGGTTCTGTTATTTCTTCTTCAAGAATAATTTCTTCTTCTTTAATTTCAATAGGGTCAGGCCCAGCAACTACTAATTCATTAGGTATTTGTTCAGTAACGGGTTGGTGAAGTCTAATTTCAACATAATTTGTTCTGAAATTTAAATATCCATCATAAAAATTTGGTAAATACCCATCTTTCTTAGCAGTGATATAATATAAGCCTAAAGGCATTGATTCATGGATAATACCATCACTATTTGTATGGTGAGTTGCAATCATCTCACCATTACTCACAAAGTAGACTTTACTCCTTTTTATAGGCTTATTAGTTATGCTATCAATCACTTTAACAGTCACTTCAAATTGCGCCAATCCATTAGCTGGAGGTGTGGCATTAAAATCTGGGCATGCCATCATTGGGTTACTGTTTCGCTCTTTAACATTCCCTGTCAGCGTTATGACAAATGGCTTATTACTATGACTAAAAAAAACTTCCGTTTTATAGTTGAATCTCCCTTTAATATTATCATTAATTTTTAATCGAACGATAACAGAGCTATCAGGAAACACTGTTTTGCTGGATTGCAAGTAATATACTTCTCTTGGTTTGTTAACGGACAATAGAAACACCTTAGACTGGCCAGTATTTTTAAAAGTAAAGTCGATATGAGTAGGCATATTGGCGTATAAATTACCAAAATCATGATTTGATTTTTCAAGAGTAATTTGTCCAAACCCAGTTTGAAAAATGAGGATGAATAAAAAGGTCAGTAAGTTGCGCATAACAATTTAATCTATTCTATCTATAACAAAAGTAGTTCCAAAAATTACATAACAATTGCTTTGTTGTTATTTATTATCTTGTATTATCAATTGACAACCAAATTATGATTAATTTTAGACCGTTACATCATCATACATTATGACTTCAAAACTGAATACATTACAATCAAAAATAGAAAAAGCTAAAATAGGTGGAGGTGAAAAAAGAATTGATTCGCAGCACAATAAAGGCAAGCTAACTGCTCGAGAACGAATTGAACTTTTGGTTGACGAAGATAGTTTTGAGGAAATAGGTATGCTTACCGAACACAGATCTTCAAATTTTGGTTTAGATAAGACTAAGTTTTTGGGAGATGGAGTTGTGACGGGTTCGGGTTATGTTAATGGCAGGCCAATTTATCTTTTTGCGCAAGATTTTACAGTTTTTGGTGGTTCGTTAGCCGAGATTCACGCTAAAAAGATTTGTAGAGTAATGGATTTAGCAATCCAAAATGGCATTCCGTTTATTGGGCTGAATGACTCAGGGGGAGCAAGAATTCAGGAAGGTGTTGTTTCGCTTGGAGGTTATGCTGATATTTTTTACCGAAATACTTTGGCATCAGGTGTTATTCCTCAATTATCTGCCATTATGGGGCCTTGTGCTGGAGGAGCAGTATACTCCCCAGCATTAACTGATTTTATATACATGGTTCAGGATACTTCCTTTATGTTTGTGACAGGGCCAAATGTTGTTAAAACAGTAACACACGAAGAAGTCACTTCGGAAGAATTAGGTGGAGCTTCTACTCATTCTGAAAAGTCTGGCGTAGCACATTTTTCAGTTGAAAATGATGTAAAGTGTATTAAAGATTTACAGAAGTTATTGTCGTACATTCCGCAAAACTGCGAAGAACAGCCACCAGCGGTTGTTTATACCCCAGAAGATGAATCTCGACCTAAGCTAAATGATATCGTTCCTGAGAACCCTAATCAGCCTTACGATATGAGAGAGGTCATTAATGAATTAGTTGATCTTGACTCATTCTATGAAGTTCAAGAAAATTACGCTAAAAATATTGTAGTCGGTTTTGCCAGAATGGCTGGAAGGTCTATAGGTGTTATTGCTAATCAACCAGCATACTTGGCGGGTGTTTTAGATATAGAATCATCTAATAAGGCAGCACGTTTTATTCGTTTTTGTGATTCTTTTAATATTCCGTTGTTAGTTTGTGAAGATGTGCCAGGGTTTTTACCAGGAACTGAGCAAGAATGGAATGGGATTATCTCAAATGGAGCGAAGCTTTTATACGCTTTTTGTGAGGCAACAGTACCATCCGTGACCGTAATTACACGAAAAGCGTATGGAGGGGCATATGATGTGATGAATTCTAAACATATTGGCGCTGACATGAATTACGCTTGGCCAAGTGCGGAAATTGCAGTAATGGGCGCAAAAGGTGCTGCAGAGATTATTTTTAGAAATGAAATAAAGTCAGCTGACAATCCTGAGGAAAAATGGAAGGAAAAGGAGGCTGAATACGCCGAATTATTTGCTAATCCGTATAATGCCGCTCGCCATGGATTTATTGATGAGGTAATTGTACCGGCTGATACCCGTAAAAAGCTAATTAGATCCTTTAAAATGTTGGAAAACAAAGTTCAGCATTTACCTAAAAAGAAACATGGTAATATACCATTGTAAATTGTTTAGAGCTAAAATTATACCTCAGCTCATTTTTAAGAAGACAAACCTATTAAACGAAAAACACCTTAGAAAATCTAGGTTTTTTTTAAATCGATAAATAGACTATACTATCCTAAAATGGCTTTCAATGTTTCTGCAAAATCAGCATTAACATCACCATATTTATTTAAATAATCCTGGTTGGATAGTTTAATGACTTCTAGGGCCTCATCACGACCATAAGTATGGGTAATTTCTACCTTCTTATCTGACCCATCATTGTTTGGATTAGATTTATAGGTTAAGAAAAAGTGCTTTACTCTGTCAATGACTTTACTTGGCACATCTTCAATATTTCTGATATCGCCATACGCTTGATCATCTTTTAAAACAGCGATAATTTTATCGTCAGCTTCACCACCATCAATCATTCTGAATCCACCTACTGGAATACAGTCCACTAGTATATTCCCTCTGTCAATATTTCTTTCTGACAAGACAATAATATCTAATGGGTCTGCATCACCAACAATATTTGACCTTCCTGATTGCTTCATGCAGTAGTCAGCTATCAATGTATCACAATATGTTTGAGGTACAAAACCATAAAGTGCAGGCACTATATTAGAATATTTCTGTGGTCTATCAATTAAAATATGGCCACTTGGCTTATCAATCTCGTATTTAATTTGATCGTTCGGGTTAATTTCAATATAAGCTTTTACTTCTTCAGGAGCATTCTCTCCTAATGTAACACCATGCCATGGATGAGCTACAAATTTTTGCTCAAATAATGCTACTAATTTATCTATCTTAGTCATCTCTGTTTCTGTAATAATTCCCGCAAAAATACTATTATTTTTTATTCCGACCATTGCCAGACCTGAAACCTTCAAAAAGTGTCGCCTGTTAAGGGTCATTTAGTTTCTTTTTAAGCTGTCCAGGTTGTGCCCTCGCGGCTATCTTTAATTGTAATACCGGCGGCCAACATTTTATCACGAATAAGATCAGATGTTTCAAAATCTTTATTAGACCGGGCATTTTTCCTAATTTCCAAAATCACTTCCATCACAGCATTTAATTTTGAATCATTATGATCAGATATGGCATCTAGCCCTAATACCTCAAATATAAATTGGTGCATAGCCGTTGTTAAAATGGCTTTATCTTCTGATGAAATACTCGCATTCCCGTCATTAACGGAATTAATAAATCTGACTGCATCAAACAAATGTGCAATCAGCACGGGAGTATTGAAGTCGTCATTCATGGCAATGTAAAAGTCCTTAATTTTATCTTCAACAGATTCAGAACTGTTCTCACTCGTCTTTAGGCCTTCCAAAGTTTTTAGACCATTCATTAATTTTTGAAAACCTTTTTCAGAAGCATTCAAGGCTTCAGAAGAAAAATCAAGCACACTTCGGTAATGTGCCTGCATCATAAAAAACCTTACAACCATTGGATGATAGGCTTTTTCAAGCAAGTTGTTTTCTCCTGAAAACAGTTCTCTTGGCAGTAAGGTATTCCCTGTCGACTTACTCATTTTTTGACCATTCAGAGTCAGCATATTGGCATGTAGCCAATAGTTAACAGGTTGTTTACCATTTGATGACTTTCCTTGTGCTACCTCACATTCGTGATGCGGAAACTTTAGATCCATTCCACCACCGTGTATGTCGAATTGGTCTCCCAAATATTTAGTCGACATGGCTGTACATTCTAGATGCCAACCTGGAAACCCATCACTCCATGGTGATGACCAACGCATAATATGCATAGGAGATGCTTTCTTCCATAGGGCAAAATCTAACGGATTTCTTTTCTCAGATTGCCCATCCAGCTCTCTAGTTCCAGCAACTAAATCCTCTATTTTTCGGCCTGATAGTTCACCATATTTTTCATTGGCGTTATATTTCTCAACGTCAAAATAAACAGAACCATTGCTTTCATAAGCAAAACCATTGTCTATTATACTTTTAGTCAGCTCGATTTGCTCAATAATATGACCAGTTGCTGTTGGCTCAATTGTTGGGGGTAAATTATTAAATTGTCTAAGTATATCGTGAAAATCAACAGTATATTTTTGAACAATTTCCATAGGTTCTAATTGCTCCAGCCTTGCTTTCTTTGAAATTTTATCCTCACCTTCATCTGCATCATTTTCCAGATGGCCAGCGTCTGTAATATTTCTAACATATCGAACTTTATACCCCAAAAAACAGAGGTAACGATAAATCATATCGAATGAGATAAAAGTACGACAGTTCCCAAGGTGAACATCACTGTACACAGTAGGGCCACATACATACATACCTACAAATTTCTCGTGTATAGGCTTAAAAGGCACCTTTTCTCCTTCCAATGTATTGTATACTTTTAACTCACTTTTCATCTGATCTCATTTTTAGAAGTCCAAAAATAAAAAAACGTCTCGGTTTGACCGAGACGTTTTTACTAAATATAAAAATTAATATTTTTAAAGTTGACCGTCGGAATGATATTTACCCGACTTCCATACTTCTATCTTCAATAAAATACCATCTGAGTCATATTTATATAATTTACCGTCATATAGTTTACCAGATTTAAATTTACCGTCCATCCAGAGCTCCTCATCATCATTATAAACTTTATTATAACCGTCCCTGTCGAAAACCTTTCCTCGCATATTTCCGTTAGCTCCGCTTGGCCCTCCCTTTCCTTCTGTCTCTTCTACAGGTTTAACTTCTAAAGTTTTTACTTCTCTACTTTCAACTTTTCCATTTGCTCCATAAATAATAACTTCTTTAACTTGTCCATCTTCAGTGTACCGCACAGCTTTTCCCGTTGTTACACCATTTTGTTTAGTAAAAACAAATTCTTCTTGTCCATTTGGATAATAGTATTTTTGAACACCCTCCTCCAGACCACTTTTGTTAAACGTCTTTTCTTGGGCCACATTTCCGTTTTCGTAATAGGTTTGATAAGTTCCATTCTGCCGTCCATTTACAAAAGTTCCTTTTTCTTTAACTTTACCTGAGGCGTACATTTTGGTATATTCTCCTTTTGGTCTTCCATCTTTAAACTCACCTATAATTCTTGGTGTTTTTCCATCCTTGTGATATTTGGTCCACAAACCATCTTTTCTATTGTCAGAATAAGTTCCTTCTTCAATTTTACCATTTTCAGGATAACCACTATTTGGTCTGTCTTTTCCAAGGATTAACCAACGGCCTTGCTTTCTACCTTGCTTATCTTTTTTGTTTATATCTCCATCTTCATCAGATTGTTGTGAATAAATAAATGACAAAACCGGATTAGGACTAGCATAAGAAACAAGCCCAAAAGAGAGAATACTTGATAAGATAAAAAGTCGCATGATCATTAATCGTTAGGGATTCTAATTTAACATTTTTTTAATAATCGCACCTGCATTTTCGACAAATACTCTAAAATATTGGATAAATCACCCCGATTAGTCGACGACTACATTCTCAAGCATGATATTGGTCAATTTATCAATATCATAATTTGGTCGCCATCCCCAATCTAACTGCGCTTGGGAGTCGTCAATACTTCTTGGCCAAGTGTCTGCAATAGCTTGTCTAAAATCAGGCTTATAAATAATTTTAAATGAAGGGATTATTTTCTGGATCGAGTTGTGAATTTCAGATGGCGTAAACGAAACACCTGATATATTATAGCTAGACCGTATTTTGATTTGGTCTTTGGGCGCCTCCATTAAATTAATGGTGGCACGAATGGCATCTTCCATATACATCATTGGTAAGCCAGTATTTTCTGATAAAAAACATGTAAAAGTTTCTCCTTTTTTGGCGGAGTAAAAAATATCAACGGCATAATCAGTAGTCCCGCCGCCAGGAAGAGAGGTATATGAAATTAAGCCAGGATAACGGATACTTCTTACGTCTACGCCATACTTATTATGGTAGTACTCACACCAGCGTTCACCAGCTTGCTTACTAATACCATAGACAGTGGTAGGTTCCATTATAGTAATTTGAGGGGTATTAATTTTGGGAGTTGTGGGTCCAAAAACCGCAATCGAACTAGGCCAGAAAACTTTATCAATTATTTTATCTTTGGCTAAATTAAGTACGTTAAAAAGTCCGTCCATATTTAGTTTCCAGGCAAATTCAGGATGTTTTTCAGCAGTAGCGGATAGCAGAGCAGCTAATAAATATATTTCTTTAATAGCGTATTTTTCCACTAAAGATTTAAGTGCTTTAAGGTCAAGAATGTCCAAGATTTCAAAAGGTCCTTCTTTTAGCGAAGAATGACTTGGGGCTTTAATGTCTGAAGCGATAATTGCATCATTTCCAAACTTTGCCCTGAGACCCAAGACTAATTCTGTGCCAATTTGGCCAGCTGAACCGACAACTAAAATCTTTTTCATTGCATTCCTTTTGACACAAAAATATATTTTATTTTTAAATCTGAATCAAAATCTAAGATAGTCCATTAAATAAGTTTTGCTATATTTGTTAAGCTACCCAAACGGACATAATGAAAAGTAATTGGACGGGTTTATTGAGTTATTTGAGATTCCTTATTATCAGGAATCCAGAATGACTTTGGTCTTCTTATTTTAAGGAACTAAACGTTCCGAATTTTTCAATTTCAACTTAATAAATTATGCCTAGATATCATACATTGGGAAAAATCCCACCTAAAAGACATACAACCTTTGAAAAACCAAATGGAGGATTGTATCAAGAAGAATTATTTGGCACCGCAGGCTTTGTCGGGATGTCATCATTAATATACCATCTTCATCCACCAACTGTAGTTACTGAGGTGAGACAACTTGAAGACCTTAGTCCAAAAATTGCCATTGAAAAAAACATGAAAGCGTTAAGTTTTAAGGGTTTTTCGGTGCCTGAGGAAGATGATTTCATTAAAAGCCGGAAAACACTTTTGGTAAATAAAGACCTGCATATTGGTTTAGCAGCACCTAAAAATTTTTCGAAAGACTATTTTTATAGAAATAGTGATGCAGATGAGATGCTTTTTGTGCATAAAGGAAGCGGGAAACTTCGTACCATGTACGGCAATATTGATTTTAAATATGGAGATTATCTAATAATTCCGCGTGGTATTACGTACCAAATTGATTTTGATAGTGCAGAAAATAGATTGTTATATGTAGAATCATTTAGTCCTATTGTGACGCCAAAAAGGTACCGTAATAACTTTGGACAAATGTTAGAGCATTCTCCTTTTTGTGAACGTGATTTTAGATTACCTACTGACTTACAGACACATGATGAAAAGGGGGAGTTTAGAGTATTATCTAAAAAGCAAGGATTGTTGTGGGAATATACACATCAATACCACCCATTTGATGCAGTTGGATGGGATGGTTTCCATTATCCATATGCGTTTTCTATTCATGATTTTGAACCAATTACTGGACGAATTCATCAACCACCACCTGTTCATCAACAATGGGAAGCAAATGGATTTGTAGTGTGTTCATTCGTTCCAAGAATGTACGATTATCATCCTAAAGCAATTCCAGCACCTTACCACCATAGTAATATTGATTCTGAAGAATTGCTTTACTATGTAGATGGAGACTTTATGAGTAGAAATAATATAGAAAAAGGAATGATTACGCTTCACCCAGGCGGCATTCCTCATGGCCCTCACCCAGGAGCAATAGAAAGAAGCGTAGGTAAAACCCACACGGAAGAATTGGCCGTGATGATTGACCCATTCAGTCCAATGATGATAACTGAAGAGGCCATGAAGTTAGAAGCTGAGGATTATTATAAGAGTTGGATAACAGAGTAAATTTGATTTAAAGAGAATGGAGTATTTGTTAATCAGGTAGTCCAAAAAAACAAAATGATTATGAGTAATATAAAAAATGTAGACTACGGTTTAGAAAAAATATTTGAGGGAGCGCAAGATTTTTTGCCATTATTAGGGACAGATTATGTGGAATTTATTGTTGGAAACGCTAAGCAGGCTGCCCATTTTTACAAAACTGCTTTTGGGTTCCAGTCGCATGCCTATAAAGGATTAGAAACGGGGTGTAAAGACTTTGCGTCTTATGTTTTGAAACAGGATAAGATTAGAATAGTATTAACTACACCTCTTACTTCTGATTCATGGATGAACAAGCATATGGCAAAGCATGGTGATGGAGTGAAAATCGTTGCACTTTGGGTAGATGATGCAAAAAAATCTTGGGAAGAAACCACCAAAAGAGGCGCTAAATCGTACATGGAACCAACAGTTGAAAAAGACGAACACGGTGAAGTTGTAAGAGCAGGAATTTATACTTATGGGGAAACGGTTCACATGTTTGTAGAAAGAAAAAATTATTCAGGGGCATTTTTACCAGGTTATGAAAAATGGGAGTCTGATTATAATCCAGAACCTGTTGGACTAAAATATATCGATCACATGGTAGGAAACGTAGGATGGAATGAAATGAACACCTGGGTTAAATTTTATGAAGATGTCATGGGATTTGTCAACTTCTTGTCGTTTGATGATAAACAAATTACAACTGAGTATTCTGCACTGATGAGTAAGGTAATGAGTAATGGAAATGGTAGAATTAAATTTCCAATAAACGAACCTGCTGAAGGAAAAAAGAAGTCTCAAATAGAAGAGTATATTGATTTTTATAATGGGCCAGGTGTTCAGCATATTGCTGTTGCTACTAATGACATTATTGACACCGTGGCTAAAATGAGGGCAAGAGGTGTAGAGTTTTTGTCAACCCCTCCTGAAGAGTATTACAAAGCCGTTCCAGGAAGATTACAAGTGCACAACCATGAGTTAGGAGAAGATATAGAAAAACTAAAGTCTCTTGGAATTATGATTGATGCAGACGAAGAAGGGTATTTATTGCAGATCTTTACTAAGCCAGTTGAAGACAGACCGACTTTATTTTTTGAAATTATCCAAAGAATGGGGGCACGTGGTTTTGGTGCAGGAAACTTTAAGGCCTTATTTGAGTCCATCGAGAGAGAACAAGAGAAGAGAGGAACACTTTGATTTAGGTTAATAGTTGCTAGTGAATGAGAAAGTCAACTAATAACTGTTTACTATTAATTAATAACAAAAAATATGATTTTACCACCATTTAATTTCAAGCAATGGATTGACGATAACCGTGATAAACTAAAACCACCAGTTGGAAACCAGGTTGTATATAAAGATACTGAGTTTATTATTATGGTTGTTGGAGGACCAAATGCCCGAAAGGATTTTCACTATAACGAAGGCGAAGAGTTTTTCTATCAAATTGAGGGTGATATCACTCTTCCAATTGTGGAGGATGGAAAGATAAGGACTGTTGAAATAAAAGAAGGGGATATATTTTTGCTACCACCAAGGGTACCACATTCTCCTCAAAGACCAGCCAATACTGTTGGTTTGGTAATTGAAAGAATGCGAAGACCTGATGAATTGGATTATTGCATGTGGTTTTGTGAAAATTGCAATAATGAATTGCATAAGGAAAGTTTTCACTTAGGCGATATTGTAGAGCAATTACCTAGGATTTTGGATAACTTTTACGCTGATCAGTCGTTGGTAACCTGTAAAAAATGTGGGACAGTCATGGAGAAACCCCAATTGAAGCAATAAAAACGACAGTACCAAATTTCAAAACAATAATAAATGAAAACAGCAACTATTGTAGGAGCAGGATTAGCAGGTTCTTTATGGGCAGTATATCTTGCAAAAGCAGGATATAAAGTCACTATTTTCGAAAGACGTCCCGACATTAGATTGGCTGAAATTCAGGCCGGCAAATCAATTAATTTGGCATTGTCACACAGAGGGTGGGAAGCATTACGTGCGGTTGGTGTTGACCATCATGTCAATGAACTAGCTATTCCAATGACAGGACGAATTATGCATAGTTTAACAGGTGAATTGACCTATCAACCATATGGACAGGAAGGACAAGCAATTTATTCTGTGTCAAGGGGGGGATTGAATGCCAAAATGATGAATGTGGCTGAAAAAGAATACGGTGCAACCATTCACTATAATATGCAGTGCACAGGTGGGAATTTGGATGAAGGGATTGTATACCTTACTAATAAACTTACAGGTGAAAAATCAGAGCATCAATCAGATGTTGTATTTGCATGTGACGGTGCTTATTCAGCATTACGATATAAAGCTTTTCAAAAGCTAGATCGGTTTGATTACAGCCAAGATTTTGTAGATGACGGTTACAAAGAACTTCTATTGCCCGCTAATGAAGATGGTTCTTATAAATTGGATAAAAACGCCCTGCATATTTGGCCCAGAGGTCGTTTTATGCTAATTGCTTTAGCCAATGAAGATGGTACCTTTACCTGCACTTTATTCATGCCTTTTGAAGGAGACAAAAATGCGTTTGACAAAATAAATACCAAGTCAGAAATTGAAGCATTTATGCAAAGTACCTTTCCTGACTTTTACGAAATGTGTCCAGACGTTGTTGAACAGTGGGGTACACATCCATTATCGAGTTTAGCCATTATGCGGTGTTACCCTTGGACGCACGGGAAAGCGGCCCTAATGGGAGATGCAGCTCATGCCACCGTACCATTTTATGGCCAAGGAATGAATGCTAGCTTGGAAGACTGCCATAGAATGGGTATGTTAATGGAGGAGCACAATCATAATTGGGAGACGATATTTAAAGCCTACCAAAAAGAAAGAAAACCTAATGGGGATGCGGTTCAAGAATTATCAAAACACAATTATTTGGTCATGAGAGATTTTGTAGCAGATCCAGAATTCTTACTTCAGAAGAAATTTGAAAATAGAATTCAAGAATTGTACCCTGAAAAATACGTAGCACTCTACTCAATGGTTTCATTCTCATCCATTCCTTACGCGGAAGCATGGAAAAAGGGACAAGAACAAGATGATTACATTAAAGGATTGATGAAGCAACATGATATTGAAAACCTCATGAATGAGAACAAAATTGATGAGCTGATTCACTCTATTTTTAAAGATAAATTAGTTACCAATTAATGCCCAAAAATGATCATATTGTTTTTGAGGTCTGTTTACTAAATGGAGTTGCAGACTATTTGAATATAAAGTCTCCCTTCTCTTAATTAACTAATGCTGAGCAGAACTGAAGCATTAGGTAGCGTAAGTAAAAATTTTAATTAAGAGTAATGACAAGAGAAGACATATTAAAAGCAATTGACGAAAAATATAAGGCGATGGGGCAAGATCCTGATGTACATTTATCAGGTTTGTTATACGCTGAACCCATGAAATATTGGGATTTTATTCAAGTAGATGCTCTGCTTGGTTTACAAACTCAAAGGACCCAACTTCCTGATGAGATGGTATTTATTATGTATCATCAAATCAATGAGTTATTATTCAAAATGATTTTATGGGAAATGGGGCAAATTTCACATACAGAAAATATTCAACCCGGAAAATTCGAGATGCACCTGATGCGTGTGAGTCGTTACTTTGATGTATTGGCCAATTCATTCACGGTTATGGGAGATGGCATGGAAGTATCACAGTATATGAAGTTTAGGGACACCTTAACGCCTGCCAGTGGGTTTCAAAGTGCTCAATATCGTCAAATTGAAATTGCATCAACCGAGTTGATTAACTTAATTGACGCTAGATTTAGAGATAACATTGACCGAAATACCCCATATGAACATGCTTTTGAGCACATGTATTGGCAAGCTGCAGGTAAAGATTTTAAAACTGGAAAAAAAAGTAAGCTATTGACCAACTTTGAAGAAAAGTATAAAAAGGAATTGATTGATTGGATGAAAGAATACAACTTAGTCAATCTATGGACCAAGTTTAAGGCCCTCCCAGAAGATTTTAAAGCCAATAAAGCCCTAATAAATGCTATGCGTCATTACGACCATACGGTTAACATTAAATGGGTTATGCATCATTATCATGCAGCAGCTAAGTACCTTGATAGTGGTGAAGGTAACGCAGAAGCCACAGGTGGTAGTGAATGGCATAAGTACATGCATCCTAAATATCAAAGACGCATTTTCTTCCCTGATTTATGGAGCAAAGAAGAGTTGGACAATTGGGGCATTACCAATTTAGACGGATACGAAACCGTATAAGACTATAGAAACAGCTTTTTGGAACAATAATTGGTACAAGTATTATAAAAAAGATGATGCGATTATTACTATTGTTGGCCATTTTTATGACTCATTTGGGTTATGCTCAAAAAAAAGAAATGACATTGGGGCTGTGTGATACCATCCCATCTAATTTATATAATCAAAAGCAGTTAAAGGCATTGTACATTACTAACGGAATGGGATATTGCTATTCTCCTGTGAAAATATTAGGTCCTGAGATATGTCAGCTTAAGAGTTTAGAGACATTAATTTATAATTCCTCTGATACAAGCGCAAAATTGCCATCAGAAATCCAATCTTTGAGTAATCTTACTTCGTTAACAACGTCTAATATTATTCCAGAAATAAATAAATTAAGCCACTTAAGAATACTGAATTTAAGTTTAGCCAATGAAAGTGAGTTAACCAATTTTCAGAAAATAGACTTTTCTAATTTTCCAGAGTTAGAAAGCTTATCTATTTGGTTTGGGAACTTCAATACTACCGGAGAAATTTTTACTGGATTAGCACAACTAACACGGTTAAAAGAATTATCACTAACAAACGCCAATACTCATATTTTAAACAGATTACCCTCTTTGGCCAGTCTAGAAACCCTTGCGATTAACGGATTGACAGGTGAACTACCATTGGATTTCAACGCCTTTGAAAATTTAAAGACAATAGGAATTAAAAGGGCTCCTGAATTAGAACAAATCCCACTGTCATTATATCAGCTGAAAAACTTAACGAAACTCTCAATCATTTCTACTGGACTAGCTGCTATTGATGAAAATATTTCGAATTTAAAACAACTGACTGAATTAAATTTGGGACACAATAAATTAAGGAAATTACCAGATGCTTTAACCCGACTTGATAAGATCGAAATTCTTTCCTTTACTCGCAATTTTGATTTAGAATTACTTCCTGAAAATTTGGGAGACCTTACTAGTTTAAAACGATTATCAGCAGAATCTTGTCAAATAAATCATATTCCTGAATCAGCAATGTCATTAAACAAACTAGAAGTACTGTCTCTAAAAAACAACGAAATAGCCGTTTTGCCAGAAAACTGGTCTAAATTGCAGCAGTTAAAGCAGCTTGATTTAGAAAGAAACAAAATCGAAACTATACCGGCAAGTATGTTACAACTGCAAAGTTTAGAAGCGTTGTACTTGGGCAGCAATGACCTAAACTCAAGCAATTTTAAAGATAAGCAGCAATCCGTTTCCGCCATGAAACAGTTAAAGCGACTTGGTTTACAATACAATGAATTAGAGGTGCTGCCATTTGATATTGGCTCACTGGAAAGCTTGGAGGATTTAAGTGTTTATAATAATCGGATTCAGTTTTTGCCCGAAAGTATTGGTGATCTTAATAAGTTAAGTTCACTTTCAATGAGCCAAAATAAGATTAAAACCCTGCCAGAAAGTTTGAGGCATGTTAAAATATATGAGTTTAGCCTTCATCATAACGCCTTTATGCAATATAATGATATGGTAGAAAATTTTCCGAAAGCTACTAGAATTTGGGTAGATCAGCGATTCGAAAATAAAATAAACAAAGGACCTAAACTTGCCAGAGATGTTTACTACAGATAGCAGAATTGCTATGTATAGTCCGCTAGTCTAGCTTTAAGACTGCTAAAAAGGCTTCTTGAGGGACCTCAACATTTCCAACTTGCCGCATTCGCTTCTTTCCTTTTTTCTGCTTTTCCAATAACTTACGTTTCCTAGAAATATCACCACCATAACATTTCGCTGTCACATCTTTACGAAGCGCTTTAATGGTTTCACGAGCAATAATTTTGGCTCCGATAGCAGCTTGAATTGGGATTTCAAATTGTTGTCGAGGGATTAATTCTTTTAACTTCAAACAAATCTTTTTACCTAAATCGTAAGCATTTGAACGGTGTACTAATGCAGATAATGCATCAACCGGATCGGCATTTAACAATAGATCCAATTTAATTAAGTCAGATTTTTGATAGCCAATAGGATGGTAATCAAAAGAAGCATATCCCCGAGAAATGGATTTTAGTTTATCGTAAAAATCAAAGACAATTTCTCCAAGTGGCATTTCAAATGTCAATTCAACCCTATCTTGTGTTAAGTAGACTTGGTTTTTTAAAATACCTCTTTTTTCAATACAGAGGCTCATTACCTGACCGATATAATCCGATTTTGTAATAATTTGAGCATTAATATAAGGTTCTTCAATATAATCTACCTTCGAAGGGTCAGGTAACTCTGATGGATTATTGACAATTCTTGCTTCTGTTTCCTTTGGCATATAAGCTTTATAAGATACATTCGGCACGGTAGTAATTACGGTCATATCAAATTCGCGTTCTAGGCGTTCTTGAATAATCTCCATATGCAACATACCTAAAAATCCACATCTAAATCCGAAACCTAATGCAGCTGAAGATTCTGGTTCAAATACCAGAGATGCATCATTTAGTTGTAATTTTTCTAGGGAAGCTCTTAATTCCTCGTATTCATCAGTATCAACAGGGTAGACCCCTGCAAATACCATTGGTTTCACATCTTCAAATCCTTGAACAACATCAATACAAGGGTTTTCTTTGGTAGTAATGGTGTCACCCACTTTTACCTCGTTGGCTTTTTTAATGCCTGAAATTATATATCCTACATCACCTGTCAACACTTCTTGTCGCGGTTCCATATCCATTCTCAGAATGCCAATTTCGTCAGCATTGTATTCTTTTTCGGTATTCACGAATTTAACACGATCTCCTTTTTGAATTTTACCATTTAGCACCCTGTAATACGCTATAATTCCTCTAAATGAATTAAAAACGGAGTCAAAAATCATGGCTTGCAAGGGAGCATTTTCTTCACCTGTAGGAGGATCAATACGTTCAACTATGGCTTTAAGGATATTTTCTACACCTAGACCTGTTTTTCCACTCGCCGGAATCACATCACTTGGTTCACATCCAATTAAGTCTACAATTTGATCGGTCACTTCTTCAGGCTGTGCACCTGGTAAATCCATTTTATTTAAAATAGGAATTATTTCTAAATCATTCTCTAATGCTAAGTATAGGTTTGAAATTGTTTGTGCTTCAATTCCTTGAGCAGCATCAACGATCAACAAGGCTCCTTCACATGCAGCGATTGACCTCGAGACTTCATAAGAAAAATCAACATGACCTGGTGTGTCAATTAAGTTCAGTACATACTTATGACCATCAGAATGGTAATAGTCCATTTGAATCGCATGAGATTTAATGGTGATGCCTCTCTCACGTTCAATATCCATATCATCTAAAGCCTGATTTTGCATGTCACGGTCTGCAATTGTATTCGTTGTTTGTAACAACCTATCAGCCAAAGTAGATTTTCCATGATCAATATGAGCTATGATACAAAAATTTCTGATGTGCTTCATGGTGCAAAAATAAGCTATTTTTAGAATTATTGACGACCTTTAAAAAAATAGATTTTGGGTGGCTTAAGAATGCCCTCTTGAATCTGTTAAATTATGCAAAATTGTTTTGAATTGGCTAAGGTGCACCATATTTTTTAGCTAAATTTGTACCGTGAAATGAATTTTTATAATTCATGGATTTTGGGTTAAAGGCGGTACAATTTATTGTATCGCCTTTTTTAATTGAATCAAGAGCCGAATTCTTAAAAAAGATTTATCTATTTTTGTATAAACAGTTTAAACATGAATGAAGTATTGGTTACTGGTGGTGCTGGCTATATAGGTTCGCACACGGTAGTTGAATTAATTAAAGCTGGTTATCAGCCAATAATAGTAGATGACTTCAGAAATTCTAAACCATTTATTCTTGATAGACTGAAGGAAATCACAGGCAAAGACGTAACCCATTACAATACAAATTGTAATGATAAAATTGCAATGAAAGCCATTTTTAAATCGCATTCACATATTAAAAGTATTATTCATTTTGCAGCAGATAAGGCAGTTGGAGAGTCAGTAAGCCACCCAATAAAGTATTATCAGAATAATTTAAATTCGTTAACAACAGTTCTTGAACTCATGCATGAGTTTAAAATTACCAATATAGTATTTTCATCTTCCTGTACTGTTTACGGAGAGCCAGAGGAGCCCGTAGTTGATGAATCAATACCTATTCAACAAGCTACTAGCCCATACGGGGACACAAAAATTGTCGGTGAAAAGATAATTCAATTTACAGCGAAAGCCCACCAAACTTTTAGCGCTGCCTTATTGAGGTATTTTAATCCAATAGGAGCACATGAATCTTCATTGATTGGTGAGTTACCTCAAGGGATTCCTAATAATTTAGTGCCTTATTTAACACAAACTGCTAAAGGTATAAGAGATCAATTGACAGTTTATGGAAATGATTATCCAACGCCAGATGGAACATGTATTAGAGATTATATTCATGTGGTAGATCTTGCCCAAGCTCACGTCAAAGCATTATCATGGTTAGAGAATAAACCAATTGGGATCGTTGAACCTTTTAATATCGGAACTGGAAAAGGAAGCTCGGTAAAAGAGATTATAGACACTTTTGAGACTGTAAATAATATTTCAGTAAATCATGTTTTTGGAGAGCGAAGGGAAGGAGATGTTATTCAAATTTATGCAGACCCTACAAAAGCAAAAAAAGAGTTGAAGTGGGAAGCAAAGTATTCATTAGCAGATTCGTTAAAGCATGCATGGGCATGGGAAAAAAATATAGAAACTTATGCCTAAAGGTTACTTAACGATATTGCTTTTCATACTTTGTTTACATGGTTATTCTCAAAATAGCTACGATAAACCATTTAATGAAATAGGAAGAAAGCCTGGATTAATGAGGCATTATACTTTAGTACAGCCTAGCGAAAATACACCTGAACGTTTTGATAGATTCAACACTGATTTTTTCTTTAATAATTGGCTGGGGAATACTAATAACGTAACCACTAAATTTTATTCTATTGGGCATGGCATTAACTTGATGTTTGATATCCCGTTTTCTAAAAAATCTCGTTTTGGAATTGCTATTGGTTTAGGGTATACACACTATAATGTTCGTCATGATGGTGATTTTACTTTTGAATCCTTAAATTTACCAAAAGGTTCAATGACCCAATATGCGATTTTGGCTCCCTATGATGGCGCAGACCGCTGGATAAATAGAACTGTATTTAATCAAGTTGATGTGCCTTTTGAATTTAGAGTCCGATCTAGAAAGGAACGAGGCAAGTTTAAGTTTTACCCAGGTTTTAAAGTAGGATATATCTTCGATACTTTTGAAAAGTGGCGAACTGGGAGTGATGAATTCAAAACATTTAATTTCCCTGATGTTCAAAAACTGCAATATGGTCCTACCTTAAGAGTTGGAATGGACAATATTTTTCTTTTTGGGTCATACAATTTAACTTATTTATTTGAAAATGAATCGAGCACACAGCTAGGCCTTTTTTCTGTTGGCATCAGTATAGCATGGTTTTGAAACAAGTATCCACCAAAAATTAAAAATTTTTATACTTATTACTCCTAAACAAAGGGTATCTTTGTAATACTAAAATGGTAACTGTAGACGAGATTAAGGCAAGCGTAAAAGATGAAATGAAACGTTTTGAACAAAAGTTTCAAGATTCTATGAAGTCTGATGCCCCTCTGTTAAATAAAATCACGCATTATGTTGTTAAACGAAAGGGAAAGCAAATGCGCCCTATGTTCGTTTTTTTAACTGCCAAAATGCTTGGAGGCGATATTAAAGATAAAACTTATCGTGCGGCATCATTGATAGAATTACTTCATACAGCCACTCTAGTGCATGATGACGTCGTTGATGATGCTAATGAACGCCGTGGCTTTTTTTCAGTTAATGCCTTATGGAAAAATAAAATAGCCGTACTTGTTGGTGACTATTTGTTATCTCAAGGGCTATTATTATCTATTGATAATGAAGAATTTGATCTTCTTAAAATTGTTACGGTACCCGTAAAAGAAATGATTGAGGGTGAACTACTACAATATGAAAAATCTCGTCAATTAGATATTACCGAGGAGGTATATTTTGAAGTAATTAGGAAGAAAACCGCCTCTTTAATTGCGGCATGTTGTGCAGCTGGTGCTGCTTCAGTAACTAACGACGCAGAAGTAATTTTCAAATTGAAACGATTTGGTGAATTAGTAGGTCTTGCATTTCAAATAAAGGATGATATTTTTGACTACGGTGAGGAGAGCATAGGTAAACCAACAGGAAATGATATTCGTGAGCAAAAAATGACTTTACCTTTAATACATGTGTTAAATACCGCGCCAATAGAAATAAAACGTCAGCTTATTAATATTGTTAAAAAACATAATGAAAATTCGTCAAAGGTAAAGATAGCTATTCAGTTAGTGATTAAGTATGGTGGCATTGATTATGCGAAACAAAAAATGCTTGAAATAAGAGACGAGGCGGTTAAAATTATTGAAGAATTTCCAAATAACGAACACAAAAAGATTTTACTGGGTCTTGTTGATTACACGGTTAATAGAAAAAAGTAAACCACATGAAATTATTTTTTTATTTTATTACAATTGCTCTGATTTCTTCATGCAGCTTAAATGAAACTAAGGAGAAACCTGAATATATCCAGGAAAAGCCGACAAATACTGCTTCTTCAAATACTGGAATTCACAAAGAATATTATCCAAATGGACAGCTAAGAATAACAGGAGAGTTAAACAATGATGGAAAGAAAGAGGGAACATGGACAAGCTACTTTGAGAATGGGAAAAAGAACAGTGAGTCTGTTTTTAAGGATGGGATAAACAATGGTTACTCAATGGTATGGTATCCGAATGGCAATATTCGCTATTTTGGAGATTATTTAGAAGGTCGGCGATCTGGAAGTTGGACTTTCTATAATGAAGAGGGAGAAGTGACTAAAAAAGAATCATATTAAACTTGCAATAATTTCCATTGTCTTTTTGGCATTTCTATCATTATTAAAAGTATCAGTAAATTCTTTTTGTCTTTCCAAAAACATGCTTTCTGAATAATTAATAGCCATTAGTTCTTCAAAGCGATCAAAAATCACCTGCGGTTCATTTTCAATATGGCAAAGAGAATTAAAAAGACCATTATCATCCATCTTAGAATTAATAATAACATGTTTTCCAATAGCCAAAGCATGTAATAGTTTTAGCTTTATTCCAGTTTGTTGATTAGTGAACAATAAGTTAACTTGCGCATTCTCTATTAACTCATTCATTTTATTTTGAGATGGATCTGCAATTAGTTGAAGATTTGAAAATTGACTGCATAATTTTATTACCCTAGAATGAGGATTCTTTCCTGCAATTATAATTTGATGGTTAGTTTTCCGAACAACACAATCCACAATAAATTGAACTGCTTCAATATTTTCTCCAACACTTAAATTTCCTTGAAACAGACCAAATTTTGGTATGACATCAAAATTATTTTTTCGTGTCTTAAATCTAAAAAATGGAGGGCTATGATAAGTCGTAGCATATTTTCCGAAATACGCTACATCCATTTTCGCAATAGAGAGAATAGCATCAGCATGAACCAATTCTTTTTCAAATCGTTCTAGCTTTTTACTTTCCCAAAGAAAATATTGTTTTTTAAGCCTGTTAGTTTCAACATCAGCTAAACCAGCATAATAATGATGTTCAATATTATGGGTTCTCACTAATTTTATCCGATTTTTTAAATCTGGATGGTTAAGATAGAAGCATGATTGTAAGCCACTAAAAATTATTGGCGAACTATCAAGCTTAAGGTTGTTTAGCAGTTTCTGGTCATCTCTTGTTGCTACGATAAATGGCCATTTATTTATCATCAATTTGCCAACACGTTTTTTTCGTTGGTAATAGTGTACATTTTGTGCAAAAAATCTAAGTCTATCAGTCGGCGGATTATTACCTTTATAATAAAAGCAATGATAAGTTATTTTGACACCAATTTGATGTAGCGCTTTTAGTTGAAAGTATAAATCAATAATACCGCCATATAATGGTGGGTACGGTACATCAAATGCTACGATATGCAAATGCTTATTGTCCATAAATTGATTTTAAGACATGAGTTTCGTTTTGCCAATTAAGCGCATTCGCCGCTTTTTCACAATTTATTTTCAAAGATTTAGCTAATTTTTCATCCTGAATGATTTTTTTAATTTGTCTGGCTATTTCTTCTGGTGAATGTGAATCAATGATTAATCCTATCTCATAGGTTTTTACAATGTTTTTTACTTCAATAAGATTTGAGGCAATTATTGGAATATTGGCGTGGATATAATCGAACAATTTGTTGGGTAAAGCAAGCTGATAATTCAAATTGGTGGGTTTATCAATAGCTAGACCAACGTCTGCATGGAGTGTATAATTCATTAACTTGTCATACGGTTGTTTGGGAAAAAATAATACCTGATTATTCAAGCCTTCCGTTTCAGCTTTTTTCTTTAATTGAGGTATCACATCACCGTCTCCAACAAAAGCTAAAACGGCATTAGGCACTAATTTAATAGCTTGTAAAGCTTCTTCCGCCCCCCTATCTATATTAATACCAGCCCCTTGCATGATAATTATTTTCTTGCTATCAGGTAACCCTAGTTCTTTTTTACTATAACTTAATTTAATCTTCTGTGGGTCCGAAATATTGCGAACTACTTTTACTTCTTTATTTGTCTGCTTTTGATAGAGAGCCGCAATAGAATCATTAACCGTATAAAAATGATCCACTAAAGGAAGAGATTGTTTCTCGATCCATTTCCATATTTTTTTCACCACTGGTCTATTTTGTATCTCAGGCACTTCTGTGAAGTACTCATGTGCATCATAGACTAGTATCTTATCCTTTTTGAATCGCTTTATCCATGCATTTGCCAATAAGGTATCTAAATCATTTGCCAAAAGAAATTCTGATTTTTTTGAGATTAGAAAAAACCATAATCTTAGATTAAAACACGCGTAAAAAAGCGGGCCCTTATTGAATAATAACCTAAATCTTTTTACTTTATAGGGTGTATTTTCTAATGATTGTGAGTTTTTTAGCATACGACCACACAAAGTAACTTCATAGTTTAATTGGTGCAAAAAGGCGCATACTTTTTTAACCCGTTGATCGGTGACAAGGTCATTGGTTACTGATACAATTATACGCTTTTTCTTTTCCACTTTTCAAAGGTAAAAACTATTTTGATGGTAAGCTAAAAGCACGATTTTTTATATCTTTCCTACAAAAAGTAAACTTGCATTTAGAGGACTTAAGCATTTGATCAACTTTTTAATGACTCAGGCATTAAAGAAAGTAGTCTAGTAAATATTGACATTAGTTTAAGGCTTTGCAGAAGCCCAAGAATTCTTTTTTTAAAAATAACTATATTGTTCTGTGCAAAACAAAAACTTATGAAGTTGACCAAAATTTTGTTCATTCTATTTTTCACCAGTGCTGTATCACTTTCGCAGGAGATTACTCAGAATTTAAGAGGAACAATTGTTGATGCTGATACGAAAATACCATTGATCGGTTGTACAGTAAAAATTTTAGACATCAAGGAAAAATTGTATGGCGCCACAACAGGTATTAGCGGAGATTATGCAGTCAGAAATATTCCGATAGGTAAGCATACAGTTGAGTTCAAATTTGTTGGTTACGAGCCGGCTATTAGAACAATTATTTTAACATCCGGTAAGGAGTATATTCTAAACATAGAATTAGAAGAGTCGAGTTTGGTTGGTGAGGAAATTGAAGTAATTGCTGGTCGAAAGGGAGAAGTGAATAATGAAATGGCTACAGTCTCATCTCAAAGTTTTACTATAGAAGAAACTAATCGCTATGCAGGAAGTAGGGGAGACCCAGCAAGAATGGTATCTAACTATGCCGGAGCACAAGGTGCTGATGACTCTAGGAATGATATTGTTATCAGGGGGAATTCACCTTTAGGGGTTTTATACAAAATTGAAGGAGTTGATATTCCTAATCCCAACCATTTTGCTGTTGCAGGATCTACTGGAGGTCCAGTAGCTATTTTGAACAATAAATTTTTGTCAAATTCTGATTTTTTCATGAGTGCTTTTCCAGCTGAATTTGGGAATTCACTATCTGGTGTTTTTGACATTAACTTAAGAAATGGTAACAATTCGATTCATGAGTTTTCAGGTCAATTTGGTTTTTTGGGAACAGAATTTCAAGTAGAAGGACCTCTATCTACAAAGTCAAAAGCAAGTTACCTGATTGGAGGAAGGTATTCTACACTTACGCTTATGAAGCAAATTGGAATAACCATTGGAACTGATGCCGTGCCACTTTACGGAGATGGTGCTTTCAAATTCAATTTTCCTTTAAAAAAAGGTGGAGCTGTTTCTTTTTTCGGTATAGGAGGAGCAAGTTCAATTGACATCATAATTTCGGATCAGGAAAGACCTGCACAAGATGCATTTGGTGAGCAAGATAGAGATCAATATTTTGGTACGCAAATGTATTTTACTGGCTTAACTTTTACTAAACCAATTAATTCTAAAACGTTCTTAAAAGCTACGTTAGCCTATTCTAAAGAGATTCAAAGAACTAATCATGAGTATATTATTAGAGATTTGAATCCCGATTCAACATGGAACTACAAAGCGGAACCCTTTACAATGATGACTTATCGTTATGTGATTGATAAGGTTAGTGCATATATTGGACTAAATAGAAAATTAAATGCAAAGCATTTATTTCAATATGGCTTAAATGTGGACGCATACGGTTTCAGTATGTTTGATTCAATAAGAAATGTTATTTCTGATTCCACTTCTCCATTTATTCCAAGGTGGGATTTTGCTTCTGAAGCACCTGATTTTTTGGTACAAGCTTTTGCCCAATGGAGATATAAAATAAACCCGAGTTTAATTTTTACGGCAGGTTTACATAGTCAGTATTTCACATATAGTAATAGTGTTTCTCCGGCCGAACCAAGAGCAGGCATAAAGTATTACATAAACGAAAAAAGTGTGCTTGCAGGAGGACTTGGTATGCATTCTCAAACCCAGCCTATGTATACCTATACTTATCATAAAATAGATCCCTCAAATGGAGAGAAAGTCTACCATAATAGTAATATGGATTTTTCAAGAAGCTTGCATTCTGTAATCAGTTATGGCACAAAAATTAGGAAAACACTTCAATTCAAAACGGAGCTTTATTATCAGCATCTATACAATATTCCAGTTGAGGTAGAAAGTTCTTCTTTTTCTTTACTTAATCAAGGCAGCGGTTTTGCCCGTTTCTTCCCAGATTCTCTTCAAAATACTGGAACTGGACAAAATTATGGTGTTGAATTTACATTGCAAAAGTTCTTTAATAAATCATTCTTTTTTTTAACCACGTTTAGTTTATACGAAAGTAAATATCGAGGGAGTGATGGTATTCTTAGAAATACTGATTTTAATGGAAATTATATTGTAAACGCTTTAGTCGGAAAAGAATTTACCTTAGGCAAGAAGAAGAACCAATTATTGGGATTTGGTGCTAAAGCTACTTATGCCGGAGGAAGAAGATATGGTTTTGTCGATACAATAGCTACTAATGCACTCGAGGAAATAGTCTTTTTGGATGAGGGTTATAATACGCGTAGATTACCTGAGTATTTCAGATTCGATTTTAAAGTAAATTATACTTTAAATGCCGCTAAAGTGACTCATGAATTTGGACTTGACTTAGTCAATGTATTTAATACTAAAAATTTATTGGGTCTTACTTATGTTCCGAACCCAGATAATCCAAGCGAACCATTTCAGTTTAGAAATCAATTGGGACGATTACCACTTTTTTATTATAAAATAGAGTTTAAATTAAACAAACGATCAAAGGGAATACAATAATAAACCAAATGAATTTTATAAAATCGTTAACATTACTATTTATTTTTTCCCCTTTATTGCTTTTTGCTAGCAATAAAATAAAGTTAAAGAATGAAAATATAGGTCAGTCTTTTAGCAAAAAAGTACTGATTTATGAAGACAAAAATAGAGAGATTGAAATAGCGGACATTATTAAGATGCCAAATGATTCTTTTTTCGTCATACCTTCCGAAAATCCTGCTGTTCAGTTTACAAGGTCAAGGTTTTGGATGAAGTTTTCAATCACCAACGAATCAGATTACTGGGATTTTTTTTTAGAAACAGCGCGTCCAATAACGGATAAAGTCTTTTTCTACAGGGTCAATGAACAAAATGAATTATTGGAGATAAGAAAAAATGGAGACGATTTTAATTATTACGGAAAGGACGTTCCGCATAGAAAAAATTTATTTCCAGTTCAAATAAAAAAAGGAGAAACACAATTTTTTTATGTAGCAGTAGTCAGTGGAGGAGAAGGTATTTTGTTGCCCTTAAGGGTTCATGAAAAGATGACATTTTTTGAACAAGATTATAAAGATCAGTTTAAGAATGGGTTTTACTTTGGTCTTATTTGTTTGGTAATTGTTATATACTTTTTCTTTTACCTATTATTAAAGGATAAATCGTTTCTATATTATATTTTATATGTCTTTTTTCAGGGGCTGCTTCAGTTCTCATTAGATGGTTACTCTCATCACCATTTTTTTCCTGCTAATCAATACATGATTAATTTCTTTCCTCCATTAACAGGGGCGCTTGCAATTATTTTTATGTTGATTTATGTAAGTAATTTTTTAAGTCTCAGCGCAAAATACCCAAGACTGAATAAAACATTTTTAGTTGCAGGAATTTTAATAGGGGTTTCCTTAATATTTAATTTACTGCCTGGCAAACTCCATGCTATATCTTACCCAGCCATTAATGGAATGAGCCTGTTAAGTATTGTATTGTCGGTATCAACTATCTTTTACTTAAGGGCTAGAAAGGAGACCATTGATATTTATTTTACAATTGCATTCGTTGTATTAATTACAGGTGCTATTTTGTTTATACTTGGTAATTTCGGTATTATTCAGAACTCAAAAGTATCACTCAATGCCTTAAAAGTATGCTCTATATTAGAAGTCGTAATTTTAAGTGTTTCTATGTCATTCAAGTACCGTGAACTTCAAAAGGATAAAGAGGAGGCGCAAGCGGTTGCGTTAAAGAATCTACAAGAGAAAAATGCTGCAATGGACGAGATAAATGTCAGATTAGAAGAACAGGTCATTGAAAGAACAAGCGAAATAGAGACCCAAAGGGCTGAGTTGGCTAATAAAAATGATGAGATATTAAGTAGTATAAAGTATGCCAAAAGAATTCAAGAAGCCATTCTCCCGTTAAACGAACAAGTTAAAAGGCTGATTCCCGATTCTTTTATTTTTTATTTACCTAAAGATGTGGTAAGTGGAGATTTTTATTTTGTTGAAGAAAAGCAAAATGCGAATCATAAAAGCACTGTATTTGCAGCAATAGATTGTACTGGGCATGGTGTTCCAGGCGCATTTATGAGTATAGTTGGGAATAATTTTTTGAGCCAGTCTATTGCAGAAAATAATTTGAAAACGCCTGCGGATATTCTTCACTTTTTAAATAAAGGTGTAAGTGAGAGTTTAAGACAAAATTTATCTGGCGAACAAGTCAGGGATGGCATGGACATGGCACTTTGCATGATTAATGCAACAAGAACAGAGTTGCAATTTTCAGGTGCGAAAAACCCCATCTATATTATTAGAAATGTAATGAAGCAATCTAATGAGATAATTGGAGATATAAAAGATAAGAATGAGACATACGTTTTGATAGAAATTAAAGGTGATAAGCAACCAATTGGGAATCATTCTGGAGCAGACTTAATACCATTTACTAATCATAAAATCCCCGTTGAAAAGGGAGACATTTTATACATTTTCACTGATGGTTATGCTGATCAATTTGGCGGTGACCGATCAAAGAAGTTCAATTACAAGAGGTTTCGATCTTTTTTACTCCAAAATGCTGACTTGCCTATGCAAGAGCAAAGGGATATGTTGGAGAAAAACTTTCATAGCTGGAAAGGCAATCTAGATCAAATTGATGACGTATTAGTTATGGGAATAAAAGTCTAATTTAAACTTCCGCAGGGTCAAATGATTTAACCTCTGAGACATTCAGATCGTCAAGTGATATATTACCAATTCTAACTCTAATTAGTCGAAGTGTTGCGTGTCCTACTGCAGCTGTCATTTTTCTGATTTGACGAAATTTTCCTTCTTTTACTGTAATAGACATCCAACTAGTTGGCCCATGTCTATCATCTCTAATCTTCTTTATCCTTTCTGGGATGGCAGATGGTGGTTCAATAGCTTTTGCTTTGCATGGGAGCGTTAAATATTTTTCTCCCTTTAATCCAATCTCAACACCTCTCATTATTCTTGAAATCGTTTTTTCGTCAGGAATACCATCAACCTGAACATAATATTCCTTTTCTACTGTTTTCTGCCTAATACTTTCGCTTATTTTACCATCTGTTGTCAGCAATAACAAGCCTTCAGAATTTTCATCCAATCTGCCAATAGCCATTGTTCTTTTAGGAAAATTATATAAGTCTCCTAATACTGTTTTTGACCTTTTGCCAGTATGAACAAATTGAGAAATGACCCCATATGGCTTGTGAATTTTAAAATGATAATGATCTGACATAGTTCTTGTTACCTATCAGACTTTTTAGGAATTCTTTTATCGGGCATAGGTCCACGGAGATGTATTACCAATCCATTTAAAAAGTTTCTAAGAATTTGGTCTCCGCAATTGCGATATTTTTCATGACCTTCAGCTCTAAAAAATGCACCTAATTCACTTTCAGACACTTTAAAGTCCACTAATTTGCATATTTCAACAATATCTTTATTTGTTAATTTATGTGCTACTCGCAGTTTTTTAAATATATCGTTATTAGTCATATTTGTCGGTCAAAGGGTTAATAAATCAAAAACGTTTGATTTTAGCAAAGTTATTGATTTATTCGTTTTTTTAAAGGATTCAAACTGCACTTTGCTAGAATTCCCGTAGACTTCAACATGCCAATTAGGATCCTCAAAAATTTTACAAATATTCGCAAGGAGGTTTTCGGAATTTATTCGAATTAAAATCTGGTCGTCTTTTTTTTCTTTAAAAAAGACTTTAATTTCATTAAAAGTTATAGAATAGTTGTTATTCCTAAATAACAAGCTATCAACATTTTTAATATTATGGTTTAGTAGTAAAGAGGCGTTTACTGTTGCCATGTTCGAATCCAATGAAACCTTATCCCTAAACGTAAAGTCAATTAAAATTGACTCTTTTTCAACGTTTTTTAGTAATAGTGGTTTAATGAAATATTGGGTTCCGCTTTCGCCAACAAAAAAAGTAGTGTATAAAGATTTTGGTGATTTTTTTGCATTAGGCTTAAAAGAAATGCAAGACGATAGGAAAAGAGCAATTAATCCTACTAAATATATTTTATGATAAAAAAAAGAGGCTCTTTTGATAGGAGCCTCTTTAAAAATATCATTTACATTATTCACCAGTTACAATTGTTTCATAAGTGAGAACAATGCCCAAAACATCTTTTCTTCTGATATCAACTGTTGATATCTTAGTGATGCCTCCATTTTTTGCAGCTGTACGAATACTCGCATCCTGATCGAAAGTAAAAATACCCAGGTAAATTGTAGCTTCAGCTGTTCCAACTTTTGAACCTACAGGATTACTTGTTGCAGCTAGAGGTAAAATAATTTCGCAGCTAGTCATTAAAATGGCAATTACTGCGCTTGCTAATAATAGTTTAATTTTCTTCATAGTAAATTTTTAATTGTGCTTAAAGATAAATATTTCGTCTAAAATTATCTTAATTAGTTAAGTTTTTTTCAAACAGTTTTAATATTCTACTATACGCATTAATCCAGCTTGCTGTTTTTATGAAACCATGTGCTTCAAGAGGGGTATTGCTAAGTCCAATAGATTTTTGGTTTAATATTACAGCATCTTGAAATTAGACATTATCATCAACCATTCCATGTAAAATTAGTATTTTTAAAGAAACAAAAAATTGATTTTTTTGCAAAGAATGTAACTATTTAAATGATGATCCGTCTTATGAACGACCTAATGAATGAATGACTGAAAAAGAGTATAATACCGCAGTGGATTTATACGCTGATAATATTTATCGGTTTATTTTGAAGCATCTTAAAAATGAAGATGCGTCAAGAGACGTTGTGCAAGATACTTTTGAAAAAGTTTGGATAAAGAAAGATACAATTGATGGCACCAAGGTCAAATCGTACTTGTTTACCACGGCATATAATAGGATGATTGATGTGATTAGAAAGGAAAAATTTAAAGAAGATGAAACCAAAATTGATTTGTATAAATCGGAGAGTCCATTAAAAAACATGGATTTGCAGGCCACTTTACATAGTGCCTTAGATCAGTTGCCTGAGATACAACGTACAGTTATTCTGCTGAGAGATTATGAAGGTTATGATTACGCAGAAATTGGAAAAATAACGGGCTTAAAGGAGAGTCAGGTCAAGGTATATATTTTTAGAGGGAGAAAAAAATTAAAGGATATATTAGTAAGTGTAGAAGCTGTGTTGGAATAATGATAAAAATTGATAAACATAACGTAGAAGCGTATTACCTTGATTATTTAGAAGGTAATTTGTCAGAGAAAGACACCTCTGCTTTATTTTTATTTATTGAAGAAAATCCTGAAATAGCGGAGTTGTTTGACGATTTAGACGATATATTAGATTTTAAATTAGAACCTGAAGATATTAGTTTTAGTGATGCTAGTACGCTAAAAGTCAAGTCAAGTGACAATGCTGACATTTCTCTATCTAATATCGATACTTGGTTAATTGCAAAAGCTGAAAAAACACTTTCTCGAGAAGAAGAACAAGCGGTTAATGAATTTGTAAAAGCGAATAAATTAGAGCAAAACGAAGCATATGTTAATGCAACGTATTTGAAACCAGATTTATCAGAAGTTTATGGGAATCGTAACAACTTAAAAACACCACAGTTTAAGAGTGAAATCGATATTTCTAATATTGATTATTGGCTAATTGCTAAATCTGAAAAAACCTTATCTTATGAACAAGAGCAAGCAGTTGACCAATTTATAAAGCATAGTGGATTAGAAGAGAATGAAGCTTATGTTAATGCAGCATATCTAAAACCAAATTTATCCGAAGTATTTGGAGACACTAGCGCATTAAAGAAAGAAACAGAAGGTAAAATTATTCCCTTATTAGTAAGAGTAGTAAGTATCGCTGCTATTTTTGTTTTCCTATGGTTGATCTTTAGGCCAAATAAGTCGATTGAGCCAAGTTACTATTCAAGGTCTAATAATATGGTAAAGCAGATAGAACCGGTTTACGAATCCCAAACACTAGTTACTGATGTTGAGCCATCAGCTAAAACTAATCTAGCAAGTAATATTAAAATTAGTTCCGCACAAAAATCAAAAGCAAATAGTGGCAAGCAAAAATCAGTTTTTTCAAATAAAGAGCCAATTAATCTATTCGAAGAAAATTTTGTCAGTTTAACAACTAAAAAAGAATTTAACAATCCACCAAGTTGGATTCCTGAAAATATTAATATTAGTCATCTTTTCGCCGATTTTGAGGAAACGATTGCAAGCCAAAATAAGCCATCAATTATAAAAGATGTTCAATCTGATGATTTGGCTAATGTTGATACAAAAATTTCTAAATCCCAATTAAAAGAGCAATATCGACCAGTTACCCGAACATTGAGTAATCTTACTCAGCTAGATATGTCATATAAAAAAGCACCTGAAGAGTCTGATTTTGCGCAAACTGTCATCCAAATTGGGAGTTTTTCTTTTGAAAGAAAAAGAAAAAAGTAACAAGCTGTAACTTTTCAAAAAGGTGTCCGTCCTAAAGATAAGAAAGGCATAAAATCAAGATAATTTATTTTGGCCAAACAGTTATCCGATTAAATCTTTTCTTAAAATTTTAACTATAAACTTAAAAAAGATGAAAAATATAATTTTAATAATGACAGCCATTTTTAGCTTTAATGTAATGGCTCAAGAAGAGTCTACAAAGGTAGAAAATCCGAAAAAAACTGAATCCGAAAACCCTGACACAACTAAGTTTAAATTAGCTGGGTTAGAGTTTATAATTGTTGATCATGGTGATGATATTGACACCATTTTAGTTGATAATGATGAAGACAATGATATTAAAATCGATAAGGACAAAAAAAAGAAAGTGGATGATGATTTAACGTATTGGTCTGGTTTTGAATTCGGACCATCTATATTGTTTAACAATAACGGAGGTAATACTATTGCAAGTCCATATCTTGAACTTGACCCTGCTCAATCGTTTTCGTATAATTTCAATTTATTCGAAAAACGCATTCGATTTGGAACGGATCATGTTGGATTAGTCACAGGACTGGGGTTAACACATGCTCGATATGGCTTTAAGAATAATTATTCTCTATCAGCAAATTCTGACAGTACTTGGGGAATTTTGGATACAACTAGGGCTTTTAATAAGAATCAATTGAGAGCAACTTATTTAAATGTTCCGTTATTGTTACAATTCAATACATCAAAAAATGAAGACAAAAACTTTCATGTTGCAGTTGGTGTTATTGGAGGAGTAAGGCTTAATTCTAAAACAGTTCAAAAGTTTGATGTACTTGGGAAGGAAGCGAAAAATAAGGAAAAGGGAATTTACAACCTTAATTCATTTCAAGCTTCCGCTACAGCAAGAGTTGGCTATAATGATATTGGTGTATTTGCCAATTATAATTTGCTACCATTATTTGATAAAGGAGCAGCGGAAGAGGTATACCCGTTAACTGTAGGCTTAGCGCTCCACTTTTAATAAAATTGACCGATTTCATGTTAAAACAGTTGTTTTTTCATAGGTCGAAAGGGCTGCTTTTTGAAAGCAGCTCTTTTTTATTTCAAGTTAGATAACTTTGACTTCAAACTTGAAATAACGTTTACCTCTGTTGGATCAATAGCCTTCAATTCAGCCAGAAAAAAGCTAACCCAATCTGTTAAATAAATAAGGTAAAGTGCTTGCTCCAACAAACTATTTCCTGAGGATTTAATTTCAATTATTGTTCCTGCCTTTTCTTCAATGACAGGTCGGCAAAACTCCCAACGTTTAGTGTTTCTGTAGTACTCCAAATTATTACTGAGTTTTATTACTGCAATATCTTCATTGCCCCCAGCCCATCCAACTAATTCATTATGGTTCATTTCGGGAATTACAGCATGCCAGCACAACATTTTACTATTTTCATTGATTTGTTGTCTAAATCTAATCGCAATACCTTCCATAGTTGGACTGGAATAGATTACAGGGATTTTTCTGAAACATGCTTTTGCTACTCGCTTTGCTTCTTCTTGAATTTCAGTATTAAAACTATTGATTAATTCAATAGCTTTACGGACTTGCCTTTCAAAGTCATAATTAATTAAATTAAAAGCTTTTAAAATATAGAAATGTTGAATTAAAGAATAAGCTAACATAGCTCTTGGTTGTTCACCTCCAGGCAGAACGTAATGAAGCCAATCATTTTCTTTTGCTAATTCTAATAAGGCTCCACCTGATGTAATTACGGCTATTTTAGCACCTTTTGATCTACATTCTTCTATAGCCATTAAAGTCTCTTCAGTATTTCCAGAATAAGAGGCTGCAATGACTAATGTTTTATCACTAATGTATGATGGGATGTTGTAATCATTAATTGTATCATATGGAACAGTTAAATAATCACGATTTAACAATTTAGTTATTTTAGCCCCAATGCCTGAACCACCGAGACCGCAGCATAAAACGTTTTCTATTGTAGTATCATCCAACACTGAAACTTCTTGTCCGATTTTTAAAGCGTCTTCAAGTTGTTTTGCAAATCCAGCAATTAATTTATCCATAGTAGAATTATGTAAGGCAGCAAATTTAGCATTTTTACGCTTAATACCACTTGGGAATGAATTGAAAAAAGAAAATTGAATTATCTTTGGCAAAAAGTTTTTCATGAGTATTGACAACCTATCTGAACAAGAAATTCAAAGAAGAGAGGCGCTTGATAAATTAAGGGCCAATGGCGTGAATCCTTTTCCAGCTGATTTATTTCCAGTAAATACCTTGTCTTATGACATTAAGGAGAATTATGAGGAAGGTAAACAAGTGGTAATTGCTGGGAGATTAATGGCACGCAGAATTCAAGGTAAAGCCTCCTTTGGAGAAATTCAGGATAGTGCTGGAAGAATTCAAGTTTATTTCAATAGAGATGAAATTTGTCCAGAAGAAGATAAGTGGAAATATAATGATCTGTATAAAAAGCTTTTAAACTTAGGAGATTTTATTGGAATTGAAGGCTACCTGTTTAAAACAAAAGTAGGAGAGATTTCAGTTTGGGTTAAAGATTTTAAATTATTGTCTAAATCGTTAAAGCCTTTGCCGCAACCTAAAACAGATGACGAGGGTAAGGTACATGATGCCTTTACGGACCCTGAGATGAGGTACCGTCAACGTTACGTTGATTTAGTAGTTAACCCTCATGTTAAAGATGTATTTGTTAAACGTACTAAACTGTTTACGGCTATGCGACAGTTTTTTACTGAGGCGGGTTATTTTGAAGTGGAAACGCCAGTTTTACAGCCTATTCCTGGAGGGGCAGCAGCCAGGCCTTTTGTGACTCACCATAATGCATTAGATATTCCGTTATACCTAAGAATTGCTAACGAACTTTATTTAAAGCGACTTATTGTCGGAGGTTTTGATGGCGTTTTTGAGTTCTCTAAGAACTTTAGAAACGAAGGAATGGACAGAACGCATAATCCTGAATTTACGGCCATGGAAATATATGTAGCTTATAAAGACTACAATTGGATGATGGATTTTACTGAACGTTTATTAGAACATTGTGCCATGGCTGTAAATGGATCGTCTAAGTCTACTTTTGGGGATCATGAAATTGAATTTAAGGCGCCCTATAAAAGGGTAACAATGCGTCAATCAATTATTGATTTTACAGGATTTGATATTGATGGAAAGTCAGAACAAGAGTTGTTTGATGCTGCTAAAGGAATGGGAATTGAAGTAGATGATACTATGGGTAAGGGGAAATTAATTGACGAAATATTTGGAGAAAAGTGTGAGGGCAATTACATCCAACCCACCTTTATTATTGATTATCCAAAAGAAATGTCACCTTTATGCAAGGAGCATAGAGATAACCCTGAATTAACTGAGCGATTTGAACTAATGGTTTGTGGAAAGGAAGTGGCGAATGCCTATTCAGAATTAAACGACCCAATAGACCAAAGAGAGCGGTTTGAAGCTCAGCTGAAGCTGGCTGAGAAAGGAGATGATGAGGCTGGCGAATTTATTGACCAAGATTTTTTAAGGGCTCTGGAATATGGTATGCCGCCTACTTCAGGATTAGGAATTGGTATGGATCGATTGGTGATGTATTTGACCAATAATTCTTCAATTCAAGAGGTATTATTCTTCCCGCAAATGAAACCGGAAACAAAAGCTGCCATACCGACGGTTGAATTAAATGATGAGCAAAAAACAGTCTTAGATTTATTAAAAGCTAATTCACCAATGGTACTTGAAGATTTGAAAATGTCTGCAGGCTTAAGCAACAAAAAATGGGATAAAGCCATTAAACACTTAACAAAAAACAAATTGGCCACCGTTACTAAAACAGAGGATAGTTTGATGGTGGAAGTTATTCAATAAGTTAATTTTCGGAGTTCTTCACCTCAGGCATTCTAACGTTGTTTTATACCTTCCAAGAAATGCAACGAACTGAGTCTAAAATATGCGTCTTAGAAACTGATTAATGGGAACAGATCATTAAAAAATCTAAAAATTGATTAAGACTCTCCACTTTTTCGTTTATTAATTTCGTCACGGATTTTAGAAGCGTTCTCATACTCTTCGTTCTCAATGGCTTTTTGAAGCATGATGTCGAGTTCTTCAAGTGTATGTATTTGTTTATCTTCTACTTCATCCTCTTTACTGGTTGATTCTGAGACTGCAGTTGAATCCTCCAGTAATTCGTCACTATCTAATTGAATACCAGCGGAACTTAATATATGCTCATATGTAAATACTGGTGCACCAGATCTTAACCCAATTGCAATAGAATCAGATGTTCTAGCGTCAATCTCAATATCTTCTTTACCATTTGAACATATAATTTTTGAGTAAAAAACACCTTCTACCAAATTGTAAATGACAATTTCTTTAATTTTTACATTGTAGGCATCTGCAAAAGTTTTAAATAAATCGTGGGTCAGTGGGCGTGAGGGCTTCATATTTTCAAGCTCAATAGCTATTGACTGCGCTTCAAATCCTCCGATAATAATAGGTAATCTTCTACTACCGTCTTTTTCAGATAGCACAAGGGCATAGGCGCCAGATTGTGTTTGGCTATATGATAATCCTACTATTTTTAGCTCTATTTTGTCCATAAAACGAATAAAGAGAATATTGCTATCCTCTTTAATATTTTAACAAGTGATTAATTTAATTGTTAGCCTTAAAACTCTTAATGGCATCATTTAGCTTTGGTAAAACTTCAAAGGCATCCCCAACAATTCCATAATCAGCAGCTTTAAAAAACGGCGCTTCAGGATCAGTATTAATGACAACTATGGTTTTACTTTGGTTAACACCTGCAAGGTGTTGTATTGCACCAGAAATTCCTGCGGCAATGTATAAATTAGGACGGATAGCAATACCTGTTTGCCCAACATGCTCGTGATGAGGTCTCCAACCGATATCCGCTACTGGTCGTGAACAGGCTGTTGCAGCGCCTAATGTGCTTGCTAAATCTTCTACCATTCCCCAGTTTTCAGGTCCTTTTAATCCTCTTCCTGCAGAAACAACTAATTCAGCCTCAGTTAATAAAACATCCCCTTCTTGTTTTTTCACTTCCTTTACAGTAATAGCAGAACTTCCTAAATCAGCTGAAAAATCAACGACTTCGGCAACTCCAGTACCTTCTTCTAGTCCAATAGAATTTGGGGTTAAACCAATAATTCTTTTTGCTGTATTTACTTTTACCAATCCAGATGCCTTTCCAGAAAAAACATTAGTCTTAATTTTTTGTTCAGCATCAGGTAAGGCTACTGCTCCTGGTACATATCCTGCTTTTAAACCAGCAGAAACCCTTGGTGCAACAGATTTACCTGTTAAGTCGTATGATAAAACAATGGTATCAGCCCCTTCTTGTTCAACAGCCTCTTGAATTAATTTTGATAATTGCGAAGGATCGTCAGTTTTCGTTTCATTAACTAATACCTTTTTCGCACCGTACTTGCCTAACCCGGCTAACGCTTCTTTATTGGCGGACCCATTAGTAATAACGGTGGCATCCCCAATTTTACTTCCATAGTTAACTGCTTCAAGAGCGTGTTTCGCCAAACTATTGCTTGTACTATCTATATATATTAAAACTGACATAATTTAAATAACTTTTGCTTCGTTGTGTAACAATTCTACTAACTCATCCATATTATTGGCATCAATGTATTTGCATTCTGATTTTTCATCAGGTAAAGTAAACGATTCAAAGCTGACTAGCTCATCTGCCTGAACAGGTGAATTGACTTGTAAAGGTTTAGTTCTCGCTGCCATTATTCCTCTCATATTTGGAATTCGTTGTTCTGCCATACCTTTTGCAGCACTTATTACAAATGGGGTATTCACTTCAACAACTTCTTCTCCTCCAACAATTTCTCTTTGTGCAGTTGCTACAGAACCATTTACATCTAGCTTAGTGGCCATAGAAATATAAGGTATGTCCAGTAGTTCTGATATCATTCCACCAACCTGAGCGCCATTATAATTTATAGTTTCTTTTCCAGTAAAGATAAGGTCAAAATTTTCGGTTTTGGCGTATTCCGAAATTTGAAAAGCAATATTATAGGCATCATTTGCAGCCATATCGATTCTAACTGCATTATCTGCACCAATTGCTAAGGCCTTTCTTATCACCGAATCATCAGAAGCGGTGCCAACTGTTATAGTTGTAACTGAACCTCCGTGCTGTTCTTTTAATTCGATTGCTCTCACCAATGCATACCACTCGTCATAAGGGTTAACAATAAATTGAACACCAGTTTCATCAAACTCAGTATTGTTGTTTGTGAAATTTATTTTACTGGTTGTATCTGGAGATTTACTGATACAAACTAATATTTTCATCTATGTAAATTTTATTTGTGTGAAAAAAAGAAGTCAAATTTACCAAAAAATCCCCCTTTTCTATTCTGGAGGGCAATATTTTTTTGATAAATCCTTTTAAAGGTAAACAAAAGTTAAGAATTACTTATCTTTACACGCACAAAAATGAATATGTTGACACGGTTTTTCACTTTTCTTTGTATGCTCTTATCTGGAATTATTTTATGGGCACAACCTGAGAATGATGATTGTGAAAATGCTATTGAATTATGTGATAAAATCTTGCTTTCGGGTACTACTATTGGCGCAACTACTGAGGAATGTTTTAATACTAATCCAAATGGATGTGCAGATGATAATGGAGGGAACGGCCTTTGCTATGTTCCGGCAGCTACAGTCTGGTATAAGTTTACCACCAACTCAACAGGTGGTAACGTGATGGTCGATTTTACGAATCTTAACATTAATCCTGATCCGACAATGGGTAGGAAACTAGAAGCTGTCATTATTCAGTCTGACGTGCCATGCGAAGGTGGGAACTATTCTTATGTTAGCCTGTGTTTTAATAATGGGTTAGCAGATTTTTCAATGACCAATACTTCTGTATTAACGCCAAATACAACCTATTATATTCAAGTTAATGGTTCGGGTGTAGGACCTAATGTAACACAGCCTGCCCAAATAGATTTTGATATTACCATATCTGGATCGGCCGTACAGGTTCAGCCTGTTTCGGTTAGTATTTCTGCTGAAAATACAGATTTATGCCAATATGACCAAGTACCAGTAGATTTTGAAATTACTAACTGTTTGGGCACACCGAAAACAGAGTGGTTTTTTAATGGCAGTTTAAGCGGCAGCGATCCTGTTTTTCAAACAAGCAGTCTAACAGAGTCAGGATATTTGTATTTACAAGTAAGTTGTGGAACGGAAGGTTGCCCTAATATCACCAATTCTGATAGCATTTTGTTCAATATTACTCAAATAGAGGCAGATGCTGGTGAAGATAAGTTGATTGAATCTAATGGAGCGGTCATGATTGAAGGTTCAGGTGTCGGAATTGCCTCATGGACACCTACTGATAATTTAATTAATAGTAATACTTTCACGCCCACTTCGTCAGCAGAAATAACGACTCAATATACGTTAACTGTGACGAACGGAGATTGCGAATTATCTGATCAAATGACAGTTAGATTAAAAGATCCCATTGATATTATGACAGCATTTACGCCAAATAATGATGGGAGAAATGACTTTTGGGACATTAAATTTTTAGAGCAATACCCTAATAATCAGGTCATAGTTTATGACCGTTCAGGGCAAGTGGTATATAAAACAGTAGGTTATAATAATGGGTCTACGGCATGGGATGGAACTTATAAAGGAAGGCCGGTACCACCATCAACATACTTTTATTTTGTTGACTTGAGAGATGGTAGCAAAAATTCAGTATTTAGAGGGCCAGTAACTATTATTAGATGAGGTATTTGTTCATTACATGTTTTGTTTTTATGACATACCTGACGGTTGCACAACAGCAAGCGCATTATACTCAGTACCAGTACAATCATTACGCTTTTAATCCTGCTTTAACTGGAGATAAAAAAGGGATAGCTGTTAAAACAGGTGGTCGATACCAATGGATTAATATTGACGGGGCGCCCCGGTCAGCTTATATCAATATTTGTTCTCCAATAAAAATTAGTAAAAAAGGAAGATCTGTCAATGCACCCAAGCATGGAATTGGTGCACAGTTTAGGAGAGATAAATTTGGACCATGGTCCGTATCTGATATTCATCTAACATATGCAATTAAAGTGACTTTAAAAAGAGAGGTAACGCTTGCATATGGGGTTTCATCTGGTCTAAAACAAGTTGTTTTTGATCCTTTTGAAGTGAAAATACTAGACACACCTGATTTGACTATTTTTAATGTGGAAAGATCTTTGGTTTTTCCTGATTTAAGAATTGGAACCTGGTTGAATACCAAAAATGCGTATTATGGTATTAGTATTCATAATTTATTTGGCGGGAAGCTTAAAAAAATAGGTGAGGATAACCGCTACCAAAGACACCTTTATTTAACATGGGGTCAACGGTTTAAATTAGATAAAGATTGGTATGTTATTCCTTCCATTATGTTTGTAAAAACATCAGCTATGCCATTCGACTTTCATTTATCAGGTATTGTCGATTATCAAAACAAGTTGTCATTTGGATTAGGCTTTAGACGGGCTGATGCTGTAACGGCACAGGTAAGAGTAAAAATTACTGATTTGATCAGCATTGGGTACTCATTTGATTATACTGTATCTAAATTGCAAAATAACTCATGGCAATCTCAAGAACTTTCAGGAAGTTATAATACAGTTAGTAATTCGCGATCTTTTGGACAAGAAAAAGCTACACTTTACGAATAAGCCGCTAACACTAATATTTATCAAGGTCAGATTGTCATAAACTTATTTCAGGTATTGTGCTGAATTGTTGCATTTTTTCGATATATTTATACGCTTGAATCGAAATCTTACTATGACAATAAAAGGTACGTTCTCCCTTCTTTTTCTATTGTTTACAATCAGTGTGTCTGCGCAGGACTTATATTGGATTGGGGACTCTGGTGATTGGAATAATCCTCAGAATTGGTCCTATACATCTGGTGGAGTTACAGCCAATGTGATTCCCTCTGAAAAGGATAATGTTTTTTTTGATAAAAATTCTATTACTAACGTAGGGAGTGTTGTGTCGTTTAATAATTTAAAGGTTAATTCACTGTATATAAGCACTTCAAATTCACCGAGTTTTCTTGGTAGCTCAATTGAGATTAGTGGTGATTTAACAATAAAATCTCCGATTATTTTTGATACTAAGGTAATTCTTTCATCAACAGAAAAGCATTTAAAGACAATACATGTCGTAGGAAATCAGTTAAATTCAGACTTATATATCCGATCTGGAAAATGGGAATTAGGGTATGACCTTGTTCTGGGGAACGATTCTAAACTATTGATTGAGTCAAGTGAATTTAAGACTAATGGCTTTGGCATAAAGTCGGGTGATATAATTGCTAGGCATTCTAATCTTGACTTATCGAATTCAATATTAATTCCCTTAAAGAAGATTGACTTATCGAATTCGACTAAAAAAGGGGTGCCAAAAAAGTTGATTCAAACTAGTTCGTTAAATCAAATTGCACTTGGTCATTTTTCTAGTACTCCAATAGTTCTTAATGCTTCAAATACATGTGGTTCATTGGTCGTTAATTGGGATGTAACAAGTCGCCTCCTACCAACTCATAATGGGTCTGACATAAGCTGTAATGGCTTATGCGACGGAGAGCTAACTGTTTCAACATCTGGATCAACAGGACCGTTTTCTTACAAGTATACACCATCAGGAGGTACTCAAGGCCCAGCTACAACAACTACTGTCTACTCTGGGCTGTGTCCTGGTAACTACGCAATTGAAGTAACAGATTCTTCTAATGTAATTATCCCAGGCTTGTTGTATGGTACTTGTACTGTAGATGAAGACATAAATGAACCACCTGTATTAAATTTAGTAGTTGACCTTGTACTTAACCCAAGTTGCCATAATGTGTGTGACGCAGAAGCCTTTGTTAGAGGTCAGGGTGGAACAGGTCAAAAAACTTTAAATTGGACAAATGGTCAGGTGGGTGAAAACCCAGATAGCTTATGTTTTGGTTTAAATACGGTGACTCTCACAGATTCGAATAACTGTACTTTAGTAGATACTGTAGAGATATTTGCGCCATCAAGAACTGACTTTGACATAACAATAACGCCTCCTACTTGTGCTGGTGATAATGATGCAGCATTACTGATTAGTAATGAATCTGGTGGTAATGGAGGGCCATATACTTATGCTTATAATCCTTCACCAACATCTGGACAAAACACGAATAATGGGGTCGGGTTTTCTGCTGGAAATGTAACTATTTCAGTATTTGATACTGATGGTTGCCAACAAGATTCAGTTATAACAATTATTGATCCACCAATTCTCGTTGCAGGATTTACTGATGCTCAAGACCTCGATTGTTTCGGTGTTTGCAATGGTCAAGTATCAGCCTTTCCTACCGGAGGTGTTCCAGGTTATACTTTCGAGTGGTTTGACAATGTCACTGGCCTTACAACCAATATCACTGATTCTATTGCAACAGGTTTGTGCGCAGGGGAGTACTTTGTAGTAATCACGGATGCAAATGGTTGTTCTAGAACAAGTGGAGTTGTGACCATAAATGAACCGTTACCCTTTAATTTAAATTTGACTAAAACGGATGTAACGTGTTTAGATTCTTGTACAGGAGTTGTGTTTTCTATGGCGTCTGGAGGTACTTTGAATTATTCATATTCTTGGATAAATATTGCAGATAATTCAGTAGTGGGCACTACACCATCTGTATCCAATTTATGTGCTGGCTTCTATGAACTAACTGTTACAGATGGGAATAATTGTATTTCTGAACCTGACACCATTGAGGTTCTCAATGGTTTACCGTTAGATATTGTTTTTACATCAACACCTCAATCGTGCTATGATATTTGTGATGGGTCTATAACGGCTACACCAACTAACCAGACTGGTTTTACTTATAGTTGGACAAATAGCACTTCAACAGGTCCAACTGTAGCAGGAATATGCGCATCTGCTCAATATATTGTGACTGTAACAAGTGATTCAGGTTGTGTCGAAATAGATACCTTCGATTTTGTATCACCTGATCTCTATGATATTTCAACTAGTCAAACAGATCTTTTATGTTTTGGTGAAAGTACCGGGACAATTTCAGTTACTGTAAATTCTGGCGCGGCCGGAATGCCTTACACATACAATTGGGTTTCTTTAGATGGAAATCCAATTACAGGACAAGGAACGCCATCAGTTTCAGGATTATTAAGTGGTGATTATACTGTGACAATAGCTGACGGTTTAAATTGTGATACTACGTTAAACTTTACTCTAACCAGCCCTCCCGATTTAATAGTTAATACAGCTGATATTATTCAAATTTCATGTTTTGGATTTTGTGATGGTCAGATTTCTGCATTACCTTCAGGAGGAACTATTGGTTACACTTTTGAATGGGTAAACAATGCTACGGGAACAGTAATTTCAAATGATTCAATTATTATGAATCTTTGCGCGGGTGATTACTATTTAAGGGTCACTGATGCAAATGGATGTAAGGATTCTTCGGCAATTGTTACAATTATTGAGCCACCAGTACTCAGTGTTACGACAAGTTCTACTGACATTAGTTGTAATGGAATATGTGATGGAACTGTTTCTGCATTAGCTGTTGGAGGTACACCTAACTACAGCTATGTTTGGTCTAATACAGCAACAAATGCGAATGTTGGTATAACGAACAATATTTCAGGTCTATGTGCAGGAGAGTATCGAGTAATTGTGACAGATGCTACTGGATGTTCAACGCCTGCTGATACTGTTCAGGTAGGAGATGCGTTACCATTTTCTATTACTTTAACGGGTACTGATCCAAATTGTAATGGTTTTTGTGATGGGGCAATTTCTGCTACAGCCACTAATGGTATTGCGCCATTAACATGGGATCCAATTCCAACAAGTGGGCAGGGTACCTCAACGGCTAATTATAATGGTTTGTGTTCTGGTTTTTATACTGTATCCGTAACTGATGATGATGGGTGTATTGCTCAAGATACTTTAACACTTTTTGACCCTTTAAGTTATGATATTACAACTGTAGTAAATGATTTGAACTGCTTTCAGGATAATTCAGGAAGTATATCAGTAACTGTAAATTCCGGAGGAAATATTGGCGCATATACTTATGCATGGTTACCAGGTGGATTAACTGGGGCGGGTACAAATACTGTTTCCAATTTAAGTGTCGGACCATACCAGGTGACGATAAGTGATGGGTTTTGCGATACTACACTAACGTTTACAGTTTCAGAACCTTCTGAGATAATTATTACGCCTCAAGTCATTAGCCAGGTACTCTGCTTTGATGATTGTACCGGTTCCGGTCAAGTTATAGTTTCTGGAGGCACTCCAAACTATTTAATACAATGGGATGATCCGTTAAATCAAACGGGCCAGCAAATATCAGGATTATGCACTGGTGTATACAGAGCTACTGTTACAGATGATAATGGCTGTACAAAAACAGATAGTATTACGATTACCGAACCAACGGATTTTTCTTTTAATGTTCTAAAAACTGACGTTTCATGCTTTGGAGAATGTAATGGATCGGCTACAATTGATATGCTATCTGGTGGCAATCCTCCTTACACGGTACAATGGAATGATCCGAATAATCAAACTTCTATAACGGCAACAAACCTTTGCGCTGGTACATATCAAGCAACAATAACAGATGTTAATAACTGTGATACAATAATTAGTGTTACTATCGTTGAGCCTACAGCTATTAGTTTCATGACTCAAGTCTCTGATACAGCTTGTTTTGGATCTTGTAATGCTGTAGTGTCTGCATCAGCCACTGGTGGCACCGGAACATTTGATTTCGAATGGTACAATACGAATTCTAATATTAGTATTGGTACAGGCACAACTTTAGGCGGACTATGCCCGGGGTTCTATTACGCGATTGTTATTGATGGAAATAATTGCATGATAAATACTGATACCATAGAGGTAGTTGAATATGCACAAATCAATATTTCAACCACTCAGGTCACCAATGCGACATGTGGGGTTTCTGACGGATCAATAACTGTGAATGCTTCAGGAGGAGCCGGAGGATTTATGTATAATTGGAATCCTGGTCCGATTACAGGACAGGGAACTACAAATGTTACCCAATTAGCTGGAGGTGTTTATCAGGTTATTGTCACTGATGCCAATGCCTGTACTGATTCTCTTTCGGTGCCAATTACGAGTGGCGCTTTGGAGCAATTGTTAGTCAATGGTTTCGATATTAGTTGCAATGGGCTATCTGACGGGATAATTAACGTCAATTTTACATGTCTTCAGCCAAATTGCTCTGTTGAGTGGTTTAACGAAAATGGTCAAGTGGTAGGCAATACTAATATGGTTAATGGTGTTGGACCAGGAATATACTTTGTTGAATTGACGAATGGCTTAGGTTGCACAACCATTGACTCTATTACAATAATAGAACCAGACCCGATTAATGCCAATATTACTTCAACTGATATCGTATGTAATGGGGATGCTAGTGGAACAGCTACTATTACTGCAATGGGAGGAACAGGAACCTTATTATACAACTGGTCACCAATACCAAATGGTGGTCAAGGAACGAATCAAGCTGTTGGATTGACTGCAGGTACATGGAGTGTAGTGGTATCAGACGCCAATAATTGTAATCGCACTTTTTCAACAAATATTTCTGAACCAGATGCTATCGTTATTAATAATATTGATGCTCAAGACATTTCGTGCGCAGGTATTAATGATGGGTCTGTATTTGTAAGCGCATCTGGCGGAACTCCAAATTTGAGCTATAACTGGTTCGAATGTGGCTCAAGTGTGCTGGTAGGCACTAATTCGTTCGTAGATAATTTGCCACCAGGGGACTATTTTGTTGAAATTACTGATGGTAATGGTTGTATTCTGAATTCTAATTGCATCACAGTTCAAGATTACAATTCAATTACTGCTAATATTGTGACGTCTAACTCGACTTGTCACAGTAATTGTAATGGAAAAGCAGTGGCTACTCCTTCTGGAGGAAATGGGGTATATTTTTATCAATGGCAAGATATTGGAATGATTGATATTCCTGGGCAAACAAGTGATAGTATTACAGGGATTTGTCAAGGAACTTATTTCTTAGAAATTACAGACGGTAATGGATGCGTTGAGACCTTTGGTCCTGTAGATCTGACACAGCCAAACTTGCCATGGGATGTGACAATTACAGAGACAGATGTTTCATGTTTCGGTTTCAATGATGGTAGTGGTCTTATAACAGTTAATGCTGGCAATACAGCTCCTTATTTTTATGACTGGGATGACCCCCAAAATCAAATGTCAGATAACGCGATTAACCTTCCTGCGGGTACTTACAATGTTCTTATTACCGATCAAGCGAATTGTGACACAACGGTTATTGTAGTAATTGATTCACCTCCAGCAATTAATACTAATGCCGTTCAAACCGACATTTTATGCGCAACCGAGTGTACTGGTCAAGTTGTCTTAAGCCCGTCAGGGGGCGTATCACCTTATAATGTGAGTTGGACATCAGGAGCCGTAGGCTTAACAGCTGACAATTTATGTGCAGGTCCTGTAACAGCAAGTATTTTAGATGATATAGGGTGTACACTCGACACAACTTTTAACATTGCCGAGCCATTAAATCCCTTAACCATTAATTCGGCATTTTCTAATGGGAGTCAGTGTACAGTATGCAACGGTAGTGCAACCGTAAACATCTCTGGAGGTACTACACCTTATACATTTGTATGGAGTGAGGCGGGGGTTACTGGACAAGGGACTAATAATGTAACAGGACTCTGCGCAGGTGTCATTTCGGTTACAGTAACTGATGCAAACGGTTGCTCAGTTATTCAATCCTTTATAATTGAAGATATTGATGCAGATACTTTTACTTTAACAACAAGTGATGCTTCGTGTTTTAATGTTTGTGACGGCTCAGCAACTATAGTGCCTAACTGCACTGTGCCAAACTGTACACAAGCATGGTATGATGCCGCAACAGGCCTAGCACTTTCTGGGACTGGAACAACAATTAATTCTTTGTGTCAAGGTGATTATATAGTTGAATTAACCAACGGGGTGGGTTGTATTTCTGGCCAAACGTTTACGATTCAATCTCCTGATGAATTGATTCTTGATGCAGTGATTACAGATGTTACATGTTCTGGCGATACTGATGGGTCAATTGTGACTACTGCATCAGGTGGATCTGGAGGTCCTTTTACATTTAATTGGACACCAATCCCTAGTAATGGTAATGGTACAAGTTCTGCATTAAATTTAGGAGCTGGAGATTATACCTTGCAATTAGTAGATGGGGCATGTAGCATACAAGAAACATACGAGGTTAGAGATACAACACCAATTGCTATTACAATAATTGCAAATAACGTAACATGTAATGGACTTTGCAATGGAAATATTACAGCCACTGTTTCAGGAGGATTCGGTAACTATACATATCAATGGTTAGACAATGGTGTTCCTATTCCAGGTGCTACTGGAAATTCTATTTTTGACCTTTGCATAGGTTCTTATTCAGTTACAGTCACTGACGCGAACGGATGTTCAGAAACATTGGGAACACCAGTAGTGATTACTCAGCCTAACCAGGTAACAGTTTCGTTATCTCATACGGATGTGACTTGTTTCGGACAATGTGATGGAACAGTTACAGCTGTTGGAGCAGGTGGAGTTGGTCCATACATTTATAATTGGTACAATAGCTCAAATAATTTGATAGGTCAACCTACAGCTACTGCTGTAAATTTATGCCCAGATGATTACTACGTAGTCATTACAGATGATAATAATTGCTCCGTAACCACCTCATTTGAGCAAATTACTGAGCCACCAGAAATTACTTTCACGGTATCCCATCAGGACATAAACTGTTTTGGAGATTGTGATGCCACTGCTGAAATTATAGTCGGTGGGGGTTCTCCTACATTTACATTTGAATGGAAAGATGATAATAATGCTGTGATAGGCGTAAATAATACCATATCTAATCTTTGTTCAGGAAGTTATACTATTGAGGCTACCGATATGAACGGATGCTCAACAGGAATTATTGATGTTAATATTTTAAGTCCAGGTGAGCTAGATGTTCAAGTTTTAGCCAATAATGCTGATTGTAACGTTGCTACTGGTTCTGCAACGACACAAGTAACGGGCGGCACTCAGTTATACACTTATCAGTGGTTAGATGATCTTCAAAATGCTATTGTTGGTGAAACCAATAGCTCGATTACAAATATAACTTCCGGCATTTATTATGTTATTGTAACTGATGCAAATTCATGTGATGATACTGTACAAGTGGAGATCTTTGATAATCCAAGCACGACTATTCAGGTTGATGAGGTAAATAATCCGACGTGCTTTGGTGCATCTGATGGAAGCATTGAAATATCAATTGTTGGAATTAACCTCCCTCTCAGTTTCCAGTGGAACCCAGGAGGCTTGACTGTCGAAGACCCTTCTGGGTTGTCAGCTGGAACCTATAACTTGACAGTCACTGACGCTTTAGGTTGCGAATCCTTTTTTGACACGACTTTAATTGACCCTGCTGAAATTCAAGTGACACCAACCATTGTAGATGCTCTATGTGGTGAGTGTAATGGGGAAATTTCGGTGGCATTGACAGGAGGAAGTGGGACGTATAATTTAAACTGGAATAACGGTTCAACAACTAATTCCATTCAAAATCTTTGTGCTGGTATTTATGAATTAACCGTTGAAGATGACAATGGCTGTGAATTGAAATCTTCTCATGCAGTAACCAACTCCGCTTCCGTTACTGCAGAGGCAATTATAACTCCAATTTCATGTTTTAATGAATGTGATGGAGAAATAACCATTAATGTACTTACTGGGACGGCTCCTTTCACGGTAGACTGGCTGAATGATGGTTCAACGGGTGTGACACAACAAAATTTATGTGCTGATACTTATTTCATTAATGTAACGGATGCTGAAGGTTGCGTCTTCCCAATGGTTGTTGAATTAGAAAACCCTAACGAACTTTTAGTAACATCTATTATGAGTTTTCCAAATTGCGGATTATCAGATGGTGAAATATCAGTGATTTCAACTGGCGGGGTTCTACCACACACATACGTATGGAATACCACCTCAACACAACCAACCATTTCTAATTTATCAGCTGGTGTTTACGAGCTAACAGTCACAAGTAACAATGGCACAGGTTGTAGCCAAGATTTTGTATTTAATTTAAGTAATGTAACCGTTCCTCAAGTAACTTTAAACAAAACTGATATACTTTGTAATGGTGATTGTGATGGAGAGATTTCATCTATTGTAACTGGAGGAACGCCAACCTATAATTTTCAATGGTACAGTGATGATGGAAACATTATTAATGGAGAAAACAATAGTGACATCCTCAACCAATGTGCGGGCGTTTACACCATTGAAGTAACTGATGCAAATGGGTGTGTGGTTTTTGCTTCAGAAGAAATAACTGAACCAGACCCTGTCATTTTTAATTCCCCATTAGTGACAAATGTTGATTGTTTTGGTGATTGTAATGGCAGCATATCTGTAAACGCCTTTGGAGGTATTTTACCATATACTTTCGTATGGGACGATCCTAATGCTCAAACCACACCTATAGCTACTAATTTATGTGATGGAACTTATACAATCACGCTGACAGACGGGAATAATTGTCAGGAGACATTTGTTGAAAATATTGTAGAACCAGCATTGTTAGAAGTAGAAGTAGATGCAACGGTTCCGGCAAACTGTAAAGAAACATTAGATGGAGAAATTCAAGCAACTATCTCAGGTGGTACACCAAATTATACTATTAATTGGACATCATCAACAGGTCAAATGTTCACTACAGAAGATATTATTGGTGCATTACCAATGACCTACTTCCTTCTTGTAACAGATCAGAATGGTTGTACAGTAAGAGATACTGCAGTAATTGATACTGCCACCATTGTAATTGTTGACGCAGGGTTGGATACCATTCTTTGTAATTTAGATGAAACAACCTTAATTGCCACTTCAAATCAATTAGCCGCTGATTATACTTGGTTTGATATTTCGAATACAGAAATCGCGGATACTAATATTTACTCAACAGGAGGATTATCAGCTAGCATCTATGAGTTTATAGCTCAGGCAAGTTTTAACAATTGTGATGATTTTGATACAATTAAAATAACCGTTAATCAAGCGCTAGTAGTTGATGCAGGGCCTGATATTGAAATGAGGGATATAGAAACCTCATCCATTGGGGGAGACCCAACTACTCCTGAATCTGGAGAAATTATTTGGACACCAAGCATTTACCTAAATGACACAACAGTTGCAAATCCAATTATTACCGAACCCCAAGAAGATACATGGTATGTCGTTAAAATTGTTGATTCTCTTGGTTGCTTTGCAATTGATAGCATGTATGTTGAAATCATTCCTGAATTAAAGATTCCTGAAGGTATTTCGCCTAATAATGATGGTAAGAATGACACCTGGATTATTGATTTTAAAGATGACTTCCCAGACTTAGAAGTTTCTGTATATAATCGTTGGGGTAATTTATTATTTTATGACAACAATGGATATCTGATACCATGGGATGGTACTTATAAAGGAAAGGAACTTCCAGTTGGCACCTATTTTTATGTTGTTAATCTGAACTCAGACTTATTTCCTGAACCATTTGTTGGACCATTAACTATTGTAAGATGATGAAGTACATATCCGTCATATCATTGCTTTTGTTAGCCACAATTAATGCTTATGGTCAGCAATTAGAGCAACAGTCTCAATACATGTTTAATCAATATGCTTTTAACCCCGCCTATGCAGGAGTTCAATCTAATTGGGAATCAGTAATGAATACACGTTACCAATGGATAGGATTAGTAGATGCTCCTAGAACACTTACGCTTACAGCACATGGTCCTTTTAAGAATCAGAAAATGGCTATTGGTGGTATGGTTTACAACGATATTGTTGGCCCAACTCGACGCTTAGGTTTTCAAAGTTCGTATGCCTATCATATTAAATTAAACCGCAAAATTAAACTTTCATTAGCAGCATCATTAGGTTTTAACCAATGGATTATAGATGCCGATAAAATTGAGGTGAGAGATGAAAATGACCCCTTCTTCAGTAATGGTTTGATCAAATCATTTAGCCCTGACGCAAAATTTGCATTTTACCTCTATCATAAAGAGTGGTTTTTTGGAGCAGCAACACCCCAGTTGTTGCATAATAATCTGAAATTTCAGAACGTTGTAGGTATTTCTGAAAGCTTCCTTGAAAACCATTTTTATATCAATGGGGGATATAATTTTAAGCTTGGAAGAGATTTCACCTTAATGCCATCTTCATTAATAAAGTATGTACCAGGTGCTCCAATTAAGTTAGATTTGAATGTCATAGCTACCTATCAAAAGATGGTTTGGTTAGGCTTAGGGCTTAGAACACAGGATGCGATAATAGCAATGGTTGGATATGACCATAAAGACAACTTAAAATTTGGATACTCTTATGATTTTTCCACTACTACCCTTCAAGCTTATAACTCTGGTTCGCATGAATTATTTTTTGCAATTAAATTTGGTTCAATCAATAATCAATCAAAGGATAAAAATTAATTAAAAAAAATGACGACCTTTATCAAAACTACTCGATTTTGATTAAAGATTCCTACAGCAGAGCTCACAATTATCTTAGAATATCTTTAACAGAAAGATGTAACCTCCGCTGTTTTTATTGCATGCCTGAAGAAGGAGTGCCTTTGCGCCCTAAACCAGAGTTCATGTCCACCGAAGAAACTGTAGAAATCGCGAAAACTTTTGTTGCTGAAGGTGTAAATAAAATTAGGATAACTGGAGGTGAGCCGTTGATTAAAAAAGACATTGCAAATATCCTCACTCAACTAGCAGCTTTAGGAGTTAATTTATATTTAACAACCAATGGAATACTGATTGATAAGTATGTAGACCTTTTTAAAAAAATTGGTTTAAAAAGCATTAATGTCAGCCTGGACTCATTAGATGAACAGAAATTTAATTCTATTTCAAAACGCTCATATTTTACTAGAATTATAAATAACATTGACCTATTATTAGCAAACGAGTTTGATGTAAAAATAAATGTCGTCCTCATGAAAGACATTAATGATGACGAGATTATCGATTTCATTCATTGGACAAAGCTTAAGCCAATATCTGTACGTTTTATTGAATTTATGCCGTTTGACGGCAACCAATGGGATACTTCAAAAGTAGTGTCGTACAACACAATTATAGATACGGTGCAGAGCGCCTTTACTTTTTCCAAAATTTGTCCAATTCAAGGTCAGCTTAACGATACTGCTAAAAACTATAGAATTAAGGGTTATATTGGTGACTTCGGTATAATAAGCTCTGTTACTAACCCATTTTGTGATGGCTGTAATCGAATAAGGTTGACGGCAGATGGGAAGTTGAAAAATTGTCTGTTTTCTTCAAAAGAAACAGATTTGTTAACTGCACTAAGGAATGGAGAAGATATTGTGCCATTGATTCATCAGAGTATTAAGAACAAACATTTTTCGAGGGGGGGGATTGAAGCATTTACAAACGAACACCTTCAATCTTTTGAGCAGAACCGAAATATGACAGCCATAGGAGGATGATTACAGTTGAAAAAGCTTTAGAAATACTTCAGAATAAAACTATTCATACAACCAGACATAAGGAATTAGAGCTTTCCCAGTCACTTGGGTATGTGCTGTCAAATGATGTTATTTCGCCAATCGATATGCCTCCCTTTCCACAATCTGCCATGGATGGATATGCTGTAAATTGCCTTAATAAAAGTGGTAGATTCAGCTTAGTTGGAGAAATTGCAGCCGGGGAAGATAAAAATGAAATTATTTTAATGGAAAATGAGGCGGTTAGAATTTTCACGGGGGCAAAAGTGCCTGAATCTGCTAATATGGTAATACAGCAAGAGGATGCGCTTTACCAAAATGGGAATGTTTCTTTTAAAGTATTTCCTCGTGTTATGGCAAATATTCGACCTAAAGGAGAACAAATTAAAAGAACAGAAATTGCCTTAGAAAAGGGTCATAAAATAAATGAAGCTTCTATTGGTTTTTTAGCATCTATTGGTGTCAATAAAGTAAATGTTTATGATGAACCAAATATTGTTATACTAAGTACAGGAGATGAGTTGATTTCAATAGGAGAAGAGCTTAAACCAGGTCAAATATATGAGAGCAATTCATTAATGATCCAGAAAGCACTGCAAGCAAAAGGCTATCAAAAAGCAACAGTTATTAGAATAAAAGATGATTACAATGAAACCATAGAGGTTATAGCTAATTGTTTGGAGAACTACGACGTCATAATATGTTCAGGAGGCATTTCTGTTGGAGATTATGATTTTGTAGAAAAGGCTTTGTTAAATAACAATGTTCAAACCCACTTCTATAAAGTAAAACAAAAGCCTGGAAAACCGCTATATTTTGGACAAAGGGAAAATGCCTTTGTTTTTGGTTTACCAGGCAATCCAGCTGCATGTTTAACGGGGTTTTATATTTATATACTACCATTTTTAAATAAATGGCAAGGAGGCAATTTTGAAGGGTTAAGAAGTCATAAAGGCAAATTAAAATCTAATTATTCAAGAAAAGGTGATAGAGCAGAGTTTTTGAAAGGGATAGTACGTGATGAAGTTGTAGAAATTCTGGAAGGACAAAGTTCAGCTATGCTTCAAAGTTACAGCCAGGCTAATGCGTTAATTTATATCCCAATTGAAAGATTAATAATAAACGCAGAAGAAATAGTTACGTATTACCAAATCTAATGTCATTTTTATTAGAATATCACTGGTTCCTTTTTTGCATTCCAGTAGTCGCATTTTTGTATGCATCAGTTGGTCATGGAGGTGCTAGTGGGTATATTGCTTTAATGATTTTGTTTGGGTTTGCAGAATCTGACATCAAACCTATAGCGTTAGTTATGAATGTATTTGTTTCAGCTATTGCATTTTACCATTATCAACGTCAAGGTTTTTTTAAAGCAAATCTCTTTTTATATTTTGCTATTGGCTCAATACCATTATCGTTTTTAGGAGGTTATTTGCAGGTTAGTCCATTTGTCTATAATTCTATTTTGATTCTTTTTTTGATTTTTTCAATATTGAAATTATCGGATTTATTAAAATTTAGATTTACTAGAACGCAACTAAGATTTAATGCCGTTTCAGCAATATCGATTGGAGGTTTAATTGGTTTTTCTTCTGGCTTAATAGGAATTGGAGGCGGCATAATCTTAACGCCAATAATTCTTATCCTAAATTGGGGGAGTATGAAGGAAGCAGCTGCCGTATCTGCACTTTTTATTTGGGTTAATTCTATATCAGGGCTTTTAGGTCAGGTCTTTCATGGAGTCAGTGTGCCATCAATAACATGGAGTTTAGTAATTTTTGCAGTTCTTGGGGGATACTTAGGAAGTTATATTGGCGCCAAGAAACTTGATCGTCGTGTTGTCAAAATATTATTATTAATAGTATTAGGCATTGCATGTGTTAAATTAATTTTCAGTTTATGGAAAATGATGTAGGTATAATTATTCTGGCAGGGGGAAAAAGCAATAGAATGGGTACTGATAAAGGATTATTGGTTGTCAATAACCTTCCTGTTATTCAATATATAATTAATACTTGTCAAAAGATTTCAAACGATATTATAATTGTTTCTAATAATGAGGATTACAAACAATTTGGATATCCAGTTATTGAAGATAAAATTAAAAATATTGGTCCAATGGGAGGCCTATATGCAGGACTACTATCTGCTAAAATAGAGACAAATCTCATCTTATCTTGTGATGTGCCTCTCGTATCTAAATCACTTCTCATGGAAATAATTACTGCTAAATCAGACAAAAATGATGTTATTGTTTCAAAATATAAAAAACAGATTCACCCATTAATTGGGCTGTATTCAAAACTAGTTATTCCTAAAATCGAATATTTCATTAAGGGTAATTTATATAAAATGTCAAAGATTTATTCAAAAGATAGATCAATGGTATTGGATCTTAGCCATTTTCCATCAAAAGAATTTTTAAATTTGAATACGATTAAGGAATTAGAACTTTTTAAACAGATTTTAAATGATAGTTAAGTACTTTGGAAGCGTAGCAGAATCAGTTAATCTAAAAGAAGAGGAGTGGAGTATTAATGAGATAACCGTTTCTAAATTTAAGGAACAGTTAATAATAAAGCACCCTCAGCTTACAAAACAAACCATTCAAATAGCTATTAATCTTGTTATATCTGACCCAAATTCTTTAATGAATAATAATGACACGGTTGCCGTGCTTCCTCCATTTTCTGGAGGTTAAACTTATAATAATGGGACGTAAAAATGTATTTATAAAAGGGGCAATTTTGCCTGAAAAAATTGCTAAATCTATCGCACATCATCAAGTCAAAACAGATATTGGTGCACATGATATTTTTTTAGGACAAGTAAGAGCAGATCATATTAATGGAAAAAAAGTAGCTGCGATTGAATATACTGCTTACGAAGAGATGGCGAATGAGGTATTTCATGATATTCGTGAATCTGCTTTCGAAAAATTTGATTTAACATGTTTACACATTTATCATAGTATGGGAGTTGTTAAGGCAGGTGAAATATGCCTATTCGTTTTTACATCTTCCGCACACCGCAAAATGGCAATGGATGCTTGTAGATTTTTAGTAGAAGAAATTAAAGAAAAAGTACCAGTTTTTGGGAAAGAGATATTTGAAGACCAATCTCATCAATGGAAAGTTAATACATAAAAAGGATGGTTGATATTACAAATAAATCGAATAGCTTAAGAATTGCGATAGCTGAGGCTTTAGTAAAAGTAAGCAAGCCTGAAACAATTCAAGCACTTAATGAGAATACAGTTCCGAAAGGTAATGTATTTGAAATGGCGAAAGCAGCTGGTTTTCTAGGAGTTAAACAAACACCTCACCTCTTGCCAGATTGTCACCCCATTCCAATTGAAAGTACACATATAGAATACAAAATTGACGGCTTAACGGTAAAAATAACCATGGAAGTCAAGGCAATTTACAAGACAGGAGTAGAAGTGGAAGCCATGCATGGTGTTTCTGTAGTTGCACTTACAATGTACGATATGTTAAAGCCTATTGATAAGGGTATTGAAATTGGAAGTATCCGATTGCTCGATAAAAAAGGGGGTAAATCTTCGAGATCGGAAAAATTATTGCAAACCGCCAAAAGTATTAATGCATCAGTCATTGTTTGTTCTGATACTATTTCTGCTGGAAAAAAAGAAGATAGAGCAGGCAAAGGTATTATTGCGCAATTGGAAAAGTATCATATTTCTGTTTCGGACTATGTCGTTATTCCAGATGAAATTGATGATATTCGGTCTCAATTAGAAATAATGGCGAGTAAAGATGTTTCGTTAATTATATTTTCTGGAGGAACAGGTTTGTCATTAAGAGATGTGACTCCAGAAGCACTAAAGCCAATGCTTAATCGCAGAATTCCTGGTATAGAAGAAACAATAAGACGATATGGTCAGGATCGAATGCCTTACGCTATGCTTTCAAGAAGTATTGCAGGGACTTATGAAAAGAGTCTTGTATTAGCTTTACCAGGTTCAACTGCCGGTGCCAAAGAAAGCATGGAAGCCGTTATGCCTCATTTAATTCATATATTCGACATTTTTAAAGGAAGTAGTCATTAGCAAAATAAATTAAATTTATTGAGCTAGGTTAAACCTAAGGGCAATTCCAGCTCTAGTATTAGCTGAATCAAAAGCAGTAGATAAAGTAGGCTTGTTAACTGTTCTATCAAAGTAAGCACGGACATTTAAGTTTTTTCCTAAATTGTAATCTGCTGAAGAACGAATAGAGTAAGACTCTTGTCCTGCTGTAGGAGTCACAGTATTTTCATTAATATTTCTACTTACAGATAGTGTATTTCTGACTGTTAAATCGAAACGAATATTCAAATCACTCTTTGGTTTTTTACCCATAAAGTCAAACGGCAACTCTATTTGCGAAAACCGATATCCTGATCCAATTACGATTTCCTTTCCAGTCATTTCAATAATTTGCGCATTTGGAATATTTAAAGCTAAACTCCTGTCTTTCTTGAACTCAAATTTAGTGATTAAACCATTTTTATTAATTATCCAAGTCGCATCAATTCCAAATAATGGTGCAAATTGTTCCGAAATAACAACACTTGTGTATTGTTCATCAGAAATAAAGTTATTAGAGTTATCAAATTGTCTTGAACCATCTTCACCTCTTGCAGCTAAATTGGTAGAGAAATTCGCTACAGACACATTGGAACGGTACCCATGTTTAATGGTGAAATTACGGACGTATTTTTTCATGAATTCAATTTTATTTAATCCATCATATCGGATATCCCAGTTGGGAAGAGGAATCATTTTAAACACATCAGTAATGGCATTATTAGAATTGCCTGTATAAGTATTCAAGAATGAGGCTACTAAAACATCTTGTTGATTAGCACCATACCCTTCGTAAAAACCATTTCCGGTATCTGATAATCCCTCTTCTTCTCCATATATTTTTGATATGTTTCGTCTATTATTAAGCATATCTATAAAATTTTGAGATTCGGTTGAATCACTTTTTTCGAATGCTGTTAGCCAGGTAATTGTGCTAAAATTCAGTGTCCCCGTATTAATTGGATTCTGATAGACATGGTCTTGCAAACTATCATTCCAACGGAAATTACTGTTCTGATTTTCAGTAAAAGAACGATCAATAGTTAAATTAACGGACAGATTTTTAATAGGTTCAAGGGTTGCCCTACCATTAAAACGTTGTGTATGCATTATATTATGCTGCAGATTTAAAGTGGGTTGCTTAACAAGCCATTCATTATTTGATGCAAAATTAGCGAATGATGAATCTGCTCCCCATACATTACTCTCTCTTCCAAACAGGTCATAATTTTGGGCACCAGTTACGAAGGCTAGGCTAGGTGAGCTAAAATTATTATCTAGACCGAAAAGACTATTAGAATTTTCGAAGCCTGGTAGTAGGGTTCCATTAGTTATGGAATATGTTCCACTAACATTTCTAACTGTCATAATTAACTGCCCTACAGTTTTACCAAAAACACCAACGTCTTTATCCTTCTTTTTCTTTTTCTCGTCTTTATTATCGTCCTCTTTCTTTTTATCTTTATCATTCCCACCTCTTGTTGTTCTGGAATTTGTTCTACCAGCAGTTCTAGCCGCTCTTCCTCCTCTATTGATTTTTTGAAAATATGGAACTTTATTGTACAATGAGACCATATTTAATTGACCATTAATGTTTAACGATCTTGAATTTTGAATTGTATTACCTAACGAATCTTGTCCTATTGGTGCTCGCATCCAATCATAGCTACCTTTATAAGTTGCTGTTGTTGTTATCCAATCAGTTAAAGGAAACTTATCAAAAGGTATTTTATAGTTAAAATCGAAAGTTTGACCAAAGTTCATATTATAACCACCAAATTTAATAGTATCTTCTTCTCCTACGTTGCCCTCTCCTTCAGAAAAAGGATTGAAAGTTTTACCCATAATATCAGAAAATCTATTATAATTTATTCTTCCAGCAGTATTGGCTTGAGCATCTGAATCAATAGCACCATTAGGCTCTCTTATAATAGAAGAATTTGTTGCAGAATAATTAAATTTTAGATTTTTTGAAAGATCATATTTAAACGTGTAAGCCCTGTCCCAAGTAAAGTTTTTGTAAAATGTTGGTGTAAATATAAAACTAGTATCCTGAGCGTTTCTCATTTGAAGCTCATTGTACATTCTTTGAATATTATTATTGACTGAAAAAGATTTTGGTCCTAAATAGAAATTAAAATCTTTAATAAGCCGCAGCCATTTAGACTTGCCAATAAAACCAACTTTTTTAAAAGGTTCAATTAATTTTGGTTTTCCAGAATACGCATAATTTACGCCTACCTTATAATTCCTGGTAATATCTCTTTGGGTATTAATATCTCTTCGGAATAGCTCATTAAAAGAATAACTTAATGACAGGTTTTCTACATCCCAAAAATGAACATCTTTACCTGGTTTACGTTCTTTTCTTACATTAGTAAAATTATAAGAACGGCGAACGGTTAATGCTCGTGATACCTCATTTACATTTTTTCTAACTTCCGGATCTTCTATTAATCTTGTTTGAACATCAGGAGATAGTGGATTATATTCAGGATCAATGGCTCCAACAGAATATCCGAAATAAGCAGGCAAACGAATACCCGCCTTTTCTCCTAAAAATTGACCTAATTCAAAATTAGAATTAACTGCCAGATTTGAAATTGTTTCACGCTGACGTTCAATTACCTTTGATTCTATTGTACCCCAGTCAGGAGTTGAATAATTACCAGAAACTGCTACATTACCAAAATCGGCCATTTGAACATTAACCTGTGCTGTTGCTGCATACCCACCGTTTTGCTTAAAATTAGTCATTCTAAGCTCATTAACCCATATTTCGGCACACTTCTCTAACCCATCATCAGGTAGCGGATTGTCATTTTTATTTGGATTTCTGACTCCAATCATAACTGTTTTTACTTCAGCCAAATTTGGATTTCCTTTCACTGATATGTATCTATCAGTTTGGGTGGTTTTAGTATAGATATTGGCAAGGCTTGTTAAACCAGCTTTTACTGCCCTATCTCTCTCCAATTTTAAAGAAATCAAGCTATCTAATATTATTTCAACATTATTGCTTTCTGGCCATATTTCGGATGCTAGTCTATCGCCTGGATCTGTTTCCCAGTCTGTTAAATCTACAGGCACTTCGTATTCGTAATAATTATTGGCAAAATCAGTTCCGAGTCTAACAAAAACGGTTAAATCTTTATCCTTAACTAAACTTTCCAGTCCAGTTTTTGCAGCTGTTTCACCATGGACAAACATTTGAATTTTACCATAATTTCTAATATCTACGTTAATGTTTTTATAGGTTGCTCTTGAATCGCCATCTTTAAGCCCACATACTTCTAACGACATTGACTGCTCATTAAGAGGCCTCAAATTTAAACTACTATTGTCTTGTTCTCTGGCAATACCATCAGGCACCTTATAACCTACGGGTATTTTTGATTCGTTTTCTTCTAAATTCACTGCGCCAATTACGAATTCGGTAGAATTTGGATCATCAATCAGTTGTTCTCCAGTTTGTAAATCTTCAAGGTATTCTCTCCATGTTCCCCTAATAAGTTCTAGTGTAGCAAAACGAAATACTTTTTCGTTTTCGAATCCTTTTAAATACATTCTCATAAATCGAATTGATCTGAAATCAGAAATATTATTTACAATTCGCTCTGGTCGCTGAATAGGAATTTTAAATTGGTACCATGTTTCTGTTTCCCCATTTTCCTTAGTAATGGTTCTACTATTTGTAATATTATTTTGACCTACAATAAAGCTTCCAGGTGCAATATCTACTTTATATTGAAAGTAGTTTTCAGTTTCACTCAGGTTGTTGTCAATATTAATATCTTCAATGTCTGGAGAAGTCACACCTACAGTTTGATAACCAGCTTCGTTTAATGTGTCGTATATATCAGATGTAGGAGAGTTTCCTTCATGACCATTGTAAAACTTGTATCGATCCAAAATATCAGCTTCTGCCGCATCATAATCATCATCAAGAAAAAAGGTATAGTTATCAGAAGAAACATCATTCAAAAGTTTTTGCTTTGCAGCAGGGTCTAAATTTGAATTGTTAATCCAATTGGTGTATTCTTCAAAGAATTCTTGTTCCTGCTGATTATTCAATCCATCTAAACCAATATCCTGGAAAATTCTTGATGAATTATTATTGTCGAAAGCGTTTACAATGACTTGTTGGTTAGGTATAATTCCCCAGTCGGTAATATCATAATCGGCTTCATTAAATGTGGCACTTGTAGGCAAACCATTTTCATAACTTTTTCTTGAGTCAGGTAAAATATCTTCTGAAATATTTCCAAGATTGAAATATAGCGCACCGCCATCCTGATTCTCTGAGCCATTATCAGTAGCATCATTATTATAAGGGTCAAGCATCCAAAATTGGATATATTGAACATTCGCATTTTCAAAATTAGTTGTTGTTAGAGCTCTCATAATACCTGCCCAACGGTCTTGAGGATTATTGAATTCACCATTTGAATTAATAAAAGCAGCAGTGGTATCATAGTTATATGGTCCCCTTTCCTTAGGATAATATGTCAAATCAAAAGTTTGTATTGTATTATTAGTCCCTGCTGCAGGTCTTTGCTGAGGAAATAATTCTTCCCTCTGAAGCAACCTCATTCTACTATCTTGTTTAAGTGAGTCATTATCTCTAATATGGTCAGGTGTTCTACCATTTGAAAAATAGAAAGATTGGTCAATTGAATACCACGACAGTTTAGACCTATTAAAACCTGATGCTGTTCCACTATTTATAAATGCTTCTGGAAATAAAGATGTTTGATTTTGAGGAATAGAGGCAAGTTTCCATGATAAAGGTACCATTAAAGTAATGGCACTTTGACTACCTTCAAATCCATCAATGTAAGAAATTCCACCATCACCAATTGCGCGTTGTGTGCCTGGAATTAAGTAAGCAAATTCACCTGAGGCGGTAACATAAGATTTTTCCTTAGTACTTATTACAGGCAAAAAGTCGACCATTTTAGTAATAAAAGGAACTTCAGTTCTATATCTAACATCTGTACCAATAACTGTATTACTAACAGGTTCACTCCCGATATTTACTTTTTGAGTAACTGGTTTTTCGGTTAAGTTCATGACCGTGGCTCCCAGATTAAAATCTTTGTTAAACTCATAATTGAAATGGGCACCAACTAAAGATTTCTGTTGAAATCCAAAACCAGAATTACTTTCCAGTTGTACTTTTATTGGTGTTTGAGATTCTAAAATACCTTCATTTAAAATTTTAACTCGCCCTAAATTGTAATCTACCTGGTAATCTACTCCTTCAATAAGAGCAGCGCCACCAGCTGTCACGGTAACACTTCCTTCAGGAATGTTCAAAGCGTTTAAAGGAATGTCAGAACTAACCGACGATTCATAAGTCCCTTTAATTTTAAATCGGTTCTTATCTGGTAACTGTTGAGCGGCCGTTCTGGTTGAATCATAAAGTTCTTGATAAACAATTTGGTCCAACACATAAGGAGGCTGAGGGTTATCCGTGTTTTGTAATTTTTCACGGAGTGTATTTCCAAACGGCTCAATAGTTGCGAAAAATACCCTGCCAGTTCTTGTATCAATAGTACCACCATTTATAATTCTATTGCCATCTACCTGAAATGGAACGAAATCAAATCTTCCATCTTGTTGTCTTTCAGTATTTAAATTTAGTCTATCAAGGTCTAAATACTGAATTAGCATTTTATCATCAACACCTTCATAAGGGAAGTAGTTAATGTCAACACTGGTTCTAGGATTATTATACCAAACGTCTAGTCTAAAATTAGCAGGTCCAACTTGATAAGCCCCAAGTGAATAAACATTCTTCATCATTAAATCCCATAATTTATTTTTAGGATTAACAATTGTAGGTTTAAGGAGCTTAAGAATTAATGCGCTTTTGGAACCAGTTTCAATTGGAACATCATTAGAGAATTCTCCTACCTGATAAGTCTTCCCTTGAAAGGTATATTGATAAGCAACAGCTAAAACCTCATCTTGATTTAAAGATTGACGGAGCGAGATATAACCTAGTAATGCATTGTATGTAAATTCTTGATCACTTAATCTTTTAGCATTCTCAACTTTTTCATAATGAAAAGCTTGATCAAGCGGACCAATTGAAGTCTGCCCTAAAACATCTAAAAAGTCAACAGCATTTGAGAAATCTCGTACATCCGAGGTATTGGTTAATGAACTATAGAGGTTGTTTGAATTATTGTCCGGAAACTCTGCACCAATATTTGCTATTTCAGGATTACCTTCTAGGTATTCAGCTTTATTTTCACCCAGGTCAGTAAAGGCAATAAAATTTCTTGTATTTTCAACGTTGTTGTTTCTATTGGTAATATATACCTCAATTTTTGTCACATTTACTCCAGAGCTAACGTATGGCATTGTAGCCATGGCTGAGTCATAATTTTCTCGATGAAAAAAGTTCAAGAAGTAGTGCTTATTTTCTTCATAACTGTCGGCCCCAACCTCAAAATCTTTTTGTTGGGCACCTCCAGCTACGTTTATTTCTGATCTTTGTCCCTTTTGTTGGGATAGTAATGTATTAACAGTTAGCTTTCCAAATTTTAAGTCGGTTCGAATACCGAATAAACTCTGAGAACCTTGAATTAAAGAGGTATTTAAAGGGAGTGTGACATTTCCAGCTTCAATTTTTTGAATAATCTCATCTTCGTAACCCGTATAGCCTATTTTTACCTGATTTTGGAAATTAAACCCAGTACCACTTGTGTTTTGAGCAATCTCTAACTTTAGTTTATCTCCAATTTGTCCAACAAGGTTTAATTGAATTTGTTGGTCAAAATCAAATTGGGTTTGTCGTTGCTGGCGAATAGGTAATGCAGGATTCTCATACTTGTTAATGTTTACACCAAATGATATTTCGGCTGACCCTTGGGGACGAATTGTAATCTCATCACCTCCAAATATTAAATCAAAGGCTTCCCCTTTAACATTTAACGGTGGAATTATATTTTGATTCGCCGCATTTTCTCCTTCAATTTTTTCCGTAAAATAATCATTTAGTGATTTTTTTCGTTGATAATCCATGTACTCGGATAGGTTCATGGCAGTTGGTTGTCTGTAATATTGATCACCTATTTTCTGATACACTTCATACAATCTAGTTTCCGGGTTGTAAACAAATTCCGTGTTTATATTTTTCGGCAACTCAAAGTCTAACCTTGTATTCGATTTTGAAGTATAGTCATAATAATCGTTTAACGGATAGGGTAATTTCACTTCAGGTGTATCCACTGCAGAATATACCACTAATGACGGCAAACGAGTTACTTTGAAAGAAGCAAAAGAAAATGCCTCTATCGACAGCATAGCAAATGCTAAAAACGATATGATTTTTTTTAGTTTCAAAACTATAATATCCTCAATGCCTGCTTTATAAGATCTTCGACAGATTGGTCGTCAGTCATTACTTTATTGATGGCCAATTCAGCTTTTTTCTTATCAAACCCTAAAGCAGATAAAGCAGTTAACGCTTCAAATTTGTTTGTATTGTTTGAAGTGAAAATATTTTCTGATGAAAATTCAACTTTTTCCATTTTTGATTTCAAATCAACGATCACTCTTTGAGCTGTTTTTAAGCCAATACCCTTGATACTCTTTATGATATCAACCTGATCATTTACAATGGCATTAGCAATTTCATCCGCTGACATTGCCGACAACATTAGAATCGCAGTATTTGCTCCTATACCGGAAACGGAAATAAGATGATTAAACATTTCTCTTTCTTGCCTTTGATTGAAACCATATAAGGTATGGGCATCTTCTCTAATTTGTAATTGAGTATAAAGTTTAATTGTTCCATCATTCGGAATTACCGAGAAAGTATTTAAACTAATTTTTACGAAATAACCAACCCCATTACATTCTATAACAACATGAGTAGGTGTTTTTTCCGTTATTTTACCGTGCAAATGCGTAATCATAGTTTATTTATTTTGAGCATCAATAACAGCGACTTTAACCATATTTACAATTTCTCTAACAGAGCTGCCCAATTGTAAGACATGAATGGATTTTCTTAGTCCGAGTAATATTGGACCTATGGCTTCAACATCATCACCCATTTCTTGCATTAATTTATAGGCAATATTACCAGAGGATAAATTTGGAAAAATTAAGGTGTTAACATTTTTATTGACGAGGTCAGAAAATGGAAATTTTTCTATCAATAATTCATTATTTAAAGCAAAATTGGCCTGAACTTCACCATCAACGATAATAGAAGGGTGTTTTTCTTTTAATATCTGTCTTGCTTTTGACATTTTTTTTGAATCTTCACCAGTTGCCGAACCAAAATTGGAGTAAGATAATAATGCTACTCTAGGTTGAATTTTAAGTCGACGAATTGTCTTAGCAACCTGATAAGTAATGTCGGCAATTTCTTCAGCGCTTGGGTTAATATTTACTGTAGTATCTGCCAAAAATAAAGGTCCTCTTTTTGTAATTAAAATATACATTCCAGCCATTCTAAGTACCTTTTCATCAGTTCCCACCGATTCTAATGCCGGTCGTATCACATCTTTATAATTACGTGTTATTCCAGAAATTAGTGCATCTGCTTCACCAGTTTTTACCATCATGGATCCAAAATAATTTCGTTCACGCATTAATTTGATGGCTTCGTATTCAGTCACACCCCTTCTATGTCTATTCTCAAAAAAGAGTTTTCCAAATTCTTCACATTTACCTCTCATTTCCTGATCTTTTGGATCAACTATTTCAACATCATCTCCAAGATCCAGGTTGTTTTCCTTTATTAACTCTAATATTTTTGCCTTTCGTCCTAATAAAATTGGAATAGCAAAGCCTTCGTCCATTGACATTTGGGCAGCCTTAAGAATCTTATAATTATCTGCTTCTGCAAAAACAACTCTTTTTGGGTTTTTGAGTGCCTTGTCGGTTAGGATATTTAAAATCTTGTTATCAAGGCCTAATCTACTTTTTAAAGTAGCTTCATAAGCATTCCAATCCTCAATTGGTTGACGAGCAACTCCTGATTCCATGGCAGCTTTGGCAACAGCAGGAGATACGGTATATATTAATCTTGGGTCAATCGGTTTAGGAATAATTGAATCACGTCCAAATGAAATATTTTTTTCGTTGTAAGCCTCATTCACTTCTTCAGGAACAAGTTCCTTTGCTAATGAAGCTATAGCTCTAACTGCCGCCAATTTCATCTCTTCGTTAATACATGTTGCACGGACATCTAGTGCCCCTCTAAAAATGTAAGGAAAACCAATAACATTATTCACCTGGTTTGGATGATCTGACCTGCCTGTAGCCATAATAATATCTTTTCTTACAGCAACTGCATCCTTATATGCAATTTCAGGTTCAGGATTTGCCAAGGCAAATACAATTGGGTTCTTTGCCATGCTTTTTACCATATCCTTCGACACTAATCCACCTTTAGAAAGTCCTAAGAACATATCGGCACCCTTTAAGGCTTCTTCTAACGAAATATCTTTTTTGTGAACTGCAAATTCAGCCTTATATTTGTCTAAATCTTTCCGGTTACTTGATATCAACCCTTTACTATCGAACATGTACATATTGGAAAGTTTGGCTCCCAAAGCCAAATACAGTTTCGTACATGAAAAAGCAGCAGCCCCAGCACCACTGATTACAATTTTAATTCTACTTATTTTTTTCTTTGCTAATTCTAAAGCATTTAGCAGTGCAGCGCTAGATATAATGGCTGTGCCATGCTGGTCGTCATGCATAATTGGAATGCCTAGTTCAGCTTTTAAACGCTCTTCAATTTCAAACGCTTCAGGCGCTTTAATGTCTTCTAAATTAATCCCACCGAAAGTAGGCGATATGGCTTTAACAGTTTGAATAAATTGTTCTGGATCTTTTGCATCAACCTCAATATCAAATACGTCAATATCAGCAAAAATTTTAAAAAGTAACCCTTTACCTTCCATAACAGGTTTTGAGGCTTCTGGGCCAATATCACCTAGTCCTAAAACGGCTGTACCATTGCTGATTACCGCAACTAAGTTTGATTTAGCAGTATATTTATATACATTTTCTTTATTTTCTGCTATGTCAAGGCACGGTTCAGCTACCCCAGGAGAGTAAGCTAACGACAAGTCACGCTGAGTAGCATAGGGTTTTGATGGGATAACCTCAATTTTTCCCGGTCTGCCATTTGAGTGATAATCTAACGCTTCTTGTTTTCTATATTTTGCCATTATTTCGTTTAAATGAAACAGACAAAGATATAAACTTTAAAAGACTTCTCACAGTTAAGTATAAAGTATATGAAATGTGTGTTTAACCAGGCCTTTTCTACTAAAAAAACATTGTTTAAAACTTGTAGGTTATCCTGTAGCATATAGGGCTATAAATATGGATATTTGTGACTTAAACTATAATATTATGAAATTGTTTTTGAGTTTTGGAATAGTGTTTCTCTTATTCAGTTGCGTTCCATTGCAGAAATATAATGACCTGCAGTCTAATTACAACACGGTTGTTGAAAACCAATCACAATATAAATCAACTTCAATTGATTATCAGAATAAAATAAAGGAATTGGAAACTCAATTATCCATGTCAAAGTCCGCGGTAAATCAGTTAAAAAGAGATACAGTTGAATTAAGCCACAAATATAAAATGCTCGCTGTTGAATACGACAAAATCGGAAGTTTGAATAAAGCATTAGAGGAGAAGTATGCAGGACTTCAATCTAAAGGGATTGCTGAGACAGCTAAAATGATAAGAGATCTGGAAGGTACTCGAATAGAACTCCAAAGAAAAGAGGATAGGCTCAATGAGTTGGAAAAAGAATTGAATAAAAGGGCCTTAATGTTAGATAAGAAAGAAAGTAGAATTAAAGAGTTGGAAGAAATAATTGCACAAAAAGATGCAGCCGTTTTAGCTTTAAAACAAAAAATTGCTAAAGCATTACTAGGGTACAGAGATAAGGGCTTAACTGTTGAAGAAAAAAACGGAAAAATCTATGTCAGTATGGAAGCCAAACTACTATTTGCTTCAGGCAAAATTGATGTTGGAGAGGAAGGGAAGGTAGCATTAGTTGATTTAGCTAAAGTTCTTGAAACACAAAAAGATATTGAAATAATTGTGGAAGGTCATACGGACAGCGACCCACTCAAGGGGGCCGCTCATCCTAAGGATAATTGGGAATTAAGTGTATTAAGAGCAACATCTGTCACAAAAATTTTAATCGAGAATTCTAAAATGTCTCCAAAGATGGTTATGGCTGCAGGACGATCAGAACATTTTCCTTTAAGTGCCTCTAATAAGGCAAAAAATAGAAGAATAGAAATTATTATTACGCCAAATTTAAACGCATTATTTGAGCTTATTTCTAATAAATCCTAGTCAATAAAATAAGATAAAAATTAATAAAAGTAATCACTTTTGGCAACTTTTTAATTTAAAAAGAGTCTATAGGTATATAAGTAAAATATATTTTATTACCTTTAATCTTTGAAAATTTTTTGACATGACTAAAAAAATTACATTACTCGCCTTATCAGTCTTTGCCATGTGTTGGCAAATATCTATAGCTCAAACAGCTCAATTCTCTCTTATACAAACAGCGCCATGGTGCACGAATCAGTGTATCGGAGCGATTGATGAGAGTATCCCACCAGTAGGTGCAGGGTTTGCAATAGCCAGTTGGGAATGGACAATCATAAGTCCATCTGGAGTAAACCCAGCCACAATTGAATTTCCAAATGTTGCAACACCTGGAGATATTTGTATTACTGATCCGGGTATTTATACTATTACGCTTAAAGTAACCGGGAATGTTATATCTGGAGGGAATCAAAGTACAAGTCCTCCTATTCAGATCGAAGTATTCGATTGCCCTGATGGCCTAAATGCAGGTTTTAGTGGACGTACTGAAGTGTGTGTAGGTGAGTGCGTTACTTATAGAGATACCTCTAATGGCACACCTATTCAATGGTTTTGGGAAATTACTCCAAGTACATCTAGAACATTTCCAGACGATCCAGATGGGGTCTTAACGCCAGATGAAGACTTTTATAATGAACTGAAAGTTTGCTTTATAGATATTGGTCCAGTTGATTTTAGTTTTGAAGTAAGGGATGCTGATGGGAAGGTTAGTAAAATAACTAAAACATTGATGGTTAATGACATACCAACAATTACAGCTACAGACGATACAATTGTTGATTTAGGAACCCCCGCACTACTTGGAGGAGTGCAAACTGGAGCAACATTCTATTCATGGTCACCAAAAGAAACAGTGACCGACCCCTCTAGTTTGAATACTTTTGTCTATCCAATTGAAACAACTGATTATGAGATTAAGGTTGAAGATGGCGCAGGTTGTTCTGCGGTAGATACTGTTAGGGTTTTCCTTAACTTTGCACCAACAATTGGTGTGCCTACAGCTTTTTCACCAAATGGAGATGGTAATAATGATATTTTAGTAGTAGAAGGCTTGGCTTTAGAAAAATGCATTTTTAAGGTTTATAACCGTTATGGTATCCAAATTTTTGAATCGACCAGACAAAAAAATGGTTGGGATGGTAATTCCAAAGGAAAACCTGAAAGCCCTGGAGTTTATTATTGGACGCTTGAATATGGCTTCAATACTGGACAGGAAGGCACGTTAAGTGGAAACACTACATTAGTTAGATAAAAGCAAGCATGAAAAGGAAATTAATTTTAATAGCTATAATTGGCTCAATATCCATCAAGGCGCATTCTCAAATTGACGAACAATTTAGTATGTTTTCTGAAACCAAAATTCAGATGAACCCTGCCGCTGCTGGATTTTTTAAGGCAAAGTATAAGTTTTTTGCAAACTACCGTCAACAATGGTGGGCTTTAATGCAGGATAAACCGATTACGACATACTCTGCTACATTTGATTCTCGAATATATGAAGATCAACAGGAAGGAAGGTTTGTTGGAGGAGGCATCATTTTTAGTAATGATGAAGCTGGTTTTAGCGGTTACAATCAATTGAATGTTTCAGTACCTATAAATTATGCTTTGCGTTTAGACCAATATAATTATCTCTCTTTTGGTGTTGCACCAGGGTATTTTCAGAGGAGCATTGGAAATAGAGAATTAACTTGGAGTAATCAATGGGACAACAAAGATGGTTTTGACCCTACTTTGCCAAGTGGAGAGGCACTAATAAACAATAAGTACCTAGTTGGCAGGTTTGATTTGGCAGCAGGCTTATACTGGGAATTTAATTACGACGATTTTACTTTTATGTCCTTAGGTGTTTCAGGAAGTCATTTAACAAGGCCAAAGATTAATTTTTTACCAGAAGATCATAGAATAAATCGTACACTAAATGTACATTACTTTGGTAATTTTGGAGCAGATGATTTTCCATTGACTTTTAAACCTAGTGCAATGTGGACCGTTCAAAGAGCTGACCAATCGTTGGTTTTTGGTACAACAATTGACATTTTGCTTAGAGGAGAGTCTATCATGACTGGCTATTTTAATAGGACTTCAATAGAATTAGGAGGACATTTTAGATATGCTGATGCTGTAATAGCAAGTTTTATGCTTCATACTGGAGGTGTTTCACTTGGTGTTGCATATGATTTCACTATGTCGTCAATATCAAATATTACCGGCTATCAAGGTGGGACAGAATTTTTCTTATATTACAGAATGGGACAACCGAAAGGTAAAGGACAATTAGAAGTGGTTGAAGAGTAAAATTTAGATCAATAAAATTTAAAAGATGTTTTTTTATGAAAACATCTTTTTTTTGTCCTAATTTTGCCAGCTAATGGGAGTAAAGATCCGTGATATTGATTTGGGAGATTTCCCTCTCTTACTTGCACCAATGGAAGACGTTAGTGATCCTCCGTTTCGAGCTTTATGCAAAAAAAATGGTGCTGATTTAATGTATACTGAGTTTATTTCTAGTGAGGGGTTAATTCGAGATGCTGCAAAATCGGTCATGAAATTAGATATTTATGAATACGAGAGGCCTATTGGAATTCAAATATTTGGATATGATATTGATAGCATGCGAAAAACAACAGAAATTGTTGAAAAAACTAATCCGGATATTATTGATATAAATTATGGCTGTCCTGTAAAAAAAGTAGCATGTAAGGGTGCTGGAGCAGGAATTCTTCAAGACATTCCTAAAATGGTTCAAATGACAGCTGAAATTGTAAAGTCGACCCATTTACCCGTTACAGTTAAAACTAGGTTAGGGTGGGATGATGATACTAAATACATTGTTGAAGTAGCAGAAAGACTTCAGGATGTTGGAATTGAAGCACTTTCGATTCACGGTAGAACACGAAAACAAATGTATAAAGGGGAAGCAGACTGGCGTTTAATCGCTGAGGTAAAAAATAATCCAAAAATTAATATTCCAATTTTTGGAAATGGTGATATCGATAGTCCTGAAAAAGCTGTTGAGTACAAGAAAAAATATGGTGTTGATGGCGTGATGATTGGTCGTGCAAGTATAGGTTACCCATGGATTTTTAATGAGATCAAGCATTATATTAAAACGGGACAACATTTAGCGCCTCCTTCAGTAACGGATAGGGTAGAGGCAGCCCAAACCCATCTTAACATGAGTGTTGATTGGAAAGGCGAAATATTAGCAGTTAATGAGATGAAACGTCATTATTCAAATTATTTTAAAGGTATCCCTCATTTTAAAGATTACCGCATTAAGCTGGTCACTTCATTCGACCTGAATGAGGTAAAAGATACGCTTGAAGAAATAAAAGATAAGTTTTCGGGAGCTGAATTCATGGTCTAGGTACAGTCAAACCCTAAGATATAATGAGGTCTCTTTTTGAAAGTCTCTTTAGTTTTGTCTGATACATTGTTAAATTTTGCCATTAAATTCACTTCATTATCTGCCTTTATTTTTTGAAGTAGACCCAAATTGATAGAACTTAATAATCGATTAACCTTTTCGTTTTTTACATCTGTCCACAATAACATAGAGTGGCAACCTTGCTCAAAAAGAACGCCTTCAAGCAATGGTAAAATTTGATGTGCATAACCCTCTTTCCAAAACAAACCCTCAGTTGCTAAAAATTGGTATTTATTCGGATTAATGATACGTCTTAAAAAAGGCGTATAAGGAAGTATTCTAGCAAGAAACTGACCCATTATACCAGGTAAGCGTTCTATGCGCCATTCTACTTTACTGGCTTTTATGCCAGCAACTATTTCATCATTTTCTTTTAAAACGAAATAATCGTTATTATTAAATAGGTGGATATCTGTTAAACCATTGTACCCTGTGTAAAAATGACGAATCATATTGAAAATATCATGATGGTCTTTTTTTTTAGCAAGACTGACATTTTTCTTTTGCCTTAACGTAAAACGACTAAAGGCCGTTGTTTTAATATGAGTAATACATTCAAAATCATATTTTTCACTCATTTGTAATGATCTGTTATTCTCAGGGTCTACAATCGCCCAATAGATTTTCGGATCATACTTTGGTGATTCTATATCCAAGTTTGAGGTAGTTAGTAAATTAGAAATATAGGTCTGGAAAATAGTCGATTTATTTCTATTCTTAATTTGTTTTTTTGTTTGAAAATTAGTGTCAAACGCAAAATAGCGAATGTAAAAGGTTTCAACAAGATAACCATCTCCGAACAGTATTGGACGTTCACAAATAGTGATATTTGCAATGGCTTTTTCATGTCTGTAAATGGTAAAATAATGAGGGCTATGTAATGCATTAATTTTTTGAGCTGTATGCAAATGCCGATATTTTGCACCATTTGTGCCAATAGTCGTATTTTCCAATAAACTTAGAATTGACGGATTATGTACAGAGTCGTGTTTAAATATAGATGATAATTGCCGCGACTTCATACTAGAATATTATGGAGCAACTCTATTTGTACATTGTAGCCTTTACTGCAGCTACGATTCTAGCTACATTAGGCAAGGCTTCTTCCATTAATGGTGGACTAAAAGGGAAAGGCGTATCACTTTGCATTACCCTTTTAACGGGAGCATCTAAATAGTCGAATGCATAATTCTGCAAATGATAGGCAATTTCACCAGAAATAGAGGCAATTGGCCAAGATTCTTCCACAATAACACACCGATTGGTCTTTTTAACAGAATTAACTACAGTGTTGTAATCAATAGGCCTAAGAGACCTTAGGTCAATAATTTCAGCAGATATTCCTTCTTCTTCAAGTGCTTCTGCAGCCTTATGTGCTTCTTTAATTATTTTCCCGAAAGATACTATGGTTACATCCTTGCCTTTTCTTTTAATATCAGCAACGCCTATTGGTATAATATATTCTCCTTCTGGAATTTCTCCTTTATCACCATACATTTTTTCTGATTCCATAACCAGAACCGGGTCATTATCTTTAATGGCAGCCTTTAAAAGTCCCTTAGCATCATATGGGGTTGATGGCGTGACCACTTTCAATCCAGGAAAGTGAGCATACATAGATTCAAAACTTTGAGAATGCGTAGCAGCTAACTGTCCTGCAGTTCCATTTCCACCTCTAAAAACAATAGGACATCCAACCTGACCTCCAGACATTTGCAACATTTTTGCAGCACTGTTAATAATTTGATCAGCCGCCAGAATAGCAAAATTCCAAGTCATAAACTCAACAATTGGTCTTAAACCATTCATAGCAGCACCAACTGCAATCCCTGCGAACCCTAGCTCTGCAATGGGTGTATCAATGACTCGTTCAGCACCAAACTCATCAAGCATTCCTTGCGAAACCTTATAAGCACCATTGTATTCAGCGACTTCTTCACCAAGTAAAAATACACTTTTATCCGCTCTCATTTCTTCGGACATTGCCTCTCTTAGCGCTTCTCTAAATTGTACTGTTTTCATTGAATCTGTTTAAAGTTTCTTTAAAGGGGTAAATCTAAGAACTATTTATTTAAAAAGGAAATTCTTTATTATTGGTTTAGTCAGATTTAAAGAGGATAAATTAGGTATTTTTTAAAATATTTGTTTTTGACGACTAAACTCTTCTGATTCTGAATTAAAATATATAGAACTTGTTTTAGGTTGCACTTTAACTTACGAATGTTATAAACAAAACAGATTGGAATAAAATTTGTGAGCTAAGGTTGGGTAATATATCAATTAGTTAATTTTACTTTTTATTGAGCAAACATGTCTAAAATTCGAGTTATTATTTATTTCTTTTTTGCCAGCTTCATATCCTTAGGGGCTAAAAATGAAATAACTATTTTAATTGATCCAGGTCATGGTGGCAAGGACCCAGGTCATCTATCTGTTTCAAAATCTCACCTTCATGAAAAGGGCTTAAACTTAATTATTTCGAAAAAAATCGGACATTATTTAGAACATAATCTATCAAACGTATCCGTTTTATATACGAGAACAACAGACGTCTTCCCTACCCTAGATGACAGGGTAAAAATGGCAAATGATAAAGGAGTAGACTATATGATGAGCATTCATTGCAACGGAAGTGATAACACTGCTATTTTTGGAACAGAAACACACATTCACAATTTTGATTCGAAAGAAGCTTATAAATGGGCGCTTGAAATTGAAAAACAATTTAAAACAAGAGGAGGGAGAAAAAGTAGAGGTGTTAAAACAGGAGCTGATATTGGTCATTCACTACAGATATTAAAATACACGAAAATGCCTACCATTTTAATTGAATGCGGTTTTTTAACTCAAGTAACGGAGGCAAGTTATTTAAATAGTGAATATGGTCAAGAGATTATCTCTTCTGCAATTTTTAGGGCTACAAGGGCCTTTTTAAAATCTGCTCACCCAAATATCGACTTTTCTCCAGATGTTGTATCAGGACCTTCATTTAAAGTTCAAATAATGTCATCAATAGACCCTTTAAAAGTAGACATTCCAGAATTTAAAAGGCTTAACTATAAGGTTGAACGAGTCAAAATTAACTCGTCAAGTATGTATAAATACAAGTATTTTATTGGTCCATTCGAAACTAAGAAGTTAGCGAAGAAGGCTCAAAAAGAGATTCAGAGTAAAGGATATAAAGATGCGTTTATTGTTAACTTTGAATAAAAACAGACTATTAAATCACTTTATATTATCGGGTTGTAAAATAATGCTTAATTTAGTGTCACCAAACGGAGGTATTTAGCACATCATGGCAACTGTATTTGAAACAAGACTAATTGGAAATATTGGCAAAAATGCTGTTACACGCAACATGGAAAATGGTGTTATAGCCATTAATTTCCCTGTGGCGCATAATAAGAACTGGAAAGATAAGCGAACAGGAGAGCAACGCACCAAAACAACTTGGATTAACTGCACAATTTGGAAAAGGGAGGGAGCAAATTTGCGGATTTTAGAATTTCTTAAGACAGGTACTTTGGTTGAAGTGATCGGAACACCATTTCCAAAAGGTTATCTGCAGGATGACCAGAGTATTAAAACTGAAATTCGATTAAATGTTTCAAAAACCAACATCTTAAGACCAGGTAATTGTAGCAAAGATGACGATTGTGATGATGAAGAGGCTAATTATGATGATGACGCTGATGAAATTGAAAACGATTTGTTCTAACAATCAATATATTTTACTGCGATAGAAAATAAGCTAAAAATAAATTTGTTTTTTTTTGCATTAATTTTTCTTTTACATATATTTGCACTCGCTTTAGGAAACAGAGACACCTAAAACTCCTCCTTAGCTCAGTTGGTTAGAGCATCTGACTGTTAATCAGAGGGTCCTTGGTTCGAGCCCAAGAGGGGGAGCAGAAAAGAGTCACACACTAGTGTGGCTCTTTTTTTGCAATCACTTTTTTCATAAGAAGTTTACTTTAATAGCACTGAGTTGAAGTCTAAGTGGGGCTAAATGAGGAAACTGAGTTAAAAAATGGTTAATATTGGAAATGCTACTCCTTTTTTGATCAATTGGAATCACTCCAGGTTTAAAAAGTTTTCCTTATTATTACAGTATGCGCAAAAGACTGACTTTATTTTTAATCGGGCTATTACCTTTTTTAGTAATTGGTCAAGGAAAATGTGATGCTATTCTTGGCACATGGCTCACAGAAGTAAAGGATGCTGAAATTGAAATCTATAGAAAAAGCGGGAAGTATTTTGGAAGGGTAGTTTGGATTAAGGATTCTAAAGATGAAAATGGACAACCGGTAAAGGATGCTAAAAATCCAGATAAAGCAAGAAAAAACAAGAATATACTTGGAATGGATATTATCACTAATCTGATTTTTGATGATAGCGAATGGAAAGGTGGGAGCATATACGATCCAAAAAATGGTGAAACCTATACGTGCAAATTATGGCTTGAAAATGGAAATTTAAAGGTAAGGGGATACCTTGGTTGGTTTTATGATACGAAAACTTGGACAAAGGCAAACTAATTTTGTTTAATAAATTTTGTTAAAAGTTAAACAGAATATGTTTTTTTACTATATTTGACCAACTAATCATTATTAACATGAAGCATTTATACGATAATTTATCCGATTCATTTAGTAAGCAATTGACTAAAAAGTACTCAACATCATTTTCCTTAGGCATACGATTATTGAATAAAAATTTACGTCAGGATATCTACTCTATATATGGATTTGTTCGGATCGCAGATGAGATTGTAGATACCTTTGAAGGTTTTGACCAGGCTAAACTTTTATCTGATTTTAAAAAAGATACCTATCAAAGTATCGAAGATGGTATATCTTGTAACCCTGTGTTAAATACGTTCCAAAAAACAGTGAAAAAGAACAATATTCCCCTAGAACTTATTGACCAGTTTTTACACAGTATGGAGATGGATTTGAATCCAGATTATACATATGATAGGTCGCTATATAATGAATATATTGATGGGAGTGCTGAGGTAGTAGGATTAATGTGTCTAAAAGTATTTTTAGAAGGAGATGATAAAAAATATGATGAATTAGAGCCATATGCAAGGGCACTTGGATCCGCTTTTCAAAAAATCAACTTTTTGAGAGATTTTAAGCAGGACTTTGAGCAATTGGGGCGTGTTTACTTTCCGGGTGTTGATTTTAATGCTTTTGATAATGATCAAAAAAAATTAATTGAAATGGACATTGCTCAAGATTTTTCATTGGCATATGAAGGAATTTTAAAATTACCCAAGAAGGCTCGCTTCGGTGTATACATGGCATATGTATACTATTTTGGACTATTCAAAAAAATTAGAAGCATGGACGCTAATGCTATACTGCGTGAAAGAATTAGAATTCCAGACAATAAAAAGTACGGGTTGTTAGTAGGCAGCTATGTCAGACATTCTTTGAATTTACTATGAAATCCCTTCTAATTATTGTATTTTTAATACTTACGCTTTCCGCTGAGTCAAGTACATTTGATGTAAAAAGAATGAGGGAGCTGTTTGAGTTAGTTGATAAAGATGAGAAGTATTATTTAGAGCTTGACCAACTGACTAAAGATGCAACTCATCACCAACCAATAGCTTTTGGTTACCGAGCCCTCTATTATTTCATGAGGGCAAAGTACTTGTATTGGCCAAACCAAAAATTAGCTGCTTTTAATACGGGAAAAAAAATAATGGAAGCGATAATTACGCTTAATCCCAAAGAACCGGAATTAAGATTAATCCGATACAGTGTTCAGTACAACCTCCCAAGCATGTTAAGCTATCGTGCAAATTTATCTGTAGATAAAAAGATACTTGTTGCAGCTCAAAATAGTAAAAAATATCGGTCAATCCAATATCTTCTAAATGGTGTGTTAACGCTTTATCCATGATCTCATATTTTTGGCATAGACGAGATTTAAGAATTGATGATAACCATGGGTTAGCTCAAATTACAGAAAAATACAATAATGTATTGCCAATTTTTATTTTTGATGCTGATATTTTAAATGAATTGCCTCCGGATGATAAACGTGTGTCTTTTATTTATTTATCATTAAAAAAACTTAAAAAGAAATACAGAGCGTTGGGTAGCGACTTATTAGTTTTCCATGGTAAACCAGCCATGGTTTTTAATTCTTTAGACACTAAGGAAAAAATACAGGCGATATATACCAATAGAGATTATGAACCATACGGGTTACAGCGTGATCAACTCATAGCGAATTGGGCTAAAAAAAAGAATATTGACTTTCAGACTTTCAAAGATCATGTCATTTTTGAAAAAGATGATATTAATATTGATGGCAGACCTTATAAAGTATATACCCCATTTTCAAAAAAATGGAAATCAAAACTAGAAAGATTGCCAGAGTATGCATTAAAACCTGATAGCTTATTAAATGATGTTACGCAAGATTTGCTCAAACTAAATTCTATTGGTTTTGACGAAGTGAAAGGCGTCGCACCTTCTGTAAATTTGGATGACAATACCCTGCTCAATTACCATGAAAATAGAAATATCCCAGCTAAAGAAGCGACAAGCAATTTAGGAGTATATCTGCGTTTTGGGAATACATCCATCCGCAAAATGGTAAAGTTAGCTAAGTCTAAGTCTGAGGTTTTTCTGAATGAACTAATTTGGCGAGAATTTTTTATGACTATTTTATGGTTTTATCCAAACTCCGCAACTGAAGAGCTAAAAGATGCATATCGTGGAATACCATGGGAAAAAAACAACCTTTTTTTTAATGCATGGAGTCAGGGTAAAACTGGTTTTCCAATAGTGGACGCAGGTATGCGGCAATTGAATGAAACTGGAATGATGCATAATAGAGTAAGAATGATTACGGCCTCTTTTTTAGTGAAAGACTTATGTATTGATTGGCGATTGGGAGAAGCTTATTTTGCCAAAAAACTTCTAGATTTTGAATTGGCTTCAAATGTCGGGAATTGGCAATGGGCAGCTGGAACTGGAACAGATGCAGCTCCGTACTTCAGAGTTTTTAATCCAACTTCTCAACAACAAAAATTTGATCCACAATTCAAGTATATCAAAAAATGGGTTCCAGAATATGGGACAAAAGATTACCCTGAGCCCATTGTAGATCATAAACTAGCGCGTGAAAAAATTCTAGCTTTGTATAAAACACATTTGAATAAATGAGTAAGGCAATAATAATAGGTGGCGGGATTGGTGGATTAGCAACGGCAATTCGTTTAGCAGCTAAAAATTGGGATGTTGTGTTATATGAAAAAAATACTTCATTGGGTGGAAAATTAGCTGAGTTTTCAGAGAAGGGCTACCGCTTTGATATGGGGCCGAGTCTTTTTACAATGCCAGAATATTTTGAGGATTTATTCAAAGCCGCCAATAGAGAATTGAAGGATTATCTTTTGTATAAGAAATTAAATAAATCCTGTACTTATTTTTTCCCGGATGCTACTTCATTTATTTTTTATCAAAAAAAGGAGGAATTTAAAAAAGAAGCTGAGCATAAGTTAAATCTTCCCGCTGAAGATGTTTTATCATATCTGAAGGAATCAAAAAAAATGTACGACGCAGCAGGGAAATTGTTTATAGAAAATAGCTTACATAAATTTAGCACTTATTTTTCTAAGCAGGCCCTAAGGGCGCTTCCTCAACTTTTAAATCCACAAAATTTAAAATCATTACATCATAAAAATAGTAAAAGGTTTAAAGAAGATAAGTGGATTCAATTATTTGATAGATACGCTACCTATAATGGCTCTTCTCCCTATAAAACACCAGCTATGATGTCCATGATCCCTCACCTTGAGCATAACATTGGTACTTTTTTCCCAGAAGGAGGGATGTATGGTATTATCAATGCCTTAGAAAAGTTGGCTCTTGAACTAGACGTTGATATTCAAAAAGGAAAGCAAGTTGAAAAATTAATAGAAGCCGGAAGACGAATACGTTCTGTCAAAGTAAATGATAAAGAAATTAAAGCAGATTTGTTTGTATCAAATATGGATGTGGCTTTAGTGTATAAAAAACTACTGAATAATCCAGTTCAATTTAAGTCGGAAATCAAAAAGGAACGTAGCTCTTCAGGATTAGTTTTTTATTGGGGAATTAATAAGGAATTCCCTGAATTGAGCTTACATAATATTATTTTTTCTCGAAACTATAGTAAGGAATTTAATGAGATATTTGATCAGCACCGAGTGCCAAGTGATCCTACGGTTTATATTAATATCTCTTCCAAGGAAGCACCTGGAGATGCGCCTAAAGGATGTGAAAATTGGTTTGTTATGATTAATACACCAGCTAATTTGAATCTGGAAATTGAGAAGGTGAACGAAATTCGAAATATTGTTTTAAATATAATTAATGAAAGATTAAAAACTAATATCAAAAATTACATTGTTTTTGAAAGGCAATTAACACCAAGTGATATTGATACTAGAACCATGTCATTGCAAGGTGCATTATATGGAACAGCATCTAACTCTCCATTGAGCAGTTTTAAAAGGCATCCTAATTTTTCGAAGCAATATAAAAATTTATATTTTGTTGGAGGAACTGTTCATCCTGGTGGGGGAATTCCATTGTGTTTAAATAGTGCTAAAATTGTTGTCGATCAATTAATATGATGAAAAGTATTTCAAAATATCGTTACGCAAAACCAATTGCAATAATTTGTATTGTCATTTTTCATTTGGTTGGACTTATTGGCATTGGCATTTATAAAAGTGAAAGTATTATTCATCTAACATGGGCTAACCTTAGTGTAACGTTTGGTATTGGGTTATTATTTTTTGAAACAAGACTTAAAACAATTATAATTCCAATATTAATCGCATCAATTATTGGTCTTACTGCAGAAGCAATAGGTGTTAATACTGGTTATTTGTTTGGCGAATACGAATACGGAAGTGTTCTTGGGCTCAAAATTTTTGAAGTACCTTATACAATTGGTGTGCTCTGGGCTGGTTTGAGCATTGCAACAAAAAATATTTCAGGAAAAATCACAAAAAACCCATTTTTAATAGCACTCATTGCTTCTTTAATAATGGTTGTTTTTGACTTTATTATGGAACCTGTTGCAACCAAATTGAACTTTTGGAATTGGGCGGAAAATAATATCCCCATCTCCAATTACGTTTCTTGGTTTTTCGTATCTTTATTTATCCAAATTTTATGGAGAAAAGTCGATACAAAAAATTCAGTTTTTGACATTATTTTTGTGATACAGGCCTTGTTTTTTATCATTCTAAATATTTTATTATGAGTGTATTTTGGATAATAATCGTATTAATCATGACTTTTTTTATAATGGAATACGTGGCGTTTTTTATGCATAAATATGTTATGCATACTTTTATGTGGAAATTTCATAAAGATCATCATCAGCCAACCGACCATCATTTTCAAAAAAATGACATTTTTTTCCTCATTTTTGCTATTCCAAGTTGGCTAGGCATTATGCTTGGTTTAATGTATGGTTTTCCGCTTTTGGTTGCCATTGGTGCAGGTATTGCGCTCTATGGTCTGGTTTACATCATTATTCATGAAATCTTTATTCATCAACGATTAAAATTATTTAAACGAACTAACTCAAGATACTTCAGAGGAATTCGTAAAGCGCATAAAGTTCATCATAAAAACCAAGGAAAGGAAGATGGAACTTGTTTCGGAATGTTAATTGTGCCTTTCAAATACTTTAAAAAAACAACTAATTTTTAATAAATGAAATTATATATCCTGTTAATTATCGTAACTATTTTTTTCCCTTTAGTGCTAAGTTTCGATAAAAAAGTGAGCTTTTACAAACAGTTTAAATCTTTGTTTATTTCTATAGCTCTTGTTGGTCTTTTTTTTATTGTCTGGGATATTTGGTTCACGAAAATAGGTGTCTGGGGATTTAATAGCGAACATTTGCTTGGATTCAATATCATAAATTTACCAATAGAGGAAGTTTTATTTTTTATTGTTGTACCATACGCATGTGTTTTTATCCACAATACACTGACCATTTATTGGCCCATTAAAACTGATATTTCTACGGCAAAAAACCTAACTTATATCTGGATTTGCACCTCACTGGTTCTAGCCATTATTTATTATAATCATTACTATACGTTTTCGGCTATGGCATTAAGTACAATTACTGGTGTGGTTTTATTGAAAAAGGATACGTCATATATTTCTAACATTTGGCGATCGTTTATCGTTGTAATGATTCCTTTTTTGATCATTAACGGAGCATTAACAGGTGCTTTTACTGAAACCCCTGTTGTCTGGTATAATGACCTTCACAATTTGGGACTAAGAATCAAATCTATTCCTGTTGATGATTTGTTTTACAATTTTACTTTAATCATAAGCATCATTCTAATTAGAGATTTTTTTCAAACTAAATTCAAAAACCAAACAAAATGACTAAAAAGATAGGAGTAATTGGAGGCGGCTTTGCTGGTTTATCTTCTGCTGCTTATTTAAAAAAAGCAGGCTACAATGTAGTGCTATTTGAAAAAAACAACAAAATAGGTGGTAGAAATAGACAATATGATGCGGAAGGGTTTACATTTGATATGGGACCTTCGTGGTATTGGATGCCAGAAGTATTTGAATCTTTTTTCAATGATTTTGGGCATTCATCAGCTGACTACTATAAGTTGGAAAAATTGAATCCTTCATTTTCAATTTTTTATGATAAAATAAAAATGGATGTTCCAGCTAATCCGAATGATCTTCCTGCTTTATTTGAATCATACGAGAAAGGAGCAGGAGAGGCGTTCAAGAAATTCATGGAACGCGCAGAATATAAATATGACGTTGGGATGAATGATTTTGTTCAAAAACCATCAAAGAGCATCCTTGAGTTTGCTAGCCTTAAAGTATTGAAAGGTGCCATGAAGCTGACTCTCCTAACGAAGTATGACAAGTATGTTCGTCAATATTTCAAGAATAAGTATTTGATTCAGCTAATGGAATTTCCAGTGCTATTTTTAGGGTCAGCACCACAAAACACACCCGCACTATATTCTTTGATGAATTATGCCGGATTAATGTTAGGAACTTGGTATCCCCAGGGTGGAATGCATAAGGTGGTTCTAGGCATGGAACAATTGATTGTTGAAGCAGGGGTTGAGGTGAGAAAAGCTACCGAGATTCAAAAAATATCGGTAAGTAACAATTTAGTTAATGGAGTTGAATTGGTAGGCGGAGAAAAGGTTGATTTGGATGGGCTTGTTGCGGCTGGGGATTATGCGCACATGGAAACATTATTACCAGATGCCTTTAAAAATTATGATAAAGCATATTGGGATAAGCGGGTTTTTGCACCATCATCATTAATCTATTATTTAGGAGTAGATAAGAAAATTGATGGACTAGAACATCATAATTTATTTTTTGATGAAAGCTTAGATGTTCATGCCCATGAAATATACAACGATCCAAAATGGCCGAGTAAACCTCTTTTTTATGCATGTGTGCCATCCAAAACAGATCGTTCCGTTGCACCCGAAGGGAAGGAGAATATTTTTATATTGATGCCACTTGCGGCAGGGATTGAGGATACAGAAGCATTAAGAGAAAAGTATTTTAATATTATTCTTGATAGGTTGGAGGCCAGAATGAAAACAGAGATTCGTTCATCAATTCTATATAAAAGGAGTTATTGTATCAAGGATTTTGAAGCAGATTATCATTCTTATAAAGGGAATGCATATGGGTTGGCAAACACGTTAAATCAGACCGCTTTTTTAAAACCAAAGCTGAATAATAAAAAACTCAAAAACATGGTATATTCCGGCCAGTTAACTGTTCCAGGACCTGGAATGCCACCAGCAATTATTAGCGGTAAATTAGCGGCTCAAGAAATAAGGAAGGCGGTTTCACTGGCGCAATAATAATGTAATTTATTTCTACCTAAGCAATGAATTTACTCGTCGATTTTTTATTGGTAGCAGGTATATTGATCATAGCATTTATAATGCTATTATTTTTTAGAAAACAGAGGACTACAAATCAAACGATTGTTTTATTAATCTTTTCACTGTTATTTTTTGTACCTATAGAGGGGTATTGTGAGTTCCATAATAACTTTCTTATAGCTCATATTGCTGCTTTAATAACAGATCCAATTGGTTTTTTACTTGGTCCATTACTGCTGGCACATATATATGCAATTTATTACCCAAAAGAAAAAGTATGGTTGAAAATTAAACCCCACCTAATTCATTTTTTCTTATACTTTTTCCTCATTACTGTTCCTAACTTTGTTTCCAACCTCAGAGGAGTTTATCAGTTTGATTACTTAAAGTTCTTAGATGAAAATGAATATATCCTTCAACTTCAAGGAATATATTTACTAGTATATTGTTTAGTAGCACAGTACACTTTGAATCGTTACCAAGCAAAATCACGAAAAGTTTACTCTAATCATGAGGCCATTGATTTAAATTGGATTAAATTTTTAAATCTCGGTATTGCATTAGTAATTTCTATTAATAGTATTGGCGCTATCTTCTCATTAATTAGTAATAACGAATTTGATTTTTCAATATTTACGACCATATCACTTGTTTTATTAGTTGGATACCTCGCTTATTTTGGAATGACTCAATCCAAAATTATATTACCCATAGAAATACTAGAACCAAAAACAGACTTTATGGCAAGCAAAGAGGCGAATCATCATCTTTCAAATGTAAGTCGTACTGAAATTGCAATGCTCGAAGAAAAGTTATACTTGATTTTGGAGAGAGATCATGTATTTTTAGATCCTGATTTAACCTTACTAAGTTTAGCTATTAGGATGAACATATCTGATAAAAAACTGTCTGCATTAATTAATCATCATTTAAATACATCATTCTATGATCTAATTAATAAGTACCGTGTTGAAGAGGTAAAGAGAAGGTTAGCTACTAATGATCATCTAAAATTTACACTTTTATCATTGGCTTACGATTCTGGTTTTAATTCCAAAACAACGTTCAACAGAATTTTTAAAAAGGAAACGGGGTATTCTCCCACACAGTATATACGTTCGAAAATTCAATCGAAAAAAGATAATAGAACCGAAGAGAGCTAAGTTTTGTTTTTCAATGTAACAAATCACATCTGTTGTAGTGCCAATTAATTCTTTGGGGCGATCCATCATGGTTTTAGGCTTAGATTTGAAACCAATTAATATTTAAAACAATAAAAATGAAAACAAGAATTAAAGTATTGGTGGTAATGTCTGCAGTTCTATTGAGTGGTATCAGTTGTATGAAAAATGGCAAGCAATTATTATCGATTACAACTGAGGTTGAAAATGGTAAAAGCCCTTTAGAGATAGGTGATACTTTCACTATGGAAATAGATGCTTTTAATAGTCAGATGTTATATTCCATAACGATTGATATAGAGGGCCTCAATTATCACAAAGAGATCAATGACATTAATCAAAAAAAATGGCATTATGAAGAAGAATTGTTTATTGATCAGATAATTGTTCCAGGTGAAACGGATATCATTGTAACTATGAAAGATAAGTCACAGAATATTAAATCAACTGACTCTCAAATACAATTAAAGTAGTTTAGCAATAAAAGTGGCCTTTTTTTTAACAGGTCACTTTTATTATCAATTAGTTATAGAAGCCCCAAGTGATTTAAGCCATTCTTTAGCTCCTTCTATATCCTTAAAAACTTTTGTAGGGTATATCGACTGGTTAACAAAAAATCTAATGATTAGCCTAGAGGGCAAATTATTCAGAACAAATGCAGTTCCCTTTACTCTGGGGAGTACAGGTGATGTTTTTGCTAAGAAATGCTGAGCTTCAGATGATATGTTTAAGAACTGTCGTCTAAGATTCACAATACAAAATATATCTCCTTTTGGACAAAGCGTTTCAAACGCATCTTTAATCTGAAAAGCATCTTCAATTCCAACATAATAATTATTCTTATAAGTAAGAAGAAGCGTGTTTTTTTCTAATAATTCAATACTCCCAGATTCTATGTCTACCCTTGTCAGCATTTATATAACCACCACAAAAGTAGTGTAAATTTTATAATGCTTGCATAATTCGTTTTGACAAAAAGTCTGCCCGCAGACCTAAATTTATCATTTAATGAGACTTACATTTATAAAGCAAAATTTTTAAAAGAGCTTCAAGTAAAGCACATACTCAATAGAATTTATAAAGTTATTTAAAGCAGTAATGAATGGACTTTACTGACATTTATTTCTTTACTTTAAAAAGTCGGTTCTGCGTTTATTCGAGAAAAAACAAACAACATCATTCTTACTGTCTAAAAATCAAAATATTGCTGTCACTAACGTTTATTGTCTTTTTTATAAATCGATTTTTTTTTCGCAATCAGGATCATTCTCAATTCAGTTTAATTACGTATATTCATCACATAATTAAGTAGATGGAGCCTTTTAAGATATTAGTAGCAGAAGACGATACATGGTATGCTGAATTGTTAAAGTACCATTTATCGCTTAATGATGAATACCACGTAACCGTTGTTGAAAATGGTAAAGATTTGTTGAATGCTTTATCCGCAAAACCGAATATTGTCACATTAGACTATTCATTGCCGGATGGTCAAGGAGAAGAGCTTTTAAAGAAAATAAAGCAAGACAGTCCGAATACCGAAGTCATCATTGTATCCGGTCAGGAAGATATTAAAACCGCGATTAACCTCTTAAAAGAGGGAGCTTATGACTATATTGTTAAGGATGAAGAAACTAAGGAGCGGATTTGGAAAACCGTGGCCAATATTAAAGCCAATTCCAATTTAAGACAAGAAGTGGATGAGCTCAAGGATCAGATTGTGAAACAATACGATTTTTCCAAAACTATTGTTGGGAGTAGCAATCAACTAAAGGCCGTTTTTAAGCTGATTGAGAAAGCAACATTGAGTAATATCAATATTTCTATAACCGGAGAAACCGGAACCGGTAAAGAAGTGGTGGCTAAAGCCATTCATTATAATTCAGATAGAAGTAAATTACCGTTTGTCGCCATTAATGTGTCCGCGATTCCGGCCGATTTAATAGAAAGCGAATTATTCGGACATGAAAAAGGGGCATTTACAGGAGCCATCACCAGGCGAATTGGAAAGTTTGAACAGGCCAAAAAGGGGACCTTGTTCCTGGATGAATTAGCAGAAATGGATACGTTTATGCAGGCCAAATTATTAAGGGTTTTGCAGGAGCGTGAGTTGACACGCGTTGGAGGTGAAACAACCATAAAGGTGGAATGCAGGATTATTTGTGCAACCCATAAGAACTTGTTGGAGGAGGTTCAAAAAGGCAATTTCAGAGAGGATTTATACTATCGATTAATTGGTTTGTCTATTCCTCTTCCACCGTTAAGAGACCGACGAGAAGACATCATTTTATTGGCCAAGCATTTCATAAAACAATTTGCTAAAGAAAACAAATTCGGGGTTAAAACCCTTCACGAAACGGCCATCAATAAGCTGCTAAATTATCGTTATCCTGGTAATATAAGAGAGCTGAAAGCCATGCTTGATTTAGCCATGGTTTTATCTGATTATCAGGAGATTAAGGCAGAACATGTTCAGATAACACATCCAAATCCAGATGGTGATTTGATGAAAGAAGAAATGACTTTAAGAGCCTACAATAACAAAATACTGCATTACTATTTAGATAAATACAATCAAAATGTATTAAAAGTAGCGAAGGTATTGGATATTGGTAAGTCAACTATATATAGAATGTTAAAAGAAGAATAATGAAAGGACTGGTTTTTACAGAATTGATAGATTTAATTGAAGATAAATTTGGATTAAAGGTGGCGGATGATGTCATTCAGGAAGCCAACCTTCCGAATAAAGGCGCTTATACTGGAGTGGGAACTTATCCTCATTCCGAAATGGTATCATTGGTAAATGCCTTGAGCAAAAGTACCGGCATTGATGTGCCTGCCTTGTACCAGGTATATGGAGAGCATTTGTTTACCCGATTTCAAGTATTATATAGTCAGTTTTTTAAATCTCAATTAAGTGCTTTTGACTTTTTAGATTCTATCGATCAACATATCCATAAAGAAGTCTTAAAGCTCTACCCTGATGCCCAGCTACCGGAATTTACAACCGTCGAAAAAACGGACTCAAAAATGGTAATGATATACCGGTCGGAACGAAAAATGAGTGATTTTGCGTACGGTCTGATTAAAGGTTGTATGCGTTATTATAATGAGGCGGTTGATATTAAAATGACAAATCTGGAAGCCGATAAGGTCGAATTCATCATTACTAAAACAACTTAAAGTGGATCTCGAGATTCTTTTACGAAAACTGGAACGGGAAAAAAATGCCCGTTTAGAAGCCGAGAAAATCTTGGAGGAAAAAAGTCTTGAGTTGTATGAAAGTAACTTGAAACTCCAAAAATTGGTTAATTCGTTAGAAGAAGAAGTCGAACGAAGAACAGAGGAAATCAGACAGAGTGAAAACAACCTCTTTATCATGTTCGAAAAACATCCGTTTCCCATGATGGTGTATGACCCCAAGAGCTTTGTGATTTTAGGGGTTAATGAAACGGCCATTAAAAAGTATGGGTATAGCAGAGGAGAGTTTATTCAAATGAAAATTACGGATTTGCATCATAAAGATGATGTTAAAACGGTGGTGCAGCATGTCAAGGATATTGAAAATGAATCACATACGATCAAAGAATGGAAGCACTATGTCAAATCGAAGGATTGTATTGATGTAGAGATTAATGGTATTACCATTGATTATCAGAATAAGGAAGCCAGGCTTGTGGTTATCATTGACATTACGGAGAAAAAGAGAATTGAAGCAGAAAAAAAGCAAAATGAACGTAGGTACAAAGAGCTGGTTGAAAATGTAACAGATTTTATCTATAGAATTTCCGACAAAGGCATTATCACTTATATGAATCCAACAGCCATTCATGCAATTGGGTATCCTGAAGATGAGGTGGTAGGGAATAGTTTCTTAAACTTTGTAAGGGCCGATTATAAAGCGGGCTTAATGGGACTTATTCATAACCAGCTGGTGGGTAAGATTCAATCGGCTTATTTTGAATTTCCGGTAGTGGCTAAGAACAAAAAAACGATTTGGTTAGGACAAACCACCGATACGCATGAAATGCCGAATGGAGACATTGAGTACATTGCCATGTCTCGCGATATCACAGAACGGAAACTCATTAAAGATGAATTGAAGCGAAGTGAGGAAAAATACCGTAATATCATGGAAAACATGGAGCTGGGTCTGTTAGAGGTTGACGTAAACGGGTTCATTACCAATGCCTATCCAAAATTTTGTGATTTAAGTGGTTATAATCGTGACGAATTAATTGGGTTGGAGGCGGCCACCACGTTACTCCATGAACGCTTTTTAGCGCAAATGAAAGAGCAAGAAGAACGAAGGCGAAATGGAGACCCAGGCGTATATGAAGTACAATTAAAAAGAAAAGATGGATCTTATACATGGGTCATTATTAGTGGCGCACCCTATTACGACCAAGAAGGAAATTTAGCAGGAACCGTTGGGATTCATCTCGATATTTCGGAGCGAAAGGCTGTAGAGGAAAAATTAGAAGAGGCCAAGATATTGGCGGAAAACTCAGTTCGGTCGAAAGAGTTATTCATGGCTAACATGAGCCATGAAATTCGAACACCTATGAACGCCATAATCGGTATGAGCGAACTTTTGAAGAAATCAGAACTAAAAGACAAGCAAAGAAAGTATGTTGATGCCATTGGCACTTCGGCCGATAATCTGTTAATTATCATTAATGATATTTTAGACTTTTCTAAAATCGAATCCGGAAAGTTACGCTTAGACAAAGTGCCAAGTGATCTGAGGCATCTATTAGAAACTAGCATTAAAACCGTTGAATTAAAAGCAGAAGAAAAGGGATTGCAGATCAATCAGCACCTGGATGAAAAACTGGGCACCTATCTGTTCGACCCTACACGATTAAACCAGGTCATGCTTAATTTATTGAGCAACGCGGTTAAATTCACGGAAGCCGGAAGCATTGATGTGGTTTGTAAAGTTGTCAATTCCGATTCTGTTACCCACAATCTATTATTTGAAGTTTCTGATACCGGAATAGGGATTAATAAAGATAAATTAGAAACCATTTTTGAAAGCTTTATTCAGGCCGAGGAGAGCACGACGCGACACTATGGTGGGACAGGTTTAGGTCTGGCCATCTCCAAACAATTGGTTGAAATGATGGGAGGTCAGCTCATAGCACATAGTGAAAAAGGGATTGGCTCTAGGTTTAGCTTTACCATTGCCTGTGAAACAACTTCTCCAGTTCAAAAACAAGAAATAAATAACACAACCGACGAGACAGAGGTCAGAGAACTTAAAGTGCTTTTAGTTGAAGACAATGACATTAATCGCTTCATGGCGCTTACTATATTAGAAGGCTGGGAGTGCATTGTTGAGGTGGCTGTAAACGGAAGAGAAGCCATTAGTACACTTGAAAAAAATACGTACGATATTATTTTAATGGATGTGAGAATGCCGGTTCTGGATGGTATCAGTGCCACAAAAATAATTCGAAATGACCTTAAGATTAAAACACCCATCATTGCGTTAACGGCCAATGCTATTAAGGGAGACAATGAAGCCTGTTTGGCAGCCGGCATGAACGATTACATCAGCAAACCATTTCAACAAGCGGACCTATTAGCGTTGCTTATCAAATATGGTGTAAAACAGATATCACCTAAAGAATCAATACCTGCTGCAGAAAGTGAAACAGTAGAGGAGAATGAGGGTAAAAATCTGGTGGACTTAACAAAATTACGAGAAACCACTAATAATGATACATCATTCATGACAAAAATGATACAGTTATTCGTTAAAGATACACCTCCTCAACTCGACGATATGAAGCAGGCCGTTGAAGATGGAAATTGGAATGAAGCGCGTAAAATAGCGCACAGAATAAAGCCTTCAATTGATTACTTAGCCGTTCGAGCTTTGCAAGATGAGGTGAGAAGTATTGAAACCGGTTCAGACCCTGATTTGAATCAAGCACTTAACTTCATTAAGAATATTCGACTACTAGTGGAAGCACTAAAATCATCATAAAGTGTCCCATAATGGGAATATCTTTCCCTTTTTAACACTGCTCACAAATATTCGAATACATAAGCAACTGATTTACAACGTTTTTTTGTGATGGCATGATTTGTATACCCTTAATGGCAAACAAATTATTATGTCATCAATTATTATCATTTCCCACAACAAAAAAACGGTAGCATTTTGGAACGCTAAGCTTTCTTCAGTTAACCGACCAATCTTAAAGGTCAATACAGTTAATGAGGCTATAAAATATGCACCAAGTACGATTATCGTTGATGATTACTTCATGAATGTTGAAGACCATTCATGGTTGAATGATCAGGTTGTTTTACTCAGAAGGACAGGTTTTGATCAAACCATCATTTGTTTGTCTCCGAGATTTATGTCGATTAGAAGCATTCATCAACATGCTGACGATAACATTTATTATCATCATTTCAATCAGTCATTTATTGATGCTATTTCAAAATCTGTAGCAGCATAAATAAATTATTAATAAAAATGAAGACAATGAAAAATTACAGTTTAAAAATTTTTATCGTAGAAGATGATCCTTTTTTTGGAGAATTAGTAAAATCTAAGATTACTAATGAAGGGTATGCCAATTCAATCTTAATTGGCTCTTCTCAGGCTTTTATGAATCGATTGCTAGAAATGCCTGATGTTGTAATCATGGATTTCAATATCGATAAGCTAAACGGGATTGATTTACTAAGGAAAGTGAAAAGTGTAAATCCAAATATTCATGTCATTTTCTTGAGCGGACAGGAAGAAATGTCGGTGGCCATCAATTCTTTAAAATATGGCGCATACGACTACCTGGAAAAGAATGAAGCCAGCTTAAACAAATTAACGCATCTTTTGGAACGCATTCAGACTACCAATCAGATGATCAAAAAAAACACGACGTTGAAAACGTTTAAGAAGGTGGCCATTTTAACAACAACGATCCTTCTTTTTACATCATTCATTTTATACGCCTTACTATGAAACCTACCTACCTTACCCTATTATGTATTGGTTCGTTGATGTTGATGATGTCTTGTTCATCTAATCAGATATTCAGAACGAGCCAAAAAGGAGACTTAGCTAATTTGATTACTGCAGATACGGCGCTTCATCAACCCATAAAGTCTGATGATAAAATAAGCGTCAGTGTTTGGGATAATAATGATTTAAGTTTCGGTTCCGTATTTAATATTTATAATTCAAACGAGTCCTTCGGAAAGTGGATACTTGTTGATGCCGACGGATATGTGGTCATGCCGAAATTAGGCCGTGTGCTCATTAAAGGCTTAACCTGTCCCGAAGCAGCCGACATGCTTGCCAAATTATATGGAAAATTTCTTTTGAACCCTATTGTAGTTGTCAAGGTGCTAAATAAAGAAATTTCTATACTTGGCGACGTCGTTCGTCCGGGTACTTATACTTTGGATCAGGAAGTCTATACCATAACAGAAATCATTGCGAAAGCGCAGGGGTTAGATCAATTCGCTAATCCCAAAAAGATCCAGTTAATCAGAAACGACACCAATTATAGAGTCAACCTGGCTCAATTATCTTCTGACAAAGCTTATCGCATTGTTGTTCAACCAGACGACATCATTTATGTACCGTCTAAGTGGGTTAAGCCATTGGCTGAAAACTCACCAATATTGATTCCATTTGCAACGGTTTTGACATCAGTTGCCGTATTCTCATCCATTTTAAAATAAACGTCATGAAAGGCTTTCAACATTTAAAACAACAATTGCTGCCCTTATTTAAGGGACTACCGATAATCGTACTGGTCTTTCTAGGTTTTTTATTCGCGGCCAAAAAAATCATCAACTATACACCAAATGTGTATCAAACCATGGCTAAAATCAAATTAGATGATCAAAAGTATGGGATGAGTAACAATAATTTATACAGTGACTTTGACCTCTTTAGCACTGAAAATAAAATTACAGCCGAAGTAGAAGTTTTGAAATCACCATTATTGATTGAAAAAGCATTGGACAGCATTCAATTGGATGTGGTCATTTATAGAAAGGGAAAATTTAAAAATACCATGTTGTATAATGATTCGCCCTTGCTAGTCTCTTATGCTTTTACGAATGAAGCTTTATATGAAGAATGTTTTACAATTCACGTACTTTCTGAATCCGATTTGGAATTAATCATTGGAGATCCGAAAAATGGTAGAAAAGTATCAGGAGTATTTGGTACATCTTTAGTAGTGGATGGTGGTCAGGTTACAATTGAAAAGAATACAGAACTTTTGGCCAAAAGAACGATTGATTTAATAGGTGACTATGAAGTGAAGTTTTATACGAAAGTGGCACTGATCAATTATTTATCCGAAAGGTTAGATGTTAAAGCCGTTGATAAAGAGATTGCCGTACTGCGCGTTGTTTTCAAAGAAGAACATGCGCAAAAAGCAGCAGATTTTACCAATACACTATGTCGAGCATACTTAAACGATTATGTAGTCACCAAGTCTAATGCGGCGAACCAGGCTGTTAATTTCATAGATGAAAAACTGGATGAGGTTAGCCAAAAATTAAATCGGGCCGAACGCGATCTGGAAAGTTTCAAAAAAACCAACAATGTGGTCAATACCACACAAGAAACAGAAACCGGATTAAGAGAAATTTCTAAACTGAATGTTCAATTGATCAATCTGGAAACAACAGCGTTATCAATGCAACAGGCATTAGAGGCCATAAGCGAAGACAAAGATCTGGACATAAGTGCAGTTAAGTTTGGATTTGGCGATTTATTAATGACAGAACTGGTCAAAAAATATAAAAACCTGCAGGAAGAAAGGTACGAAACCTTATCAAAATATAAAGAGGATAGTGAAAACGTAAAATTAGTAGAAGCCAAAATTCTGGAAGTTAAAAAATACCTGAGACAAGCCATAAAGCAAAATTTAATTGACATTGAAGTACAAAGAAACTCACTAGAGTTGCAGGTTCAAGAGTCATCTCGGATGTTTGAAAACCTCCCAACACGCGAAAAAAATCATCAGATCCTTGAACGTGAATTCCAACTTCAGGAAGAGGTATATAATTTTTTATCTCAAAAAAGAATTGAAGCCAACATAGCCTCAAGCGCCATGATTTCATTTCACCGAATTATTCAAAAGGCAGAAGTTCCTACGCACCCTGTTTCGCCAAATAAAGTCTTAATTACGTTTTTAATGGGACTCGTTGGGCTCATCATTGGAATTGGTTTTATTTATATCAGACGGTTCGCCAAGGCAAAAATTATGACCCGTGACGATATTGAAAAGTTGACATCATTACCAGTCTTAAATGTGATTAGGAAACAAAACACGGGTTACGATTTCACACAGTTAGCCAAGGCACTCATTTTAAAAGACCTGGTTCATAAAAATCAAGCCATTTCTATTAATTCTACGCTTGGTGGAGAAGGTAAAACCTATGTTTCAAAGTATTTGTCTTCATCACTGGTGAATATGGGTTATACAGTTTGTCATTTAAGTATCCATTCTGAAGCGCCCTATTCAACGGAAGTGTCCATACCTGAATCAGTTGATAAAAAAGTAGTGAATTACGCTATGCAAACCCTTCAGGATGATGTTTTAAATCAACTAAAAACCAACTTTGATTTTGTGGTCATAGATTCTGTTTCTGCGGCTAAAGATATTACAGGCATTGAAATTATGAAGCAATCAGATGTATCCTTATATCTAATCCGCGCTAATTATACCGGCCATAGCTATGCTCCTTATGCAGAGATTTTAATGGATGAATACCGTATACATAATTTGCATCTTGTACTTAACGACGCGCATGTGGCGACTAATTATACCGGAAGTTTTGTGGGATCTCGCTTTCAGAAAAATAGTAAACCAAAAGGATTAATCAATCGGATAAAGTACTACTACCAAACCTATTTGAACTAAAATGAACTGGATTAAAAACATATCGTTTCATAAACTCTCAGTGTTTATTGATCAAGGTATCGTTAGCGGAGTGAATTTCCTACTTGGTATTTTACTGGCCAATTTATTAGGATTAGATCAATATGGGGTGTTTGCTTTTCTATGGATGATCATTTTTTTCGTGAGCAGCATTCAACAGGCGTTTATTATTTCTCCGTTGTACACCTTATTTCCTAAACACCCTGTTCAAAAACAATACGTCCAGCAGCTGTTTGGATTACAATTGATCTTTTCAGGAATTGTATTTGTATCCGTTTATGGTCTCACAAATGTAATCGTCAATTGTTTTCCAGAGTATCAATTTCAAAATGCAGACTTTATGGTCGCCCTGGTATCTTCCATTTATACGCTACACGATTTTTTGAGAAGGTTGTTTTTCAGTATGAAATTGCCAAACCTGTCTTTGACAATCGATATCATTGGATATGGCTTACAGCCAATCGTTTTGTATGCGATATATCAGTTAAACATGCTGAATTTGACCACTGTTTTTTTGAGCTTGTCAGGAACACTATTAATAGGTGCGTTAATTGGTATCGTACTCGGTAAGGTAAGGACTAGTTTTTTATGTCGCCAAACGATCGTATCACACTGGCATTTTTCAAAATACTTAGTCGGCACGAGTCTGCTACAATGGTTGTCGGGGAATTTTTTCGTAGCAGTCTCTGCCGGCATTTTAGGTCCAACAATAGCTGGAGTCATCAGAATGTCTCAAAACATTGTAGGTGTTTTACACATTCTTTTTCTGGCCTTTGAAAATACCATCCCACTTCAGTTATCCGAAATCCTTCAGAAAAAAGGGAAGGTTCAAATGTTTCAATTTATTAGATTGAAAGTCAGACAAGCCATTATCCCGGTCGTCATTTTACTAGCGGCCATTGTGCTGTTAAGTAAAACCATCATTGCGCAATTATATGGTCCTGAATATGTAGAATATCAATATGTGCTCTATGCATTTTGTTTGCTTTATGTTTTCGTTTTTGTTGGCACATTCTTGCGGTTCATTATTCGGACATTAGAACAGAACAAAATTATATTTATCAGCTACATAGCTACGTCAGTTTTCAGCTTATTGCTGGCCAAATTAATGGTAGAAAACCTCAATATTTTAGGTGTATTGTTAGGGTTAATTGTCTCTCAAATCATTACTAATGCCATTTATCTTATGGCCTTAAAATCAGATATCAAATGGATGTTAAAATAATACATATTGTACTTGGAAAAGCCAACCCCAACAAGATGAATGGGGTAAATAAAGTCGTTAATGAATTAGCTACTTATCAAACCAAATTGGGGTATGATGTATCTCTTTGGGGCATTACCCGTTCTTTAAAGCATAATTACCCAAAACGGAATTATTTCACTGAATTATTCCTGGATGAAGGCCGGTTTAGAACCAATCATGCCATAAAAGCAAAATTGAAAAAAATCGACAAAAATACGGTGTTTCATATCCATGGTGGATTCATTCCTCAATTTTATTTTGTTGCAAAATCTTTAGTTAAAGCTGGGTTTCAATATGTCTTTACACCACATGGCGCCTATAATGAATTGGCCTTAAAACGAAGCGCCTTAAAAAAGAAAGTATTTCTGGCGTCTTTTGATAAATACATAGTAAAAAATGCGAAAAGCCTACATTTTATTGGGCAAAGTGAGGTAATTAATGGGCTAAAGATATTTGGACAAAAATCCAATGTATTGATCCCAAACGGACAACCGTTTTCCGATCTAAATGAACAACATCATTCCCAAAATAAAACAAATGCTCCCATTTTTGGTTTTATGGGTCGTATTGATATTCATACCAAAGGGCTGGATTTATTACTGAAAGGCTTTAAAATATACTTAGATAAACTCAATGGTAATGGGACTTTATGCATTATTGGAGACGGCCCTGCGTTACCAAAGCTTAAAGAAATGGCACAAAATTTAGGCATTAATAATGCTATTGACTTTAAAGGAAGTTTGTTTGGTGATGCGAAAGCAGCGGTATTGAAAACCATAGATGTATTTTGCCTGACATCCCGGAATGAAGGTTTACCGGGGGTTGTACTCGAAGCCGCAGATTATGGCATTCCATCCATTATTAGTGAAGCAACTAATATGGGTGAATACATCACAAGGTACCAATCGGGATGGGTGCTTGAGCAGAATACTTCAGCAGATATTTCGAAAATGATGAGGATAGCGCAAGATGAATTCAGAACGCCTAATTTTCTGAATTACCAACGACGAATTAGACAGATGCTTAAGGTAGAGTTTTCTTGGGAAACCATTGCTAAAGCACACATTAGTAATTATGAAGCATAATAAAACACCAAGGCTAATTAAACAGATTCAATTTTTATTGATCGTGATTCTATTTATAAAAATTGGAGGGTATTTTTCTATTGTAGAAGAACGCGCCGTCAATCAGGTGTTTAAGACTATTTCCAGATTTGGAATGACCATTACCATTTTCATGATTTATAGGAAGATGAAGCGATTAGGATGTGTTCCAGCCTTTTCGTATCAACATATTTTGGCCCCCATTTTATATCTTGTTTACCTGTTTTTGGGATTCCTGTCCTTCGCCTGGTCTACCAAACCAAGCTATTCTGTTTTACAATGGTCTATGACGTTTGATTCAGTTGTATTCGTTTTTATGTACATGAAAGTGGTCATGATGGTCAATCAGTATTTTCCTGATTATCGCATTGATTTGGTAAAAGTATTTGCATGGGCCACGTTTCCATTTATGATTATTTTTCTACTAGGTGCATGGATTGAACCAGATACTTTTTATAGAGAGATGAGAGGTGGAGAAGAAAGGCGACTAGGGGGATGGATTATGAACCCGAATGAACTTGGTATGCTGTCTAGTATGGGAGCCGCTTTGACCTATCTCTTATTTCAATCATCCAAACGAAAAATAGGGCCCATTTTAATGTTAGTGACGGCCATTTTAGTCTTAGCCATGACATCATCACGTTCATCAGCCATTGGTTTCATACTTATTATGGGCATTTTGGTTTTAATGTCAAAAAATAAGAAACTTAAGATAGCCATGTTTCTTCTGGTAGGTATTGCCACGCCATTTATACTTAAATATGTTGTTTTTAAGGCATCCGGTGGGGTGGAAGAAGTCATGAGTATGACGGGAAGGTTGCCATTTTGGACAGCACTCTTACAGGAGGGTATTGTGAAGGAACCATTTTTCGGATATGGTTTTATGAGGATTAATTATACAGATCATTTTCAGGGACTCAATACCTATCCAGGTGCCATGACACATAATACCTTTATGCAAGCACTCATGAATCTTGGTTTCGTAGGATTTTTTATTGTTTTTTGGCAACTCGTCCAAACGATTAGAAATTTTGTAAAGTCCCGTTTTCATTTTTATAACCGCTTTTTCATTGCTGTTTTTATTCCAATTATTATTAACTCGTTTACAGAGTTTGGTATTTTTGGTGAGGCCAATTATACCATATTGTTCTATCAGTTTTTAATATTCTTGTTTGTCATTGACTTTAGAAAACAAATGACAAGGTTAGAACGGATCCAATTAAAGATCTTTAATAAACGGCATAATAGCCATATTTCTGCTTAAATAGAATAAGCTGAATCGTCCCAAAATGGGAAAAGCTATACTACAATGGGAATAGTCTTTAAAAACAACAAAAATAGGTCAAAATTAAACAATTAATTATCAGATAATTAGACTAAATCTTGTTTCATGGCACAAAATTGAAAGGAGTGTAGTACTCACTTAAAATTTCAAGTTATGAAACGTCAGTTAAACCAAAGCGATTTAAAGTACATCTTACATTATTTTGCACCAGCGAAACATCAACTTTATATCTTCGACCCATCTAACAAGCTAGATGGCGCCAATCAATTCAATATTACAAGTACCGATAAGCATGCACCTAAAGTATTAGTTAGCTTATCTAATGAAATTTGCCAATACAAAGATTTGGCCTTAACCGATTTTGATTTGATCATTGATTTTGGCAAAAGCCATATCGATCCGGTTTTTAAGAAGAAACATTTTCAGTATACCAATAACACGGATGGGAGTTTGAGATGGATTTTTTCTAAGAGAAAAATTTCAACGGCTTTGAGTTTTTACAGCAAAGCTAACCTCCGTTCAAAATTAGTGGCGGCCGGATTAAAAATGATGAATCTATTTGGTATTAGACAAGGAAAATTTACAGTTTACGCTAAGCAGGATTTAAAAATAGAAACTGCCTTAAATTCAGTAGAATTTGATGATTACGCCATTTTTACAGGTTCTGAAGGGTACGGAAGAACAGCTGTGGTAGCTTTATCAGCCAATAAACGCATTACCCATTTTGCTAAGATTGCATATGACGAATTCGGGAAGCGCTTAATAGCGAATGAACGATTATACCTTAAAACGCAGCATAAAGGTACTTACGATTTCATAGTTACACCTGAAGTGGTCGATCAGAATGATGAAAATGTTTTGATTACAACCAATGTAACTCAAAATAAGGTCAGACGATCTACCAAGTTTGGAGTGGCGCATAGTCACTTCATAGCTACAATCTTCAGAAAAACCAGATTAACATATAAAATTGCTTTAACCAATTATTGGGATCGTATTTTGAACAACTGCGACTTTATCAAAAATCAAAAAGTTCAACAGGAATTAAGAAAACTAATGCGCCTTTTAGAGCAGGCCAAACAAAACATTAATACGAATCAATATATCGTGACAACGTTAAGCCATGCTGACTTTACACCTTGGAACTTAAAGTTTAATAAAACACATATTTACGTTTATGACTGGGAGCATGCGAATACGCAAACCCCTGCTTTTTTCGACTTGTTCCATTTTCATTTTCAAACCGGTTTACTGATTAAAAAGCAAAGTTATCAGCAAATTTTGAAAGCTATTGAAGCATCTTGTCAGGAAATTGAACTGAAGTACATTATTGAACAGTATGATATTGACATTCAATTTTACATCAAGCTATACCTTCTAAAGATGATTAGCTTCCAAGCAGGCAATATGCTGGAAAAAGAGGCATTTTCTGCTATGGATTTAAAGAAAATCAAGTTGTATGAAGAAGCGCTGGCATCCGTAACGGTCAGAACTACCGAATTGGTGCACCGCGAAGTATTTATCAAAGAATTTTATGCACAGCTAAAACGAACGCCTCATGCTATGTTAAAATTTGTGGCCGGGTCATTTGAAAAATTGTCTCACGGATCTGATTTGGATATTGCCGTTCTGAAAGGAGACATTAAGGCTATTACGCATTATGCTAAGAATCACTTGTTAGTGAATAAATCGAGCGTCATTCATAAATCATTTATGACAATTGTAGAATTGTTTTTTGAAGATGGCTCCTATTTAAGTATCGACTTGATTCATCAGTTTAAACGAAAAACTGTTGAAATGATGCCCATAGAACCGCTGTTAGTTTCAGCACGGCCAAATGAACACGGTATTATGGTACCAGCCAAACGTTTTGATCTGGAATACGCCTTTTTGTTTTACAGTTTAAATGGCGCCTCTATTCCATTAAAATACTACCAATTTTTTAAAGCGAATACATTTCAAAATAATGCTTTTAAATACATCAGCCATAAATATAAGTTGGTTCCCAACGCATACGAAGATCTTTTTAAAGGTCAGGTAATGGATCGCCAAACATTGGAAAATAAGGTTCTAAAGCAGCCTTTTCAAACCTTAAAATCTAAGCTGAAAAATAACCTTAATTACTATAAGGACACTGCGAAGAGTATCCTTCAAAACAGAGGATTTATCGTGACGCTAAGCGGTGTAGATGGTGCCGGTAAATCTACTATCCTGGAGGCTGTTCAAGGACAAATTCAATCTCAGTTTAGAAGAGAAGTGGTTTTATTAAGGCACCGCCCTGCCGTTTTACCAATTTTAAGTTCGATTAAATATGGTGGTTCAAAAAATGCTGAAAAACGAGCATCAGAAAAATTGCCGCGAACCGGGACAAATAAGAGCCAATTATCATCCTTATTAAGATTTGCCTATTACTATACCGATTATATGATTGGTCAAGTCTATGTATATTTCAAATACATCATTCGAGGTAAAATTGTGCTATACGATCGTTATTACTTTGATTTCATTGCCGATTGCGAACGGTCAAATATCCGAATGAATAAGAAATTCATTAAGGCACTCTACAGGTTTGTAACTAAGCCAAAACTAAATGTATTGTTATGGGCAGATGCAAGTGTGATCTACAGTCGGAAGCAAGAACTGGAACCCGCAACGATCACAAGACTTACTCAAGATTATAAGAATCTATTCAATGCCTATCATAAGAAATACACAAGTAGTATTTATAAAGTCATCAAAAACGTCAATCTAGATGCCACAGTTAATACTATAATGCGTGCATTTACAAAAGCCATTTAAAATTATATCCCCATGAAAACAGTATTAATCACTGCTTATGCAGTTAATCCATATAATGGATCGGAAGATGGAACAGGTTGGAATATTGCCAGAGAAATCGCAAAAACCTACCGTGTTATACTCATCACTAGAAAAAATAATATGCCCTTTATTGATCAATACATGCAAGCATCAAGCGACCCTGTCCTTAAAAATATGCAGTGTTATGGTTTTGATTTACCAAAACCAATTATGAAAATGAAGAAACGATTAGGAGAAAGAGGTTACGTGTTGTACTATTACTTTTGGCAATTTTTTATTGTCAAATACATCAAAAAAATGAAGTTTAAATTTGACATTACACACAGTTTGAACTTTCACTCCGATAGCCAGCCCAATTTTTTATGGCGTTTAGGAAAACCAACATTCTGGGGCCCGATTGGTCATCATCCTAAGGTACCATCCAATTATTTGAAGACTGTTTACGGTCAAAAAAACTTTCTAAAAGATCGGCTGTATTTTACGGTTAAGTGGATGCTTAGAAATTTGGATCCGTTTTTTAAACTAGCCGTCAAAAAGTCGGAGAAAATATTCGTGATTAACTCATCCGTTCAATCCGTTATTAAGGCCAAATCGGACCAGGTTCTAATCTTGCCTTCAGTAGCAAGTGAAAAGGTAGTGGTCAATGCACCTAAGCGCGACTTTACAGTTTTATCAATAGGAAGATTTCATTTTATGAAAGGGTTTGACATTACCATCAAGGCCTTCGCCAAATTCTATCATTCACTAAACATTGCCGATCAGAAAAAAGCAAAGTTAGTTCTGGTGGGCAAAGGAGAAGAAAAATCAAGGTTAGAAACCATTGCTAAGGAAGCAGGTATTAAAGATCAAATTACATGGATTGACTGGATCAGTCGAGATAAAGTCAAAGAGATCTATGCACAGTCGTCTGTATTTTTATTCCCGTCGCATGAAGGCGCTGGTATGGTGGTACCAGAGGCTATGAGCTATGGCTTACCCGTCATCTGCTTCGATAATTATGGACCTGGAGAATTAATAGGAGATAGCCCTGTTAAAGTAGCTTATTCTACTTATCAGGAGTCGGTTCAAAATTTCTCAAATCATTTACTTGAGCTTTTTAGAAATGAATCATACAGAGCAGAAGTAGGTTCAAATAACAAAAAGCGTTTTTTAGAACAATTTAACTGGACATTTAAAGGTAACCTCATAAAGTCCGCGTATCAACTCATTTAAAACTTAATCCAATGTCAACAATAGCCGTTTTTCACCCATCTTCAGATCTTTACGGATCCGATCGAATTCTTGTTAATGTACTGAGTTCAATCCCTAGTCATATTCATAAAAAAGTATACCTATTATCACATGGTCCACTAGTAGACTTTTTAAGAAAAAAAGTCGACAATGTCGAGATCATAGTATGTCCGAATATGCCCATTATTTATCGAAAAATTTTCACGCTAAAAGGTGTCTTGTCCTTTTTGGTATCATGGATTAAGTTCATCAATTTTGTCAGAAAACAGAATCGTCAACACCAGTTTCAATCCGCGTATGTTAATACCTTATCGGCTTCCTTTATATTGCCAATTCTAACTTTGCTAAGGGTCAAATCGTTTATTCACGTCCATGAAATCATCACACGACCTAAGTTAATAGGAAGCGTAACTGCCTTTTTGACGGCCAATTTTACAAGCCATATTTTATGTGTATCGGAAGCAGTGGCGAATAACTTAAAATCATATAATCGAAAAACTAGGCAAAAAATAATAGTCATTCATAATGGCATAGAGGCCATCAAAACGACCTGGAGAAAGGAAGATAACACACTGTCATTCTACTTATTTGGTAGAATCATGCCTCAAAAAGGACAATGGTTAGTTGTAGAAGCACTTTCTAAAATTCCAATGGACAAATTAAAACATACGAAATTTACATTTATGGGAGGTGTTTTGTATGATCAAGCGGCTGTATTAAACGAATTAGAAGCAAAAGTTACAGAGCATAATTTAGATCAATTTATTGAATTTAAACCATTTGCTCCCAATATATCGAGTGCCATGAGTGAGGCAGATATCTGTTTAATTCCGTCTACCATTCTGGATTCATTTCCAACCACTGTTCTCGAAGCTATGTCGGCAAAAAAATTAGTTATTGCGACGGATCAGGGCGGCGCTAAGGAAGCCATTAGGAACCAACATACAGGGTTACTATTTGAGCATAATAATGCCAATGATTTAGCAAAAAGAATTGAGTCCATCATAGAAAATCCTAGCATGGTATCAAGGATGGGTACTTCGGCAAAACACCACTTTCAACGCCATTTTACCTTAGATATTTTTAAGAAACAATGGCAGCATTTCATGCTAAGTAATCAATGCATTTAAGCCTGTCTCATTTTGGGAATTGATATCCCAAAATAGAAACAAATCAATTAATCCTTAAAATTAAAAACCTGTAAATCAAAAAATTAACCATTTGGCATATTATTGTATGCAGATCAGTAGATAACAATTATTATGAAAAGAATAGCAATCATAGGAACAGTAGGCGTGCCTGGTCGGTACGGAGGGTTTGAAACATTAGCCCATCAGTTAGTCAATAATCTTTCAAATGAATTTGAGATGAAAGTGTACTGCAGTAAAAAAGTGTACCTTCCTCATGAAAGACCAAAATTTTTCAAAAAAGCTAGGCTTTATTATTTACCATTTAATGCCAATGGCATTCAAAGCATCATATATGATTTCATTTCTATTATGCACGCTTTGTTTGTCGCCGATACATTAATTGTTTTAGGTGTTTCAGGTGGTTTATTGCTGCCGTTTGTGAGATTGTTTACCAATAAGAAAATAATTGTCAATATTGACGGTTTAGAATGGCGTCGTGCTAAATGGCATAAGTCAGCTAAATGGTTTCTACGGTTTTCGGAAAAGGTAGCTGTCAGGTGGTCTCATGCTGACGTTACCGATAATGAAGCTATTAAGCGCTACACCTCTATTCACTATAAGACCCTTAGTCAATTAATAGAATACGGTGCTGATCATACCATGCCGCAAGAACTGACTTGTGATGCAGAGCGCAAATACCCTTTCATTGTTGAAGACTATTGTTTCAAGGTGGCTAGAATTGAGCCGGAAAATAATATTCATATTGTTTTAGAAGCTTTTACCGGTTTAATGCAAACGTTAGTCATTGTAGGGAATTGGCAAGCCAGCGAGTACGGAAGGCGGTTAAAAAAGACGTTTAAGCAGTACAGCAATATTCATATGTTGGATCCAATCTATGATCAAACAGAATTGGATTTGCTTCGGTTTAACTGTCTTTTATATATTCATGGTCACAGTGCAGGAGGAACAAACCCTTCATTGGTCGAGGCCATGTACCTTAGCCTTCCCATTATGGCATTTAACTGTTCCTATAACCGTGCTACCACAGAGAACAAAGCCCTCTTTTTTAAAACGGTTGAAGATTTAAGATTTCTGATTGAAAACACAACAACCGATACATTAGGACGGCTCAGTACCGATATGAAACGGATTGCTGAAGAACGCTATACATGGAGCGTGATTGCAGGAAAATATAAACGCCTTATTTACGCATTCGATTATAAGTACAGAAAGCAAAACATTGTAAGTCAACTTTCTGAATTGAATACTAATTGGTTGCAATACCACGATCTGGCCCATTTAAAGAACCCAATCAAATATTACGAAGAGATATGAAAACGATAGAATTAAAATATATGCTAACCGTCGCATTCTTTGGGATTACCTATTTATCAGGGGTTATCTTTTTACCAAGATTGATTAAGTATTTTAAAACATCTGCCATGCTGGATACGCCGAATTGGCGATCATCTCATTCGGTGCCAACACCATCTTCAGGCGGATTAAGTTTCATTTTCACGTTGCTGGTCATGATCCCTTTTTTGGGTAATAACATGCCTTTAATGGGCGTCATTTTAGCGGCATTCTTATTGGGAGGACTAGGATTTGCTGACGACCGCTTAGAGCTAAAGCCAACGTTAAAATTTTTGATTCAAATTATATCCGCTATCCTATTATATGCTGTTGGACTGAATTTTACTTCGTTAAATGGTCTATTGGGTTTTTACGAAATACAGGAAGAAGTAAGTTTGCTACTGACCATTGTATTTGTAGTCGGTATTGTCAATGCTTACAATTTGATTGATGGGGTAGATGGTTTGGCTGCAGGATTAGCGACGATTGCTTCGCTTGTATTCGGTGCACTGTTTGTCATCAACCACGACTTTTTATTTGCCTTGTTGGCTTTTTCATTAGTGGGAAGCTTACTGGCCTTTTTGAAGTTTAATTTTCATCCAGCTAAAATATTTATGGGTGATGTGGGCTCATTGATTATTGGCTTACTCATGGCCGCCTTTTTCTTAAGAATTTTCACTTATCAAAATTCAACCCAATGTTCAGTGGCTTTAACGGCGCTTTTATTTCCCGTGATTGATATGACAAGGCTCTTCGTTGCCAGAATCACCAAGAAAAAATCGCCTTTTGCAGCCGACAGGAACCATTACCATCATTTGCTTATCAAATCGGGAGACTGCCATAAAAAAGTGGCCATTAGTGGTTACCTCATATTGATTGTTCAATTAATAATTAGCCTGATCGTTGGCCTCCTCTTTACAATCACCGTTGCATTTATTCTGGCAATTATCTTGTCATTGTTAATGTATGCATTTGTGTCACTCAAATTTTTCCAGTCTTCTCGTAAAAAAAGTAAAGCCATTCTTCAACGAATTAACGAATCCAAAAATACTAACTACCTAATATCAGAATACCATGAAAAATGATGCTACCATATTTGTCGTTCAGGAAAATGTAGGCCTGAATAACCCTCTAGTCAAGCGACTTAAGACTGAAGTTGACAGTCAGGTCCTTGTTTTTTCCAACCTTCGGGAAATTGAAAAAGCATTGGATTATAGTACACCAACCTTACTGGTCATTGACATAGATTTTTCAGACTTAAACGTTAGAAATAGGGTGCTGAACCTAATCAGCTTTAGCGTGCCATCTATTGTTATTTCAAACGACAACAACAAGCAATTTGCTGTTAGCCTATTGAAAAAAGGAGCGGTTGATTTCATTCAAAAAACGAAATTCAAGTTTCTTGAAAATTTGACCAAATCAGTCAAGGAGGTAACAGCAATTATTGAATTAAGACTCAATTTAAAAAAGCAAAAACTCAAGCAATTGAAAAACCTAAGAAATGCTTTGGTCATTTTTAGCGGCACTTTTTTATTGACGGTAGCGGTGGTTAGTTTTGTAAAATGGTTCATTTAAAAACCTTTTTGCAAAAATTAATTTAGTACTTTTCAGATCTTGATTTACGTTTGTCCTTTGAAATCGAGTTGAATTTTATTTATTATTTGCTATGAGACGATTATTATTTAAGTTTATTTCAACAGTATTTATCGCCCTAACCTCACTTTGCACCTTTGGTCAAAACAATTTTGTTGGAACATACACTAACCTATTTGTTGGGTTAAACATAACGATAAACTCAGATTATACAGGGGTCTATAATGTTCTAGATCAGACTTACCCTGTTAAAGCAACTCTGGTCAACAATAACCAACTTACGGGAAACTATCCTTATAACGGCCAAGAGGTATCGTTTGATATCATTTTTGATGGTAATCGGTATAAAATTAAGACTGAAGGTATTGAGTTGCGATTAGTTTATCAACCAAAGACTCAAAATCAAACATTAAGTGAATCACCTGATATGGTAAATTATAACTCTGACCAGAATGGTGGAGAAAGGTTAGAGGTAAAACTTAACCAGACTTTGCGATCTTTCCCTGCTGGAGGTTATCAATTTAAAGGGCCAAGCGGTTGGAGCCATCAGTTAGTCGAAAACGATATTCACTTCTTTCAGTCCAAGGATCAAATGAGCTCAATGATTATTTTACCGCACGATTATTCTGATATCAATGAGGTGAAATTAGCAGCACAGACAGAGGGGATTCAAGAGGATAATATGATACTTATGCCATCAGGGCAAATAGAAAATTATGGTAGCAATGGCCTTATGGGTACTTTTTTAGGTTGGATTGATGCTGTTAACGCTAAAGCATGTATTATTTCATTATTCTCACCGTATGGAGGAGGATTAACCATTATGACTTACGCTCAAAAAAGTAAATTCAACTCCTCTTATATTGAAGCAACTAAAAAAATAGCAAGTTCGATTAAATTTTCAAAACCTGTTGAAAGTGCAATCGCTAAGCAATGGAAAGCAAAACTTAATAATAGAAAATTAGTGTATTATAACACAGGGTCTAATTCAACAGAAAAAATAACCTATACGCTTTATGATAACAGTCAGTTTATTTACTACAGTTCATATTCTTATGCGAGTTCCGATACATATAATGACTATTCCTCTGCCTCCCAAGATGACGATACAGGTAATTGGAAAATTAAGGAAGATCACAATGGTGTTTTTATTGAGTTTAAGTATAACAATGGGTCGATTAGTCAACAATATCTGAAAATGAAGGAAGGTTCAAATGCGCAAGTTTTGTTAAATGGGAGCAGGTATTTTATCAGGGGGATTGACGAATAGAATTTTAGTTTGCTGTGCTTGTGGTTCTGAAAAGATTCAGATAGTTAGATAAGAATTATTGGTATTATAATGAGTATATTGCGATTGTCTCTAATCTTAACTATTTAAATGAAATTATTTTTTTCACTATGCTATTTCGTCATCTTAATAACAGCTTCAGGTCAGCTTTGTGAAAAAAAAGTATTTCATTTCAGGTCTGGTGGCCACCATTTAAATAGTGAAAAACGTGCACAAATAGATAGTATGATGCAGATATTGCATCCAGACTCTACCTACTTAATAGAAATTCAAGGCCATACAGATAAGCATGGATCAGATGAAAAAAACATTAGATTATCCGAAAAGCGCGTCAAATCAGTAAAGGATTATGTTTTAGAGCAAAGAGATTCTAATATCGTATTTTTTGCAAGAGGGCACGGTGAAAAAAGATTGATATCAGATAGGTCAAAGGATAATAGAAGAGTGGTTCTATATGCTCTTCCTATCAACAAAGACCATACTTTGTTTTTGAAATCAAATGGTCAAGTCAAAATCGAATTAAAAGTCCCGGTAGAATATTTTTCGTATTGCGGGGTATGTGATTCGTTTCCCAGAATTAAAAAAGTAGTTGAAAGATTTGGAAGTGACTATAAGGTTGATATTGAGATTGATAATGTCTGTTTTACTGGGCGCGATTCTGTTTTTAAGGCTAATACCAGATGTATTAGTGCAGAATATCGAATTCCACTTCAATACTATAAAGAATTTGGTGAGGTTAAAGTGCCTAAGCGCATTTATCTTGACTGTATCGGTCGAGTGCATAAAGGAGATTCCATAAGCATCAAAGATAATAACCGCTTTATGGCTAGAATTGATACAGTAACCAACGAATATGTGGTGACGCGCACTTGTTACAATATGCAGCCAATGAGGTGCTGTTTTAGAAAGTATTGTAAACACTATGAGTTCCGATTCCCCGGTCAGTACAAGGATAAGATAACGGCATTTACAATAGCAAGAGGAAAACCATTTACAGATTCTATTGCCATTGTTCAAGATACCAATCGATTCAATTTTGACTATTGTGTGGGTCTAAAAGATAAAATATGGGGTTATGGTTTATTTTATTCCGAACCTCTTTTTTTCGAAGCCGGTATTAATTCATTGCCTTATAGGATTCAATATTATGACACAAAAAATATCTACGATTTGAATTATGGCAGCTATAAACGTCATATCTATACCATCCCATATGATTTGTACAAACCTCTGACCTATAATGATTCTACTTTAAGGGTTAAAATTAGGAAAAAGTTTAACTGCCAAGAAGTAGGGTATTATTTAGAACCGTTTGATTATTTTGTTCCAATTGACTCGATTAATCCTAGAAAATTTGAAAAGGAATGGTTGGACTTTCCTTTTTCAATTCGGGTGAAAATAGATAACCAATATTATGTCTATAAACCTAAAGAATTGAAAAGGAGATTTAAGAAATGGAAAAAAATAGTGAAGGTAAAAGTCAAAAAGAAAAATTTGATAAAAGCATTTGAACTTGATTCCAGTTTTATTTTCAAAATGGAGTGAAGGATTTTGCGCTAATATGGCGAGATTCTAAAATATGATAACTATGCCTTGGAAAATAATTTATGCTTTGTCAATCATGTTTCCGATTTTGGGAATTATTTTATATGTCCTTTCCAATTCTCCTGAGCAATTATTGCTTAGTATTTTTATTGGCATTATCAGGTTTTTACCATGCTTACTATTTATAGGTGAATTAGATTCCGCTATAAAAAACTATAAAGTCAGAACGAGTTTACAGGTATTTGAGTTTATTTCTTACGCTTCAATTGTTTTGCTTTTAATTGGACTAATTCCGGGTTTTCAGCTTTTAGAAAAAATTTTAGAAGAACAAGGTTCAATTGAGTACGTTGTTGCTCTTCTTCTTATGCTTAAGATAATGTCTGAGATTATTTGTGTTGTAGTATTAGTTTTGGCCTATGTTAAAAGGATGTCAATATTCGGGGGATACAGTACCCATAAAGAAAAAGAGTTAAATCATGCTAATTACCATATCAGAGCAAGAACAAGAGATTTTTACGAGACTGAAGATAGGGTTAAGTTATGCCAAGAATGTTCGAACAAGAAATTTGATGCTAAGACTGGGATTCTATGCAACCTAACTGATGCTAAACCAAACTTCTTAAAGTTTTGTGAATCTTTTGATCAAAAAGAAAGAAGTTAAAGAAACATAGTAAGGAAAAGTATTGTAATCCTCAATCTAAGAACTCGTTTTTGAGACTAAATTGTAAAAACAATTTGTTATTCGAACTTTTATGAAGTATAGCTATTGCTTTTTATTTTTATTGAAAACGGATCGAATCCATACCCCTATAACCAAAAGCGAAATGACAATAATGATTCCTGCAAAGTAGAAATACTTCTGAACATAGGCCGATTTCCAGAAATAAACACCCTCAATGTCCTTTAATATGATACCAATGAAAAACGTAAATAATAACTGTACTGCAACCGCAGCTGCTAAGAAGTAATTTGCCACTTTTTTATGTTTGATAATTCCAAATAGAATAACAAGCAAAATAACAACCGCTATGGAAGACACGGCAATGCCGATTTGATAGCGTGACTCAGGTACATGTTCTATAATACTTGGGTTAAATGGATGATTAGTTGAAGCCATTTTTCTTGCTAAAAAATGATTGAGTACAACTGAAATAACTAGATAGATGATACTACTAATTGATAAATAAGTTATTTTAATAATTTTAGACCAGTTCATATGCTAATACTTAAGTGTTTTTCTTGAAAATTAATGATAATATCGTTAGGGCAATTCACGTGCCAAAGTCACTATAATTATAGCTGTTAGAATATAGGACTAAATTCTCAAGAAGAACTTTAGAATTAGAGCCAAGCCAAATGTTACTCTTTTGCTGGTAAATCAACAAAGATAGTGAGAGGTTAAAGGTATATCATAAAGAAGAAATAAGGATTACAACAATGAAGATAGATACTGAAATACAGCTAACTATAGCCACCTTAAAACGAACAACTGTAAGTTGTAAATGTTTATTAGATACTTAGATTTTCTGGATTTTTTCGAGTTTTTGCCTCGTTTTTTTGTAAAACTCGCTTAAATTTTGAACTCTCTAATATTCAGACTAAAGTGCCACACTATTGTTAAAAAGCCTATTGCTAAGCCCATAAACCAAGCCGAGTAAATAAAATTAATTATTCCTTGTTTCATTATCACAATTACTTACAACAGTTTTTTAAGGTTAGTTGCGGAAACCAGTGATAATTTTTCCATATCCTTCAAAGTTGGTTAATTCGAAAGAATTTAAAAGCTTCCAAGCACTGCACCCTAAGAAAGTAAACTAAGTATGACCAAGAAGCCATTATACAACTTTCTAATACGAGGATAGCTTAAAAAAAAGTGACATCAGACCCTCTTGAGTTCTAAGAAGAGTAATATACCTATTTATAGTGATTTATATTTCTCTGAAAACGCCGATAATTGTAAATACTAAGTAAGTTTAAAAAATATGTACTATGAAAAAACTAATTTTCTATTTGATTTTCACTTTTCTCTTGATTTTACCTTTAATGACAATGTCTCAAAAACTGGGTCAAAAGTGTATTATTAAAGGGTTTAACGACTCTACGTTTTACCCTTCAGCGACTTATTTAGATTATTCTCCAAAGTCAGTATTTGCAAAAATTGGTTTTTATGAAAATTTGGATTCAACAAAGCTTTGGGTTAAAGGTAATGAAACTTATCGTAGGTTTTTTATAAAATCAGATAGTACTGTAATAACGGATACTTTGTTTCTTGATAGCAGTTCATATTTCTCATCTACTTTAGTTCTAGGCGAGAAAAGTAAGTTTTACGAAGTTAATTTTATATCAAATTCATTGACCTCAAAAAGAATTTCAGTAAATAATTACTCCCATAACTTATCAAATTCTAATAATTATTCGATAGGCCTATATGGTTGCTTTCAGCCTTTCAAGGTGTCAAAAAATAAGTTGCCAATAGTTATTGACGATAAGAATTTAGTAAACTACTATTCTAGATTGACATTTCAGGACATTAATTTGGGAAAATCAAAAAGCTACGAATTATATAAACGGGTAGATGAAAAACCCAATACTTTTAAATGCATAGGAGAAAAAAATGATCTTATGATATCTAAGCCAGAATTGATTCTAGGCACCGGCGATCAGGTATATACTGATGCAGGATATAAGTATAAACCAAAATTCAAACGTTGGAGAAGTATTTATGAAAATCATCCACTGTCAGCTTGGGGATATTTATGCCAAAAGCCTGTAGCATTATTAGATACTGTAGAATTTAGAAACCATATTAATAAAACCTATAATGCTTTTAACTCTTTTGAAACACTAGATACAGTATTTAGAAACCTACCTGTAATTAGCATATGGGATGACCATGAGATTAGAGATGGTTGGGGTTCACATGGTGATGAGTACAACTCTAAAGGGGTGCTTAATGAGGAATGGGAATCATATTTTAACGATACAAAAACTGGATTTTACTTCCATCAATTTAGCCAAAACAATGGAACCTCATTTGATAAACAAATGACATTTTCTCAAGAGAAAGTATTTAAAGATTTTCATATCTACACCTTGGACCTTAGAAGTAATAGAAGATCAGGAGACAGTTCTTTTTCTCAAGTCTTATCTCTAAACCAAAAAGTCGATTTTGAAAAATGGAGTAGAAATATAAGTGATAACTCGAAAGTAATCTTGGTTTCATCTATACCTTTTTTTTATCGAAATAATAGTTTTTCGGAAGGCGTTGCAAATTTTGGAACTTTGTTCGAACTTGATGATGATTTACAGGATTCTTGGATAAAAAACCAAAATGATTACAATTTTTTACTTAGAAAAATTATTGAAATGCGAGAAAGAAATATTTCAGTAATAATAGCTTCAGGAGATGTTCATGCAGGTGCAATTACTGAAGTCTGGTATCGGGGAAAAGAAGATGATGATAGCCTAAATAAAGTATTATGTTATGAAATAATAGCCAGTGGATTGAGTCATGAAAGTCTTGGCGAATATCAAAGTAAATTTATGCTGAAAAGCAGGAATAGTAGCCTTCGTCAAAGAGTCAAAAACCCTCGATTTAATCTTGAATTGAATGATTCATTGTCTTATAAAATATATCCATCAACAAGAGTGCACCGCGCAGACCTTAACTATGGAGCAATAGAAGTTGTTGATGATAGTATTAGTCTAAATCTATTCTTTGTTAAAGAATTAAAAGGTAATGTTGTTCTTGAGCAGAACATTGTTGGCACAAATTGGTATAAAGATTTTACAAAGCACCAATCTTTATATCATCAAACAGGAATGCAAAAGTACAGAATTAGAAGAAAGGCTTATTGGACACCTCCAACCGCAGAAAGCAAAAAGAAATTAATTATATCAAAACAACTTTAATAAAAGCAATTAACTATTGATTCAGACACTGCTTGAGCTTCGGCAATTTCTCAATTTACTCAACACTGTGCTTGAGAACATGCCTTTTGTCATGTTCCACCAAAAAGATCTCATATAACTGCATTCCAAAAGCTTCAGGATTTTTTAATAGATTCAAAGCCAATGTGGTAATCTCCTTTTCAATATAGTGGAGAACGGTTTGGACAGTTTGTTGAACAAGGAGATACTTATTAACACTTCTATGGTACCTTTCAATTCTTTCATTTAAATCTTGAGTATAACCCACGTAATATTTATCAATTATTTTATTATAAAGAATATAAGTATGGCACACTCGAATTATTTTTCCACAAAAAAGCCCAACACTACAGTGTTGGGCTTTTGATTCTAAGTGAGCCCGCTAGGATTCGAACCTAGGACCGCCTCCTTAGAAGGGAGGTGCTCTATCCAGCTGAGCTACGAGCCCATCCTATCCATCAGCAGACGGATAAAATGTAAAAAAAAGGAGATGATAACCATCTCCTTTTGTCGGGGTGGCAGGATTCGAACCTGCGACCTCCGCGTCCCAAACGCGGCGCGATAACCGGGCTACGCTACACCCCGATAGCCCTATTGCGGGTGCAAATGTAATTAAACATTCTTAATACGCAATTAAAAACTATCTTTTTTAAAAAGGAGCGGAGAGACAGGGATTCGAACCCTGGGTACCCTTTTGAGGTACGCTTATTTAGCAAACAAGTACTTTCGGCCACTCAGTCACCTCTCCGTATGTTCCAAGAACGGGTGCAAATATAATTATTTCAAATAAAATGGCGATTATTTTATAAAAAAAAATGAAAGGATTTGAGCACTGCTAATACATGGCTGTAGTGAAGAACCTGATATTCTCAATAACAAGAAATAAGACGAGCTGAAAACTGATGGCTGTAAATATGTGTTTGTGCTTAGCATTGAATTGGTTTGACCATAAAACAAAGCTCAGCATAAACAAACTTAATAAAACCGCCTGCCATAAGTTATTATTCATAAAAACAGCTATTAAACTGCTCAATAAAAGGCCAAACGGAACCCAAAACCATTGATTATTTTGGTGGTGTGGAACGGACCTGAAAAGTATGTAAATCAGTACGGTGTAAAAAATAAGTATGCTGATTAATTTGTATAAATCAGGCACAATAATAGTAGTTGATTCGCTAAAGCCAATCCATCTATTTAATGTGGTTATGGTTAAACTATGTGACGAAGCAATGCTGATTAACGCCAAAGAATATAATGCTAATAAACGACTTTGAGCATCTTTTCGATTAATCAAATAACTATAAATACCAACACCAATTAATACATAGTAATTCAGAAAAAAAGGGGTAATAAATGAACCTGCACCGCTATAATTATAAATGCCGATAATGATATATAAGGCAATAAAACTGAGTACTATTTTGGCAGTACTAGGCATTTATTTTTTTGCCAAGGCTTCTTCGATATAATCAAACGTAGACAGCACAACTGGTTGGCCATTCCAAACTGCTACATCATGTTCAAAATGAGCTGAAGGTTGCTTATCAGCTGTAATAATTGACCAACCATCTGCTAAATGATTAATTTTTTCAGTTCCCATGTTAATCATAGGTTCTATGGCAATAGTCAATCCATTTAGAATTTTTTTGCCTTTGCCCCGTTTACCATAATTTGCCACTTGTGGGTCTTCATGCATGGTACGTCCAATACCATGCCCCACCAATTCTCGAACCACACCATAACCATGCTTTTCAGCATGTTGTTGAATTGTAAAACCAATGTCGCCAATCCGGTTACCAACTTTGGTGGCTTCAATACCAAGGTCCAGGCATTCTTTAGTCACTTTTAGAAGCTTTTTGACCTCTGGGGATACTTCACCAATTTCAAAAGTATAGGCATGGTCCCCATAAAAGCCATTTAAAATAGCTCCACAATCAACGGATACTATGTCACCTTCTTCATAAGGTTTGTGACTAGGAAAACCATGTACAACCTCTTCGTTCGGAGAAATACAAAGGGTATTCGGAAAATCATAAAGACCCAAAAAACCAGGTTCTGCACCCTGATCACGAATATATTCTTCAGCCAGCTTATCTAATTGTAATCCTGTTACACCAGGACCAATAACTTTGGCTATCTCACCCAATGTCCTTGAAACCACCTGAGCAGCTTCACGCATTAATTCAATCTCTTCTTCAGTCTTATAAATAATCATGATGTTCTAAAACAATAAAACCCCACTAAATTCAATTAGTGAGGTTTTTATTAAAAATTATGTTTGGTTAAGATAAAACATTTTTCACCAGGTCAGCAGCCTCTTGCAGCAAAACTGCAGAATGCACATTTAGTCCAGATTCATCAATTAATACTTTCGCCTCTTCTGCATTCGTACCTTGCAATCTTACAATAATCGGCACTGGGATAGAACCCATGTTTCGGTAGGCATCTACTACACCCTGAGCTACTCTATCACATCTTACAATACCGCCAAAAATATTGACCAGAATAGCCTCAACATTATCATCTCTTAAAATTAATCTAAACGCTTTTTCAACACGTTCTGCATCTGCCGTACCACCAACATCTAAAAAGTTAGCAGGATTCCCACCAGATAATTTAATGATGTCCATAGTTGCCATAGCTAAACCAGCACCATTCACCATACAGCCAACATTTCCGTCAAGATTAACATAGTTTAGTCCAGCTTCATCTGCTTCAACTTCCATTGGATCCTCTTCAGTTTTATCGCGCATTGCCGCGTACTCTTTGTGTCTGTATAATGCGTTATCGTCGAGAGTTACTTTGGCATCCACTGCAATAATTCTATTATCAGATGTTTTCAATACAGGGTTAATTTCAAACATGGAAGAGTCAGCTCCTTCATAAGCAGCATATAAAGCATATACAAACTTTGTCATTTCTTTAAATGCTTGTCCACTCAATCCTAGATTAAAAGCAATTTTTCTAGCTTGAAAACCTTGTAATCCAACGCGAGGATCTATTTCTTCTTTAAATATCAATTCAGGCGTGTTTTCTGCCACAGCCTCAATATCCATTCCACCTTCAGTTGAGTATATAATTGTGTTTCTTTCGTTTGCACGATCTAGCAATACAGACATGTAAAACTCAGATGGTTCTGACTCACCTGGATAATAAACATCTTCAGCCAATAAAACCTTATTCACTTTTTTACCCACACCATTGGTTTGAGCGGTTTCTAAATGACCTCCTAAAATACCTTTTACAGTTTCTTCTACCTTATCAAGACCTTTTGCTAATACAACACCGTGCGATCCTGTTTCTGCCACAACACCTTTTCCTCTTCCTCCAGCATGAATTTGAGCCTTTACAACAAACCATTCCGTGCCTGTGCTTGCATTTAATTCTTTAGCTTTAGCGACTGCTTCGTTAAGGTTTTCTACAACAACCCCTCTTTGAACAGCAACCCCATAGCTTTCTAAAATCGATTTCCCTTGATATTCGTGTAAATTCATTTAGGTAGTATTAAGTTTTAAGACCGTAAAATTAACTGATATACTTTATAAAACAAAAAAAACCTTGATTAGTTTTAAGAGTATTTAGGAATATTACAAGAAGAAAATTGTCAAAAAGAAAAGGGATACTTATCTTTGCCGAAAATATTAAAAGAATGGCAACAAATAGAACATTTACAATGATTAAACCTGAAGCAGTGGCGGCAGGTCATACAGGGAAAATTATAGACATGATTATTGGCGCAGGATTTAAAATCAAAGCCTTGAAATTGACTACATTATCTAAGGAAAGAGCTGGAGAATTCTATGAAGTTCACAAAGAACGTCCTTTCTATGGAGAATTAGTGGATTATATGTCAAGCGGACCAATTGTTGCTGCAATTTTAGAAAAAGAAAATGCTATGGCTGATTTTAGAACGTTAATCGGTTCTACTGATCCGGCCGAAGCAGCAGAGGGAACTATTAGAAAAGCATTTGCAAAATCGAAAGCAGAAAATGCGGTTCATGGTTCTGATTCTGATGAGAATGCTGAAATAGAAGGAAACTTCCATTTCTCAGCAGCAGAAATCGTATAATTATTTATCAATTTTTATAGTCAAAAGCCTGGGCAAAAAATATGTCTGGGCTTTTTTTATTGCAGTGCTACAAGACCATTTCTAAGTTCTACTCCGCCCCATTCAATTAGTGAAAATCCATGCCTTTTTTCAATATTTTCATAGCTAGGTTGAATGACTTTAAAAGTTGGCTTTTGCCCATGTACTTTAAATAACATACCTATTCTTAATTTAAAATCTAGCGGTGTTGAGCTTGAAATATCTCCAAAAAAGGAATCGTAGTCATCATTTAGCAAAAATTGAATGGTGGCATATTCTTTTGCCATTAGCCGTGGTGCCCAATAGGTAATAAAATCTGTTGATTCGTGTTCATTTAATCCCATGGCAGCCAATTGATTTTCTAAAAATTGTACTGCCGTATCGGTTTGTATAATATACCCTTCAAAGATTCCTCCTTCTGCTTGAAATGATGCATTAGGTTGATTTGCTTCCCAAAATAAATAAGGGTGAGATTTCCCTGTAGCCAAATTAGTAATTTGACCATTTTTTTGAGTTTCAACCCGCCAATTATCTTGGTATTGAGGGTAGGTAAATGTCAATTCACCAGTTGGATTTAATATTAAATTTGTTCGTATCGGTTTTGTACTGTATAAGTAAATAACTGGTTTTTCTGCCTGGTGTGGAAGATCAAGATATTGTCCAGCTTGTATATCAATCTCAAAACGATTGTTTTCGGTGTAACGGCTCAAATCCACAACTACTTCCTGATACCCATTTTGGAAATAGTAAAACCCTTTGGCCTTTCTATGAATTTTGATTTGGTACTTGCCAGACCTACCTATAATGTTAGCCACACTAAAATCCAAGGCAGCTACTTTTCCGAAGTTATGAGAGGCAGGCAACTCATTTTTATAATGCACTTTTCCTGTGATGAGCAAACTGTCGCCTGTTACGGTGTGATCAAGACTGCGTTGAATTATTTTGTAATTTGGTGTTACCTCTGCCTTTAACGTGTGTACACTAAAGATGATAAATGCGATAAAAAATACTTTCATGATCATTGGTTTAATAATTTATACAATCATGTTTTTAAAAGGTTCAAAAAAAATCCTAGGCTTTAAAAGCTAGGATTTTTATCATGGATAAAGGGAGGTGTAAAACTTAAAAGTCTCTTAAAACATGGAGGTCTCCAGAAATGGTATGGCTAACGTTTGAATAATCTGTATAGGTGCCGGAAAAAGTAATATCTATGTAAGTTCCTGCGGGACCATAGGAGTTCAAATTGAAAATAATATTTGGAGGAGGTCCATTAGATATATTAATGCCTTCTGCAATATGTAAACTAGCACCAGGTGTTGATGAGGAGTTTAAGTAGTCAACAAAATTGTAAGAGCCAATTGAAATATCTTCAAGGTACAAATGAAAAGAATTACTTGAATTAGACGAAACATATAAGAATGTATCAATCAAGCTTGGATTAATTGGAGATGTCCAAGTAGTATCATAACACCATAATGGAGGAAAAAACACAGTTGGTGGGTTGCCATCAATACTATAGCTTATATGCTCAGGTGAACTATTACAAGCGGTGATGTTTCCAATATTAACTGTTGGTGAATTAATAGCGAAGCTTAACACACCTGTTGTTTGAACGGATGAGAAATCAAATCCCTCTACTGTGAAAGAAGTATTGGAGTAGCAACCATTTAGATTAACTGAAAACTGTCCGGCACTATTGGGAGTTTCATAAAATATATTTGGACCTATTGTTAATTTTACATAACCATTAGTGACTAAGTTATTATTGCAATCGGCAAAAGTTCCAGATATTGAGTAATTATTTACATTTAAAATATTAAAGGTATGAGAGATTGATACGTTGGCGGTGAATATGTTTGTCCATGTTGATATGAGATCTCCACAATTATTAAACACATTGAAAGTGACTGGTACATTGGCAGGCACATATGAAAAGAAATACCCATAAGACACATTGTCTATTATCGATCCATTTGGAGTTATAATCTGAACAGTGAGGTCACTAACAGCAATACCATTAACATCTTCAATAGACCCGGTAATTGATGCACCATCAAAAAAATCATCACAATTCCAAAAAGAAAAATGTTTCACAGCACCAACATATTCGCCATTAATTAAAGCGGCTTGGCCTTCTTCAATCCAATAACCAGCCACTTCATTAAAATGCCATAGTGGAATAGTAGCAGGTGCATTCGCAATTTGACCGCTAGTGACTGGCATATGAAGTGTCGCTTTTGAACCTTCTGCAATTTGGAGTTCTGTTCCAGAAGTACTGAAAATTTCAATGGCGCCCATACCATAAGATTCTAAAACGCTAGGATTATTAGATTCATTTTGAGCAAATAATGAGCCAGGCATTTGATTTGAAAAGTCTTCATCATCAGGATTGATGTGTTTAATGGCAACCTGTACACTACCTGAGTATAATGAACCATCAGGGTTAACGTATTCTCCTTCAAAATCAATACTTAAACCGGATGAAGTCGATACTGTAGCTGCTTTTCCTGAATTAATGGTTGCTATGATATCCATTTTAAGCAATGTAATCTTAATGTCATTTGTTCCAGATGTCTGAGGAATAACAGACCGCGAACCCAAAAAATACCCCGATTTCTGTACAGTCAAATAAGCTAATTTTTCTGGTACGTTAGCATTTGAAATAATGGCAACCCCATTTTCATCAGTCACTGCGGTTTTATACCCAACATTAACTGTCGCATTCTCAACAGCTGACCCATTTTCATCAACCACTCTTGCAAAGAATTTAGCCGTTACCTTATTACCAAGATCTAGCACTGCAGGCTTGGTAGAAACGTTTGGTCCTGGATTTTCAATTAGTGGTTTTTCTTCGTCTTCAATCTTCTTTTTTTTACAGGAAGATATACCAACGATTAATATTAAACTGAAAAGGAATGTGAATTTTACTTGGCTCATAATTAATGCTTTTGGGGTGTTAATTACATACACGTGCAAAAAGAAAATGGGTTGGGGAAAAGCATTTTTTTATTGAACACAACCTTTAATCATGCTTTGAAACAAATATATGAAAGGCTAAAAAAAGCCCAAACTATATTTGTTTGGGCTAATTCTAACTATTTACATTAAAGCATTATTACGAATCCCTAAGCACATGAATTGTACCAGAAACTGTATGGCTCAAATTACTTTGATCCAAATATGTTCCAGAAAAGGTGACGTCAGTATAAGTACCAACAGCACCATGGGTATTTAAATTAACTGATATGTTTGGGTAGCCACCAGAAGTATTCACATTTCCGCTTAAGTTTACCCATGCACCAGGTGTAGAGGATGAATAGTCCAGAAAGTTATAGGTGCCAACAGTTGTACCTTCTATAACAACATAGCAGTAATTATTTCCAAATGAACCTTGAATTGCCAGTTGTGTCATGCCTTGTGTTGAAGTATCTTGATATTCAAAACAACTTAACGGAGAAAAGAAAGTGATTGCAGGATCATTGTCAACTGTATAAGTGATGTATTCTGCAGGAGCGGTACAAGCTACAATATTTCCAATGTTTGTAGATGGATTGGTTGTGTTATAGCTTAGCGAACCAGTTGTTTGAATAGCAGTATAATTATGACCTACTACGGTAAAACTTGAATTGGTTATACAGCTTCCAAGGTTTAAAGTAAATACGCCATTGACAACCGAAGGGAAATATATATTATTACCTATTGATATACTAACATAACCATTTGAAACGGGACTATTATTGCAGTCGACTAGAGTACCTGTTAATGTATTTTGAGAACCAGTAGATACTACGAAATTATGATTGATTGTAGAATTGGTTGCAAAAGTATTCGTCCAAGTGCCGACTTGATTGCCGCAATCATCAAACACATTAAAAGTAACTGATACATTTGCAGGTACATATGAGACAAAATTACCGCTACCGCTAACCTGACCAATAGTAGACGCATTTGGTGTAATAATTTCAACAGACCCATATAGAACAGGGTTTCCTGATGCGTCTATAATTGACCCATTAATGACAGCATCATCAAGAAAAACATCACAGTTCCAAAATGAAAAATGTTTCACGGCACCAACATATTCGCCATTAATTAAGGTGGCTTGGCCTTCCTCAATCCAATAACCTGCAATCTCATCAAAATGCCAAAGTGGAATTGTTGCTGGAGCACCTGATAGCTGTGAACCAGTAACCGGCATATGCAATGTCGCTTTAGAGCCAGACGCAATTTGCAATTCTTCGCCTGATGCTGTAAAAATTTCAATGGCCCCCATACCATATGATTCTAAAACACCAGAATTGTTTGATTCGTTTTGAGCAAATAAAGCGCCAGGCATTTGTTCAGAAAAATCAGCTGAAGAAGGGTCGATATGTTTAATAGAAACATTTACACTGCCTTCATAAATAGAGCCATCAGTTTTTACATATTCCCCTTCAAAGTCAATGGTCAAACCAGTTGGAGTTGACACCGTAGCCGATTCACCGGAATTGATCGTAGCAATAACATCTCTTTTAAGCAACATGATTTTAATTTCATTGATATCTGATACTTGAGGAATGACAGATCTAGATCCTAAAAAATAGCCAAACTTTTCAACCGTTAAATAGGCTAATTTTTCAGGGACACTTGCATTTGAGATAATTGCAATTCCATTTTCGTCTGTTACCGCAGTTCGGTTACCAACTTTAACTGTAGCATTTTCAACAGCGATATTGTTTTCATCAATTATTCGGGCAAAAAATTTAGCACTTACATTATTACCAAGTTCTAAAACGGCTGGTTTAGCAGATACATTTGGGCCTGGGTTTTCAAGAACTGGTTCTTCTTCTATCTTATCTTTTTTACAAGAGGAAAGGCAAACTGTTAGAAGTAGTCCAAGCAATAGGGTGAGGTTTAACTTTTTCATAATGTATGTTTTAGACGTTTTTTATAAAACGAAATATGAAAGGAAATAGTTGTCTCAATGCACATTTTGTTAAGGAATTATTTTTTTAAAGCATCTAATTTCTTAAAAGACCACAAAAAAAACCAAACTACCAAGTTTGGTTTTTACTATTTTGAATAACGCTTAATTATCTATCTCTAAGCATATGAAGTGTAGCAGAAATGGTACGATTAACATTATTATAATCTGTATAAGTACCTGAAAATGTCATGTCGACATAGGAACCAACAGGTCCATGAGCATTTAAGTTCAGCACGATATTTGGAGCACTAGAAGCTTGGTAATTAATGCCCATACCACTACTTCCGATATGTAAAAATGCACCAGGGGGTAATCCTGTTGTTTGACTGTAACTGTAGTCCGAGAAGTTATAACTACCTAAAGAAGTGTCTTCAACTAATAAACTAATATAATCAAATCCTCCACTTCCTCCATCCGCATATATTTCAATGTCTGTAGTACCATTCCCATCTAAATATACCGTGTCAACACAACTAATAGGTGCATAGAAAAATTTTGCGGGGTTACTATCAATTGTATAAGTGATATACTCTGAAGGTGCTGCACAGGTTAGTATACTACCAACATTTGTTATGGGATTTGTAACAGTATAAGTCATTGAACCCGAAGATTGCAGCGCACCAAGATCAAAGCCCTCTAATGTAACAGTTGAGTTAGTACAACTTCCTACATTAATGTTAAATTGCCCGTTGGTATTTACGATCGGAAAGTATGAATTGTTTCCTAAAGTTAAAAAAACATATCCATTTGTTATTGGATTACTATTACAGTCTAGCAATGTACCAGTTATAGTATTGAAGGAACTTGAAGATATGGTAAACGTATGGGAAATACTGGCATTGACGGTAAACGTATTTGTCCACGTTGTTAACACATTGCCACAATTATCAAATACATTGAAAGTAATAGGCACATTCGCAGGAACAGAAGAACGGAAATATCCCATTCCATTAACTTGACCTATTGTAGAAATATTTGGTGTTACTATTTCAACCATACCGAATGGAATTGGGTTTCCAAAACCATCTTCAATCGTGCCAATAATGCTTGCGCCACTAGAAAAATAATTACCTGTCCAGAACGAAAAATGTTTGACTTCACCAACATATTCACCATTAACTAAATTAGCTTCACCTTCTTCAATCCAATAACCAGCTACTTCATCAAAATGCCATAACGGAATATTAGCAGGAGCATTTGTAATTTGACTGCTTACTACTGGCATATGAAGCCTTGCTTTTGAACCTTCAGCGATTTGAAGTTCAATACCAGAAGTACTGAAAATTTCAATGGCTCCTATGCCATAAGATTCTATAATGCCTAAGTTATTAGACTTATCTTGTGCTAAGAAAGAGCCAGGCATTTGATTTGAAAAATCGTCAGAATCAGGCTTAAGATGTTTAATAGCAACCTGTACATCTCCATTATAAAGAGAACCATCAGGATTAACATAATCACCTTTAAAGTCAATGGTTAAGCCAGATGGTGTTGAGACTGTAGCAGGTTCACCTGATTTGATTACGGCTATAACATCCATCTTAAGTAAAGTAATCCTAATTTCGTTTGTTCCTGTTGGATTCGGAAGGACTGATCTTGATCCTAAAAAGTAACCGGATTTTTTGGCTGTTAAATAGGCTAATTTTTCAGGAACACTTGCATTAGTAATAATGGCGATACCATTTTCATCTGTGACTTCCGTTTTATTACCCACTTTTATGGTAGCATCTTTTACGGCTATGGCATTTTCATCCACAATGCGAATAAAAAAATCTGTGTTGATTGAATTGCCAAGGTCTAACACCGCAGGATTTTCAGATACATTAGGTCCTGGATTTTCAATAATGTTTTTATCCTCTTCTTCAATCTTCTTCTTTTTGCAAGAAGACACGGTAACTGCAATCGCTAGTGTAAACAGAAATATTAGGTTCACTTTTTTCATATTACTTATTTTAAGGATTTATTTTATAAGTAATTACGAAATATTAATAGCAAAGGTTACACAATATCAGGTCCAAAATTAAAACCCGTCTTTATTTAAACTCCTGAAGTGCTCATATTTATATTTGATATAAACTATGAGTTCGTAATCCGTAGCGGTCTTCAGGAAATTATCGTTGAGGTTTAAAAACGTAATAAATGCATCAAATTGATCATCATATAAGTCAATAATGTTTGCATTAATGTAAACCCGCAAAATTTCCTTAACCACTTCTCTTTGCTTATCAGCATACTCTAATTCAGCAATCATTCTTTTCGTTTTTTCACGCTTACTAAATTGCATATAGAGCGCAGTAATAGGGCTCTGTATTACACTGACTCCCGTTACCTGCGGGATCTCCCTTTTTTGTATGGAGGCACGCTCCTCTTTTAATTCCTGTAGGGTTTTAAGTGGCTTAACTTCAACTACTTTTCCTGTAACCGAGAGTTCCTTAAGGTATACCTTTATCCGATAGGTTTCCTTGTAGGCTTTATCCTTGAATGAAAAATATTGTGTCTGATAACCTTCAGTTGAAACTGCAATCTGGTCACCCTTTTTTACTGTTATTGAAAAAGAACCATCATATGATCCAAAAATGCCTTTTCCAACTGTTTTATTGACGACCATTACATCAAAGAATGATATCCTCCTTGTGGAGTCAATAACCTTACCTGTGATCGTAATTAAAGAGTCGTTATAATTAATGGTGTCTTGCTCACTTTGACCATAAACAAGCAACGAGGAAACTAAAGCAAAAAAGAATACAACCTGTTTCACAGTACCAAATTATCAAAAATGCAGCCAAATAATTTAATTATTTGCAATAATTAACAAAATGAAACTCATACCTGGGTAGTGCCTAAATCCAAATTAAAGCGTAATTTTGCAATGATTTTTAAAGCATGAAGACAGTAGTTGTAGGTTTATCGGGAGGTGTAGATTCGAGTGTAGCGGCATATCTTTTAAAAGAAGAAGGGTATAACGTGATAGGTATATTCATGAAAAACTGGCATGATGAGTCAGTGACTATTTCTGATGAATGCCCTTGGATTGATGATAGTCAGGACGCTTTGCTTGTTGCGAATAAATTAGGGATTCCTTTTCAGACAATTGACTTAAGCGAAGCATATCGCGAAAAGATTGTGGATTATATGTTCGCAGAATATGAAGCTGGTAGAACACCTAACCCTGATGTATTATGCAATCGTGAAATAAAATTTGATATTTTCCTCAAAACAGCTATTCAATTAGGGGCCGATTATGTGGCCACTGGACATTATTGTCGTAAGGGAGAGCTTGAAAATGGGCAATTTCAGTTGTTAGCTGGTAAAGATGATAATAAAGATCAAAGCTATTTTTTATGCCAGCTCACCCAAGAACAATTGGCTAAATCTCTTTTTCCTATAGGAGAGTTACAAAAATCTGAAGTCAGACGAATTGCTGGTGAACTAGATTTAATTACTGCTGATAAAAAGGATTCACAGGGATTATGCTTTATTGGAAAAGTAAAATTACCAACATTCTTACAGCAACAATTAAAGCCAAAAACCGGTCATGTGATTGAAATTGCGTCCGATTTACCACTTTTAAAAGATTATCAGTCAAGAATTGATTCTGGAGACCATCACTTTTTGAGTGAACCATTTGTGTTTGATGAAACAATGGGAGTGGACAAAGGTGCGCATCAGGGAGCACATTATTTTACAATAGGTCAGAGAAAAGGATTGGGGATTGGAGGAACTCCACTTCCCTTATTTATTGTTCAAACTAATACAGAAACTAATACGGTTTACGTCGGACAAGGAGAAGACCATCCGGCTTTAAATAAGAAAGCCCTATTTATTCAATCTCAAGATATTCATTGGGTCAGGGAAGATTTAAGGATGAATAATGGTGAAAGGAGAACCTATTTCTGTAAAATTCGATATCGCCAACCATCAGAAAAAGTTGAATTGATTCAAGAAGAAGAAGGTCTTTACCTATTGTTCCAAAATTTACAGAGAGGCATTAGTCCAGGACAGTTTGCTGCTTGGTATGATGGCGAAGAGCTACTTGGTTCAGGTGTAATTACCTCTTAATTTTAAGCATCTGAAAATGACAAAGCATAAAAAACCTCCTCAATTGATTGAGGAGGTTTTTTTATATTAAGATAGTTAATAATTGTTAGTTCTGTGCTAAATAATCAGCTACACCCTCATGAGTAGCTGTCATACCTTCATCACCTGCATTCCAGTTTGCTGGGCACACTTCACCATTTTCTTCAACAAATTGCAAAGCATCAACCATTCTTAAAGCTTCATCAACATTTCTACCCAACGGTAAATCATTAACCACTTGATGACGAACAATTCCCTCTTTATCGATTAAAAATAATCCTCTATAAGCAATCATCACATCACTAGCAGTTAAACGGCCGTATTCATCATAATCATATTCGCCTACTAAAACGTCAAAAGCATCAGAGATAGTCTTGTTCGTGTCGGCAATAATCGGGTATTGCACACCCTTAATTCCACCGTCATTTTTATCCAATTGTAACCAACCCCAGTGAGATTCTTCAGTATCGGTAGAACAAGCTACTACTTTTACACCACGTTTTTCGAATTCGTCTAATTTTGCCTGGAAAGCGTGTAATTCACTTGGGCAAACAAATGTAAAATCTTTTGGATAAAAGAATAAAACAACGTGGTTTTTTCCAATGTATTGATCTAAAGAAAAATTTTCTATTACTTCTCCACCATTCACTACTGCTGGTGCTGAGAAAGCAGGTGCTTTTTTTCCTACTAAAACTGCCATATTATCTAATTTTTAAATTGATTAATTATAAATTCGCCGCAAATGTAATAAGTATTTTTTGAGCTTAAAATTATTTGCATTTAAAAAATTAATAGAGATATAAAGCCAGTTTATATGAGGCTTTAATTTAAGATCATTCCGAGGCCAAAACCGCACAATATGGCAACAAACTTATACAAATTGAATTTGTGGCCTGCATTTGATTCAAAAATTATTGTGGTCGAAATATGCAGAAACATTCCTATAGCAACTGCCATTACCCAGTTAAGATTAAAATCGGAATTATTGATTAGGTAATTTCCAAACAAAAGTCCTGCTGGGGCGGTGAGCGCAAAAATTCCCAACCCTGTCCATGCAGTTTTGCTGCTCAATTTTGCTGCTTTGAAAATTGTCATTAATGCAATGGCAACAGGGATTTTGTGTAAGAAAATACCCCATAATAGGTTGTTCGGGGCATGGTCGTGCCCTTCGTGACTTTCCAATAAAGGTATTGCCTCCACAAAAGAATGAATGGCTAAACTGATTAAAATAACATACGGAAAAGTCTGGCTAATATCGTTGACGTGTGTATGACCATGCTCTGCACCTTGCGAAAAGTACTCCAGAAATAGCTGAAGTAAAAAACCACCTAAAATATAATAACCTGTCTCATGTCCAATATGATCATAAGTTTCAGGTAAAATATGTGTGAAAATTATGGTCAACAAATAGCCCCCGCTGAATGACAAAATCAGCTTCAAAACTGATTGTTTCTTAAGCATTTCAACTAATAACCCACCAATAAATACTGATGCCAACAAAATTAATATTTGCAAAGGTGTGCTCACTTTATTTTTTTTGCAAATATGATCAATCTATCTGAATTTTCTTTGTCAAAATCAGACAAATGATAATCACCAAAACACTTAATGATTTCAAAATTAGCTGCGCTACAATATTTTTCAAAATCATTTAAAGTAAGCGCATGCACCCGTTCTTCGAATTGATATGATTTTTCATCATCTACAAAAGATATCTTTTTCTCAATTACCCCATTGGTAATCTCTTTTTCAATATGAAAATCAATGCCATCAATCGATTTAATAGTTTTTGGCTCCAATTGATGTCTAACTTTATATTCGTTTAGAAAATCAATCACCAAAACACCACTGTCTTCTAAATAAGAGTGAATTGACTTTAGCATTCTAATATTGTCATTCTCATCTTCAAAGTAACCAATACTTGTAAATAAATTAAGGACATATTTAAATCGCTTACCTTTTATTGGGAGCCTCATATCATGAGTGAAAAAGCGAAGCCGATCGTTCTCAAATTTTTTTGCACTCTGAATAGATGAGTTCGATAAATCAACACCAACAACATCTAACCCTAAGCTGTTTAAGTAAAGGGCATGTCTGCCCTTACCACACGCCAGATCCAACACCTTATTTGATGGTTTTATATCAAGATGGTTAGAGATATTCGTCATGAAAAACTCAGCTTCAGTTTCATCTCTATCACGATACAGAATATGATAATATTTTGTATCAAACCATGATTCAAACCAGTTTTTCATTTTTTTTCACAAAAATAGAAACCATTTTTGGAAATCCTCGTTTGTTATACTGTATTATTATTTGTTTTAACTTCAAAATAAATTTTATATTTGCTGAATACATACATTTGTGAATAACATCTACGACATATTTGAGAAGCTTGATGAGAGAAATATTCTTTTGTCCTTCAAGGGGATGATAACGCCAGATTTACTAACCACTATTCTTCAAATAATTGAGTCGAAAATGGATTCTTATGAGGAAAAACCTAAGGTTAAAAAGAAGGTTTTTAATATCCTAGTTGAATGCTTACAAAACTTATACCATCATATTGATAAGGATATTGTTGTAGATGAGACAACAAAAAGAGAAAGATCAGCTCTTTTGATGATTGCCAGAAATAACAACGATTACCAAATAATGACTGGGAATTATATGGAGACAAAAGATGTTTCAAGTTTAAAAGAAAAATTAGACTTTGTAAACAGTATGAATCGTGACGATTTAAAAGCATATTATAAGGAAGTTCTTAATGATGGTAATCGTTCATCAAAGGGAACAGCTGGACTGGGAATGGTTGACATTGCCAGAAAATCAGGTCAAAAATTAGGATACCATTTTTTGGAACTGAGTCCAGAATTATCATTTTTTAGTTTAACAGTAACCGTATCAGAATAAAAAATATGGAAAATTTAGATTTAGAAGGATCAGCAAAAACACCAAAAGTAAGTTTTAACGCTGCAGAAGGTCAACTAGAATTAAAAGGAAGATCGATACCTGAAAATTCTATTGAATTCTACAAGCCCTTAAATACATGGATTGACGAATATGGAACTAATCCAAAAGAAACCACATCAGTGGATATAAAATTAGAATACTTTAATACATCTTCTTCAAAGTGTATATTGGATCTGTTTAAACAGCTTGAAAAAATTAATGGCGGTAACACTGACGTGAAAATTAATTGGTATTTCGAGGAAGATGATGAAGATATGGAAGAAGCTGGAGAAGACTATAGGGCAATTATAGACTTACCTTTTAATATGATAGAGATAGACGAAATCTAGTCTTTTTTTAGTGGTTTTGCACTATTTAGTTGGAATCACTGGGGGTATTGGATCAGGTAAAACATTTATTTGCAATATTCTTGAAAAAATGGGGTATCCCGTCTTTTATTCAGATACTGTTTCAAAAAACTTACTAGTTTCTGACAATGAAATCGTGTCAGAGATTAAAAATCTACTAGGTCGTGAGTCTTATTATTCTGATGGAACGGCGAATAAAAAGTTCATTGCTGATCAAATTTTTAACGACGAAACTAAGTTAAGTAGGATGAATAAAATTATGCATCCTGCGGTCAGAAAGGCGTTCAAAAAATTTAGTGAAAATCAAAATAGCCCATTAATATTTAATGAGGCAGCAATACTATTTGAAACAGATGCTTATAAGCAATTTGATAAAACGATTTTGATAACTGCTCCTAAAACGGTTAAAATTAAACGTGTCCAAAAAAGGGATAATTTATCTAAAGAATTAGTTGAAGCGCGCATGAGCAAGCAATGGGAAGATGCTCAAAAAATACCATTAGCAGATTATGTTATTAATAATGGTGAATCTGATATGATTTTGCCCCAAATCAATAAGGTCATAGCAGATATTATTGAGTAAAGTAATGGTTACTTAGATTGGTTCTAAATAGTGCTTGTTTTATCTTGAAACAACTTTTACCTTTGCAAAAAAGGAAAAAATGCGCTTTAATCCAGATGAAATTAGAGATCAATTCCCAATCTTAAATCAGAAGATTGGAAAATACCCATTAGTATATTTGGATAATGGAGCAACTACACAAAAGCCTCAAGTTGTAATTGATGCTATTGTTCATTTCTATTCAAATCAGAACGCTAATATTCACAGAGGCGTTCATCATTTAAGTCAGATAAGCACAGTTGCATACGAGAAAGCACGTTCAACCATTCAGCAATCAATTAATGCCAAACACCATTATGAATGTATTTTTACTAAAGGTACAACAGATGGGATCAATTTAATTGCTCATTCTTTAGGGAAAACTTTATCTGAGGGAGATGAAATTATCATTTCCGCTTTAGAGCATCATTCTAATATTGTGCCTTGGCAATTTTTGGTTGAAGAAAAAGGAATCATTTTAAAAGTTATTCCAATGCTCATGGATGGCTCATTGGATTTTGAAGCGTATAAAAACTTATTATCTGACCGTACTAAACTTGTAAGTATCACTCATGTTTCAAATGCACTGGGATCTATTATTCCTATTGAAGATTATATTTCCGAGGCCCATAAAGTAGGAGCGAAAGTTTTGATTGATGCTGCTCAATCTTTGCAACATTTTAAAGTGGATGTACAAAAATTAGATTGTGATTTTATGGTGTTTTCAGGGCATAAAATTTTCGGACCAACAGGTGTGGGAATTCTGTATGGAAAAGCATCAATTTTAAATAGTTTACCACCATATCAGGGAGGCGGAGATATGATTAAAACGGTAACTTTCGAAAAAACAACTTATAACGATTTGCCCCATAAATTTGAAGCAGGCACACCAAATATTATAGGAGGAATTGCCCTGGGAACAGCATTCGAATGGCTAAATTCTATTGATTTGAAAGCTGTTAAAGCGCATGAAACTGAATTACTTGATTATGCTACACAGCAAATTAAAGAGATAGAAGGCGTAAAGCTATACGGTACTGCAAAAAATAAAAGCAGTGTATTGTCCTTTTTAGTGGATGGCTTACATCCATATGATGTTGGAACCTTATTGAATCAGCAAGGTGTAGCGGTTAGGACTGGGCACCATTGTACTCAGCCTATTATGGACTTCTATAAGATTCCAGGCACCATACGTGCTAGTTTTAGTTTATACAATATAAAGGAAGATGTAGACGCTTTTATTAGTGCCCTGAAAAAGGCCGTAAATATGTTACAGTAATGTCGATAGAAACAAAAGAGAAAGAAATAATTGAAGACTTTGCCATTTATGAAGACTGGATGGAAAAGTATGAATACCTTATAGAATTGGGGAAAGATTTACCAATTATAAACGAGGAATTCAAGACAGAAGAAAATATTATTGTCGGTTGCCAATCTCAAGTATGGCTGCATGCCGAGAAAAAAGATGATAAAATTTTATTCACTGCAGAAGCTGATGCCATTATTGCCAAAGGGATTATTGCCTTATTAATTCAGGTTTTGTCGGGTGAAACACCAGACGATATTTTAGATGCTGAACTAAGTTTTATAAAGGAAATTGGTTTGCAAGAACACCTCTCTCCTACAAGATCAAACGGCTTAGTTGCAATGGTAAAACAAATGAAACTGTATGCATTAGCATTAAAAAACTAACAGATATGATTTCGATAAACGATAAGAGTGTAAAGGAAGTTGAAGATAAAATTATTGCAGCTTTAAAAGAAATTTATGACCCTGAGATTCCTGTTGATATTTTTGAATTAGGTCTGATATACGAAGTTAAAATAAAGGAAGATGAGTTTGTTGAGATTGATATGACCTTAACTTCTCCAAATTGCCCAGTGGCTGAAAGTTTGCCCGTTGATGTCAAAAATAAAGTAGAGAGTATTGATGAAGTTGGAGAGTGTAAAGTAAACATAGTTTTTGACCCACCCTGGGATAAAGATATGATGAGTGAAGAAGCGCAGCTAGAACTAGGATTTTTGTAAAGTTCGCTCTTGTGTAAATATACCGTCCTTGTAAATTTGAAATCATCTTGCTATTGATTAATTTAATGTCATGAAATACCTGCTGATTTTTTTAGTATGCATGTCTAATTTAACATGGCTACATGCTCAAAGAGTCAGTGGAATTGTTCTTGATGATAATCAGAATATTGTGCCAAATGCACTAATTGAGGACACCATTAATAAAGTATCTGTGTTTTCAGATTTAGGAGGGTATTTTGAACTAAAATTGACTCAAAAAACGATTTTAAAAGTATCATGCAAAGGTTATGAAACGCTTTATCTTGATTCTAATTCCAATTTAGACACCATACTATTGCCTTCCAAAGAACGCCTACTTCCATCTATTACAGTCAATACTGATAAGGTAAGACCTGTAATGGATGAGTTGGATCAAAATATCCTGGATTATTTGTTTGCTGAAGACCATATATTCATTCTTTTGTCGAAGAAAGGCAGTAAGTATTTAATTCTTAAACATGGATCTACGATTATTAGAGAATTCGAATTAAAGGAAATTTCGGCAAAATCACTGTTCGAAGATTGCTATGGCAATATTCATATTTTAACCAAAAATAAAGCCCTTCAAATACAAATTGACCAACAACTTCAGTATGTTAGCGAGGCCACGATTGCAGATTTTAATACGATTTTAAAGCCATGTTTAGGTATCATTGATAGTTCTTTCTTTATCTCGAAATATTCAAATCATAATAAAAAGTATACTTTGGCATTTAAGAAAATAGGCGAGATCAATTACATGCCTATTTTAACAATATTTGATTCTGAGGCAGAATTGAGTGCGAAAGCACTTTATCACGAAATTATTAATGAATATAGTTATGTATACAGCGATACAGTATCGGACATTATTCTGAACGGCATGTGGGATGGAGATATTAAGGATTTAGCCATTAATTATCAATTAATGACAAAAGTTGGTTTTTATGAGGGTGTATTGGCTAAAGAAGTAACTGTTCAATCGTTTAAGAAGGGTAATCAAGTGATCACATTCGATATGGAGTTTGATTCTATTTATATCCACAATCAAACTGGTATTGAACAATCAAGAAAGTATTATAATTTAAGCCCAAAGAATAAATCCAGAGAAGCAATTCTTTATGATCAAGCAGCTGGACAGTTTTATCTATTGTCTAATCGCAATGAAATTTATTCCATTTCATTATTAGATTTGTCTAAGTCGAAAACAGAGCAATCAGTTACAATTGAAATACCATTTATTGAAAATGTCAAAATACACGATAATTGGATCTATTTTTTAATCAATAGGAAAGGATATCGAAAACTATACAAGAAAAAGTATTGAATATAAGTGGGTTATTGTTTTTTTGATAGTATTACTATTAATTGGCACACAATTTGTATTATCTTTAGAAAAATATTTAAGATGAAAAATTTAGGTTTAATAATAGCATTTGTTACTTTAAGTGGATTTGCAAATGCACAGGTACAAGATCCAGATCAAAATCCAAATTATATGCAGTCTGCGCAAAAATATGCAGATAATAGAGATGCATTATTAGCAAATCAGGGCAAAACGGTTCAGGATACTTATGTTGCTTTTGATTGGTCAACATTTAAAGCTGATAGAAGACAGGCTAGAATAAATAATCGTCAAGCTGTCAGATTAGCGAGAGCTAATGCACCTATTTTTTATGGAAGACCTTTTTACGGGGGATTTGGATTTAATAATTTTGGATATCCAAATTACGGATTTAATAGTTTTGGCTATCAAAATAATTGTTTTAACCCCGGGTTTGGAACTGGCTTTTTATTAGGTGCTGGAACAAGTCATTTTTTATTTCACTAACATTAACATTTAAGATTATGAAAAAATTAATATTTAGTTTAGCCTTTTTAGGGTTAGTATCAGTAGGATTTCAAAGCTGTATGCACAAAGTAAATAGAGTTGATCCTAATAGACAAATAGACATTAGTGGTAAGTGGAATGATGTAGATTCTAAATTAACTGCTGAAGCTATGGTTGATCAGGTATTAAATGAGGTGTGGTTATCAAATTTTGTAAAAGATAAGGGCGCAAAACCAGTGGTAATAGTTGGGTTTGTGAAGAATAAAAGTCACGAGCATATCGAAGCTGAAACTTTTGTCAAAGACATTGAAAAATCGTTTATAAGAACTCAACGGGTAAGGTTGGTACAGGGCGGAGAAAAAAGAGAAGAATTACGTGCTGAAAAATCGGATCAACAAACTAATGCGTCTGTATCTACAATGAAAAAATGGGGATTAGAAGTTGGTGCAGATTTTATTATGCAAGGGTCGATTAATTCAATTGTTGATGCCTATAAGAGAGATAAAGTGGTTTACTATCAGGTAGATCTTGAACTGACCAATATTCAGACTAACGAAGTAGTGTGGATAGGAGATAAAAAAATAAAGAAAACAGTTAGAAACTAATTTTTAATTAAGGTCAATTTTTAAAACCGACTCCTTAATTACGGGTCGGTTTTTTTTAAGAATTAACTCATGTTTAAAGTAGCTAAATATAGAATCATATTAATAACCAGCCTATGCTTTGGCATTTTTGGATGTGCGACCTATTATAATAAATCCAAGGACACTGAAACAGCCTTATATGAGAGAGATTATAAAAAAGCAGCTGCTAAAATAGAATCGAATCGGTTTTTGGGTAAAAAGAGGAATGCACTACTATATTATCTTGAAATGGCTAGAGTCAGTCATCTTGAAGGTAATTTTAAAAAAAGCATAGCTTATTTTAATTATGCAGATTTTTTAATGGACCAATATAATAGCGTTGCAGATATTGCGGTTGGTATGGCTATTAACCCTGCAATGCAGCCCTACAGGCCTGAAGCACATGAGAAAATATTAGCTCATTATTATAACGCTCTCAATTATTTGTACCTTAATGATGTGGAGGATGCAGTAGTTGAGGCCAGAAAAATTAACCTTAGACAGCAAGCGCTATCAATCAGTGTTAAAGATAAGGATACAAAATACAAGCAAGATCCGTTTGGGCTGATGTTAATGGGTATGATTTATGAGTCAGACTTTGACTATAATAATGCAATGATAGCCTATAGAAATGCATTCAACACTTATCAAAGTTCAAAAATAGAATCCCTAATGGGGACTATGCCTTCAACATTGCCGGCCGACGTTGCCCGAACCGCTAAGTTAGCTGGAATTAATCATGGGTTGAAAATAGACAAAGACATTAATTATAATTTGTCTAAAGGGCCTGGAGGTGAGCTTATATTATTTTGGGAAAATGGATTAGCACCTGTAAAAATGGAAAAGAACCTATTCTTTACACTTAATAAGGATACTAAAACCGGATTATTCTTATTCACTGATGCAAGAAATGGGATTCAAATCCCAATTGATTATAATTTTGAAGAGCACTCTAAGGATTTTAGTCCTGATGATATTGGCATTATTAGATTGGCTTATGCATATTACGTCGATCGAGTGCCTAATTCTACATCTGCCTCTCTGATGCTTAATAACAAAAAATTTGATCTTGAAATGGCTGAGCCTATCAATCAAATTGCTTTTCAGATTGAAAGAGATAATTATTTTAAAGAACTTGCCAAGCGCGTATTAAGACTAGCGATAAAAAAATTGGCTGAAATTAAAATTTCGAAAGAAAATGAGTATTTAGGTCTAGCAGTTGGTATTGCAAATGCCTCTACCGAAAAAGCAGATACTCGAAATTGGCAATCAATTCCCAATCAAATCCAAATGGCTAGAATACCACTTCAAAAAGGGGAGAATAATTTTGTTTTTAAAACAAATGATGGTCAGCAGGTTGAGTTTACAGTTCAGGGTAACGGAGTAATGGAATTTAAAAACCTGATTACACTTTAAGATACAATATGCGATTGTTAAAAAATCATTGCACCCGATAAAAAAATAAATTGGATGATTCAGAATTACTTGTATTATCTTAACTTCGTTAAAAATTCTACAGCGTGTCAATACAAGTAAACAATGTATCAAAGTTTTATGGTAATCAAGCTGCGCTTGACGACCTCAGTTTTGATATCAAGTCTGGTGAAATTGTTGGATTCTTAGGCCCAAATGGCGCAGGAAAATCAACCATGATGAAAATTATCACTTGTTTTTTGCCAGCCTCAAAAGGAAAAATAAGTGTATGTGGATTAGATGTAGAAAATGACTCTATTGAAGTTAGAAAAAAAGTAGGCTATTTACCGGAACATAATCCTTTATACCTCGACATGTATGTAAAGGAATACCTTGCTTTTGTTGCTGGCATGTACAATAAAAAGGTTATTGACGGTAATAAAATATCCATAAAGGATAGAGTAGCAGAGATGGTAAAAATGGTTGGCTTGACCAAAGAACAGAATAAAAAAATCGGCGCCTTGTCGAAAGGTTACCGTCAGAGAGTAGGTATAGCTCAAGCCATGATTCATAATCCTGAAGTATTAATTCTAGATGAGCCTACTAGTGGTTTAGATCCAAACCAACTAGTGGATATACGGCAGTTGATTCAAGAAATAGGTAAAACAAAAACGGTAATGCTTTCCACTCATATTATGCAAGAAGTGGAAGCCATTTGCGATCGTATTATCATCATTAAAGAAGGTAAAATTGTTGCAGATGATACCAAGTCTAAAATTCAACAAATTCAGGGTGATGGACAAGTGGTTTATGTGGAGTTTGATCAAGCTGTGAGTCGAAATCAACTCAAGGAGATAAAGGGTGTAAAAACAGTAAAAAATATTGATGGGAATCAATGGTTGTTTGAAGCAAAATCAAAAGAAGATATTCGTTCTGCAATTGCAAAATATGCTCAACAATCTAATACTCTAATATTAACGATTCGTACCGAAGAGCAATCGATTGAGGATGTTTTTAAAGCATTAACATCTCAATAATTATTGAACGGTGTCATAAGCCAAACTGGCATCCTCAATTTCAGATTCATCAAAATCATCAAAATCTTCATTTAACAAATCCAATTTGCTATTGGCTGAATCGGCAGCACTTTGTAGTTGTTCTTTCTCAACTTTTTCCATGTCGCGACTATCTCTGAAATAAAAAACAGCAATTATTATAATAGCGAGCAATACGATAAGAGCCCACAATTTTTTATTAAGCTTCATATTTTGTTTTTACTATCTAAAGGCAAGAATAATGCCAATGAAATTAGTTTTCAGTGGCTAATTTAATAATATTTACCGAATCGTTAATGGCAAAAAAAACTACCTTTGCCCTCAAATTTTTGACTAAATGAAGCGCACAGAAATTGCAACAGTATTAAAAGAAGAACAAGTCGGTAAAGATGTCCTAATAAAAGGTTGGGTGAAAGCGTTTAGAAGTAATCGCTTTATTCAAGTTAATGACGGATCTATTATCCACAATATTCAGGCTGTTATTGATTTTGAAAATACAGATGAGGCACTGTTGAAAAGAATAACAACTGGATCAGCTGTTATGATTATGGGGCAACTTGTATCATCTGAAGGAAAAGGGCAAAAGGTAGAAATTGATATTAAGGAGATAGAAATTTTAGGTGATGCCGACCCTGAGGAAATTAGTAAAACAGTAATGCAACCCAAAAAGCATAGTTTAGAGTTTCTCAGAGAACAAGCTCATTTACGTTTTAGAACCAATACGTTTGGTGCCGTATTTCGAATTCGCCATGCCGTTTCATTTGCTATTCATCAATATTTTAATGATAGAAATTATAATTACATTCATACACCCATCATTACAGGGTCAGATGCTGAAGGTGCAGGAGAAATGTTTAGAGTAACTACTCTAGACCCTAAAAACCCGCCTTTAACTGAGGGAGGAAGTGTTGATTTCAGTCAGGACTTCTTTGGAAAAGAAACAAATCTGACCGTTTCAGGTCAATTAGAAGCAGAGTTAGCTGCTATGGCTTTAGGTAAGGTGTATACTTTTGGTCCTACCTTTAGGGCCGAGAACTCCAATACAGCTAGACATTTATCGGAATTTTGGATGATTGAACCGGAAGTTGCTTTTAATGACCTGGCTGATAATATGGATTTAGCAGAAGATTTTTTAAGATATATCTGCCAATATATTTTGGATAATAATGCTGATGATATTGCGTTTTTAGATCAAAGAGAAGCTCAAGAACAAAAAATGAAACCTCAGAATGAGAGAAATGAATTGGGGCTTATTGACCGCTTAAAATTCGTAATCACAAACAACTTTGAGAGGATTACCTACACGGAAGCGATTCAAATTTTGCATAATTCTAAACCGTACAAAAAGAAAAAATTCAAATACCCGATAGAATGGGGAACAGATTTGCAGTCTGAACATGAGCGTTATTTAGTTGAAAAAGAGTTTAAAAAACCAGTAATTATATCCGATTATCCAGCTTCTTTTAAAGCATTTTATATGAGACAAAATGATGACGGAAAAACGGTTGCTGCCATGGATATTTTATTCCCAGGAATTGGAGAAATAATAGGTGGTTCTCAAAGGGAGGAAAGGTTAGATGTTTTAAAGCAAAAATGTGCTGACTTTAATATTCCTGAAGAAGAGGTTTGGTGGTATTTAGATACTCGTAAATTTGGAACTGCGCCACATGCAGGATTTGGTTTAGGTTTTGAAAGGATGGTTATGTTTGTGACTGGAATGACAAATATTCGAGACGTCATACCTTTTCCGAGAACACCAAAGAAGGCCGAGTTTTAAATTTCGAGTTTAGTATATGAGAAAAAATATAGCAATTTTTGCTTCTGGTGGGGGCAGTAACGCAGAAGTAATAATTAATTACTTTGAAAATTCTAAGAAAGGCTGTGTAGCGTTAATCGTGTCAAATAATTCTAATGCTGGCGTAATAAAACATGCCGAAAACTACGAGATTCCATTTTATATTTTAGAAAAAGGGGAATTGGCAGAAGGAGAATTTTCAGAAATTCTGGAAGCTATGGATATTGATTTTGTAGTGCTGGCTGGGTTTTTGAAAAAAATTCCAGATGATATTATTAAAGCCTATCCAAATAAAATTGTCAATATCCACCCCTCATTATTGCCTAAGTATGGAGGGAAAGGAATGTATGGACAATTTGTTCATCAAGCAGTTGTTGAAGCTAATGAAACAGAATCAGGAATGACTATTCACTACGTGAATGCAAATTATGACGAAGGCAATATAATTGAGCAACATAAAGTCAAGATATTACCTACTGATTCAGCTAATGAGGTTGCTAAGAAAGTATTAACTTTAGAACACCAGTTTTATTCTTCTTGTATTGAAAGACTATTATAAAAAGGTAAATTCTACTCGTAAAAAATAGTAATATCACTGTAGTTATGGAAAAAATTGACTTAATAGAAATTGGAAAGGCATTTATGATTCTATTTGCCGTAATTGACATTGTTGGTTCAATTCCAGTGATCATTAAAATAAAAGAAAAAGCAGGAAATATTCATCCCTTAAGGGCCTCATTAGTGGCGCTTGGTTTGATGTTAACCTTTTTATTTACGGGACAATTATTATTAAATATTTTGGGTGTAGAAGTAGAAGCATTTGCTGTTGCTGGCGCTTTAATTCTTTTTGCATTGGCCATAGAATTGATTTTTGGAGTAGAGCTTTTCAAAGATGACCAGGCTGTAAATTCTAAGATAGTAGCGGTGGTACCAATTGCTTTTCCGCTGATTGCAGGAGCCGGTAGTATGACGACCTTAATCTCGTTGAGGGTAGACTTTGAAGCCATCAACATAGCCATAGCAGTATTTTTAAATATGGTGGTCGTTTTTCTGGTATTGTCTTTAACTAAGCAAATTGAAAGATTATTAGGCCCCGGCGGAATTGCTATTTTAAAAAAGGCCTTTGGAATAATTTTATTAGCGATTGCGGTTAAGTTATTTACTGAAAATATTCAGGAATTGCTTTAAATGATGTAACCAATACGAAGAAGCAAGTTTATGATGTGAACCTTAATTTATGTCATAATGAAAATATCTACCCTTTGTGTATTGTCATTCTTATTCATACTCATATCTCTTAGAGACAAACCGTATAAAAAAATCTTAAAAAAGACGGATTTCGTTTTTATTCCGTCAGGAGAAATAAACGATACAAGTTATTCAACCAGTATTAGTGCTTTTTTGATGCTGAATCATGAAGTGACAAATTTCGAATACTCAGAATTTATTCATGATAAATACTTATCGATCAACGATACGGTAGGGGCAAAATTGGCATTGCCTGATACATCTGCATGGAAATCAAGTATTCTGAAATCTTATTATGGTGAGTCACTAGCTGTTTACTACTATAGACATCCAGCATATAGAAATTATCCTGTTGTAAATATTTCAAAAGAGGATGCAATTAGTTATTGCAAATGGTTAACCAGTAAAATGCAGGAACTATACCCCGAGCATCATTTTGGTAATTTTAGGCTACCATCCAAGCAAGAATGGATTTATGCAGCAAAAGGAGGACTTAAGAATAATCCTTATCCATGGGGAGGTCCATATACCCGCAATGCTAAAGGGGTTTATTTAGCTAATTATAATATCGTTGGAGAACACAATTTAAAAGCCAATGAAAATGGAAAACCTGAGATAGTAGATCATCCCAAATATAAGGTTGAATTTCTAAAAGATATTGTTTTTGGACCAGCAACAACAAAATCGTATTTTAAAAACGATTTTGGACTTTATAATATGGCTGGCAATGTGGCCGAGTTAGTAGCAGATGAAAATGTAGCTATGGGAGGGCATTGGAAGTCTTACGGAAATGATATTCAAATAACAAGTCAAATAAACTTTGAGGGGTCAAATCCTTTCGTTGGATTTAGGCCAGTAATGAGTGTGTTAGATTCTGGAAATTAATATTGATACTCTCTTTTCAAATCGTAAATGTCTTTAATCAATTCAGAAATTTCATCTGGATTTGTGCCATCATACATGCCACGAATTTTTTTGTCAGGATCCACTAAAACAAAGTTTTCAGTATGTATAAAATCGGATTCATTGCCGTGGTCATAGTTGGGGTCATTAACATCTGGAACAATTAAATAAGATTTGCGAGCCATGGTATATAATTCATTTTTGGTGCCCGTCAAAAACCACCACTTAGAAGGAATGGCTTCGTAACTTTGAGCATAATTATAGAGTCTTTGAACTGAATCACCCTCAGGCCAAACTGTATGACTGAGAAGCATTAGCCAATCATCTTTTTTAAATTCTTCCTGTACCCTTTTCATTTGGTTATTCATAATCGGACAAATGCTACCACAGGTCGTAAAAAAGTAATTAACAACCGATATCTTATCTTTTAAATTGGTTTGAGTTATAGTATCGTTGTATTGATTGACAAAAGTAAAGTCAGATATTTTATGACCAGTTCGCTCAAGTCTTATGGAACTGTCAACCAAATCGGGATTTACATCAAAAGGATTAATAACTTTTAATTTATTATCTATCTTTTCTCTATATGCTTTGGTGTTCTGATTTTTAGATTTATTTTTTATTAAATAACCAGCTATCAAAACACCGGTAATCAGTATTACTAAAAATAGAATCAGTCTTGTTTTCATAAGTAATTAACCAACTACAAAAATAGTGAAATACAGATCAATCAATAGCAAATAATGTACAATTAATCGTGAAAAGTCATTTCTAAAATAGGTAGACTTTTAATTTGTCCAAAATTATCGAAAATCGCTTGGTAGTAGCAAATCAAATCATTTATTAACGAACGTCGTTGTTTAGAATTAAGTTGTGGCTCACAATCATCATCAAACTTAGCCTGCATCAGTTTTAACAAAAACTGAACATTTTCACCGTCAATATAGTTCGGATGGTTGGGGCTATATTTGGTGAATTTTCCTTCTAGTAAGTCAAAGAACCTAGCGTCTTTCTCTATTTTGGGATAGAAGCCAAGGTGTTTTGTAAAATCAATTAAAAATTGAATAGTAAAATTTGCAGGTTTTTCAAGCAAATCCAGAATTTTAAGACAGTTTTTCAAGTAGTGATACATTTCTGGGTTATACTGTTCTTCCTTAACAGAACGATAAATTATCTCATTAATAAAAAATACAATTCCAGATTTAATAGGGTCGAAAGGAATTGTTTTATAACTTATTTCTGATTCTATAGTCGATATTTTTGCCAGATCACTGTCGTGACGCTGAAAATAATTAATTTGAATAATTGATAAAGGGGAAATCAGATTGCCTTTTTTATTTTTCCTTTTTGCACCTTGAAAAATAAAGCTCTGTATGCCATTTTGAAGAGTGAATATTTTTAAGATTAAACTAGTTTCAGAATAATTTACTTTATGCAATACAATACCTTCGGTATGGAGATTAGCCATTAATTAAGGATTAGTATTTTGGCAACATTATCACCTTTTCCCTCTTCTTGAGCAGACCATACCAGGTAAACGCCACTTTGTACACGCTCACCAGTTAAGCGGTTACCATCCCATAAAATAGTACCACCATTAGAAATGGTTTGATAAATAAGGTTTCCAGAAATATCTGTAATTCTAACATAACTTTGGTAGCCAACCCCTTCAATAGTTATTACACCTTTGTGTTCGGGACGGACCGGGTTAGGAAACACTTTGACATCAGAAAATGTATCATCTCCCTTAGTGACATCAGAACGATAAGAAATTAACCCTTCTTCAGTAGCAAAAAATACTTCACCGCTTTCATAATCCATCTTAATATCTACTATGGCGTTTGAAACCAATGGACTATTTTCAGTTCCAAATTGAAAAATTTCAGTTTTTCCATTTGGGCTCATACAAAATACACCAGAAGCTGACGTTCCAATCCATTTTCTATTGCCTCCATCAACTGCTATTGCGGTTACTGTCACTTTATCAAAAATTGGAACGAAGTCTTCTTTTTCTGCATCAAAAACTACAATTTGACTCGCATCTGCATCACCATAACTGCCATCAAAAATAGAGCTAACATTATAAAAAACGGCGACACCATCCGAAGTACCGATCCAAATCTCTCCATCAATGTCTTCGGCAATAGTTTTTACTTCTTTCGACGGCAAAGATCCAAACCCTTCACTTTCTGTAATGGTAACAGTTCTATCATCAGAAATATCATCATAAGTACCATTATCATCATAAACTGCTAAACCAACACCATTCATGGCTATCCATTTGTATCCTCTTGAATCAATTAGTAATCGTAATGGAAATTTGTTATTTGAAGCCCCTCCTAAATTATAACTATGCCATTTACCGTCCTTGTCAAGCATTTTTAAAGGATTTACACCAGCGTTAACTATCCATAAATTACCATCATCATCATATTTTAAATCTGGAATAATCATGCTCGTTTCATTGCCTAACTGCCCCTCTAAAGGTGAGTTTTCTTGATCATATTGTGCGGTAACAGTCGTGCCGTCTAAAACTTTTACACCACCCCTAGAATAGCTTGAAAATGCTACTTGATTTGGATTTTTTGGATTAACCGCTACACCTATGATGTCCCAATTTAAAGAGTCTGCAAGTTCTGTTGGATGAGTAACTTTATTAATGTTTTGCCATTCTTCATCTTCAAATAGGTATACTCCTCTACGAGCAAAAATATTTTTCAAATTTGCAGTAAGACCACCACCTGCGACTGCCACTTTGCCACTTTCAATATCTATTTTGTAGCAGCCATCTAAATAAGGACTATTGCCATAAACTTGTTTATTGTTCCCAAAAGGATCAATGGCTCTGACTAAACCATTGTTTTCATCAGCAATCCACAATTCTCGATCATCTTCTATAAAAATGGCACCGCTAGGTCTTGGTGGTGGGCCTTCAGCGTAATCGAAAATGTTTTTTATTTCTTCTAAACTAGAATCAAATACTTGAGTGCTTGAGAACTTAGTCACTAGGATATGATTGTTACTAACCGTTAGCCTCTTTATAGTTGTGGATTCTGGAAAAAACTTTGTTAACTGACCTTCAGCATCTATTCGATATAAAGAATCTCCATTAAATGCAGTGTTATCTAAAGAAAAAAAAATGTCTGAATTGAAAAGCTCTATCTCACTTATGTAGCCATTATTAATATAGTCCGGCAATCCACTTTTTAGTTTCCAATTAACCTGGTTATTTAAAAAAGGAGTATTAATTGAGGCGGTATAAATGCCAACATTTGTAGCCAGTAGGAATGAATCTTGAACAACAACTATATCATTAATAACCGAGCCTTCGAAGGGAACATAAGTGTCCGCAATTTCTTTTTTTGTAATATCAAAAACAATTACACCTGCCCCTGAGCATAAATACGCTTTTTCCTCATTAATGAGGATATTATTTATGGCTTTATTTCCTGATATCAAGGCTCTTTTTAACCATGGAATATTTGTGATTTGATTACCTTCAACTAGGTCAATATTTCCGTTTTCGTACCCAATTATTAAAATGTCTTCATGTGCTTCAATTGCACTGATTTTTTTATCTGATAGCCCATCAGTTACAGTAAAAGTACTAACCTCATTGTTATTTAAGTCGAATTGTATAATGCCATTTTTAGATGCCATGTATAACATACTATTCGCTTCAACAATATTTACAGCTTCAAAAGCTGAAAAGTGAATCCGCCAACTTTGCATGGGTATCTGTCCATATAAATTGCCTACTGCTACAATTAAAAATAAAGCAAATAATCTCATAATATTTGATGTAAAGATAATAACTAATCTATCGTTTATTTATTGCCCCTTATCTTCAATTTCAAAGCTAATGACTTTACTATCCAAATATCTCCCGAACCACTTCTTCAATTTTCCCTGTCTCTATAATTTCAATATTGTACTTGTTGTAAGCCAATTTCGTTTTAGATTTTGCGATAATAATTTTTTCAAAACCAAGTTTTTCGGCTTCTGATATTCTTTGTTCTAAACGATTAATCGCACGTATTTCGCCGCTTAATCCGACTTCAGCTGCTAAACAAATATTATTTGGAATGGCAATGTCTGCGTTTGAAGACATGACCGCGCATACAACTGCTAGATCAATTGCTGGATCATCAACTCTTATTCCTCCGGCTATGTTTAGAAAAACGTCTTTAGCGCCTAATTTAAATCCACACCTTTTTTCCAAAACCGCTAATAACATATTTAATCGCCTTAAATCAAATCCAGTGGAAGACCTTTGTGGTGTTCCGTATGCTGCAGTGCTAACCAGTGCCTGGACTTCAACTAATATTGGTCTTATGCCTTCGAGTGTTGAAGCTATTGATATACCACTTAGGTTTTCATTATTACCTGATATTAGTATTTCTGATGGATTGTCTACTTCCCTTAAACCATTTCCACTCATTTCGTAAATACCTAATTCATTAGTAGATCCGAAACGATTTTTAACAGACCTTAAGAGCCTGTAAAAGTGATTTCTATCTCCTTCAAAATGTAAAACTGTGTCTACCATGTGCTCTAAAACCTTAGGTCCTGCTAATCCTCCTTCTTTAGTAATGTGACCGATCAAAAAAACTGGTGTTTCGCTTTCTTTTGCAAATTTTAATAGTTCAGCTGTACATTCTCTGATTTGCGAAATACTGCCTGGAGAAGATTCAATTAAAGGAGATTGCAAAGTTTGAATAGAATCGATAATTAATAAATTAGGTTGCATCTCATGTAACTGCAGGAAAATATTTTGAGTAGATGTTTCAGTTAGGATATAACAATTTTCATTTAGTTTTCCTAATCTATTTGCTCGCATGCTAATCTGCTGTTCACTTTCTTCACCTGAAACATACAATACCTTTAATTCAGGTTGAGAAACTGCTAATTGTAATAATAAAGTCGATTTCCCAATTCCTGGTTCTCCTCCAAATAGTACCAATGACCCTAATACTAACCCACCCCCTAAAACACGATTTAATTCTTGATCATTTAATTGAATTCGATTTTCCTTAGTTGTGGTAATTTCAGTTAATCTTTGTGGCTTTATAACTCGTTTATCCTTATTGGCGGAAAAAGGAATTTTTCTATTATCAGGTTTTTCTATGACTTCTTCCACATAGGTATTCCATTCTCCACAGGCATTGCATTTGCCAACCCATTGAGGAGATTGGGCACCACAATTTTGACAGAAATAACTTGTTTTCAGCTTTGCCATTTTTTATTTTTTTCGAAGATACTATTTTGGAAACGTAATTTATTTACGTCCTCCAAAAATCTTGATTAACTTTGAACAGACACATAAACTTATGGCAAAAATTATCTCTTATAATGTAAATGGTATTAGGGCAGCACTAAAAAAGGATTGGATAAAATGGGTAAAATCGGTTGATCCTGACATTATTTGCTTACAAGAAACAAAGGCAAGCCCAGATCAATTAGATGTATCAATATTCAAAGACGCAGGTTACCATTCATACTGGTTTTCGGCTGAAAAAAAAGGCTATAGCAGTGTTGCAATTCTTTCTAAAGTAGAGCCAGATCATATTGAATATGGATGTGGTATCGAAAAGTATGATACCGAAGGCAGAATTATTAGAGCCGATTTTGGAGATTTTTCGGTGCTGAGTTGTTATTTTCCAAGTGGAAGTAGCGGAGAGGTAAGACAAAAATTTAAAATGGAGTTTTTATCCGATTTTAGCACTTATATTGATCATCTAAAAAATGAAAGACCTCAATTATTAGTTTCTGGTGATGTAAACATATGTCATGAGGCCATTGATATCCACAATCCGATTTCTAACAAAAACTCAAGCGGATTTTTACCAGAAGAGCGGGCATGGCTGACGGACTTTCTACAAAGTGGATTCATTGATACTTTTAGACAATTCAATAAAGACCCTCATAATTATACATGGTGGACGTACCGTTTTGGAGCCAGGAAAAAAAACCTAGGATGGAGAATTGACTATCATTTGATTACCGAAAATCTACAATCTAAATTAAAAAGGGCTTTGATACTATCTGAAGCCGTCCATTCTGACCATTGTCCAATATTAGTTGACCTCTCTGTTGACATATAAATTGTTAAGAAATATCAGCAATTTAGCATTATTCCTTTTTTGAATATTATTATTTTTGAGCATCTTTTAAAGGCAAAATTTTGATAAACCTTCTTTTAGGCGGCATAGGGTTAGGATTAGTATTAAGTTTAATGCTTGGACCAGTCTTTTTTGTCTTACTTGAAACCAGTATTAAAAAAGGAATTCGATCAGCCCTTTATTTAGATTTAGGAGTTCTTATTAGCGATATTCTCTATATCACAATTGCATTTTTATTCGTTAATCAAGTCTCTCGACTAATGGAAAGTGATTATAGTATTTACTTGAGTATATTAGGTGGCATATGTTTTTTATTGTTTGGGATTTATACACTGCGAAAAAAGGTGACTCCGCCTAAAAAACAAATTAATAAATCGAAAGAATTGGCGGCAACAAGCCAATTTTCAACAGTAATGAAAGGTTTTTTTTTAAATGCTGTAAATCCAGGAGTGTTATTTTATTGGCTTACAATAATTGGAACCATACAGAAAAAAGCAGTTTTACCCGGTTTAAGTGAAGATATGACAGTCATACTTTATCTTTTAATTATTCTTATTACGTTTTTTGGAATTGATATATTTAAAATAATTGGTGCAAAAAAGCTTAAAAACGTCTTAACACCTGCTTGGATGCAGATTATTAATAAATTTCTAGGCATCATACTCATGTGTTTTGGTGCTTTATTTATTCTAGATGGCATTAATGACTTATACCATATTATGTAACTTTTTACCGATTTAACAATATACAAAACGGTACACTTATATGAAACATATATTTTTATTATTTCTATTTTTTAGCACTATTTCTAATCAGAGCTTTTCGCAGGTTAAACATAAGTTAATTACTAATTATTGGGATTTTGAGAGGCAGCATCCCATGTCTAGAGGTTTTTATTATGTTGACTTATTTACAGGAGAAACGACCTTGGAACACGGTAAATGGAGCTATTGGAATAAAAACGGGAAATTGACAGAAGTTAGGCACTATACCAAAGGCAAATTGGATGGGGAAGTTTCGCTATTTTATATTAACGGACAAAAAAAGGAAGAGGGTAATTTTGTTGAAGGAGAGCAAGATGGAGAGTATAAATCCTGGTACGAAAATGGTAATCTGAAAACGAAAGGACAGTTTTATTTAGGTGAAGCAGATGGGAAATGGACTAATTATTATGAAAATGGGTTCCATCATTCTGAAGAAACAATTCGTGACGGGGTTACTTATCTAGAAAATTTCTGGATTTATGATTCTACTCAAACCATAAAAAATGGTACTGGAGAAAAAGTACTATTCTATAAAAGTAATGGTAATGTAAATGAATTATACACTTATAAAGATGGACTAAAAAATGGCCCTTTCACAGAATACTCGGTATATGGAAATAAGTTAGTTGAAGGTCATTATTTGAGAGGAGAAAAAGATGGAGAGTGGAACTTTACCTACTACGACGGGGTACCAGATACGAAAATGCATTATAAATATGATAAACTAAATGGACCATATATAAAATACTATGATAATAGCTCAATTAATATTGAAGGAAACTTTGTTAATGGAGAAAAGGATGGACACTGGATTTGGTATACAAATATTGGTACAAAGGACATGGAAGGGGACTTTTCTGAAGGACTACAGGATGGAAAATGGGAATATTGGTATCCTGGTGAGCCAGTTCAAAAAAAATACGAAGGTTATTATGAATTAGGCAATAGACATGGTGAGTGGGATTTTTATTACAGGGGTGGTGAGAAGTGGAAAAAAGGGTCTTATGCTAATGACCTTGAAAATGGGAAGTGGATAACGTGGTGGGAGAATGGAAATGTTTTGAGCGAAGGAACTTTTACAGATGGCAAAGAAGATGGCAACTGGAAGCAATATTTCGAAAACGGAGCTTTGAAAAACGAAGGTAATTTTCAGATGGGACATTTACATGGAGAATGGAAGTCCTATTATAAAAAAAAGAATTTACATGTAGAAGGTTTCTATGAAAACGATCTGAAAGTTGGAACCTGGAAAAAATATTCTAAAAAAAGGATTTTGCTCGAAGAAGGAAATTATAAAATAATTACAACTGAAAAAAGCATGAAGTATGGTCCGTTTAAAAAGCATAAGGTAAAGGAAAGCGTTAAAGACGGACTGTGGGTGTGGTATTCTGAGAAAGACGGTGGTAAGACACACGAAGGCTCATATAGTAAAGGAAAAGAACAGGGGAAATGGGTCTATTATTATCCTGGTGGGACAAGACCTATGCAAGAATTATCATATAAAAATGGTAAACTTAACGGTACTACGGTAAAATACAATTGGCGTCCATACAGGGTAACAACTAAAATAGATTATAAAAATGGAGTGAAAGATGGAAAAATGCTCGTTTATGATAAAAGGGGTAGGGTCGCTATTGAAAAAAACTTTAAGGAAGGTGTTGAGATAAAATCTGATGGAAAACCAGTTAGATTCTCACCATAAAATATAATATATAGCTACCTGCAAATAATAAACGAAATAAACATCCTGATTAGTAAATTGCTTTTCAGCTATTATTTCATATACTTTTGCATATGCATTTAAATTACCATATTTCTGATATTGCTAAGTGCGTTAAAGCTTCAATTGTAGGTCAAGATATCACTTCCTTGCCCATTGTTAAACAAGTTATTATTGATTCTCGTTCTCCTCTTATCAATCAAAACTGTTTATTTTTTGCTTTAAAAGGGACAAGGTCCCACGGACATGACTATGTGAAAGCTTTCGAAAATAATGGAGGTAAGATGGTTGTGGTAGAAAAACATCAGCCATCAGTAAAACTAGTTCAACTTATTGTCGAAGATACTTTAACTGCCCTTCAACAGCTTGCAATTTATCACCGTTCTCAGCATAATATTTCGGTAATTGCTGTAACTGGAAGTAGCGGAAAAACCACTGTTAAAGAATGGCTATATCACGTTTTAAAAAATAAATTTAGCGTAATAAGAAGCCCGAAAAGTTATAATAGTCAGATTGGTGTTCCTTTATCTGTACTAGAGATGACGAGCCATCACAATTTAGCTGTTTTTGAAGCTGGCATTTCAAAACCTGGTGAAATGGCAATATTAAAAAAAATAATTAAGCCAGATATTGGAGTGTATACGGGGATCGGTCAATCACATCAGCATAATTTTGAGAGCTTAGAAGAGAAAGAGCTGGAAAAGCTAATCCTCTTTAAGGATACCAAAGTGTATTTTAGCCCAAATGATGTTGATACCGATTTAATAAATGAGATCCCATTTAAAAGCCTTACGGCAAATTTAAATGTGGGATTGGTAAAAAAAGTAGCAGAATACCTTGGGCTAGAAAATAACGAAATTAACACAGCATTAAGTGCATTGCCATACCTTTCAATGAGAATGGAAAAAATGGAAGGTTCGAATGGAAATACACTTATTAACGATACTTATACATTTGATGAAAAGGGACTTGAAATTGCATTGAATTCATTGCGATTAAGTAATGAAAATTACAAAAGGATTTTAGTTTTGGCACCTGATTCATCATATACTCCGAATGAATCATTAGCATCAATAATTGAAGCCAATCAAATTCATCAATTGATTTGGATTCATCCCAAACCAATAAGCCTAAATAAAGACGTATTGATTTCTCAATTTAGTTCTGTTGAGGCATTTATACAAAATCCTATTCCGTTTCAAGATTCAATTATTTTATTTTCAGGTTCTAGAAGTATGCGCCTAGAGAGATGCATACCCATTTACCAGTTAAAGAAACATGTCACCCAACTTGAGATTAACCTGGAAGCCATAAGGAAAAATTTGAATTATTACCGATCAAAAGTAAAGACTGGAACTAAGCTGCTTATCATGGTGAAGGCTCAGAGCTATGGGGGAGGCAGTGTCGAAATGGCTAAATTTCTTTCTCACGAAAAAGTTGATGCATTAGGAGTAGCATATGCTGATGAGGGTGTTTTACTTAGGGAAGCTGGAATTACCTTACCTATTTTAGTCATGAACCCAGAACAAGCAGCCTTTGATGATATTATTGATTATGGTTTGGAACCATCTTTATATAATCTTGAGATTTTAGATCTTTTTTTGAATCAATTGATTTTACGAAATAAGCAAGGTGTTCCTGTTCATATTAAGGTTGATTCTGGGATGCATAGACTTGGTTTTATGAAAACTGATATCGAAGAATTAATCGAGATGTTAAATGCCCAGCCAGAAGTTTATGTGAAAGCAGTTTTTTCGCATTTAGCAGCAGCTGATAATGTTCTGGAAAGAGAATTTACCAAATCACAGATTATAATGTTCAACGAAATCTGCACTCAATTAGAAGAAGGTATAGGTTATCAATTCACTAAACACCTTTCGAATACTCAAGGTATTTCTAATTATCCTGAAGCTAATTTTGATATGGTCAGAATTGGGATTGGTTTATTTGGACTAGGAAATCCTAAATCAGAAGAATTATATCAAGCACTTAGATTTAAAACGCAGTTGTCTCAAATAAAAACAATTTCTGAAGGAGATACTGTTGGATATGGCAGAAAGTTTAAAGCCAATCGGATAATGAACATAGGGGTCATTCCTGTTGGCTATGCTGATGGTTTATCTAGAGGGCTAAGCAACGGTAAATGGCTAGTGAAAATAAACGATAGATTCGCTCCAATAATTGGATTAATTTGTATGGATATGTGCATGTTAGATTTAACAGGAATCGACTGTCAGCAAGGTGATAATGTTGAAGTTTTTGGATGGCATAATAGTATACATGAAATGTCAACCAAATTAGATACCATACCATATGAAATAATTAGTTCTATTTCCAGTAGAGTTCATAGGGTATACATTAACTAGATAACAGATCATTAATTGAACCAAATCCGTGTTATAATAATTTGACTTTTAGCTAATGCATTAATTTTAGTTTCCCTATCTGGCTTTTCAAGAACTAAGGTGTCTGATGTGCTTAGGGTTTTATCATTGAAATGAATACCTCCATTCAAGACATACAGGCAAACCAAATCACAATCGGTGGAAATGACTAAATTTTCAGGACTTTTTGTAGTTAATGCTTCTAAATATCCATCAGTTTGTCCAAGCATCATTAAATTAAAATTATGTGAAAATCCTCTGCTTTCGGTATGCCAATTTCCATTAAAGCAATCACTTTCCAGTGGATTCAATATTTTATCATAATGATTTCTATGAATAAGATTTAACGATCCGCTTAAAACCATCAGTTGTCTACGAACATTTGGAAGAGGAGTGAAGATTGAATGTTTCTCCTCAATTGTTGCTTCACTTATCCTGAAAGAAAAATTGAGATTTTTATAATTGCTATTTTCTGGATATATAAATATCTCTGATGTCTGGCCACCCTTCCAATTAGATGTTTGTATTTCCGCGTGCGGTATGATTTTCATAAAGACAAATTTACAAAAAGGCGCTTAACAGCAATGTTAAACGCCTTTTGAACACTATAAAATACAAACAACTATAATGTTATAAACGGGGATGGAATAAAGCTCTGAAATATCATGGGAAATGCATGAAAAAAAGTACGTATTTTGTACGTATTTTTCTTTTTAAGAAAAAGACTTGAGTGTAACTACCTGATTATATCGATAATTACGTCGTCTTCATTTTTTTTCGAAAAAGTTTGAATAAAATGATTTTTATTAGAACAATTAGTCTTTCTAAAAATATTTGAAGCGTGTTTAGAGATCGTTTTATGATTTAAAAACATACCATCACCAATCTCGCGATACGATTTTTCTTCTAAAATTAAAAGTGCAACGTCTAATTCACGAGAAGTTAAATTATACTTTAAAAGTATATTCTTGTAGTCAATTTCCTCTAAAATCCTTTCTTCGCTTGTCAGAAAGCCAATTTTATCTAAAAACTGATACTCCAGCTTAGATTGATAGAAAAAATTTTTGATATAAGCGTAAAACGTAACGATTAAGCTAACGCTGACTAATGAAATATTTAATACTTGGTCTAATGATTTATCTAAAATATCCGTTATCGGCATAGTGGCCATAAATATAATTCCAATATTTCCCGCGAGTATGATTGTGCCATGATGGCTATCCCCCTCTTTTAAAGCTCTCCACTTTTTAGTCAGAAAATATACTGTTTGATAGCAAAAATAAAAAGAAACTAGAATTGGAACCAGATCAAACATCATTCTGGTTAAGTAAATATCTTGCGTAGCAAGATATAGGATAATAAAAAAAAATAAAAAAGACGCCCCAAGCGTCAGAAGAAAAACCTTAATATTATACATTTTAAGTTGAGGCAATTCTAATTCCTTAATGAGGTAGTTAAAATAGCCATAGGCCAGCACAATGCTGCTCAAATAAATAATGATATGTTGAAAAAACAAGTTAATTTTAATGGATTCAGAAGGCATTAAGGAGCAAAGCAGTGTAAATTGAAAAAATAAGACAACCAAAATAAAAAAACGTTTTCTTGAAACATCTTTGGGTCTTGCCAAATAGACTATTAGCTGAGAGAACAGTAAAATGCCTTCAAAGATTAAAATAGATAAAAGTATAGGATTCAATTCTATTCCAAACATAGTTGATTGCAAAAATATGCTATTTACTAACTAATTGATAACGTTACTAGTTAAAATTTATTTTTGAAATTCGAATTTAATTCTGCTATGAAATTAAGGATATCTTCCTTTCCGTATGATGTGACTGAAGAAACGGTGTAACTTGGTGGCATAAACTCCCACGTTTTTAGCATTTCATCTTTGTACACCTTGAGAGCTTTAGTCATTTTTGCTTTGGACAACTTGTCTATTTTAGTAAAAATAAGAACGAATGGGATACTATTTTCACCTAGCATTTCCATAAACTCTAGATCTATCTTTTGAGGCGGTATCCTGCTATCAACAAGAACAAAGAGTGCCATTAAATTTTCCCGTTCAAAAATGTATTTGATTACAAATTTTTCCCATTTTAAACGTTGACTCTTAGCGATTTTAGCGAATCCATATCCAGGTAAATCAACTAAGTACCATGATTTATCCATTAGAAAATGGTTTATCAACTGTGTTTTTCCTGGTTTACTAGAAATTTTGGCTAACCTTTTATTTTTGGTTAGCATATTAATAAGAGAAGATTTACCTACATTAGAGCGACCAATGAATGCATATTCTGGAAGGGTAGGTTCTGGGCATTTACTAATGTCAGAATTACTAATAATGAATTCAGCCTGATTAATTTCCATGCTTTTTTAAAGTATTCTAAAAGAAAAAACGGTTATTAAAACAAGCCGTTTATCTCGGCATCAATGGCTTGTATTATTTTTCCAAGATCATCAGCGTTTTCATGAAAGTTATTATCATCAACATCAATAACAATTAGTTTTCCTTTATCATAAGTAGAAATCCATGCCTCATAGCGCTCATTTAAACGTTTAAGATAATCAAGCCGAATACTTTCTTCATATTCTCTACCTCTTTTCTGAATTTGGTTAACAAGTGTAGGGACACTTGCTTTTAAGTAAATCAAAACATCAGGAGCAGAAATAAATGATTCTAATAAATTGAAAAGGGAAAAATAATTTTCAAAATCTCGAGTCGTCATTAATCCCATTGAATGAAGGTTTGGGGCAAATATATATGCGTCTTCATAAATAGTTCGATCCTGAATAATATTGCCTTCACTTTGCTTAATATCTTGAATCTGTGTAAAACGGCTATTTAAATAGTAAACCTGCAAATTAAAAGCCCAACGTTGCATGTCTTCGTAAAAGTCATTGAGGTAAGGATTCTGTTCTACATCTTCAAAATGAGTATCCCATCCATAATGTTTAGACAGCAATCTTGTCAAAGTCGTTTTTCCAGCACCAATATTTCCAGCAACAGCTACATGCATAGTTTAATGTATTAAAGAGGTTAAAATTATAAAATAATTACTTATTTGTGCCTTTTACTCACAACTTTTTATTTATTGTATTTCCAGTAAACATTTCAATATTGAAATGATGTTTTTAACCATCTTAATTTATTCCTAATTTCAAAAAAATTGGTTCTAAATCGCTTTCTTTGCAAACCAATAGCAAACGACTGCTTTTATTAATAGCGGAGATGAAAAAATGAAAACTGAAACTAAAGCTTGGCTAATTCTTATTATCCTTTCTATTGTCTGGGGATCTTCATTTATTCTGATTAAAAAATCAATGGAGCCAGTCCCTGGAGTGTTAGTCTTTAAACCTTTTCAAGTTGGCGGACTTAGGATTTTATTGGCAGGGCTTGTATTGTTGCCAATAGCATTAAAAAATTTGAAGTTCCTTAATAAAAACAATACCATTTATCTTTTTTTTGTAGGGCTAACAGGAAATTTTTTACCTTCTTTTCTTTTCCCACTTGCAGAGACAGAAATACAAAGTTCTTTAGCAGGTCTCCTTAATATGGGAACTTCTGTTTTTGTTATTATTATTGCTTGGCTATTTTTTAATGATAAAATCAATAAAAAACAAATGATAGGTTTTAGCTTGAGTGTTTTTGGGCTTAGTCTTATTTTAGTTAAACAAATTGATAATAGTGCTAATAATTTTTATTATGCTCTATTTGTGATTTTAGCAACTTTTTTTTACGCAACAAGTTTAAGTTTAATTAAATATAAATTACAACACTTAAAAGCTTTAGCAATTACGTCACTAGCTTTTTTTTTAATGTTGCCACTAGCCATTAGTTTAAGTGCCTTTTCTGGTGCTTTTTATGAGATATCTTTTGAGTCTAATACAGTTAGGGCAGTAGGTTATCTCGCCGTACTATCAGTAATTGGCACTGCTTTGGCCGTTTTTCTTTTTAACCATTTGGTTGCCATTAGCTCCCCTTTGTTCACGTCTTCAGTTACATACTTAATGCCAGTAGTTGCATTATTTTTAGGTGTTCTAGATGGGGAAGTCTTTGATTACGTAAATATTTTATGGATACTAATCATTTTTGTTGGGGTTTATTTAATGAGTAAAAGACCAAAAAGGTCATAAAATGTACTTAACAGGGTTTTAGTTAAAAAAATAATCCTATCTTTGTCGTCCGAAAAAAAATTAACTAAAAGAAAATTTGTATGTACGCAATTGTAGAGATAGCAGGGCAACAATTTAAAGTTGAAAAAGACCAACAAGTTTTCGTTCATAGGTTAAATGCAAAAGAAGGAGATAGTATCAAATTTGATGATGTGTTTTTAATTGATGATAACGGAAGCATTACAGTTGGCGCCCCAGCTATAAGCGGAGCTCAGGTTTCCGCTTCAGTATTACGTCACTTGAAAGGTGATAAGGTAATTGTTTTCAAGAAAAAAAGAAGAAAAGGTTACAAAAAGAAAAATGGTCACAGACAGTACTTAACTGAAGTTAAGATTGATGGTATTGTTGCAAAAGGAGCAAAACCAGCTGCTAAGACTGTTACTAAAGCACCGGTAGAAAAAGAAACACCAGTTTCAAAAGCAGCACCAAAAAAAGAAACAGCTGCTAAAAAAGTATCAGAAACAAAAGCTGAAGCACCAAAAGCCAAGGCCCCTGCTACTGATTTAAGTTCAATGACGGTTGCTGAATTAAAAGCTTTAGCAAAAGAACGCGGTATCACAGGATACACTTCTCTTAAAAAAGCTGAGTTAATTGAAGTTTTAAGTAAATAATTATAAAAATTTTTAAGCCATGGCACATAAAAAAGGAGTTGGTAGTTCTAAGAACGGTAGAGAATCTGAGTCGAAACGTCTAGGAGTTAAGATTTTTGGAGGGCAAGCTGCTATTTCAGGAAATATAATAGTTAGACAACGTGGAACAAAACACCATCCAGGTGAAAACGTGGGTATTGGTAAAGATCATACTTTGTATGCGCTTACTGATGGACTCGTGAGCTTTAGAAAGAAAAAAGACAATAAATCATATGTTTCAGTAGTACCATTTGAGAACACTGAAGCTTAACTTTAAGTCTTAAAAAACTGTAAAACTCCATTTTTGCTTTAAGGCATTGTGGAGTTTTTTTGTGTTAAAAAAGTATATTTGTTATATATTAATTAGGTAATTCAACATGTTAGAAATAACAAGGATAAGAGAAGATAAAGAACAGATTATTGAATTGTTAAAGGTCAGAAATATTGATGTTTCTAAAAATATTAATGATCTTATTGATATAGATAATAAATGGCGAGAAGCTAAATCGGAATTAGAAAGTCTGGCCGCGGAGTCGAATAAGATTGCTAAGGAAATAGGTGGTTTATACAAGAATGGCCATATTGAAGAAGCAAATCAAGCTAAATTAAAAGCGGCCGATTTAAAAGAGAAAGAACCTGGTCTGAGAGAAAAAGTCAAAAGCTTAGCAAACGAGATAACTAATATCCTGTATCTTTTACCAAATGTTCCGAATAAAATTGTGCCACCAGGTAAAGAGGACTCAGACAACGTAGTTGAATCAGAATATGGAGATTTACCCGATTTAGGATCACATGCATTACCACATTGGGAGCTTGCCAAAAAGCATAATTTAATTGACTTTGAATTGGGAGTGAAAGTTACCGGAGCTGGTTTTCCTTTTTATATGGGAAAAGGTGCTCGGCTACAACGTTCCCTTATTAATTTCTTTCTAGACGAAGCCCGAGATGCAGGATACAAAGAGGTTATTCCTCCGTTTCTTGTAAATGAGGCAAGCGGAATAGGAACGGGTCAATTACCTGATAAGGAGGGCCAAATGTATCACAGTGAAATTGACGATTTTTACTTAATCCCAACTGCTGAGGTGCCACTAACAAATATGTTTCGTGATGTGATTGTAAATGAAGAAGATTTTCCAATAAAACTAACCGGCTATACACCTTGTTTTAGGCGTGAAGCTGGATCATATGGCAGTGATGTTAGAGGCCTAAATAGACTTCACCAATTTGATAAAGTGGAGATAATTAGAGTTGAACACCCTGACAGGTCGTATGATGCACTAAATGAAATGGTAGGATATGTAGAAAATCTTTTGCAGAAATTAGAATTGCCATATCGAAAATTACGTCTTTGTGGGGGCGATTTAGGTTTTACTTCAGCATTGACTTACGATTTAGAAGTTTTTTCAGCTGCTCAACAAAAGTGGCTTGAAGTTAGCTCAATTTCAAATTTCGAAACCTTCCAATCGAATCGACTAAAATTAAGATTTAGAAATGACGAAAAAAAGACTGTGTTAGCGCATACATTAAATGGAAGTGCACTTGCACTCCCGAGAATTATGGCTGCCTTGCTTGAAAATAACCAAACTGAAACTGGCATTAACATCCCTAAAATATTGGTGCCATATACTGGATTTGATACGATATAATATGAAGAATGTTTTTTTAACACTGCTTTTAGGCGCAATATTTGTTGCATGTAGTCCTGAAAAGAGATATGCTACAGAATTAGAGGAAATAAGCGGTTTCAATGAATCACTCGATAGTTTAAATGAAATTTATGCTACTATAAAGTTTGATAGTTTAATCGCCATTCAAAAAGTTGCTTCACAATCAGAGAAGATGATTAAAAGACATTATAATTCAGATACGATTTCAATGGACCTAGCGCAAAGATTACAATTTATAAAGTCGGTGAGAAAGTCATTATTCAATATCGAGATTAAGAAAAAAGCCATAAAAAATGAGATAATGGTTCTAAAAGATCAATTTAAAAATTTAGAGTCTGATATCAGGAATGGTATCTTAAATCACGATCAGATTAAATCATATTTAGCAGAAGAGGGAATGGCCTATAAAATATTGAGCGATAATATCTCTAACTTACTATCGAATCAGGATAAACAATTAAATGATTTTTATTTTGCTTATCCCTTAGTTAAAGATTACATTGAAATAATAAAACCAAAAGAAGATAAAGAATAAAGCGTTCATATTGACTTTTTTACTCTTATTTGGATTTACGAACCACTTAAGTATTTCCTATGCGCAGCCGACAGATAATGAGGATTCAAAGTTAGCTGCTCATTATTATAACAAAGGTGAATTTCATAAGGCTGAAACCTATTACGCCAAACTTTATAAAAAATACAAAACCAAAATATATTTCGAAAAGTATTATGACTGTCTTGTTTTTCAGGAAAAATATAAAGATGCTGAAAAAGTAGTTGAAAAACGAATCAAATCGAATCCTTATGATATTGTTTATCAGTTTAACTTAGCAGATATTTACAAAAAGACTAACCGCCAAGAAGAAGCCATCAAACTCTATGAATCGCTAATTGAAAATATATCACCTGTCCAAAGTCAAATTCAAAATTTAGGGAGACAGTTTACAGCACAAGGAGCCTATAATTATGCGATTCGAGTTTATGAAAAAGGCAGAAAAGTTAACAAAAGTGGATATCAATATAACTTGGAAATGGCTGAGCTTTATGCTTTGATGGATGATTCTAAGAAAATGATTGAAACATACCTCGATTTATTAGAGTATAGCTCAGGATACTTAAAATCAGTTCAAACTTATTTAAATCGTCAAATTGATTTTAGTTTGGACGATAAGAAAGTTGGTATTTTAAAGCAATCGCTTTTAAAAAGAACACAAAATAATCCAAATAAAACCTATTATAACGAAATGCTGATTTGGTATTACGTGCAAAAGGAAGAATTTACTGGAGCTGTCATACAATCAAAAGCACTTGATGTTAAAGAAAAATCGAGAGGCCGACACACATATGATATTGGTTTAATTTGTCAGTCAAATAAAGTGTATGACAAAGCTAAACAGGCCTATGAATATGTAAAGGAGTTTGGAAGTAATTCTCCTTATTATACATTAGCTTCTCAGAATCTATTAGAAGTAAGTTTTCTTCAGGTTACAGAAACAGGAGTTTTCGATACAGTTTTAGTAAGGTCTGTTGCAAATGAATTCGAATTAGAACTTAAGAAATTAGGTAAACGCTCTAACACCGTTTCAATAATGGAACAATTGGCTAGAATTTACGCCTATTATTTGAAAGAACCAGCTACTGCAATATCCTTATTAGAAGAGGCCATAACGTTGGCTGCCTCTCCTATTGATAAGGCAAGAGTTAAAGTTCTACTTGGTGACGTCTTAGTCACTGATAATCATATTTGGGAAGCCTCTATATATTATATGCAGGTGGCTAATCAATTTGAAGAGGATAAGATAGGTCATGAAGCCAAATTTAAAAATGCTAAGGTTTTTTATTATGATGGTGAATTTGAATATGCGAAAGCACAACTTGATGTCTTAAAAGCTTCAACTACTAAACTAATTGCCAATGATGCCATGCAATTATCATTGTTATTACAGGATAACCTTGGAATTGATACAACAGAAGCTCCAGTACAGATGTTTGCCAAGGCTGATTTGTTACTTCAGCAAAATCAATACTCTCAAGCAATTGTTATCCTTGATTCTATTAAGTTAAAATTTCCCTTCCATAGTTTAGCAGACGAAATTTTATATCAAAAGGGATTAATTTACAGTCAGCAAAAACAGTGGGAAACTGCGATATTGTTTTTTGATGAGGTAGCCAATACATACTCTTTTGATATTTTAGCAGATGATGCTATTTTCAAAATGGCAGAAATTTATGACTACCGATTAAATAATGGAGAACTTGCGGCTGAATATTATAAGAAAATTCTTTTCGATTTTCCAGCCAGTCTTTACAATTCTATTGCTCGAGAACGATATAGGGCACTTAAAGCGATATAAATGAAAATGATATACAATGTTACTGTAAATATTGATCATGATGTTCATGATGAATGGTTACTGTGGATGAAAACAGTTCATATTCCAGATGTTATTAACACAGGTCTATTTATTGAGGCAAAATTATCTAAGATATTAGCAGAAGAATCTGGAGGATTATCATATTCGATTCAATATTTATGTGAGAATCAGGATAAATTGGATGATTATCAGAACAATCATGCCCCGCGTTTACAAAATGAACATAATTTAAAGTTTAACGGTAAATTTGCTGCTTTTAGAACGCTATTAAGGGTAGAGGAAAGTTTTACCCAGTAGAATATGTACGTCAAACCAAAAAAGCATTTAGGTCAGCATTTTTTAAAGGATTATACCGTTTGTCAAAAAATGGTTTCTGCCGTCCCGATTAATCCATCTAAAACAACTATTCTTGAGGTAGGTCCTGGTACTGGAGCATTGACTCAATTCTTATTGAAAAGAGCTGATTTTGATGTACATGTGATTGAATTGGATGATGAGTCTATACAATTTCTAGAGACGAATTTTAGCCAATTAAACGGCAAGATCCATCATCTTGATTTTTTAAAAATAGATTTAAATCGATTGATGGGGACTGATTCCTTTTTGGTTTTCGGGAACTTTCCTTATAATATCTCCTCTCAAATACTTTTTAAAGTGTTGGATTATAAAGATCAAATACCTACTGTTGTTGGAATGTTTCAAAAAGAGGTGGCAGAGCGTATTGCTACTCCTCCTGGATCTAAACAATATGGAATAATCAGTGTTCTATTACAAGCATTCTATGATATTGAGTATTTATTTACTGTTAATGAAGATGTTTTTAATCCACCACCAAAAGTAAAGTCTGGTGTTATCAAATTAACAAGGAATGCTACTCAAGTTTTAAAGTGTGATGAAAAGATGTTTAAGAGAGTTGTAAAAACGGCTTTTCAGCAAAGGAGAAAAACGATTAGAAATTCAATTAAATCATTATTGACTGAAAAAATAGACACTAGTTTACCCGTTTTTTCTGAAAGACCTGAACAATTAAATGTGGATGATTTTGTAGAATTAACCCTTTTACTGATGGCAAATGATTAGTTTTTTTTCATACATTTGGCTTTTGAGAAGTTTGAAAAGGCAGCAGGAAAAGATGTTTAGAATTTGCTTATTACTACTTTTAGTAACCATTGGAATCAACTCCAATGCGCAAACTTGGAAGTATATGAGACAGGAGTTTCAGCTTGGTTTAGGAGCATCAAGTTTCTTTGGCGAACTTGGAGGTGGAAAGGGCGAAGCTCAGCATGATATTCGTGATATTCGGTTTTCAGCGACACGCCCGACACTTAGTTTGGGTTACAAATACATGTTAATTCCAGCGGTTTCTGTAAAGACAACATTCGTAACGGCTTATTTATCGGGAGATGATGCTTCTACTCAAAATCCCGTTAGACAAAATAGAAATTTAAGCTTTCGGTCTGGATTATGGGAAGCAGATTTAATGTTTGAAATCTACCCATTCTCAGAGCAGATATCGAGGCGATTCAAAATTAGGGGCGTTGGAGGAAAAAATTCCTTTTCAATTGCACCATATATAGGTTTTGGAATTGGAGCAGCCGCTTTTCAACCTAAAGCAATGTTAGATGGTAAATTCTACAAACTTCAGCCTTTGGGTACTGAAGGACAAGGTTTAGCAGGAAGACCTGATAAGTACAAGAGATATACTTATACAATTCCGCTAGCAATAGGAGCAAAGTATTTAGTTGATAAAAATTGGAGTGTTGGGTTTGAACTATCAGTTCGTTATACTGGCTCAGATTATATTGATGATGTCAGCACATCATATTATTTATCAAGTGAAATTGAGGCAGCGTATGGCGCTACTGCTGCTGCATTGGCGGACAGAGCACTTGACCCTTCAAAAAATGAAACTGGAGTGCTTCAATATGCTGATGGTGGAAATAATTACCTTCAAAGAGGGGATCCTAAATGGAATGATGCATATTCTTTCGCAATATTTTCGCTTCATTATCGTATTAGAAAAGGAACAAAGTATATTCCTAAATTCTAAACAAATGTTTAAATTCAAATATCTACTTTTACTGGTTACCCTAATCAGCGGCATCTGCCTTACTGCTCAATCTAATAATTTTAAAAAAGCATTTGAGGTTGGTATTTTTGGAGGAGGAGCTTATTATATTGGTGATTTGAACCCAAATAGTCATTTTGTGTATTCTGAACCTGCATTTGGTGGTATTATCAGATATAACTTATCGAAGCGGCATTCTTTCAGACTAACTGGCACTTATGGAACCATTTCAGCGAATGATGCCAATTCATCAGATCCATGGCAAGTTAATAGGAATTTAAATTTTCAGTCCAAATTGTATGAAGTAGCAGCTGGTTTTGAGATTTGCTTAATGAAGTACGCTATAAATGATATGAAAAATAGATTTACACCATACTTTTTTTACGAATTGGCTTGGCTAAGAATGAATCCAACATCTAATGCAAGCAATAGTGAATTTGCTTTAAACGACTTTGGAACTGAGGGACAAGGAACTGAATTGTCAGGAAGAAATAATTATTTATTAAATCAAATAAGCGTGCCACTTGGTATTGGGATTAAATTTAATATAGTTAAGCGCGTTGCACTTTCATTGGAATATGGAATAAGAATGACGTTTACAGATTATATGGATGATGTCTCAGGAGATTACGTAAACGCAGTAAGTCTAAGTCAATTGAAAGGTGATTTAGCAGTTGAATTTGCCGATCCTTCTCTTGATGGTATTGGTTCTGTAGAAGGTGCCAATAGGGGTAACCCTAATAATAAAGATTGGTATGCATTTTATGGAGCTATGCTCACCATTAAACCATGGAAATATAATGTATGTAGTATGTTTCAGCAATAATTGCTCAAACTTATGCGTAGTATGGAGAGATTAAAAGGTATACCACTACTCCTGAAATAGCTACGTATAACCATAATGGGAAGGTATAACGAGCCAATTTCTTGTGGCTCTCAAATTTTCCAGCCCATGCTCTCAAGTATGTAAAAAGCACAAAAGGTATAATTATGATGCTTAAGATAATATGTGTAAAAAGAATGAAATAATAGACATAAGCTGCACTACCTAAAAGACTCCTTTCGGTATCTGATAACTGCCCATCCTTATTAACATCTCCATAATAAGTAGTGTCTGAGGTAATGTGGTAAGATACATATCCAATTAAAAAAAGAATCGATCCTAAAATGGCAAGTTTAATTAATTGCTCGTGACGCTCTTTTTTTTTATTTTTTATAGCAATTACCGCAGAAACTAATAATATTGCTACAATACCATTAATAGTAGCATAAATTGGTGGTAAAAAACTTAAATCGTAGCCCTCTATTTTTATACCAAATAAAATGGCAACAATCAAAGGGATTGCAATTGATAATACAATTGCAAGAGGCTTATATTTTTTCTCTAAATCTTTCTTACTATGCGCTTCAGTTTGTGTCATATTCATTAGATATTAGTAATCTTATGTCCTTTTCTAAACGATTTACCTCTGCAGTATCAGTACCCTCATACATGCCTCGGATGTGCCCTTCTCTATCAATTAGCACGAAATGTTCGGAATGAAGAAACCCACCTTCAGCTCCCCTATCAACATCAGCATTGATGAGGTATTCATCTTTACCAATATCATAGGTATAAGCTTGAGAACCTCTTAGAAAAAACCAATTATCTCTGGTATTAATTTCATTAAAGTTGATATACTCATTTAATCTCGCAATGCTATCCCTTTCAGGGTCAATTGTATGAGATAAAATAATCAACTCATCAATATCTTTTGTATTTTCATGAAACGTCTTTAGATTTTGTGTCATAATAGGACAGATAGAAGGACAGTGTGTAAAGAAAAAATCAGCAACATATATTCTGCCTTTAACGGTTTCATTTGTAATTGCTTCTCCGGTATGTGATGTAAAATAGAAGCTACCGATTGTATGATATACAGTATCCGTCACTAGAACATTATTTCTAGTGGTTGTTTCTAAATCTTTAAAACCTAAATAAGGTAATGTATGGATTTTTTCAGATTCACTCTTACAGGCAGATAATGCAAAAAGTAGAAAAGCAAATAATATTAATCGATTAACGACGATTCTCATCAAACTCTACCTTTTTTAATATTTTCAATAAATCGAAGAAGTTTCTGATGTCAGAATCTCTTTTAGCGCCTGTAAATCCTCTGATATGCTTTTCTTTATCTACAAGCAGCAATGAATTTACAAATGCCTTTGCCCCAATTTCATAATTACTAGAAGTGGATGGTAATGACATAAAATCAGCACCATTATAGTTGAATGAAAATATCTGAGCTGGGTCGCCTATTACAATTTGCCAAATACTAGTATCTTGTTCAATCTTAGCTATAGCTTCTAATAACTTTGAGGAAGGAGACTGAAGCATATTTCCATCTTTATCAGTTAAAATAGAGTAGAACTTGACATTGTTATAGTTGTCCTTATTTTTTTTAACCTTATCGTAAAACAGTTCATTAAAGTGATAAAGGTAAATACCGCATGTGTCGGGACAACTGTTTTGGATGGTTGTAAAAACCAAAAATTGATCCTTTGTGGTTTGGTTTGATATTTCCCTCCCATCAACAGAAGCAAAGTTAAACTCAGGCAACTTATAATGAATTGTATCGAATTCTCCTTCGGCATTTTTAACTACTTCGTATGGGCCAATAAATGGAAGTTCGACAAATTTATTGTTAAGGGTTTTAGCGAATATATAAATTAATAAACCCGGACCAAAAAGTACGAGAATCATTAATCCTAGTCTTTTTAATCCGGGCATAATAAATTAAAATTTTTACTAGCTACATTAATTACTTACGGAAAGTATTCCAAATGTCTGCAAGCGCACTACCTTCATAGGATAGGTGGAATATAAGATAAAGGATAAATACAATATAAGGTGCTAAAATCATGTATTTGAAAGCTCTTCTTTCATCTCCAAGGTGCATAAAAATCATTACAATATAACCAGCTTTAATAAGTGTCAAAACAATATAAGACCACTTAATCACTGTCCATGTACCAGCACCTACATCTTGCTTAGGCATGGCAATTCCTACTCCAACTTCAACAATTGTGATAATTGATAAAATTGCCGTTACAATCCAAATTTTCTTTCTTATCTTTTTTCCTTCTTCTTCGCCATGATGTCCATCCAAAGAATATTCAATAATATCGTCTCTAACCATTTTTTGTTATTTATCTAATTACACTAAATAATAGAAAGTGAATACAAATACCCATACTAAATCTACAAAGTGCCAGTATAATCCTACTTTTTCTACCATTTCATAATGACCTCTTCTTTCGTATGTTCCGCTAATAGCATTCAATAAAATTACAATATTGAATATTACTCCAGTAAATACGTGAAAACCATGGAACCCTGTGATAAAGAAGAAAAAGTCAGCATAGAGTGTTGGTCCGTAAGGATTGTGTGCAAGGGTTGCATTGTCGGCCCAAGTTGATAAATTTCCATCTGGTCCTGCAATAAATGTAGACCATTCCCAAACTTGAGATCCTAGAAAAATAAAACCTCCAATAACAGTAAGTATAAGCCACTTAATTACTCCCTTTTTGTCCATTCTATGTCCAGCTTCAACGGCAAGAACCATAGTCACGGAACTGACAATCAAAATAAATGTCATTAGGGCAACGTAGATTAATGGGAAATGACCATGCGTGAATGGTAAGTGAGTAAAAACTTCTTCTCCAGCAGGCCAGTGAGCTGCAGTTTCAGGATTCGAAAATTTAGCAAAGCCCAAAGAGGTAAGCAAGCCCCCAAATGTTAAGGCATCAGATACTAAAAAGAACCACATCATTAACTTACCATAGCTAATACTTAAAGGTGAGATTTTCCCTCCCCAAAGTGTTGCAGTATCAATTTGTTTAGAAGCTGGTGAACTCATATCAGATTTTTATTTGTGCAAGTTTAATGAATAAAATTTAAAAACAGGTATAAATATAGCCACAAAATTCCCAAAAAATGCCAGTATATGCTGCCTATTTTTAGTCCAATATATTTATCAGAATTATACCGTTGTCGTCCAGTATTTATTGACAGAACTAAAAGAACAATAATCCCTGCTACCCAGTGCAATCCATGAATAACAACAAATGCTAAAATAAATGAACTTGCCCTGTTACTGGAGCTACTTAATTCGCTATAAACATATGCCGATATTTCCTGTCCATTTCTATAAAATTTTCGATTTTGGTATTGAACCTCTTGTCCTTTATAATCGAGACTGAAATCTTCTCCGTATTTTCCGATTATGTAAAAATCTCCCCGGTTGCTAATAATGGCTTCAGCAAAATGCCAGAGTCTACTTTTTTCCACAGGCGATAATGACAATTTATCAATTTCCAGCCTATTATTCTGGTAGACCAATGCTTTGTCTTTCATCTTAAGACTGTAAAGTCCATAGTTTTTTATCTCCGAAGGTTTTGCATCTCTTACTGTTAAAAGTGGCCTCAAAAAATCTTTCATTTCTAATAAAAAAGCATCTGAAATTTGCTCTCCCTGCCAAAAGTAGTTTTCACCATCAAAACTTATTTCCTTTCCGTTTTTGAATAAAGTAAAGTATTCACCATACCTCCCTTCAAGGTTGATTATTTTCCCTGATATTGGACTGCCAGAATTAGACATGTCCATAAAGCCCTTATATTGTGTTATTCCAAATATAAGTCCTAAAATAAGTGATAAACTAACTAAGCTTGTTGCGATTTTTAATTTATTATTTTTGACAGATTTTATTGCTAAGAATAGAAGTAGACTACTCACTATTACTATTATACAACTCCACATAAAATATGAGGGCAAACTTAGTTTTACCCAAAAGTTTGAACCACGTGATACAATATAGCCACTAGTCAGTCCCGCAAATAACATGATGATAGAAAAAATACCAAAACGCAATAAGTTTTTCTTTACTTTTTCTTCTAATTCTTGTTTGTTTTTTTCCGCAGAATATTCCGTTTGATCTTCCATTAAATTTGATTAAATACGTATAGGAATTGAATGATTGGAAGGTAGATAAAAGAGGCAAACATTAGCTTCCTAGCTAATTTATCTTCTCGAGTTCTGTAAAATTGAATCGTAATCCATAAAAACCAGAGTCCAGCTAATAAACCAACAATTAAACTGATAATTCCAGTATGATTATAAAGATAAGGCAAAACTCCTGTAGGTACTAAGGCAATTGATGATAAAAGAATGATGGCGGCAGAACGTTTATCCTTACGTCCTTTTGAGGGCAATAATGAAAAGCCCGCTTTGGCATAGTCATCATCTGCTACCCATGCTATTGCCCAAAAATGAGGAAACTGCCAAACAAATTGTACAAAAAACATAATGCCAGCGACTTGACTGAATTCTCCAGTAACAGCTACCACACCTAACATAGGTGGAATTGCACCAGGAAACGCACCAACAAATACAGCCCAAGGCGAAATTCTTTTTAAGGGTGTATACAAAAACACATACATGCTTAATGCAAGAAGACCAAGTATACCTGAAAAGAAGTTAATCTGAAATAATAATAAAGTACCAAAAATTGCCATCCCAACAGCCCAAACAATAGCTTCAGTAACATTCATATTATTTGTCGGGAGTGGTCTTTTGGCAGTTCTTGGCATCTTTTTATCGAGTTCACGCTCAATAATTTGATTAAATGCATTAGATGCACCTGTAATTAAAAAACCACCAACGATTAAAAACCAAAAATTAATACCAAAATTACCATCCGCGAAAAGATAGCCCGTTACAGATGAAATAACAACCAAAAAAGACAGTCTTAGCTTAGTCAATGCTATTATTGATTTCATTCTGGACTGCGTTTTGACGTTTTCTATAACAATTTGTTCGGTAGACACATTAAATTTTTAGAGGTACAAAGATATTAAATATATCTATTTTCCCCAATAAGAAGCCAATTTTTAAATGAATGAAAATTGTTAAAAATCGAGATACTTATTCCAAATTCTAGAACGAATTCCGACCTGAAAGCTATGACGACCAGTAAAAGAGTTTGATATTGTTTCAAGGCGCATTTGATATCTGCCTGTTATATATAAATTAGGAACAGCTTTTATGGGGTACTCGTAATAAGAAATCCATGAAAAAACATGGTGTTTTAATCCTTGAGCAATACTGTGATTATAGTTGCCATCACGACTACTATAAGACTTAAGTATGTTTTGTCCATAACTGGTAGAGGAAGTGTCAGATCCGTAAACTAAATACACTAACTGACTAGTAATACGGTGCTTTTTAAATAGATACGATATGGTACCATTTAACTCGAAAAAATTTGCACCAACAGGATGCGTCACTGAAGCATTAGCATGGCTATAACTTTGCGGGCTTTGTTTGTGTGAGTACGTAAATGGACGTACCAAATTAAATTCTACCTGTGTATATAGATTCTTAATCATAAAATTCTTTGCCTTTATGCCTATTTGAGTTCCAAATTTATTAGCCCACCATTGGTTTCCGGCTCTAATCTCTTTGAGAAAAAACTCATCCAATATAAGTTGACTATAAATGGTAGATTGATCGCTAGGCTTGTAACTTAGGTTTAATCCAATCAAAACATTATCTGCTGATCCTTGAGCATATTCTACAGGTCTATAAAGCACAAAAGGATTCATGTAATTTGGCTCAAAAAAGCGATTTGTTAATGAGTCTTTGGCTTGCCATATAACAGATTCAAAAATTGATAAGTTAATCCGTTTGGTAATGTTCCAGCTGAGGTAGTGCAGGGCTGATAATTTGGTAATGTCTTGCGATCTAGATTCGGGATTAACAAAAAAATCGTTCCAAACATTGAATAGGCTAACGTATTTAATACTCCAAAATGTAGTTTCCATTTTAACAAAAGGATTAGAGGCTGCATTGTCTGATAGTAATAGCGACCTATAGCCTTCCCCAAAACTATTTTTCCCAATTCCACCTAAAAATGTGAAAAAACGATTAGGCCTGTAAGCAGCTAATAACTCACCTTGAACAAAGACATTATCGGCGGCCTCTCTTCCAGTGCTCGGATATATATTTGATTGTTTTAGTATAGAATCAGCAATAAAGCCCGATTTTTGAGTAAAAGGTAATAATTTGCCAGTGATCGTAAACTTTTTTGTTGAATAGTCAATTCCTAAACCAACTCCGAGGTCATATGTGCTTTTGTTGTAAGAGGTATGACCAACATTAAGGTCGACAATTGGGTAAATAAGTCCGTTAATCGCAATAGGAATCGTTGCACTATACCTGGAATTTGATGAACTCATATTTATTTGCGGTCTGATTCCGCTATGAACGCTTAAATTCAATTTAGTTGAATCGGCACTGAAAGAATTTCTGTAGTGTTGATTTTGTATGATGAGGCTCTGCCCATTCAAATTATAGGTAATGCATAAAAATATGAATACAATACCTACTACTTTCATTTTTTACTTTTTGTAAGCGTAATGATTGCTGTGAAAAGAAGTGCCCAGGAAACTAAAATAATAAGTTGTGCAGTAGCGTCAAGGGCCGGTGTTAAACAAGCAATGGCTATGCATGATACATTGAAGGTATATAAGATAAGGACTACCTTTCTATGTCCATAGCCCTTATCTTGAAGCTTGTGGTGTAGATGTTTTCTATCTGCTGTGAATGGAGAGTTACCAGCAGCAATTCGAAGGATAAATACGCGTAAGGTGTCCAGAAGGGGATAGATTAATACACCTATAGCAAATACAGGCGTTGAAATATTAGAAAAAGGCTGGGCTAAGAAACTAGTATCTGTTTCAATAACCTGAGTGGCTAAAACAAAAACAATCGCACCAATGGTAAGCGAACCAGAATCTCCCATGAATATACGGGCAGGATTAAAGTTGAAGATTAAAAATCCAAATAGGGCACCAGCTAATGAGAAAGAAACCACAGCCCAATGTGGAGCTGGCGAATAACAAAACCATAAACCGAAAATTAAAGAAACAATAAAGCCCACTCCAGCTGCCAAGCCATCTATACCATCAATTAGATTAATGGCATTTACGATAACTATGTAAACAAACATTGAAATGAGAACTTGGGCATAATAAGGTAAGGTTACATCTAGATTAAATATACCATGAAAAGATTCAATCATTAAATTTCCTCTTAGAACAAGTATGAAGCCGACAACAAAATGTGCAATGAGTTTTTTGGATGGGGACATTCCTATAATATCATCTTTGACACCAACAAAAAATAACAATACCAAGCTAGCCATTAAATATAAAAAAGGAGGAAGATGTTTATGAACACCCTTGTAATCGGGAAACCAAAGAAAGCAGGCAAACATAAATGCACTAAAAATTATAATGCCACCAATGGTGGGGATACTCCTGTTATGTAGTTTTCTCTCCTCAGATGGTTCATCTACTAGGTGTTTGAGTTTGGCCACCTTGATTAATGATGGAGTAGCAAAAAGTACTACAAAGAATGCAGTTAAAAATGCTAGAACGTAATGATATAAATTCATATTACCAATCTAAAGTTTTTTGATGAAGGTCAGTTTTAATACCAAAGTAAGCAAAATTAGTACTTGTAGGGTTATTTTTTACAGTACTTATTCTGTTGATATACCCAATATTTAAACTAAAGTTATTCTTTTTATTAAATCGATATCCTACTTCAAGTTTATTATACCAAACATTATTAGCGATATAAGATGTTTTTTCTTGAATTGGTAAGAGCAGGGTTCCGTTTAAATTATCTGTTGCAACAAATCGCTCTGAATAAATGCTGGTATTAATAAGATACCACCTTTTATACTGATAGTCCAAAATGCCAACTAACTCTTGAAAATTATTGCCATAAGGATGTGCGAGAGGAAGGTTTGCGTGATTATAATTGGCTCTTTTGTTTATATTCAAATATGCTTGATTTGCAATTCTGTTGTATTCTATTTGAGCGTTTAATTGTGGAATAAATAAGTCAAATAGCCTCATTCCAATTTGACCACCAGATATTGTATTTTGATCGAATAATAATTGGCCATATAAAAGGGTAGTATTTAATTTTAAAGATGCATTAACACCTCCTATGGCGTTATAATTTTTGTTATCTGTGAATAAACTATTTCCTATTAGTGGGTTTAATAAAGCAGCATTGAATGGCGTTGTGCCAAGTGAATCTGTTGTTACCCAAATATTATTTTCAAAAATTCCTATTTGAAAATTCCTATTAATACTGAATTCTATATAATGACTGACACTTAGTTTTTTCTCGTAGTTGGCTTCTGGTGTTAAATGAAACGGTAATCTGTATTGATTTTGTTGACTAGCATATATCAAACTATATTGTAACCTACCATTAAAGAGCAGTAAATCAGGTTTCAGGTAGGGGTAATTTACTGTAAAGTCTGATAGTAAAATGGATCTATACCCATGTCCAATAAAATGGTTGCCATTGCCAGCTTCAATATTTAACCAGTTGATTGGTTGATAAGAAAAATAGCCTTTTGCAAAAGCAAAGTCAAATCCATCATCTCCAAAGGGCTTTGTTCTGGCATAACTAGGTATAATGGCATTGCTCTGATTATACTTACCATTTGACACTATAAACTCCCCATGGGCTAAAACATATTCCTCTTGGAACGAAAGCAAAGAGGCTTGATTTTCGTAAATTGAAGTTTCAAAACCAAAATTCTTAAAAAATTTAGCCTGAACCCTAATCCCTCTCGTATTCCAAAATCTTATCGACTCAACCCCATTACTACGTTCATTTCCTATTTCTAAGTCAATGACGGGATCTACTGAACACCAAAAGTCTTTTCCTTCAAAAATTAGTAAATGTTCCTTCAGTAGCTTTCTAGCGAACCAACTTTTATACGTCCCGTGATTTTGGAAAATTAGGCTACTATTGGTTTTAGAGTCATGTATTGGTTTTAGGGAGAGGTGAGTCGATTTGTAGTTTAGCACCGTATCCGTTTTGGTAAATATGGAATAAATAGCTTGATTATATGATCTTACGTTTGGGACATTAATTTGACTGAAGCCTAATTCAAATAGGAAGAAGCAATGGAGACTAAATAGAATTAATTTAAACGCTTTGGTCATATAAATAGGTTCCCCTTTAATATACTTATACGAAGAACAAGTTTTTTTGTTTGGTGAATTAATCTAATTCACCTTTTGCCCTAGCATTTTTGTATACCTCTTTAATGCCATCTTCTAATTCAATCGAATATTTCCAGCCCGCATTGGTTAGCGTGGAAACATCCATTAGTTTTCGCATTGTACCATCAGGCTTGGTTGAATTAAAGTTAAGCTCTCCAGAAAATCCGACAACTTTTTTAACTAATAAGGCTAAATCTTTAATTGATATTTCTTTACCTGTACCTAAGTTTACAAATTGTTTCTTGTTATAATTTAACATGATGAATAAGCAAGCTTCTGCTAAATCATCTACGTGTAAAAACTCTCTTAGTGGTTTACCACTTCCCCAAACTTCAACAGTTTTACTGTTATTGACTTTTGCTTGATGGAATTTTTTGATCAGGGCTGGAAGGACATGAGAGTTATTCAAATCGTAGTTATCGTTAGGTCCGTATAAATTCGTTGGCATGGCTGAAATAAAGGTCGATCCATATTGATCCCAATAGGTTTCACATAATTTAATTCCCGCAATTTTTGCGATTGCATATGGTTCATTAGTCGATTCTAACGCTCCAGTTAATAAGTACTCTTCCTTAAGGGGTTGTTCAGCATTTTTTGGGTAAATGCATGACGAGCCCAAATTAAGCAATTTTTTTACGCCATGCTTATACGAAGAATGAATCACATTCGTAGTTATCATTAAATTGTCGTATAAAAATTCAGCTCGATATGTATTGTTTGCATGAATTCCGCCTACTTTTGCGGCGGCAAGAAAAACATATTGCGGTTTTTCATCAAGGAAAAAGCGATCTACTTTTTCCGGTTTTCGCAAATCCAATTCTTCGGAAGTTCGAAAAACAATATTTTCAAATCCTTTACTTTTAAGGTGTCTTACAATTGCCGATCCGACCATCCCCCGGTGTCCCGCAACGTATATTTTAGCTTCTTTTTCCACTATTCGTGATAATTAAATGTAGAGTGACCACCTTCCTGAAGGTACTTATCCTTTTTAAATAACTCAAGGTCAGATTTTACCATCTCGGTCACTAATTCTTGAAATGTATACACTGGTTCCCAGCCTAAAAGTTGTCTGGCCTTAGTGGCATCACCATGCAATAAATCAACTTCTGTTGGTCTAAAGTAAGCTGGATCTACTTGCACTAGCGTTTTACCTGTCGCTTTGTTAGTACCTATTTCATTTTCTCCCTCTCCATGCCATTCTATTTCTATACCAACTTCTTTGAATGCCAATGTCACAAATTCCCTTACTGGATGCGTTTCTCCAGATGCCAACACAAAATCATCTGCCGTTTCTTGCTGAAGCATTAGCCACATTCCTTTAACATAATCTTTTGCATGACCCCAGTCCCGCTTCGCATCAAGGTTACCCAAAAATAGTTTCTCTTGCAATCCAAGTTTTATTTTTGCAACGGCCCTTGTAATTTTTCTGGTTACAAAGGTTTCACCGCGCAATGGACTTTCATGATTAAAAAGAATGCCATTACAAGCATACAGATTATAAGCTTCACGATAATTTTTTACTATCCAAAAGCCATATATTTTTGCAACAGCATATGGACTTCTAGGGTAAAATGGTGTCGTTTCAGTTTGTGGTGTTTCAACAACTTTTCCGTAGAGTTCAGATGTAGAGGCTTGATAAAATTTAACTTTATCCTCCATTTTTAAAATTCGAATGGCCTCCAATAAACGTAAAGTGCCAATTCCATCTGCATTAGCTGTATATTCCGGCGTGTCGAAAGATACTTTGACATGCGACATAGCAGCAAGGTTATAAATTTCATCAGGTTGAATTTCTTGAACCAGACGAATTAAATTTGTAGAATCTGTTAAATCTCCATAATGCAAAAAGAAGTTGACATCCTTCTCGTGCTTATCTTGATATAAATGGTCAATTCTGTCAGTATTAAAAAGTGAACTTCTGCGTTTTATTCCATGAACAACATAGTTTTTTTGCAAAAGTAATTCTGCCAGATAAGCTCCATCTTGGCCTGTTACTCCTGTAATTAATGCAACTTTTTTAGACATATATTATACAATTAAATGTTTTCGTTTAGCAATAAAATATGGATTCTTTAATTGAGGTTTATTGTAGGTTAATGGTTTTCTGGTTTCAAAATGAATTACTTCACCACCAATAGCTTCATATATGGCTTGTCCTGCTGCAATGTCCCATTCCATAGTTGGCGCCAAACGTACGTAAAAATCAGCATTGCCTTCAACTAAATCAAAAAATTTAAGGGCACTTCCTTTTTTTACAATTTTTAACTCTCCATATTTTATTTCTAATAATCGGACAAATTTAACAACACTACCTGAAAAACCACCATTTGAATGAAGTATTACTTTGTTTGCCTCAGTTTTTTTTGAGAGAATTTTCCATTTTGGATCAAAAATATCTGAAGTCATGTAAGGAATTTTATAAGCACCAATACCTTTACCTCCCAATAAAATTTTTGATTCTGTTGGACTGGCTATCATTCCTAGAATTGGTTTCCCTTCTTTTATAAGTGCAATACTGATGCAAAATTGGCCAGTTTTTTTTATAAATTCCTTAGTTCCGTCAATAGGATCTACTAACCAAATTTCTTTAAGACTTCTCCTGTCTTGATATTCCATTTTCTCCTCTTCCTCTGAAATAATTGGTATTCCAGTTGGGGTAAGATGTTTTATAATGATAGCACTTGCTGCTTTATCTGCAGCAGTAACGGGTGAATTATCCTCTTTGATTTCTACATCAAAGTCAGTATTATATACATCCAAAATAGCCAATGATGCCTCTTCAACAGCTTTTATTAGTGAAGGTATATACTTAGCGGACATATTCTATGAAAGTTAATCTATTTAACAGATTGTTTTTATACTATAAAATAAAAAAGCCTTCCTTGAAACCAAGGAAGGCTTTAAAAATGCAATAATGCGTTAGCCTAATCTTGCTTTAATAGGCATTGTATATCTTACTCTAACTGGTTTTCCAGCTTGTTCTCCTGGTTTCCATTTTGGCATTCGTTTTACAACTCTCAATGCTTCCTTATCAATAGACGAAGAAACTCCTTTTATGACTTTCTCTTCTATGATAGATCCATCTTGATTCACCACAAACTGAACATAAACAGTTCCTTGTTCACCCATTTCTCTCGCAATTTCCGGATATTCAAAGTTTTCCTGAATAAATTTAATCATTTCGACCTCTCCTCCAGGAAATTCTGGGCTTACCTCGGCAAAATCCAAAATTACAGTTTGTTTAATTTGAGGTTCTGGATCAGCAGGTGGTTCAAAATTATTTAATTCAGGGTCAATTGTAACCGGTGGTGGTACCTCTATATCGTCTTCTACCTCTTCTAATTCTGTGATTTGAGGTGGCGGAGCTTGAGGTGGTGGCGGTGGTGGCGGTGGTTCGTTTTGGAATAAGTCCATCGGAATTTCTTCCTTTTTAGACTTTTCTTTTTCAATTAATTTAGCGATTGGCTGTACAACGATTGATTGGTAAGAAAATGCCATCAATACTAAAGCGCCAGCTACAATCCCGCCTAAAGCCATAAACCCCCATCTTTTGGATTCTAAATCTGCTCCTTTGGATTTTTTTACTTCCATAAAATTACTTGTTGTGGTAAAATTACAAAATTTATTGCAAAAATCTTACCAAGTTTAACTCTTTTTTAATGTAAACTAATTGAATCAAAAAACCGATAATTGTACCAATCGAATTCGCAATTACATCCTCCCAACTAAAGTACCTTTTAGGAATATAATTGCCTTGTAAAAATTCAATTATCAAGCCAATTAACACAACACTTACACATACTAATAAACTTTGAATCTTTAAAAGTTCATTTTTTTGATGAAAAAAACCAATTAACATCAAAAAACTCAAAACTGCGTACATCATTATATGTACAGCAGTATCTAATTTAAACCATTCAAAATCAACAATAGGCAACTGGTCACCAGGTGTCAAGCTAAGAATTAGAATAATACCAAGGCAAAGTACCCAGGGGAGGTGTAGTTTATAATTCCTATCCAATTAAATCTTTATAACCGTCAGCAGAAAGTAAATTATCGATTTCGGAAACATCTGAGATCTTAATTTTTACCATCCAGCCATCACCGTATGGGTCAGAATTAACCGACTCTGGTGATGATTCTAATGCATCATTGAATTCTAGAATTTCACCACCAATTGGCATAAATAAATCTGATACTGTTTTAACAGCTTCAATTGAGCCAAAAACCTCTTCATGATCTAATGTTTCACCTTCTGTTTCAATTTCAACAAATACAATATCTCCTAATTCGTTCTGAGCAAAATCTGTAATGCCAACTATGGCAATATCACCATCCACTTTTACCCATTCATGATCTTTCGTATACTTTAATTCTGCAGGTATATTCATCTTAAATTTCTTTTTCTAAATCGTATGCTTACAAAAGTAAAATTATTTTAATTATTTCAAATTGAATAAAGTCTTTTGTTTGGATGAATTGATTAAACAGTATGTAATTACGTTTTTTTAAGTATAAAATTCTTAATTTCGTGCGACTTTTACATGCCAGTATTTCATGATTACACAAGAACAAATAAAGGATTTAGATCAGCGTATTCAAGACTTATATCTTTATTTAAAGATTGAAGAAAAAAAGATTGAATTAAAAGAGGATGAATTAAAGACTCAAGACCCTGATTTTTGGAATGACCCTAAGTCGGCCGAAGCCCTTATGAAAAAATTAAGGTCGAAAAAATTTTGGGTTGATTCGCATGAAAACTTAAAAGAAAAGGCAGAAGATATTAAAGTGCTCATTGAGTTTCATGCAATGGGGGAGGGCAACGAAGCAGATATTATTACTCAATTTGATCAAACCATTGAAGTGCTTGAAAACCTTGAATTTAAGAACATGTTGTCAGCTGAAGAAGATGGCTTAAGTGCTGTTTTACAAATTACTGCTGGTGCGGGAGGCACAGAAAGTTGTGATTGGTCGGAGATGTTAATGAGAATGTACATCATGTGGGCTGAAAAAAACGGATATAAAGTAAAAGAATTAGATTACCAGGCCGGAGATGTGGCAGGCATAAAGACCGTAACACTCGAAATTACTGGTGATTTTGCTTTTGGCTACTTAAAAGGAGAAAATGGTGTTCACCGCTTAGTCAGGGTTAGCCCTTTTAATGCACAAGGAAAACGAATGACCTCTTTCTCGTCAGTTTATGTTTATCCTTTGGTGGATGATACTATTGAGATTAAGATTAATCCATCTGATATCACGTTCGAAACATTCAGATCAGGAGGTGCCGGAGGGCAGAATGTAAATAAAGTTGAAACAGCTGTAAGGCTTCGTCATGCACCAAGTGGTATAGTGATTGAAAATTCTGAAGGCCGCTCCCAATTAGGGAATAAAGAGAAAGCCATGCAATTACTAAAGTCTCAGCTATACGAAATAGAGTTGAGTAAAAAGATGGAAGCCAGAACTGAGATTGAAGCAGGTAAAAAGAAAATTGAGTGGGGGTCTCAAATTAGAAGCTATGTCCTTGATGATAGGCGTGTAAAAGACCACCGTACTAACTTTACAAATAATAATACCGAAAACGTTTTAAATGGTGATATTGATGGTTTTCTGAAAGCTTATTTAATGTCAGATCATTAGAGCCAAATAAGCATTTTAAAATAATTATCTTTGCACCACGTTTATAATTCAGTACATGAAAATACAAGTTGTAAAATCTAAAATACACCGCGTTAAAGTTACACAAGCCGATTTAAATTATATTGGAAGCATTACCATTGATGAGGACTTAATGGATGCCTCTAATTTAATTGAGGGGGAGAAAGTTCAAATTGTAAATATAAATAATGGAGAGCGAATAGAGACTTATGTCATTAAAGGAGAACGTAAGTCTGGTGTAATCTGTTTGAATGGTCCGGCAGCAAGAAGAGTTGCTGTAAACGATATTGTGATTATTATTGGCTATGCGTACATGGATTTCGAAGACGCTAAAAGTTTTAAGCCTACGCTTGCATTTCCGAACGAATCAACTAATTTAATTGACTAATTAAAACCCTAATTAAAATATTAAAAGTATCGATTCCAATCTTGCTGGGTTTGGGATTAATTTGGTTATTTTATGATGCATTATGTCCAGATCAAAAAAATGATTTATTTAATGCATTCAGAACCGCTGATTACACCTGGGTTGTGCTGTCACTTATAATAGGCTGGTTAAGCCATTTGAGTAGGGCATATCGACATTTATACCTATTAAAACCTTTAGGCTTTAAAGTAAGTTTTTGGAATAGTTATCATGCGTTAATGACTGGTTATCTTGTGAATTTAGCGTTTCCAAGGGCAGGTGAGCCATACAGAGCTGGTGTTTTGAATAAAAAAGAAAAGGTTCCATTTCAAAAAGTATTTGGTACTATCTTGGCCGAAAGAGCGATTGATGTTGCCATGTTAGGAATAATCACTGTAATTATGTTACTATTACAGATGGATAAGCTTGATTTGTTTACTGATAAAATATCCAATTTTAATACGCAGAGTGGATGCGGCAATTCAGCTATCTTTAGCATTTTAGGAGGGATAGTGAAATGGGGTGTTATCATAGGTTTTTTTGCTGGGCTAGCGTTATTCGTTTTTAAAGCTTCGATTAGAAATAAAATCATAGAATTTATTAAAGGAATTATTGAAGGTGCATTTGCCATTTTTAAGTCAGAAGATAAAGTGCCATTTATTGGACATACAATATTTATCTGGATAATGTATATATCCATGTTTTCAATTTGTTTTTATGCCATTCAAGAAACTGCTACGTTAGGAATTGATGCTATGCTGGCAGGTTTTGTAGCGGGAACTGTTGGAATGATTGTTGTGCAAGGGGGAATTGGTGTTTACCCTGCATTTGTAGGTCTAATTATTACAATTTACGTTTCTGAAGTTGGAGCCATTGGCATTTCTCCTGAAGCTTTAGCACTTGGTTGGATTATTTGGACTTCTCAAACAATCATGATGATAGTTTTAGGTTTGGTGTCTTTTATAGTAAGCACAAAAAAGTCTGGTGCATGAAAAATTTAGAAATTTTAAAAAATAAGATATTACCTGACCAAAAGACAGCCGAGTCTGTTTTTAAAAAATCAAAATTAAATGGCCAAACTACTGTTTTTACAAATGGATGCTTTGATATCATCCATAAAGGTCATGTAGAATATTTAGCAAAAGCTGCAGATTGCGGAGATATTTTAATGGTGGCTGTCAATACAGATGACTCTGTTCGGTCACAAGGCAAAGGAGAAGAGCGACCAATTAATAAAGAAGCTGATCGATTAAAAATTTTAGCTGCTCTGCTTTTTGTAGATTACGTCGTTTTATTTAATGATGATACGCCTTTAGAATTGATCAAACAGGTAAAACCAGATGTTTTAGTAAAAGGAGCGGATTACAACCCTCATCAAACTGATAAAAAACACAAAGAGTACATTGTTGGACGAGAGGATGTTCTTAAAAACGGAGGAGAGGTTAAAACCATTGATTTAGTAGAAGGTTATTCTACCACTGGATTAGTTGAAAGATTGAAAGGTTAAACTATTTTCAGTGAAAGTGCAACCCTTTTAATTAATCATGCATCAATCTAAAAAAAGCTAATTATTATGAAAGTAACGAAATCAGTTTTAGCAGGAGTTATTGCAAGTGTATCAGTAGCCGGAATTACTGCGTCCTGTGAAAAAGAACTAATAATTCAAAACAGTGAAGTAAATAGTGATGCAACTGTTAATGAGGAATTACCTGTCTACTGGCATGGTGAAAGAGAATCGGAAACTAGAATAACCAATCACTACGACTGCCCAGCTTGTGGTATGGGGTAAATATCAGTCTGGATGAATGAATCATCTATCTTGGCCGGTGTAGCATGTAATTTAGATATCGATCTGATTAACGCATGTTTAACACTGTTTCAAAATGATAGTATTGAAGTTGTTGAATGGTCGTTTGATGCACTTCATCAGCTTAAAGAAATACCATTTTGGTTTAAAGATTTAATTCAAGATTTTAGCAATGCTGATCGATTACTTGGGCATGGTATATATTTCTCTATTTTTTCCGGCCAATGGTCAAAAGAACAGCAGAATTGGCTAAAAACACTTCATGCAAAATGTCAAGAATATAACTTCAGCCATATTTCAGAACATTTTGGCTTTATGTCTGGTGCAAACTTTCATAATGGAGCACCGTTACCTGTTCCGTTTAACGAGGTGGTTTGTCAAATAGGAATTGATAGATTAAAACGGATTCAAAATGTTTGCGAGTGTCCTGTTGGTTTAGAAAATCTAGCATTGTCTTTGAATTCGGAAGATGTTAAACGACAAGGTGAGTTTTTAAATCAATTAATTGAACCAGTCAACGGATTTATTATTCTTGACTTGCACAATATTTATTGTCAACTCCATAATTTTGGAATAGAAATAGATTCAATTTTGGCATATTATCCTTTGGATAGAGTGCGAGAGATTCATATTTCTGGTGGAAGCTGGCAACATTCAAGTACTAATCCTTCCAAACGAATTCGACGTGATACGCACGATCATGCCGTGCCTAATGAAGTATTTGAACTTTTGTCATATACCATACCTTATTGCCCTAATCTCAAATATGTTATTTTAGAACAATTAGGAAGAAGTCTTGGTGCTGAACAACATAAGTCTCAATTCCAAAAAGACTTTTGCAAAATGTCTGAAATTGTTAAAAAAGGAATAGTTAAAATCCCCCATCAAAAAAAGGGTTTTTTGCCTGAGCAACAATCTTTTCTTCCAGAAATTCCTCAGGAAGATATTGGTTTGCATTTGCAACAGTTAGAGTTATCAAATATTCTTGAAAATGCACTAAATGTTAAAAATGCTAAGGATTTACTTTCCATATCTAAGTATTTATCAAAATCTGACTGGAAAGTGGAGAACTGGGATGATGATATGATTGAAACAGCTATTAAAATTGCTCAAAAATGGAAGAAAGGTTTTAGAGGGCCTCAGTCTTATTCGTCATAGAATTTATTTATTGTTTTTTATTTCATAACAAACACAATTTTCAAGATATGGATAATCCTTTAATGCCGGATGTTTGAATTCAACACTTTTTACCATGCCAATTTTTTTCATTATTGATATTGATGGCTTGTTGACTTGAGGAGCAGTAGAAACAATTTTATTTAGATTTAGCTCATTAAATGCATACGATAAACAACGTTCTGCACCTTCAGTGGCATAACCATTTCCCCAGTGCTTTTCATCAAGCCGCCAACCGATATCAGTATACTGAGAAAAAGAGGCTTCATACTTAATATCATTTAATCCAATAAATTCTTGACTTTCAAGAGTGTCAACTGCGAAATAGCAATATTTTTTTTCGCGATACAGAGTTTTCATCCTTAAAATAAAGTCTTTGGTTTGATCAGGCCTTGCGACTGCTGGAAAAAACCGCATCACATTTTCGTTACCACTAATGGCAATCATTTTATCAATATCTTCATCAACCCAATTTCTAAAGCCAAGCCTTTCTGAAGTGAATAAATATTTCGTATTTCTTTGCATTTTTCTAGATCTCTAAAAGGAGCATAAGATTTCCCATTAAATTAAAGAAATGCCTTAAAACTGCTCAGGACTTTTCTTTTTCATCTCTTTAAGAAAACCCTTAATTTTTTGCTCATCATCCTGTTTAACTACCATAAGCACATTATCTGATTCCACAATAATGTAATCTTTTAAGCCTTGAATGAGAGCCAATTTATTGTCAGGTAAATTAACAATACAATTTTCTGTTTCAAAAAGGTGGGCTCCCTTTGCCATTACTGCATTGCCTTCAAAATCTTTCTCTAAATGTGCCGATAGGCTACCCCAGGTTCCTAGATCTGACCAGCCAAAATTGGCCAAAACAACATAGACGTTTTTAGCGTTTTCTAAAATTGCAAAATCGATCGAAATATCCTCACATTGCGAAAAGGCGGTATTGATAAAGTTTTGTTCATTGGAAGTATTATAGTCATTTCCTTTTGATTCAAACTTTGCATTTAGCTCAGGTTTAAATTTGGCAAAAGCTTCAATGATGGTCTTTGCCTTCCAAATAAAAATACCTGAGTTCCAGTAATAGCCACCACTTTTAACAAAAATCTCAGCCAATTCGCGGTCCGGTTTTTCAGTAAATTGTTTTACTTTTTTAACCTGTCCCATCATTAAGTCACCTTTCGTTTTGAATTGAATGTAACCATATCCCGTGTCAGGACGTGAAGGCTTTATCCCTAAGGTAACCAAGCAATCATCCTTTAAAGATTTTTCTAACGCAGTACCAATAATATCAATAAACTTGTCTTCTTTTAAGATAAGGTGATCAGATGGCGCAACAATTAAGTTGGCTTCTCGATCTAAATTATAAATTTTATGTGCGGCATAAGCAATACACGGCGCAGTATTTTTCCTGACGGGTTCAGTAAGTACTTGATGACTTTTAATGTTTAATTGATCAATTACTAATTCTTTATAATTGGCATTAGTTACCACATATATATTGTCGGTTGGCACAACTTTTACCAAGCGGTTATAAGTCATTTGTATCAGCGTTTCTCCAGTGCCAAGCACGTCAAGAAATTGCTTCGGGCACGACTCTTTACTCATTGGCCAAAACCTACTCCCAATCCCACCAGCCATTATTATGGCATAATTATGTTTATTCATCACTGTCTATTTCCATTCGGATTCATGAACTCACGTTGCTCGTTTATTCATTAACATTTATTCAACTAATTGCTTTTGTATCTCAGCTACTCCCAAAACACGGTATTGTTTATTATTTCTAATATTTCTGCAAAGGTAGTACTTTCTTAACTTTTTGCCTTTTTCGAAAACCAGATTATTTAATAAGAACTTATCACCTAATTTTAAATGTTCAACAAGGGTGGACTGTTTTTTATCGTACCGCCTTAAAACACGATAAAGTGCTTCATCCGTGCAAGAAGAAGCTTTGGCTTTTTTTAAATACTTAGTCAGCGCCAATGTAATGTCTGTCGGTAAAATATTCTGATTTAAGATTGGTTCAAAGAGTTCAAAGAAAGTCCTCTGCCATTCTTCACCATGTGGTTTAATCCGGACACCATATTTTTCAAACGCTTTTAAATGGGAAAATTCATGGATAGTGGTGACTAAAAATGCATATTTATTTAAATTTCCGTTTACTGAAATTCTATGTCCAAATTTCTCATTTGGAATTCTATAATCCCCAAGCTTTGTTTTGCGCTTAGGCGAAACCCTAAAGTGCGTTTTATTATTAATGATTAAATCCACCACATAATCTTCGGTTCCTTCTGGCAGGAATTTATTCAGTTTTGAGATATAGATTTCCTTGTGGTCAATCATATTTACAAAGATAAAACAATTGATTATTGGAGAAATTAAATGCGAGTTAATTACCTATAAAATTCGCTAGTGATAGTGCATCTTCATCAAATTCTCATAAATTTGTTAGTCCATTCAATCATGCTATGATACCAAAGACTACCATTGATGAAATTTTCCAAACTGCTCGTGTTGAGGAGGTGATTGGCGATTTCTTGCAAATGAAAAAGTCTGGTTCAAATTTTAAGGCTAAATCACCATTTACTGATGAAAAAACGCCTTCTTTCATGATATCACCTGCTAAACAGATATGGAAATGTTTTAGTACAGGAAAGGGAGGTAATGTGGTGTCTTTTTTAATGGAACACGAGCATTTTTCTTATGTTGAAGCATTAAAGTGGTTGGCGAACAAGTATGGGATTGAAATCAAAGAAGACCGTGAACGCACACCGGAGGAAATTGCTCAGATTTCAATTAGAGAAAACCTTTCAGTAATTAATGAATATGCCTCAAAGCACTTTTCCGATAATTTGTACAACAACGAAACTGGAAGAGCAATTGGGTTGTCCTACTTTACACAACGTGGCTTCAGGGAAGATACCATTAAGAAATTCAATTTAGGGTATTGTTTAGAGACGAGCAACGCTCTAACAGAATCGGCCTTAAAGAAAGGGTATAAGTTAGAATTTTTGGAAAAAGCGGGCCTAACGAAAACTAAAGACGGGCGTAACTTCGACTTTTTTAGAGGTAGGGTAATGTTTCCAATCCATTCAGTGGCAGGAAAAGTATTAGGTTTTGGTGGCAGAACATTGAAGGCTGATAAAAAAATTGCCAAATACTTTAATTCACCTGAAAGTGAGTTGTACAATAAAAGTAAAATTCTTTATGGTCTTTATTTCGCTAAAAATAATATCATTAAAAATGACAATTGTTATTTAGTAGAGGGCTACACTGATGTCATTTCTCTTCATCAGTCGGGCGTTGAAAATGTTGTAGCTTCCTCAGGAACGTCTTTAACCGAAGGTCAGATCAATTTAATCAAACGATATTCCGACAATATTACCATTTTATATGATGGAGACAATGCTGGTATAAAAGCTAGTTTTAGAGGAATTGATATGATTTTGGAACAAGGCATGAACGTACGTGTTGTTTTATTCCCTGATGGCGAAGATCCGGACTCATTTGCAAAAAATAATTCTACTGAAGTATTAAAAACATATATTGAACAAAAAGCGAAAGATTTTATCGTTTTTAAATCTGACTTGCTGAATTCAGAGGCTCAAGGCGATCCATTAAAAAAAGCACAGCTGATTAGAGACATTGTGTCTTCAATAGCCCTGATACCTGATAGAATTAAACAACAGGTGTATACCAAAGAATGTGCTAATATTTTTGATATAGAGGAAGAAATTTTAGTAGGGGAGTTGGTTAAAATTGTTCGGGAAAAACAAAAACAAGATCAAAAACGGGCTAATTTTAAAAAGACTTCAATTTCAGCAGTTGATGAGCCACCCCCTGAAGCTTTAATTCCTGAAGAATATCAGGCGCAAGAAAAAAACACATCTGTGCCAGCAAAATCTTTGTATGACACCCTTTACTATCAAGAAAGAGACCTCATCAGATTATTATTGCATTATGGAACCTTTTCTGTTAAAACTAAACATATTGAATATGACGAAAATAATTTGCCAAATGAGGTGGATGTTGAGGTAAAGGTGATTGAGTTAATTATTCACGAGCTAGAAAAAGATGAATTAGGCATTGATCATCCGGAATTACAGTCCATTTACGCCCTTTATAAAGATGGTTTGAGTGAAAATAAATTCTTAGAGTCTAAGGATTTTACCCAACATCATAACGCGGACATATCTAAAATAGCGGTAGACATTTTAACAGAAAAATATGAATTAAGTCCACAATGGATTACCCAGAAAGTAAGAATTAATCGTGAGGTTGATTCATTAGAGCGTGCAGTTATGGAAGCTGTTTTTTCGTTTAAATCGGCAAAAGTGGTCTACGAAATAAATGCCATACAGAATGAAATGAAAAACCTAAAGTCGGAAGATATTGATACATTTACTGAATTAATTACACGTCAAAAACAACTTGACACAGTAAAAGTACTGCTATCTGAAAAACTTGGAAGAAGAATAATATAAATTATGGATTTTTGGAATAACATTTGGGATAATGTATTGAATTTTCCATTCATTGATACAAGAAAAGTACTAGAAGATGGTACTGGCTATGCAGAAGGAGAAGGCTTTATACTTGCACCGATCAACATTATTTTATTTGTTGTCATTTTCTTGGTCGGAAAGCTATTAATTAAATACTTGAAGCGCTACTTTAAAATTCTACAGCTTGATGAGAAACATTTGACTATAGAAGGAAGAGAATTTGCCTTGTGGAAGTTGATTAAACAAATCATATATTTCTTGGTATTCTATTGCTGTTTCCAAAGCCTTAATGTCAATAATAATCATATTGATTTTGCCAATGTACTGACTTATGAATTAATTAGAATAGAGGATTTTCACCTGGCCATTTACCACATCTTTTTAATAGCCTTGGTATTTTTTGTGGCAAGAATTATTCTTAATTTCATTAAACTATATCTTCTTAAAAGAGTTACAAAGCGGACGCAAATTGACCAAGGGACAGAGTTTGTAATCATTCAATTGGCCAAGTATATTATTTATACCATTGCCATTATTGTCCTGCTTAGGAGCTTTGGTTTAAGTATTGATTTATTGCTAGGAGGTTCTGCGGCTTTATTGGTAGGCGTTGGACTGGGAATGCAAGATATTTTCAAGGACTTTCTATCTGGCTTACTATTGCTGTTTGAGGGATCAAACAAAGTTGGAGACATTATTGAAATTAATAACTATAATGGTGAATCAAATTTTATTGCTAAAATAAAACAAATTAACCTCAGAACGACTAAGGTTGAGACAAGAGACAATAAAACCTTGATTGTTCCCAATTCAAACTTAACACATCAAAGTGTTAATAATTGGAGCTTTAGCACCTCAATTCTCCGTTTTCAAATTCCAGTTACCATACATTATAATTCTGATGTTGAACTGGCAAAAGAACTGTTGATTCAATGTGCTCAGGCGCATCCAAGAGTGAAGAATACCCAACCCGTATTTGTTCGACTAATGAACTTTGGTCATGATGGGTTAGAGCTTGATTTAGTATTTTGGGCAGAACAAAATTTTTATATTGATATTTATAAATCAGAAATTCGATTTGCCATAGAACGAGCATTTAAGGAAAACAATATTAGCTTTCCTTATCCTCAAACGGATGTGCATATTAAAAGAGAATAAATTTATGGTTAGAACTGCTTTTATTTTATTGTCTATTGTTATTGCCGGGGGCATTGTTGCATTAGGTTTAACACTTGGTTTAAATTGGTTTTACTGGTTCATTTTATTTGGTCCGCTTATTATAATCGGTTACTACGATATTTTTCAAACTAAACACGCCATTCTAAAGAATTTTCCGGTAATTGGTCACCTCAGGTATGTTTTAGAATCAATTTCACCAGAAATTCAGCAATATTTTGTAGAAAGAAGAACTGACGGTTCGCCTATTGACAAGAATAGAAGAGCAATTATTTATCAGCGTTCTAAAAATATTGGTGCTACTCATCCATTTGGGACTGAAAATAACATTTCGGAAGAGGGATATGAGTTTATCGTCCAGTCATTGTATCCTGCAACCGTTCCCCATGAGGAGCCCAGAGTCAGAATTGGTGGTAGTGATTGTAAACAACCATACAGCGCTGCCTTGTACAATATTTCAGCCATGAGCTTTGGGTCGTTGAGTAAAAATGCTGTCATGGCCATGAATAACGGTGCTAAAAAGGGCAATTTTTATCATAATACTGGAGAAGGAGGCATTTCCCCCTATCACTTGCAAGGCGGTGATTTGTGTTGGCAAATTGGTACCGGTTATTTTGGATGTAGAAATGAAGACGGGACTTTTTCTGAAGAAAATTTTATTAAAAATGCCTCTAGACCTGAGGTTAAACTCATTGAAGTCAAATTATCACAAGGGGCTAAACCAGGACATGGTGGGGTTTTACCAGGTGTTAAAAATACACCAGAAATAGCCAAAATCAGAGGTATTAAACCGCATACAACGGTACTTTCTCCTTCAGGACATACTGCATTTAATTCACCTCAGGGATTATTAGAATTTGTTCAACGACTAAGGTCTATTTCTGGTGGAAAACCTACGGGGTTTAAATTATGCTTAGGTAACCCTGAAGAGTTTGAAGCGATATGTGAAGCTATGGTTAGCACTAAAATTTATCCTGACTTTATTAGTGTTGATGGTGCTGAAGGAGGCACTGGTGCTGCACCATTAGAATTTGCAAATCATGTTGGCTTACCGTTAGATGTTGGGTTAGTACTTGTAGATGAATTATTGAAAAAGTATGGTGTTAGGGAACATATTAAGATAAACGCAACGGGTAAAATATTTAGCGGTTTTGGTATTATAAAGGCTTTGGCACTGGGTGCCGATTTGTGTTGTTCCGCCAGAGCCATGATGTTAGCTGTTGGTTGTATTCATGCACAAGCTTGTAATACCAATACTTGTCCTACAGGCGTAGCGACTCAGAATCCAAAATTAATGAAAGGACTTAATGTTCCAGATAAAGCAGAAAGGGTTTATAATTTTCAAAAAAATACAGTTCATGCTTTTATTGAATTAATGGCTGCTACTGGAGCAAAAGAACCGTCTGAAATCAAAAGAGCAAGCGTAATGAGAATGGCGGAAGATGGAGATGTGCATACCATGGATGAAATTATAAATCATTGGAACATCAAAAAGAAAGTGGTTGATAAAATTCCAGTAGGGGTTAATTTAGGAAACGGAAATTTTTAAGTAATGAAGATTGTTTTTGCCACACAGAATAAAAATAAAGTTGCTGAAATTCAGAAGTTAGTACCTCCAAATATTATAGTACAATCTTTAAAGGATATTAATTGCAATGAAGATATTCCTGAAACAGCTAATACATTGGAAGGTAACGCGAGTTTGAAATCAGCTTATGTGTCTAAGCATTTTAAGCTTGATTGTTTTGCAGATGATACAGGCTTAGAAATAAAAGAATTAAATGGAGAACCAGGTGTTAAATCAGCAAGATATGCCAGTGAAACGGAAAGGAGTGATAAAGCAAATATTGATAAAGTATTAAAAAAGCTTGAAGGATCAGAAAACAGAAAGGCGCAATTTAGAACGGTAATTAGTTTAAGGTACAATGGCAGAGAAAATGTTTTTGAAGGTATTTGTAAAGGTGAAATAGCAACTAAAAAAAGTGGTGAAAAAGGATTTGGTTATGATCCAATTTTCATTCCTGAAGGGCATTCGAAAAGCTTTGCTGAAATGACAATGATGGAAAAAAATGCCATTTCTCACCGTGGACAAGCAATCAAAAAATTAGTGTTTTTTTTAAACAGTATTGATAAGTGATCAATTCCAAAACGATTACATTTTTAGGGACAGGCACATCACAAGGTGTACCAGTTATAGCCTGTGAGTGTGAAGTCTGTCAATCAAATAATGAAAAAGATAAACGTTTGAGAACCTCTATCATGATCAGTTATAATAACAAAAATCTGGTTATTGACACAGGTCCTGATTTTAGGCAGCAAATGCTGCGTGAAAACGTCAGACATTTAGAAGCCATTTTATTTACACACGAACATAAGGATCACATTGCAGGGATGGATGATATTCGAGCATTTAATTTTCAGTCGAAACAGGATATGCCTATTTATGCAACTGAACAAGTTCAAACGGCCTTAAAGCGCGAGTTTCATTATGTATTTTCCGATTTTCAGTACCCAGGCATTCCTAAAGTAGTGGTTAATACCCTCAATACTTCCCCATTCGATTTATTTGATAAAACCATTCACCCCATAGAAGTGATGCATTATAAGCTGCCAGTTTTAGGATTTAGGATCGACAATTTTACATATATCACGGATGCTAATTACATTGCACCAGATCAATTAGATAAAATTCGTGGAACTGAAATATTGGTCATAAATGCGCTTCGTCAAGAGCCACATATTTCTCATTTTACGCTTCAAGAAGCTTTGGATTTAATAGCAGACATTAAGCCTAAAAAAGCCTATCTGACCCATATTAGCCATCTGCTAGGAATGCATGATGAGGTGTCATCCACTTTGCCAAAAAATGTTGAATTGGCTTATGATGGATTAATTTTAAATTGCTAAGGTGAGACAAACGTTCTATCTAGCGGTTAGTGTTTTTTTGGTGAGCATTGTAAGTTTTATGGTATTGCAAACCCGAAAGGGGTCAAATCTTATCTTTCCAGATTTTGGAGCTACTTTGCCTCAAAGTCATCAAATATTAGGCATAGATGTATCTCACCATCAAGGTCATATTAATTGGGAATTGGCTTTAGCCATGACCATAAAAAGAGATTCAATTTCGTTTATATATTTAAAATTAACTGAAGGAACGGATTTTAAAGATGAGCAGTCTGAAGTGAACCTTAATACCTTATCTAAAACAATTCAACCTTATGGTGTTTACCATTTCTTTAGGCCAAATAAAAGTGCTATCGCTCAAGCTAATTATTTCATTAAACACTGTCCAAAAACGATCTTGAAGCCAGTCTTGGATATTGAATTGCAAGGAGAGTTAAATGCAGAACCTTTGGTTGATTCAGTACTTGTTTTTTTAGATGAAGTAGAAAAGCAGTTAAAGGTGCGTCCAATGATTTATACTTATGAGTCATTTTACAACGATTTTTTTAAATCATCCATTTTAGAACCAGAGTGGTTTTGGATAGCAAATTATTCAGGTAAAAGTCGCGTTTTTAATAATTCGAACACTATTGTCTGGCAATTTTCAGAAAATGGAACCGTAGATGGGATTACTGAAAAAGTCGACTTAAATACGGCAAAACCCAATTTTTGGGAAGTATCCAAGTGGTAGGTTCTCGATACAATTTTGCTTGGTTGAAAAATGAAAACTAAAGCGTCACTTCGAGCGATTCAGCTTTGCTGAACAGTATCGAGAAGTGCTCGATCATTACAACATCTTCAAAAAATTTACTTCATCTTTTGTTAAATGCCGGTATTCTCCCCTCGGAAGATCTTTCTTGGTCAGTCCTGCAAAAAGCACACGGTCTAATTTAACGACGTCGTATCCTACGGCATCAAACATTCGTCTTACTACTCTATACTTGCCAGAATGCAGCTCGACACCTACCTCTCTAGGTTTATTGTTTCTTACAAATTCTACCTTGTCAGCTTTAACGAATCCACCATCATCTAACTCAACACCTGACATAAGCTGTTCCATGTCTTCAAAATTGACATTTTTGTTCACCTCAACATGGTAAATTTTTTTCATTTCATATCTCGGATGTGTGAGCTTTTTGGCCAGATCCCCATCATTAGTGAACATTAATAAGCCAGTTGTATTTCTGTCTAATCTACCAACAGGATAAATTCTTTCTTTACAAGCCTTATGAACCAATTGCATCACCGTTTTACGGCCTCTAGGGTCATCCATAGTGGTGATAAAGTCCTTGGGTTTATTTAACAATACATATCGTTTGGTTTCTTGCGAGATTAAAGCCCCATCATACCTTACTTCATCTCCAGGCTTGACCTTAAAGCCCATTTCCGTGATGGTTTCACCATTGACCTCCACGATACCGGTTGCAATGAGTACATCCGCTTCTCTACGAGAGCAAATCCCGGCATTTGACAAATACTTATTTAAGCGGATATCTTCACTAAAACTTGGCAGGGGATCTCCTTTTCGTTTAGATGAATTACCAAATCCTTTTGGTCCACCATGCGGTTTCTTTTTAAAGTCTCCTCCCTTTTTAAATGGCCTACCGCCGCCTCTATTTCCTTTAGAATGATCTCTTGATGGTTTTTTCATTTGCCTTTTATTCGGCGACAAATATACGAATAATGTGACGATAGGTTAATTTATTATTCATATTGGAATAAATAGTTTGTTAATTTCAAAGTTCAAGTTGAGTTAATAAAAAAACTGCTAGTAATATACAAACCATACTGAACCCAAGTCCAGCACTGCTTTGGTTTTTCCTTTGTATCTGGCTTTGTTCAGTTTGTTGTACAAACTGCATGTCAGACCCTGTGCCATATTTTTTTCTAAAGTCAGAATTTACTTGAATTCTCACAGCTACAGCAGAATAGTATTTCCGTGCTTCCTCACCAGTAAATCCACTCTTGATTAATATTAGTCCATTAGCGCAATTTTCCCATGCGGAATATTTTAAATTATTTATTAATTCTTGATCGGTATAGAAAGAACTATATTCATTTGATGACACTTCACCTATTTTTTCGTAGTTAAAAGGTGTAGCCTCGCCTTCATAAAAAAGATAAAATTCAGATGATTTTTCAGAGCAATTTACTTGCCGAATTGAAGTGTACGAGCTTTGCGCTGAAATGAATTTAAGGTTAAATACAAACACTAATATAACTAATAAAAAGGGAGATTTGACTGAAGGCATAGGTTATGTTTTGTCCTGTTTTACAACAAGTTTCATGCCGACATGTTAAATGAACTCAAGATATTATACCCCTCAAGGGCTTACTGAGTAAAAAGTAAGATGTAATTATTTAAAATCAATTACCTTCGTAATATGAAATTTAACGATTATTCAATTTCTTTTGAAATTAAGCAGAATTTGGAGAACTTGAAGATGGTTAAGCCAACCGATATTCAATACAAAACCATTTCGCCAATTATGCGCGGAGAGGATGTATTGGCTATCGCACAAACTGGGACAGGAAAAACTGCAGCCTTTGCCATTCCTATTTTAGATGGCCTTCAAAAATCTAAAAAATCGAGAAGGAGCGAAGGCATTAAATGCCTGGTGATGGTGCCAACCCGAGAATTAGCCTTGCAGATTACAGATGCTTTTCGAGAGATTGGTAGAAACTTAAAAGTGAAAATTGGTTGTGTTTTTGGTGGTGTGGAGCAGGATGATCAAATCCTTACTTTAGAGAAAGGCATTGATATTTTAGTGACTACGCCGGGTAGAATGTTTGATTTTTTGCATCAAGGCCATATTCGTCTGAATAGAGTAGAGACGTTGGTTTTAGATGAAGCAGACCATATGTTAGATTTGGGCTTTGTTAAAGACATAGAAGATGTGATCAAGTTTTTACCTAAGAACAGGCAAACGTTATTCTTTTCGGCAACCATTGACAAAAAAATAAAAAAAATGGCCTATTCCATTATCAAGGGGAACGCCATTCATATTCAAATTTCACCTAAGGACCCTGTCTCCAAAAATGTGGAGCATTCAGTGGCACATATTAAAATGGACGATAAACGGTTCTTTTTAGAACGGCTTATTAGAGAACAAGAAGCGGCCAAAGTACTAGTATTTGTGCGAACTCAAGTAAGGGCTGAACGCGTTTCTGCTGCTATGGAAAGGGTAATGATTGACTCAGAAACCATTCATGGCGGTAAGGCGCAAAATGAACGTACCAAAGTATTGGAGGATTTTAAATCAGGACAACTTCGATTGCTCATAGCCACTGATGTAAGCGCGAGAGGAATTGATATTCCCAATGTAGATATTGTGGTAAATTATGACATTCCGGAGCAACCTGAAAACTACGTTCACCGAGTGGGAAGGACGGGCAGAGGCACAGAAAAAGGCGTGGCATTATCGTTCTGCGCGCCTCAAGAAATTGAACTATTGGAAGCCATAGAAGCGTATACAACCAATCCAATTTCGGTGGCTGAAATTACCAAAACGGATTATAAGGAGACCTTGAATTTTAAGCAAGAAGTTGAAGGCGACTGGCGTTCAGTGATGGCTGAAATTAACCGCTTAGACGAACTTTACGACGATAAAAAAGGCAAAAAGAAGAAAAAAAAGTAGGTTTTTTGATTTGAATTAGAAAAATACCCCTAAATTTGCCGTCTCAAATTGTCCCATGGTGTAACTGGCAACACGTCTGGTTTTGGTCCAGAAGAGTCTAGGTTCGAGCCCTAGTGGGACAACAGAAAAGCTCATCCGAGAGGATGGGCTTTTTTTGTATGTCACCACTTTTGGTTAGAACGTTTACACTGAGCTTGCTGAAGTGAGCTCACTAAGGCGAGATGTTACCCTGAGCGAAACGCGGAGAAGTCGAAGCAAACCCACAATCAATTTTACATGGTTATACTGTCAGGAAACTGTATCCCTTTTTTTTGTTCAATGAGTTTTAGAGGAAAGGAGTCGGAGGAAGATTGTTACAACACAAAACAGCTGATTTATAATTGGTTAAAGAGCTGCTAGAAGATTATGCTTTTTTGTTAGCTGTTTTTCGGATGATGAGCGCTGAAGACTTTGCTACCAACATGTTTGTCGATCATCAGAATCATCTGTTCTTTATTGTTGTCAAGTTTTTCTAAGAATTCAGAACTGACATTTAAGCCTTTTTTATGTTTCCCGGACCATCTAATTATTTCCACTAGGACTGGAATCAGATCCTTACCTTTTTTAGTGAGCTGATAAATTTTTTGGGTCCTCTGCTTTTCATCTACTTCAGATTTTACGATTTCAAGTTTTTCAAGTCGCTTTAATCGGTCAGATAAAACATTCGTAGCTATTCCTTCTTTTGATTTTAGTAGCTCCTTATAGAATTTTTTTCCTTCAAAAACGAAATCCCGAATGATAAGCAAACTCCACTTGTCACCTAGGAATTCGAGGGCATAATTTATTGGGCAATCGGAGCGTAATTCACTTTTTTTCATATAATACTTGTTTTTTGCAAGTGAATTTTTATATATTTGCATCACTTGTTTTTTGCAAGTTAATTAAAACCTTGTGAATAACCCAACTTAAATTGAAAATTATACAATATGGAAAAAATGACAAAAATTGGAGAGGCTGTTTCGCAAGCGGAAATACGAGCCAATATTAATTCGATAAACATTTCGGAATGGCTGTTTGGTCTCACGTCCAAAGAATATGAGGCTTGTGCTAAAGGGCATCAGAGTGCTGCACAAGGGACATTGCCATCAGGAAAAAGAGTATCCGTAAATGTAGAACATGTCGCAGGATTTTTCATGATACAACATTATGTAGAGACAGTATCTGAGAAAGATAGGGTACTTGTCGTATCTCCGAATACAGTACTCTGGTTAGATGACCAAAACTATGTGATCATGCAGATTACATGGGAGCTTACCGTGAAGAAAATTGATAATCTATCAAGCTTATTGACATGCAAAGTGATAACTGAGTCGGCGAATCAAAAGTTTGTTCAAGCCTCTAAAGACTTATCTAAAGAAATAGACCCCAAACAAAGCCCGTTTCAATTACACATTAATGAGGAGACACCATTGTTCGCAAGAGACATTGAAAAAAAGGCGATCGCAGGAGAATGGCAATAAATTATACTAAAGCAAACTGAAATAATATGAAAGAATCAATATATGCTGGCCACTTCTTACTAATGCTAATACTGCTTTCAATTAGCACGAGTCAATTAAGAGCCTCAAATTCCAATAATGAAGAATATATAACAGTGAAATACCAGAGTGATAAAATGAAAAAACTTGATAAAAATAAAGATACAATTCAAATAAATTTAGCCGATTACGAACGATCTAATTGGACTGATCTAGAGAAAGGTAATGTGGAATTGATGATTGATTTTGTTCAAAAATTAATGAATGATCATGATTTTGAATATGTCAAAGATAAATTCGACTCACATCAATACATACAGCATAATAGGTCAATGAATGATGGGATGGCTGGAGTAATTGAATACGTGAGCGACCTTGTAAAAAGATACCCAGATTATACATATGATGTAAAACACATTTACGTAGATGGTGACTTTGTAATATTTCATTCACATTCTACCATTAGAAGAAAACACCGTAACAAACCAGACAAGGGTGTTAATATTTTCGATACGTGGAAAATCAAAGATGGTCTGATAATCGAACATTGGGATTCGATTCAAGCTGTTGACGGATCCATGAGAATGTTCGCTTTGCTCACTGGCGGGAAAAAGAGAAACGCGAATACACTTTACTAATCACAATTAACACTAAAATAAATGAAATCGAATCAAATTAATTTAGACCTCTTAAAAAGAGACAGTTGGTCTAACGAAGAAAGAAGGAATGCTGAGTTTGTAATTGAATTCGTTCAGAAAATAATGAATGACCATGATTTCGAATATGTTAAAGAGAACTTTGGCTCAAACCCCTACAGACAGCACAACCAAAGTATGATTGATGGAATTGAGGGGGTCATTCAATCTATGGAACAATTAACTTCAAACTTCCCTGATTTTTCTTATGAAGTTAAACACGTATATGTGGATAGTGAATTCGTAATAGTCCAATCACATGCTACTCTTTCAAAAGAGGATAGAGGTAACCCTCAGAAAGGCTTAAATATTTACGACACCTGGAAAGTAGTAAATAATCAAATAGTTGAGCACTGGGATGCCATTCAAGGCATAGATCAGAGAATGAGAAAGGTGGTGCTTCAAAATGGAGGGCAGTTTAGAAATGATAACACCTATTTTTAGAAATGAACAAACAATTAGAGGAAAACATTAAGATCAAAAGAGTTTCTTTTGGATTCAAAACTATTCATACTGAAATCATCATTGACGCGGCTCCAAATGAAGTCTGGACGGTACTTACGGATACATTGAGTTATCCTGAATGGTCTAGATTCTTAGTTAAAATTGACGGTGAGATTAAGGACCAAGGTAATATCGTAACTCATTTTAAGGTTAATGATAAGAAGGACAAGCTGAACGTTATTCCACATACCATTTCAGTGAAAGAGGGAGCGTACTTTTATTGGAGCGGTAAAATGATGATGGGTATGAAAGATGATCACAGATTTATCGTAAAGCCTTATGGTCAGGGTAAATCAAAGTTTGTACAATCAGATATTGTCCGCGGTGGTTTAAGTTGGGTGTTTGGAGGATGGCTGATGAACGTTGAAAAAGAGAATTATCCCAAGTTTAATAGAGCCTTAAAGACTGAAGTTGAAAGGAGGTACCCAAGGTAAAAAACTAAAAACATAGTTCTGACATAGTGGGACTACGAAAAAGCTATCCAGAAGGGTAGCTTTTTTTGTGGTAATAGTTTTTGGGAATTGGATTGAAATTGGAAGTGACGGGATTTGCGGTAGATTTACTTATGACTGATTGCTATAAGTTCATTTTAAAAAATTATTTATTCTGCTCCAAAGTTTTTTTCTTTTTTGAGAGTACCATCTTTGTTGTAGTATTTCCATAAACCTACTTTTTTCCCATTTATAAAATTCCCGGTACTTTTAACTTGAGAGGAGCTAGTATAATACCATGTTGAATGATAATTCTGAGTCCTATTTAAACTAGCGGCGATTCCTCCTATTTTGAGTGGGTTTTCGGATAGTTTATATCTTGTTACCCAAAAAAGTTGTTCATTTTTAAGATAGTGGTAAGTGCATGATATTTGATTGTTATTAGCAGAAATTGAGTCTATTGTATAAAGATCACCGTTTTTGAAGTATTTTCTCGATACTCCGATAGGAACAGTATCAGTATAGTTTGATGCTGTCGTATCCAATAAATTAAGGTAAGAAGTATAATATACCCACCCTTCAACTTCTACATTTCCGTTTTTATATAAAGATTTTCTGTACTTGATTGAATCTACTTTAGGGTTTTGCTCAAGGGCTATTCTGATAGTGCTATCAAGCTCTATCTGCGCTAAGCTACTAAAAGAGAAAAAAGTCATAAGTATGAATAGGGTGAAACATTTCATTTGAAAATTCTAATCGCTTATAACAAAGATAATAAAACTAGTTATTGCTAAAGGTTGTCGTTGCACCCTTTCAAATCCTCCTCCTTCGTCTTAAAAAATTCTCAATTAAAAATAAAACGGACAAGCACATATGTTTGTTTTGCAGTTTTGGCATTCATTTATTATACTTAAACATTCGTTTTTGAGTCTGAAAAAGAGTACATTTAACGTTGTGTCTATAAAATAAGTGCGTTATGAATAAAGGTTTAATCTTCTTCAATTTATTTTTTTGTTTATTCCTTTTTACGTCAAATGCTCAAATTGGGAATTTTGAATGGGTTAAGGTTTTAGAGTCATCAAGCCTGGCTGCCTTTAATTCAGCTCCATGGGTTGTGCATGCAGATGATAATGGAAATGTATATTCTGCTGGCTCATTTTCTGGCACCCTAGATTTTGATCCTGGGTCAACTACTCATAATTTAACAGCAAGTGGTTATACAGATATGTATATCCAAAAATTAGATCCAAATGGCGATTTTTTATGGGCACTTAATTTTGGAAGTACTTATTTTGATGTTATTCTGGCCGAAAGAATTTATGATTTAAAAACGGATCAAATAGGAAATGTATACTTTGTGGCTTCATTTGCTGAAACTGTTGATTTCGACCCTGGACTAAGCGTTAGTTCTGTGACCTGTACCGATTACAATTCTGATTTTGTATTATGCAAATTAGATCAATTAGGGAATCTTGTTTGGGTCGAAAAACTAGGAGATACCTTTTATGACGAAGGATTAGGGATTGACATTGATGATAATAGCAATATATATATTACAGGATATCACACCGACTCAACTGATTTCGAATTTGGATTGGGAACAACGTCTTTAGGAAATAATGGCTCTGCGGAAGACGCATTTATTGTTAAATATGATGAACATGGAGCATTGATTTGGGCAAAAAATATAGGCGGTACTAGTGGTATTCAAAGGTCCTTTGATGTTAAAGTTGATGATTCAGGAAACGTTTTTATAGTTGGCGATTTTTACAATACGACAGATTTTGATCCTGGTTCAGGCGTTTTTAATATGGTAGAATACGGTTCTAGTGATGGCTTTTTATGTAAGTTAGATAGTAATGGAGACTTTGTTTATGCAAAACAATTTGGAGAGGGACCGTCCTCAAGAGCACATGACGTTGCAATTTCAAGCGCAGATAATGTCTTAGTAGCTGGCTTCTTTAGCGATTCTATTGACGCAGACCCGGGGTTAACCTCCTCCAAAATGATAGCCTCTGGGAATAGATCTTCTTTTCTTTCTCAGCTTGATGCAAATGGGAATTTCATTTGGTCAAAACATTTTGATTCGCATGCTCAAGTCGACATATATGGAATAGCTTATGATTTTTATGATTACGTATATGTGTCAGGTCGATTTGTTACTGATATGATAATTGATGCGCATACATTTACTACCAATGGCGGAAATCAGGTGGGTTTCATCTCTAAATTTGATAATTTAGGTAATTACATCACCACAGAGCTAATTGATGGTACCACATCAGGTACTCATCAGGAAATTGTGTCTTCAGTTGATGTTAGCTCAGATAATAATGTTTATGTGACTGGTTGGTTCAAAGGAACTGCTGATTTCGATTTTAGCTCAAATACGCATAATGAGTCATCTTTGACGAATGCGTTTACGCATTTTGTACTGAAGATGTCGCCAACAAATATTATTGAAATCGACACGGTTGCCTGCTCATCTTATACGACTCCAAGTGGAAATGCTCAGTATTATGTCTCAGGTCAGTATTTTGACACAATTAACTTCATGAATAACTTAGACACCGTCTATAAAATAAATCTTAACTTTTCACCAATTATATATGACACAATAGATATTACAGCATGTTATAGTTATACCTCACCGAGTGGAAATTATATCTGGACGAGTTCTGATACGTATCAAGATACCATTGCCGGATATTGTCCAATTGACACCATTTATACGATTAATTTAACAGTTAATCACATATATTATGATACCCTTAATCCATTCGTTTGCAATACAACTTACACTTCACCAAGTGGTCAAATTTATACTACATCAGGAACTTATTCCGATACTATAGCTGGTTTTTGTGATATAGATACCATTTACACCATTAATCTAGACGTATCAAATATTGATGTTTCAGTGTCTCAAAATGGTGCTTCGTTAATTGCTGGTGAACCTAATGCTAGCTATCAATGGTTAGATTGCGAAACTAGTTATAGTGAAATTACTAATGAAAATAGTCAAGTTTTTTACCCTCAGAACCAAGGATTTTACGCAGTAGAAATAAGTAGTTTGGGATGCATTGATACTTCCCAATGCATTTTGATTGACGATTTAGGAATCGATTTAACTTTATCTGATTTCGATAACATAGCGGTTTATTATAACCCTAATTTGAAACAAATTGAAATAAGCCGAGCAGAACATCATTTGGGTGAAGATTTTTACGTCTATAATATTGCCGGACAATTGGTTTTTAAAGGTCAAATTAATAATACAAAACAAATTATTAATCAAGAATTTAATTCAGGGACTTATATCATTAAGTTAGAATCTGGGACAGTAAAAAAGATGGCAGTGATAAGTTCTAAGTAGTATTTATTTGGTATTGAATTTTCCTTCTTTAATGGATGGTACTACGCCCAGTAAGCAATTTGAAAGGACTGCTAATACAGAAATATCCATATCAGGTGTTTAATACCCGACTTTTGCCTAATAGCTGTTTTCGTAATTAAAAGATAATAAAGTACTTAGTTGTTGGGGCAATTTTTTGGATTTTTGACTAAAAAACCTTATATTTATGTAAATCAAACAGTTAAATTATGAAAAAGATATTAACTCTTTTAGTGGTTTTAGGAGTTCCTATACTACTAAAAGCGCAAGCACCGACACCTACAACTATTTTAATGGGACAGAACATTAGTGCTTGCCCGGTAACAATTATACCCATTGTTATGGATAATAATGATTGTGTTAAACTAGAACTGGCTGCATTTACCCTTAACCCACTCAATCAAAATCAAAGTGTAACAATTGTTCCATCATTGCCAGCTGGACAGGAACTTATTGGAGTCAGAGTAGTCCCTCAAGGATGGAATATTAATTCTGGGTTTTACCTTTATAGTGCTAATTTTCCTTCTCAAATTACGTGTAATGGTAGTCCTAATTCAAATATCTCAACTTTTTTTAACACCACATGCCCAAATAGTCCTGGATTTGCAGTACTGCCTAGCTTTTATAATAACCCACAGGCAGTAATAAGCATATTTCCTTAAGAGTTAAAAAAGCAGGTTATAAAATGCTTTTTAAGGTATTAATATTATTCTTTAATCAGTTTAAATCGCCTAGAAATACCTTCAGAATTGACCTCAAGAATATAAATGCCAGTGGGTTGGTCTAATTCAAATTGGTTTATTTGAGAACTGGTATTTTCTGCTTGGAATACCACTTGTTCATATGCGTTGTAAATTTTTATGGCAACATTGGCTGGTATGCTAATTAGTTCAATATTGACATGTCCAATTGTCGGGTTCGGGTAAATCCTTATTTGGTCGAACGAACCAGGTGGTTCTTCTTGACCTAAGTTTAATTGCGAGTTTCCAAATGCATCAGTTTTCAATAAAAACATATCAAAATCACCTGCACCTATGCTATTTGTGTAACCTGCAATAGCATAGCCATTGTCAGAAGTTTGCTGAACTGAATTGGCCACTTCCATTCCAGTACCACCATAAGTCCTTGTCCAAAGGATATCTCCATTTGCGTCTGTTTTTACAATGTAACCATCAAAATCGCCAGTAGAAAATGAGTTTGAACTTCCAGTTAAAATACAACCTCCGTCATTTGTCGGCCATAACCCAATTGCTGATTCTTCGAAATTTCCACCATAGGTTCGAGTCCATAAAGAGTCACCAAATGTATTCAGTTTAATCAGATACATGTTAGAGCCAATTCCAGTGCCAAAACTGTTGGTTGTACCTCCAATATAGTAATCACCAGCAAAATTTTGCCTTACAGAAAACCCCGAATCATCATCAGAACCACCGTAAAACCTTTGCCATTGTAGTCCTCCAATGCTATCTGTTTTTACAATAAATACATCTTTGTGCTTGCTTGGGTCATAATAGTTGATATTCGTTCGTCCAACAATAATAAATCCTTTATCTAAGGTTTGCTGAACTGAAAAACCATCATTAAAACCTGCAGATGTTATTTCTGAAAATGTTCTGCGCCATTCCTGTTGTCCTAACCCGTTTAATTTCAGCAATAACATGCCAGAACCAGTTACACTTTGATATCGTCCTGCAACGATATAACCTCCATCTTCAACTTGCTCAATATAATAGCCTTCATTCGCCCAAATACCTGCGCTAAAATTGGTTTGCCATAAGGAATCACCATTGGTTCCTATTTTGGTAAAGGTGATTGAATTGGAATTATGATTGATTAGAATATAAGCGCTATCCGCTGTCGGATTTGCAAATAATGAAGAATAGGGCTTAGTCCACTCTATCCCACCTAAAGCATCTAATTTTACTAAGTTTGTTCCACCCAAAATATAGCCTCCGTCAAAGGTTTGTCTGACTGATTTTGCTTCTTCAAAACCTATAGTACCATAGGTCTTCTCAAAAGTAATCTGAGCATTGGTTTCGAATATGAGACTAAAGGTAATAAAACAAATAAGTACGACTTTTTTCATTTTAAAAGTATTTGGTGGTATAGTAGTTCAAATCTAGTGTTGAGTAAATAAAAAAAATTCTCATTCTTCCTTTATAAATAACTGCCTTTCTAATTTGTTGTCGATTTGAGCAGATATAAAATAAATACCATTTGGCAGATTGCTTAAGCTCAAATTAATTAAATTTTGGTTATTAAATTGCTCAAATAATACCTCAGAGCCATGAATATTGCGAATAGAGATACTGATGTCCTGATGTGTTTCATTAAATTGAATATTCATGATGTTATTTGCTGGATTAGGATAAATTATCAGTGAAGCATCTTGATTATTTTCACTAATACTAGCAGAAGATATAGGGTTGTCAGTATATTTGTAATTGAATGTAAAATCATTGTCCGTGTTGGTTTGAAAAGCCGTAATTTTCAGAACAACATAGTATTCTAAGTTCCTAACTTTGGCAATATACACTTCACCTAATTGAACTGAATTAACTTCAACATATGCACTGGTGTTATTATATGCATTGACTACCGACCATTGTGTAGCATTGTTATAATCAAATCCAGCGGCCAAATAAAATTTTGTAGTACCATTTCCGCCAAATTGTCCTGCCCATACACTGCTTGTGTCAGATGTAAACCCAAACGGAGCCGGTCCTGACGGGTCTCCATTATGTTCAACCATGTCCCGATTAGCGTCAAAAGCTGGAGATACAGAATTAATATGTTGATGAGTTACAAAATCGTAAGCAGAAGAATCACCTAGATTAGATGGAGCACAAGGTCCGCATCCTGAAAAATGATGTTCATATATGTTGATTCCAACAATTTCTGTTAATCCTTGAGTAAACCCAGATGCTGATAATGAGATTAAGATAGATAATATGTAAGTTTTCTTCATAATAATGTCTTTTAAGTTTATTGCTGTTTTCTGACCATACTTTAGAAAAGCGGAAACGGTTGCTTGGTCAAGTTAAAAATGGACTAAAACTAGCATCAGCAGAGGTTTTTCTTATGAAATAAAATATGGAGGCAACCGTTTAAATGATATCGAAGTATAGAGATTAGAATGACGACAGAGACTGCAGATAAAATTGATCAAAGCTTATTATCTGCATGTAAAAAAAATGATAGAGCAGCTCAGAAAGCATTTTACACAAAATATTTTTCGTACGGAATGAGCATTAGTTCACGTTATGTAAAAGATCGTGATGAAGCTGCATGGATTTTAAATCAAGCCTTTATGAAGTTTTTTCAAAACTTAAGAAAATTTGATTTTTCAAAACCATGTAAACCATGGTTGAGAAGGATAATTATAAATACGGCTATTTCTCATAATAAAAAGTACTATAAAAAGGAATTCACAGGTGTTGAGCAAATAATAGATATGACTTCAGATGTTGACATTGAGAGCAATATGATGTATGAAAGCATTTTAGAACAGATACGTCAGTTAACACCAATGTATAGAATGGTATTAAATCTATATGTTATTGAAGGGTACAAGCATACAGAAATTGCAGAAATGTTAAGCATTTCTGTAGGGACATCAAAGTCAAATTTATTTAAGGCTAGAGAAATGTTAAGGAAGAAATTAAAAAGCAACCTTGGAATTGAAGGATGAAAATAAAAATATGGAAAAGATTGATGATCTTATAAATGACGCCTCTGAATACGAAGGGTATGTTATTCAAGATGGAGATTGGGATCAATTGGAATTGATGTTGGATAACCATGATCGAAAAAGAAAGATTGGATGGTTCTGGAAAGGAATTCTAGTATTGATGTTAATTGGTATTGGGGTATTGACAATTAAGAAATGGACTCAAAACGTTGAAATATTGCAGCCAACTCTTAGCATAGCTGATTCCAAAATGTCACAAAAAAATGTCTGGATAGAAACAACCGATAGAAATTCAGTTGCTAAGGTTCTAGACACTTTGATTGCCAAAACTGAAAATATTTCACAAACGACTTCTACAAGCGAAGGTCAAATTGGCTTTAGACAAAATAATAGTAAGCAACCGGTAGATATAGATATTATTAAGAGCACAGTTGAGGAATCCAGACAAAATATTAATTATATAAATAATCTAGCTCCAAGAATAGACGATAGGGGTGATTCTAAATTTAAAATTGAAGAAACGAATCATTTATCTCTTGTAAAAGAAGATTCGTCAGATATTCGAGAAGCAAAACTTGCTGTAAATAACAATTCGGATTCAACTTTTTTAAATGAAAATGAAGAAGGGGTTGATAATAAGCAAAGGATTACAGATTCAATTATTCTCGAGCTAAGTCCTGTTAATAGAAGTTTACATTTTTACTTAGGAGCAGGAACTGAATGGAGTAGTATTTCTCCAATGCAGATAGGGTCTACAAAATTAAAACTACAAATTGGTATCGAGTACTTTTTCGTTAATAAATGGTCGGTGCTAACCGGACTTAATTATACGGTAAAGGATTACCGAACAAATTCTGACAACTATACCGTAAAACCTGGGTTTTGGACTAATGGCATTAAGCCCAGTATTATTTTAGCCGAATGTAAGGTTGTTGAGGTGCCTTTAAATCTAAGATATTATTTCGCAAACCAATATAATATGAGCAACTCTTTTTATCTAGCGGCAGGAACATCATCTTATCTTATGGCATCAGAAAGGTATCGTTTTGTATATCAAATGTATGATCCAGAGTTAAAACAGGAATGGAATGGAAAATGGGAAAACACGCATTACTTCAGTATTTTGAATTTGTCTATCGGATATCAAAAAAAATGGCAAATAAACTGGTCAATATTAGTAGAACCATACGTTAGCTTGCCATTATCGGGAATAGGCTTCGGACAAGTCGATTTAATTTCTTTTGGTGCATCATTGCAACTTAAATATTAGTTCACAAAGGATCGCAACTTATTTTCAGAAGTTTATAAATCTACTGAAAGAATGCAAAAGAATTATTCTTTCACTATTTTCTGAGTCATTGTGTTTTCTGAACTAATACAGGTTAAATAATAAACTCCCACTGGAAGATTAGATATATCTACAGCTGCTATCTTTGAGTCAGAAATAGTCTGCATTACTTGACCAGAATAGTTGTAAATGATTACGGTTTCTAGTGGATCAGTCGTAGTATTTAGATATAAGATGCCTGAGCTAGGGTTGGGATAAAACAATTGTGAGTTGTTAGGTATTCCGTAACCTGTTAAATTAGCCAGATTAGTATTTACGGTTTTACATATGCTATCCGTGCAACCTTGGTTGTTAGTTACGGTTAAACATACGTCATAAATTCCGGCGGTAGCATAATTATGAGTAACATCAGCATTCATATTCGTTTCTGTTGTTTGATCTCCAAAATCCCAAACAGAATTAGTAATATCATTACCACTAGTGTTTTCAAAACTTACCATCAACTGACTATTAATTGAATACGTAAAACTAGCATTTGTACCAGTGCCAGTAACTTCAATTTGAACAAAAGAAGAATTTGTCATATTGTTACTACCAGTAATTGTAAGCATCACTGTATAAATTCCCAATGCTTGATATGTGTGTGTAGGATTTATAGCGGTTGAACTAGTCCCATCACCAAAATCCCAATTCCGTGAAATTATAGATCCTCCACCAGGAGGAGGTGTGGAAAGATCGGTAAAGTAAATAGTTATGCCAGTACAATGTGGTGCTGAGGGATTAACAGTAAAGTGTGCAGTTTGAGCTTGAACGTTAAGACAATAATAAAAAATGAGAAAAAAAGTAATAATTGGTTTCATATGAAAAATAGTTTTAAATACAACAAAGTTCTACCTTGATTAAGGTATTATTCTTTAATCAGTTTAAATCGTTTGGAAATACCTTCAGACTTAATCTCAATAACGTAAATACCTGATGGCTGGTTGAGCTCAAATTGATATACAGGGGTTTTGATATTTTCTGTTTGAAATAATAACTGTTCGCTTGCATTGAAAACCCTAATACTGGTATTTTCAAGGTTACCCAATTCAAGATTTATATGCCCATTAGTTGGGTTAGGGAAAATACGTATTTGGTCAACTGCTAAATCATTAATGCTTAAACCTGAAACAACAATACAGTTGGAAGTATCAGTACAACCATTCTCCGTTACTTCAACTGCATAACTTCCATTGTCATCTGCAGTAAAACCTTGATTGGTTTCTCCTTCGATAATCGCATATCCATTGTTACAGTCCAACCACTGGTAGGAGGCGTTACTAGTAACAGCCAACAAATAGTTATCGACAACAATGGTTGAGGTGTCGACTGGAGTTATAGTAAGGTGTAAACTGACAATAGAATCACAACCTTGAATATTGGTTGTTAAGTAAGTTGCTGAAGTATCATTAGCAGTGTATGTGATGCCATCAATCCAAGTATATGAAACGCATGCTGAAATGGTATCAGTTGTATAATCGGGATAGCATTGGCTTAGTTTAAGTACAAATATATCGACGTTACCAAGACCATTAGCAGTCAAGTTCTGGGCAACACCTCCCGGGTTAAAATCAGTAGTTCCAGCGAATTCTCCAGCTAAATAGATATTTTCAGTTGTGTCAACATGAATGGCGTATCCCAATTCTCCATTAAAGTTTCCAATAGATTTTGTCCATTTGACGTTGGCATCCCGATCTAGCTTTTGAAAAACAATGTCCCAGCTTCCATTAGATGTAAAGTTTAACACCGTAGGGCTTGGATCAAAGTCAACAGTGCCAACATAAAATCCGCAGAACAAAACATCACCGTTTACATCAGTAGTAATGGATCTGCAACGATCATTCCCAGTATCGCCATACGAATGAGCCCATACAAAATTTCCGTTTAAATCTAGTTTTAGTAAAAATATATCAGAACCGCCATTTGAAGATAAATTATAAACTGAACTTCCAGGATCAAAATCAACAGTGCCCTCAAAATTACCAGCGCAGTAGACATCTCCGTAACTATCGGTAGTTATAGATGAAGACGAAAAAAATGCTGAAACACCTATTGATTTTGCCCATATTAAGTTGCCATTTGTATCAAATTTTGCAATAAATGTTTCATTATCTCCAACATTAGCTGGTGTTAAAATGTTTACTGCAGGACCTGGGTCAAAATCAACTGTATCCCTGAATAAACCAAGCAATAATAATTCTCCTAAGTCATTTTGAGTTATTGAGTAGCCAGTATCATATGAATTTCCTCCGATTGATTTTGCCCAAATTAAATTTCCATTGGAGCCTAGTTTTAGTATAAAAATATCTCTAAAGCCATTACTTATTAGGTTGAAAACTCCAGAGCTTGCGTCAAAATCAACAGTATCGGCAAATGAACCTGTTAAGTATAAATCTCCTATATTATCAATGATTATGGAATAACCGTAATCTGAATTGCTACTACCGTAACTATTCGCCCAAATGAAATTCCCTTGCGTATCTAACTTCAAAATAAAGAGATCGTATGCCCCATTTGATGTTCTATATTGAGTAAAAGGTCCAGGGTCAAAATCAACTGTACCTTCAAAGTAACCAATAACATAAACATTACCATTAACATCACATTTTACATGGCTGATGCGTTTGGCATCAATACCATTTAACGATTTTGCCCACAAGAAATTACCGTTGGGATCCAATTTTTGAATAAATGCACCAATAGGAGAGTTAGCAGATAGAATACTAATAGAGGTACCTGGGTCAAAATCGATAGAATTTCGGAAATAACCTATGGTATAGACATTGCCCTGGTCATCAGTTGTAATTGAGCTTGCCCCGTCATTTCCAGTACTTCCCATGCCTTTAACCCATTCAAAATCGATATCTTGAGGAAACGCAATGGTTGATATTACTAAAAAAAGAAATAGTATTGGTTTTTTCATGTTCAAAAAATAAAAATATAAAGGTAATAATAATTGTTGAAAATCAATCATTTATAATCTTATGTAATTATTGGTCACCTCAAATAATTGGGACAAGATAACTTATAACATCAATCTATAAATAACAGAAAACTTAAGGAGCCAGCTATCAGAAAAATCGGTGTTTAATTGTGAACGCTTGTTTCCGAAATAAACTAAAGGCATTGCAAAATCTACCCTTTCGTTATAGATTCTATATGACCTAGCTAATGAGCGTCCTGCTGCTAATTGAAAGTTGATGCCGTTTTTTAAACCGTATTGAAAGTAAGTATAAATATCATTTGTTGATCGTGCTAAATACCTATCGTTTTCATTGAATATAGGTTCATTTAGATTGTAAGTTCGTACTTGTCCTTTAAAATTTAGTCCTACTTTAGATTTTTGAGTAAATGAATAATTGAGGTCAATAGCTAATGGCAATAGTACCTTGGCTTCAAATTTTTGGGATGGATTTAAATAGTAAAAGCCAAAAATTGGCACTAGAAAAGGACCAAATAATTCACTGTTGGCATACAGGCCGAATTTATAATTTAAATGATCGGATTTCGTGTATTTCATTAAAACTACACCACCTATTTGAAAGTCTTCCACATTAATTTTTTTTAGATCAGAAGAAATTTTTGGAAGTAGCATATATGTGCCGGCCCACCTTTCATTATGTTGAATATTTGCTCCTAACTTTAATGTTAACCCTGTAACAGATTCTTTTTTTCGGAATGGGTTGAATGACCCTTTAGTATATTCATAGCTAAGGCCAGTTAAAAAAGTAGAGTGACTATTAACGACGATTGGTAGTGTCAAATCTGCATTCATTTCTCTCAAATTGACCTTTGCTGAGCTAGTATCATAACTGCTCGGAGATGAAAAAGCATAGTCTACTTTGGATAAATCGATATAGTTTTGAGCGAGAAGTGTACTTCTTAAAAAGAAAATAATGAGCGCTATACATACCTTTTCCATGATCCTATTGTTTCATTAACAATATCAAAAGTAGGTGTTTCTTAGTCTGTAAATTAATTGAATTAAGCAAATAGAATCCGTTTTTGCAAATTTTGCAAAAACTTAATGCATGATTCATGTGTAGTGATATAATCAATTAGAAACGCTTGGTTCTAGTTATAATATGGATCTACAATTTAGGTGTTTTTTTAAATGGACTTGACTATAAAATGATGCTTTATCAATTTTATTAATTTCTAGCTAATCATTTTCATGATTTTTGGCAACATTAGGTTCACCCATAAAGCATATTGTTTGCCTGAAGGATGTAAACCATCTGAAGCTACTAAACTACTGTTTTTTAATCCGTCTTGGGAAATTGGTGTGATATCAATAAATACTATACCCTCATCTTCAGCTACTGATTTACAAATATTATTATACTTAGTCAAACGTGTGGATATTTTTTTCTGATTAGGTTTTCCATAAGGTGTAAAACCATAATCAGGAATACTAACGATAAATACTCCTGATTTCCCTTTTTTTGAATGTGATACGGCAAAGTCTAAACAGGCTCTAAATTTTGTTTCAAAACCATCAGGACTTTGTCCTTGGTATTCATTATTAACACCAATGAGCAAAGACACTAAATCAAATTTTTGATTTGATATTTGTTCATTTGCGGCGTTTAGTAAATTATCGGTTCTCCAACCTGTTTTAGCAATAATTGTTGTATTTAACTTAGTACCTTTGGATAGGATTAGTTTTTCAAGTTGAATGGGCCAACGTTCATTCGTTTTTACTGATTCTCCAATGGTATATGAGTCGCCTAAGGCTAAGTAGGATAATGCTTTAATGGTACCTTTCTTCGGTCTGCTAATGTTTTCGGCACAAGCAGTTAACACTAAAAAAAAGGTTGTAATTAAAATGATTTTCATCTTGGTAAATTTACTCATTTATTTTGGCATTGTTTTAGTGTTTAGATAGATATAATTTAAAAGTATATATGTCGAAAAACCCCTTCAATGCCTACGATTTACTTAATATTTCTCCAGATGCAACTGAAGATGAAATTAAGAAAGCGTTTAAGGTAAAAGCTCATGAATTTCATCCTGATAAATTTGATAATGCTAAACCTGCTAATGTTTTATTTAATATTTTGGTTCAAGCAAAAGATATACTCCTAGATCCAACTAAACGGTTGGAACATGATTACGCCCATGGTATTAAAGATAGACCAAAATTGAAAGATGAAGAGGTGTATTTAAATCATGCACAACCAACCACTGACTGGGGAAGTTTAATTTTGGCGGGAGTAGCAGGTATTGCTGTTGGTGCTGCACTTTTTAAAAGGAAAAATAAAAAATAGATGTAATTTTATAAGTCGGTATCAATGCCTAAGATATAATAGCTATTTTTAGACTTATGAATATTAATGAGATCAAAATAGAAAAGGCTGTTTCAGAAAATATGACCGAAGTTCACGGTTTAATCACAGAGCTAGCAATTTATGAAAAATCAGAAGACCAAATGGTTAACACTGTTGAACAGCTTGTAAAGGATGGTTTTGGTCCAAATAGACTATTCGAATGTATTGTTGCAAAATTTCAAAATAAAGTGATTGGTTTTGCACTGTATTATACTAGTTATTCTACTTGGAAAGGTGCTTGTTTATATCTTGAAGACTTTTTAGTTACCGAAAGTATGAGAGGTAAAGGTATTGGAAAATTATTATTTGATGAGGTCTATGGTATAGCGAAAAAAAGGGGGGTCGGGCGTTTCGAATGGCAAGTTTTAGATTGGAATGAACCAGCTATTAATTTTTACAAAAAATATGATGCACTTCTTGACTCAGAATGGTTAAATGGTAAGATTATTTTTAAGTAATGGTTTTCAGTTTTCTCTATTCATTATGAATTCACTAAGGGCATAAAGTGGTTTCTTTTGTTGTTCAGAAACAGATAAGCTATTTAAGTTTGACATGGCTACATCATAGAATTCTTGAATTTTCAATTTTGTCAGGTGCTTAACATTTAGGTCGTCATATAATTCTGTTACTAGCTCTACTTTTTTAGCGTTAGGTGAACTGTTCTGAAGGTCTAGCAGTCTCTTTTTCTGACTTTCATTAGCCCCTTTTTGAGCAGTTAAGAGTAAGAATGTTTTTTTATTCGATAATATATCACCGCCAGGTTGCTTCCCGAATTTATTTTTGTCTCCGTATACATCTAAGAGATCATCTTGTAATTGGAATGCAATGCCTAAGTTAACACCAAACTCATATAAAGCCTTTCGGTCAGTTGCAGTTGCATTTGCAACAATCGCTCCCATTTCGAGGCTGCAACCTAAAAGAACAGCTGTTTTGTTGGCTATCATTTTAAGGTAATCAGAAATATTAACATTTTCAGCTGTTTCAAAGTCCATATCCAATTGCTGACCTTCACATACCTCTAATGCTGTTTGGTTAAATATTTCGAGCAAATCTTTCAGCTCAGTTCCTTTATATTTTCCAATTAACATATACGCTCTCACAAACAAAACATCTCCAGAGAGTATGGCAATATTTTCATTCCATTTTTTATGCACGGTTTCATGTCCTCGTCTTAGCGGTGCTTTGTCCATAATGTCATCATGGATTAAAGAAAAGTTATGAAATATTTCAACTGCTAAAGCAGCATTTAATGCACTCTCTTTTGGTTTTCCAAACAATTCACAAGCCATTAATGCCAAAATTGGACGCATGCGTTTACCACCAATTTTCATAAAGTAACGGAGTGGGTCGTATAAATTATTTGGTTTGTTGGGTAAGTTTAAATCTGAAATGGCATTTTCAATTGATTGCTGGTAAGGTAATAAGTCAATCATTTTTTTGTTGTTTTAAATCTTCTTCGTGATACTTTTGGAGGCCTTGTTCAATCTCCAAATGATTTAATTCTATATCAGTGTCTTCATCAAACAATTCGAATAATGGTTCTCGAATGGCTTTATTAGACATTTTTCTTTGCATAAATAATAAAAGAGATGGCAAAATGAGAAGGTTAGCCAACATGGCAATGAGAAGGGTGAGTGATACTAAAATTCCTAATGCTTTTGTACCTCCAAATTGGGAAAATGCTAGCACCAAAAACCCAAAAAAGAGGACAATTGAGGTGTAAATCATGCTGATACCAGTTTCTCTCAGTGCCACTAATATACAACGTCTTAAATCATGGTCGTGATTTTTTAATTCTTGACGGAATTTTGCTAAAAAGTGGATAGTATCATCTACCGAAATTCCAAAGGCAATGCTAAATACCAAAAGAGTGGAGGGTTTTATTGGAATACCGAAAATACCCATTATTCCTGCTGTGGTGAGTAATGGAATAAAATTTGGAATAAGAGAGATAATTACCATTCTCCAGGATTGGAAAAGAACTGACATTAGAATTGCAATCAAAATAATTGCAATAGCAAGTGAAGTAAACAAATTATTCACTAAGTATTGCGTTCCATTTGAAGCTACTACGGCTGTTCCGGTAAACATCAATTCCCATTCTTCAAGATCAATTGCAGCTTTTAAATTTTCATCAAAAGTTGCCTTGGAATGATAATCGTATATTTTATTTTCATCTATTAAAAACTCGTCTCTCAAGGCCTCATCATTCTTACTAATAACAGCTATTAAGTTCTGATAGATGGTAGGGTGATCGAAATATAAGTCGGTTAAGGCATCATTTTTCTCATCTGCTTCAAGTGTTATAATTTTATCATATAAGGTGTTATATATTTGTTTTTTTGGATTTAACATAGCTCTCAGTTCAGGGCCAATTGTATCAATAAGAGCTTGAATTTCATAAGATCCCAAATCTTGTACCTGGGTAGTAATGTGGGTATATATATTAGTGGAGTCCACAAATGGGTTCCGACCAGCATTATTCACCGCATTTTCTAAATAAGGTATAAACCTATTCATTTTACTTATGGATGGAATATCGTAACGTTCTGGATTGCCCCCACTATAAGCCATATTGATAATTTTTACCCCGTCAGTTACTGATAACGATTTTGAGAAAACCCCATAGCTTTTTAGTGCATCTTGAATATTTTCTAATTCCTTAAATCGATATAAATATGCATTTTTCTTTTTCGTATTAATTAATATTTCGAAAGGAATTGCTCCTCCAAATTTGTTTTGAAGATACTTAACATCATTTGTTATGGGATCGTTTTGAGGCAAATCACCGGTAATATTACCAGTTGCATTAATATTTATGGCACCAATAATTGCAATTATAACAACCACACCACCGGCTAAAAAAACAAGTTTTCTTTTGTATAATGTAACATACTCTAATTTTTCAATGGCTAAATGCAACCATTGTTTTTCTAGATGCTCTAAGTGTTTTGGTTTTGGAATTGCTGAATAGCTTAAAATGATAGGTAAAATTGTAATGGAGAGAACAAATACCATTATGATATTTAAGGCTGCAATAAAGCCAAATTCAAAAAGCCTTTCAGAGTTCGTGAAAATGAATGTGGCAAACCCCATTGCGGTGGTGAGATTTGTCAGAAACGTAGCATTACCAATTTTTTGGATTACACGTGTTAATGCTTTTACTTTATTGCCATGGTCCTTTATTTCTTGATGAAATTTGTTGATTAAGAAAATGCTATTTGGGATACTAATCACAATCATTAATGGTGGAATAAGAACCATTAGAATTGATAACTTAAAATCAAAAAAACCAATACTTCCAAGTGACCAGATAACACCAACGAAAACAACAATGTTACAGATGAGAACAATCTTGAGAGACCTAAAAAAGATAAATAGTAAAATGGATGTGACTAAAATAGTTAGAGCAATAAATAAACCTAGCTCCCCTTTGAGTTTTTCCCCAACCGCAACCCTAATGTGCGGCATTCCTGCGATTCGAATTTCTCCCAGAATAGATTCGAATTCTTTTGCTTTCTCCTCAACATCAAGCAATACAATGGCTTTTTTCATGTCATTCATAATGGCTTCATCAACAAAAACCATCATTAATGAGGACTTTGCCGTATCATTATAAATTAAACCATCATAAAAAGGATTTGATTTAATGGCTAATCGCAAACTATCTAAATCAGCTTGGCTTTCGGGTTTGTAGGGCACAACCTTTTGAAATTCAAACTTCTTCTCGTCAATATTTTTAGATAATTCATATAAATGCGCTTCGGAAAAAACAGAATCTACAGCTTCAAAAGTGCTAATTGTTTTCCCAAGTTCGTACCATGCATTAAACTTTTCGAGAGTATATAAATCTTTATTGTCTATTGCAAAAATGAGTAGTGATTCATTTTCACCAAATAATGATTTTAATTTTAGATAATTTTGTTTGGCTTTGGAGTTACGAGGTAACATAGTGCCATATTTATTATCCATTTTTACATTGTTGACAGCAAAATAACCGAACATGACGGTTAACCCAAGCAATGTGCTTAAAATAAGTATTCTATTCCTTAAAATTATTTGTGATAACTTAATCCACATGTACCAGAGAATATTGCATAATCAATAAAAGGTCAAAAATAAACAAACTGTAAGACATTATTGGAAATTGTACATTTTTCTTTTAAAAACTAATTCGTTAAAAAGAAATGAATTCTTGGGGGTCAAGGGCGAGTCCGTTCTGCCAAACTTCAAAATGTAAGTGTGGGCCATCAGTCCATTCTCCTGAGTTTCCAACAATACCAATCGGGTCTCCAGTTTCAACATATTCACCTTCAGATTTCAGAAGAACAGAACAATGTTTGTAAGCAGAAAGTAAATTATTTTGGTGCTGGAGAATAATAACATTACCTTGTTGGCTGGTCCAACCAGAAAAAATAACCAGTCCTTCAAGCGTTGCTTTTATAGGTTCATCTTTTAGTGTTGCAATATCTATTCCATAATGTTTTTCACTGATATTAATTGAGCGAGATATTTTACCATTGACCGGACTCATGAAAAAATCAGCACTGAAAGCTGGCTGGGTTTGATTAGACTCCATTACGTTATTTTCGATTTTTTCTCTTAGAATAGAATCAGCTTTTGATTTTTCAAAATCTATCCTCACAACTCCTTCAAGGGTATCAATGCGTTTATCTTTTAATGTGTCATCAAATGGCTTATCAAGCAATATTAGACGCAAATTTTCAAGATATCGTTCTTGTTGACCCAACTTTTTTTCTGCAATTCTTAGGGCTTGATTATTCGTCTCTAATTGTGCATTCAAATTATAAATTGATACATTGTCGAAGGCAAATCTTTTAAGTGGTGTATACATTAAAGCAAAATAAGTCGCCACAGATATAATAAAAACGAAAAAAACCAACAAGGTTAAGAAATTAATAAATGATAGCTTAACGCTCCATTTTACATCAAAAGTATCAGCATGAATATAAGTTAGCTTATATTTTTCTTGCCATTTTTTAAATAAAAGCCTTAATCTTTTCATGCCTTAAGTGCTGCAAATTTAGCCAAAATCTGATCGAGTTTTAATATTGAAGCTAATAAAACTTGAACTTTAGAATAAATAATTAGTACATTTTAACTTTTCATTCCGAATAATAAACAACTATTGGCTTTTTGTTGCGTATATTTATTGTCTTATGTAATCAATAGGGGTTAATTATTTATTGTTCGTCTTAGTATTATATAAGAAGACATTAATTTATGAGATTTTTACAACAACGTGCACTCCTCATTGTATGCGGATTATTCATTAATTCGCAAAGTTATTGTCAATTATTAACATCAACTAACCAATCTGCAGCACAACTAGTACAAAATGTTTTAGTTGGGAACGGTGTAACTGCAACAAATATAAGTTTTAGCGGAGGCGCAAATGCAATTGGATCCTTTAATGCAACCAATACCAACTTAGGTTTAGGCTCTGGTATTATTCTTACCACTGGTACTGTATTATCTGGAACTGGTCTGTTTGGTAGTCAAGAAGGTCCTCACGGCCCTAATAATAAAGCTAATGCCGGGATGGATAATGGTTCGGGTGGCAATCAGCAGTTATCTGCTATTGCTGGTTTAGATACCTATAATGCAACTATTCTGGAATTTGATTTTGTTCCAAATAGTGACAGCATCAAATTTAAATATGTTTTTGGTTCAGAAGAGTACCCAGAATTTGTTAATCAGGGTTTTAATGATGTTTTCGCTTTTTTTATTACTGGTCCAGGTTTTGGAGGACCATACAATATGGCTACTATTCCAGGAACTGGAGGTACGCCTGTAACTATTGATAATGTTAATGCGAATACGAACTCGACCTATTTTGTTGATAATGGAAACGGTACAACTGCTCCACAAAACGCTTCTTCAACTTATATTCAATATGATGGTTTTACAACGATTATTGAAGCAAGGGCTAAAGTTCAATGTGGTGAAACTTATCACTTAAAATTAGCCATAGCTGACGTAGGAGATCCAGAATTCGATTCTGGAATATTTCTTGAAGCAAATTCATTAACGAGTCCAGAACCTGTCTCAATGTCTTCATCATTAACAAATAATATTTTTGGTAATCCAAAGATTTTGGCAGAAAGTTGCGAAACAGCAACAATAACAGTTAGGAGAGACCCATCTCAAGTGGGGCAGTCGTTAAGCATTCCTTTAAGCACATCAGGAACAGCGACCGAAGGAGTTGATTATTCTGTTGTTCCTCAAAACATAGTATTTGCGCCTGGACAAACTGCGGTTACCTTTACTATTGATGCTTTTATTGATAATATATTTGAAAACGACGAAACGATAATATTAACTTTGGATCAACCCGATCCATGTGGAAACAGTAACTTAATTGAGCTTGATTTGATTATCAAAGAAGTTCCTGAATTAAATGCCCAATTATCAACTGATACAATTTTTTGTACGGGAGATATTGTAACACTTACGCCATCTGTGAGCGGCGGAGCAAATTTGTATTCTTACAATTGGAGCACTGGAGCGACTTCGCAAAGTATTAGTGTTTCACCTACCGTTACCACATCATACTCTGTTACCGTATCTGATAATTGTAACAGTACACCAGTTACTCAGACAGCCAATGTATTTGTGCCTATTTATGATCCATTTGTATTAAATGCAAGTAATGATACTGCTCTACTTTGTCCTAATTCTCGAGCGACATTAAATGCTTCTGTTGAGGGAGGCTCAGGCTCTAATGTCTTTACCTGGACAAACGGAGATGATATTTTAAACGCTAATGACGATCAAAGTATAGAAGTGTCTCCATTCTTTACAACTACTTATAATGTGGAGGTGACCAATCTTTGCAATGATACTCTGGATAAAGATATTACGGTTACCATTTTAACAGACGTGCTTAAAGTGTTAACCATTGATGAGCAGGTAATTTGTAAAGGTGATGAGGTTGAGATTTGGGCAGAAGGCCTAGGAGGGCTAGGTGGTTATACTTATTACTGGACACATTCTGGAGAAACAACAAATAGCATATTGGTTAGCCCTACCGAAAATACAACCTATGAAGTGCTTGTTGCAGATAGCTGTCAAACTTATCTCATTAAAGGGCAGGTAGATGTAAGACTTACCTTCCCCAGAGCTAGCTTTAGTGTTGCAAGTACAAATTTAACTGAAGGTTTGCCAATTCAATTTAGAAATAGTTCCAGAGATGGTGTTTCATGGGAATGGGACTTTGGAAATGGTGAAACCTCAACTGATAGAGTACCAAGTACAACATATGCTGAAGAGGGAGAGTACTTAGTGCAACAGATTGTAATCAGTGAAGCAGGCTGTAGAGATAGCATTTCGAAGTGGATTAACATAAAGCCGGAATTTTATTTTTATGCTCCTAATGCTTTTACTGCAGATAATGACAGGTATAACTCTCAATATAAAGTGAGTGTAATTGGAGAAACTAAATTTCATTTTCTGATTTATAACCGTTGGGGGGAAATAATATTTGAGAGTTTTGATCCAGATTTTTCCTGGGATGGAACTTACAGAGGGAGTGAGGTTCCAGTTGGCGTCTATGTTTACAAGGCTAAAATTTCTGATTTGCAGGAAGTAAGGCGAAGCTTTGAAGGATTTATTACTGTTTTAAAATAAATAGTAACTTAGCCCAGCTTCAGAATTATGGGCAAAATCGTATCATTTTTCATACTCGTTCTTATTGCATTAGGCTGTGATTCGATTTCGGAAAATGAACCTTCAGTATCCGATTTTAATAAAAACGAGCAAGTTAATCCGATTAGCGCAAGCGACAACTATGCAAAGCAGATTATTCTATCATACACTAGTTCTGATATAGGAAAGATTGATTCCATTGCTGCATTTGTATTGAGCTTTAAACCAGGAGGTTTACAGTTTGACAATTGGCCAATTGAAGCAATCCAAAGTTTATATTCCAGACTGGATACCTTAACTAATAATAAACCTCTATTTTTTGCTGATTATTTCCAAATGGTCGAAACCAGTACTTATCCGATCTGGTCTGCCAATAAGAATTTTCAAGACTCAGTGTTTTGGAAAACTTTTAACTACGCGGGAATAAATATGTTATATTTTAATGAAATAATAGCGCTAAACAAAGATTGTTCAACTTATCTTAACACTCTTTTTGACTCTCAAAAGCTAACGCCTTGTTATAAGATTAATTTTAAAAATAAATCAATTAGCGATTTAAACTTAATTGCTGGTTCAATTCAAAATAATAATGCCACCATTTGGTTTGATAGTATTAGGACGGATAGTTTACCATATCTGACTATAAAAAAAGACTTAAATTTAAGTGGCTTATTAATTGCGCGTCCAACGGGTAACCATTTAACGCATTTAGAAGCCGGAGCAGATATGGTAATAGTATCTCATAAATCATTATTGAAAGAAAAAGCATATCGTCAAACCAAAAACAATAAGATATCTTTTTATAAAATTAACGATTTACAAAGGGGTTCTCATATAACGATAAGTGATTATCCTGCAAATTCATTTCTTTTGGCTAGTAAATTACACTTACAGGTAAAATCAACTACTCTTCTAAATAACGCAAAAAAAATGCTACCGTTTCAAAAATATCGTAAAGTTTCTATTGACGAATTGATTCACCAAAAACCCAGTCAAAAAAGACAACTCTTAATAATACCAAATCTGGCGCAAGATACACTTCTTTTTAAACTTTTAAAATCTTCTAATCTGCAACATACTTTAGTCGTTTTTTCTAATCCAAAACAATTTAAAGTGCTCAGTAAAATACCTAACCTTATCTTTACTTTAGCTAATAAAAACGTATTAAAATCTATCCTTAATGGGCACATAACAATAAACGGGGATTTAATTACGGAGTCTAAAAGAAAAAGAGGTCACAAATTGATTGGGAATGGTATTATTATGTTACCAGCAGAGTATGCCTTCATTAATAGCAAAACATTAAAAAGAATTGAAAAAGAAGTAAATATAGCGATAAATGGTAAAGCCTTTCCTGGTTGTCAGGTTCTGGGTATAAAAGATAATGTTTTAATCTATAATAAAGCATTTGGTCATACAACTTATCGTAAAGACATTGTTTTGAATGAGGAACATATATTTGATTTAGCGTCTCTTACAAAAGTATTGTCAACCACATTAGTTGCCATGAAATTATGGGAGGACGGCTATTTCAATTTATCAGATTCAATAGGAGATTACTTGCCCGATAGTCTGTCAGATTATTTACCAAATGGCAGTTCGATTAAGAATATAACCTTTCAAGAATTATTGATTCACCAAAGTGGTTTACCTGCAGGTTTTCCTGTAATCAACTATATGAGAAAAGCTGCGGATATTGAAAATAGATTCATGAATGGTTTTTGCGACTATCCATACGATAATTTTGAGGTTGAAGTAGCAGAAAATCTATTCTTAGAAAATGTTTTTCAGGACTCAATGTGGTTAACGCTAAATTCATTGTGGATAGAGCCTACAAAAGCCTATAATTATTCGGATGTTAATATGAATACTTTGTATTTCCTTCTAAAGAGGATTATAGATTTAAATAGACTCGCACCCCAAGATTTAAATAATGGTAACACGTTCGAAAATTATTTATACCAATTTTTTTATGAACCAATGGAGTTAATCACCACTAGATACAAGCCGCTTAAACGATTTTCTAAAGATAGAATTGTACCTACTGAAAACGACAGATTCTGGAGGAAACAATTGCTTCAGGGACACGTACACGATCCAAATGCAGCATTATATGGAGGGATTGCAGGAAACGCAGGTCTGTTCTCTAACGCCTTTGACATAGGTATTTTGTTAACAATGTGGCAGAATGGAGGGATATTTAAGGGGAAAAGATATTTGAAACAAGAAACAATTGAAAAATTTGTGAGTACTCAACCAAACACTCACCGAGGTCTTGGTTTTAATAAACGAACCTTTAGTAATTCTGCCTATGCTATGGCTTCTTCAGCAGATCAAAATTCATATGGTCATACAGGGTTTACAGGAACATGCTTTTGGGTAGATCCAATGCATAAAATAAGCTACATATTTTTATCTAATCGAGTGCATCCAACTGTTTCTAATAGAATATATGAGTTCAATATTAGGACTCGGGTACATCAAGTTTTTTATGATGCCATCTTAAAATAAAGTGTACCAAAGTGAACATCAAACCGTTTATAACTTTAAAATTAAGTGTCCGAAAAAACTAACTTAGACTTTACATTTGTTAGCTTATAATGTTAGATTTTTTAAGGAAATCATGAGTTGACATGCAGATGGTCAATTCAATGTTTAAAATAAACGAATGAAATTAACTCACCTTTTCATAATCATTGTTTTTTTACTGACTACTCAGTCTGTAATTGGTCAGGTTTCAGAGAAACATCATTCTAAATATGCTAGGTTTTATAGAGCTGAAGCATTATTCCAAAAAGATAAATATTCCGCCGCTCAATCGGAGTATGAAGGATTTATGGAAACGGTAACTGACATAAACGATCCGTTTTTTGTCAAAGCAAAATATTATCATGCTTTATCAGCTTTAAACTTATATCATCCAACTGCAGAAAGGCTATTATTGCAATTCATAGAAGCTTATCCAGAGACAGTTTATAGAGTTAACATCTATTTGGAATTAGGGAAGCACTATTATCAGAGAAAAAGATATGACGAAACCATTGAATGGTTTGAAAAAATTGATGCTCTGGATCTCCGCGAATTTGAAATGCCTGAGTATTATTTTAAATTAGGGTATGCCTATTTCACAGAAAGTAAGCTCAAAAAAGCAAGGAATAGTTTTTATGAAATTCTTAATATTGAATCATCATATCAAAGTCCTGCACTATACTACTACTCACATATTTCGTACCTTGAAAAAAACTATCAGGTCGCTTTAGAAGGTTTCAATACCTTAAAAAAAGACCCTTCGTTTAAGGAAATCGTACCCTACTATATTATTCAAATATACTATTTACAAGGAAAGTATGATGATGTTGTTTTGCTTGCGTCAGAGGTGGGTAAAAACAAAAATGAAAAGCAAAATATCGAAATGTCTAAAATGATGGGTGATTCATACTATCGCTTAGGAAAATATGACGAGGCTGTTCCTTTCTTAGAGTCATATAATAACAAAAGTGCAACCACACGAGATGAAGATTATCAACTAGGATATGCTTATTTTAAAAGCGGTAATTTTCAGAATGCTATTCCACTTTTTGATAAAGTAACAGGATCTTCCGACCAACTAAGCCAAGTAGCGTACTATCACATTGCAGAATGCTATTTAAAGCAGGATCAATTTGTTGCATCACGAGAGGCATTTGATAGGGCTGCACAATTGAATTTTGATAAAGAAATTGAAGAAGACGCGTTGTATAATTATGCCCTGCTTTCGTACAAAATAGACTACAATCCTTTTAATGAGGCAGTAACTGCCATGAACCGGTATTTGAATAAATATCCGAACTCAAAACATCAACAGGAAATGTATCAGTATTTGATTAATGTTTATTCAACCATGAAGAACTATAAATCAGCAATTGATTTTATGGACAAAATTCAAAATAAAAATATTCAAATAAAAAGTGCGTATCAAATGATGGCCTATAATTATGGGGTAGAGTTGTTTCAATCTGGAAAATTCGGGAAAGCAATTACGGAGTTCGAAAGGGTAAAAAAATATCCCATAGATAATCAAATGAATGCAAGAAGTTTATACTGGATTGCTGAATCGTATTATCGAACGAGTAGATTGTCTCAGGCAATAGTTGCTTATCGCGAATTTTTAGAAGAACCTGGAGGTTATAATTTGGCGATCCATAATGCGGCTTATTATAACATTGGTTACGCATACTATAAACAAGAAGATTATGAAAATGCCATTCAATCGTTTAGAACCTTCGCATTAGATAATAATGAAACAAATAAGGCCAAACTAGCAGATGCATATTTGAGAATAGGCGACTCATATTTTAAAACAGAAAATGATGATGAAGCTATTTCTTATTATCAGAAAGCAGTCGATCAAAAGGGGGGGCAATTGGATTATGCTAAATTTCAAATGGGTAAATCACTTGGATATAAGCAAGATTATAACCAAAAAGCAAAAATTATGCTTGATTTAGTTCAAAATAATCCAAGCTCTAATTTTGCCATTCCCGCATTATATGAAGTTGCAGAATCTTACAGGCTAATGGATGATGATCACAATGATAAAGCGATTCAATATTATAATCAATTGATTAGAGATTATCCTCAACATACTTTAGTTAAAGATGCCATTTTTCAAATTGGTATCCTTGATTTTAAAAATAAAAGGTATAAAGCGGCTGAAACCCGATTTTTAAACATTTTAGAGAATTATAATGATGAAATTAAGCAGAAAGAGGCTTTGGCAAGTTTGAGAGATGTTTATAGTGCATTAAGTCAACCTGACAAATACGTAGCTTTGGCCGAAAGGTATAATCTAACAATTAATGATAATGAAAAAGATGACTTATTCTTTGACAGTGGTTATGATTTATACCAAGATTCTTTATGGTCTCAATCAATAACAGCGCTTAATAAATACTTGAATGAGTTTGCAAAACCTAACCATGAGTTAGAAGCTTACTTTTTAATTGCAAGATGCCAATTAAAATTAAATAACGACCAAGGTGCTGATGAAGCTTATAAAAGGATTTTAGCACAAAGTTCGAGTCGATATACTGAAGAGGCGGCGCTTTTTGTTGCTGAGCGTGCCTACGATTCTGAAAACTACATTAAAGCTGTAGAGTATTATAGCCAATTGTTATCGTCCGCTACGTTTCCTAAAAATGAGTTGATTGCTCATATTGGTTTAATGCGCTCATACACTTTTTTAGACGATTTTGCTGCTGCTAAACCTCATGCTCTGAAAGTATTAGTTGATGAAAATGCACTCAGTTTCGTAAAAACAGAAGCAAATTACGTATTGGCTAAGGCAAGTATCGCTGCCCTTGATTATAATGCGGCTAAACCATACCTTGATTACGTTGTGGACAACTCTAATGCAGAAATTGCGGCTGAATCACAATATTATTTAGCCTATAAATTGCATCTTGAAGAGGATTATAAAGGATCCGAAAAATCGGTTAGAAAGCTTATTAAACAAAATAGTGGCTACTCTTATTGGGTGGCTAAAGCATTGATTCTTCAAGCTAAGAACTCCATTGGCTTGGATGATTTGGTTCAGGCGGAATATACTTTGAACAGTATTTTAAAAGGCTATACCATAACAGATGATGGCATTTTAGATGAAGCCAATGAGGTAATGCAAGTATTAACCGCAATGAAGAACAAGGAGAAAGATATTAGTCCTGGAGCCGAAAATACTATAGAAATTAATAACAATAATCAGAATGATGGAAACTAGGAACATATTAATTTGTTTGTGGTGGTTATTACTCATCCCTACTTTGGTATTTGGTCAGCCGAATAATACAACAACAACCGATATCATATTTGATGCTGAAAGAATCGTTTCACCATCATACAGAATTTCTGAAAATCCTCAGATTATTGACACTGTTATTCCATTACCCACTTTTACCTATCCACTTTTAGTGAAAAATATGGAAACTCAAATTTTTGTAGACGATATTACGGCTTCAAGAATTCAAATTATACCAAAATTACCAAAATTATATCCAGGATATGTAAAACTAGGTCTAGGTAACTATACTATGCCTCTCGGAGAAGTTTATTATAATGCCACTAGAAATAGAAAATATAATTATGGAGTGCATGCGAATCATTTATCCTCATTTGGTAAATTAAAAGGATACGCACCTAGTCAGTTTGACCAAACTACCAGTAAATTGTTTGGAGACTTTTTCCTTCAAAATCATGAGCTAAATACAGCATTCAATTTCTTGAATCATGGTTATCATTATTATGGCATTGAGAATGATTCTATTCCAAAGGATTCTTTACGAAACAGAGTTGGTGCCTACAAAGGATCGGTTAGGTTTTCAAATGCACCAAGTAGGGATAGCGCAAAATTATTGTATAATGCTTATTCCAATTACCAGTTCTTTCATGAATTTAATCAAGATTCGCTTAAATTAGGGACTAGAAATGTAAGGGAAAACACCATTGATTTTGGTGCTATTTTCAAATATAAATATCAAGAGAATTGGTTCGCTTTTCAAGCTGATTTTTTACTAAATTATTATAAATATGGAGAAGGTGATACTTCAGTGGCATTAGTAAATAGAAGAGAATCCAGGAATAATATTATCAGTTTAAAACCGAGTATTACAACCTTTCAATTTAAAGATAAATTGAAAGCTGAAGTTGGATTAGATCTAAATTTTGATATTCACGCAGATAATATTTTTAAACCAGTACCTATCATCAACGCGCAATACGATTTATTAAAAGGAATTCTGATTCCATATGCTGGAATCGGTGGTGATTTGACCCAAAACTCTTTCTATCTGCTTAATAGAACAAATCCTTTCATTATTTCTTCATTAGATTTGAAAAATCGCAGAGAGTTTTCGGTTTATACCGGACTGAAAGGAAGTTTCTCTAAACGTGTATCTTATAATGCAATGATTCATATGACTAACTATACAGACTATGCACTGTTTGTAAACGATACTATTTTCTCAGATATGTACAAGTTTAATGTTGTATATGATGATATTAGAGTTACAGGGTTTAGGGGAAGCGTAACATATCAAAAAGATGAAAAACTAAAAATAGATGGATATACGTCTCTAAATAGGTATGCTGTTGATGTTGAAGAATTTGCATGGCATCTACCAGAAATAGTTATAGGGCTAAGAGGGAACTATAATTTATTCGATAAAATATATGTAAAGGCAGACGTTAATCTTCAAGGCGGAAGAAAAAGTCCAGGAGGTATCTTTCAACCAGCCAATAATGAAGATAGCAAATATAACCTTGGTTTTATTAATGATATTAATCTGGAAGGTGAGTATCGTTATAACAAAAGAGTTTCTGCATTTATTCAATTTAATAATATTGCGGGTCAACGTTATTTTAGATGGTACAACTATCCAGTTCAGCGTTTTCAGGTACTCGGTGGCATCACTTTCAGTTTTTAAATAGAGGTTAAGGTAAGTTTGGCTTCAAATTTGGTTGTATCTTAGTAAAAAAGAAGCGGTCATGAAATGGAAGTTTTTATGTTTAATATTGAGCTTGAATTTAATTTTCGAAGCAAATGCGCAAATGATCAAAATTGGAAAGATTGATTCAATTGCTTCAAAACTAACTACATTTTCTGTTGATAATTTGGGAAATATTTATTTGTGTCACCAAGATGTGATTACCAAGCTTAGTCCTAGCTTTGACACCTTGTTTTCAGCCTCTCTAAAATCCCATTTCCCAACTTTTATTCAAGCGGTTAAAAACTTCAGAATTTTAACATTCGATCAAGAAAGAGGCGTGGTACAATTTTTAGATAATACATTAACACCACTAGGTGCAAGCTTAAATTTATTTGATTTAAATCTGGTACAGCCAATACATGTATGTGAGTCTTTTAATGGTAATTCCTTTTGGGTTTTAGATGCAGGGACATTACGCTTGTTAAAGATAAGTGAGAATTTTAAAGTGATCCTTGAAATTGAAAATTTAAGTTTTTTAGCAGAGTTTACTAAGCACACAAGTCAGATGTTTGAACACAATGACTTATTATACCTTGTAGTTCCAAATGAATTTATGATGATTTTTGATGCGTTTGGGACACTGATTCAAAAATATCCAATTAATTCCGATTGGCTTTACTTGTACCAAAATGCTATTTTGCAGTATCAATATCCTAATTTTGGTTTTATAAATAAACTAAGCTTTGATGAAACGAAGGCGTGCTACTGGCCAATAAAGAACTTGCTCGCCTTCCAAATTACTAATAAATTCCTTTACGCGTTAAGTGAAAACGGTTTTTATAAGGGTGTAATTAATCAATCAACACCGTCAAAAAATAAGTAAGTAAACCGCAATCTTTAATTTATTGTCAATTTTGATTTGGTTTTAATATCTTTGCCTTCCATAAAAGGAAAATAGATGAAGCAAGTCATCAAATTTATTTTTAGTAAGAAATATCTACATCATATTATAGCCATTTTAATAGTTTGGCTTATGGTTATTTTTGGTACGTCTTGGTACTTGAAAAGTCACACAAATTTTGGTCAAAAAATAGCTGTACCTTCTCTCTATAAAATTCATGCAGAAGATATACCAGAATTAATGGCGGCAAAAGGTCTAAAATATGAAATTGTAGATTCTATTTTTATGGATAATTGGCCAAAGGGGACTGTTTGTTGGCAGCACCCAAGACCTACCGATTCAACAAACGAATTCGTAAAAAATGGTCGTGTTATTCAGCTATCAATTGTACCATTAAAACCCAAAATGATTCCAATTCCAAATGTGCTTGATAAATCAAAACGAATGGCAGAGAGTCAATTAGAATCAGTTGGATTACGAACAAAAGTATCTTATAAGCCATCTAATGTAGGTCCTGGATATGTGATGGAACAATTAATAAACGGTAAGCAAGTAAAGGTAAATCAGGTTGTACCTAAAGGCACTTTAATTGAGCTTGTTGTTGCAAAAGGTAACGGAGGGCAAATGATATCTTTACCAAATTTAGTTGGTCTCACAATAAGTGATGCCCGAAACCGTTTAACCAATTTAAATTTAGCCCTTCATCCAGAATGCCCAGCGTGTAATACTGATGCAGAGATTGAGTCGGCAACCATTAAAAACCAATCGCCAATAGGAGGTGAAGGTGCTAATGTAGCTTCTGGAACAATTATAACAGTTTGGGCAGAAAAATAATAGCATGGTTAAATCTTTGATTACTTTAATCTTATTAGTTCCTTTTGTTAATTTTGGTCAAGATACATTAGTCCCCTTAAGTATTAATCCTTACTTGGAAGATCAGTTTGTAACCAAATCTGGTAACTCATTGGATAGCACTTTTCAGTATAACTATGCAAATTTGGAATTACCTGTTTTTGATGACTTTTCATTGAATAGGTGGGTAAATTATACAACCGACTTCTCAGGTCCAAATGTTACATCAACTCTTTTTTATTGTTTATATAATGGCGCTACGCCCATTTCACCGAGCCAAGGTTTATGTGATTCGAATTGTACATATCAGAAAACCATAATAGTGACAGGCGGAAATGTTGTAGATTCTACACGATCTAATTTAACTACAGGATTTCCAGTTTTGGTTAATAATTTAGATCAATTTCCTATTACAGGACAAAATATTACGCTATACAACGAGTGCTATGTGCTGATAGATACTATTTTTGATGGCGTACTTGATTTGGATCAGGATACCATTTATAAAACACCAAATTTTGTTCAGGATAGTGCACGAATCTTTACAGCTGATCTCACTAACTCTGAAATTTGGTTAGATGACTTTGCGTGCCATAATTATCGTTTTGCAAAAGATCCAAAGTCACTAGGTGTTGCAACATTTGATGGGGTAAGTAATGATGGTTTTCCGTATGATTTTGGTGTTTCAAACGCCTACGGACGAGCTGATGTTTTAACCTCAAAACCAATTAATTTGGCAGGAAAGTCAAATGTTTACCTTTCATTTTTATACCAGGCGAAAGGAAATGGAAACTCGCCAGAAGCTGAAGATTCTTTATTATTAGAAATGTATTCTCCTACTCAAGACATTTGGTACAGCATTTGGGAGGAATCAGGAGATATTGTTGATGATGAATGGAGAACCTATCATGCTGAAATTAGCGCTTCAGCTTTTTTAGCTGATGGTTTTCAGTTTCGGTTTGTGAATAAGGCGACTACTTCGGGTGCCTTGGACCATTGGCATATCGATTATGTGCACTTACGTGAAAATTCTTCACTTGACGATACACTAATTGATGACATTGCTATATCGTACCCAATTACTAGCCTTATTGAAGATTATACATCTGTTCCTTGGGATCATTATAATAATTTGACGTCCCCAGCCAGTAAAATGGTTGGTGAATATGAACTACTGGTTATCAATAGCAGTACAACTGCAAAGCTAACAAATGCAGGTCAGTTAGAAATTGATGGGAGTAGTTTTACCCTTCCAGTAGCCTCTAACAATTGGAATGTAGGTCAAAACGTTTATCCATTTAATGTTGGTGCTCAGCCTTATAGTTTCGATCAAAATAATGCGGTAGATAAAGCTAGATATAACGTAAAAGTGAACATTGCAACAAGTTCTACTAACCAGTTAACAGAAAATGATACAACTTATTTCACTCAAAAGTTTTTAAATTATTATGCGTATGATGATGGTTCGGCAGAATCAGGGTATGGTATCTTAGATAATAATGCACAAATAGCTTACAAATTTGAAGCATATGAAGCAGATACATTAACTGGGATTTTAATGAAATTTGTGCCCAATGTAAATGATGTGTCAAACAATGTGATCTTAATTACAATTTGGGAGGATAGTAGTGGTTTTCCAGGTAAAGTGATTTATAAGGATGATTTTTTTAAACCTCATTACCCTAGTCAAGACGGGATAAAAAATCAGTTTACATACTTTCGTTTTAATGATAATCAAACGGTTCCGGTTCCCGCCACATTTTTTGTTGGATTTGAGCAAATAGATGACGATAATGTATTTTTAGGGTATGACGTTAACACAAATAGTCAAAATAAAATTTTTTATAATTCTAGCGGAATTTGGGTTAATTCTTCTTTTCAGGGCTCGTTGATAATGAGGCCAGTTTTTTCAACTGCGCTAAATTATACCTTATCTGTTCAACCAGTTATGCCAGAAAAGATTAAATTTAGTATGTATCCAAACCCTGTGAGTAATGTATTGACAATAGAAGGTCTTCCGTATGGATACAATGTGAAGGTCTATGATATTACAGGTAAACAAATACTAAATCAAAACAGAAATAAAATAGATTTTTCCAATTTTGGTGAAGGGTTTTATATTGTAAATGTTCTAGATGAAATGGGTAGCCTAGTCTATTCGCAGAAAATAGTAAAGCAATAATGAGCAAGGTTGACGAAGAGCGAGATGATTTTTTTGAGCATCATCAGATTGTTGCCGATCCAAAGCAAGAAATAGTTAGAATTGATAAGTTTTTGTTGGAGAGAGTGCCAAATACGTCTAGAAGTAAACTGCAAAACTTAATCAAAGAAGAATACATACTCGTCAATGATAAACCGGTCAAAACGAATTATAAAATTCATCCAGGAGATTCTGTAGTGGTGAATATGCCTCATCCTGTTCGAGAATTAGAGCTAATTCCTGAAAATATTCAGTTAGATATTATTTATGAGGATAATAGTTTTATCATTGTTAATAAACCATCAAATATGGTAGTTCATCCTGGTTTTGGAAATTATACAGGCACATTAATGAATGCTTTGGTTTACCATTTCGATAATTTACCTGCGAGAGATGATTACCAAACCAGACCAGGTCTTGTTCACAGAATAGATAAGCATACGACTGGAATTCTAGTGGTTGCAAAGACTGAGAGTGCTTTAAAAAAATTATCTCAACAGTTTTTTGATCGTACTTCCGAGCGAACCTATCAAGCACTAGTTTGGGGTGACTTAGCTGAAGATGAAGGAACGATAGTTGGAGCAATAGGACGATCTCAAAAAGATAGAAAAGTGTTTCAGGTTTACGAAGAGGATGAAGGTTATGGTAAACATGCCGTAACACACTACAAGGTAATTGAAAGGTTCAGATATGTAACACTGGTTGAATGTAAGCTTGAAACAGGTCGAACACACCAAATTAGAGTGCATTTTAAATATATTGGACATCCACTTTTTCATGACCTTGAATACGGAGGGGATAGAATTTTGAAAGGAACCACTTTTACCAAGTATCGTCAATTCATTGAGAACTGTTTTAAATTGATTGATGGACAGGCTTTACATGCTAAAACTTTAGGTTTCATTCATCCAGAAACTGACGAATTTATATCATTTAATTCAGAACTTCCTGAAGGCTTTCAAAAACTATTAGAAAAGTGGAGGCAATACGCTAAGATTGAAGATTAATAACCAAAATTTCTATCGATATTTAATTAAAAGTTAGATATAATTTATTTATTAAATATATTTTACTATTTTCGTCAATTGTAACATAGGACTAATAAAACGACTACCTATATGAAACTAATTGTGAAAACTCTACTTTTTATTTTGATCATAGGATCAACAAATTTCTCTTACGCTCAAATGCGTAATTATGCTAAAGAGGCAAACAAACTGTATAATGCAGGTTTGTACTACGAAGCTGCTGATGCATTAAAAAAAGCATCAGAAAAGACATCTGTTAAGTCAGAAGATTCAAGAAGATTAAAGGCTGAGTTTGCTTACAAATCTGGTGTTTGCTTTAGAATGATTCATGATTTTCCAGCTGCTGAACAGCAATATGAAAAAGCAATTATTTTAAAGTACTTTGATGTAGAACCAAAAGTATATTATGACTTAGCGGAAATGCAGATGGGACAGGGAAAACATAAGCAAGCGATTGTTAATTATAAAAAATATGCTCAATTAAATCCTTACGACGAATTAACTGAAATTAGAATAAAGTCTTGTGAACAAATTGATGAGTTCGAAGAAAATGCTGGTCGACATGAAATGTCGCCTATGACAAAGTTGAATACAAGCCAATACGATTATGGTACTGTAATGAACAGCAGAGGGTCTAAAATTTATTTTACTTCTTCAAGGCCTGCAGCAACAGGAGATAACTTAGATAGAATTACCAGACAAGATTTTTCAGATATTTTTGTGTCTGAAATTGATAGAAAAGGGAATTACAGTGAACCTGTGCCAATGAATGGTGGGATTAATACAATTCATAGTGAAGGAACTATTTCGTTTGATGGTCGTGGAAAAAAAGTGTTTTTTACCAGATGCGTTAATGATGGAAAACAAAACTTAGGGTGTGATATATTTATGGCAGAGGCAAAAGGTAAATCTTTTACCGAGCCGGTTAAATTGACTATTAAAGATCATGATTCTACTCATGTTGGTCATCCAGCAGCTAGTAGAGATGGAAAAGTATTGGTATTTGCCTCTAACATGGCTGGTGGAGAAGGCGGTGTTGATTTATGGATGACAACTTACGAAAGACGATCAGATTCTTGGTCATTTCCCGTAAATTTAGGACCAGAAATAAATACTTCAGGAAATGAGGTTTTCCCAATTTTTGGAGATGACGGGGAGCTTTATTTCTCATCAAATGGATGGGTTGGTGCAGGTGGCCTCGATATTTTTGTAGCAGAAAAAAGTGGTGACAAAAACGAATGGTCAAAACCAAAAAACTTAGGAGCACCGCTAAATACTTATGCAGATGATTATCAAATTATTTTTACTGAAAACGGTGAAAATGGAACAAAAGGATTTTTATCGTCAAACAGACCAGGCTCTAAAGGCCCTAGACAAAATCCTTCACAAGATATTTGGACTTTCTACTTACCTCCAGTTCTAATTGACTTAACAATTAATGTTGTTGATCAAGAGACAGGAGAGTCTGTGCCTGATAAAGAAGTTAAGATCATTGGTTCTGACGGGACAAATTTAGTATTTAGAACAGACGCCAACGGAATGGTTGAATTGAGCGAAAAGGCAGATGGATCTAGATACATCAAGCAAGGTAGCAATTTTACCATTGATGTGCCTACTGTTCCTAAAGAATGGTTAGGAAACAAAGATAAATTTTCTACCATGTCAACTGGTGCACCAACTAGAATCATAAGAGAAATAGCGATATTAAATATTGAATCAGGACCAATTCGATTGCCAGAGGTACGTTATGACCTAGGTAGAGCTGAACTTCAAGTGATCCCTGGAGAAATAAACTCTAAAGATTCGTTAAACTTTTTATATGATTTAATGATGAATAATCCAAATATTATTGTTCAATTGAACTCCCATACTGATAGCAGGGGATCTGATGCGGCAAATAGAGAATTAGCACAACGAAGAGCGCAATCTTGTGTTGACTATTTGGTGAATGAAAAAGGAATCCCAAGAGCTAGACTAGTGCCAAAAGGATATGGAGAAGATAGACCTGCAACTTATCAGGGACAACTTCTAACGGAATCATATATCAATAAATTTAAATCTAGTGATAAGACGAGATTTGAAATGCTACATCAAAAGAATAGACGAACTGATTGTGAAATCATCAGTTACGACTATGTAAAGCCGTAGCACAGAATATTATTAAGAATTAAAGCGTCCCGATAGCTATCGGGATGCTTTTTTTATTTAAAGACAAACCAAATGTCAGACGAAAGATATAACCAACGTGGTGTGTCGGCTGGAAAAGAGGATGTACACAATGCCATCAAAAATGTAAATAAAGGCCTATTTCCACAAGCATTTTGTAAAATTGTTCCTGATTATTTAACGAACGACGAGGATTACTGCATTGTAATGCACGCAGACGGTGCTGGAACAAAGAGTGCTTTAGCTTACATGTATTGGAAAGAAACAGGTGACATATCTGTTTGGAAAGGGATTGCACAAGATGCATTGATTATGAATATTGATGACTTACTTTGCGTAGGTGCGACTGATAATATTATGCTATCTTCCACTATTGGCCGCAATAAAAACCTCATTACTGGCGAAGTGTTATCTGCCATCATCAATGGAACTGAAGAGCTTTTAACAGATCTGGCTGAACATGGTGTTCATATTCATTCTACAGGTGGGGAAACGGCAGATGTTGGTGACTTAGTTCGAACAATTATCGTTGATAGCACAGTAACTGCCAGAATGAAAAGAAGTGAGGTGATTGATAATAAAAATATTCAGGCAGGAGATGTTATTGTTGGTCTAGAATCATTTGGTCAGTCGACCTACGAGACAGAATATAATGGTGGGATGGGAAGCAATGGTTTAACTTCAGCACGTCATGATGTGTTTCACAAATATCTTGCTGACAAATTCCCTGAGAGTTTCGACTCTGCTGTACCTAGTGATTTAGTATATTCTGGTTCGAATAAATTAACAAGTAGCGTTGAAGGTAGTCCATTGGATGCCGGCAAATTGGTTCTATCCCCAACAAGAACTTATGCACCAATTATAAAGGCCATTTTAAACAAAATTGGCCGATCAGACATTCATGGAATGATACATTGTAGTGGTGGTGCACAAACAAAAGTTTTACATTTTGTAAATAATGTTCATGTTATAAAAGATAATTTATTTGAGTTGCCACCTTTATTTAAATTGATCCAAAAGGAATCTCAAACGGATTGGAAAGAGATGTACAAAGTGTTCAATATGGGGCATAGAATGGAGTTGTATGTTTCAGAGGTAATCGCAAGCGAAATAATTGCTATTTCAGAATCATTTAATGTTAGGGCGAAAATCGTTGGAAGGGTTGAAGAAAGCACGAATAAAAGTTTAACCATCAAGTCGCCTTTTGGCGAGTTCAACTATAATTGATCCATAGTTTCATGAGTGACTTAATTCAAAAGTTAGAAGATATAAAAATCAGATTCGACGAAGTCGGTCAAAAGATTGTGGATCCTGATATTATTTCCGACATGCCTAGATATGTCAAATTAAATAAGGAGTATAAAGATTTACAAATAATTGTTGAGGCCTACAAGTCTTATAAAAATGTGATCGATAATATTGATTCTTCCAAAGCTGTTATTGATTCTGACGAAGATGCTGACTTTAAAGAAATGGCAAGAATGGAACTTGAAGATTTATTGCCAAAAAAGGAAGTACTAGAGGAGGAAATTAAGATGCTGTTAGTGCCAAAAGATCCAGAAGATGATAAAAACGTAATTGTTGAATTGAGAGCGGGCACAGGTGGAGATGAATCGTGCATTTTTGTGGATGATGTGTTCAGAATGTACACCATGTTTTTTAAAGAAAAGGGCTGGAAATATACAGTAGTTAACTCTCAAGCCGGAGGGACAACCGGCTTTAGGGAGATTTCTTTTGAGGTAGAAGGAGAAGAAGTGTATGGTACCTTTAAATTTGAATCTGGTGTCCACCGTGTTCAGAGAGTACCAGATACTGAATCTCAAGGTAGAGTTCATACTTCTGCTATTACTGTTGCTGTAATGCCAGAGGCTGAAGAGGTGGATTTTGACTTAGATTTGAAGGATGTTAAAAAAGATACCTTCAGGGCGTCAGGAGCAGGAGGACAGCATATTAATAAAACAGAGTCAGCTATTCGGCTGACCCACCTACCTACGAATACGGTTGTAGAGTGTCAGGATGGTCGATCACAACATAAAAATTATGCAAAGGCACTTCAGGTGCTGCGAACAAGATTGTATCAGGCTGAGGTTGATAAAGCTCACGAAATCAGATCAGCTCAACGAAAATCTTTGGTGTCGACAGGCGATCGTTCAGCTAAAATTAGGACGTATAACTATCCTCAGGGAAGAATTACAGACCATAGAATTAATAAAACCATGTATAACCTTAGTAATTTTATGAACGGAGATATCAGTGAAATGCTGGATGCTTTGAGGTTAGCAGAAAATGCTGAAAAGTTAAAAGAAGGAGGGATGGCTTAAGTTAAGCTGATAATAAATTACAAAATGACACATCAGAACCTAATCGAAAACATTAAACGTAAGCAGAGTTTTTTATGCGTTGGTTTGGACGTTGACTTGGATAAAATTCCAAAGCACCTTTTAGAATTTGATGATCCTATTTTTGAATTCAATAAGCATATTATTGATGCAACAAAAGAATATGCTGTAGCCTATAAACCAAATATTGCTTTTTACGAATGCCATGGCAATAAAGGGTGGGATGCCCTCAAGAAAACCATGGATTATATTCCAAAAGATATTTTTACAATCGCAGATGCCAAACGAGGAGATATCGGCAATACTTCTCATTATTATGCTAAAACATTTTTCGAATACTTAAACTTTGATGCGGTTACGGTTGCACCTTATATGGGAATCGATAGTGTGATGCCTTTCCTTGAGTATAAGAATAAATGGGTAATTTTATTGGCATTAACCTCTAATAAAGGGGCACTTGACTTTCAGTTTTCAACTGATATAAATGGAGAAAAGCTATTTGAAAAGGTAATAAAAAAATCTTCTGAATGGGGAACTCCGGAGCAGTTAATGTATGTTGTTGGTGCGACAAGAAAAGAATCTATCCAACAGGTCAGGGCTGTATCTCCGGATTACTTTTTCTTAGTTCCAGGAGTAGGTGCACAAGGGGGTTCTATATCTGATGTTGCAAATTATGGTTGGAACAATGATTGTGGCTTATTAGTCAACTCATCAAGAGGCATTATATATGCTGGTAATGGTCAAAACTTTCAACTAGAAGCTGGAAAAGCTGCACAATCAATTCAAATTAAAATGGCTTCAATTTTAAAAGACAAGCGTTTTATTTAATGGAAAATTTGCCTAACAAAAGTGAAAGTCGCTATAAAAGGCATTTCGAAGAGGTAAAGGCTTATCGTAAATCAAGAAAGATATATTGGACACGTTTTCTAATGCAACTCATAAGCGGAGTCTGTCTATTAATTGTATTGTCAAATATGATGAGCAAAGTATCAGCTGTATTCTTTTATCTTGCGGTCTTCTTTTTTGGACTGAGTATTTGGGTAAAAACTAAACCTAATTTAGCCATTTGGGCAGCAATTATAGGGTTTGTAATAATGATTGTGTGGTTAGGCATTGAAAGAGATTTGCCAATTTTAAATGGATTTTGGTGGAAAATCACTATATTGATTCTGTTTATCAGAGGGTTATTGTCAATTGAATAAGTGAGAAGGTAAATTCATGGTGATGACGGCCTAGAATTTTTTGACTAGATAATGATGCAGGAAGAATACCTTCACTATTTATTTAAACATCAATTTTTCTCGAATACTTTTACCTCGGTAAAAGGTGAAAGTATAGAAATTATAAATCGCGGACAGCATAATCACAATGCTGGACCCGATTTTTTGGAAGGAAAAATAACATATGATAATAAGGTATGGGCTGGTCATATAGAATTTCATGTTAAATCTTCTGACTGGCTGAAACATGGACATCAAAATGATGTTAACTACAATAATGTGATTGTCCACTTCGTTTATGAATATGATCGACCTATTTTTATTGATGGTTACGAAGTTCCTACTATTGAACTTAAAAACCTTATTGATAGAGCGCATTATAACCACTACTTGAAGTTTAAAAATTCCAAAGATTGGATAGCTTGTTCGGCTCAAATTCATTTAGTTAATGATTTCACGATATTTCAACAGAAGGAAAAAGCGTTAATAAATAGACTGATAAGAAAATCAGATATTATATTGCAAGATATAAAGCGTTTTAAAGGTAATCAGCACAAAGCATTTTGGATAGCGCTTGGAAAAGTTTTCGGTGGAAAAGTAAATGCTGAAGCATTTGCAAGCCTTGTTTTTAAAATTGAAGCACATCATTTAGCTCATCTAAATTATGATCTAAAAGAACTAGAGGCCTATTGTTTTGGTATAGCGGGATTTTTAAATAATCCTTTGGTAGTAGATGATTACTTTGATGAGTTGAGAGAAAAGTTTTGGTATCAACAAAAATTGTTTGATATGGAGTCACTCAATGAGAAAATATGGAAATTCTCACGTATGCGTCCAGGTAATTTTCCGACTATCAGGATAGCTCAATTTGCATCACTACTTGCAAAAACTAAATTTAATTATGTGGCACTCAAACCAAATGCCTTAAAATTATTAACACTTGATTTAAGCAGGTATTGGCAGCAACATTATCATTTTGGCAAAAAATCGACAAGAATGAATTCTGGTTTAACATTAACTTTTAAGAGCTTAATAACGATTAATGCCCTTTTACCATTTTTATTTGCTGTAGGACTAATAAATGATCAAGCTGAGCTAAAAGAGAGTGCCATTGACGCCCTGTCAGATATTAAATCTGAATCTAATTCTATTATTAAACATTGGAGAGAACTTGACATATCCAGTAAAACAGCGTTCGACTCTCAAGCCCTGATTGAACAAAAAAACGAATTTTGTGATAAATCTATGTGCCTAAATTGTAAAATAGGACTGTTTTTATTGAATTTTAAAAAGTGATGAATAACGATATTTCAGCTCAAACTCATTTAAATTAATCGTATATTAGCATTATTGAATTTCAACATAATTTGTGAAGAGAACCATACAAAAAATTGCTTTCTTTTTTGAACTTCGCTCCTTTGGTGTAAGCACATGGTTTGCTAAGAAGTTTGGTGTAAAAGTATCAAAAGTTCGATTGTTTTTTATTTACGCCTCCTTTATTGGTCTTGGATCTCCATTGATTCTATATTTGATAATGGCAATTGTACTCGAACACAAACATATTTTTAAATTTCAACGGAAACCTAAAACCATTTGGGAATTATAATGAAAAGGCATTTTTATTTTTTTAAAAGACTTTATTACGCCCTTGCACTTATTTTAATAATTGTTCTTATTGGTACTTTTGGGTATGTTATAGTTGAAGGTTGGAGCTTGTTTGATAGTTTCTACATGACAATAATAACTGTAACAACTGTTGGGTTCAATGAAGTGAATGCATTATCAGATACTGGGAAACTATTTACTTCCTTTCTGATTATAACTAGTTTCGGTACATTTGCCTATGCTATCTCTGCTGTTACGACTTATATTGTAGGAGGAGACTATGTTAAATATTATAAAGAATATAAAATGATGAAAAATCTAGACAAATTAAGTGACCATACAATAGTTTGTGGATTTGGTAGAGTTGGTAGTCAGGCGGCTCACGATTTGAGATTTTATAAAAAGGAGTTCTTGGTAGTAGAGCGGTTAACAGAAATTTCTGAAGAAAAACACCCTGAAACAATTTTTGTAAATGGAGATGCAACGGACGATCAAATTTTATTGAAGGCTGGTGTAAAGCATGCTTCAGCTTTAATTACTGCGCTTCCAAAAGATGCTGATAACTTATTCGTTGTATTGTCTGCCAGAGAATTAAATCCTAAACTCAAAATAATTTCGAGGGCATCAAGCTATTCCACAATGCGGAAATTAAGAATTGCGGGAGCTGATAATGTTATAATGCCTGATACTGTTGGTGGAGCTCATATGGCTTCTTTAGTTGTGACTCCTGATGTTATGGAGTTTTTAGACTTGATAAAAGTATCAGGCAAAGCAGCTATGAATTTGGAAGAAATCGATTTCAAAGAATTACCAGAAGATTTAAAGTTTTGTACAATTTCAACATTGACAGAACGTGCCCAAACCGGATGCAATGTCATTGGGTATAAGTCTGCAGACGGAGATTATATCATTAATCCAGATGAAAATACCAAGGTAGGTCCTGGTTCCAAGTTGTTTGTTTTAGGGAACCCTTCTCAAATAAAGTCGCTTAACAACTTATTCGGAATAAAGTAATACCATATGAAAATCCTAATTACTGGAGCCAATGGTCTTTTGGGGCAAAAAATTGTTAAGCAATGTTTGTCAAAAAAAATAAGTCTTTTAGCTACTTCAAAAGGTGTTAATAGAAACCCTAACTGTCCTGAATATAATTATCAATCTCTTGACATTACGAATTATATTGAAATTGACTTATTGTTAAAAAAAGAACAACCAACGCATATAATAAACACGGCTGCCATTACAAATGTTGATTTTTGCGAATCGAACCAAGAATTATGTCAATCGGTAAATGTTGATGCGGTGGGTCATCTAATAGAATTATCGGCTATTCATAATTGTCACTTAACACATCTTTCGACTGATTTTGTTTTTGACGGCGAAAATGGGCCATATAGTGAAGAAGATGCTGTAAACCCTTTAAGTGTCTATGCAAAATCCAAAGTGAACTCTGAGAAATTATTACTTAAATCGCAATACACAAATTGGAGTATTTTAAGAACAATTATTGTGTTTGGCGAAGGTGAGAATTTAAGCAGATCTAATATTGTGCTTTGGGCCAAATCTGCCCTTGAAAAAGGCGATCCTCTGACAATTGTGGATGATCAATTCAGGGCTCCAACATGGGCTGATGATTTGGCATGGGCTTGTTTGCAAAGTGCAAAGCAAAACGCAATGGGAATTTATCATATTTCTGGGCCTGAAACTTTTTCTATTTTCGAATTAGTCAAAAGAGTTGCAAAGTTTTTCAATTTAGATTTTACTAATGTATCTCCTATAGAATCAAATACGCTTAACCAGGCAGCAAAAAGACCTCCGAAAACGGGGTTCAATATCGATAAGGCAAAGAATGATTTAGGTTATAATCCTAAGAAGTTCGAAGAAGCTCTGGCCTGTCTGAAAAATTAGGATAGACAATTAAAATTTTTATATTTGTTTATCACAGAAAAATCATCAATATTATGCTAAAAAAACTTTCGCTCACACTATTTGGTCTATTGCCATTTCTTTTATCAGCTCAAGAAAAAGGGCTTGACCAAAAAATAGATGAAACGTTTGGAAAAGCAACAAAATGGTTTGTTGATTTGATTTTCTATGAAATTCCATTTTCTAATAATCTTAATGTGCCGTGGGTTCTAATCGTACTTATTTTTGGGGCATTATTTTTCACCTTTTATTTTAAGTTTATCAATATTAGAGGGTTTAAAACATCAGTCAATATCGTTAGAGGAAAGTATGATAAATTTGATCACCATGAATCTCTTGAAATGGCTGGAGACCCAACTCCTGGGGGAGATGCTATAGAAACCATTGCTGTTGAAGGGCATCATGGTGAGGTGTCCCATTTTCAAGCTTTAACTGCTGCATTGTCAGCAACGGTTGGTTTAGGTAATATTGCAGGTGTTGCAGTAGCCATATCCATTGGAGGACCAGGCGCAACATTTTGGATGATTATAGCAGGTCTAATTGGTATGGCATCAAAATTTGTAGAGTGTACATTAGGGGTTAAGTATCGAGAAATTGATGAAGATGGTAAAGTTTTTGGAGGACCAATGTACTACCTTAAAAAAGGATTAAAAGCTAAGAAAATGGCAAAACTAGGTCAGGTTTTAGCAATTATTTTTGCAATTATGTGTATAGGTGGGTCATTCGGCGGAGGAAATATGTTCCAATCCAATCAAGCATTTGCTATGTTAGAGTATCGCATGCAATCTGATGTTGCAGAAGTGAGTAATTTAAATGACCTTATCGGGGAAAAAGTAAAGTATAATTTTTTTGAAAGTGAAGAACGAGTTATAACTGCTGTATCAAAAGATTCAATATTCTATTCAGTTGAAGCAGAAAGTATTTCGAAAGCGACAAAAGAATTCCTTAAGGATTCAATGCTAGTAGTTTCCAGTGGTATTGGAATTGATCAAAAAGCTGACCTGTCAAGTTTTATCGGTGAAACAATTGTTGCCGCTATTCCTAAAACAATCGACACAAAAGTAAATGCTGCTGATGCAGATGAGATAAGACTCGAAATGGATGGGAGTGAGATGTTAGTTTCTACATCAGATTTTACTGAAAATGCAGTACTAAATCCGCTTTATGGAAACGGATGGGTTTTTGGATTAATTATGGCAGTTTTTGTTGGTATAGTGATTATTGGCGGGATAAAAAAAATAGCAAAAGTGACGGATAAAATTGTGCCATTTATGGTAGTCATATATGTTGTTGCCTCCTTAGTTATTTTAGGGATGCATTTTTCAGAGATACCTAGTGCGTTTGGAGAGATCTTTTCAGGAGCGTTCACTGGCTATGGAATAGTTGGTGGAACAATTGGTGTTTTGATTCAAGGATTTAGAAGAGCTGCGTTTTCAAATGAGGCTGGTATTGGATCTGCGTCCATTGCTCATTCTGCAGTAAAAACCAAATATGCAGCCAGTGAAGGGTTAGTGGCTCTGCTCGAGCCATTTATAGATACCGTATTGGTTTGTACTATGACTGCATTGGTACTGATTATATCCAATGGAGATGGTGAAATAATGACTTACGGTCAAAAAGTAACAGAAGGTGTACAGGTAACTTCAAAAGCTTTTGAGTCCAATATTTTTTGGTTTCCTTGGGTTTTAACGGTAGCGGTTGTTTTATTTGCATTTTCAACAATGATATCATGGTCTTATTATGGTTATCAGGCCTGGTCTTTTTTGTTTGGAAGAGGTAAAAATATTGAGTATGCTTACAAGCTATTGTTTTGCTTATTTGTCATAGTTGGTGCCGCTTCTCAATTGCAATCCGTTATCGATTTTTCAGATGCCATGATTTTTGCTATGCTGGTTCCAAATATGGTCGGATTATTTTTATTAGCTCCAAAAGTCCGTGAAGAATTAGCCAAATTTATGGATAAAGTGAGAAGTCTAAAGGTATAGTCTTGAAAAGGAGGTTTAATTTTAGCAAAGCTGAAAAGGTCGGAGCTGCTGTATTGAGCCTAATAATTGTTGTATTACTTGTGCTTTTGAATAGACCTCATCAAGCCACATTTATAGATGTATTTGTTTCAGATACCACGAGTTTAGATTACATCCATTCTGATGGAAATTATAGAAAGGATGAACCGGAGAAAAAAGATAGGAAATTAAAAATTGTATACAAGAAGTTTGACCCAAACCATTATAAAAAGTCAGATTGGGAAAGGATTGGCTTTTCAGAGAAACAAAGCCAAGTTATTCTTAATTTTAAAAAACAAATTAATGGTTTTAAATCCAAAGAAGATATCAAGAATTGTTACGTCATTAATGCTAGAAAATATAAAGAAATGGAACCGTTTCTGCAATTCGATAGTGTAATTATAGAAGAAGTTTTGAATAGTGAAAAACCAATTCATACTGTTGAATTGAATGGTGCCGATAAAAGCACATTAGAGACAGTCAATGGAATTGGGTCGTTCTATGCTAATAAAATTATTGAATTTAGAAATCAGTTGGGAGGGTACTATAAGATCGATCAGATTAAAGAAGTCTATGGTATGACAGATGAAAATTTTAAGCGTATCGAAAATCAGATAAAAGTAGATAGTAGTTTGATAAAAAAGATTAATGTCAGCACATCTGACTTCAACCAATTAAAGAATCATCCTTATTTAAATTGGAAGCAAAGTCAATTTATAGTGGGTTTGCCCGACAAAAAAATAACAGATAAATTTTGGGATATTTTAATGCTTCAAGAAGCTTTTACAGAATTTGATATTAAGCGATTGAAGCCTTACCTTGAATAAATGAAAGACACGACAATACTTTTTAAAAAGGCAGTTAGAAATGTACCAGACTTTCCTAAGACAGGTATTAACTTTAAAGATATTACACCAGTTTTTCAGGATCATAATCTTGTAAATAGAATTGTAAGTGAACTTGCCTTAAAATATAAGGATAAGCATATTCAAGGAATCGCTGGTATTGAAAGCAGGGGTTTTTTAATAGGGGTGCCTTTGGCTTTAGCACTAGGTGTCCCATTTATACTCATAAGGAAAAAGGGTAAATTACCGTATAAAACAGTGTCTTATCAATATGATCTTGAATATGGTTCAGCAGAAATTGAAATGCACATTGATGCTGTTAAACCAAATCAAAATATTTTGATTCATGATGATTTACTGGCAACAGGGGGTTCTGCTTCGGCTGCTGCAGAATTAATAAAACGTCAAAAAGCCAATGTTGTAGGGTTTGATTTTTTAATTGAGTTGACTTTTCTAAATGGAAGAGAACAACTACTAGAATTCTCAGAAAATATTAGTAATTTTGTGCACTATTAAAAACGACATTCAAATGAACTTCAGCCACAACGAAAATCAAACCATGATTGCGCAAATGGTGCGCGACTTCGCACAAAAAGAGATTAGACCAAAAATGATGGAGTGGGATGAGGCACAATTTTTCCCAGTAGAATTATTTAGAAAGTTAGGAAATCTTGGTTTAATGGGAATTCTTGTGCCTACAGAATATGGCGGAAGTGGATTTGGATATGATGAGTACATTACTGTGGTTTCAGAAATTTCTCAGGTTTGCGGATCAATTGGCTTATCAGTTGCAGCACATAATTCATTGTGTACAGGTCACATCTTATACCACGCAAATGAAGCGCAAAAAAAGAAGTATTTGCCTAAATTAGCGACTGGAGAGTGGATTGGTGCATGGGGCTTAACCGAGACAGGTACTGGGTCTGATGCAGGAGGAATGAATACAGTAGCGGTTAAGGATGGAGATTATTGGGTGATTAACGGCTCAAAAAACTTTATTACGCATGCTATATCTGGAGATGTTGCAGTTGTAATTGTAAGGACAGGAGAGAAAGGCGATTCCAGAGGAATGTCGGCGTTTATTATTGAAAAAGGAACACCAGGTTTCACATCTGGAAAGAAGGAGAATAAATTGGGGATGAGAGCCTCAGAAACTGCAGAATTAATTTTTAATAATTGTCGTGTTCATAATGATCAGCTTATAGGAAAAGAAGGCGAAGGATTTATCCAGGCTATGCAAATCCTTGATGGTGGAAGAATATCTATTGGTGCGCTTGGATTAGGTATTGCGCAGGGTGCATATAAAGCAGCCTTGCAATATTCAAAAGAACGCGAGCAATTTGGTAAACCAATTTCTGAATTTCAAGCCATTGCTTTCAAGTTAGCCGATATGGCAACTGAGATTGAGGCAGCTGAGTTATTACTTTATCAAGCTGCCGATTTAAAAAATCGTCATGAAAAATTAACCAAAGAGTCAGCAATGGCAAAATACTATACCTCTGAAGTGGCGGTTTCTGTTTCTACTGAAGCTGTACAAATATTCGGAGGATATGGTTATACCAAAGATTTTCCAGTTGAGAAATTTTACAGGGATTCTAAGCTTTGCACGATAGGCGAAGGAACTTCAGAAATACAAAAATTAGTTATTTCGAGAGAAATTCTTAAATAAAATTCAAATCCTTTTGTTAAAAAGTTTTTTTGTTTTACATTTGCCGTCCAATTTAGAATTTTAAAAATTACAATATGCTAATTATTCCGATTAAAGAAGGAGAAAATATAGACCGAGCGCTTAAGAAGTACAAGAAAAAGTTTGAAAAAACAGGTACCATGCGTCAGCTAAGAGAAAGAAAGCAATTTACTAAGCCTTCTGTCGAAAATAGACAAATGAGATTAAAAGCCGCATATAAGCAAAGATTACAGCAAGCTGAGCTGTAACTTTTTATAAAAATATACGTAAAAAAGGTGTAAACTATGTTTACACCTTTTTTTTGATATGCTTGATCAATTTCTTCATTATTTGTCGTTTGAAAAACGCTTCTCATCCCATACCGTAATTGCGTATAAGAAGGATATTGAACAATTTTATGGATATTTTGGATTGTCTGATTCTGGTTTAACAGATATTCATTTCAGAGATATACGATCCTATCGTGTTTATTTGGTAGAAGAAGGCCATGAAAATACTACCATTAATCGCAAGCTATCATGTTTAAAAACATTCTTCAAATTTCTAAAACGAAACGGCAGTATTGAGATTAACCCAATGGCTAAAATTCAGGGATTAAGGCAAAAGAAGCAGTTGCCCCAATTTGTACCTGAAAATCAATTATGGGATAGTAGCATATTTAATGATTTTGAAGATGATTATACCAACACAAGAGATGAGTTGATTCTTGAGCTATTTTATCAGACGGGAATCCGTCTGTCAGAACTAATAAACCTTAAACTAAATCAGGTTACAAATAATCAAATAAAAGTACTTGGAAAGAGAAATAAAGAACGAATTATTCCAATACCTCAATCCTTGAATTTGTTGATTAATAACTATATTAATTTGCGTAAACGAATACCTAATAATTCACAACACTTAATAATAACTAACAAGGGAAAAAAATTGGAATCAAAGTTTGTTTACAGTAAAGTAAATTATTATCTTAGTAAAGTTACCAACCTTAAAAAAAGGAGTCCGCATGTATTAAGGCATACGTTCGCTACCCATATGTTAAATAACGGTGCTTCATTAGAAGCCATTAAAAGTATATTAGGGCATACTGATTTAGTAGCAACACAAGTTTACACGCACAACTCTTTTAAACAAATAAAAAATATTTACAAAACAGCCCATCCTCGCGGAGGCAATTAAAATTAGATAATTATGGATTTAAAAATTGAAGCAGTTCATTTTGATGTGGATAGAAAATTAGTTGATTTTGTAACGGAGAAAGTTCAAAAGTTAGAGCAAATATTTGATCATATTGTTATTGGAGAGGTATTTTTAAAGCTTGATAGATCTACTGAAAAAGAAAATAAAGTGGCTGAAATAAAGATTGCAGTGCCTGGTAAAGAGTTGTTTGCAAAAAAGCAATGTAAAACTTTTGAGGAAGCAACAATACTTGCAGTTGACGCACTTAAGAAGCAAGTGAGGAAACACAAAGAGAAGTTAATTGCAACATAACGCTGAATTGGCACGAAACTTGAATATTGAACAGAAAAAATGATTATGAAAACAATTGCACTAACCTTCACATTGTTTCTTGGAATGTCACTTGTGGCGCAAACAGGTGGCACTAAAGTAAATGGAATTATTATCCCTAACATTGTTAAGGTAAACGATAAGTACCTGAAATTAAATGGCGCCGGAGTAAGAGAAAAAATGTTTCTTGATCTGTATATAGGTGCACTCTATGTAGAAAAAAGATCATCTAATGCAGGTGAAATTATTAGTGCTGACAATCTAATGTCTATTAAAATGAGAGTTATTTCGAGCATGGTCAACCGCGAAAACATGGAGGAAGCCATTCGAGAGGGATTTAAAAAATCAACAAAAGGAAATACAAAAAGTATTGAGTCAAAAATCGACGACTTAATAAATAAAGGATTTGCAGGAGCTATTGAAAAAGGAGATGTTTTTGATTTGGAATATATCCCAGGTAAAGGAACATATCTAAAGAAAAATAGTAAGACCTTGGTTGTCATTCCTGGTCTAGAATTTAAGAAAGCATTATTCGGTATTTGGTTATGCAATGAACCCGCTGATGCTAACCTTAAGAAGAAAATGTTAGGCACGTAAAAAAAAACAAAAAAAAATTAAAAAAAAGTTTTTAATAAAAAAATATCATATATATTTGCACTCCCGTTTTAAGGCGGGAGTTGTTTTTTTACGTTCTTTTAATAAAATTGTAAACAAAGTTTTTGCCTCTGTAGCTCAGCTGGCTAGAGCAGCTGATTTGTAATCAGCAGGTCGTGGGTTCGAGTCCCTCCAGAGGCTCTGTTTATTTTTATTTTTTTGGGGAGATACCAAAGCGGCCAACTGGGGCAGACTGTAACTCTGCTGACTTATGTCTTCGTAGGTTCGAATCCTGCTCTCCCCACTTAAATTAAAATAGTAAATTAGTTTGGAACCTATAGCAGATAATACTTTGAATAATATAAGCGGGAGTAGCTCAGTTGGTAGAGCGTCAGCCTTCCAAGCTGAGGGTCGCGAGTTCGAGTCTCGTCTCCCGCTCAAAACTATTGAAAAACGTAGTGCCGGTGTAGCTCAGGGGTAGAGCGTTTCCTTGGTAAGGAAGAGGCCACGGGTTCAATTCCCGTCATTGGCTCAAAGTGTCAAAGATGGAGGAGAGAATGATGATATATGTGAGTAGTTTTACTCATACCCGCCTTGAGATAGGCTAAAATTGACTCGTTGGGAGAGTTGCACACTTTATGAAGTGTGTTTTTGTATTTGTAAAAATTGATAAATAAATAATAAACTAGATTATGGCTAAGGAAAAATTTGACCGTTCGAAACCACACGTAAACATTGGTACAATTGGTCACGTAGATCACGGTAAAACTACTTTAACTGCTGCAATTACAACAGTTTTAGCTAATGCCGGATTATCTGAGCAAAGAGATTTCGATACAATCGATAATGCTCCAGAGGAGAAAGAAAGAGGTATTACAATTAATACATCTCACGTTGAATATGCAACTGCAAACAGACACTACGCTCACGTAGATTGTCCAGGTCACGCCGATTACGTTAAGAACATGGTAACTGGTGCTGCTCAAATGGATGGTGCTATTTTAGTGGTGGCTGCAACTGATGGTCCTATGCCTCAAACAAGAGAGCACATCTTATTAGGTCGTCAGGTAGGTGTTCCAAGAATGGTTGTATTCATGAATAAAGTGGATATGGTTGATGATGAGGAATTGTTAGAGTTAGTTGAGATGGAAATCAGAGATTTGTTATCGTTCTATGAATATGATGGTGATAACACACCAATCATTCAAGGATCTGCTTTAGGTGGATTAAATGGAGATGATAACTGGGTTCCAAAAATTATGGAATTAATGGAAGCTGTTGATACTTGGATTGAATTACCTCCAAGAGACGTTGATAAAGATTTCTTAATGCCGGTTGAAGATGTATTTTCAATTACTGGTCGTGGAACTGTTGCAACAGGTAGAATTGAATCAGGTGTAATTAATACAGGTGATGAAGTTGATATCTTAGGAATGGGTGACGAAAAATTAAAGTCAACTATTACTGGTGTTGAGATGTTTAGAAAAATCTTAGATAGAGGTGAAGCTGGTGATAATGTTGGTTTACTTTTAAGAGGGATTGAAAAATCAGCTATTAGAAGAGGAATGGTTATCGCTAAACCTGGTTCTATAACACCACATACTAAAGTAAAAGCTGAGGTTTATGTATTGAAAAAGGAAGAAGGTGGAAGACACACACCATTCCATAACAAATATAGACCACAATTCTACTTAAGAACAACTGACGTTACTGGTGAAATTATCCTTGAAGAAGGAAGAGAAATGGTAATGCCTGGTGATAATGTTTCTATTACTGTAAATTTAATTGTACCTGTAGCTGTTAACAAAGGGCTAAGATTCGCAATTAGAGAAGGTGGTAGAACGGTTGGAGCTGGACAGATTACTGAAATTATAGAGTAACTACAAAATATAGCTAAGTACTGAAGAGAGGAGTTTTTTACTTCTCTCTCTTTTTAGCTTTATACGGGCGTAGTTCAATGGTAGAATGCCGGTCTCCAACACCGTTGATGAGGGTTCGAATCCTTCCGCCCGTGCAAATAGTGCTAAATATTGATATTCCTGACTTTAGGATATTGTATTTAATTGATATGTAAGAGTTTAAATTGACTTTTACCTTAAGAAAAAATAAACTGCTAGGGTTTGTTTTGAATAATGAATTAAAACTGATTAAAAGTGGCAAAAATTATAACCTATATTGAAGAATCATACCAAGAGTTAATACATAAGGTAACATGGCCAACTTGGAACGAATTACAAAGTACCTCAATTGTTGTATTGGTCGCATCTTTGATATTCGCCTTGTCCATTTTCGTAATGGATTATGTGTTCGGCATCAATATCGATAACATGTGGGCAGGTGTTATGGGATTCTTTTATAAAATGGTTGGATTAATTAATTAATCAAAAATGGCGGAAATTAAAAAACGTTGGTACGTTGTTCGTGCTGTTGGCGGTAAAGAAAAAAAAGTTCGTGAAAATATTGTGATGGAAATCAAACGTCACAATATAGAAAGCTTAGTTGGTGATGTATTAGTGCCAACTGAAAAAGTCTACCAAATTAGAAATGGGAAAAAAATCAGTAAAGAAAAAAACTTTTTCCCTGGCTATATATTAATTGAGGCAGCTCTTCAAGGAGAAGTTGTCCATATTATAAAAAGTGTTCCAGATGTGATGGGATTCATGAGTGGTGTTAAAGGAGGCGATCCAATGCCATTAAGAACAAATGAAGTCAATAGAATTTTAGGTAAGGTTGATGAAATGTCTGTTCAGGAAGAAGAGATGAATGTACCATATGTGGTTGGAGAAACCATTAAGGTAATTGACGGACCATTCAATGGCTTTACAGGTGTAATTGAAGATATAAACGAAGAGAAAAAGAAATTGCAAGTAATGGTAAAAATATTTGGTCGTAAAACACCTTTAGAATTGAATTACATGCAAGTTGAAAAAGAATAAAAATTTTTATAACCGTAGGAGTGCTGTAATGTAATAAATGCTTCCCATTAATTATAAGGCACGTTTTACTACACAAAACAAGCAAAATGGCAAAACAAGTAGATGGATTAATCAAGCTACAAATTAGAGGTGGTGCCGCTAACCCTTCCCCTCCAGTTGGACCTGCATTAGGTGCAAAAGGAGTTAATATCATGGAGTTCTGTAAGCAATTTAATGCTAGAACTCAGGATAAGGCAGGGAAAGTATTACCAGTTGTTATTACCGTTTATGGTGATAAATCCTTTGAATTTGTAATTAAAACTCCACCAGCAGCTGTTCAATTATTAGAAGCTGCTAAATTGAAAAAAGGTTCTCCAGAATCTAACAAACAAAAAGTAGGGTCTGTTTCATGGGATCAAATCAGAGTAATTGCTGAAGATAAAATTCAAGATATGAATTGCTTCAAAATTGATTCTGCTATGATGATGGTTGCAGGAACTGCAAGAAGTATGGGTCTTAACGTAAAGGGAGGAACTGCTCCTGAACAACTTAATTAAGAAAAATGGCTAGAGTAAGTAAAAAGAGAAAAGAAATCTTGGCGAAAATTGACCAAGAAAAATCTTATTCTTTAACTGAAGCTTCAAGCTTAGTTAAGGAGATCACAACTACAAAATTCGACGCTTCTGTTGATTTGTGTGTTAGACTAGGGGTTGATCCACGTAAATCTAACCAAATGGTTAGAGGAACCGTGAGTTTACCGCATGGAACTGGAAAAAATGTGAAAGTTTTGGTGCTTTGTACACCAGATAAAGAAGCTGAAGCTAAAGAAGCTGGAGCAGATCACGTTGGTTTAGATGACTATATCGCTAAAATTAAAGGCGGATGGACTGACGTTGACGTGATTGTTACTATGCCATCTGTAATGGGTAAAGTCGGTGCTTTGGGTAGAGTATTAGGACCGAGAGGTTTAATGCCGAACCCTAAAACTGGTACTGTTACTATGGATATAGGGAAAGCTGTTGCTGAAGTGAAAGCAGGTAAAATTGATTTTAGAGTTGACAAATTCGGTAATGTGCATTCTGCCGTTGCAAAAGTATCTTTTGAATCGGATAAGATTTTAGATAATGCAAACGAATTACTGCAGTCTATCATTAAATTGAAACCAGCTGCCGCTAAAGGGGTTTATCTGAAGAGTGTATCTATGAGTTCAACTATGAGCCCTAGTATCAAAATCGACACAAAATCTATTGCTAACGCTTAATACATTTAGAAGATGACTAAAGACGAAAAATCAAAGTACATTGAAGATTTATCAGCGAAATTGTCTGATTCTGGCGTATTTTATTTAGCAGATACAGCTGCACTAACCGTAGAAAAAACTAATGAGTTAAGAAGAAAATGCTTCAATAATAACATTGAACTTAAAGTGGTTAAAAACACTTTACTTCAAAAAGCATTAGAAAGAATTGAAGATAAAGACTACAGTGAGCTATATGGCGTACTAGCTGGTCCTACTTCAGTTATGTTTTCAGAGGTTGGTAATGCACCTGCAAAATTGATAAAAGATTTCAGAAAAAAGAATGATAAACCTATTCTTAAAGCTGCTTATATTGAAGAAGCAATCTATGTCGGAGACGAATCATTAGATTTCTTAGAGTCAATTAAGAGTAAAGAAGAGCTTATCGGAGAAATCGTTGGATTACTTCAATCCCCTGCTAAAAACGTTATTTCTGGACTTAAGTCTAGTGGTAGCAAACTAGCAGGAATTTTAAAAACCCTTGAAGAAAGAGGGTAAATTATTTAATTATTAACAAATAACAAAAACAAATAGAAATGGCTGATTTAAAAGAATTTGCTGAACAATTAGTAAGCTTAACAGTAAAAGAAGTTAACGAACTAGCTAACATTTTAAAAGATGAACACGGAATTGAGCCTGCTGCTGCTGCAGTAGCGGTTGCTGCTGGTGGAGCTGCTGGAGGTGGTGAAGCTGCTGAAGCTCAAACAGAGTTTGATGTAATCTTAAAAGCTGCTGGTGGATCAAAGTTAGCAGTAGTAAAATTGGTTAAGGAATTAACTGGTTTAGGACTGAAAGAAGCAAAAGAAATGGTAGATGGTGCACCAACAACAATTAAAGAAGGTGTAGCAAAAGACGAAGCTGAAGGACTTAAATCTTCATTAGAAGAGGCGGGAGCTGAAGTTGAAGTTAAATAATACATTTCAATAAATTGACAGGTTAGGCACTGCTTTCGGGCATGTGCCTAATCCTGTTTTATAATTTCAGTACTTTTTTATAAGTAGTGAAATTCGAATAAAACGTGTGTTTTTCAGCACTTTAAATACAGAAAAGCTTATTTTAAATAAGTATACATAACTTTAAAATACTAAGCCGTGGTAAAAAACAATAATATTACTGAAAGAGTTGATTTTTCTAGCTTATCTACTAAGTTCCAATATCCGGATTTCTTAGATATTCAATTAGAATCTTTCCGTAAATTCTTTCAGTTGGAAACAACCCCTGAAAATAAAAACGAGGAAGGCCTTCACAAGGTATTCTCTGAAAATTTTCCAATTACAGATACTAGAAACCAATTTGTACTTGAGTTTTTAGATTATTTTATTGATCCTCCTAGATACACAATCGAAGAATGTATTGATAGAGGTTTAACATACAGTGTGCCATTAAAGGCTAAACTAAAGTTATATTGTACAGATCCGGAACATGAAGATTTTGAAACAATTGTTCAGGATGTTTATTTAGGTACTATTCCATATATGACCCCAAAGGGTTCTTTTGTGGTTAATGGTGCTGAACGTGTCATTGTTTCTCAATTACACCGTTCACCGGGTGTGTTTTTTGGACATAGCCGTCACGCCAATGGAACAAAATTATACTCTGCAAGAATTATTCCTTTTAAGGGATCATGGATTGAATTTGCGACTGACATTAACAGTGTGATGTATGCGTATATCGATCGAAAGAAAAAATTACCAGTAACTACATTGTTCAGAGCAATTGGTTATGAAAGTGATAAAGATATTTTAGAAATTTTTGATCTTGCTGATGAAGTAAAAGTTACTAAAACAGGATTAAAAAAGATTTTAGGTAGAAAGTTAGCTGCGAGAGTTTTAAAAACTTGGATTGAAGATTTCGTAGATGAAGATACAGGAGAGGTTGTATCTATCGAAAGAAACGAAGTGATTTTAGATCGTGAAACGATTTTAGAAGAAGAGCATATTGATATGATCCTTGATGCAAATACTAAAACAGTTATTTTGCACAAAGAAGATGTAAATTCTGCAGACTATGCTATTATTTACAATACACTTCAAAAAGATACGTCTAACTCTCAAAAAGAAGCGGTTGAACATATCTATAGACAACTAAGAAACGCTGAACCACCTGATTTTGAAACAGCCAGAAATGTATTTGATAAGCTATTCTTCTCAGATACAAGATATGATTTAGGTGAGGTAGGTCGTTATAGAATTAATAAAAAGTTAGGATTAGATACATCTATTGATCAAAAAGTATTGACGAAAGATGATATTATCCTAATCATCAAATATTTAATTGAGTTAATTAACTCTAAAGCCGAAATTGACGATATTGATCACTTATCAAACAGACGTGTTAGAACAGTTGGTGAGCAATTGAATAACCAATTCGGTGTTGGTTTAGCAAGAATGGCTAGAACCATACGTGAAAGAATGAATGTAAGAGATAATGAAGTCTTCACACCAATTGACTTGATCAATGCGAAAACTTTATCTTCTGTTATTAACTCATTTTTTGGAACAAACCAGTTATCTCAATTCATGGATCAAACGAATCCGTTATCTGAGGTAACTCACAAAAGAAGATTGTCTGCTCTTGGACCAGGAGGTTTATCAAGAGAAAGAGCAGGTTTCGAGGTACGTGATGTTCACTATACGCACTATGGTAGATTATGTACAATTGAAACACCTGAGGGACCTAATATTGGTTTGATTTCTTCTTTATGTGTTTACGCGAAAATTAATAACCTTGGCTTTATCGAAACACCGTATTGGCAAGTTCAAAATGGTAAAGTTGATGCCTCAGCAGCACCAATTTATTTAAGTGCAGAAGAAGAGGAAGGTAAAATGATTGCCCAGGCAGATAAAAACTTAGATAAAAACGGAAGTTTTCAAGGAGATAGAATCAAAGCAAGGTTAGAGGGTGATTTCCCAGTTATTGAGCCTAAGCAAATTGACTTGATGGATGTTGGTTCAAACCAAATTGCTTCAATCGCCGCATCTTCTATTCCATTTTTAGAACATGATGATGCCAACCGTGCCTTGATGGGGTCTAACATGCAACGTCAAGCTGTACCACTTTTAAAACCTAATTCACCAATAGTTGGTACTGGTATAGAAAAACTAGTGGCCAGAGATTCAAGAGTATTAATCAATGCAGAAGGTGATGGCGTTGTAGAGTATGTTGACGCTAATGAAATTAAAATTAGATATGATTTATCTGATGAAGATAGATTGGTCAGTTTTGAAGGAGATGTTAAGTCATATAATCTGGTAAAGTTTCAAAAGACGAATCAAAGTACATCAATGAACTTGCGTCCAATTGTTGAAAAAGGGCAACGGGTTCATAAAGATCAGGTCCTTTGTGAGGGATTTGCAACTCAAGCTGGAGAATTAGCGCTAGGACAGAATTTAAAGGTAGCTTTTATGCCTTGGAAAGGGTATAACTTTGAGGATGCCATTGTGATATCTGAAAAAGTGGTAAGAGATGATATTTTTACATCTGTTCATATTGATGAATATTCAGTTGATGTTAGAGATACTAAAAGAGGTATTGAAGAATTGACAGCAGATATTCCAAACGTATCAGAAGAAGCTACAAAAGATTTAGATGAGAACGGTATCATTAGAGTTGGTGCTGAAATTAGAGAAGGTGATATTTTAATTGGAAAAATTACACCAAAAGGTGAAACTGATCCTTCGCCAGAAGAAAAATTATTACGTGCTATCTTTGGAGACAAAGCAGGTGATGTTAAAGATGCATCTTTGAAGGCTTCGCCATCTTTAAGAGGCGTTGTAATTGACAAAAAGTTGTTTTCAAGAGCAATTAAAGACAGAAAGCAAAAAGCGAAAGATAAACCAATATTAGCCGAATTAGATGCTGAATACGATAAGGAAGCGGCAACTTTAAAGCTAGAATTGATTGGTAAGTTATTAAACATCCTTGATGGTCATAAATCAAATGGTGTTTTCAATAACTTTAAAGAAGAAATTCTTAAAAAGGGGATCAAATTTTCTGAGAAGAACCTATTAACGGTCGACTTTTCTATCGTAAGTCCATATGATTGGACAAAAGATGAGCACGTAAATAAATTGATTCAACGTGTGCTCCATAATTACAATATTAAAGCAAACGACTTATTAGGAATTTTCAAAAGAAAGAAATTCCAAATAGCAGTTGGTGACGAATTACCAAATGGAATTGTAAAAATGGCCAAAGTTTATGTTGCTAAAAAGCGTAAACTAAAGGTAGGTGATAAGATGGCAGGACGTCATGGTAACAAGGGTATTGTTGCCAATATTGTTAGACAAGAAGACATGCCTTTCTTAGATGATGGAACACCTGTTGATATTGTATTAAATCCGCTAGGTGTACCATCTCGTATGAACTTAGGTCAGATCTATGAAACTGTTTTGGGATGGGCTGGAGAAAAACTGGGTGTGAAATTTGCTACTCCAATTTTTGATGGTGCTTCTATTCCAGAGATTAATGAGTTTACCGATAAGGCTGGGGTGCCAAGATTTGGAAAAACACATTTAATTGATGGTGGAACTGGTAAAACATTCGACCAACCAGCTACGGTTGGGGTTATTTACATGCTTAAATTAGGCCACATGGTGGACGATAAGATGCATGCTCGATCAATTGGCCCTTATTCATTAATTACGCAACAACCATTGGGTGGTAAGGCACAGTTTGGTGGTCAACGTTTTGGTGAAATGGAAGTTTGGGCGTTAGAGGCATATGGTGCATCTAATATCTTAAGAGAGATTTTGACCATAAAGTCAGATGACGTCATTGGTAGAGCGAAAGCTTATGAATCAATTGTAAAAGGAGAGCCTTTCCAAGAACCTGGTATTCCAGAATCATTTAACGTATTGTTAAATGAACTGGCAGGTTTAGGATTAAACATCACCTTAGACTAATTTAAGAATTTATTAATAAAAAAAAATTAACATGGCTTACAGAAAAGAAACACAAACCAGAAGTAATTTTGATAAAATTACAATTAGTTTAGCCTCTCCTGAGCAAATCTTAGAAAGATCGTTTGGAGAAGTATTAAAGCCTGAAACGATAAATTATCGTACTTATAAACCAGAAAGAGATGGTTTATTTTGCGAGCGTATTTTTGGACCTGTTAAAGATTATGAATGCCATTGTGGTAAATATAAACGTATCCGTTATAAAGGAATTGTTTGCGACCGTTGTGGTGTTGAAGTCACAGAAAAGAAAGTTCGAAGAGAGCGAATGGGACACATTTCATTAGTGGTTCCTGTTGCCCATATTTGGTATTTCAGATCATTGCCTAATAAAATTGGCTACCTTTTAGGTTTACCAACTAAAAAGCTAGATCAAATCATTTACTATGAGAGATATGTAGTCATTCAAAAAGGTATAGCAGAAAGACAAGATGGTGAATCATTAGAATATATGGATTTCTTAACAGAAGAGGAATACCTTGATATTATTGATGAATTACCAAAGGAAAATCAATATCTTGAGGATTCAGATCCTAATAAATTTATTGCAAAAATGGGAGCAGAAGCCCTCCATGATTTGTTACAAAGATTAGATCTTGATTCTTTATCATTTGACTTGAGACACAGTGCAAATACTGAAACTTCTCAACAACGTAAAAAAGAAGCTTTAAAGCGTCTGCAGGTTGTTGAATCATTGAGAGAATCGCATACTAGAGTGGCTAATAAGCCTGAATGGATGATCGTAAAAGTGGTGCCAGTTATTCCACCTGAATTACGTCCATTAGTACCTTTAGATGGTGGCCGTTTCGCAACTTCAGATTTGAATGATTTATACCGAAGAGTGATTATAAGAAATAATCGTCTAAAGCGATTGTTGGAAATAAAGGCACCTGAGGTTATTTTGAGAAACGAAAAGAGGATGTTGCAGGAGTCTGTAGATTCTTTATTTGATAACTCAAGAAAATCTTCAGCGGTTAAAACAGAGTCGAATCGTCCTTTAAAGTCATTGTCAGATTCATTAAAAGGTAAACAAGGTCGTTTTCGTCAAAACTTATTAGGAAAACGTGTCGATTATTCAGCACGTTCTGTAATTGTTGTCGGACCAAATTTGAAACTACATGAATGTGGTTTACCTAAGGATATGGCGGCAGAACTTTACAAGCCATTTATTATCAGAAAACTGATTGAAAGAGGTATCGTAAAAACCGTAAAGTCTGCAAAGAAAATAGTTGATAAAAAAGAAGCAGTTGTTTGGGATATTTTAGAGAACGTATTGAAAGGACATCCAGTGCTTTTAAACAGAGCCCCAACGCTTCACAGACTAGGTATACAAGCTTTTCAACCAAAATTAATTGAAGGAAAAGCGATTAGATTGCACCCGTTAGTTTGTACAGCATTTAACGCCGATTTTGATGGTGACCAAATGGCGGTTCATTTACCACTTGGTAATGCGGCAATTCTAGAAGCGCAGTTGTTAATGTTGTCTTCTCATAACATTCGTAACTCAGCTAATGGAGCTCCTATAACAGTACCTTCTCAAGATATGGTATTAGGACTGTATTATATGACTAAACTGAGAAAAAGCACTAAGGACTTTGTTGTGAAAGGGCAAGGTGGTACTTTTTATTCAGCAGAAGAAGTAAACATTGCCATTAATGAAGAAAAGTTAGATATCCATGCGCAAATTAAAGTGCGTTTAGACATTATGGATGATAATGGAGATGTATCTCCTCAAATCATTGAAACAACTGCAGGAAGGGTAATGTTTAATGAATATGTTCCACAGCAAGTCGGTTTTGTTGATGATATTCTAACAAAAAAAGCCTTAAGAGATATTATTTCTAAGGTATTAGAAAAATGTGGTTCAGCTAGAACGGCAAAATTCTTAGACGATATTAAGACTGTAGGTTATAATATGGCTTTTTCTGGAGGATTATCATTCGTTCTAGATGATGTTATTATTCCAAAAGAAAAAGAAGAATTAGTTGATGTAGCACAAACTGAAGTTGATGAAGTAATGGCCAACTATAATATGGGTCTAATTACTAATAACGAACGCTATAATCAAATCATTGATATTTGGACACATACTAATACTAGGTTAACGTCCAGATTGATGGATAAAATTAAATCTGATCAACAAGGGTTTAACTCTATCTTTATGATGATGGATTCAGGAGCAAGGGGGTCTAAAGAACAAATTCGCCAGCTCTCGGGAATGAGGGGCTTAATGGCGAAACCTCAAAAGTCCGGAGCATCTTCTCAAGATATTATCGAAAACCCAATTTTATCTAACTTTAAAGAAGGATTAACTATTTTCGATTACTTTATTTCTACTCACGGTGCCCGTAAAGGTTTGGCTGATACGGCACTTAAAACAGCAGATGCAGGTTACTTAACACGTCGTTTAGTTGATGTGGCGCAAGATGTTGTGATTAATGAAGATGATTGTGGTACGTTGAGAGGAATTACAGTAACTGCGTTAAAAAAGAATGACGATATCGCAGAATCATTATATGATCGAATTTTAGGACGTACTGCGGTAGTAGATATTAAGCATCCAGATACAAGAGAATTAATCATTGAAGGTGGCCAAGAAATCACTGAAAAATATGCAAGATTAATTGAGGATGCTGAAATCGAAGAAGTTGAGGTTCGTTCTGTTTTGACATGCGAATTGAAACGAGGTGTTTGTGTTAAATGTTATGGTAGAAATCTATCTACTAGTAATAGTGCTGTAAAGGGAGATGCGGTTGGTGTAATTGCTGCACAATCAATTGGTGAACCAGGTACTCAGTTAACTTTAAGAACATTCCACGTTGGGGGTACTGCCTCTAATATTGCAGATGAATCTTCTATTAGAGCTAAGTTTACTGGTAAGCTAGAAATGGATGACATTAAAACCATTACAAAAAAGGATAGTGAAGGAAAAGAAGTGGAAATTGTGATTGGTAGATCAGGTGAAGTAAAAGTGATTGATGAAGAAAATAATTCAGTGCTTTCAACCCATATTATTCCTTACGGTTCACAATTCGAATTGAAAGGAAAACGTAAGATCAAGAAAGGTGATGTTATTTGTACATGGGATCCGTATAATGCGGTTATTATCTCTGATGTAAAAGGTAAAATTGAATTTGAGCACATCAATGAAGGTGAAACATTCCGTGAGGAAATTGATGAACAAACTGGATTTACTGAAAAGGTCATTATTGAGACAAGAAACAAAAAAATTGCTCCAACCATTAAAGTGATTGATGTTAAATCTAAGGAGGTGATTAAATCATTTTCTTTACCAGTTGGCGCTCATATTATCACGAGTGATGGCGCAAAGGCCGAACCAGGTGAAATTTTAGTGAAAATACCAAGGGTTTCTGGTAAATCTGGTGATATTACAGGTGGTCTACCGAGAGTAACTGAGCTGTTCGAAGCAAGAAATCCATCTAACCCAGCAACGGTTACCGAGATTGATGGTATTGTAACTTACGGGAAAATTAAGCGGGGTAACAGAGAGGTAATCGTTGAGTCTAGAACAGGAGAGAAGCGAAAGTATCTAGCTCCATTATCAAAGCACATCTTAGTTCAAGAAAATGACTATGTAAAAGCAGGTCAATCTCTGTCGGACGGTGCTATTACTCCTAAAGATATTTTAAATATCAAAGGGCCTACAGCCGTTCAGGAATATCTAGTGAACGAGGTTCAGGAAGTCTACCGTTTACAAGGTGTGAAAATTAACGATAAGCATTTCGAGGTTATTGTTCGTCAAATGATGTTGAAAGTTGATATTGAAGATCCAGGAGATACTAAATTCTTGCAAGGACAATCAATACATAAAGCCGATTTCTTTGAAGAAAATAATGCGCTCTATGGTAAAATGGTTGTGACAGCATCTGGCGATTCTGAAAATGTTAAAGCAGGTGAAATCATTACGGCAAGAAGATTGCGTGATGAAAATACCATGTTGAAACGTAAAGATAAAGCTTTAATTGAAGCTTACGAAGCGGTTCCTGCAACTGCGAAACCAATGCTTCAAGGTATTACAAAAGCATCATTACAGACCCGTAGTTTTATTTCGGCTGCTTCCTTCCAGGAAACAACAAAGGTTCTTAATGAAGCTGCGTTAAACGGTAAGCAAGATTACCTTCTTGGATTAAAAGAGAATGTAATTGTTGGCCATAAAATACCAGCTGGAACAGGATTTAGAGAATTCCAGAACATGTCTGTTGGAAGCCAGGAATCACACAGTGATATTTTGGTTGAAGAAGTTCAGGAATCAGAATAAATTTAATTTTAAAACGTCTCGGTTTACCGAGACGTTTTTTTAATAATATTTTTATGAGTGATCAAAAAGAGAACCAAATTAATATAGAATTACCTGAAGAAATTGCTGATGGTCTATATTCAAACTTATCCATCATAACTCATTCGCATAGCGAGTTCATTATAGATTTTATTCAATTGATGCCTGGTATTCCAAAAGGAAAAGTAAAATCTAGAATTGTTCTAACACCAGACAATGCTAAAAAGTTAGTCAAAGCTTTAGCTGAAAACGTGAGTAAATTTGAGTCTATTCACGGTAAAATTAAAGAAAGTAACCCTCAACATAGTGGTATTCCAATGAATTTTGGAGGCCCAGCTACTGAAGCCTAAAGATTTCCGCGTCAATCGTTAAATGCCATTCTAGTGTCTTGCATAAAAAATCTAAAATTACACGGTCTTAGTTTTATGCCATCTAGAATGATTGAGAAAAACATTTTTTTGCTTCTACTACTGGCAGTCCAGTTTATTTCTTTTGGACAATTTGATATTTCAATTACGGATCATAGCCATACTTGTGGTGCAGGCTCTTGTAACGGGACTATATCTTTTTTTTATGATACCGATAATAATTCGCCAATAGAGGTAAGCCACAGCACAGGAACCTCAACCATTGGATCGAATGGAGGTTCTGGTGGATGGGGACAAGGTAATTTGTGTCCTGGAGTTTATCACTTTCATTTTGAAGACACGTTAGGGAATATTTTTGATACGAGCTTAAATATTTTAGAGTTTCCAATATTTACAGCAGAATTAGTCATTTCTGAGTCAAATAGTGATGCTAATTCGTGTGATGGACAAGCATCTACAAGGGCTTTAATGGGTGGCATAGAACCTATTAATATTGTGGTTTTTTTAAAATGTGACTCTAACACAATTGCTGAACCAACTAGTCTATGTCCGGGTGATTATTACGCCGTTGTAGAAGATTCGGTGGGCTGCAAAGATTATACACCTTGTATTTCGACCAAAATTAAAATTCCGCAAACAGATAGTATGTTATTCGATAACCCAAATGATTTGGAATTGATAGTACAATCAACAGCGCTTTTCATTATTAATCCTTATGAATCGGTAAGGCTGTATAACCTATTAGGGCAAGTTGTTTTAGAATCTTACATTGCAAATAAGAAGTATATTCAATTCAACGGTCTGGCAAATGGCGCTTACATAGTATCCATTCAACGCAGCAAGGATAGCTATACTCAAAAAATTATAAAAATAGATGGCTAAGATAGGTGTTAGGACAATACAGATCTGGTAACCACAACTTTAAAGTGTCATTTTAATGACGATATTCTTTTCACAAAATGAAATCCCATGATTTCATACCCTTCGTTGTAATAGAACTTATGTGAAGCCGTGTTACGGACATAAGTATTTAACTCTACGGCTTCATAACCTTTCTCTTTTGCATATTGATCTATCCAGCTAAAGAGTTTCTTTCCAATCCCCTGATTTCTGTATTCTTCTGAAATAACGACATGGTCGGGCTCGATACTTCGGCCACTATAATGCCTCGTTTGAAACCATAAACCGGCAATCCCAATTAATTCAGTTTCATCATATACGCCAACGCACTCATAATTTTGAGTCGACATTTCTATCAGTCGTTGACTCAAAACCTCCTTGGTTTCTTCATTATTAAGAAGCATCAATAGTGGTAGTGCATTTAAAATATCAGGAGTGGGAATAATACGAATGGTGATGTTTTGCATTCAGAATAATATTTGAGTTTTCAGTTCCTTCAAAGTTAATTTTTTAAAGACGATTAACAGTTGAGGATATTATTAATAAATAAAAAAAGCCCGATCAATTTTTTGATTGGGCTTTTTTTTATAATGATTGAGATTTATACCAATCCCTGATCTATCATAGAATCTGCCACTTTAACAAAACCAGCAATGTTGGCTCCTTTAACATAGTCAACATATCCGTTAGCATCTTTACCATATTCAACACAAGCTTCATGGATAGACACCATGATACCGTGTAATTTTTCATCCACTTCTTCAGAAGTCCAAGATAAACGTAATGAATTTTGAGACATTTCCAAACCAGAAGTAGCTACGCCACCAGCATTAGATGCCTTTCCAGGTGAGAATAAAATATGGGCATCATGGAAAGCAGCAATAGCTTCCGGTGTGGATGGCATGTTAGCGCCTTCTGCTACACAAACACAACCATTTGACAATAAAGCCTTAGCCTCATCACCATTCAATTCATTTTGTGTTGCACATGGTAGCGCGATATCACACGTTTCTCCCCAAGGTCTTTTCCCTTCGTGGAATGTTGAACCTGGGAACTGAGCAGCATACTCAGATATTCTTCCTCTTCTGTTATTTTTTAAGTCCATGATCCAAGCCAATTTCTCAGCATCAATACCAGCAGGATCTACAATGTATCCTTTAGAATCAGACATGGTAATTACCTTTCCACCTAATTGAGTGGCTTTTTCACAAGCATATTGCGCTACATTACCAGAGCCGGAAATAACCACTGTTTTGCCTGCAAAAGAGTCTCCTTTAGTTGCTAACATTTCTTTAGCAAAGTAAACCGTTCCATATCCAGTGGCTTCTGGACGTATTAATGAACCACCCCAATTACGACCTTTCCCAGTTAAAACTCCGGTAAATTCATTTCTTAATCTCTTGTATTGTCCAAACATATAACCTATCTCACGACCACCTACACCAATGTCGCCTGCTGGCACATCAGTATCAGGTCCGATATGGCGAGATAACTCAGTCATAAAAGATTGACAAAATTTCATCACTTCATTATCCGATTTCCCCTTTGGGTTAAAATCAGAACCACCTTTACCTCCGCCCATTGGTAAAGTTGTCAGGGAGTTTTTAAATACCTGCTCAAAACCTAAAAATTTTAAAATTGATAAGTTTACAGATGGATGGAATCTTAACCCACCTTTGTAAGGGCCAATTGCTGAGTTAAATTCAACTCTAAAACCTCTATTAACTTGAATATTGCCATTATCGTCTAACCATGGAACCCTAAAAATGATGGTTCTTTCTGGTTCAACCATACGCTCTAATAAATTAATTCCAGCATATTTTGGGTTTTCATCCATAAATGGGATAATAGCCTCTGCTACTTCCTCAACGGCCTGTAAAAACTCGGTTTCATGTCCATTTGTTGCTTTTACTTTAGCCATAAACTCATCTATCTGAGTTTGATATTGATTTGCCATGATTTTGGTTATAAAAATTATGGTCACAAATTTAATCGTTTTTTAAATATAAGGTCATTTTTGTGTTTAATTGTTAGCCTATTGTTTGTGTTTTTATATTGGAGGGCTATTTACATTCATACGTATTCAATGCTAAACAAATAGATGAAAATAAACAAAAAGACTGCTTATGATGTAAAAGCGAACAAATGCTGGTTTTAAACTAATATAGATAAGCAACTATGTCACAATATATATAGTCTTTATTTTAGCATCTGTTTAATAATTGCTTAATTTAGTAGTATGAACCGCTTTCTTCTCTTTTTGCTAAGCTTTTTTGGCCTGTATTATGCTTATGGACAGGAGATAGAGCATGTGCCAGGAACCTATGAATTCATTGAGAATAAAGGTCAGTGGCCCGAAAAGGCATTATTCAAAGCAGATGTAGGTTTTGGAAACATTTGGTTAGAAAAAAAAGGAATATTGTACCAATTTATAGATTCGGATGATTTTCATCATGCAGATTTTACGCACAGACCAATAAAAAATCCTCGAGTAAGGCAACATTATTTATATCTCCAGTTTGTCAACTGTTTACCAAATGCGAATATTCAAAAAACAGCACAGTCATCAGAGTATTATAATTACTTTTTAGGTAATAAACCTTCCAAATGGGCGAGTGGTTGTTTTAGTTATTCTGATATCACCTATCAAGAATTATATAAGGGAATAGATGCTCGTTTTTTTGAACAGAATGGACAGCTCAAATATGAGTTTAAAGTAAAACCTAATGTTGATCCAAATCAAATTCAATTAAAATACAATGGACAGTCTAAACTAAAAATAAATACTAAGGGTGATCTTGAAATTACTACTGATGTAGGTAAGATTTACGAAGAAAAGCCCTACGCTTATCAAATTAAAAATGGGAAAATTATTGAAATAGGATGTCAATTTATGTTAGAAAACGGAATACTCAGTTTTAATATGAGTGGATATGACAGAAATCTTGACCTCATTATTGATCCAGTGATGATATTTGCCACTTACTGTGGATCGAAATCAAGTAATTTTGGGATGACAGCCACTTATGCTTATGATGGCAAAGCCTATAGTGGAGGAACCATATATGGTAACTCCTACCCTACACCTGCCTTGGCGTGGAACACCCAATCCAATCTTATTGTTGAAAATCTTACTGGTCCAACAACAACGGATGTATTTATATCAAAATATTCTGAAGATGGAACCCAGATGATTTGGACTAATTTTATTGGTGGTGGTGATACATTGCAGGGGACAGAAACCGTTCACAGTTTGATTTGCGATTTAGATAATAATGTTTACCTATATGGGGCGACCTCTAGCACAGATTTTCCAGTTTTTCCGCAAACAACTGCTTTTCAAACTAACCATAATGGAGGAACCACTCTTGCTATAGATAATAATGGTACTGATTTCGGAACTGTGGGAACAGATATTTATGTGTCGAAAATAAGTTCAGATGGCTTAAATCTTCTCGGTTCTACCTATGTCGGGGGGTCGTTGAATGATGGTGTCAACTATACCGTTAGTTCTGGAGATTATGACCAATCATCTGATTATGATTCTTTAACCACTAACTATGGCGACCAGTTTCGTGGTGAAATTATGTTAGATCAATTCAATAATATTTTAGTGACATCTAGTACAAGGTCAATAGATTTCCCAACTCAAAATCCTTTTCAACTCAATAACGCAGGTCAGCAAGATGGGGTGGTATTTAAATTAGCCTCTGATTTTACCACCATGCTTTGGTCAAGTTATTACGGAGGCAGTAAAAATGACGCAAGCTATTCCGTAAAAATCGATTCTTCAGGTAATGTGCTAATTGCAGGGGGAACATCTTCAACAGATCTGCCAAATACTGCTGGAGGATTAAATCCAACATCTACTGCTAATGAAGCGGATGGCTTCGTAGCTAAGATTGAGGGAGACGGTTCTGCTATCATCCAGTCTACCTATGTCGGAACGCCAAGTTATGATCAAGTTATTTTTGTAGAAATAGATCGAGACGATAATGTTTATATAGTCGGTCAGTCAACGGGTAATATGCCGGTGATTAATGCTAACTATTCAAATCCCAATAGTGGACAATTTATTATGAAATTAAATCCAGGTTTAACCGCCGTAGACTATGCCACTGTATTTGGAAATGGAAACGGACAAATCAATATCTCACCAGCGGCTTTTTTAGTTGATGTTTGTGGCAATGTATATGTATCTGGATGGGGAGGGGGAGTACTACAGGGAGATCCACCAGTTACAAATATGCCAACAACCCCGGACGCAGAACAACTTACATCTGGAATAGGGTATAATTTTTACCTATTTGTTTTAGAACGGGATGCTCAAAGCATCTTGTATGGTTCCTATCTTGGCAGTGATAGTGCACAAGTACACGTTGACGGTGGTACATCTAGATTCGACAAAAAAGGGGTGGTTTATCAATCGGTTTGCGCTGGGTGTGGTGGTACTTCAGGTTTTCAAACAACACCCAACGCGTGGTCGGCCACCAATGAAGCGACAGGGGGAAGTGGCGCATGTAATAATCTGGTTTTTAAATTCGATTTTCAAATTGTACCAGATGCCGAATTTACGGTTAGTTCAATACAGGGTTGTAGTCCATTAACCGTGAACTACGGTAATCAAAGCAATGATCCAGGTAATTCTGTTTGGGATTTAAGTTCAGGCGGAACCATTCTGCAAGGAGGAGAGAATCCAATCGTTGAATATACAGAACCTGGCACTTATGAGGCCATTTTGTACATTAATGACATTATTTGTAATTTAACGGATACGGCAAAAAAAGTCATTACCGTTTTTCCTACGCCTACTTTAGATTTACCTAATGATACTATTATTTGTGATGGTGAATCCGTTAATTTCGATCTTTTGGCGAATGGTTTCGGTACTGGGAATAGCTTTCTTTGGGCAGATAATATTCAATTTAACAATCCATTAAATTCAGGTGCATTAGATTCTGTTATCACTATTTCTCCAAGTATGTCTACTACATATTATTGTAGAATCTCAAATGGGAATGCGGCTTGTGATATCATTGATTCTGTAAGGGTTCAATTTAGCGGAGGTGTTATTGATGTAATATCTGATGTTTCTATTTGTAAGGGTTCGGAAACTACTTTATTCGCTAATGGGCCAACGGGTACAAATTATCAAATCGATTGGTCACCGGATAGTGGAATTATTTCGGAAGACCCTACTAATGGAACTGCCATAGTAGCACCCCAAACATCACAATATTATTATGTATCATCAAATATTAATGGTTGCCCGTTTTACGATTCAGTTTGGGTAAATGTAGACCAGTTAGATCAATCAGATGTTAAAGCTCTTGCAGATCCAACAGAAGTGCCTGAAGGAGGAACAGCTCTGCTAACTGCATTACCCAATGCTCCAAATCAAACTTATAGCTGGATACCAGCCAATTTAGTAGTTAACCCAACTGAACAGATATCGCAGACCCGCCCTCTAGAAGATACCACTATTTTTACGGTTACCACTAGGAAGGGTGTTTGTGTGAAATCTGCAAGTGTTCAAGTAAACGTATTAGAGTTTGTTTGCGGAGATATTTATGTTTTTGTACCGAATGCCTTTAGACCAAATGGAGACGGCATTAATGATTTAGTATACGTCAGAGGGCAAAACATAACAGAAGTCAATTTCAAGATTTTTGACCGCTGGGGAGAACGTGTTTTTGAAACAACAGACCAATCTGTGGGCTGGGACGGTACTTTTAGAGGGAAGCCGCTTGACCCTGATGTTTACGTTTATTATTTGGAAGTCATTTGCGTAGATGGGCAAGAGAATTTAATTAAAGGTAATATCACTTTACTGAAATAACTAAAGTGGTTAGGATTTTTGCCATATTGCTTTTTTTCTCTGTTAATCAGCTTTTAGGACAGGATATTCATTTTTCTCAATTCAATAGAGCCCCAACCAATTTAAATCCAGCTTTAACTGGCAGCTATAGTGGACAATGGCGTTTCTCGGCCAATCAAAGAAGTCAATGGCGCTCCGTTTCCCGGTCGTTTAATACCTTTGGTTTTGGCGTAGAAAATCGTGAAGAGAAATTAACTAAGAATTTGTTCCACGGCTTAAATTATATGAATGATGTAGCAGGAGATGGCGATTATAGAACACACGAGTTGAATCTAACAAATGCTTACAGGGTATATCTTAGTCAAGATTCAGCACAAAAGCTGACATTTGGTTTGCAATTGGGGGTGAATCATAAGGTGATAGATTTTAACGCATTTAAGTATGATGCCCAGTTTAATGGGTATAAATATGATGCCAATTTACCAAGCAATGAAACCTTCTTTAGTGATCAATACACTAATATTAATTTGGGATTAGGTTTACTTTATGTAGCATCAATTAACAACCGATTAGATATTGAAACGGGTTTGGGCCTTTTTAATATCGCAAAGCAAAATCAATCATTCTTCGGCGATCCTTCTATTGTCAGAGACCAAAGGTTAACCTTTCATATGAATGCTATTTATCGATTGGATACAGAATGGGATTTATTGCCAGGTGTATTATTTCAAAACCAGGGCGTTTACCGTGAATTGGTTATTGGATCAAATATCCGGTATATCCAAAAAGATAAAAGAAACGAATATATAGCACCTTATGCTGGTTTATGGTTTAGAAATAGAGATGCCATTAATATTGTAGCTGGCCTTTACTATAATAACTGGATTGCAGGCGTTAGTTATGACATCAATATTTCACAATTGAGTCCAGCAAGCAATGTCAGAGGCGGTCTAGAATTTTCTTTTCAATATATTTTAGATATTTTTAAGCCGAGATTGGCGCAGTATAGAATCTGCCCAGATTATTTATGAAGCATTTGAGGTACTTGATTCTTATTTTATTCGGTTTTGGACAAATTGCCTTTACACAAACTTATTCTGAATTGATTGAATTTGGTGATCGAGAGTTTGAGATGAAAGATTATTACCAGGCTAGGTTATTTTATCAACAAGCCATGACCATTGATTCCAATGCAGTTTCTTTAAACTGGAAAATGGCTGAGGCAAATAGATTATTTAAAGATTACAGACGCTCTGTGGGATATTATAAGTTAGTATTTGAACGCGATCAAGGCAGAACTTACCCTCTTTCCATTTATTGGCTAGCGAATATGTATCAGCAATTGGGTGAGTATGACAATGCAAAGCAAGCGTTTAAATTTTCGAAAAAGGTACATAAAAGAGACCGTGAGGCCTATCATTATATCAAATCTGTTCAAGGATTGAAAGCCTGTCTTTGGGCGGAAAACCAATTAGACAATAAACAAACAAAAGTGACTGCTATTGGGGGAGCTGTTAATTCAAATGACACCGAACTAGCGCCATTTATTCATGAGAATGCATTATACTACACAGCACTAAAGGCCGATTCAGTTTTAGAATCGGAGGAAGTAATTAGTAAAGCATATCGTTTAAATATATTCAAGGCGTCTAAGTTTAAATCTACTTTTTCAGATGTTGCAGCGCTGAAAGGACTTGATATTAATACTTACAATTATGCCAACGGTACAGTTAGTGCTGATGGTAGCAGATTCTATTTTTCAAGATGTGATGATAGTTATGGATGTAAGATCTTTGTGGGTCAATTAAAAGACGGAAAAGTAACTGATATTGACAGCTTAGGAGACATTATTAATGATGTAGCTGGAACTACCACAATGCCTCATATTGCTGTAATTGATAACGAAGAGTATTTGTTTTTTGTATCAGATAGATATAAAACACTAGGAGGGTTGGATATTTGGGCCTCCAAAATTACAAATGGTAATCAGTATGGAAAGGTTTTTAACTTAGGGGATAGGGTTAATTCACCAGATAACGATATCAGTCCGTTTTTTGATCCCCAAACAAATCGATTGTATTTTAGTTCGTCATGGCACGAAGGTTTTGGTGGACAAGATATTTTTTATGCTAAAATGATTGACAAAAACTGGCGCTTTAATCCGCCCATAAACCTAGGGTTACCTATTAATTCCCCGCAGAACGACACTTATTTTTTTAAAGATACGGTAGAAGGGGATCTTTACTTTTCGTCCAATAGGGTTGGGGTGAATTACACCAAAAGTCCAAATTGTTGTAATGACATATTTATGGTCAAAAATACCAATAGATCTAACGAGGTTGTTGCCAAATTTCCTGATCTGGAAACCATTAATAACCGATTGCCAACCTTATACTTTCACAATGATGAACCAAACCCTAAATCGACAGATACCGTTACAAAGTATAATTATTTAATCACTTATAACCAGTATAAAAATCTTCAGGCTAAGTATAAAAGAGAGTATAGTCGGGGATTAATTGGTGATGATGCAGAAGAGGCCAAAGAAGACATTGAAGATTTCTTTCTGGAGTTTGTTGAAAGGGGAGTCAATGATTTATTCATCTTTTCCATGTTATTGAAAAAAGAGTTAGAGAAAGGACAAGCCCTTCAAATAACTGTTAAGGGATTTGCAAGTCCTTTGGCGCAGTCTGATTATAATGTTAATCTGACCAAGCGGCGAATTTCAAGCTTTTTAAATTATTTGAATAGCTATGAAGCAGGTGTGCTGATACCTTACCTCGAAAATGGACAGCTATCTATTGAATCAATTCCTTTCGGAGAGTACACAGCTAATTCATTTGTTAGTGATAATGTCAATGATCAAAAAAATTCAGTTTATAGCCGAAAGGCCTCTTTAGAGCGAAAAATTGAGGTTCAGTCCGTCGCTTTACAGTCAAAACAAATCATTCCGTTAAAATTTAACGAATTAAACCATGATTTCGGAATGGTTAAATCGAATAGAATACAGGAAACCGTTTTTCAAATGACCAACAGTAGTTCTGATACCATTGTATTATCAAAAATTTTAAACGAATGCGACTGTTCAATTACTTATGCCAGCCAAAGCATTATTGCTCCGAATCAAACAGTGTCCATAAGCCTAAAATATAATCCAGTTGACGATACCGGTCTTTTAGTTCGTCGTATTTTATTGCAATTTGCTAATGGTTACACCAAAACATTGAGCTTTTCCGCTGAGGTATCTAGCAAATAATAGAATATACTGATATATCTGAGTGTAAGATAAATATCAGGGCGGTTTTAAAGAGATAACAATAAATAGCATTATGATGAGCCAAATCGTAGATGTAAATGCCAAATAAAAACCATCAAATTGAGTGATTTTTTTGAAGTCAAACGAAGCAAAATTGTATCATGATCCACCAAACTGTAACTCTGAAATCTAAATAAAAAACCTTCAGATTGATTGATTTTTTGAAGTCAAACGAAGAAAAATTGTATCGAAATCAGGTTTTATCCTAAAATTCATAATGCATTGAATATTAAAACATAGTAAAATTCGAGTGTTTTCGGTGTTTTGGCACTTTTTTTTGCCTTTTTTTAAAAAAGCAGCAAAAATTCACTTTTTAAATAAATAGTGTAACTATTTGAAAAATAAATAACTGATTAAAGTCTTAGTGTTTTCAGGGTTTTCGATCATTTTTAACGTATTTGCCTCAAAAATAAGTATTTAAAAATTTGGTAGATTAAACACTTATCTCTACATTAGTCCACGTATCAACCAAAAAATAAGCGTATTATGAAAAAAATTACAGTGTTAATAGGTGTTTTAGGATTTTTGTCTACTTCTTTAGCACAAGGAAATTGGATTCCTGGTTTAACTCCGAATACAGGAAATGTTGCATTTGGAACGCCGAGTGGCCCAAGTCCATTTCATCTTTTCCAATTACATGGCATCTATGATTATTGTGTCACATATTCTACAGCAGAGCTGCCATTTGAGCCAGAAAATACAATTACAAAGTGCTATGGTCAAACATCTCACTTTAGTATGACGAATCCGGTAACTGGTCTGGGTCAATATGATGGCGCCTTATTTAGAATGAGTCAATTGAACCTAGCGATAGAGAATCAGGAAGATAAGAATATTGATATCACAACAGGTGGGGCACTATTTCGTCTGGATGGTTCAACGAATAAAGCTTGGTTTGGAAATACGACACCATGGGTTACTGCTGACCTAGGAGCGGTTAATATTCAACCAGCAGGAGATAACGGCTTGTACATTCGAACCACACAAAGTGGTAAATATGGATTATCGGTAAAAACTCAAAACACAGCAGATATAGCCATTAAAGTTTTAGGTGCCAGTCATACTGATCCTGATTTTGTTGTTCAGGGAAATGGTTTTGTGTTTGCCAGAAAATATACCACTACTTTAGCAAGTATTCCTGATTACGTATTTGAATCAGATTATGATTTAATGCCGTTATCTGATCTAAGAAAATACATCAAGACTAATCATCACCTACCTAATATCCCATCAGCTGCAGAATATGAAGAAACAGGAGTGGATTTAGGAGAATTAAATCGCTTGTTATTAGAAAAAGTAGAGGAATTGACTTTGTATACTTTGCAACTAGAGGAAAGATTGCGTAAATTAGAAGAAGGAAAATAATCACAAAAGAAAAACTGTCAGTTCGAGTGATCCGCCAGCTAGTGGATCGTATCGAGAACAAGTTTTTCCTTTAAAAGAAACATTATCTACCCACGCTAACCCCGTTATGAAAATTCACCGTCTATTTCTTGTTTTAACATTTTGTATAGTATCTCTTGTAGCTTGTAAAAAAGAGCAAGCTGAGTTAGCTGAATTCAATAGGAATTGTAGTTGTGCTAAGGAGGTGAGTGCCGATTTTACTATAGTTGAAGATGCTGGCGGACCATCTATTTTTATGATGGAAACTGAAACAGATACCATTTTTAAAAACAGGAATGTGATTTTTTCTGCTAAATATGAAGGTGATTATACTTGGTATTTGGGAGCAGAAGTTTTAAAGGATAGCACTTTTAGTAGACTTTTTAATTCATCTCTTGCCGGTCAAGATATTCCCGTGACCCTTATAGTCAGAAAAACACCAAACAATATTTGTTTTCCTGAAGATGATGGCTACGATTCTATTACTAAAATTTTACACGTGAGTCAGTATCCATATTTAGATCCTCCGGATATTGTTTATGGTTCTATTGAGGGCAGTTACAGAGTGAAATCTGATCATTTGCCAGATAGTTTCGATATTGATTTTGAAGTAACACAAAATTTTCAAACTGAGCATATGTTTGATATTACAAATTTTGATGGAATGGGAAATAATTGTATACAACAAGCAAATGTAACCGGTGCAACTTACCGACAAGTGTGGAGTGGTAACACCAACACTACGTCTATTAATGTCTGTAGAGATTTGAAAGGCTATATCCACAACAGGTTGGATGGTGTTACAGAAATGAGATTCACCATAAGAGATTATGAAAATACAACGCCACAACCAGGAGAAAATATAATTACAACAGAATTGCTCTATTTGGGGCGCAAATTATAAAAATTTATCATGAAAGTAAAAGTATATTTATTAATTACAGTAATCTTTTTAGTTTACCAAGTGAATAACAGGTTGGTTGCACAATGTGTTAATTCCGTTGTAACTAATCCTAATAATGCTACAAATAATCAGTTACCAGATGTAGCACCTTCAGTTCCCACCGCGGGACCATATCAACAAGACTCACGTTATCTGAATGACCTTCATTGGTGGCAAGATCAGTTTTATTACTTAAATAATATGCAGTATAATCCAGGTCAACCCTATCCTGATATGCAGAATATACAAAGTTCGGGAGTAGGGTCACATTATAAATATCTGAATAAATTTTTAGGTGGCGGTGATGCAGCAAAGGTTATGTCACCGGATAATGGCTGGGAATTATTATTAGTTAATTTGGGTTGGTATCCTGATTATTTTACTCCAAATTCAGACAATACATATTCAACAGTACCTTATTTAGTTTTTTATAACAGATACACCGGTATTGCTCGTGTTTTTGTACAATACGGTTATAATTCTAGTCCGCCAGATGCACTTAGTGGGGTTAAGATTAGTTTGAAATATGATGTAAATGCTAGTATTGGTAATCAGGGGAATCTATCTGGTATTTTGAGGCTAGGAGCAGGTCATGATAATCCTTTAGATATTGAGAGTGATATATACAGTTTGACTGCTATCGCCCCAGATGCAGGCTCAAATAACTTTTGGATGAGTGCTGATTTTCAATTAACATACGACCCTTGCGTATGTTGGAAACCCACAAATTTAAAATTAGAATTTAGATTTTACAGTGAAAGTGATTTTAAGCTTAATGGACGTGGTGTAGAATTTGAAGAATCTCTTTTTGATGGCACTGGTATTATTGATGATTTAGATTTTTTAGCTGGTGTGGATAATACATCTGGTAACGGAGAGGAGTCTGGCTATATTATTTATAAATACCTTGACACATTAATTTACGATTACGAACAAAAATTGAAGTCCTATAAAACTAAGTTGACGGCGGTTTCAAAGTATAATAATCAGGTTGAAAGGGAGTTGGCTGCTTTAAAAGTGTTTCAAATTGTTGTAAAACTAGGTGTGCCTGCAGCAGTTAATAGCACTTCCATGGGAGTATTAGCTGCTGTAGCACAGGATTTGGTCTTTGGAGCAACAAGCTCTGATGAGGATAAAAAAAAGAGAAAGGATTATTATAAAGAAATTGAGAAAATTTTAGGAAAACAATTGGATACTTATATTGCTAAAAAATTTAAGAAAAAGACAGTTCCTACAAAGCCAGATACACCAACGGCTAGTTTTTCTCAAATGACGTATTCTGGTTCGATTAATTCTAGTGATTTTATCAATGGACCATTATTTCATACTCCTGGTTCTTTCCATAATGACAAGGTAATGCCAAATGACACACTTCATTTACCGATTGATGATAATGATCCTCAGACGGTAGTTCATAGTGTCACTGGTTATCCCGTTTACAATGAGTCGCTAGGACAGTTTGCCTTACTGAATAGCCCTAAGTTTAAGATATCAAAGATTGTAAAAAACATTCAGACTGATATGGCTGCTTCTCTTGCCAATACTCAGGATTATAGTAATCCGCCCCAATCATGGGCAAGAATGTTGTATCAATTAAATAAAAGCTGGGAAACGGAATACCAACTTTCACTTGAAAATACATTGGAATACCGATTAAATCCAGCATTAGATATAAAGAGCTATGATATTGAAGCGTCAGTTAAAATAGATGTTGAACCTACTTTGATGACTCCTGCTAGTGATTATATGAAGCATAATCTATTCTCTAAAAAAGCTGATATGATTAATCTAACAACTCTTGGTTTAGAATCAGATGCAGATTATCAAGTGATTAAAGGTAGAGGGCATTCTTTTAATGAATGGCAAAATGCTATTGATCCTAGCGTTTTTAACCCTCTAGATACAATTGATTATTATCTTAATCCGGCTCTTTCGAATTCATTTTCTACAATAATTGCTTCGGAGCCGATAAGTGAAGATTTTGCTGATCCGGTTTTCTCATATCATAGTGATTTTATGCCTTTTAATGCCTTTAAACCTAGTATTTATAGCTTTAACTTAGTAAATTATACTAATAGTTACAATTTGGCTATACATAGCACTCCACAGCAAGCCTTCTATACAGATTTTTCAGTTGCTGAACATGGATACGAATCAGGCATTAAAATTTATTTAAAACTTTTAGTAAATATTGAATATAACACGTTAAATTCAGATGGTGAAAACAATTCAACGACACTTCTTTTAACATACCCAGTTGATATGGATAACAATGTTACCTGGGATTATAATTCTTCAATTAATCCTAACCTTGTTAATTCTCCTTCTAATTTAAGTAAATATGAAAAGACTTTGTTTATGGGGACTACGCATTTTGCAGGCCAAGAAGTACCAGGCTGTACTAGAGTATCATTAACTGCAGGAGGAGACTTTTATATTTGCAGTGCGTTAAATAAAGTTGAAATTGAAGGAGATTTAACAGTAGCAAATGATGGCACACAAGTAATTATTCAAGCAGGTGAAGAAGTAAATGTAAATAATGAATCGAATGTATCACCAGAAATTATATTAAGAATTGATCAGTTTTATGATTATTCACAACCAATGCCAGAAGTTTCGGAAGCCTTTATTGAATCTTTTTGCAATAATGCGAATGAGTATAAAGCCAACGTTCCTAGATTTGGAATTGTAGAAGATGAAAATTCTAATGGACCTTCTGAAGATATTGAAATTATTAATCCCAAAATGGATTTTTATCTCTACCCAAACCCAGCAAATGTTGACATTATCAGTCTGCATTTAAACACGGATAACTATATTGAGAAATCTATAGAGATTACAATTCATGACCTTACAGGCAGACTCGTTCAAGTAGAAAATCGATCTACTGGAGCTGGAATATATACCATAGATATTGCTAACTTAGCACCAGGCACCTACTTTGTCACTGGAAGTACGAATGATACTAAACAAACTAAACGTCTAATTGTTCAATAATAGATGAAAAAAATTCCACTCATATTTTTACTTATTTCTGTTGCTGTCGTTGCATGCAATAAAGAAGAACGGTTTTCCAATAAATTGATGAAAGGTCAGACCTGGAATGTGATTGGTATTACAGTCAATGATGAAACCATTACCCCAAAAGGGCAATGGTTTATCACTTCTGATGTAGATATCTATGATTCTGTGCCCAGCGCTCAGTGGATAGAAGGGAATGGTGAAGACATAGCCATTTTTGAATGGCAATTTCAGGAGAAAGGAGACATTTTTCAGCTAAGCTATGTCCAGCAAAAAGATGAAGTGGACGGCATTTTCTTGGATACTTTAGACTATTTTGCTTACTATCTGAGTGGTAAATATAATGTTGAAGCTCATAAAAAAGACCAGATGGTGTTTACCAGCCAGGAAACAATCCAATATGCTGGAAAAACTGTGAGGATAGAAATTGGAAGATAATTTACGGTTAGTAAATTAAATGTCTTTGACAAAGTTTGATTAAAAAATTACTAGTCAAAACACTGTCAGATTGAGTGATCCGTGAGCAGACGGATTGTATCGAAATCAAGTGTTTTAAATTCGTCAAATTTCAGTATGAATACCAAATGTCAATTTTTTATATTAGTAATCAGCATAATAATTACTTTGGCATGCAGCAAAGAGCAAGCAGAGTTAGCTAGTTTTAATAGGAATTGTAGTTGTGCTGAGGAAGTGAGTGCGGATTTTACTATGGTTGAAGATGCTGGTGGACCATCTATTTTTATGATGGAAACTGAAACAGATACTATTTTTAAAAACAGGAATGAGATTCACCTTAAGTGATTATGAAAATACAACGCCACAACCAGGAGAAAATATAATTATAACAGAATTGCTCTATTTGGGGCGCAAATTAAAAAATTGAATTATGAAAAAAAATATAAAATGGTTTACCATTATTTGTATTATGGTTCATTGTCAAATTGGATTTTGTCAATGTGACAATGAAGTGCCAACTAATCCTTATATTATGAATAACAATTAATTACATTAAGTTTTTGGTGCGACTTACAATTTTGATTATGAAAATTAACCGTCTATTTCTTGTTTTATCGTTCTGTATAGTATCTCTTGTAGCTTGTAAAAAAGAGCAAGCAGAGTTAGCTGGTTTTAATAGGAATTGTAGTTGTGCTGAGGAAGTGAGTGCGGATTTTCTAATGGAAGAATATACTACCCCAAATGTAAATTTTGCTAAATACACAAATACAGATACCATTTTTAAAAATAAAAATGTCCGGTTTACGGCATTAGAAGATTCAGCCAGCTATACTTGGTATATTGGGACGGAAGTAATCCATGAAAAAACAGTGAGTCGGTATTTCAGTGATGTTTGGGTGGGGCAAGATATTCCGATCACGTTGGTAGTTAATAAAAAACCGAATACGATTTGTCTGCCAAATGATGATGGAGTTGACTCAGTCACAAAAGTTATGTATGTCTCTCAATTTCCAATAGACACTCAGTATGTAAGTATTGATTTGGGAACTTTAGAAGGTAATTATAGAGTGAAATCATCTCATTTATCCGATAGTTTTGATATCGCGTTTGATGCTGACTATAATGGATTAGGGGACGTCATTTTTAATATATACAACTATGATGGCCAAGGATCGAATTGTATTAATCAGGCTTTTTTGAGTGGCGGAAATTACCGCCAGGTATGGACCTCAGCAGGAACTTCGGTTCTTCAATGTGATTATTTAAAAGGCAATATTCATAATCGCATTGATGGTATTGTAGAATTTCATTTTAGTTTTGGTACTAATAACGTCAATAGTCCAGATTATTATAAAAGAACTTATTTAGGAAGAAAACTCTGATTCTGGTTAAGATTGGCGGTTTAATACAAAAAGTTATGGTATGGATACCGAACTTGAAAGATGGCCTTTACTTCGTTATACAATACCTGTTTAAACTCTTCAATATTGTCTTTATTTTGTGCCGAGATAAATACACATTGGTTTTGGCTTAGTTTAGACATCCAGGTTTTTTTGAGCTCTGCTAAGGCATATTTCCTTCCTTCAGGGTGAAAACTCACTTCTTCGGGACTAGGATTATAAGCGTCCGTTTTATTAAAAACAACAATGGTTGTTTTTTCTGTTTTATCGATTTCAGCTAACGTTTCATTCACCACATTATAGTGGTCTTCAAAATTTGGATGAGCGATATCTAAAACATGAACTAAAACATCTGCCTCCCTTACCTCATCTAATGTCGATTTAAACGATTCTACCAATTGATGAGGCAATTTGCGAATGAACCCAACAGTGTCAGATAGCAAAAAAGGTAAGTTTTCAATTACCACCTTTCTAACCGTGGTGTCGAGTGTAGCAAATAATTTATTTTCAGCAAATACATCTGATTTACTGAGCATATTCATGATGGTAGACTTCCCCACATTGGTGTACCCCACTAGGGCGACTCTGACCAATTGGCCTCTATTACCACGTTGTACTTTTTTTTGCTTATCAATGTCAATTAATTTGGCCTTGAGTAATGAAATTTTTTGGGTAATAATCCGCCTATCCGATTCAATCTGCGTTTCACCCGGACCTCTCATTCCAATTCCCCCTTTCATTCTATCAAGGTGCGTCCACATTCGCGTTAGACGAGGCAATAAGTACTGGTATTGGGCTAATTCAACTTGTGTTTTAGAATGAGATGTTCTGGCTCGGCTGGCAAAAATATCTAAAATCAAATTGTTGCGGTCTAAAATTTTAATATCTAAAGTCCGCTCAATATTTCTTAATTGAGAAGGAGATAATTCGTCATCAAAAATTGCCACATCAATATCATTACTTACAACATATTGACGGATTTCCTCCATTTTACCCTTTCTGATGTATGTTTTTGGGTGGGGCTTATCAACCCGTTGCAGAAATTTTTGCTTAGTTTCAGCACCAGCAGTTTCAGCTAAAAATTCTAACTCATCAATGTATTCTTTAGTCATTTCCTCAGTCTGATCCGAGGTAATCACACCAACTAAAATAGCAGTTTCAGCCTTGCTATTATTGGTAATAAATCCTTTCTCCATTCAAATTGATTAAAACCAACCAGCTCCTAAAGCTGTTCTAAATGGCCAAGGAATAGTTGCTAAAACAATCAATAAGCCAATAATATAGAATGTTTTGATCGTTTTCCTTTTTGCTGCGGCTTCAGACTGCCTTTTTGCTTTTGAATAACCAATAGTAATTAAAGTTATGGCGATCAGCATACCGGTAATGTGTTCTACGTTAAAAAATCTGGCAACATCACTTTTCATGAAACCCTCAAAGAATGTAATTCTTCCATTTTCACTGAAATAGAGGTACAATCCAATTAGTAATTGAATGTGAAAACTGATTAAAGTAAACAAGGCTAGCTTTTTTTCACCAGCCGAATAAGGCTTGTTCTTTGACGTAAAACTGATAAGTATGGTGATAATTATTAAGAACAAGGCAATCCATCTTAAACCAGAATGTGCATGAAGTAATCCGTTATACATATTTTCTTATTTTTACGCAAAATTAACCAATATCGACAAGTAAAGAAACATGTTGAAGTATATTTTGTTTTTTTTCGGAAGTGTAGTTCTTTCTTTTTCATCTTTTAACCAAGATTTAGAACCAGACAACGGAGTAAAGGAAACGAAAAATGTCTTATACGCTATTACTGGTGCAACTGTTCACGTTTCTGCTACAGAGGTCATTAATCATGCTACTTTGCTTTTGAGGAATGGCTTGATAGAGAAAGTAGGTAAAAGATTAATAATTCCGAAAGAAGCAGTAAGAATTGATAGGGAGGGTTATGATATTTACCCATCATTTATCGATCCATATTCTAATTTAGGCATGCCATCAGCAAAGTCTTCAAAAAAAGGATTTCAACCTCAATTATCGTCTTTAATTGCTGGACCCTATTATTGGAATGAAACCATCCGGCCTGAGAGACAAGCCTACGTTTTATACAACGAAAAATTGGCCAAAAACAAAAAAGAATTGGTCAAAGCAGGCTATGGTACAATTTCTAGCCATCAGACTGATGGATTGTTGAGAGGAACAGCCATGGTAATTACACTGGGTAATCAATCTATAAAAAAGGAAATGGTTAAAACAATTGCAGCGAATCATTATTCTCTTAAGAAAGGGGTGTCTAGGCAAACCTATCCTTCTTCACAAATGGGCTGTATTGCGTTAATCAGGCAATACTTTTACGATTATAAATGGTATACTAGTCAACCTGAAAGTGAACAGACCAATATTGCGTTTACTGCAATGCAAAAGCAGGAAAGTTTACCTCATATATTCGAGGTAGAAGATAAATTGGAAATATACAGAGGCCTTAAAATAGGTAAAGAATTCAATTTACCATTTATTTTTTTTGGAAAAGGAGATACCTATCAACGAATGGGTGAATTGAAAGATCAATTGAAGCAGATGATTATTCCTTTAAATTTCCCTGAGGCCTATGATTTAACAGATCCTTTTATAGCACGCTATATTAAGTTATCTGATTTAAAACATTGGGAAATGGCACCTTATAACCCATATATTCTGCATAAAAATGGAGTTAAAATTAGTTTCAGCTCTTTTAAAACTAAGAAAAAAGTAGGTGTATTAAGTCAGGTTAGAAAAGCCATTAAACATGGTTTACCAAAATCGGAGGCCTTAAATGCCCTCACCATAAATCCTGCTTCAATTTTGGGAATAGATAAAATGATTGGAACTATTGAACCAGGTAAATTGGCCAATTTTATTATCGTCAAAGGTGATTTATTTGAAGAAGGAACTATTTACGAAAATTGGATCCGCGGACAAAAAGAAACGCTTAAGTCAGTTAGCGAAATTGATATTGCAGGAGATTATAGCTTGAATATTGATGGAAAGGCTTATGAAATGTCAATAAAAGGTAATTCAAATACATTAAAAGGGAGTTTGACGAGTCTTAAAATGAAAACGGATTCCATAACAGGAGAGGTCAGTTATGATACATTGAAAACGCAGGCTGTTATCAACCTGAATAGCCATCAAATAAGCAGTGTTTTTAAAATTTATCAAGATGAGGATAGCATGCTCGTACAATTAAATGGTGTTGTGCACCCGGAACTTGGAATTATGGAGGGTAATGCCTTGTTAAGCAAAGGGAAGTGGGCGAATTGGAGTGCCATTAAGAGCAAGACGCCAACTAACAAAAAGCCAGCAAAAAAATTTGAAATTGACACTACTGCACTGAACAGAATTACCTACCCATGTATGGCCTTTGGGTTTGATTCATTGCCTAAAACAGAAACCTATTTTATTAAAAATGCAACCATTTGGACCAACGAAGAGGAGGGAGTTTTAAAAAATGCGAATCTTTTAGTAAAAGATGGAAAAATACAAAGTATTAATAAAAAAGGTAATTCGTTACCAAAAAACACCATTATCATTGACGCTGCAGGTAAACATGTGACATCTGGCATTATTGATGAACACTCTCATATTTCAATTAGTAAAGGCGTAAATGAAAGTGGTCAAGCCATTTCAGCCGAGGTATCCATTGCTGACGTAGTGCGTTCAAATGATATTAACGTCTATCGCCAATTGGCAGGTGGTGTTACCTGTTCTCAGTTATTGCATGGATCAGCCAATCCAATTGGTGGTCAGTCTGCTTTAATTAAGTTAAAATGGGGTGAGTCACCCAAAAATATGTTAGTACCCAATGCTGCTCCTTTCATCAAATTTGCATTAGGTGAAAATGTCAAACAATCAAACTGGGGAGATTTTAACCGCATTCGTTTTCCTCAGACCAGAATGGGAGTAGAACAAGTATTTTATGACGCTTTTTTAAGGGCTACGGCATACAAGAAGCAATGGGATACTTATAACAACGGCGTCAAAAGCTCAAAAAACAAGAGTCAAACTGCACCAAGACGAGATCTTGAACTAGAAACAATTCTTCAAATTATTGAATCTAAACGTTTCGTCACCTGCCATTCCTATATCCAAAGCGAGATTAATATGTTGATGAAAGTAGCAGACTCTGTCGGATTTACTCTGAATACGTTTACGCATATTTTGGAAGGGTATAAAGTGGCAGATAAAATGAAAGCACATGGCGCTGGTGCATCTACTTTTTCAGACTGGTGGGCTTATAAATTTGAAGTCAACGAAGCCATACCTTACAATGCTTCAATTTTGAATAAAATGGGCATTGTGACCGCCATTAATTCGGATGATGCCGAGATGGGAAGACGCTTAAACCATGAAGCGGCTAAAATTGTAAAGTATGGAGGAGTATCTGAAGAAGATGCCTGGAAAATGGTTACTTTAAATCCTGCTAAATTATTGCATGTTGACGATAGAATGGGAAGCATAAAAGAAGGTAAAGATGCCGACATTGTTATTTGGTCTGACCATCCACTTAGTATCCATGCAAAAGCTGAAAAAACATTTATAGATGGGAAACTTTATTACGATAAAAAAAGAAATTTAGAACTTTATCAACGAGATCAGCAAGAAAGAAAACGATTGTTAGGGTTAATGTTGGCTGAAAAATTAGCTGGTAAACCCACTCAAAAACCAGTTATTAAAAAAGAGCGTCATTATCATTGCGATACAATGGGCGAATAAGGAAATACCATGAAAAATAGCATATTTCTTCTTATCTTAATTTTTAATTTTAGCCTTAGTGCACAGGTACCGGCGCCAATTAAGCAAGTATATAAAAAAGTGCTTCTGCTCAATGGTAAAACTCATATTGGAAATGGAAAAGTAATTGAAAAATCTGCAGTTGGTATTGAGAATGGAAGTTTGATATTAGTCTCAAATGCTTTAACGTATAATTTAACTAAATCAGATTGGGATACTATTATTGACTTTTCAGGTCAAGAGTTATACCCTGGTTTTATTGCTGCAAATTCAACTATTGGATTAACTGAAATTGAAGCCGTCAGAGCCACAAATGATTTTATGGAAGTAGGTTATATCAATCCACATATTAGGTCAATCATTGCTTTCAATTTAGACTCTAAAATTATTTATACTATTCGAACAAATGGTGTTTTGGTCTGTCAGACAACTCCCCGGGGTGGTTTAGTATCCGGAACGTCTTCTGTTATGGCATTAGATGGGTGGAATTGGGAAGATGCGGTTTATAAAATTGATGATGGCGTCCATATTAATTGGCCAAAACGCTATCAGCAAACGGGTTGGTGGGCCCAGCCAGGTGTTTTAAAAAAGAATGATCACTATAGAAAGACTGTTGATGCACTTACTTTATTTTTTAAAGAAGCGCAAGCTTATTTGCACAATAAAAGCGCCGAAGTCGATTTAAAATATAAATCCATGATGTCTGTTTTTAAAGGTAATCAAAGGGTATATTTTCATGCAGATTTTGCTCCTGAAATAAACGATATTATTAATTTTTCGAAAGCGTTTGAACTCAATTTTCCGGTTATTGTGGGTGGATATGATGCTCCTTTTTTGTCAGAAAGGTTAAAGGAAAACAAATTTACAATTCTACTTTCTAACCCACATAAGCTCCCTTCTTTTGAAGGTGAGTTACCAGCATCATGTTATGAATTAGCGTCTAAATTACAAGAAAAAGAGCTGCTTTTTGGTATCCAGAATTCAGGTGATATGGAAGTGATGAATGCCCGAAATTTGCCTTTTTTGGCAGGCACGGCCATGGCTTATGGTCTAACCGAGGAACAAGCTATATCGAGTATTAGTCTTAATGTTGCAAAAATATTGGGAATCGACCAGAGAATAGGGTCAATCGAAAAAGGCAAGGACGCAACTTTATTTGTGTCCTCAGGCAATGCTTTGGATATGCGATCAAACAATGTGATATTGGCCATGGTAAAAGGGCGGTTTATATCCCTTACGAATCACCAGATAGAATTAGCAGATAAGTACTTGAAAAAATACAGTTTTAAGTAAAATACCTAAAGTCTTGATTGTTTTTTACATTTTGAACACTTTCATATATTAAGCGAATACAGTTCTCTACGTCATCCTTATGTGCCATTTCAACCGTAGTATGCATATAGCGCAATGGGAGTGAGATGAGGCAAGATGGCACCCCTTTATTTGAATAGGCGAAAGCGTCGGTATCAGTACCAGTTGAACGACTGGCAGCAGCTCGTTGAAACGGGATTTTAGCTTTTTCTGCACTATCTATTACTAAATCAAGTAAGTTGTTTTGTACGGCTGGTCCGTAGGTTAAAACTGGGCCTTTGCCTCCAACAATATCACCTTGTACAATTTTATCAAGCATTGGAGTTTGGGTATCATGACATACATCTGTGATAATGGCAACGTCAGGTTGAATGCGCTCCGCAATCATTTGTGCACCTCTTAAACCTATTTCTTCCTGAACCGAATTTGTGATGTATAATCCAAAAGGTAATTCAATTTTATTTTCTTTTAATAATCGGGCTACTTCGGCTATCATAAATCCTCCCATCCTATTGTCAAGTGCACGACCAACATATTTGTTTTTATTCAGAATAATGAAATCATCAGGATAAGTTACCACACATCCTACATGCACTCCAAGTTTTTCGACTTCGGCTTTACTGTTACAGCCGCAATCAAGAAAGATATTGTCTTTTTTTGGAGGTTTTTCAGCCTTTCCTGAACGGGTGTGAATAGCAGGCCATCCAAATACAGCATTTACCAAGCCTTTCTTAGTATGAATTAATACTCGCTTAGATGGTGCGATTTGGTGATCAGAACCACCATTTCGTCTTAGATAAATAAAGCCGTCATTCGTAATATAATGGACAAACCATGAAATTTCGTCCGCATGGGCTTCAATCACAACTTTATATTTAGCCTTTGGGTTAATGATGCCAACTGCTGTTCCATAATTATCAACCCAATAATCATCTATATAAGGATTTAAATAATCAAGCCATATTTTTTGACCTTCCTTTTCGAACCCCGTCGGAGAAGCATTGTTTAAGTATTTGGTCAGAAAGTTTAAAGATTTTCGGTTGATTAATGCTTTTTTTGCCATATTAAAATTTGAAATTATTGATTTAGCTAAATTACTTTTTTTACCAAGATATGACAAATAAGATAGATTTTTGAAAATCATAATATAATTTGCTAACATTCTAAATAATATTACTATTTTTGTTAGCTAATTGAGTTGCTATATATGGACTAGACTGTATGTAACAACTTAGTTTTTATATATATTATAATAATTGAGTATGAAAAATGTACTACTTTTTGCATTTTTGTTTCCTGCATTATTAATGGCGCAGAATAACTATTCTGATAGCATTAAGCAAATTTTTGAGCAAGGAAACACTGCGTATCAATCGGGTCAATTAACTGAGGCTTTTGGTTTTTACAAGAAGGCAGTTGAAGCGGAGCCTGACTACGCAGAGGCTTATATCAATATGTCTAGCATTAGGTTTCAAGAGAAAAATTATTTTGAATCCCTTAATTATGCCAGGCAGGCCTATAATATTGAAAAAGTTCAATATTCAATCTTTTCGCAATTAGGTAAAGCATATTACATGAATGGCTTTTATGATAGTGCAGTTTATTGTTTGGATAGAATTAAAGTTTTTAAAAATAAAACAATAGAGGAAGAGTATTTTCTTGCAGCCGCTAAAGTCGGTACAGGAGATTTTGTTGAAGCAAAGGTTATAGCCAATAAGTTATACAAATCAGATCCAAATAATGCTGACTATAATGTATTAATGGGTAATGTGAATTTTGGGCTTGGAGAGTATAATAAAGCAATGGATAATTATAATAAAGCACTTGAGTTAGATCCGGAGAGTAAATATATTTACAGTAACATTGCCAATAATTATATCAAGTTAGGAGAATCTGAAAAAGCGATAGATTATATCGATAAAGGAGTTGCAGCTACTGAGGGAAGAGAAAAAATTGCTTTTTTAATTCTTAAGGGTAATTATTATCAAAGCATTGATGATTTGGACAATGCTGAAAAAACTTTTGATGAAGCTTTTTCTATTCAACCTAATAATGTCAACGTCATAGTCAATCAGGCAGCTGTTTTAATTGATAGAGAACAATATGAATCTGCTATTGAAAAATGTAATGCAGCAATAGCAATTGACAACCAGTCAAAAGAAGCATTTTACAATAGAGGTATTGCTAAAGAAATGACCAGAAAGGTAACTGAGGCTTGTGAAGATTGGGAAGAAGCTTTTATTTTAGGTTCAGAAAAAGCAGAAGTATTTTTAAATAGCCCAGCTTGTAACGAATAATGAAAAACATGAAAAAGATATTAATACTATTCGCATTTTTTGTAGGATATACTGGTTTTTCGCAAGTTGTAGACGAACCATTTGATAAAACAGTGCTTGGAGATAAACCAGGGTTTAACGAAGCTGTAAGGTCAATTAAAATGGGTGACCTTAATTTTGAGAGAGGTAGTGAGGAAGATATGGCTACAGCATTACCTTATTACCAAAAAGCAGATGCATTTCACTCCAAAAGTGCATACTTAAACTACAGAATGGGTATTTGTTACCTGTCAAGCACACAGAAATATAAAGCTTTGGAAAGATTGGAGTTTGTGAAAGCTACTAATGGTGATCCTAAAGATTATCCTGATCTTGATTTTCACTTAGCTCAAGCTTATCACAATGATGGTCAGTTTACAAAAGCCATAGCTTTATTCAGAGGTTATAAAGAGACTTTGGATGATACTGATAGCCAAATGCGTTTCTTTATTAACAAAAAAGTACAGGAATGTAAAGTAGGTGAAAGATTATCTAAAACTCCAGTAAGAGTTTGGGTTGATAATTTGGGTCCTAAAATTAATTCTGAATATCCTGATTTTGGTCCTGTGATTTCAGCCGACAACAGAGAACTGTATTTCACATCTAGACGTCCAGATGGTAATATGGGTAAAGCCACTGATGAAACAGGATTTAATTACGAAGATATTTATTACTCAACAAGAGGGTTTGGTGAGGATTGGACTAATGCCAAAAACATTGGCTCATCAGTGAATACAAAGTCTCATGATGCAACAGTTGGTTTGTCACCTGATGGTAACTCTCTTATTACTTATCAAGGTGTAAATAGAAAAGATGGTAACTTGTTAATTACCAAAGAAAATGGCCCTGGTGTTTGGGAACCTCTTCAGAATATTGGAGACAACATCAATACTGACTTTCATGAGGAAGCTGCATCATTATCGTTTGATCAAAAGAAATTATTCTTTATAACTAATAAACCTGGCGGTTTAGGTGGACACGATATCTATTTATCAACTAGATCGGATATAAATAGTGAATGGGGAGAACCTAAGAATCTTGGTAGCGTCGTAAATACGGAATTTGATGAAAAGGGGGTATTCTTTCACCCTGATAATAAAACGTTATACTTTTCATCAAATGGTCACTCTACTATGGGTGGATTGGATATTTTTAAGACTGAGTATAATGCGGAAACGGATGAGTGGTCTAAACCTGTAAACATTGGTTTTCCAATTAATACCCCTGGAGATGATGTGTATTATGTTGTAAGTGGTAACGAACGTTATGCATACTTCTCTTCAGTTAGAGAAGGAGGCTTTGGTGCAACCGATATTTATCAGATTACCTTCCTAGGAGATAAAAAAGATCCATTATATTCTAATTCAGGTCTTGTTAGTGGGGCGTTAGATCCACTTTCTGATAAAATAATTGCAGATAATTACAAAAGAACTAATTTGGCAATAGTGCAGGGACGTGTTATTAATAGTGATAATGGTCAAGGATTAGCTTCTACTATTTCGTTTACTGATGCAAATACCAATGAGAAAATCTACGATATAACACCGGATGAGAACGGATATTATATTTATGCTATTGAAGTGGGTAGAGATTATGCCATTACTTCGTCTAGGGAAGGCTATACTCTGGCTTCGGACAATTTATCTCTTAAAAAATCTGATGAAGGAAATGAGTATACTATTGACTTTGGTATGCAAAGATTGGAAGAAGGTGCTGAATTTGTATTAAGAAACATCTATTTTGATTATGATAAGTCCGATTTAAGACATGAATCAGTTGATGAGTTAAATAGGTTAGTTAAGATCCTAGAAGATAATCCAGAAATAAGAATTGAGCTAGTAGGTCATACCGACTCAAGAGGACCAGGATTTTACAATAATGCTTTATCAAAGCGACGTTCTAAAGTAGCAAGAGATTATCTAGTCAAAAATGGGATATCGTCTAAAAGATTGCAGACTAAAGGTATGGGGGCAAGACAATTAGAAGTTCCTGACACCATGATTGATGCTATGCAGACTGAAGAAGAGCAAGAAGCAGCTCATCAAAAAAACAGAAGAACAGTTGTGAAAATAATTGACTAAACAAAAAAAGATTTTAAACTCCGTTAAGAAATTAACGGAGTTTTTTTATGCCAATAATTATGAAGCCTATTGTTTTTTTAATTTGTCTGTTCGAAGCATTGTCATTTGGGTTTGACCTCTCTGATTTTTATAGATATGATGCGACTTTAGCCCAAAAAACTGATTCTACCTTCGCTACACTTAATGAACAGCAGAAAGTCGCTCAGATGATAGTAATAGCCGCTGGACGACTAGGGCAACCTCCCTCTGTAATTGAGCAGTTAATCCAAGAGCAATACATTGGAGGAATTATTTTGCTAAATGGTTCGAAACAAGGGTTTAAAGAAATGCGTCAACAATATGATCTATTAAACAAAGGTATTCCATTGATATTTTCTGCTGATGCTGAACCAACCCTTATCAACAGAAAAATAACTGGGACTACACCAGTTAAAAAAGCTAGCCAAATGCTGTCGAGAAAGGAAGTGGTTTACTACACACAATTAATATGTAAGGATCTAAAACAAATTGGAATTAATTACAATTATGCACCGGTTGTAGATATGTCTCCAAATGAGGTAATTAGTTCCAGAAGTTTTGGCAATAATGCTGATACAGCGCAAATTTGGGCTGAACTATTTATTAAAGAGTCTCAGTCAAATGGAATAGTGGCCACTGCAAAACATTTCCCAGGACATGGCTATGTTAAGGGGGATACGCATAAAAATCTTGTATTTATTGACGGAGAGTTAAAAGAACTTAAGAATTATATTCCTTTAATTAATAGTGGACTTCTTTCTGTAATGGTTGGTCATATCGCCGTTAAAAATAACAATGATTACAATACAGAGAATATGCCTTCAACTTGCTCTAAAAGTATTGTTACAGAACTTCTAAAGCATGAATTAGGATTTAAAGGAATTGTGATAACAGATGCCATGAATATGGGAGGTGTAATTAATGTTCCAAATTGCGAACTCGAGGCCGTGAAAGCAGGATGTGATATTATATTAATGCCTGTAAATGCAAAAAAAGCAGTTGCTGATATAGTAGCAGCCATAAAAAGTGACAAGAATCTTGAACAACAGGTTTATGCTTCGGTAAAAAAAGTGATTCGGCTTAAATTCTGTTTAGGACTGCTTAAATAGATGCTTAATATCGCAAATAATCTATCCTACTTCTTTTTTATTTAAAGTAATAGAAGTATATTCGCAAATTCTAAAATTAAACTAAATATACAGTAATGGCAGTTATTGGAAAAATTCAAAAAAACTCATACCTATTATTAATTGTAATAGGATTGGCAATGTTGGCGTTTATTTTCACAGATAGCTTCAAAAATTTTGGTGGAGGGGTTGAACCACTGCCTTCTGGGGAGATTGCAGGTATTGAAATGGACGAGGCCGAGCTAAGTAAAAAAGAGAATGAACTAATAGAAAAGGATAAGCAGAATTTTGGTTTTCAGCAAAAGGAATATACAGTAACTGATGAACAAAATTCTAGAGATCAAGCTTTCAATGAAATTATTAGAAAGACGATAATGAGTAAGCAGTTAGAAGACCTAGGATTGAGCGTATCTTCTGCTGAGCTTAATGATATGATTACAGGGAAGCATATTCATCCTTGGGTTTCTGATATAAATATGTTTAAAAACGATATAGGAGAATTTTCAAGAGATTCTGTGGCAAAGTATTTAAATGGTCTTCAAACAAGTCCAGATCCAACTGACACAGCTACAGTAAATAGATGGAAAGAAGCGAAATTAATTTGGTTTGATTTTGAAAAGGAACTTCAAGATGCAAGAAGTACAGACAAGTTTGTCTCTCTTATTAAAAAAGGTTTGTATGTAAACACGTTAGAACTTAAAGATTCCTATAAAGCAAATACTGAGACAAGGGACGTTAGTATTGTCATGCAACCATACAATGCTATTTCAGAAGAAGAAATTAATTTTTCAGATGATGATATTAAAGCCTATTTTCAAAAACACAAAAATGATGAGCAGTACAAGCAAATAAGTGAATCAGCTGAGATGCAATTTGTAGAATTTCCTGTAGTGTATAGTCAAGAGGATTTAGACCTATTGAAAGCTGAAATGAACAATCTTAAATCTGACTTTTCAGAAACTACGAACAATGTTTACTTTATGGCCACCAAGGGTGAGGATAAGTTTTATTCTGATTCAACAGGTTTTGAATTAGGTACTACTGAAGAATTGATTATTGACGATCAATCAAAAACGTATCAGTATCCTGTGTCCATTGATAGCTTAGTTCAAGTTAGTGATGAAGGGGATGTAATTGGTCCGTTTGAAACAACTACAGCTGATGGTAAACTACAGATTGCAATTGCCAAAATAAATGGTTTCGAGACTCAAAAAAGGGCAACGGTAAGGCACATTTTAATTTCTACTAACGACAGAGATGAAAGTGCAGCAAAATCTTTAGCAGATAGTCTTGTAAAAGTGATAAAATCTAAGGATAATTTTGAGGATATGGTGAGTCTGTTTAGTGATGATCCAGGGTCTAAAAATAATGGTGGTGTCTATAAGTGGTTTAAGCAAGGTACAATGGTGCCTGAATTTGACAAGGCTTCATTTGAAGGGCAGAAAGGAGCTATCCAGCTAGTGAAAACGACTTATGGATATCATATAGTGGAGGTACTTGATAGAGAGGATAGAAAATTACCTAAGCTTGCACCGATACGTAAAACTGTAAAGCCTGGTGTTGAAACCATACAACAAGTAGAGAATATAGCATATGAATTTATTAATGATGTAGAGGTAATGAAAGATGATTCTGCATTTTATAAAGTCGCAAAAGAGAATGATCTAATTATCAATTATTCGAAAATGTTTCTTTCTACAAGATTTGTGACTGGCTTTACGAATCATCAAAAAATACAAAAGTTTGCTTTTTCTTTAGATTCTGAGCCTGATGATATCTCTTCTCCTATATTTGACGACTCTAAAATAAAAGTGGCTTATCTTGTCAGCAAGACTGATGAAGGTGTGCCAACTTTTGAAGCGGTTAAGAGTCAAATGAGACTACCAGCTTTAAGAGAAAAACAATTTACCCATTATTCTGAAATCATGTCAGGCATAAGTAACCTTAACGAAGTAGCTCAAACCATTCCTAATGGGAAAGTTCAACAAGCTGTTGTGAAATTTGGTTCTCCAAATATCTCAGGTATTGGTGGTAACGAAAGTGCTGTTGTAGGGTCTATATTTGCAGTAGGAAAAGAAGCGGAAGGTGCCATGTTAAGGCCTTTAAAAGGAGAAGCGGGAGTTTTTATAGTTGTAATTGATAAAATCAATGAGGCTGAGGTCCCTGAAGATTATGACTATTCATCAGAAAGAACGACTGCTTTAAATGCAAGAGTGTCAAGTGCAGATGCGAATGTAATGAAAGCCTTGAGAGCAAAAGCAGATATCAAAGATAATAGGTTGAAAAAAGCGGCACAAGGAAGATAACTCAAAGTTACTTGGTGTTCCATTACCTTCCAATCAATGAAAGCAAAAAAAGCCATTCAATCGCTTGCTGAAAGCACAAAGCTCGTTTTACCTAATGATACTAATACCCTTGGCAATCTTTTTGGTGGAAGTTTGCTTGCTTGGATGGATGAAATTGCTTTTGTATCAGCTAATCGGCACAGTAAACGTGTTGCTGTAACAGCTTCTGTTAATAATGTTTCTTTTAATAAACCGATAAAACTTGGTGACACTGTTACACTAAAGGCAAAGGTTTCAAGAGCATTTACCTCTTCCATGGAAGTAATTATTGATGTTTTCATTGAGGATAGATCTAAAGACGAAGTATTCTCAAGTAATCAGGCTATTTATACTTTTGTGGCTGTTGATCAAAATGGACTGCCTATTGAAATCCCACAGATAATTCCTGAAACCAAAGAAGAAAAAAACAGGTATGAAGCTGCGCTTCGAAGAAAACAATTAAGCTTAATTCTTGCTGGTAAAATGGATCCGAAGGATGCCACAGAATTAAAAGCTTTATTTTCTTCTTAAACTAAAAATGATTCAGCCTTTTTAACCATTTCTGATAAACCAGTAAATAAGGGTACTCTTTGATGGAGCTCAGTAGGCCGTATGTCTAATATTCTAGTCATACCATCACTTGCCATACCTCCGGCTTGCTCAGCAATAAAAGCCATAGGATTGCATTCATACAATAATCTCAATTTCCCGTTTGGTGCCAGGTTAGTCGCCGGATAGATATAAATGCCGCCTTTGATAATGTTTCTATGAAAATCCGCCACTAATGAACCGATATACCTTGCAGTATAAGGCCGATTAGAATCTTTGTCTATGGTTTGGGCATATTTAATATAGTTTTGAATGCCTTCAGAGCAATTATAAAAATTACCTTCATTCATTGAGTAGATTTTGCCTGAATCAGGGAATTTCATATTGGGATGAGAAAGAACAAACACACCAATGCCCGGGTCGTAAGTAAAGCCGTTAACGCCATTGCCAGTTGTATAAACTAGCATTGTTGATGACCCATAGATAACATATCCAGCCGCAATTTGAGCAGATCCTTTTTGTAAGAAGTCTTGCTCTGTAACAGGGCTATTTATTGGGCTAACGCGTTCATAAATACTAAAAATGGTACCTACAGATACATTAACATCAATATTGGAAGAACCGTCCAATGGATCCATTGCAACGATATATTTTCCACTTTGATTTAATTCAATATAATGATCATTTTCTTCAGATGCAATGCCACAAATTACTTGTCTTTTTTGTAAGGCTTTTATGAATTGATTATTGGCATAAATATCCAGTTTCTGTTGCTGCTCACCCTGGATATTTTCAGATTCAGCAGCTCCTAAAATATGATTGAGTAGCCCTGCTTTATTAATTTGTTGACTAACTACTTTAGATGCTAAGCGAATAGCACTTAAAAGTTGCGAAAATTCACCAGTAGAACCTGGAAAGTCCTTTTGCCTGTCAATAATGAATTCGCCTAATGTGGTTACATTTTCCATAAAATGTCTGATTTACTCAGTGCAAATAACGCAAAAAATCATTTATATACGGTTAAAAAAAAGGTTATCTTTGCATGTGTTGAAAAAGAGATCTAATATATTTTTAGCAATCAGCTTTTTTGTGCTTTACAGTAAAGGGTTATTCTCTCAATGTGTAATGTGCAAGGCCCAGGCCGAAGCTCAATTTGAGGAAGAGGGTAGTGGCATAAATACAGGCATAATTTATATTATGGTGATTCCTTATATTATTTTGCTAATTGTATTTCATAAACAGATTATTGGTTTTTTTAAGAATTGGAAAAATTTGAAATAAAAAAGGCTGATTAAAAAACCAGCCTTTCTCTTATAATTTCAATAGAATCTTTATTTAATTTGCTCAGAATCGTTTTCTGCTATTTTATTGTAATCAATTTGTCTTTTCATCCAATAGGCGAACGCTATAAATCCGAAAATTAAAAAAGCTTGCCACGGTAAATCACCTAGCGGCTCTAAGGTGTTTTCAAATAACCAATAAAATCCGTCCTTTAATCCGTAAAAAAAATCTGATGAGCTCATTTCTTATTAATTTTGTAAGACAAATTTAACTAAAATTATAAGTTGACAATATAAATCCCCTAAAAAACGACATCCAATTTCTATGATAAAACTGTTAAAATCGAATACTCCGCTAGTGTACGCATTCGCCATTTTATTGGTTTTAGTTTTTAGCGTCAAGGTTATTTTAATTGAAAACCTTGAGCGATTTAACTTTTTTGATTGGTATACTTCATTTTTAAGAAAAGTAGTTAGTAATAAACCTTTGGACTATTCTCTAACAATTGCTATGCTGTTGCTTATTGGGTATTTTATTAATCGGGCGTTTAACAAAACCAGTTTTTATCAAAAAACAACAGGATTCCCCATTTTTCTATTTCTTATTTTATTAAGCACTTTTGGCGGATTTTATTTTGAAACCTCATATGTAATAGACCTTATTCTTAGCCTAGTTTTTATTAGAATAATAGATTTGGATCAGAATAAGTCTGCTATTCACATAGGGTTTAAATCTGGTATTTTATTAGGTGTGGCTTTTTTGTTTTCTTATTGGGTAATTCCGGTGGGGTTACTTATTTTTTTTAGTCTTAGTGTTTTTCGCCCGTTTTATTGGCGTGAGTGGCTGGTCAGCCTAATTGGCATGGCTATTCCAGTGACATATTTAATCTCGTTTCAATACTTGATGTATAGCAGCTATAACATTTTTCCGAAAACTCTCTATACCGTTAATAAAGTCTTCTTCTGGCATGATTACTTAAGCTATGGTCTCCTCATTTTAATCGTTTTTATTGCCCTAATTAAATTGCGTAAGCATTTGACTTACATATCAAATATCGAACGCAAGCAGGTTAATATTTTGATGTTTTTTACGTTTTTAACGTGTACTATTAGTATGCTCATTTTTTTTATTTATCATATAAATTATATCATATTTATAGTTCCGTTAACGCTACTGCTATCAATACCAATATTAAATAGTAATAGTAATAGTAATAAGGTGTTGGATTTTTTATTGAGCTTGCTACTTGTTCTTAACTTGTTCAGAATTTTCGTTTTTTAATGAATATGATTTTTAGTTTATAGCGCATAATAATTACCTTTGCGGAACTTAAAATTGAGCAAATGAAATTTGGAGTAGTTACGTTTCCTGGATCAAATTGTGATCAGGACATGGTTTATACATTGGAAACCATGTTAGACCAAAAAGTTGAAAAACTATGGCATAAAGACCATGATCTAAAGGGTGTAGATTTTGTTATTCTACCAGGAGGATTTTCTTATGGAGATTACTTAAGATCTGGAGCTATAGCTAGTTTTTCACCAATTATGCAAGCGGTGATTAATCATGCGAACAAAGGGGGATATGTTATGGGTATCTGTAATGGTTATCAGATATTGACAGAGACTCATCTCCTTGATGGTGCGCTCCTTCATAACAATTCGCAACAATTTATTTGTAAAAACGTCTATCTTAAACCTATTTCTAAAACAGCACCTATCACTGCGCGTTTAGATTTTGATGGAGTGCTAAAAATTCCTATAGCTCATGGTGAGGGTAGATTTTTTGCATCAAATGATGAGCTAAAGAAGTTAGAAGACAACGATCAGATTTTATTTAAATATGCAAATTCTAATGGAGAAGTCAATGAATCGGCAAACCCTAACGGTAGCTTGTTAAACATTGCTGGCACTACTAATAAGGGGAAGAATGTATTTGGAATGATGCCTCACCCCGAAAGAGCAGTCGATCCTAATTTGGGAAACATGGATGGCAGAGCAATCTTCAACTCTATCCTTAGTCAACTCGTTTAATTAAAGCAAAAAACTAATAAAAAATCCTGACATATTATTGTCAGGATTTTTTTATTTCGGAAAGGATTCGATTAAAGACTTTTCTTATTTTAAGCTAAAGCTGTTCGTTCCAATTTTTGAGCCCTCACACCATAATTCTGCTACGTAATTACCAGCTTCAATTTCTTTGCTTAACTTATGGAAAATACAAACATCAATGACACTTTTTTGATAGTTGATCGTTTTTTTATCAGAGTAAACTAATTTCTTTCCATCTTCGGTAGAGAATGTGTTCCCTCTGTTTTCGTATAATGCATTACCTGTTTGGTCTAATACTCGCATATAAACAGTTTTATTTCCTGACTGAGCAATCTTATTCGCCGCAATTGTGAAGCACGATCTAATATGAGTTGCTCTACTCGCTCGTTCAGTTTCTTTATATGAACCAGAGCTACGTTCTTTAATTCCTTCTGAAACAATGCTAAGCGCACTTAGCTTTGAACCTTCACTTACTTGTTTTGATAAATCTTCAGCTTTATCTTGCAATTCATCTCTATCTTTAATGACAGTAGTTAAATCATTTTGCGTATTAGTCAGGTCAGTTCTCAAGGTCAGATTTTCAGTATTTAATGAATCGATAGTTCTAACATAATCTTTCATAATAGATCTTAAAGTTTCTGTCTCTTTTTCAAGTTTAAAGACCTTACTAGCATAATACTTTTTATTTTTTTTCTCTTTTTCCAGTTCAGATAAGAGATCGACTATTTTCTGTTTTTCTTGTACAATGCTATCATTAAGATCTGTGTTCAGTGCTTCCATAGTTTCATAGTCTGCTAGCATATTCTGTAGGTTTTGCTTTAAGTCTTCTCCAGCAGACACCCCTTGATCATAAAGCATTTCACTAAGCTCGTTTCGTTCTGTCTCAAGTTCGGTATTGGCCACAGTTAAAAGATTTATTTCTTTGTTTTTACTTGATAATTTCCAACCCAAGAAACCAGATAGGAGTAATAAAGCTACTATTATCAATATATACAAACCTCCTGATTTTGATTTGTCTTTTGTTTCAGCTACTTCATTCATAGTATTTTAATTTAACTGTTAATTAATTTGGATCTTAAATTTTTCATAAAGTTAGAAGCATATACGAAATTAACTACTTCTTGGTTATCTGTTTTTAAAATTTCTTCGTTATTACCCTGCCACCAATTACGGCCTTGATTGATAAAAATAATATGGTCACCTATTTCAATAACTGAGTTCATATCGTGCGTGATGACAATGGTCGTCATCTTATATTCGTAAGTAATTTCCTTAATTAAGTTGTCAATAAGTATTGATGTCTTTGGGTCAAGACCAGAATTCGGTTCATCACAAAAAAGGTATTTCGGATTCATTGCAATGGCCCTGGCAATAGCAATCCTTTTTTGCATGCCACCTGATGTCTCTGCTGGAAGGAGCTCATCTTTATTAACAATGCCAACTCGTTCAAGACAGAATTTCGCTCTATCTGCTCGCTCAGCACTAGTCATGTTCGTAAACATTTTTAGAGGAAACATAACATTTTCAAGCACGGTGAGAGAATCAAATAAGGCGCTTCCTTGAAATAACATACCAATTTCTTGTCTAATTATTTTCCTCTGGTTTCTCGACATGGCAGAAAAGTTCCTATCATCATATTCTACCATTCCTTCATCAACTTCATGTAAACCAACAATACACTTAGTTAAGACTGATTTTCCTTGACCAGAACCACCAATAATCAAATTAACTTTCCCAGGTTCAAAGGCTGCTGAAACATCAAATAATATTTGAGTGTCACCAAAAGACTTTGAAATGTTTTTAACATTAATCATTTAAATAAGTACCAGTTGAGTTAAAATATAATTAGCAAGTAAAATGGTTACCGAAGCTGCTACAACCGCATTTGTGCTCGCTCTACCAACTTCCAAGGCTCCTCCGCGGGTATAGTAACCATAATAGCAGGCAATTGAGGTAATTAAGAAAGCAAAAACCATTGTTTTACCCAAGGCATAAAATAAATGATGTTGATCAACATCCCAAAAAGCACGGATACCAATTATGTAGGTTTCAGTTGTATATAAATTAGATGTAACACCAGCAATCCATCCACCAATTAGACTTAATAACATTGAAATGATAATTGCAAACGGGAAAAATAAGGTTGTAGCCAATATTTTTGGAAGCATTAAATAGCCTATTGAGTTCACGCCCATAATTTCAAGTGCATCAATTTGCTCTGTAACTCTCATGGTTCCAATTTCTGAAGCAATATTTGAACCAACTTTACCTGCAATAATTAATGAAATAATAGTTGGTGAAAATTCAAGAATGGTTGATTGCCTGGTAATGTATCCAATGGTGTATTCTGGTAACAATGGTGAACTCATATTTGAAGCCGTTTGCAATGAAATTACACCTCCCATAAATATTGACAAAAATCCAATTAAAGGGATGGAATTAATAACAATTGCTTGTGCCTCAGTAAAGAACTTTTCCCAAAAAACACGCCCTTTTTCTGGGCGAGAAAAAACAAATTTTAACATTAAAAAATATTTCCCTATGTGTTCAAATAAGTTCATAATCACCGCTAAATTAATTAATATTTTTTTCTTAGCTATTAAGGCGTGAATACTATTGTTTGTTTTTTTACCTTTACTTTCAAAGAGAAAAGAAATACGCATGGAATTACGCTTGCATAAAATGAATACAACTTTAAAAGACGTTGTAAACTATAGTTTAAAAACTGAAAGTGATCGTATCGATTTGAATTCTTTAATTGGTCAGCCAATTCAACTATTATTTGATGGGAAAGTGCAGTGTATGTCTTGTAACAAGTTTTTCAAAAAACTATTTGCACAAGGTTTCTGTTATGATTGCTTTACAAATGCACCTCAAGCTGCAGAATGTATTATTCGACCAGAACTTTGCAGAGCTCATCTTGGAGAAGGCAGAGATGTAGAATGGGAAAAAAAGCACCATCTTCAACCTCATATTGTTTATTTTGCAGTCGCTTCATCATTAAAAGTTGGCGTTACAAGGTCAACCCAGATGCCTACACGTTGGATCGATCAGGGCGCATCTCAAGCCATAAAAATTGCTGAAGTACCTTATCGGCAATTAGCTGGTGAGATTGAGGTAGCATTAAAGTCATCTTTTTCAGATAAAACGAACTGGCGAAAAATGCTAATGAATGAGATAGGAGACTTCGATTTAGAAGAAGAAAAATGGCAGCTAGAGGAAATTTTACCAGATGACCTTAGTCAGTATATGTCTGAAGATGATGATATAGTTAATATTGAATATCCAGTATTGACATATCCTAATAAAGTAAAAAGCGTTGGATTTGATAAATTTCCCGACATAGAAGGGAAGTTATTGGGCATTAAAGGACAGTACTTGTTGTTTGACGGGGATAGGGTCTTAAATGTTAGAAAGCATGAAGGCTATATTATCAACCTGAACGTTTAAAAGATTTAATATCGGTGTAGCTTAAAAAGTACAATAATTTGATTGAAATACTATTGAATGCAGGTGATTGAGAAAGGTCGCTAATGTTAGAAAAGTAATCTAAAGATGTATTGATATTACTCGAACTAAGAGATTGTTTCCAAACTATATTTAAGAAGCTACCTGGGGCAAATACCCATGAGTAGGTCATGTCGATTGTGAAAATGTTGAAATTGTTATCGTGCATTGACATTTCATTTTCATTTAGCCCTGAGTATGAAATATTTGATATTTGACCGTTACTTTTTAACTCATAGAACTCTCGGTACTTTACCACTGACCAATAATGCCGCGCCCTCAGTGACACATCCATTTTATTATTGAAAACGTAATTTGCCGTTATTAAATTAGTAATGTTTCGTCTATCTCTTTGACCAAATATGGGTGAAGAAAGGTATTTTACAATATTAAAGGTATTGGTGAGAGCTAAACCAACGTCATTTTGCTGATAATCATATGAAAAATCATAGATAACTGACAGCTTATCGTTGAATCTAAATCTGGGACTAATGTTAATTGACCAGTCATATCGACCTACTTCGTCTCTCTGAAAATAGCTTGTTCGAAGGTCATATGCAAAACGATTGGCGTAATTTGAAGATAAAAAACCACCTAATCTATTACCCCCTGGCCTTTGATAAAAATAATTAGGTGTTCTCGCTTCAAAAAAATCGTTTTCAGGTAACGGGAAAGCAGTATAATTAAGCCCCGCGAATAAAAAATTTTTAAAAGCTCCACCAGTTTCTGTATAAATACTAAAATTTTCAAAATTGTCGGGTTTGTGAAGCCTGGTATGATTAACTTCAAGCTCAGCCCAAAATCGAATAAGTTTCCAAAAAGGTTCAAATGTCCTAAAGCCTGTATAGTAATTAAAGCGCTTATAATTGTTTCTTAATAAAAAGCCAAGATCGTTATTATCGAACTTTTCATCCATTAATTCACTTGAAATACTGGTGATGAATTTTCCTGCAACCTTTCCTAGCTCAAGCTGATATTTCTGACCTATGACCGTTTCATCTTCTCTGAATAATTGTGAGTTAGAAACATTACCATTTATATTGTAGTTTTCAGATTTATCAAATAAATTAAAAAGAAAGGCGGTTACATTGGCATCATATGTTTCACCTGAGCGCCAAACGTTCGAGTTTGCCAAAGTTAGACTTGAATTATGATTCAAATTCTGATCGAGTATTAATATATTGTAATTAGTAAGCGGACTGGTTTCAATGATCCTACCAGTATTATTAACTGTGTCTAATACATTAATCCTTGTTGCAATACTAGTGCCATTTAATACCCCTATACCGAGTCCTCTTTTGGTTCGACCTGAAAATTTTGTAGAATTGACTAACTGTGCAGCATTTTTTTCTAATTCAATCACCTCGTTGTCTGAAATATTTTGAAGCTTGTTTTGGTTAACAGGAAGCCCTCCAAGCCTCCTACTATAAAACAAATCACCTTTATTAAAGAGTTCCACTCCTTCAGTAAAAAACTGTCGAAATTCATCAAATCTTATTTCATAAGGAGATAGATTGAGTACTTGATCGTCAAACCTGACCTGTCCAAAATCTGGGATTAATGTCATATCAAGTGTAAAGGCATCATTTACGCCATATTTTAAGTCCATACCTCCGTTAAGAGAAGGCCTTATTTCTTTATCTCTGACATCTAAATACCCACTTATATATGGAAATAAAGCTAAACGAACGGGTGATTTGAGTCCTTCTACACCTGATAAATTTCCAAACTGTGACAAGTAATTTAATTTTGTAGCATCATAAAAATTCCAATTCGAATCTTCTCTTTTTCGACGAATGTGGCGAGTAAAGTTAGCCTTCCAGACTTGAATATGCTGATTTGGAAATCGAAAAGCAGCCAACGGTATTTTAAATTCTGCAACCCATCTATCATCCAAGCATTTTACTGAGCTATACCATACAGCATTCCAATTCCTATCTATATTGTTTGGCGTATGTATTTCGTCAATTTGAACGCCGGCAGCAGTGATTAAAAAACCAAAGCCACTTGTACTTGCACCGTAGGTATCTATTACCATTCCGAATATATCTGCATTTCCAAAATCATCTCTTCTTGAAAGTGTTTTCGTAATGCTATCAGGGTGAGTTTCGTACATGGTCGCAAACACATAAATGGCTTCATTATCGTAAAGCATCTTGACTTCAGTATTCTGAATTGATGGTTGACCAGCATCAGGGGTAGTTTGTATAAATTGACTGTTTGATTCGGCTTCTAACCAAGCCGCTTCATTATCTATACCATCAATTAAAATAGGCGAATTAGTAAGCTTAATATTTAGGTTTCTGTTACCCTGAGAAAACCCTAAATGGCAATAGCTTAAAACAGATAATATGAAAATAAATGTTTTCAATCAGGTCAGTTTATCATTATTATGGTGTCGAGAGTGATCCCTTTTCGTTTTTTTGTCCAGATTTTTTATCAGTGCTTTTTCAAGGTTGACGCCAGTTTGATTGGCTAGACAAATCAATACCCATAATACATCAGCCATTTCATCACCAAGGTCTTTATTTTTGTCTGACTCTTTTTCACTTTGTTCCCCATATCTCCTTGCAATAATTCTCGCAACTTCACCAACTTCTTCGGTTAATTGAGCCATGTTTGTTAATTCGTTAAAATAACGAACGCCGTAGGTTTTAATCCAATTATCTACTAATTTCTGCGCATTTGATATTGTCATATGTTTAAATTTTATTTTTAGAATCAATTATAATGGTCACGGGTCCATTATTAATCAATTGAATTTTCATGTCTGCTCCAAATTGCCCTGTTTTCACTCTATCAGGTATTTGGTTTTTAAACAATTCAATAGTATAATTATATAATGGAATAGCTATCTCTGGCTTAGCAGCTTTAATAAATGAAGGTCTATTTCCTTTTTTTGTTTTAGCATGCAATGTAAATTGACTAATACATAATATTTCTCCATTCACTTCATCTAAAGATAGATTCATAAGATTATTTTTATCTGAAAATAGCCGGAGGTTAAGAATTTTCTGAGTTACCCATTCAACATCAAGTTTTTCATCCGTATCTGCGTAACCTAAAAGCAATAGATATCCAAGTCCAATAGACTGATATATCTCATTCTCTATAATTACAGAAGCTTCACTTACACGCTGAATAACAACCTTCATTTTTTATATTGGTTTTGACGATAATTTTCACTTTCATTATCATGATACATTTGCCAGTAATTTTGGTATCTCGATTCCGAAATAGCACCTTCTTTAACAGCAGATTTAATGGCACAATGAGGTTCATTTATGTGCATACAGTTATTGAATTTGCAGTTTTTCATAAGTTTAGCCATCTCCGGAAAATAATGGGCGAGCAAGGTCTTGTCGAAATTAATTAGCCCAAAAGCACGAATACCAGGAGTATCAATAATATATCCACCAGTTGGTAATGGATGCATTTCAGCAAAAGTAGTCGTGTGCTGACCAGCCATATTCGATATCGAAATATCGTTTGTCTTTATTTTTAATGTCGGATCAAGCGTATTTATTAAAGTAGATTTCCCAACGCCGCTATGTCCTCCAAACATCACTTTTTTACCTTTTATTTCATCCTTTAAGAATCCAACAGATTCAATATTACTCGCTGAGATATTTAGGCAACGATACCCAATGTTTTGATATGGTTTTTTAAAATCTTCAAGAAATTCTAGTTCTTCTTTAATCAAAAGGTCTACCTTATTAAATAAAAGAGTGACAGAAATATGATATGCTTCTGCGGTCACTAAAAATCGATCAATAAAACCAGTTGTAGTTTCGGGCGCAAATAAAGTCACTAATAAGTATACATGATCAATATTAGCCGCAAGAATATGTGACCTTTTACTTAGATTGATTGATTTTCTGATAATGTAGTTTTGACGTGGTTCGAAATCGTTGATAACACCCTCTAATTCATCTATATTTTCAATAGTGAATATAACCGAATCACCTACTGCAACAGGATTGGTAGACTGAATATTTTTGGTTCTAAGTTTGCCACGTATTCTGCAATTCCACGTTTGATTTTGATCATCAAGTACTTTATACCAACTACCAGTAGATTTTATGACTAATCCAGTTCTGTGCACTTTTTTTGTCAAAAATACAGATTATCTTTAAAATAAGTTAAATAATATAATAGCCGTTCCGTTTTCGAATTAGTTTATTAAATCTCAGATAAAAATTACCTAACTTAGCTTCCTTTTTTAACCATGACAACAGTAAAGCAATTAAAATACGACAAGGCTTACCTAAGAATAGCAAGGGAGTGGGCTAAATTGTCTTATTGTGACCGTAAGAAAGTGGGAGCCATTATCGTAAAAGACAATATGATCATTTCAGATGGTTATAATGGAACCCCGTCAGGTTATACAAATTGTTGTGAGGATGAAAAAGGAGAGACTCAATGGTTTGTTTTACATGCAGAAGCAAACGCAATTTTAAAAGTGGCAAAATCGACTCAGTCTGCTGAAGGTGCGACATTATATATTACCTTATCACCCTGCAAAGAGTGCAGTAAATTGATAATCCAATCAGGAATTAAAAGAGTAGTTTATAATGCAGAATATAAGGATACTTCTGGAGTCGATTTTTTATTGGAATATGGAATTAAAGCTGAACTAATTGAAGATATTTAATAATGAAACAATATAAGTTTTTATGGCCGCTTCTTATGGCGGGTGTTTTTGGAATAGGGTTGTTTTAGGAACCAGGTTTATTCCAACTTCAGCTCTATCAATGAGTAATAATACTAAAACAGAAACTAAGCTAACAGCAATTTTAGACTTAATTGATTATAGATATGTTGATTCTGTAGATTATGATTACTTGCTTGAAAGCAGTATTGAAGGAATGATCCAGAAATTGGATCCTCATAGTCTTTATATTCCGCCTAAAGACCTGAGCCAGATAAATGAACAATTGGAAGGAGAATTCGGTGGAATTGGAATTCGTTTTTTAATTCATGAAGATACACTTGTTGTTACACATGTCTTAAGCAAATCTCCATCTGAGACTGCAGGTTTAATGCCTGGTGATAGGATTCTTCAGGTTGATGATACACTACTGATTGACATTGAAATCAATAGCCAAAAGGTGATGGATCTTTTAAAAGGTAAACCAAATACTAAAGTAAGCTTAGTGGTAATGAGAGGAGGGACTACAATTCCAATTAATATTACAAGAGGAATTATTTCTGTCAACAGTATCGACGCCAATATCATGTTAAACCAATCTATTGGATTTATAAAATTAAGTAGCTTCACTAAACATTCAGCCAGAGAATTCATTGAGGCAGCTCAAGAACTAAAGAATCAAGGTATGAAAAAACTCATTTTTGATTTAAGAAATAATGGAGGTGGTTTTCTTGATGAGGCAAAAATAATTGTTGATCAATTTCTACAGGCAAATAAACTAATTGTTTATACCGAAGGAAGACGTACTGGCAGAGTTGATTATAAGTCTACAAGATCTGGCATTCTTAAAGATATTGAAGTGATTGTTCTTATTAACTCTTTATCAGCTTCTGCTTCTGAAATAGTTGCTGGTGCTATTCAAGACAACGATCGGGGGTATATCTTGGGAAGAAGATCTTTTGGGAAAGGGCTTGTTCAAGATCAACAGCAATTTAATGATGGAAGTGCACTTAGACTAACGATCTCAAGATATTATACTCCAACTGGCAGGAGTATTCAAAAGCCTTATGGAGAAGGTGTAGATTATGATAATGATTATTACGAAAGGTACGAGTCTGGTGAAATGTTTGAGAAGGATAGTATAAAAGTAAATGACTCTTTGAAATATACAACACCTAAAGGAAGAGCTGTGTATGGAGGGGGAGGAATTTATCCTGATGTTTTTGTACCAAATGATACCATGGGGGCGTCTTATTATTTAACAAGTTTATATTATGGTAGTGCGTTTAATCAGTGGGTGTTTAGCTTTATTGACAATAAAAGGAATAAATGGAAAAGTTTCGATCAATTTTCTAATTCGTTTTACGTTACTGATAACATCTTTGACAATTTCACAAATTATGCGCAGAACGAATTAGGTATTAATAAACGAGAAGATGATATCCTTAAATCAAAAAGAATTATTAAGAACAGAATTAAGGCTGAAATAGCCAGACATTTATTTGAAGAAAATGGATACTATCAAATTTACTTAAAGGATGACCTTGACGTCAGCAAAGCCATAGCAGCTCTCGAAGAAGGTTTTAATTTGTAATTTGAAGCGTAAAGGATCCATCCCAATTGGTGAAGTATGTTCTTAAACCCCATTTTGCAGGTGCAGTTACTACGGTGCCGGTTGTAATAGAATATTGAGCTTCAGAGCAAGGATCGTTTAAAATAAATCCATTTATCGAATCAACCTCAGCAATTGCGCAAGCTGAATCAGGGTGAACCGTTGTATGTCTATCGAGAGCTACAAACTCATTGAAATTCCTATAAATTACAATACCCCGAGAACCTCCGTTAATATATGCCCATCCACCTGGATTGTTTAAATTTTGATATGCAGGAAGGTTCAAGTTAACGATTAAATTAACAGGAACATTAGGTATTGGATAGACTTCATTTTTATTACAAGCTTCTAGAACAATCAATACCATAATACTAATGATGATTCTATTGTATATTTGTAGCATGGCTGTTAGGATTAAAAGGTTAGTAACGAATTTAGTCATTTTTTATTGTGTTTTATTTTTCCCAGCGCAGTTATGCATGGCTCAAGAACCACAAATAAAAAAAGCTAAGGAGGTCAAACCTATTAGCGAAAAAAAAGCACAGAGGCAATTAGATAAGCTAAGTAAGAAAAGAAGAAAACACGCTTATAAAATACAGGATAGATCAACAAGAAAAAGGATGAAAAAAACTTATAGAAAATCTATGAGGATGAAAAAAAGAAGCAAATCTTGATCAATTAGACTTGTATAAAATTAAATTAATTCAGTAGAAAATGGTCTTATCAAACCCCAATAATTATTTAATTTTGTTGAAAGTTTAAAGTTAAATTTTTGTTAAAAATAATTTGGCGGTTCAAATTTAAATTATCTATATTTACCGCTCTAATAAGTTTTAGGAAAAATTAACAAATACACTTACTTATGCTTACAAAATTAAAGTTCTTAATTCTAACCTTGTTAATGTCTGCTAGTCTGGGCTTTACTCAAACGGGAGTTGGATCAATCAAAGGGTCAGTAGTTGATAAAGAGACAGGCGAAGAATTACCTTTCGTGAAGGTGGTCGTTTTTCAAAATGGTAATCAAAAAGGGTTTGCTTCTACAGGGCTAGATGGTAAATTTATTATAGCATCACTTCCACCAGGAGAATATGACGTAGAGCTTCGATTTGTTGGGTATCAGACTAAAAGAGAAGAAGGCGTGGTTGTGAATAGTGACAGGCTAGTGATAAGGAATTATGAGTTAGGTGCGTCAAGCGAATTGCTTGCCGAAGTTGAGGTTGTTTTTTACGAAGTGCCTTTAATTGACAAAGATGGTGGTGCTTCAGGAGCGACTGTTACTAGGGATGATATTGCGAAAATGTCTGCACGTTCTGCCTCTGAAGTAGCTAAAACAGTTGGAGGTGTATATTCTGCTGAAGGTGGAGGAGAAGATGTTAATATTAGAGGAACAAGATCAGATGCAACCTACTATTATATTGATGGTATTAAGGTCAGGGGATCGTCTAGTTTACCGAAATCTTCTATTCAGGAAGTGGCAGTGATCACAGGTGGATTACCTGCTAATTATGGTGATGTCACTGGAGGGATTATATCAATTACAACAAGAGGGCCATCTGCAAAGTATTTTGGTTCTGGTGAATTAGTTACTTCAGGATTTTACTTAAATGGCGAGGATCCGTTAGGTTACGACGGAAGAGTTTTTGGGGCAGACAAATTTGCTTACAACTTGGCTGAAGGTATGATTTCTGGACCATTGTTAGTGAAAAAAGACTCTTTAGGTAATAAAACCGATAAACCAATTTTGGGATTCTTCTTATCAGCTAATGCAACTGATCAGCTTGATAATAGACCACTTCATAACGGAGGAGCTTACAGAATTAAAAAAGAAGTGAGAGATGATTTATTAGATGTCGAAAATGGAAGTGGACCTCTAAGGCCTAATGCAGAAGGAACAGGTACTTTTCAAAATGTAAACTTTTTAAATAAAGATGATTTTGAGCAAGTTCCATACAGAATGAATAATAGAGGACAGTCTTATTCTGCAGCCGCAAAAATAGACGTAAATGCTGGTCCTTCAATGAACTTGACTTTTGGTGGGTCTATGAATTATAGAATAGCTAGTGAATACAGTAGAAATAATTCATTGTTGAATTTCGAAAATTTTGGTCAAGCTATTGATTATGATTGGAGAGTTTACGGAAAATTTACCCAACGTTTTAATAATAATGTTGAAGGTTCCACTTCAAAAATAAAGTCAGCCTATTATTCTTTGATGATTGACTATTCTCAGACACATTTAAAAAGACAAGATGCAACCCACGAAGACCGGTTATTTAATTATGGTTATGTTGGTAAGTTTAAAACGTACAGAACAGCGTCTTACGAACCTTCTGTTGGAGGTGATAGTTTGATTCATAATGGGTTCAGTGAAGATTCAGTTATTTTTACGCCATCAGATAATAATAAGGCTTTCTCAGCAATTACATCCCAATATTATGAAATTTATGACGGTCAGGTTGAGGAACAAACTGAAAATTTAAATCAAATTAGGGCTGGTGGAGCTCTAGTTAATGGTGATGAATTGCCAAGTGTTTACGGTTTATGGAGTAATTCAGGAACGCCATATGGGACATTTAGATTTCAACAAAATGATCAATTAAGAATTACTGGGTCTGGTACAATTAACCTGAACGATCATGCTATTTCTCTAGGGTTTGAATATGAGCAGAGATGGGACCGTGATTTTAGATCGAATCCTGCTGGTCAGGGTGGAATTAATCCACGAACTTTATGGACTGTTAGTAGACAGCTGTTAAACGGACATATTGCTGAGTTAGATCAAAGCAAAGTGACTTTTAATTATCAAGGTACTTTCCCGAGAGTGACCTATGAGCGATTAAATGCTGCTCCTGGGGCATACACTGGGGAGGTAAATAGTGATGCTCAAAACTTTTTCGATTATTCTGTTAGAAAAGCGCTTGGAGAAAAAAATGGTTTGTCAGGGGCTGATTTAGACGCTTATATTGATGGTACTGATTTTATTAACTTGGATGAATTAGATCCTAATTTCTTTAACCTTGGCATGTTCTCACCAGATAATCTTCTAAATTCTGGTCAGCAGTACTTTGGATGGAGAGGATATGATCACACCGGAGAAAAGGTTAGCGGACCTACATCTATACAGGATTATTTTAATGAAACAGATGAGAATGGTAATTTCATTCGCAAAGTAGGTGCATATCAACCAATTTATATTTCTGGTTATATCATGGATAAATTTGCCTTTGATGATATCATTTTTAACGTTGGTTTGAGGGCTGATATTTTTGATGCTAACCAACCAGTTCTAAAAGACCCTTACTTAACAAAAGTGGCAAAAACAGTAAAGGAACAAACTTCGATAGGAGGGAACGAGATTGTACACCCTTCAAATGTTTCTCCAGATGCTGTTATTTACGTCGACAATGTGGAATCTCCTACAACAGTTAATGGATATAGAGATGGAGATATTTGGTATGATGCCACAGGCCTAGAAGTTGATAATCCTGTACTTATTGAAGGATCTAATGGAATTGCACCATTATTAGATGATAATTCTAATCAAGACCCAGATGTGGGAGCATTTGAGGATTATAAAGCTCAGATTAATCTGATGCCAAGAATTGCTTTCTCGTTTCCAATATCTGATGAAGCTTCTTTTTTCGCCCATTATGATATTTTAACGAAAAGACCAACCAGTGGGAATATTTTCGATCCAACAGATTATCAATTCCTGCAAACTAGAAACATTATCATTAATAACCCTAACTTATTACCTGAAAAAACAATTGATTATGAAATTGGATTTCAGCAAGTGTTAACGAAAACCTCTTCTATTAAGATTTCTGCATTCTATAAGGAGCAGAGAGATCAGGTACAGCTCCAAAGAATTACTGGTGCTTACCCAGCATCCTACACTAGTTACGGGAATAGAGATTTTGGAACCATTAAAGGAACTACTATCTCTTACGATTTAAGAAGAACAGGAAATATTAGAATTAATGCTGCGTATACTTTACAGTTTGCCAGTGGAACTGGATCAGATGCAACTTCGGCGTTTAGTTTAATTACAGCGGGTGAGCCAAATCTAAGAAGCATTCTACCATATAACTTTGATCAAAGACATGCATTTACTTTTGTTGTTGATTATAGATACGGTGGTGGGAAAGATTATAAAGGACCAAAAATTAATAACTTCGGTGTATTGGAAAATACAGGTTTAAATGTTCAGGCTAATTTAGGATCTGGTACACCTTATTCAAGACAGCAAGTTATTACTGCAGAATCACTGATAAATGGCCAAACTTCTGGTCTAGAGGGTACACTTAATGGATCTAGAATCCCATGGTCATACAGAGTGGATGCTCAATTAGATAGAAATTGGGAGCTCTCTTTTGGAGGTAAGGAAGAAGGAGCTAAAAAGAAGAAGGCTTACATTAATACCTACGTAAGGGTTAATAATGTGTTTAACATTATTAACGTATTAAATGTATACAGAGGTACTGGAAATGCGTCAGATGATGGATTTTTATTGTCAGCACAAGGTCAAAATGTGATTGATAGTCAGCTTGATCCAAGTTCTTATGTCGACTATTATGGATTGCGAACTGATAATTTGTTTAACCTAGGGGTGCCGCGAACAATTAGATTCGGTATCAAATTTGACTTTTAATAAATTTTAGAATAATATTTTTAACATGAAAAAAATACAATTAGTAATTTTGTTGGTTGGTTTAGCAGGGTTTTCCTTTGTTGGGCCAAATTCGAAGAAGGGAAATGGAATAGATCCAAGGGCAGCTAACTGTGTGGTGTCTGAGCAAGCATTATTTTTGACATTTAATAATGTAAGGGCAAGGATAGAGACAGGGGGTATTCTTTGGTCGGAACGTTCTGTTAACCGAGCAGCTTATGAAGTGCCGAAAACACGAGATGGATCAGGCCCTGATGTTATTTTTGCTGGTTCACTTTGGATGGGTGGAACAGATGTAAATGGTCAGCTCAAGCTAGCGGCTACAAAATTCGTTAATGATGGACCTGACTTTTGGGCAGGACCACTATCGACTTTTGGAGGATCACCAGGAAATTATGATCCAACAATACCTCAAAGTGCCGCTTCTAATATCATTAGAGCCTATGGGGATGCTGAAATTACTCCTGAAGAATGTAATAAATACGACAAGTTCTTTACTATTGACAGAGGAACCGTACAAAGATTTATACTTTGGTGGAATTGCACGAATGGTTTGTTATCTGAAAATGATTGTGAAAATGCAAATCCTTTGCGACAAGATACACTTGATTTTATACTAAACTGGCCTGCACATGGAGATGTGTCTTTAGGTCAAGATTATTATTTGGCTCCTTTTTACGATAATCCAAATGCGCCAGATGGTGCAAATGGGAGGTACGATCCTATAGTAGATGGTGATTATCCATGGTATGACATAAATGGTGAAGTTGATTGTAGAGCGGATAGGAGGGTTACGTTATTTGGTGACCAGACTAATTGGTGGGTATTTAACGATAAAGGAAATATTCATCAGGCCTCTGGCGGAGATCCAATTGGAATGGAAGTAAGAGCACAAGCTTTCTCATTTGCTACTAACGACGAAGTAAATGACATGACTTTCTATAACTATGAAATGATTAATAGAAGTACTCAGGAGCTAACAAATACGTATTTTGCGCAGTATGTAGATGCCGATTTAGGTGGTGCGCTAGATGATTATGTTGGTTGTGATGTATCAAGAGGTCTAGGTTTTACTTATAATGGAGATTTAAATGATGATGCTGCTTCAAGTGGTGAGGTAACTTTTGGAGCAAACCCTCCTGCAATTGGTGTAGACTTTTTTGAAGGGCCTTACCAAGATGCAGATGCCTCTTTTATCAATTATCCTGGTTTACCTGCTGGCGATAATCCTTTAACCGAACCTACACCACAGGGTGCTTTAGATGCATTTCAGTTTCTAGGTATTCCATACGAAGGTTTAGGCATTGGTTATGGAGACAGCATTGCAGATAATGAGAGAATGGGGATGAGACGATTTGTTTATTACAATAATGCGGGTGGTGTTCAGGGAGATCCAGATAACGCAGCTCAATTCTATGGTTTTATGCAAGGAGAATGGGGGACGTCAGGTAACCCGCACACCTTCGGAGAAGATGGACTTGCAGGAACAGTCCCTTCAAACTATATGTTCCCAGGCGACTCTGATCCTGCAGGGTGGAGTACCGCAGGTGCCGGACAAGGCGCAGATGTTTCTGCAGGTGTAGAATGGTCGGAAGTAAGTGCTGGGAATACTCCTGCAGACAGACGATTTGTGCAAATTGCGGGTCCATTTACATTGAAGCCAGGTGCACTTAATAATTTAACCTTGGGTGTTGTTTATGGCAGAAGTTTTAATGGTGATTTATTATCGTCTGTTAATGCTATGAAAGCAGCAGATACCAAGGCTCAAAATCTATTTGATGCTTGTTTCCAAATATTAGAACCACCACTTGCGCCAGTATTAACTATTCAGGAGCTTGAGAACGAATTGGTTTTATTATTAGATGGATCTCACCCATTTACTGAGACCTACATTAGAGAAGATGAAATCAATATCCCAAGAGTAGACGCTGATGGAAACCCGAATGATAGATTCTATAGATTTGAAGGGTATCAAATCTTTCAGATGGTAGATGCCGGAGCGTCTATTTCAGATATCCGAGATGTGACTAAAGCCAGACTGGTTGCTCAGTGTGATATTGATAACGACACATCTAAATTTGTCAATTATGAATTCAACGAAGAAGATGGTATTTCAATACCAAGTGTTATGGTTAATGGAGAAGATGAAGGAATTAGACATTCATTTTTAATTACAGAGGATTTATTTGCTACTGGCGATAGAGCATTAGTGAACCATAAGAAATACTATTATATAGCTGTCGCTTACGCTTACAATCAATATAAAGAATATGATCCGAACACTGTTGATGGTTTAGATGGTCAAAAAACACCATATTTAGTTTCACGTCAATCCGTTTCTTTTGGTGAGATTGAAACAGTTGTTGGTGTGCCTCATAACCCTTCTGTTGAAGGTGCTGGTACAGCCTTTGGTACAAGTTATGGTTTTCAGCCAAGAATTACGCAAGTAGAAGGTGTTGGAAATGGCGGTAATATTTTAGAGTTAACACCAGAGAGTATTCAAACTATTCTTGATAATGGAATTATGAATCGACCAGTTTATGAAAGTGGTGGAGGTCCTGTTGACGTCAAGGTTATTGACCCATTAAATTTAAAACCTGGAAACTACAGTCTTGTTGTTGAAAAAGATGCTGGAATTGCCAGAGGAGCTGTGAGAGATACTGCCAATTGGGTGTTGATTAGAGATTATAATGGTGTTAAAGATACTATTGAATCAAATTATGACATTAATGTGGGTAATGAACAGTTATTCCCAGAGTGGGGTCTTTCTGTTTCACTTCAACAAATTGCTTACGGTGGAGGAAACTTCTCAGGGTCTTTTACCACCACACCAATTACGAGCTCTATCTCTTTTGCAGATTCATCTAAAATTTGGTTGGGAGGTATTGAAGATAGTGATGCCAATTTCCCTAATAACTGGATTCGAGCAGGTTCTAATACGGCGCCTGATGATGATGACCCATCATGTGATCCTGAATTATGGATTTTTAATCCATGTAATTATTACGATAGAGATTTGAGTGATACAAGACAGGATTGGGAATCTCTATTAGGAGGAACAATAGCACCGTTTAAGTATGTTGGTTATGAATCATTCGGAATGCCAATGGGTAGTCCAGGAGATGATCCTCAAACAGCTTGGCCTCAAAATGAGGGCTATTATAAAATCAGTAACTCTACGTTCAATAATTACTCAATGGCTAAAGTTCATGATTTAGATATTATCATCACGTCTGATCAAACCAAGTGGACAAAATGTGTTGTTCTTGAGATGAATAATAACAATGGTCAAACAGTTGGAGACGCTCAAGTATTAGAGTTAAGAGATCAAACTTCGGTAGACAAGGATGGTGTTCCTGTTGCTAATGCTGATGATAAAGGTATGGGATGGTTCCCAGGTTATGCCATTGATGTTACAACAGGTAAGCGATTGAACATGGCTTTTGGTGAAAACTCATGGTTACCAGGAGAAAATGGTGACGATATGATTTGGAACCCAGGCACGAATGTATTCAGTGATAATAACCAACCATTGTTGGGAGGGTCTCATTATATTTATGTTTTCGGTAATGAAGAAGAGATGCCAGTTTATGACGAGGGTGCATACATCAGAGAACAATTATCTTTAACAAGTAATGCTGGTCACAAATCGGTATTTGATGCTTGTACTTTTATTGCAGCGCCGCTTCAAATTGAATTTCAAGACTTATTAGCCACAGATGTAACCATAAAAGTGAGGGTAAATAGACCTTATGCTGTTCGTGAAGATACAGAAGCAGGCAATAAAGGTTATCCAAAATACGAATTTACCATTACAGAAGAGCAAAGTGCTCGTGTTGGTGTTTCTGAGGAATTGTCCTCTAGATTGGATAATATTAATGTTGTTCCAAATCCGTATTATGCTTACAGCGAATATGAAAGTGGTCGATTAGACAATAGAATCAAGATTACAAATGTACCGGAGGTTTGTAATATCAAGATCTTCAATATGCAGGGATCGTTAATTCGTCAGTTTATAAAAGATGATCCAATTACATCAGTTGAATGGGATTTAACCAATACACAAGGTATTCCAATTTCTAGTGGAGTATACATTATTCATATTGAGGTTCCTGATGTTGGAGAAAAGATTCTTAAATGGTTTGGTACTATGCGTAAAGTTGATTTAAACAATATTTAAGCAAGGTTGATAAAAAAATAGATTATGAAAATTAAAGCAATTATTAATAACAGTATTTTATGTGGAGCAGTGTTGTTCTTTTCATCAACTTTATATGCTGGAAATGGTGATAGGGTTGGTTCAGCAGGTGCCACACAATTATTAATTAATCCTTATGCCAGAGGAGTTGGTATGGCAGATGCTGGTATAGCCAGTAACATTGGTATGGCTGCAACCTTTACAAATATTGCAGGTTTGGCTTTTACGCCTCGTACTGAAATTATGTTCGACAGAACTAATTGGTTAGGTGGAGCAGGTATTAATGTCAATTCTGCAGGTTTGGCTCAAAGAGTATCAGAATCAACTGCATTTACAATTGGAATTACATCACTGAATTTTGGAGATATTGATATTACCACAGTAAATCAACCAGAGGGAGGAATCGGACAGTTTTCGCCTAGGATGAATACATTTAATGTTGGTATAGCAAGAGCATTCTCGAAATCAATATATGCAGGATTTAATTTGAAAGTCATCTCTGAATCTATAGCAGATATTAGAGGAAACGGAATTGGTATTGATGTTGGTATTCGTTATGTAACAGGAGAGCAGGATAATATTAAATTCGGAATTGCCCTTAAGAATATTGGACCAACTATGAATTATTCAGGAGACGGACTCAGTCAATTAATAGAGTATCCTGAAACAGGGGTATTAGCGTCTTTAGAACAAAGAAGTGAAGCTTTTGAATTACCATCTTTACTAAATATTGGTGCTTCTTACGATTTTAACTTTACTGAAGCAGATAAATTAACCATTGCTGGTGCATTTACAGCTAATTCATTTTCGTACGATCAAATAAGGATTGGAGCGGATTTTGGAAAGGAGATTTCTCAGGCTGCATTCCACTTGCAATTAGGATATGTATACGAAAGAGGTATTTTTAATAACGATTTTGTAGTAGATGGAAGACAGACTGCTTTAAATGGACTTACGGCAGGCGTTTCAGTTGATGCTATATTGGGTGAAAGTGGAAATAATTTAGGTATCCAATACGCTTTTAGAGCAGTTAATGTATTTAAAGGGGTACATACTATTGGAATAACACTTTCCTTAAAGTAAATAAATTATTATATTTGTATAACAAGAGAGTCCATTGGGCTCTCTTGTTATGTTTATATAAAGAGAGAGATTATGTCGGATATAAGTTATTACACTGCAGAAGGATTAAAAAAATTAAAAGATGAATTGGCGCAGCTAGAAAATGTAGAGCGTCCTTTTATTACAAATCAAATTGCTGAGGCGCGTGATAAGGGAGATTTATCGGAAAATGCAGAATATCATGCAGCAAAAGAAGAGCAGGGATTATTAGAAACAAGAATCGCCAAGTTGAAAATGATTGTGTCAAATGCACGCCTAATTGACGATTCTAAAGTGGATAATTCTAAAGTATATATTCTATCAAAAGTAACCATTCAAAACGTGGCTAACAAAGCAAAAGTTGAATATACGTTGGTGGCAGAAAATGAGGCAGATTTAAAAGCAAAGAAAATTTCTATTGATTCTCCTTTTGGTAAAGGTCTATTAGGAAAGTCTGTTGGCGATATTGCCGAGATAAAAACACCTACTGGGGTGTTAAATTTTGAAATTTTAGACATTTCAAGATAATGGCTTCCATTTTTACCAAAATAATTTCTGGAGAAATTCCAAGCCATAAAATAGCAGAGTCTGATCAATTTTTGGCTTTTTTAGATATCTCGCCATTGCAAAAAGGACATACACTGGTCATTCCAAAGGTAGAAATTGATTATATTTTTGATATAGATGATGAATTGTTGGCTGAAATGATGGTTTTTGCTAAAAAAGTGTCTAAAAAGATAAAGGCGGCTATTAATTGCAATAGAATTGGTGTCGCAGTGATAGGATTAGAGGTACCCCATGCCCATATTCATTTAATTCCGATTAATCAAATGAATGACATGAATTTTGCAAACGAAAAACTAAATCTAACTGCTGAAGAATTGGTAGAAATTGCCAAAAAGATTCGTGGTTAAATAAAATAATTATAAATTTGCACACCCAATCAAAGCAGCATTTTAATTGTTGTTTTGTCTAATGCCTGAGTGGCGGAATTGGTAGACGCGCACGACTCAAACTCGTGTTCCATTGGAGTGCCGGTTCGACCCCGGCCTCAGGTACAAAATCTAACAAAAAAGCTTGCCTTAAACGGCAAGCTTTTTGTTTTTAGAATAAAAATCATAAAAATCTTATGTATTGATGCAGGAGAAGTTTATAATTTTCAATTCCAGAAAGTTATAGATTATAAGAAGACCCGAAGTTAATGATTAACTTACTTTTCAAAAGTCTATTGCTTTATTATTTTTTTTGTAATTATATTTTTCCCACTCCTTATCTGAACAAAGTAAACACCACTATTGTAATTTGATAAATCTAATAATTTGCCAGAACTTCCGATTATTTTACTTATTAATTCATTTCCACTAGGACTATAAACTCTTACATGTAAGTTTTGTATTGTTTTATCAAATTGAATAACAATTTTACTATTAGTGGGGTTAGGATATAAAATTGGTTCACTTTTAAACTCAATTCTTTCAATTTCAATATCATTAGTATTTACGCTATACAGCCTAACATGGCCAGAGTTGGTACCATTACCATCATTATCTTTTGCACCAATTGCAACAGTATTACCATCATTACTAATACTTAAAGAAGAACCAAGTTGATCACCAGGCATTTCTGAGTCAATATCTAAACCTCGCTGAAGCCAATTTGTTCCATTCCAATCAAAAACTCTTACGTGGCCAGAGTTACTTCCATTTTGGCTATTCTTACTAGCTGCTACTGCAATAGTATTGCCATCAGAACTAATGCTCACATTATTTCCAGAATTATCTCCTGCGTTTTCCCCGTCAATATCTAAGCCTTTTTGCAGCCAAGCGGTCCCGTTCCAATTAAACACCCTTACATGCCCAGAATTGTTACCATTGCCATCATTCCAAACAGCTCCAATAGCCAGAGTATTGCCGCTTGCATCTATACTTAATGAGCTTCCTGACCTATCACCAGCATTTTCTCCATCAATGTCTAAACCTCTTTGCAGCCAAGCAGTTCCATTCCAATCGAAAACCCTTACATGCCCAGAGTTACTTCCTGTACTTCCATCATTCATCTGTGCACCGATAGCAATAGTACTACCGCTAGAGTTCATACTTAGTTTACCAGATGAATCATATGCTGATTCCCCATCAATGTCTAAGCCACGCTGCAACCAATTAGTTCCATCCCAATCATATATTCGAACATGTCCTGAATAAGTACCATTATCGCTGTTATGGGATGCACCGATTGCAACGGTCATGCCATCTTCAGTTATATGTATGTTAGTTCCAGATAAATCATCCTGATTTTCTCCATTAATATCTGATCCTCGTTGTAACCAATTAACTCCATTCCAATCATAAACTCGAACATGCCCAGAATTAGTACCATTATTACTATTATTGGAAGCACCAATTGCAATCGTATTTCCATCATTACTTATAGATACTGCTTCGCCAGAATTGTCACCATCTGCATTTCCGTTAATATCAGCCCCCTGTTGCAGCCAAATACTTCCATTCCAGTCATAAATGCGGACCTGACCAGAATTGTCTCCATTATCATCATTAAATGGTGAACCAATTGCTACAGTTTTTCCATCACCGTTTATCGATAGTGAACCTCCAGAAGCATCACCAGCAGCTTCACCGTCAATGTCTAAACCCATTTGCACCCAAATTTGCGAATTTGCGCTGAGTGAACAACCAATAAATAATGTAAAAGCAAGAAATTTTTTATGAAAAATACATTTAACATGAAGCTTTTTATTTTATTCAAATGTAGTAATTTATATAGATTCAAAAATAAAGGCGTATTTTTTAATTCCGCAAGATTCATAAAACTATAACGAAGGAAACCAAGATAACAAGTGATGCATGTATAAACAGAAAACGATAAGTAATTCTACCAATGTATAGTCTAAAAAGATCAATAAAAGCAATATGATATACCAACCTCACTAGATAAGAAAGACCTAAAGAGAAATAGCAGATAGTCTTGGTAGCCATTTCTATTTAGGTCTTTTGCAAGGAAATTAAAACCAAAAAGCCCAAAAATGCTTTCTGTCTTACTCATAAGACGAAATAGAAATCAAAAAGGTTGGCTACTCCATAAAAAATATTTAAAATTGCCCTTATGCAAAGTGAGAAAACTGAGGTTATTCTTGGGCTGGGGACTAATTTAGGTCACAAAACGGAGAATCTTTTTAAGGCCATTGAAATGCTTGAACATAGAAATATCTCAATTATTAAGCGATCTAAAGTTTACAAAACCCCACCATGGGGCTTCGAATCAGAGGAAGATTTTTATAATATGGCTTTAAATGCGGAAACCATTTTAACGCCAATGCAGTTACTGATCGAAATTAAATCAATAGAAATGCTTATGGGGCGCCCTGTGCAAAAGCAAAATAAGGAATACGTTTCCCGCATTATTGATATAGACATTATCGATTATAACGGACAAGTTGTTGATTTTAATGATTTAAAGATTCCTCATCCACTATTAGCCAATAGAGCATTCGTTATCTTCCCGCTTAGGGATGTGGCAGCCGACTATTCTCATCCTATAACGGGAGCTACTATTGAAGAATTAATGGACAGTATTTCAAATGAAACTATCACCGTTGTTAACATTTAGACGTGGTTAAAATTTTATTCCTAACTATGCGGCACGTTAAAAATTATACTTAATATTGCACTATATTAAGCATGAATTAAAGCTAAACTAATTAAGCAATGAAAAAACAAGTTTATAGAAGCCTTGCGGCGGCAGTATTAACATCTTCTATGTTAGCGAGTTGCTCGTTAATTGGAGATTTAGATTATACTTTAGATCCTGATCCAGTAGAAATGCATGGAGACAGTGTCAGGGTGAGCATTTCTGTAGTTGTACCTGAAAAAGGTTTAAACAAGAAAGCAAGTGCTGAAATAATACCAATGCTTGGATCAAAAGCATTCAAACCGATTACCATTCAAGGTGAGAAGGCAACAGGTAATGGGCAAACAATTGATTTTAAACCAGGTAAATCGTTTACGTATACTGATGTCATTGCTTACTCTCCCGACCTTGCTGTTGCTGACCTTAAGATTACAGGAAAGGCATCAAAAGGAAGTAAAGAGATTATTCTTGATGAAACTAAAATCGGAGATGGTACAGTTATTACACCACTTTTAGTTCAAAATGACGATAGAGCTATTATGGCGAAAGATGAGTTTGTAAGAACAACTGAGCAAGTATTCAGTGGAACTGAAATTAACTTTGATAAAGCCAAGTCAAACGTAAAATCTTCTGAATTAAAGCAAGATGATATTAAAAACTTCCAAAACTGGATGATTGCTGCTGATTCTAACATAAGAATAGTGCCAAAAGCGGTTAACTTAATGTCTTACGCTTCGCCTGAAGGTGAAACTGGAAAGAATAATACCCTTGCAAACGATAGAGGAACTGCAGCTCAAGAAGCTTTGGTAAAAATGTTGAGCAAGTCAGAAATTGATGCCACTGCTTTACTTAAGCAAATGCCTAAAGGTGAAGATTGGGAAGGATTTAAGGCGGCTATGCAAGCCTCTGATATTGAAGATAAAGATTTAATTGTAAGAGTACTTCAAATGTATCCTGATCCAGTGAAGCGTGAGGAAGAAATTAAAAAAATGTCTGCGACTTACAAAAGGTTAGAAAAAGAAATTTTACCTCCGTTAAGAAGAACACAAATTAAAGTAGTGTACGATCAAGTTGGTTGGTCTGATGAAGAATTAAAAGCACTATCATTATCTAACCCTGATACATTAACAGTTGAAGAGTTGTTGTTTACTGCAGCGTTATATGATAACTTAGAAGATAAGGAAAGATTATATAAGGAAACGGTAAGACAATATCCTAATGAGTGGAGAGGTCATAATAATTTAGGTTATGTTTATTATAACCAAAATGATATGAACAATGCTAAGTCTAGCTTCGAAAAAGCGAATAGCTTAAAGGAAAGTGCAATGACGCTAAATAACCTTGGTATAATTGCTCGTCAAAATGGTGATAGAGATAAAGCAGCTCAGTTATTTAAATCTGCTATGTCTGCTGGATCAGAAGTGAAGTATAACATGGGAATTATTGATATTCAAAATGGGAACTATTCTAGCGCAATCAGTAATATGGGATCTGCAAATACCTTTAATAAAGCTTTAGCGCAGGTTTTAAATCAAGATTACAGTGCAGCATTATCAACAATTGATGATTCTCCTGATGCTTCTTCAGCACTTGGGTATTACTTAAAAGCAATTATTGGTGCCAGACAAGATAATATTGATTTAATTACAAATAACCTGACTAGTGCAATTTCTAAAGATTCGTCTTTAAAGAATAAAGCAGCAAGAGACAGAGAGTTTATTAAATTTTTCGATAACGCTTCTTTCCAAAACTTGGTAAAGTAAGCACTACAATAAGTTTTAATCCCGACCATCTTTTTTGATCGTCGGGATTTTTTTTACCATTAATTATGATTCAAAGAGTCCAAACCATTTATTTATTGCTGGCATTTACCTGCTCCGTTTTACTATTATTTTTACCGATATATCATTTATCTGGAATAAGCGCAAATGGAAATGATGCTATAGTTTTAACGTTAGGAGCTTATGGAATACAAGGAGAAACGTCAAAAACAATGCCTTTATATCTCATTTTTGTATTATCATCTATGTTATCTGTACTGGCCATTTTCCTCTATAAAAATAGAGGAAGGCAACTGCTTGTATGTCGATTAAACCTCATCTTTCAAGTGCTGATTGCTTTAAGTTTTTTATTGGTTTCTTTTTTCGGTTTAGACTATATTTCTAGTCAATATAACGATTTAGGGTATGTGATTGATAAAGTTAAGTTGAGCTACGGAACAGGATATTATTTTCTTTTCTTCGGTATCCCATTTTTGTTATTGGCCATACGTGGTATTCGCAAAGATGAAGCACTGTTAAAATCATTAGATCGATTGCGTTAATGAATTATTTATCCGTAGAAAACCTTACCAAGTCTTTTGGCGTCAGAATGCTGTTTTCTGACCTGACCTTTGGCATTGATAAAGGGGATAAAGTAGCCATAGTTGCAAAAAACGGTGCTGGTAAATCAACTTTACTAAAGATTTTATGCAACCTGGAAGATAAAGATTCTGGGAACGTAATATTTAGAAAAGATATTCGGGTCGATTATCTAGAGCAAGCTGAAAACTTCGATCCTGAACAAGATGTTTTTTCTGAAGTACTTTCAGCCGAAACCAAGGAAACCAGAGCCATACTTGAATATGAAAAGGCACTTCTCAATCCTGAAAATTCTGAGGCATATCATACCGCTTTAGATAGAATGAATCAGGTTAATGCTTGGGATTTTGAGGTGAAAGTAAATCAAGTATTAAGTCAGCTTAAAATAGCTGATAAATCAGCCAAAATTGCAAGTTTATCGGGCGGTCAAAAAAAGAGGCTGGCTTTAGCCAAGCTGTTGGTCAACGAACCAGATATTATGATACTAGATGAACCAACGAACCATCTAGATTTGGATATGATTGAATGGCTCGAAACCTACTTAAGCCAGAGTCAATCGACCATAATAATGGTAACTCACGACCGTTATTTTCTCGAAGTTGTATGCAATACAATTTTTGAATTAGAGGATCAAACCATATATAAGTACAAAGGAAATTTTTCGTACTACCTGGAAAAAAAGGCTGAACGTCAGGAGATATTGGCAGCAACAATAGGAAAGGCTAAAAATTTAATGCGTACTGAACTAGAGTGGATGCGTCGTCAACCTAAGGCCCGGGGAACAAAACAAAAAGCTAGAGTAGATGCGTTTAGTGATTTGAAAAAGACCGCTACTCAGAAAATTAAAGAAGATCAGCTGGAAATTGAAGTTGAAATGAGTCGTTTAGGGTCTAAAATTATAGAGATTCACAAGTTAACTAAGCAATTTGGAGATCAAGTTATTTTAGACCAGTTTAATTATGTATTTAAAAGAGGTGAAAAATTGGGGATTGTAGGGCACAACGGTGCTGGAAAATCCACTTTTTTGAATCTTTTGGTTGGGCAAGAGGAACCAACTAAAGGTAAAATTAGTATCGGTGAGACCGTTGTTATGGGTTACTATCATCAAGATGGGTTAAAGTTTGATGAAGACAAAAAGGTAATTGACATTATAAAAGATATAGCAGAGTGGATTCCTTTAACAAAGGGAAGAAAAATGTCGGCAGCTCAGTTTTTAGAGATGTTTATGTTCGACAAAGACATGCACTATAATTTTGTTTACAAATTGAGTGGTGGTGAAAAAAAGCGGTTGTATTTAATGACCATTTTGCTAACCAATCCTAACTTTTTGATTCTGGATGAACCAACAAATGATCTTGACATATTTACTTTAAGTGTTCTTGAAGAGTATCTGTTAAACTTTAAAGGTTGTTTAATTATTGTTTCACACGATCGTTACTTCATGGATAAAGTTGTAGACCATACGTTTTATTTTGAAGGAGATGGAAAAATAAAAGACATTATTGGTAATTATACCAGTTATCGCAACTATTTAAAACAAGAAGAAAAAAAAGAAAAGCAGGCTGAAAAAATGGTTAAAGCTACTTCTGAGAAAAAAGCAGAGCCAATTGTTGACGTTCAAAAGCGTAAACTCACCTACAAAGAAAAACAAGAATTTGAAGCCATAGAAGAATCACTTGAGAAATTGAACAAAGAAAATGCCGATATTATTGAACAATTAAATATTGGTGTTGATGATACGAGTCGGATGAATGCAATGAGTATTAGAATGTCTGAAATCGCGCGGTTGATTGATGAAATGGAAACCCGCTGGCTAGAACTTTCGGAATTTATTTAATTCGTAATTGTTTCTTCTAACGTTTTAAACCATACTACAAGTTTTTGTCGATCTTTATCATCAAAATTAGCTTCGGCGTGCATCTTTACATAACTTGACAGGGGCATTTCCATCTCCTCAATTTCTTCGTAGCATTCCTCTAGCTTATGTTTTTTCTTGGCTAAATCATATGACTCCCAATCAGAAAAATTTAAATGTTTTCTTCCATCTTTTACATGTTCCTTAGTAAACCATGAAATAGGAGCAACGCTCATGTACCATTTGTATTCGGTTTCGTAAGAATGGCAGTCGTAACAACCATCTTTAACCAGTGTCGCTATGTCATCTGGGGTATTGTATTTATCCAAAAAACCAATGTCAGCGGCTACATAATTATCAGGAATACTGACGTCCACCTGAATAAACTGAATGATAACAAAAACGGCAAGTAAAAGTAAAAGGATTTTTTTGAGCATTTCATTAAAATTTGAAGGTCAAATCTAATCAATTATCTTCAAATTTATAACCTATTCCCTTTATCGTTTTGATAATATCCTGACCAAATTTTTCACGGAGTTTTCTAATATGAACATCAATTGTTCTATCACCAACAAATGTTTTTAAACCCCAGACTTTCTCTAGTATTTCTTCACGTCTATAAACCTTATCAGGATTGCTCATTAGCAACGACAATAATTCGAATTCTTTTTTAGGAATAATATTTTCTTCGCCGTCCTTTGAAACTGTATATTTATTTGGATTAATTAAAATGTGAGTGCTTGATAGACTGCCTGCAGGATTGTTGTTTCTCCGATTTAATAATGTTTTGATTTTTTCAGTTAAAATTTTCAGTTTGACCGGTTTTACAATATAATCATCAGCCCCAACTTTGTAGCCAGCTATTTGTGAATAATCTTCACCTCTTGCTGATAGAAAAATAATAAGACTATTTTCAAGTGATTTGTGCTTTCTAATTTCTTCGCAAACTTCCATACCGTCAATATCAGGAAGCATAACATCTAATAAGATAACATCAGGCGTATTTTTTTTTGCTGCATCAATGGCCTCTGATCCACTATTAGCCTTAAATACTACCATGTCTTGTTTTTCGAAATTATAGGCTAAAAGATCAACAATATCTTTTTCGTCGTCAACAATCAAAATTTTTTGACCTGTCATTGAATTTTAAATTTTAGGCCAAATTTAGTTGTGAGCAATCACAAAATCAGTTAAGCCATATTTATGTTTGTATTAATTCAATGTTAAGTAATGTTAACTTTTTAGTAAATATAACTTAAACATTTCACCCATTCTATTGATTTACATTTGCAAAAAAATAGTTGAATGAAACATTTATTTTTATTGTTAATTGGACTTTGTTTAGGAGGTGTATTAAGTGCTCAGAACGGGACTCTTGAAGGGAAAATTACCCAGCTTGATGGAGAAGAACAAATAGAAGTACCAATGGTTAAAATCACTTGTTTGCCATCTGGAAAAATGGGAATGGCGAACGTTTTTGGTGAATATAAAATGAGTTTACCAGCTGGTGAGCATCAAATTATTTTTGAAGCTTCTTCCTTAGAAACGGATACTGTTACCGTATCTATCATTCCATCAGAGACAAAAACACTTGATGTTCAAATGATGGCTCCTACTTTAGATTTAATTGTAGTCACTGCAAGTAGAATTGTTAATGATGGAGGTGTTATTGCAATTGCAAAAGATACAAAAGAGTCAGAAAAAGTAGTTACGGTAACTACAGCGAAAGAATTGGAAAGTAAGGGAGAATCTAATGTTGGATCAGGCGCCAAAAAAATGACAGGAATGTCAACAGTAGGAGATGTACTTTATGTAAGAGGTTTAGGGGATAGATATAATGTGGCGTATTTAAATGGATTACCTGTCCCTTCACCAAATCCTGATTTCAGAGTTATTCCATTAAATGTTTTCCCAACTGATGTCGTCAGTTCTGTTTCTGTAAGTAAGGTAATGTCAGCTGAATTATATGGAGATTTTTCCGGAGGAGCTTTCAATATTATCACCAAAAGTTACTTAGATAAACCAACATTGTCAGTTTCAATTGGCTCTGGAATGAATACACAAACTACTTTTAAAGACTTTAAAACATACCAGGGTGGTAAAACTGATTATTTTGGAGTTGATGATGGTACTAGAGATATTCCAGAATTTGTGGTTAATAATTCTCAACAGTCTGCCTTTTCAGCAATTAATAATGTTTATCCAAATTCATTTTATAATTCAGTTGAAGGGCGTAAAACAGGCTTTATCGACAATTTTGGTACTATCATAAACAGGGCTGCACCTAATTCTAATTTCTCTATTATGGGAGGTAACTTCTTTGAGTTTCCTAAATCTGAAAGTAAATCTTCTGGAATTGGGTTTTTAGCTTTGTTAAATCATGATAATAGTCTAAGAACATCTTACGGACAAATAAAGTTAATCAATGCTCAGAGTGAAGAAAGATTAAATTATGATATAGAAAAATACAATAGAACTACTGCATCTACAGGATTGTTGAGTTTATACCTTAGAATGAATCCTGATCATAATATAACCTTCAATACACTGTTGGTAAATACTTCAAATGATGAAACAAGAGATACTTGGGGTCAGCATTTTGATTATGCAAGAAATGTTTATTCCAGCAGGCTGACTTATTTACAAAATTACGTATCTACCAATCAAATTCTTGGTTCTCACAAATTGTTAAAGCCTAAGAAAGACGAAGACTTCAGTAGATTGTTAATTGATTGGCGTGGATCTTATAATTTAACTGGAAGTAAAGAGCCAGACAGAAGACAAGTTGTGATGTTTTATGATGATAGAGATGCAACTGATAGCTATGCTTTCAATTTTATTGATAAAAATGAAAACCACCGTTTTTTCAGTCAGTTAGTTGAAAATGAAGTGGCAGGAAAAGTGAATGCGCGCTTTGTTGCAAGCTTCAGGGATGACTTATCAGAAAAGGAAGATAAAATTGAAGAACTAGTTGTCATTAATGCTGGGTTTGATTATAAATCGAAAACAAGAGATTTTGATTATAAGCAATACAATTATATATTAAATACCTTATCTACTAGCGTTGGTAATAATGTTGATATTAATAATTTGAATTCTTTTTTAAATTCAGATCAACACGATCAAGGACAATTTTACATTCAGGAAGTAGCTAATTTCGGATCTTCATACAGAGCAAATCTAGATGTTTATGGTGGGTATGCTGATGTAAAATTAAAACTTAATAAACTTGAATTAATACCAGGTTTGCGTTACGAAATTTCTAATCAAAACGTGGTGAATAGAAATCAACAAACACCATCAATCATTGAGAAAACAACCAACCCTGCGTCAAACTTACTACCAAGCTTTATTGCTAAGTACAATGCTACCGATAAGGATGTCCTTCGTTTTGTAGCTAGTAAAACAGTAACTCGTCCTAAATTTAATGAATTGGCACCTTTCCAATATGTTCTGTTCTTTGCTGGTATGAAGGCAGAAGGAAACCCTAGCTTACTCAATGGACAAAACTATAATGTAGATTTCCGTTACGAGCATTATCCGAATCCTGGAGAAATGATTACAGTTGGTGCTTTTTATAAATACTTAGATACACCTATTGAACAAACTATGAAAGCAACTGCAAGTGGGCAATTGATGTCTTTTGCAAATGCCCTATCAGCTCAAGTCGGTGGAGTTGAGTTAGAATTTGTAAGAAGTTTTGCTTCTTTTTACAAAAATGAAGCAAAGAAAGATAGTTCATTTTTAAAAGATTTTGGGGTAGGTTTCAATACAACTTATATGTTTACATCAGTAAATATTGATACAACAGATAAAACAGCTATTAATACGAATTCGGTACGTCCGTTAGAAGGTGCTTCTCCTTTTTTATTGAACCTTGATTTACGTTACGAGAAGAGATTTGAGAATAAAAATAGATTAATGCTAGCAGTGGCTTACAATGTTTTTGGTAGACGTTTAGTAACGGTAGGATCAAATGGAATAGGAGATAGCTATGCAAAACCTGTAAATACAATTAATTTTGTATCTAAAATGAGTTTTGACAATAACCTGAGTGTTGGGTTCAAAGTAAAAAACCTTTTAAATCCAGCAATTGATATTGTTCAGGAAGATAGGGTTAATGAAGGAGAATTTATAAATGTGAGCAGCATTAAACAAGGAATTGATGCAAGTTTTTCAATAGGATATACAATTGACTACAAAAAGAGAAATAGAGAGAAAAAAGAACTTTAGGTTCTTGAAATATATCATTTATAAAAAGGCTTCTTAAAATAAGAAGCCTTTTTTAGTAGCTAATGTTACATTTAAAGCCCTCATTGCATGGCATGTGATTACAGGTAATGGTTTATAATTTTTTTCATAGTTATTGGCATCAATATATTGGTCGTTTATTTTACTTTCTCAACTGGACCAACGACATTTTTGAAATCGGTAATCGCCATGTTGTAAAGTACTTCGTACATATCAAAATCACCCTCATTTTCTTAACAATATTATAGCGATTTATGTGACCTGCTTAAGATATCAACTATTTTATTTTACGTTTTTCCGTAAAACTGTTTGATAATAGATTCTACAGGCTTATTTTGAGGAGTAAAACGGTTATTGTTAATTCCCCCTGTCTTTTTATGATTTGGGAACCATTTCCATAAAAAACCTCCGGCAAACCATTTTTCGCCCCAAAATCTGGAAAATATAGCCCTATAGGTATTAATTTGACCTGTAGAATTATAAGTATTATTGGCGTTTTCGTTCCAAGGTTCTTTTGCAGTAAAATCGATATTTCGGTATCCGAATTCAGTGAAAATAACTTTCTTTTTATTTAAAAGACTTATTTTTTTTATGGCTTCATAATGGGGTTTCCAACCAATAAAGCATGACTGATAACTTGGTGTTTTGGACTCAGAAATTGGAAAGTATGCATCAATTCCAATAAAATCGAGTTCTTTCCAAAAAACGATATTCTGATAATTATCCCAGTTTGCTGCATAAGTCAATTTTCCTGAATATACTTTTTTGACTTTTTGGATGAGATTAGAAAAAAAATCAGGATAATTGACGACCATTTTTTTTAACTCAACTCCAATGCAAAAAATTTCGATTTTAAGTAACTCTGATAATTTAGCAAACTCTAAAATATACTTTGTATACGTTTCCTTGAACTGTTTCAAATCATTGTCATTAGTTACAGTGAAGTCACCTATCCAACCATAATGCATCCAGATATGAGGCTTTAACATGATTTTTAGGCCATCTTTTTTAGCCAGTTCTACGGTATGTTTTATACCATCCACTGTTTCACCCGACCATTGAAAATTCATGTTATACTGCACCTTACTAGTCCCTTTTGGGATAAAGGCGAAAGGCATTACTGTAATCCAATTCGCATTTAAGTTCAAAACCGGCTTAACGTCCGCCGAAGAAATTAGGTTTTTAGTGCCTACGAAGCTTACACCATTAATCTTAAAAGTCCCACTTTGGGCAATGGTCAGATTAATTGACACTACCAGCAATATACTTAAGACAAATTTATTCATACGTAAAGTTCGTATTTACTGTCGTTTTTCGATAAAAAAAATTACAAACAAATGTTATTATTGTTAAATAAAATATTTTAGAGCAGCTAAAGTGTATCTTTGCCATCATGAACAAAAAACTACTACCTGCTTATTTGCTTACTTTCGTAAACATTTTAGGTTTTAGTATTTTAATGCCAATCCTTCCATTTGTCGTTAAACATTATGGTGCTCCTAAATGGGTATTTGGCTTATTATTAACTTTGTATTCCGCATCCCAATTCATTGGGTCTCCTTTGCTAGGTGCAATGTCGGACCAAAAAGGGAGAAAACCAATATTAATGGTTAGCCAGGCAGGTACACTTTTAAGTTGGATAGTTTTTTTAGGTGCATTGTTTATTCCAGCATCTTTAATGTTTAATTTCACAACACCAGGTGGATCGGCCGTAGCCATTTCAATTCCATTACTAATAATTGCTTTGTCTCGAATTCTTGATGGAATTACTGGAGGAAATGCATCAGTTGCGAACGCATATGTTGCAGATATTACCACCCCTGATCAAAAGTCATATATTTTCGGTTATTTAGGTGGTATAGCTGGGATTGGACTTATTATTGGCCCAGGAATTGGTGGGTACACAGCGGGATCTTCCTTAGGTTATCAGGGAACTATTTTAACTGCTATTGGTATATCTGTTACCGCACTTTTGGCCATTAAATTTTGGTTAAAGGAATCACTTCCTCAAGAAAATAGGAGGGAAAAAGAAAAGATTGACATTGCGAATAGCTTTTTTGTTCTGAGAAGAATAAGAGAAGTAAACCCTAAACCAATCATTAAGACGCTTTTTATTATAAAGCTATTTTTCTCTATAATGATGGCCTTTTATATCTCATCAATTTCATTATTTTTAATTGATTTGTTTTCTTTCAATGAAAAAGAACTCGGTTCTTTTATGCTATTTGTTGGTATATTTTTAGCCTTCAATCAAGCATTTTTAGTGAAGCGTTTTACTAAAAGATTCGGGCAATACAGAACACTGCTGATCGGTCTTAGCTTGTCTGCTGTTGGATCAATCTGTTTGACCTTAACAGATTATTTGCCACTTTATCTGGCATTTTATTATGTAATGAATCTAGGTTTATCTATTTGCTTTCCTACTTTTAATGGACTCATTGCTCAACATGCCAATCCTCAGCGCCAAGGTGAAGTAATGGGGATTAGCGAATCTATTAATTCGTTGTCGTTAGCATTATTTCCAGTATTAGGAGCAGCAATATATGGCGCGATTGGCTTTCATATGTATTATTTTATGGCCATATTACCTCTAATTGGTTTAGTTATTGCCATAATGCGTGGTCGCAACGATTTAAAAAGCACTGTTGCTGTGCAAGAGTAATTTTTACTCTGTTTATTAAAAAACAAATAAATCCTAATTAGAAGGTAACTTCCTTTAAAATTTCTTTTCCATCCCTTAAAACGGTCACCTTTACTTTCTGTCCTACTTCAAATTTACCAAGGCATTCCATATAATTCATCATTGTTTTGACTTCGTAAGGTCCCATTTTTATAATAACGTCCCCCTTTTCAATACCCGCTATTTTGGCGGGTCTATCCTCTTTTACACCATCTAAGCGCATGCCTTCCCCATCAAACAGATAGTCTGGAATTACACCTAACGTAACTTTAAAATTACGCCCTTTATTGTTACTTGATTTCGTTTTAGTAAATGGGATGGTGTCTTTAGAATCAAGTGCCAAAATGATATCCTCAATATAATTGGTAACCATTGACAGTCCTTCGAAATTAATAAATTCAATATCATCAGAAGGTCGGTGATAGTCCTTGTGTTGCCCTGTAAAAAAGTGAAGAACCGGAATATCTTCCAGATAAAATGAAGTGTGGTCTGATGGCCCGACACCTGAGGAATCATATTTATTCATAAAACCATAAGTGTTGGAAGCGCTAAGTATTTCAGGAAAAACGGGAGAAGTTCCAATGCCATAAACTGCCAGTCTTTTTAGACTATCTAATCTTCCAACCATATCCATATTAATCATGTACTTTATATTTTCTTTTGGAATGGTTGCATGTTTAACAAAAAAATTAGACCCCCATAACCCTTTTTCTTCTCCAGAAAATGCAATAAAAAGTACATTTGTCCTTAAGTTTTTGTCTTGTAGTTTTTCAGCTAGCGACAATAAGGCGGCAACTCCACTTGCATTATCGTCAGCACCATTATGAATTTCATTTTTTGAATCAGATAAAGAGCCTTCTGATCCGTAACCAAGGTGATCATAATGTGCGCCAATTACAATAGTTTCTTCCTTTTTATTGTCAATAAAACCAATGATATTTCTTCCGGTCACTTCTTCTCCTGTCCTTACATGATCATGCGGATGAGCTTTCTTTTTTCGTTTAAATTTTTGGACATACGAGTTGTCGACTCCTTTTGGTGTTAAGCCAATCTTTTTCATTCTTTTCGAAATATACTCAGCGGCCAATAACTCACCCGAAGTTCCAGTTTCCCTTCCTTCTAGTTTATCATCAGCTAAATAAGATACATCAGCAATATATGTGGATAAGCCGTTTTTTAAAGTCAATTCTGTTTGCTGTCCAAACGCAACAAATGCAACGACTCCACTTAGTATAATTGATACGAAAAATGTTTTCATGAAACGAAATTATTTTTAATTGAATTTAAAAGCAAATTTAAAATTTAAATGGTCGGTTTTTTATGACAAAACTCAGTTATTTTTTCGAGTGATAGTATATTTTTGTACTTTGAAAAACTAAAAAATGAAAAAAGTATTTTTTATAACAAGTGTTGTCTTATTTGCTAGTTGTCAGGAAAGCGTAAAATCTGAAAATGCTGATGGTTACAGTGGTGCAACTGAAAAACAAGAACCGCAAGAAGAAGTGCATTTAGCAAATATTAAGCAACTTACTTTTGGAGGAGATAATGCAGAAGCCTATTGGAGTTTTGATGATACTAAATTAGTTTTCCAAGCAAAGAATGAGGCTTGGGGTGCCATGTGTGACCAAATTTATACCATGCCGTTAGATGAAGATTTAAGCCAGGGACAAATCCCTAATCTCGTCAGTACTGGACTAGGGAGAACAACTTGCAGTTATTTTATGCCAGGAGATAGCACAATTATTTATGCCAGTACTCACCTTGGAGGAGCTGCATGTCCTGAAGAGCCGCCAAGGGGTGATAAATATGTATGGCCCGTTTATAGTACATTCGACATATTTATTGCCGATTTAGAAGGAAATATTTTAAAGCAATTAACAAGCCACGAAGGATATGATGCCGAGGCAACAGTATCTCCCAAAGGTGATAAAATAGTTTTTACATCAACACGTTCTGGTGATTTGGAATTGTATACTATGAATATAGATGGATCGGAAATAACACAAGTTACCAATGAGTTAGGCTATGATGGAGGAGCGTTCTTTTCACCAAACGGTGAAAAGTTAATATTCAGATCTTCAAGACCAAGAACTAAGGCCGAGCAAAAAGAGTATAAAGATCTCTTAGCTCAAGGGCTTGTTCAACCCACAAACATGGAATTATTCGTTTGTAATGTTGACGGATCTGAAATGCAACAAGTCACCAATTTAGGAGGAGCAAATTGGGCGCCATTTTTTCATCCTTCCGGTGATAAGGTACTTTTTAGCTCAAATCATAAAACTAAATCCTTTCCATTTAATCTGTTTATGATTAATCTTGATGGTTCTAACTTGGAACAAATCACATTTGATGAAGAATTTGATTCATTTCCAATGTTCTCAAATAGCGGAAAAAGGTTGGTTTTCTCATCCAATAGAAACAATGGTGAAACTAGAAACACCAATATGTTTGTTGCTGACTGGGTTGAATAAACTGAATTGATTGTTAAATAGCCTGATAGATGGTGAAAATTTTCCATCCGTTAGACGTGTTTATCAAAATAGCGTCAAATACAACTGGTGTATCAGCTCCTGTAATAAAACTAAACTGATAAATATTAAATACTTTTTTAGAGTCGTCCGTTTTAACTGTTTTATTTAAGTCAAGTTTATAGTTTTTGAATTCATGAATGAATTCATCTTCGGAATTCTTTTGAATCATTTTATCAAATGATATTTGAGTCAATTCAATTCTATTTTTATCGTAAAATATATCACTTGATTTTTTAGCATAGTTCCGATACCATTTTTGTTTGGTCTCAGGGGTATAATTTTTGCTATAAATTACTGAATCTATTTCAGGTCTGTCAGCAATTCTAAGAACAAGTTTTTTGACCTTTCCTTTTTTGACCTGCTTGTAAGTATATTTTGCTAATTTTTTCGAGCTTTTAAAGCCCTTCTTCATTTTATAGTCCGTTAATTGGATATATCTTGTGTAAGGAACTGCAGTTACTTTTCTTAATTCAAAAAACAAATCAGCCCCATTATAGATATCTAGCTTAGATTTTTTAGCTTTAGGCAAAAGTGTTATGTCTAACGGCAAAATATATTCGTTTAAATTAATTAAGAGTGATTCATTCTTTGTAAATTTTGCAGATAGACTATAGGTCATTTTACCTTTACTATTGAAAGAGATTTTATAATTTCCGAAGTCCTTAATAGTAATTTGATATTGACCCAAACTATCTGTTTTCGATTTAGATGTAGCTGGAATTGCACTAAAATAGGATTCTTGAATGAAAATAGTTTCGACTTCAACAAATGGAATTGGATCATCATTTTCATCAACTACTTTTCCTTTAACAATAAGGGTTCTTTGTTTTGGAGGTAACTCGGCAAATAATTGAAAGCTACTGCCAAATAAAATTAAAAGTAAAATATTTCTAATAGTCATACTTTCTGTATTGTCTTACAAATTTATATAAAGCATTTATGATATGCTAGAATAACAGACGTCATGTTTTACATATGGTTGACCTAAAACCCAATTGAAATTGTTCAAAAAGTTTACTGGTTTAATGAAATCCAAATAAGAATTATCTCATTTGGTAGAATATTAATCATGATTAATGAGAATTTGCACCCTCATATTTCTTTACACCAGCCTTAATGGCAACCTTTAAATTATTCTCTGGAGGTGGAATAGGGCAACTATACCTAGAGTTGTAGTGACAATAAGGATTATATGCCAAATTAAAATTAATTTTTAATTCATTTCCTGACGGTTTTTCCAAATCAATATAACGCCCACCTCCATATGTTTCAGTACCATTTGTCAGATCATTGAACAAGAGAAACAAACTGTTTTCATGCCCTTTTTTCTGCGAATATTTGATGTTTTGATAAATATTTAATTGACATTCTGTTCCAAGAATAGTAAAATACGCCACAGCGTATTTTCTGTAAAGAGGTCTACGGTCCGTTGATGTTTGCATCCCAAAGGTGTCGCTTTTTGGTGTTAATTCAATGCGAGCCATTACAGAATAATCAAAGTTAATTTCGAAAAAATCATGTTGTTTAAATTTTCTTCTGTCTTTTTTTGTTAAAGGGGAGTGCTCTTTATCTTTATAATGAGTATTCAGATTTTTTTGAAATATTGCAATCTCAGCAATTGAGACACTGTCATTCATTTGGGCATAAGTACTCACTTGGAACGTAACAAATACAACAAAGATTAATGACTTCATAATTTTCGTATTTTATAGTTTTATTCACCTCACAATGTAAGGATATATTTAACTACTCGTTCAAAAAGTGTATCTTTATGTAAATATTTTTTTATGAAATTAATTGCTTATTTATTAACTGCCGTTTTGATAGTATCATGTTCTGAGAATACGAATAATTCTAGTGAAAATAATAACGAGACAGAGACAGCCCTAGAACAAGTAAATGTTGAGGTTTCCGAATCATCAGTTGCCTCAGAAGATGAATCTCAAGATAATAGCGAAGAAGTTAGTGCTGATGGGTTAGAAATGGTTGAACAAATTGTTTCGAATGATGAGCAAATCCCAATGGATGAAAAAAACGCTGCGGATGTCTCCCAGGAAAAAAAACGACCAGAAAACATGGTCAATGCGCCTACTCAAAAGATGTCTGCTAGCGACGGAAAAGAAGAGGTTGAATTGGCACCTGAACCTACTAATGTTCCTTTAAAACCTAACCATGATAAGTGGGATGCTTTGCTTAAGAAAAATGTAAGCAGTTCAGGAAAAGTCAATTATAGTGGTATGAAATCTAATGCAACAGAGCTACAAGCGTATGTTACCTATTTAGAAAGTTTTGCTACAAGAGACAATTGGACCAAAAACGAAAAACTAGCGTTTTGGATTAACTTATATAATGCTGCTACGGTTCGACTTATTGTTCAGAATTATCCAATAACTTCTATCACTAAGTTGAGTGGTGGTAAACCATGGGATCAAAATATTGTAAAAATTGGCACAAAAAATTACACCCTAAATGATATTGAAAATAAGATTATTAGACCCAAGTTTAAAGATGCTAGAATTCATTTTGCGGTCAATTGCGCTGCAAAGTCGTGTCCGCCTATTATGAATAGAGCTTTTACTGCAAGTAGTCTGAATCGCCAATTGGAAAAACAAACTTCAGCCTTTATTAATGGCTTTGAAAATAGTATTACAGCAGATAAGGTTGAAATATCAAAAATTTTTGATTGGTATAAAGTTGATTTTGAAAAAGGAGATGTAATTGCTTTTTTGAATAAGTATAGTAATACACCGATTAATAATAATGCAGAAGTCACTTTTAAGGAGTATAATTGGGATTTAAATAAGTAAGTTTTACTTTTTTGTTAGTGCCATTTATAGGCTCCTTTCTTATAAAACCAGGTAAGCCGTAAAGCTGATTATTAATTTTATAAAACAGTTTTCATAATTCGATCACCGGTAATATTCCCAAGGTTGTAAGTAATCCTAATTTTTGACCATATTTTATTGCTTGTGGTGGAATAGGAATCTTTTAGGGCTTGATTTTCAATTAAAGGTAAAAACAAACCTAAATCTCCATCTAAAATTCGAACACCTATTCCTGCTTGCGCATATTGAGCAGTGCTCATTGAACTAGGAATAGCACCAACATCAGCAAATAATCCTAGAAGTGGAATATATGGTACTTCTAAAAATAAATTAGCCGAAATAATTTGATTATTTGTTGTTAAACCGCTCAACGTGCTAAAGTTTCCATGATTATTTTGACGCCTTTGTCCACCAATTCCCGTTGTTTCATTTCTGCTTAACATTAACGTTTCAAAAAACACATCCTGTGTCCCACTTTGCCCACCTAATGCAATGCCGTATCGATCACTATTTGTGCCACTATACAAAATATTTTGGCCAAGGTTAAATTGCAAACTAACATGTTTACTTTTTCTGTCCCAATATTTAAATTTGTAAAGCAAATTAGTAAAGCCATTTATAACTTCAATATTTTCTGCTGCCACAGAAATGTAATCGAGACGTGCTCCCAAGCGGAATTGATGAAGGGATTTTTTGTAATTATATTCATATTTAGCAAATCCACCTGTAGTTGTTTGATAATAACCAGCACCATCTTCAAAATTTAGTGCGCCTTGAAATCTTAATTTTTGACTATAGTAAGTCTTTTTATTGGGCTTTCCGATTAAAAAATCTACATAAGGGGCTATGGCAATATAGTTACTATTTCCATCTGCTTCGTCAAATCCAAAGTGCTTGGTTTTTAAACCAAAAACAATTCCCTTGAAGTTTTTTGCAGGAACAATGGTATACCTTCCCAAGGCATAACCAGAAATATTATTTCTACCAAATGAAAAATAAGGAGCAAGAATGTACTCGAATTTGTTTTTTGGTAGTGAAAAATTGTGTATTGCAAGTCCAAGCATTAATTTATCGTACGAATTCCACCCCACGTTTGGAGACCACCAAATGGTGGTATGATCGGGCTCATTATCACCTGCCAGAAATTCGAATTTAATGGGTTCAACTTTTCCAAAAAGCCCTTTATTGTGCCAATAATTATTATTTCTATTAGGTTCTGGAATATTTTTATTTCCATCAATTTTTATTTCATCAAGTTTAGATTCCTCAAAAATTATAGTTTCTTTTTTATTTCCTGGCTCAATCCAAATCGTATTTCTTAAATTGCTAAAGCTGTATGCATCAACCCTTATTGGACCATCTATTTGCCCTGTATTTTTAACAGTAACCTCCATTCCATTTTCTGTCTGTTTTACTTTTGCTAGTTTATAATCTATTTGCTTTGTGGAAGGGATGATGTCATCAAATACCCAACTCAAGTCTTTTTTAGTTACTTCTTCAAATACTGTCTTTAAATTGACTGGCTGAGGATGCTTAAAATGCCACCGCTTAAAATAGGTTTTCATGCACTCATCAAATACTTCGTCTCCAAGGTAGTCCTTTAGGTAGGTAAATACCAGGCCAGTTTTACTATATACAATCCCTCCATAATTTAATGAAGTATAATGTTCTGAGCTTAATTCTATTGGTTGGTCCACTCCTGCACCAGCAGATATATTGTATGTTAAATCACTCATATCTTTATGACTTAAGTGTTCTAAATGAATGGCTTCTGCTAAACCGTTAAACATGTCCGAAGTTTGGGTATTGTTTGGGTATTTAGTTTTTATATACCTCATTTCATTTAGGGTATTTAACCCTTCATCCAGCCAAGGATGCAATCTTTCGTTAGAACCTAGCATTCCATAAAACCAATTGTGTCCCACTTCATGGACAATTACAACTTCTAGTTGTTCTTTAGAGCTTGCGTTACCAATAACTGTAACATTAGGGTATTCCATACCTCCACCAGCACTTATGGTACCATCTACAGCAGTAACCTGATTGTAAGCGTAATCTCCATTCCAAAGAGAATAGTAATATGTACCATCATTTATATATTCTATTGAATTTTTCCATAAATCAGCGTGATGAGGTACAAACATGGCCCATGAGGTGACTTTTCTTTTAGAGTTCGGAAGTTCAACTTCACCCTTCAATACCTCAAACCTTTTATCGGCAAACCAGGCGAAGTCATGAACGTTGCTTTGAACATATCGAATTGTCTTAAATGTTGTATCTGATTTTGGGAAAGGCGTTGTTTTTTTTGTGCTTTTTTTATCTCCAGTATTCCATCCGTTTGTCTCGAATTTTTTGGCTGTTCTTGCCGCTAAATCGTTCAGAAAGTTAATTTCAGATTGCGTTTGAAGATCTCCAGTAGCGCCTACAACATAATTTTTTGGTAAGGTGATAGATACATCAAAAGAACCGTATTCTGAATAAAATTCACCTTGGGTTAAATAGGGCATTTGGTGCCAACCGTTCATGTCGAAAACGGCAGGTTTTGGATACCATTGGGTAATTTGGTATGATTCTCCAACATGACCTAGCCTTGATATACCACCATCAGGTATTTTGACTTTAAATGGTGTACTTACCATAACCGCTTTCCCGGGTGCAAGAGGTTCTTTTAACCTTAGTTTCACAATGTCAATATGAGTTTCATCAAATGTCCAATCCGTTACCTCACCATTCACCTTAAAATCTAAAGAATCTATATAACCCTTTTCATCATTAGTTGCATACTGCAAAGCCATATTTTTCATGTCATACAACTGCTTGGCAAGGGCTGTTTTAGTATTTTTATAGGCGTTCGGCCAAACATGAATGTATAAAAAGTCTAACGACGTTGAAGAATTATTTTTGTACTCAAATTCTTCATATCCAGAGAGAGTATGTAATTTATCATCCAGCGAAACACTTATTTTATAATTTACTTCCTGTTGAAAATAAGTCTGGTTATATCCATTAAAAAGTGAAGCTAAACACAGTAAAAAGGTAATTTTTTTCATATATTTTACTTTTCCGAAACGAAGTTAAGTATATTTACCTTTTTCCCTTACAAATTATTATGAAAGGTATTAATAAGCTGAATTTTTTAAGTTCAATTTTTCAAATTATTCTAATATTTTCAATGGTTGCATGTGCCAACAGTCAAGAACAATCTGATAAGAGTGAAACACTTCACGAGCATACCAATTTATTAATTGATGAATCTAGTCCGTACCTATTGCAGCACGCACACAACCCAGTTAATTGGCATCCATGGGGAGATGCTGCTTTCGAGAAGGCGAAATCAGAGGATAAGTTAGTTTTGATTAGTGTAGGATATTCTGCCTGCCATTGGTGCCATGTTATGGAGGAAGAAAGTTTTGAAGATACTGTTGTCGCTAAATTTATGAATGAAAATTTTGTATGTATCAAAGTAGATAGAGAGGAGCGTCCTGACGTTGATCAAATATATATGAATGCTGTTCAGCTTATGACTGGTAGTGGTGGATGGCCGTTAAATTGTTTTGCATTACCTGATGGTAGGCCGGTTTATGGAGGAACATATTTCCCAACAAATAACTGGATGGAATTATTGCAAAATCTGGCATTAACCTACGAAAAAGACAAAGGAAGTTTTGAAAAGTACGCGACCAATTTGACGGAAGGGATAAAGCAATCAGAATTAATTGAAGGCGTGAAGGAGGGATCGGATGTTGAAGTTTCTGTGCTTAACGAAATGGTAAACGAATGGCAAAACTCTTTTGACAAAAGACTCGGAGGACCAAATCGTTCACCAAAGTTTCCAATTCCTAACAATTATAGTTTTTTAATGCAATATGCACATGAGTTTGATAATAAAGAATTGATGAATTATGTTGATCTGACACTCGATAAAATGGCCTTAGGCGGAATTTTTGACCAAATTGGCGGAGGTTTTGCCAGGTATTCAACAGATGCCAAATGGAAAGTACCGCATTTTGAAAAAATGTTGTACGATAATGCCCAACTAATAGCGCTCTATAGTCAAGCTTTTCAACGAACAAAAAAACACCTTTATAAAGATGTGGTTTATAAAACCGTAGGTTGGTTAGAGAGAGAAATGGCTACAGAAAAAGGGGCATTTTGGTCTGCTTTGGATGCTGATTCTGAAGGTGAAGAGGGAAAATATTATGTGTGGTCAATTGATGAAATAAGAACCGCCCTGACTGAAGAAGAGTTTGGATTTGCCAAAACATATTATAGTTTGAATGCGAAAGGGAAGTGGGAAGGTAAATATATCTTACTTAGAGATCAGGCTGAGGTTGGCAAGGAGATATTTGGTTTATCATCAGACAGAGAGGTAAAGGAAATGATTGAATTGATTAATGGCAAACTGCTCAAAGTTCGAGAACAAAGGGTTAAGCCAAGAGCTGATGACAAAATTCTGACCAGTTGGAATGCCATGATGATAAATGGACTTGCGCAAGCTGCTATGGCATTTAATGATGATAGATTTAAAAAATTAGCCTTAAAAAATGCCAATTGGTTATCAAAAAATCTCATCAAAAATAATGGGGGCCTCTGGCATACGCATAAAAATGGGACGAGTAAAATTGATGGCTTTTTAGACGACTACGCATTCACAATTACTGCCTTTACAAAACTGTACGAATTGACTTTTGATGAAAATTGGTTAGTCAGAGCCAGAGATTTAACCGAATATGTCAATCAGCACTTTTACGATCAAAATTCAGGGATGTATTTTTACACTTCAAACATAAGCCAGACTTTAATTGCAAGAAAAATGGAAGTGAACGATAATGTGATTCCAGCATCAAATTCTGAAATGGCGAATGCATTATACCAGTTAGGGACATTACTTGATAGTAATGGTTATAAAACGACAGCTAAAAAAATGCTTTTGAATGTTCAGGCGGACATGGCAAGCTATCCATCTTCATATTCCAATTGGGGAATTTTAAGTTTGAAATTAGGTATACCGTATTATGAAATTGCTATTACCGGCAAGGATTGGCAAAGTAAAGTGCAAGAACTAAATGAATATTATATTCCGAATAAACTTTTGATGGGTGGAAAATCTGGTAATATCCCTCTTTTAGAAGGTAAGTTTATTGGAGAAACCACCATTTTTGTCTGCGTGAATAAATCGTGTAAAATGCCGGTCGTTCAGGTGGACGAAGCCATTAAGCAAATGGAATAAAAGCACCCTGATTTTTCAGAATGCTTTTATTTGGCTAAGGGTTATTTTTTAGACTTTGATTTTTTAGCACTTTTCTTCTTTTTCTTAGAAGCTGCTTTTTTTCTTGCGATTTTTTTGGCTTTCGATTTTTTTACCTTTTTCTTTTTAGCTACTTTTTTCGTTTTTTTAAGAGCTGCTTTTTTGGCCTTAAGTGCTTTTTTTTCTTTGTCTTTAGCTTTCTTTTTCGATTCTTTTTTCTTTGACATATTTTGTTATTTAGTTAGCCTCAACACGTATAAGTTTAACAAAACGCTATGTAATGATTAAATTAATGTTAAGTAATGTTCTCGCAAATGAAGTAAAAATTATCAAAAAGTTAATTAAGTGTATATTAAGTTTATATTATTTTTTGATTCTCCTAGTTAAAACGTTTGTTTATCAGTTAGATATGTTTACTAGAAAGTAGAAGAAGATTTCAGAATACTATCCCGAATTATAAAACCATACAAGTCATTAAACCTACCTTAAAACAGTTACTGTTCCTGTATGTGTATGGACTTTATCAAGCATGCTATCCTCAAAATCAATTTTCCAGAGGTAGACATCACCTTTAATCACATCTCCAGCATAATTGCCATCCCAGCCAACAGCAGGATCTCTTGATTCAAACACAATTTCTCCCCAACGGTTAAAAATCTGAAGTCTGAAGTTGTAAATATCTAGGCCAGAAATGAAGTGCGGGGTGAATTGATCATTTATACCCGAACCATCAGGTGTAAATGTATTCGGGATAAAGAATAGGATTTCATCTTGAATGGTAATGATTTTTCTTTCCTCATCAGAACAAATTTTATCAGAATTATTATAAGCCGTTAAAGTAACAGAATAGCTTTTAGTGTATTCAGGATACGTATGAGTAGGGTTTAGCTCAGTAGAGTATGAGTCATTACCAAAATTCCAATCGTAACTATCAGCCCGAACCGATAAATTAGTAAACTGAACCTCTGGATTACTAATGGTAGGCTCACTAGGTGTAAAGTAAAAATCGGCATTTGGGGTAGGTATTATTGAAAGAACCGGCGTTTGAAAGGCACTATCGATACAACCAGAACTGGTAGATATTTTGAGCGACATTTCAATAGGAGTAGGTAGTTCAGTATTATTAACAAAATTAAATACAGGATGCTCGAGTGTGGAGGTTTGCCCATCACTGGCTTCCCATAAATAATTAATTTCCTGTCCAAATACTTCAGTAGAAGTGTTGGTGAACTGCATGGGTTCATTTGAACAAATAAGGTGATTTAAGATGGTGAAACTCGCATCAAAATTATTGAAAATGTTAATGGTAGAATCAAATTGATTGATACACCCATGATTACTAATGACTTCGAGTGTTACATTATAATCTCCGTTAGCAGTATAAAAATGCTCAGTATCATACTCTGTATCGGTATTACCATCACCAAAATTCCAATTTGTAGTAACAATATTACCATTATTAGCAATGGTAGATGTGTTTTCAAACTTAGCAAAAAAGCAAGAACTATTGACTATAAAATGTGCTACAGGTTCGGGATAAATTTCTAATATTATTGATGAAGTGTCAACGCAACCAGAATCTGAAGTAACAATAAGAGAGGTTGTTACAATGTCTGGAGATAAATATGTATGATTGGCATTGACAGTATTAGATGTCGCGTTGTCGCCAAATATCCATTCATAATTAATAATATTGCCACTAGTTATAGATGATGAATTGGTAAATGAAATATTAATATTTTCACAATCTTCATCTACTACGTAATCAGCTTTGGGAACGGGATGAATAGAAATTGTCTTTATGATGCTATCAATACAACCCTGATCAGATCGGGCAAATAATTCGACGTTATAATTTCCTGCCATATTATAAACATGAGATTCTAAGCTGTCGTGTTCAATATTCCCGTCGTCAAAATCCCACGACAAACTATCAAGTACGCCATCATCAATGGTTGATAAGCTTACAAAATTGGCTGCATCATACAAACATTGGTTGCCCGTTAAGAAGTCAACTTCAGGTTTAGGACTGACTGTAACAATTTGAGAGACACTTGTAGTACATGCCAAGTTTGTCTCTACGGTAAAAATAACATTGAACACGCCAGCTGTATCATACACATAATCTGGGTCTTCCACAAATGCAGAATCCCCATTGCCAAAATCATAATAAAAATGATCGATAGTACCAGCGGATACAAATGAGAAACCATCAAAAGAAACGTTATCACCTTCGCATATTGGTGAAGCAACGGCTGTTTGGAAGGCAAGAGGATTGACAGGTGGAGGTACATTTAAATTGAGTCCTTGGCATGTATTATTCATACTGTAAAGCACTGTATAGTTTCCAGGCCCCATATTGGTAATGTCAATCACAGAATCTGTTTCACCAATAATGGCCACCGAATCCTTATACCATTGCCAGGTACCCCCAGTTGTATCTATTGCAGATGTTAGAATGTAAGGAGGACTACAAACATTGCCAGACTCCATAATTCGGATATTGAAGTCTTCGCTACTATATAAGGTTAAGTTATCAAAAAGGATTTGTTGCCAGTTATCCCAACCATTATTAGTACCACTAAAATTATTTTCACAAGATTGACCTAAAGCTATTCCATATATGGTATCTGATGGACTAAAAGTAAAACCATGTTGATACCATGCAGTATCCGTAGGAATTTTAAATCCTATTGAATCCAGTACGTCCCAGTTTGGGTCACTACAAACAGAAGTTTGCGGAGGAGGTACATTTGCACATGATTTAGTACCATAAAGAGAGAGGTAAATTGTATCGGTAAAATTATTTGCATATTGGAAGTTTCCAGCATTAAAAGCATCAAAATTTAACTCATAAGAATGTCCAGGATAAAGAGGGGTATTTAAGCAGGAACTTGCTTCTCGACTATACCATGATTGACTGTTATTACTGTCGTAGTACCACCCATTCCAGTTAAAAAAAGAAATACTTAAGAAACCGTTGCCTGAAGAAGATGTACACTCTGGAGGAGGAATAAAAGTGCCTCCAAGCCAGTTACTACAGCTGTTACAAGAATTTAAATAATTTATAGCCCAAGTAAACCCATATGAAGTACTGTCAGTTACCCAGCCGTCTACACAATTTAATAGGTTATAAAACCATGCACTTGTATTAGGTGTAGTAGGGCAACATGAAGAACTATTGAAATCAGGATTATGAATGGCATTGTTAAGCTTTGAGTTTAGACCAACTCCACAAAAACAGTCATCATCTTGTAAGTCAACTAATCCGTCTAAATCATCATCAATGCCATTATCGCATATCTCCTGCGTAACTCCAGAAAGTGAAGTCCACAAAAGAAATATTGAAAAGAGCCATTTCATTACTAGAATAAAGGTACTAAAAAATAATGATATTCAATTGTTTATACCCTGATATGATCTGGTTACCTCAAAACTGTCACCGTTCCTGTGTGCGTATGAACTTTATCGAACACAGTTTCTTCGAAATCAATTTTCCAGAGGTAAACATCTCCCTTAACAAGGTCTCCTGCATAATTGCCATCCCAACCAACAGCGGGGTCTTTTGATTCAAATACAATTTCACCCCAACGGTTGAAAATTTGAAGTCTGAAGTTGTAAATATCTACACCAGAGATAAAATGCGGTGTAAACTGATCATTTATGCCAGAACCATCAGGTGTAAATGTATTTGGGATAAAGAATAATACTTCATCTTGAATAGTAATGATTTTCCTTTCCTGATCAAAACACGTTTTATCCTTATCGTAGGCAGTTAAGATGACTGTATAACTTTTTGCAACGTCAGAGTAGATATGAGAAGGACTTAATTCAGAAGAAAATATGTTGTCTCCAAAGTTCCAATCGTAACTATCAGCACGAACCGATAAGTTGGTAAACTGAACTTCCGAATTACTAATACTTAATTGAGTTGGACTAAAAGAAAAATTTGCGGCTGGGGTAGTAAGAATACTAACTGCTCCGGTTTGAAATAGGGTATCTACACAACCTGTCCCAGTTGATATGATAAGAGAAATGTCAATAAAGTAAGTAGTATCGGTAGTATTCTCAAAGTTAAACTCAGGGTTTTCTAGCGTTGAACTTTGCCCATCACTCGTTTCCCAGAAATAGTCAATGATTTGATTAGGAGCTCCGGTAGAAGTATTTATAAAACTTACCAGCTCTCCTGAACAGGAAGTATTGGAAGGCAATGAGAAATCGGCAACTAAATTATTAAAGATACTAATGGTTGAATCAAATTGATGGATACACCCATTGTTGCTAATCACTTCGAGTGTTACATTATAATCTCCATTGGCAGTATAAAAATGCTCAGTATCATACTCTGTATTGGTATTACCATCACCAAAATTCCAGTTTGTAGTTGGTATACTACTTCCACTTACAATGGTTGATGTGTTTTCAAACTCGGCGAAAAAGCAAGAACTTTGATTTGTAAAATGGGCAATTGGTTCAGGATACACCTGAATTGCAATGGTAGTTGAATCAACACAACCCGAATCGGAGGTGACGAGGAGTGACGTCATTAAGTTGCCATGGTCCAAATAAATGTGATTAGCATTAACAGTACTAGCCGTTGCATTATCACCAAACTTCCATTCATTGTTTACAATAGTTCCACTACTAATGGTAGATGTGTTTGTAAATGGAATATTAATGTTTTCACAATCATCATCTACTGTATAATCAGCCACAGGAACCGGATTGATCACTATGGTTTGTAACGCACTATCAATACAGCCTTGATCAGAGCGAGCAAATAATTTAATTGTATAATTCCCTGCGGCGTTGTAAAGGTGAGATTCTAAACTGTCATATTCAATGCTTCCGTCATCAAAATCCCACGACAAACTATCAAGTACGCCATTATCAAGTGTCGTTAAGCTTACAAAATTGGCTGCATCATACAAACATTGGTTGCCAGTTAGAAAGTTAACCTCCGGTTTAGGACTGATTGTAACAATTTGCGACACACTTGTGGTACATCCTAAGTTTGTCTCTGCAGTAAAAATAACATTAAATACTCCGGCGGTATCAAAGACATAGTTTGGATCTTCCACAAATGCAGAATCCCCATTGCCAAAATCATAATAAAAATGATCAATAGTACCAGCGGATACAAATGAGAAACCATCAAAAGAAATGTTATCACCTTCGCATATCGGCGAAGGAACTGCCGTTTGAAATACCATTGGCATATCCAATGGGATGACTTCAAAGTTTAGACCTTGACAGGTTCCATTCATATTATATGTTGCAGTAAAATTTCCAGCTCCCATTGAAGAGATATCTATTATCGAATCTGTCTCACCAATGATTGCAATAGAGTCTTTGTACCACTGCCATGAGCCTCCAGTTGTATCAATAGTAGCAGTTAATGTATGAGGCGTACTGCAACTATTGCCAAACTCAGAAATTGTGATGGTGTGTTTATTTTCGTACAGTAATAAGTTGTCAATATATAGACGTGAATACCCTGAGTTATTAGCACCACAACTTTGCCCAAGCGCTATTGCATAAATAGTATCTGTAGGTGAGAAGTTAAAGCTATACTGGTACCAATTTGTATCGTTTGGGACTGCAATTCCTATAGAGTCCAATTGGTTCCAATCAGGATTGTTACAATTTAAAATAGCAGATGTAATACTGTTACAAGAAGTACTGCCATAAAGGGAGATATGGGCTGTGGTTGTCCCAGAAGAACCAAGATAGCTATTTTGTTTGAAAGCGCTAAAAAACAATTGATAGTTATTTCCTGGATAAAAAGGTGTATTCAAGCAAGTTCCTGCATAAATAATTTCGTTAGCAGCTTGAGTAAAAGTATTAAAATGCATATTTAAAAAACCATTATTATTACCGTTTGAGCACTCAGCAGGAGAAATCCAACTTGTAGAAGGAGCATTATTACATAGATTACAGGAGTTATGATAATTAAGAGATTGAGAAGATGAATTGCTCCAATAAGTTGTGACGTCAGTTACCCAACTGCTCAGGCAATTTAAGTTATTCCACCAACTTGTTGGACAACATGAGGATATATCAAAATTTGGATTTGGTATGGCATTACTTAATTGAGCATTTAGGCCAAAACATTGGCAATCGCCGTCTTGTAAATCGATTGATCCATCTCCGTCATCATCAATGCCATTATCACATATTTCTTGCGAGATACCTAAGAAAGAAGCGGATAAAAGAAAGAATATAAAGAATACCTTCATAAAAGCATTGCTATTAAAACTATTGAATACCTGCAGCTAGCTGCTAACTTACTTATACCTCTAAAAAACAGTTTTACCTTAAAACAGTTACTGTTCCTGTATGTGTATGGACTTTATCAAGCATGCTATCCTCAAAATCAATTTTCCAGAGGTAGACATCTCCTTTAATCACATCTCCAGCATAATTGCCATCCCAGCCAACGGCAGGATCTCTTGATTCAAACACAATTTCTCCCCAACGGTTAAAAATCTGAAGTCTGAAGTTGTAAATATCTAAGCCAGAAATAAAGTGTGGGGTGAATTGATCATTTATGCCCGAACCATCAGGTGTAAATGTATTCGGGATAAAGAATAGGATTTCATCTTGAATGGTAATGATTTTTCTTTCCTCATCAGAACAAATTTTATCAGAATTATTATAAGCCGTTAAAGTAACAGAATAGCTTTTAGTGTATTCAGGATACGTATGAGTAGGGTTTAGCTCAGTAGAGTATGAGTCATTACCAAAATTCCAATCGTAACTATCAGCCCGAACCGATAAATTAGTAAACTGAACCTCTGGATTACTAATGGTAGGCTCACTAGGTGTAAAGTAAAAATCGGCATTTGGGGTAGGTATTATTGAAAGAACCGGCGTTTGAAAGGCACTATCGATACAACCAGAACTGGTAGATATTTTGAGCGACATTTCAATAGGAGTAGGTAGTTCAGTATTATTAACAAAATTAAATACAGGATGCTCGAGTGTGGAGGTTTGTCCATCACTGGCTTCCCATAAATAATTAATTTCCTGTCCAAATACTTCAGTAGAAGTGTTGGTGAACTGCATGGGTTCATTTGAACAAATAAGGTGGTTTAAAATGGTGAAACTCGCATCAAAATTATTGAAAATGTTAATGGTAGAATCAAATTGATTGATACACCCATGATTACTAATGACTTCAAGTGTTACATTATAATCTCCGTTAGCAGTATAAAAATGCTCAGTATCATACTCTGTATCGGTATTACCATCACCAAAGTTCCAATTAGTAGTTGGCATGCTACTTCCAGTAGCAATGGTAGATGTGTTTTCAAACTTAGCAAAAAAGCAAGAACTTTGATTTGTAAAATGGGCAATTGGTTCAGGATACACCTGAATTGCAATGGTAGTTGAATCAACACAACCCGAATCGGAGGTGACGAGGAGTGACGTCATTAAGTTGCCATGGTCCAAATAAATGTGATTAGCATTAACAGTGCTAGCCGTTGCATTATCACCAAACTTCCATTCATTGTTTACAATAGTTCCACTACTAATGGTAGATGCATTTGTAAATGGAATATTAATGTTTTCACAATCATCATCTACTGTATAATCAGCCACAGGAACCGGATTGATCACTATGGTTTGTAAGGCACTATCAATACAACCTTGATCAGAGCGAGCAAATAATTTAATTGTATAATTCCCTGCGGCATTGTAAAGGTGAGATTCTAAACTGTCATATTCAATGCTTCCGTCATCAAAATCCCACGACAAACTATCAAGTACGCCATTATCAAGTGTCGTTAAGCTTACAAAATTGGCTGCATCATACAAACATTGGTTGCCCGTTAAGAAGTCAACTTCAGGTTTATCATAAACTGTTACAACTTGAGTATTTGAGGCGGTACACCCCAAGTTTGTCTCTGCTGTAAAAACAACATTAAATACTCCGGCGGTATCAAAGACATAGTTTGGATCTTCCACAAATGCAGAATCCCCATTGCCAAAATCATAATAAAAATGATCGATAGTACCAGCTGATACAAATGAGAAACCATCAAAAGAAACGTTATCACCTTCACATATTGGTGAAGCAACGGCTGTTTGAAAGGCGAGAGGTGTAACTGGTGGAGGTACATTTAAATTAAGTCCTTGGCATGTATTATTCATACTGTAAAGCACTGTATAGTTTCCAGGTCCCATATTGGTAATGTCAATCACAGAATCTGTTTCACCAATAATAGCCACCGAATCCTTATACCATTGCCAGGTGCCTCCAGTCGTGTCTATTGTAGAAGTCAAAATATAGGGAGGGCTGCAAACTGCTCCAGATTCCGAAATTTGGATATTATAGTCTTCACTGTCATATAATAATAGGTTATCAAGTAATATGCGCTGCCATCCATTGTTTACGTTATTATTGTTATTGTTGAATGAACTACAGGTTTGACCAAAGGCGATACCATAAATGGTGTCAGTCGGCGAAAATGTAAAGCTATATTGGTGCCAGGCTGTATCAACAGGTACAATAATCTCTATAGAGTCTAATATATCCCAATTTGGATCACCGCAAGACTGATTCGTATTAACGGATGGTACATTAGCGCAAGAATTAGTACCATAAACTGATATGTGAACAGTATCGTCAAAACCATTTTGAGAAGTCCAATTCCAAGTATTAAACGCATCAAAAAATAAGACATAAGAATTCCCAGGTACGAAAGGTGCATTCAGGCATGAACTCGCTCTTCTGTTCCAATTCCAATTAGAGTTGTTCCAGTTCCAATTCCAAAAACCCATACCAATAAACCCATTATTAGCTGGAAGTAAACATTCTGGTGGGGTTATATAATTAGAGTTGACCCATAAGCTACAACTATTGCATGAACTCATATAATTCAGTGCCCATGAACTGTTAAATATTGTGGTGTCAGTTGTCCAGCTATCTACACAGTTTAAATTATTCCACCATGTTGTAGGGCAGCATGATGAACTGTTGAAATCTGGATTAGGGATGGCGTTATTCAATTTAGCGTTTAGTCCTGCGCCACAGGAACAATCATCATCCTGTAAGTCAATCAATCCATCTAAATCATCATCAATAGCATTGTCACATATTTCTTGTGAATAGCCAGTAATGGCAATCGTTAAAAAGCAAAGTAAACCAATTTTTTTTAACATAACCCTGATGTATTGAGTAAGCGTTTAGCTGTCTTACTGTGTAAGACGAGTCAAAAGCATAATAAGTTGCCTGTAAAGTTAGGAAATTCTACTCCAGTTCGGTTTGGCTTTTAAAATTTGTTTTAGAATTACCGCAATCATTTGATGTTCAGATAATTTTAGTTTAGGATCTTTGTCAAACAATTCCCTGGCTTTTTCCCTTGCAAGTACTACTATTTGCCCATCTTTTGCTAAATCAGCGATTTTTAAATCTAAAATACCACTTTGCTTGGTTCCCATAATGTCACCAGGACCTCTTAATTTCAGGTCAACTTCAGATAATTCAAAACCATCATTGGTATTCACCATGGTTTCCATTCTCTTTTTTGCATTTTCACCTAACTTGTAGCTAGTCATAAGGATACAGAATGATTGATTGGCACCACGACCAACCCTTCCTCTTAATTGATGAAGTTGAGAAAGGCCAAATTTTTCAGCACTCTCAATAATCATTACACTGGCGTTTGGAACGTTTACACCGACTTCAATCACTGTAGTGGCTACCATTATGTTTGTATTGCCTTTGGCAAATTGCAGCATTTCATAATCCTTATCTTCAGCCTTCATTCGCCCATGTAAAATGCTAACTTGATAATTGGGTCTCGGAAACCGTCGTTCAATCGATTCGTAACCTGCCATTAAATTGGCATAGTCCATTTTTTCTGACTCTTCAATTAAAGGATAGACAATATAGACTTGCCTCCCTTTATTGATTTCATTTTCAATAAATTTAAAAACCTTTAAACGCGAACTTTCAAAATAATGCCTAGTTTCTATGGCTTTTCTTCCCGGTGGCAATTCATCTATGACTGACACGTCCAAATCACCATAAAATGTTAGTGCTAATGTCCTTGGAATCGGTGTTGCTGTCATGACTAATATATGGGGAGGTAAAGCATTTTTTTGCCATAGTTTCGACCGTTGTGCCACACCAAATCTGTGTTGCTCATCAATAATGGCAAGTCCTAAATTTTTATACTTTACTTTTGGTTCAATTAACGCATGCGTTCCAACTAAAATATCTATTTCGCCAGATTCTAAAGCCAAATGCAATTTTTTACGTTCACCAGTTTTGGAAGATCCAGTTAAAATGGCTACTGATATTGACATTTTTTTAAGAAAATGAGATAAAGTATCAAAGTGTTGATTAGCCAGTATTTCTGTCGGCGCCATTAAGCAAACCTGAAATCCGTTTCCGATTGCAATTAAAGCCGTTAAAAGAGCAACTAACGTTTTTCCGCTCCCAACATCTCCTTGCAATAAACGATTCATATGCTTACCGTTCGACATGTCTTTACGGATTTCACGAACTACTTTTTTTTGAGCACTGGTTAGCGAGAAAGGTAAGTGATGATCAAAAAACTCAGTAAAAGGCTCACCAATGTCAGTAAATGCATACCCTTGAATTTTATTTTGGGTAATTTTTTGCCGTGTGAGTAATTCTAACTGTAAGAAAAACAATTCGTCGAACTTTATGCGTAATTGGGCTTTTTTTGCTTGTTTTAAATTGGTAGGGACATGAATTTGAGTCAAACCATCATGTCTCGAAATTAAGTTTAAATCCTGAATGAGCCAATTGGGCAGTGGATCGGGGATGTCAGTTTTTATTTCTGCTAATAAGTTTTTAACAAGTGTTTCAATACCCTTACTGTGCAACGATCGTTTAGTCAATTTTTCAGAACTGTGGTAAATGGGTTGTAATCCCAAAGGTTCACCTTTAATTTGATCCAGGATGTCTAGTTCAGGGTGGGCAATGCTAAATTTTAGCCCATATTTTTTGGGCTTGCCATATAAGCGATATTCCGTATTGGGTTTTATGGACGATTTGATATAATTAATACCTTTAAACCAGGTCAGTTCAATTGATCCAGTATGGTCAGTAAACTGGGCAGTTAACCGTTTGCCTCTTCCTTTGCCAACTTCAGCTAGTTTTGTGATTTTACCTTTTAACTGCAAGTAGCCTTCTGAGCTAGGAGCTTGTTGTACAGTTTGATAACTTGATCTGTCAACATACCGAAACGGAAAGTAATGGAGTAAATCTCTAAATTTAAAAATGCCCAGTTCTTTTCTTAAAACCTCTCCACGCTGAGGTCCAACCCCTTTAAGGTATTCAATTGGTGTATCGAGGAGTGATGATGACATGGACAAAAAGTTGAACTTAATTTTTTTTCTTACCTTCACAAAAATAGAAAATCAATCACATGAATCTTAAAAGTGGGCTTTTTTCATTAGGCTTTTTATCTGTTCTATCCATCTTTTTATTATCTGGAACTACTCAGGAAGGGTTGCGAGAGAGCTATACTAAATTGGTGGCAGATTTGAGTGTTGAAGATGTTTTGATTCAACTTGGAGACAAAAAACCTAACCATTTTATTCAGACGTTGGATAAAGATTCAGCTAAAATGGGTTATGATTTAATTACAACTGGCAAAACGAATACATCCAAAAATAAAAAACAATCTAAGTTTTTTGTGTGTACCGACTGTCATAATTTAGGCCCTGAAGTATATGATCTTTCTGATGAAAGTCCGACGGCTAGAGTAAAATATGGAAGGGATAAAAATATTCCATTTTTACCTGCTTCTACTTTTTACGGCATGTACAATAAAACGAATTGGTATAATGGGGATTATGCCAAAAAATATGGCAGTTTAGTCGCTCCAACGCGAGACACACTCGTCAATGCCATTCAATTGTGTGCAACTCAATGCTCTCAGGGCAGATTAATGGAAGACTGGGAAGTAAGAGCCGTTTTGCATTACATGAAAAGCGTTTCCCTACAGGTGAAAGACTTAACCATTACAGAAAAAGAAATGAATCGATTGACTGAATTCGTAATGAATAAGGATAAATCAGGCATCAATTTTTTAAAAAAGAAATATAACGTGATCAATGAAGCTACTTTCGATAAAGTGGAGGTCCCAAACATTGAGAATTATAAACCTAATCTTGAAAATGGGGCTTATATATTTAATAATGGCTGCTTACATTGCCATGGCACGGGAAATAATGTCGCTAATTTTGAATTTAATGATGATAATTTAACCATGTCGTTTCTTGAGTCTCAAATTACAAAATACAATCACTTTTCAGTACCATATTTGGTGCGAAAAGGAACTTATGCCATAGCAGGAAAAAAGGCCTACATGCCTCAATACTCGCTTGAAAAAATGAGTCGCGAACAACTACTGGATTTACTCGCATATATTTCTAAAAACAAATCGAACTAAAATGAAAAAAATTATTGCCATTACGCTAATCTCTGTCCAAAGTTTTGCTTTTTCGCAGGATAATGAAGGAAAGGTATGGGATACTTTTGAAGGCACCAGAGTGATGAATAATCATTCGGCAGAAATGTTGTATAAGCGACAAATGGAATTTATTGTAGCACACAAGTTTGGAGACTTGGCAGGCTCAGATGCCTTTGAACGCTGGTTTGGTTTAGATGATTTAGCTGATGTTCGGATTGCCTTTGAGTATGGTATCACCAATGATTTTAATATTGGCTTAGGAAGGAGCAAAGGGGTAAGAGCAATATTACAAGTTTTAGATGGATATGCTAAGTATCGGTTGATACAACAAGACAATACAAAACCATTATCGTTAGCCGCGGTGTCTAGTTTTGGGTTATCTTACCGAGAAGCTTCAACAGACAGTACGTCAGAAGCAGCTTACAATATTTTTACAGATCGTTTAACATATACGCATCAATTAATTGCAACCCGAAAATTTAGTGATCGACTCTCATTACAACTAAATACAGGCATCAATCATAGAAATTTTGTTGGGTTTAATGATGTCAATACACTTTTTTTTGTGGGGGGTGCAGCCAGGGTTAGAGTGACCCAAATAATCGGGTTATTAGCGGAGTACAACCATATTTTAAACAGGGGAAATGATATTGAATTTGAAAATCCTTTAAGTTTTGGACTTGAATTACTAACCGGTGGGCATGCTTTTACGTTTATGTTTTCGAATAACAGGGGGATAAATGAAAACCTTTTCATTCCTTCAACGTATCAAAGTTGGCTCAATGGTCAATTTAGACTGGGTTTTTCAATAACAAGGAAATTTAAAATTTAAGCATGAAAAAAACAATACTCTTAGTTTTGACAGTTGCTTTTATAGCTGTTAATTGCACCAAAAACAAAGCAGAACAAGAAAAAAAAGAGGATACAGAAATCCCATGCAATGGGGTTACGGTGTCTTATAAAGATGTTATTGAAGCACAAATCATTAATCCTTCTTGTAATACAGCGGGTTGCCATAATAGTAGTGCTGCTGGGGGTTATAGTTTTACCAATTTTGATGCTGTAGCTGATAATGCTGATTTAATCAATTCTGCGATTAACCACGAAGGCAGCTTTACACCTATGCCTATTGGAGCTGATAAATTATCTGATACTTTATTGACTCAATTTAAATGCTGGATAGACCAGGGTAAACTAAATAACTAAACCAATAAACAATTATATATGAAAACAACTTCTACACTTTTAACATTAGGGGCAGTCGCTTCATTTGCACTTCTGTCGCTTAATACAAGTAAAACAGCCAATATTCAACAGCATGTTGATATTGTTGAGAACAGTGGAAATCCAGCTACTCCAAGAACAGGAGCGCCGCTTTCTGGAGGAGGAAATGAATTAACATGCACTGCCTGTCACGGAGGAGGACAAGCATTATCGGCCACAGGTGTGGTTGATTTTGAATTTGATGCAGGCGGAGGAGCAACACAATATACGCCTGGCCAAACTTACCCTATGAAAATCAGCGTTTCATCAGGAAACAAGACCGGCTTTCAAATGACTATTATTGATGGTAACCTGCAGAAGGCAGGTGATTTTGTAGCTGGTCCAAATACAGCAACGGAATTAGTTGGAGGAAGAGAGTATATTGAACATTCTACCTCGAACGGACTGACAAGTTTTGACTTTCAATGGACAGCACCAGCAACAGATGCAGGTGACGTAAGAGCATTTTTTACCGTTAATAAAGCTAATGGTAATGGATCAGTTTCAGGTGATGAAATATATTTTGGTGAGGCATTAATTCCAACAGCAGTACCAGCCTCTATAGGTGGTTTTGATGAAAATCCAAATAATATCAGTACATTTTGGGATGCGAATGCCAAACAAATTCATATCGATTATCAGTTAGATGAACCAAGTACAATACTAGTTAATGTCCAAAGTTTAAATGGTCAATTAATCCAAGCCACTACCATTGGAGATCAAAGCCAAGGACAATACCACCAGGTATTAGCGGCAGATGATGTGACACCAGGGGTTTATATTGTGGCGGTATTCGTTAACAGCAGAGTGTTCAATTATAAAATGATGCTTAATTAAGCATAAAAAATAACCTAATTTTCAAATTGGCTTAATATCCTATTATCTTTGCATTTTTATTGTAAAGATAATAGGACTATGGCCAGTATTGATACTTATCCTTTTAAAGGAAAACGGGCATTAATTCGTGTTGATTTTAATGTGCCTTTAAATAAAGAAACCCTTTCGGTTACCGATAATACAAGAATTTTAGCGGCATTACCCACCATTAAAAAAGTATTGACTGATGGGGGTTCAGTAGTCTTAATGTCTCATTTAGGACGTCCGAAAAGTATTCCTGAAGATAAGTTTTCATTAAAGCACATTGTTACTGCGGTAGAATCTGTATTGGGTCAATCCATTCAGTTTGCATCAGATTGCGTGAGCAACCGCGCATTTGAGAAATCGGATAATCTGCAAGCAGGAGAAGTTTTACTCCTCGAAAATTTAAGATTTCACGGAACAGAAACCAAAGGAGATAAAGCCTTTGCTGAGCAGCTCTCAAAACATGGAGATGTTTACATTAATGATGCCTTTGGTACTGCCCACAGGGCTCATGCGTCTACTACCGTAGTTGCTGAATTTTTTTCCAATGATGAAAAAATGTTTGGCTATTTAATTGAAAAAGAAATTAAGAGTGTTGATGCCGTTTTAAATTCAACCGAAAAGCCGTTAACAGCCATTGTTGGTGGCGCTAAAGTATCTTCAAAAATTACCATCATCAATCAATTAATTAATAAGGTGGATAACCTCATTATTGGCGGTGGAATGGCTTATACCTTTATAAAAGCTCAGGGTGGAAATGTTGGTAACTCTTTAATTGAAAATGATTATTTAGAGACGGCCACAAATATCCTGACTGCAGCAAAAGAAAAGGGGGTGAAAATTCTTTTACCAGAAGATACTGTTGTGGCAGATGAGTTTTCGAATGATGCCACAACAAAAGTTTGTCCAACGGCTGATATTCCTGACGGTTGGATGGGCTTAGATATTGGAGAATCAGCCATTAAGTCGTTTACAGAAACCATTTTAAATTCTAAACTCATTTTGTGGAATGGACCAATGGGTGTTTTTGAACTGGAAAAATTCCAAAATGGCACCAAAGCCATAGCCTTGGGTGTAGCGGCAGCGACTCAAAAAGGAGCCTTTAGTTTAGTGGGTGGAGGTGATAGTGTAGCAGCGGTAAATTTGTTTGATTTAGGAGAGCAGGTTAGCCACGTTTCAACTGGTGGTGGCGCTATGTTAGAATATTTAGAAGGAAAAGTATTGCCTGGTATTGCGGCAATTTTAAATACATAAGATAAAACAAATGAGTGATTTAAAAAAGGAAGCCAGCTATGGTGTTGGCATGAGCATAGGCCAAAGTTTACAAGGCCAAAATTTAGAAGAAATTGATTTAGATAGCTTTGTAGCTGGTATCAAAGATGTTTTTTTAGGTGGAGACCTTAAAATGACACCAGAAGAGGCCAATGGCACCATTCAAAACTATTTAAATACCGTAAACGAAAAAAAGTTTGCAGCGAATAAAGTAGAAGGTGAAGCTTTTTTATCGGCTAATGCACAGAAAGAAGGCGTCAATACTTTAGCTTCTGGGTTACAATATGAAATTGTAACAGAAGGTAATGGAGATAAACCATCAGCAACTTCACAGGTGACTGTTCATTACCACGGAATCTTAACAGACGGTACTGTGTTCGATAGCTCTATTGAAAGAGGAGAACCTGCTACATTTGGTGTAAACCAGGTCATTAAAGGATGGACCGAGGCCCTTCAATTAATGCCGGTGGGTAGTAAATGGCGTTTGTATATTCCTGAAAATTTAGCATACGGTGCAAACCCTCACCCTCAAGGTCCTATTAAACCATATATGGCATTGATTTTTGATGTGGAGTTAATTGAGATTAAAGGCTAAATGAAACAGCTGATCTGGTTCATAGTATTTCTGTTTGTTATGGTGGCATGCGCAACCGGAGAAGAAGATGTTGAGCAAGCGCGACCTATTGAGGTAGTCACTTTTGAAAACTATTTTCAGAAAATCAGTTATGCGATTGGATTAGACCAGGGAACGGGTGGTCGTGTGTTTTATACAAACGATAAGTTAATTGGCAAATTCAATTTAGACCAGATTAAAAACGGGATGGTGGATTATTTAGCATCCAACCCGCTACAAATCGATACAAAGTCTGTTGATTCTATTTTGTCATTGTATTTAAAGGAAGATGGATCGGTAGATAGTTCTAAAGTGTCGGTATCTGAAGGAAGTTATGCTGTGGGCGTTAATGAGGGTATTGTTTTAGTAAGTGCTTTAGTTGCTCGAGAGATTGATCAAGACATTTTACCTGCTACATTGGTAAAAGGCATAGAAGATGGATTTTCAGGGGTTAAAACAGCTTATAAACTAGAAGATGCCCAATTTGATGTGGCCTCTTATTATGCTGATATTAATCGTAAAAAAGGGGAGGCGTTTTTAGCTGAGAATAAAAAAAAGGAGGGTATTGTTGAAACCGAATCAGGGCTGCAATATAAGATTTTTGAAAAAGGATCGGGCCCCAAACCTAAAACAGTCGATTCGGTGGCGGTGCATTATGTAGGACGTTTTATTGATGGGCGTGAGTTTGAAAGCTCTATCAATTTACCTGAACCGGTTAAATTTGGCGTATTGCAAGTCATCAAGGGATGGACGGAAGGCTTATTATTAATGAACGAAGGCAGCCGGTACCGATTTTATATTCCTTATGATCTAGCCTACGGTGAGTCTGGTGGCGGTCCTATAGAACCTTTCTCATCACTTGTTTTCGATATCGAATTAATAGAGGTGATTAAGTATAATCCTAAGTTTTAACTAAGTTAAGTCTTATCGCATTAGTTTTAATTGACTCTACTGGTAATTTCTATGATTATCTCTATAATAAACGTACCTTTGCAAAAAAATAAACAATGAGTAATACACATAATGTAATTTCATTACACTACAATTTAACTAAGGATACGCCAAACGGTGAATTGATTGAATCTACAGAAGGAAAAGAGCCGTTAGTGTTTTTATCAGGCATGGGTCAGATGATTCCAGAGTTTGAAGCACAGGTCCAGAATTTAGAAGAGGGTGCCACATTTTCTTTTGGCATTAAAGCAGAGAATGCATATGGTAAAAGAGTTGATGAAGCATTGATTGAATTACCTATAGATATGTTTATGCAGGAAGGTCAATTAATGGAGTCGGTAGCAGTTGGAAATATTTTACCCATGCAAAATCAACAAGGACAAGTTCAACCAGGTAAAGTTTTAGCCGTTAATGAAAAATCGGTAAATTTAGATATGAACCATCCTTTAGCAGAGCAAGATTTACATTTTCAAGGTAGTATCCTGAATGTGCGGCCTGCTACAAAAGAAGAGATAGAGCATGGACATGTTCATGGAGAGGGTGGAGTTCAGCATTAAATTTGAACAAGATATAGACAAGAATCCTCGCTCTGAGCGGGGATTTTTTGTATTGATATATTCTATATGTATATAGATACAAACTATGTAAGATAGGTGAACATTAGGCGTCTAATTAAAAAATGAGCAATATGAACGCAACAGCAACAACACATAGAGGGTTAATTAATAAAGGACTGCGCCATAGCATGTCATATCCAGATTATGTTGAATTGGTTAAAGATCTATTTGAAAAAGGAGAGTCAACCACCAAAAATGGCGGTGAGTCGTTAGTAGGTTATACAAAGCTTAATATTAGCCGGATGAAACGGCTTGCCAAAACCACTCAATTGGCTGATGATGTGATCGCAAAGATTAAAAAAATTGATCGACCAATTACTTGGTTAATTTTAACGGAAGGTTGGTGTGGAGATGCTGCACAAAATTTACCCATTATCAATGCCATTGCGGAGCAGAATGAGCATATTGACATTAGGATTGTGTTAAGGGACGAAAATCCTGACTTAATGAATGCCTTTTTAACAAATGGTAATATGGCCATTCCGAAATTAATTCAAATAGAAAACGAAGAAGTCACAAATACATGGGGTCCTCGACCAACAATTGCGACCCAAATGGTGGCTGATTATAAAGCTGAACATGGGACATTAACACCAGAGTTTAAAAAAGATTTGCAAATATGGTATAACCAGGATAAAGGGTTAAATACCATTGAAGATATTATGAAGTTACTCAATTTGTAATATGGGTGAAGCAAAAGATGGCACCAGAAGACTAGATATTCAAATTGGTTTTGAAGTAGAAATCGTTCAAAAGCATCATCAGCAATCTGGTGAGCTCACATGGGGGATGGTCAAGCGAATTTTAACCAAATCGCCTGTACATCCCCATGGTATTAAAGTCCAATTGCAATCTGGCGAAGTAGGGCGAGTAAAAACGGTTATTACAGAAGATGAATAATTCGTTAGATTCTAGTTTTCAGCTATGTCACCACAGGGTTTTATTTACTCTTGAAAAGACCAGACATCCGGTCTCTTTAATGATTGAAATTAGTTAAAACACTGTCATTTGACGCGCTCTGTGTCTTAGATATCCTCAAAATAAAAAGTGCTGCACATAGAGGCTATTGACTATAGTTTTTATTCTTTTATGGCTTTTAAAATGTCCTCTAAAAGTTGATTAGTTAGCTTTTCCCCTTCAGGCATTGTCTCGTAATGATGTTGTACCATCACCACAACAAGATCAAGTTTAGGAAATACAAAAATTCGTTGAAGTCCAAAACCTGTGGCATAGTGGCAGGGTTCATCATCAAAAGTCATAAGTCGCCAATGGTAACCATATTCAGTATTACCATAATGAGGGTGTGTAGATGCTTTTATCCAACTCTTACTGACAATTTGCTGGTCATTCCACTTACCGTTATTAAGGTATAGCTGTCCGAACTTGCACAAATCTCTTGGTCGCATTCGCAGACCAGATCCTGTATTAGTAAGGCTAGCATACGGTTGGTGGTATTCAATTGCCGTCGGTCGTTTAGCGCCAGGTAGTTCACCACCCTGTGTCTTAGTCCAAAATTCACTTTGGGTATCCCACTCAAAATGTGTTATACCTAAAGGGTTAAAAAGGTGCGTTTTGGCAAATGCGCTTGCTTGTTTGTTGGTGACATCTTTGATAATTGGAGCTAATAGTATTGTATTGCCAGTAGAATAGTTGAAAATTTCTCCAGCAGGATTCACCTCTGGTTGACTCAAGGTGAATTCAATCCAGTTATTGGAGTAAGCAAGCTGAAATCCGGCAGATTTAGGACCTCCCAATTCTACCCATTCAAGACCACTTGTCATGGTGATTAAATGCTCAATGGTAATATTTCGTGCAGATACTAGTGTATCGGTGATGTAATGTTTAAGATATTTGTAGATGCTGTCTTGTACAGACAGCAACCCTTTATCAGATAGAATACCGAGTAAAGTTCCCGAAATAGCCTTAGTAATTGACCATATTTTATGCAATTTAGCAGGGGCATAACCGTTGAAATACTGGTCAATAATAAGTTTGCCGTGTCGGGCAATTACAATGCCATCAAGCTTCGGGTTAACCGTTGCGATATTATTAATGGTTTTCTTGAGTGCTGGTTGGTCGAACCCTTCTTTGTCAGGTTTTGACACCGTCCATCCATCCCGTAAATCACTTGGAATAGTCAATTCTTTTTCTTCCTTTTGATTACATGCTAATAACGAGAATATAACGGTCAATATGATAATAGCTTGTCGCCTCATTTTAAATTACAGTCAACAGTTTGTGTAAAAGTATAGGTTTTTAATGCCATTTTTATACCTTGTTATGGTCTTTTTATTTCTTTCATTACTATTGGAACTGATAATTGCAATCCTCCATTTTCTAGAGATAGTTTGTTTAATTTTGACTCTAGAATATCAAAGAATTCAACCAGTTGATGGTTTGGTATCAATTCTTTCCAAGCGGGTAAGAAGCACATAATTGTAAAATAGTCATTCAAAAAAGCTGTGCCATCAGAATATTTCAGTGAATATGTTAATCTTTTAGTATCAGCAATTAAAAACCCTACAGAAGCGAATAATTCATCTAAGTTATCGTTTGTAGTTCTGGTATTTATATGAGTTTGTAACCCAGTAATCACACTGTCAAGATTTAATTCAACGGCGGTTTGTTCGAATTCGTGATAAAATTCTTGAAAAGTACCAATGAGATTAGATGTTAAAAATAAAGAGCCATTAGGTTTGAGTATTCTATAACACTCACTAATTACAGCTTTAGGTTGTTGAAAATTGTTTATTCCTAGGTTTGAAGTGACGATGTCTATAGTTTTGTCATTTAAAGGGATTTTTGAAGCATTAGCATGTAGTAATTCAACATTATTTATTGCTCTAATTTTTAGTTTTTGTTCAGTCTGTTTTATGGCACTTTCCCATAAATCAATGCCATATAATTTACAACTACTTCCAAACCTAGATGCTAAGGGAATAATTGGAAAACCTGTTCCAAAACCAATATCTACAATCGTTTTATTATTTCCATATTGAATATTTTCAAGTAATAAGTTCCCTGGGATAGAAGACCAAAGCGGCAAGTCGTCATAGGTGAGCGCAATTTCACTTGTTTTGTAATCAAAATATTTTTCTAGGTATGATTTCATGTCTAGCAGACTATATCGTATTGTTAACCCCTGTAAATGTGTAACAAATTATTGGTAATGCTAATAAATATAATCAATTTGTGTTACGCTGTCGGAATGCTTCATAAAATGTAGCTTCATAATTAATAATTAGCTACTATTTTATTTGTCTATTTTTTCATTTCCAGGTACAGATTTTCGACCTTTTCCCTTGCCCAGGGCGTTCTTCTTAAAAATTTTAGGCTGGATTTGATGGACGGATCATTATTAAAGCAATTAATCCTGATTTTATATCCTAAGTGTTCCCATCCATAATTTTCAACTAGTTCTTCCAGTATTTGTTGTAATTTAATCCCATGAAGCGGGTTATTAGGTTGCGCATTCATATTTTAAATATGATTTTTATTTCAGTTCATAAATATACTTAAACTACCTTTGTGTATGTCTTTATCTCAAGTAAATCCTACCTCGGTTATCAAAAAAATGGGATTGAATGCACTTAACGAGATGCAAATGGCAACGTTGACTGCTTCAGAAACTAATGCTAATTTACAATTGATTGCACCTACAGGAAGTGGAAAAACCCTGGCGTATTGTTTAAGATCATTGCCATTTATTTCTGATGATTACGGGATTCAATGTCTTATTATTGCACCTACAAGAGAGTTGGTTATTCAAATTGAATCTGTTCTAAAGTCAATGAAACTAGGGGTTAAAATTAATTCTGCTTATGGAGGCCATGGCTTTGCCATTGAACGAAATAATTTTACCAATCCACCCACCTTTTTGGTTGGCACTCCAGGCAGAATTGAAGATCATTTAAATAGGAAAACATTTAGTCCAGATACTATTACACATGTTATCTTTGATGAATACGACAAATCGTTGGAGTTTGGATTTGAAGGCCAAATGGCTTCTGTTATGAGAAGGTTACCATTTGTAGAAAGGCATACATTAGTTTCGGCTACAAGTGATATAATGCTTCCAAAGTTTTTAAACTTAGATGACTTGAAGAAGGTCGAGTTTAAGCCTAAAAGCTATTCCCAAAAGGTAACTTTCAAACAGCTTACTACACCGGAAGATGAAAAACTGGAAGGATTAGTTAGTGTTCTGGCCTTTTTAAAGGAGGGACAAAATGCGATTGTATTCGTCAATCACAGGGATGCTGCTGAAAGAATAGGTGACTATCTAAAGAGGTTAGATGTCGATTGTGCTGTTTTTCATGGTGGGTTACGTCAAGATCAAAGGGAATTACAACTCATTAAATTCAGGAATGGAACTGCAAATATTATGGTGGCAACTGATATTGCAGGGAGAGGATTGGATATCCCCGATTTAGATGTCGTTATTCACTATCAAATGCCAAACAGCCAAACCATCTTTACACATAGAAATGGACGAACAGCAAGAATGGAAGCCAGTGGACTGGTGATTTTATTACTGACAACCGGAGAAGTGAGACCAAGTTATGTCAATCAAGAAATCAAATCATTAGAAATAACTAATGATAATAGCCTACTGAGCACAAAGTGGACAACATTATTTATAGGAAAGGGAAAGAAAGATAAGATTAATAAAATTGATATCGTAGGCTACTTGTCAAATTTAAGTTTTATGGAAAAGGGAGATATTGGGTTGATTGAAGTGTTGGACCACGTGGCTTATGTTGCTGTAGCCAAAACTAAACTGAAGCACATTCTAAAGTTGGGCAATAAAGCCAAAATTAAAGGTAAAACGATTAAAGTTGAGCCCATAAAGGATTAGTGTTTTTGCTACCAATATTAATTGTGTATCTTTCGAAGATAAAACATGAAAAATGTCTGATAACTATATTGAAGTCAATAAAAAAGCCTGGGATCAAAGGACAGAAGTGCACGTTGATTCTGATTTTTATGATAATGACAGTTTTGTTAAAACCAAAGCGTCTCTAAATCAAATTGAATTGGACATTTTAGGAAATGATTTATCAGGGAAGAAAGTCTTGCATTTACAATGCCATTTTGGTCAGGACTCCATTTCGTTGGCTCAACTTGGTGCTGAGGTAACGGCTGTTGATTTTTCTCCAAATGCCATTGAAAGGGCAAACCAATTGGCTGCTAAAACCAATACCAAAGTAAATTTTTTGTGTTGCGATATTTTTGATTTGCCTAATCGACTCAATCAAACATTCGATTTAGTGTTTAGTAGTTATGGTACCATTGGGTGGTTACCAGACATGGATAGGTGGGCTCAAATTGTCTCACATTTTTTGAATCCAAATGGGGAGTTATTGTTAGTTGAATTTCATCCAGCTATTTGGATGTACGACAATGACTTTGAATCCATCACCTATGGTTACTTTAATACGAAGCCCATTGTTGAAACAGAGACAGGTACATATACCGACAAAGATGCACCAATTGAAACGACTATGATAACATGGAACCATCCATTATCGGACGTTGTTAATGCGACTGTCAAAAATAGCTTATCTATTGAACTGCTAAATGAATACAATTATTCACCTTACGATTGCTTTTCAGGAACAAAAAAAATAGGAGAAAAGCGATTCATTATTGAAAAACTGGGCACTCAATTTCCTATGGTATATGCGTTGAAGTGTAAAAAGATTAGTTAGTATTCTGATCGGAAGATTTTCTCTGTCTTCTTTTCTTATACCATTTTGTTAAAATCATGAGTATAATGCCAAGTGCTACTATGCCAACAACACCCCAAATCCAGTTAAGGCTGTTCTTTAAAACGACGATAAATACAATGGCAAAGAGCAGTATGGTTGCCACTTCGTTCCACAGTCTTAACTTCTGGCTACTCAGTTTAACAATGTCTTTTTGCAGGTGCTTAAAAATCTGGTGACACTTTAAATGGTAAAGGTATAATATGAGCACAAATGTCAGTTTGATATGCATCCAACCAAACGTTAACCAATTAGGATTGTTGATGAGTAATAAGGTGGCCGTTATTAATACAATAATGGCTGATGGCCACGTAATGATGTACCAAAGTCGCCGACTCATTAATTTATATTGCTTTTGTAAGATATCTTTTGCCGGCTGATCCATCTTATCTGCTTCGACGTGATAAATGAAAAGGCGGACAATATAAAAGAGACCGGCAAACCAGGTAACGACAAAAATGATATGTAACGCTTTTAAGTAGAGGAAGTTCATCAACGTTCATTTACCCAGTTCGTGACCCAATTACTCATCACATCTACCCAGTCATCATTATCATTCAAGCATGGGATATGTTTGTAATGTTCTCCACCAGCTTCTTTGAATTGCTCTTCACCTTCCATGGCAATTTCCTCTAGTGTTTCTAAACAATCAGAGACAAATGCCGGGGTAACAACCGCCAATCGCTTTTTGCCCGATTTCGCCAGTCGCTCAAATTCAAAATCAGTATAAGGCTTCAACCAGGGATCCTTCAAGAGTCTTGACTGAAACGAATCGCTATAAGTACCTTCCTTTAAATTGAGTGACTTGACTACTTCTTTAGTTGTTTCAAAGCATTGGTGTCGGTAACATGTTTTGTGCGCTTCTGAAGCGACTTCACAGCAGCTGCCATCTATTCTACAATGACTTTTAGTAGGGTCAGATTTAAAGATATGGCGCTCAGGAATACCGTGGTAAGAGAATAGAACATGGTCGTACTCAAAGCCATTAAGGTGGGATTTGATATTGTCGGCCATCACTTTTATATAATCTGGATGATTGTAAAATACAGGTAACGACGTGACTGAAATATAGGGAAACTGTTTTTGAATAATACTTTCAGCTTTAACGACTACCGTTTCATAACTGGACATAGCATAATGAGGGTAGAGTGGCACCAAAAGAATGTCAGTAACACCTTTTGCTTTCAACTCTTTTATACCTTTCTCTATAGACATAGAGCCATAGCGCATGGCTAAGGCCATTGGGTGTTTCGCTTTTTTCTGAACTTTATCAAAAAAACGCTGAGAAATGACCACCAGTGGTGAACCTTCTTTCCACCAGATTTTTTTATAAGCTTCAGCCGAACGTTTTGGTCGGACCCTTAAAATAATGCCTTTTATGAGGAGGAAACGTTTCCAATAAGGAATGTCTATCACCCTTTCATCCATTAAAAATTCATCCAGATACCGTCTGACGTCTTTAGTTTGAGTACTATCAGGTGATCCTAAATTGACAAATAGAATGCCTTTCATTGTAGTTGATATTGTTTGGGAGTAGTTTGGTATTTTTTCTTAAAAGCTGAAATGAAATGACTGGTTGTACTATAGCCAATGAGTTCGCTGATATCGGTAATGCTTTTTTCCTTACGATTGAGCAAATCCTTAGCAAGTTCTAACTTATAATTCATGTAATAGGTGTATATAGGTTGTCCATACATGGCCTTGAATTCTTCTTTCAATTTCTTTTGGCTCATATTGAGCATTCTGGCAATTTCTTCAATTTTGGGCGCAGACTTTAAGTCTTTGATTAAAATATCTTTAGCCATAATAATTGTATTTTTCTTGGCTGAAGTGAATGGACATTTACCGGCTTCTTCTTTCTTTGTTTCAGTGCCAAGGTAGCTGATGATTTCAAAAATTTTCCCTCGTAAAAATAACTTAGTCAGGCTATCATTTGGTTGTTTAGCTCCTAATTCTGATATGGTTTGTATTACCTCAGAGCTATTGGTTTTGATATCAATGATTGGCTTTTGCGTGGCAAAAATATTGTCACCTTCCAACGATTTGTGGTCGTTTGATAATAAAGAATGCAAATGGGTTAAAGACAATTGTAATAAGTAGGAAGTGGTTCCTTTCTCTAAATTTAAAGTAACCGCCTTCATTTGCGAATCGTAAAACAATAACGATTGTTGCTCGGAAATACCAATGGTTTGGTCCTGACCACTTAATGTTGCAGTTCCGCTTTGGCATAAATGTAATTCAACAAAGTAATCTTTAGGACTATAATGAATAGTTTTTGAGGTCAATGAAGCATCAAATTTATAAAGTAAATAGTCCGTATCCTCGAAAATGATATTTTCGGGACTGATTGCGATACTTTTTAATTCTTGACTTTTCATGGTTTAGCAGTCTATATCTTTTAAAGATAGGTTTTATCTTTTTATTACTTTATTTTTCAGTATTTTATAATCTTATTTAAAATCATTATAAATTATTTTAAATAAGATATCGTTTTGCGTTATTTTTAAGTGTTTACGTATTTTTGCCTTGCAAATTTTATACATGCATTCAGGGAACAAAGATACGAAACTTTATCTCGTTGGTTTAAGCTTTGAAAAGGCAAATCAACAAATTCGAAATAAATACAGCATCAACAGTGAAAAAACGATTAATTTATTAAAAGAGGCTAAACAAAATAATATCCAATCAGTTGTTGTCTTATCTACTTGTAATCGAACTGAAGTATTTGGCTTTGTGCCTCACCCTTATGTTATTATTGAATTGTTGTGCAAGCATTCAGGTGGATCAGTGGATGATCTCATGAAGTATGTTTATATCCTAAAAGAAGGTGAGGCCGTCGACCATATTTTTGAGGTAGCTGCAGGGATTAAAAGCCAGGTTTTGGGTGATTATGAAATCATTAATCAGTTAAAAAACGCTGCCAAGTTAAGTCAGGAATTTAATTTGTTGGGTGCTTACATGGGGCGTTTACTAGATTATGTCATTCAGTCGAGTCGAGAGATAAAAAATCAGACAACCATAAGTGGTGGAACTACTTCAACTTCATACGCTGGGATTCAATATTTGAAGGAAAAATATAGGTCACTTCGCCAGAAAAAAGTGACTGTTTTAGGGGCTGGGGATATTGGTAAAAGCACTTTAAAGAATCTGTTGAATTACACAGAATGCGAGCATATCAAAATTCTGAACAGAACGCAGGAGAAGGCAGATCGATTTGCCAATGCATCAGAGCGTATAGTTGTTGGTCAATTTGATCATTTAAAAGATGAATTAGCCGATCAGGATGCGTTGTTCGTTTGCTCATCAGCTGATAAAATCATTATTAAGGCTGAGCACCTGTCGCAAAACGATTTGACGATTATTGATCTATCACTTCCTAATAATGTGGATACAGCCGTCAATACCATGTCTAATATTGATTTGGTAATGCTTGATGACTTATCGTCAGTTACGGATGCAACGCTTGAACTTAGAAAATTGGAAATTCCCAAAGCGATTCAAATTATCAATTCACATAAAGAAGAATATAGCAAATGGTTAACGCATAGGCAATATACTCCGGTGATACATGGTCTAAGAGAAACCTTAAAAACCATTCAAGAAGTTGAGGTCAAAGTGGCCACAAAAAATAACCCGGAATTGGCAGAACTTGCAAATGAAGTTTCGGAAAAAGTGATTCAAAAAATTACCAATCGGTTTGCGCTTCACTTAAAAAATGATCCAAAAATGGCGGATCAGAGTATTGAAGTCATTAAAGAGGTGTTTAAAATAACCGTTTGATGAATAAAGCGATTAGAATAGGCACTAGAAAAAGTGAATTGGCCTTAAAACAGGCTCATATGGTTGGGCAATCCATGGCGAATTTACAATTGGATTATGAAATTGTCACGATTGATTCAAAAGGGGATCTTGATTTAATCACACCACTCTATCAATTAGGCATCACTGGTGTATTTACTAAAACACTGGATATTGCTTTATTGGAAGAGCGAATTGACATTGCAGTACATTCGCTTAAAGATGTGCCAACCCTACTACCCCAAGGAATTAAACTGGCTGCGGTTCTGGAAAGAGATCATTCTGCGGATGTTTTAGTAAAAAAGAACAATGAGCACTTGCCATTTTCAAATGCTTTAACCATTGCTACTGGGAGTATAAGAAGGAAGGCGCAATGGCTACACAAATATCCTAGTCATACAGTCTGTGGTTTAAGGGGAAATGTGAATACAAGGTTAAAGAAACTGTCAGAAAATGATTGGCATGGTGCTATTTTTTCAACTGCTGGGTTGGAAAGAATTCAGATGCTGCCAGAACATCATATGATGTTGGACTGGATGGTTCCTGCTCCTGCACAAGGGGTTGTGGCTATTGCCGCACTTGAAAGACATAGTGAGTTATGTGAGACCATTTATCAGTTAAATCATTTTGAAACTGAAATAACCTCTTCGATAGAACGTGATTTTTTGAATGAACTGGAGGGCGGATGTTCTGCTCCAATTGGTGCTTTTGCCAAAGTAGAGGGGGAGGTTGTGTCTTTTCATGGCAGACTGAATAGCATTGATGGAAAAGCGCAAATTGACATTAATGAAGAAATATCTCTCAATAACATAGCAAATTTTGGCAGGTACTGCGCTAAGGAATTATTAAGTAGGGGTGGAAAGGAAATAATGGACACAATTAAAAGTCAATAGTATCGGTAGTGTAATCAATATATTGTCTACGAAAAAAATAACTGAATCTCCGTTTGGTAATGAGGTTAATTGGTCTAGTGAAGATTTTATTTCAATAGACACTATTCATCCTGATAAAATAGACATTGAATTGGACCAAACATTGGTCTTTACTAGCAAAAATGCGGTCAAAGGTTTGCTGAAAAATTTACCAGATATCAATTTGGCTCTATATAAGATTGTTTGTGTTGGTGAAAAAACAAAGCAATTATTGATTGATAATGGTGCAGTAGTAGCCCATACAGATACATCCTCAAAGCAACTAGGAGAATGGATTGCTCAGCAGGAAGGCGTTCAGCGGGTTCTGTTTATTTGCGGAAACATTAGAAGACAAGAGTTAAAGGAAATTCTAGAAGAGAAAGAGGTTGATTATAACGAGGTGATCATTTACCAAACTAATCTGACGCCCCATAAAGTTGACCATTTACCGGACGGGATCTTATTTTTAAGTCCTTCTGCTGTTCAAAGTTATGTCATGCACAATAAAACGCCCAAGGCCATTGCTTTTTGTATCGGAAATACAACAGCATTGGAAGCAAAAAAGCACTTTGAAACAGTGGAGATAGCGGATAGCCTTTCATACGAAAGTGTGATCAATAATGTGAAACAATATTATGGAATTAAATAGAACAAGGCGCCTAAGGGCCCATAGTGGAATTCGATCCTTAGTAAAGGAAAACAACCTAACAGTTGATGACCTGGTTTATCCAATATTTATTGAAGAGGGAAATGATATTGTAAAAGAAATAGCATCAATGCCCGGTATCTTTCGTTATTCCATTGATCGCTTAAAAGAAGAACTGGACGAGGTAGTGGCATTGGGTATAAAAGCGGTCTTATTATTTGGAATTCCTGAAAAGAAAGATGAAGAGGGTTCTGAGTCCTGGAATGATGACGGGATTATTCAGGAAGGTATTCGTTACATAAAGGCACATTACCCCGATTTATTTGTGATAACGGATGTTTGCTTTTGTGAGTATACTGATCATGGGCACTGTGGTGTGATTTGCCAGGGAGATGTTGACAATGATAAAACATTAAGCAATCTTGAAAAACAGGTAGTTTCTCATGCCAAGGCAGGTGCCGATATGGTGGCACCCTCAGGAATGATGGATGGTGCCATTCAAGTCATTCGCAAGGCCTTGGATCATCATGGATTTATCAACGTATCTATTATGGGGTACACGATTAAGTATTGTTCATCTTATTACGGTCCCTTTAGAGATGCGGCAGATTCAGCACCTACATTTGGTGATCGAAAAAAATACCAAATGGACCCAGCAAACCGTCTTGAAGGGATGATAGAGGCTGAGTACGATACGTATGAAGATGCTGATATCTTAATGGTAAAACCAGCCTTATCCTATCTAGATATTATTCGAGATTTACGAAATACGACTAAAAAACCGGTAGCATGCTATAATGTTTCAGGTGAATATTCAATGATAAAGGCCGCCGCTGAAAAAGGCTGGATTGATGGTGAAGCGGTTATGATGGAGAGCCTTTTATCCATGAAGCGAGCAGGTGCCAATATTATCATTACTTATTTCGCCAAGGAAGTGGCCAAAAAAATAAAGCAATTAAACAGTTAATATAATACACTTAATCAACACGATTAACGTTTTTAGTATGAATACAAAACAGTCAAAGAAATTATATAAAAAGGGACTCAAACATTTAGTTGGGGCAGTTAATTCTCCTGTAAGGGCATTTAATTCAGTAGGGGGTAATCCATTGTTTATTGATCGCGCTTATCAAAGCAGAATTGTGGATGTAGACGATAATGAATACGTAGATTATGTCTTATCATACGGGCCAATGATTTTAGGACATGGCCACAAAAAAGTAGTAAAAGCAGTAAAAGAGGCAACGGACAAAGGATTTTCTTTTGGAGCATCCACAAAAGGGGAAATTGAATTGGCAGAATTAGTGTGTAGTGCGTTTCCTGATATGGATAAAGTTCGGTTTGTCAATTCGGGAACTGAGGCCGTATTAAGTGCCATTCGATTAGCAAGAGCTTATACCGGCAAAGACCAGATCATTAAGTTTTCCGGTTGTTACCATGGTCATTCAGATGCTTTATTAGTGGCAGCAGGCTCTGGTTTAGCAACCTTAAGCTTACCAGGTAGTAAGGGGGTGCCAAATGAAGCTGTTAAGAATACGCTAATTGCTGAGTATAATCAAATTGAAAGTGTTAAACAGCATATTCAAATTCATCAAGATATTGCCGCGATTATTTTAGAACCGATTGCTGGAAATATGGGCGTGGTGGTACCTTCTAAATCGTTTATTGACCAATTGAATAAATTGGCGAAAAAACACGACATTTTAATTATTGCGGATGAAGTGATGACCGGTTTTAGGTCACAATTCGGAGGCGCATCCGAGTTGTTAGGACTTAAACCCGACATAGTTTGTCTGGGAAAAGTGATTGGTGGAGGAATGCCTGTAGGAGCCTATGGTGCCAGAAATGAGATTATGGAAATGGTGGCGCCCCTTGGGGGCATGTATCAGGCAGGCACATTGTCTGGTAATCCCATAGCTATGGCTGCTGGAAAGGCGACGCTAACAGCCTTAAAAAAAGCAGATCCATATCAAAAGTTCGAAGCCGTTGCAAGTGTTATCGAAACCACTCTATTACAAGCGGCTAAAAAACATAAAATAAAGGTACAGGTAAACCGCTTCGGATCAATGGTGAATGTGTTCTTTACGAGCTCAAAAGTAAAAGATTTTCGGTCTGCTCAGACGTGTAACACAAAGCAATTTGGCATTTTCTTTTGGGAGCTCCTGAATCAGGGCATGTTTATTCCTCCTTCACAATTTGAAGCCTGGTTTTTAAGTACAGCTCTAAGCGATAAAGACATAAAAATGACAAAACTAGCGATTGAAGCAGCCATGAAAAAAGTAGCTGAGCTAACCAAATAAAAAGTAGAGGCGAAGACCATACTTTATAAAAGAAAGCATATGATAAAGAACGATTTATTTTTAAGGGCATTAAGAGGTGAAACCGTTGAACGTCCACCTGTTTGGATGATGCGTCAGGCAGGAAGGTATTTGCCGGAGTTTATGGAAATAAAGGCCAAGTACGATTTCTTCACAAGGTGTCAAACGCCAGAGTTGGCCTCCGAAATTACGGTGCAACCAATTAGACGGTATGGCATGGATGCGGCCATTTTGTTTTCAGATATTTTGGTGATTCCGCAAGCTATGAACATTGATGTGGAGATGAAGCCTAATTTTGGGCCCTGGTTGCCAAGCCCTGTTCGTACCTTGAAAGATGTTGAGCAAGTCATTGTTCCAAATATTGAGGAGACCTTAGGGTATGTTATGGATGCCATTAAAATGACAAAGGAAAAACTAAATGATGACATTCCTTTAATTGGATTTGCGGGTTCACCATGGACCATATTGTGCTATTGCGTGCAAGGGCAGGGGAGCAAGAATTTTGATAAAGCTAAAGAATTTTGTTTTACGCAACCCACAGCTGCACATTTATTATTGCAAAAAATTACGGATACCACCATTGCCTATCTAAAAGAGAAGGTAAACGCTGGTGTCAACGCAGTTCAAATTTTTGATTCTTGGGGAGGCATGCTTTCTCCTGTTGATTATCAAGAATTTTCTTGGCAATATATTCAACAAATCATTAATGCGTTAAAAGATATGGCACCAGTTATTGCATTTGGGAAAGGATGTTGGTTTGCGCTGGAAGAGATGGCAAGATCGGGTGCATCTGCATTAGGTGTTGATTGGACCATTACACCAGAAAATGCAAGGAAATTTACAAATCACAGTATTACCCTTCAGGGTAATTTTGATCCGACCCGATTGTTTTCACCGCCAAGTGTCATTAAGAAACAGGTTACGGAAATGATTGATGCATTCGGAAAAGATCAATACATTGTCAACTTGGGTCATGGCATTTTGCCAAATATTCCGCTAGATAATGCTAAAGCGTTCATTGATGCGGTAAAAGAATACAACCAATAGCAAAATTAAATATGAAAGAAAAATTTTACCAATACATACAATCACTTCAGGACACAATTGTCGCCAAGCTAGAAGCACTTGATGGCAAGGCTCAGTTTAAGGAAGACTTATGGAAACGAGCTGAAGGTGGTGGAGGCAGAACCAGAGTGATAGAAAATGGGGCCGTATTTGAAAAAGGAGGGGTGAATATTTCAAAAGTATTTGGCAAACTGCCAGAGACCATGCAAAAACAATTTGGCGTCAAAGAAGCTAATTTTTTTGCGTGTGGATTGAGTCTAGTTATTCATCCGAAAAGCCCAATTGTTCCGACCGTTCATGCTAATTGGCGTTATTTTGAAATGTATGATAAAGATGGAGAAGTGGTCGATCAATGGTTTGGTGGAGGGCAAGATTTAACCCCTTATTATTTATTCGACGAAGATGCCCAACACTTCCATGAGGTTTGTAAAAATGCTTGCGATAAACATGACTTAAGCTTCTATCCTAAATTTAAAGAGACATGTGATCAATATTTCTGGAATGCCCATAGAAACGAGGCAAGAGGTATTGGAGGTTTGTTTTTTGACTATCAAAAACCTAATGCTGACTTTACTTTACAAGATAGATATGATTTTGTGACTGAGGTCGGTGACAGTTTTTTAGATAGTTATGCGCCTATTGTTGAAAGAAGGAAAAATACATCTTATAGCCCTGAACAAAAGGACTGGCAGGAGATTAGAAGAGGTCGGTATGTCGAATTTAATTTAGTGCATGACCGTGGTACTCTATTCGGACTAAAAACCAATGGGCGAATTGAAAGTATTTTGATGAGCTTACCGGCGACTGTGCAATGGCGCTATAATTATCACCCTGTGGAGGGAAGTGAAGAAGAAAAGTTAGTTAAGGTATTACAGGAACCAAAAGCATGGGTTCAATAACTTCTTAGTAGAATTAAGATTTTTATTTCGATTGATCAATAAATTGTGGGTCAGTATAAGCTGTTAATCTTCCTTCACGACAAAAACCAATTAGATTAATGTTGAATTCTTTGGCGTAGTCTATGGCCAGACTACTTGGCCCTGAAATGGCAATAATGGTTTTAATTTTGGCCCTGAAAGATTTAACAACGATTTCATAAGAAATTCGACCGCTAAAGAAAAGGAGATTACCTGCTTTTTGCTGCTTGGTTTGAATAAGATGGCCAATAGCCTTGTCAAGCGCGTTATGCCTGCCTATGTCTTCCTTAATGGATAATAAATGTCCTTCATGATTAAAAATAGCAGCACCGTGAATAGATCCCGTATGAGGAAAAATGGTTTGAGCCTCATGCATTTTACGCTGTAAGTCAAAAATAAAGTCGATTCCAATTTCTTCGCCTGGTTTCAGCGCTTTGCCAGATATCCCAACGTCTGTTAAACTTTGTTTTCCGCAAATACCGCATGACGATACTGAAAGTAAACTTCTACTGGATAAATAGCCACTTCCAAGCTCATCAGGATCAATCTTAAAGTTAACGTTTTCAATTTGGCCATGATCATCTTTTTCTATTGCATATTCATATGGGGTATTTAGGCCAATGATGTCTTCTGAATACAACAGGCCAATTGCCAATTCAAGCTCATCACCCGGTGTTTGCATAACTACGGTAAAGGCGGAGTCATTAATCGAAATTTGCAGGGCTTTTTCAACAGTGATAGGGTCATTAACTGCCTTAAAACCATTTTGGTTAAACTTTAGTCCTTCATAATTTAACTGCCCACTCATGGTTTAAGATAAACCAGATATTTTACCATCATTATCAATGTGCATACCTTCAGATGCCGGCACGGCTGGTAGACCTGGCATACGCATCATATTTCCTAAAATTGGAATCACAAAACCGGCGCCTGCTGCAAACTCGAATTCACGAACTGTGATTCTAAATCCTGTAGGTCGTCCAATTAAGGCATCATTATCAGAAAATGATTTTTGGGTTTTTGCCATACAAACTGGTAATTGGTCTAGTCCAAGCTCATTTAATTTTTTAAGACCTGTTAATGCTTTTTTAGCATAATCTACACCATCTGCACCATAGATTTCTTTGGCAATGGTTTCAATTTTTGTTTTAATTGGTAATGTTAAATCGTAAAGTGGTTTAAACTGATTGTTGCCTGCTTCGATCTCTTTTACAACTGCTTCTGCTAAATCTGTCATACCATCTCCGCCTTGAGCAAATCCATGCGCTAAAATGGCTTGAACACCTAATTTGCTGCAGGCTTCCTTAACCAATTGCACTTCTTCATCACTATCGGTTGGAAATGCATTAATGGCTACTACTGGGTTTAAACCAAATTTTTTGATGTTTTCAATATGCTTCTTAAGGTTTTCAAATCCGGCGGTCACCTTTTCAATACTTGGCGTATTATATTCCTCTTTTTGAGCCCCCCCATGATGACGCAATGCCCTAATGGTAGCTACTAAAACAACGGCCTCTGGCGCCAATCCGCCAGACACACACTTTATATCTAGAAATTTTTCTGCTCCTAAATCAGCACCAAAGCCAGCCTCTGTTACCACAAATTTGGATAAGGATAAGCCCATTTTAGTCGCTAAAATGGTATTGGTACCTTGTGCAATATTGGCAAAAGGTCCACCATGAATAATTGCAGGATTACCTTCCATAGTTTGAACAAGATTCGGCTTAACGGCATCTTTTAACAGAATGGCCATGGCATTTTCAGCATTTAAATCTCGGGCATAAATAGGTTTTTTGTCAAAAGTTTGACCTACATAGATATTTCCAATACGGGTTTTTAAGTCTTCAAAATTTTCGGCCATACATAGAATAGCCATTATTTCAGAGGCAGGCGTAATGTTGAAACCATCCTGACGCGGGATTCCGTTGGCAGTTCCCCCTAAACCAATGGTGATATCCCTTAGTGCACGATCGTTCATATCCATGACTCGTTTCCAGGCAATGGTTCTGGGGTCAATATTTAAACTTCTGGTTTTAGATTGTAGGTTATTGTCAATTAAGGCAGACAATAAATTATTAGCTTTTTCAATGGCAGCAAAATCACCGGTGAAATGAAGATTGATGTCTTCCATAGGAATCACTTGTGCGTAACCGCCGCCTGCAGCCCCTCCTTTGATACCAAAAACAGGACCCAAACTCGGTTCTCTTAAGACGACAGTCGTTTGCTTGCCAATTTTATTTAAACCTTCCGTCAATCCTATTGAGGTAGTCGTTTTACCTTCTCCTGCGGGAGTAGGAGACATAGCAGTTACTAATATCAGATGGTTTTGCTTGACTTTGTTCTCATCAATAAAACTAAGTGGTAACTTGGCTTTATATTTTCCATACATTTCAATGTCGTCTTCCTGAATATGGAGCTTAGCGGCAATACTTTTAATATGTCTAATTTCTGAACTTTGTGCTATTTCAATATCTGATTTCATAAAATTGTCGTCTTAATTTTGGACTACAATATAATGATTCTAAAAGATTTTTATGTCAGAAAACCACAGTTTAAAGATAACTTAATCTTCAATTTCAACCGGTATTGAATTATAAACTGACCAACCGCCAATTTCATCAATATTGATATTCAATTCATCAGATGTGCTAATGTCGTCTATATCCACATTTAAAGCGTCGCTTGTTGAAATATCAACAATGTCTACCCTTAGTTCGTCGTATGCCGCTAGTTTAACAGTGATACTCCCATCATTATTGAGTGGTACTAATCCATATTCTTTTTCTTGTATGCCATTAACCTCAAAATTACCATCATTGGCGTACGCAGGAATTCCCAGGCGAATGTCCCTTAGGACAATCACGCTTAAATTGATGGCAATAATCATTAAAAGCAGTTTTGTCAATCGATCCGTTTTCATATGATATGTGTTTTGTTTTATTGCAAAAACAACATATTTTATGCCGAAGATTTTAGAAATCATCCATCTGTTCGCTTCTATCGAAAACTTTTTGGTAATTGTTGAGTTTAACTGAAAGAGTAAGGTTTATCATTGGGAAAAGAGGTTGCCACGTTGAATAAATGTCAACATTTTCAGTTAGAACCGTGCTTATAGTTTTTTGAGTATTTAGGATGTTTCTCCCTTGTAAAATTAAGCTAAACTTATTTTTAGAAAAACTCCTTTTGATAGAAGCATCTTGCGTAAAAAATCCAGTGGTTGAGCCTTGTGCTGTAACGGTTCTACTTTCATAACGAGACATTAACTGAATGTCAAAACCTTTAATGGTAAAAGTATTGGTAATTCTACCATTGTAGTTTAACGATTGACGGTCGTATGAAATGTCCTCAATTGATCCAGTCAGTGTTAAGTGAATAGCATTAACAGCTGCATTTATTTTCCACCATTTGGCCACATTATAATTAATTGACGGTTCAAAACCTAATGCAATTGAATTCCCAACGTTATAAGGTCTGCTAATTAAAATGCCTGGTTCATAAACAGTAGATATTCTTGTGATAATATCGCTGACGGTTCTTGCATAGACCTCAAAGCTATAGAAACCTTTTCGCTCTTTTATAGGTTTGATGTAACTGACTTCATAGGCATTAATATACTCAGGTGTCAAATTAGGGTTGCCAGTTCGAACATTATACGGGCCTTCCCAAGTAATGAAAGGCTCAAAAAAGTAACTTCTAGGTCGTTGAATCCTGCGTGAATAACTCACTAAGATTTGGCTTTTATTTTTAAGGCTGTAAGAAAAATGAGCTGATGGGAAAAAATTTAATCGATTGATTGTTAAAAAGCTACCTAAGTTGTTAGAGGTTATACTTCTATCAGTATATTCTGCACGAAGGCCCAATTGATAGCCAAGACCTTTTGTTTTTCCACTAAACATAGTATAAGCTGCGTGAACATCTCTAGTATAATCAACTTCAGAACTAAATAAAGGGTTTAATTCATACTCGTTTGAAGTCAAATTTAAAATATAGTTCTTACCATTGTCTGCACTAGTGCCAAATTGTGATTGCAAGCCTGCTTCAAACTTTTGATCTTTTTTTAGGGGTAATTTATAATCTATATTAAAGCGGTATGAATTAGAAGGACCAGTTTCGGTGTATAAATTGCCTTGAATTACATTGCCATTTCTATCAAAACTTGTGGTAGTATCATCTTGAGTAACATCTCGCAAATTTGCAATGGCTTTGAATGAAATATTATGCTCTTTATTTCGCTTAAAATTGTACTGATAATACAAGCTACTGCTACTGCCAAATATATCAATGTAATTATTTTGGTTGGTCGAGAATTCTGAAACCAATTCTTCATTATTAAATTCTTCAAAGTCTGTTTTAGAATAAGGCACCATTAATCGACTATTTACTCTTGTTCGAACAGAAAGTACATGACTATTATTAGGTGTATACATGATTTCAGCTTTGAACCCATTCGAACCCATTTTCCAATCACTAACGCCATCACTTAACAATTTATTTGTAATTGAATCGTAAACAGATATTCTTTCTGATGTATTATGGCTAGGTCTGCTTCTCTGTCTAAAATTTCCTGATACATCAATGGTAAACTTTTCTTTTTTAAGGTTGACAGCTATATCTCCGCTGTAGTTATCAAAAGTACCTATACTTGCGTTTGCAAGTAAACTGATGCCTTCTAATTTACTTTTTTTGGTAATAATATTGATGACACCGCTGGTACCTTCTGCGTCAAACTTGGCAGATGGGTTGGTAATAATTTCTATATCTTTAATTGTACTTGCAGGAATTACACCTAACGCATCATTAGCATCCATTGCTGTAGGAATACCATCAATTAAAAGTGTAAAGCTTGAACTTCCTCTTAAGCTTACATTACCATTAGCGTCTACAGTCACTGATGGTGCATTTTGTAAAACTTCTAATGCAGTTTGACTAATATTTGTGTTTTGATCTTCAACATTAATTACTTTTTTGTCTATTTCATAAGTCACTATTGGGACGTCACCTACCACCTCAACTTCTTGAAGAATAGTAGGTGTTAGCATAATATTCTTTAATTGTAAAGTAGAATTTTCATTATTAATGACAATATTATCAATCAGTTTCGAATTATATCCCGCAAAAGTAAGTTTCAATGTATATGTGCCTTGTTTTAAATTTGGAATAGAGAAATTGCCATTTCCTTCCGAAACTGTACCACTGACCATTGATTGATCTGTTTGTTTTAATGCTAAAACAGTGGCATAACTAATTGGCTGGTTTGAAAGAGAGTCTATTACATTTCCGAAAATTTCCCCATTATCTGATTGAACACCCTTTGATCCTCTGCCTCCTGGAGGCTGAGCAAAGGAAGATAGAGTAAACATTAAGCAGATAATAAATACGACAGTAGTTTTCATTCTAAATCTCTTTTCTTGCTTTTAAACAATTGCAAATGAGAATTCCTTCGTACAAAAAGGAATATTATGACAAAGATAGAGGCTTAAAAGGGATTTAAAAAACCGCTCATCCTATTTTTTCGTTCGTTTTTAAATCTAGGATTACAATAAAAGCCGTTAAGCCCCAAACTGGAACAGTAGCTTTATCGGTATCTAAATAATTATTTAAAAAACCATGTGCTATATAAGTAACAAGCCCTAAAATTGCGACCAAAAGAATAGCCTTGTTGGCTGAGGGTTGCAACTTTATGTAAACAGTAATACCCGTGAATATAATATATCCGAATAGTGCAAGCATGAGTAACATTCCAATAAGACCTTGTTCAGCTAAAGGGCCCAAATACTCTGAGTGCGCATTTCCTCTGTTACCTGAACTAGTAGAGATAATAGTCAAATTTCGAGATAATTGAAAAGGTGCATAAACCATAGCATATGTACCAGGTCCCCATCCCAAAAAAGGCCGTTCTTGCCATAGCAAGATAGCTGATGTCCAACGATTAATCCGCTCTAAGTTTGACGCATCAGAGGTAATATTGGCCACAGACTCTAACCTTTCGTCTAAATTCTCAGTGGCATGTTCTGCATTATTTCTTTCCAAGGCATGGCCAATCTCTACAAAGTTAATTGCTAAATAAATGATACCAACAAGACCCAAAGTAGCCAAATATTTAAACTTCACCTTAAATTTAATCAATAGGAATACAACAAATGCGCCGAATAAAGTTACCCATGCTGCTCTGGTGTATGACATAATAATGGCAAATGTAAAAAGTGGTATTAAACCCCATAATATGGCTTTTGCATAAATGTTTTTTCTGTTTACAAAATATAAACCAAATAGTAAAGGATATACGAGCGCTAAAATAGCACCGTAGGATGTATGATCTTTGAAAAAAGGAAACATCACCCAGTGACCTGCCGGTTCAGAAAAATCATTTAAAGCGTGATTAAATAACGTGTAGAGTACCACTATGCTCATGGCAGAAACAAATAGCCAAACGAAGTGAAAAATCCGTTTTTCGTTTTGTAAAAAAAATAGAATGCCATAAAAGTATATGGGAATAAAAAACCAGAGTTTGGTTAACAAAAATTTAAATGAAACCAAAGGTAATTCGCTATTAATTGCGGTAATAAATATCCAAATTAATTGTAAAATGATAAGGACACTAATAGGATGTTTAATAATAGCTACATTGAATTGGTTTTTCTGAATCTGATTCAAGATAATGAGCAGGAGCATTCCAAAGAGCAAGGGCTCCGTTGGTAAAAATAACCCAATATTTGACGATACGTATTCTTCAATATTTACGGATAAAGGTGTGAAAAAAACTAAAAAGTAAAATAAGTTTTCAAAATGATAAACCGCTACGTAAACAAGGATTAATGCAAAAGGTAGTACGTTTAAAATAAGGTTACCGTTATACATCATATACGCATTGGCAATAACAAAAATGGTTGCCAAAACATAAGTCCATTTATTGAATAATATGGCCTTCAAAATTAGTTAATTTTGAGTTCTCAACTCACTAATTCTCTCTTTAGCTAGTAGTAAAAATATGGTGAGAAGTAAAGTCGAAACCGTAATCAAAATAACTATGATAGATCGTTTTGGTTTGGCTTTTTTATCTGGTAATTCTGCATAACTGTGTCGAATAGTTTGTTGAATTTCTGTAGCGGCGTATTGTCTTGACTGATCATTGACATCTAAAATGTTGGAATACCTCAAACTAAAAAATTCAGATAAGTTAGAATAAATGTCATAATCCGCACCAAACTTTTGCGAAGCATCAATTTTCTTTTTAATCTCATTTGCTGTTTTAGAATCTCCAGATTTTTTTGCCGTCAAAAAATTCGCATATAAGTCACCTCTTTCGTTTTTGCTGACCACTCCGGAATCACTTAATGCTTTAAGTCTGTCAGAGTAATCTCCCATTTCCTCTCTAATCAATGACACCTCGTGAGCAACTGCATACATTGGACCAATTGCCCTTTGGCGAATCATTCTATTCATCACTGTATCAACGAGTCTAACAATATCGTTAGCCATATCTGTGGCTACCTGAGGATCTTTGTCAAATACATCAATATTAATTGAATTATAGCGTGTTCGACTAAAAACAACATTACTCTCATAAACTTTTTGAAATTCAAATTTAGGATTTGACTGATCTGGTTCTATTTCATAATGACTATATAAGTCATACGTCTCAATCAAACTATCTCTTATTTCGGGAGAAATTAATACCTGGAGTAATCGTTCAGCATCTGCCTCATCACCAAATTCTACAACACTATTTCTTGAGTTATTGTTAAAATCAACAGAGTTCGATTTTGTTGGAAAAACAATTGCTCGCGCCATATAATAATTGGGCATTAAAAGTGACACACCAATTCCTGCCACTAGAGCAATGGCAGTAACAATGATGATGGTATTTCGCTTTAACCACAAAAACTGTAGTAATTCATTTGAGTTAAAATTAGAAGATTCGCTCATGATTTGAGTTTATTTTTAGTGCAAAAATAAAAAAGTATCGCTTAACGAACCATGTTAAGTGATAATTCACAATAAACGATAAAAAAGGTAAAATCTTATTCAGGGAGTAATTTTTATCGCCTTCACTTTCTCAATGTCCTCATCTGAAATGTCTAAATGTGTCACCAAACGTAACCTACCTTTACCAAACCCCATTAATAATATACCATTATTGTTGTATTGTTGTATGATTTCAGATTGTTTTGTCGCGTCCTTTAAAATAATGACCACGATATTAGTTTGGACACTTAAAACTGAATCAACCCAAGGCTCATTATTGTAAAACGTTTCTAGATCTTTTGCTTTGTTATGATCTATTTTTAAGCGGTTTACATTATTTTTTAGAGCGAATAACCCACCTGCAGCAATAATACCAGCTTGTCGCATGCCACCACCTAAATACTTCCGTATTCTTCGGGCTTTTAGAATAAAATTAAGATTTCCTAATAGTACTGAGCCAACAGGTGCTCCCAAACCTTTTGAAAGGCATATCGATATCGAATCAAAAGGATTCCCGTATGTTTTTGGATCAATTCCATTTGCCGTTAGTGCATTAAACACCCTTGCGCCGTCAAGATGCAGTTTTAAGTGGTTTTGTTCACAAAAAGATCTAATTTTTAAAATATCATCAAAATCATAAACGGCGCCACCCCCTCTATTGGCTGTGTCTTCAAGAGAAACCAATTTGGTAATCGGGTAGTGGATATCATTTGGGTTAATCTGATCTGACAATAAATCGGGATTAATTCTTCCTCGATTCCCTCTTATAAATCTTGGTGAGGCTTGAGCATTAATCATCATACCACCCCCTTCGTAACGGTAGATGTGAGACTCTTCGTGACAAATAATTTCATCACCCGGATTGGTATGCGCCTTTAGTGCAATTTGATTAGTTTGCGTACCTGAGGTACAATATAATCCTGCTTCAAAACCAAAAAGCTGAGCAGCGTATTGCTCCAATTCGTTAACTGTTGGATCTTCTTTAAATACATCATCTCCAAGAGGTGCTTTCATTATAAACTCAAGCATTTCTTGGGTAGGCCTTGTAACCGTATCGCTTCTAAAATCAATCATTTTTCATGAAAATTATTACCATGTGAAGATAGTTGATTTTGGATAAAGAAATGTTTTAAGTCTATATTAATAATATTTTCGTCACTTCTACACTAAAAGTAATTTGATTGCAAAAAGTTGATTAAATTTGTGGAATTATCTCTAGGTAGGAGGTAAGTGGCAATTTTTAGCTATTTACAAAACGAAACATTCTTGAAATGAATACCACAGAAAATAGAAATAATGATTCATCAGATAATTCAGTTTCGAAAAAAGATGGTATTCGTGAGTTAGAAGATCTTTCTAAAACCAGACGTCATAAAAATTATCAAAAAAAGGATATTATTTTTTACGAAGGTGATAATCCAAATTTTCTTTATTACGTTAATTCAGGTCGTGTTAAAACGCATAAAATGAATAAAGATGCAAAGGAATTTGTAACACATTTGTATAAGGCAGGTGATTTTCTTGGGTATAAAACATTAATAAAGGGAGAGGCTTACAGAGAGACAGCTACTGCTCTAGAGGAAACAGAATTATCTTTAATTCCAAGGCAAGAATTTTTGGATTTAGTATTCTCGTCAAAAGAAGTTTCTGAAAAATTCATTAAAATCTTAGCGGGATCAATTGATGAACGACAAGAAGAATTATTAACCTTAGCATATGATACTGTTCGTAAGCGAGTAGCTGATTCCTTGCTGAAATTGGAAGAAATGTATAAATCGGACGAAGAAATACCTTTTACAATTTCAATTTCAAGAGATGATTTAGCAGCAATGGTTGGCACAGCTACAGAATCAGTTATTCGAACCATTTCTGAATTTAAACTGGATGGATATATTGCGGTAAAAGGTTCGAATATTACTATCTTGCAACCAGAAAAACTTAAAAACTTCAGATTTTAAAATTAGCAAATGAAAAAAATAATAATGACAATGGCCTTAACTGGTCTAATTTTGAGTTGTGGCTCACCAGAAAAAGATTTAGGCTACGAACCAACTGAATACGACAAAATTGCCTTAGATTTCGCTACAGAAAAAGGTTGGGAAACTGAGCGTTCGGAAAATGGTTTGCATATTTATGTTGAGGAAGAAGGCGGTACTGAAAAACCGAAAGTAAGTGATATTGTAACGATACACTATAAAGGGTATTTGATGGATGGTACTATGTTTGACGGTACACAAGATCAACCAGCTTCTTTTCCCCTTGCCAACTTAATTCGCGGATGGCAAAAGGGAATTCCCAAATTTGGTAGAGGTGGCAAAGGTGTATTGATTATTCCGCCAGACTTGGCATACGGGAAAGATGGCGCAGGGCCAATTCCTCCAAATTCAGTGCTTTATTTTGAAATAGAGCTATTAGACTTTAAGCCGGCTGCTGCACCTGAACCAATTAAAGATTACAGCCCTGAAATAGAAGCTTATATTGAGGAAAAAGGGCTAGAAGCCAAACCAACTGGAAGTGGATTATATGTGGTAATTGAAGAACCAGGTCAAAATAATAAACCTCAGGTTTCTCAAGATGTAACAATTTTTTACAAAGGTTATTTATTGGATGGAACTGTATTTGATAGTACAGAAGAAGAACCACGAACATTTCCGCTATCCAGACTAATAGCAGGATGGCAAGAGGGGATTCCTTATTTTGGAAAAGGTGGTAAAGGGAAACTGATTGTTCCCCCTTATTTGGGCTACGGTTCTCGCGCAAGTGGGTCAATTCCTGCTAATTCGATTTTAGTTTTTGATATTCAATTGGTCGATTTTTCTGGAGATGTTATAGATCAGTAATCAATTTTAATTTTAATAAAAATCCACTAACTCATTTTAGTTAGTGGATTTTTTGTGCTCAAATATCATCCTTCAAGGCTAACAAATGTTAGTTTTTAGCGGTTGGTTTTCAATTATTTTTGCAAAAAAAAGATATGTATTGGAAGAAATTACCTTTTACACAGGTGAAAAAGACTGTTTTTGAAGCGTTAGCCGATAATATTAATTACAAGGATGAGCCCATTTTAGGACTTCCAGCAACTTACTTAGATCAGGAACAGTTTTATTTTAATGCTCCGTTTTTGAAAGAGGCTGCTTTTTTATCGACATTGATTTCAAATCCAAACCATATTGGTTGTCATACTTATAGTAGAGGGGAATCCTATTTTTCCGGAACTCAGAAGCTAGAAGTTGATTTACTAAGAATTTGCGCAGAAGAAATTTTTAGGGCGAGAGCAGGCACTTATGATGGCTATGTGGCGCCTGGCGGCACTGAAGCAAATGTTCAAGCACAGTGGATCTATCGCAATTATTTTGTAAAAGAGCATGGTGCGAAACCAAAAGAGGTAGGGTTAGTTTTTTCAAAAGATGTCCATTATTCAGCTTATAAAGGGTGTAATCTATTAAATATTAATCCCATTACAATTAATATTACTAATGATAGATCATGGGATTTGGAAGACCTCGAAACTCAATTGATTGAGGCAAAAAAAAGTGGAATAAAGTATTTAATTGTTCATTTAACAATGGGCACTACTATGTATGGAAGCATTGATGTGCCAACTCCAATAATGGAAGTAATTAAAACACATTTCAACCATTACTTTGTGCATGTTGATGCAGCCTTTGGAGGGTTTATCTACCCTTTTACTAATCCTAATTGCAAATTAAATTTTGAGAATCCTGATATCTCTTCTGTTACTATTGATGGCCATAAAATGCTCCAAGCTCCATATGGAACAGGTGTCTTTTTATGTCGAAAAGGTTTAATCGAGTATGCTCAAACAGAGGAAGCTAGCTATGTACAAGGTACTGATTTCACACTTTGCGGCAGCCGATCAGGAGCCAATGCCATTTCCATGTGGATGATTTTAATGACATATGGATCGGATGGGTGGACATATCAAATGCAACGATTAATAGACAGGACTGATAGAATTTGTGAAAGACTTGATGAGCTTGATATACCATATTTTAGAAATCAATTTATGAATATTGTAGCTATGGATGCAAGACATATACCTCAGGAAGTGGCGCATAAATACCACCTAGTTGCGGATGATTTTAAAAATCCAAAATGGTGGAAAATTGTGACCATGGCGCACGTTGAAAAATATGTGATTGATAAATTTTTGATAGATTTGCACCAATCTTAATAGTGTTTAATAAGTACCCACTTTAAAAAATTATCTCATGAATCTTCGTGTCACAAAAATTTTTGATTTTGAAACTGCCCATGCCCTTTGGGGTTATGATGGGAAGTGTAAAAATATTCATGGCCATTCCTATAAACTAACCGTTACAATTTCTGGTCCAGTCATCAATGATGTAAATCATGTCAAAAACGGGATGATTATCGATTTTAGCGATCTAAAAAAGATTGTGAAAACGAATGTTGTTGAACCATTTGATCATTGCTTGTTGCTAAATGGAAATACACCTCATAAAGATTATGCAAAAGTGGAAAACGGATTTTCGAAAATCATGCTTTGCCATTACCAACCAACAGCTGAAAACATGCTAATTGATATGGTGAAGAGAATTCAACCCAATTTACCAAAGTACATCAGTTTAAAATATGCACGTTTGCAAGAAACCGATAATAGTTTTGTAGAATGGCTTGCTGAGGAGAATTAGACTATTATTTGTCTTTCTTCTTGAATATCCCTTTAACCTTGTCTATGATTTTTTCTTTACCCTCATTTATAATTTTATCATAGCTATATTTAAGCTGCAACGTGTCCTGGTTCGTAACATTTGTTTCACTGTTACCAAGTGTCACTTTAATACAACGCTGACCTTCCTTGGCATAAGAGGAATTTTTAAATTTAGAATTTGTAGGGATAGGCATTTCAGTGCTTAGTTCAGATGAAATAATTACATCTCCTGTTTCTGTTAATCCGAAACCAGTGACCTCACCAATAGTTTGCTCATCAATCATGATGAAATCACCTATTTCAAGGCCTTTTGCTTCATTGGTTTTAAAATATAATATTGTCGTTTTTTGGCAGCTCACCAGAAGTATAAAACTAAACCCAAGTAAAAATATTTTAGCAGACATAATCTCTATTTTTACTTCAAAAGTAAATATTATTTCAATACCTTAGTTTCAATTTCAATTCTGGATGCAAGCTCAGGTATACCCATTAAAAATATATAATGCTTCTGCTGGCAGTGGTAAAACATATACACTGGTTAAAGAATACTTGAAAATCGTATTACGTACAGATGATCCGTTAAAATACCGCTCTGTTTTAGCCATGACCTTTACTAATAAAGCAGCTAATGAAATGAAAGAACGTATTGTTGAAACTTTAATGGATTTGGCAAAAGAACCTCATCTTAAATCACAAAAACAAAAAACAATTTTATTCGAAAAATCAAATGAACTAGAATTACCTCCTAAATTAATTGAGTCTAGGGCTAACGCAGTGCTTAATAAAATTCTACATAATTATAGCAGTTTTTCGGTGATGACACTCGATAAATTTACCCACAAAGTGGTTCGGACTTTTTCAAAGGATTTAGGCATTTCTGTAGATTTTAATATTGAAATGGACATTGAAGGTTTTCGTAAAACCATTACAGATCAGCTTATGGATCAGATTGGCAGAAATGAAAAACTGACTAGATTAATGATGAGGTATGCTAATGAAAATCTTGCAGATGAAAAAACTTGGAATGTCAATCGGCAAATTTTTGATTTTACTAAACTCCTATTTAAGGAAGATGCCATTGAAGCCGTTTCATTATTAGCTGATCTTAAGGACGAAGATTTTATTGATATTACAAAAGACTTAAAGAAAGAGAACTTAAAGATCATTACAAATATAGAAAATACGGCTCAGGAAGCATATAATTTATTGAAATCAAAGGGATTTACCAACGAAGATTTTCGTAATAAAGGGAATGGGATATTGGCTTACTTTGAAAAAATTATAAATCGGAAATATGATACTTCTACTAAAACCTTAGAAAAATATTATGATGAAGATGACTGGGCACAAAAATCAAGTCTGAATAAAGCAACAATTGATTCAATTTCTGATTTAATCAGTCAGTACTTTAATCAATTATTAAACCTAATTAAAGGTGAACTGCCACGACACAAATTAAATAAGAGCATTTTAAAAAACATTAATAACCTCGCCCTTTTAAAATATTTATTAGAATTGATTGATAAAGTAAAAGAAGATGAAAATGTTTTACTTATTTCTGATTTCTATAAAGAAATTGCTGATATCATTGCAAAAGAGCGGGTGCCTTTTATATACGAAAGATTAGGAGTGCGTTATCAACATTTTTTACTAGATGAATTTCAGGATACAAGTGAATTACAATGGATTAATTTGATCCCTTTAGTGCATAATTCTTTAGCTCAACAGCACGAAAACTTAATTGTTGGAGATGGAAAACAAGCGATTTATCGCTGGAGAAATGGAGAGGTGGAGCAATTTACAAAATTGCCTAATCAGATTCATAATCCTGGAAATATTCCTTCATTAAAAGATGCGGAGTCTATTTTTAAGCAAATGGGGGAAAAAGTTACATTAGAACATAATTTTCGTTCTGCTGCTGAGATCGTTAATTTCAATAATCATTTTTTCGGAGAATTATCAGGTAAATTAAACGACAATCTAGACTATATCTATCAGAAACATCAACAAAAGGTAACTAAAAAGTTCAGAGGTTTTGTTAAAGGTTTTCTTAGAAAAGATTTAGAAGAGGAAGAACAATTAGATTTTGTACTTGATTCGGTAAAAAAAGCAATATCTAGCGGTTTTCGTCTAAGAGACATATGTATTATTGTTAGAACTAACAATAAAGGAGCTATAGTTGCAAAAGCATTAACAGAACAAAAATATAAAGTCATTTCGCCTGACAGTTTATTTATTAGTAAAGATAAAACGGTTCAGTTCTTATATTATTTAATGTTGGGATTAAGTAATGAAAATGATACAAATGCCAGAATTAAGGCCATTGAGCATTACGCAATTTTAAAAGGGAATCAGCCATCAGATCTGATTATTAAGGAACATCATGAAATTTCTGGTAATCCGTTAGCAGCGTATTTTAAAAAATTAAACATAGTGCTTAACCCTTTATCGGAATTTCATAATCTCTATGATTACGTAGAACATTTGATTGAGATGTTTGCTTTTGACGCAACTCGTAATCCATATCTTCAGTTTTTCCTAGAGTCAGTTCATCTGTTTGAGCTAAGTAAATCTACAAACATGAGAGATTTTTTAGAATGGTTCAAAGATAAAGGGAGTAAAAAATCAATCATTAGCCCTGAAGGCGCAAATGCGATTAAAGTGATGACAATTCATAAATCTAAAGGATTACAATTTCCAGTTGTGATTTGTCCGTTTTTTGATTGGGAGCTACGCTTACAGGACGAGATAGCCTGGATTAAACAAACCGATCAACCATTACCGGCCTTTTTTGTAAACATGAATAAAGATTTGGTAGATTCACCATTAGCTTCCGTTTTCCTAAAAGAGCAAGCAAAATATGACCTAGATAACTTTAATCTATTATATGTTGCTTTTACACGACCAGAAGTAGCACTTTTTATTTCAGGTTCTAGTAATAAAGGTATCGCCAGGGCATTTATTGATCCAATTTTGAAAAAATCTAACGAAATTGATAGCGTTCAGGAGGGCATTTATACGGTTGGTAATTTAGAATTAAACTCAGCATTAGATAACGAAACTTTGAGTGATAATGTTACTATTCAATTCTTAAAACAAAAGATGAATAAGCCAGAGTTGAGTTATAAAAGTGCAATTGATTGGGATATAGATGAATTAGATCAAAAGCGTCATTTTGGGACACTTATTCACTATGTTTTGTCCAAAATTGAACGCTTTGAAGACGTAACTGAAACACTAAATAAACTGAAAATTAAACAAGGTTTAACAGTTTCTGAGGTAAGTCAAGTTTTAGATTATATTAATGAACTATTTAAAAATGAACGTTTCGCAAATTATTTTGTAGTGGAAAGCTTTAATGAAAAAGAAATAATTTCTAATAAGGGTATAAAACTAATTCCAGACAAAATTTTAAAAATGAAAAATTGTTTTAAAGTCGTAGATTTTAAAACGGGTCAACCCTCACCAAGTCATCAAAAACAAGTTGAAACCTATATAAAAGTACTTAAGGATATGAATTACAATAATGTAATTGGTGAGATTTGCTATACTGAAAAATTAGAATTTATTGAGGTTAAAACCCCCTAATCTATTTCTTCGTAATCATCATATTTATTATTTTTCTTATTACTCCTTGACATCAGATCCCATAGATAGCCAATAACAATCGCCATAATAAGTAAAGGTAATAAAAGCCTAACTACTCTATAGAAAAACCAAAACGCCAATAAAATGGCAAAAACTGTTAATATTTTAAATCCTAGCCCTGGTCTCATACCTAATTCCCAATAATCTTAAATTCTGTTCTTCTATTATCCTGTCTCCCTTGCTCTGTTTTGTTAGACGCAATTGGTTTGTCAGATCCGTAGCCTTTTGCTTCCAACCTCGATTTTAGAATACCCTTTCCTACTAAATAATTAACAACTGCTTCTGCGCGAGCTTGAGATAGCTTATTATTTAAATTGATAGAACCAGTATTATCTGTGTGACCAGAAATTTCAACTCTTAAAGTAGGCACATCAAACATTAATTTAATCAATCGATCTAATTCAGCATTAGACTCTTGCCTGAGCGTCGACTTACCAGTATCAAAGAAAATATTCTTCAAAGTAACAGTATTTCCAACTTTTACATTTTTTAGTTCAATGGTTTTATTGACCAAATTATAAGAACCTCCGGTTAAAATGTCAAAGTTTTCGGAATGAAACATATAGCCTTCGGCCTTAACAGCAATACCATAATTTTTTCCAGAAGTTAATGAAATCAGGAATTTTCCTGTAGCACTATTGGTTGTAAACGTTTCAATTACTTTTCCAGTTGAATTATCCGTTATTTCGATTATGGCCTCTACTGGTTTTTTAGATAAATCATCAATCGTTTTTCCTTTAAACACAGTAAGATTGATTGATTCTGAAACTTGTACAGCACTTTCTAGCTGCGGATCGTTAATTGGTTGCGTAATTGATGCCAGAAGAAAATCTTCTACACTCAATGAAGGTGTTTTTTCTTCTCCCCAAAATGTTACTCTATATAGGTCATTGCCACCCTTTCCACCTGCTCGATTACTTGTGATATAAGCATATTTTCCGTTAGCTGAAGATGAGAAAAATAAATCATCATACGGAGAATTAATAGGGTATCCCATATTGACAGGCTTGCCCCATTCGCCACTAGAATAGGTGCATTTAAAAATGTCGTAGCCACCCATAGAGTTATGACCTTCAGAAGCGAAGTACATGGTTTTTCCATCTGGATGCAAATAAATTGGACCCTCATTAAACGGTGAACTTGAATTCATTACTTTATTTGGTGTACCATACTTTCTTTGCACCCTATTCATTACACCAGAAATATATATGTCGTAGCCGTTAGAACCTGTAGCAGTGGCTTTCGTATAATAAATATAAACGTCCCCTTCACTATAAGAAGCATATTTATCATCACTTTTTAAATTAATATTTCTAGAAATTCCAATTGGCTCCGACCAAATATCACCTTTTAAAAAAGTTTCGTAGATATCATAATCACCATTATCATTTCTTTTACTAATAAGCATTTTTGTGCCATTGTATGAAAAACAATTGGAGATTTCATCAACATCAGAATTAATTCCCCCTTTAGCGACCTTAGGAGTGGTCCACTTACCATTTTCAAAAGAGCAGGTATAAATTTCATTGTCATATACATCTAAATCATTTGGTTGGTGAGAATTTGGACGATTTGATGTGAAAACTAGCTCTTCGCCATCCATGGTAATGGATGGTGCAAAATCATTGTATTCCGTATTTAATTCATCAATATTGTCAATCCATACCCTACGCGGGCTTGCAGAAATTTCTTGACCATTTTCGCATTCTTTTTTGCGTTGTTTGACAAATTTTGCAAAGTCATCTGCTTTTTTGTAGTTTTCTTCGAATCGAGTATAGAATTTTATGGCATCCGGATAATTCTCTTCTAAATGATGGACTAGCCCCATGTAATAATCTAAAAACGGATCCGTCAAAGGATTTAGTTTATATGCTTTTTTAAGATATGATATGCTTTTTTCTTTATAAGTACTATGCATATAACAAACGCCCATTTTAAAGTTAAGTTCAGCGCTGTTAGGATTGAAATCGTAAGCTTTTTGAAAATGCTCAAGCGCTTTTAGAAATGATTGCTCAGGATTCTTAATTGCAAAAACAGCTAATTGACCCTCTTCAAAAAAATGATTTCCAGCATCTAATTCAAATTTTGCTGCTTTTAAACCATCTTTATTGTCCTTAAAATTACTTGACTTAAACTCAATGTCTTGCCCAAAAGATGTATAGGCTAAAAATATGACTATGATTGATAATAGAAATTTCATATTAATTAATTTGAACAATTAGTAGATTGATAATGTTTTCCAAGTGGTGATCCTAACTCTCTTGCTTTTTGCCAGTCCGAACATGCGCCATTCATATCGCGTAACATTTCTTTTGCCATACCTCTATTAACATAGGCATCTGCAAGACTTTTATCGAGCTTAATGGCTTTATCTGCATCCGCTTTAGCTTTTTGGTACTCTTTCGTTTTGAAATAAGCACCAGCGCGATTGCTGAAACCAGGTGCATAGTTGTCATTTAAACCAACGCACTTAGTAAAATCTTGAACTGCTTCTTGGTATTTTTCCATTTTCATTAAACAAACACCCCTATTATTATATGCCATAAAAAACCTTGAATCGATACTGGTTGCCCTATTAAAATATCGCAAAGCCTGGTCATATTGACCTAGCTTGGTTTTAGTAGTACCAATATTATTCAACACAAAAGCTAAATTTGGATTCATTTTCACCGCTTTCTCATAGTCTACAATTGCTGCATCATACTTTCCTAGCATTCTTTTACAAGAACCTCTGTCGTTATATGCAAATGCGTCATCTGGACTTAACTCAATTGTTTTGGAAAAACTTTTAAGGGCACCTTCATAATCCTTTTGTAAAAAAAGTAAGGTGGCGTAATTGTAATGAACCTTTGGATTAGTAGGCTCATGCTTTATGGCCATATGGTAGTCGATCTCTGCTTTTTCATAATTATTCGTTTTTTGATACGACAATGCCCTTTGAAAATAAGCTTTTTTATAATTAGGATCTATTTTTAATAAATTGCTCATAGACTGAATAGCGTCTTTATAATTTTCTGAAGCGACTTCAGCAATCCCTTTATTAAAATAAGGGGCTATAAAACTAGAATCGGCCTTTATTGCAGCAGAGAATTTATCAATTGCTTGTTTATATTTTTTAGCTTCAAACAAAGTAATGCCCATGTTATAATTACTTTCAGCCAGTATTTTAGCAGCATTCGCGTCATTTATTCTTGCAATTGAATCTTGATATGCTTTTTCAGTATCGCTTAATTCATCTTGTCCAAGAGTTGCATAGCAAAGCATGATTATGGTCGAGGTTAAAAAAAGTTTCATAAGTTATAAATTTACGATTCTATGAAGTTAAAGGATTTTAGCTTAGATTAAGTATAATGTATGATTTTTTTTGATGTTAATAATAAATAAGAGTAACGGTTTGTTCACTCATATTTTTCACTTTGTCAATCACCTTAATAAGTAATTCGTTTTTTCCTTTCTTTAAATGCTTTTTTGATCTGTTATCTAAAGGCACAATATATCTTCTTTTTTTTCTGTTATAATAGGCCAGAACCCATTCATCATTTAAATACACTTTATAGCTTGCCAAGCCAGAAAGGTTATCAGATAATGAAAATTCTAGGGTAGAATACTTTGTGATGTTTTGATTTTCTTTATAATCTAAAGGTTTAATCTTCGGGGGAATTGTATCTATCATTAAGGTGAATTTACCAAAATGACGGATTTCATGTTCAATCCACCCATTACTGTAGTAGCCCCCTTGAAAATAAATTCGGTTTTTTCTATCCAATAGAACAATTCCAAGTTTATTTGTAGGCAGATCTTTGAACTTTTCAGGGATCATAATTCTCATATTAATTCCTGATTGAACGGGAATATCATATTCAAATAACTGGTATATGTCAGACAAAAATGATTGATTAGAAGCCGCTTTTGCTGCTATTTTTTTTTCTATAGGTTCATAGAATTGACCTTGTTCAAGTACTGCCTCAAACCCTAATAAATTGATAGTGTTAGTTTTATTTGGAAAATAATAATCATTACTGTTAAAAGGGTTTTGTTTAGGCTTTTTGCCATCACTTTTTCTTAACTTAAAACTGATACTGCTTTTATTATGATGCACATCTTTTATTAATACTTTATAATCCGAAGCAATGTCTTCCCAATCAATACGTCCGTTTTTTATTGGATAAATAGGCAAAGGGTTAATATCGGTAGTAAATTGTTTATGAATGTGCTGTTTGAGATGTTTAAAAGCAAAATAATCTTTGTGTGTGTTTAAATAACGATTGACGTCAAAATTCATATAGTTAATTTCCTGATGATGCAACAAATCATCATTTTGCATGATTTTACTACTATATATTCCACAATTATTATAAGCACCATCTAATTTGTCGATAGCATAAACACCTATACCTAAAGCCGAATTTTCTGTCAAAATAGTATCTACATTAATAGGGTTATTATTGTTAACGTTAAAATTTGTGCCATCTCTTTTAACGGGAAAATATAATGCCTTACCTGGAATCATATAGCCTTCTTTGCTAATGGCGTAAAATTTTAATCCTCTTATTTCTGGGGGGGTCGAGTCAGCAATTTTTTCTCGATAACAATCAAAAAGCAGTGGGTTAATAGCATGTTCGGTTTTGGTTTCTCTAATTTCAAAATGTAAATGAGGTGCTGATGAACTTCCTGAGTTACCTGAAAAAGCAACAATATCCCCTCTCTTTACTGGAATTTTTAATGCGGTTATATCCTCATCAATAATAGCAGACTCCTGGCTTTTTTGAATGGAGTAGATTAGCGAATCCAATAATGGTGGAAAATCACTGCAATGAGCAAATACGCTTGTAAGGCCATTATTATAATTAATGTAAATGGCCTTTCCATAGCCCCATGGTGAAATTCTAATCCTTGAAATGTATCCATCTTCAATGGCATAGAGTCTGTAGCCAGTTTTTTTGTTGGTTTTAATGTCAATCCCAGTGTGAAAATGATTACTTCTCATTTCACAAAAATTACCCGCTAATACCATGTTAATTTTAATTGGCATTCCCAGGTCCATGCTATAGTTTAGCAATTTTTTCTCTTGTCCTATTGAAAGGAAGTTGAGCGAAAATAAGACAAGTGAAAACAGATATTTTAGCATCAGTTATTTTTGGTTAAAAGACTAACCACAAAATTAGTGCCTTAAGGTAATGTTCAAATGATTTTATACTCAATATTATCAATAAAATGTTTTTAATAATTCATGACTGTTTATTTTGATAATGATTTTTCAAATTGTATTTTTGCTTCTTAAAATTTGATTTAAATTTATGTCAAGTTCGAATCCGAAATTGGTTGATTTAGAAAATGGAGTTGATTTATTATTAAAAAAAATAAGTTCATTGACTTCATTGGTTAACGACCAGGAGGAACGAATTGATTTATTGACAAATGAGTTAAGCACTGTAAGTAGCCATAAGGCGAAATTAGAGTCTGAAAATGTTGCATTAATGGCTAAAATTCAGTCGCAACTAAATCAGAATGGGCCACAAGTTGTCAATCAGGAAGCATATAATCAGAAGATAAATGAATTGGTAAAGGAAATTAATAGTTGTATTTCTTTACTCAATAAATAATTTATGGAAAAAGTGTCTTTAAAGGTCATAATTGCAGGCAGAACTTACCCTCTTACCATTAAAAAAGATGAGGAAAATGCCATAACGCAAGCGGCTGAAAGGATTAACTCGAATATAAAAAAACTGCAAGGTAACTATGCTGTAAAAGATATGCAGGATTTGTTGGCTATGACTACACTGCAGTTTGCGGTTCAATCTAGTGATACAAAACCTAAATCTTCGTCTTCCAATGACGCTTCCTTTGAGAAAGATTTAAATCGAATTTTGGAAAAAATAAATACGCAATTAGATTAATTGCAAGTATTAATGGCTCAAATTTTTTGTTTTGGGCCCCAAAAACAATTAGATGGATACAATTAGTATAATTATCGGGATAACAATTGGTGTAGTTGCGGGAGGTGTTATAGCATTCATATTGCAAAAAAGTGCTTTAAAAGCTAAAGCATCTGCCATTCTAAAGGAAGCTGAAGTAGAAGGTGAGTCCCTAAAAAAAGACAAAATTTTGCAGGCTAAGGAAAGGTTTTTGCAATTAAAAGATAGCCACGAAAAAGAGGTTAGAAATCGTGAAAAATCTATCCAAAGTCTTGAGGATAGGCTGAAACACAAAGAGAAGACTTTTAATCAAAAAATAGGAGAAGTTAATAGAAAGGAGAAAAACATTGATAGTCTTAAAGCAGAAATTGAGACTGAGAAGCAATTAGTGAATGGAAAACGTCAAGAAATAGAAAAATTGCATCAAAAACGAGTTTTAGAGTTATCAAAAATTTCTGGATTATCAGCAGAAGATGCCAAGAAAGAGGTTAAGGAAGCATTAGTTGATGAAGCCAGAACGGATGCAATGGCAACGATTAAGAATATTGTAGAAGAGGCAAAAATTAATGCAAGTAAGGAAGCAAAAAAAATCGTAGTTCAATCTATCCAAAGGGTAGCTACCGAGCAGGCAATAGAAAATTCCGTATCTGTTTTCAATATTGATTCTGATGAATTAAAGGGAAGAATTATAGGTCGTGAAGGCAGAAATATTAGAGCGCTAGAAGCCGCAACAGGTGTAGAGATAATTGTAGATGATACTCCTGAAGCCATTATTCTATCATGTTTTGATTCAGTGAGAAGAGAAGTAGCGCGTTTGGCACTCCACCAGCTCGTCTCTGACGGCAGAATTCATCCTGCAAGAATTGAAGATGTTGTGGCTAAGACAAAGAAATCTCTGGAGGAAGAAATTATTGAGACAGGTCGTAGGACATGTATTGATTTGGGGATTCATGGTCTCCACCCAGAGTTAATGAGAATGGTAGGGAGGATGAAATACCGCTCTTCGTATGGACAGAATTTATTGCAACACAGCCGAGAGGTTGCTAATTTATGCGCTATTATGGCGGCCGAATTAGGCTTAAATGTCAAATTAGCAAAGAGAGCAGGATTATTACATGACATTGGAAAGGTGCCTGAAGATGAACCAGAATTACCGCATGCATTGCTTGGTATGAAATTGGCAGAGAAGTTTGGAGAGAAAAAAGATGTGTGTAATGCAATTGGAGCTCACCATGATGAAATTGAAATGACAACTCTTATTTCACCAATCATTCAGGTTTGTGATGCCGTTTCGGGTGCGAGACCAGGGGCAAGACGAGAAATTGCAGAATCGTATATCAAGCGGATTAAAGAATTAGAAAATATCGCTTTAGGGTTTGATGGTGTATTAAAATCTTATGCTATTCAAGCTGGAAGAGAATTGAGAGTTTTAGTAGAAAGTGAAAAGGTAACCGATCAGCAGGCTGATGAGTTATCGTTTATTATTTCTCAAAAAATTCAAAATGAAATGACTTATCCAGGTCAGGTTAAAGTAACTGTCATTAGAGAGCGAAGAGCAGTTCATTATGCAAAGTAAATGAACACAAGATTTCACTTTATTTTGACTACCTTGATAAGACTAAATGATAGAAGATTTATTAGAGTTGATGCTTTCCATCTTCAATAATATAATCTCAAAACAATTAGTTTATACACTTCTAATAAATGGGCACTTTAAATCGTTTTTTTAATGAAACATTAAGAAATGCTTCTAAGTTGTTGGTTGGGACAGTCATAGCTCAAATTATTCCGATCATTTTTAGCTTTTACCTTGCAAGAATTTTTAGTGAGGAATCTTTTGGCTTTTACGGCATTTATATGAGTTCGGTTTCAATTCTTTTTGTGATTGTTAATATGAGGTATGAAAATACAATCTTATTACCTAAAAAGGAAGAAGACGCCAACGCACTTGTAATCTCTAGTGCCATTTTAGCTTTCATAGTAGCTATATTAATTCTCATTGCAGCCATTATTTATAAGTTTAATGTTTTTTACTTTGCGAATAGTGATCATAAAAATTGGTGGATTTTTTTAATACCATTATCCGTATTTTTCGTCGGAATATACCAACCCTTTAATTATTGGCTTATTCGAAAAAAAAAATATAAAGCTTCTTCTATAAATAAAATCACTCAACGCATAGTCGAGACACCAGTTAATATTTTACTTGGAAAGTCAGGAATATTATACGGTTTAATTTGGGGTGATATATTTGGCCGATTTTTCATGGCTATTCAAGCTATTTACCAATCTTATAAAGCTGGATTTAGACATCACAATGTAAAAAAGGAAAGAATCATCTATTTACTAAAAAGATATAAATCTTTTCCCCTTATAAACGTGTTACCTTCTTTAGCTAATTCAATTGCAACTCATGCACCACTCTTTATTGTTGCAAAACAATTTGGTGTAGAAATTGCTGGTCAAATGACTTTGGTTCGAACCGTATTATCTATTCCTGTTTCATTGATATCTAACAATGTGTCTCAAGTTGTTTTTCAACAAGTTTCAGCAAGAGTGTCAAATAGAAAAGAGTTTAGGAAGCTATTAAAAAATGTCTTTCTGGTATTAATAAGTTTGTCAATTTTGATGACACTACTGTTTATACCTTTTGGTAAATTTATATTTAGTTTATACGGTGATAAATGGGGAATTGCAGGATTTATGTCGCAAATATTAGTTTTATCCTTTTCCTTTAAATTTCTTGTCAGTTCATTTAGCAAAATATTATTATCGCTCGAGAAAGTGAAAGAGATTAGTACTTGGCAAGTTTCCTACCTGCTAATGTCAGTGTCTTTATACCTAATTTCAGAATATTATGAACTTTCCTTAGTCTCATTTTTATTTGCCTACTTAATCGTTGATTTGGTTTCTTATCTGTTTTATGCCTTGCTTATATCTAGGGCAATACAGAAATATCATAGTGAAATTACTTCTTCTTATGACCTATAATCAATGTTAAAATAGAACTAAATATAATTGAGATTATAAAGAAAAGAAATATAGGTAGTTTTTTTGATTTATTTTTAGCTTGATTAGAGATGTAAATTTGACTTGAGTATTTCACCACATGATTTAACTGTTCTAACTCTTCAGTAAGTTGATACTTTTTTTCTAAAATTGCTAACTCTTCAAGAAAGGAGACTCTACTCTCAAATTCATTTTCTGAATTAATCACTTTCTTCTTTATTAATTGTATTTCTTCTAATTGTTGTTCAATTTTATTAATAAGTGAGTTGACTGAAGATTTTTTTCGTGCGATTAATTCTTTAACTTCTATATTATTAGAAGCCCAAGTGATAATTTTATCAGCAATTTGTTTTGTGTTTCCCGTATCATTTGTGCTGATTGTAATGATGGCTTCCTTCTTATCTTCTTCATTAATAATACCTGAGACTCGAATAAACCTAAGGCTTTTGATTTCATCAGAAGTACATCTAACTTTTGTCTTCAGTTCATTACTTGAGAATTTTGAAATATTATTTAAGTCATTAAAAACAAACTGACTCCCGGTGTTATTTATTGTGATAGGAAAACTTGCAGAGTATTCTGCTGAGTAGGAAAGGTACAAGTAAGAAACTAGCAAAAGAAATAATCCTAAGAATGAGATGATGAAAAGTTTAATGTTGTTTTTTAGAACCTTAAAAAAATAGGAAATATCAATATCATTTGGGTTATCCTCTATCAAATATTTTACTTTATTCTGCATGTTTATTTTTTTATAAAGTTAGATATAAATATATATTGTACTAACTTTGCTTAATGCTTTTTTCAAAAAGTTATACTAGATTTGAAAGGCTAATAATAAGGATGCTTTTTGTTACAGGAGTCTTATTATTGTCCGTTATTTTGACAAAGTATTACGAAGTGTTTGGACCTCTTTTTGAATATCTTGGTCTTAGATATATGCCTCAGAATGAGTCAACCCAAATTTTTATTTATTTAATTGTTTTTTTACTCTCAATAATATTACCGCTGAACCATAAAAAGCCGTCTAATATTTTTTTATTGCTTCTCTTTATAATGTCATATTTGCCAATTGCAGTGATTTTTTCAATGGATCGAATGGCTTCTTTCTACGGTTTTGTTTTTTATTCTTTATTTATTCTTGCTCTTTCTTTACTAGATAAAATCAGGTTTAAATCATTTGAGATTAAAACAAAAGCACTATCGGCTAAAAACTACAATTTGTTGCTCTTTTTACTAATAAGTTCAGGTGCAATAATACTTGTGACGTATTATGGATATCACTTAAATGTAACAAATTATGATATGATATATGATGTAAGGGCTAGTTTTAAAGACAAAACGGGAGGCAGTCGATTATTAGCATTTTCGTTTAGCTGGATGGCTAATGTCTTAGTCATTGTTTTGTTAACGATTTCAATCATTAAAAAAAAGTGGTTTCTGGTTATCATTGCATTCGGGCTACAATTTTATCTATTTAATTTGGGTGGTAACAAGTCAATTTTTATGTTGCCATTTTTATTAATATTTATCATTTTTTCAGCTAAATTTTTTAAGGAGTATTCAGTATTATTTATTTTATATTCATTCGTATTAATGTGCTTCGGGTTATATTTTTACGATTTTATAATTAATGATAACTTTAGTTTAGCATCTTCAATTTTTGTAAGACGAAATTTTTTCGTACCGGCAAATTTATTTTTCTATTATTTAGAATTTTTTGAGTTTCAACCCGCTGATTTGTTTGCTAAAAGTTTTCCGTTCAGTTTGTTTATGGAGTCTAATTATGAAAAAGATGTTCCGTACATTATTGGAGAAACATACATTCGTAAGGGGACTCACGCTAATGGCAATTTTTTAGCAGATTTATACTACAATCTTAAATGGCAAGGTTTTTTAATAGGTTTCTTTTTCACATTTATTTACTTCAGAATTGTAGATACTTTGGTGAAGGGAAAAAATCATTTAGTTATTGTGCCCCTAGCAACTATTCCTGTAATATCACTTATGAATTCTGGATTAATTGTTAATCTGGTTAGCTTTGGTTTACTGTTAATGATTTTTTTGATTGCCTTATTTCCTAAAACGAAATACTATACAGACAAGCATTAACTTATAATTAGTATCTTTTAATGTTAGCTAAATTGTTTTGAATGAAAGCTAAAAAAGGTATGATAGAATATTAATTACATTATTTTCTTGCATTTACAATTTTATAAAGTTTAATATGGTTTTGATATAAAGTAAGACGGTAAAAAGTGAATAATAAGTTATTTTGCGATATTTACGACAAATATATTTGGAATGATTAAAGTTTGTCATGTGTCAACTGTCCATCCAGCATTTGATGGAAGAATTTTTGATAAACAATGCATCTCACTTGTTAACGCAGGTTTTGATGTTAGCTTAGTAATACCCTACAATAAAAATGAGACAATTGAGGGCGTAAAAATTGTTGGGCTTAAAAGATTTTCAAACCGAATTTTAAGAATTTCTATTGCTCCTATTTTTGCTTTTTTCAAAGTTTTAGGAACACGTGCAAAAATTGTTGAATTCCATGACCCTGAGCTTATGTTTTTAGGAGTTATTTTAAAAATATTAGGCAAAAAAGTAATTTTTGATTCTCATGAAAACGTATCCAGCCAAATAGAAGATAAACCATGGATAAGACTTAGGTTTATTAGAGTTATAGTAAAGTCAGTCTATAGATTAGTTGAAAAAACCTGTATTTTCTTTTATGACAAGGTTATTTCTGTGACACCAGAAATTGTTTCTTTTCTTGCACCCAAAAAAGGACTACTTTTGAGAAATTACCCTCTTGTTAAACATGTTACTACCTCTAATAATTTAAGAGAAAACAAGCATTTAACGCGTTTTATATATGTTGGTGGATTAACCCAATTAAGAGGTGTTAGTGAGATTTGTAAAGCTTTTTCAAGATTAGAAAATGACTGTGAGTTAATATTGGCAGGTCAATGGGAATCTGAAGAGTTTGCTAATGAGTGCTTGGCAAATAGTACTAGAATTATTTATAAGGGAGTTTTAAAGTTGAACGAAGTATATGAGTTGATTTCAAGCGCAGATGTAGGGCTAGCTACCTTGTACCACCAAAAAAATTACCTAAATAGTTTACCTGTTAAATCATTTGAATACATGGCAAATGGGCTGCCTTTAATAATGTCAGATATCCCTTATTGGAAGATTCATTATGCAAATTTTGCAAAATTTGTAAACCCACAAAATATAGATGAAATTGCTAACGCTATGCAATGGATGCTTGATCATCCTGAAAAGAGGTCAGAACTTGGTGATATGGGTAGGAAAGCAGTTTTAGAGAAATATAGTTGGGAAATAGAATCTAAAAAGCTTCTTAATATGTATAAGGAATTGAGTAATTAATGTTTTCGCTAAAAAAATATTTAAGTTTTGAGTGGCTGAAAAACAAAAATATTATAGGGTTATTTCTATCCCTTCTAATTTTTATGTTTCCCTTGCATTTTAAGTTTGCGCCAATTTTAATCTCTATACTTCTTGTTTGTGCAACAGCCCGATTATTCATTTCAAAACAGAGGGTCCACATTTCAAGAGCTCATGTCTTTCTGTTTTTATTTTACATCTTTTTAATAATTGGATTATATTGGACAGAGAACATAAAGACTGGAATTTTTGACCTTGAAGTAAAGGCATCTTTAATCATTTTCCCCATTTTGTTTTCACTTATAAAATATAATAAAAATGAGTTCCCAAGATTAATTAGAGCTCTGGTATATGGGGTTTTAACCTTTTTCGTAATAGGGGTTTTCTTTGCAAGTAAAACATATATTCAGAGAGGAGATGGCTTACATTATTTTCTTTATGCTAGACTTAGCCCTGTAATACATCCTTCATATATGTCAATGTATATAACAACTGCCATTGCTTATATATTACATTATTTAAAGTCAGGACTTTATCTTTTTATAAATAAAACTTTAACGGTTAGTATTGTAGCAGTATTATTTCTCATAAATTTTATGCTTTTATCGAAAATAGGGATATTTGTTTCTGTTTTGATTTTGTTTTACTACATAACTAGTTGGGTAAGAAGAGAAAAAAAGTATGTTATAGGACTCAGTTCGGGACTAATTTTTTGCTTATTTTTTATTTTTACGTATAAAAAAGTAGAATATGTAGCACAAAGAGTTGATGAATTTGGTTCTATTTTCGACAAACAAAGTGGTGATTCTGATAAGTCTAGTGGTGTTCGGATCCAAATATGGAACCAGGCGATTAATCTCATCAAAAGTAATCCTGTTATTGGTTACGGTACTGGAGATGTAAAGGATGTTTTAGTTGCAAAATACATGGAAAATGAATTGCATTATGCAGTTAAACAGAAATATAATGCTCACAATCAGTTTTTTCAAATCACGATTTCTAGTGGTATAATAGGTCTTAGTTTATTCTTGTTAGGCGTTTACTTTGGTTCAAAAAACAACCGTTTATTCCTTATATTTATATCAATTTCCTTTTTCTATATGTCTGTAGAATCAATCCTGGAAAATCAAGCAGGAACCATATTCTTCGGATTGTTTTTTAGTTTGTTGTCACAAAAATATTTTCAAGAAGAATGACTTTACCAGCTGTTAGTATTATTATTCCATGCAGAAATGAAGCACTTTACATAAAAAAATGTGTCGATTCTATTTTGAGTCAGAATTATGGAGGTAAAATAGAAGCAATTGTAGTTGATGGCATGAGTGATGATGGCACAAGGGAAATCCTAACAGATATGAAATCTGGGGATGAAAGAATTAAATTGGTTGATAATTTATTGAGAACTACACCTCAAGCTTTGAATATTGGAGTGAACAATGCTTCAGGAAACATTTTTATTATTTTAGGTGGGCATGCTTTTTTAGATTCTGATTTTATTTTAAATAACGTTGAAACACTTGGGCTTAATGACGATATTGGATGTTCTGGAGGATTAATCAATAATATATATGAAAATAAAACGGGTAAAATTATTTCAATAGCCATGTCTTCTCCTTTTGGAGTAGGAAATGCTACATTCCGAACTGGAGGTAATGCAGGATATGTAGATACTGTAGCATTTGGGGCTTATTATAAAAGTGTTCACAATAAAATTGGGGGGTTTGATGAAGACCTGGTCAGGAATCAAGATGATGACTATAATTACCGCATTCATAAAGCAGGTTATAAGATTTATTTTAATCCCAAAATTCAATCTCATTATTATGTTAGAGGCTCATATAGAAAGCTATTTAAGCAATATTTTCAATACGGATATTGGAAGGTTTATGTAGCCAAAAAGCATAAAGCCATTACCACCATTCGTCAACTGGTTCCATTGTTTTTCGTTTTAGGAATTATTGCTGGCGCTTTATTATCTATGTTATTCTCATTTTTTATTTGGATATATTTACTTGGTATTAGTGCGTACGTTTTGTTGGCTGTTTTTTTTGGTTTGAAAGCATCAAAAAAAATGACTGATGCTCTTAGAGTTGCATTCGTATTTCCGATCTTGCATTTCAGTTATGGGTGGGGATATTTACAAGGAATAGTCAGTTTTTTAGTTCTAAAGAAAAAACCTTCAGAAAAAAGCAAGTCTGTGACGCGTGGCTAATCTTTTTTTCCAATAGGGTAAATTATTTGTTTCAAAAAGTTAGATTTAGGGAAGTGTTCGTCGTTTTCGAATCCTAATTCTATATCTCCACTTTCATGAGGAATATAGTTTGTTTTAAAAATGTAGTCCCATAAGCTTAAACTGATCCCATAGTTCATCCCATATTTTCGGTCAGCTGGCAAATTTTTGGCATGATGCCAAAGGTGCATAACGGAATTGTTAAACAAGTACTTTAAAGGTCCCCAAGTAATTTTGATGTTAGCATGATTTAAATGACCAATTAGAATAGCAATAAAATGAATAATAAACGCATCTGAAGGGTCACCTCCTACTAACAGCATAACTACGAGTGTTTTTAGTGGTTTATATAATATATTTTCCATCCAATGATAGCGTAAATGGGCAGCAAATCCCATTTCTTTAACTGAATGGTGTACTTTATGAAATTGCCATAAAAAGTTAAATCGGTGAAGCATAACATGTGTAAGCCACTGAACAAAGTCGTTTAAAATAAAGAAAATAGTAAGGCCAAGCCAAGCCGGTAACCGATTTAAATTTATAAAAGCTAGCCCACTCAAAGCTTCTCCCAAAAAATGACTAATTAAAAAATAAAACCCACTTATTACTGAAGAAAAAACAAAGAAATTGAAGAACATATAAAAAACGTCCATCCAAAAATCTTTCCTAACCACGTTTTGTTGCTTTCTCCATGGGAACAATATTTCTAAAGCGTATACTAGTAATGAGATTATGATTAGTCCGTAAAAAAAATTGTCATACCATTCAACATTAAAGGTCATCTGTTTCCAAACCCAATTGAAACTACCAGTAATTTTATGAATGAACTCTGAAACTATAGATGCCATTATATTAATTTATATATCAAAGCTAAAGTTAGTTATTAATTCATTTCGCTCTAAATTTTACAATGATATTAATCCTAAAATTAATTGTATTTTTGGCAAAAAAATCTATGATCCCTTTTTCTCCTCCAAGAATTGACCAGGCTATAGTTGACGAAGTTTCCAAAGCACTATTATCTGGTTGGATTACAACTGGTCCTCGAACAAAACTATTTGAAACAAAGTTGACAGAATATACTGGTTGCAGAAAAACGATTTGTTTAAACTCTGCTACTGCTGGTTTGGAATTAATATTACGCTGGTTTGGCGTTGGGCCTGGAGATGAGGTTATCTTACCTGCGTATACGTATTGTTCTACTGCTAATGTTGTGATGCATTGTGGTGCAAAACCTGTGATGGTTGATTCTCATGAAGTCGATTTCAATATTTCAGTTGAGGCGATTAGGGAAGCCATTACATCAAACACAAAAGTAGTTATGCCTGTTGATATTTCAGGTTTTCCTGCTGACTATGAGAATATTCATGATCTGATTAATGAGGTATCAATTCGAAAAATGTTCACTGCCGAGACTGATGAACAAGCTAAACTTGGTAGAATTTTAGTATTGTCTGATGCAGCCCATAGTTTTGGAGGAACAATGAATAATAAAAAATGCGGTGCTTTAACTGATGTGTCTGTCTTTTCTTTTCACGCTGTTAAAAATCTAACAACATCTGAAGGGGGAGCAGTATGCTTAAACTTACCAATGGAATTTGATGTTGATGAGGTATATAAAAGTTTAAACATGAAATCGCTTCATGGCCAATCTAAAGATGCCTTAGCTAAAACACAAATTGGTAATTGGCGTTATGACGTAGTAGAACCAGGCTATAAGTGTAATATGACAGATTTATCAGCTGCGATAGGTCTCGTGGAATTAGAACGCTACGAGTCAAACTTAGACCGTAGGAGGGCTATTTTTAATCAATATTTGAATGGTTTTAAAGGAAAAGATTGGGCTATAATTCCAGAGTATAAAACTAGAGTAAAGGAAACAAGTTATCACCTTTTTTTGTTAAGAATCAGAGGTGTTGATGAGCCAACAAGAGATACCATAATGCAATTAATATTTGAAGCAGGCGTTTCTGTCAATGTTCATTTTCAACCACTACCATTATTATCGGCTTATAAGAATATTGGATATGAAATGTCTGATTTCCCTATAGCCTGGTCAAAATATGAAAACGAGATTACCTTACCAGTTTATTTTGACTTAACGGATGAAAATGTATCAACCATTATTAAAACCGTTACAAATGCTGTTGAACAAACAATTTATAAAGTATGAAAATATTAACAGTAATTGGTGCCCGTCCACAATTTATTAAAGCAGCAGCTTTAAGTCGCGAGATTGCTAAACATGACAATATTGAAGAAGTAATTGTTCATACTGGTCAACATTTCGACGCGAATATGAGTGATGTTTTTTTTACTGAAATGGAAATACCTAAACCAAACTATAATTTAGAGATTAATAGTTTGGGGCATGGCGCTATGACAGGGAGAATGTTAGAAGGTATTGAAGAAATACTTCTAAAAGAAAAACCCAATGTGTTGTTGGTTTATGGTGATACTAATTCAACTATAGCAGGTGCCTTAGCAGCCAAAAAGCTGCATATTAAAGTCGCGCATGTGGAGGCAGGGTTAAGAAGCTTTAACATGCTAATGCCAGAAGAAGTCAATCGGATTTTAACTGATCGGATATCTGATTTCTTATTTTGTCCTACTCAAGAAGCGGTTAACAATTTAGAATTGGAAGGCTATAAAAATATTGATTGTGAGATTGTTCTTTCGGGTGATGTGATGCAAGATGCAGCTACTTTTTATGCTACAAAATCAAAAGAAAAGTCATCAGTTGTTAAAGAAAATGGTCTTAACAACTTCATATTAGCAACTTTACATAGGGCTGAAAATACTGATGATGGCGACCGCTTGAAAAATATTGTGGACGCACTGAATGAAATTCATAATACCATTTGTCCTATTGTTTTGCCAATCCACCCCAGAACTAAAAGTAAGCTGAACGCAATTGATAAAAAATTAGATGTTAAAATCATAGATCCTGTTGGTTATTTTGATATGATTGAATTAATCAGGAATTCTGAAATGGTCATGACAGATAGTGGTGGATTACAAAAAGAAGCTTTTTTCTTTGGTAAAAATTGTGTAACAATGCGAGATCAAACAGAATGGGTAGAATTGGTGAAAGCCAATGTCAATATTATTGTTGGAGCTGATAAACATAAAATAGTAAATGGTGCGCAAGAAATGATTTCCAAACAATCAGATTTTTCAAATCATCTTTATGGAAACGGAAAGGCTTGTGCTCATATTATTTCATCATTGAAATCTAATCTCAAGTGCTAGGATGTATCTGTTAGTGAAAAGATTTTTCGACATTTTATCTGCTACTCTTGTTTTGATTTTGCTAAGTCCCTTTTTTATTGTGACGGCTTTACTTATTGTTATTGACAGTAAAGGAGGCGTTTTCTATAAGCAAGAACGAATTGGAAAAAAAAGGTCCCCATTTTATCTTTATAAATTCCGATCAATGAGACCCGAAGCAGATTTAGGCTCGAAGATTACGGTTGGTAAGGATCCAAGAATAACGAAAATAGGAGCCTTTATTCGAAAGTATAAAATTGATGAATTACCTCAATTAATCAATATAATTAATGGAGATATGAGCGTAGTTGGACCAAGACCAGAGGTTAAGCAATATGTTGATTTATATACTGATGAGCAGTTGAAAGTCTTATCTGTAAAACCAGGACTAACGGATTTCGCATCAATCAAGTTCTTTAATGAGCAAGAGGTTTTAGGCCAGTCTGAAAATCCTCAACAATTGTATATTGAAGAAATCATGCCAGCCAAATTGGAGTTAAACTTACTATACTTAAAAAAAATGAGTTTCTCTACTGATTTGAAAATCATACTTAAAACACTAAAAAAAATAGTGCTATAGCCGTTTCTAAACAATGATATTTATAAAAAGTTTGGTCAAACTAACTTTTTTTATTATGTTTGCATAACAATTGTTGCTAACTTCATCTTGGGCATAACTATTATTGCTGCCAAGGCCAAGAAAAACAACAATTACGATATTTGCTTAGTAGTTTCAAGATTGCTAAACAAATATTTGTAATATGATGACTTCTGAAATGTTTAAAAAATTAGGTCCTAAGGTTTCCTTATTAGTAATTCTTGTATTCTATTCAAGCGTCTTTTTTGGCCAATGTCCTACAGCTACTCCTAATGTCAATGATACATGTATAATAGCTGGTCAGCCAGCTAAGCTAAATGCTTCAGGTAGTTCAAATGCATTCTCATGGTATGATGCTTCTACTGGCGGGAACCATTTTGGTAATGGCTCTGGTTTTGATCCAGGAAATGTAGCATCTACAACTACATTCTATGCTGCTGCAGCAGAACAAAACTATGCCTTGGATTTTGATGGGACAAATGATAGAATAGCTATTCAGAATTATACTTATAATTCTACAGGAATGATTCAGCTAACCGTTGAAGCTTGGGTTAAAACAACTAGTAATAGCCCTATGATTATTGCCTCATTTGATAGAAACGAATATTGGCGTTTAGGAGTCGGAAGTACTGGAGCTAGCGCGGGAAGAGTTTCATGGAGTGTACAAACAAGCGGCGGTACTTTAGACATGGGTGGGTCAGCCATTGTAAATGATGGTCAATGGCATCACGTTGCAGCCACGTATCTACTTGGGGTAGCCACAATATATGTGGATGGAGTAGTTGACGCATCATCTATTGCTTTTATTGGTTCTACTTGGGGAACCGGTAAAACCAGATTTGGATTTGTAGGTGTTGGGTCGGAAGCCAGCTCGTTCGGTTTTCCTAGTGGACCAAATCAGCATTTTGATGGAGAAATTGATGAAGTTAGAGTCTGGAGTGATGCTAGAACACCTGCCGAAATACTTAATAACAAAGACAACTGTTTACTAGGGACGGAACCAAACCTTGAAATTTATTATAAAATAAACAATGGTTCGGGATCTTCAATTGTAACTGATCAAGTTTCAAATTCAGATGGTACATTAACTTTTATGGATCCTACAACCGATTGGCAAACTAGGGTTGCAGATTATTCTTGTCCATCTTGTGAATCTGCAAGAGTGCCATTAACTGTAACAATTTCGAACACACCGCCAGTTTCAATTTCTGCTACTAATCAGACTTCTTGTATTGGTAATACAGTATTATTTGACGCGGGTAGTGGGTATACTTCCTACCTTTGGAGTACAGGAGCAAATACGCAAACCGTCAATATAAGTTCAGGAGGAACTTATTCTATAATTGCAGAGCAAGCGGGTTGCTATAGTCAAGATTCATTAGAAATTATTGGTGACATTCAGGATGCTCAAACAAACGGTTTATTTGATGGAGCAAATGATTACGTTGCTATAGATGGATTTTTTTATAATTCGGCAGCTATAACTGAACTGTCAGTAGAGGCTTGGGTAAGAACAACTGACGGTGGAAATCAAATAATTGCTTCGTTTGATAGAAGCGATTATTGGCGTTTAGGTATTAATGGTGAAGGAGCTGGTACAGGTCAGGTAGCGTGGAATTTAAGAACTTCAGCAGGTATCCTTGATTTTGGTTCTACCGCTAGAGTTGATGATGGTAATTGGCACCATATTGTTGGGACATATAATAATGGTTTGGCATCAATATATATTGATGGAGAATTAGATTCTGATGCTACAAGAGGGACTACTGTTGGAACAGGAACAACTCGATACGGATATATTGGAACAGGGTCTGAAGCTACATCTTTTAATGGATCAAGGGGTCCAAACAGATATTTTGATGGTGAAATTGAAGAGTTAAGAATTTGGAACAAGGCACTTACTATTTCTGAAATTAGAGAACAGATGTGTATAAACCTGAAGGGTGTGCCATCACCCAATTTAGTGTCTTATTTTAAATTCAATGAGGGCAGTGGTATTGAACTTATGTCTGAAGTTGGATCGGTTTCAGGACAAGCTTTTAATATTAATACTTCCAGTTTTTGGGAAAATAGTGGTGCACCAGTTGGCGATAATTCTGTAAATTTATATGCCAATGCGCTAACTGGTAGTTCAATTAGTATTACTGCTTGTAGTGGAGATTCTATAACGGTATCAGATATTACTGGTAGCGCCACAGGGATTCAATTATACTCATTAGAAATGGATCCTACAAATTCTAATGGCATTGACAGCTTTTTAATCGGTAACCATTACTATGGAATCTTCTTCATAGGTGATCAAACGGCAGCCTATAAGGCCGAAATTAGCTACAATAATAACGCATTAGTGAACTCTGATAATCAATTCGGTCTTACTATGCTCTCAAGAGTTGATAAAACTGAATCAGGCTTTATAGCAGAAACAACCAATAATGATGAGGTAGCGAAAGTTCTTACTGCAAATCTAACAGGAAGAAATGAACTCATATTAGATTCCAAATATTATATATGGACAGGTAATAGTAATATTAATTGGCAAGTAGCAAGTAATTGGAACCCTACTTCAGTGCCATCCGCTAACTCAAGTATCTTGATTCCAGATGTAACTAATCAACCAAGATTAGATCAGGATAGAATAGTAGGCAGTCTAATAATGGATACAGGGTCATCAGCAGATCTTAATGGAAATACATTGGGTATTAATGGGAATTTAATTGCCAATGGTCAAATTATATCGAATTCTGGCCAGATATCATTCCAAGGGATTGGTCCTCAAACTTTTGTTGCTGGAGTACCTCAGGTAATTGATAATATTTCTACCTCAAACCTTTCAAGTGTGACCATGGAACAGAATCATATTCAATTGAAAAATACATTAACAGTTCAAAATGGAGTTTTTGATACCAATGATTCGTTAATTTTAGTTTCGGATGCAAATAGAACAGCCCGTATAAGTGAAATTACCGGAGGAGGTTCTATTATCGGAGAAATTGAAATGCAGAGGTATATTGATGCGGGGGAAACCTATTGGCGCTTTTTTTCTTCAGCCGTTCAAGACGCTACTGTTGAAGATTATCAAGGTGACTTTATAACTTCAGGTTATATAGGAAGTGATTTTCCAAGTTTTCCATTTACATCAGTTTATACCTATGATGAAGGTACAGGATATGTGGCGGTAGCTGATGCAAGCCAGGTTATAGATCAAGGTCAAGGTTTAATGGTGTGGAGTGGAGATAATAGTGATACAACCCTACCATTTGTTGTTGATTACCGAGGTGTTCCAAATCAAGGTGATATTAGTATGCCTGTTACATTTTCTGCAACAGATGGATGGAACCTTGTAGGCAATCCATATGCTTCAACAATAGACTGGGACTTAATTAATGCTTCTGATAGACAGAATATAGCTAATTCTATTTATATATTAAATCCAGATACAGAGCAATATGCTACTTATATTAATGGGGCTAGCGCAAACGGAGGATCTAATTTAATTCCAAGTCAACAAGCCTTTTGGGTAGGTGCTACAGCTAGTAATCCCGTTTTAACATTTAGAGAGTCTATTAAATCGTCTATCGACCAACCTTTTTTAAAATCTGGATCAAATATCAGTTCAGGTGTTCACATTTTATTATCAGGCAATAATAAAACTGATGAAGCTGTTCTCAGACATGTTGAAAATGCAACAGATGGATATGATAGTGAATTTGACGCCACAAAAAAGTTCGCATCATGGATGAAGTATCCACACGTATCAATATTAAATGCCGATTTAGTTGATTATACTGTTCATTCTTTTGATAAAGCCTACCAAGAATGGTCGTTGCCATTGCGTACAATTGTTTTTGAAAATGGAGATTATGATTTAATTTTTACTGATTTGATTGAGTTGGATGTGCCGTGTATAAAATTAGAGGACACTTATTCAGGTCAAATTTATACGGTAGAGGAAAATGTACCGATTACTTTTACAATGTCTGATACAACTTACTTACCTCGGTTTATACTTCACTTAGGTAAGAATTATGACGTAGAGCCAAAAGCAGCGCTTTGCAATGGAGAATTAGGAAGTGTTAGCATAGGGTTAGATAATTTCGAAAGTGGCACTTTTGATCTAATAGCAAGTGATGGGAGTAGTGTCCCTGGTAATTTTAATGGAAATCTTAAGATTGATAGCCTTAAAGCTGGAAATTACTCTATTATAATGACTGGTTTGAATAACCTTTGTCAGTCTAATCAGTTTGATTTTGAAGTGTTGGAACCAAGCGAATTACTGATTATACCAACAATTAATCCTGAAACATTTGGACAAGATGGCTCTATTCATTTACAAGTAATAGGGGGAACACCGGACTACACATACCTATGGTCTGATGGTTCAGACAGTTCTGTTATTACTCATTTAAATTCTGGTAATTATCAAGTTGTTGTGACAGACCAAAATAATTGTAACATTACGGAACAATTTAGCCTATCGTCAATTCTTGGAGTTAATGAGACTAATATAGATGAGGTAACCAAATTTACCTATTATTCATCAGAGAATAAAGTTAGCCTCAATGGTATTTTAGATAAAAATTACACCTTATTTGATATTTCAGGAAAAGTAATTACTGAATTTGAGATTGGCAATGGGATCAAAAAAATAGACCTTGATTTACCAAATTCATTATCTAAGGGAACTTATATTTTAACAGGAATTAGTAATTCATATACGTTTATAAAGTAGAATTATCATTAAATTGACTTAAATTTTTAAGATATGAAAACTTTCATTCTCGTATTTGTATTGTCTTTTTATACCCAACTTTCTTTTTCTCAGACAGAATTAAAGCAAGTTATTGAAACGGAAATTGAAGAAGTTACTGTTTTTATAACAGGAGGCGAAATTACCAGAAATGCTAAGGTAAACTTAGAAAGAGGTAGAAATATACTGACATTTAGAGGCATTAGTTCTGTAGTGGATCAAAAAAGCATTCAATTTTTGGCGGAAGAAAGCTTAAGTATTGTTTCCGTCAGCACTGAATTTGATTATTTGAGTTTACAAAACCAAAGCCCAAGGCTAAAATCATTGAGTGATTCTTTAGATATTTTAAATTTAAAACAAAGAGATTATCAAGATGAATTAGGTGCTTATCAAGCGGAGATGCAGGTGATCAAGTCTAATATTATGGTGAAAGGTAATAATGAAAATTTGTCTGCAGAGGACCTAAAAAGCATGGCAGACTTTCACCGAAAACGTGTCATGGAATTAAACAAAATCCAGTCGAGATATAATAGAGATATTTCTGAATTGAATCAAAGTATAACAGCACTCAATCAACAATTAAACGAACTTAATTATGTCGAGAAAACTAGAAGTAATCAAATAATTGTGATTGTTGATGCAGACAAATCTATGTCAACCAACGTAGCATTAAAATATGTTATTTCAAATTGTGGGTGGCAAGCTAATTATGATTTATCTGCTGCAGATGTGTCAGGTAAAATAAAGTTAAAATACAAAGCAAAAGTATTTAATGATACAGGTAATGATTGGTCTAAAGTGAAATTGACTCTGTCAACCGCTAATCCAAATTTAACAGCTACTGCTCCTATATTGGATGCCTGGTTTTTAAATAGCGGAACTGTTCGGAAGTCTTTAAGTAAGGCAAACGGTTACATAGTTCCCCAGAATAGAAGTTATAGCCAATGGTCGCAAAACGCGAAAGTGCCCTCAATTAGTCAGAATTTAAGTGGTATTGGCAGTTTTGGGGATGGCAATACAAAACCTCTTACACCACCAGTCAGATTTACGAATATTGAAGTGCCTCAATTAAGCACTAGCTTCGAAATTGATCGACCATACAGCATTCCTTCCAACTCAAAACCGTACTTGGTGGAAATCCAAAGCTTTGAATTGCCTGCCACTTTTTCGCATAAAGCGGTACCTAAATTAGATAAAGACGCCTTTTTGCTTGCGAACATTGTTGGTTGGGAAAAGTTAAATTTAATCTCAGGTCCTACTAATGTTTATTATCAAAATAATTATGTAGGAGAGTCTTATTTGAACACTGCAAATGTTGAGGATACACTGCGCTTGTCCTTTGGTAGAGATGAAAAAATAATGCTTGAAAAGAAGCTGTTAGAAGAATTTTCGAATACCAATATTATTGGGTCAAATAAAAAGGATACCTATTCTTATGAGATAACCGTTAAGAACAATATGAACATTAACTTGACAATGGATTTATTCGATCAAGTACCAATTTCACAGGAAAGTGATATAACAGTGAGTGTTGAAGAGATATCAAATGCCAAGATGAATGAAGAGACTGGGATATTGATGTGGAAGGTTCGCTTAAAACCTGGCGAACAAATAAAATATAAGATTTCATTTACGGTTAAATACCCTAAGGATAAAAAAATACAGGTCAAAAAATACAGAACCATTTCGGCACCTAGTTTTTAGGTAAAAGGGCTCAATTTTGGCGCCTCTCTTTAATAAGGTAACAAATTATCCAAAAAACTTCCAATGCCAAATTGAAGACCATTCGGGAATTTACTCTATGGAAGTAAATATTGACGGAAAAATGGAGTAGCTCAAAATAGTGATGTTGTAGCGCTCTAAACCAATTTATTCTTTACTAAATGCTCTGCAATTTGAACAGCATTTGTAGCGGCTCCCTTACGAATGTTATCAGATACGATCCATAAGTTAATGGTATTCGGTTGACTCTGATCTAGTCTAATTCTACCCACAAACACATCATTTTTTCCTTCAGCGTATATTGGCATTGGATAGGTATTGGTATCAGGATTGTCTTTCAAAGTAATCCCATCAGTATGGTGCAGAATTTGACGGATATCAGAAATACTAGGATTCTTATTAAATTCAATATTAACGGATTCAGAATGCCCTCCCACAACTGGTACACGAACGGCTGTAGCTGTCACATTAATTGAAGGATCTAGTATTTTTTTGGTTTCATTCGTCAACTTCATCTCTTCTTTGGTATAACCATTTTCAGTAAAATCATCACAATGCGGCAAGCAGTTTTTATGTATTGGGTAGGGGTAAGCCATGTCTGCATCAATACCTGCCATTTCATCAGTTAATTGCTTGACTGCTTTTACACCAGATCCGGTTATCGATTGGTAGGTAGAGACTACAACACGTTTAATACCGTATTCCGCATGCAATGGTGCCATAGTAAGCACCATTTGAATAGTAGAGCAGTTAGGGTTGGCTATAATTTTATCTTCTTTGCTTAATAAGTGAGCATTAATTTCAGGAACAACAAGTTTCTTGGTAGGATCCATTCGCCATGCACTAGAATTATCAATTACAGTTGTGCCATTTTCAGCAAATTTCGGTGCCCATTCTAGTGAAACCCCTCCACCAGCTGAAAAAATAGCAATGTCTGGTTTAGCATCAACAGCATCTTCTAAAGATTTACATCTATAGTTTATCCCATTAAATTTAACCTCCTGTCCAATTGATTTTTTGGAGGCCACAGGTATAAAATCGGATACACTAAAATTAAACTCTTCTAAAACCTTAATCATCTCTTGCCCAACCATTCCTGTTACACCAACTATTGCTAATTTCATATAGAATTTGATAAATTATACTTACAAAATTACTATATTTACGATATATAACTTGTTTATGCGCATTATTTTAACAGCATTTTTATTAACTGTTACATTCTTCGATTTTGCGCAAGTAATTGATGATTTTTCGGATGGAGATTTTATAACTAACCCTGCTTGGACCGGTGAGGCCGCAATTTTTGAGGTAGATGTTAATCATCAATTACATTTAATAGCTCCTCCGGTTACTGATACAGCTTACCTCTCCACCATGAATAGTCTTATTGAAAACGTTGAATGGACATTTTTGGTCAATTTAGATTTTAATCCTTCAAGTTCAAATTTAGCGAGAATTTATTTGGTGTCTGATCAGTCAGACCTTGAAGAAAACTTAAATGGTTACTTTGTGCAGGTTGGAGGAACAAGTGATGAAGTTTCGTTATATAGGCAAACAGGAACAAGTATTACTGAGATTATTGATGGGACGGATGATTTAGTAGACAGTAATCCGGTTTCTGTTCGGGTAAAAGTAACTCGAACAACGAATGGAGATTGGACCTTGATGACTGATAATACAGGTAGCTTAAATTTCACTAGTCAAGGTAATGCTTCTGATAATAACTATATTACGTCATCATATTTTGGCGTTTTTTGTAAATACACCAGTACGCGATCAGATAAGTTCTATTTTGATGATTTTTCTATCAAACTGATGGCACTTGTTGATACGATTCCACCCAAAATTGAGAATATCGAAGTCATATCCAATCAAGTTTTATTGCTTTGGTTTACCGAATCAGTTGACAAGTCAACTGCAGAAATGGTTAATAATTATGTAGCAAATAATGGCTTAGGGATGCCCAGTCAGGTTATACTGCAAGACACCAATAAAAGAGTACTGGAACTAACTTACTCCTCTGCATTTCAAGATGGGATAGATTATACATTGACTGTTCAAAATGTTGAGGACGATTTTGGGAATGTTATGTCTTTTTCAACAATTCATTTTAAATATAGCGAACCCTTTTTCGGTTCTTATAAAGATATAGTCATCTCAGAATTAATGTCAGACCCAAACCCTCCTGTTGGTTTACCTGACACGGAGTACTTAGAATTATTCAATAATACGAATAAAACAATTTCCTTGAAAGATTGGACACTTTCGGATGGTGTTTCGACAGTAACGTTTTCAGACCAGTTATTTTTCCCTCAATCGTATTTACTCTGTTATGACCCACAATCTGGAGCAAATTTTGGTGTTTTTAATACAATAGAAGGTCCAATTCCTTCATTGAATAACGGGGGTGATGCCATTGTTTTGAGAGATAATAATGGGATTGTAATAGATTCCGTAGCGTATGAATTAAGTTAGTATAATAATGCGTTGAAGGCATTGGGCGGCTGGAGTTTAGAATTGAAAAATTTGGAAAGTCCTTGTCATGATTATAATAATTGGAGTGCCTCTGAAAATAGTTTAGGTGGAACACCTGGCTTTGAGAATTCCATTTTTTCCAATATACCAAGTACTTCTGTTCCAAAAATACTTAAAGTTAGCATTGAAAATGATAGTATTATCCATTTCCTATTTGATAGAAATATTGACGGAGGTTTAGTGTCAATAAGTCCTGACCTTAGCTATCAAATTGATAGAATTGGTTCAGAGTTAACTGTAGCGGTAAATAATGCTTCTAAAAATCAAATTTATGAAATTGTAATTTCTGGCTATTCCGATTGCTGGGGAAATATGATGACTGATTATACTTATTTATTCGCTAAGCCAGACAATATTGTTTTAGGGGACATTATTTTGAATGAAATTCTTTTTAATCCGGAAAATGGTGGAGCCGACTATGTGGAAATCGTTAATGTATCAAATAAAATAATTGCGTTGGATGAACTTCAAATAGCAAATATTAAAGATGGAATTATTGATAATATATCTCAGTTTTCAGAGCAACAAATTCTCTTTTTTCCTGGAGAATACCTACTGTTGACAGAGGATTCCATGGCTATTATAGAAACTTTCCCTAATTATAGACCAGGTCAATTCCATGAGCTAGACTTACCACCATTTAACAATGATTCAGGAACAGTTGTGTTGATGAATTTGGATTCTATTGTTATTGATAAGTTTTCCTATTCAGAAGATATGCATTTTACTTTGATTGATGATTTGAATGGTAAAGCGCTAGAACGCTTGTCTTTTAGCCAAAAAACCCAATCAGTTGATAATTGGCATACTGCTTCAGAAGCAACTGGGTGGGGGACTCCTGGCTACTTAAATTCGCAGACCACAAGTTCAGTTTTTGAAAAAGAACTACAATTAAGTAATGCTATTTTTTCTCCTGATAATGATGGTTATCAAGATGTTTTGGAAATTACGTATCAATTTGATAATCCTGATAATGTAATGGATATTGTTATTTTTAACGCTAATGGACAACCAATTCGTGAGCTAAAAGATAATTTCTATCCAGGTAAAAAAGGAAGTATTATTTGGGATGGATTGACAGATGAAGGGACGAAAGCATATGTTGGCACATATATCATTGGCGTTACAGTCTTTGATTTAGATGGTAATCTCAAACGTTATAAATTGGCAAGTGTGTTAGCAACTAGATTATAATTTATCATCTATCGTTAATGTGTCTTTTTCAACGATTTTATTTAATAAAAATTTCGAAATAATATCGTAGTTAGAAAACATTAAATAGGCAATAATTATGTTAATTAATGAAATTACAAATTCATGAAAATTAAAATATATTGCTATTTCTAAAGATTCGAAAAGACCACTATATTCGTTTTTGCTGGTGCTAAAAAAAGAATATGATTGATAGCATAGTGAAGGAAAACTAGTCACAAATAGATAAAGTGAGATAATTACAATTGCTAACTTGATAATCACAATTTCATAGATTGAACTCACTTGTAACTTCTCAGTTGAATGCCCTGAGGTCAATTTTAAACGATCGATTACTTTTTCCGTTCTGAATAAAAGAAATACTATGAAACCTATTAGAAAAAAGAATGGAATTAATAAAGCAAGAGCAAGTGGTAAATTATTACTATCATATTTAATGCTTGCAATTAAAGGCAAAAAATATGCAACTGCTGAGACGGTCAGGTAGAGCCCAAATACTTTTATGATGACTCTATACAAGTCTTTTATGGTCATAATATATTAATTAATATAGATTTGTTTGGCTTCTAAAATAGATAATTATACTTTTAAGAACGATAAAAAGTCATTGTATTATTAATCAATTATCAGTTCTGCGCTACCTTATTAATTAAAGATTATTGACTATTTTTGCACCATTAATTAATCCAAATTTTAAAATGATAGAAACAGATATTATAATTATTGGAGCTGGTCCTGTTGGACTTTTCACTGTATTTGAAGCGGGATTATTAAAACTAAAATGTCACTTAATTGATTCATTGCCTCAGCCAGGTGGACAGCTAACAGAAATATACCCTAAAAAACCAATTTATGATATTCCTGGTTATCCTACAGTTGATGCTGGAGAATTAGTGGATAATTTAATGGAACAGGCCTCACCATTTAAGCCACAGTTTACATTAGGAGAATCTGCGGTTTCTATTGAAGAAGTAGAAGGTGACAAGTTTGTGGTGACCACGAACAAAGGAACAAAACACCAAGCGCCTATCATTATGATTGCAGGAGGGTTAGGCGTTTTTGAACCCCGTAAACCACCTGTTCAGAATTTGGAAAAATACGAAGATAGAGGAGTTGAATACATTATTAAAGATCCAGAGTTTTACCGTGGTAAAAAAGTAGTGGTAGCAGGAGGAGGAGATTCAGCATTAGACTGGTCTATTTATTTAGTTGAAAATAAAATAGCGAGAGAATTATCCTTAGTACACCGTCGTAATTCCTTTAGAGGACATTTAGATTCTGTTCAGAAAGTAATGGACTTAGCTGAGGCAGGAAAAATAAATTTAATAACAGAAGCTGAGGTGGTTGGTATTGATGGTGAGAACCATGTTCAAAGTGTGACAATCAAACATAAAACCGAAGGGGAAATTACAAAAGAAGCAGACCATTTTGTACCTTTATTCGGACTAAAACCATCTTTAGGACCAATAGGAGATTGGGGATTAGATATTGAAAAGAACGCCATTAAAGTAGATACCCGTGATTATTCAACTAACCGTCCTGGTATCTATGCCATTGGAGATGTGAATACATATGAAGGTAAATTAAAATTAATTTTATGTGGATTCCATGAAGGTACCATTGCTGTTCAATCTGCTTTCGCTCGTATTCACCCTGATAAAAAGAATGTATTAAAATATACAACTGTTAATGGAGTAAACGGGTTTTAATTTTGAATAAAATAGGTTATGTCTGATAATACAATTACCATAAACATTATTGATAGAGAAGGCGTAAAGCATGAATTAGAAGCGCCAACCGATATGAATATGAATGTCATGGAGGTTTGCCGATCTTATGAATTACCTGTAGAGGGACGTTGTGGGGGGATGGCTATGTGCGCTACTTGTCAATGTTATTTAGAATCTAATCATGAATTACCAGAGCAGTCTGATTCTGAATTGGACATGCTAGATGAGGCTTTTTTTGTTGAGGATAATAGCCGATTAGGTTGTCAAATTCAAATCACTGATGAGATAGATGGTATTATATTAAAACTGGCGCCAGAGGGTAATTAAAATAAAATTTGGTTTTATTCGTCTCAGAAAAAAACTTGATAGCTTATTATTTACCTGGTTATAAGAATATTGTTTTTACAACAATGACAGCACAGAAGTAAGGGTGAAATTTGAAATTTAACAAAAGCACTAACTTTTTAAATTCGCAGGAATTTCGCAAACGGGAATCGGAATCATCTTATGTTTATTGGCTTTATTGAACCTGTTATATATGACTAAAACTTCTTTTTGACGAGAAGTCAGGTTTGATTCATCTCCATTAAATGCCATGGCCCATTCTAATTCTGGATAAGTAGCTCCTATCTGTCCCTCGTCAGTACGTTCGTCATCCCAAAGTCCATCTGTTGGAGCAGCTTTTTGAATTGATTCTACAATATTAAGGTGTCTGGCAACATCATAAACTTCACTTTTATATAAATCAGCTATGGGGCTTATGTCAACGCCTCCGTCTCCATATTTAGTGTAGAATCCAACTCCAAAATCTTCTACTTTATTACCAGTTCCTGCAACCAGTAGTCCTTTTGCTTGACCAATCGCATAAAGTGTAGTCATTCTTAAGCGCGCTCTAGTATTAGCCATAGATAAACCATGGTTGTCAATACCTTTTGGAAAACTTTTTTTTAGGGTTTCAAAAGTATCAGTAAGGTTGGGTCTATAATGACTCACATTTGAAAAATGTCTTTCAAGCCATTCAATGTGTTCTAAACCGCGATTAACCTCATTTTCTTTTTGGTGAATCCCCATTTCGAGGCAAACTAATTTTAGACCAGTCTTGGCACAAAGTGTGGATGTAACCGCAGAATCAATTCCACCACTAATGCCTATTATAAATCCGTTAACTTTAGCATTTAAGGCATAGCTTTTAAGCCAATCGACAATATAATCAGTGACTTTACTTACTTGCATGTTAGAATAACAGGCCAACCTTTAGTTCAAACATATGTTGAAAATTACTTTGCACGTTTAGGTTCTCATATCTAAAATCACCAGCAACACTTGTGTCAGGAATTTTGTCAACTAAATGTTCTGATTTTCTGTATACTATTGGTGTAATACCATAAATAAAACCTAATTCAGCAAACAAGAAAGTATTTCCAGTAAAATTCCATTGAGATCCACCATAAACACCAATGCCTAAGCGAGCTAGAGACAGCCCTTTTTTAACGATATCTGGTTTCATGTTGAGGTTACTTATTTCTGTTGTATTTGAGCTTCTTTCAAAAGTAGAGTTGGAGCCATCAGCAGAAATTTTGTACTTCGCATCATATCCCTCATCATCCATTCTTACACCAGCTAAAAAGCTTGTTCTAAGTCCAAACTTTCCATAATAACTAAATGACCCAATCATATTAGTCTGAAATTTTAAGAATATAGGAAACGTAACATATTTTCCTCTAAATTTTCGACTAAGCAATTCAAAGGCAGCAGAGTCAGAATAACCATTTATTAAGCCATCTTCGTATTTGTAAATTTCAGTGTCATTGTATCCGTAAAATACTTGCCCTAGATCTGAATTATTCGGGTTCCCATAGGTTAAACGAAACGATTCTAAGTCGAACTGAACACCTGTAGAAAAAGCAATATTATTGTTAATGTTATAGTCAGCAACCATTCCAATTGTAAAGCCTGAACCGACACCATTTCTTTCAACTTTGGTGGTTTGTATCTTAAGCCAATTGACGGTCATTCCAGTGACCAATCCAGCTCTCAATTTCTTGTCTTGTGCAAAAGTGGAAGCGCTAATTGAAATAATTAAAATGAATGAAAATATTTTTTTCATACTATATGATTTTATATTTGTAATTACAATAATAGCATAATAAAACCAATTATCACCATATGAAAAATAGATTTTTCTATTTAATCTCCATGCTTTTAGTGGTGTGTAGCTGTACTTCAAATTTACTTGATATTGATGTGTCAGAAGTGAATTTAGAAATACCACATATAAACCTTATCAACGAATTTGAAAAAGCCCAAAATATTTCAGATTTGGAAGCGATAAATATCGAGTTAAATGATAAAGCACCAGATTTATATGAATATTATACTGCTGAGATGCTAAGGGTAGGGTTACCTATGCAAGATTCTACTGTCACCTTTTTAAATCACTTTTTGGAGGATTCTGTTATGCAACTTGTAAATTCTGACATTAAGAGGAAGTTTGATGATTTTACAGATGAATTGAAGCTAATTACTGACATGTTCAAACACCTTAAATATCACATTCCAAATGCTATTTTACCCCAAAAGTTACTGACTTATAATTCTACATTTTCTAATGGAGTAATATCTACCCCAGATTGCATTGGTTTGGGTCTTGAGATGTATTTAGGTAAAGGAAATAGTATAGTAGAAAAGATACCTTACCCAGAGTATTTTAAAGCCAAAATGAATACTGATTTTTTAATGCCTGATATTGCGCAAAGCTGGTTGGAGTCAAATGTTATTGAAGGGGTTTCAGAGGAGTCGTTTATTGCGAACTTAATGTTTTACGGAAAGGTGCTTTACACCACAAAAAGTATGATTCCTCAATTACCAGATTATATTATTTTAAGGTATTACGAAAATGAATTAGAATGGGCTAAGGAAAATGAATATGCAGTATGGCAATACATTGTCCAGCAAAATCTAATTTACGATACCAAAATGAAGAATATGTTACGTTATTTTAAGCCTGCTCCCAGTACAATTGGATTTGAAGGATCTCCTGACAGGCTTGGTCAATTTATTGGTTATCAAATTGTAACTTCTTATATGACTAAAAACCCAGAAGTAACCATTAAGCAACTTATCGCTGAAAAGAACAATACGAAAATTTTAAAATCTTATAAACCAAAACAATAATGAGCAAATCTTCAGAAATCAATATTACAATCGATACAAATGAAAATAATGTACCAACACGAATTAAATGGTCTGCAGAAGACGGTGGGGTTGAAAATGCGGAAGCAAAGGCATTGATATTAGCACTTTGGGATAAAAAAGAACAGAATGCCATGCGGATTGATTTGTGGAATGATCAAATGTCGGTTGAAGAGATGAAGCAGTTTTTTCATCAAACGCTGATGACAATGGCTGACACATTTGAGCGCGCTACTGGTGAAAAAAACATGTCAGAAGATTTAAGAGATTATTGCTTCCATTTTGCAGATAAAATGGGTATCAAATCACCACTTTCCTAAGCTGTTTTTTTTGTCTTTTTATTTGGAACAAGGTATTTATAGCCGATCATTAATAAACCAAGATCGAACCCATTCATGTCCTTTTCCTTTTTTGTACGTGTTGAATTTAAATGTTTCATAACGCAATGTTTTAAATAAGGTAGTCCAAATTTGATGCCGAAGTTTGATTTTTACCTTATCTGCTAATATTACTTATTTAATAAACGTAATTAAACCCTAGGCGGTTTGGATTATGAACGGTCAATTGTGAGTTAGGGCTATTCTTTTAAAACTATTTTATAATTTTAATATAGATAGTGACACCCAAAGCTATGAGAAAAACCATTTTTACCATTTTAACAGTATGCTCAGTTGGATGCACCGAAAGTACCAATAAGAGTTCTAATATTGACAAAACACATGTTGTTGAAAATACTTGCGGAGAAATATCGATAAATGATTTCAAAACTTTTCTGACAATAGGAGAAACCACACCAGAGGTGGAATTAAAGAAAATTCTTGGTGCAAGTACTGGAGGTCATTACTCGGATGATAAGTCAACCTTTATATATGCTTACGAAAGAATAAAGAGGGTACCAATTAAGGTTTACGTAAATGCAAAATCTGGTAAGATCAAAACTGTGTTTATGGAAATCTTAGGTTTGAAAGAAAACTTTGATGTTGATGTAAAAAAAGCAAAAATAAATTATCCAATTGATGAGTGCCATGCTTTTCTATATGGAAAACAACCAAAAGAAATTATTGAATTGTTTGGACAGGCCAATAAAGATAATCTTAAGGTGGATAACGTTGAAGAAAATGTTAAGGTGTTACAATATTATGCAGAGGATGAAAAGACGGCGATTACATTAAATTTTTATCCTTCACAAGAATACCGTTTGTCTTCGATTGTAGTAGATTGGCTTTAGAAATAATTAAATTTTTTTAAACTAATTTAGAGTCTGTTTTCCTTTATAAAAAGCGAATAAATGCGTAAATTCGCGACAAATCTGAAAAACAACAATTTTATGGCATTTGATATTGATATGATTAAGGAGGTTTATCAAAACGTTGCAGAGCGAGTTGATAAAGCAAGAGAATTAACAGGGAAACCTTTAACCCTCTCTGAAAAGATTTTATATTCTCATTTATGGGATGGTAATCCAAATACTGTATTTAATAGGGGAAAGGATTATGTTGATTTTGCGCCTGATCGTATTGCATGTCAAGATGCAACTGCTCAAATGGCTTTATTACAGTTTATGCAAGCAGGTAAAGATAAGGTGGCCGTGCCAACTACAGTTCATTGTGACCATTTGATACAGGCAAAATCAGGAGCTGAAACAGATTTAAAAAGTGCGCTTGACACATCAAGTGAGGTGTTTGATTTCTTAGGTTCGGTATCGAATAAGTATGGAATTGGTTTTTGGAAACCGGGTGCTGGAATTATTCATCAAGTTGTTTTAGAAAATTATGCTTTTCCTGGAGGAATGATGATTGGAACAGATTCGCACACTGTAAATGCTGGTGGATTAGGTATGGTAGCCATTGGTGTTGGAGGAGCTGATGCGGTAGATGTAATGGCAGGGATGCCATGGGAGTTGAAATTTCCTAAATTAATTGGTGTAAAATTGACAGGTAAATTATCTGGATGGACAGCACCAAAAGATGTGATTTTAAAAGTAGCAGGAATTTTGACTGTAAAAGGTGGAACAGGAGCTATTGTAGAATATTTTGGAGAAGGTGCTAAGTCAATGTCGTGCACAGGTAAAGGAACCATATGTAATATGGGTGCTGAAATTGGAGCTACAACTTCTACTTTTGGCTATGATGAATCTATGGAGCGCTACTTGAGAGCAACTGACCGATCAGAGGTTGCAGATGAAGCCAATAAAGTGAAAGATTACTTAACAGGAGATGATGAAGTATATGCAAATCCGGAACAGTATTTTGATCAAGTTATTGAAATTAATTTATCTGATTTAAAGCCACATGTAAATGGACCATTTACACCGGATTTAGCAACACCAGTTGGAGAAATGAATGAAATTGCCACTAAAAATGATTGGCCTTTAGATGTTGAGTGGGGATTAATAGGGTCTTGTACCAATTCATCTTACGAAGATTTATCGAGAGCTGCCTCTATTGCTAAACAAGCTATTGATAAGGGGTTAAAAACGAAAGCAGAATTTGGTATTAACCCTGGGTCAGAGCAGGTAAGATACACAGCAGCAAGAGATGGGATAATTAAAGTTTTTGAAGATCTGGATGCCACGATTTTCACAAATGCTTGCGGACCTTGTATTGGTCAATGGGCACGTTATAGCGATCCTAAAAACGCTCCTAAAAATAGTATTGTTCATTCTTTTAACCGTAACTTCTCGAAAAGAGCAGATGGTAATCCAAATACACATGCTTTTGTGACTTCTCCTGAAATGGTAGCAGCCATTGCTATCTCAGGACGTTTGGACTTTAATCCAATTACCGATACATTGACCAATGATAAAGGAGAACAAGTTAAGTTAGACGAACCGACAGGATGGGAATTGCCATCTAAAGGTTTTGATGTAGAAGATAATGGATATGAGGCACCAGTTGAAGACGGTTCAAAGATTACCGTAAATGTGAGTCCTACTTCTGATCGATTACAATTATTGACCCCTTTTACACCTTGGGATGGTAAAAATATTTCGGGAGCTCCGTTGTTAATAAAGGCATTTGGAAAATGTACGACTGATCACATCTCAATGGCAGGACCATGGTTAAAGTACAGAGGACATTTAGACAATATTTCCAATAATTGCTTGATTGGAGCTGTAAATGCGTTTGGAAAAGCAACTAATAAGGTTAAAAACCTTTTGACTGGAGAATATGGTGAAGTACCTGCTACAGCAAGAGCATATAAGGCCGCAGGAATCCAAAGCGTAGTCGTTGGTGATCATAACTATGGAGAAGGCTCATCTAGAGAACATGCTGCCATGGAGCCACGCCATTTAAATGTAATTGCAGTAATTGTAAAATCATTCGCAAGAATTCACGAAACTAACTTGAAAAAACAAGGTATGTTAGGTTTAACATTCTCCAATGAGGCAGATTATGATTTGATCCAGGAGGATGACAAATTTAATTTTACCGATTTATCAGAATTTTCACCAAATAAGCAATTAACGGTTGAAATCGTTCACGCAGATGGTTCAAAAGATACGATTAAAGTTAACCATACGTACAACGATTCTCAAATTGAATGGTTCAAGTATGGCTCTGCTTTGAATTTGATAAAAAGTCAACAAGGCTAAATCAGGCTCAAGAATAAATAAATTGTAAGAGCGACTTCGGTCGCTCTTTTTTGTTAGTTTTAGAATATAATGAATAAACTTAGCACACTTTTAGGGCTAACATTATTTGATATTGGAAGAAACAGGTATAACAGACCTTACTTTAAGTGGCATTACCACCTGATGGCTGCTGCCTTATGGATTCTTTTTTTGCCCCTTTTTATGCTACAGCTCTTAGGTGTTTTTAGATTAATTGATAGACTAAGGTTCAAAAGAAAGCTAAGAAAACTAACGACTAAAGAAATTGAAGAACTACAGTTGGTATATCTAGATTCAGTTGACTATAATTTGGTTAGGGTATTGGAAAATTCAATATGGGCAAAATTTGGAAGTCGTTTTGTTAGTTCAAAACACCTGGGTTCTGTATTCTTAAATACCATTCACTTTTCAAGAGCAATTCAAGCAGAAGATGACCTGAATGACATGGCTTGGCTTGTTCATGAAGCAGCACATATTTCTCAGTACCAAAAGTTGGGAATAGTATATATTGTTAAGGCTTTAAGGGCTCAGAGAAATGGTGGATATCATTATCAAAACGATTGGCTTAATGGTCGACTCAAAGATTTTAACTTTGAACAACAAGCAGATATTGCAAAAACATATTACTTAAAGATTAAAAATAATCAACCAACTGCTCATTATGAAATAATCATTGATGCCATAAGAATGAGAAGTTTTTGTTAGGCTAAGCATAAATATTCAAAGTGTAGAATAGGCAAGAGATAGCCAGTCCATTCTATCGCTTAGCCAAGTTTTTAAGTATTCCACTTCTTCATCATATGTATTGAAAACTTGAGCGTTAGGCCAAATGTACTTTCCTAGAATTGGCCATTTTTTAAAATTCCGATCGACTACACTTTGTAAATTTGATGCATTCGAATCTATAAGTGATAAAATTGCCTCTTTTTGATTATAAAAGTACTTGAAACGCTCTTTGACCAGTATGACAAATAGATCCTGATTGAATAGTTTTTGAAAATAAGGTGCTTTCTTAATAAAAAAACCTTGAATACTATCGTTACCATTGTAGTTTATATTACCAAAAGCAATGTCATAATCCCAAACGGGTCCCATTTGAATTTTATGACCAAATTTATAATGTAAATACACGCTACTATTAAATAACCCATCATTGTTTTTAGCAATTTCATTAATTAAATACCAATCAACTAATGCAAGCAAATCAAAAAAGCACATATAATTCTTTTCAATCAATATACTTCTTTCAGCCCGCATCATAAACTCTTTAATTGTAAGTGTTGAATTTGACGAGGACCCTATTGCATCTTTAACACAAAATAGGTGTTCATTGGTTTTGAAGTAGATATCATTTGTTTTGAGTCTTTCCATTTGGTCGACCTCTAATAACACATTTGCTTTTTGCGGAGATAATGCATTTCGATTAATTTCTATTTTTTGTGTTAGTAAATAGACACCTAAATATTCTTCATTAATTGTCAATTCTACAAATTTGCTTTTCGGAGTCCAATCTAAGCTACTTAATCTACTTAATGAGAAGGCTAATTCATTTCTTAACATAGACTTATCAGAATAATTAGCTAGCAGAACAAATTTTTTTCCAACAGGTAATCCATATAGACTTGCACTGTTATTCAGTTTAATTTGGTAGGACCGTTTTGGAAAAGCCCAGGTGGTATTTCCTCTTCCTTTTATTAGAATAGAATCTCTTAAGGGTTTCTTTGGTTCATTACCCAGAGTTAATAAATGACCATTTAAGTAGTAATCCCTAGTAATTGAAGCGCTAGTATCAAAAGTGTTAATTTTAATTTGTGGAAATTGTCCTATTTTTTCTGAATAGACCGATAGAACTTCATAATTATCCGTGCACTTAACGAAACTAAAAAAAAGTATAAATGTGATGGTAATATATTTGACCATTTAGAGTAGTCTACATTATTTTTATGTTACAATATAGCATAAAAAAGCCCCAACAATAAACTGCTGAGGCTTTTATAATATACTTAAGGATTAGAATTCAACAGTAAACTCTACTCTTCTGTTTTCGGCTCTACCTTCAGCAGTATCATTAGTAGCCTTTGGCTTAGTTTCACCATAACCAAATGCACTTAATCTTGAACCGTCTACACCATCCTCAATTAAATACTTTTTAACAGCAGACGCTCTGTCTTTTGATAATTGCATATTTTTATCATCATCACCTTGAGCATCAGTATGACCATCAATTCTTAATTTATAAGTAGGGTTTTCTTTCATAATGGTTGCAACATTATGAAGAATTCCAAATGATGAACTTTTGATAATGTCTTTACCAGATTCAAATTGAATTCCCTTTAGCGCTTGTCTGAAAACTTCTTTCGTTTCTTCCTTAATTTCCGGACATCCATTATTAGAAGCCACACCTGCAATTGTCGGACATTTATCTTCTTTGTCTAAAATACCATCACCATCAGTATCCGGACAACCCTTATTCTCAGCAGGACCTTTAACGTTTGGACAGTCATCTTCTGAATCTTTGATGCCATCACCATCAGTATCTGGACAACCATTAAACTGCTCAATACCTTTTATTTCAGGACAATCATCCTCAGAGTCTATAATCCCATCACCATCAGCATCTGGGCATCCTTTAGCAGACTCTACACCTTTCACTTCAGGACAGGCATCTTCTGAATCTTGAATGCCGTCACCATCAGTATCTGGGCATCCTTTGAACTGAGAAACCCCTGCTACTTTCGGACAAGAATCTTCATGATCTGGAATACCATCTTTATCTGAATCCTTTGGGCAGCCATCAGAATCTACTTTCACGCCAACTGCTGTTCCAGGACATTTATCATTCTTATCAATAATACCATCATTATCTTCATCAGCGGCCTTTCCTAATAAGTATAAAACACCAATGCTATGAATCATGAATTGATCGTTACCACCTCTTACATTTTCCAAAAAATCTCTATCGTCACTTGTTGTGTAACCATAGTTCATATTATAGTTAACTCCAATGTTATCCGTAAACATTACATCAAATCCTAAACCTGCATTTCCAGTAAAGTCAAGCCCTTTCGGTCCTGTTACTCCACTTGGAGCATTATTTTTAGAAATGTCAGCTACACCTCCTCCTACAAATATATAAGGACGGAACATACTGTTTTCTTCTAATATCATTCCATTATTAAATTTGAATCTTAGTTGTAAACTAGATGTAAATAGGGCAGATGTAAATCCTTTTGCAGGAAAACCAAACTTATAAACCTCTGATGGGGCAATACCAGGAACATGGAATCCAAATGAACCGTAGTTTGCAGCTAACCCTAGGTTAAACATAGGACTTAAGCTATATGTGCCTGCAATTCCAACTTGTGTTCTAAAGGCTTTTCCAGTATTGAAGAAGGCTTTATTCCAATCACCATAGTAATCTGATAATCCGATATTAGCAGATAATCCAATTTTTTGCTCACTAGTTTGTCCTAAAACAATACCAAGTGATAAACAAATCATAGATAGACTGATTGTTAATTTTTTCATAGTATAATTTATTTAAAGTTGTTCTTAGCAATTGTAATGCTAAAATGGTTAACGTAAGTACATTTCGACACCAAGTTAATCTTGACTCGAGGCTTTTCCTAATAGATATAAAACACCAATGCTGTGAATCATGAATTGATCATTACCACCTCTTACATTTTCTAAAAAATCTCTATCGTCACTTGTAGTATAACCATAGTTCATGTTATAATTAACTCCAATGTTATCCGTAAACATTACATCAAATCCTAAACCTGCATTTCCAGTAAAGTCAAGCCCTTTCGGTCCTGTTACTCCGCTTGGAGCATTATTTTGAGAAATGTCGGCTACGCCTCCTCCTACAAATATATAAGGACGGAACATGCTGTTTTCTTCTAATATCATTCCATTATTAAATTTGAATCTTAGTTGTAAACTAGATGTAAATAGGGTAGATGTAAATCCTTTTGCAGGAAAACCAAACTTATAAACCTCTGATGGGGCAATACCAGGAACATGGAATCCAAATGAACCGTAGTTTGCAGCTAACCCTAGGTTAAACATAGGACTTAAACTATATGTGCCTGCAATTCCAACCTGCGTTCTATAGGCTTTTCCAGTATTAAAGAAGGCGTTATTCCAATCACCGTAGTAATCAGATAGCCCGATATTAGCAGATAATCCAATTTTTTGATCACTAGTTTGTCCTAAAACAATACCAAGTGATAAACAAATCATAGATAGACTGGCTATTAATTTTTTCATAGTATAGGTTTTTAAATTTAAATTGTTCTTGGCAACAAGGAATGCCAGTTAGGTTAACATAATTTTTACACTAAGTTAAAAAAAAACTTCACTTTACTATAAGAATGTCCAGATAAATCGGAAGATGATCGGAATAGCCTCCCAAGTATTTGTAACCATTATAGGTTCTAAAAGGTTTTTTACCAAAACCAGTTTGTTCATCATCAACCAACAAATTATTGCTGTATATATGCGCCAATTCTAGTTTAGTGTGTAATTTGGTTTTTGAAAAAAGTAGAGGTTGGTTAACAATAAATTGATCTAAAATATGCCATTCACTTTTATATTTATTAGTTCCTATATCTTTTTCATACTGCCAAATTAAGTTGACGAGATCATTTTCATTTAGATCAGAAGTGTCTTTTTTGGCGGCTAAAATATTTTGCATACTCTCATCCGAAGGGGAGTCATTGAAATCTCCTAGTGCAATAATTTTAGCGCTAGGGTTATGATTTTGAATTGAGTCAAATTTTGATTTTAATACTGAGGCCGCAAAGTTACGTTTTGGTTTTGTCGCTAATTCTCCACCATACCTTGATGGCCAGTGATTGACAAAACAATGCAAAGTATCATCACCTACTCTTCCTTTTATATAAAGAATATCCCTAGTGGCATATGACGAATTAGGAAAACTTAAAGTAAATGCATGATGATACTCATATAGAAAATATGTTGGACGATAAAGGAAGGCAACATCTATTCCCCGACTATCTCCGCTTTCTTGATGAATTATTTCATAGTTAAAATTTTTTAGCGGAGAGTTGTGTACTAAATCTCTCAAACATTGCAAATTTTCAACTTCACATAATCCAATAATGGCTGGCGGTTCCCATTTGCCAATCGCAATAATATTTTGAGCAATTTGGGTTATTTTTTTTTGATACTTTGCATAGTTCCAATACCTAGCACCCTCTTTTGTAAATTCATCATCATTTTTTAAAGAATCATTATTCGGGTGAAAAAGATTTTCGACATTATAAAACATGATGCGTATACCTGAAGAATCTAATTGAGGGTTTTGGGAAAAACAAAAAAAGCCTGACCATAAAATTAGAGCCAGGCAAAAATATGAAAGTTTATTATTCATTACTAATCAATAGCTGATGACCTATCTGTATGATCATCCTCAGAAGCCTCCTTAAGTTTGGCTCCAACCAGAGTTCCATTAACTATTTGCTGTTGAAAATCGGCCATGGCACTTGGAGAATGAGGAATTAAAATTGAGCTATTTTTTCCATTCGCGCCAATATTATTAAGTGTGTCAAAGTATTGAGTTAATAAAACAAATTGCATGACTTCTTCATGTGTAATAGACTTTAGGGATTTTTGAAAGTCCTCAACAGATTCTTTAAATCCGCGAACTATCTCTAAGCGTTGTTGTGCAATACCTTCCCCCGATAATCTTTTTGATTCCGCATCTGCTTCTGCTGCTTTAACTACTCTTATTTTAGAAGCCTCAGCTTCTTCCATAGTGGCTTCTTTATCTCTCTTTGCAGCATTAATCTTATTCATTGAATCTTTTACCAATGCATCCGGATCAATGTCAGTTATTAACGCTTTAACTATACTGTATCCATACTCATCCATTGAGTCAGCAAGGTTTTTCCTAACAGCAATAGCAATATCATCTTTTTTAGCAAAAACATCATCTAATTCCATTTTAGGCACCTCTGCCCTGACATCATCAAAAATGTAGGATGCAATTTGGTGTCTTGCATTATCTAAGGCATAAAATGAATCCCACAGTTTGTCGCTCATGACTTGAAACTGAACAGAAACCCTTAATTGAACAAAAACGTCATCTCGTGTTTTAGTTTCTACATCTACGTCTAATTGCTGGACACGCATATTAATTACTCCAGCCTTAGAATCTATAAACGGAATGATTAAACCCAACCCTGGACCCGCCATTTTCTGAAACTTCCCTAATCGTTGTATCACGTAATATGTACGTTCCTGCACTAAAATAACTGCTTTAAAAATTAAGACTAATAAAATTAGTCCTCCAACTCCGTACATTACTAACTCTTCCTGATTCATATGTTTATATATTATATTAGTTTAAAGTTACAAAAAAAAGAGATATCAATTTTTAGTTTTATATTTTGAATCACAAAGCCAAAAGAAAGATGGTTTTTCCAAATTATATTACTTTTGTGCACTAAAATTTTATATATGAAAGCATATGTTTTTCCTGGACAAGGAGCACAGTTTATCGGCATGGGTAAAGATTTATATGACAACTCTGATCTTGCAAAATCCTTATTTAATCAGGCGAATGAAATATTAGGATTTGACATTACTGACATTATGTTTAATGGAACTGATGAACAATTAAAAGAAACCAAAGTGACTCAGCCAGCCATCTTTTTACATTCGGTAATATTAGCGGAAGTTTTAGGTGACGATTTTACACCAGAAATGGTGGCAGGTCATTCCCTGGGGGAGTTATCAGCATTAGTTGCAAATAAAGTACTGAATTTTGAAGATGGACTAAGATTGGTTTCAAAGCGGGCATTAGCCATGCAAAAGGCTTGTGAAGCGGAACCATCTACAATGGCAGCTATACTAGGTTTGGATGATTCTGTTGTTGAATCAGTTTGTAAAGCAATTGATGGGGTAGTGGTAGCTGCAAATTATAACTGTCCTGGACAACTAGTAATTTCAGGAAGTACCGAAGCCATTGATAAAGCTTGCGAAGTATTAATTGAAAAAGGGGCGAGACGTGCTTTAAAATTACCAGTTGGTGGTGCTTTTCATTCGCCTTTAATGGAACCAGCTAGAGCTGAATTAGCTGCTGCAATAGAAAATACAGAATTTAGCAGTCCAATTTGTCCAATTTATCAAAATGTGACGGCTAATGCTGTAACCGATCCATCTGAAATTAAGTCTAATTTAATAGCGCAGTTAACAGCACCAGTCCGGTGGACTCAAACTATGAATCAAATGATTGCTGATGGATGCAGCGAAGTTGTAGAGGTAGGACCTGGTAAGGTGCTACAAGGTCTTTTCAAAAAGGTAGATAGACAGTTCCAAACTTCAAGTGCAAATTTTGAAGCCTAACTTAAAAACAAGTATTTTTCACACTTAAAAGAATAAAAAAGATGGAAATTTTAAGCCAAGACGCATTTATGAAAATGATAGAGAGTAAAGAAGATATTACTATAATAGATGTAAGAACCGAAGAGGAAATTGCTGAGGGAATGATTAAAGGTGCTCATCACCATGATATATATAATCCAGACTTTATGGATAAAATTGATGAGCTGGATAAGTCAAAAACCTACGTGATGGTATGCAGGAGTGGCACCAGAAGTGGTCAGGCTTGCATGCAAATGATGGGACTTGGTTTTGAAAAATTGTATAATCTTGAAGGAGGAATGATGAATTGGTCAGGTGAAACAATATAATATTTAATGTCTTTAAAGAAAGCCATTCTGACTTAAGAATGGCTTTTTTGTTTACATTAATTTAATATTTAGGAAATAATATAATTTCTATCTCATTAGCTTATGAATTATTATTTATATTTGTTCTAAATAAAGATAATGTTAGTTCCGCTTGACAATTTCAAGACTCAAATTTCCACAAAAATAGTAGAAATAAATAGTGATGACTTTTCGGTTAAATTGGCAGAGCTAGGTATTTTGCCGGGTGTAGAATTATCTGTTCAGAACCGAGCGCCTTTTAAAGGGCCATTATCTCTATTAGTCAATGGTTCCAAGGTGATGATAAGATATGCTGAAGCTAGTTTTATTTTAGTTGAAGCAGTTTGAAATGAAACCAGATTCCATAAAAATAGCACTATTAGGCAACCCAAATATTGGTAAAACAACTTTATTTAATTTTTTGTGTGGCTTAAATCAAAAAACTGGAAATTATGCTGGAGTCACGGTTGACCAAGTAAAGGGTTATATAACGCACCAACAAAATTCTCTCGAAATTATTGATTTACCAGGAGTGAATAGCATCTACCCAGAATCTGAAGATGAAAGGGTTGTATTTAATTATTTAACCCAAAAAAATCATGAAGACTTACCTGATAAGATAATCGTGGTTATTTCCGCGCTAAATTTTAAGCGTAATCTGTATTTATTTCACCAAATAAAAGATTTAGAGCTACCCATTATTTTGGCGGTTAATATGCTTGATACTGCTGAAAAAAGAGGGATCTCAATAAATTTGGAGTTACTTCGTCAAACAGTGGGGTGTCCTGTTGTTGGAATCTCAGCTAAAACAGGTGAAGGGATTGAAGATTTAAAGAACTTATTGGTTAAAAAAGATATTTCTACTTCCAGTTCTTTAATCACTGATTATTTGGTTGACATTGATAAAGATATATTTTCTGGCTCAGCTGAGCAGAATGGTTACAAAAAGCCCTACGAATATTTTGTAAAGCTGGTTTTCAATAAAGAAGAATCAATCATTAAGTCATTGGCAGGTGATGAGGCAAGCGCCAAGAAATTGAGGATAAATGAGTCTATTTTACGCTATAAAACAATCAACAGGTATCTTTTAAACGTCTATGCCGAAGATAGAGCCAATGCAAAAGATTTTTCCAACAAATTAGATAAAGTGCTAATGCATCCGGTGTGGGGATATATTGTTTTCTTAACAATTATGCTGATCGTTTTTCAATCTATTTTTTCTTTAGCTGAGTATCCAATGGGTTGGATTGATAATATAATGGATAGGTTTTCAAATTTAGTTCATGAACTTTTACCATCTGGAAAATTGAATGAACTTTTAGCAAAAGGCATAATTCCAGGTATTCAAGGCGTGATTATATTCGTTCCTCAAATTGCCATTTTATTCTTCTTTTTTTCTCTGTTGGAACAAAGCGGTTACATGACCAGGATCGTGTTTTTAATGGATAAATTAATGCAAAAATTCGGGATGTCTGGAAAAAGTGTTGTGCCACTTATTTCGGGTATGGCTTGTGCCATTCCTGCTATTATGTCTACACGAACAATAGAAAATAGCAAAGAAAGATTAATAACAATATTAGTGACGCCTTTGGTAACATGTTCTGCAAGATTGCCGGTTTATAGCATTCTGATTAGTATTGTTGTTCCAGATGTTTTTTATGGCCCCATAGGTTTGCAAGGTACTGCTATGCTGGGGATGTATTTTTTAGGGGCGATTACATCTCTTATTGCGGGCTGGATATTTAAAAAAATACTTAAGAGCGTTAAAAAAAGTGTTCTAGCGCTTGAAGTACCAAGGTATATTTTACCTTCTTTTAGGAATGTAGCTATTAGTGTGTGGACAAATTCGTTTGCTTTTATTAAAAATGCAGGCCTTATTATTGTTGCTACTTCGATTATACTTTTTTTTCTCGGAACAAATGGTGGGGCAGAATTTAAAAAAGAGAGTGAGTATACAGAACTTAATTATCCATCATTAAGTATTGCAGAATTAAATTACAAAAAAGCCAATGAACGTCTTGAAAATTCATATTTAGGATCCGTAGGTAAAACGATTGAACCTCTTATTGAGCCCTTAGGTTATGATTGGAAGGTAGGTATTGCTTTGATATCATCATTAGCAGCACGCGAAGTATTTACCACAACTTTAAAGGTAATTTATAGCATTGCAGAGTCAGAAGATTCGAAAGGGACTGCTGAACAAATGAAAAAGGAAATAAATAGTAATACAGGGAAGCCTACTTTTGGAATTGCATCAGGGATTAGTTTACTGCTCTTTTATGCTTTTGCGCTACAATGCTTTAGTACTGTAGCGGTAACATATAAAGAAACCAAATCCATTAAGTGGACCAGTATTCAATTTGCTTACATGGGAATTTTGGCCTACTTTGCTGCCTTAATAGCTTACCAAATATTAATATGATACAAGAGGTTTTAGTCTTTATAATTTTTTTAGGTGCAGTTTTTTATCTTCTGTTTCATTTTTTCAGTAAGAAAAAAACGAAAAAGGCCTGCGGGAATGATACCTGTGGATGTTCCGAATAAATTATTTCTTAATAGGAACAACAGAATAACCCTGATCTTTAAGTAACGAAATCAGCCCGTTTTCTTCAAAGAGATGGGCTGCACCAACCGCAATAAAACATGATTTTTTTTGTAATGCTCCGTCCAATTTTGGAATCCAATTCTTGTTTCTATTCGTTAAGAAAATATCTTCATACTTTAAGAATTCGGGTGACTGTTCTTTCATCAAAGGAATTAACTCATCAACCTTCTGTTCGCTATATAGGGATTGTAATTTTTCAAAGTCTGATTTGTCACCTTCATAGTTTTCGAGACTTTCAATAATCATAGTTGCCATCTCATTGTGAGGAATCATATCGAAAAAACTCACCTGCTCTTTAAAAGTCTCTAAGCCAATTAACTCTATGTTATTTTCACGAGCCATGCTCATAATGTTGAGGTCATATGATTCGGCATCTTGCTCAAAATAGTCTTGCACTATAGATTGAAATAAGAAAAATGGCTTAAAATTATTATACATACTAATAAATTTGGTTTTACTCATATCAAATTCTTTTTTGTAAAAGTGAATTAACGTTTGCCAATCTTTATCTGTAAATATATCTTGTAACTTTTTATCTTTCATGGTCATTAATAGCATTGCTTGAACAGGGTTCGGCATGCTGCCAAGTTCCATAATAATAGCTTCAGAAGAATTAATAATATGATTTAAGTTATTTGAGAAATCATAGTATTTTTTATTAATTAAGTGCATAGTACCAAACATATAACTGGTCGGTTGGCCATCTTTCTTAATTTCCCACAAAAGTGAATTTTGGTTATCGATATAGGTCGGAACAAATTGATTTTGACAACCTGTAAATAAAGCAATTAAAAAGAGTAACGGGTAAAATATAGATATGCTTTTTCGTTTCATATTAAAGTTAATTTTGCTAAGAATTGATCATTTTCAGAACTTAATTTCATTTCGGTTTTCAATCCTACTTTTTGGGCTGTACTTTTTAGGGTCTCAAAATCAATATATAGCCATGGGAACCAATCGGTCTCAGCATTTTTATATATCATCTTAAATTGCATTTCACCATAGTATTCGCTGGCAAGGTCCATCCATGTTCCTCCTTCTTCATCTAAATACATATAATTAATATCTGTAGAATCGCAAAGAATTTGCCCTCCAGGTTTTAGAAGTGTTTTTGCATGATCTAAGAAAGATGGAAGCTTTTTCAAACTTCCGGCAATGCCAATTCCATTCATTAATAATAGAATAGTATCAAATCTATTTTTTTTGTAGTCTAAAAAAGTTTTGCATTCACTATCTATATTTTTTGTCCTCAGGTATTGAACAGCACCCTCAGAAGAATCAATAGCTTTAATATTTAAACCTTTATTATAAAGATAAATCGAATGACATCCAGCACCAGCACCGACATCCAGCACTTCTCCAATGCATAAATCCAATGCTTTTTTTTCAATAGGGGGCATATTTTCATATGACCTAAAAAGATATGGTACGGGCATATAGTCATCTTCACATAAGTCTGATTTAACAGTGATATCAGGATTTTCTTTTTTTTGAGTAAAATCTGAAATAGCCAATCCTATAGGGTCTTTAACAAAATTCATCAAATGTCGTAATCATCAATGTTATCAAGTTCTTCAAAATCATCTTCTTCAAATTCGGAAAAGATATCATCAAGGTCAGTTCCTAAGTCACTACCACCGTCAAATGGAATGTCAAAATCTATTTCACGAGAGGCTTCGCGTGGCGCAATTCCAATCGATAAAACAACTTCTGGATGTTCAATGTTTGTTGGTTTAACTTGAATCAATTCTATCAAAAAGCACCACATTTTCAGAAAATCGTAAACCAAAATGAAACGTTGATGATTTGATTCAATAAAGTCATCAATTATAGAATTATGCATCAGGTGCATTGGTTCTTCTGAACTGTCATCACTCATGTCAACAAGTGCAATTTCTTCTCCCCTGTCCCAGTCACTATTACTGGTGTAAAAAGAGGCCATTTGATTGCCTTCAAAATAAAAAGCTTTTATAATGGCTTGATAGAAATCTTCAAAATGGTGACGACCACTCAACTCAATATCCCTAAAAATTTCTTCATTCTCAGAGTTGTCTAATAAAACCCTAAATTTATACGTCGCCATACCCAATTCAATTATGAATATACAAAAGTATTTAAAACTATGGCAAGATGCGCTAAAACTGCTCCATTTTGTTCACAAACTATTGTTTGACCATTTCCGTATATAAAATATATTTACCTTTATATCATTCAGTACGTTAGGATATTTTTTTTAATAAAATTGGTCAATATAACCTGGATTAACATTGCAAAATCGTTATTTACTTTGATATTTTTTCAGAAAATCCGTATCTTTATACAATGACAACAATTACAAAGGAATTAACTAAGCTTTACTATTCCATTGGAGAAGTTGCTGAAATGTTTAATGTAAACCCTTCTTTAATAAGATTTTGGGAAAAAGAATTTTCTATTATTAAACCCAAAAAAAACGCTAAAGGTAACCGAATGTTTACTGTAAACGACATTCGAAATTTTGAAAAAATATATCAACTGGTTAAAAACAAGGGTTTTACTTTGGATGGAGCTAAAAAAGAATTAGCTAAAAAAAATAAGGTTTCTCCACAAAATTTAGACTTGATGGAGAAACTAGAAAAAATAAAATTGCAATTATTGGCAATGAAAGGGTAAATATTGGAATGAAAATTGTTTCAGGTAACTTTATGTTGAGAATAAGTTTGAATATATTGACAATAGGTTTGGCAGTTTGTTTGCTACTAAGCTTAACTAATGAGTTGGCACTTAAATCGACTAAAGCTAACGCGTTTAAAGTGATTAAAGTAAACGGGAAGATTATTTTTGTAAAAACAGGTGCTAATTTAAGAACTGGAGATGCCTATCTAGAAGGTACGCCTTTGTCTTTTTCTTCAAATAAAGATCGCGCAGCTATAGTTAACAAAATTAAAGGTAGATTCATATTACAGCCAAACCAAAAAGGTAAACCTACTGTTTTACCTGCTACAAGTAACATAGCTTCCAGAGGGAATCCTAGCGTTCTGCTTAATATGTTAGATATACAAAATTACTTTTCTGATACCTGTGTCATAATTGGAGATATGAAGATTACCCTAGGGAAGGAAGCTTTTCCATTAGATGAGGAGAAGTTTTTTTATTTGACTTACAATCATGATGGTGAGCAAATTGCAAAAAAAATTAATAGTGACAATCAAAATTTGATGATTTCAGAAGATGAGATTTTTGAAATTGACAATAATAGAATACCAACCTTTATGACTGAAATGTCAGTTTATTACATGACCAACGGAAAATCAAAAAAAGTAGGTCAGTTTACGCCAATTTTTCCATCAAGAGATGTCTTAAAGTCAGAAATTGAAGTATTGCTCTCCGAAATTGAAGAACATCCAGTAGATAAAAAGATGGAAGAGGTAGCAACATTCGTAATTGAATTTTACGGAAAACCGCAAAAAGATAACTTAAATGATTGGTTGTACGAAACCTTTGATTTAGAAGATAATAAAGAGATTAATTTTAAATGATGACAAATATGAAAAAAGTAATGAACCTAGCAGCAATTGGTCTACTATTAGTAGGAGGGTTGTCAATGATGTTGAAGCAAACAGCATTAAAAGATTTAGCTACAGATAGCTATAAAGTGATTAGAGTAAATGGCAAAATTTATTATGTTAAAACTAATTCTGCCATGAAACAAGGTGATATGTATGTAGATGGTACTAATATTAATTTTAGTACCGATCAGTCTCGCGCTGCAATTATAAATAAATATAAAGGAAGATGTGTGTTATCTCCTGCCAAAAAAGGAAAAGCAATTGTTTTGCCTGCCGCAAATAATATAAATTCAAGATCAGGCGCCATCATCAATACAATTGATATTAAGAATAGTTTTTCTGGAAACTATTTGGTTCTTGGTAAAATGACCGTAGAAATAAATGAAGCTGCATTTCCTCAAAATCAAAAGAACTTCTTTTATTTAGCTTATGATTATAAAGGAGAGTTAATAAGAAAAAAACTATCTTATGATGGTAATCGATTAATTCTCGATCGGAATGAAATCTTCACTATTGATAATAAACCGATTCCAGTAAAAAAGATTGAAATGGCACTTTATTATATGGATGATAATTCTGGATCTAAATTGGCCGAATTTACGCCAGTTTTTCCAGATCTAAATGAATTGAAATCTGAGGTTTTAATTATCCTCTCAGAGTCTGAAGATAAGTCGAAAGAAGTTAAAGTGAAGGAGGTCACAGCCTACCTTAACGAGTTTTATGGTAAGCCTAACAAGGAAAACTTAAACAAGTGGTTATCGTCAGAATTTAAATTGTAGGTATTTTTTATTTTAGTGATTGTTGATAACCATGATTTTTTTAAGGTAAATTAGGGTCACTGATGTGATACTTATTTTATCTTTGCATGATGAAAGAAACAATTCTAATCCTTGATTTTGGTTCTCAATACACGCAATTAATTGCAAGACGTCTAAGAGAACTTAATGTGTATTGTGAAATTCATCCCTGGAATAAAGCTCCTAACTTAACTGATGACATTAAAGGAGTTATATTTTCAGGAAGTCCTTTTTCGGTAAGAGACGAGGACTCACCCAAACCAGATATTGAAAAGTATAAAGGGAAAGCCCCTTTATTAGCAGTTTGTTTTGGAGCACAATATATCGCACAAAATTTTGGAGGAGAAGTGTTACCGTCTTCAATTCGTGAATATGGAAGAGCAAATCTTAATTTTGTTGATTCTTCTAGCATTTTGATGCAAGGTGTTAATACAGGCTCTCAAGTATGGATGAGTCATGGAGACACTATTCAAAAACTACCGTCAAACTCAACAAAAATATGTAGTACAAATGACGTAGAATTTGCCGGGTTTAAGCTTGAAAAAGAAGATACTTATGCTATTCAATTTCATCCTGAGGTATACCACACAAGTTATGGAAAACAGTTATTGGAGAATTTTATCGTTAATATTTGCAAATGTTCTCAAAATTGGACGCCTGATGCCTTTGTTGATTCTACTGTTGCTTCACTAAAAGCCAAACTTGGAAATGATAAAGTAATTATGGGGTTGTCAGGAGGGGTAGATTCCTCTGTTGCTGCCTATCTACTCAATAAAGCAATTGGATCAAATTTACATTGTATTTTCGTGGATAATGGATTGTTAAGAAAAGATGAATTTAATACTGTTCTTGAGTCATACAAAGGCTTAGGGTTAAATGTAAAAGGTGTTGATGCTTCTGAAAGATTTTACAATTCTCTAAGCGGTGAGTCGGATCCTGAAGGAAAACGAAAAATTATAGGGGGGATGTTTATTGAGGTGTTTGATGAAGAATCTCACAAAGTTGAAGGTGCTAAATGGTTAGGTCAAGGAACTATCTATCCAGATGTTATTGAATCAGTTTCAGCAACTGGAGGACCTTCTGCTACCATAAAATCACATCACAATGTCGGTGGTCTACCTGATTTCATGAAGCTTGAAGTAGTTGAACCACTTCGGCTATTGTTTAAGGATGAAGTACGAAGAGTAGGTCGTTCTTTAGGGATACCAGATAATATCATTGGTCGTCATCCTTTTCCTGGCCCTGGTCTAGGGATTAGAATTTTAGGTGATATTACCAAAGAAAAGGTACGAATATTGCAAGAGGTAGATCATATCTTTATTTCAGGCTTAAAAAGGTGGGGATTATATGATTCTGTTTGGCAAGCTGGGGCAATACTATTACCAGTTCAATCGGTAGGTGTTATGGGTGATGAAAGAACATATGAAAATGCTGTAGCACTCAGGGCAGTTGAATCTACAGATGGAATGACAGCAGACTGGTGTCATTTACCTTATGACTTTTTAGCAGAAATTTCGAATAAAATTATTAATGGGGTTAAGGGGATTAATCGAGTAACATATGATATAAGTTCTAAACCACCAGCAACTATTGAATGGGAATGAAACAATTTTTAGGAATTTTATTAACTTGTTTAACTGTCTTTATTGGGTATACGCAGCAAAAAATCGAAACAATAAACGGTAAAAAATACTTTGTACATACTGTAGAAAAAAAACAGACCCTTTATGGCATACATAAGCAATATAATGTGTCTATTGAAGATATTTCTAATGCAAATCAGGACCTTGACGGAGGGCTAAAAGTAGGTCAGCAAATACTTGTGCCAATTTCATTGAGTAATAAAAAATATTACCAACAGCATGTTATTGCTAAGGGAGAAACACTTTACGCTATTTCAAAAAAATACAATTGTTCGGTTAGTGATTTGAAATCTTTAAACCCAGAATTAATTGATCTTGATATTCAAATAGGGCAGGTAATTACAGTGCCGAGTATGGGATTAGTAAAGACTAAAACACCTAAAGATGCACTTATTGAGGATGTTGCAAAAGATGAAAAGATTTACAAAGAAGATTTAGCCAAGACCTCAATTTCTAGAGAAGATACTATCGTTAAGCATACCGTATTAGAACATGAAACACTCTATTCTATTGCGAAAAGATATATGGTTACACCTGATGATATTCGCAAAAGAAATGCTTTATCTATAAACAATTTGCATGTAGGTGATGTCATAATGGTCCCAGTTAAGAAGGTTAACTATGAATTTTATCAAGGGAAAGTAGACTCTAGTTTTATTTATAGTCCATTTGATTCAAACACTGAAGCTGATATTGTTCGGAAACCGATTTATAAAGTGGCATTATTAATTCCACTAATGTACGTCAAAAATAAATCAGTTATGAATCGACCTCTTAAAATTGGAGAAATTGAAAAATTGAATCCAATTACTAAGGCTGCCTCTGATTTTTATTTTGGATTTAAAATGGCTGCTGATTCCATTGCAAAAGCAGGTTTAAATGCGGAAATATATATATACGACACTGAAAATGATACGTCAGTAATACAGTCTATTTTCAATAGCAATGATTTTACTAACATTGATATGGTAGTGGGACCTTTCTTTCAAAACACCATTAATTTTGTTGCCCAATATTGTAAAACCAATAAAATTCCAATGATTATTCCAGTTAATTCCAATAATTCTGTTTTATACCAAAATCCATATGTTCTTAAAACAAATGGTTCAGTGATGAGTCAGGTAGATGGAATGGTTGACTTTTTGGTTAAAGATTATTCAGCTTACAACATTTGTATTGTGAAACCAACCAAAGAGGAAGATAAAGAATTATATAATAGGGCGAGAGATAGATATAATAATGCTTTAAAACGAGAGGCATTTACACCAAACATTATAGAAATTAATCTGGGAAGTTCAAGTGGAAGAGATTGGAACTATAAGTTACGAAAAGATACTGTTAACATTATTGTAGTGCCATCAAATGATGTGAAATTTGTTACGTCTGTTTTTACCCGTGTTAATAATGTTCTCAACACTAATGTTTACGCAAAAGGAATGAGGGTAGTAGTTTTTGGTTTAGAAGACTGGAACAGAATAGATGATATTGATATGAAACACAGAATTAGAACGCAACAACATTTTAGCTCATATAAGTTCTTAGATTTTAACTCTACCCAAACGATTCAGTTTATTAAAAACTTTAGGAGCCTATATGGGAATGAGCCAGGATCAGCCTCTTTTCAAGGCTTTGACGTAGGGTTTTATTTTTTAAGTGCAATGTATTTGTACGGAGAAAATTATATGAATTTTTTAAAACAACATCAAATTGATTTGATTCAAAATAATTTTAACTTTACCTCAGTTTCTGAGGGGAGCGGTAAAGAAAACACAGCTACTTGTGTAGCAAAGTATCAGAATTATAGTCTCGAGTTTATTTCCTGGTGAAAACGGTGTTAATCTAGACAACTATTGACTTCTTACTATCGTTTGAAAATAAATGGTTATTTTCGTTTTGTAAGATTTGGAACATGGGGTCGAAAATATTTGCACTTATTTTTATTGCTATGTCGTTTATTGGTGTTTCCCAATCGACCCCAATTGTAATGAACCCTGCTAGTAACGGCTCTACTATTAATTCTTGCTTAGCGACTTTATTTGATTCAGGAGGATCAGGAACAGGTAGTGGTCAATATCAGAATAATGAACTGCTTACAATTACCATTTGTCCTGACGTGCCAGGAGATTACATCACATTGGTTTGGACTGTTTTCAATCTTGATCCTACAAATACCTCTGCAGTACCTAATCAGACTAACGCTGACAATATTACTGTTTTTGATGGGGATGATATTACAGCGCCCTCATTGGGAACATACTTTTCTGGAGACGTATCTCCAGGGGATGTATTTGGAGCAACTACCACTAATCCTACTGGATGCTTAACAATTCAATTCGCTTCGAATAATGTTGGGGTTGGTGATTTTAATGCCCAACTTTCTTGTGCTACACCTTGTGACCCTCCTTTTGCAGACGGAATAATTGTCAATGCAGATAATTCTACCGGAGACTCTATAGCAGTATGTATAGATGAAGAAATTACCTTTCAAGATAACGGTTCAACAGCAGGGGCTAGTGGGCTTTTTGTCCTAGAAAAGTGGGTTTGGAATTGGAATGATGGGTCATCCAATGATACATTATTGTCTGGTGCCGCAGTACCCCATTCCTTTTCGCAACCAGGTCAGTATACTGTTCAATTGACCGTGATAGATGATAATGATTGTATTAATGCTAACGCAACTGACATTAGGGTTTTTGTAAGCACTTTCCCAACTTTTATTCCATTTCCAGTAGACACAACATTATGTATAGGTGAAAGCTTAACATTAACAGCAGCACCAAGTGTTTACGATCAAACTTGGACTGGTTTCCCTTCTCAAGTGACAAATCCCGACAATTGTCTGGAAGATTCTCCTGGAATTGCACAACCAACACCATTACCATTAACCGGTTTTGACCCTACCACAACACTCACAAACGCAAACCCTGATATTTTGAGTATTTGTGTTGAAATGGAGCACTCTTTTATTGACGACTTTGTTTTACAGGTTCAGTGTCCAACCGGACAAGTAATGACACTTCACCAGCAGGGTGGTGGTGGAATTCAACTGGGAGATCCTGAGCAGGGTGTTATTGACTGTGGAGATCAGGGAACTTTTGGTACACCTTGGACTTATTGCTTTGATGCAGCGTCTACTCAAACTTGGGCTCAAGCTGCCACTGCAGGAGGGACAAATTTAGTTCCCAACAGTTCTCCAACCGACCAGTCATTGGTTGCTGGAAACTATGCACCAGCGGACCCTCTTGGCTTTGCAGCGCTTGATGGTTGTCCAATAAATGGAACCTGGAATTTGTTGTTTACAGACTTAGTTAACTTAGATGATGGTTCATTACCAAGTTGGTCAATTAATTTCGCATCAAATCTATACCCTCCAGTAACGGTTTTTACGCCAGTAACGGGTCTTGGTTCCGATTCTTCATTTTGGCAATTGGGAGATCCATCAATTACTTATAATTCTGTAGATTTTGATACAATAGTTATTGCACCTACGACAGCGGGATCAGAAACATATAACTACTCCCTAGTCAATAATTTTGGATGTACATTTGACACTTCAATAACAATTACCGTTGATTCTTTAAGGCCAATTAATGCAGGACCCGATATTACAATTTGTGGAGGACAGCCTGTAATTATTGGTCCTGATAGCACGAGTGGAATAAACTGCGAGTACAGATTGCTTTTGTTTGATTCATTTGGTGATAGTTGGAATGGAAATGAAATTGAAGTAACTACTCAGGCTGGTGGTGCGGTAACATTCCCAGGTCCTGCAGTAGATTCACTTTGGGTGACTTTGCCTGTCACTAATGGTGAAAATATTATCATTGATTTTAATAATATTGGTGCGTTTTCAAATGAATGTGAAATTTATCTTTTTGACGGAAGTGGAAACTTAGTTTACTCAGATGGTTTAGCTGGAGCACCATCCAATAATCCGCAAAATGTGGTTGCAAATTGCTTTTTAGGTTATTCTTTTAGCTGGACGCCAACTGCAAATATATTATCAAGTCCTACAGTTATTAACCCTCAGGTGAATCCTCCGGTTTCAACAACCTATACATTAAGCACATTTCCTACAGCCCATCCTATGTGCATTAGTACAGATGATGTTGAAGTTCTGATAGGTCCACTTATTGATCCAGGAAATGATACTATTGCTAATATTTGTATCAATCAAGGACCAGTTGACCTATTTAATTTCATTGGAGGAACGCCACAGACAAATGGTTATTGGATAACATCAGCGGGTGTAATGGTTAATATGCCAATAGACCCTGCTACTTTTACTCCAGGGATTTATGAATACAGGATTGATAGTCTTAATTGTTCTTTATCATCCTTTTTAACAGTAAATATTATTGATTTACCAATTACAATGGTTACAACAGATGTTACATGTGCAACTGCTAGTGACGGAACAATTGATTTAAGTTCTCCATTTGCAAACTCATTTTCAATTGATGGAGGTTCCACATTCCAGCCGATTGGATTGTTCCAAAATCTGTCAAGTGGCACATACAATATTGTTATTACAAGTGCACCAAATGGAAATTGCAATGCCAGTACAATTGCAGTAATTGATGAACCTGATTCTTTAGAAATAACTTTCTTAACACCATCCAGCATAGTTTGTGAAAATATTGATCTGCAAGCATCAGCTTCTGGTGGTAACGGAAACTATACTTTTACCTGGGATCACAATCTTGGTAATGGCAAAACAGTTGACTACTCACCAACGTTCTCAGATTCCGTTTGTGTTACTCTCTCTGAGGATTGTCCTTCTCCTACAGTTTCAAAATGTACATATATGACGGTTTTTGCACCAGTTGATTTTAAATATGAATTTGAAGACGAAATAGATCCATTGGTAACCGCTGGTTGTTACGATCATCCGTTTAAGATAAATAACTTGAGTTCAAGTCAAGATGTTATTTCAGCAGGAGGGGTAGTTACAAACCCTGCTACAGATGTAACCAAGATGAATACTACCTGGAATATAATTGGAGCGAATATCAGTACATCAAACTCATCAGGTTTAAGTCCGGTTTTTAGTAATTTATCAATTCCTGGATTGTATGATATAGAAGTTAAAATAAGGACGGAACAGGGTTGTGAACAAATAGAATACCTTACCGAAATAATTGAAGTGTACAATCACCCAGTTGCTAATTTTGTTTTTTCACCAAATCAAGTGACTATATATAATTCTCAAGCTAATTTTAATGATATTTCAGAAGGAAATCCAGTAGAATGGTCATGGCAGTTTTTTGGCGGACCAACACCAAACACATCTACTCAAAAAAACCCAGTTATTAATTATGAAGAAGGTAAGCCTGGCAACTTTCAAGTAGACTTGACGATAACAGATGAAAACGGCTGTCAGGATAAAACGACCAAGTATATTGATGTTGTCAATGATGTCAATATTTTTGCACCAAATATTTTTACACCAGATGGAGATGATATCAATGCAAATTGGAGAGTTTATATTAGCGGGATAGATATATATGATTATCATTTGTCTATTTTTAATAGATGGGGTGAGTTAGTATTTGAATCATTTGATCAGGAAGCAGCTTGGGATGGAACATATGGTAATTCTGGTGAAGTTGCACTTTCTGGAAATTATGTTTGGATTGTTGATGCGAAAGACCTTCGAAAAGATAATAGATATTCATTTACTGGTTCCCTATTAATTTTGAAGTAATGTTCTTGATGATAAATTTTAAAAAAAGGAAGACGAGCGTCTTCCTTTTTTTATTTTTGTAGCCTATGGAAAAGTCAATTGGACAAAGAATTAGTTTTTTTGATGACAAAAAAGTTTGTAGTATTGTTATTTATCCTGCTAGGAAGAGGTGGAAGGAAGCCCTCCTTTTCACATGGCTTTTGGCCTACAGCTTTGTAGGAATTTACATGATATATTTACTATTATTCGGGTTAGATACTATCGATAATAGTGCGTTTCAAGGAGATAAAACAGAGGTATTAAGGAATCAAAAAATTTATTTAACTGTTTTTATTGCGTTTTGGGCCTATTTTGAGTATAAAGTTTTGAGGGGTTTTTTATGGTTAATTAAAGGAAAAGAGCTTATTAAAATAACAAAAAGTGAATTAATTATTAAGAATTCAATACTTGGTTATGGTAAAGCTTACAAAGTTTTTATTGATAATATTAAAGACTTTAACATGGTTGAGCATAAAACCTTTTCTTTCGGTTTTGATTATGAAAATGCGTTTTGGCGACAAGGAACAAATAGTTTAAGTTTTACTGCAAATGGTAAATCAATTGGATTTGCTAAAAAAATAGCTGAAAAAGAAGCAAATTTATTAATGAGATTAATGAAAGATAGAATGAAGAAATTATCTAAGACCTCATAAGTAGCCATAGAATGAAAAAACCAAGACTTAAACTAATAACTACATTAAAAAAGGCAATGGTAAAAAAGCCGGATTTCATCAATTGAACAGTCTCATATCCAAAAGTAGAAAAGGTAGAAAAACTGCCGCAAAGTCCAATCACCAAAAAATACTTTAACCACATATTGTCTTCCACTTTACCTTTCATGATGTAAATAGTGACTCCCAAAATACTACATGCTAAAATATTTGAAACCAATGTAGCAAGTGGAAAGTTTGAAGGCACTATTTGGTTTTGTAAGCGCGTTAAAGAGTACCTAAAAAGGCTCCCTATACCTCCTCCTAAAAAAATAAGACTACTAATTTTTAATAACTCCATATTTTTTAAAAAACGGTTTTGAAATGTAAAATACGAATAATCCAATGACTGTTCCCAAAATTGCACCAACAAAAACATCTCCTGGATAATGTACCCCTAAATATATTCTGCTGTAACCAATAATTGCGGCCCATAAAAACAACCCATACCATTTTTTAGAATACTTACTAAATACAACAACAAGAAAAGTAGTGATGGCAAAAAAATTAGCTGCGTGAGAAGAAACAAAACCATACATCCCACCTAAATAGGCTTCTCCATTAGGTTTTGAAAAAGTATGTACTAAACCTTTTAATTCTAAATTGTGAGTGGGCCGATACCTTTGAAAAACATTTTTAAAAGCCTCTACTGAAATTCTATCTGCTAAAAGTACACAAACTGCAAGTCCTAAAATTATGATGATCAAAAGTGGCCATCCACCTTTTTTGAAGGCGTAAAAAAAGAAAAAAAGAAAAACCGGAATCCATAGTACTACAGTACTGATATACCACATAACGACATCAAACATTGGGGAATGTATGCCATTAAGAAAAAGAAAAATACTTTTATCAATTTGCTCTAACCAATCCAGCATTCTATAAATTTCATTTGATTCAAAACTAATCATAATCCGCAAAAGTTTACCGTTAATTTAGGTTATTATACCGTTGACTAAGTACGAATACATTTTTAAATTAATTCGCTTATAATATGTTATATTTGGCTCTTAAATTTATTTTATGAATAAAATCATAGGTTCATTTTTATTTCTATTTGTATCAATCAACTTGTTTGCTCAGAGCGGCACAGTAAGAGGTTTTATTAAAAGTAGTGATGATGGAAACGCAATTCCTTTTGTAAGAGTTGTAATTGAAGAACTAAAAACAGGAGCAAATACAGATTTTAACGGATTTTATTCAATTCCAAAAATCCCTGTTGGAACATACACCTTAAAAGCAACAAATGTTGAATATGTTACGTTCGAAGAAAAAATAAAAATTACAGATGAAGGTATACTAACACTTAACATAGAAATGGATAAAGGGAAGGTCCTGGGAGAGGTTGAGGTAAACGCCACTGAAAAAGAAAAAAAGACGGAAGTTCAAACATCTGTCATTAAAATTAGTCAAAAAGACATTCTGCGTGTACCAACAACTGGAGGGGACGCTGATATAGCTACTTATTTTCAAACTGTGCCTGGTGTCGTCTCTACAGGAGATCAGGGTGGACAAGTTTATGTTCGTGGTGGTACACCAATTCAGAACAAAATATTATTGGATGGAATGACCATATACAATCCATTTCACTCAATAGGATTTTTCTCGGTATTTGAAACAGACCTTATAAAAACAGCCGATATTTATACGGGAGGCTTTAATGGCAAATACGGTGGAAGAATCTCTTCAATAATGGATGTCAAATATAGGGATGGGAATAGAAAACGAATGTCTGGTTTAGTCGGTGTCTCACCATTTACCAGTAAAGTTCTGCTTGAAGGACCAATTTCAAAAAAAGACAATATTTCATTTATTCTATCTACTAAATTTTCTCTTTTAGATCAAACATCTAAGGCCTTATACCCGTATGTAAATGAAGGGGAGGGGTTACCATTCAATTTTACTGATTTTTACGGAAAAGTGTCTTTTTCAGGGGGATCAGGTAGCCAATTTAATGTTTTTGGCTTTTCCTTTAATGATAATGTGAGGTATCAAGCGATAAGCGACTTCAATTGGAACTCATTTGGTCTAGGATCGAACTTTGCCTTTGTACCTCAGTCTTCTCAATTGTACTTGAAGGGAAGGATCAATTTTTCGCAATATGATATCACTTTAGAAGAAACAGGTTTGCCTGCTAGAAGCTCAGGTATTAGTGGTTTTGAAATGGCATTTGATTTCACATACTTCTTAGAGGAAAAGAGTCAAGTAGATTTTGGTTTTCAGTTTAATTATTTCACGAATGAATTTGTAACCACAAATACAGAAAATAAAGTAATTGAAGTTGCAGGTAATCAGCCAGAGGTTGGACTCTATACAAGCTATAAGAAAGTAGCGGGTCGTTTAGTACTTGAGCCTAGTTTCAGACTTCAAATTTATCCAGAATTAGGACTTCTTTCTCCAGAGCCAAGGCTTGGAGGTAAGTTCAATTTAACTGAAGATTGGCGAATAAAATTTGCAACCGGATATTTTACTCAAAACTATGTTAGTACAACATCTGATAGAGATGTCGTTAATTTATTTTATGGATTTTTGAATTCTCCGACTAATTTTCCTGATAATTTTACTCAACCTGACGGAGATGTAATAGAGATTAACAATGGACTTCAGAAAGCATATCATGCTATTTTTGGAACTGAATACGATTTAACCAAAAAAGTATCTTTAAACATAGAGGCTTACTACAAGTGGTTCAATCAATTAACTAATGTGAATCCTAATAAGGTTTTTGAAGATTCTCCAGAAAATAATGACGTTGATGATCTTTTTAAAAAAGATTTTATTATTGAAAGTGGTCAGGCAATGGGGGCTGATGTTGTTTTAAAGTATAATACAAAAAAATTCTATTTTTGGTCGGCCTATTCAATAGGCAGAGTAACTAGGTGGAACGGGTTCGATACTTATTTTCCTGTTTTTGATAGAAGGCATAACTTAAATATTATCTCAACGTACTCTTTTGGAGAGGACGAATCTTGGGAAGTTAGTCTGAGATGGAATTTAGGGTCAGGACTTCCTTTTAAGAAGACAATAGGAGTTGGTGAGGTACCTGTTATTAATACTGTTGGAGAAGATTATGTTTCGGCAAATAATGCAGATCTAACACTTCTATATGAAGACTTAAATACTGGAAGGTTGCCGACTTATCATAGGCTTGATATCAATATTAAAAAGACCATTGAATCTAAAAAATACAGAAACATGTCATGGGAAATTATCGGAGGGGTGACTAATGCCTATAGTAGACGAAATATCTTTTATATCAATAGGGTTACATCAGAGAGAGTTGATCAATTACCAATAATGCCTAGCATTTCCTTATCTTGGCGATTCTAAATATTTAGTACTTTGTAACAAAGTAACGAGATATTATTATTTAATTATGCGAGGATGTTTAATTATCTTAATGTCAGTTTTCCTATTGTCAAATAGTTTAGCAGAAAATCAATCGATTGTTTGGAGTGGTGAAAACGGCAAGGATTGGTTTAAAAATAGACGAAAAAAAAACCCTTTTGGATTAAACGTTGGAATTTTAGGACCTAACGGGTGGGGATATCTTTCAGCTGATTACTTTATCGACTCCAAAATAAATGTTGAGGGAGGTTTTGGTATTCAAACAAATGGTATTAATCCAATATCATTATTTTTAGGTGTAAAATATCATTTAGGTGCCAAGTTTTTAGCTGGTATAACACCCTATTTTGGTGTGATGGATGCATTCTTTTGGAATGGTGGGGATTTTTATCAACATAATTTGTATTTCCCAATTGGCTTACATAAAATAAAACGTAATAAGTGGACTTGGGCAGTTGAAGTGGCCTATCAGTTTAATCAGTATGCTAACAGAAATATTTGGGGATCTCTTAAGATTGGTTATAGAATTTTCTAAACTTTCCCTAATCTTTAATAAAAGATTTAATTCGTATTTTTCGCTCACTTTCAATGAACTTTATTAACTTGAGGTTGTAGGCAGAAACATATTAGAATAAAATGAAAATTAAGATTTTTTTATTGGCACTACTCGTTTGTCTTAACTCTGCGATTTATAGTCAATCACAGAAAGAAAAGTTTTATCAGGCGATTGTTAATGGAGATATTGAGCAACAACATAAAATCGCTGCGAATTTAACAAGCTCTTATTCTAACTTTACTTATTCTTACTTTGAACTTTTACTTAACAGTTTACCTAATAAGGCCATTCTAATCGCAAATTCGCTTGATGATTCATATCCAATCAAAATCCTTCAATTAAATCGAAATATAAGGACTGACGTTCAGGTTATATCTTTAAAAATGCTGGCGGATAGTTCATATGTTAGCACAATTAATAATGATTACGGCTTAAAGATTAGAAATGAATCTACTCGTTTACAGGTTAAAAGTATTTTTTCGTCGTCTAAAAATGCTTTTTTTAGCTCAACAGTTAAGGCGACCTATTGGTATCATCCAACTTACTTTATTTCGGGGTTATACTTGCAGTTGGGTAGTCAAAATAACAGTAAACGATTAGATGCCTTTTACAAAGAGTTTAGTGAACTCAAATTAAAGCCTCAAAAATTGACAAGTAATGATAAATTGCTCATCAAAAATTTACTGCCACCTCTTATTACTTTGTATAAAAATGGAAATAAGTCTTCCAGTTTAAAAAACGATATTTTAATAATCGCTGATATAGCTGGAAATAGGGAAACTGTAACTGCTATTTTAGATTCTGATTGATATAGATGAAGTTGTTTAGAAAGGATTATTCAGCTCTGAAAGATGAGCAGCTAATGCAATTTTTTCAAAAAGGAGATAAGAAAGCCTTTGAAGAAATCTATGATAGATATGCTAATCATTTGGTTAATTTTTTCTATCAAAAATTATGGCAAAATCAAACTGCCGCAGAAGATGCAGCACAAGATATTTTCGCCAAGTTGATTGGAAATCCTGCATTGTTTGATGCTAAACAGAATTTTAAATCGTGGGTGTTTTCAGTTGCATATAATCGTTGTAAAAATGAGTACAAAAAGCATGATGTTCGAAAAAATACGGGTTATGATATGCCAGATAGAGATCAAAGCCGCAGTGTTGATTTACAAAGTGATGAACAATTAGATCAGCAAAACTTTGGGCGGTCGTTAAAAAAGTTACTTGACGAAATGGATGATAAGCATGCTTCAGTATTTTCTTTAAGACATGAACAGGGTCTTAGCATGAAAGAGATATCTGAAGTATTAGGAATTAATGAAGGAACTGTAAAGTCTAGGTTGCACTACGCCACAAAATATTTGGCTAAGGAATTAAGTGTTTACAGAAAAATAATAGAAAGATGAGAACTGTAGAGGAAATAGTGAAAGAGAAACAATATTTTGAATTGACTAATGAAGAGTTATTGTTAGTTTCTGAGTTAGCTAAAAATCAGGAAGAATACGATCAATTAAAATTTCTTTTAACTGAAAGTACGTCATTTTACAATCAAAATAGAATTGAAGCTAGTGATGGTATGAGAGATCATATCATGGAAAAGCTGTATCCCCCCACTGCTAATAAACCTTTAGCTTGGTATCAGTCATTATGGTTGTTTCTGTTTCCCCCTCATAAACAAATATTTATGTATCCTGCCTTTCAGTTAGCAGGTATTTGCATTCTATTTATTGGTATATTTTCATTATTGAAAAGCCCGTTTGATGAAAAAACGCTTGCGCAAAATAAGACTGTTAAAAAAGAAGTAATAACTGAAGAAGACGTTATTGAACCCTTAATTGATGATAAACCCATAGCAGAAGAAGGCATGGAACCCCCAGAAGATATAGAAGATGAATTAAAAGAAAAAGGCTCTTCCATAAGACTAGATAACAAAGATGAATCTTTAAACCGAGAGCTTAGTGATGAAAAAATAGCAGGTAATACCTCAAAGGACATTAAACCTATTTTTAATAGTGCTTTTGATACTAGTCCAGCCACAGTTTCAGATAATATTATTGCGCTTGAAGAAGAAATAGTTGCTGTTCCGGAAAGTCCTGATAGAGCGAAATATTTAGAAGCTTTGGATACAGAAGAAGATTCATATTCTGATGAAGTGACCAAAGAAATTATAAATGCTAATAATACTGATGCCGAACAAGTAAAAGTTCTGGCTGCTGAAAAACAAGATTTGAGAATAGTTTCCCTTGAAGGAAAAAGGAAATCTAAATCATTTGGTAACGAATTAAATAAAAGTTTTACTGATAAAAGCCATTCTGTAACGGATATTAATGGACTTTTAGAATTATTCTTTGAAATTAAGTAAATCTAATTTAAGTTCCTTTAGTCTTGCTTCTTTACCTGCTTGTCTTTTACTGATGGCTGATTCGGTGTAATACTGATGTTCTTCTTCTAAATAATGAATTTGTTTCATGATCCATTCTTTGTCGCTCAGCAACTCTCCAAATAGAGCCAGTTCGTCTCTTAACTGCTGAGCAATATTGTGATAGTTTGCTGTCCCAATATAATCATGGTCAGCGTCGCAGATGAGTTTTTCCAGAATATCTTTTGGTTCTTCTCCTCTTTTAGTGGCCATAATAATTCGTTTAACATTTGAAATATTATCCTCAGTATAATCAAATTCTGAGGCTACTTTCTTAAAGGTAGAAACACTAAACGATTCATTATTCCTATACTTATTGATGTAGCCTGAATCATGAAATAGAGCAGCGGTCCTTAATAGTATGATCTCTTTTTCAGGTATACCTTCCATCTCTGAAAAATAAACAACAGCCTTTTCTACTTGTAAGGTGTGTTTAATTGAATGGTAAGAGTAGCGCTCATCTAACATTTCCCCTAAATGAGCAATAATATATTTTCTAATGCCTTTAAAGTTCATTTATTAATAATACCAATTATAATTTTCCTTGCCCTCTTTTTTTGCCCGTGGATGCCCTTCTAAGACAATACTTCTAACTTGCTCTTCAATAACTTCTGAAATGTCTTTATATTTCTCAATTTTTATTCTTGTTTCCTCAAATTGAGATGAAATATTAATTAGCTTTTGATCTAATGGCTGAAGACCAATGTAATCAAGGTACCAATCATCATCTTTTTCCTTTTTACTTTTATAAAAATAAACATAACCGGTATCATTTTGCACAATTACCTCCCGTTTATCAACAAAGAGAAAACTGTCTTTTTCTACATTAAAATCACTGTCATATAATAATGATTCGTTAATATCTGTTTGCTTAGTAAAAGATTGAGGGAATAAGTCCAGTTTTTTATTGATAGATAAAGCTTTATATAAATAATTTCTGTTAATTAAATTTGAGGCAAGATATATCCAGATTGAGTCATTTACAGGAATATTATTCTTCATTTTTTGAACCGCAATATCTGTTTGAATTTCTAAATCTTGCACTTTTGTAAGTTTGGTATAAAAAAGGTTAACGTCAGCCTTGTCATAGAATGGTAGTAGTAAAGCAGAATAATGCACAAGTTCATCATTTCCCCTATTTTTATATGATTCGTAACGATATTCGCTCTCATTTTCATTTGCAATATTGTTTTGCTCTAAACTAATTTGACTCTTTAATTCAATTTTAGCTTCTCTTAGTATCTGATTATAGCTCTTTTTATAACTAGATGGTTTAATTTTTTCTTTTTCTACAAGAAAGGCAAGAAGTTCATAGATAGGGGCTTTATATTGTTTTACAAAAGTGTAATCCAAGATTTTAGGATATAAATGACTGGCAATTTCTAATGAATCGTAAAAGGGTCTAAAAATTCTGTAGGTAGCGTAATTGTCACTCGCCAAAGGTATATCATGTTCTAAAAGCTTTAAAAATAATTCTGTAGACTTCTTAGTACTTTGCTTTGCTAAAGCCTCTAAAATAGCTATTTGGTACATTGATGTATCCTCAGATTTATGGTAAAGATCTTCCATAAAATCAGTAATGTCTACTTTTTCTAAGTTTCCCAAATCGGTAATCATTTGTTTTTTAATATCTATTTGTTTTGCAGTAAACGGGTAGTTTAAAATCATTTTCTTCATCTCATCAAAATCCTCGCTATCAAAATTTACATGCGTTCTTACAGACTCTAGTGCCTGAGTTTTAATTAAACTATCATAACTGTAGATATCTTTAAGAAATAACTTTGATTTATCCTCAAATACTGATGTACCGACCATGGTGTCAAAAGGAGTAAATGAACTAAAAAATAATTCAATGAATTTGGACTTTGGTGAAAGTGTGTCAACATTAGATTTAATCGAATACAGCATTCCATGCTTTAGGATGTATTTAGCGAGAATCATTCTACTACTATTAGTATCAGTAAGTTCTAGATTTAGAATAAATAGATCCTTATCTTTTACTGGATTAAATTGTCTAACAATTAGTTTCTTATCTTTTTCATAAAACGCTCTTTCATTTGCCCATAGAGAGTCAATATTGTCAAACTCTGAATAATTATGGTATTTATAGGCCTCTACTGCAATACGTTCAAAGTTTTCAGAATAATAGATCCTTGATTCAGAATTGTTTTTGTAGGAATTATCCACCTTATCTTTACTTTCATTTTTCTTGTTAAGTCTGTAGGCTTTTGTATAAGTATCATTAAATGCAGTAGGGTATAAATAATTTGAATTAACGCTAAAAAGTAAAGTTGAATCTCTATGATAGACAAATGGAAAATTGTACTGGAATTGATCAAATTTAAAGCTTTTAAAGAAGCGTTGACAATCGTCTCCACTAGCATTGACGCAGGCTAATAAATAATAAAAAGGGCCTTTGATAACAAATTTAAGATCAATCCTTTCATTGTTAGCATTTTTAGCAAAGGCTGTCGCCGTTGGATATTTTTCTGATTTTTCAATTATAATTTCACAGGAGTCTATATCTAGTTCTTTCAGAAATTTTTCAATTAGGCGATTAAGTTCATAGGTATCAGTTTCAATAAATTTAAAATCATGTAATGCACTCCTTTTAACCAAATAGTAAGCGTCATTGTTAATATCATATGCTTCTAATTCGGGATGATTGTATAAGCTAGTGATTTTATTATTGTTTTTAATATGATAATAATTGGGTACTTCTACGCTAAAGTCGCCTTTAAAAGCCTTAGCAGTCTTCCAATTTGTTTCTAAAATGGGTTTTAACACTATGCTTTTAAAAAAACCATCACTCTGCTTTTTAACAAAGTCCTTTTTTCCACCCATTTTAAAAATAAATATATTGATAGGTGAGTAGATAATCATATATCGCTGAAAATTTCCGCTAGTGGTTTCATTAAGAATATCAAGTCCGCTAAAACCATCAATTTCTATCTTAGCCTTACTAATAATATTGCCAGGAATACTCTCATAAAGTAGACTGTCAATTTTTAATTCATAGTCCTTTGGTTGTAGCTTTGTTAAATAACTATAAGTACTAATCTGTTTTATTGAAAAATATGAGCCGTTAGTCAATTCGGGTGAAAAAAACTGTCGTTGATTACTATTATTTGAAGGGGTTTCAAACATTGAGCCTGGCACTTTAACTGAAAAAAAGTCTGATTCAAATAAATTATTATAAAAAATGTTAGTTGTTTTATGATCAAAGGTTTCTTTAATCTGCTTTGCCTGGTCAGTAATTGTTGTTGGCATGGCTTCAAGTGAATATCCTTTATCTGCTAAATACTGAATAACACCATATTTACCACCTAAATGCGCTGCTCCAATGCCAATAAATAAACTGATGTCTTCCTTTTGAATAAATGAATCGATTCTGGCAGCCATGATATTATTTCTAACATCAAGCATATATTTGACAAAGTTATTGGAGTTGATTTGACCATGCAAAGAATCCAATAACATCACATTTTTGTTCCTGTATGCATCTTCTATAAGATCTCGTGCGTCTTTATCTTCTATTAATTTTTCAAACCATGCTGCTGGTTCTTTATCATTCGGATCAGGAAGACTTCCTAGTTTACTTAATTCGGTGGTTTGAGAAAAGTCCTCTAAACTGTATACTTTCTTATCGTTTTTCATTCCTGTTTGATAAATAAAAAGATCTAAAAAAGTTTCTTCTTCAAAGTCCAATTTACTTTTATTTTCTCTGTATAGCATCCAATTACTTAGGTAATGGTCACTAGCTAGATATGAACTCAAATTTTTATTTTTTGGGATTTTAAGTTTAAAAGCGTCTTGGTAAAAACCTTTATAAGTTTGATACTGGAATCCGTATCTGCCCAAATAATCACTTGCGTACTTCGAATTAAAAATTTCGTCTAACCATATAATGGGGTTAGACTCCAAAGCAATAGCATCTACCTCGGTAATGGCATCAAAAAATTCCTCTCCTAAATGAAAGGCCAAACGTCCACTAATATGCATTGTGCCATACAGGTATGATGTTTTTTGGGTATTTGGATTCGTAATTTTCCAGAGTAAGCTGTTTTCGTTTTCTTGGGTAATGCCTAATAATGATATGAATATAAGTAAGCAGGTAATAATGACCTTCATTTAATATTTAATTGGTGTGATAATTTAATGATAAAAGATAGTGATATTTTTTAGAGAAGAATAGTATTGAAATTACTTTATTGTTAATTATTCCAAACGTTTTGAATGATTTCAATATCTATTTCATTGATCAGAAAAGGCTGTTTATTTCTATTCCAGATATATATTTTGATTCTTCCATTCCTAGTTATATGAGGCGGAACAGAAAAGGCAAAAGACGCTTTTTTAAACGATAACAAATCTTCTTCAACATCATGTCCAATATATATTGGATTACCATAATTATCGTTAATGGTCTCACCATTTTTGGTTTCGGGAATGGCAACTAAAGAAATTTGATTAAGATGATTAATATTAGCATTCAAAGTAATTCTCAAAAAATGTTGATTTGCTTTAAGGGCATCATTAATTGGAAGTATGAACTGGGGACGGTAAACATTGTTACTATCGGCTAGGTACTGCATGGTTTTAGCATTAAATTTGTCAGTGCTAAATTCCCATTGATTCTGATCAGTAAATGAAATGGTTTTTAAAACTTTTAGTGGTGACTCAATTGCTTGACTATGTTTACTTAGTAATACAATAGCGCTGTTATTATAACTATAATGTTCTACTAAAAAAGGGTAATATTTTAAACTTTGATTTAAAAATTGAATTGGGGTATGCCTACCAGAGTAACCTAAGATTAAATGCTCCTTTTTAGAATTGGAAAGCAATGTGTTCAGCTTTTTGGCATCACCGTAATTGATGAGGTCAAGATCTAAATGATGTGCTTTTCCTGATTGTAGACCATAAAAATTCAAATAGTCTGGATTGCTGATATTCATGACCTTCATTATATTATTTTCTCCAAATCTACTTTCCCAGTCTCTGATATGTTGACTGAGTTCTTTAAACACTTCGTAATGGACAGGTTGGAATAATTTTTTTTCAAATATTGTTGAAAACGCCGTTGCACCAATAATCAAGAAGGGGATTCCACCCATTAGGTATTTGAAAGTATGACTGAGCACCTTTGCTAAAATTAATATGAAGAAGGGCAGGACAAAAATCATGACCGGGAACTTTAGCACGGGGGTAAAATAATGTGAAACTAAATGTCCAACGATATAAGTTCCAAAAAACCAAATTAAAAATAGAAGGGTATACTTTGATAGTCTAACTTTTTCTTTTAATCCAATAGCAATTCCAATTATAATTAGACTAACAATAACAACAATTAAAAACAACGAGTTATTAAAAGCAAAAAATAAAAATTCTAGTAACCACCAATTGCCAGGAGGTGCTAGCCATTGTATCCCTCCATCTATCCCAGTTTGATAAAGTGTTATAGATAGGTGGGGCAGAAATAGTATGATCGCCAGAACACCAGATAAAAAATAAGGGAAAATGGCTGATTTCTTTATCCAAAATAAGGCAGATAAGGTGATAAAGCCTACAGATAAAAAAGCAAAATAATGGGTGTACATACAACCAGCAAGGCTTATTCCTAGCCCTAAACTTACCAACCAAATCTGTCTTTTTTTAAACTGGTTATTAAGAATTTTCAATAAAAATACAGTGCTCGATAGTATGAAAAAAAGACCAGGGCTGTAAGGGCGGGCTAATTCTGATTGAATGATAGGAAAGAGTAAAATGGACCAAAGCGCGGCAGAAAATAAACCGACATAGGTAGAATAATATTTTCCAATTTTATAAATTAGCCATATTGAAACCGTCCCCAATAATACAAAAGGCAGTCTCATGGCTAACTCTGAATGTCCAAAAATTGAAGACCAAATTTTCATGAAAATTTGCACCCCTGCAGGATGCATATCTCCTAGCTTTACCCCGTATTCCAATAGGTCATATAAATTATCATATTTTAGCCGGGTAATTGCACTTAATTCATCACTACTGTAGGAATGGGAGATTGCTGAAAAAAATCGAAGTACAAAACCAACGATTAATATTAGATAGAGCAGAAAGTGTTCAGTCTTTTTTTTCACCTTCAACGAAGATAAATATTATTTCCTTAAAGCCGTTTACTTAAAATTAGACTACAAAGCGACAAACGAAATAGAGGATTAAGAATCAACCAAGCCTTTGCCTGAGCGCTTCATACATGGCAATACCAGACGCAACAGCCACATTAAGCGAGGCAATTTCGCCTTGCATTGGAATTTTAGCTTTCTGGCTTGCTTCTGATAATAGTTTTGTAGAAATACCGTCTTCTTCCGATCCTAAAATAATGGCAGTAGGTAGAGTTAATTCAACGTCTTGAATCATTTGATTCGTCTTTTCGGTTAAGGCAACCACCTGTACACCGCTTGTTTTTAAAAAATGGACAACAGATGATAAGTCTTTTGCCTTACAGATAGGAATTCTCATCAAGGCACCTGCTGATGTTTTAATGGCATCAGAAGTCACCAATACGCCTCCTTTTTCTATAATAACAATGGCATCAATACCAGTGCATTCGGCTGTTCTCGCAATGGCCCCAAAATTTCTTACATCAGTAATCCTGTCCAAAATTAAAAAATTGGGGACTTCTCCTTCTTCAAAAATTCGAGTTGTAATATTTTCAATATTTTGATACTGTATTGGAGCTATAAATGCAATTACACCCTGATGATTTTTTCGTGTTAATCGATTTAGTTTTTGAATGGGTACAAACTGAAGATTATAAGTCTTATTGGCCAATTCCTCTTTTAATTCTTTAAATAAGGTTTTTTGCATCCCTCGTTGAATCATTATCTTATTAATCTCCTTACCTGCGCGTACAGCTTCAATAACTGCCCTTACACCAAAAACAATGTCGTTATCCAGGTTTTCTGATCGTTTGTTAAATTCTTTGCCCATCTTAGTTTTGTTATTGAATAAAAAAATCTGTCCAGTTTTTGAACAGATTTTTTCAAATGCATTGAAATTGATTTAAATCGTTAAAATGTCTTCTTCTTTTTTAGCAGTTAACTTATCAATTTTACTTCCAAAATCATTTGTGACTTCTTGGACGTCATCTTCTAAGTTTTTTTGCATGTCTTCAGATAAGCCATTGTCTTTTAGCTTTTTGATTTCGTCAATGGCATCCTTTCGGTTATTTCTTAAACTAATTTTAGCATGCTCTCCTTCAGCTTTTGCTTTTTTGGCAAGGTCTTTTCTTCTTTCTTCAGTGAGCATAGGTACACTAATAATAATCATCTCACCATTATTCTGAGGGTTTAGACCTAAATTGGCATTGGTAATACCTTTTGCAATTTCATCTAACATTGCTTTTTCCCATGGTTGAACTGTCAATGTACGCGCATCAAGTGTATTAATGTTTGCAACTTGAGTCAATGGTGTAGAAGTACCATAGTAGTCTACCATTACACTACTTAACATTGAAGGGGTTGCTTTACCGGCACGTATTTTACGGAGCGCTTCTATAAGGTGATTGATGGCACTTTCATTGGCTTCTTTAAGAGAATCAAAAATAAAATCAATTTCTTCTTCCATTGGAATTCGTTTTTTGGTTAATTATTGGCTACTAAAGTACCAATTTTTTCGCCTTTTACAATTTTTTCCAAATTCCCTTTTTTATTCATGTCAAAAACAATAATCGGAACGTTGTTTTCTTTACATAAGGTAAAAGCCGTCATGTCCATAATGCTAAGTCCTTTGTTATAAGCTTCGTCAAATGAAATCGCATCATATTTTATAGCATCAGCATTTTTTTCAGGGTCTGCGGTGTAGATGCCATCTACTCTTGTTCCTTTTAAAATAACATCTGCTTGCATTTCTATTGCTCTTAATGCAGCGGCAGAATCAGTCGTAAAGTAAGGGTTACCTGTTCCCGCTCCAAAAATGACTACTCTGCCTTTTTCAAGGTGGCGCGTCGCCCTTCGTTTAATAAAAGGTTCTGCGATTTCTCTCATTTCAATTGCAGAAACCAATCTAGTTTTCATGTCTTCTTTTTCCAGAGCAGCCTGAAGAGCCATGGCATTAATCATGGTAGCTAGCATTCCCATGTAATCACCTTGGGTGCGGTCCATACCTCCTTTTTCGGCTTGGACCCCTCTGAAGATATTTCCTCCACCAATGACAATAGCTAATTCGATATCGTCATACAACTTTTTAATTTCAGTCGCATATTCAGCCAAGCGTGTATTGTCAATTCCAAATTGCTTATCACCCATAAGTGATTCTCCGCTTAACTTTAATAAAACTCTTTTATATTTCATGAAAAGTAAATTGAAAACAAAAAAAAAGAGAAATTTAAATTTCTCTTTTCTTAGTCATTATTTTAAAGCAAATCTTTTAAAGTCCGAAACCGTTAAGTCTTTGTCGGTATCTTTCAAGAACTGCTCAATCGATTTTTTATTATCTCGGATATAAGCTTGACTTAAAAGTGTATTTTCTTTAAAGAATTTATTTAATCGGCCCATGGCAATTTTTTCAGCCATTTCAGCTGGCTTACCCTCTTTAATAGCTAATTCCTTACCAATTTCGATTTCATTTTGGATAGTCGCTTCATCAATACCATCCTTATTAAGTGCTAATGGAGCCATTGCTGCTACTTGCATAGCTACCTGCTTACCTGCATCAACAGAAGCTTCTCCATCTTTAGTCAATGCCACCATTGTTGCAACTTGGTTTCCCGGATGATTATAAGCTACAACAGCTTCTCCTTCTACCAAACCATAGTTAGATAAGACTAATTTTTCTCCTACAACACCGACGTGTTCAGTTATCTTATCAGCAACTGTAAGGTCACCGTCATAGATGCTGGCATTCAACTCATCAATGGTTTTAGCATTGTTTTTCGCAGCAACATCAACTAAGCTTTCAACAAAAGCATAGTAATCTGAATTTTTTGCAACGAAGTCCGTTTCACAGCTTAAAGACAAAATAACTCCCGTTTTATCGTTATTAAAAGTTTTAGCAACCACTAGTCCTTCAGCTGTTTCATTCTCTCCTCTCTTTGCTGCTACTTTTTGTCCTTTTTTTCTTAGGATGTTAACAGCCTCCTCCATATTACCTTCTGCTTCTACTAATGCTTTTTTGCAGTCCATCATGCCAGCACCAGTCTTTTTTCTTAAGTCATTTACTTGAGATGCAGTAATTTTCATTGTTACGCTCATTTTAAAATTATTTTTCTACTTTTTCTGCAGGGGCCTCGGTTGTGTTTTCAGCTACTGCAGCTTCTTTTTCTTTAGCTTCTTTAGTTTTGTCTTTAGCATCTTTTCTTTCAGACAAACCTTCCATAATGGCTTCAGTTACAACATCCATAATCTTAGCGATAGATTTTGTAGCGTCATCATTGGCTGGAATAACAAAATCAATATTTCTTGGGTCAGAATTGGTATCAACCATAGCAAAAGTTGGGATACTCAATTTATTAGCTTCTCTAACTGCAATTTGTTCCTTTAAAACATCTACAACAAATACAGCTGAAGGCATTCTGGTCATGTCTGCAATTGTGCCATAGTTTTTATCCAATTTAGCTCTTGTTCTTGATAGTTGCAGACGCTCTCTTTTCGATAATGTTTTTAACGTACCGTCTTCTCCCATTTTATCGATAGAAGTCATTTTACGTATAGCCTTACGTACTGTACCAAAGTTAGTTAACATACCACCTGACCATCTTTCAACTACGAAAGGCATTTTGGTAGGCTTAACTCTAGCTTCTACTATTTCTTTAGCTTGTTTTTTAGTAGCAACGAAAAGTATTTTTTTACCCGACTTTGCAATTTGCTTTAAAGCAGCACATGCTAAATCTAATTGCGCCACTGTTTTATTAAGGTCAATAATGTGGATACCTCTTTTTTCTGCAAAGATATATGGAGACATATATGGGTTCCATTTTCTTTTTAAGTGACCGAAGTGAACTCCGGCTTCTAATAGCTCGTCAAATGTTGCTCTTGCCATTTTTGTAATTTTTAAATTGTTTACTTTCTTTTTAATTTTTCTTGCGCACTTTGCGCTATTGGTGAAAATCAATAGTTAAGTAGTACATTGCTGCAGTCTCAACCATTTAGATACTAAACCAACTAACCTAAGTAGATTATTAACGTTTCGAGAATTGAAATTTCTTTCTCGCTTTTTTCTGTCCTGGTTTCTTTCTTTCAACCATTCTAGGATCTCTAGTCATTAAGCCCTCCGCCTTAAGAGCAGGTTTCAATTCAGCATCAATTTCTACTAATGCTTTTGAAATACCTAGTCTAATTGCTTCGGCCTGACCATTGATTCCACCACCATCAACATTAGCCACAACGTCATACTTTCCTGTTAATTCAGTAACTGTAAACGGTTGGTTAACTTTGTCTAAAAGCATTGGTGTTTTAAAATAAACCCCCAAGTCTTTTTTATTGACTGTGATTTTCCCAGATCCTTCTGAAAGATAAACTCTAGCAACAGATGTTTTTCTTCTACCTAAAGTATTAATTACACTCATCTTATTGTCTGTTTAAAATTGAATCCAAATTGATATTTTCTGGTTTTTGAGCGTCATGACCGTGCTCGCTACCAGCGTAAACCTTAAGGTTTTTGTAAAGGGCGCTTCCCAATTTGTTTTTAGGTAGCATACCTTTAACAGCCATTTCAACCATCCTAATTGGTCTTTTAGCCATTAATTCTTTTGCAGTAAGAGATCTTTGTCCACCTGGGTATCCAGTGTGACGGATATAAGTTTTTTGTTCCCACTTATTTCCAGAAAGCGTTACTTTTTCGGCATTGATAACAATAACGTTATCTCCACAGTCAGCGTGAGGAGTATAATTCGTCTTGTGCTTTCCTCTGATCATGAACGCTACTTTACTGGCAAGTCTACCAAGCGTTTGTCCCTCTGCATCAACCAATACCCACTTTTTATTAGCAGTCTCTTTATTGCCTGATATTGTTTTGTAGCTTAATGTATCCACAGTATTAAACTTTTAAATTAATATATAAATGCCCCAAATTGGGGGTGCAAATGTACGAACTTCATATTTATTAACAAAGAATATTGAAAAAAAATTATTTCTTTATTTTTTGCCTTTCAACCGAGGTATTTATCTAATTTTGCAAATATAACGCAACAGAGCTGACAAAACAATGAGTGATCCAATAAAACATGAGTGTGGTATAGCACTCTTAAGACTCAAAAAACCACTTCAATTTTATCTTGACAAATACGGAACAGCCTTTTATGGTCTGAATAAGATGTACTTATTGATGGAGAAACAACACAATAGGGGACAGGATGGCGCTGGTTTAGCAAATATAAAACTTAACATGGAACCAGGTGAGCGTTACATTAGTCGTACACGTTCAAATGCTCAGAAACCAATCCAGGAAATATTTAAAACCATCAATAGTCGGTTCGGTGAAATAGAAGAAGAAAATCCGACTTTACTTAAGGATGTTGACTACCTTAAACACAACGCCGGATTTACAGGAGAGCTATTTCTAGGACATCTTAGATACGGAACGTTTGGCAGAAATAGTATTGAAAGCTGTCATCCTTTTTTAAGACAGAGCAATTGGATGACCAGATCGTTAATTGTAGCAGGAAATTTTAACCTCACCAATAATGATGAATTATTTAACGTTTTATTAAAAATTGGTCAGCACCCAAAGGAAAAATCAGATACCGTTACAGTGCTTGAAAAGATAGGTCACTTTCTAGATGAAGAAAACTCTGAATTGTATCAAAAATACAAACCTCTAGGTTATTCGAATAGAGATATATACAATTTAATATCTGACCAACTTAGTGTAGAAGATATTTTAAAAAGGTCATCAGAAGACTGGGATGGGGGGTATGTAATGGCTGGTTTAATTGGACATGGTGATGCATTTGTCCTTCGAGATCCAAACGGTATTCGCCCAGCTTTTTGGTACGAAGATGATGAGATTTGTGTTGTGACTTCCGAACGACCAGTGATTCAAACAGCCTTTAATGTACCAATCAATAAAATACAAGAAGTTAAGCCAGGTCATGCTTTAATTATTAAGAAAGAGGGCACAGTTACTCAAATTGAAATTAATAAATCAACAAAAGTGACGCAATGCTCTTTTGAACGCATTTATTTTTCACGACCGGGTGATAAAGACATTTATAACGAACGAAAAGAACTGGGACGTTTAATGCTACCTCAGTTACTTAAGCATATCGATAATGATGTAGATAATGCTGTTTTTTCTTTTATCCCAAATTCTGCTGAAACAGCTTTTTATGGTTTAATTAAAGGTTTGGAAGATTACCAGAATGATATTAAGTTTGACTTATTGAAAGAAACCGCTACTAAGCTATCGGATGAGGAGTTGAGAAAAGTATTGAACAGACGGACTCGAATTGAAAAAATTGCCATAAAGGACACTAAGCTAAGAACCTTTATTACCCAAGATGATGGACGTGATGATTTGGTAGAGCATGTGTATGATATTACTTATGGAACGGTGAAGGAAAAGAGTGATCATTTAGTGGTTATTGATGATTCAATTGTGCGCGGAACGACATTAAAGAAAAGTATTCTAAGAATTTTAGACCGATTGAATCCTAAGCAAATTGTAGTTTTATCAAGTGCTCCACAAATTAGATATCCTGATTGCTATGGCATTGATATGGCTAAAATGGGCGATTTTATTGCTTTTACTGCTACAATTGAACTATTAAAAGAAAATGGTAAGGAAGAAGTGATTGAAGACATTTATCAAAAATGTAAGACTCAAGAGCATTTGCCAAAAGAGCAAATTAAAAATTATGTGAAGGAGTTGTATGCTCACTTTTCAGATGATGATATTTCTCAAAAAATTGCGAAAATGCTCAAACCAGAAAGCGTAAAATCAGATGTTCGTATTGTGTTTCAAACTGTTGAAAATTTAAGAATGGCTTGCCCGAACCATACGGGAGATTGGTATTTTACAGGAGATTATCCAACCCCAGGTGGGAATAAGGTAGTGAATAAGGCTTTTATTAATTATATAGAAGGTAATAATGAAAGGGCTTATTAAATAGTGTATTATTTAGCCTAGTGACCTCGCTTCAATTCTCATAAACTTGGTAAATAACAGGGATGTATTTTCATTACTATTGACATCAATTATGGTCTGATAGATAAATCAAACTGCGTATGATTCAACAGACAATCGCCTGCATACCTTATTCCAACTCTTCACAATGAAAATCAAAAACTTTAAATAAAAATATAATCAAATTTAAAATGTTTTCATTGCTTTCTATCCTGAAAATATTGTCACAATCTTCAAGATCAAAATTCCATTTTGAATGTGGAAAAAGCTTATTAATGTAAGGTTTTAATGCCTGAATTTTTTTTTCGGTATTTACAGTAGTTTTAAATATGTAAATCATTTCTTCAGACCATTTTTTTCAATTACTACTTCTAGGTCAGACATTCCTCCACCATTAAAAACTTTTTGGAAACCATTATCTTTTAAAATATTTTTTACTTCTACACTTCGTATTCCATGCGAGCAATAGGTTATATAGGTCTTCGAAGAATCTAATTCAATATAACGTTCTTTAATTTTTCCCAAAGAAATATTAATCGAACCATCAATATGGCCGTTTTTATATTCCTTATCTGTCCTTACATCTAGTATAATTGCACCTTTCAAAATCTCTCTTCCTAAACCTTTGTCTATTGTGTAATGTCGATAAATTCGATTTGATATAAAGAATATAACCACAATCGTTAGCAGAATACTAATGATGATATAAACTGTTTTCATAGTTTACTTAAAACTTTTCGGTCAATATAAAATGTACCAAATGGTATAACACAAGCAATTAAAACCTTCCAAGTTGTTTGCTTGAATTTCCAATTATACTCTGTTCCTACACTTATTGTGCTGAATACGAATAATAAAAACAATAATCCATGAATGGGACCTAAAATAGAAGATAGTGTTGTTATACCGTAGATGTATTTAAGTGGCATTGACACAAAAACAAGTATCAGTAAGGAAAATCCTTCTAAAAATGCTAATAGCCTTAGTCGGCCTAAACTTGAATTGAAAAAATATTTCATTTAAAATGTTCTTAAAAGTGGTCTATTCGCCAATGGGGAAAATGGCCAAGGAATAGCTATAAAAATGATAAGTAAACCAATAGAAAAGTAGATCAATATGGTTCTAAATTTTTCTATGTCTGTTGCCTTTCGTTTTGCTTTTGCCGATCCTATGGTAATGATAATTATTGCAGAAATCATAAGGATAAAATGAAACAGACCAAAAAATGTCAAATTCCAATTAGTGATTAAGTTTTTGAAATCTGAAAAGTAATATTTGATAATAGGGCTTTTGATATAGACGAGCATACCAATGGTAAGCTGAATATGGGCTATTGTTGCTGTCCAATGACGTACTTTATTATCGACATAAGAAAAGTCGGATTGATCACGAAATCCTCTATAAGCTCTATAAATCGAATAGCAGAGTGCTATTAGTAAAAGCCATCTGAATATGGAGTGTAATGCTAGAGCAGTAGAATACATATACCTTTGATTTTGTCTATACAAAGGTCAAAATTGTTACAAATTTTAAGTAGAAACTTTTATCCCATGATTAGGACTTTTCAATCAATTCTCTAAATTTCTTAGGTGAAACACCTGTTTGTTTTTTAAAAAATCGTGCAAAATAAGAAGCATCTAAATACCCCATCTCATAGGATATCTCACTAATGGACAGGTTGGATTGATAGAGTAGGTATTTAATTTCAATAAGTTTAATCTCATCAATGATCTTCGAGGCTGGTTTTGAAGTGACCGTTTTAACTGATTTGTTTAGATGGTTTGGGCTAATGCTCATTATTTTAGCAAAGTCAGCTACTTTTAGGTTCTTCTTAACATTTTCATTGGCCAAAATTCTAAAATGAGATGTGATTTGAAAAGGGGTATTTTGTCTATTTGTGTTTTCTGAACCATAAAGTATATTCAATTCTGTCAGTAATGCATATAGATATGAATGCACAATATCTGGATTTGGTTTTAAGTCGCTTTTGAATTCAAGTGCCAATCTTTTATAGACATTAAGAATTGCAGTCTTAGATTTTTGTTTGACTTCAATGATGGGATGGTTACCATTATTTAAAAATTGAAAATTTGTTACCAATGATCGATTACCAAATTTTCCGACCAGAATATTCGGGTGAAAATGACATGTAAATCCTTTAACGTTTTTAGATATCTCTTCTGTTGAGAATACAGCTCCAGCTTGATATATGACAATGTCATCTGTTTTTACGTGATACTCCCTGAATCCAATTTTTGTTTTATAATCGCCTTCGGTCACAAAAATAAGTGTATGACTTACCTCCCTAGACGGAAGAATTGGTTTTAGTACTCCATCACTGACATCTTCAATTCTAAGACAAAAAAAATCTTCCACGCTTTTTTTGAAAAGCCTGTCTAATGTCGGACTTGCATTGAAGTATTCTTTTCGGAAACTTTCAGAATCATATGTCTTTATTTCAGAGCTCATGTGTTAAATTCAAAAGCGTATTTTGTTCTTGTGTATATGATTCAATACAAAATGTGTATTTATATTTTTTAGTGCAGCAACCGTTGACATTTTCGCTTTATTGTGAGCCATATTTACTGCAGATTTTTTCTCATTACATAATATGATTCATGCTCCTTATAAATCTTGAAATTGTTTCTTTTATATAATTCCAAGTGCCCATTGAAATGATTTGTACCTGACTCTCCTTTTTTTGGATAGGCTTCTATATAATCATATTTTGCTTGTGAGTAATCCGAGGTAATTTTTTCAATCATTTTTTGAGATATTCCCTTTCTTCGGTAATCAGGATGAATCAAAAAACACACCACTGAACATGCCTTATCATCTGAACTATCAATCAAGTCGTAGTCTCTTAATAATCGTTGATAATTAGATCTATTGTTTACATTGCACCAACCGATTGCTTTGCCATTATCGAATACTAAATAACCTTGTAATTCATTAGTATCAATACGATCTATGATCATAACGCGACTCATATCGCGCGTGCACGTTTCCACATCTCCCAGGAAATGATAATCATTGCAATAACATTTTGACCATTCAGGATTTTCTTTGTGAACCATGTTATCAAAGAGTAACAAATAATCATCTTTTAAATCTTTGGTTAATGGTTTGATTTCAATATTCATTTTATATCTTTTTTTGGTGCTTAACGGTCTATTGTATCAACTGCAGTGTGTTTTAACCAACCTCTTTTCGCAATACAATATAGTTTAATTAAACGAAAAAGTAGTTCAGGTTTGTCCCCAAACTACTATAGTTTATGCACTTTGTTTTATTCAGTACTTATTTGATTTTTTTAAATTTTTAATTTGCTTAACCATTTTTCCAAAATTTTTGTTCTTTTTACGTTTTTCAGCTACAGTTGATTCAAAATGTTCCTTTTCTCGTTTCATTTTTAGATAATTTTCATACAGCATTCTATCTATTTTTTCACGTTGAACGGCTGAGATAACGGCGCATTCAATTTCTATCGTATGGGTACAATCTCTAAACTTACAGTTTTTAGAAAGCTCAACTATTTTTTCAAATGTTTTTTCAAATCCACCAACTGAATCTGTAATACCAACTTCTCTTATCCCTGGATTATCGATTATAATTCCACCATTTTTAACAACTCTTAATTCTCTGTGGCTTGTAACGTGTCGTCCTTTATTCGTAGTTGCACTAATCGTATTTGTTTTCATTAGTTGTTTCCCTGAAAGATTGTTTAGAAGGCTTGATTTTCCAACTCCTGATGAACCTAATAAGCAGTAAGTTTTGCCCCTTACCATATACTCTTCTAGTCTTTCAATTCCTTTTTTAGATTTATTACTTACAGCAATTAGCGGTACTTGCTTCACTCTTTTTTCAACTTCTGATATCAAATTGGCTAACCAAGTATCATCTATTAAGTCAATTTTATTTAGAATGATAATCGGCTTTACATTGGATGTATTACAAATTGTAAGGTACCTTTCTAGTCGATTGATATTAAAATCTCTGTCAATTGCTTGTACTATGAAAGCAAAATCAACATTGGTTGCTATGACCTGTTGTTCTCCTTTTTTGCCAACCGCCTCTCTTTTAATAATAGTTTTTCTGGGGAAAATAAAGTGTATTAGAACTTTATTATCATCATATTCTGAAATTGCAACCCAATCTCCTACAGCAGGAAAATCTTCACGAGAATTTGCAGTATATCTTAAGTTTCCTGTAATTTCTGCATCAAATTCCCCCTTTTCAGTTTTAACTATATATCTTTCCTTATGTTCTGAAATAATTCTTCCGATTTCAAAGTCTAAAAGATTATGTTGAATTCTTAATTTTTCTATTTTGTTGTTATATCCGAAATGTTCTAATTTCATATTCTGTGCGTTTTAAAATATTGTAAACACTGCAGTATTTGAAGATCAATTTAAATACTATGGTATTCACAATAGATGTATTTATTTGTAAAATGTAAATCAATAAAAATCCTTCAAGTGATTACCTGAAGTAAAGAATGGCGATAGTCAAAGAAAATGGACTATCTATTTTACAATATCCGAATATGATATTACAGATGTAATAGACATAGAAATTCAATTAGAGTACAAAGTTAAAAAAATTAACTCATAAACTATCAAATAAAGAGCTTGTTTTTGTATTCGTCACAACGGTCTCGTTTATGATTTCGTTGCGACGTATTCCATCAGAAATTGTCGCGACGAAGTCCAGCCTTATTAATGTATAATTAACTAGAATCCAGAAATGAATTATAGTCTTCGGTAGCAATAGTTCCTTTAGTTTTTTAGTCAAATGGGGCTAAGTCAGGCATTAGAAATTCTTTTTTTGCCCTATTAGAATTATAAATATCAAATCCGTAATGAAAAGTCATTAAATCTTTAAAATTATTTTTCAGTCTCGGAAATTCAGCTACAAAGTCTTTAAAATTATTACTACCTGATTTGAGCATAAAGTGATAAACCACTTTGGTGGCTGCAATAGTTAGAGTCATATTGAACTTGTCCTTGACTCCTAGGAATTCCACAAAATTTAATATTTGCTTTTGTATATTTTTTTCCGCCTTTTCAATCCCATATCTATTAATATTCAACCAAGCAAGTCGTAAGTGGGCTTCGTGAGTAAAATCTGAAGGATTCAATTTACAGTTAATAAATTTCTCCTCAAATTCATTGTCCGTTAAGTTAAAGTGATTTTCCATACTTAATTTGCAAAAATTACTGCTTTATCTTGAAATCAAATATACAAGTTTATTTAGAGCGCTATTGACTTTTGATTCAATACCTAAGCAAAGCAATCACCACCAAGTGATAAAAAATGTTTCGTATTTATTGCCATGCTTAAGCCAGCAAAGTGGGGCTTGCTTGTTGTCTATCCAATCGTAAACCTCTTGATTTATAGCTTTAACATCTTTCCAGATTTTATGATTTGATGGATCAATTCCCCATTCTTTTTTGGATGGAACAAAATAGGTCTTCTCAAAATGATCAAGCTTGACAAAGGTATCATAGTTTAAATAGTAACCTTTAATGGCTTTTCGAAAAACAGAGTCAAATTCAATGTCAGATTCATAGGGAATAAATAATGAAACTAATAAGCACAAAGCCTGAGAAACCTTATCAATCTTTATTGTGTTCAGCGAAGATTTTGTAGCCTCATGGTATAGCAAAGGAAATTGCTTTTGGAACAGTTTTTCTAGTTTCTCTGCTAAGGAATCATTTCTATTAGGACCAATCCAATTATGGATAGGATTGATAGACTTATTTGGGTCGAATAAATAGAATTTATACGCCAATTCCAAATGGATCAATTCATTTGAGGTTAGATGTTTAATTATAAAGTCAATTTCACCAATGGTTGCTTTGTTTTCAATGATTTGAATGTTTTCATACAGTACCACATAATTAGTAGATTGCTTAATTAGTTCACCAACTATTTTTTCAGCCATGTGGCCAAGTCGTAAATTATTTGGTAAGGCAAAATCTAAATCCCAATCAAGTATTAATGACGATAAATCGAATGTTTTAACCCCCACAACTGATTCATCCAGAATACTGGTATTTAATATGGATGCAATTCGTGATTGAGTATTCATAGTAAAGGTAAGGCTATGCTTTAATTGATAAAATCACCTTATACTTCCACAAGTTCTCTTTTAAGGCCTTATACTGATAGTAGCCGCATTTATAATGTGATTTGGCAAACCGAGATACATTGGGGTGAAACAGATTATAGGCTTCTGACGGAATAAATCCCAGTAATGACATTCGATACATGCGTTTGGCACTTCTTGTTACTTTTGAGGTATAATCCACGATTTGGGTATCACAAAACCCATTTTGTTTTAGTTGATTATTAAAGAAATTGGAGGTCACATAATTGGAAATTCCCCAAGTATTTTTCCATTTATTAATCCAATCGTTTGGGTCATTTTGATCGTCAGAAGTTAAAAAGAAATCACTTAAAATGAGCTTGCCCCCTTGCTTAAGTAGTCTATTTGCCTCCTTTATAAATAAAGCTTTATCTGGCGCCGAAGATACACTTTCACATGCCCAAATGACATCAAAAGATTCATCAGGAAAGGAAGTGTTTGTATAATCCATTATCTGGAAATCGACTTGATTTGCCAGTGCTTTTTTTTGAGCAATTTCATTCGCAAAATCAATTTGTTTTTGACTTAAAGAAATACCTGTAACCTTGGCGTTTTTTTTATCAGCGAGAAGAAACGCCGCTCCTCCAACCCCGCAACCAGCATCTAATATCCGATCTGCTTCTCTAATGTTGGCTAAATTCATCAAGGTTAAATTGGTGTTCAATAAAGAATCTTTAAAACTGTTAACCCCATTGTCCCAAATGCCATAATGAAGAGAAAGCGCCTTTTTTAAGCTCCACCAATTCTCGTAATGATTTTGTGTAGAATTATAATATTCAGCTACATCTTTTTTTGTAAACATCCTTATTTATTTATCGACCAAATTTACAATAAATGAGGTTAAATTTTAAAAAGTAATAAAGACCTATGATTAAGAAAATAAATTTGTATTCAAATTTAATTTGACAGCAATATCTTATTTATCGTTGTCGTTTGTAAAAAAGGTTCCATGATATCATGGAACCTTTTTATATTAAATCAGAATTTAAGTTTAGGAATAAGAATGTCAGTTCAACAATTATCTGATCAAAGTTGTATTGCCGCTGAGCTTACCTTTTTGTCCTGTATTAAACTCGTAATCTAATGTCCAATAGTAAACTCCAGGGCTTTCAGGTCTTCCTTTATAGTTGCCATCCCAGCCATTTTTTTGATTGGTCGATTCAAAAATTTGAATCCCATAGCGATTGTAAATTTTGAAAATAGCAACGTCCAGCGCCAAGCCTTCAACAACTAAAATATCGTTTTTACCATCTCCATTAGGTGAAAAAGCTGTCGGGACACCAATTTGAGGAGAGAAATTAAGATAAACGGTTACAGAATCTTTTGCAAAACATCCATTGCTGTCCTCAACTTTTATAAAGTAGTTGGTTGTTTCTTCTGGGTAAGCAAATGTCGAAGAGCTACTTGGCCTTGTAAGACTTTCTGAAGGTTCCCAACTAAAATAAGTGGCTCCTATGCTGGTCACGTTCAAAATAGCAGGTTCACCTAAATCAATAACAGTATCCTTTGGGGCTATTACGGTTGGATTGTTCACAACATTTAATATTTGAGTAGCTTGACTGAAAGAACCGTCAGCATTTGTTACAGTTAATTGTACGGATACATTATTGCTGGCATTAATAAAACAAAATTCAGGATTTTGCAAATTTGACATGGAGGGTATAGCCGCATTTACCGGGGTAATAGCCCATTGCCATGTAACTGGCGTTCCAAAAGTGGTATCTGTCATTGTGATACATTCTTGCTCGCAAATAACAGGTTTGGATATAAAACCAGCCACTAAATTAGGATCGTTATTATTGGCATTTAGCGTCATTATACCATTGGCTGAATAGATGTCGTCATTCCATGAATTACTGGCACCAACGGCAGCTGCTGTTAGTATAGGTTGACCTAACGCTGAATTAGGAATTAGATCAGATCTATTCATACCTACTGTAACAGAGTTAGAAGGTTGATCTACAATAATGGTAAGGTTATTCGCAAATAGATTGGTGAAAGCTGAAGCTGCTACACCAGCTGGGTCTGCAATACCCACTGTTCCAGCATATGCTGATGGGGGTGTTCCTGTTACCCAACCAGATACTAGTCTATGATATGGGTTACCATTGTTAACGCTGGTGCCCCAAAAGTTAAATGTAGTTCCTCCTCCTGGATAATTAACCATGATATTAAAGCCTAAATCACTTGATTGAGTAGCGTTAATACCTGCACAAGTAAGCCGAAACCATAAAGAATCGGGAACAATATCATAGCGGTACTCTAGCAACGTTCCATCCAATAAACCAAAATTGGCACCATCTCCTATAACATCAGTGGTAATGGTGTTCCATTGACCGTATGAAATACCACCGTTTAATAGAGCAGAAAGAATAGTAAGGTATTTGAAAATTTTGAGTATCATAATTAATAGTTTTAATGTGTTTGTTTATAATCTGACGACTTACCATTGTGAAAGGCAATGATCGTTTTTAACGTGTTATATCATCTTTTTAAGCTTTGATGATTGTTTAATTAATTAATAATTAGATTGTAAGTATTTTTTATTTTATCATTTCAAACGAAAGCTATATATGTGTTGATCTTGAGTGTAAACTCCATTTTTACTTAATTCGTTAAGTACCACCTCAAAAATTGAATGTCAAACATTCAATTTTTGATAGCAGTTACTTTTGACGCTTATTGTCTTTGAAATTTTTTGATTGCTAGAATGCTGTTTTCATTTGACATCACCGTCAAGAGATAAACACCGTTTTCTAGATTACCAGCGTCAAAAAAGTTTAGGTTATTTGTTTCTTCAATTGTTTTACCTGATATATCGGTGATAACAATTTTTTGAACGATTTCATTATTTGGTATTGAAAAATAAATCTTAGACCTTGTTGGATTAGGGAATAAATCGAATTCAAATTTATCGAAAGCTTGGATATTGGCTGATCCAATAGAAATTTGTTGGCTTCTGGTCACTCCGGAACCATCACTAGCGGTGGCTAGTACTGTGACGCTTCCGCTCGCAGAGGCAGTTAATAGACCAGCGGCATTAATTGTAGCTGTCCCTGATCCATTAACAACCGACCAAGAAACTGTATTGTCTGTGGCGTTTGTTGGTAAAACCGTGGCCGTCATCTGCAAACTTCCAGAAGATGACGGAATCGTATTAATACCACCTTGTCCATTAACTGTAATAGTTGTTACTGGTACATTCATGGTTGGAAGTGTCATTATTCCAGAGGCCGAATAAATATCATCATTCCAGGAATTACTAGCTCCTACTGCAGCGGCAGTTAAAATTGGTTGACCCATAGCAGAATTCGGTATTAAGTCAAGTCGTTTCATTCCAATTTCAATAGTTGATGCTGAAGTATTGACAATAATCGCAAGATTATCAGAAAATAAATTAGTATAGTTTGTTGTACTAACTCCAGTGGCATCACCTATTCCAATAGTACCAAAATAATTTGAAGGCGGAAGCCCTACAACCCAACCAGTAACCAATTTATGATAAGGGTTTAGGTTGTTGGATCCCCAAAAGTTAAAGGTTGAACCTCCTCCAGCATAATTAACCATGATATTAAATCCAAGATCCATGGATTGATTGCTATTAATTGTTGAGGTAGAAATTCTAAACCAAAGCGAGTCGTTTGTACTATCATATCTAAATTCAAGTTCAGTTCCATCAAGAAGAGAGGCAACAGACCCATCTCCAGTTACGTCTGTTGCAATAGTTGTCCATTGAGAAAATGTATTCAAACTTACCATTGCAAAGCAAGCAGCAACGAAAAGATTTAAGTAAATGTTTTTCATAATAAAGTGTTTTAATTGTCTTAAATATTTTTATTTCTCAAACGGCTTTTAGAAAAGTTTGGTAACTGCTTTCTTTTTAAAATTAAGTCATTTCTAAAAGAAATTAATTATAGATATATTCCTGTATATGAGGTAATAATGTAAATAAAATAAATCATGTCAAAAGATCGATTATTAGTATATATTAAAGAAATGAGTCAGGCTGAAAAGCGTTATTTTAAGCAAACACTCAGGCAATACTCTAATAATAGTCAGTTCACTAATTATGCTCGATTATTTGATTATTTGACAAAAATTGATGAGCTTGATAAGAAGCAGCTATTAAAAAAGTGTACTTTCATTAGTCCAAGCCAACTGCAAAATATTAAGGTTAGGTTATACAATAAACTTCTACAAAGTAATCGATCTTATTATTCGAGCAATAATGAAAATATTGGAATCCATCAATACTTGATTGATTATGAAATATTGAAAAAGAAGCGACTTTATGACCAGTGTTTTTCAGTATTAGTAAAGGCTGAAAAAAGAGCTAACCATACCGGAGCATATACCCTGTTGAGGCAAATTCTCGAATATCAAAAGTATTTACTAGAAGTAAGACTAAAAGGAAAAAAAAATAAACAATTATTAGGAGAGGTACTTGGTAAAATGGAATCATTAGCTGAACTGTCTTTTAATATGATAAGTTTAAATAGATTAGGAATTGACATTTATAATGTGTTTAAATTGGAAGGTAGAATTGTGAGAGACGAAACTATACTGGACGAAATTATTCAGGATTTTAAAGAAATTCAATCGAAGGAGGAACGTTTCACTTTAAATAACCATTGGAGAATCTCTTTTAATTATTCAGCTTCACTTCTTTATAGAATGGTTGGCAATATGCAGTTAAGTGAGCAGTATCTGTTGGCGATTTTTAAAGTTTTTGAAAGCGATAAAAAATTGATTCACACTTTTAGTACTTTTTATTTTAAATCGTTGAATTTATCAGCTATTTTATACAATTCAATGAAAGATTCTGAAAAGGCTCTTCAGGCTATAGAATCAATGAGAGCCAATAGCTCGCTTATTGAGAACGATAAAGATTTGGCGCTTACCGTATTCGAAAACGCGAATTTCCAGGAATTAGAAGTTTACCTTCAAGCTAGACAATTTGACAAAGCTGTTAAAGTGTCTGAAAAGATCATCAATCAACTTGACGTTTATAAATCAGACATTCATAATGTAAATGAATTCAGTAAATATTATCGAATCACCTTAGCTTATTTTGGAAATCATCAGTTCAAAATTGCTTTGAAATGGATTAATCGGATTTTAAACTTTGACGAACTTAGATACAGAAAAGACATCCTTTCATCTGTTCAAATGTTAAATTTGATGATTCATTATGAATTGAGGAATTATGATTTAGTACTCAATAAAATTAATTCTACTGTCAAATATTTAAAACGAATTGATAGATATCTTCCATTTGAAAGAATATTCTTAAGAGGGCTAAGAAAATTGGCGAGTACAAGTTCGAAACAAAAAATAATTAAACAATTTGTAGCCGAACTTAATGAGAATAGAGTGGTTGATAAACTAGAATTATACGCTATGCAGTATTTTGATCCTGTTGAATGGTTGAACGCTAAAGTAATTCGAGCTTAGTAGATCTGATTAGGGCTGTTTTTATGATATAATTTCACACGTTTAGATGATATTTATCATCTTTCAAGCCTGTAGAAAAAAAGAAATTTGCGGAATGAATTGCTACCATTGTGGAGATAAATGCGAGACTGAACAAATAAAAATTGATTCATATACGTTCTGTTGTAATGGCTGTAAGTCAGTGTTTGAAATTCTTCATCAAAATGGATTAGCTAAATTTTATGAACTGGGGGAAAAATCGCCAGGAGTAAGGCAGAGAGGAGAAGAACAAGCCGTTTATTATGACTTTTTAGACTTAGATGAGTACCAGCGGAAATACATATTATTTGAGGATGAAAATCTAAAAAAAGTCCAACTTTATTTACCGCAAATTCATTGCAATTCATGCATATGGTTGTTGGAAAATATTTCAAAGGTAAATCCTGAAATTTTAACCAGTGAAGTTGATTTTTCAAGTAAAATAGTACAATTTACAGTAGGTAAGTCCTATGACCTAAAGTCTCTGGCTTTATTTCTTGAAAAGTTAGGATATCCACCTGATTTTTCACCAAATGCACAACAAAATAAAACAAAAAACAAGCAGTTGGTTTATAAAATAGGTGTAGCAGGCTTTTGCTTTGGCAATATAATGCTATTCAGCTTTCCGGAATATTTAGGATTGGAAAATGATGCCGGGGAATTTAGAAAATTGTTTCTTTGTCTGTCTTTCTTCTTGAGTATCCCTGCATTGTTTTACGCTGGGTTCGACTATTTAAAATATGCCTATTACGGTTTAAAGAACAAGGTATTTAATATGGAATTGCCAATTGCAATCGGCTTAATTGCTCTTTTTTTGAGAAGCACTTATGAATTAATTGATTTTGATTCGCAAGCTTATTTTGATTCTTTAGCTGGTTTAATTTTCTTCCTGCTTATTGGCAAGTGGTATCAAGAAAAAACATTTTCTACACTTCGATTCGAAACAGATAAAGAATCCTATTTTCCAATGGCTGTTCAAACAATACGCAACGGCAAAGTTTCAATATCTAAAACTGAAGATTTAAAAATTGGAATGAATATATTGATTCGGAATTATGAATTGGTGCCCACTGATGCCATATTGCTTAAATCTGGTGCCAAAATAGATTACAGCTTTGTAACTGGAGAATCTGATCCTGTAAATTTGAATAAAGGAGATATGATTTATGCGGGAGGTCGACTTTTGGGGGAACCAGCCAAAATGCAAGTGGTTAAATCTGTTAACGAAGGTTACCTAACGGGGCTTTGGAATGCAAATACTTCCCGACCTTTTGATGAAGAAAATCAGTTAACTAAAATATCAAATCAAATAAGCCGATATTTTACAATCTTTATTCTTTTACTTAGCTTGGCAACTGCCACCTATTGGTTTTTTTCAGATGCATCTTTATTATGGCGGAGTGTAGTAGCAGTTTTAATCGTTGCCTGTCCATGCGCTCTGGCTTTAAGTATTCCCTTTACATATGGAAATGCTTTGAGGATGTACGGTAAGAGGGGCCTTTATTTTAGAAAGTCTGATGTAATTGATCAATTGACTGGTATCACAACAATTGTGTTCGATAAAACAGGCACTCTGACTACTGGTAAAAAAGCAAAACTAATGATAAATGGAGACTTTACTGCACAAGAAATACAGGCCATTTATAGTGGTTGTTCAAATTCAATTCATCCGCTTAGTCAAACCATCTCTAAGTACTTTGATGACACGGAATCAATTACTATCAGTTCTTTCCAAGAAATTGAAGGTAGTGGTATAACATTTAGTATTGAAGGTGATGAATATAGGATTGGTTCAGCTAGATTTGTTGAAGAAGATTTTTCAAATATTGAAGAGAATACCTCGTACGTTTTTATTAAAAAAAATAAAGATGTTATTGGTCATTTTATTATCCAGCATACATTCCGATCGAACCTTAAATCATTAAATAAATCTCTTAATAAAAAATTCAATATTTATGTTTTATCAGGTGATAATGATCGCTCTGCTGATCTTATTCGAAATCAATTTGGTATAAAGGATTTGTGCTTTAACCAAACACCCAGTGATAAGGCATCCTTTATTCGAAATTTACAAGAAAATGGAGATAAGGTATTAATGATTGGAGATGGAATAAATGATGGCCAAGCATTATCTGAAAGTTATTTTGGTATTGCGGTAAGCAATTCAGCTCAAGGTTTTCGCCCATCTTGTGATGCTATCTTAGAAGGAGATGCTGTTGTTCATCTAGATGAGTTTTTGCGTTTTGCTAACTTTTGCAAGCGAACGGTGATCGCAAGTTTTATCATTTCCTTGGTTTATAATGTAGTTGGACTAACAATTGCGGTTCAAGGCATTTTTGCACCTGTTTTTGCTGCTATTTTAATGCCATTGAGTTCCGTGTCAGTTGTTCTTTTTGCCACCTTTAGCATTCAACTCTACAGTAGAAGAATGAATATATAGTGTTGTTTTTTTAAGGTTTTACACAGTAGATGATAAATGTCATCATTCGGGCTAACAATTACCATTGAAAATCGGACTTTATATTCGTCTCTTTGTCTCGAATAAAGGAACTTAAAATGAAAATCATTATCCTATTAATTGTATTGAGTCTGCTTTTAGCGAGCATATTTTTAGTCGCTTTCATTTGGGCCAATAAATCAGGACAGTTTGATGATCAATACAGTCCTTCAGTAAGAATTTTATCCGAAGACGGAGAAAACGAAAACAATAATTATGAGTAACACAAATGTAGAATCACTCGAAAAAGAAAGATTTGAGTATGACAACAAAGTGGTCAACAAATTTGCTATGGCCACCATTATTTGGGGTATTGTAGGAATGCTAGTAGGGCTTTTGGTCGCACTGGAGCTGGTTTGGCCTTCGTTAAACCTAACTTCGTGGCTTACCTTTGGTAGAATCCGTCCATTGCATACAAATGCGGTAATTTTTGCTTTTGTTGGTAATGGTATTTTTACAGGTGTTTATTATTCGCTTCAGCGTTTGTTGAAAACAAGAATGTGGAGTGATAAGTTGAGCAATATTAATTTTTGGGGATGGCAAATTATCATTTTATCAGCCGTTCTGACTTTACCTTTCGGTTACACAACTTCAAAGGAATATGCTGAACTTGAATGGCCAATTGACATTGCGATAACCTTACTATGGGTTGTTTTCGGGTGGAATATGTTTGCCACAATTTTGAAGAGGCGTGTAAAACATCTTTATGTTGCAATTTGGTTTTACATTGCAACATTCGTAACAGTTGCTGTTCTTCATATTGTTAACTCATTCGAGTTTCCTGTTCATTTCTTAAAAAGTTATTCATGGTACGCAGGCGTTCAAGATGCCTTAGTTCAGTGGTGGTATGGTCATAATGCCGTTGCCTTTTTCTTAACCACACCTTATCTTGGATTAATGTATTACTTTGTACCAAAAACTGCTAATAGACCAGTCTATTCTTATCGATTGTCAATCATTCACTTTTGGGCACTTATATTTATCTATATCTGGGCTGGTCCTCACCATCTTTTATATAATGCCTTGCCAGATTGGGCACAATCATTAGGGGTTGTTTTTTCAATTATGTTAATTGCACCATCTTGGGGAGGAATGCTAAATGGATTATTGACCCTAAGAGGTGCCTGGGATAGGGTAAGAGATAGTGTCATTCTAAAGTTTATGGTAGTGGCTATTACTTGTTATGGTATGGCCACGTTCGAAGGTCCAATGCTTTCACTAAAATCTGTTAATGTGATTTCTCACTTTACGGATTGGACCATTGCACACGTTCATGTTGGAGGTCTAGGATGGAACGGGATGTTGACATTCGGTATGCTATACTATATTATTCCAAGAATCTTTAACGTAAAACTATATTCAAAAAAATTAGCGAACACACATTTCTGGATTGCTACATTAGGTATTCTTTTGTATGCCATTCCTATGTATTGGGCAGGTTTTGCTCAAGGTTTAATGTGGCAACAATTTAACCCAGATGGAACACTTGTCAACAAAGATTTCCTCGAAACGGTAACACAACTGCGCCCATTCTTTTTGATGCGATCACTTGGTGGAGCTATGTTTATTGTGGGAGCTATTTTAATGGGATATAACCTTCTAAAAACAGCTCGTTCAGGAAAACTAATTGCAAATGAGCCATGCGAAGCAGTTAATGGTAATATTAAGGTTGGTAAAGTAGAAGGCGAATACTGGCATAAGTCAATTGAACGCAAACCAATTAGAATGTTAGTGGTTAGTTTAGTAGTTATCTTAATTGGTGGAGCAATTGAAATTATTCCAACGTTTTTAATTGAATCTAATATTCCAACAATTACGAGTGTAACACCCTATACACCACTCGAATTGGAGGGTCGAGATTTATACATTAGAGAAGGATGTAATAACTGCCATTCACAGATGGTGAGACCGTTAAGATTTGAGACCGCTCGATATGGAGAGTACTCTAAAGCAGGAGAGTACGTTTATGATCACCCATTCTTATGGGGATCAAAACGAACAGGACCTGATCTTCACAGGGAAGGAATTGGAAATAAACAAAACAGACCAGACTCATGGCATTATTTACACATGATTGAGCCAAGCAGTATTTCTCCGGGTAGTATTATGCCTGCTTATGCTTGGATGGCTGATGATGATTTAGATAAGTCATATGTAATGAGCAAAATTAGTGCAATGAGTAGCATGGGGGTTCCATATCCTGAAATGACAGAACAAGCTGTTATGGATTCAATAGACCGACAAGCGACACAGATTTCAGAAAGTATTCTGGCAGATGTTGTTGGAAAGGACTATGGAAAAGAGGAGCTAGAGTCGCTCAAGAAAAAAGAGATAATTGCCTTAATTGCTTATCTGCAACGTTTAGGCTCAGATATTCATAAAGGATCAACTGAACAAGAATTAGAAAAATAATTGCTATGCTAAAGTATATTAAAAATCACGTAGACAGTATTGATGGGATTGAAATATATCCCCTCATTTCACTAGTCCTATTTGTCGCCTTTTTTGTAGGATTATTCATTTGGGTATTCCGAATGGATAAGCGAAAAAGAGAGGAAATAAGTAATTACCCTTTAAAAGATTAAAACCATGGAATATCAAACATTATTTTGGGTGTTGGTAACCTTGTTAGCACTTCAAATTTTAGGAATTTATGCAGTTGGACAGTCTATAAAGACATTATTGACTTCTGAAAAGTTTAAAGAACGCTTGTTAAGAAAAGAGGAATCGGATAATGAACTTGGTAAAAAAATATTAAGTTTAATTGTACTAATTGCTTTGGGGAGTGCATCTAATTATGCGCTTGCTGAATCACCGATTGAATTAACCGAAGGGGCGATTTCGGGTAACGATTCAATTTATAATAGAATTAGCATTAATGTATTATTAGCCATTAATATCATGTTGGCAGCAGTGTTAATTTATATGCGGGGATTATTTAAATCCTTATTTAAAGCAGGTACACCGCAAGTTGAATTAGCCAATAAAAAACGTAAGAGACGTCTTAGAATCAATAAAATTTTGACAGATGCTATTCCTTTATCAGAAGAAGAAAGTATTTTACTAAATCATGATTATGATGGTATAACGGAACTAGATAATAATTTACCACCATGGTGGAAGTGGGGCTTTTATTTAACAATCGTTGTAGGTATTATCTACTTAACTAATTTTCATATTCTAAAAATTTCACCTTTACAGGCCGAAGAGTATGAACTGTCAATTATTGAGGCTGAAGAAGAAGTAGCTGCGTATTTGAAAGATCAAGCCTTAAATGTTGATGAAAGTACAGTTGTATTTTTAGATGGAGAATCAGATCTCAACGAAGGAAAAAGTATTTATACTCAATATTGTGTAGTTTGCCACCTTGATGGTGGAGCTGGGTTAGTTGGTCCAAACTTAGCGGATGACTATTGGCTATATGGAGATGACATTGCAAGCATTTTCAAAACCATTAAGTATGGTGCAAATAATGGAATGAAGAGCTGGAAAGATGAGCTAAATCCGGTACAGATCCAACAGGTTTCTTCTTATATAAAATCATTAAGAGGAACTAATCCAGCAAATGCTAAGGATCCAGAAGGTGACTTTTATTCTACAGAAAAGACAGAGGTAGAAGTAGAAGCGAATGGCGTTGAACATACTGATACGACTGCAACAGAGGAATGAGGTTGACATGGAACAGGAAGAACAATTTAGGGATAAAATAGCAACGGTAAATGAAGACGGTAAGCGCGTTTGGATTTATCCAAAGAAACCTAATGGCCCTTTTTATGATAGACGAAAATGGGTTAGCTATGGCTTACTGATTGTCCTTTTTAGCGCACCATTCATAAAAATTAATGGTGCGCCATTTTTAATGTTCAATATTCTTGAAAGAAAATTTAGCATTTTTGGTCAAATCTTTTGGCCTCAAGATTTGTATCTATTCGCACTTACCATGATTGTTCTTGTGGTTTTTGTGATCTTATTCACTGTCATTTTTGGTCGACTATTTTGCGGTTGGATTTGTCCCCAAACTATTTTCATGGAAATGGTGTTTCGACGAATTGAATATTGGATTGAAGGGGATAGAAATCACCAAAAAAAATTAAGTGAATCGAAATGGACTGCAGAAAAAATCAGGAAAAGGGGGTTAAAAAATCTAATTTTCTTCCTCATTTCGTTTGTAATTGCGAATATTTTCCTTAGCTATATAATCGGCTACGAGCAGGTGTTTGCGATTGCAACCGACTCTATATCAAATCATATAGGTGGGTTTATAGCCATTATTATATTTACATTTGTATTTTTTATGGTGTTTTTAAAACTGAGAGAACAAGTTTGTACCACCATTTGTCCATACGGAAGGTTACAGGGTGTATTATTAGATAAAAACTCACTCAATATCATGTACGATTATGTAAGGGGAGAGAAGCGGGCAAAGTTCGATAAACGGAAAAACAGGAAAGAAGAAAATCAAGGTGATTGTATTGATTGTGATCAATGCGTGGTGGTTTGCCCAACAGGAATCGATATTAGAGATGGCATACAATTAGAATGTGTAAATTGCACAGCATGTATTGATGCTTGCGACAATATGATGGAGAAAGTGGGGCAAGAAAAAGGATTAATACGTTACGCATCTGAAGCAGGAATAGCAGAAAAAAAACCATTTAAGCTAACAACTAGAACCATTGCCTATTCTGTAGTGCTTTTTGGATTACTTGTTCTATTGACTTCTTTAATCGTAGTCCGTGAAAATTTTGAAACTACTATTCTTAGAACGAGGGGCACTCTTTTTCAAAAATATGATGATGGGAGGGTGAGTAATATTTATGATATTACGGTATTAAATAAAACAAACGATACTATTCCTGTAGAGATAAAAATCTTAAATAAGGATGGTAATCTAGAGGTGATTGGAGATCCCATTCATTTAAACCCAAGATCTTCGGCTACTTCTAAATTCTTAATTTATTTAAAGAAAGATCAATTAGAAGGCATGAACACCTTATTGGAACTAGGCGTTTTTGACCAGGATAAATGTGTAGATGAAATAACAACAACTTTTATAGGACCAAAATTATGAAACTAAATTGGGGAAGTGGCATTGCAATTTTTTTGACCTTATTCATAGGGTTTATTTTGACTTTAGTCGTAAAGGCACATCAGACAGAGTCTGATCTATATGCTGAGGATTATTATGCACAAGAAGTCAATTATCAGCAAACAATTGATTCAAAATCTAGAGGTAAGCTTTACAATGAGCAGTTTACAGTCTCGAAAAATGAGCGCGGAGATGTACTGATTTCATACCCAAATTGGATGCATGATAAAAATAAAACACGCATTACTTTTTATAGACCTGATGATGCCAAACTTGACCGCATGTTTTCTTTTTCGAAAAAAGGAAACAAGTTGGTTTTGAAACATTCACATTTTGTTAAAGGACATTATGATATACGTATTGAATGGAGAAGTAATTTAGATGACTTTCTGGTAGAAAAAGAGATTGATTTATAAAGAAGTTTAATGTATTGGACAGCGTTAGCAATTGGGTTTTTAGGTAATTTTCATTGTATTGGTATGTGCGGGCCAATTGCATTGAGTTTACCTATTGGTAAATTGTCCAAACAAAAAAAGGTTTTAAGTATAGTATTATATAATCTAGGTCGCATTTTTGCATACGGTTTTATTGGTGGGATAATTGGTGTTTTTGGATTAGGATTAAGGTATGTCGGTATTGTTCAAACTTTATCTGTTTTTTCAGGAATCTTATTATTATTTATTGGTTTGTTTTCCCTGCCAAAACTAAGGCTCAAGGTATTTAATGCACCTAGATTATTTGTTAATTCAATTCAAAATAAAATTGGATTTTTTCTACGTAAAAAAAGATGGGAAATGTTTTTTTTTGTAGGGTTTTTTAATGGTTTTTTACCTTGTGGTCTTGTTTATGCAGGTCTTGTAGGGTCATTGGTTGCAGGGTCATGGTCAGGAGGTGTTTTATATATGATGGTTTTTGGATTAGGAACTTTACCATTAATGTTCAGTCTGCCTTATATTGGGAGTTTAATTACACCTTCAATTCGAACTAAAATGAGAAAAGTAGTACCTTACTCTTTAATGTTTTTTGGATTATTGTTTATTTTAAGAGGGTCAAACCTTGGGATTCCTTACGTCAGTCCAAAAATAGAGTCTTCCTCCAATTCGGCGAAACAGCAACTTAACCAAAATGAAAGTACACTCCCTGTAATGAATTGTCACTAATCAGAATTTAGTAGCCCGTGGAAATTCGGTTCAATTCTTCTATATCCAGTAATTTGATCTGACGACCAGATATTTCAATAACACCATCTTTTTTCATTTCTGAAAGCATTCGAATCAAAGACTCTTTTGCAGTTCCAACCATGCTAGCAAGATCTTCTCTCATTACTTCTAAAGTGTCTCCTTGTTCATCATTTAATCGTGCTAATTTTAATAGGATGTCGGCGACTCTTTCGCGAACTGGTGTATAAGCCATTTGAAGTAATTTTTCTTCTTTTTCTCTGACGTTCCCAGAGAGAATTTTTATAAACCTCATGGCCACATCTCTATTCTTTTCTATCAAAGACTTAAAGTCCGATTTTGGGATAATGGCAACTGTTGAATCTTCCATAGCAATAGCGGATTCATGATATTCTTGATCTTCTAATAAAGTCATATAGCCGAAGAAAGAATTAGCCCCAATAACCTCAGTCACAAATTCTTTTCCGTAGGTATCAGTTTTAATGCATTTTACTTTTCCTTTAATGAGGCAGTAGAGGTAATTGGCATAATCCCCTTCTCTGTATATGGCTTCTTTACGAGCAAAAGTTTTCTCTTTTCTATCATCCGATAAATGAGAAAGTTGCTCAATTCCTCTCGATTCACTAATAAAGTTTTGGAATTCGCTTGGACTTGGATTCGATTTAAATTGTAATTTTTGATTACGCAATAATCTCACTTCAATAGCCTCTAGCAAATCAGTTTCATCAAAAGGTTTCACAATATAATCATCAGCCCCTAAATTCATTCCTTTTCTTATATCTGCAGGCTCACTTTTAGCCGTTAAGAAAATAAATGGAATAGTAGAGGTATCAGGGTTTCGAGATAGTATATTAAGAACACCATAACCATCTAATTCCGGCATCATGATGTCACAAACAATTAAATCAGGTTTAAACTGTAAGGCTGTTTGCGTTCCAATTTTCCCATTTTCAGCCACTTGTACTTCATAACCTGCAAGTTCAAGAATTTCAGCTGTGTTCTCACGGATTTCTAAATTATCTTCAATAATAAGTAACTTTTTGGATTTCATTTTCTTACTTTAAAATTAAAACAGGCAAGTGCGATTTTTCAATAACACTTTCTGATACATGATGGTCAAATATACGCTTCCAAAATGATTTTTCTTTATGTGGTGCAAGAATTAATAAATGAGTATTTTGTTTAGATACAATTTCCATAATTTGGTTCTCAAAATTTTCTCCATTTTCCATAAATTGTGAGATAGAAAATAAACTTTGAGACGTATTTGACAACCATTTATTAATTGTTCTCTTCACTGATTCTTTATCCTCATTGGTTTGATGAATCATGAACACTTCTAAATTATTTAATTTAGTATTAAGCAGATTTAAAACCTTTTCGGAATAATTGTGCAAATTGCAGAGGTTTATTTCTAGGGGAAATGAGGCAGATTTAATTTCTTTTTCATTACTGACAACAGGTACAATTAGCATATTAGCGTTGACTTCTTTTAATAAAAGACTAGCTGAACTGCCAATTATTTTTTCATATGAATTAGATGATCCGTTTGAACCTAGCACAAAACAATCCCAGTGCGCTTCTTCTACTAGGTGATTTACAGTTTGCTTAATAGTTCCAAGTTCTATTCTGTAATCAATTGTTAAGGCTTCATTATCTGCCTGACATTTTTCAATAAATGTTTGAATTCTGTTTTCAGCGAAAACTTTAATCTCTTTTTGGAAATTTGTAAATAGGAGACTTCCTGCTTGCCTAAGATAAATAGAATGAATAAAGGTATAGCTTACGTTTTCAGTACCAAATAATTCTATTCCAACTCGAGCCGCCTTTTCAGAACAATAGGAAAAGTCTGTAAGAATAGCTATTTTTCGATTCATTTTTACTGGCTTATAATCAGAAGCATATTAGAGTTTCTTTTAGCCATTGTTCTGGTCATTCCATTTTTAAATAGCCGTTCAAAAAAGCCTTTATCATGTGTTACCATAGCTAATATTTCTGCATTATTTTCAGCCATCCATTTTTCAATTCCAACCGGAACCTCTTCATGCGCTAAAACAGAAATCCCACCATTTTGTGAAGATGAAGTCATAATGTCTTCATTGTAAAATGATAAATCCTTTTCTGTTGAATTATTGACATGGAAAAAGCTAAGTTTTGCTTCAAGACAATTTGATAGGTTCTCAATTTTGGTAATCGTTTCATTAAGTAAAGGTTCTTTTTGATCGACAGCAACACCGATTAAATGAATACTTTTGTAATTCATTTCGTTTGGAACAATAAGTAATGGTTGATTTATTTCACCTATAAACTGGAGTGTTTTTTTACGATTCAATATTTTGTCAATTCCATTTCTTGATTTACTATTCATTAATACTAAATCAGGATGTGTTTTACTTAATTGCTGATTCAAAACCTGCTCAAAATAACCAAAATGAATGGTTGATTTTATAGGCGTATACTTTTCTGAAATATTTTGATTCAGCTCATCTACAAACGCATCAAGTTGTGTTTTTGCTTCTTCGAAAATAATATCATCCACTTTTAAAACAAGTGCTGACCCAGCTTTTATGGGTTCTACGGCGTGAAAAAGTGTGATATTTACTTTTTCTTTTTGAAACAGATGAATAATGTTAGGAAGCATTTCTAATGATGCTTCGGATAAATCTGTAGGTATTAAAATATTCATGCAATTGACTTTTTCCAAAAATACAACAGACTAAATAGTCAAAAAAATGATGAAAGTAGAGTGAATAATATGATAAATGTCACTTTATTGATTTACCGGGACTGAAATTTGAAATTCCGTTCCCTCTTCAAGCTTACTCTTGAAAGAAATTTTACCCTTCATTAATTCAATATAGCGTTTTACAATATTTAAACCTAAACCAGTTCCTTGAATATTAGTCACATTTTTGGCTCTAAAAAAACGCGAGAAAAGAAGTGCTTGTTCATCTTCAGGAATGCCAATCCCTGTATCTTTAACACTAATATTTAATTGATTTTTATTGCTGCTTATTAAGAGTGCTATTTCACCATCAGATCCAGAGTATTTACTTGCGTTAGATAGTAGGTTTAGGCAGCAATTTTTAAGGATAACAGGGTCAATTAAAATGATATCGTGATCTAAGTCAATATTATGTTTTAATGTTTGGTTTTCGGTCATTATGACTGCAAATTCTTCAATTAGTTCTTCAATAAAAACGGGCATATTCACCTCAACAGGATTCATTTTGAGCATGCCCGATTCTAGTTTCTCCAATGATAAAAAGTCGTTAAGGATAGCGGTCAAATTGCTAACCGACCGCTTAATTCTATCAATATGTTTTTCGCGCTTGGCTTGTTGATCTTCATTTTTGTATTTTCCAATTAATGTGGCTGAAGAAACAATGGTACTTAAAGGAGTTCTGAATTCATGTGAGGCCATAGATACAAATCTTGATTTCATTTCGTTCAACTTAATTTCCTGATTTAGGTTGTGCTGCATTTCAAGTTCATTTTTTTTCTCGGTAGTGATATCCATTTCTACCAATAAAGCTGTTTTTACTTCACGACTTATTTCTTCAAGAGGAACACCATATATTGAAAAGTAACGGTCATTGTCGGTGAGTTCATACTTAATGGTTTCACCATCTAATAATTTCTCAAGCTGCGTACTAATAGAAGATTTTAGGTGGTCAGGTAACCTATCTTTAAACGAATGACCTACCAGAGATTGGTCATTTAACCCCATTTGACGAATTAGCTTGCCATCAGCCCATTCAATAATATATCGATTGTTTATAACATAAATATTTCCGTTAGGGAAGTTCTGCGCAATGGATAGCAATAATTTATTTTGGTTATTAACTTCTCTGATTCTAGATTGTACTTCATTTTCAAGTTTAGTATTTAACTTTAGCAATTCAGCCTCTACTTTTGCTCGTTTTGTTATGTCTACCACAAAAGCAATTATCTTTAATCCGTCATTATCATCATCATAGTAACTAAGACTAATTTCTACTGGAAATTCTGATTTATCTTTACGGAGTGCCTTTAGTTTTTGTCCAGAACCCATTGTTCTGTTGTTAGGTTTTTGGTTATAACCTTCTCTGTGTCGAGTATGCTGATTTCGAACGGAATTTGGGACTAAGATTTCGATTTTTTGCCCAAGCAATTCATTTTCATGACCATATCCGAATAACTCAATTAGTCTAGGATTTACTGTCTCAATAATTCCCTGAGCGTTTGTAACTAGTAGCCCTTCTTTACTATGCTCGAAAATCTTCTCATATTTTGATATCATTGCGCTTGAAATTAAATAATTAAGATAAACCTTTTTGCAAAGGTGCAAAATTATGCTTGAAATGGATGAAATGAAACATCAATGTAAGTCATGCTTTATAATGATTTATCTCATTTGCAATTCTCACTTAGTGACATTTCGGATAAGTCGTTCTTCAATATTTTCCTACATTAGTCCTAAGTGAAAAAAAATAACTTATTTAAAAGTATTGGACCAGGCACGTTGGTGGCTTCTGCATTTATTGGTCCTGGCACAGTAACAGTCTGTTCCATAACGGGTGCGTCCTATGGGTTTACTTTATTATGGGCATTAGTTTTGTCTATCATTGCTACAGTTCTATTACAGGGAATGTCCGCCAGATTAGGGCTAATCTACGGGAAGGGTTTAGCAGAAGCGGTAAAATCACAATTTTCAAATTCTTGGCTAAAATGGGGAGCAGTAGGATTGATGCTTGCCGCAATATTGATTGGAAATTCAGCTTATGAAGCAGGAAATATCAGTGGAGGTGTACTTGGATTAGAGATAATCTGGCCTAATTCAACTCTGAAATTAGGAGGTATGCAGATCAATTATTTTGTTTTGCTTCTGGGGATATTAGCTTTTGTGATACTTTATATTGGAAATTATAAAACGTTAGAGAAAATTTTAATCAGTCTTGTACTATTGATGAGTTTAGCATTTATAGCAACTGCAGTACTGACAAGTCCTAACTTGATTTTAGTTATTGAAGGGATATTTATTCCCAAACAACCTCAGGGAAGTTTATTGACTATTATTGGTTTGGTGGGAACGACCATTGTTCCTTATAATTTGTTTTTGCACTCCGCTTTAGTTAACGAAAAGTGGGAAGGAAAAACCGACCTAAAGAAAGCTAAAAACGATACGATTGTTTCAATTGTTTTGGGAGGAATCGTTTCAATGGCTATTGTTATTTCTGCGGCAGCAATAGAAAATACAGAAGTATTAAATGGATCGGATTTGGCGCTTGGACTTGAACCTCTATTTGGTATAAACGCTAAATACTTTTTAAGCATTGGTTTGTTTGCTGCAGGCATTACCTCAGCCATTACTGCCCCAATGGCGGCTGCATATGTTGCAAAAGGCTGTTTTGGATGGCAAGGGGGGTTAAAATCAAGAGAATTAAGGTTGGTTTGGGCGGCTGTATTAATTATAGGAATTGGTGCCGCATCTTTAAACTTTAAATCAATTGAAATCATTCAATTTGCACAAATTGCGAATGGGCTGTTACTGCCCGTAATAGTCATTTTTCTATGCTGGGTGATGAATCAGACTAAAATTGTGGGTGAATATAAGAACTCAATATTTCAGAATATTTTAGGCTGTTTAATTATTATTTTAATTCTTATTTTAAGTACTAAAACCTTTATCAATATATTTGGTTGAAATGAGGAAAAGGATTGATATCAATTGTGATCTTGGCGAAGGATTAAACAATGATGAGGCGTTGATGCCCTATATTTCTTCTTGCAATATTGCTTGCGGAGGACATTACGGAGATAAGGAAAGCATACTTAAAACAATTAAATTGGCTAAGCGGTACCGTTTAAAAGTTGGTGCACATCCATCTTTTCCTGATCAGAAAAATTTTGGGCGCCAGATGATGAAAATCAAGAATAGCGTATTAAAAAAATCAATCATTGATCAAGTGATGCTATTTAAAAATGTTTGTGAATCAGAAAATGTGAGGGTTAATCATATTAAATTGCATGGTGCATTGTACAACTATGCTGTACGATCAAGTGAAATGGCGGATTTGATTATAGAATCTTTACTTGAGACTGGAATAGAATGTATACTATACACACCATACGATTCTGAACTAGCTCTAAAAGGGAAACACTATTTTAAAATAATTAATGAAGCTTTTATTGACAGGACTTATAACGAAGATTTGTCATTAATGAATAGATCCAGTCCCGAAGCAATAATTTCTGAACCTAAACAGGCATGGAATCAGCTTTGTGGAATGATCAAGCACAACGAAGTAATCAGTGCTAAGGGTCAAAAAGTCGTGGTGATAGCAGATACTTATTGTATTCACGGTGATAATAAAAACGCCATCAATATCATGGACTATATTTATAATCAGCTTCAGAATTTACAAATTCAGATTAACAATGCTGAAGCCTGAAATTACACAATATGGAGAAAGAGGGATTTTGCTAAAATGGGAGAGCAAGATTGATGATGACATACATAAAACAGTCATATCATATCAAAACAATATTGAAACGCAGTTTGCATCTTATATCGAAGAGACAAATATTGGCTATCAGTCTATACTTATTTTATTAAACTATAGTTCAGATTTAATCAGGCTAAAGAATGAATTTGAGGATATAATTCTTCAAGATTGTTTGAGCAAATCAAATACTAATTATCTATATCATATTCCGGTTTGTTATCACCCAAAACTGGGCTTAGACATTGAATCATTCTCGAAGTTAAAGAATTTGGATATTTCAAAAATTGTTTCGTTACATACTGAAAAAGCATATAAGGTATATTTTATTGGTTTTTTACCTGGGTTCATTTATTTAGGGGGACTTCCTGAGCGTCTTCATTTATCTAGGCAAAGCAACCCTAGGCTTAGTGTGCCCCATGGAAGTGTTGCTATAGGTGGTAAACAAACAGGTATTTATCCGCAAGACAGTCCTGGTGGTTGGCACGTTTTGGGTCAAACGCCTATTGAACTATTCAATGTCTCAGCAGAACCAATAAGTTTGTTTAAACCTGGCGATTTTGTGCAATTTTATGATATTTCGTTTGATGAATTTGAAAAACTACAAGGTGCTATTAATTCCAAGCAATTCAGTTTAAGAAAGGAGGCTATTAATGATTGAAGTGATTTCACCGGGTATTTATACCTCAATTCAGGATATGGGAAGAATAGGTTATCGAAAGTATGGTATACCTAGGTCAGGAGCTATGGATTCGTATTCAGCAAAATTAGTAAATCAAATATTAGGGAATAGTGCCAATGAGGCATTGCTTGAAATGACCCTGGTGGGACCAACACTAAAATTTAAAACAGATTCAAATATTGCAATTACAGGAGCTAATTTCGATTTTCAAATTGACGATCAACCCATAGAAATGAACAAGGTTGTGTCAATCAAAGCAGGTCAAACTTTAAAGTCTGGTGATGCAAAGCAAGGCATGAGAGCTTATTTGGGTATAGAGTTTGGGTTTGAAACAGATATGGTACTTGGTAGTTATAGTCAGTATAAAAACGTAACTTCAAAAACCAAGCTGAATAAAGGTGACGTTCTTACTTTTAAGCAAAAATCTATAAATGTAGCTCAAAAAAATACAGTAATGGAATCCATACTACCAATTCAAGATGAAAAAACGATTGAGGTTTTTAAAGGTCCTGAATTTAAACTACTATCAAAGTCAATAGTTCAAAATATTTTAGAGACAAAATTTAAAATTTCAATGCAAAGTAATAGGATGGGGTATCGATTAATCTCAGACAATAATTCATTCACAGCAGTTGAGATTATAACATCACCAGTACAACCAGGAACCGTTCAATTGACACCATCAGGTCAAATCATTATTCTTGGTAAAGATGCGCAGACAACAGGAGGATATGCAAGGGTATTTCAACTGACCGAAAAAGCACAAAATGTTTTGGCTCAGAAACAATTAGGAAGTAGCTTTACGTTTAATTTGAAAAATTAGAGTAACCGTGTTTTTTAGAGTCTAATTAAGTCAAACTTTGTAGGCCAAGCAAGGTTACATTAAGTTAATAAAAGAAACATAATATTAACTATAGATTAATATTAAAATTCCAATACTATAAAAACATAAACACATAAGTGTTTATCAATTAACTATTTACGGTAATATTAATTGATTGTTTAAATCTTTTTCTATTTGAGCAACTATTGTCAAAATCTGAGTTTTGTTAACATAAGCTTAATATTAAAACAAAGTCCCGATTAAAGCATTCGTTTACTTTTGTTCGACATATTTTAACGTATACCAAATGAAAAGAAAGGTTGTGTCTTTAATGATTATTGCTTTAGCGCTTTTCTCAGCTTCTGTTTTTGGAAGTTCGGAGCTGAATGCTGACACTATTATGATAAACAATAATATTGATGAACCAGAAACTTTAAAAGAGCGACCTGAGGTTACAAAAGCCGTCTTTAATAATATTTCTGCTAAACCTGGCCCTGCAAGCGTGAAAATTAGTTGGTCGTTGGATTATGATTATGTTGAATTACTTAAAACACAAGGTTACTCAATTTTTATTAAGTATAGTACTAGTATTAATGCCAAGAGACATAAGGCTGGATACGAGAACACAGACTGGGATGTCAAGAAAAATATTGACGTACTCGAAACTAGTTTTATAATTGAAAATCTAAATGGGGGAGACAAATATGTTTATAATGTTGGACTAGAAAAAGGGGAAGTCAAAATAGTAAGTGATAAGCAAAAGTTTAAAACTGAACGAGAGTGGGGGCTTTTTAAGTTATTGGTATTAATAGGATCATTAGGTATGTTTATCTATGGTATGAAGGTGATGAGTGAAGGTCTGCAACAGGCTGCTGGGAGTAGATTAAGGTCTATGCTTGGTTCCATCACATCTAATCGATTTAAGGGCGTTTTAACAGGGTTTGGTATTACATCTATTGTACAGTCTTCTTCAGTTACTACTGTAATGACGGTAAGTTTTGTAAATGCGGGGTTATTAACATTGGTTCAATCTGCAGGTGTGATGATGGGTGCCAATATTGGAACCACTATCACAGCATGGTTAATTAATTGGTTTGGCTTTAAAGTGAGCATGTCTTCATATGCCTTGGTTATTTTGGCGATTGGTGCGCCACTCATGTTTTTTGGAAAATCAAAAATTAAGGCTTGGGCAGGAGCAATTATAGGTTTTGCTTTATTATTTATGGGCTTAGGAGAATTAAAAGGATCTGTTCCAGGCTTGGATGTTGGTTCTCCTTTGGTACAGTTTTTTGCTGACTACAATAATGGCGGTTTCCTAAGTAACCTAATGTTTATTGGTCTAGGTACTATTGTCACAGTTGTTATTCAATCTTCTTCCGCAGCAATGGCACTTACAATGACCTTAGTTGCAGCTGGAGTTATTCCTTTCGAAGTGGCTTGTGCCATGGTACTCGGTGAGAATATTGGAACTACTATTACCGCTGAATTGGCCTCTTTAATTGGGAATGTCCATGCCAAACGATCAGCAAGAATTCACTCTATGTTTAATATTATCGGTGTGACATGGGCGGTTATATTACTTCCTTTTTTAATTGACGGAATAGTTTGGATGATGGACCTAATAGGTTCAGGTAATCCAATACCGGAGTATGCAGCAGATGGAAGCATTGTTAAAAAAGATGCTTACAATACAGGGTTAGCTATTTTTCATACCACATTTAATTTGTTAAATGTATTATTGTTAATTGGATTCGTGCCATTATTGGTGAGGTTGGCTGAAAGAACCGTTAAATCCAAAGGGGCAGCAGATGAAGAATTTCACCTCGATTATATTGGAACTGGTATGATGGGAACGCCTGATTTGTCCATTTTAGAAGCCAAAAAAGAAGTAGCTAAATTTGGAAAAATAACTAGTCGCATGTCGGGATTCACACAGTCACTTTTAACTGAACAGAATACTAAAGCAAAGACAAAGTTATACTCTAAAATCCAGAAGTATGAGGAAATTACAGATCGAGTTGAAATTGAAGTAGCTAATTATTTGGCACAAGTATCGAAAGGTGAAATGTCTGATGATACGGCTTATAAGGTAAGAGCCATGAATAGTATCGTGAATGATTTAGAAAGAATTGGAGATGTTTTTTATCAGATTTCGAAAAGTATTGAAAGAAAGCAGGAACAAAAAATTTGGTTCCTCCCTGAGCAAAGGGAAAGTTTATTAGAGATGTTTAGGCTTGTTGATTCTGCCTTTGAAGTCATGATTGAAAATCTTGAGGCTGATTGGAACAGTGTATCTCTTGATGCAGCAAATTACGCTGAAGGTGAGATTAATAGAAAGAGAGATGAAATGAAGCAAGAACATTTATCTAACCTTAATAAGAAAGATTTTAATCTAGAAAGTGGAATGGTTTTCAGTAATCTTTTCTCACTTTGCGAAAAAGCAGGAGATCATATCATCAATGTTTCCGAGGCAGTTGTTGGAAAAATATAGTAACTAATTATTTTTAACTGATGCTTTTTATGAGCTCGAAGTTCATAAAATTAGGCTGCTTGAAAGTATAGCTTTTTAAACCAGTTAATTGGTAATTATCACACTTAATCATGTCTTTGATAAATTTGCTACAAAGTAATCGAAATCAAATAAAATATTTTGTAAATTGGTAACCAGCTTCTTAGTAAATCAAAAAAATGATGAAATACGTTTTTCCAAACTGGACAGAGTATTTAGAAGATCTTTTCTCAAAAGAAAATAAAAATAAGTATTCGTTTCCTGAAAAAGTACAATTAACTGATCTATTGGATAAATTAAATTATTTGAACGAAAATAAATCAGTTATTAAAACGGATCCAGCCAAATTATCAGAGTTACTTTTATCCAATGGTCAAATGCAATTTGGCTTCACTGAAATTCAAGAAGAGAGGTTAATCGAAAATTTGAAAAATGCACAACTTGGAAATGATCAGTTTATTGTCATAGGAGACTCAAGTGCTCACGACTTTATAAAGGTAGATGAGCGAATAAAGGATGTTTTAGGAATTGAACCAGAAGAGTTTAATCTGGCAAGAATTTGCGGACTTGATACAACTCATGAGCTTTTTCATCCAGAAGATATCATTCATGTTTTAAGAATTACATCATTTATTATTGTAGTTGCAAGCCTGAAAGGGATTCAAATTAACCCTTATAAGGACTATTTTAGAGTGCGATTTAGAACTGGCTATAGCCAGGAATCAATGAAATTCACTATGGAGCGTAAAATTTATTTGAGTTCTAAGAATTCAAATGAAAACAGGTTGATACATTTTGATGTTTGGACTAAAACCCACTATTGGAATAGTTTTGAAGGTATAATTGCAGTGTTTGAGTCTCCAGAATCAGGAAAGCGTAACTTTATATCTCTATTAGTATATATTTTAAACGCAATGGCTCTCGGTTTTAGCCCAAAAGACCTGTTTTTGCTGTCCATAATTAATAATCATAAATCCAACAAGGAGCAGTTAGAAGTGCTTAATAAATTGTTCAGAGAGAAAAATGGATTAACTTCAGAATTAATGTCGGATGTTCAATTCAAGCATTTCAAAAGATATTTAACAAAAAAAATTGATAGCGCTATTTTAATGGATTTACATCCATTATCAGATAGAGATAATTTGACACGTTCGAGTCTTAGCTTTAAAGCGACACAATTGGGACTTCTCAAAAGACCCCAATGCTTCGAAGAAATTTTACTAAATATTTAATTCTCAAATATACTAGTTTGGTAACATTTACGACTTTGTCGTAAAATGTAAATTGCTCTTTTTCTTTGCTTAAGTTTGAGTGAACCTTTAAATCTTAAACTTTAATTCAATGCTCATCTTTCTATTTTTTGTTCTGAAGAATAGTAGGAATTCTGAATTTGATTTTCGTAAAAAGGTTTGAAATAGACATGTATTTTCTCAGTAGCTACGGGAATGATTTGGGGAAGCCGAAAACCAAATTTAGAGTAGGCAAAATAGAAAAAATAGTACAATGAAAAAATATCTTAATTTTAAGCCCATAACTGGTGCACTAATAATGGTTGCATTAATATCACCAGATTTAACAGCTCAAGTTTTTCCAGGATCTAATAATACGAGCGGGAACTACCCTTCAGCTCTAGGACATAATCATACTGTTGGCGGGGGATCCGCAGCGTTTGCAGCAGGAATGAGTAATTCAGCCTTTGGCTACACCTCTGTGTGTTTCGGAGAGAATTCGCAGGCAACATCAAACTATTCCATGGCTTTTGGAACTTATTGTGTATCGGATTCCTATTATTCATTTTCGAAGGGACATAGGGCTGAAGCAAAAAATGATTTTACTATGGCTTATGGTAAAAATGTAAAAGCTACCGGACATACCTCTTTTGTGATTGGCACAGGTGTTAGTAAGTTTACAGGTCAACAGCTTATTAACAATATTGATAATTCTTTGATGATTGGCTTTAACGTCAATAATTCTCTAACGCCAAGTGTTTTTGTTGGCCCTGCAGACCCAACTATTGAGCGACCAGGTAAAGTTGCTATTGGTACAATAGAAACACCAGATGAACTCGACAATGGAAATATTGATATTTTGCATTACACGTTATATGTTAGAGGAGGTTTACTATCTGATGAAGTGAGAGTAAGAACCAATTGGGCTGACTATGTTTTTGAAGATAGTTACCAATTAAAACCATTATTTGAAGTAGAATCATTCATTAACACTAACGGCCATTTACCAAATGTGCCTTCAGCGAAAGAGGTTGAAGCAGGTGGTATTGAAATTGGCGATATGACTAGAATCCAACAAGAGAAAATAGAAGAGTTGACCTTGTACATTATCGATTTACAAAAACAAATTAATAAGTTGGAGAATAGGTTAGATGAAAGAGACAAATAAGAAATTTAGATATTATGAAAAGTTTTATAAAATTAATACCTGTTTTCATGAGTCTATTGTATTGTCCTTTTTTAAATGCTCAGGTTAAGGTTAATCCTATAGTCGACAATATAAGGTATTGGATGGAAATGGTAGAATTGGGTCTTGTTGCTCCCAATCCTGAAATTGAGATTCCAGTCTCAAGATACAAAGGAACACAAATAGAAACTCCCTATAGTTCAGCATCTTCACCGGATGTCCCCCTAATTACTTTAGGAGTCAATACGCAAACCGAAAATACTGTTTTTGTTAATCCTACAAATAATCAATATGTATTAAATTCTAATAATTCAATTGGTGGAGCAGTTTCTCCGGGAACAGCAAATGCACTTATATCTGTTGATGGAGGCGCTAATTGGTCAGGTTCCATAAATGCTGTTGGAGGCCATGAGAACAAAGGTGATCCAGCAGCAGTAGTTGATCTAAATGGAAATTACTATGTAGGATACATTGATACGGAATCTGCAAATGATCCTTCAAAAAAAAAGGGGCAAGCCATCTCTAAATCAATAAATGGAGGTACTACATGGACCGATCATGTGATAAAGGATGGTTTTAATTCAAGTGCTAACCTTAGTCTTCCAATCCTTGATAAAAATCATCTCTGGGTCGACAACAGCCCTATAAGTCCCTATGTTGGGAACCTTTATTGTGCTTGGACTGAATTAACGGGGAGTAATGTGAATCCTAATAATGGCGAAATTGATTTTAGTACGTCAACTGATGGAGGGCTTACATGGACAGCAGCACCTTCTGGTATTAGTTGTGCAGCAAATCCGGGAGGTCTTAGTTCATGCTCACCTAATGTAACTAATACTTCAACACACCAAGGGGTCAATATTCAAACTGGACCTAATGGTGAAGTATACGCGGTATGGTCAATTTATGATGGAAGCTCTCAAGTTTGGCCTCATCCGCCTGAAAATGCGCTTGGTTTTGCTAAGTCTTTAGACGGTGGACAAACTTTTGCGCCAGCAAGTAGGATCGAGAATAATGGCAATTTTTCATTGGTTAATGGCACGAATATTAATGGCATTAGATGGTCTCCACCAAGCCCTAATCCGAATAATTTGACGAACCCAATTGGAAAACATATGAGAACAAATTCCTTTCCTTGCATGGCAGTCGATATAAGACAATTCGGTTATGGGAGCGGTTTTATTTATGTAGTTTGGGCAAACGAAGGTGATCCAAACAATAATAACATTGGAACAGATATCAGCATTTATATGACGAGATCAACTAATGGTGGTGCTACGTGGGAGGACCCAGTAAGAGTAAATCAAGATCCTCTAGGTAATAAGCAGTTTTTCCCCTGGATTACTTGTGATCCAACAACTGGTGAACTTAGTGTTATTTTTTATGATGATAGAGATGTTGGTCCGGCTGAATTGGAAACTTGGGTTGCAGTATCGCGTGACCAAGGAAACACTTGGAAAGACTTTAGAGTGAGTGATGTTGCGTTTACGCCAACGCCAATTCCAGGTTCAGCAAAGCATTATATGGGCGATTATATTGGTATTTCGGCACGAGATGGTAAGGTTTACCCTGTTTGGACTGATAATAGAGTGGATCCGAATAATAATAATGCGCAGATTCATCTTGCTTATACTTCGCCATTCTGCTTAAGCTGTCAACCACATTTATATCTTCCTACTGCAGTCAATAATACAATTGATGAGCAAGAGGCATATTATACCATTGAGGCAGTAAATGAAATATCGAATAATTCGGATGCAGTTTACCTGGCTGGTGAGGAAGTATTAATGGGAGATGGGTTTTCAGTGCATGGTAATTCACAGTACAGAGCGTATATAGATGTATGCAATGGCACCTTCATAAAATCTGCACCGTACGATCCAAATCAACCTATTGCACAACCAAAGAAAAAGAAACCAATTAGCTATTTTGAACCAAAAGAAGAACACATTGAACTAAGTATATCACCAAACCCCACATCTGGAATTTTTACAGTTGTTTTGGATGATGAATCAATATTAGAAACTTTTGATTTGAAAATATATAGTATGAGTGGTGGACTAGTCTATCAAAATAAATTTAATGGAGAAGGACACAACCAGTTTCAAGTAGATATTTCTGAATTTAGAACAGGTGTCTACTTTATTGAATTGAAAAATTCTATAAACAGTAGTGTTTATAGCGGTAAAATAGTAAAGGATTAATTTCCCAATTTTTAATTATGTTTTAGATAAAGCCATCCTTTAAGAGGATGGCTTTTTTAGTATCTAAGAAATCTATTGAAAGATCTACATAATAAGGTTGAAAATAATGATAATTGTGTCAATTAATATTGCACTGATTGATAGATTAAGAATCCATCTCATTGGCATAACGGCCAAACAAGAAGATAGTGCAGCCATAGTAGGAAAAACAATTAAGGCCATTTGAACGGTTGAATCTATTCCTCCTAATCCTACTGCAATCCCACCTAAACACCCTACGAGTATCAATGCAGCAGAAATTACAGAAAATCGAGCGTGTTCAATTTCATTTCCAAATATTTTATCCCAAAATCCTAAATTTTCTTTACTTATTTCCATAATTAAACTATTAATATACAGAACAAATCTACTACCATATGAGTCATATTAAAATGACCCTTCTCATCACAAATGAGTGACTTTTATCATTGACCGGATTAGCCTGAACCTTGAAATCCGGTAAGTTTCACGTTCACTTAAAGCAACGAGCAATCTATGTGATCTAAGAAAGATTTTAACGTGGAGATCATATCATTAATGAATCTGAGGTGGATGCTGTCAAGATACAGATTTGTGGTTTTAGTAATTAATATGTGTAGAATATGCTATAAAGTATTTTTAGCTTACCTTTGCCATATAATTGATTACTAGAATCAATAGCCTTATACTCTAACGATAAGATAAATTAAAAAATGATACGAAACATTGTTCTTTACCTTGCATTATTTTCTAATATAATTTGCTTTTCGCAAAAAGTAGAATTTGAGCAGGTTACTCCGCTTCTTCCATCATATAATCTAATAGCCGATTTTGAGGCGGTTAGTGATTCAGATTTGCAATTTGGAGATATTGATAATGATGGAGATGAAGATGTAATAATTGCAGGTTTAAGCGGAACTGGCGATCGTTCTGTTAGAGTGTATCGAAATGATGCTGGTGTTGGGTTTAGAAGAGTTTGGTCTGACTCAGTCTTTCTGGGTACAGATCAAGGGACAGTAAATTTTAGTGATGTAGATAACGATAACGACCTTGATGTTTTAATTACAGGAACTTATCCCAACGGACCGTCTTCTTATCCGAATTCAAGTAATTTGTACCTTAATGATGGCTTTGGAAATTTCACAAGAGACTTAACGAATACTTTTATTAATGTACATGCAAGTGCTGTTGCCTTCATTGATATTGAAGGCGACTTAGATTCTGATGTAATTATTTCTGGAAGGTCAAACAGTGGAGATGCATTAATAGCGCTTTATGTAAATGATGGTCTTGGCAATTTTTCATTAACATCTGGTAATCCATTCGACAGTATTAAGTACGGTGCTATTGATGTGGCCGATATAGATAATGATTCTGATATGGATATTATTATTTCTGGTGAAAATAACGATTTAGATAGGATTACCGAGCTATATGTGAATGATGGTTTAGGGAATTTTTCCGGAACACTCAACGATACTGTATTTGATGGAATGAAAAATGGAGATATTGTTTTTCAAGATGTAGATTATAACGGTACTGCTGACCTAGCTATTGTCGGCGAAAATCAACTGGGTCAAAATATTTCCAGATTATATTTGAATAATGGATCAGGAATCTTTACCAGTTCCACCAGTTCAACAATTGCAAGTGCTGATAAATCTAGCTTAGCATTTGGTGATGTTAACGGTGATAATTTCGCAGATCTTTTTATTATTGGACAATTCGATACGAGACTATATACTAATAATGGCTCAGGTGTTTTTACACATTCTTTAGCAGATACGGTATTTAAATCTACGTCGAATGGGGCAATTGGTTTTTCAGACATAGATGGTGATAATGATCTAGATATATTGATGACTGGAGAACTTTGGCCTGCTGGTTTAGCGGAAATGTATTATAATGATGGACAAGGACACTTCTCTTTTGTTTCTGGTACTGCATTTAATGGAGGAGATCTTGTTGCTTTAGCTGATATTGATGGCGATAATGATTTGGATGCTTTTATAATGGGATACAATTATAATTTTGATTATAACTCTTATTTATATTTAAATGATGGTCACGCTAACTTTACACCTTGGGATTCAACATCCATTCTTCCTTTACAAAATGCAGCGGCTGATTTTGCAGATATTGATGGAGATGGAGATCAGGACTTATTGGTTTGTGGAGGTTTGCTCACGTCAGGTCATAAACGAACACGACTATACACAAATAACGGTGCGGGTGTTTTCTCTTTAGTAAGTGGAACACCCTTTGTATATGTAGAAGATGGTGATGTTGAATTTGCTGATATTGATGGCGATAATGATTTTGATGTTTTAATTACGGGGAGAGAGATTGGTTCAGGTAATGGTAGTCACAGCAGCTTATACATTAATGATGGCTCAGGGAATTTCACAATGGTAACAGGCATTCCACTTGATTTTATAAGTAAAGGAGCTGTAAAATTTGGAGACATTGATGGTGACAATGATTTAGACCTAGTGATGGCTGGCTTGAGCTTATTTACGGGAGACCCTGAGACCACTTTATACATCAATGATGGTTCTGGCAATTTTTCACTCACTTCTGACCCTTTTATTGACGTTTATGTTAGTTCTATAGCCATAGGAGATATTGATAATGATAACGATAATGACGTCATTGTAATGGGATGGCAAAGTACTGCTTGGGGTGATAGATGTAAAATATACCTAAATGATGGTTCAGGCAATTTTACTTATTTGAGTGAAGTGCTTGGATCAGAATATGGAACAGTTTTGTTATCGGATATTGACAATGATATGGATTTGGACATGTTGGTAACTGGATATGGAAGGAGTAGGGCTATTACCAAGCTGTATATTAATGATGGAACTGCCATTTTTACTGAGCAAAAATATACCATTCTTGACCAATTTAGAAAGGGTGTTGCCATTGTAGCAAACTTAGATACTGATGATAAAAAAGATGTTATTATATCAGGTGAAAATATTTCAAGGCAACATGTTACCAAATTGTACAAAAATACGACCTGTATCAACAGGTATAGTACTGATAGTATTACAACTTGTGATAGCCTTGTTTGGATAGATGGAAATACTTATTATACGAGTAATAATACGGCTAAAGATACATTAGTCAGTTCGTTAGGTTGTGATTCAATTATATCATTAAACTTAACAATTACTAACTCATATACTACAGATAGTTTATCGGTTTGTGATAGTTTATTATGGATAGATGGGGTAGTTTATTATTCAAGTAATACCACGGCGGTTCACGTGTTATCAGATATGAATGGATGTGATTCTACAGTTACTTTAAATTTGGATGTTACTAATTTTGACAAAACGATTAGTCAATCTGGAACAACTTTAACCGCTCCTTTGCAATCCGGTGTAAGCTATCAGTGGCTTGATTGTAACAATAATTATTCTAAAATATCAGGAGAAATAGGTAATACTTTTACAGCTACCATGAATGGTGACTATGCCGTTGAAATAAGCAATGGTAATTGTACCGATACCTCAAACTGTACATCAATAGTAGGCCTTAGGCTAGATAAAACTATCCCGAATGTAAGTATTAATGTCTTTCCAAATCCAACAACAGGGGATGTAACTTTAGCTAAGAACACCGAAGGAACTTTATCAATTAAAGTTTACAATTCATTGGGACAAATCGTACTTGATGAAGGAAAAATCACACAAAAAAACTATCAATTCAGAATAGAGGGTAGTTCCGGAGTCTATACGTTAGAAGTGGCGTCTGAAGGTGCATTGAGACAATATCTTATCATAAAAGAATAGTGGTTAAACAATGACAAATTATGAGCTAAAAATAATGATAAAACGAATGGTATCTCAAGCCATTTGAGAATTTTTCCATTTTAATCTTCTTTATTTTCTGAGTAGCACTTGAAACGTTTATTTTCATGCTCTTCGTATTTGTATAATATTCTTTAGAGCCTCCTAGATGGAAGAGTTAGCTTGGTAGATATTTAATATCTAGATTAAGGAATTACAACCACCTGTGCATTGATAGGTCTATATTTATATCTGACCACACCACCGTGAGTTGGAGGTGCCTGAGCAGCATTAACTTCTAATGTTCTGTTCATATAAACAGTAGAGTTTCCTTCAGCAAGATTAGCTTTTGCTTGTACTCCCATCACAATGTTGGTTGAACCAACTGCGTTAGTGAAGAATAGGGCATCATTACCCCACGTCCAAGAACCAACGAAAAGTCCAACATTTTCATCAGACGATAAAGCATTCCCCACCCAAGTAAAAGTCTCAGCCTGTCCTTTTGTAATTGTGTCAAATCCAGAAGGATATGCAATTGAGTCTGCTCCAGATGGAACATTATTAGTAAAAATATTACCATCAGTATTTGTATATGCAAAAGTACCAGTGGTCACATTTCCAGCAAACTCAAGCATATGCGCTCCCCACCAAACGTTGTAAGGCATTTGAGTACCATTGAAAGTCACATTGGCACCAGCAGAGTCAAGTTCTAATAATGTTCCAGTTGGACCTCCAAAATGGAACTGAGCTAATGCATATGTTTTGTCATCATTCTGATTGTAGAATAGCTCATATTCTGTGTAAATCTTATCTTGGTTTACATCTGCAGAGTCTTCTTTAGTGCATGAAGTCAACAATACACCTAGCACCATCATCATAAAAAAGGTAATTTTTTTCATATCTATAGAATTTTAAATATGGCAACTAATAACCAAATAGTGTACCATTATTTTGTGCAACGATATTCTTTTTTTAAAGTTATAGAAAATATAATACTTTTTGAATCAATGAGATTTTTGTATCAACCAAGAGTTAGATCAATACTGTATAACCTGTGTAGGTTTTTCTTAAATGAAGAACCCTGCATCAATTTTTGAAGTGGTTAAAGCACATGTATCTCCGTTTTTCATATTAATTCGACTTCTATCTGCTCAACACGGCGCTTCTCCTTCTTCCAAGTCTACTATCTTAGCCCTGGCAGGAATCGAACCTGCATCTAAAGTTTAGGAAACTCTTATTCTATCCATTGAACTACGAGGCCATCTTGGGTCCCGTGGTGAGATGCTTGTACAGAGCGCATTTGACTGCAGTTATGAGCATTTGAAACAATTAAAACCAGATTACCTGAGTAATTATTGAATCACAAGCCATTGAGATCGTGCATCCAACTAAAAAACAAAATGTTTTTAACAACTAGTAATTTGAATAATGATGAATCTTAAAGGTGTAATATTTGTTCTCCTTTTGCACAGTTAAAAAGTAGAAACCAGTTGCCATTGGCGGTCGCTGAATTTCTATGATGCCTTTTGCTAAGATTAAAGACTCCTTTGAAAGAATTTCTTTTCCAGTAATATCATGTATTCTTACTTTTATCATGCCATCATTTTCTCCTGAATGAGTTAACTCAAGTATTTCTTTACCAGCTATCAAACTAAACACGTCAAGTACACTATAGTCATCTATACCTAAGCCTGTTGAGTCAAAGTGAATTTGAATCCAGATGAAATTATTAGTTTCATCAACCTCATTATTTTGATTATTGACGTCAGTACTAATTAAAAGGTAGTATGGTGATTGTAAAACAGGTTGTGGGTAAATAATATTTTCAGTATGACTAATAAATGCAGAAGGCTGAATTCCTGGTTCATCTATACTTATCATTAACGTATCATCAACACTTAGAATTGAATCTGTTGACCAATGAATAGAAATTAATGCAGAATCACTATCCATATCTCCATTGTTAATAAAATTAAAATCGAAATTAAAATCACTGTAAATAATACTAGTAGTCACCTGAGATAATGCTGGAATAATTTCTAAATCTACCACGTTAGAGTCATTGAATTCCAATTTACACCAGCCCAAATTGTTTGATTCGTTTGATTCATTTGTTGTATTATCTGAATCGGCCAGATATAGAATATAATAGCAAGCTTGAGTAATAGGTGAGGGAAAATTAATATTATAGGTACCAATATATGGAGAGTTTAGGGTGAGCGGAGGTTCCTGAATAGAGCCTAATAGCAAGTCATTTGCGTCTAAAATAGAATCAGTAGACCAATAGAAACCTGTTTTTGACAGTATATTGTTGATGTCACCAGTATTTTCTATAGTGTAGTTTATTGCTAGAGAACTTTGTGTTGCAAAATCAATTGGAATAGTAGGGTGGCTGCTATTTGCTATTAGATCAGAGCTTTGCCCGTCAATTTGAAAATTATCTAATCGAAAACCTTGTATACAACTTGTGCAGCCTTTTATTTTTGATCGCCATCTATATCTAAACCTGACATTTGGCTCTCCAGCTAGAAATGATAAATTATATACGGCAGGAGTCCAATCTGATTTATATACCCAACCCAGATCCCCGCCTAGTGAATTATAACCATAATTAGGATGGTACCAATTTTGAGCATTAGGATCTTGGGAATAGTCCAGTAATATCCAAGTCGAACCTCCATCAATTGAATAAGATATGTTACCACTCTGAGTATCAATAGGACTTCCGCCACCAGCAGCACTCATATAGTCAAAAGTCATACTAATCTTAGCAAGATTAGTAAAATCAAATGAGGGTGGTTCCAGATAATGGTTAGGATACGAACTCCATCCAATGTAACCAACTTTAGCCATTCCATCTAAAAACCAACTTTCACTATCTGTATAATTACTGATCCATTCTTTTATAACATTTTTATGTCTAAACCTGTGTCCGTGATATGATCCAAGTGAATCGTGCCACCATGTCCAGCCATCAATTTCTTCATCTGAAAAATCGAACAGGACAGGGTAGTTAAAATGGCTGGCTGTATCCATATTTAATTCCAAATACCCAATATTATTCATTTCATTAATTTCCGGGACTTGTTGATAAGCGTCCAGCTCATATAAAAGGTAGTTATATTGACTGTAGTTTGATGGCGTTGGCATGACCAAATTAACCAAATGTTTTTCATAAGGGTGTAATTCGGGAATCAATTCAATATGAAGCAATGAATCGTTAGCACCTAATAAACTATCAGTACTTACATAAACGCGCATAGTAGATTCATTCGCCAAATGATTATTGTCATTTTTCACACTAAAAAACGTTTTTAATTCAACATCAGCTGAGGATACCATTAACTTTTTGTTACTTGTTACAACAAGGTCATTGGCTGCTTGCTTAATTTCAAAATTATCTAACATCATACCTTCAGATGGAGCCTCTAAATTGGCATAAACAATCATAAACTGAATCTGAGTTTGATTCTGTAGATGAGACAAATTCAAAACATAATGCGTATTGTCATCATAATCTCTACCCTGGTAGTCCAGCTGAGTTCTAAAGCTAGAAGTTCTTTTGTCATACAATATAGTAGAGGAAATAGTAGGAGAAAATCTTGATTCATTGCCAGTTATCTCATCAATTTCAATTTGTCCGTACCAGCGTTTGTAGGATTCGGTTGGCGTGTCTAATAGTTGCCACGAATTTCCACCATCAATAGAATACATCATATTACCGAGATTGTATGGCCAGTAATTGTAATTGTTATAGCCGTAAAATGCGTTAAGTAAGTCAAACTCCATAACAGGATTTTGTAATTCAGTTAAATCAAAAACTGGCGTATATAAGTGCATTCTTGAACGCCATGATGTAGTATCATCAGCATCTGTGATAAATGCTTTTTGACCTGAAAAGGCAGAGTCTATTATGATGCCATTTGGAATGTCCCATTCCCAATCATCATTCCCAAACGTTGCACTATGACGCCACCCGTTTATGCTACTCTCGAAGTCGTTGTAGTAAGGCAAGGTTGCCTGATTGGTTTGATTTATTCTAAAATAGCCTATGTTATCATATTCTCGCATTTCATCCACAACTGAGCTGTCATCCAAAGAGTATAGAATAAAATATTCACCTTCAATAAGAGTTGGTTTAGTATAATTAAGTGTTCTCAACAGAAAGCTTGTATCTAAAATAGAAGGCTCGGTTTGACTACCCAAATACACATCAGAAGCGTCTAAAATACTGTCATTTGACCAGTAAAAAGCAGTGGTAGTAGATGGAAGTTGTGCAAGACCAGAATTAAACAGCATATATGTTAAGTTATCAGAACTTTGACTACTACTTGTAAATCGATTATCACGTTCTCCTCCAATACCTGCATCAGGTTTTGCGGTTCCAATATAGATATCATCTATTAATACTTGATTTAATTGTGTCGGAACTATATCACCGTATGCCGAAAAACCAAATCTAGTTATTGAGTCTCCGTCATAACTACTAATTGATTCACAATGACAATCCCAGCCGTAGTAGCGACTTTCTCTGACAATATTGCTTACTTGATTGTAATTAGTAATACCAGACCAATGTATTCCACCGTCAGACATATATATTTTAAAATTATTTGAAGCCCAACTACGAGATGTTTTATACCAAAAGCATAATGAGCTATTTACTGAGTAGGTCAAATCTAAAAAAGGACTCTCCAGAAGCATATAAAGTGAAGCATTACCTAATATTTCTTCACCAGATAGCCAGGCATTTTTGCCAGATCTTGCGCTTTCTACATGCCAATTATCAGGAGCGCCAAAGCTCCATTTTTCACCTCTACTATTATTCCATTTCTGAACATTATCTTCAAAATCTTCAATATAGTTGGATTCATAAATACTATCTAATAAAAGTACCGTGTAATTTATGTTATCTGATTCATTATTCTCGACAAGCACATTGTTAGCATCATATTTATAAAATATATAATACGGTTGAAGGGCATTTAGACCCATTGGAAGATTAAGCGTGTGATCGTAGTCATTTTCAGTATCATTTTCCCAATGCGAATTAGTGCCCAAAAACAAATCATTAATATCCAAAATATTATCAGTTGAAAAGAAAAAACTATCTGTAAAGTAATATGAGTGATTGTATTGATTACTAAAAATATAATCGGAAACTACTTTAAAACTTGGGGAGTATTTATGTATACTTCTTATAGTATCTCCTTGGGCTGCATAAACATTAATATATTCAGGTTGAATTGAAAAATTGTCAATCATCCAGCCTCCATTATTTGTACCTTGATTTGAAACAAATCGAAACCTAAATTTTAAGCTGTCTTGCCCTTGAATAAAAGAAAGATTAATATTAGAATGTCTGAATGAGTGAGTTGTGTTCGAAAATCCATTACCCCCTGACTGCCAGTTTTTTTTAGGAGAGGCAGTGTTGTCCAATAATAGCCATATGCCATTTGAGCCAATCTTATATTCAATTTTAAAACTTGCCCAACTAGCCCGCGTTTTATGATAAAGTGAGAGAACTTTAGGTGTGATTGTATCGCTAAGATCAAAATAAGGTGTTTCGAGAGATCTATCTGAAAAAGTTGCATAAGAGTTATCTAAGTCGGTCTTCCATGCATTTGGGTTTGAGTATGAAGACCCGAACCAAGAATAGTTAGGATCACCGACTTCCCAATCATCAGTGCCAGAATCAGCATAATGACTCCAACCAACAGTATCAGTGGCTAAATTGTCAAAGTTATTTGAATACGGAATACTAACTGTCTGAGAATTCGCATTTAAGTGAATAAACATTATCAGTAGCCAAAGTATTTTATAGTTGATGGTCATATAATTAAGGTGTTAAACCTAAAAATACAAAACTACTAATAATATTCTCATTTAGTTCAAAATCAATTTTGTTTAACATTGAGTACTTAGTTAAGTTTTAGAAAAATAAACTACTTTTGTAATATGAAAAACCTAATTTTTACGCTGTTTCTTGCTACTTCTTTGCACGTTATTAGTCAAAATCATGGAAACGTTGATATAAGTTTTAACTATTACGATTCTTTGCATGTTGATTATGGGACAGGAACTGATGGCGAAATATTTGATTTTGCTAAACAGGTTGATGGCAAAATAATTGCAGTTGGTGATTTTCAAAATTACAATGGGGTAAATGCTAATTGTATTTTTAGGCTGATGTCTGACGGATCATTAGATACATCATTTAAACAGCTTGAAATCAGTCCAAATGATTTTATTAAAGCGGTAGGTGTCCAAAGTGATGGCAAAATAATTATTGCTGGTAAGTTTTCAATTTTCAATGGTATTTCAACTAATATCATAAGATTATTACCTTCTGGCTTAGTAGATGTATCATTTAATCAAATTCAGTTGTCTGCTTTTTTGGGAACTCCAGAAATAAATAAAATCCAAATTTTATTAAATGATGAAATCATTATAGGAGGTCATTTCAATACCATAAATGGTTTCAATAGTAACTATATATCAAAGTTTACAAATGATGGTATAATTGATAGCGTGTTTAATAATACTATTAATTTAAATAATAAGATAACTGATATTGACCTTTTTAGTGACGAATCTATTTTTTTGTCTGGAGAATTTACTGCGAATAACCTTTCGTTTAATAATGGTTATGTAAAGCTCTTACCTAATGGACAGCAGGATTTATCATTTAATGTTTTGATGCTTTCTGGGTCAGAAGTGGCTGAAATTCAGCCTGATAACAAGGTGATAACTGCTAGCAATGGACTTGTTAGTAGGTTGGATATAAATGGGTCAATTGACCCTAGCTTTAATACAGCGGTATATCCCAATATTATTAGAGATATTAAATACCTTTCAAACCATGAAATAATAGCTGTTACAGAATTTAAAGATTATTACAACGTGACCAACTATTTTAAAGCTTTCGACACGCTTGGTAATCCAAGCACAACTTTTAACTTAAATATAAACCAACAAATAGATGGAACTATTAGTTCAATTATTGAGACCGACGATAACACATTACTTTTTGGTGGAGTTTTTGAGTTTTATTTTTCAAGTTTATCTATTCCATGTATTAATATTTCGCAAATTAATCTTGATGGTACTACAACAAAAAAATTTCATGGTGCAAATGGATTTCGTGTATACGACTTAGACGTACAACCTGATAATAAAATTGTGTTCGGAGGGGCAGGTATATCGGCTTATAACGAAATCCCAGTTTCTGAAGTAGGCCGCTTACTTGCGAACGGATATTTAGATACAGCTTTTGTAAATAATTTAGGAACAGGTATATCTTTGCATGGATGCAATGGAGGCTGTGCTTCTGAAGTGTATGATGTACATGTTTTAGATAATGGAAAGATTTTAGTTGCCGGAAAATTTGATGCAATTGATGGTCATCCTATGTCAAATATTGCAAGATTGAATGCAGATGGAACAATAGATTTAACATTCACACCATTAAATATTGATGGAACCGTATTTAGTATTGACGTTCAAAATGATGACAAAATTCTCATTGGAGGTGGATTTGATTACAGTATTAGTGGTAGTACTTATTATCATATTGTTCGTCTCCACCCAAATGGGACTATCGATCCCACGTTTTCTTCTCCTATTACACCTCCTACTAATTCAAGCTTTAAAGGATGGGTTTTTAAGGTTAAGCTAGTTTCAGGAAATAAAATACTGATATCAAGATATGATGAAAATTACGATTATGAAGTGACCAAATTAAATTCTTCAGGTACTTATGATCCTACCTTCAATAATATTGGTTCTCCAATAATTTATGACTTTATTGAAGATTCACAAGGAAATTATATATTAGGAGGAAAGTGGTCGAATGCAGCAGGAGGAAGTTCTCATTATATCACAAAAACAAACAGTAATGGAGTATATATCTCTTCTTTTTCGAGTGAACATTCTACCGTACCAAATAATTCAGGGACTGATGTAGTTTACGGACTTAAAAAACTTGGCAATAATAATATTTTGGTTTTAGGTCGTTTTCTAGACGTTGCTAATATTACAGCATATATAAAGGGTTGCTTCATTATGGATGAGGATGGAAATCGAGATCCATATTTCGATATTAACGAACATCATTATGCTAATGATATGAGAACTGCCGGGATTCAATCTGATGGAAAATTGATAGTAGGTGGTAATTTCTATGGTATTCATAGAACATTTGCTTCGGACATTGCAAGATTAAAAAGAACTAATTACACTGGCGGAATAGTTTGCCCAAATGAACCTCTAATAGTTGGTAGTATGATTATTACAAACCCACAAACAGGAATATACATAGACACTGCGCAATCTTCAATTGGCACAGATTCTATAGTGATTTTTGATGCCACGGTTGTTTATATTGATACTAGTGTAACTACAAGTTCAGATAGTTTAATTTCTAATAGTGTAGGAAGTTCATATTCTTTCCAATGGGTGAATTGCGATAATGGATATGCTCCATTGCCAAATGAAACTAACCGAATTTTGGCCCCAAATACAACTGGAAATTATGCTCTGATTGTCAGTAGACTCGGTTGTTCTGATACTACTTCTTGCTTTACTGTAAATATAAATATTAATACTACAAATTTGGAAGAGGATTTGCCAAACAACGAGTTTATTATTTTTCCTAACCCAGCGTCAGATCATATTAATGTTGTTTCAGATCAACTATTTAATGATATTAGTTTGACTATTTTTAATTCGAAAGGACAAGTTGTAAAATCTAGAAAATTTAGTACTTTAAAAGAGATTCAATTTAATATAACCTCGCTTGAATCGGGCATATATTTCCTAGAATTGAAAGGAGATGATTTTATACAAAAACAGCCAATCGTTATTGAGTAAGTTAACCAGTAATTCTTATGGTTTTCATATCTTAATTATACGTAGTTAAAGAATTATGAAACAATTAATTAAAGCTATAGAATTATTTTGCTATTTAAATATCTTACTTCTTTCTAAATTTACTTTTGGACAATACGGATATGCTAATAATTGGCATTTCGGATCAAATGCAGGAATTACCTTTCAATCAGGACAAGCTGCATTAGCAGATACTTCAGGGGCTGATGCTGATCAAGGATGCATTTCATTTTCGGATAAGAATGGTAATTTGTTATTTTATTCTAATGGCATTGGGAGTACTTTTTCATCAGGCTACATTAAAAATGCAAATCATGACGTAATGCCCAATGGTAATATTCAAAATATTACTGGCAACGGAGCATCCGTTCAATCATCACTAGTAATTCCAATACCTGGATCGGATCATGAGTATTACATGTTCACAATAGATGATATAGCACCCAATAATTCTAATCCAACATATAAGGGGTTAACATATACGATAATTGATATGTCGCTAGACAATGGACTTGGAGAAGTTATAAGTGCTGGGGTGCAAATGTTTGCGCCGGCAACTCCTTTTTTGGCAGAAGGAATCTCAGGAACCAAACATGCAAATGGAGTAGACTATTGGTTAATAGTGCATGAAGGAGAGATAGTAACAAGTTCAACATTCAATTCTACTAATAAATTTATTATTTATCTAATAACTGAAAACGGCATTTCGGCCTCAAGAACTCAAAATATTGGTAGAATGGATTTGTACCCAGGACATTCTATCAAAGTTTCTGTTCAAGGAGATAAAATATCTTATGGGTACGAGATTTTTGATTTTGATAATCAAACGGGTATTATTTCAAACGCCTACTATTTAGGAGGAGTAGGTTATTGTCATAATGCATTTTCAAGAAGTGGTAGGTATCTCTATTTGTTGCCATATGGAAGTAGCAGTGTAATCAAGAAATATGATTTATTTTCTAATAATATTACCAATTCTGGAATTAACTTACCAGGTTCTAGCGGATCTCAAATGCAATTGGGACCTGACTCAAAAATATACATTGCAAGGGCTTTTAAAAATCAGTTAGGTGTAATAAATGATCCAGACAATTTATCAGGATCTGCTAATTATACTTTAAGTAATGTCAACTTTGGCTCAAATTACAGCGTTTCAGGACTTCCTAATTTTGTTGATAGTGACCTATTCGATCCCAAAACAAGAACTGATTCGATAGTGGCGTGTGAACAGTATACATGGATTGATGGGAATACTTATGTTGAAAGTAATAATACAGCTATTTTTTTAAAACAAAACCAGAATGGTTATGATAGTATTATAAAACTTGACTTGACAATACGAAATGTGGATTTTGAGATAGGTGTTTCCGTTGATTCTTTAATTGTTTTTGCTGATAGTGCAAACTATCAATGGTTAAATTGTGAAGATTTTTTTAATCCTATCACCAATGAAATTAATAATGTTTTTAAACCAATAAAAAGTGGGTTTTATGCTGTTGAGATTAGGCAAAATGAATGCATAGATACATCAAATTGCATTGAATTTGTAAAAGAAGTTGAGTTATTAATGGATACTACTTTAAACTGTGAAACTATACAATGTGATAGCTTGTTAGTATACCCTAATCCTACTGAGGGAAACTTAAATATTGTACAATCAACTGATATATTGTGTGATTTGACAATAGAGATATATGATGCTAAAGGAAGTATTGTTTGTGAACAAAAAATAGTAAATGCTGAGAACTTGATTAGTTTGGACTTAAATAATTTAAGAATAGGAGCTTACTTTTTGCAAATTTACTCAAAGTCTCAGCATTGCATAAAACAAATTGAAATCAAATAGGTTTTATTATTTTGAAGCTTTTAGAATTTTTACCATCTATTATTTCAACGGAATACATACCTGGTTGCCAGTCTGCTTTTTCGAAATAAATTCCAGAATGGCTCACCTTTCTGCTAAGTATTAATTTACCACTTATTTCATAGATTCGAATAACTACTTCACCAGATGTAGAAGTAAGGTCAATTGCTAGTAAGTCTGTTACTGGGTTAGGATAAACTTGGATTGATTTATCGAAAGATATAAAATCATTACTTGCAGTACTAATTGTACTAATATTAAAACAAGCAGATATATTACTGCATCCATTCCCCGTAACCTGAACAGCATAATTACCGTTTACATTAGGATGAAAAGACTGGGCTGTAGCACCAGGAATCGGTTGAAAATTATTATCACAATCTAACCATTGAAAATTAGCATAACTAGGAATTGCGACTGAAGTTAAAATAGGATCGGTAACAATCACATCTGTATAGGCATAACAGCCATTGTTTAAGTATAATTTATTCCAAACGTTGCCAATCAGTAGTAGATCTTGATCAGCATCATTATCTACATCAGCAAAGGCAATAGAACCGCTATCAAACCCCTGAAATATGTTTCCTGGGTCCTCAATAAATGAAGCATTCCCTTGGTTGAGATAAAGTTTGCAAATATCAGGGCCATTTGAACTCCAACCAGCTAAAATGATATCAATTTTATCATCTGCATTAACATCAGCAAAGTCGATAGTTCCATTCTTTATTCCAGTAAATTGATGGCCTGGAGCGATCGTATACCCTCCTATACCATTGTTTAAGTATAAGTCTGATATTCTACTTCCTAAACTATTTGTCCCAGTGACAAACACATCTTGATCTCCATCATTGTCGGCATCAAAAAAACCTACTTCAGGGGTGCTAACTCCTGGTAAAGCTGCAGATTGGTATTGAGTAAAATTTCCAAAACCATCATTTTTATAAATTCTTGTAACATGAATGTTAGTATTGGCCCTACCACTAATCAATAAATCTTGGTCATTATCATTGTCAACATCTGCAAAATCAATCGACTGACCTGAGGATACTATATTTTGAAACTGTGGTACATGAAGTGTAAAATGTCCAACGCCATTGTTTCTATAAATTTTATAAATCTCATTGTTGAAATCGTCAAAACCAGCAATTGCTAAATCTTGATCTCCATCACCATCCACGTCAGCAAAGGCTATATCTCCACCATAAACACCTTCAATATTAATATTAACTTGTATAAAACTAAAATTTCCTAAACCATCATTCCTGTATACCCTGGTACTTGCACTTGTATTTTGTGTTAACCCAGCAATAGCGACATCTTCATCTCCATCCCCATCAATATCAGCAAAGGCAATAGCACTGAACTGAACTTTTATAAATGGTGAAACTGGGAGTGAGGTAAAATTTCCACTTCCATTATTCTTGTATATATTGGTAATGTAATCTGGAAAAGCGTACCCTGCTACCAAGGCATCCAAATCTCCATCTCCATCAACATCCGAAAACTCAACATCACTATAGCTTGAAGTTGGAAAAGGAGCAATAGAATCAGGAACAGGGTTGTAGATTACAGTTTGGCCGAAAATGGTCATTTGGCTCAAGCAAATAAAAACGAATAAAAATTTTTCCATTAATTCACTTTAGTTAAATTAGAACAAATGTATTGAAAATACTTTCAAGTCCTTACTAAATAATTGATAATTAATATGAATATAGTTATAATCATTATAACTATAAGTTCCAGACCAGTCTCTCTTCTAAAGGTAGAACTCTTTTCCACTCTGAGTTTATTTTGCAGCCCTGGCAGGAATTACTTCGACTCCACTTTGTTTCGCTCAACATCTTGGTTCTCTTCCTTGAGAACCTAATATCGTAGCCCCGGCAGGAATCGAACCTGCATCTAAAGTTTAGGAAACTCTTATTCTATCCATTGAACTACGGGGCCATACTTGGACCCGTAGTGAGATGCCTGTGCTGAGAGCAGCCGAAACACCTTTATTGAGCGCAGTCGAAATGCTTGTGCTGAGCATTGCCGAAGCAAACTACGGGGCCTCTTAGTAGGTAAGGTATTAATGAAAAAAGCCTGCCGTTTTAGGCAGGCTTTTCACCTTAGTAGCGGGGACAGGACTCGAACCTATGACCTTCGGGTTATGAGCCCGACGAGCTACCAACTGCTCCACCCCGCAATATATCTTTAAGTCAAATAACTTTCGTTTTATTGCGAGTGCAAATATATATTTTGTTTCTTTGCAAAACAAAATAATTTAGGGTTAATTTTTAAAAAATGTCTCATAAATCGGGTTTCGTAAATATCATTGGTAGTCCTAACGTAGGTAAATCGACTTTGATGAATCGACTGGTAGGAGAGAAGTTGTCTATTATCACTTCAAAGGCACAAACTACGCGCCATAGAATATTAGGCATTGTGAATACAGATGAATACCAAGTGGTGTTTTCTGATACACCTGGCGTGTTAGATGCCCATTATAAACTGCACGAGAATATGATGCGATTCGTCAATTCAGCCTTGAAGGATGCTGATGTTTTATTGGTGATGACTGATATTTTTGAAGCCACTATGGCGCATGCTGAAACACTGGAACGCCTCCAAAAAACAAGTATTCCTATTATTGTGTTGGTTAATAAAATTGATTTAGGAGACCAATCAAAACTAGAAGAGAAAGTATCGCAATGGGCAGATATTTTGCCAAAATCAGACATTTTACCTATTTCAGCCTTGGAAAATTTTAATGTAGAAATGATTTGGGATAAAATTATTTCTTTATTGCCTGAGGCCCCGCCGTATTACGAAAAGGATGAATTAACTGATCGACCACTTCGTTTTTTCATTAGTGAAATCATTAGAGAAAAGATTTTTGAGCAGTATAAGAAAGAAATTCCCTATTCTACTCAAGTGGAGATTGAACAATACAAAGAAGAGTCAAAAATAGTGCGGATTCGTGCCATTATTTACGTGGAACGAAAAACACAAAAAGGGATCATTATTGGTCACCAAGGGGTTAAATTAAAACACGTTGGAATTGACGCCCGAAAGGACATTGAAAAATTTATTGGCAAGCAAGTATTTTTAGAACTGTTTGTGAAAGTAGATGAAAATTGGCGCCAAAATGATAATAAATTAGAGAAACACGGATATTAAGTCATGTCAAATATAATTGCAATAGTCGGGCGACCAAATGTAGGAAAGTCAACCATTTTTAACAGACTGACGAAGTCAAAAAGTGCCATTGTTGAAGAAATGAGCGGTGTAACACGCGATCGGATTTATGGTGTGTCTGAATGGAATGGTAGGAGCTTTAGTGTAATTGATACCGGTGGATACGTCAGAGGCTCAGAAGATATTTTTGAGGCTGAGATTCGAAAACAAGTTGAAATTGCTATTGATGAGGCCAACATTATCGTTTTTGTATCAGACGTTACGGTGGGGATTACTGATTTGGATGAAGCGGTCGCTTCTTTGCTCCGTAAATCTAAAAAACCAGTATTTGTTGTGGCTAATAAAGTAGACAATGCAGAACGCGCTAATGATGCGTTTGAATTCTATAATTATGGACTTGGTGAAGTGCATCAGATATCTGCAACCAATGGATCGGGAACAGGTGATTTATTAGATGAATTAGTTAAGGCATTTAAAGATGACGCTGAAGTTGAGGAATCTGATATTCCAAGAATTTCCGTAGTCGGTAAACCAAACGTTGGCAAATCTTCTTTTGTAAATGCCATTACTGGTGAAGAACGGAATATTGTAACCGATATTTCTGGTACAACACGGGATTCAATTGACACAGATTTTAATCTCTTTGGATTTGATTTTAAACTAGTGGATACGGCAGGGATCCGAAAAAAGAACAAAGTGCATGAGGACATTGAGTATTATTCTGTCATTCGTTCGGTCAGAAGCATTGAATACTCAGATGTTTGTATCTTAATTATTGATGCGACTGAAGGCCTTCAAAAACAAGACTTGAACATATACTATATTATTGAAAAAAATAAGAAAGGCGTTGTGATTTTGGTCAATAAATGGGATTTGATTGAAGATAAAACGCCAGAATACGTTAAAGAATATGAAGATAAATTGAGGGCTGATTTAGCGCCATTTAATGATGTGCCAATTATTTTCACATCTACAGTTACAAAACAGCGCTTACACAAGGCACTCGAAAAAACAATGGATGTTTACGAAAATAGAATTCAAAAAATTCCAACTTCGGAACTGAATAATTTCCTTCAAGAAATCATTGAAAAAAATCCCCCACCATCTGTAAAAGGAAAGTTCATCAAAATTAAGTTTGTGACGCAATTACCAACATTTTCACCTTCTTTTGCGCTATTTTGCAATTTACCTCAGTATATTAGGGAAGACTATAAACGGTTTATAGAAAATAAGCTCCGTCAACGATTTAATTTTGAAGGTGTGCCTATTCGTATTTTCTTCAGAAAAAAATAAGATGAAACTAATCCTTATCATATGTCTTTCACTTATGAGTATTAATTTGCTTGCTGACCCGTGGGAAGATATCAATGAGCAACAAGCTAAACAAGTCAAAAAATACCTGGCTAAAAACCCTATTATTTTAGATTATTGCGATTGTTGTAGTGATTCTGAAATCTATTTATTGCGTGTTTTAAAATCAGATATTATTCCATGTGATTATAATTCGAAAAAAAAGAGTGTAAAGGTGAAAGCCATTCGGATTGGTCAACTAGACAGTAAAGTAAGAGCCAGCGCTTATAATGTGATAGGAATGAATGATACTGTTGAATATACCATTAGCATAAACTATACCTTCGTATATACTGAAGATGGCAGGTGGGCTGTTCCATTTTCTGATATTATTCCATATCGATTAAAAAATGAAGGTTGCGAAGGAGCAACTAGCTTTCCGGATCCATTGCATAACAAAGAAATAAAAGATACTTTTTATATCAATTGGTATCAAAAATATGTAAAAATAAAGTGACACATCAAGACGTTATTCAAAATATAAAAGGCGGACACTATCATCCAATATACCTTCTCCATGGAGAAGAGCCATTTTATATTGATGAAATAGTTAATTATATTTCAAATAATGCATTAGATGAAAGTGAAAGAGACTTTAACCAAACTATTCTATACGCCAAAGATACTCAGCCAATTCAAGTAGTTGATACGGCCTCTCGATTGCCAATGATGGCAGAACGTCAGGTTGTTATTGTAAAAGAAGCGCAAGAGTTTAAAAAAAGTAGTCAATGGGAGGTCTTTGAACAATACTTCTCAGCGCCATCACCTCAGACCATTCTGGTTTTTGCTCACAAGTATAAAAAATTTGATAAGCGTTCCAAAATGTACAAACTTTTGGCTAAAAATGCCCTCATTTTTGAGTCAAAAGGAGTAAAAGACTATGAGTTACCCAAATGGGTGAGAACCTATGTTCAAAGCAAAAATCAGCAGATTACTGACAAAGGCATTGCTCTAATATGTGAATTTGTTGGCAATGACTTATCTCGTTTATCGAATGAATTAGAAAAGTTATTTCTATTGGTTGAAGAGGGTGTTCAAATAACAGGGAAGGATATAGAAAAGAATATTGGTATCAGTAAAGATTATAATGTTTTTGAGCTGGTAAATGCAGTGTTGGATACTGATTTCCCAAAAGCCATTAAAATCATTGAGTATTTTCACAGAAATCCCAAAGCAGCGCACATTACAGTTGTAGTATCCAGCTTACTCAATCTCTATCAACGTTTGTTTAAAGTACATTTTCTAAAAACGAATGACCCTCGTCATGTCGCTAGTGCCCTAAAAATCCATCCTTATCCTGCAAAAGAGCTACTGACAAAAAAATCTAAACATCCACCAAAGATCATTTCTCGAAATTTTAATATACTCCGTGAGTATGACTTAATGTCAAAGGGAGTAGGTGTTTCAGGTGTGGAAGGCTCAGCGTTAATGAAGGAGCTTGTGTATAAATTATTACACTAAGCTTTGTTAAAAAACTGAAATTTTCGTATATAATTCGCCTTTTGTACCAATTTTGTTAAACTTTTTGCGTTTATTTGATAAACAAATTTACAAACCATGGCTAGAAAGAAAACCAAAGAGAAGGTAGAAAAAATTCTTAACGAGATCAAAAATTCTACCCCTAAGTTTAAATTACAATTAGATAGTAAAACAACAATTACTTTAAAAACACAAGAACAATTGGATAAGTGGATGGAATTATATCCTAAAGCTCAACTAATTACTATATAATTTATAATAAACTAGAATTTAAAAAGGGTCTTGAATTTCAAGACCCTTTTTTGTTGCGATCTTAATAACTACAATAGATTTAATTTTATTGTATAACAAGTTTTTGAGTGTTGACCTCTTCTTTTTGATGAATAGTTATTAAATAAATTCCAGGCTCTGTAGGGGCTTCTATATCTTGATTTGAGTTAATACCTTCAATGTTTTGTATTAATTTACCTGACATGTCATGAATTTCAATATTAAAACTACCACTTAACATTACTCTAAATTGATGCTTTGCGGGATTAGGGTAAATATTGATTGCATGGCCCTTATTTGATGATTCGTCTATACCAACTACTGAAGGTTCGCAGAAATAGCCTGCTTGGCTATCATAAAATGATTGAACGTTATCTGCCACATCAAACAGTCCGTTTACATTCAATAAGTTGTTTCCACCTGTTCGGGAATAAAGTATGGCATAATCATAACAAATAAAATCACCAGGTGCAAAATTATCAATTGGAGTAGCTGTAATAAATCCCCTTCTGTCGCCTGGAGTGTTTTGAGCTGAAACTTCCGTCCATGCATTCAAATTATTTGGATTGCCGTCGTATAAAAACTGAGTAGGAGTTGTGCCACCATATCCATTACCTCCGAAGGTGAAACTTGACCCATCTGACCAGCGGCCGTTCATATAGTTCCAAAAATCAGCATTTGAGGCAGGGTCCGACTGAGCGCCACCACCATTATTATAAAATCCAGCAACATCAATTTGATGATTCAACAATTTTATACCGCATGAGGGAGGATTTACTCCAAATGTGCTAACAATGGTTGAATTATCTAAATTATCACCGTTGTAACCAAAAATCATATTTTTTGCAGAGGAACTACCAACAAAATCATCATTAAACCCACCAATGTCAAAATCAGTGTAATTGGCAACCGTTAATTGGTCGTATGTTTCTTGAGATCTATTAATCACTTTTAAGCTCATGAATGTAATGTCATTGAAATAATCGTTTGTGGCGTATTAATAAAGCATAAAATGATACTCCATATTAAGATTAAGTCCACCAGAGAGTGCATGGGTGCCATCATTATCATTCATGATAAAAAAGGCAGTTCTATCTCCCCTTATTAGCGGATAATCTCCTAATAGCGGTTCATAAATTCCATTGTTATTATAATCAACAAAAGGGGCTAAAATGGATGCTTCTCCATTTGCAACATCCCCGTTTCCTGGCCATTCTAGTATGTTGGTAGGTACTGTGTAATTTGGGCTATTCCAGTTCAACTGGTGACTTTCAATCTCACTTTTTGATATTGAATACACCCTGTCATATTTGCTAATAAATGATAAGTCATTATAATTGTCTGCAACGGGTCCCTTTCGGAAATCTTTTGCGTCGTTAATAAATTTATTTGCGCAGACCCTTGCCGTTCCGTTTTGATCTCTTGCACCTACCCAAAAGGCACTATTATAAATAACATCTGGTCCAGAGCCGTCGAAAGTTTTTGGGACTTCATAAGAGGCTCTATTAGCTGATGCTTCTGAAAAAAGGCAGCCATTGGGGTCAATTCTTGCACGAACATTATTATAGCCTAATAAAATGGCTTGTGTAATGGCATGATTGCTCATTGCTGTAAATAAGATAATGTATAAATATTTCATAGAGTGAGTTTATAGTGAATATGCATCAAAAATTGTTCCGTAAATATATTGGTAATCTACTTATTAATTAAAAAAGGGTCTTGATAATTCAAGACCCTTTTTTTATACCCTCAAATAAAAAATACAAACGACTGCTTTTAAACGGGGATAACTATTTATTCAACCAAAAGTTTTAGAGTTTGATGCTTTTCGTTTTGAATTACCTTTACTAGATACACCCCTGATTCATTGGGTACCTGCAAATATTCACTGGAATTAAGATTTTGATATGATGTAACTAGCTTTCCTGAAATGTCATAAATCTCCAGGCTATAATTTCCCTCAATTGAAACACTAAATTGATCATGAGCAGGGTTAGGGTAAATTTTTAGGTCATCATCAGTTTTAACCAATTCTTTATTACTCAATAATAATGGCTCACAATAATAATAGGATTGTGAATCATAAAAGAGTTGAACACTATCAGCTACATCAAATAATCCGTTTACATTTAAAAGATTATTACCCCCTGTTCTAGAATAAAGTACTGCAAAATCATAACAGATATAGTCATTTGGCGCAAAATTATCAATCGGTTCTGAGGCCATAAAGGCACGTCTGTCTCCAGGGTTATTATTCTCTGACAACTCAGTCCAAATGGTTGAATCATTTGGGTTACCGTCAAATACGTAATTTGTAGGAGTAGTCCCGCCATAGCCGTCTCCTCCTAGTGTGAAACTACTACCATCAGACCAATTTCCATTCATATTACTCCAAAAACCGATAGTAGTGTTAGGATCGCCCTGTACACCAGCTGCATTTGCATAGTAACAGGCAGTTCCCATTTGGTGATTTAATAATTGTATGGCACAAGCAGGCGGATTGTCCCCAAATAAAACAGAACCTCCTGCAGGAGCATCATCATTGGCATCTCCATTGTAGCCAAATATCATATTTTTTTGACTTGAACAACCAACGTAATCGTCACCTGGTCCGCCAATATCAAAATCAGTATAATTAGCTACTATAAATTGGTTGTAATAGGTTTGCGACCGATTAACAATTCTAATATTAATGAATGTTGCAGAGTCTAAAAAATTATTGGTTTCGTACTGATATATCATATAGTGAAACTCCATTCCTAAAGGATCGCTTTGAGTATGAGCATGTGATGTGGCGGCATCATTTAATATAAAATACGAAGCTTTATCACCTCTTATATATGGGTGATCTCCTAATAAAGGTTCATAAATATTATTTGAATTGTAATCAACAAATGGTGCTAAAAGTGAAGCTTCACCATTAGTAGTATTCCCATTTCCTGGCCAATAAAGAATATCAAGAGGTATTGCATAATTTGGGTTGTTCCAGTTTTGCTGATGTGCAATTATTTCATTTGAAGAAACAGTATAAATACGGTTGTACCTATTGTAGTAAGGTAAATTATTATAATCTATAGCAATGGGACCTGTAAACAGATCCTTAGGATCAGAAATAAATTTGCTTGCGGCCAAATGAATAGTGCCATTCAGATCAATCGCTCCGTAAGAAAAACTGCTTGCAAAAATAAGGTCAGCACCAGATCCATCTATAGTTTTGGGGACTTCATAACTGGCTCGACTTGCAATATTCTCTGTAAATAAAATGCCGCTGGCGTTGATTTTAGCGCGGACTTGATTTTCGTTAAGCACTTCGTGCTGGGCCCATCCGTTAAGGGAAACGAAAAAAATAACAATATAATACAGGTTTTTCATAACAATTAATTTTATTCAAATTAAAAGTAATTGTATCTCTATAACTTTCAAAGTAATAAAAACCAATAAATTATGTTTTTATACAGGTCTAAAGATGACGATTTTTTCTAAAATGTTATTGATTCAAAATAATTGGTTGCATTAATTGATTGAATGGTATATTTGCAATATGATTAGTATTGGAAAAGTAAATCATCTTAAAATAGTTAAAGAGGTTGATTTTGGAATGTACTTGGATGGAGGGGAAGATTTTGGAGAAATATTGTTACCTCAACGCTACATTACCCCAGCATGCGTTATTGGTGAATCTGTAGATGTTTTTATTTATTTAGACTCGGAGGATAGAATAATAGCCACTACTGATTTTCCATTTGCCATGGTAGATGACATTGCCTTATTGGAAGTTGTCGATACAGCTCCAATGGGAGCATTTGTAGACTGGGGCTTAGCTAAAGATTTATTAGTGCCATTTGCTGAGCAAAAAGCAGATTTACGTCAAGGAGATAAAGTGATTGTTAAAATACTACTAGATGATATGACTGAACGAATCATTGGGTCGTCAAAATTAGATAAGTATTTGGATCAAATTCCACCTGATTTCGTCACAGATCAAGAGGTAGGTTTAATGGTTTACTCAAAAACTGATTTAGGGTATAAAGTGATTATTAACAATGAATTTTGGGGTTTACTTTATGAGAATGAAGTCTTCAAACCCATTCAGAGGGGAGATTTTATTACAGGATATATAAAACGGGTACGTGAAGATGATAAAATTGATGTCTATTTGCAAAAAGCAGGCTATCACAACATTGATGCAGTTACACAATCTGTTTTAGATAAGCTAAAGTCTCAATCTGGTTATATGGAGGTAACCGATAAATCTTCTCCTGATACTCTTAAGCACATATTTGGCATTAGTAAAAAGTCGTTTAAAAAAGCGATTGGTAGTCTTTACAAGCAGAAAATAATTAGAATTGAAGATAAAGGCATTCGCTTACTTTAACCCCCAATCCATATTTTAAAGTCTGATACTTTTTCTCGTGCAACTATCACTTCATTCAATTCTAAAAAAGGAATTGTAAGTTTTAAACGGCTATTGGAATGCGCTATGATTTCTTCAATGGCATGAATATTCACAATAACTTTACGACTAATTTTGAAAAATGAGTTTGGATTGAGTTGATTTGAAATTTGTTCTAATGGTTCATCTAGTACATAGTTCCTTCCAGTATTGGTAAGTAAATATGTACCTTTATGTTCACTGTAAAAAGCATTGATATCGTCCGTTGGAATGGTTTTAATTTTTTCACCAACTTTAATCATAAACCTTTTTTTATAGCTCCTTTTATCCTGTTCAAAATGTTTTAATATACCTTCAAGGTTAATGACTGGTTGATGTTGAAGACCCTTGAGCTTTAGAATTGCTTTTTCAAGCCTCGTCTGTTCAATAGGTTTTAATAAGTAGTCAATACCATTGGTATTAAATGCCTCAATAGCATATTGATCATAAGCTGTAATAAAGATAATAGGGCAGGTAATATCTACTTGTTTATAAATTTCAAAACTTAATCCATCTGCCAATTGAATATCGGAGAAAATCAAGTCTACAGAAGTTGTTTTTAGAAATTGAATGGCTTCTCTTACGGTCTCAAATACTGAAATAACTTTAAAAGAAGGATTGATGATACCAAGAAGTTTTTGAAGTCGTCTGGCTGCTCTATTCTCGTCCTCTATAATCAGAATTTTCATGGCATGTCAGATTTTAAAATGGGTATTTTTACTTGAAAAATGTCACGAGAATGCTCAACCTGAATTGTTTCATTAAAAAAGGCATATTGTTGCTCTAAATTCTTTAAACCTATTTGATTTGAGGATTCTATAGCGATTTTAGCGTGTATTTTATTCTTAACCGATATATAATTCTTATCGTTAGTAATATCAATTACCAGTGGATGCATCAATGAAACTTCATTATGCTTAACAGCATTTTCAACTAATAACTGAAGGGCAACGGGAACAATAAGTTGACCTTCCATTTCTGATAACGTAAGGTTTACTGTAAGTTTGTCTTCAAAGCGGATTTTTAGAAGGAAAACATATTTTTCTAAAAAAGCAATTTCTTCTTTGAGAGGCCTCAGTTCATGGTCTTTACTTTCCAAAACATAACGATACATGTCACTAAATTGATGGATGTATTTAACCGCCAAATGTTGATCCTCATAAACCAATTCACTTAAAACATTTAAACTGTTAAACATAAAATGAGGGTTAATTTGATTTTTTAACGCTTCATATTTATAATTTAACATTTCTCGCTTCAATTGCTCTTCTTTTACAACTGATTTTTGCCAACTTCTAAAAAAACCAATAGAAGAAATGAGGGTTGAAATAAATAACGAAATGAGCACCGGTATGGTCCAGAATCGATTAACGGTGTATAAATATTTAGGAACACTCCCAAATACAAGCAAATGCATACAAATTTGAACAATGGCATAGGCCAGAATTGAATATAATGTAACAGAAATGAAAGTAAGAACAAGACGCTGTTTTGGATAAGTTGCCCAACTATATCGTCTTGCAATTTGCGTTTGTAACCAAGCATGCCCTAGCCATTGCGATACCGAAATGGCAGTAGACCATATGATGCCAAATGTTAAATCTAGTAATGAAAAGTCATTGGTTGTAAACAAGGCAATAATGAGCCCAAGTGTAAGGTTGGCAATGATAAAATGCCTCCATTTTTTAAAGGGGTCAATGATTGTTTTACGCATCAGATTAATTTCTAGTTTTTAAAGATAAACTTAAATCCTGATTGAGAGTAAAAATCGTTTCTTTGAATTCAGGAGCTTTCATAAAGCCTTTAGCATTATTAGAAAATCCGTATCCTTCCGTTGGTCGGCCGTATTTATCTTTATCCATAGTCATGTTATTATTGGCGTCATGAAAATATGAGATGCTGTAATCCCCTTTCGGCAAATTATTGAATACGATTTCCGATTTATGATTTTCAATCAAACCTCTTGTGGACTGTATTACCTTTTCGCGAGTATCCTTTATTTGAATCAAGACTACCCCATTATTAGATGACAATCCCACAATTTCAACGGTTAGGGAAGGATGGTTCATATTCGCTGCTTCACTTTCATTTTTTAATTTTTCTTGTTTAGGTTCGCAGGATTCAGCGATTGATTTTAAATATCCCTTACCCCAATTTGGGTGAAAAGGACTTTTGATGACATAATTATCCCAATCCAAAAGGAGTGCCTGGGCTTTTTTACAAATAGGCTCTGTATCCGATCCAAAAAATTGAGCGGTTCCAAAATCATTTGCAATGGACAGCTGTTTGGCACGCACGTTATTTGAATCTAAAGCGAGCGCTATACCAACGGATTTTCGACTTAATATTGAGTATTTTTGTCCTCTTTCCATTGGATTTACACTTAATCTGGCAGTATAAAATAACCCTTCCAGAGCAAAGACCTCTGATTCATCTGGAGCTAAAATTTTAAGCTTATTGATGCTTTCTTCAGCTTCATCTAAATAAGCATCTTTTTGTTCTGGCATGTCAGATTTCACATTATAGCTTGCCATTGTATAGCACATGGCGTAGTAATATTGTGGAAGCCAATTCTCCGATTCAACGTTGGCAATTTGCTGAAACTGGAATGCAGTTGATAAATAATCTTGAGCCGATTTGCACTTGGAGTAACTTTCTAAAGCTACATTCATTTTAGAATTAAATAAATCAGATTGACTAAGTGCCTGATTGGTTATTAATAAAACAAAAGATAAAAATAAGGTTTTCATAATATATAATTTTAGTTGCTTATTGTAAAGGTGAGAAGGATTGTAGTGTAATCAAATAATAAGTAGCTGAACTGTAGAATTTCATAGATGAAATGGTATGGCTAACTTTAATTAATTTTATCGAGCTGGTTTTTATCTCCTTTTTTACTCAATGTAATAAAGCATCCTAGTACAAAAAAACGATCAGCAGGAGGTGCAATGATTCGTTTTTCGTAAACACCATTGGCATTTGGTGTAGTAGCAAAACGATAACCAAATTCATTTTTATACCCTAAAACATTGGTGGCAGAGGCATAGAAAATAATGTTTTCTCTGTAAAGAAAGCTTGCATTTAAATTTAAGGATTGATAGGCCTTCATTTTTTGACCATTGAATACTGTCTCATTAGGGTCGTTGTAAACTCTGGGGGAGGCATAATTAAAGGAGGCACCAAATAATGTTCTCCACTGACGTATCCAGTGTTTGTAAACAATTGAAATATTGTGTTTACTTGCAAATCTTGGTTGTGCTTCTATTGGAAAATCAAGATAATTTCGCTTAGTATCCAAATAAGAATAAGAAATCCAATAGTCTCCGTTTTTAATGGTTTTCTTGTCTCTAAAGAATAGATCGATTCCATAAGCCGACCCACTTCCATTATTTGAGTAATAATTTGCTTCGTAAAATGGTAATTTAGTGTCAAATTTTACTAAATTAAAGTATGGCTTATAATAAGCTTCAGCCTTAAATGACCGTTTGTTTTTTGTGTAGGAATAATTAATCATGTACTGATTGGTTTGCTCAAAATCCAAAGCTTTTGTATAAAGTAAAAACGAGTTATCAGGTGTTTGGTAAAACATACCATAGGCAAACGATACCTGGTTATTTTGATTAAACTGATAGGCAATAGAGGTCCGTGGAGATAGTTTTGTATCATAGAGTAAGGAGGAGTGGTCTAATCTGGCTCCCAACCTTGTTACTAGTTTTTTTGATAAGTACCAATTAATCTCTAAGTAACTACCTAAGTGGTTGTTTATAAAATCATGGCTGATATTTGACTGATCAGATTTAAAGGTTTGTCGAAAAGTGGTGGTAAGCAGTTCCGCACCAGTACTTAATTTAAGTTGCTTCCCAAACGATCTTACGGCCTTAGTTTTTAAGTGACTTCCAATAGTTTGTTCAATAACATGGTTATTATTAATAAAAATGTTTTCCTCATAACTCGTTAATGCTCCTTGTAAATTAAGCACCCATTTTTCGCCAAGGGTTGTTTTGTATGAACTATTCATGTATCCGTTTTTGTTACTCAGCCTAAAAAAATCATTTTGATCCTTATCTATATTAAATTCGTACAAGTTGAATTTAGATTCGGAATAGTTGCCGTAGCATTTTAAGAGTCCTTTTTTTGTTTTAAACCTATAGCTTAGAGCGGCTTCTGTTGTCTCTGGCATTTTATCCCATAGTATAGCTTGAGGAACAATGTTCATATAGGGCGTTAAATTGGAATAATCAATACTGGCAGTGAGTGCAGAACGATTCCATTTTTTTGTTCCAGCTAAGCCTAGACCGACTGAAAGAATAGAAATGTCTAGCTGATCTTCTTCTTGAATACCTTTTGTTTCAAGTAATAAAACAGATGATAGGGCCTCGCCATATTCTGCAGAAAAGCCACCTGTGCTGAAAATAGTTCCCTGAAACATAAAAGGGTTAAACCGGCTCCTTACTGCTGTGTTTGGAGCGGATGCATTAAACGGATTATGCACTAATGTGCCGTCAATAAATGTTTTGCTCTCATTGCTCGAGCCACCTCGAACAAATAACTTTCCAGATTCCCCGTTTTGACTTGTGCCAGGTAAAAACTGAAGGGCATTAACAACGTTTCCACTAGCACCTGGTGTAGTAACCATATCAAGTGAAGTTAATAAGTTGGCCTTCTTTTTATCTCCTGCTTCAAAAGCACCAGCAGTAATAGTCACAGCATTTAATTCATTAAACTTTTCCTTTAAAATAAAATCTATTTTAAGATCATCATTTTTCAAAAAAACACGACTTGATTTTGACTCATACCCCATAAATTGTGCAAGAACGGTTAATGAATCTTGTTCGTTAGTGATAAAACTAAAAGTTCCTAGAGTATCAGAAATAGCACCATCATATGTGCCTTTAATAGTTACCCTTGCACCTATTAACCGATTCCCCTTTTTATCTGATATATAACCTGAAATTTGGTTTTGAGAAATGACAGAGGCAACATTAAATAACATGACCAAGGTTAAAATTACTTTCATATCGATTTAATTGATGAGGTTAAATATGAAGGCAATTGGATAGACTAAAAAATAGAATATGATGAATTGTAAAAAAGGTGTGACGAATTGTCGATAATTTATTTTTTCGAGCGAAATTGCTTTGAGATTCTATCTATCATTTTTTTTTCAAAATTCCAGAAAAATTTAAATTGACCAAATAGAAAGCCATAAAACAATAAAATTAAATTATAAATAGGAAGAATTAAAATGTAGTATAGAATAGAAAATAATAAAGCTGGATTATTTTCGCCTGCAAAAAAATCAACCACGGGTCTTTTAAGCAGCAGAACCGTTATACCAGTGAAAGCAAAAACAACCAAAATAATAAATACACGGTTTGCAGAAACACCCCATCTTTCTTGAAGTTTTCTTGACCAGCGAGTCAAAATAGAATCGGTTGGCGGTTTATGATGGTTTTGCTGCTCCATTTCTACGGTTTGCAAATATGAGGATAAGTTTAGAATTCACGCTTAAATTCCGGTAATTATTATCTCTGAGATGAATGATTTTAGAATGACTAATTTTAATAAACAAAGTGATTATTAATTTATCGTTAACATTAAATAAACATTAGAGTAATTTATAAGTAGTTCTTTTGTGAGAACTTTGCCAAAAAAATGGATATTTCTTCAATCGTAATGTACTTAGGTTTTGCGCTAGCGGCGTACTCGGTTGTTGGTAATGACACCATTCAAACTTTAGGTACCTTTTTAAGTTCAAATGAACGGAAACGCTGGTGGGTACTATGGCTTTTTGCAGGAATAATTTTAAGTGTAACCTTACTTTATGGTTATTTTCAATATGATGGGGACGTATCTTATGGCCGTTTGGATAAATATCCAATGCCTGAGAGTTTTGAATGGTATTATTTGTTACCCCCTATTATTTTGATGTTGTTAACTCGAACAGGAATTCCTGTGAGTACTTCTTTCCTTATTCTTACTTTTTTTAATGAAAAGAATTTGACCAGTATGGTAACAAAGTCAATAACAGGTTACTTGGTCGCTTTTTCAGCAGCGCTAATATTGTACTTTTTCATTTCTAAAGTGTTGGAAAAAAGGTTTATAGAGCACCCTATTACTAGGAAATCGAATACTTATTGGACAATTCTTCAATGGTGTTCAACTGGTTTCTTATGGTCACAATGGCTTATTCAAGATTTTGCTAACATTTATGTTTATTTGCCACGTGAAATGAATGGTATTACCATGTGCTTATCCTTAATTGTCATTTTAGGGATGCTTGCCTACATTATTGCGTCTAAAGGGGGGGCGATTCAGAGTATTGTTAAATCTAAAACAAATACCGTTGATGTAAGGTCTGCAACAATTATTGATTTTACGTATGGTATTATTCTCTTTTATTTCAAAGAACTAAATGATGTTCCAATGAGCACAACTTGGGTGTTTATTGGTATTTTAGCAGGGCGTGAAATCGCTATTAATATCATGTTGCGTCGCAAGGAAGGCCGAACTAAAATGTTTAAAAGTTTAGCAGTCGACTTGTTGAAAGTAGGATTGGGTCTTATTGTAAGCATTGCCTTGGTATTTTTTGTGAAGTATTTAATGCAGTCTTAACTAAAACAGTATCCCCATGAAGAAGAATATCTTATTTCCTACCAACTTTACTGAGTTATCGTATAATGCGTTTGAATACGCATTAGCTTATGCTAAAAAAACAAAAGCAAAGTTAATTGTTTATCATACTTATTTTGAAGGGGCGGAGATAAGTGAGGAAACTCAAGCTTTTTATGATAAAAATGATGTGCTCAATTTTATTAATAAAAAAGACCGTTTTTTACCGTTTGAAAAAATAATTGCGGAAAAAGAGGCGACTGAGGTTAAAGTAAAATACATTGTTGAGATTGGATCATTTATAGACTGTATTAAGAACTACGTCGCAAAGCGAGAGGATAAGATAGACCTGGTAATTATGGGGGCAAAAAAGAACTCATCAAGGTTATTCGATTTCTTTATGGAGACGAAAACATTGAAGGTACTTCATGAAATTAATAAACCAGTTATGGCGATTCCAAAGCTGGCTTTTTTTGACGGCACCTTAGATAATATAGCTTTTTTGGTTGATTATCAGGAAGATGAGAAAGAGCCCTTAATGGATATTATTGAAAAAGCGAAAGAATTTAATGCTAAATTGCACGTCATTCATGTTGACGTTTCGCATGGAGAAAGCATTGTACCTTTGATGGATAATTTTAAGCAGTCGCTTGAAGTGGCTAATTTGAAAAACGTGAAGTTTGAATCAATAGATGGAATTGACATTAAAACGGCGCTTAATAAGTATTGCGAAGCACATAATATAGATGTACTTTGTCTTATTAATCACTACAGAAATATGTATCAACGTCTTTTTTCTTATAGCTTAGCAGAAAACTTAATTCAAGAATTGGATATCCCTGTCATGTCCATATATAGGGATTAATTACTCTTTAATTTTAATGTCGTAAACAAAATAGTTGGTCTCACCTTGCCACGGCATAGCATTGTTTATTTCTTTGTAAGATACCGTTACCTTTTCTCCTTCAAAGGCTTGAATTTTCCCATACATTTCTTCATTATCAATCGAGAAATTCCAGACATTACCTACCATACCAGTAGTTTTATCGGTGCCAAATCCACCAAGATTCAATTGACCCTCATAAGTCTTAAAAATATATCCTTTTTTAGAGGTTTTAATTAGGTAGCCTGTTCGGGTGCCTTCGCTATACGTGTAATTGGTGTATACAAAATACAGTGCAATAAAAATGATAAAACCAATGAGTGAATAGATCCCAGCCCTTTTAAAAAAACGTTTGGTTCGTGTTGCAAAATTTTCAACTTTACGGTTTAGATTATCTGGTTTATTTTGACTTTCCATTTTGAAATATATTATAAGCTGCTCATATAAGATTGCAGGATGATGGTGGCTGAGATTTCATCAATTAAAGCTTTATTTTGTCTCTTTTTTTTACTTAATCCAGAATCAATCATGGTTTGAAATGCCATTTTTGATGTAAATCGCTCGTCTACCATTTTAATTGGAATATGTCCAAAGGTACTATTCAATTTTTCTTTTAAAGCCTGAACTGGAACGCTATTGTGCGTATCTTGTCCATTTAGTTGTTTTGGTTCACCTAAAATAATGGCATCTACTTTGTGCTTAGCAAAATAGTCTACCAGAAACTTAAACAAATCTTGAGTGTCAATTGTGGTCAAGCCAGAAGCAATAATTTTTAAGTCATCCGTTTCTGCAATACCAGTTCTTTTTTGCCCGTAATCTAAAGCAATTAGTCTTCCCATTGTATGTCTGATTTTTTACCAAACACTTCAACCACTATTATTATCGCGCCAAATGCTAGCAGAAAGCTCAAAATAGGGGGTAAGCCAATAGCTGTTGGAATAATACCAATGGTAATGGCAATGGCACCAACTGTCAACGCGTAAGGTATTTGTGTTCGGACGTGATCGATATGATTACATCCACTGGCCAAAGAACTTAAAATTGTTGTGTCTGAAATTGGGGAACAATGGTCACCTAAAACGGAACCTGCTAAAACAGAACTTACCACATTATAGAAAATGGGCATGGCTAATTCTGGAGACATATTATCATTCATACACAGTAACCAGGCTGCAGGCAAAATAATAGGATATACCAATGCCATGGTTGACCATGAGGAGCCGGTAGAAAAGGCGACAATGGCTGAAAGTATAAATGTGAAAGCAGGAATTAACCATGGACTGATTTTTCCCTCAATGGCACCTGAGAGAAAGTCAGCTGTATGCAAATCTTCTGTTACCAATGCTAATGACCAAGCGAGAATTAAGATTAGAAGCGCTGGTACCATAGATTTAAAACCCTTGATAACGGTTTCAACCGTGTCTTGCAAATTCATGATCCTTTGTCCGAGCGTTAGCAGTATGGCCACGAACATAGCTGAAATTGAGGCCCACAATAATGCAGTATATGAGTCTGACACACCAATTAAACTACCTAATTTTTGGCCGAAAGATTCCGCAGGCATATCCAAAAGCCCCATGCTCGACCAAATCTGCCCCCATGAATCAAAATCTCCTTTAGGGTTAATGGCAAATAAACTACTCTGAATACTGTCAAATCCTGTTACCAATAAACCGAGTAATGTTCCAAAAACGATTATAACTACTGGTAACACAGCATTAATAGCCCTTAGCGGAATATCAGGAACTGGATCTAAATCTTCCATCTCAGTTAAGTCCGCGTTATTTTCCTCAGGATTTACAACCTTGCCCAGTCTTGCCCTTTTTTCTGCTTTTAACATTGGTCCAAAATCTCGGTTCCGCCAAATTAAATAGAACATGAAAAATAAGGTCAAAATAGGATAAAATGAATAGGATAAACTGTTCAAAAATACGCTATAAACGCCTTCAGAAATTTGAGCGCCATCAGCATTAATTTTGGTTAATCCATTTTGAATATAACCTAGTTCAGCACCAATCCATGTTGTCACAAATGCAATTGCTGATACCGGAGCTGCTGTTGAATCGACAATATATGAGAGTTTTTCTCTTGAGATTTTTAGTTTATCAGTTATGGCGCGCATAGTATTTCCCACAACTAATGAATTGGCATAGTCGTCAAAAAAAATGGAGATACCCAATAAGTAGGTTGTCAGTTGTCCGCTTCTCGCATTTTTGGCGTACTTAACGATTCTATTAACAATACCTTTCATACCACCATTTCGAGATATTAAAGCCACTATTCCACCAATCATTACTGAAAATAGAATGACACTAACATGACTGGATTCAGTGAGCGCATGCAAAATATACGTATCTATTACACTCAAAAATCCAATAAATATGCCCTTGAAACCAGCGGCATAATAACCCATTATAGCCCCTCCAAGGAAAATGCCTGAAAAGAGTGAGAAAATGACTTCTTTATAAATGAGGGCAAAAAATATGGCAAACAATGGAGGGAGTATGGAAAGCCAAAGCGGAATAATGTTGGACTCTGGCTGATTAAATACATAACCTTTTATTTTAAGTTTTTCCCCTCGGATAAATTGATGATTAAATGTTGGATACTCTCCAGATTTATCAAGTTTTATTTTCTGGCCGTTAACCGTTATGATAGCTGGAAACGATTCATCCGTATTTAGTATGGAAATCTCCGTTTCAATGTCCTCAATTATGGCAGAAGGGTACTTTAGTTTTAAAGCTGATTGAGCCTGGCAATTGAAGGCAATGAACAGAATAATAAAAGAAAGGAGTGAATACCTCATTTAACAAAAATAATAAGTTTGCTTAATTGAAGATGACTAAAGCAAATTATTTGAACTAGAGCAGTTATTCAGATAAATCAACGTATACCACTTTTTTGGTGTCGAAAAATGGTTCAGAAAAATGATCTGCCAAATCTAAAAACTCATAGTATTCATGAACTGGCTTCATTTCCTTCGTTAAATCACCACCTTTTAAATAGAGTAGACCATTTGGGAATCCATTTTGCTCCTTTTTCTTAATTTTTTTGCGTACCCATTTCAAGAATGCAGGCATGGCGGTCACAGCTCTACTTACAATAAAATCAAACTTATGCTGAATGTCTTCGGCCCTAATTTGTTTCGCGGTCACATTTTTAAGTCCTATTTCATCTTTAATGGCGTTAACCACTTTTATTTTTTTGCCAATAGAATCAGCTAAAAAAAAATGTGAATTGGGAAATAAAATGGCGAGCGGAATTCCTGGAAACCCACCTCCTGTGCCAACATCTAAAATATCTGATCCATCTGCAAAATTAATGGCCTTTGCTATACCTAATGAATGCAAAACGTGTTTTTCATAGAATTGGTCAAAGTCCTTTCGGCTAACCACATTAATTTGGTCATTCCATTCCTTGTAAACATCATATAAGGCAGTAAACTGCTTTTTTTGATGACTTGTTAAATTGGGAAAGTATTTAAATATAATATCGACTGTCGGAGCCATATTAATGGTTGCCATTTTCAAGATCCTGCGCAGATTTTAAAACTTTGTCTTTTAGGGCTTCTTTATATGTTACTAATTTATCATAAACACTTTGATTAGAAGCGCCAATGATACTTGCTGCCAATAATCCTGCGTTTTTCGCACCGTTTAAAGCAACTGTTGCAACTGGAATGCCTCCAGGCATTTGAAGAATTGATAAAACAGAGTCCCATCCATCAATTGAATTACTGGATTTGATTGGCACCCCGATAACAGGTAATGCAGTTAACGAAGCTGTCATGCCTGGCAAATGAGCAGCTCCTCCAGCTCCGGCAATAATCACCTTTATTCCTCTCGATTGCGCTTTTTTGGCATAGTCATACATTCGTTCAGGCGTTCTATGAGCAGAAACGACAGTTATTTCGTAATTAATTCCAATTTCTTTTAGCTCCTCAGCTGCCTCTTTCATAATCGGTAAATCCGACTGTGACCCCATAATAATTCCAACTTCAACCATAGTATTTTCTTTTATTCACTAATTACTTTAAATGCTTCTTTTACTTTTAAGGCTATGTCTTTTGCTTTACTTAATTCACGATTAACAACCGTAATATGCCCCATTTTTCTGAATGGTTTGGTATCGGTTTTTCCGTATATATGAGGTGTAACGCCTGGCATAGACAGCACAGTTTCCATTCCCTCATATTTTACTTTTCCACTGTATCCTTTTTCACCGAGTACATTAATCATAACACTTGGAATGGCAATTTCGGTGCTACCCAATGGTAAGTTTAAAATTGCTCTTAAATGTTGTTCGAATTGTGAGGTAAAATTGCCTTCAATAGTGTGGTGGCCGCTATTGTGGGGGCGAGGAGCAATTTCATTAACCAGCAGTTTTCCATCTTTTGTTAAAAAGAGTTCAACAGCTAAAATTCCTATAAAATTCAATTTTTCTACTAAATTTTCCGCAATTATTTTAGCTTCTTTTTCAATGTTGTCCGATACTTCAGCAGGAGAAAACAAAAATTCTACCAAATTGGCTTCAGGGTTAAATTCTTGTTCAGCGATTGGAAACGATTGAATGTCGCCTTTAGCATTTCGTGCAACAATGACGGACAGTTCTTTATCAAAATCAACAAAGGTTTCTAGCACAGAGGGTGCATCAAAACCCTCAATTATATCATTTTCATCTCTTAAAACAGTAACCCCTTTTCCGTCATAACCACCCACGCGCATTTTTTGCATGAATGGCAATTCAGTGATGTACGACGAAATTTCATTTCTATTTTCAATTAAGTAGAATGGGGCAGTAGGGATATTGTTTTTTTGATAAAATTCTTTTTGAGCTCCCTTATCCTGAATCATTTCAATAATATGAGGTTGAGGATAAATTTTAACCCCTTCTTGCTCTAATTTTTTCAGGGCCTCAATATTGACGTTTTCAATTTCAATTGTTAAAACATCTTTGTCTTTGCCAAAAGCATATACGGCATCAAAATCCTTAATATCTCCATCCGTAAAATGATAAGATAATGAGCTGGCTGGACTATTTGCACCTTGGTCTAAAATATAGACGTTGACGTCGAAATTAGTTGCTTCTTGAATAAACATTCTACCAAGTTGTCCGCCTCCTAAAATGCCAAGTTTAAAAGCATCACTATAAAATTCAGCCATTGAAAAAGTTTTGGCAAAGGTAAAATTTATTTGTTAAAAACAGACTTAATTATTGGTCTCTTCATCATCAGTCACCTCTTCATAATCTGTAAATTCTGGCTCTTCTGAAACTGAATTTTGAGACTGATTGTTCTGGAAAGGATTTTGATTAAACATTTGACCTCTAAACCTACCTGCGTATGGATTGTTTCTTTTAGTGGCTTCTGCAAATGATTTACCAGATAAAAGGCCGCCAATTGTCCTGCCAGCTCTCATTAATGTATTTACGAGTACAAAAATGCCGATTACTTTAAAAATAAAGCCGAAAAAGGATGTGTCATAGATGTTCAAAATAGCATTTGTAAACCAAGCGGTAATGCCATTACTTGTAAATTCAGGAAATATTGACCCAATGACAAAAAAGAATACAGCACCAATGATTAAGGATATCTCCAATTTTTCATCAAACTCAGGTAAAATACCTTTAGCAAACTGATTGGTTATCCCTTTAAATTGCGTGAGCATTGATCTGGTTTGAAACTTGCCGATTAGATAAAATAATATCATAATGGCCCCAAGACCAATAGCAATAATCTGCTTATTAATCAGCACTGAATTGAGATTAATGAGTTGAATAAACTGAATAGAAACCGCGGTGAATAAGATATATTTAACAATTCTAACCAAGTTGCCCTTAACAGGACTCTGAATACTACCGGTCAAAAAATTAAAGATGATTTTAAAAATTCCCCAGATGAATTCGAATATGGTAAAACAAACGCCCAGGAGAAAAAGAAAATGAAGTACTTGCATTAATAGTTATTTACCTTAAGCGTCTTCAAAAACTGTACAATGATTCAAAAAGAGGATTTAATAGACAGAATGGCAGTTATTTCTTTTTCTTTTTAGACTTTTCTTCTGATTCTTTTGATTCTTCTTCCTTTTCGTCAGCTTTTCCCATTTCATCTCCATTTTCGTTGTAATAGTGTTCCTCCAAAAGTTCATCTTTCTCCCATTTCCCTTCATATTTAACAACACCGTCTTCATAATACTCCTCCCAAAGTCCATGTTTTTGTCCTTTTTTATACCGCTCAATAATCCATGTATTGCCATTTTGATAAAGCCGTTTTATTTGACCTTCACGAACACCATCCTTATAATTTTCAGTATAAAATAGTCTTCCGTCGTCATAATAAAACGAGCATAATCCATCTTTTTGTCCGTCTTTAAAAAATTGTTCAATGGCCACTTCACCACTTTCAAAGTAAGTTTTGTAGGCGCCATGAAACGCTCCATTTTTATAGCTGATTTCTTTTTTAATTTTACCCGGTTCACCATTTTCACCCTTGAAAAATTCTTTTTTATTACCATTTAATTGACCTGCCTGCCATGTTTCAATTTTATGAATATTTCCATCAGGAAAATAATAGGTATGTTTACCTTCTGCTACACCCGCATAATAACTCTTTTCCCATTTTAAGGTATTGTCTTTATTGTAAAAATACCACGTACCATCTTCTTTCCCTTGATAATGAGAGCGAATTAAATTGATGTTGCCCTCTTCGTAATATATGGTATCCTGACCTTCGGCTCTACCATTTACAAAATGTAAATACATTTCTAAATTCTCATTAAAAAAGCATGATTTGCAAAAACCAGTGAATGGTTTGCCTGACTTTTGATGAAAAACGGCATTTTGGTCTTCATCAAAATAAACCATATCGGCACAATCCCTTACCCTTTCAAATCTTGCATCAGAGCATTTTAAAATTGGTTTTTCAGGTCTTTTAGGGATATCCTCTTGAGAAAAGCCAATTAATGTAACTAAGCAAGCGGTTAAAGAGGTTACAAGATTCTTCATGATTGGTCGGTTTCTTTATGTATTTCAAAATTTATGCCGTAATCAAAAAAGACACCGACAAGCCTTAAAGATAAAAAAACTAATCTATCGCTTCCAAACTAATTCCGGTATAATAGCATCTTCTTCAATAATATTGGCTTCTCTTAAATTATGCACTACATTATTGAGCATGACATCACTTACCCAGCCATGAATGGCCCACTCAGTTTTGTGAAACCATTTTGCCACATCATTTGGTTGTTGTTTATATCTTTCAGCAACTAAAGCAATACTTTTTTCGGTTTGCATAAATTGATCGCACCGGTCATGTATTGTTCTAAGCACCCTTATCACACTATCAGGCGCTTCTTCCAAAATTTTATTTGTAGCAGCCACCATAAAACAAGGCCATGGTGTTACAAATTGGCCAATTCTTTTTAGAGTGCCATTAGTGACGTATGGCTTAGTCGTGTATTTTTCCCAATAAAACACGTCCGTTTCCATTTTAGTCAGGGAGTCTAAGGCTCCATCTAAATTTTTTATAATTGAAAATTGAGAATGATCAATAGTACGTTCATTTTCTACGGCATCTACTATGGCCATTAAATGCGAACCAGAGCCAAATCGGCTAATGGCATATCTTTTATTGTAAATCTGGTTATGATGCTCTAGTTTATTGTCTACACCAGTATGGATACCCCAGATCAAGGGCGTATTGACATATCCAGAAACAATTTTCGACTGATTTCCTACAATAATATCTTTTACAATCCCTTCTGTTAAAAGAACACACATGTCCACTTCACCATCTCTCAATGCTTTGGTCATTTGTCCTGTACCACCCCTAAAATTGGTCCATTCTAAATCAACGCCTCTTCTTTCAAATTCTCCTTCTTCTTTCGCTAAATGGATGGGAAGATTAAAATGCTCTGGTACACCTCCCAGCTTTATTTTTTGTATACTCATTTTGTTTTTTGTAAACTACAATAAGGCATAAAGATAATAGAACTTGAAAGTACGGCAATTTTTTAGCGCGCGCTTTTTAAGCCTATTTTAAATAAGTGCACAATAGAACAAGGGGGAATATGGTGAAAAAATGCTGATGTGATTCTGATATTAAAAAACTGATACTCTACAATTATTTAGCAGAGTATCAGTGTTCTGGTTTTAGTCCATTTTAACAATTCTACCAGTATGAATAGTATTATCGAGATGATTTGTCAACTCAATAAAGTAGATACCGCTTTCAAATCTCGAAATATCAACCTGGAATAGCTCAATATTGTAATTTGAAAATTGGTTTTGATAGATTAGAGCGCCATTAAGGCCATATAATTTGATGTCAAAATGTTCTAATAAAGCATTGTTACCTAAACTAATTGAGACGATATTATTAGCTGGATTCGGACTAATTATTAGTTGGTTACTAACGTTTGTGTTTTGATCAGCATTAATTGGAGTTTCCGTTGTTGAATTGTTATCTTCATCAACGACTGTTGGATTAACTGTACCAGATTTGACAAAATTACCACTGCATCCTTCTATATATGCGCGGTATTCTGCGTCTGCTGTAACACTAAAACCATCTTCCATCAAGACTTCTTCTGCAGCATGGTAAACTGCAATTGTATTAGTGTTTTCAATAGAATTGTTGGCACCGATTCTAAACGACGCTTCTTGATGATCTACATTTCCAAGATTTACATTCGTTGTTATATATAATAGTGCAGGGCAGCATGTGCCTAGACATGAAGAAGAAGTAGTCACACTATTTCTGATTACATTACCTGGTTGTAATCCAAAACCTGTATTAAAGCTTACAAAACAATTTTGATAATGACTGCAATAACTCATAACCGTACCGCCATTTGGAGGGCAAACAAATGTCCATCCCGATGAATTACAACCATTAAACTCAGGTGGTTCACACTCATCTATGGGGGTGTTATTCCCATTCCATACGCAAGCATGTGTATGAAGTGATCCAAAATTATGACCAAATTCATGGGCAGAAACCTGAACAGACCTTGAGTATACTGGAAAGTTTTGGTAGGTAATTTCTTGACCTGCAAAAGATTGTTTGTTATTGTCAACAGCAATTGGATCTACATTTCCACTAAGGTTACAAAAATCGCCTCCAATTGAACCTTTTCCATTTGCATATCTAAATGTTAACAACTGAGCCAGTTCCGCATTAGTGACAGTTCTAAAATTTAAGAAGTCGTTAAGGTTAGTGGCAAGGTTTTGCGTATTATTAATATCGTATGGGTCGGGTGTTACCCAAACATGAATTTGAGAGAGTGCTAATGTGATACTCTCGTTGTAGTAGATTGTTGCCACAACATTAAACATTCCAGTGACATAATTTTCGACAGATGGAATATTATTTGAAAAATGAGTATACATATCGTATTCAGTTTCGTAGTTTATTCTAACACAGTCGTTAATTGATCTGTCATCATTTTTCTTTCTACCAGACAATACATCTGGTTCATAGTTAGGTAGATTTCTATCGTCAACTAGACAATTAAAAGAAGACTCTTTCTTTACATTTCTATCGTTGAATATCATATAAGTATTACTATTTTCATATTTACTTATATTTAGATTTCCTTCATTTGAAGAAATAATGCCAATAACATTATCATTGTAAAAGCTAATTGCTACCAAACTATTGTCATCTCCTCTAATTATACCACGGTAAAATTTATTACCAATCGTAGAATGTCTTATAGTCCCATCTGAAGTTACCACATCATATTCCAAGAAATCATCAGTTACATCTATTAAGTCTACAATTATTATTGTGTTGTTAAATGGTATTTCCAATGAGATTATGTCGTTGGTGTTTATTAATACTTTATTATCGTAATTCAAAAATGAAACTTCCTCTGGACTAATAAAATATTCTTCTAGGTCTATGTTAAAAGTTTGATTTGAAGAAAGAATATTGGATTCAAGCCCAAACATCTCTCTTTGATTTTTATAGTTTTGAATGTCATGTGCTAACTTGTTCTGCGCGTTTGCTGAAAAACTTGAGAATAGGCAGACAATTCCAATCAATATTTTTATGAAATTTTTCATAATAATTAAGTTTTAAATTAGTAATTGGCTTATTTGGCTTTTAACGCATCCATCTCGATTTTTAATTCATCAATTTGCTTTTGTTGACTTATAATATATAAGGTGAGTTCTTCAATTTTCTCTTGTTGAATTTTAGTGATTTCTCCTAGTTCAATACCTCCAGATTCAACTTCACTAGCAGAAGGCACGTTTGGTAAATGCCCATTTTTGTTAATAAAGGACTCTACTTCAAATAGTGGTTTTAAATCGTAATCGTCTTTGAAAACATAATCTGCCCAGCTGGTTCTTACTCTTACTTCATCTGTTAGCATACCACCCTCAACATAAAGCGTATAATAGGAGATGTCAATTGTTCCGTTGCTGAGGTTTGTAGGTAAAATAGTTGTACCTATACCCACTTTACCTAAAGGTGCAGTAGCAGTTTGCTGTGTAACATAAACAGTAGGTATTTGATCACAATTAAATCCAATCATTAGAGAATTCGGAATATTATTTTCAAAATTAAATGGAGTTTCACCAATAGTACCTGTGCCAATTATAAATGATGAATTCCCGTTAGCAGAAACTCTATTTCCAAATGCCATTGCATGACTTGATGTAGCTTTTACATGATCTCCCATTGTAAAAGCGTTATTTGCTGTCGATTCGCAATGGCTGCCAAATGCCATAGCAAAATTTGATGTGGCTTTGTTATAATCTCCAATGCAGACTGAATATTGACCAAAAGCGTTATTATATTGACCGGCAGCAAGTGCGTAATTCCCTGTTGCTGATCCCACTCCATTAAATGTGCCAATAGCACTTCCTCCAAATCCAAAAAAACTATTGGCGCCATTCCCAGTATAGATTTGGGCGGTTATTTTTGAAGGTGAAAAAGTAAAAATTGCTATTGTTATTGCTAAGACTTTAATACTTGTTTTGAATTTTTTCATGATATAAGGTTTTTTATTAAGAATTATCTTCCTAATGTTTTAATGCCTACTCTATATGCTTTTCGGCTACCGCTATAAATAAATTTGAAATTAAATTCCTCGGAAATTATTCAAAACAATTTCAGGACAGCAAAGAGAGACTTTACTGGTTTGCGGGGAATTTTAATGATATCACTACAATTTCATATCGTACTTCTAGTAAATATATAAAAAAAATCCAACTAACCAAATTTTTTGATAAGTTTTAATTTATAAATCAGTAATTTATGGCAGTTTTAAGCGAAATTTGGAAAGAAATCAATTTATTGCTAAAAATCCTTTGGATTTTAAGCTAGGAAAATGAATTAACTTGAAAGATCCTCCAACTTTAAGATCCTAGTTGTAGCCTCTCTGGTGGCCAAACACAAATCACCATCTTCAATTAAAGATTGACCATAGGTTGGAATAATTTCACGGAGCTTTTCTTGCCATGCTTTGGTTTCCATTTGTTCGGTAAAACACGTTTTTAAAACATCAATCATAATAGAAACAGAAGTAGAAGCTCCAGGTGATGCACCAAGTAAGGCAGCTAATGATCCATCATCATCACTCACAATTTCTGTCCCAAATTTTAAAACACCACCTTCGTCGTCATCTTTTTTAATGATTTGGACGCGTTGTCCCGCCTGAACCAATTCCCAATCGTCAAAATTAGCATCTGGATAGTACTTTTTGAGCATTTCGAAGCGATCTTCCGGTGATTGAATCACCTGTTTTACTAGGTATTTAGTCAACGCAAAGTTCTTGATCCCAGCAGATAGTAATGGCCAAATGTTATGAACTTCTAATGATAATGGCAAATCAAAGTACGACCCAAACTTTAAAAATTTGGTTGAAAATCCAGCATAAGGTCCAAATAACAAAGACTTTTGCCCGTCTAACATTCGTGTGTCTAAGTGTGGGACAGACATGGGTGGTGATCCTGTTTCTGCCATCCCATATACTTTAGCTTCATGTTTAGCTATCACATCCGGATTATTACATTTTAACCACTGTCCGCTAACAGGAAAACCAGCATAACCTTTAGTTTGTGGCAAATCCGTTTTTTCAAGCAGTGGAATGGCACCACCTCCGGCACCAATGAATACAAAATCTGTTTTAAATTGAAAATATTCTTTATCGGATAGGTCCTTTACACCAACTTGCCATTGGCCTGTCTCTAATTTTTCAAAATCTTCGATCTCATGCCCTAAATGAAGTTCAACTCCATCTAAGCCATTTAAATGTTGAATCATTCCTCTGGTAATCGCTCCAAAATTAACATCAGTGCCTATGGCCATTCTAGTGGCGGCTATTTTATCAGTTACTGATCTTCTGTTCATAATTAGTGGTACCCATTCAGCAATTTCTTGATGATCTTCAGAATACAACATATCTTTAAAAATGTCATATTGCTGAAAGGTATCATAACGTTTTTTTAAGAATTTAACATTCTCATCTCCCCAAACAAAACTCATATGATCAATGTCATTAATAAAGGGTGTTTTTGATGCTATCAATTGATTTGAAATGAGGTATGCCCAAAATTGCTTTGATATTTCAAAAGATTCCGCAATTTTTAATGCCTTTGACATGTCAATGGATCCATCTTCCCGTTGAGGTGTGTAGTTTAGTTCGCAAAATGCAGAATGACCTGTCCCAGCATTATTCCAGGCAGCAGAGCTTTCTGCACCAACTTGGTCAAGGCGTTCATAAATTGATATTTTTGCTTCAGGATTTAGCAATTTTATTAAAGTGCCTAAAGTTGCACTCATAATACCGGCACCAATGAGCGTATAATGTTTAGGAGAATTAGTCATAGTTAATCAAGTTGCTTTAAAGGTAATCTATATTTTATAAAAAGCGTAAATTTGCAATTGAGAGATTTTTACATATGGATCAACCTTATTACATCATAGAACCTAAAGCAGAAAAAGTGCCTATTATTATCAGCGTACCACATTCTGGAACAGAGTTCCCTGACGAAATAGAGGGTGATTATTTGGAGTCGCAAAAGGCCGTACTTGATGATACCGATTGGTTTGTGCATGATGTATATGATTTTGCTAGCCAACTTGGTATTACCGTAATTCGGGCTAAATACAGCAGGTGGGTCATTGACTTAAATCGTGACCCTGAGAGTAAACCATTGTATAACGACGGGAGAATCATTACCGGATTGTGTTCATTTACTGATTTTTTTGGAAAACCATTGTATAAAGCGGCTCAAGATCCTACTCAAGCTGAGATAGAGCGTAGGTTGACCAGTTATTATTGGCCGTATTATCAGAAAATACAAACGCTGTTAGACGAACGAAAAGAAGCTTTTGGACAAGTGCTTTTGTGGGATGCACACTCTATCCGACATTTGGTGCCTTCTATCCAGAAAAATCCTTTTCCTGACATGATTTTAGGGAATAATGATCAAAAAACAGCTAGCGCCAACCTTATTAATACTGCATACGTGACCTTAAAAAAAGGGAGTTATCAAATCAATCATAATGCTCCATTTAAAGGAGGGCATATTACACGCTATTTTGGACAACCTGAAAAAAATCAGCATGCTCTGCAATTAGAGATGAATAAAATTTTGTACATGAATGATTTAGAGACAGAATATGATCTTGATAGATCGGATAAGGTGAAAGCAATGTTAAAACCTGTTTTTGAGTCGTTAATTAAAATTTTGATAACAAAATAATACAAGGAAAAGGTTAAGGTGAAGGGAATTTTCTCAGTTAGAATAGGTCTTTTTTTGATTTTACAAATCAGTAGTTTTCTTTTTACCTTAGACGTATTTTCGCAAAAGATAACAGAAATTTGCCCCTCAAATAAATCAAATTATAACCATCCCATTGAAGGGTTTTCTGACTGGATAGAATTATATAATCCCACCAGTAATAACATTAATTTGGAAGGGTATTATTTTGTAGATAACAATAGTCTGTCAAAAAAATGGACCTTCCATGATACCATTCTTTTGGCGGGAAGCTACATGGTGATTCCTGCAAATGTTAACACTTCTTCTATCCGAACTATTAATTTCAATTTTTCTAAGGGAGGAGGAGCTGTTACGCTTTTTTCAAATCAAAGTAAATTGGTAGATTCAATCAATTACCCTAAAATGCAGGTCGATCATAGTTATAGTAAGTCGGGTTTTTATTATGATCAGCCCACTCCTAATAATAGCAATCAAATGTCTACTGGTTATAAAGGTTATGCTGAAAAGCCTGAAATAAGAGTGATTGACCAAAAGGATGGATTGAAAACCATTCGACTTGCTTCGAAGCATGATGAGGCTATATTCTATTCCTTGAATGGCAGTAATCCCATTAATGGCGATAAGTATACTGAACCAATAACAAGTTCTGAAAACATTTCAATAGTAGCTGTAACGTTAGTTGATTCATTTTTACCGTCTTATTTTCTATTCTATTCTGTCTTCCCTAAACGGCCTGATAATTTACCAATAGTAAACCTTACCGTAGATAGTTTAGCTCTATTTGACGACATTACAGGCCTCTATTTGCCAGGTCCAAATGCTTCATCAGAATGGCCTTTTTATGGCGCTAATTTTTGGAGAGATACGGAAGTTGAAGCATATTTTTCGTATTATAATAACCAAGGTCAGTTAAGGGAAGAACGACAATGTGTTTTAAAGATCCACGGAGGGAATGGATCAAGAACAAAATCCATGAAACCACTTCAACTTATCATTAAAAATTACCACGAAGAAAAGACGTTTGACTATCCGTATTTTGTAGGTAAACCGCGTAATTCCTACAGCAAAATAATTTTAAGAAATTCGGGAAATGATTTTGACGCTTCTATGATGAAGGATGGATTAATTCACGATTATATTAAGTTAAATAACCTTGACGTGGATGTTTTGGGATACCATCCTGCGGTTGTATTTGTTAATGGCCATTATTTAGGCATTCATAATATCAGAGAAAAAGTGGGGGTGGATTACATTGAAGCCAATTATAGAGAGGAGGGGGAAATAAATATTTTGGAAAATGATTACTTATCTGTCCTTAATGGTAGTGCAACTTCATTCAATAAAATAGTTAATTATGTCAATTCTCATGGTCTGAACAATGAGGCTAATTATAAGTGGGTAGCGGAACGGTTAGACGTTAATTCAATGGTTGATTATTTTATCGCTGAATTATTCATTTATAATAGAGATTGGCCCAGCAATAATGTAAAATTATGGAATTCAACCAATCATCCGAAATGGCGTTACCTTTGCTTCGACTTAGACGTAAGCTTGAGCTATTTTTGGGGCTCCGATCTCCCTGAAAAACGTCATTATTTAAAATATTTACTGGAAGAACTTAGTATTGAAAATGTCCATGTTAAGCTATTTAAAAAGTTTATGGGAAATTCAGAATTTAAGCGTTATTTTATCAATAGGTACGCTGATTTATTAAATACAATATTTGAACCCAATCGATTCAAAAAATACGTTTATGATAAAAAGAAACATATTGAAGCAGACATGGAAAAACACTGTCAAAAATGGAATCAACCATATGATAATTGGCATAAAAATGTGTTTTATCTGATTGCTTTTTTAGACGAAAGATCAGCATTTGTTTTTCAGGAATTATCAAATACTTTTAATAAACCACCACCTGTTGATATTGAACTAAAAATATACCCTTATCGGGCTGGTGAAATTCAATTAAACTCAATTCGGTTAGATACGTTTCCTTTTTATGGGAAATATTATTCTAAAAATAAAATTGATCTTGAAGCTATCCCAAATCCTGGACATGATTTTAAATACTGGTTAAATAATAGGACGGGGGAGAAGTTTACTCAATCTGGCATACAGGTTGACCCGGCACAATCGGATGAATACGTTGCGGTATTTAGTGCACTTGAAGATGATTTTAATTTGTTGGTTTATCCAAACCCTTTTAACAATCAGGTGAAAGTTAACTTTTCGGTAAGAGAACCTACAAAACTTAGTATCCGCCTGTTTGATTTATCTGGGCGTTTGATTCAAACTATTGAGAAGGAGACTTTCTACTTACCTGGCGTTTATGAAACACCTGCTTTTTTAGATAAAATTTTACCGGGCACCTATACCTTGTCTTTAAAAAGTACGCTAGGAACTAGTGCCATTTCAATCGTAAAGCTTTAATGTATAAGTAGAGCCTGTTCGTAAACTAAAAAAGCCTAAAAATCAAACAATGCAACCCCATTGGGGTTGCATTGGTAGTGTAATTAGGTAAGTTTATAATTATTATTTAACAACTAAATACAGTCAAACACTATTGATTCTCCCCATCCTTGTGCAACATAGTTATACCAATTGGCAAATAATGAACCAACGAAACTATTTGCCCATGCTATAGTTGGATTACAATAGGTAGGATTGTACCTGATCCGCGCATCATGAGGACCAGGAGGAACTGTAATTGCAGTCGTTACTCCCCTAGCAACATGCCAATGTGCACCTGGAAAAGTTGTAATGGAATATAAAGGATTTACAACAATTTCAGATTGCGGAGGAATGGTTATCCAATTAGTGGAAAGTGGCGAAGGAGGTAGATTAGGAGGTACCCAATTAGCCGAGCAAACATTTAGAGCCCATACTTTTACATCAATTGGAACCTCGCATTTATTGGCAACTGTTATTGGATGCGGCTGAGCATAGGCTGTAACGGTAAAAAAAAGAAGAATAAAAGATAAAAATTTCATAATATTGATTTTAAGTTAGTTGCAATGTAGCGAATAAACCGTTGTTAACCAAATTATTTTATTATTAAATTATTCTTAATTTACTTATAATGTTTTACTTATGTTTAAGTGTTATTTACACTGTCGCCAATTAATTTAAGTCATCAGCAAAACCAAAAAGCGTCAACATGCGGTAAGGTAAGCAATGTTTTTTTGATTAACGTTTGTTCTTCTGGTTGTGCCACTGCAATAATGGCCTGGAATGATTGATCAGTGTTAAAGACTGAATCGATATCAAACATGGTTTGGTGATAAATCTCCTGCCCAATTTTTTTTTGATTATTACAGGCCCAAATAAAATCAATATGATGTTTTTGTAACAGTAATGCGATATTCTTTCCTTTTTTTCCGCCTCCCCATAACACTAGGGTTTTATCTTTTTGATAATCTATTTTTAGAAAATATCTAGTTTTGAGTTCTTCAAAGGCATTAAAGGCATAATGAGGATCGTTTCTTGACGTGCGTTCTTGGTAATCCCTCCATATATGGACCACCTCCTGAACAGCAACGATTGGAACTTTATGCTCATAAAATCGGAGGGTTAAATCATAATCCTCAGGGTACGTGTGTTCAGAGAATCCTCCAACCGATTCAAATAATTCACGTTCTATCATCCACGCTGGTGAGGGGACAACACACTCTCGGTAGATTTCTTGGTAATGGCTGTGCTTTTTCATTAACCCATTCATCCATGCTTCATATTTTAAATAGCCTTCTCTCAAATTTTCACCAATGTATTTAATCTTTCCAGTCACAACAACTTGAGGAAGATGGTATAACTTTTCGCGAAATAGTTTAAGTTTATTCGGAGGCATTATATCATCAGCATCCATTCTGGTAATAAATTGACCTGAAGTATGCTCATAAGCTTGCTGCAAAGCCTCAATTATCCCCTTCCCTGTGGCGTTAAAAACTCGAATTCTTTCATCATTCAATGCGTAATTTTTCATGACTTCCAGACTATTATCAGTCGAATGATCGTTAACCACAACTAATTCCCAATTTAATAAACTTTGATTTTTAATAGAATCAATGCATTCATTGAGATAGGGCATGGCATTGCGCATGGGCATTACAATAGAAATCATCCTTAAAAATTAAATTGCATATCCCTCATATTTAGCGTGGTTAAGCCAAATTTGAGCCTAAGGTTAGGCTGCTGCACATTTGAATCAGAATAAACCAAGTAAAGAGCTGGCCGAATAATGGTTCTAAAAAATTTAAAATTCCGCTCAATGCCAATATAAGCTTCTTGATAAAATAAATTATTGACTTCGGGAAGAAATAAAAATCCAACACCAGCTAACGATCTTATCCTGGTCTTCTTCATATACGGTATTTTATTAATGATGGCGCCATTAAAGCGGTGAATGGCATGAAATTCAGCGTAAAGATTTTCAGTGACGTATTGCTCTTGCAGATTCTGAAACTGACCAGTAGGACTATTCATGAAAAATCTAAATATACTGGTGTCAGATCTGACAAAGAATTTTTTATCAATTAGCTCAATGCTTTTTTTATTAACGAACTGTCCTGAGGTAAAGTAATAATTAGTTCTTCCTAATGTCCCTATTGATAATTCTTGGGTAATAGATAATGCCAGATAATCAAAATCAACATTACTGCCAAACAATCCTTTGATGCCTTTTTCATGTCTAATTGTAAAAGTCGGCCAGGCGCTTCCAAGTATCACTTTTCGGTAGGGTTCAGACACATACTTTTGAAATGGGGTAAAACTTAATGAAACTACACTTCTAGTAGATACGTAGGGTTCAAATTGATAAGGTTCTCCCTTATCGACTAAAGAGTCAATAGCGCCAATATTGACCAGTTTTAAATTACCTAAAGGGTATCTGTTCTGTGCGCTAAAAGAGGTAAATAATGTTAGCCCATTAACGATTTCAAACTGATGACTAGCACTATAATTGTCTAAGTTAAAATAGTTGCTGAGTTTTAGTTGATCAAAAAATTGTGCTGCCCAATTCAATGACCCTAATCCATGAGAATAATACAACCTGTATCTTGAAAGCTTTTTAGGATTATATAGGTGGTAGATACCAGCAGACCCTCTAAAATCTCCATTTAGCAGACCTATTGAGGTATTACCCCATACTTGGAGCCATTGTTCATTTTCAAATTTTTTAAAATACCTGGCATACGGACCAGCTCTTGGTGCTGCAATTCCGACAGGTTCAAAGAATTCAATGAGCGGTGTAAAGTACCATTGTGTTTTTTTTTCCCGGTTTCTGTGGTCAATTCCAAGCGCTAAAACCTTTAGAAAAGTAATTTTATTAAATTCAGCATCAACAGAATCAAGATAGGCTTCAGAGGTATAAATGGCTGTTAAACTATCTTGAACAAATTTCTTTCTTTGTTCTTCAGGTGTAAGTGGTTCAGGTCTTAGCTTTTCCCAATATGTACTATCTCTTTCAGCCGCTTCCTTAGTTGTAACAGCCACTTCCGAACCAAAAAACTTTTTAGGAAAATCTGGATTGAGCTTAAAATTAGAGTAAACTATTTCTGTGATCCCAAAAACAGTTTCTTTAAAGAATTTAGTTTTGTACTCAAATCGTTGCCTCGTCACTAGCCATATTGAGTCGAATTGGGTATACTCCTGCTCAATTCTAAATTCGTCGTAGAGCTTTAAATTACCTTTGCTAATGGTTAAATCTACCTTTGTTAAGGCCCAATCATGCTTTTTAATATACAAAAAACCATTCATACTACTTGAACCAACACTTCTTGAGTTAACTTTTACTTTGTATATAGTGTCCTGTTCTTCTGTAATAATTTCAACTAGTTTGTATTTATAAGACAATATACCTGAAGCATGTAGCGGCGAAACTATTGGGGTTTCATGTAAAAATTCTTGTCGCATTAATCCGCTGTAAAAGTCAAACCTGACTTTTGGATAAACAGGAGCCCTTTTTAAGTAAAGCTGCTGTGAATTCCCAATTTTGTCTTGGGCAGTAACTTCTTCTTTTATTTTATTGGGATATTGAAAATTAACGGTAATTTGCCTTTCCATCAAATTCAATCGTTCACCCTTATTTATTTTTTCCTTCGTTTTTTTGTCTTCTTCTTCGAATATATCTTTCGCTTTATTGGCATCCTCAATGTCTTCATCTTCTTTCTTTTCTTTTACTTTTATGTCAAAAGTTTCTCGTTCTTTTACATACATTTCGCATGTAAACCCATTGAAAGGCTCTAGCAGATTATCTCGATTTGCTATCACATTTTTAACAATTTCGTAGCCAACATTCGTTCGTTTTGTTTTCACTTCTACTTCTGTGAGTTCAGTAATAGACTCTGATAAATACATGTTTTGAACAACGTTTTGATCTTGCCCAACTACAATTGTTAATGTCTTAGGTTCAAAGCCAACACTAGAATAAATAACGTCATACTGATTAGGTTCAAGAAAGAATTCATAGAATCCTTCAAGGTTCGTTTTTGCGCCTAAGTTTGGAAAATTTTTGACATTGATGTTCGCAAATGGAATCGGATTGTTTTGTTCATCAAATACAAAACCACTTAATGTTTGACCAATACTCTGGCTTACTAATAGAAAACAGATTATGGATGAAAGAAGTGATTTCATTATAGTGTATTGCACAATTTTGTCATGTTTTTCGTCTGAAATAGTCTCAATTATTACATCAAAAATTGTTTAAGCTTTTATATTTAGTAAGACAATTCTATATCAAAAAAGTTACAATGTATAATGTTAAAAAATAGTTGTGTAACACTTTATTTAGTTTCTGACGCGAATGTAGTGGCAAAATTGCTAATTTCGGCAATATTAATTACCTTTGTGGGTTTTAAAACTGAATAAGACATTTTTGAAATCTTAATTTCGAATGAAAGTCTAAAATACAAGAAAAATACATGAAATTATCTGCATTTGATTTTGAATTACCAGACCACTTAATTGCTGAGCATCCTACCCCGAATAGAGATGAATCGCGATTGATGGTTTTGGATAGAGAAAAACAGACCATTGAGCACAAGGTTTTTAAAGATGTGTTGGATTATTTTGATGACGGTGACGTCATGATTATGAATAATACCAAGGTTTTTCCGGCAAGAATGTACGGTAATAAAGAAAAAACTGGTGCCAGAATAGAAGTTTTTTTATTGCGTGAATTAAATCGAGAAAGTTTATTGTGGGATGTGCTTGTAGATCCCGCTAGAAAAATAAGAATTGGAAATAAGTTATATTTTACCGAGGATGATTCTTTAGTAGCTGAAGTAATTGATAATACAACTTCACGTGGTAGAACCATTCGTTTTTTGTTTGATGGATCTTACGAAGAATTCAAAGCAAAAATTACTGAATTAGGTGAAACACCTATACCACCTTATATTAAAGGCTTAAGAGATGTTGTGCCAGAAGATGAGGAGCGTTATCAAACCATTTACGCCAAAGAAGAGGGGGCAGTAGCTGCACCAACAGCAGGTCTTCATTTTTCTAGAGAATTACTAAAACGATTAGAGATTAAAGGCGTACAAACGGCCGATATCACTTTACATATTGGTTTAGGTACTTTTAGAAATGTTGAGGTTGAGGATTTAACGAAGCATAAAATGGATTCTGAACAATGTGAAATTGGACAGGAAGCCTGTGATATTGTGAATAATGCCAAAAAGCACAAGAAAAAAGTTTGTGCTGTTGGGACAACTGCTATGCGAGCAATAGAATCCTCAGTGAGTACTGATGGGACTTTAAACCCTTATAATGGTTGGACGAATAAATTTATTTTTCCTCCATATGATTTTAGTATCGCAAACTGCCTAATCACAAATTTTCATACACCACAATCTACTTTATTAATGATGGTAAGTGCATTTGCTGATTACGATTTTGTAAAAAAAGCGTATGCTGAAGCAGTAAAGGAAAAGTATAGATTTTTCTCCTATGGAGATGCTATGTTGATTATCTAAATTCGATTTAGAGGGAATCAATTTATTTATTAATTTTAGACTGCGAATCATTTTTGATTCGCAGTTTTTTTATGACCAAATCAATAATTATAACTGCTGGGGGTAAAGGGCAAAGAATGGGTTCTAAGTTGCCAAAACAATTCTTAACCATAAAAGGTAAGCCTATTTTACTCTATACGATTGAAAAATTTTATGAATACGACCCTAGTATTGAAATTATTTTAGTTCTGCCAGAAGGCCGTATTCCGTTTTGGGAACTATTGATAAAAGACCATCTTTTTTCAATTCCACATCAACTAGCAATTGGTGGCAAAACACGGTTTCATTCCATTAAAAATGGATTGGAACTGGCAACAGGCAAATTGATTGGAGTTCATGATGGTGTCCGACCATTTGTATCCATAAAAGTGATTGAAAAAGTGTATCAAGCTGCTGAGGAAAAAGGGGCAGCCATACCAGCTTTAACATTAACTGAATCGATAAGAAAACTGCAGGGAACTTCTTCTGTAGCTAAAAATAGATCTGATTATATGTCAGTACAAACTCCTCAATGCTTTCAATCCTCAATTTTGAAAGATGCATATAGTAAAGGCTATCGAGATGAATATACTGATGATGCTACAGTTGTTGAAGCAAATGGAGGCAGCATTGTTTTGGTTGAAGGAAATCATGAAAATATAAAAATCACAACACCATTTGACCTTAAAATTGCAGAAACTATAGTGTAAAAAAAGCAGGAAGATTTTTTAAATCTTCCTGCTTTAATACTATCTATGTTTAAATTTTATTTTAAAATTAGCTTTTTGGTATCTGTACCATTTAGAGTTTCAACTCTTATTTGATACATCCCTTTGCTGAGTTCTGTCAAATCTAATGTTGCAAAACTATCAGACTCGTAAGATCTATGGACTAATTTTCCAGATAAGTCGTAAACTGAAATAGTATTTATTTGAACAGGTGAACTCAGGTTAAATAATCCAGAAGATGGATTTGGAAATACAGTTATTTCAGCTGATTCTTCATATTTTGTTAGACCTAGTCCTAAGACATTTACGTTTTTAGTCGTGTTTGTTACAATCGGACTATTCTGATCAAAATAGATATAAGCCGTATTCTCAATAACATCATTTATATTTATTGTTGAGCTTTCGTTAATAGTATAGTTAATATGACCATGACTTGCAGGCTCATTTGAAGCACTATCAGGAAGCCATATTTGTGGAAAATCAAATTTAATAATACCGCTACCAAGGTCAATAACTTGCATAGGATGAGAAGTATTAAGAACCCGGAATGAAGACCAGTCTAAATATGGACTCAAAGTATCAATGATAAAGACATCTTGAGCTGGCGCAGTTCCAGTATTTTGGAACCTGATTCGATAAGAGAATTTTTCTTGTGTCAATGGATTTAAGTAATAGGGTTGGTTAACATATTTGTCATTAGGATCGTAACTTACACCAACATATAAACCAAGATTTGAAACATTGTTGGTTGTATCGCATTCTAAAGAATCCAATGAAACGATTGTTGATTCATATGTATGAAACGTACTATCAGCAATTCCAGTTGGCATATTAAATACAATTGTATCAGTTAATGTGCTATTTAAAGTGGACAGATTCCAAGTAATTGAATTTGTGCTAGTGGTATAATTAGTGTTGGCTATTGTGGCAAAATCAGGTGTCACATCTCCTGGGTAAGTGAGCGTTAAGTCATAATTTCCTGATGTTTGCTGACTCAAATTACCCCAATCTAAAATCAATCTATTTGCAAAATTCTGGAAATAACCCGTATCCATTTTTAATGACGTCCATAAGTTACTGCAACTAGAAGCACAATTAATTGGAATATAGGTTGGTGAATATTGCGTACTAATTGGATTTGTAAAGACTGTCTGATTAGCTGTATAACCATATGAATTTAGCCATCCTTGATTGATGGTCAAAACTGGATTGAGTGTACTTAGCCCAAGTCCGGTATGTAAAAAATCTCCCTGTGAATCAGATATGATATTAACGGTATCTGTATCTGTTGTGAAAGTAAGCGAGGCGCCTGCCAAACTACTTTCAGTTGGATCTTTGTAACCATTTTGATTAATATCGCAAAAAACATTTCCCGTAACTGTGTCACCGCAACCAACAGTAAATATTACATTTGGAGTTACGCCAGAATTTGGGAAGGTGAGGGTTGGAGGTGAGACGTTAATGACATGGTCGTATGTAGCTCCATTATTGGCTCCAGCTAAGTAATAAGTAACGCTTCCGGTAAGTTTAACATCATATGTTCCATTGGGAAGACTTGGCCATGTATATTGACCAGTTCCTTGGTCGTAACTTATTGGGTTAACCGTAATGTTACCAGAGTTTACCAGCCCTAAATGAGCAGGTGCCAAAATAATACTAGATACGGAGTCAATAATGCCGTCTCCATTGCAGTCTTTGTGAATAATTGGATTAAACACATTCGTTATACAGCTAACCACATTCACATTATTAATAGTGGTTGCTATGGAATCTTGAGTGGCTTGGTCTATTAATGTTATTTGAACAGAATAATTCCCAAAGGTAGAATAAATGTGATTTAAACTTGGACTCCAGTTAATGTTGGTATTGTTATTTCCAATGGTTCCTGTATGAGTAGTAATTGATCCATCTCCCCAATTTACTTCAGCATTTAATAGCGTGCTTTGTGCCAAATTACTACCTGTGAAAAAGAGTTTTAAATTAGAATCATCTGTATTATCATAACCAACAGGTGCAATTCCTATTTTTAAGGAGTCACAAAATCCAGCAGGGAAGTTGTTATTGGCCACTAAATTACCAAAGCTAAAATTAGATGTTGAATATAATGGCGTGTTTGTAGTATTTGCACTATCACATTTAAAATAAGTTAAGAAATTAGTTGTAGATGCAGAATAGTTATTGCTAGTCAACCATGACGGTTTAACTGTCAATAAAACTGAATCTACATTAGGAAAGTAATTAGCGTAGTGATAATACCCATTGTTATCAGAATAAATGGTGGTGATTGAAACACCATCAAAGTATAAATTAAGGGCTACATTTGCAACAACAGATTCATTTCCATCTTGGATGCCATTATTGTTATAGTCGTTGAACGTCACGCCATCAAAGCAAACCGAATCTGATAGAGTAGCATTACCAGTGCATAGAATTGGAATGTTCAACATATGATTATTTAGATTACTGAACAACGTTTGGTTTGCAGAATTACCGCTGTTACTTAACCAGGTAGAGTCTATAGTTAAGGTAGCATTTGAGTTAGTTATACCATAACCAATCTGAGAGTATTGACCTAAAGAATCTGTTGTAATATTGAAGGTATCTGTGTCAGTTATTAAAACAAGAGATACGTTTGCCAGAGGATTTTCATACGAATTTTTGGTGCTGTCTTGGTTTAGGTCACAAAAACTAACTCCCTGAATCGTATCCGTGCATCCTATTGTAAATATAACATTTGGAGCTGGTCCCGTGCTTGGAATAGTTATATTGGCAGGACTTGTACTGATCACAGCATCATAAGTTTGACCATTATTATATCCCCAGAGAGGGTTAATAGACGAAGGGCTTAGAGTTGGAGTATAGCTACCCGCTTGCATGAGAGAGTCCCATATATAGTGGCCACTACCAGAGTCATATCCTAGCGAAGTGTATGAATTATTTGCGTTAACTAGGCTTAAATAATTAGATGGTATAAATAGATTCGATACGGAGTCAACGATACCATCTGCATTGCAATCGTAATGAACAATTGGGTTAAACAAATCTGTGGTACAAGTTGTTTTATTAATGTTGTTAATAGTTGTTGTGATTGAATTTTGAGTGGCTAACTCGGTCAAGGTTAGTTGTATGGAATAATTGCCTGGGCTAGAGTATAGATGACCAAGGACTGGGCTCCAATTAATGTCGTTCTGATGGCTAAAGATGGTTCCAGAATGTGATGTTGTTGAACCATCTCCCCATGTAACAGAAAGACTAAGCTGCGTATTTGAAACTACATTTGTGCCAGTAAAATATAACTTGAGATTTGAACTGCTAGAATTATCATACCACATTGAGGCTATTCCTATTTTAACACTATCGCAAAATGCAGGAGAGAAATTAGTGTTTGTGAATATATTACTAAAGTTAAAATTTGTTGTTGAATACAGCGCTGTGTTATTAGTGTTTGCACTGTCACACTGAAAATATGGCAAGTAATTAGGGGCTGGAGCAGTATAATTATTATTGCTTAACCATGTTGTGTTAACTGTTAGCAATACCGTATCGGTATTAGGATAGTAGTCACTAAAGGAGTAATAGCCACTAGCATCTGAAGTAATTGAGGTAATATAATTACCATCCAAATACAAATCCATTGGAACGTTAGCTACAAAAGGCTCGCTTCCGTCTTGAACGCCATTATTATTATAGTCATCAAAGGTCGTACCATCAAAACATACTGAATCGGCTGCTGTTACATTGCAATTTAATGGAAAATTTACATTATGACCAGCACTGCAATCCAAGTAGTTCTGAGTATTAGGATTAGATATAAATTGAGAAGTATTATAAGGGAGATATCCCATAGCATTTAGCCAGCTATTATCTAATTGTAAGTGCGCGTAAGGGTAGGTTGATGGCCATGTGGCAAAGTAAAACCCAGTGGAGTCGGCAGTTAATGTATCGTTATTTATTCCTGCATAATTGTTTAGAACAATTTTTGCATTTAGAATACCAGATTCAATACTATCGAGAGTTCCATTTCCATTATCGTCACAAAAAATATATCCTTGTATACATGAAGTATGCGCACAGCCAAATGTAGCGGTGATACTCGGAGGTGTTCCGGAGACTGGGAGGGTAATTGTGGAGCTAAATATAGTATCTAAAGAAAACCCATAAATTGAAGCTATTGATGCACTGTCGACCACTATATTATAAGTGCCAGCAGCAGCACCACTTGGCCAAGAATATTCTGATGTAACATGGCTATATGAGGTTGGATAAATAGTATCTGTTGCATTTTCTAAATGAACCGAGTATATACCGCTAAAATAGCTTTTGGTAGAATCAATATTACCATCTAAATCGCAGTCGTAATTTACATTAAATGTCATTAAAACTTGCTGACCAAACCCAAGTCCAACAAAAAGAATGAAACTGAATGATATGGCTAATTTTAAAATGGTGGGCGAGAATAAAGTGTGGATTTTCATAAAGTGAGTTTTTTATAATACGGAATTACAGCTATTTAAGTTGCTCGCACATTTATTTATTCTAGAAAAAAAATCTAAAACCCTTATCAAATCTATACTTTGGACAAAAAAAATCCCATTTCGAACGAAACGGGATTTTTTTATTAAAATAGCTTATTGAATCAATAGTAGATCAATCTTCTCACTTTTGCAATATATTTTGCTAAGCGAATGACTTGTTTAGTATAGCCAAACTCATTATCGTACCAAGTATATAATACAACATTCTTTTTATCTTCTGAAATAATAGTAGCTGGTGCATCATAAACAGCACAACAAGTATTACCAATAATGTCATTCGATACTAATTCCGGATCAACTGAATAATAAATTTGATTGACTAGGTTTCCATCTAAAGCTGCATTTTTAATGGTCGTGTTTAATTCCTCAACACTTGTAGCCTTGTTTAGGGTTAAATTTAAAATGGCTAAAGAACCATTTGGAGTTGGTACCCTAACCGCATTGGCGGTTAATTTATCTTTTAAGTCTGGTATCACTTTAGTGACAGCCTTTCCAGCGCCAGTTGACGTAATAACCATATTAATGGCTGCTGAACGTCCTCGACGAGGCTTTTTATGGAAGTTGTCCAATAAGTTTTGATCATTTGTATAAGCGTGAACGGTCTCTAGATGCCCTTTCTCAACACCAAATGTATCATTTACAACTTGTAGAATAGGAGAAATGGCATTTGTCGTACAAGAAGCTGCAGAATATATATTTTCACCTTCTAAATCTAAATCTCCGTGGTTAATGCCGTACACTACATTTGGAATTTCTTTTCCTGGAGCGGTTAACAATACTTTATCAACTCCTTTTGCTTTTGTATGTCTTGATAACGCTGCACGATCCGTAAATACACCTGTATTATCTATAACTAAAGCGTTATTAATTCCAAACTGTGTATAATCAATGTCTTCAGGATTTTTAGCTTCAATCATTGCAACAGTTTGCCCGTTAATGATTAAAGCTTTATTTTCTAAGTCTTCAATCACAGTACCTTTAAAATCTCCATGAATAGAATCATTTCGCAATAAAGCCGCTCTTTTGATAATTTGATCATCCGCATTATTTCTTGTCACAATAGCTTTTAGTCTTAATTGTTGACCTTTTCCAGCTTGCTTAATTAATTCTCTTGCGGCTAATCTTCCAATTCTTCCAAAGCCATATAATACCACATCTCTTGGTTCAATACTAAAATCAGTATTGTCAATCATGTGCCCTAGCTTATTTCTTAAAAAATCTGCTTTGGAGCCAAAACTATCTCCTTCCTGAATCCATTCGTAGGCTAATTTTCCAATATCGATTTTTGCGGGAGAAATTGGCAGTTCAAATATTTCTTTGGCCAGTGCAGCTGTTGTTGAAATATAGATTTTTTTTCCAACCACCTTTTCAGAATAATCATGAAGATTAATAATTTCTGATAAGGTGATGTTCGTTAAGTGATTGCGAAATAATACTAATTCTATTCCTTTGTCATATAACAATTCACCAACATAACGTGATAACTGGACCGCGTCTCTCTCGTGGTCTAAATAATTCTGTAGTTCCGTGTCGTAACCTACTTCTGTTGCCATTTTTATATTTATTTAAATGTTTTCAAAAAAAAAGAGCCGCCAAAAGTTGGCAGCCCATATTTTACTAGCCTAAATAGGCTTTTAATAATTTGTTTCGCGAGGTGTGTCTGAGACGACGAATGGCCTTCTCTTTAATTTGACGAACACGTTCGCGGGTTAAATTAAACTTGGATCCTATTTCTTCTAACGTCAATCCATGATTCATTCCAATTCCAAAAAATAATCGAATAATTTCACGTTCCTTATCTGTTAGGGTAGAAAGAGATCTTTCTATTTCCTTTTGCAACGATTCTGCTAATAGTAACCTATCAGCGTCTGGTGAATCGTCATTGGCCATTACATCCATTAATGTACCGCCATCTTCGCTTGAAGATAATGGTGCATCCATTGATACGTGACGACCTGCAACTTTCATACTTTCTTTAATCTTGTCTTCAGGTACTTCTAAAACCTCAGCCAGCTCTTCCGCTGATGGAGGTCTTTCATACTCTTGTTCTAGTTTAGAAAAAGCTTTGTTGATTTTGTTTAATGACCCTACTTGATTTAAAGGTAACCGAACTATTCTGGCTTGTTCTGCTAAAGCTTGCAAAATTGATTGACGAATCCACCAAACGGCATAGGATATAAATTTAAATCCTCTTGTTTCATCAAATTTTTGGGCTGCTTTAATTAAGCCTAAATTTCCTTCGTTTATTAAATCTGGTAAAGTAAGTCCTTGATTCTGGTACTGTTTAGCAACTGAAACAACAAATCGTAAATTAGCTCTGGTTAGTTTTTCAAGTGCCCATTGGTCTCCTTGCTTGATGCGTTTAGCTAATTCAACTTCCATCTCAGCAGTTATCAGTTCTTCTTTACCAATATCCTGCAAGTATTTGTCTAACGACTGACTTTCACGATTGGTAATGGATTTGGTGATTTTTAACTGCCTCATTTTTACTTTATAATTTATTATTAATAAACCGACTGCAAACATACGCTATTCTTGGATACAAGTCAAGCATCTATAACGTTAAATTTGCAAACATTCTATACTTTTACGAGTTCACCAATAAAAATGTTTCATTTTTACAGTAAAAATTAATTTTTATTCACAATTAATTCTTAATTAGGTGTGGTTGAGACTTAAATTTTCATTCAATTAGAATCATTGTTTACCAGCTACATAGTCTTTAAGGTATCGGTATCTTGGTGTTAAATGGCCTTGAAGATTGGTTTGACTAGCTCTGGCTATAATGCCATCTACATCTTCGCCCAGCAAATGTGGCATAATGTTTTTAATTAATTCATTTCCGAAATCTTCAGAGGCATCTTTAGGCAATTCACAAGGCAAATTGTCAACTGCCATCACACATATTACACCTTCCTTAGAATATTCATCTTCTGCTTCAGTTGTTGGATTGTATCCATAAAGTGGTTCAGAAATAGTAGATGGTCTTAATGTAGAGGCTACTGGTCCGTCAATGTCGCAGGATATGTCTGCCACAACAGTTGTTTTGATTTTTGGATCTTTTAGGTCTTCACGGGTAAAAATGAATGGCGAGCTGGAGTCCCAGTAATGACATGCAATATACATATCAGCAATTTCAAGATACCGTTTGAAAGTAGAAACATGACCTTCGCCTGATTCATAAAACGCAAATTTATCAAATGATTCGCCATTGGCTTTCGCAAAATAATCTTCCACATCCAATTGCGTGAAAACAGGTTCATGATAGGTTATTGACAAGAATTCATCAGGTGAAACTTCTTTTAACTTCAGTTTTTCTAAAATTTCGCGTGCACCATGTCCAACTCTCCCATATCCTGTGAGTACAATTTTTGCTTGTTTTGGAAGTTTAGTCTTTAACAATTCACCTTCCATTTCTACCCTGTCCTCACATAAGTTTGCAGGTTTCAAATCGTATAGGTTATGTTTTTTTCCAAAAGCCAAGAAGCCATTGTAAGTGCCAACAATTCCAGCATATCTGCCAAAACCTATTAAACGATTTTCACGTTTGTTGGTGAGTACTTCATAATCAATTAGTCTTATTTTTTTGTCTAATATGGTTCTTAACAAGTCACGATTATAAGGTTGCATTTTAAACGTGTGGGAGAAGAATAAATAGGTTTTGTTTGGAATTAGGTCAGATTTATTAACCTCCTTAACTCCCATTAAGATATCGCAGTCTGAAACGTCATCCACCAATTCAATTCCAGCAGCTTCATATTCACTGTCTTTAATTTTTCTAATCTGACTTTTTTGTACCACAACTTCCACATTTGGATACTGGGTTTTAATCAAAGCACATTGTTTCGGTGTTAAAGGGACCCTTTTATCTGGTGGAACTTTGCCTTCTTTGATGATACCTATTCTCATTGGATACTTGTATTTTAATTTGAACAAGCTAAAATAGCCGAAATTTTGACAAAAAATGATAATTTTTCTGTTTTTAAGCCTGAATAGTAACAAAGGGTATAAAATTCGGTTAAATTTGCAGTAGTTCTTTGGGGCCGACTTGGATTTGACAGCATCTGATTTGGAATGTAAGCATGTCGAGTAACGTACAAACACTCGTTAATCAGAAGTACATTACAGAATAATTGACAACAATAATTCTTACGCGTTAGCTGCGTAATTAGGCTAGGCTTAATTACCTTAATTCCACCCGAAGTATAGTAAGGGGAACTAACTGTCCTCAAGTACGCCCGCCTGAAGTGGACTTGATTTAGGGCATAGCAATTTTAGGATAGTGCAAGGGGCGTCTCGACCAGGGCATGAAATTAAAGAGAAGTAGATTAAAGGTAGGGTGTTTGTGTCCAGTCTTTAATTGAAATCAAATCACAAAATAAGCACGTAGAAATCATTTTAACTCTTTGTTTGGACGCGGGTTCGATACCCGCCGGCTCCACTTATGCACTGCAAAGCTCCGACGGAAAGAAGGGGCTTTGCATGTTTTACAATTCTTATTGCTTTTTTGAATGAATGCTACTATCTCTGCGGATGCTGTTCGTACGGCCGTATTTTATAGAGTGAATATTTTTTTAAATTAATATTACTTTTGCAATACTTAAATAAAGAGTGTATGTTTAACAGAAATGGTGGTACAATTGCTGGTGGAGTGCTCATATTAATTTTAGCAATATCATGTAGCTTTCAACAAAAAGACGATCCGGTTTCAATGGAAGGATACTGGAAAGTAATTCCTCTAGATATTGTCGGTTCGGATGACAATACATGGATGCTTTGGAAATTTGATTCAGATTCAAAAATATATACTCTAGCTAGCCGCCGCATAGGTAAATATATACTGGGTGACACTTTAAGTGTATTGACATGGCAGTTGAGTAATTCTAATTATGATATTAAAATAAGCGCTTCAAATTCTGATAACTCAGATAAATTAGTTTATAGCATTACAAATGATGGAGATGATTTGCTATTTAAAATGCATGAAGAGTTGAGAAGAGAAAATTTTTTTAATGACTTGAGATTAGAAAAGTACAAAGGCAAAGTTCGGTAGTAAAACATTAATCTTCTTCAATGGCTTAAGGTTGTGTTTATTTTTTCTGATCATTGAAGGATGCCTTTTTAAATAGAGTGAATTACAGAACGTTTTCTGAAATCATAATTAAATTAATATCACCTAATAGTTTTAAAGAATTATTTATATTTGGCTTTTATTTTTTGAGCTATTAACTCAGTTGGTTTAGAGTGTCACCTTGACAGGGTGGAAGTCACTGGTTCGAATCCAGTATAGCTCACTTTTCTTTTTAGGGGGATTAGCTCAGTTGGCTAGAGCGCTTGCCTGGCAGGCAAGAGGTCACCGGTTCGAATCCGGTATTCTCCACAAAATATCCTGCAAGACAATTTTGATAGGCTTTTCTACTCGATAAAGTAAGTGGAATTCAGACCGTACTTATTTTTTTATCTAAAAACCTTATTTCAGAATGGCTTTATTCAGTTTTTTTATATCTCCTTTCGACAAACCTAGCCCCATTTGACTGAATCCATCATATAGTACACTTTCAGTTTTACAGTCAATAATAAAGATGTGCTTCCTTCTTGTAAAAACCGGTAGAAGATAGCAAAAATCCTCTGTATTGCTATCGATATATGTTTGCAGCTCTTCATCAGTAACAAACTTAATTTTATGGTTATATAGTTCTTTAAGTTTCTGCTTTTCGATAAGTGGCTCAGCTTTATCATCAAAAGGGTAGTACTCGCCATGTTTCAAACTAGACTCGCTAACTAGTAGTGTTTTACGTCTTATCTTAGCACTTCTTTTGTTATAAAGCATAGTGGTATTATATCTCACTTTGGTAATTGTAGGACCATTAACTTTTGCGCCATTAAGCTTCATTTCAATAAAATCGTGCATCATTTTTACAATCCCCGTTGCTCGATAAGCCGCGTCAGTCACATACTTTTCATGAGAAAAATTATCTAAAATAACATCTGCAACTGTTCTTTTAAAAATGTCTTCTTCTCCACCCATAATTAACGCGTATCTGTTATATTCCTGTTCCGATACATTCGTTTCAACCGTCATGGTTACAGGTACTAAGTATGATATGGACTTATCCTCTGACGAGTACTCGTAATCCTGAGGAACGAATTCATAATCGGTTACTTCCCAATATTTCTCAAATCCAATTTTTAACCTCTTGTCCATTTCTTCTGAACCGGTTGAAATTACAATCACTGTACTTTTTAAAAATCTTTCCTTGAGTAGCTTAGGAGAACATGTTCCGCCATATTGTGAAAACGAAATCAGCTGAAAACAAAATAGAGTGATAAAAAAGAAAATTTTTAAGTTTTTCATAATGAATGTAGTACTGTTTTTTAGGCGAAGATAGTAATTATTATTGTTCAAAGATAAGTAGAACGGATTTCAGTTTGATACACCATATCAAATCAAGATCTTGAGATTCTATTGATACATAGAAATGCTAGATCCTAAATCTCATAAATCATTTTCGGTAAATATAATTGGCTATGCTTAAATAAGAATATACCCATTTGATTGGTCTACATTTTTAAAAATTATCCGTTAACTATCCTTCAAGAGCCCTTACATATAAATTGTAAAGCCAGTTTGACCTAGAAAATTGGCCCTTTGCAAAGGTTCAAACCTTACATTGGTATTGTCAAAGCCGTTATAGTTTTCATGATTCAGTGATACCCCGAAACCTAATTGTGTGTGAAACGACAAGAATTTTGTAATAACCAATTGTGTTCTCACAGCTGGAGCAAGTGTAATAGAGTTGAATTTGCGAACCGTAGTCTCTATATCACTAACTTGAGTGTCCTCATTTCCAATCTGGAAAATACCGATTCCACCTAAGCCAATGTTAAGTTGGCTTTCATTAAATATGTCAAGTCGAACATAACGCTTAAATATGGCTAATTGCCCTACTAAACTATTTCTTTTTATTTGATAGGTACTATTAGTTGTTTTGTTTTCAACATTATTGGTGACGTAACCAATACCTAAAAGAGTGGTTAATCTGTTAACATACATGGCGCCGTTAAATATAATGCCCAATTGGTTCCTTTTTAGGGTGCTGCCTTTAATTTGTTTAAGTGCACTAATATTCACAATAGGGTTAACCTCCAGGCCAAATTTCACGGCTCCCCTCGGCCTTTTCTCTTCAGTTTGTGCAAATGAGGAAAAGGAAAGCGTTAAAATGATGAATAAAAATTGTAGGGCTTTCATATGGCTTGATTTAGAATAGTTTTAGATTCTTTAACGTAAAAAATTTCAACATTATTGCTCAAATCTTTTTTATCCACCAAATGTTAAGCAACATTGTCATTACAATCATAAAAAAAGTTAATTCCGCTAAGGGTAATTGCCTTTTCTCGACTATATAAATAAGTAACTGCAAAATATTGTAACTTTAGCGAAAGGACATAAGATGATTAACTGGAACGACATTATTAAGTATGCTACACATGGCAATCCATTGCCAGATAATAGGATTGAGAAAACAGAAGCAGAATGGAAAACCATTTTGACGCCAGAACAATTTAGAATAACGAGACTTAAGGGGACTGAACCTGCTGGATCCGGTGCACTCTGTTCTGCATACGATCCTGGCATCTACAATTGTGTTTGTTGTGCCACCCCATTATTTGACTCAACCATAAAGTTCAGTTCTGGAACAGGTTGGCCAAGTTTTACACAACCGATTAAAGAAAATGCCATTAAGAATGTAAAGGATACGTCGTATGGAATGGTGAGGGTAGAAGTAATGTGTAATACCTGTGACGCTCATTTGGGACATGTTTTTCCAGACGGACCTGAACCAACTGGGTTAAGGTACTGTATTAATTCAGAATCGCTAACACTAGTGAAAAATACTGTAAAATGAGAACTTTAATACACGATAAAGCCAATAGAAAATTTGTTTTAGAACTTGAACAAAACGAGACTGCCGAAGTTGTTTATACTGCTGATAATAATCAGTTAAGATTGATTTATTCTGAGGTGCCGCATCATTTGAGAGGTTTAGGTATTGGGAAAGAATTAGTCGAAAAAACGTTTGAAAAACTTACTGAAGAAGGTTACCAGGCCGAAGCCGTTTGCTCCTATATTAGAATGATTGCAAAAAGAAGTTCTAAATGGAATGAAATAATTAAGCACTAAGCAAACCCATGCCAACACTTGAAAATAGCGCAATGTATAATCGTTTTAGTTCAGAAATGGTAAACAATCACATTGCAAAGCATATGACCAGAAAAACAAATACATTTACCAATTGCAATGCGGAAAGGCCTGTATGACTCATTTTTTAGATTTAGAAATAGAACCCCGATTTTCAAATAAATTACCATCAGATCCTGATTTAAACAATCAAAGAAGGCAGGTGCATAAGGCTTGCTTTTCTTATGTGGATACTAAAATACCAGCAGAGTCAAGGTTCATACATTTGAACAAAAATTTTCTAAAGGAGCTTGATATTGAATTAGGTCAAGATAAAGAATCATTAAACGTATTAACAGGTGTAAAACCGTATAAGAATTTTAAAGCTTATGCTATGTGTTATGGGGGGCATCAATTTGGTCATTGGGCAGGGCAGTTAGGAGACGGAAGAGCAATTAATATCGCCGAACTTAAGATTCGAAATCAAAATTGGAAATTTCAGCTCAAAGGAGCAGGGCCAACTCCTTATTCTAGAACAGCAGATGGATTTGCTGTACTGAGGTCTAGTATCCGAGAATACTTGTGTAGCGAGGCTATGAATGCCTTGGGAGTGCCTACAACTCGTGCATTATCAATTGCCTTATCAGGAGATAAAGTAATCAGAGATATACTATATGATGGCAATCCTGCAGAAGAATTAGGAGCCATAGTTTGTCGTGTTTCTCCTTCTTTTTTGCGTTTTGGGAGCTATGAAATTTTTAGTGCAAGGCAAGAAATAAGTGAATTAAAACAATTGGTCGATTATACAATTAAAGAGCACTATTCAGAATTAGGCGAACCTTCGAAAGAGACCTATATTGATTTTTTTAAATCAGTAGTTGACCGTACCAAAAATATGATTATTCATTGGCAAAGAGTCGGTTTTGTTCACGGTGTAATGAATACAGATAATATGTCAATTTTAGGTCTTACAATTGATTATGGCCCATATGGTTGGCTTGAAGATTATGATACTGGCTGGACACCAAATACAACGGATGCGCAGCATAAGCGTTATCGGTTCGGAAATCAACCAAACATTGCACTATGGAATCTAGTACAGCTGGCCAATGCGCTATATCCGTTAATTGAAGATGTAGAGCCATTGCAATCAATTTTAGATGGGTATAAGTCTGATTACTTGCAATCGTATCATACAATGATGTCTGAAAAATTAGGTTTATATCAACCAGATCTTATTAGTGATGACTTTATTAATGAATTGACCAACCTCATGCAAATGAGCGAAGTGGATATGACTATGTTCTTTCGAGAATTATCATCAAAAACATTGACAAACTTTGATTTATTTTGGAGCATGGTCATTAACGTTTCTTATTTAAGTACAGGGTTATTAGAAAATAAGAAGGAAAAGTGGGATAAATGGTTTGAGAAATACGACCTTTATTTACAAGCCGAAAATATGAAATTGATCAATCGTCAATCTAAAATGAAGGCTGTCAATCCAAAATATGTATTGCGAAATTATATGGCCCAGCTGGCCATTGATGATGCTGAAAAAGGCAACTATGAATTGATTGATGAATTATATCAAATGTTACTTCATCCTTATAATGAACAACCTGAATACAATAAATGGTATGCAAAACGACCAGATTGGGCAAAACATAAAGTGGGATGCTCGCAATTGTCTTGCAGTTCTTAACTAAAAATTAAAACAACAAAATGAGCAATATTAAAAAAGCATATATAGCAGGTGGCTGCTTCTGGGGGATGGAAGACCTGTTTAGGGTCAGACCTGGAATTATTGACACTGAGGTTGGTTATATTGGTGGTGAAAACGCCAACCCAACCTATAAATACCATCCTGGCCATGCCGAAGGTATTGAATTAACCTACAACGCAGATGAAACTTCTTTTGAAGATATTTTAGATTATTTTTTTAGAATTCATGATCCAACAACTGTCGATAGGCAAGGAAATGATAGGGGGTCGAGTTACCGATCTGCTATTTTTTATCAAAATGAATCGGAAAAAACGATCGCTGAAAAAATAATAGGTATTGTAAATACTTCTGGAAGATGGAATGCAGATGCGGTGACAACTTTAGAACCTTATTCGACTTTTTGGCCAGCTGAACCTGAACATCAAGACTATTTGGTTAGAATCCCAAATGGTTATACATGCCATTTTGAACGATTTGGTTCTTTTTTGTAATCATTGCTGGCTTAAACCGACTTATTAATAAACTAAAAGCAGATGAAAAATTGGAAACATATAACAGATATCAGTGAGATTGATCGTATCATAGAAGCTTCAAGTGAACGCCCGCAGATTTTATTTAAAGACAGTTTAACCTGTGGAATCAGTGCTTATGCAAAAAGCCGTTTGTCGGACGGAAATGATTTGTTGATGAATTTGGCCGACTTTAATTATTTAGACCTCCTAAAATATAGGAACATATCGAATCACATTGCAGATGTATTTGATGTTTATCATCAGTCTCCTCAAATTTTAGTTGTTAAAGATGGAAAAGTGTCTTACACGGCTTCTCATCATTCCATACAACCAAGGGAGATTGCTAAACATCTTGAATAAATACCAATCATGATACTTTCTGATGTTGAAATAGTCAATCAAATTAAGTCATTGCACCTGCAATGGAAATCAGTTGATGGCTGGCTTGAAAAGCAAATAGAATTTGAGAATTTTGATAAAGCCTTCGATTTTATGAAATCAGTGGCAGACATCTGCAAAAAACATAACCATCACCCATTTTGGACAAACAACTATAAGCAGGTTAGCATTAAGTTCAGAACAAATGATGCTGGAGGCATTACACAACGTGACATAGATGTAGCAAAAGAAATAGATAGCCTTGAGAAAAACACTTAATACTTCATAGTTATTACAAACATTGATGTAGAAACAACCTTTATATCCCAAAGAAAATCCAGAGATGAACACCGAAAACCTCATCATACCTACAAAAAATGGCCTTAGTTTAAGCGCTAAGCTAGAATTGCCTGCCAATGGGAAAGTGGCTCAATATGCTATTTTCGCTCATTGCTTTACATGTAATAGTAATTTAGGAATAGTTCGTCATATCAGTAGAAACTTAACTTCGCGCGGCATTGCAGTTTTAAGGTTCGATTTTACAGGCTTAGGACAGAGTGAAGGCGAGTTTGCAGCTACAAATTTTTCAAATAATGTATCCGATTTATTAGATGTGAATGCATTTTTGAAATTAAATTATAAAGCACCTGAACTATTAATAGGTCACTCTTTAGGTGGCACGGCGGTTTTAATGGCGGCATTCGATTTGCCGAACATTAAAGGGATAGCCACCATTGGCTCCCCTTCAAACCCTGCTCATATTAAAAAATTACTTAATTATGATTCTAAAAAGCTACAGAACTCAGATGCTTTTGAAGTGAATATTGGCGGACGGCCATTCGAAATTCAAAAGCAATTTATAGATGATGTAGAACAGCATGATTTGCTGAAGAAAATTAAAGGCTTAAAAAAGGCACTCCTCATTCTCCACTCTCCGCAAGACATGATTGTAGAAGTCAAAAATGCTGCAGAACTATTCCACAATGCATTTCATCCGAAAAGTTTTGTTAGTCTTGATGGTGCAGATCACCTGTTAACCAGAAAAGAAGACGCACTTTATGCTGCAGATGTTATTGGCGCTTGGGCAAGTAGATATGTAGATTTACAAATAGAGGAAGATGCAAAGATCAGTACAGAAGGGGAGCAGGTGGTTGTCCATTTAAATTTAGAAGATAATTTCACAAGTCAAATCTTTACGGAGAAACACCAATTAATTGCTGACGAGCCAAAAAACATAGGAGGAGACGATTTAGGGCCGTCACCTTATGAATTACTTAATTCAGCAATTGGTGCATGCACAGTAATGACACTAAAAATGTACGCCGAAAGAAAAAAGTGGGACCTAAAGGAAGTGTTCGTTTATTTATCTCATACTAAAAAGCCAGCAGAAGAAATCCAGAGCGAAAAACCATTATCTGGAAGAATTGATGTCATTACAAAACAGCTAAAATTTGTTGGTAATTTAGATGACGCTCAAAAAGAAAAATTAAAATCAATAGCATCCAGATGTCCAGTTCACAAAACTGTGGTTGGAGATGTAATTATAGAAACACAAGTACTGAGTGAATAATTTACTCTTGTTTGATACTGCAGTCAGCACCCATATTATTCAATCTGACGTTTTTCAAAGGCTTTAACAATAGTTTGGGCTTCATCTAATTTATTGCCGTCAGCAAAAACCTGGGCAAATCCACTACTTCCAAATCCAGCAGTTAATGCTGAATTGGTATCGCTTTTTTCTTGAGCCAAAATGCCAGCATCAATCAATTCAGTTTTTAGAAAACTCGCCAACAAACTTGGTCCAGTATATACCCAAACCCATTCTATCTTCTCTGCCATATTAATACTTTTATTATTACCTATAATGTACGAAATTTTTATGACAAAAACAAATATTACACCTTAGTTTTAACTTGTTTCCAATTTTTAATCTGCCACGTAACCGTAGCGGTACAAATATGGTTGTTACCTCTATCGTAAGTTTCTACCTTATTCTGAACAGTGATTTTCTCACTATTTTTTAAAGGTGTAATAATTTGATTATTAAACCATTCTTCAGAAAGTTTGATTTTAGCATAACAAGTCGATTTAGCTTGGTAGTGATATTCCATTTCAATCTTTTCCATTATCAGGCGGTACACCTTAAAATTTAAGTTAGTCATTAACAAAAAACCAGATGCAAACTCCGAACAAGTGGCTAACCCACATGCATGTATACCCTTTATATGGTTAAAGTTTTTCCGTTTGTAAGGAATGACTGTGGCTAAATCAAAATCATTAATGTGGTGAATTTTTATACCGTGAGGTTTGTTAAAAGGAATGGTCCAACCTAGCATCATATTTAGCTTCCATAATCCAAACTTACTTGATTTGGCATTGTTAATGTGCTTATCTATATCCATTTCACCGATTATTACTTAATAATTTTACGTTAACCTTAAATATCGTGTAAATTCTTGAATAGCGAGCAAAAATGAGTTAACTTTACGGGTTTAATTTATATTCATGCGACCATTTTATAACGACTATTGTTTAATTGGTTGACATAAAAAAGAGAGTTATATATGAAAAAGTTTTTGCTATTTATAAGTTTGTTTTTTGGTATTCAAATGAGCTTGAAAGCTACCGAAGGCATGTGGATACCTTCATTAATAGATATGTTTTATTCCGATATGAAAACCTATGGATTAAAGCTATCAGCCGAGCAAATATACTCTACTAACAATACATCCTTAAAAGATGCTATTTTGCAATTTAATGGAGGGTGTACTGCTGAACTAGTATCTGATCAAGGACTTATACTAACTAATCACCATTGTGGTTTTGATGCCATCCAGCGACATTCTTCACTTGAAAATGATTATTTAAAGAATGGGTTTTGGGCAAAATCTAAATCAGATGAGCTACCATGTCCATGGCTAAGGGTCACTTTTGTGAAAAGAATTGAAGATGTTACTGAAAAGGTTTTAACGGGGATAAATCAAGAATTATCTGCATCCGACAAACGAAAGAAAATAGCGGAAAACATAAAAGCAATAGAAACTACGGCAACAACTGGTAATAGCTATCAGGCTAAAATAAAACCGTTTAATCTGGGCAATCAGTATTATATGCTAGTAACCGAAGACTATAATGATATCAGATTGGTAGGCGCTCCACCATCTGCTATTGGCAAGTTTGGAGGAGATACCGATAATTGGATTTGGCCACGCCATACCGGTGATTTTTCAGTTTTTAGAATTTATGCAGATGCTGATAATAAAACTGCAAAATTCAATGAAGCTAACTCACCTTATAAGCCATTACACTTTCTACCAATTAGTCTGAAGCCAAAGAAAAAGAATGATTTTACAATGGTTTATGGATTTCCAGGTTCTACTGATCAGCATTATTCTAAGGAAAAATTAAGCTTTTATATCAACAAAGAAAGACCGACTAGAATAGCAATGAGGCAAAAAACAATTGATATTTTAAAACCGGCCATGTTAAATGACGACCTGATTAGAATTCAGTACGCTTCAAAACAGGCCAGATTAGCCAATGCATGGAAAAAGTGGATTGGTCAGTTAAAAGGATTGAGAGAATTAGACGCATTAGGTAAAAAAGCAGCCTGGGAAGAAGAGTACCTTTTGAAGGCCAGCGAAAGGACTTTATGGAAGGAAAAATATTATCCTGTTATTAAGCAATTAGCTGAAATACAAAGAGAAGGTGGTAAATATGAAATGGCGTATGCCATGTTAATAGAGTACTATTATTATGGGCCTGAATTTATGAGATTTGCAACCTCTTTCAATAATTTAGTCGATAAATACGAAGAATTAGAATCGTCTGGAAAATTGCATGAAGAAGTTGATAAGATGAAGAAAAGAACAGCAGGTTTTTTCAAGAACTACAATAAGAGTATTGATCAACAAATTTATAAAGCATTAACGCCATTATATTTTCAAAACCTGTCTAATGAATTTGTTTCTAAGACCCTATTGATTAAATCTGATATTTATGCCAATACTATTTTTAATAAATCGGTGATTCTTGATAAAGAAAAGATATTAGATTTTTTAGATGGATTTAGTCAAAAACACGTTAAAAAGTTAAAAAAAGACCCGGCATTTGTTTATGCAAACACAATCTTGAACACATATAGAAATACGGTATCTCTTGGCTTAAAAAACTTCAAGCAACGAGAAAATCAATTAATGAAAACTTATTTGGAAGGAATTATGACTATGTTTCCTGATAAAAAAACATGGCCTGATGCCAATTCTACCCTTAGAATCACGTATGGAAAGATTGATGGGTCGGCCCCTTATGATGGCATGGAATACACTCACTATACTACAATTGATGGCATCATGCAGAAAAATGCAGATAGCAATCCAGACTTTGATTTGCCAGAACGTTTCATAGAACTCTACAATAAAAAAGATTTTGGAGATTATTTGCAAGATGGAAAGTTATGGGTTTGTTTTACCGCTTCAAATCATACTACTGGCGGTAACAGTGGTAGTCCGGTTATTGATGCTGAGGGAAATTTAATGGGCATTAACTTTGATAGAAGTTGGGAAAGTACAATGAGCGATTTTTACTTCAGTGAAGAACGGTGTAGAAATATTACCGTCGACATGCGCTATGTTTTGTGGGTAATAGATAAATACGGTGATGCGAAGCATTTAGTTGAAGAAATGACACTCGTTCGCTAACAATGAAATGGTGAATAACTTTATTTCTAGTTTTTTTTAAGTTATTCAGTCCATTTTTTTATATTTGGCTTGAACCGCCATTATATAACATATGCTTTTAAAGATTGAAGCAACCGCCAAAACGCCTAAATTAAAGGTAAATCCTGAAAAAGGGCTAATTCAACTTTCAGGAATTTCCATTCCTGAAGATCCCAGAGCATTTTTTGAGCCTTTTCAAGAGGCTGTTGATAAGTATATTGTTGCCCCAAAAGAAAAGACTCTGGTTGAGTTTAAGCTAGAATATTTCAACACAAGTACAACTTTAATTATTAGAAATTTACTAAGAAAATTATCTGAAATGACCTCAAAAACCGATCTTCAAATTAGGTGGTATTTTGAAGAGGATGATGAAGATATGGGAGAAGTAGGCGGAGAATTAAAAATTCTTTTTCCTGAAGTTGATTTTGAAATAGTAGAGGTTCAGCAATTTTAAACAATCATCCTAAGTGACTCTTATTAAGAGATATTATGGGATTGTCATTTTGCTCATAGCAATAATCTCGTATCTTGTTTTTCGCGCTTACAATCGCTATAGCTTCAATTCAATTGCGAAGAGTCCTCAAATTGAAGATATTTATATCTTTTGTGACAGTAATTCCTATAGTCCATACAGGTTAGATAAAATCATGAATGATTCACTCTATTTTTTTTCTCATCCATATGATTTTAAGATGTCAATCCCTTTGTTAGAACAAATTCAAGAAGATTCATTCAATAGTTTAATTCACTATATTTATCCAAGTGATGAGATAGATCGGTTAGTTGAAGAGGGTAAAATTGTCAAAATATACAGGTAATGCCAATACGAATTAGAAAGGATAATAGAGGAACGAGTAATCAACCCAGAAGGCGATATAGAAATACTTCTAGAAAAAGTGGAGGGATGGGTTCTGGAATGGCAGGTGCATTATTGCCTATTGCCATGAATCTTTTTAAGAAAAATCCTAAATTGATTCTAATTTTGGTGGTAATAGCAGGTGCATTCTATTTTCTTGGAGGCGCTAAGATGTGTACTTCAGAAGGAGGAGGAAATAACCCATTAAGCAGTTTATTCAGTACAGGTTTGGATATGGACGAAAAGGTCTATGATAAAGCTGAAGTTTTTGAACCACTTGCTGATAATATTAAAAACCCAATGCCTGAAAAAGTATCACTCATTGCATACGTACCAAAAAGGTTAAATCAGGGGCAGCAAGGGTCTTGCGTTGGTTGGAGTAGCGGTTATGCTGCTAGAACAATTCTACACTCAAAGGCGACAGGTGAAAACCCAAATAGTGTGACGTTTAGTCCATCTTATGTCTACAATCAAATTGCATTAGAAGGTTGTCAAGGCACATACTTGCAAAAGGCAATGGAGCTAATGTATAATAATGGTGCATTACCTTTTTCTAGATTTGCCTATAATGAGAATGACTGCAATAAGCAACCAACGAATACACAAATTAATGAAGCAAAAAGGTTTCGAACCAAAGGATTTAACCGATTAAGTAAAGACGGTAATAATTATGAGACTGATTTACTCGCAATCAAACAAAATTTAGCTCAAGGCGCTCCAGTTGTTATCGGAATGATGGTGGGTGGAACATTTATGTCGAATATGAACGGAAAATCATTATGGATACCCAGCCAATCAGATTATAACGCAAGGGGATTTGGAGGGCACGCCATGTGCGTGATTGGATATGATGATTATAAGACGAATGAAGAAGGCGCCTTTCAAATTATGAACTCATGGGGCGAAACTTGGGGAGATAAAGGCATTTTCTGGATACGGTACTCTGATTTCGAACATTTCAATAAAGAGGCCTACGGACTATACCCAATGGGTAGCTCTGAAAAATTTGCAAGTCAGCGGCTAAAAGCAGAAATAGGATTAGTGATTAATAAAACGGGAAAATATGTTCCCTTTCAATACAAGGGGGGAATGACTTTTAGGAATACAGAGCTACTGAAAGTAGATCAAGATTTTAAGATTGAAATTACAAATTCAATTGAATGTTATGTGTATGTTTTTGGTGAAGAGACTGATGGTTCAAGCTATACGTTATTTCCATATACGGCTAAGCATTCTCCGTATTGTGGAATTACAGGAACCAGATTATTTCCAAGAGATTATTCATTATACCCTGACGAATCGGGTAGACTGGATCATATTGCTGTAGTCATCTCTAAGCAGAAGCTAGACTATAATAAATTAAATGCTGCTATTAACTCAAACCAAGGTGAAACATTCGAATCAAAGGTTTATCATACTTTAAAGAATGAATTAATAGATAACGTTCAATTTTCTGCAAATGGAATGATCAAATTTGATTGTGATACGAAGCTCAAAAATACTGTAGCTTTGGTCTTAGAATTAAGTAAATAGTACTATTTTAAAAGCGTTCCAAAAGTCTTAATAAAATTTTTAAATAGATAATAAGATTGAATGGTTGAATGACTATTTCTATTATGATAAATAATATGTCCGCTGCTTATATAGTCATTGGTTTCTGCGTCTTTGTCAATTCTAAAATTAATTTCGTCAATAGCACTCATATAACCAAAATCCTCTAATATTGACTTTACAATTTTTATAATTTGCCCTGCCACTATTTTTGGTGGATTATTTTTATCTTCTTTAAAGTTCATTTTATGAACAATTTGTTCGGGGTGTATGATTAAATTGAAATAGTTATTTTGACTGGTATTATTGGTTTCGAATGTTTTTCGTTTTTGAAAAAGTTTAAATTTATGATCAGCAATTTCATACCTTATTTTTGCTTTAACTTCAGAATTCATCATAAGTGTATCTCCAGCTATTAGCAAACTTCCATCATCAATGTTGGCATCAAGGTAATTTAGCCAGGTTTTTTCATCATCAATATCTAATGAAAGGTTAATATTTGGAAAGGAAGTAACAGGTATTACATCATTATTGGTAATTAAATTTACGCCATCATAATCAAGGGCCAATTGTTTATAATCAGGCAGGTATTCAAGTTTGGTGTCGTTAAATAAATAAATAGTGTTTAAAAGGTTTAACGAAGACCTAAGACTAATGCCAATATTTGGTGATATTTCGTAAGCAATTGGATTAACATCAGTTTGACCAATAGGGTGAAAAAAACCAGCAATATCTATTTGGGTATCATTAAAATTTACGCTCAAATAGCCATCAGTAACGTAATCTGATTTAACAGATTTTAGATAAATATTGATTTCATTTTCATCTAAAAAATCTGTTTTTATAAGTGCATTTTGTTTAATAGAAGGCACTTTTCCAGCAAGAATATTCTCAATATGGTTTGAAACTTCTGTCTGATTAATGGATTGACTCATTTGTATTACTGCTGCAGATTCACCGTAAAAAACAATTGCATGAGGAAAGTTTTCCGCAATATAAATGGAAAAATCAGACTCATCTATCACTTTAGCAACACCAAACCAGAGAGATTCGTTAGCCCATTTCTCATTAAAAACTATAATTTTAGAAAACGGATCAACACCAATTGTTTTGATTTTTTCACTTAAATCTTCAGTCTCCGTATCCAAATCATCTTTTTCAAAGTGATCTGGTTGATAAATCCATTGGTTAGACACTTCTTTAATAAAGTTGATGGCATTAATTTCGATAACAATATCACTCTCTAGCGGAACGAATTTATAAATTTTATTAGAAGAGGTTAAAATGAAATTATCTGCAAATAAACTTATAATCAGGATTGAAACCACTAAGTAAATAAATAATAAATGTTTCTTTAAGTGATTCATGTATATTTAAGATGCATTCTTATAGCTGCAGATATAAGCAAATATAACTTTTTTACCATCTTGTTTTCTATTTTTTCTCTAAATGAAGGGGATTTAACAAATCGGTCAGATTTTTAACAGGACTAAAACAATTAGGATCGATTTCAAAAAATAAGGTTAGCCAATTATACATCCCACCATTCCATAAACCTGGTTTTTCAATGTATCTAACATCTTGACCTTGATGCTTTTTTGAAACTAAAAAATAATGACTTTCGTTGGTATAATGACTAAGGTTAAATTTCTCGCCTTTATAATTTTTCACAGCACAAATTATTTCTACCGGATTAAAATGTGTTCCCCTTAGAAAAGGAGATTCAAACGTATGCTTACTGCTTATTTGAGATTTTTCTATAATTTGCTTACTGATTTCTTTAGTATCATCTTCAACCCAAAAAGGACCACCACCAATTTGTCCTTCATTAGGCACCATACCGCAAATTCTAATAGGTCGGTTTAAATAATCATAAATAAAATCTAAGTCACCTATTTGACTATCAGTTAATTTTAATTGATATTCTTCGTTTAAATCAATAATAAGCTGCTTTGCATCATTGTTTTTTTGATCAATTAAGTGAAGAATGTTGTGGACCAACTTCTGAAACTTAATTAACTGTCCACCTAGTATTTTTTTAGTTCGAATGGCAATCTGGGCTTTAGTATAATGCTGAACATTATCAATATTTTTAATAAATACGATATCAGCTTCAACTGTATTTAAATTTTCAATTAAAGCACCATGACCTGCTGGACGCATTAAATAATTAGAATCCTCATCAATAATAGGTTGATTATCTTGGTTGAATGTAAAAGCATCAGTTGCTTTGTTTTGCTCAGTAAACGTATAAATAAAATCGATACCTGTTACTTCTTTTAGAACGCTTAAATTATGCTCTATTTTATCTTCGAATTTTCTATTAATTGTGAAATGAAAATGTGCATTGTCACCTGCAATTTTAGCGCCCTGCACAACGTGCTCCTGAAACGGACTAATGATAAACTTACCATATCTATGAAATGGAATTAAACCTTTTGGAGAATTGCCCAGATTAAGTCCTTTTTCAGTAAGCAAGAATTCAACTAGTTCTTTAATATTAACTGTACCATTTTTAACTGATAATTTGAAGTGTCGAGGCAGTAAATTATAAAGCGCAAAATCCTTAAAGCGATTTAATAATTTTTCGATCGATTCATATGTTTTAGGCTTTAAGTCGCCATCTGATACTAAAAAGTCATATAAATTATCAAACATTCTCGACCCTGATCCTGATGCAGGAATAAAGAAAGTGATGTCCAAATGATCCTTTTCTGTTTCAAATCGATTGAGTAAATTCTGTTCTAAATTTTGCGGGATTTTAGAAATTCCATCATTTATCCTACAAGGTCTCACTAGTTTAACGGTTGGATTTCCTGCCAATAAGCTACGCCTCTGTTGTTCTAATGCTGAATTCAAATCTTTATTTTTTTCTAGTATTTAGTTAAAAACACTTAAGTCTTTTTTGTAAGCCCAAATATACATTTATTTTAACTTTGTTTATATGTGGCATCATTATCTTAAGAATCTATTAACATTTCATTCTAACTCTGAAGATTTATCTGAGAAAGAGACGAAATTAATGTCAATCGTTCATGGAAAAGTAAGTGCAATTGAAGATGATAAAATTAGACTCAGAGTTCATGAATTAAAAAAGAGTAAACGTATAATTAATGTTGAGGATTTTGGAGCTGGTTCGAAATATCAAAAAACAAATGAAAGGTTAGTTAGTGAAATAGCCAAGTATGCTAGTATTCGTCCTAAATATGGTCAATTATTCGCATCAATTATCGAGGCATTTAAATTGAAGAAAGGTGTCGAATTTGGGACTTCTTTTGGAATAGGAACTTCGTATCTTGCCTCTTTGGCCGAACATGTGATTACAATAGAAGGCTGTTCTGAAACAGCGAAAATTGCTCATGAAACATTCAAAACTGTCCGTTTAAACAATATTGATTTAAGAATAGGGGAATTTTCTTTGTTTCTTGAAGAGCTTAAGCATGAATTGCATGAACCAACCTTTATATATATAGATGGAAATCATCAATACAAGCCAACTATCCAATACTTTAATTATTTTGAAGCTAATGCACATCAAAATTCTATTATGGTGTTTGATGATATTTATTGGAGTACTGAAATGAAAAAGGCTTGGTTTGAAATTAAGCAAAAACCTTATTTTTCAATTGATTTATATAAAGTAGGTATTGTGATGCTTAAAAGTAGATCAACACCTTTATCTATTAGACGTCGAATCTAAAACTCAGCAACTAATTTTAGATTTAATCTAAAACCAGCCAAGAAGTTAGGAATAGAATAGTACCTTCCATAAATATCCTGTAGCCAATTAAACGATACAATGTTATTAAAATCTAATAGGTTAGTGGCGTTGAGGCTAGCGGATAATCTATTGATATGATTAAATACTTTTTTATTGGTAAATTTTGCTCTCGTGTCTTTAGTAATAATATCATAAATAATACCTAAGTCTGTTCTAAAATAGGCTTTACTCCGCAAAATATCCTGATATCTATTAAAAGTAGGCGGACCATAAGGAAGGGGTGTTCCAAATTGCATGTTTATCGCAAGTTTGAAGCTTTCGTAATTAGGGATTTTATCCTGAAAGAAAACGGAGAAAGTGATTAATTGTTCGGTTTGTCTAGGAATATAACCTGGAAATATTGTAGCGCTATCTACAACAGCGCTCGATCCAGCAACCACAACATTACCTGAATCATCATAATACTCAACATAAAAATCATCAAATAAATCTTCTTTTGTTTGAAGAATCCCCAATCTAAAGTGAGATTCAACTCCTTTTATAAATTCACCATTTATTTTGGCATCAAAACCATAGGCAAAGGCAGTGGCATTATTTTTAGCATAATATCTTATTTTTACATTATCAATCTCGTATGGATTAATATCCCACATGTGTTTATAGTAAGTTTCAGCAACAATCTTAAATGGACGCCCCCACATTTGAACATACACATCCATTCCAAGCACATTATGCCACGATTTCTGGGCCAATACCTCAGGAACTACTTGCCCAAAAAGGTCTCGCATCTCTCTGTAAGCTGGTGGCTGAAAATAGAGGCCACTAGATAGTCTGAATTTAATATTTCTTCTGCTCACAATGCCTGAAGTGTCTATTAAATAACTTCTTGGTGAGAAAGAAATATTGGCTCTTGGGGTCACCCATGGTTCTTTATTGAATACGCGATATCCCAGACGTGTTCCTACAGTTATGTTCCAACTAGATGGAGAATTCTTAACAGTATCAAGTTTCGTGATGTAAAACTTTCCTGAATCCGTTTTTACTTTTCGCTTAAGATTAACGGCCTTATCTATTCTTTTTACTCTACTAAATGTATATTGACCGTAGCTTGTAACGTTTGAATTATTGACTAAATTTTTAGTTTTAATCACATTGGTAATGGTTAAACCATCATTATCGAGTGGAATGACGTAGCCACTTGAATCAATAATGTTCCACTCGCTTAGCTGATCATCATATCTTTCGTATCTGTAGTTAAGCCCCCATTTTAAACTAGAGTTTTTAAATATGCCGAATTTATCACTCTTTTTACTTGAGAATTTATAGACACCGTTGTGCGCTGTGTTTGAAATATAAACTAAAAGATTATTCCTAGCATGGTTAAGAAATCCACCAACGCCAACATTTTCAGTTGAATCTCCAAATTCTTCTTTTGATGGATCAGTTTCAAGCGAATTAATCCAGTATTCACCTAAAATGTCATAATTTTCATTTTCGTTTGAATAAAAGGTTGAAGTACTTACGTTTAAGTCTAAGTTTTTATTGACTTTCCACTGGTAACCTACCGCTCCAGTTACAGTTCTCAAATTAGATAGTTCCTGACCCTCATAAAATATTTTTAGTTGGAATGCTTCATTTACTGTTCCGAAACGGGTTGATTTGGTTTGTGGAAGAAACTTATAGTTATTACTCGCAAAATGCCCCAAAACAAATAATTTTTGATAGGAATCTTCGTTGTTATATACCGTGTAATAATTAACTAATGCTTGATAGTCAAAAAAGTTGGGGAAATAATCGCCTTTCGTAGGCAATGCATTTAATAGATATGCATTTGTTCTATAACGAGCACCAGTAATGAAGTTCCCTCTATTAGCTTTACCAAAAGTGTTCTCAACATGAAACTCTGCCCCCATTAAACTCAATTGAGCAGACCCCTTAAACTTAGTAGCTTCTTTGTATTGAACATCTAAAACCGAGGACAACTTGTCGCCGTAATTAGCATCAAATCCTCCAGCAGAAAAATAGATGTTTTCAACAAAGGCAGAATTAATAAAACTCAAACCTTCTTGCTGTCCTGATCTTGCCAATAAAGGTCTATAAATTTCAATACCATTAACATATATAAGATTCTCGTCAAAGTTTCCGCCACGAACGTTATAGTTTGACGTCAATTCATTATTAGACGCAACACCTAAGCCAGTTAACTTTATATAATCTTCAAAATTTCCTGTGCTTGAAGGAATCAGACCAATTTCAGGAGGCTTAATTTTTTCTATGTTTGAGCCTGGTGCTTTATCCTCAACCACTATTACCCCGAGATTCCTTTGCATATTCAACATCACAATTTCTCCAATATAACTCGAGAAAGGGTCAACTGAGATTCTTTTTTTGGTTTGTTTATAAGTTGGAGCTGAAATGATTAAAGTATATGAATTATCTGATTTTAAACGTAGTTCAAACAACCCCTTCTTATTAGATGTGGTTATTAAGTTACTTTGAGCCACGGCAACCAATGCACCACTTATCACCTTTCCATCATCATCAACTACTTTTCCTGAAATTAAAATGTCTTGTCCTAAGGAAGCAACACCTTGAGCACAAAAAAGAATAATGATGAATAATTTTTTTAACATTTAATAGCCTTGATGAAAGGTAAAACGGCAAAAATAGGATATTATTCTAATATTTCTATCTTAAGAATTCTTTTGGTATCTTGAGTTAAGCAATACTTTTGATTGATGGTTTGATGGGCCAACCAAATTACTTCATTATTATCAACAACAACTAACTGTTTTTCTTTTTCAAACTGGCTAAGTTTGGCATCAATTAATAAGTCAGAAATTAGTTTACTACCATTCATTCCATAAGGTTGGATTTTCAGACCATGGAATTGATTTGTAAAGTGAATAGGAAGTGAAATTTTATCAAAATCTAAATAAGCGATTCTTCTTTCATACACCAATGGTATAGCTTCAGTAATGCTGCATTGAACAGATAATCCCCCAATATCTAGTGTGATGGGCAATTTATCAATACTAAAGTTGATTACACTTTTATTCGTACTATCCTTTATCAAAAGAAACGTTCTGTCTTTTAGGAAAACGAATTGATCATTTTTGAAAGTAGCACCAGTAGAAGAATGACATAACTTTTCTATTTCCGAAATATGCCTACGCTGAATTCCGTATGGCCGTAATAGCCTATGCAAAATCGGACTTGGGAGGTTGATAAGTTCATTAATTTCTATTTTACGAATCCCTTTTGAATTACTAATGAGCTTGGTTCTCAGGTTATCGGTATGAGATATTAAAAAATGTTCAATTGAGGTTAAATCGGATAGTAGATCATTCATTTTTTGCTGAAAATTTGAGCTATTAGCTTCAATTTCTGGCAAAATAGAATGTCGAATTTTATTTCTTAAATACTTTTTACTTTTATTACTTTCATCTTCCCTAAACGGAACATTATGTGCTTGAGCATAGTTGGTAATTTCAGATTTAGAGTACTGTAAGAGAGGGCGAAATATTTTATCTCGTTGTTCTGGAATACCAGTTAACCCTTTTAAGCCAGTTCCTCTCATAATATTTAAGAAAAATGTTTCTATATTATCATTCAAGTGATGCCCTGTTAGTAAAACAGCATTCTTGTCATTATTTAAGAACGAATCAAACCATTCATATCTTAATGCTCGTGCACATTCTTGAATGGTTAACTTTCTTTTCTCTACTTCCTTTAAAGTGTCAAATTGCTTTGATTTAAAAACTAAATTGTTTGATTCACTGAACAATTTCACCAAATTTTCATCAAGGTCCGAAGCTTTGTCGCGAAGTTTAAAATTGCAGTGCAGAGCAATTGGTCTTAGGCCATTTTTATAGCATAGATGATAAAGTACCATTGAATCAATACCGCCACTGACAGCAACGTATACTTTCTTTTCGTCCAACTTTGGAATAAGTAGGTTGATATGATCGTTAAATTGATTCATTAAAATATTTTAAATCGGTACAAAAAACGCCTTGCATGACAAGGCGTTTCCAATTATTTAGCCAAATAGTACTTAAAATTTAATAATAAATTCTACCCTTCTATTTTTGGCTTTGCCTTCATCAGTATTATTATCTGCGGCTGGTTTGGTGTCGCCATAGCCTTTAGCGCTCAATCTTTCCTTTGCAATTCCTTTACTATTGATATATGCCATTGCAGCATCTGCTCTCTTCTGAGATAATTCTAAATTAGCTTTAGGATCGCCAGTGTTATCAGTATGTCCTTCAACACTGAGTTTATAGGTAGGGTTGTTTTTCATGACCTTAACAACACCATCTAATACGGCATAAGATTCCTCTTTTATGACTGCAGACCCAGTATTGAAAAATAAGCCCTTTCTGGCTTTTGTCATTACTTCAACGGATTGCTTGTAGTTTCTAGGACATCCTCCTTCTTCTTGAATTCCTGGAATTAGGGGGCATTTATCCTTTAAATCAGCAATACCATCACCGTCGGTATCAGGACATCCTCCAGTACTTCTTGACCCCTTGATATTCGGACATGTGTCGTCTTTGTCTTTGACCCCGTCTCCATCAGAATCTTTTCCGGAAGCAAAATTGTAACTAAATCCCACTGAATTATATAAGAATTGATCATCCCATTTTCCTTCAATTTTTCCATCAATTACATCACTCACAAAATAGTTATAGTGTGTTTCTATACAAGCACTCCATTTTTCTGAAATATTAAATTTAATACCGATACCCATTGGTAGATTAAATTCTGCAAGAGGTGCCTCTTTTTCACCAGTTTCAATATCGGTAAAAATAGTAATGGCATCTCCAATACCTAAAAAAACGTATGGAGCAAATAGACTATTCTCTTTTAATAAATAACCATTGTTAAATTTATATTTAGCGGCAATGTTAAAATCATACAATGCATTACTAAATGAATTCCTATCCAATACACCATGTCTTATTTTACCCATCAGATCAAATGATGGGGTAACATATTTTGAGAGGTTTAAGCCAATTGAAGGATGGACGCCATCCGAAAATTTAAAAAACTCATTTCCTAAGTCTCCTTTGTATTCAATTGTACCTACTTGTAAACCAATTGCAATATCTTGTGTGCTATTCTGAGCAAAAAGACTACTAAATAATCCACCCAGTAATATGGCAATGATTAAAAAAGTATTTTTCATAGTGTAATTAATTTCCAATATTGAACCAACAAAAATAACGGGATTTTAATAAATTCATAAAATTTTGAGGAATTTTAAGTTTTCAATAATTCCCGAATTTCGAAATTGAGAGCGTATAGATTAATTTTAGAGGATATTAATCAAAAGACTGATTGACGTTGTTGGACATTTCAATTATTCTCTCAAAATCTTCAGGCGTTAAATCGGAATGAAAAAAATGAATAGGGTCAACTTTTTTCCCATTTTTGATCACTTCGTAATGAAGATGGGGTGCTGTAGATTTACCAGTACTTCCAACATAGCCAATAATTTGACCACGTGCCACTTTTTGCCCTTGCTTGACGTTGAAGGCGTTAAGATGCGCGTATCTTGTTTTGTATCCATAACCATGATTAATTACTATTGAATTACCATATCCCCACATCTTTCTTTCAATTAGTTCAACAACCCCATTACCTGTTGCCATAACATTTGTTCCAGTAGATGCTGTAAAGTCAAGCCCTGTATGCATTCTTTGAGTATGGTAATGAGGATCAATACGAATTCCAAATCCTGAAGCAATCCGTTTAAGGTCCTTATTTGTTACCGGTTGAATAGCCGGAACGGCACCTAACATTTTCTCCTTTTCGGTTGCTAAGTCCTTTATTTCATCAAAAGAAACAGACTGAGCATATAGTCTTTTTTCAATTTCTTTTATTTTTTTAGCATTTTCGATTAATCTGTCAGATAATTCATGTCCTTCAAGATCCTTAAATTCTTCCGCTCCTCCTGTTCCCATTTTCCTCATTTCATTTGGAAACGGCTGTGCATTAAAAATAACACGATAGATAGCATTGTCCTTATTTTCAAGATCGTTTAAAACCATATCCATTAACTTAAGGCTTTCATTATGACTTTCAATTTTAGATCTTAAAAAATCATTTTCTAGCTCAAGCTTAGTCTCGTTAGGAGATTTTAACCAAAACGAAAACATAAATTGAAAAACGAATCCTAGAAGTACTGCTGGAGCAATTACCAAAAGTGACCTTAATAGTTTTTCTCTGAAACTTGATTCTACTTTTTCGTAATCAAGCGACTCAGGATTATACTTGTATTTTTGTCCTCTTGCCATGCCATTTTAACATTATCCACACATAAATATGGAATTGGACAGCAAAATTACGTCAATTAACATAAATTTGTATCCTTTTATTGGAATTTAACAATTATTTAGCATTTATTGATTCAATTTAGTTGCTTAAATAATTGTTAAATAGGCTTTAAACAATTACGTATTATGAATACATCTGACATCCGTCAAACTTTTTTAGATTTTTTTGCTAATAAGCAGCATAAATTGGTATCCTCGGCCCCAATGGTGGTGAAAAATGATCCTACTCTAATGTTTACTAATGCAGGAATGAACCAGTTTAAAGACTTCTTTTTGGGTTATAATGAGGCTAAAGATAAGCGGATTTCTAATACGCAAAAATGCTTAAGGGTTTCAGGCAAACATAACGATTTAGAAGAGGTGGGAGTGGATACATATCATCATACCATGTTCGAAATGCTGGGTAATTGGTCATTTGGTGATTACTTTAAGGCAGAAGCCATAGGATGGGCTTGGGAACTACTAACGGAGGTTTATAAAATAGATAAATCAAGATTATATGTTACCGTATTTGAAGGAGACCAGGAAGATGGCTTAGAAACGGACCAAGAATCAATAGCATTATGGGAAAAATGGATTGATAAGAATCGAATTATTTTGGCTTCAAAAAAAGATAATTTCTGGGAAATGGGGGAGACAGGTCCTTGCGGTCCCTGTTCAGAAATTCATGTAGACCTCAGATCAGATGATGAAAGAAGCCAACGTGATGGTAAGTCATTAGTCAATCAAGATCACCCTCAAGTTATAGAAATTTGGAATCTGGTTTTTATGCAGTTCAATCGTAAAGCCGATAAGAGTTTAGAACCATTGCCAGCTACTCATGTCGATACGGGGATGGGACTTGAACGGTTGGCAATGGTTTTGCAAAATGTAACATCTAATTATGATACCGATCAATTTCAATACCTAATTAAACATATTGAAAAGATTTCAGGAATTAAGTATGGGGAGACTGAATCCAATGATATTGCCATGCGAGTGATTTCGGATCATATTCGTGCCATAGCATTTTCTATTACTGATGGTCAGCTCCCTTCTAATAATGGTGCAGGCTACGTAATAAGAAGAATCTTAAGAAGGGCAGTCAGGTATGGCTACCAAACTTTAGGACTCGAAGGTCCGTTTTTATATGAATTAGTTGCTAAACTATCTGACATAATGGGTGAAGCTTTTCCTGAATTACGAAAGCAGCAGGAACTATTGTCCAAGGTTATTTTTGAAGAGGAATCAAGTTTTTTTAGAACCCTGGCACAGGGAATTAAAAAAATGGAGACAGTAATGAGTGAAGCAAAACAAAATAGTACAAAAGAAATTAGTGGTGCTGTTATGTTTGAACTTTATGACACATTTGGCTTTCCAATAGATTTGATAGGACTAATGGCTCGTGAAAATAAGTTATCGATAGATGAGAAAGGCTTTGAAAATGAATTGGCAAAACAAAAAGAAAGATCACGGTCTGCTACTCAAATTAAATCGGAAGATTGGATAATATTGAGAGAAGATGACATTGAAGAATTTGTAGGGTACGACCTGCTGGAAACAGACGTTGTTATTACCAAATATCGAAAAGTTCAACAAAAGAAAAAGTCTTTTTATCAATTGGTGTTTAATATCACACCTTTTTATGCAGAGGGCGGAGGACAAGTAGGAGATACAGGATTTATTGTTTCAGGAGATGATAAGATTATGATTTTTGACACTAAAAGGGAGAATAACCTTATCATCCATTTGTCGGAGCATTTACCTAAAAATATTGAAGCTAAGTTTAAAGCCGTTGTCAATAAGCCCAAGCGTGTTTTAACACAATCTAACCATACAGCTACCCATCTTTTGCACCACGTATTGCGAAATCAACTTGGGTCCCATGTAGAGCAAAAAGGATCATTAGTAAATGATAAGTATTTACGTTTTGATTTTTCACATTTTTCCAAGGTTACTGATGAAGAAATAACTGCTATTGAGAAGGAAGTGAATAGGTTGATTAAAGCCAATGAAAGCTTGAATGAGAAAAGAGCAGTGCCCATGGCAGTAGCCGACGAGATGGGAGCAATGGCCTTATTTGGTGAAAAATATGGTGATTTGGTTAGGGTGATTAAATTTGGTGATTCTGTTGAGCTTTGCGGTGGAACTCATGTTAATGAAACCAGTCAGATAGGCCAGTTTAAAATTACGTCTGAAGCTTCAGTCGCTTCAGGAATTAGAAGGATTGAGGCCATTACCAACGAGGCAGCTGACACTTACTACAAAATGAGAGCTAATCAATTTGATGAAATCGCGGCCATATTCAACAAACCAAAAAACCTGGTTCAATCTGTTGAAGATTTAGTTGCGAAAACTACTGTTTTGCAGAAGCAGATTGATGATTTATTAAAAGACAAAACTAATAGGGTAAAAAAAGAATTGATAAATAAAATTACTGAAAAAAATAATATCCATTTTCTTTCCGCAAAAGTTGATTTAGATACAAGTGCAATTAAAGATATAGCCTTTCAATTGAAATCACAGTTTAACAATTTTGTTGGCATATTTGGCGGAGAAACAAATGATAAAGCAAGTATCACTGTAATTATTGCAGATCATATTGCTCAAGCAAATGACTTAAATGCAGGTCAACTGGTTAAACAATCAGCCTCTATGATAAAAGGAGGAGGAGGAGGACAGCCCTTTTTTGCAACTGCAGGTGGTTCGGATCCATCAGGAATCAATGATGCTCTTGGGTTTTTAGAGAAGGAAATATTTAAAGCTCTATAAAATGAATCAAAAAACGAAAGACTTTGTCATTATCTCACTAGGAGTCGTTGCTCTTCTCATCCTTATTAAACTTATTTTTAAAGATTGGGGTTCAGCTTTAGTCACAGCATTAGTTTTTCTTATCGGTTACATAATAGGAAGGAAAAATTCTAATTAGTCTCCTTTCTCTTATATTTTAAAACCGATACGCTAAACCAAATCCAATTGAAAAAGTACTAACAGATCTTTTTGCATAGGTACTTTCATAATAATTTTGAAAGCTTGGGATATATCTCATATTAGCTGATAAATAGACGCTATTAAACAGATTATATTTAAGATTTCCACCCACTGAATAAACGAACGTTGTTTGTTTAAAAATACCACTATTTTCAATAGGGAGCACATTGTTATTTAGAAAGTAAGTACCGCTAGATTTTAGAAGGTAGTTAATTTGAATCCCCAAATCTACTCCGTATATCCATTTATTTCTTTCAATTTGACATCCAAAATGAAAAGGTAATTGAAGGTACTGACTGCTGGTAATGCCATAGTAATCCTTTAAGGTTGTTTCCAAAGTACTGTCAATACTATAGGTTGTGTCGGCTGTTAAAAAAGTAGTATTATAGCTCTGTTGTTCTATGCCAACACCAATGGCAGCTGTTAATCCATTTGAAGAAAGGTATTGACCATATATTTGACCGAAAAAACCTAGTTTTTCATCATGCAGCTTATACAATGGTTGAGTAAACTCAGGATTTGTGTAATTAGCGTTATTAATATTTGGTCCACCCTTAAGTCCAATCATCCATTGACCTTCTGGTTTTCCTGTTTCTATCTCAATTTTAGTGTCCGTTTTTGAAGAATCTATTGTTTCATCCTTTTTAAATGATACGAAAGAGGTATCCAGGATTTCGCTGTTTTCAGTCTTACTTAAAGATTGATTATCAGGTGCAGTAGCTTCTTTATTTAGATTGCTGGAGCTGGTATTACTATTTGTCAGCTTTGAATTTACCTCATTTTGATATTCATTATAATTGGCAGTTTTTGATACAGCTGAAATTACCGACTCTTTAACAGCATTAGTTTCAGTACGCGTTTTATCTTCAGATATTACTACTTCCTTGTGATTTTTTGTTTCTGCAACTTCTTTTTTAACTTCATCTTCGACTTGAACAGTTACTTTGTTTGCTTCATCAATAGGCTCTATAATTTCAGTTTTAGCGATAGCCTGTTCTAAAATAGGTTTTTGATTTTCCTTTCTTTCTAATTTTTGAAAAGGTTGATGTAGTTTTTTGTCAATTTCTTTGGCACTAATTTTATAATCTGACCGACGTTTGTATTCAGGACTTGTATCAATAATATGTTTAATTGATGTATTAGATATTTGCTCATTATTCTGTGTAAAGGCCGTTTCTTGAATTTGTGATTGATAAGTGTTAATAATAGTGTTTTCAAAGTCAGTTCTTTTTTGATACGCAGCTAAATCAGTTTTTTTTGACATATTGACTGTTGTCAATACAGCGCCGATTACTGTTACTAATAGCAAACCAGATCCAACTAACCAAAAATTGCCACCTCCACTTGTTTTCGACAAAACGTTATTTCTAACACTAGTAGGTGCCTTGGCGGATCCCATCCCAATCGTAGACTTAAATAATTCGTCGATATTTTTAAATTCCTTGCTCATCTTATCGTTTTATGAGTTTCTTCTCCAATAATATATTGGAGATCATTTTTTTTGCCTTGAATAGTTGTGATTTTGATGTATTTTCAGATACATCAAGATGTTCAGCAATTTCTTTATGCGTTAAGTTTTCAAATACGAATAGATTAAAAATTGTTCTATATCCTATTGGCAAGTCATTCAGAATCGAGATCAGTTCACTCTTAAGATCAGGTGTATCAACAATTTCAAAATTTTCTAAACTGGTTTCAATATTTTCAAATGCTTTAAAATCTTCTACTAAATCCACTCTTTTATTTTGTCGAATATGATTAATCGCTGTATTAATAACTATCCGTTTTATCCAACCACCTAGTTCATATTCAGGGTTAAAACTACTACATTTTTCATGAATTTTAATGAAAGCATCTTGTAACATATCTGAAGCTTCGTCTGTATTCCTGGTATAACGCAAACATGTATTATACATGGCATCACAATACCTGTCGTACACTATTGTAAACGCCGTTTGACTGCCAGCTATGAATTTTTTTTTTAGTGCTTCGTCTTTCAAACTAAATTCAAAAAATACTATTTTATGATTTCTATATAAAGATACACACCATTTATTGATATGGTTGTCTGAATAGGTGTATATTATTTAATAGACTCAATCCTTAAATCAAATGCAATATCGGTATTAGGAGGAACCAAATCTACTAAACCGGTTTTCCCATATGCTAGTTGAGATGGAATTTCAACAAATGCGTGATCTCCTTCACGAAGTACAGAAAGTCCCTGATGTAAGCCTTCAACAACATTGTCATTTTTAAATTTAACAGTAAATGGTTGCCCCTTGGAGTAGGAGTTATCATACATACCTGGTTTTTTACCTTTTTTAAACGTGAAGTAATCAAAAGTGATGAGTTGATTTTTTAGAGGTGTTGCCTTGCTTGAATCTCCTAGCTGGTACTTATACACCACAACACCTTCCTCTAAATATATAGGTTTAATTTTGCTAACAATTTCTATTTTAACAATAATATCTGCATTTTGAGGGACTTTTCCTAAATAGCCGTTTTCTCCATAGGCTAATTTTGAAGGGATCATAATTCTTCCTTTATCACCAATATTCATTTCTAATAAAGCCTGTTCCCAGCCTTCTAGAAGTTGGCCTACTCCAAGTTTAAGCGGTAATGGTCTTCCAGCCTCACGGTTATGATCATATACTTCTCCACTTGCAACCCTTGCTTCGTAGTTTACTAATACAAGGTCATTTTTGGTAATTAATTCTCCTTTATTTCTTTTCTGCCACTCAATCCTCAAACCATCATCTCTATTCCAAACCATTGGTAGTCCCTGATCGTTTTTCAGAGAATCAGATTTTAAAGGTGTTACTTCCTTTTTTAGATTTATAAAAGCGGAGTCTACCGCTGAAAGTGCATCCGAATTTTTATTGTTCGACACTTTATTTTTTGTTTCATCAACACCGCTTACTTCACAAGACAATGAGGCGATACTTAGACTTAATAAGAGAAATATTCTATTCATTAGGTGGTTTAATATTTACAAGTTCAATGTCGTATACCACCGTCTCAAGCGGAGGGATTTCATCTAAATCTCCAATGAGTCCATGGGCAAGGTGACTAGGTAAAATAAACTTGGCTTTTTCTCCTATAGCCAATAATTGAACCCCTTCATGGATGCCGCTCTCAATGTCAGACTTTTCGATCATAAATGATTCCGGATTCCCTCGTTTGGAGGTATAGCAGATTTTATTATCCAATAAGCTTACTGTAAAATTAACCGATACTATATCGCCTACCACAGGTTTTTTATTATTTGTTGAATCATATATGAAATATCTTAGACCTGTTCCCGTTTGAGTAATTTTCCAGTCAGGTCGTCGACTCAAAAAGGCCTCAATCGCTTCATTCTCTTCAGCTGAAAAAACAGCATTCATTTCAATAGATTTTTCCTGATCCCATTCAGGTAATTGCAAAGGCTTTTTATCGTCAGCCATTTGGCAAGATGATATTAAAACAAATGGGAGAATTAAAATAAATAATAATCTAGAGTGCATTGTCAATTATTAACGTATTCAGGTAATATGGTTACCAGTTTTTTAACTGCATTATCAATTGTTCCTTGAAATTTTCCTCCAGCTGCATATATGTGCCCTCCTCCTTCAAAATGATGCTGCGCTAATTCATTAACATATGTATTACCCTTTGATCTGAAAGATATTTTTATGTAATTATTGTCTTCCTTAAAAAAAACGGCCATTTTCATACCCTTAATAGATAAGGCTTTATTAACTAACCCTTCTGTGTCTCCCTTACTCGCATTATAAGTTTTAAGTTCATCTGAACTAAGCGAAAGATAGGCCAGGCTATACTTTTCGAGTACCACCAATTTTTCTGACATAGCAAAGCCGTTCAATTTAATTTTATCTGTTGTATTCACATCATAAACTTGTTCGTGTATAATATGATTTTTAACACCAAGATTAATTAAATTAGCTATGATTTGATGCGTTCTAGCGGTTGTTGATGGAAATCTGAAAGACCCAGTATCAGTCATAATACCGGTATAAATAGCATTTCCTATCGGTTCATCTATTTCATTTAGTTTTCCTAAACTTTCAATGAATTCATATATTAATTCGCAGGTTGAGCTAATTGAAGGATAACTAAAAATTATGTCAAATGCCTTTTCATCTGGATTTTGGTGGTGATCTATCATTATTTTTTTTGCATCTGATTGTTCAATTATGAACTGAAGATCCCCAGTTCTAGACAAATGATTGTAATCCAAACAAAAAATAATATCGGCAGATTTAATTATTTTTGATGTTAATTCTTCTTGTGTATCGCTGGTGACTATCTTGTTTGCACCCTCTAACCATCCATAAAAGTCAGGCATCTTATCGGGGTGACAAATTGTAACATTTTGTCCGATTTTTTGTAAAAAAAGCATTAAGGCGATTGAGCTACCAATGCTGTCCCCATCAGCTGATTTATGAGCAGTAATGACTATATTTTGTTTTGTTTCAAACCACTCTTGTATGATTCGAATTTTCGAACTGTTGAACATCTTATGAATAAAAAAACCGTCTCGGTTTATCAAGACGGTTTAAAGTTAACAATAGTTTTGGAATTAAAATCCTAATTTTTCTGCTCGAGAGTGCTCTAGTAATAAGCCAACACAAACAAAATCAGAATCTTTAAACTGCTTAGATTCACTTTTTCCTGAAACAGGAACGTTTATTTTAACATATAATTTTTCTGATTTTTCAACTCTAAACTTGTAGAATTGAGCCATGTCGTCTGCTTTATTGTTATAGATAGAGACTTTCTCTTTAAAAATCCTTGGATTTCCATTCATATCAGGTTTTCTTACAAGCTCAGTATGAAGAATTTCAAAATTAATTTTTTCTGCATCTTCTACATCAGTACATGACGAAATTCTATAAACATAATCTTTATAGGCAATAAAGCTCAGTTCATAAGTTTTGCCTTTTTCTACAGTAGCGTATTTTGATTGGGTATCTAATTCCCAATTTTTCGTTTGTTCATCTTCAGGTATCCCATCCTTACAATATTCATGAACTCTTCTACAACTTTGCTGTGCTTGAATGGATTGCAATACGAAAAAACCGAAAATTGCTACAATTCCAAAAATAATCTTGTTTCTCATCCTATTTATTTTTGCGTTATTTTATTTCTTAATACTGTGATTTCTTTTACTACGGCATCAAAAGTTTCTTGATTCATTTGATAACTACCTTTACTAGTAAAAGTTGGTATATCATTGTTTTCAGTCTCAGGTGAAGACTCATCAGCTGGGACAAAAGTCATGTTTTCTTCAAATACCTTTTGGAGTTTAATAATGTCGCTAAGTGCTTCAGAAACAGCTTCTATGTCTGCGTATTGCGCACAAAAATCAATAATTTGATCTAAAACTAAATGTTGATCACCAATTTTTTCAATAATCTCGTTATTCTCAGCAAAATTGTCAACTAAATTACTGATGATATATACACTTTCTATATACCCGCCAATAATAATAAGCGATAACTCTTGTCCTTTTTTATTTTCCTCAAGGTAGGAATAGCTTTCGTAATACGTTTGATTCGAAATTGTAAACAATGAATCATAGTTTTCTTCATTATTTTCAATTCTATCAATTAAGGTCTTGTCAAAAACTTCTGAAATTCCTAAGTCAGCTGCTAAATCTTCAATCGCCTTTGTGTATTTTAGAAATTCAATCCCGTTGTCAAAACAGCTCATATATCCCAAATCAGCAGAATATACACCGAAATTAAGCGCCTTTGATTTTAAGTCCACATACTTGTCTTTATTATCAAGAGGGTTAATTAATGAAATATTAAGTTCGCCACCAACAGCTTTAACAATTTCAAAAAGTTCATTTGGAGTTGGAACCGAATAGGTGATTAATGGTCCAACATCATTATTAGCCATGGATGAATCTACTGGTTCATCAATATCCACATCTAAGTCAGCCTGAGAATCACTGCAACTTACTAAACTTAGACTGGCAATTAAAAGGAACGTAAATCCCTGTATAAAGCATTTTTTCATGTGTTTTTCTTTGGTTTGAAACAAATATAAATTAATTTGTTAATTTATGAGTAAAATTGATTAAAGATTGTCTAGAAATTCGACGATTAGCTGTTTTGTCTCGACGGAAACATTTACTAAAGGCAAACGAACATAAGTTTCGCAAATTCCGTAATATTTTAATACTTCTTTTATTCCAGCAGGATTTCCTTCTGAAAATAAATGATGAATTAAACCAAAACACTGATAGTGTAGAGCTCTGGCTTTTGCATGGTTTTCTGATAGCCCCTCACTTACCATTTCAGAAAATAATTTTGGGAGTCCATTTCCAATTACAGAAATAACACCATCTCCTCCCATGGCAATAAAAGGCATAGTTAATGCATCATCTCCTGAGATAACCAAAAAATCCCCAGGTTTTTCTTTAATAATATCCATGACTTGTTCCAAATTACCACTGGCCTCTTTAATACCAATTATTTTGTCAAAATCATTAGCTAAACGTAATGTAGTAGAAGCACTTATGTTTGAGCTGGTTCTTCCTGGTACGTTATATAGTATGATAGGAAGTTTGCTTTTTTCGGCTAAAGTTTTAAAATGCTGATAAATCCCTTCTTGGGTCGGTTTATTGTAATATGGTGATACAGAAAGTATAGCGTCAACGCCAGGAACGTTAAAGTTTGCCAGTTGTTCCGCAACTTCCATGGTATTGTTACCTCCAATACCATAAACAATTGGTATTCTGCCAGCATTTTCTTCTATTATTGTATTTAAAACACTGGTTTTTTCGAATGCTGATAGTGCTGGAGATTCTCCGGTAGTTCCTTGAACAACTAAATAATCAACACCATTATCAATTAAGTAATGGGTGAGTTTCTTTAGCCCATCAAAATCAATTGAATGGTCTGCTAAAAAAGGTGTTGCCATGGCTACTCCTAAGCCTTTTAAGTTTATCATTTTTTTAAATTTAAGGTCAATTTATTAATTTGCTCTTCGATTAGTTTAAGAACTATCTCAGAATCTTCATGATTTTCAACGAATAAGTTAAAGTGTTGATTATTGTATTTATTAAAGCATCCAGCTTTTAAATTCGCATTGATATTTAGACTAAAATAACTCAATTTTGGATGATCACTTAAATCAATTAGTAAGTCAAATTCATTTTTTAAAAGAGTTTTTAGTCTATCATTTCTTAAAATTCCAATCCTAAAGTCCGACTTATGCAAAGTATAATTGAGACCAGATGAATTATCAGTTTTTTCAGTTCTTAGTGTTAAGAAAGTAAATTTGGCGGAAGGAAATAAATGATGCAATGCATTGTGCCTTATTTGTTCTGCTTTATTGATTATGAGAATAACCGATTCATAAAGATGAGAAGGGACGAGATTTATCTCTTTTACATGGGTTTTATTTTTTTTAGAGCTTTTCATTTTATTTCTTTATCATTTCTGTAAAGTCCTGCTCTGATATTATATTAATACCCAAATTTGTTGCCTTTTCGAGTTTTGAAGGCCCCATTTTATCTCCTGCAATTAAATAGTCTGTTTTTTTTGAAATTGAGCTGGTGTTTTTACCTCCATTTTTTTCAATAATAGCCTTTAGTTCTTCTCTTGAATATAAAGTAAATACACCTGATATTACAAATGTACTATTGTTAAGTATGTCAGTTGTTTCCCCATCTTCAATAAGCTCCAATTGGAGTCCATTTTCCTGGAGTTTTTCTATCATAAGAATGTGAGATGGTTTACTAAAATAACTTAATATACTTTCGGCGATTCGCTCACCAATTTCATCAACATTAAGTAATTCCTCATAGCTGGCATTGATCAGTTTTTCAACCGTTTTAAAATGCTTTACAAGCTTTTTTGAAACCGTTTCACCAACATATCTTATTCCTAAAGCAAATAACACTTTTTCGAACGGAATAGTCTTAGAGTTTTCTATACTTTGAATGATATTGTTTGCAGATTTATCCGCAATCCTATCTAATTCAACTATCTTTTCAAAGGTTAAGTCATAAAGATCTACTGGGGTATGTATTAACTTTTTTTGATAAAATAAAGCAATAGTTTCAGGGCCAATACCATCAATATTCATGGCTTTTCTTGATATAAAATGTTCTATTTTGCCAAGAATTTGTGTCGGGCAACCTGAATCGTTCGGACAGTAATGTTGAGCTTCATCTTCTTTTCTTTCTAGTTCTGTGTTACAGTCTGGACAGCGGTTAATGAAGGTGATGGGTTTCGAATCCTTATGTCTTAGACCAAAATTTACACCAACTATTTTCGGAATAATTTCTCCACCTTTTTCTATGTAAACTGAATCATTTTCATGCAGGTCCAGTTTTTCTATCTGATCAGCATTGTGCAAAGAAGCCCTTTTAACTGTAGTACCAGCCAGTAAAACAGGAGATAAATTAGCAACTGGGGTTATTGCTCCAGTTCGTCCAACTTGATACGTAACGGCATTTAATCTTGTTTCCGCTTGCTCTGCCCTAAATTTATAACTTATAGCCCATCTAGGATTTTTTGCTGTAAACCCCAGTATCTGCTGAGTGTCGTAGTCATTGATTTTAAAAACGATACCATCAATTTCAAATGGTAGAGTGTGTCTATTTTCATCCCAATAATTGATAAAGTCCATCATTTCTTCAATGGTTTTTACCTTTGTTATGAAGTTGTCTGAAGATTTTGGTACTTTAAATCCCCATGAGCCTGCCAATTCTATTGTTTCAAAATGGTTCTTATCTAAATTCGTTCCGTAAATCCCATAAAGAAAACAGTCAAGTCCTCTATCCGCAACTACTTTAGAGTTTTGAAGTTTTAAAGTGCCTGAAGCAGTATTGCGCGGGTTAGCATATAATTCTTCACCTTTTGATTCTCTCAATTGGTTAAGTGCTTTAAAGCGCTCGAGAGGAAAGAAAATTTCACCTCTAATTTCAAAATCAGGTGGATAATCTCCAGTTAATTGAAGTGGTATTGTCTTTATCGTTCTAACATTTTGGGTCACATCTTCCCCCTTGGTTCCATCACCTCGAGTCACTGCTCTCAACAATTGACCATTCTTGTATTGAATACCAATTGCAACACCATCATACTTTAGCTCACAGATATAGGTAACATCATGTTCAATATTTTTTTTAATTCTATTCACCCAATCAATTAATTCTTCCTTAGAATAGGTGTTTGCCAAGGAAAGCATTGGGTACTTATGAGTAACAGTTTCAAAATTTTTAGTAATGTCCCCTCCAACTCTTTTAGTAGGACTATTTATTAAAGCAAATTCAGGATGCTTTTTTTCAAGGGCCTCCAATGTTTTTAATAGTTGATCAAATTCAAAGTCAGAAACTGTTGGTTTATTCAATACATAATAAGCATGATTATGCAATTCAATTTCTTTTGATAGTGTCTCTATTTTTTTCTTTGCTTCCAATCTTATTTGATTTTATCTGAGGATTTAGATTCTGCTTCTTCTAATTTAATAATCTTTTTCTGGTACCTTGATTGTACCAGATCAACAATAACCAATGTAATAATTATAAAGTAGAAGGTTGTTTTACTCATTGGTTCAATAGGGTTTCCAAACAATTTAACATGTGCTAAATGACCACCTTCCGTAAGTAACATAATACCAACAATGAATAAAACAAATAGCCCGAGTACCTCATACATTCTGTTTTTTTGTAAAAAATTAGATACTTGATCTGCCATGAAAATCATAATTAATCCACTGACAATAATAGCAATTGACATTAAAATGAGTTCGACAGTCGAATTACCGATATGATTTGTGAGAGCTATGGCACTTAAAATAGAGTCAAACGAAAATACTAAATTCATAATCACTATTGAAATTACAACTGCACGAGCAGTTTTTGTGCTGGCTTCCTTTTTAAGGTCAAAACTTTCTTGAGATATCATATGCCAGATTTCTTTAATGGCAGTGTACATTATAAATCCACCTCCAAATAGCACAATTAAACTGTGAAAATTAATATCAAATTCTACGTTGTTGGTGTGCATAGCTATAAATGGCACTTGTAACCCTTGAATAATGGCAACCAGAATAAAAAGTAGTAAAATTCTAAGTACTATGGCAATGCCTATGCCTTGCTGTCTTACCTTTTTACGGCTACCTTCTGGTGCTTTTTTTGACTCAAGAGAAATGTAAAGCAAATTATCAAAGCCTAGAACTGCTTGAAGCATTATGAGCATGAACAAAGTGAAGATGTTTTCAAGGGTAAATAGATCGGCTAACATTTTTTTCGTTTTAAATTTTGGTCAAAATTAAGTATTCGTTTTTATTTAGCGTTTAATACCACGCGTGATTTCTCTTTTTCCAGGTGGTCCGGGAAGACTTTCAATATCGAAACCAACTGATTTTAGATCTCGCTTAAACTGACCTTGTGCGCAGTAAGTGATGAATATACCTTCCTTTTTCAAGCTCCCATGGAATCTCTTTAATAAACTTGGCTGCCATAAATTGGGTTGAAACTTCGGACCAAAGGCGTCAAAAAAAATGATATTGTAGTCATTATTTTTAAATTCAAAGTTAGTAAGGTCTGCTTTGTATTTAGTGATGCTAAATAATTGATCTATTTTATTTTTTACCTCCCATTTACAGGCATGAATTAATTTAAATTTGTGAGCATTAATATCAAGAAATTGAGCATTCGAAGATATGATTGCGTTTGTCTCTTCCAACAGCAATGGATATTTCTCAATTGTGTGGTAATGAATTTTAATATTATGTTTTTTTGAAAATTCTTGAGCCAATATTGCATTCAATCCGGTTCCAAATCCCATTTCAAATATTGAAATTGATTCATTATTTTTTAAAATATTTAGCCCGTTTTTAATAAATATATGACGCGATTCGGTGATGGCGCCATGTCTTGAATGGTAGGTAACATCAGTATTCTCAATTAACAAAGTTTTGGAATTATCTTCAGTGCCAACAACCATTCTTTTCATTAGATTTCTATCTTTGTTAAATACGATACAAAGTTATGACAAGAATTCTTTTAGCTGCATTTTTAGGTGTTACATTATTAACGTCAAGCTGTCAAAAATGTCAGCAATGTTCATATACATATACCAAAATTGAAATTATTTCTACCGAAAATGGAGAAGAGGAAGAGCAAACAACTGTTTCTGGCAATTTAGAAGATGGTGATTTTGATTCTAGCACAGAGCAAGAATGTATAAAAAGAGGGGAAGAATTTACGCTTGAAGCAAAGTACCAGTTAGAAGAAAGTACAACAGATAAAGTTGATTTTGAATATACTTGTACTGACTCTTAGTTAAAATAAGGTTTTAGGAGCTTTGTAAGTGAATCAGGACACTGAATTGGTTTCATGTTTTCTTTTGAAACAAAAACTAATGTTGTTTCTGCTTTTGTTAAGAGTTCTTTGTTTTCATTTAGTATTTCGTATGAAAAATGAATACGAACTTTTGGTAAGCGGCTAATAGTAGTTTTAATTGTGATTAAATCATCATAAAAAGAGGGCTTAAAATACTTAATGTTTAACTCTAAGACAGGGAGTAAAATTTGCATGTCTTCTAGTGTTTTATAGCTCATTCCAATTGCTCGAAGGGTTTCTACTCTGCCGATTTCAAGAAAGAGGGCATAGTTGCCATAATAGCAATATCCCATTTGGTCTGTTTCGCCATACCTGATACGGGTTTGGGTAGAAAAACAATACATATTAAACGTTTAAATATGCCTCTTAAAATAAGTATTTTTTTTAACGAGCAAGCATAAAAATGAGAAAAAAAAACGGTAACTTAGCCAAGTAAAAAAAAATAAAAAAACAAGACCAAAATGATTTTTTTATTAACTTTTTTATTTGAATATTTGCCATGTTGTTAACGCTGGAATAACTTTCCGTTAATAATGGAAATTTTAACACCAAAAAACCCTGTATAAATAATGAGTAATAAAAAAAATCACGAAACTATTTGGAGAGATTGCCTTAATGTTATCAAAGATAATGTGTCATTGCAAAGCTTTAAAACGTGGTTTGAACCCATAACACCAATTAAGATTAAGGATAAGGTATTGACGATTCAGGTACCATCACATTTCTTTTATGAGTGGTTAGAGGAGCATTACATTGATTTATTAAAAAAAGTCATCAAAAAAGAGATTGGTACAGAAGCTAAATTGGAGTATTCAATAGTAATGGATAGGAATACAAGTGCTAAAAAAACACCATACACTGTAAACTTACCTACAAATGATAAAAAGAGTTTATCGAACTCTCCAGTATCAATGCCTTTGAATCAAGAGGAAAATCCAATTAAGAATCCATTTATTATTCCTGGTTTAAAAAAGGTAAGTGTAGATTCGAATCTGAATCCAACTTATTCGTTTGACAATTTTGTTGAGGGAGATTGTAATAGATTGGCCAGAAGCGCAGGTTTTGCTGTTGCTAATAAGCCTGGAGGAACTGCGTTTAACCCATTATTGATTTATGGTGGTGTAGGTTTAGGGAAAACGCATTTGGCACATGCCATTGGAATTGGTATCAAAAACCAATTTCCAAACAAAACTGTTTTATATGTCAGCGCTGAAATGTTTACACGCCAATTCGTTGATTCCATTAAAAATAATACAACTAATGATTTTGTCAATTTTTATAAATTGATGGATGTCTTAATTGTTGATGATGTTCAGTTTTTTGCGGGTAAGGAAAAAACACAAGATGCCTTTTTTTATATTTTCAATCATTTACACCAAACTGGAAAACAAATTGTTCTAACTTCTGACAAACCGCCTGTTGAAATGAAAGGAGTTGAACAACGTTTGTTGTCGCGATTTAAGTGGGGATTGTCAGCAGATGTTCAAGCACCAGGTTTAGAAACAAGAATTGCTATTCTTCAGAAGAAAATTTATGGTAATGGACTTGAATTGCCTGAAGATGTATTAGAATATTTAGCGTATAGCATTAACACAAATATTCGTGAAATGGAAGGTGCATTGACATCTTTAATTGCTCAAGCCACTTTAAATAAAAAAGCCATTACTATTGAATTGGCTAAAAAGATGATTGACAAGTTTGTGAAAAACACAGCTCGTGAGATATCTATGGATTATATTCATAAAATTGTATGCGATTATTTCAACTTACCAATTGAATTATTGAAGTCTAAAACAAGAAAACGAGAAGTTGTTCAAGCCCGCCAAATTGCTATGTTCTTTGCTAAAAAAATGACAAAATGGTCCCTAGCTAGTATCGGTGCTCAATGTGGAGGTAAAGATCATGCTACTGTGCTTCATGCCTGCAGAACAGTAAATAACTTAGCTGAAACTGATAAGCAATTTAGGGGATATCTAGATGACTTAGAAAAGAAATTAGCAGTTAATTAATTTATAGAAGCTATTCAAAATCCTCGCTAATAAGTGGGGATTTTTTGTATCGTAAACATTTTTGGTAAGTATATGAAAATATTAATGGTTTGTTTAGGTAATATCTGCAGATCGCCGGTGGCAGAAGGAATTTTATTAAAAAAAATTCAAGATCAAGGATTGAATTTATGGGTTGAGTCAGCAGGTACATCTGGTGCGCATTCTGGTGATTCTCCAGACAGACGTATGCAAAAAACAGCATTATTGAGAGGGGTTGATTTAAGTGATTTAAGATCCAGAAAATTTAAGCGAAAGGATTTTAAAAAATACGACCTTATTTACGTAATGGACGAAAATAATTATAATGATGTAATAGCCCTAGCAACAACCAACACTGATAAATCGAAAGTGAAACTTATTTTGAATGAAATTGAACCAGGCGCTAATAATCCGGTTCCCGACCCATACTATGGAGGGATAGAAGGTTTTGAGAATGTGTTTGACTTGTTAGATAAAGCAACAGATTTGATTATTGAAAAGTATAAGTAAATGAAAGGGAAATTATATATCATTCCTATTCCAATCAGTCTAAATACACATAATACTGCTCTAACCCAACAAACTATTGAAGTTGCTAAAAATACACGTTTCTTTGTAGTTGAAAAAATCAAAACAGCTCGCCAGTTCTTAAGGGCAATTGATAAGACGTTTCCTATTGATGATTCCGAATTTTATGAATTGAACAAGCATGGCAATTATGAATTTAATCAGGCTGTACTGAAAAGATTGCAGGATGGTTTTAATGTAGGAGTGATGTCTGAAGCAGGCTATCCAGGTATTGCAGATCCTGGTAATGGCGTCGTGCAAATAGCACATAAAAATAATATAGAGGTTGTCCCATTAATCGGACCTAGCTCACTTTTTTTAGCATTGGCTGCAAGCGGGTTGAATGGGCAAGGCTTTACTTTCCATGGTTATTTGCCTAAATCTGAAATCGAGAGAGTAATTGCTATTAAACAATTGAATCAAAACATCTTAAAAACAGGTTTTGCACAAATTTTTATTGAAACTCCTTACAGGAATCAAGCCATATTTGAATCATTATTAAAACATGGATTATCAAATATTCAATTAACTGTTGCTATTGATATTACTGGTGTGAAAGAATCTATTTTAACCCAGACTATTGAAAAATGGCGAAAAGTTAACTTATCATTCGAAAAATCCCCTTGTGTATTTATTTTAGGACAATTTTAATTAATCCTTATCTTTGAAAATCAAGTCAAATCATTATGAAAAACTATATCTTCTTTATTTTATTTTTAATCTTCTCAACCAAAATCTATAGTCAGGAATACTGGCAACAACATGTAGATTATAAAATGGATATTGATTTTGATACTGAAAACAATCAATTTGATGGAAAACAAACCTTAAAGTATACAAATAATTCACCTGACGAATTAGATAAAGTATTTTATCATTTATATTTTAATGCATTTCAACCCGGAAGTATGATGGATGTCAGGTCAAGAACAATTAAAGATCCAGATGCAAGAGTAGGTTCAAGAATTGCTGCTTTAAAGGAAGATGAAATTGGTTTTCAAAATATTATTTCATTGACAATGAATGGAAAACCTACTCAATTCAAAACAGTAGGCACCATTTTAGAAGTAAAACTACCTAATACGATAAAATCTGGTGAAACGGTCGAGTTTAAAATGAAATTTAGAGCACAAGTGCCAATTCAGATAAGAAGAAGTGGTAGAGATAGCAAAGATGGAATAGATTATTCAATGACGCAATGGTATCCTAAAATGAGTGAGTATGACAAAGAGGGCTGGCACGCTAATCCTTATGTTGGAAGAGAGTTTCATGGCGTATGGGGTAATTTTGATGTCATTATCCACATGAATGAAAAATATACGATTGGTGGAACAGGTGTTTTACAAAACCCAGGTAATATTGGAAAAGGATATGCTCCAGAAGGTGTGACACCTGAACCAAGTGAAAATGGCAAATTAACGTGGCGATTTAAAGCAGAAAATGTGCATGACTTTGCATGGGCGGCTGATCCAGATTATGTTCATGACATTAAAATGCTCGATAATGGCACTAGGATTCATTTTTTCTACCAACCTGAGGAAGATGACAAGTGGCAAAAAGTTCAATTCCTAACAGTAAGGGCTTTTGAATACGTTAATAGAAATTTTGGTGCTTATGCTTATTCTGATTTTTCTATACTTGAAGGTGGAGATGGCGGGATGGAATATCCCATGGCAACATTGGTTACTGCAAGAAGGGACCTAAAAGGATTGTTTGGTGTGATTGTTCATGAGAGCTTACATAATTGGTACTATGGTATGTTAGCAACTAACGAGTCAAAATACCCATGGATGGATGAGGGGTTTACATCTTATGCTGAGGACTATGCAGTAGATCATGTTTTGGACTTAAATCAAAAGCAGCCACTTGCTAATCTTCAAAAATATTATATCCAAATGGCTATTTCGGGATTGGCAGAACCTTTAACAACGCACGCTGATCATTATAAATTGAATAAAGTGTATTCGGCTTCTGCTTATGGTAAAGGAGCCGTATTTTTAGATCAACTAAGTTATATTGTAGGGCACGAAACTTTTATGAAAGGAATGATGCGGTATTACAATGAATGGAAGTTTAGGCATCCTACACCATCTGACTTTAAGCGAATAATGGAAAAAGAGTCAAACTTAGAACTCGATTGGTATTTCGAACATTTTATTGGAACCATTAATGTTATTGATTATGGTATAGTTTCAGTCAATAAAAAAGATAAATCATCCATAGAGCTAAAGTTAAATAGGAAAGGAGGTATGCCAATGCCGCTCGATATTACAGTTACACTCAATGATGGCACCTTAAAGAACTATTATATACCTCTGACCATCATGAGAGGTGAGAAAATAACTGATAGTAAATTTCCAAATTTAGCTGCAGTGAGCGAAGATTGGCCATGGACTAATCCTGAATTTACAGTTTGTTTAGACGTTAAAATGGATGATGTAAAAGGAATTGAGATTGATGCTTCACAGAGGTTAGCTGATGTAAATAGAATAGATAATATATACCCTAAAGCAGATGAGAAATAAAGATGTCGAACGCACAATATCACATTTAAAAATAGGTCGCACCACCTGTTTAAAACTAATTGAAGGTTTGTCTCATCAGCAACTAACTAAAATACCTGAAGGTTTTAATAATTCCATTTATTGGAATATTGCTCATTTAGTTGTTACCCAGCAACTATTGCATTATAAATTGTCTGATTTACCAACTTATCTCAATGAAGATTTTATTAATGATTTTAGAAAAGGCAGTAAAGCTAAAGCTAATTATGTTGAAGAAGATTGGCAAAACATTTTAAAGCTATTTACCAGTTTACCAGATAAATTGTTGTTAGACTTTGAACAAGGAAAATTCAAGACTTTTACTGAATATTCGACCAGTTTCGGGGTCACATTGAAAACGATCGAGGACGCTTTATCATTTAATAATATTCACGAAGGCCTGCATATTGGTTATATGATGGCGTTGAAAAGAGCAATCTCTGCTCAATAATAAAGGGTAAGCTACTAACTACACTGTATTATTTGATCGGAAACATCACTTCTGTCACTAAATCCTCATTTGCTGTATTAAAAGGAGAATTTTTATAGACTTCAAAAGGATCTTGCTTCTTATTGTGTTTAAATTCTTTGTTTCGTTGCATCATCATTTGCATACTCCACGCGTTACCCAAATGCTCATAATCACCAGTGAGTCGAACTAAGTTAACAGGTGTACTTTCAATTTTACCAGTTTTCATTCCAGGAGCTAATTTGTCAGGTTTTGATTCTACAAAAGCACCAATAGTGAATGTTGTGGCCATATTTTTCATATCCCATTTATGGTAAATTGAAACGATTTCTTCATTGGCGACCAGATTATTCTCCTTGATAAACGTTTTTAGTTGCGGAATTTTTTCGCTCATTGTTAGTCCCATTTTATTCATTGGACTAGTGGCGGTATAACCGATATAGGTTTTTTCTGTAAAAGAAGCTTTTGGTTCATGATCTAACTCACAATCTACTTTCCCTTTTTCAACAAGGTCCTTTAACATCTTTAAACCACGATCAAAGTCCATCCCTATCATATTTTGCATCATGGTTTTCATCCAAAACATGAAAAAAGGCAAACTACTATGCATTTCCCAAATCACCTCGGTGCTATTTCTTTTTTCGTTTAAAGAATACTCAATTTTGGCATGTGATTTCCAAGGCTTAAGAAAAGTTAAATCGGCATTAATGGTTTTATTTTCTACCTCATTTGTTATCTGCATTTCACCAGCTCCAATTCTACCACCTTCCCAACTAAAGAACTTCCCGCCTTCAGCAACATCAACTTTAGCCTCTTTTTCTAAAATAGCCCAAGGCGACCAAGCGGTCCACTCATCAAAATTATTTAAATAAGGAAATACTTTTTCGGAAGGTGCATCTATAGTGATGCTTCTTTTAATATAAGTTTTAGGCATGGCATTGAATTTTCAAATGTTCAGCTAAAAGTAATAAAAAAAGTGAAAACAATTCATTGAAGAGTTTTAGTCAAGATATAATTACCTGCTCTTAAACCCATAATAAAGCATTAATCCAGCTTGACTTTCGTCAACTTTAACTTCATAAGTAACACCAGTTTCGCAGTGACATGCTTCGCAACTAATATATCGCTCTCCATCAACTCTTATTTTTAAAGGGATTATACCTTCTGCTTTTAAAAATTTTTCCAAGTTGTCTCTTGATCTATTATGACTATCTTCATCTGTCCAAAAAGGGTAGCAAACTGTCTCTTCATAAATCATCCATTCTCCATCTGTTGTTTTCGCGCAACTTGCTATTAATAATAACAAGAAAGCAATTGGTATTAGCTTTTTCATAAAATAAAGTTTGGTTAATCTAATACAAATTCCATTCCAATATTGGCTCCTTTATGTTATATTTGTTTTTCTCAATAAATTAAGTTGTAAATGGAAACAGTGGCTCCCTATAAACCAAAATATAAAGTTAGAATTGTAACTGCCGCCTCTTTATTTGATGGGCATGACGCAGCCATCAATATCATGCGTAGAATCATTCAATCAACGGGTTGTGAGGTTATTCATTTGGGGCACGATAGAAGTGTAGAGGAGGTAGTGAATTGTGCCATTCAAGAAGATGTGCAGGCTATTGCAATGACAAGTTATCAAGGCGGTCATACTGAATATTTGAAATACATGTACGACTTATTGAATGAGAAAGGTGCTGGTCATATTAAAATTTTTGCAGGTGGGGGTGGTACTATATTACCTACCGAAATTGAAGAATTACATGCTTATGGCATTACTCGAATTTATCATCCAGATGATGGCAGGGCCATGGGCTTACAGGGAATGATTAATGACTTGGTCAAGCAATCGGATTTTGCTGTCGGGAATCAATTAAATGGTGAAATAAACCATTTGGTTGATAAAAAAGTGACATCTATAGCCAGACTTATCTCTGCTGCCGAAAACTTTCCTGATGCATCTTCAGAAATTCTTGATAAAGTTCATGATTTAGCCAAAAAAGTAGATACGCCTATATTAGGAATTACGGGGACAGGTGGTGCTGGAAAATCTTCATTGGTAGATGAATTAGTACGTCGCTTTTTGATTGATTTTAAAGATAAAAGTATAGCCATTGTTTCCGTTGATCCGTCAAAGCGAAAAACAGGAGGGGCGCTACTAGGTGATAGAATCAGAATGAATGCGATTAAAAATAATCGTGTATACATGCGCTCGTTGGCTACCCGACAATCTAATTTAGCATTGAGCAAACATGTATCTGAGGCACTTGAAATTCTAAAAGCTGCAAATTACGATTTAATTATTTTAGAAACTTCTGGAATCGGTCAGTCAGATACAGAAATTATGGACCATTCAGATGTTTCACTATATGTCATGACGCCTGAATTTGGAGCAGCCACTCAGTTAGAAAAGATTGATATGCTTGATTTTGCTGACTTAGTTGCAATTAATAAATTCGATAAGCGCGGTAGTTTAGATGCCTTAAGAGATGTGAAAAAACAATACATGCGAAATCATGGTTTGTGGGAGGTTAATCAAGATGATTTACCTGTGTTCGGTACAATTGCTTCTCAATTTAACGATCCTGGCATGAATACCTTATACAAAGCGATCATGGATAAATTGGTGGAAAAAACATCTGCTAAAGATCTAAAAACTAGCTTTGAGATTACCTCTGAGATGTCGGAAAAAATATTTGTTATTCCACCATCAAGAACACGCTATTTATCTGAAATTTCAGAGAATAATAGAGCGTATGATGCTTGGGTAGTTGAACAACATCAAATTGCACAGCAGCTGTTTGGGATTTATAAAACCATTGAAACCATTGCAGAATCTGAGGTGCTGATTAATACAGTTGGCATTGAAGAAGATATAACTGTGGCAGACGATAAAAAAGACTTTCTTAACCTTTTACTAAAAGAGTTTGCTAAAATTAAAATGGATATTGACCCTTATAATTGGGAACATATTGTGAATTGGGCTGATAAAGTAAAGCGGTATGCCGATCCGCTTTATGTATTTAAAGTACGTGATAAAGAAATTAAGATTGAGACCCATTCAGAATCTTTATCACATTTACAAATTCCAAAAATTGCTCTCCCAAAGTATTCGGCCTGGGGTGACTTATTAAAATGGATTTTACAAGAAAATGTACCAGGAGAATTTCCATATGCGTCAGGTCTATATCCTTTCAAAAGACAAGGTGAGGATCCTTCTAGAATGTTTGCAGGTGAAGGTGGTCCAGAAAGAACCAATAAGCGTTTTCACTATGTGAGTGAAGGTATGCCAGCTAAAAGGTTATCAACTGCTTTCGACTCCGTTACACTTTACGGAAACGATCCAGATAAGCGGCCAGATATCTATGGAAAAGTAGGAAATTCGGGTGTTTCTATTTGTTGCTTAGATGATGCAAAAAAATTGTATTCAGGTTTTGATTTATCACATCCGCTTACCTCTGTTTCCATGACCATTAATGGTCCAGCTCCAATGCTCCTCGGATTCTTTATGAATGCTGCAATTGATCAAAACTGTGAAAAGTACATCAAGGAAAATGGATTGGAAGCAGAAGTTAAGGCTAAGATTGCAGCAAAGTATAAAAAAGCAGGAACACAACCACCTGCCTATCAAGGAGAGTTACCTGAAGGAAATGATGGACTTGGGTTAATGCTCTTGGGTGCAACAGGAGATGAGGTTTTACCCATTGATGTTTACCAAAACATAAAAAAAGAAACCTTATCTCAGGTTAGAGGAACAGTACAAGCAGATATTTTAAAAGAAGACCAAGCGCAGAACACTTGTATTTTTTCTACTGAATTTGCATTAAGATTAATGGGTGATGTACAAGAGTATTTCATTGATAAAGGGGTGAGAAATTTTTACTCGGTCTCAATTTCCGGGTACCATATTGCTGAAGCTGGAGCAAATCCAATTACACAATTGGCCTTAACCTTGGCAAATGGGTTTACGTATGTAGAATATTACTTGAGTAGGGGGATGGATATTAATGCATTTGGCCCAAACTTATCATTCTTCTTTTCGAATGGAATTGATCCTGAATATGCTGTGATTGGTCGAGTGGCAAGAAAAGTATGGGCAAAAGCATTGAAACTAAAGTATAAGGCTAATTCAAGGGCGCAAATGCTAAAGTACCACATTCAAACGTCTGGAAGGTCCCTGCATGCTCAGGAAATTGATTTTAATGACATCAGAACAACGCTACAGGCCTTATATGCCATTTATGATAATTGTAATTCATTGCATACGAATGCTTATGATGAAGCGATTACCACACCAACAGAAGAATCAGTTCGACGTGCCATGGCCATTCAATTAATCATTAATAAAGAATTAGGCTTAGCCAAAAATGAAAACCCAATTCAAGGGTCATTTATTATTGAAGAGCTAACTGATTTAGTGGAAGAAGCTGTATTGGTAGAGTTTGATAGAATTACTGAAAGAGGTGGGGTTTTAGGAGCTATGGAAACCATGTACCAACGTTCAAAAATACAAGAAGAAAGTTTGTATTACGAAACCTTGAAGCATAATGGTGATTTTCCAATTATAGGGGTAAATACTTTTTTAAGTAAAAAAGGGTCACCAACAATTGTGCCTGCTGAGGTAATAAGAGCAACAGAGAAAGAGAAACAATACCAATTAAGTATGTTATCTAATTTGCATCAAACCAATGCTGACCAAATTCCTGAGACCTTAAAGCGTATTCAAATGAAAGCGATTCAAAACGAAAATATTTTTGAGGAGCTAATGGAAGCTACAAAAATATGTTCGTTAGGCCAAATTACCAACGCGTTATTTGAAGTAGGTGGACAGTACAGAAGAAACATGTAAAAGCTGCTTTTTGTAAATGCTGAATAAGTTTTTTCTTTTTAACGGTACCAAAGACGTGTATTTGACGTTATTTCACTTGAATGATTAAATATAGAGGATGAAGGATTGGTCTTTAGGAATTATCTTAATGTTTTGTGCTGGAGGGTTAAACGCTCAAGAAAAGTTTGGTTCTGTTCACTCTAATTATACACCTACTAATTCAGTTCATTTAAATCCATCATCTATGTTAGATGCTAAAACATGGCTTGATATTCATGTGGTAGGTCTTGGAAGCTACTTTAATAATTCTTTTGCAGCTATTGAAAACCGATCGTGGATTAATGTTTTGACACAACAAAATGTGGATGTAAGTCAACTACTTTACAGAACGAATCGAAATAATTACCATGCCTACAGTCGAAATGACGTCAGTGCATTATCGGCAGTACTCAGTCAGGGTGATCATGCCTTCGGATTAAGCTTTAATGGATTTGCTTATTTAGATGTTAGAAGGTTAGACAATACGATTGCTGAACCTTTATCTAGAATATTTCAAAATGAAAATGTGACAGATTTTACAAATCTTGACGTTAATCGACTTCGTTTAAACGCGATTAGCTATGGAGAAGTTAAACTATCATATGCCTATACATTTAGAAAAATATACAAAGACATGTTAATGTTTGGAGTTTCGGTAAAAAAAATCTTTCCATTAGCAGGAGGTGCTGTAAAAATTTCTGAGGCAAATTATAACTTCGAAACAAATAATCTTTTATCAATAAATAGTTTACAAGCGGACGCAATGTTAAGTCAGAGTGGAGAGTTTCTTTTATTAGGAGGTGAAGGAATTGACCTGGGTTTTACCTATCAAAAGATGAAGGACAGACCCAGTACTTATTTCCCCAATTCAACCAAAAGTGGTTGCAGGCCTAAATTTTATAAATACAAAATAGGTGTTTCACTAGTTGATTTTGGTGCCATAAGATTTAGGAGATCAAGCACGGATGCCTATGCTATTGCTTTAACAGATACCGTTCGTATCAGTATTGATTCAAATTCTACTGTGGAGTCTACTGTTGGTACTATCAATACTGGTGATGAAGCAGCCACGATTAATAGGCCGAATAAAATGAGCCTGTCAACTGTTTTTAGTTTTCAATTTGACTATAATGTATGGAACAATATGTTCTATGTTAATGCTACAGTTGTACAAGGAGTCCCACCTTTTAGCGGTTCATACGGGGTTCGTCGTGCGAATAGCTTGTCTATTACGCCACGTTTAGAAACAAAGTGGTTTGATGTGGCTATACCATTTTCTCTTTATGAGTACAGAACCCCTCAATTAGGATTTAGTATGAGAATTCGCTCATTAACAATAGGTACGGATAAGCTTTTAGGAATTGTTTTACCGTCAGATTTATATGGAGCTGATATCTATGCACAGCTAAAAGTGCCCATATTTAAAAATCCTAAATGTAAAGATAGAGGGGTTAACAGCAAAAAAAGTCGTAGAAAAAGAAAAAAATTATGCGAGGCCTATTGGTAATGATATCGCTTTTTGTTAAAATTTATTGTTAATGCTATTCTGATGTTGTTTATTCAACGATTTTCAATTCAACCTTAGATTTTTTTTACTTTTATTGCAAATCCTATGTTATGAAAGTCGCTTTTTGGAATACTTTATTATTTATTTTAATTCAATCAACACTCTCTAATTTTTCGTTTGCCCAAAACGTTGCATTAGATTTTGATGGATCAAACGATATAGTGCAGACAACATACGGTGGTATAACAGGTTCTGCAGATCGAACATTCGAGGCATGGATATTCGTCAGTTCAAATGCACCTAATGCTAACTTAGCAATTTTAGATTACGGCTTGAATGCAGTAGGTTCCAGAAATACTTTCGCTGTTTCAAGTACTAGAAAGCTAACTTTTATTTCAGGAGGTACGAATGCGAATATTAGTTCAACAAATACTAATGTTGTGCCAATTGCTCAATGGACACATGTCGCATTTGTTCTAGACAATGGTACGGGATACCTCTACGTAAATGGAGTTCAAGTGGGAACAGGATCATTATCAACAGTAAATACTCCTACGGGAAATCAGGATTTAAGAATCGGGCAGAGGGTAACGGGTGGTTCAATTCCGTTTGAGGGAGCAATTGATGAGGTTAGGATTTATGATTATGCGAGAACTGTTACACAGATTAATGCAGATATGAACGCAGAGTATTGCTCCATTCCTGCCGGATTGGTTGCTTACTACCGTTTAAATGATGGTATTGCCAATGCAGTTAATACAGGTTTAAATACGGCTATTGATGATATAGGGAATAATAATGGTACATTAACTAATTTTGCACTTTCTGGCACAACCAGTAATTGGGTGACAGGACCAGTTTTAACGTCAGGGTTAAGTAATTCTTCCATTTTGGTAAATACTTGCTCGTCATACACTAGTACCAGTGGCATGGTTTACAATACTTCAGGAGTCTACAGTGAAACATTAACTAATTCAGCCGGGTGTGATAGTATTGTTACAATTAACCTAACCATTGCACCACTTACAAGCAGTATAAATGTAAGTGCATGTGTGTCATACACATCTCCAAGCGGGAATTATGTGTATACTGGTACAGGTTTGTATTATGATACCTTACAAACTGCAGGAGGTTGTGATAGTATCATTGCAATTTCTTTTACAATAGATAGTTACGCAGGTACTGAAGTTATTTCTGCTTGTAATTCTTACACAACACCTGATGGATTAAATACTTGGACAAGCTCAGGACAAAATACAGTTACCTATATTAACGTTGCTGGTTGCGATAGTGTAGTTACTTATGATTTAACAATTGAATCGTCATCTAGTGCAACGATAAATGAAACAGCTTGCTCATCATATACTAGTCCAAGCGGGAACTATACTTTTACTGCTTCTGGTAACTACATGGATACCATCCAAAATACAGCGGGCTGTGATAGTGTTATCACTATTAACCTTAACATAATTAATATAGATAATGGAGTTAGTCAAACAGGAGCTACCCTCCAAGCTGACTTAGCTGGTGCGAGTTACCAATGGTATACTTGCAACAACGGTATGCTAGATATGCCTATTCCAGGTGAAACAGGACAGAGTTATACGGCAAATGCCACAGGAGACTACGGAGTTGAAATCACATTGAATGGTTGTATAATAGAGTCCGCATGCTATACGGTAGACATTTCAAGCATAGCAGAGTCACCGCTTAATAGCGTTAAAATTTATCCTAATCCTTCAAACGGGACATTTACCATATCCTTTGCATCAATTCAAAATCAGCTGGATATACGTATTGTTGATCTTAGTGGTAAAGAAGTTTATAGAAAAACAAGGCAGGTATCAAATGGCCTTGTTATTCATGAAAAATTACCTTCAGGAGTTTATTTTCTCCAGTTACAGGCTAATAATCGAACGGCCATTCGTAAAATCGTTGTTTTGTAAATCAGAGATTTTTTGCCCAAATAATTGTGTCTCTGTTCTAGAGTTTTACTTTGTAAAAAAAAGATATTGTGACCATATATCAATCAGAATATTTAGTTTTGTTCGATTAATGATTGATAATTAAAATACTATGCAATTCGAACGACTAACTTTTTTATTATTTCTTCTGGTAAATTTAAGCATTGTCAAAGCACAGAACCCTAATGCGTTTTGTACTAATATGAGTCCAATTTGTACTGATGATATATTAACGTTTGATGTTTCAAACACTGGAGGTGGCTTGGTACAGGGAAATGACTATGATTGCTTGGTGCCAACAGTAGGAACAAACTGGTTTTATTTAAAAGTTGGTAATTCAGGTAATATAGATATGACCATTACGGCGCCTCTTGGTTTTGACTTAGATTTTGCTGTTTGGGGACCATTTGCTAATTTATCTTCTGCCCAAAGTGCCTGTGGGAATTTAGGAGTTGCACCAAATCCATTAGGCACGGTTGATTGCAGCGCTTTAGGTGGAAATACGGAATCAGTAAATATTGCTGGTGCGAATGCAGGCAATATTTATGTCATGTTAATCACTACACTTGCTACTAGTGGGCCAACAACATTTCAGCTTACGTTAGATCCATCTAGTACAGGAACAACTGATTGTTCAATTGCCTGCCCTACAAATTCAGGCACATTTTCACTTTTAAAGGGCTCCGACCCAACAGATCCTTCAACTTATACGCCAACTACATCTCCAATTTCATTATGCGCTGGCGAAGGGTTTTCCATTTTCTCAAATCAAGATTATACTTTACCAGAGGATACGATTTCTTATGCAGATGGAGGAGATAGTATTTACTCTGCCCAGTTAATGTTTTTATTATATGATACATTACCTACAAGCACTGATCCAGGGTCCGATCCGGGCTATACGGGTGTTATTATACCATCAGATTCTATCAATGATCAAAATTCATCTTTAAGTTCAATTCTAGACTCATTAAACCTTGATTGTGGTGTAGTTTACTTTGTGCCAGTTACCGGAGATGATGGAATCGGGTTGAATAATAATATGGTCGGAGTTGGCGATAATGGTCAGCTTAACTATGATTTGAGTGGTAATGGTTGTCTGGCAATGGGAGATCCAATTGAAGTAAAGTATAATTGTGAATTGACCGCAACTGGTAATTTTTCATGTGCTGGTAATAATAATTTACTGAATGTAAGCCTTGAAGGAGGAGCAATTGGGGATGTATATATTTTTACGTATCGGGATGGTATTTTAAGTGAGGATACCATTCAAACACCAGATAATATTCAGGTCTCAAATTTAATGCATTTAGATACAATCGAGTTATATTTTGAAGACGAAGCCGGGTGTTTCGATTCGTTAAAAACAAGTTTTAGTATTCCCCAATTTGTAAATGTAAATGTGGCTGATGCTAATGGCTGCATTGCTCAAGGGCAAGTCTCAGTTGAAGGAGATTCGTTGACTGGAAATGGGGGGCTTGCAAAAATTATTATGAATGGCATAGTTGAAACCAGTACTTTGCCTTTTGATACGCTAAGCGCAATTGGAGGTACCCAAGTATTAATTTCATTAGAAGATCAAGCAGGCTGTCAAAATGATACGGTTGTGACGATTGGTATTATAGGTGGCAATCAGCTTATTATTGATACTATTCCAGGAACTATTCTTGATGTTTCTTGTTTCGGTTACAATGATGGAACAGCCACTGTTAGCGCTTACGGAGTTGATCAGTTTGGGAACCCTAGTGGGGTACCGATTGTAAGTTACGTCTGGACTCATTCAACTGGAGTTGCAGTTGGAGGGACTGCATTGGATAGTGTTTTAATAAATGCTATTCCAGGATCATGGACCGTTACTGCTACTAGTGCAAATGGATGCACCATTACCATGACGATAGTTATCAATGAACCAGATTCCATTCAGAACAATAACTCAGTAATCGTTGAGCCAACGGTAGGACTATCGAATGGTTCAATTGATATATCAGTTATTGGAGGAACTTTGCCATATGCAACCTACACAGTTATTGACGCCAATGGTACCTCTTACCCTGTGACTGGTTCACTTGCGACTGGTCTATCAGGAGGAACATATACTATAACTGTTGAAGACGCAAATGGATGTACTGGAACATTTACAATGACTTTGACTGAGATGCCACTTTCAATCGATAATGACTTTGATTTAAATGATATAGCTGGCATTTCTGATTTAAAATTATTTCCTTCAAGAGTTGATAATGAGTTAAATGTTAGCTTTAATCTTGCTAAACTCGGTGTTGGTTCTATAACGATCCTCGATCAAAAGGGAGCTAAAGTATTTAATTTAGAAAATACTGATTTTACTGATGGTAAGAATCATATGGTACTTGAGCTAACCGAATTATCGTCAGGAGTTTATTTTTTAGAATTAAAAGTAAATTCGAATAGACAGCTAAGTAAGTTTATGAAACAATAAAAAAGGAGCACCTATTGCTAAGTACCCCTTATCGTTGTTTGTATTTTAACTTTTAAGCTTTATTTATGGCATCAGAGAAACAATACTCATTTTTCGAGATAGCTTGAGCCGCAATGTTTCTGCGCGCTTCAATTGTATTGTACGCAGCTACTTTCGTGAATCGTTTTAATCCCATTATCATCATGGTTAACTCATCAGCCTCAACAAAAGACATTAACGCTGTTTTCCCTGCTTTATTAATCATATCGGCAGAGTCGAAAATAAGAGTTTGAGCAATATCAATGTAAGTTGATGTCGCTTCCTTGCCTTTTGATTTAACCATTTTCTCGACCCTCAATAAAGTTGATTCGCAAAGATAAATCGCGTTGGCCATGTCTGCTACATTCATTAGCACTTCCTGTTCCTTGGAGAGTTGCATCATTAGTTTTTGAGCGGCAGTTCCTGCTGTCATCAATAATGCTTTTTTAAAGTTTTTAATATATTTCTTTTCTTCTGCAAATAATTCATTTGAAGGATCTTCAAAGTCAGGCACACTCATTAATTCATTTGATACTGCCATTGCAGGTCCCATCAGGTCAAGTTTCCCTTTCATGGCCTTCTTCAAAATCATATCAACGGTTAAAAGTCGATTGATTTCATTCGTTCCTTCAAAAATTCTATTAATTCTCGCATCTCGGTAGGCCCGTTCAATTTGTGATTCAGCTGAAAAACCCATTCCACCATGAATTTGTACACCTTCATCAACACAGTAATCCAAAGCATCAGATCCGATTACTTTTAACATAGCGCATTCTGCAGCAAATTCCTCAATACCCTTAAGAGTAGCCTGACCTTTTTCCATTCCTCCGTCCTGCAGCGCGTGAATGGCCATATCAATATCATGAGCCAATCTATAACAGGCAGATTCTAATGAAAACGTTTTAATAATTTGTTCACCAATTTTTGAGCGGATTGCTCCATATTTTGAAATTGGTCTGCCAAACTGTTCTCTTTCATTGGCATATTTTACTGAATGATTTATCGACTCTTTACAACCTCCTAATACACCACCAGCTAATTTAATTCTGCCGATATTTAAAATATTGAGCGCAATTTTGAAGCCTCCTTCTCGTTCTCCCAATAGATTTTCTACAGGAATTTTAACATCATTGAAAAATACTTGTCGGGTAGAGGACCCTTTAATCCCCATTTTCTTTTCTTCAGGATTTAAGGTAATTCCTTCAGATTTAGCATCTACTATAAAACCGGTTAAATTTTTATCATCACCAATTTTAGCGAAAACGGTAAAAACATCTGCAAATCCACCATTTGTAATCCACATTTTTTGACCAGTAATACTGTACGTTTTTCCATCATCTGATAGTATGGCTTTTGTTTTTCCAGAGTTAGCATCCGACCCCGAACTTGGTTCTGTTAAGCAGTATGCGGCTTTCCATTCTCCTGAAGCTAATTTTGGAATGTATTTTTGCTTTTGTGCCTCTGTTCCATAATACAAAATAGGTAATGTACCTATTCCTGTATGCGCACCATATGCCACCGAAAAAGAATGTCCTCTACCAGTATATTCTGTAGCTAGAAGTGAGGTAGGAAAGTCCATACCCATACCTCCAAGATCCTGTGGAACAGACATTCCTAACAGTCCTAATTCTCCTGCTTTTTCTAATAAAGAAGGCATTAAACCATCCTCTAGTGCATCAATGCGATCCAAATTAGGGATGACTTCTTGTTTAATAAAATCGAGGCACATTTGCGCAATCATGCCTTGTTCCTCCGTATAATCTTCAGGGGTAAAAATATCATTATATTCTGTATCTCTGATGATGAATTCCCCTCCTTTAATCGCTTTTTTTGCCATATTTTATTTTTTATATCGTAATGTTATTGTTTTCATTCTAAAGTGCCAGTTGTCTAGCTATCTAATTTATAATACATCAATTTGTGTGGTCCAATTTCGGGAACATTGTATGTTTCACCTACTACTTTAAATCCCATTTTACTGTAGAATTCGGTGGCTTCTATTCTGGCATCACACCATACAATTTCTGCTTTTTTTTGCCTTAATTTTTCAATTCCTTTTTTAATCATTTCTTTGCCTAAACCTTTTCCTCTGGCCGAAGGATGTGTAGCCATTGCTCTTAATCTATATTGAACAATCTCAGTGAAGTTGTCATTGGTTTGATTAATATATGTTGATGTTCCTAATACATTATCGTCTGCATCTAATGCACCTATATGAAACGTACTTCTTTTTAAATCTGCTTCAATTCCGCAATCCAGCAAAATTTTATGTCGCCAGAGGACTAAATTTCTTAGCGGCCATAATGTTTTACTATTTTTTATTTCTTTAATTGTCATCTTTATTTTACTTTATTAACACCCCCCTTCTCATTACTACTCTATTCCACTTCATCAATCGAACTGACAAGTTTATTCACCAAAAGCAATTAATACCAACTACTATGTACGACGATCTACATCATTTCAATTACGCCTGCTGCCCCCTGCCCAGTTCCCACGCACATGGTTACTACACCATATTTTTGGTTTCGCCTTTTTAACTCATTCATAATTTGAACTGATAATTTTGCTCCAGTACATCCCAAAGGATGTCCTAATGCAATGGCTCCGCCATTAACGTTAACAATTTCTGGATTGATACCGGTTTCTTTAATTACTGCCAAAGATTGTGAGGCAAAGGCCTCATTCAATTCGAATAAATCAATATCATTTAATTTTAACCCAGCCATTTCTACTGCACCTGGAATAGCATCTACAGGTCCAATTCCCATGATTCTTGGTGGAACACCTACAACTTTATAGGAAACGAGTCTTGCTATAGGCTCAAGGTTTAATTCTTTTACTTTCTCTTCAGACATCATAAGGACAAAAGCAGCTCCATCAGACATTTGACTTGAATTACCAGCTGTTACAGAACCTCCATTTTGAAATACTGGGCGAAGTTTTGCTAGCGCTTCAATTGAAGTACCTAGTCTTGGACCTTCATCAGTATCCACAATATTGGTTTTCTCAGCTCGCTTTCCATCTTTATCTAAGTATACCTCATTAACTGAAATTGGTACAATATCATCTTTAAACTTACCCTCCTTAATGGCATTCAAAGCTTTCATGTGAGAGTTAAAGGCAAATTCATCTTGTTGCTCACGAGTAACCTTATACTTTGTGGCAACTTCTTCAGCCGTATTGCCCATTCCCCAATAGTAGTCGGCATGTTCTTTTGATACCCTTGCATTTGGGACAACTCGCCAACCTCCCATTGCTATAGCAGACATTGATTCTGTTCCACCTGCAATAATAATGTCTGCTAAGCCAGATTCAATTTTAGCTTTCGCAATGGCCATAGTTTCTAATCCAGAAGAGCAATAGCGATTCACTGTCATGCCAGGTACTTTATTCGTATTTAGTCCCATTAAAGAAATGAATCTCCCAACATTTAGGCCTTGTTCCGCTTCTGGCATAGCATTACCAACTATCAAATCATCAATTAATTCTTGGTCTAATTCAGGTACTTCTGACAAAAGGTGCTTGATCACATCTGCTGCTAAATCATCTGGTCTGCTAAATCTAAATCCACCACGGCTTGCTTTTCCAACCGCAGTTCTGTATGCTTTTACAATATATGCTGTTTTCATGTTTTAGATGCTAGAACGTTTCGCAGATAGATGCTTGACGCTAGACTTTTTTATTTTATTAACTTTTTGATTGAATAGACATTATAAATCCATTAATCATTTTTTGTATCTCTAATATTTTCGTTGTTAATTCCTCAATTATACTGTTTTCAAAATTTAAGACCTTCTTGGATATTAAAAGTTGAGTTTCCAGTTCAAAAGCTGATCCAAGTGCAATCTGTAAAAATCGGGTAAAATCTTTATTTGATGATCTACTTGATCCTTCAGCTATATTCGACGGAACTGAAACAGCACATCTTCTAATCTGACTTATTAATCCAAACTTTTCAGCATCTGGAAAGCGTTTAGTCAATTCATAGACCTCCACGGAAAAATCAATTGATTTTTTCCAAATATTTAACTCTTTAAAATTATGCATTCAATTGTATTTAAAATTTGTCTTTAGTCTAGTATCTAGTAGCGAAGCGCTCTTCAATCTAATATCTAGTTCCTCAACACCTTCCCCTTTGTCACAATACTTTGAATTCTTTCCAGTGTTTTTTTCTTAGTGCATAAATCAAGAAATGCTTTGCGTTCTAAGTCCAAAAGGTACTGTTCATCTACTTGTTGTAACTCAGATAGGTCGCCTCCTGATAATACAAAACCTAATTTTTCTGAGATGTATTTATCATGTTCTGAGATGTAGTTGCCATGTTCCATAGTATCAGCCCCCACGTAAACAATTCCTAAACCTTCTTGCCCCAGAACTGTGATGTCTTTTGATTTGGCTGGTTGACTATATCCTGCATTATATAAGTTTAAACAGGCTTCTTTTGCCCTGGTGAGTTGATAGTCTCTATCTATTACTACTTCATCAATCCCTTTCCTTAAGTAACCTAAATCAAAGGCTTCATAAGCTGAAGTGGATACTTTGGCTTGGCCTATTGTTAAAAAAGCGTCTCGGAATCTATTAATTCTAACATCCCCTTCAGAAAGTTCATCAGATAAACGTTTTGCGAACTCTTTGCTACCACCCCCACCTGGAATTAAGCCGACTCCAAATTCAACCAATCCCATATATAATTCAGAATGGGCAATTACTTTATCTGCATGCATTGACATTTCACAACCACCACCTAAGGCCATATTATGCGGTGCCACAATCACTGGGCAAGCAGAGTAGCGAATCCGCATCATGGTATCTTGAAATTGTTTAATCGCAAAATTCAATTCATCATATTCTTGCTCAACGGCCATCATAAAAATCAGTCCAACATTGGCACCAGCTGAAAAGTTTTGACCAGTATTTGAAATCACTAGCCCTTTATACTCAGATTCAGCCAAATCAATTCCTTTATTGATTCCCTGTAAAACACCACCACCAATGGTATTCATTTTAGTGTGAAATTCTAGATTTAGAATGCCGTCTCCTAAATCAATTAAATGACAATCGTTATTTTTCCAAACTGTATTTCCTTCTTTTAAATTATCTAAGAATAATAAATCTTCGGTGCCAGGAATAGGCAAATATTGTTTGCTTTTAATATCATAAAAATGCTTTTGACCATTTTCAATTTTATAAAAACTTTTAATGCCAGAAGCTAACATTTCATCAACCCATTTTGCATAAGGTTTTCTACTTGCTTTTATTAGCGCTAAAGACTTTTCAAGTCCAACGGCATCCCACGACTCAAATGGACCTAGTTCCCACCCAAAACCAGCACGCATAGCGTCATCAATTTTATATAAATCGTCCGTTATTTCAGGAATTCTATTAGAAACGTAGGCAAAAATACCATTAAACGATTTTTGATAAAATTCACCAGCTTTACCCTCTGAATAATAGAGGACTTTGGTTCGTTCTGCCAAATTATCAATGGTTTTGGTTAATGCAAAAACAGGAAAATTAGCTTTTGGTTGGGCTTCATATTCCATTGTTTTTAGATTAAGAGAAAGAATTGACTTTTTGCCATCAACGACTTCCTTTTTATAAAAACCTTGCCCAGACTTAGACCCTAACCAGTTATTTTCAACCAATTTTTGAACATATTCAGTCAATTGAAAGCTTTCTTTTTCTTCATCTTTCGGACAGTTTTCCCTTACGCCATTGGCCACATGCACTAAGGTATCTAAGCCCACAACATCACAAGTTCTGAACGTAGCCGATTTTGGTCGACCCAAAACAGGTCCAGTCAGTTTATCAACTTCTGAAACGGTTAAATCCATTTCTTCAACTGTGTGAAATAGACTCATGATTGAGTAGACCCCTATACGGTTTGCAATAAAAGCAGGTGTATCCTTACATAACACAGTTTTTTTGCCTAAAAAACGAGCACCATAGTGCATGAAGAAATCAATAATTTCAGGTTTTGTTTTAGGTGATGGAATAATCTCCAGCAACCTTAAATATCGAGGAGGGTTAAAAAAATGAGTTCCACAAAAATGTGCTTGGAAATCCTCACTTTTATCTTTCAGCATCATATGAATAGGAATGCCTGAAGTATTTGAAGTAACTAATGTCCCAGGAGTCCGATATTTATCAACTTTGTCTAAAATAAGGTGCTTAATGTCTAAGCGTTCTACCACCACTTCAATAACCCAATCGCAGTCCTTAATTTTTTCAAAATCATCATCAAAGTTACCTGTAACAATCCTTTTCGAAAATTCCTTTTTATAAATGGGTGAGGGTTTAGATTTAATCGCATTTGTAAAGTGATGATTAACGATACTATTTCTGACAGAAGCATCTTCTAAAGTCAAACCCTTTGCTTTTTGTGTATCATTTAATTCTTGAGGTGCCATGTCAAGCAGTAGGACTTCGAGTCCGATATTCGCAAAATGACATGCAATGGCAGATCCCATGACACCCGACCCTAAAACTGCAACTTTTTTAATATTCCTATTCATTTTAAAAACTTTAATCTCCTAATTTTCTAATAATTCTGAAACAACATGATCTACTTTTATCATGGTGTTAAAGAAAACTTTTACTTCTTCCTTTGGAATTGATTCATATAGTTTTCTATTAAAATCTAACACAACTTCTCTGGCTTCCTTACGCATTGAAATTCCCTTTTTGGTGAGAAAAACAAGCGCTTTTCTTTTATCAACAGAATCATTTTTCCTGATGATTATTCCGTCAGCCTCCATTTTTTTTAGTGTTCGTGATAGGCTAGTTGGTTCCATACCCATTTTTGGACCTAGTGAAGTACTCGGTGTTCCTTCTTTCTCAACGTTCAACAAGATAAATCCCCATGAAAATGACATGTTGAATTTGCTAGCCAGTTGATTATAGTAACGAGATATCTTAAACCAGTTATTACGGATATGAAACTCAAATAATTCTTCCTTGTTCATGTAATAGATTTATTAGTAGCCTCTAATATACGAAAAATATTTAATACTATGCAAGCATAATATTAAATATTTGTTAAAACCACCCTTTTGATTTGAAGAAATGACTTCTTAAAAGCACTTAGGATTTCAATAGTTGAATGATTAGGATAGATTTTAATTGTAAAGTGACCTTATTTTTGTAAAAAACTACACGATATGATTTTAAAACTACTTACTTTTTCATTTTTATTGATTAGTTCATTTAGCTTCGGGCAACAATGGGAACAAAGAGCCAGTACTCCCTTTACAAAAGATCATGGCATTGGTTTTAGCTTAGATGGCTTTGGTTATGTGCTTACTGGGGGAGCAAATGGACAGGTATTCTCTGCCACAAGAGATTTTTTTAAATACGACCCTGTTTTAGATACTTGGGAGCAACTTCCAGATTATCCTGGTCCTAATAGAGGTTATGGTATTGGAGATGTTTGGAATGGAAAAGTCTATTTTGGATTCGGATATGATGGATTCACATTGCATAATGACTTATGGTCATGGGATCCGGTTGATGGTTTTGTGTCATTACCCGATTGCCCATGCGCTGGACGAGTTCATCCTGCCTTGATAGCTGTTGATGACAAAGTATACGTAGGCGCTGGCGGCGGCGGCGGTGGAAACCTAGGTGACTGGTGGGAATACGATATTGTAACTCAGGTTTGGAGTCAAAAAACTAATCTTCCTGGGAACAGACATCATCCATACCAATTTACGATTAATGGAGATATTTATGTTGGTAATGGACACTTAACAAGCTGGTATAAATTTACCCCTTCTACTAATTCTTGGACACAAATTGCTTCCTTAGGCGCAAGAGTTGCCGGTGCCCAATTTAGTTATAATGGCAAAGGTTACGCACTTAGTGGTGGAGATGTAAACCATACTTCATTTTCTAGTGGTCAGTTTCAAGAATATGATCCTATAGCAGATACCTGGACGGCACTTCCTAATCCACCAGATATATCTCGTTTCGGACCCACTCAATTCGTGATTGATAATTATGTGTATTTAGCTGGAGGCTATGAACGTAATGATTTTATTAACCAAATGGATCCTTTATCCACAATGTTTAGGTATCAGCTAGGACCAGACCCAAGTAGCGCAAGCGTTGAGGAATCTGATAATGAATTATCTTTCAAGATTTACCCTAACCCGGCGAGCAATGAGATTAATATTTTAACAGGTAAAGATCTATCAAATTCAGCAGTTATTAATGTTTATAGTCTCAGTGGACAATTAATGATGACAACTCAATTTTCCCAAACAATAGATATTTCTAACTTAACAAACGGGATGTATATTTTGGATGTAGTTGATGAAGAAGGTACTGTATTTAAACAAAAGATTAGCAAGATTTAAGTTTCTTATAGATATTTAATTTTAAAAGCCGTTCCTAAATCAGGAATGGCTTTTTGATTTAAACGATTTTATCATTGCATTGGTGCAGAAGTTTTTGCCGGATTTAGGTATTTGTTCAAAAAATAAATTGAAAGAATAAGAAGGTTAATTCAAACAAATTAATTCAAGTACTCTTTAAACAGTTCAGCTAAACTTGATTCTCTCAAGTCCTCAAGAGTATCAATATCATTTAAGGTTTTTAATAATGAAACTGAATGCTGATTTTCTTTGATTTCCTCTAAGGTTTTTTGCAAAAGCTGGTCCGTACTCCAAGGTTTATGATCAAAAATATATAATTGATTTTGCGAAGTACCCACTAAATAATAACCTCCATCCAAAGCCGGACCAAATACGAAGTCGTGATCCCCCAGTTTTTCAAATGCGTTTTCAATTAATCCGGATGATAGGTCAGCCAGGTCACTACCAATAGCAATTATATTTTCATAACCAGCATTAATGCCATGCCGAAAGGCATGTTTCATTTTTTTGCCAAGATCTCCTTCAATTTGAATGAATTTTTGCGCATTGGGCCATTTGGCATTTAATACAACATCTGAAAAATGAACTTGTATGTCTACATTTTTTACTTTAGAAGTTTCTTTCTCAGTAATTTCCAGTAGTTTAATGTATACATTTAGTGCAGGAGTATCTCCAATTGATTTAGCAAGTCTGGTTTTTACCTTTCCAAGAACTATGTTCTTCGCAAATACAATCAATAAATTCTTAGGCATCAATATACAGGCTTACCAACATTTAACCATTTACCCCATTTTTTAGAGTAAACGTGTATATTATAGGTTTCTTTGTTATTGTTAAACACCTTGTAACCTTCATTTTTCCAATGAATAAGACCGCCGTATAAATTATAAACGTTAGTAAAACCATTTTTTTGTAGTTTTTCACCAATGGTCTCACTGCGCGCACCAATAGTGCAATATACTATTACAGGTGTTTTTTTGTCAAGCGCTTTTACTTTGTTCACATTAAACCCAACAAACCCGACATGAATTGCATTTTTTAAACTAGATACTTCATACTCTTTAAGTTCTCTAGTATCCAATAGATACATTTTTTCTTTGGCAATCATTTTTTTGTACAATTGATGCGGATAGATCAAAGGCACTGTTTTCTTATAGTAAGAACGGACCATTTCATCAAAAGTCTGGTTTTGTTGATCGTCTTGTGAGAGAGATAATAATCCAGTCCCAACAAATAGAAAAAATATTAACGTCTTCATCATTTTTTGGTGCAATATATTTTAGGTTAGCGCGCCTTGGCAACTGGATCCTTCGCCAGCTGTGCAACCAAAACAGTGGTTATTGACAACAACATTTCTATTGCTTAATTCATCAATGTCAAAATCCATGATATTTTTGGCGTTTTTAACTGCTACGGGTAATTTTAAAATTTGATTAAAGTCACAATCATATAAATTGCCATTATAATCTACCGATAGTGTATTGGTACACATTACCTTGTCGGCTGCAACAGGATTAAAACTATTGGCGAGTAGTACCATATAATCATCTAGTTTACCTTCATTACTCAAATATTCCAAGAAACGGCTAATCGGTAGGTTTGTAATGGTATATAAATCGTTAAAAACAATATTGTAATTATCTTTTAATTCTCGTTGGTAATCTAATTTTAGTTTTTCCTGACTAGGGGCAATTGAGGCTCCACCAGGGTTGTAAACCAAGTGTAATTTTAATTCAGGATCAGTTCCGTAGCCATATCCATTTAGGATTTGTAACGCTTTAATCGATTTATTAAATACACCATCACCCCTTTGTGCATCAGTATTTTGTTCAGTATAACATGGCAATGAAGAAACAATGGTCACTTTATTGTTTGCCAAGAATTCAGGGTAAGATTTAAATTTTCCTTCAACTAATATTGTCAAATTACTTCTGACTAAAACCTCTACATTTCTTTGGCTTAATTCCTCAATTAACCATTTAAAATGAGGATTCATTTCTGGTGCTCCACCAGTTAAATCTACCGTATGAATGCTTGGGTTTTCATCTATGACTTCAAGGCATTTTTCAATAATTTCAGTTGGTGTTATTTCCTTCCTCCGAGGTGAAGCGTCCACATGACAATGCGTACATTCTAAATTGCATAGATATCCCAAATTAATTTGCAGAATTTCTAATGTTTTAGGTTTAATTGGAAAAGAATTATAATTGGACATGGTTTTGATAAATCCCTTTTCAAAAGGAATGGATTGAGTCAATGTATCAATTTGCTTTTTAGCTGTCCATTTTTCTTGTGTGAGTATAGTTGCCATAAATAAGTGCTTGTTTCTTTTAATTAGTCGTTCATTGAGTGAAATCCTTACGCTAAATCGAATTTAATGTACCAAAATTATGCACTTTTTGCGGAGTCACACAATAGTGAAGCTTAATATCAGACGGAATGGTGTCAAAACGTTGTTGCTCCGGTTCATAGTATGATAAGCCAATAAATTGACAGTCTGGTTTGCAATATTGTAAAAAAGAATCATAAAATCCCTTTCCATAACCAATTCTATTACCATCTAAATCATATGCTAATAAAGGAATCATAACGGCATCAAAAAGACTTGGTTCAACTGGCGAACCATATTGAGGTTCTAATATTCCCCATTCTGATGGTTTTAATTGCTCTTTTGTGTCATATTTAATATGAACAAGGTGGTCTCCTCTTACAACGGGTAAATAGTAATCCGCCTCGTAACTCTCTAAAAAATACCATGTATTTACTTCTTTGAAATGTTCTATGGGTAGAAATATGCTAACGGATTTTCCTGTAATGTCAAACTGGTTTTTAAATGTTTCAAATATTTGCTGAGATAAGGTTTGAACGGCTTCATCAGATAAAGTCAGTCTCTTTTTTTTGTATAAAACTCTTAATTCAGATTTCGTCATTTGTCTAGCAAACCAAAGCCAAGTGCTAATCCAAAAATAATCATTCCTATTGATATGAATTTGGTTAGGATATCGAATTCAATTTTTTTTAACACAATTTTACCAATGACAGCTCCTGCTATGGCACTCCCGATAGATAATATGATGATTGGCCATTGATCTTGTAGGGCAGACAATGGCGTTTTATTAAGATACATGGGAATTCTTGTAAAATCAATAACCAAAGCAATAACAATTCCAGTGGCAATAAAAACCTGTTTGTCTAACTTATACTTAACAAGAAAAGCAGTTCTTAATGCGCCCTGATGACCTGATAGTCCTCCAAAAAATCCACTAATGACGCCACCTAGCCAAAGACTTTGTTTTGAAAAAGCAATTGACCATTTCTCAACCAATTCAATTAATGCGAATACAATTAATACAAGGCCAAAAATTAAGTTGATGAGCATTACGAATTTTGTCTTTCCAAATAAATCATATTGGAATAGGTTGATATCCGTTAAATCAGTTGTGATGTAGGTACCCAAGGCGGCTGCAGGAATAGCAGCGAGACCAAATGGAATGACAATTTTCCAGTTGACACTTTTTTGCATTAATGCAAACTTAAAAATGTTGTTTGATAAGTGTACTATAGCAGTTGCAGCAATAGCAAGAACCAAATCACCTAATAATAAATAGAAGACGGGGGTTAATAAAGTACCTAATCCAAACCCACTAAAAAAAGTCAGCCAACTTGCCCCAAACGATACTAAAATTAGCAAAATGGCCTGGGAAGTTTCCATTACATTCCAGGAATAATACCCTTAGCAGATTGTGCCATTTCCATCTCCTTTGTGCGGTTAGCTTGCTCCAGAGCACGATTGGCGGCAACAATAATTAAATCTGTCAATTCTTCTTGAGTCATTTCATTTTTAACAGATATATCTGTGATCACACCATTTCCATTCACTTCAACTCTCACGCTACCTTCGTTGGCTTCTCCTATCAGTTTGATGTTGTCTAGTCTTCCTTTAGTTTCTTCAACTTGTTGCTGCATTTGCTCCAGCTTTTTCATCATTCCTTTTCCAAACATAAACTCATTTATTGATTTGGGGCAAAAATAAATAACATAAGTTATATTTGCGGCACTTAAACAAATATTTAATCATATTAGCTTACGATAATTTACTTAATCATGAAATCGATAATTGAATCCGCTTGGAATGACCGCAATTTATTGCAAAATGAAGAAACCCAAAATACCATTAATAATGTTATTGCATTAATTGACTCAGGTAAATTGAGGGTAGCTGAACCATTAGAAAATGGAGATTGGCAGGTAAATGAATGGGTTAAAAAGGCGGTAGTTATGTATTTTCCCATGCGTCAAATGGAAACCATTGAAGTCGGTCCGTTTGAATTTCATGATAAAATGGCTTTAAAAACAGGGTATAAAGAAAAAGGCATAAGGGTAGTACCTCATGCTATTGCCAGGTATGGAGCTTATGTATCAAGTGGAGTAATAATGATGCCAAGTTATATTAACATTGGAGCCTATGTTGATGAAGGAACCATGGTGGATACCTGGGCAACTGTCGGATCATGTGCTCAAATTGGAAAAAATGTACACCTAAGTGGAGGTGTTGGCATAGGAGGGGTGTTAGAACCTCTGCAAGCAGCACCAGTCATTATTGAAGATAACGCTTTTATTGGTTCAAGGTGCATTGTGGTAGAAGGCGTTAGGGTAGGAAAAGAGGCTGTTTTAGGAGCCAATGTAGTGCTAACCATGTCTACTAAAATAATTGATGTAACAGGCGACGAACCAGTTGAAATGAGAGGACATGTGCCAGCCAGAAGTGTAGTTATCCCAGGGTCGTATACAAAGTCATTCCCAGCAGGCGATTACAACGTGCCTTGCGCCTTAATTATTGGTAAAAGAAAAGAAAGTACCGATAAAAAAACATCATTGAATGACGCACTAAGAACGCACAATGTCGCCGTCTGATTTATGATAAAAACCTAAAAAAGCTTAAGAATTTTGTGATTAAATTAATAAAAAGGCGAATTGACTGTGGTTTCCACCATTAATGATTAATTTTGCCTTTCTAAAAATAAGATAATGGATAGAAATTCCGTAATTGGATTATTATTAATTGGAGGTATTTTATTAGGTTTCAGTATTTTTAATTCTCCGTCAGACGAAGAAATTAAGCAGTCTGCTAAGACGAGCTTAAATGATAGCGCAAATACTTCTCAAATAACAGAAACACAAGGGGCAATTAAGGAATTACCTGAAGTATCTGAAATAGCTGATGTGCCTACTGAATTAATACCAAAAAAGGATGGTGCAGGTAATGTCCTAAAAGATAGTTTAGGTCAAACCATTTATGTGCATCCTATCACTGGATTGGATACAATTATTCCAACAGCTGTTCCACCTTCAGTTCAGGAATTACCTGAGGAGATTTATACTTTAGAAAATGACGTTTTAAAATTAGAGGTCACTTCAAAAGGAGGTTACGTTAGTAATGCATGGATAAAAGATTATAAGGATTATCAAAACTATGTTAATGATGGAGATGATTATTTAAATTTATTTGATGAGCAATCGAAGTATGGCTTAAGTGTTGAAATGGGAGGCGCTATCATCAACACCACAAATTATGATTTTAAAGTTGTATCCTCAACTAATAATGCACTGACTTTACGGGCGGAAATTGTTGGCAAAACTATTGAATTTATTTATACTTTGTCAGAAGGTTCTCATGACCTATCGCACGTTATCAAGTTCAATGGTTTTGAGTCGGCTTCACCGGGTCAAACTAAATTATTGGCTGATTTAAAATTAAAATCAACCGAAAAATATTTGTTAAATGAACAAAGAAATGCAACGTTTTATTATGATGAAGATGGGTCGTATGATTATATGTCTCCAATGTCGGACGACGAACTCGTTTTTGAAGAAAAAACCAACTGGGTGGCCTTTAAGCAATTGTTCTTTTCTGCCATTGTGATGAAAGATGACGGATTTGCGACAGACTCCAAGTTAGCCATTTCTAAGCGTCCTGAATTTGATTCAACTTACTTAAAAGATTTTACAGCAGAACTAAATTTGGGTTTAAGCAGTATGGCAGAAACGGTGAGTTTAGACTGGTATATTGGACCTAACGATTATGATCTATTAAAAATGCATGAAAACGGATCTGAAGACATAGTTGATTTAGGTTGGGGTGTTTTTAGATGGGTTAATGTTTACGCATTTCGTCCAATTTTTAACTGGTTTTTAAGTTGGGGAATTGGAGCTGGATTAGCAATTTTCTTATTGACTATTTTTGTAAAGTTAGTATTAAGTCCTGTCAATTATAAAATGTATAAGTCGTCAGCAATGATGCGTGTTTTAAAGCCTGAAATAGAAGAAATAGGCAAAAAATTCCCTAAAAAAGATGATGCCATGAAAAAGCAACAAGCACTCATGGCACTCTATAAAGAAGCAGGTGCAAGTCCGCTAGCAGGTTGTGTGCCAATGTTAATTCAAATGCCAATCCTAATTGCCATTTTCCGTTTATTTCCATCATCTATTGAAATTCGTCAAAAGGCATTTTTATGGGCAGAAGATTTATCAACTTACGATCAAGTCGCTTCATGGGCAGGTAATATCCCGCTGGTAACTTGGGCATATGGAAATCACATTAGTTTATTTACCTTACTAATGGCCCTTACTACTTTATTGTATACTCACTTTAACAGCTCAAATACGCAAATGCCAACTCAGGAGGGTATGCCAAATATGAAAGTAATCATGTACATCTTTCCAATTATGATGATTTTCTGGTTTAATTCTTATTCTTCAGGTTTGAGTTTTTACTACTTCATTTCAACCTTAATGACCATGGGAATTATGTGGGCCATCAAGCAATTTATGTTGGATGAGGATAAAATTTTAGCCAAAATTGAAGCGAACAAAGCTGCTCCTAAAAAGAAAAAAGCGAAATCTAAGTTTGCTCAAAGGCTAGAAGAAGCTCAAAAATTGCAGCAACAACGTGCTGCTAATCGTAAAAAATAACTGACTCCAAATGAGAATGCCTTTAAGAGTTGCCATGGTTTGTTTCCTTATTTCGGTAGGAATCACTATGGGCTTTTATGTGGCAGGAAAAAGCATTTTTGCGGCACAAGTCAATGGCTTATGGAACATGTTCTTATTACTCTGTTCTATTGGGTTAGGGCTGTATTTGTCTAAACGAAAGCAAGGTTATGATCAATCATCTAGTTTTGCTGAGGATATGAAAATATCTGTTCAAGGAGGTATTGTATTTGTGGTATTACTTTCTCTATTCACATACGTTTATCATTCTCGAATCGATACCAGTTTTGTTGATTTAAAATTAAACGAAAGATTAGAGGCAAGCATGAAGAATGTACCAAATGAAGCTGCGTACGCAGAGTTACAAAAAACAGATATGACCTGGAAGGATAAATCTTATTTAGACTATATCGAAAACCAGGAAGATCAAGCTGTATTGGGTTTATCTGCAAAGTCATTAGCTATTGGTTATTTGGGTATAGGATTATTCTTGACGCTATTTTTCTCAGTTGCCACTACATTTATTTGGAGGCGGATTGTGATGATGGATGCAGGTAACTAATGAGTACCTGCTATTTAGCGAATACAAACAGTGTGTAATTTGTGAGAATTTGCTTTGTGTCATTACCTTCCTCATGAGCCGTTTTAGCAGTTAACTGCTAAATCACTTTTTCTTTGGCAGCATCAGAAATAGACATGGTTTTATTCTTTTTTTTGTAAGTAACCTACAAATTTTACGACGAAATAAGTAAAGCTACTTATCATGAAAAAACTTATTTTAATCCTAAATGTGTTACTGTTTACATCTGTTTCTTTTGCACAAATTACAGTTCCAGAAGTTCAACAATCACTTTATGGGGCTGTAGATGCCACCTGGTGCGGCATCTGCGGAAATGTTGGAGTTCCAACTACAGCATCTATCTATTCCCAAGTCAGTGATAAGGCAGTTTTTTTTGAAATGCATAGATCCCAAAGTAGTGCTTTACATTCGAATGTGGCAACCACATTAGCAACTGCTTTTGGGGCATCCGCACAACCGCAAGTTACTTTAAACGGAATGTTTCTTGGCATTTTAAACGCTAACATAGAAAATCAAATTGTATCTGACGTAAATGCAAACTACAATGCTACATCTACCGATATCAATGCAGGATTTGAATGGTGGATTGAAAATGATACTTTATATGTCACTACAAACACGAAGTATTTTACTGACTTAGCAGGCGAATTCTACACAGGAGTTTATGTGACTGAAGATAGCATTTGGGAATTTCAGGCAAATTACAACCCAAATATTCCTGATGGTAATATTTATCATTTTCATATTTTAAGAGATGTTCTTTCTTCTAATGCCTTTGGTATTGAAACAGGAAATGGCATGATGACATCAGGTCAAGAATTTGAAGAAACACATAAGATAAAAATAAATGCTGATTGGGATTTAGACAATATTCACATTAATACAGTTGTATGGCAAAAAAATGGTGCGACATACAGTTTCTTAAACGCGAATAATGTTGGAATAAAAAAACAAACAACCACTTCGATTTCTGAAATGACGACAGCAATGTCTATTCAAATATTTCCAAATCCTGCGAGTGAATCAATTTTTATTCGATTGAATGAAAGCACAAATGGTACAATTCAAATTTTTGACCAACTAGGAGCAATAGTCTCGGAGGTTTCAATTAATAGCGCGTTTTCTGAAATAGATGTTTCAAATTTAAAGGCAGGAATGTACTTCGTTGGCGGTACAACTTCTAATGCGGTAATTAAAAACAAGAGATTCATTAAAAAATAATTTTTAAGGTTAATTTGCGAACCCAACTTTGATCTCATTTAAAAATAGCTGGATGACTGTTTCATTACTTTGACACGAAGGACCGTTTTGTCTTCTTTTAATTCCAAAGTATATTTGCTACTAACATAGCCTTGGCCATGAAGATCAATTTCAAATAAAACTAACAACGGCAAAAACCAAAATACGGATAACCAACTACCAAAATCAGCAAATTTATTTATTGGATAAAATTGGACTATAACTCGTCATGATCAGGAACACCTGGAAATCCATAAATTCTATATGATCCATCTCCAGTCTTGATTTGATTAAATGGTGCATTTAAAGGATCATCAGGTTTATATACCAAATAACCTTTATTTTGTTCGAAAACTTTTATAAACTTATCACTCATATCGTAGAGAATTACTACTCCAATTTTTTTATTTAATACCCTATACATTTCTTGAGCAGTAGCTGCTGTTAATGGCGCCCCCATAATGGTAATGTATCTGACGCAATCATTTGGCAAATCAAATTTAGGATTCTCATAACTTGATACATGAATAAGATTTGGTATAGAATCATGATTACAATTAGAAGGAATATATAGTTTATTAATATTGTATGCTTCGGCAAAACCTGTCACTGAACCTTCGCAATCTAGCCTACCTTCACCCCAAACATCCAAAAGAGTAATTGATTTTAAAGTTTTGTAAGGTGGCATTGTAGAAAAATTATCATTTGCTGTAGCATACCAAGTTTCATTAGCAAAGCGTGAGCCTATAGCTAGGTGCATATAAATATTACACCCATCAGCAGATGTAATATCTGAATAACCATCTCCATTAAAATCACCTACCCAAGAAAATCCAGCGCCTCCCCAAGCATTTGGAACTTTCCATGTATTGCTACTAAATGCACTACCTGTAGATAGATGCACGTAAACATTGCTGGCATCAGCCGAAGCGATATCTGATTTGCCATCTCCATTAAAATCACCTATCCATGACAATCCAGGGCCTCCCCAAGCATTTGGAACTGTCCATGTATTACTATTAAATGCATTACCTGTAGATAGATGCACGTAAACATTACCGCCATTAGCCGAAGCGATATCTGATTTGCCATCTCCATTAAAATCACCGATCCATGACAATCCAGGGCCTCCCCAAGCATTTGGAACTTTCCATGTAGCGTTATTAAATGCACTACCTGTAGATAGATGCATGTAAACATTACTCCCATTGGCTGATGCAATATCTGATATACCATCTCCATTAAAATCTCCTACCCAGGAATAATCATGACCTCCCCAAGCATTAGGAACTTTCCATGCATTGCTATTAAACGCGCTGCCGGTAGATAGATTCATGTAAACATTACTACTCCCGTCAGCTGATGCAATATCTGATATATCATCCCCATTAAAATCACCAACCCCTGTCCAAGAGAAATCAGAGTTGTTTCTCCAATTATTTGGAACTTTCCATGTATTGCTAATAAATGCGCTACCTGTTGATAGATGCATGTAAACATTGCTCCCGTCGGCTGATGCAATATCTGATTTGCCATCTCCATTAAAATCACCTACCCAGGAATAATCATAGCCTCCCCAAGCATTCGGAACTTTCCATATATCAAATATAAAATCTAAGCCTGTTGATAGATATAAGTATACATTACCCGCACCGGCTGATGCAATATCTGATTTGCCATCTCCATTAAAATCACCTACCCAAGAAAATCGAGGGTCTCCCCAGGCGCATACTCCACTTGCCTTGAGTGGTACTTCAATATTTGGGTTTTCGCTATCAGAATTTAAGTTGCATGCGACTAGGAACACAAGCATGATTGGTATAATTAATACTTTAGCTTTCATTTTAGGAAGTTTATAGTATAATATTAGTCATTCATTTCGAATTGAGCAATGCCCTGCCCCAAGTTTCCTTCCCCCTTCACCTCGTCATCCATCTCTTGGCCTTGGAAGCCATATTTAGGGTCATTAGTACCTTGGTCATTTCTGCCAGGTAACGTCATGTCGAATGCATTTAAAACAACCAAATTTTTTAGATAATTATTTGAATAATATACTGGTTTTCTTGCTCCCATTTAGAACATTAAAATAATGATTTACACTAATCTAAACCAAAAATCCAACGACAATTAAGCCCGACAAAAATTACTATAAATACAGCTAGCATTATGACTTTAAATTTAAGATCAGTAAGGTATTTTAACTCTCCTTCCTTATTTTTAGTTGGGATAAGGAAACTTATCGCTTGAGTATAGATTAATAATGCAATAATTTTATCAAAAAAGGTAGTATGGACGAAGTATTCTTTATACCAAGAAAAATTTATCCAAGAAGCTTTTACAAATATGTACAGCATCATGCTAATAAGCCCTAATATCATAACTCCGTAAACTATTTTTATAACTCTAGTAGTTAAGGATATTTGTTTGTTTAGTTCTTTTTCTGAAGTAATATAAAGCAGGTTTATATTAATTAGTTTATCAACTGGTAATATGAATATAGATCCTGGAATTGGTATCTTTAAAACGGTATTTTTTTCAACCCCTTCCTCATCAGATTTTTTTTCCTTCTTATATCTGTGTGCATCTAATAAATAGATCTTCTCAAGCTTACTAATGTCATTACTATCTAGATCATAATCGGCAACAAAACCGGTGTACAATTTAGTACCCTCATCACTATCCACTAAGACATCTGCAAAAACCATATCAACGTTCTTTGTATCAAGATTGGGCTTGTTTAATGTAGTAAATGCTCTTTTGAACTTATCAAAATCAAATATTTCTCCTTTTAGAATGTAGAACCATTGATTCTTAAATCTGAATATTTTAGATTTCCTATCCAATTTAAGTACTCTTATTAATCTAGCGGAAAGGTATCCTAATGATATAGATAAAGCATAAACTGATAATGAATATAGTAAGAATGATTGGAGGTTATTATCAACAAAACCAATAGATTTAGATGATAATTCATCATTACTCAAAAGGTTTTTATGAATTGAAAAAACATTACTTATTTTAAGTTCTAAGTTGATAAAATTAGTATAAATCAATAAGCAAATTGATTGAATTAATATTCCAGGAATTATTGAAAATAAAAATGACCTAGTAATTGGTTCTTTAGTAGTAAATTGCTTAGAAAATTCACTAAAGTAATAAAATCGAAAAAAAAGTAATCCAGGTATTACTATTGAAACAAAAAGAGCTATAAATCCAATTGTAATGCTCACTTAATGAAAATTATTTAAGATCTACGACTGGGTCATGCCAAACGCCAGTCTTTTTCTGTTCTTCTATAGATTTTTTAATGGCTTCTTTAATTTCTAGCTTCTTTTCTTCATTACCTAATGCTTCTAAAGCCTTATCTGAGATTATTTTAGTTTCTGTAGACTTATTTAATTGTTTGATTATGGTAAAGATAAGACCTATCACTAAAATAATTCCCACGAATGCGAGTATTCTATCTACTGTTTTTGTATCCATTTTTGTAGTACTATGAGTAAAATTAATTATTAAGTTTGGTAAATTCCATAAACTAATGTTAAAACTTTTCAAAATTTATTTGTTACATGGCAAATAACTAAAATTTGTACGTAATCTATTTACGTAATAATCTAACATCAGTTTATATTAGAGGCTCTTAATTAAATCAAGAATAAGTGCTTTAGAGGCAAGTTGTTTTAACTTCGTATATGGTAGAGTCTGTCAAACTATAGTAATCTACTTTTGTAAATGATCTCTCAAATTCATAATCTTTCTTTTCTCTACTTGTTCCAACAAACGAAGTTTCAAAGGTTTCAGTTTTATTAAGAGGTGCGCTCCATGTCTTTGTTGTTGTACATATCCAATCCTTTTTACAACTAGCTAAGGATAGAATTATTATAATTCCAAATGATATTTTTCTCATATTAATTCTTTATAGAAAAGTTAACAACTTTTATTAATAGCAAGTAGTTCTATGATTTGTGTTAATTGTATCATATGGGTCATTAGGGTCTAACGGAGGAGCTAACAAATAACTATCGTAAGTCGATTACATTTCATTTTTTTCATCTTCTGTCCCTTTGAAGGTAAAATATTCTATATATATTTTGTTAGCTATTTTTACTGCAACAAAGTCACATATAATTACTTTGATTTTGTCTAGGAGTATTAGTTTGGGAAGCCTAATATTTGTAACTACTTTTAGTAAAGTAATCTCACTACTTTCAGGTATATTTATTGATTGTAAATGAATTAAGTTTGTAAAAAAATGGAATTTTATGAAAAAATTAGTCTTAGCAGTAATTTTAATGTTATCAACGTCAGTATTTGGGCAAACAAAAGAAAAAGTTGAAAAGTGCGTCGAAAAGAAAGAGAAGGAAACTGGAAGAATTGAAAAAGCAATAACTACCCGTGAAACTAGAGAAAAAGTTCATACTAGGGAATGTGTTGGAGAAGGAATGAGAGAAAGCAGAGAGAGAAAGGAGAAGAAAGAGAAGGGTTAAGCAAAAAAATATTGATTTTTTTTATCGTTCAAAATTTGAATCATTATACTTTATATGTTGCAAATATAAAGTGCATTTTCAAAAAAATCCTTGAGAAGAATAGCTAGCTGACAAAATCAAGTCTTGATTTGTTTTCATATTAATAGAGTTTAATAACTTACTTCTTATATTAATCCTTTTGCTAGTATTAATTTGGACAATAATCTATCTGGAAATATCTTAATATTTTTAAAAAATAATGTTTTAATCAAATTTGATTAAAATTAATTCAAAACTGCCATGAATAATCGAGAGAACATGAAAACTGTCTCAGCTGCAGACTTTGTAAAAATAATTAAAGATAAAGCCAAACCTCTATCTAAAGAAGAAATAGACGGCAACGTATATCAACGTGGGCTAAATGGTCTTATAATATCTGAACCAGTAATAATTAGCCTTGAAAATCTGCATAATGGAATAGAGTTTATGGATTGTATTTTTGAAGGAAAAGTAACAATTCGAGTTAGATGTGAAAAGAGCTTTAATCTTCATTTCACGTGTGTTGACTTTATTGAAGATATAGAAATAAGGGATTCGAGCTTCAAATTATTGTCTATAGATGCTGGACAGGAAATGAAAAAAGTTACTATCTCAAACTGTACCATTGAAAAAATTTCATTTACAGGTCAGGAGATTAGTGAATCAAAAATTATAATAAACAGAGGGGTATTCGGAATTGTTTGTATTGAAAAGTATATAAACTCTTTTACTACCTCTGAACAAGTTATTATATCAGAATTCTTTTGCAATTCAAAAAATCCAAGGACTAAGATTGATCTAATTGATGGCTCAGATATTAATACCATTAAATTTAGTGGAAACTATTATGATGGGGCAGGAATCAAGTTAAGAAGAATTACATTCTCTAATATAGTTATGGAAAAATTTAATTTTGATGGTGTAATTGAAATCGAAAGTAGTAAGATCAAGGAACATCAAACAGAGATTAATCAATTACCAACTAATACGTCAAAAATTCAAATTACTGATTCAAAAATACAGTTGTTAATCTTCAATGATTTAAAAACAGACCTGCTTTCATCAATAAAAATTACTAATTCGAATATTGAAACAATAAAGAGCTTCGCAACAAAAGTTCCTATCGAAAAATTAAGCTCACCCGACAAATCAGGTTATTATTTTATTAATCAACTCTACTTGGATAGTAAGTCTAAGAATGATAAAGAGCTTGAATACAAATATCTAAGATCAAGTAAAAAGTTGTTATTGAAAAGCTTGAGAAAAAGTCCTTGGCAAAATATTAATGCAATAGGAAGTATGATCCCTTCAGCAATATACAGCAATCATGGAAGGAGGTGGATCTTAGCTGCCTTTCTAACTGTTATTTTTGCGGCAATATTATTTACAATAATGATGCTAACTACTAAGTATAGGTTATCGTTAAGAAATGGAGTTGGAGACTTTCCAAAATTACTCAGTTATTTTTGTCAATTCATTAATCCTACTCACAAAATATCATTTATGGACTATGCAGCTAAGGGGTATGCATTCTCAATTAAACCACAATTTGCTATTTTAGATCTACTTTCAAGGATAATAATTGGTATTGGCATCTACGAGACTATTAAATCCTTCAGAAGATTATAAACCATAGAAGACAAGCAAATAAGAGAAGTTATACTGTTGCATACTTCCTTTGATAAGGAATTAAATAATAATATGTTTATATAGCTTCTAGGAAAGCATGTCTGTAGTTGTTTCTTTTATAAGGCAAACTTAGTTTACTTTTTCATGGCGCGTGGTGCCTAGAATTAAACCATGTCGTCTAATACGACTTCATCATCACTTAGTTTATACTTCTTCTTTTTTAAAGCTAAGCGCCATAAAAAAACTGAAAGACTAATAAATAATAAGTTCATTACTATTGACATTAGAATTAAAAAACTCCTATTATCAGCAATATCTTCATCTATAGAAGTGAAAATTCTGTACGTTTCAGAAAAGCCACTTAGTGTAATAAATGAAATCAAAATTGCTAAAATTGTCCAAAGTACTTTCATAAGGTATTAATATATGAAAAGGTGCTGTCTTTTTAATTTTCCTTCATAGTAATACTTAACATACTTTCCCATGAGAATGAACCCATATCTATATCCCTGTCAATTTAAAGTCAGTTCTTCTGTTTTTAGCGCGATTAGCCTCAGTATTGTTTTCAAACTTGGGTTCAGTTTCGCCAAATCCAACAGCTGTTAATCTGTTTTTAGCAATTCCTTTGCTTACCAGATAATTTAAAGTTGCTTTTGCTCTGTTACGGCTTAAAATTAAATTTTCATTATCATTGCCTTGGTCATCTGTATGTCCCTGTAACTCCGCTGTAACAGTTGGATTTTCTTCAAGAAAAGAGATTAGTTGTTTGAGTACGAATTTAGCGTCATCACTTAAGGTATAAGAATCTGTTGCAAATAGAATATTGTGAATGGTAAATGCCCTACCAACTTCTAATTCGTTAATTTCTAAATCCAATTTTTCTTGCTTAAATGCATTACCTCTTTGTGCTGCGGCTATTTCAGAAGATTTGACCACTTGTGTGTCGAAAGAATAGCCTTTCTTTTTGACAGATATTAAAACGTCTTGTGCTTTTTCTGTATGAACAATGGCCGCAAATTTTCCGTCATCACCGTTCATTTTAAATTCAACAGATTCTCCTGTTTGTCTGTAATCAATTTTAATGGTGCCGTCCTTTACAGGGTCTCCAACCTCATCCTTTAATTCTCCTTTTAAGAACAGTACTTTTTGCGGTCTGGCAGCTTCGTATAATTCAAAATAATACAAATCAACACCTTGTGCATTTTCTCCTCTATCAGTAGCAATATATGCGAATTTCCCATCAGTTGAAACAATGAGTCCAACTTCATTTTTTTCGGTGTTTATAGGGTAACCCAAATTAACCGGCTCCATCCATTCTCCTTCTTTATTTTTACGGGTATAAAACATATCAAAATTGCCATCAATTCCAGCTCCTTTCCTAGTTTCGGTAGCTTGAGAGGCAAAGTACATGGTTTCAGAATCCTGATGTAAAAAAGGTGATTTATCATGCCCGGCTGTATTGATTGGACCAGGTACAGGCTTTGCCAATGACCATGTGCCATCTGCTTTCCGATTGGAATAATAAATGTCGGTTAATTTGGTTGATTTTCTGTAGGCCGAAAAATATAAGGTGTTGCCATCTGCAGATAGGGTAGGTTGAGCCTCCCAACCATTTTTAGTATTGATATTTGGTCCTAGATTTTCAAGAGGTGTCCAAACATAATCGTAACCACCTTTACCTGTTCTCTTAAAATAAGTGACATATAAGTCGCAATTTAAAAAAGGTCGACCTTGAATCATTTCATTTTTGCACGCGCAAATAAACATCTCTTTATTGTCTAACGACAGAGAAACACCACCATAATTATCGAATTCTGGCGTATTAAAAGGCGGTCTTAAGCCTTCTCCTTTGTTAAAAGGAGCATCAACACTTTTTCGCTGACTCACAGAAAACATTTCAGTAACGTTTGATTGCAAATCACCCAAACTTCTGAAATCACCTCTTCTTGTGTAAAAAATCAATTCATTATCAGGTGAAATCATGGGTAAGTATTCATCCATTTCTGTCGATACATTCGCGACCCTGATTGGGTCATAAGGAACCTTTTTTTCATAAAATTCGCTGGCAGTTGCTTTTTCTTCTTCTTTAACATTAATTTCCTTTAGTAAGCGAGATACTTCAGCTTTCCAAGAGGCATATTCATCAGGATAAGCATCTGGATTATCATTCTTATAGTCGAGAAATTTTTGAAAATAATATTTACCGCTTTCAACATCATTTTTGATGTAATAATTAATAAAACCGATCTTATAATAAATGCTGGCATGGTATTCAGGACATATGTCTTCCGAAGTTCGATATTTTTCCTCAACCGCTTTAAATTGTGTTCTGACCTGAGCAAAATTAGCCCTCCCTATTTTAAAGTCTTCGTACTTATCTAATGCCCTGTTAAATAAATATTCCGCATACAGAAAATACGGCATTACATTGTCCTCAGCTAATTCTATTGCAGCCATAAAAGCCATTGATGTCTCTTTAAAATCTGATTTTGGACTTAAAGCTATGTTAATTTGTTTCATGGCTTTTTTCTCTGGTTCACCGCATGCTTCCTCATCATCTTGCGAAAATCCACTGGCTGATATACAAAACAAAAAACAAAGGGTAAAAAATTTAGTCATATTAAGTTTTTTCTAGTCTATTACAAAACCTATACCGAATTTTAAATAAATGTTACACGATTAGCTTGAACAAATTTAGCTAATTAATGAGAAGCTAAAGTGTATCTTAGGCTGAAATCTAAAGAAAAAAGTTTTGAAGTTGTTGGATTAGATACTATTGGATCATCCTTAAATAAATTAATAAAATGATACCGCGCGCACATGCCAAGTTCGAAACGTTCGTCCATTAAATAGTTGATGCCTAAATTAGCATAGGGTTGCCATTGGTTTACAGCATTATTCGCATTAAACCAATTCCCCGTAAAGAACTGACGGTTTAAGAAGTTGTAGTTTAATCCAATTCCGGCGTTGTAAAACCAATTTTGAGTCAAACCAATTTCTTGCTTAAACAAAAGAGGAACATTTAAACTAGAGATTCGAAAACTACTGATTAAAAAATCACCAGACTTATCGTTAAAAGCAATGTACTCAAACTTAAGCCCTGTTTCAATGAAACTGTGCTCACCTATATTTTTATCGAAAAATGCACCCAGCAGAAATCCATTACCTCTAATGGCTTGCCAAGCTCCATTATTTGCGCTTTGTAACTGAAAATCGAAACTTGGACTGATTTCTAGTCCATATTTGTAACTCTGCGCATTTAAACTATTACTACTAAGCAATACAAAAATAACTGTGATTACTATTCTAAATTGCCTCATAAGCTAAAGTTAATTAATTTTTGCATCCCATTCACTATAAAATTGTTCTAAAAATGCTTCCATATATGAATGCCGACTTTTTGCCATTTCTTTTGCGGTTTCAGTGTGCATTAAATCTTTTAGTTTAAGCAGTTTTTCGTAAAAATGATTGATGGTATGAGATCTGTTTTTTTGATATGATTCAAGCGTTTTATGCTCAATAGACAGAACTTCAGGATCAAATAAAATATGACCAAATTTCCCTCCAAAGGCAAAAGTTCTGGCAATACCGATTGCACCAATAGCATCCAACTTATCAGCATCCTGAACAATTTTTCCTTCTAAACTTTTCATTTCATTTTTACCAATACCGCCTTTAAAAGATGTATGTAAAACAATGTGTTGAACAGAGGTGATGGTATCATGACTCAGATGGAAAGGAGAAAGTAATTCGTTTGTTCGTTTTGAAGATTCTTTTCTAAAATCATCTACAAATTTATGATCAGCAATATCATGAAGTAATGCGCCTAGTTCAGTTAAAAAAATATCGGCATTTTCCTTTTTTGCAATGGCTTTAGCATTTCGCCAGACCCTTTCTATATGAAACCAATCATGCCCGCTAGAATCATTTTCAAATTGACTTTTAATTTTTGTCTTTAAAGATTCAATAATTTTTGAATGGGTCATAGTAAATTGTATACGCAACCAACAAATGGCGATTTTATTTTTCAAAATTAATAAAAATGATCACCTGTCTGAAAAGATTAATTGGCTATCTTAACACCTTTGTTTACTCAACTAAAACGTAAAAATACACCTAATATTATCCATGTCAAATTTTGAATTTAAATCGTTTGATGAATTAAAAAACACAGAATTGTATCAGTTATTAAAACTAAGAACTGATGTTTTTGTTGTGGAGCAAAACTGCCCTTACCCAGAGCTGGATAACAAGGACTTGCAAGCCATTCATGTCTTTCGTTTTATAGATAATGATATTGTTGCGGTAGGCAGAATTTTGCCGCCTGGTACATCTTATGACGAGTGGTCCTTAGGAAGAATAGCTACTCATGCCAATCAAAGAGGAAAAGGATTGGGAAGAGATTTAATGAATAGCATTATGCAATATATGTCAATAAAGCATCCTGATGCTTCTATCAGGATTTCAGCACAGTCTCATTTAGAAAAGTTCTATTCAGAATTTGATTTTTCTCCAACAGGCAAATCGTATTTAGAGGATGGAATTCCACACATAGAAATGCTTTTTAAAAAGCACTGAGGTAATTCTTGGCAAAGAATTTGTAAACTTGTACGTCATGAAAATTACTTTTAAAAATGTAATTCCTGAACCGTTAAAAAATGAAACCCATGCTAGTCATTCCGTTTGGAATTCTTGTTTCGAACTAAAAAATGACATATTTTATATTTTAAACGCATCTAGTGGAAAAGGAAAATCTACTTTTTCAAATATTATTTACGGTTTAAGGCATGATTTTTCTGGACAGGTTTTTTTTGACTCAGACGAAATTAATCGTTTAGATATAAATGATTGGTCAAGTTTAAGAAATGACAAAATAAGTGCTGTATTTCAATCTCTGGAGCTATTTCCCAATTTAACGGTTATGGAAAATATTGAGGTGAAAAATAGTTTGACCAATTCTAAAACAGATGAAGAAATAAAGGGAATGCTTCAGCATCTGGGAATTGAGAAACAAATGCATCAAAAGGTAGCTAATTTATCTATGGGGCAGCAGCAAAGGGTCGCTATTATTCGTGCTTTATGTCAACCGTTTAAATGGTTATTGCTAGATGAGCCTTTTAGCCATTTGGATAATGATAATATCAAAAAAGCCTTGGAGTTAATTCATAAAGAAGTGAATAAAAACAATGCCGGCACTATTTTAACAACACTAGGGTCAGATTATAACATTTCGAATTATTCAGAATTACTCTTATGAAAAATTTAAGCAAGATATTGAGTAATAAGAGATGGTCTAAGCAATTGTTGTTAAGCATTTTTGGATTGGGGTTAGGTTTAATTACCAGTCTTCTTGCCATTATAATCATTACTGATATTCAAAATGTCACTCAAACAGAAGCTGACCTGATGGGTGATAACACCCTGGTTATTCAAAAGCATGTCAGTACAATGACAAGCTTGGGAGCGAATAATACATCTTTTACTGAAAACGACATAAAAGACCTGAAAAGTAAACCTTTTATTTTAGAAGTAGCACCATTTAAAACAGCCCATTATGAAGTGGGCATCTCTGAAAATCCAGGAGATGGATTACCTGGGTTTTATGCAGAAATGTTTTTGCAATCTGTTCCTAATTCTTTTCTTGATAATTTGAATAATGAAGAATGGATATGGCAAAACGAAGACGACATTGTTCCAATTATTTTACCTCGCGATTTTCTCACATTAGTTAACTATGGTATTGCACCAAGTAAAGGGTTGCCGCAAATTTCAGAGGAATTAATTAAAACGGTTCGATTGAGATTGCATTTAAGCGGTTCTGGAAAAAAAGGAATCGTTTTGGGTCAAGTAGTTGGTTTTTCTTCTAAAATTAGTTCAGTTTTGGTACCAGAATCATTTATTGATTTCTCAAATCAAAAATATGGGAATCGAACTGCTGCGCAACCAAATCGCTTGTTAATCAAAACAAAAGCTAGTTCTTTTGGTGAACTTAATGATTTAATGTCTTCAATGAATTTAGATATTTCTGAGTCCGACCTAAGTGTAGCAAAAATTAGCACCTTTTTGATACAAATGATTGGTGTTTTTTTAGTTTTTGCCATGGTCATTTTAGCACTGTCAATCATGTCTTTTGTACAATATCTACAAATGCTACTTTATCGGATTAATACTGAAGTTAGTTTGCTAATTAAGTTAGGTTATACACCAAAATTATTAATCGGAACGTTTCAGCAAAAATTCTTAAAAATCATACTAATCATTACTATCATTTCAATACTTGTTGCATTTATTGTAAAATGGTTAGTCATCAATCCAGTACTTATTAGTTTAGGTTTATACTTAAGTTATTTCGGATTACTTTTTGGAATACTATTTGTAATATTGTTGATAGTTGGCTGTATATTCCTTTTACGACAAGTACTTCTAAAAACTATCTTAAAAATATTTAAAAAGGGATAAAACGTTAATTTTTTGTTAAACTAAAAACCACATATCACTTATCTTCGTCTTTTTTTAAAAGAATCGATTTATATAATATTAAACCAATGATCAAAAAATCACTTTTAACAACAATAATACTGATTGCTTGCAGTTTTGCAAGTCATTCACAAGACATAAAATTTAAAGTAAATGGGCTGAAAGATACCATAGTTCATTTGGTGAAGTATTCAGGCAAAGGGATGTATTATGCCGATACGGCAAATGCGGTTAACGGCGTTGTAAAATTTGATGGTAAAAAACACAAAAATGGCGTATACGCTCTGTTTTTGCCCGACCAAAGGTATTTTGATTTTATTCATGATTTTGAAACTATCGATATTGAAGTGTCAGATATCAATGATTTAATTGGGTCTTTAAAGGTGAAAAAGTCGAAAACCAATATCGCTTTTTTTGATTATATCCATTTTATGACCGATCTAAAGGAGCAAGGTGCTGAGTTAAGTAAAGAACAAAAAACGGCTGATAAAAAGAGAAAAGATGAAATTACAGCTGAATTAACTGGACTCAATGATGCAGTAAAAGATTATCAGAAAAAAATGGTTAAAGACCATGATGGTACTTTGTTATCTGATATTATCAATTTATCAATTGATGTTGAATTACCTGAGGCGCCAAAAGATGAAAATGGTGTAATTACCGATTCAAGTTATGTGTATCAATATTTTATTAATCATTACTGGGATAATGTTAATTTAAAAAATGATGCCATTGTAAGGACACCGGTATTTTTTAAAAAATTAGAAAAATATTTCTCTAAGACAGTATTACCTCAAATTCCAGATACATTAAGCCTTTATGCTGATAAACTAATAGCAAAAACAGATGATTCTAGCTTTTTGTTTCAATTCATTGTTGCGCATGTCACGTCAACGGCTGAACAATCAGATTTAATGGGGATGGAAAATGTATTTGTACATATGGTTGACAAATATTATTGTACAACACCAACAAGAACTACCTGGATGAGTGAAGAAAATCTTGAGAAAGTTTGTGGAAGAGCTACTGAAATCAGAGCAACCTTAATTGGAGCAACTGCTCCTAGGCTGTGTTTACCAGATTCAACAGAAAAAAACTGGATCGATTTGTACAAAATTGATTCCGACTATAAAGTCGTATTCTTTTGGGAGCCAACATGTGGACATTGTAAAAAAGCTGCACCAAAACTACAGAACTTATATGAGAAAAAATTTAAAGAAAGAGGGATCGAAGTTTATGCTGTTGGTAAAGCCATGGGAGGTGATTTTGAAAAGTGGAAAGCGTTTATTGCGACTCATGGATTGAGTTTTATTAATGTTGGGATGACAAAATCTGTATATGAGGAAGCTCAGGAAAATGCCTATTATATCATTAAGAATAATAATACAACTCTGGAGAGCTTAAATTATACCAAGACCTATGATGTGGCTTCTACACCAAGAATATTTGTTCTAGATAAGGACAATAAGATTTTATTTAAACGAGTTTCTATCTCTCAATTAGAAGAAATTATGGATAATATCCAAGGGATGAAAGATGCCGAGAAATTATACCCAATTTCTGAAGAAGATCCTGAGGATAGACTTCGGGCTAATGAATAAAATTATTAAGTTAAAAGACCTAAGAAATTAGGTCTTTTTTTTATGATTTAACTTAGGCATGATTCGTATACTTTTTGCCATCCGCGCCATTCTTTAGTATCTCCAATACTGTGATTATGCCATAAGGGTATAAATTGTCCACCAACGTTTTTAACATTGTCTTTTAATACCTCAATGACTTCAATCGCTTCCTTAGGATTTAGTTTCATATAGTCTTTTAGGGTACCATCCATAAAGGTAAAGGGAGTAATTTGTAGGCTTCCTTTTGAGTTGTTAAGAAGGTTAAAAAAGGTAAAAGGAAAAGAGGTGCCTGCACGAAAACCATAGTGTTCGGCATAGCCCATTGTGAAGTCATGAGAAATATTTCCTTTTTCTAAGACTTGGTATGAGTCAGGTAAAGTCATTCTTAAAAAGTGTTGTCTACTTTTTTTGATGGAATGCTGGCAGATGGCCTCAAGTCTTTTTTTCTCTTTTAAAATTATATCGAGGTCAAGAAAAGAATGAAAAGAGGGGTGAATCCCGATTTCGGCATGCCTATCTAAATCTTTAATTAAACCTTGAAGTTTTTTATTTTTCCAATGATGATTTTTGTCGTATTTGCCATAATTACCTAATAAAAAAAAGACTAAAGTCGGATGTGTTTTGGCATTAGCTTTAATTAAATCGTAATGGTCGTATGGGTCATTTAATTTTCCATAAAGTACATTTAGTCTTTCGATCAGTTGTTTGGGGCGAAATATGTTTTTGGCCATATTGGCTATGTTTCGCCAAAAGGGTTTGTACTTATAGGCCCATGCGACATCAATATCGTAAGTTAAAATTGTTTTAGATTGCCTGGTAATTGAATCGAAGTTTAGAGATAACAGATTCCAAATGGTTTTAACCATAACATCACACCAGGGTATATGCAGCTGATTAAATTCGTACAATAAAGATTGCTTTGCTGTGAATCTGCCCATTTGATCTCTCTTAGCATCTGTATACTCCTCATATCTGGTCAAAAAATAGAAAATGATCGCAAAGTCATCTTTTTCCTGATTAATTAACCAACGATCATTTTTTTTATCAAAATAGACCACCCAATCAGAACTTATTTCTCTTTCTTTCAATAAGCCAGATGGGTTAATCTGTATTTTAGATTGTATTGTCTCTTTAGAATAGGAGATATGAACTTCACCCGAAAGCGCTTGTTGATCTGTTACCAATGCATAGGGCTGTCCCTTGTCTTTAAACAAAAAATCAAGCACATAATTTAACCTTTCTGTTTGATCATCAGCAAAAATTAAAATAGGGGTATTGTTCATTATATCAATCCTTCGTCAGCAAAGCTAAAGTAGTTATTATCGGTAAAAATAAGGTGGTCTAAAATCGGTAAATCAATGAGAGTGCCAAATTCCTTTAATTTTTTTGTCAACTTTAGATCTGCCTGGCTAGGCTTTAGATTCCCAGATGGATGATTATGACATAAGATAATGGCGGAAGCAGATTCTTCCAGTGCCTTTTTGAAAATTAGCTTTCCATCAGCAACAGTTCCGCTTAAACCTCCTTTTGAAATGAGAACAGAATTTTTAATCTTGTTTGAGCGGCTTAAGAGTAAAATATGAAATTCTTCATGATTTAAATCCTTAAATATGTGGTTAATGTAGGTGTATGCATTGGCTGATGACTTCACTATGATATTGTCTTTAGTGTCAAAACTTTTTCTTCGTCTTCCCAATTCAAGTGCCGCAACAATAGCAATGGCTTTGGCTTCCCCAATTCCATTGAATTTTTGTAAATCTTTAATTGATAGTTTGGCTAGTTTATTAAGGTCGTTACCAACTGATTTTAAGATTTCCTGACATAACTTTACTGCCGACTTATCTTTTGTTCCTGATCCGATTAAAATGCCAAGTATTTCAGAGTTTGACAAAACAGAATAACCATGTTGCATTAGTTTTTCACGTGGCCTGTCTGCAATGTCTAAGTTTTTGATAGAAATATGTTTAGCCATGGGATAAATGTAAGATTCACGATTGGTTTTATCAAATTTTATAAAATAAATATGTTCAATCAGTAAGCATATGTTGCAATAATCGAAAAATTATGGGTCAAAACCTTATTTAAAATTTTCCGTACATCATACAATAAATGATTATATTGACGGAGTTTTTCGGGATTGTTTTCTTGAATCGACTTGAACTGAAACATTAAAATATAAAACGCTAATTGAATGAGCGAAAGAATACTTAAAGCACTGATGCAACTCTTCTCCATAATTGCGAGAGTTGATGAAGATATTGATACTGAAAGTCCATCTACGAAAGGAGCTGGTCGTGAAATAGTAAAAGAATTTTTAGGTCAGGAGCTTAATTCAAGAGACGTTGAGGCATACCTTGAACAATTTGATAATTTCTTAATTTCTTATCAAGGAAAAAAGAAGCGCAAGGATGGCAAACAAAAAAGAACTTCAGTACATTCGGTTAAGGTCCTTAGAATCTGTACCGATATCAATAAGGAATTAGCGCAAAATCAAAAAATTATTGTGTTGATTCGGATACTTGGCTTTATTTATTCGAACGATTCAATTGCCGAGCAAGAACTTGAATTTGCCGAAACGGTTGCCAATACGTTTAATATTCCGCAAGAGGAGTATCAAGCCGCCAAAAAGTTCGTAGAGGCCAGCGCAGGAGACCGAAGAGATGAATCTGACATGTTGTACGTGACCTCTGAAGAAAAAGAGTCGTTTAAAAATGCGAAACATATTTTCTCTAAAGGTCTAGAAGGAGAGATTCAAATACTCAACGTTAGAAGCGTTAATTTATACTTTTTCAAATACCTTGGAGAGTCAACGCTTGATTTGAATGGTCAGGCCATTACACCGGGCTGGCAAATTATATTTAACAGTGGCGGATCTATTCGATCTTCAAAAGTACAGCCAATTTATTATTCTGATGTTATTAGTCGCTTTTTGTCTGACGAAACAGCTGCCAAAGTGGTATTTAAAACAGAAGCGATTGAGTACCGATTCAAAAATAATAAGCTTGGTTTGCACGAGTTTAATTTTTCTGAGGAATCAGGGAAATTATTAGGTATAATGGGAGGTTCCGGAGCAGGTAAATCGACATTATTAAATGTACTTAACGGTAATTATGTGCCTTCGAAAGGTAAGGTGACCATTAATGGTATTGATATCCATCACGAAAAAGATAAGATTGAGGGGGTAATTGGATACGTTTCTCAAGACGACTTGCTGATTGAAGAATTAACTGTGTATGAAAATTTATTTTACAACGCGAAGCTATGCTTTGGTAATTTAAATGATCAACAAATTGCAAAGCGGGTTTTAAAGCTTTTGACTTCGTTGGGACTATATGACAGTAAAGATTTAAAGGTTGGTAGCCCATTAGAAAAAACCATTTCAGGAGGTCAAAGAAAACGACTTAATATTTCTTTAGAATTAATTAGAGAACCGTCTGTTTTATTTGTAGATGAACCTACTTCTGGATTGTCATCAAGAGACTCAGAAAATATAATGGATTTACTAAATGAGTTATCCTTGAAAGGAAAGCTTATTTTTGTGGTGATTCATCAGCCTTCGTCCGACATTTTTAAGATGTTCGACAAGCTATTAATTCTTGATCAAGGCGGTTATCCAATTTATAACGGAAATCCCGTAGATGCGGTAATTTATTTCAAAACATTGATCGGACACGTTAATTGTAACGAGAGTGAATGTGTTGAATGCGGTAATGTTAATCCTGAACAGATTTTTAATATCATTGAATCTAAGGTAGTAGATGAATATGGTAAACAAACTACCAATAGAAAAGTAGCTTCAGTTGAATGGAATCAGGATTATCGTGAAAAACTGGAGCCAAAGGTTGAACCAAGCAATACAGAAACACCATTACCAGACCGAATTTTTAAAATTCCGGGATTTGTTAAGCAATTCAGAACTTATTTTATCAGGGATGTAAAATCAAAATTAACCAACAGACAATACATGTTTATCAATATGTTAGAAGCACCAGTTTTGGCTGCTTTTTTGGCATTTTTCTTAAAGATGTATACAGTAAGAGAAAATGAATTGGAATATGTGTTCAGGGAAAATCAAAATGTACCAAGCTACTTATTTATTGCTGTAATTGTCGCTTTATTTATTGGGTTAACGGTTTCAGCAGAAGAAATCATTAAAGATCAAAAAATATTGAAGCGTGAATCGTTTTTAAACTTAAGTAAGGGATCTTATTTATGGTCAAAAATAAGCATCATGTTTTTGATATCTGCTATCCAAACCTTCACGTTTGTGCTAATCGGTAATTGGATATTAGGCATTCAAGGCATGTGGATGTCTTATTGGATTATTCTATTCTCTTTATCGTGCTTTGCAAATGTATTAGGTTTAAATATTTCAGCTACATTTAATTCAGTCAAGGTCATTTACATACTCATTCCGTTAGTTATCATCCCTCAATTATTATTTAGTGGAGTAATAGTTAAATTCGATAAAATTAATCCTATGTTTAATAGAGAAGACTCAGTACCATTGATTGGGAATGTGATGGCTTCTCGTTGGGCATACGAGGCATTATCAGTTGAGCAATTTAAAGAGAATAGCTTCAATAAGCATTTGTATAAGTATGAGAAAGCCAAACAAATGGCAACTTGGAAAAAAGATTATTGGCTAAAGGAGTTGAGTACAAAACTTAATTTTGTAAACAATAATTTGGATAATCCTGAAAAAAAGAAAGAAGTTGAAAATGATTTATTGGTACTCAAAAATGAGCTGGCAAAAGAACAAACGTATTATAGATTGCCATCAGAGCCTATATGCGAAGGGTGTGTCGAAAACTTAAGTATTACAAGTTTTAAACCAGAAACCTATCAAGCGATTAATCAATATTTCGAAGGGAGCTTAAAAAATAAGTACAAAGTTATTGTTGATAAAAATAGAACGTACGTTGATAAGGTAAAGACGGCATTAGTAGATCGAGATGGAAAAGAGGGCTACATTAAAATGTTTGACGATTACCACAATGAGAGCCTTGAGCAGTTTGTTACCAATAAAATTGAGTTAGATAAAATAAAGGAATACAATGGCGTACTAATTCAAAAATCTGGTCCAGTTTACCGCGACCCGGTAGATAAAAGTTTTTTTGGTGCTCAATTCTATGCTCCAACTAAACGGTTTTTTGGCAAGCTCATTCCAACGTTTTGGGCTAATATTATGGTGATTTGGAGTATGGTGTTAATACTCGTTGTCACCCTTTATTTCGATTTCTTTAAAAAAATGCTAAAAATGTTTGAGAATTTTTCGTCAAGCCTATTTAGTAAAAAATAAAATAATTATATTTGCCCTCCCAAATAGGGGGAATTGCTAACTTCGATTCGTCGAGGCGCAGATGGTAGTTGTAGCTCAGTTGGTTAGAGCACCTGGTTGTGGTTCAGGGGGTCGTGGGTTCGAATCCCATCTTCTACCCATCATTTAAAACCGATTCGAAAGAATCGGTTTTTTTATGCCATAAATTATCCGGAGCTTGCTCCAGGATAATGTTGGCATAAAAAACAATTGGGCGCCTCGCCCAATCGGTTTTAAATGATGTGGTCCTTTGCGAAGGTCCGGGGATCAACGAAGTTAATCCTGCAAATTTTGAGCTCGCTCCAGGATAATGTTGACATAAAAAACAATTGGGCGCCTCGCCCAATCGGTTTTAAATGATGTGGTCCTTTGCGAAGATCTGGGGATCAACGAAGTTAATCCTGTAAATCCTGAGTTTACCGTAAGTTATTTTAAGTCTTAGTTCAGTCTATGTTTTTCAATGTACTCACTCGGACTAATTCCCTCTTTCTTTTTAAATAGCCTTGAAAAGTACTGAGGGTATTCAAACCCTAATTCATAGGCAACATCAGCTATGCTTTTATTCGGTTTCAACAAGCTATTCTTGGCTTCATCAATCAAATATAGTTGTAAGTGCTCTGTGGTTGTTTTGCCGGTTTCTTTTTTTAATGTATCACTCAGATATCGTTGGGTCACGGTCATCTCATTTGCAATCACTTCAATCGAAGGGATCCCTTTTTCCTGAAGCTGTCCAGACTGAAAATAGGCCTCTAATTGTTGATTAAATTGTTCAAGCAAATCAGTAGACATTTCTTTTCGATTAATGAACTGACGCTCGTAAAACCGATTGGCATACTTTAGCAAAGTAATCAGTTGAGAAATAATGATGTCTTTACTAAATACATCTTGATTGTTGTGATATTCCAGTACTATATTTTTAACAATGGATTCCATTTGCTCCTCTTCGCTTGGAGAAAGGTGTAAAGCTTCATTGGCTGAATAGGAAAAGAAACCATATTTCTTAATTTGTTTCGCTAGCTCGGTCCCTTTGACAAAATCTTCATGAAAATTGATTGAAAACCCCTTCTGTTCAAAAACAGCATTTTTATCCCATTGCAATACTTGTCGGGGAGACATAAAAAACATAGCACCATTGGTGAAATCGTATTTGGTTCGACCATAATTCAATTCTCCACTCACAATTTTCTTAAGACTGATGGAATAGCAATCCGTTGTTATAGGTGGGGAACTTTCTTTAGGACATGGCAGAAATTCATCTTCATTAGCCATCATCACGCTGAACATTGGATGTTCAGGTCCTGGTAAATCCATGTAGTTAAAGTATGCTGAAAGTGTTTTAAAGTGTTTCATAGTTTAATGCTTTTCTTGTTCTATTGTCATCAATAATTTTTGACGATAGGCATCAATTCTTGAATGAGCTGTTCCATCAACTAATAACAAGACTACCATCATAGCAATTATAGTAATGCAGACTGCTCTCCACACAGGTGAACTCAGAAATATAATCCCTAATGCAGCCATTACAATAATAATTGGAATAATCTTAAAAACAACAGAATTATATTCTTTTAAAGTACTTTCTACACGTTCCATTTCGGACGTCACAAAAGCAGATGGATTTTCTTGATACATTATCTCAAAATTATTGACTCTTGACAGATTATTGACATATAATCCTCCTCCAATAATGATTAGCAGAATCCCTGCCACCAGCATAGGAATTATATATGCTCTAGCAATGTCAGTTCTCCCTAATTGCCAAAACCCGATACTTGCCAAAATGAATAGTAATCCGAAAAGGATGAAAAAAGGTGTAGAGAAAAGTTCATCTTTTGCCCAATCAGTGGTAGTTTTTAATAATTCCATAGTGTTTGTCATTAAATACCCCATTTGTAATTTACTTCTTTCTCTGATAGTTCCCACAGTCTTTTAGAAGCCGTTTTGTCTTTTGCATGAGGTTTGATGTCATGAGCACCAACAGGACCTACCCAATTACTTCTTCCTGTTGGTCCGTAAAATTCATTTTGATCTAAGTCAGGTTCCGTTGCACACATTAATTGAGGGTAAGCACCATTTTCTGCAGGTTGAGTGAGTGGTGTTAATTTCATTATGCCAAAAATCAATTTCATCATAAAACTTCCGTTAGTTGATATTAATGAAGTTCTTGAGGAACCTGGATGACAAGCATAAGCCTTCACATCAGTTTTTCCAGCCGCTTTTAACCTATCATTTAACTCATACATTGACATAATTTGTGCCAGTTTACTTTGACTGTATGCGTTATTTGGGGTGTAGTCTTTCTCCCAATTCAAATCATCAAACTTTATCGCTTTAATTCCCATATCATATCCAAGACTCCCAACCGTAACAATTCTTCCTTTGGATTTTTCGATTAACGGATAAAGTAATGCTTGTAATGTAAAATGTCCAAAATAATTTACACCCATTTGAGTTTCCCAACCATCTACAGTTAAACTGTGTTTAGGGGTTTGAGCAATGGCTGCATTACAAAGCAGGGCATCTATTTGTGAAACAGATTCAATTACCTCCTTTGCTGCTTTTTTTACAGAGGACTGTACTCCTAAGTCCATTTTAATTGCAGTTACATCTATATGACTACCAAGTTCTTGTTTTAGTGTAGCAATAGTATCCTCTGATTTTTTTGGATTACGGTTTAACATCACCAATTTTGCTCCTTTTGATAATAGAATTTTTGCTGCTTCAAACCCTGTACCACTTGTGGTACCTGTTATCACATAAGTCTTGCCATTTAAATTATCTATTCTGTCAGGCGTCCACCCTTTTTTTCCAAATTTGTTAGTATTCATAATTTTTGCTTTAATGTTTAGCACAAAGGTAGGGGTGTTGTAGTGCTATTGTCTTATACTCATTTTCGTTTGAAGTATACTTTTTAGTAATGCTTGGTTTATAGTTTTTTAGTGTGTATTCATACAGCATTTGCTCATGAAAGGCGTTATTCATACAGTACATTCCCTATAATCATGTACCATAAAAATAACCTTACTTTTACTTTGAATATCCTCCATAGTAATCCATATATGTAGGGTTAAGAGAATTATAAATCTCTTTAATCTTATCGGATTCAGTTCCATAAAGTGTAACATCACGCACTTCAATAGATTCAAAAAAAGAAGCTCTAGAAGTTGGATTTGCCATATGATGTGCTATTAGTGCCCTCTCATCTGCATATTGTTCGAGTACAAACAAAGCCTTACCATCTTTACTTTTGCACCAAAAATGAGAATGAGTGCCAGATTCTGCATATGCATCATTTACTAATCTCTCCATTGCTGTTTTACACTTCTCTTCATCTTTAAATCTTGCATTCGTAGCAATCAAAATTCTACCCCTTTCAAAGTTTTTAATGCCAGCTTCTTGAGCTTTAACTATATGCTTTGAATAACCTCCATAGTAATTCATGTATTGTGGTTTAAGAGCGGCAAACATCAATTTACTGCTTGTTGATGGAGCTCCATAAACTGCGACATCAATCACTTTTATAGATCTAAAGAAGGATATTCTCGCAGATGTGAATCTCCTTATTGCTTTTCTTAATGCTTTTTTATCTTCATATTGTTCAAGTACAAACAAAGATCTACCATCTGCACTTCTGAACCAAAAATGAGAATTAACACCGTATGCAGCGTGCGCATCTTTAACTATTGTTTCCATGGCTACTCTGCATTTTTCTTCATCTTTAAAGGTCGCATTCATAGTAACAAAAATTCTATTCCTTTCCATATCACTAATGCCAACTTCTTGGGTTTTAGTTTCATTAGTATTCTCTACTTTTTGTAATTCTTTAGTGCTACTGCAAGACACCAGCGCTAAAAAGAAAGCAATTAATGTTTTGCCTTTTAAATTGTTAATTCTATCGGAAGTCCATCCTTTTTTTCCGAATTTTTTAGTACTCATAATTTTTAATTTAATGATTAGGGCAAAGGTAGGGGCATATTTGTGCCATTGCTTTATACGCATTTTCGTTTGATGTATACATTTTAGTTTTTAAAATGAACTCATGCCCATCAAATTCAGAATATTCAATGAGGGTTTTTGCTTTCCAATAAATTCAAGACTATATTTGTGATGACATCCCTTTCAAAATGATTGAACAAATTCAAAGCGCTTTTCCAAATGCCGAAATCAAACATTTCAGGAAAGGGGAGGTCTTGCAAAGGGCTGGAGAAGTCTCAACAAAGGTATACTGCGTTAAAAAGGGCTTATTGAGGAGTTATTCAATTGATGAAAAAGGCAAAGAACACGTGTTTATGTTCGGTTCCGAAGGATGGATCATGTCTGATGTCCAATCACATGTATTCAAAGATGAAGCTGTTTTATATATTGATTGTTTGGAGGCGTCTGAGGTTATTATTCTGGAAGGAGAAGCACTAGAAAATCAGGCCTTAATGGCAGATGATGTCGCCCCAATGTTTACCACACTTTTTAAACGAATGGCAGTGATGCAACGGAGAATTTTAGGATTAATGAGTTCTTCAGCAAGAGAAAGGTATGAGTCCTTTCTGAATGTCTATCCGGAATTACCTAACCGTGTGTCGCAACGTATGATTGCGTCTTATTTGGGCATTACACCAGAAGCCTTGAGTACCATCAGACGAAAAATGGTAAAAAGCACTTGACCAACTGGTTCATTTCTTAATCTAGATTATTGCGTAAAGGCAAATTTGAAACGAACTTTGTATCACTAAACCATATCTGTTTTTACTATGGTCTTGTTGCAGGTTTAAATAAAGAATCATGAACAGAAAAGATTTTTTAAAACATTCACTCATACTTGGAAGCGCTATGCCATTAAGCAGTTTATCAGGATTAAATAGCATGAATACCTTATCAGAACTTGAACGATATACAAACGAATTACCCATACAAGGCAAAAAAATGCCGGTGTTGTTTACGTCGCATGGTAACCCTATGGATATCCCTATGAGCAGAGACGAACGCCCATTTTGGATGAAATTATTTGAGTTAGGGAAGGAATTACAGGAAAACTATGAGGTCAAAGCGGCATTAGTAGTGTCGGCACATTGGTGTACCAAAGGCACCTTTGTCAACAATGCATTACAACAGGAACAAATCTACGATTATTATGGCTTCCCAGCTCATTACTACGATCCTAAGTACAAAGCTCAGGGAGCGCCGGATTTGGCAAAGGAGATTGCCAATATGGTATCCGCTATTCAGGAAACGGATGAATGGGGCTTAGACCATGGTGCTTGGCCCATGCTCATGCATCTATTTCCCAACGCCAATGTACCGGTATTTCAAATGAGCATTAGTTACCATGCAAAACCGGAGTATCATTTCAACCTGGGGAAGGCATTGAAATCATTAAGAGAAAAAGGTGTGCTGGTAATTGGGAGTGGATCATTGATTCATAACCTTAAATTGGCCATGCAAAAATTTAGGAATAAAGATGAGACGTTGTATGGTTGGGAAGCGGAGTATGATTTATGGTTAAAACAGCAGATTGAACAAAGAAATTTCAAAGACCTGACCAATTACCTCACCAGTCATAAACTGGGGAAATTGGCGTCGCCAACACCGGACCATTATGTCCCCCTCTTGTATAGTTTAGGAATGATGGATGAAAAAGACCGAATAGAATTTTTCTATGAAGGGACACCATCATTACCGGCGTTTAGTGAACGCAGCTTTATCATCCGACCGGAATCAGATTAGAAGTAACCACCACTGTAATTAGTGTCTTGTCTTCATTTTTTGACGAATTAAAGACAAGTAACGGAATTTAGATTATCTTACCGCTTATTATTTTTAAGTGATGCCAATGAAGTTACTCGTATTCGTTTCCCTTATCTTTCCCAGCCTGTTGAATGGACAAGATTGGCCAACTAAGCTAGTTGAACCAAGCAATCCTTATAAAAAGACAGAGTTTTATGGCAATTTTAACCATACCGGCATTAAAGAGGTGACTTGGTTCAGTATTAATCCAAAAAGTGAACAGTCAGAAATGATGTGGAAAAAAAGGTATGATCAGCATGGACATATTGAAAATTCCAACCGTGCGGGCAGGCGTCCGGTTAATTACGAATATACCATGTTACCAAATGGAGATAGTCTGGTGACTTCTAGCACCCAAAATAAAGGAACCGTCTCTTTAATAATTTCTAAATATGATAAAAACGGCCATATGACTGAGTTGGCCAACATCTATCTTAAAAATACAGATACGTTGTCAGTTCAAAAGTCTACCTACCAATATGAGGCTGGGAGGATGATTCAACACATTCAAATAAATAATGGTGAGTTATTCGTTTCAGATACTTTTTTGTACAAAAATGACCTATTGTTTCAACATCTGAAAATACAAAAGAACAAAACCAATACAACCACTTATCATTATAATGATAACGATCAGCTGACTGAAGTTAGTGGAGAAACACAATATACCAAAGGATCGGATCCTACCACATCAAAAATAGAATATACCTATCAGGATACTTTGCTTGTCAAAAGAAAAATACTGATGCCTTACAATGGCTTAGATATGGATAGTTCAATCATCCGTTATGCGTATAATCGCGAAAACGGACTAAAGACTATGTATTCAGAACGGCGTGGAAAGTTCCAAAAGGTGATAGTTGAATATATTGATGGAAAAGTCAGTGCTGAAAAAATAATAATAAATGCTAGAAGTGATGCGGGGTTAGGTTATAAAATACCATATGACTTGAGTTGGATCGTAGAACCTGAACTATTTGAAAGGCATTATGAATATGATTCAAAGGGAAACCTGCTTAAGCAAACACTCTATTTGGGAGGAGAGTCGGTTAAAGTTCAGAATTACAACATAGTTTATTATGAATAGGATTCATTATTAACGAATGTTCTATAATCAAATTGGTGTGACCTAATATTCCAAATCATTGACCCATTTTCAATTATTGGTTCGGATAATGCTCCTTAATTTTGACCTAAACAAAATTGAATATTATGTCACAATCAAACAACTCAACGAAAAAACCGGCACTTTTAAGAACCATTTTTATTTTAAACGCGTTATTAACCCTCATTGGTTTTACATTTTATTTTGTGATTTCCTATCGGGTAAACGCAGGGGCAGATACTTTAGGAATTCCGCCTTCTACTTTACTGACCATGGCATTGATCTATACAGCTGTTTTTGGAGCAGCCGTATTTGCCATTCTTAGAAAGAATATTTGGCTATTGAGAGGCGTTTTAATGATCACGGTCATCACATCCATTGTCATTATTTTTGCACCTATTGGTATCGTATTAGCCGGAACATCTATTGGCTTATCATTTTCAAAACAAGTCACCAACTACTTCGCATAAACAAAACCATAATGAAAAAAAGCGCTTCAACCGAAGCGCTTTTTTGATGGACTTTTTTGAGCTTTTTTTCCATTCATTTGGACGATTATTCAAAAGATGACCCTTTTTTTCTTAAGAACTTTGAATCGTAGAAAATAGATAACTAAAACGATTCATTATGAAAAATATCCATTCTTTTAACGCAAAATTGACAGCCATTGTCCTATTAATGATTAGCTCATCTGTATTTGCAGGAGGACCTTGGTTACAGAAAAAACACCACGGGTTTGCACAGGCGCAACTCATTGTTCCGGCCTATGCGTATAGTTCCATGTTAATGGGCACCTTCATTAAAGACATTCAAGGCGTCAACAGACGAACCATTAATGCCGATTTTGGACTGTATGTTGAATACGGTATTACTGATAGGCTCAATGTCATTACGAACTTACCTTTTAAATATGTTGCTACAGGTGACTTAACCGATCAACAATATTTTTCTGAATTATTACCGGAAGGTAATTTATTCGGGGTAAGCAATTATCAGGCAGCTATTAAGTACGGGCTGGTTGATAAAAAAGTGAAAGTGGCCGTTTCCTTGCAAAGCAGTTGGAATACCATTACCAATGACCTTGATAAAGGATTGGCAACCGGTTATGATGCTGCTTCTGTTGGCCTGATGGCTCATATTGGAAGAAGCAAAGAAAACCAATACGGTTTTCTGGAATTGGGATATCATAAATTCACCAATGGATTCAGTGATGTGATTGAACTGAACATTGAACATGGTTGGAAGTTAGGTGAACGCTGGAACATTGCCGGTGTATTGGGAGCCAGACAATCGTTAGAAAACGGTGATTATTTTAATGCCAATTTACAGCAAACCGGTTTATCTCCAAACAATCAGAGCTGGGCGGCCATCAGTGTCAAAGCGGCCTATGAATTAGCCGGTAATTGGGGTGTGAATGCTGGTGTACCCTTGGTACCGTTGCGATTTAAATATGTAGGATTCAATGGCACCGTGAATCTGGGTATTTACAAAAAGTTCTAACCAATGTCTGATTATTCATGATTCGGTGGTTCAATAATATCAAGCTATTCAAATTAAATGACATTTTATATCTTTGGATAATGTCATTTTCAAGGAAAGAGTTTGAATTATTTGGTAAAGTTGTATTGGGAAGGGCCACCTTTGGAGGGCCCTTCAAAGTCAATGCTGTGTTAGAGGAAGAAGCCCGATTTGTACACGTGGTGAACGGGAGTTCTAAATTATTTGTACCGAATGATCAGCTTCAAATTAACACAACAGATAGTTTTTTGATTAAGTGCGAGAGTTTTGTTAATGCCTGGAATGCTAACGAAGATGATTCACCGAATGAAGCCATCATTTTTATGTTTTATCCAGATGTACTTAAGAAAATCTATAATGATGAGCTTCCGGATTATTTTAAGTCAAAATCGGACGCACCGCATCAGCCTGCTGAAAAAATCAAATACCATGATATGATCAGACAGTTTTATGAAGGACTTAACTATTATTTTGACCATCCTGAAATGATGACAGATGACCTTCTTAAATTAAAGTTTAAAGAATTGGTTCATATCCTGGTTAAGACAGATCAATCGGGCAAGGTCAAACTTATTCTGGGGAACTTATTTAAATCAAACGAATATGAGTTTAAGGACATTATCAATGCCCATTTATATGAAAGTTTAAGATTGGACGATTTGGCATTTTTTGCCGGTTTGAGTTTGTCCACCTTCAAGCGTAAATTCAAATCTATTTTTGGTGAGAGCCCTAAGCAATACATTAATGCCAAAAAATTGGAGCGCGCCAAATTTTTGTTTGAAACTACAGACTTAAGAATATCGGAAGTGGCCTATGACTGTGGTTATAATGATGTGGCCTATTTTTCTAAGACGTTTCATACTAAGTTTAATCAATCACCATCTGAGTACAGGAAAACACATATATAAAGTACTTATTACTTTATAGCGCAAAACTAATAATTGGTGATAGAAAATAGTCTTCTGATCTTTGATAGGGTTTACATATAGATTTTATCAATATAAAACTTAATAATATCTATTTTAATAATACAGATGAAATACCGATATTTGAGAAGAACAATAAAATGAAGCTCATGAAAGAAGAAACAGGAAAATGCCCTTTTATGCATGGAGAAATGAAGCAAAATGCAGGTGGTGGTACAACGAATAGAGATTGGTGGCCAAATCAACTTAAGTTGAATATTTTAAGACAAAATTCCAATCTTTCAGACCCTATGGGTACCAATTTTAATTATACAGAAGCCTTTAAAACACTTGATTTAAGTGCAGTTAAAAAAGACCTTTATGATCTAATGACCGATTCTCAAGATTGGTGGCCTGCGGATTACGGACATTATGGTGGCTTATTTATCAGAATGGCATGGCATAGTGCTGGTACGTATAGAACATTTGACGGGAGGGGAGGATCTAGCTCAGGATCGCAACGTTTCGCTCCTTTAAATAGTTGGCCAGATAATGGTAATTTAGATAAAGCGAGGCTTCTATTATGGCCTATAAAGCAAAAGTATGGAAAGAAAATTTCATGGGCTGATTTAATGATTCTAGCAGGAAACTGTGCACTAGAATCTATGGGATTTGAAACTTTTGGCTTTGCTGGAGGTAGACAAGATATTTGGGAACCAGAACAAGATATTTACTGGGGATCAGAAACTGAGTGGTTAGGCGATAAACGATATGCCAATGATCGGGAGCTAGAAAACCCTCTGGGGGCGGTTCAAATGGGATTAATCTACGTGAATCCAGAAGGGCCAAATGGGAATCCTGACCCCTTAAAGTCAGCGGTAGATATTCGAGAAACATTTGCCAGAATGGCCATGAATGATGAAGAAACTGTAGCATTAGTGGCTGGTGGACATACTTTTGGGAAAGCTCATGGAGCTGCAGACCCTGACAAATATGTAGGAAGAGAACCTGAAGGGGCGCCTATTGAACAACAGGGGCTTGGATGGAAAAACACTTATGGTTCCGGATTTGGAGACGATACCATTACCAGCGGGGTAGAAGGTGCTTGGACACCAAATCCAGCACAATGGGATCATGACTATTTTAGAGTGCTGCTTGACTACGATTGGGAACTCACTAAAAGTCCCGCTGGTGCACACCAATGGAAGCCGACCGAAGCATCTAATGCAGATCAGGTTCCTGCTGCACATAATGCTTCAAAAATGGAGCATTTAATGATGACTACCGCAGACATGGCATTGAAAATGGATCCTGAATACTTTAAAATTTCTACAAAATTTAGAGAAAACCCTAAAGCATTTGAGGATGCATTTGCCAAGGCATGGTTTAAGTTAACGCACCGAGATATGGGACCAACATCACTATACATGGGGTCGGAAGTACCAAAAGAAGAATTGCTTTGGCAAGACCCGATTCCAAAGGCAAACTATGAATTAATTGATGAGGCTGATATTGCTAAATTAAAAGCGGAGCTGTTAGCATCTGGTCTATCCATTTCACAATTAGTGTCCACGGCATGGGCATCTGCATCAACTTACCGGGGGTCAGATAAACGCGGAGGATCGAATGGTGGACGATTGAGGTTATCGCCACAAAAGGATTGGAAAATAAATAATCCTGATGAGTTGTCTAAAATTATGGGTATCCTCGAAAAAATTCAAGACGAATTTAACAACACTCAAAATGACAATAAACAAGTTTCAATGGCCGACCTAATTGTCTTGGGTGGAACAGCAGCAATCGAAAAAGCCATTCAAAATGGAGGCCATGACGTTAAAGTTCCATTTAATCCAGGGAGAACAGATGCTAGTCAAGCGCAAACGGATGTTGAATCCTTTGCTGTTCTGAATCCTGTTGCGGATGGGTTTAGGAATTATGTACATGCTAGAGTGAATATTTCTGCAGAGGAATTATTAGTTGATAGGACACAGCTTTTAACCTTAACTGCTCCTGAAATGACAGTACTAGTCGGCGGAATGCGTGTGTTAAATACAAATCATGACCGATCCAGACATGGAATGTTTACGGATAAAACAGATACCTTGAGTAACGACTTTTTTGTGAACTTATTAGATATGAGTGTTACCTGGAGCGCTACGTCGGATGACGATCGTTTGTTCGAAGGACGCAAACGCCAAACAGGTGAGTTAAAATGGACTGGTACAAGGGCCGATCTTATATTTGGTTCAAATTCTGAGTTAAGAGCACTGGCTGAAGTTTATGCTTGTGAAGATGGCCAGGAGCAATTCATTAACGATTTTGTGAATGCTTGGAGCAAAGTGATGGCGTTAGGCTATACTCGTTTCTAAAACCAATAACAAATACATGGATAAAAAGCCTGAAAATCCCTTTCAGGCTTTTTTCTTTCAAATTTTTTATGCTAAAAATCAATCATTTAGTCGGTTATTTTGAAAATATATTGGATTTTATTTGTAAAATTAAACCAATTGGTCTAATTTTGTTTTTTAGTGGGATACAAGTATAGTATAGATAAAGTTTTAGAGGTCGGAACTGATTTGTTCAGGAAAGAGGGCTATAGTGCGGTCGGGATAAATGAAATTTTAAAAGCAAGTGGCATCCCAAAGGGGTCCTTCTATAATTTCTTCAAAAACAAAGAAGATTTTGTTTGCCAAGTCATTATAAAGTACGGGAAAAATTATGCCGACTGGATAAGAGGATTTATGGAAGATGATTCCATTTCGCCCATTAAACGAATTCACAGCTTTTATTCTGTTGTTGTGGATGTTAACGAAGCAGATGAATACCAGTCGGGGTGCTTTGTAAATGTCATGTCTAATGAAATAGGAAGGACCCACGATCATGTTTCTGAAGCTTTGAATAGCAGTTTTAATGGCTGGATTGATATCATTGCGTGCTGTATTGAAGAGGGGCAGCAAAAAGGGGAGATCAGGAAGGACTTTTCTCCAGAACATTTAGCTGAGTACTTGCATGCTGGAACTTATGGCGGTTTTTCTAGAATGAAAGTAACCAGAAACAGAGAATATTTGGATGCATGGCTCAAAATGAGCATGGCATTTATTAGAGGATAAAAAAATTTAACTACAAATTAAACAAACCAGTCTAATTATTTTAGACGTAAACAAACAGATATGAAAAAAATAGTAATTTCATCCATGGTAATGGTCTTAACCATTACATCTTGTAAAATGATTGATTTAAGAACAGACTATGCGCGAACGCACCAAACAGAAACAGCGTCGGAAAAAGGAAAGCGCCTGTTGAACGAAACCTATTTAAAAATGGGATATGATAAACTAGAATCTTATCAATCTTATTCCGTTAATAGTTTATTTACCTGGAAACCGGTTTGGGCAGTCATGCCAATGAATTCGCTACCAGGTAACTATAAAAATAATATTCAATTTAATTTTGCTTTAAATAGTTTTGATGGGTCAGTTAATTATTTGGAAGGAAGGAGAGAGGGAAAGCGCTATGGTATTCAATCTTTTAATGCTTACAAAAAGAAAGGGACGATAAAGGAAGTAAAGGCTAAGCGAGAAACCTGGGGACTGGCTACATATCATTATGTGATTGAAGCCCCTAAACGGCTGTTAGGAGCCGATATTATTCGTTATGCGGGTGAAACTACCTTCGAGGGTCAAGAATATGATTTAGTGTATGTTACCTGGGGAAAAGATGAGCCGCATAAGGAACATGATCAGTGGTTAGTATTCATTAACAAGGAAACTGGTTTCACAGACTTAACTCAAGTCACCATCAACGACTTTTTTTTACCAATGCCAAACGCAATGAAAGGTGGAACGATTAGAACCAAGCGGGCAAATGTCAATGGCACTTACCTTCCAAGTCACGTTCATATTTTATTAGGCGGACCCAAGTCGGTTGATAAATACGTTTATCATTTTACATTAGATGACTATCAATTTAGTGCTAAGAAAAATGATATGCTTTATCCGTTGAACAGCATTAAAGAACTTGGAGATGCCAAACCTTAGCACATTTTCTTATATTTATGATTCAATACATTATGAATGGGAGTCATTAATTCGGGCGTGGTTAAAGCTTTATTGGCAGAGCATGAGAGGGCAATAAACGAGTTAATTGTGGTGATATCTGATGTTTCAGATTCTGAGTTATGCCAAATAGTTGACCCGAAAACTAAAGATGAAGACTGTCGCTCAATGCAATCTATTTTAAGTCATGTAGTGCAGAGCGGATATACATACGTTATTGAAGTAAGAAGGTGGTTGGGTGAAGAAGTAGATTATAGAGACAAGGTGTTTTTAGATTCTGCAGATGCGTATATGTCAGCGCTAAAAAAAATGTTAGGGTATAATGAACAATTGTTTTTAGACCATCCCAACTTAACGTTAGAATCACATGATCCGATTCAGAAAATAAAAACAAGATGGGGACAATTGTATGATGTTGAGCAATTATTCGAACATGCCATTGTGCACATTTTAAGGCATAGAAGACAGATTGAATGGTTTAAGAAAAGTTTTTGAAGTATTAAAAGTAAGCCCCAACTCTTTTGAGTCAGGGCTTTTTTGCATAAGGGTCAACTATTTACTATCTACCTTGTTACAATCTACCTTGCTATTTTTTATTGTATCTTCTTGGCGCAAAAATCATTGAAAATTCAAGTGCACCACGATTATTATTAAATGCTTTAAGACCAGATGTGGTGATGTCGTAAGTGGTAATGAATGTCATATTCATATACTGTACGCCAAAACCTGCCACAAACGCATCTTTAACCCTATAATATAACAGTCCTTTGAGGGATGTGTTTGTTGAATAATCAATCTTGTAGTTAAAATCAGAGCCAAAAAAGTATTCACTTCCCCTGCCTTGCCACTGGTTTCGGAATTTGACATCTGCTGTAAATTCTCGGGTAAATTTAACTTCAGCCCCACCATGCAATACCCAGCGTCTTGGTAGTCGTGTCGTTTCTTCTGTGCCTTGCAGAAATTCTTGTTTTGGACTTGAGATATGGAATACCGAAAATCCACCATATGGTTTTACCTTATTATTATTTGACTTCCCCAGGTATTTATAATAGATACCAAAATTAATTTCAGGTACAAATTTACTTAAGCGTTCAAGGTTTTCCTTGCTGGCAATATCCGGATTAAAACCTCCACTTTCGTATTGGTTATTAAAGGTTAAATCACGATCGTTAATATTTTTATTGATAAAACCTGCTTGCAGTCCGGTAGTTAATTGATACCTTTTATTACCTGGCCTAGAAACTGAATAGGAGCCAGAAACCACCATGTTAAACTCATTGTATACTTTAGCACCATCAAAATTGGAGATGTATCCACCCACTCCCCATCTGCCATTAATTGGCATTTCGTAACTCAAATTGAAGTTAGAAAAAGGTTTATTGGATAGGTTTCGCCATTGGTTTCGATACATGACAGAAGCAAGGTAATTATACTTCGTAAACTTTCCTGTTAAAGCTGGGTTGAGTCTTACAGGAGATACATCAAATTGTGAAAAATGATAATCTTGAGACTGCGCGTTAACACTTATAAAAACAATTGATATTAATGCATATAAATATTTCATAACTATCTTTTTTATTTAAGAATTGATATACTGCCAGAAAATTGGTGAATCTCACCTGACTCCATTTCAGCATAAACTGTGTAAACATAGTCGCCAGCCGGCAATAATTTACCTTTCCATGTTCCGTCCCAACCATTATTTTGATCGTTCGATTCAAATAAAAGATTGCCCCAACTGTTGTAAACTTTTAAATTGACGGTTTGAAATGGCCCTCCTCTGACGAGCAACTCATCATTCTCGCCGTCACCGTTAGGTGAGAATCCAGAAGGCACCGCTGGCGGAAAGACTAAATCTTCATTCACTGTTACAGTTCTTGATGTTGAGTCAACACACCCTAAACTATTGGTTACAATCTGAGTGACAATGTAGCTGCCTGATTCAATATAGGTATAGGTTGGATTTTCATCTTCACTGCTTGCATTTAGCTCTCCAAACAACCATTCAAACGTTATGGCATCAATCGCCTTATTTGTAAATGCTACTTCTGAATTGATTTGTGGTTCAATTGGTAAGAACTCAAATGCAGCTGTTGGACTACCTTCCACTTCAATTGATTTTGTAAGATCATATGCACAACCTAAGCTTGATAAAGCAGAAAGTTTGACATCATACACCCCTGATGCGTTGTAAACATGTATTGGGTTTTGAGAGAATGAAGAATCCCCATCTCCAAAATCCCAACTCCATTTATCAATTACACCAGAAGATACAATTGTCGTGTCAGTAAATTGCATTGGATTATTTTCGCATGATGCTGAATTATTAAATCCTATGGTTAATGGTGTTATGATATTTACCGTTAACGAATCAGTAAATTCCTCACAGACCGTTGCGCCTGTTGTTGAAAATTGGATCGTAAACTCACTAGATGCAAGGTCGAATGCACTTGGCAGATAATAAGTAGACAAACTATCTTCATGAGGCACGAATACCCCTGAGCCAGAACTAGTCCATTTCCCTGTTGTTGCATTGGATAGATTTGCAAAAAGCGCTATGGAGTCGGCTGTATTACAAATGTTAATATCACTGCCAATATCTGCTGAAGGTGATGGGTTAATTAAAATAGTTAGTGTATCAGATCCTGGTAAACACCCACCGTTATTGGTGGAGTTTAAAACAATGTCAACCGTACCATTTGTGTAATCATTGCTTGACAATAAATACTTTCCGTTTAAAAGCGTATCATTAGGCAAGAATGTACCCGTTCCAAGTGTCTGCCATTTGCCCGAAGCTGTTCCTCCACTCACTAAACCATTTAAATTGATAGCAGTATCTGTTTCGCAAATGAGTTGATCCATTCCGGCAGATGCGAAAACTGAATTTCCGAATGTAATGTTAACTGTATCTGAAGCTGATGCGCAAGAACCATTGTTGGTTGAGGTTAGTACTAGACTTACTATTCCAGCAGCCACATCAGCGGAACTTAAGAAGTATTGCACGTTTAATAAACTATCGTTCGGTGAAAAAGAACCGGTTCCTAATGTGGACCAAACGCCGGTGCTTGACCCATTAGCGACCAGACCATTTAAAACCGCATAGGCTGCCGTTGAACAAACTGTTTGGTCTTGACCTGCATTAGCTGTGATACCGCTTGATATGGTAATGTCCATATCATCTGTTGCTGCAGAACATGTTCCGTTTCCTGTAGTGGTTAATGTTAATGTAACACCACCATTGGCAATGTCAGCGGCGCTTGCCGTATACGACATGGTTAAGCTTGTATTGGAAGGATTAAAGGTACCCGTTCCAGTTGTTGACCAAATGCCGCCAGAAGCGACTGCGATTGTACCATTAACATTGATGGTCGGATTCGTTCCACATATCGAAAGATCAGGTCCTGCATCAGCATCTGGACCAGGTGTATAAGTAATGACGGCGAAGTCACTTGCAGCATTACAACTATTGGTTGAGGTTAGAATAAGGTTCACACTACCTGACGTAATATCGCCCGCACTGGCAATATAAATAGCATTTAAATCGGTATTATTTGGTGAAAATGAACCGGTGCCTGATGTAGTCCATTGACCTAATGTAGCTCCTCCAGTTATGGTTCCATTTAATTGTGCATCTGAATTATTACCACATAAAGTTTGATCTGCCCCTGCATTGGCAATACCAGTTTGGAAAATTTGAATGTTGACCGTATCACTTACTGGACTGCAATTTCCAATATTGGTAGCGGTTAGAATGAGCATTACGCCTAAATTGGTTGAATCGGCTGCACTTGCATTATACGTTGCATTTAAATCATTGGCATTCGGAGAGAATGTTCCAGAGCCTGTAGTCGTCCAGATACCTGTGGTGTTTGCACCGCTCACATTCCCCGCTAAAGGAATTGATAAATTGGTAGCGCAAACTGTTTGATCAGGACCCGCGTTGACAACAGGTGCAGGTGTAATAGTAACAGTAATTGTATCTTTATCAGCATTACAGCTGCTTGCAGTTAAAATCAGGTCAACTGTGCCATTGGCAATATCAAAAGCACTTGGAATATAAATGGCATTTAAATCGCTATCGTTTGGAGAAAATACACCAGTACCAGTTGATGACCATGTTCCTGCTACCGCACCACCAGAAATAATACCACCTAAACTGATGCTTGCATTATTACCACAAACTGTTACATCAGTTCCGGCATCAGCAAATCCTGCTGGCAGTACAGTAACCACCATATCGTCAAAAACAGGTAAACAATTGGCATTATTTGTAGATGTTAAGGTTAAAGTAAATGAACCACTTAAACTATCTGCTGAACTTGGAACATAAGTAGCATTTAGAGTTGTTGCGTTAGGAGAAAAAGTGCCGGTACCGCTTGTCGTCCATGTCCCAGTATTGGTAATTCCAGACACTGAACCTGAAAGGTTGACTTGTAAATTATTGACGCAAACTGTCTGATCTACTCCTGCATTCACACTTGGATTCGGATTAATATTAATCAAAACGCTATCCACTTCGGCGTTACAGTTTCCTACTCCGGTAGTGGTTAACTTTAATTGTACCTGACCATTTAAAACTTCGGTGCTTGAAGGTGTATAGATGGCATTTAAATCGCTACTATTTGGTGAATAAGTTCCTGCACCGCCACTCCAAACTCCACCTGTAGCAACTGAAACAACACCATTTAGATTAGCAGCTGTATTATTTTCGCAAACGTCTATGTCCAGCCCTGCATCAGCCGTTGGAGATGCTGTAAATGTAATGGTTACCTGATCTGTTTCCGCGTTACACGATCCGTTTCCTGTAGAGCTTAATGTTAAGTTTAATGTGCCGGAAGCTATTTCTGTTGCAGTAGGCGAATAAACCGCATTAAGTGCAGTATTTGATGGTGTAAAAATACCTAATCCGCCAGACCACGACCCTCCGCTAGCACCAATTACTGAACCATTTAATGAAATATCAGCATTGTTACCGCATAAGGTCTGATCGCTTCCTGCATTAACAGTTGGTGCATCAGTAATGGTAATAGATACAATATCCGTAGTGGCAGAACAAGATCCATTTCCAGTAGAACTTAGGGTCAGATTGACTGTTCCTGCCGCAATTTCTGCAATGGTAGGTGTATAAACAGCATTCAAATCCGTCACACCTGAAAAATAAGATCCAGCACCTCCTGACCACACACCACCAGTTGCATTCGTAACTGATCCGCCTAAGTTTACATTTGGATTATTGGCGCATGCGGTCAAGTTTGGACCAGCGTTGACAATAGGAGTAGGGTTAATGGTTATGGTTACATCATCTGACACCACATTGCAATTTCCGTTGCCGGTTGTTTCTAAGGTAAGCGTAGCAGAACCAGCTGCTATTTCAGCTGCTGATGGGGTATAGGTAGCAGTTAAACTATTGTTTGATGGTGAAAAAGAACCTGTTCCACCAAGCCAAACGCCACCACCTGCAATAGTAATAGCACCATTCAAGGACGCATCAGCATTGTTAGCACAAACTGATAAGTCAGAACCGGCATCAGAAGTTGGTGCAGCCGTATAATTGACAAGAACATTATCGGTTACTGCAGCGCAACTTCCATTACCGGTAGTGGTTAATATTAAATTGACACTGCCAGAAGCGATTTCTGAAACAGTGGGGCTATAAGTTGTTGTTAAATTTGAATTGCCAGGTGAGAATGTACCCAATCCTCCTGACCAAACACCACCTGATGCAACGGTTACCGATCCACCTAAGGTGACATCAGCATTGTTAGCACATAAAGTCTGATCAATCCCTGCATTTGCAGTTGGTGCAGTGGTATAAGTCAAGGTCACATTATCTGACACAGCATTACAATCTCCATTGCCTATGCTGGTTAAAGTTAAGGTTACATTTCCTGCCGAAATTTCTCCCGCTGAGGGCGTATATGTTGCATTTAGGGCATTGACGTTAGGAGAAAAAGTACCAGCCCCTCCTGACCAAATACCACCAGTGGCAATAGTAACCGATCCAGATAATGTAATATCAGGATTATTGGCACACGCGCTTTGATTGCCACCAGCATCAACAGAAGGTGCATCCGTAAAGCTAATTTGAACCACATCAGATTCAGGATTACAAGTCCCGTTTCCAGTTGAGGTCACTGTTAAATTAAGTGTTCCAGCTGAAATTTCTCCTGCGGTTGGATTATAAGCAGTGATTAAAGATGTATTATTTGGTGTAAATGAACCAGCTCCGCCAGACCAAATACCGTTTGAAGCAATGGTAACCGAACCTGTTAAATTAACTATGGGGTTATTTTCACAAACTGTTAAATCAATTCCGGCATCAATGACTGGTGCTGGTGTAATATTTAGTGTAATATTATCATCTACAGGTGTACAGTTACCAGTAGAAGTTAACGTTAAAGTCACTGCTCCTGCTGAAATGTCAGCCGGACTTGGTACATAATCAGCATCTAATGTCTCGGCATCAGGCAAGAATTGACCAGATCCAGAACTGGTCCAAATACCTGTACTAGTTCCACCACTAATTTTGCCATCCAAGGTAATCGTATCGTTTGCACACATGGTCAAATCAACACCTGGGTCTAATAAAATCTCTGCAGCGTACTCCGAAAAAAAACCATATCGACATCCTGTACTGCCTCCGCCATTTACAATGGCAAGTGTAAATACATCCGTTGAGTTACTGATCAGGTGAGCTTGATTTACTGGGATTTCAGTAGTGTTAAACTGGATTTGAGCAGCACGCCAAACACCACCTGTGCCAGGTACCAACTGAAAGTCTGCTGCATTAATGGTAGCTGTCCCCGGTCCTGAAATAGTGAAATCATCTTCACTACCATCTCTTACCATTATATTTAAGTAAAAGGCTTCTGCGGTCGATCGGATAATGCTGATTTGTTCAGAACCAGCACATCCTAATGGAGGCAGCACTGCTTGTCCCTCTTCACATCCAAAACCTGTAACATGAGAGACGTATGCTGGTTTTGAAGTTTCAATAAACACACTATTATTGGCCGAAGAACTTAAATAATCCATGTCATATCTAAAAGTCTGTCCGGCAAAAAGTGTTGTAGTTGGTGTTAAAGCACCATCAATAAATACTTGCGTATTGTTCTGAGTCGCCAAAATAAACGCACTTTCATCTCCAGTAGCATTCAATTGTCCTTTAACGGCAATATATTCCGTTCCTACTATTCCTACTGGTACAATTTGGTCACCCAATAAATCGTAACATCCTCCAGAAGGGTTATGGTTAGAATCATCCTTAATAGTGATGGCAATGTCTTTATCGCTGATTACAACTGCCCCAGATGGATGGTTGGCCGGTATGGAGTACTTAGGTTCGTTACTGCCTCGGTAAGGAAAAAATTCTAAGGCAGTGTCTGTATTTCCGCAAGAATAGGTTTCACCTTGTTGAAGGACAAACGAAACTGGTGTAAGGGCGGTAATACCGTCTACATCAACCGGAGAATAGATGGTTACTGTGGTATTATCTTGAGTAGCCACAATGTCAAAAGAGGCGTAGGCTAAGTTTGGACTACTGTATGTATCGTGATTCCAGAAGGCCTCATGTTTATGGAGTGGGATATAGAACTCTTTTCCAAGAGAGGCTTTTCCTTTGAGTGAAAAAATATCTGCATTATTTGTATTGCTCACTTCATAATAGGCAGTTATGGTATCTGTTGCTACAATTCTTAAACCAGTATTTAAAATACTATCGGTAGGCGCGGTTTCCAAACTGGCCACAAAAGTGGATAGGTTTTCCTGATGCGAACTGTTGGCAGCCATACTTACCACAATAGGTGTAAAACCAGCATTCGCTGGTTGATCAATAGTGACGGTTGCTGCACCATTAAATGTGGAAATATTGAGGTAAATAGGGACACCACCAGGCGAATTGTGCGAAAAGGTAACATCAGGTGGGGCAAACCAAAATTCTGTACCTGATTGGGCATAGCTGATATTGGAAAGCAATAAGGTTGAAAAAATGAATGCATAAATGTGTTTCATGGTCATTAATTTTTAGGCATACGAATTCCATGTCACTTAATTTGCTTAAGTAGAGAGAGATAAATTTAATCTAACAATAATGGGTTAGCTGTTAGTAATTTTTCGAATGCGGGGTTCTTTTCTCATCATATTTATTCCAATATCGTTATTTTTCAGCAATAGTATGTTAATAAAATGTTTTATTTAACCAACTTTTCGACCAAGGGTAGTTTTTGACACATGAAAGTAATTTTTATGTCGTTCTAACCACGCTTTTGTCAATCTTTTTCAATCGATTTTAGCCTTACTTTTATTGAAAAAGGGAATTTTAAAGGCTAACTACTTTTTTAATAATCTGAATACCAGGTAAGAAATTGCTGCCCCAAATAAGGGTGAAAGTATATAGACGGTTAAAAAGCTAAATGGAATTGATGGAAAAGCAGCGGATCCCCAGCCTTTAAAATAGGCTACCAATCTTGGACCAAAGTCTCGTGCAGGATTAAAGCCACCTTGAGTATAGGGAGCAATGAGCAAAATTAAAATAGTAACGGTAAGACCAATAATGAGAGGGGCAATTTTATCGACTTTACGCTGGGTATTCCCAACCAAAAAAATGATTATCATCAAACCAAAAGTACCTGCCCCTTCTGCAAACATAGCAGTGATGTGCGATACTTTTCTGACTTCGGAGCCAGGATTTGGAAAAAACTCTCCAAAAATTTTAGCCGTTTGCTGAGATGGTAGTGTTCCTCTGATAATTTGATAACTGGCTTCGAATTCAAAAATATATCCATTAAAAATAGCATAGACCAACAAACCTGCAAGCATAGCTCCAATGAATTGAACAATCATAAACCACAATAGAGTTTTGATTGAAATATTTTTATTCAAAAATAGCGCTAAACTTACTGCCGGGTTTAAATGTGCCGGACAGTATTTCCTTACCGCATAAATGGCGGCGGCAACACCAAGGCCCCAAACAATAGCAACATGTAATAGTGAGGGCAATGCTAAGGAAAGAACTGACATGGCAACTGAACTACAGCCAATAAAAACCAATATAAAAGTACCTATTAACTCTCCAATATATGCTTGAATTGATTTCATACTTTATCGCGCTTATGCTTCAATTTTAATTGAATTAGCGGCAATAAAGGTATTTAAATAAGACCAAAGTTATGTGAACTCATTATTAATTATTCAATCTTTTGGTCTTTCATCATTTTGCTTAGATTTTAAGCGCTTGTTTTGTTTTAAACTTTGACTGATCATCCACTCCAATTGGCCATTTACACTACGAAATTCATCATCTGCCCATTTTTCAATGAGCTTAAATGTATCAGGATCTATTCGTAGTACAAATGACTTTTTTTTACTCATGTTACGCGTTTAACGTACCCGCATTTATAACGGGAGTGACATCTTTATCTCCACACAAAACTACCATTAAATTACTAACCATTGATGCTTTTTTGTCATCATCAAAATCAATAATGTCATCTTCCGATAGTTTTGATAAAGCATCTTCTACCATTCCAACCGCACCTTCTACTATTTTTTTACGTGCTGCTACAATGGCGACGGCTTGCTGGCGTTTTAGCATTGAGCTTGCAATTTCAGGTGCATAAGCTAAATAACCGATTCTTGCCTCCATTACTTCTATACCCGCCATGGCTAAGCGCTCAGTAATTTCACTTTCAAGGGCAGTATTCACTTCATCCATTCCTGAGCGCAATGTGATATCCGCTTGCTCATCATCAAAACTATCATATGGATAAATACCAGCTAGTTTTCTGACTGCTGCATCAGTTTGAACCCGCACGAATTCTTCATAATTATCTACATCAAAAGCCGCCTTAAACGTATCACTAACTTTCCAAACCAGAATGACGTTGATCATGATAGGATTTCCAATTTTATCGTTCACCTTTAATCGATCACTATCAAAGTTGCGAGCGCGAAGTGAAATTTTTTGCCTTGAGAAAAAAGGATTGGCCCAAAAGAAGCCGTTTTCTTTAACTGTACCTTTATAAGCACCAAATAATACCATGACTTTAGAACTATTTGGATTGACTGTAAAGAAACCTCTAGCTAAAAAGATGAGAACCAATACCAATCCAAGAAATGCAGGATGCTTAAGCGTGGCAATTCCCACAATAATTACAGCAAGGGTTAAAAAAAATAAGAGTAAAAATAAATAACCATTATTGGCTTTTCTAGTAAATTCAGTTTTCATATTAATATCATTTTGATATCACAATGATAAATATTTTTCTATAAATAACCAAAAGAAATATGAACTAAATGACTGGTATGAGCAGTTTGTTAAAATTCGTATATTGTAGTCAAAGCAATAAATTCACTAAATAATTCATTACATATGTCAGGAGAAATCAGAAAAGAATATACCAACGGAGAGTTAACAATTGTATGGAAGCCAGGAACCTGTATTCATGCTGCCGAATGTGTCAAGGCCTTACCAAAAGTTTATAACCCAAATGAAAAGCCTTGGCTCAAAATAGAAAATGCAACAACCGAAGAATTGAAAGCTCAGATAAAAAAATGCCCTTCAGGAGCGCTGAGCTATTATATGAATGAGTCATAGTTTATGGTGTGCTCAGATTCCATTTAGTTTATCGTATTTCAGCTTACTTCAACTTTGCTTTTAATACTTAATTGTAATAAGTCCATGTGATTTGGTTTAAATAATTTGAATTCCAATAGGAGTTATTACTGATATTTAGACAAAAAAAGGCTCAAACCTAAATAATGGTTTGAGCCTGAAACAATGTTATGTTCAATTATTAATCAGTTTGTTTTATTAATGTGGTCTGCAGTAGTCTGATTTTTTTCGCAGTGTTCAAATTGGTATGGATGGTGCTTTTTATACATTGTTACTTTTGTTACCACCAGCGCACCAAAGGTGAGCATAGCGGTGAGTATGATGATTCTAAAATTTAATCTTTTTTTCATGGTTATCGTTTTTTGATGGATTTAACAGTGATGTTTTCCAAAATTTGATTTAAAATTTTCGTAATCGTCGTCGTTCATGCTTCGAATTTTATCGGCGTACGCCAATTTATGGGACCGCCATTGTTCTCTTTTCCATTTTCCACGGCCAGATAATTTATAAATAGCACCAAGAATAAGTAATATGAGAATAAATCGTGTGGCAACGAAAAATAGTAAGCCGACTAAGAGTCCAATGAGAATGGATTTAAAAATGGAGTTTTTCATAATTTTATTTTTTTATTATTAGTTGTTCTATTATTGAAGACGATTCAACTTCAGTTTTACTTTAAAAAAATGAAAAAAGCTTATCAAATTCCGACAAGCTTTTTTAAATGAGTCAGTTAAATACGAGTTTTATTGACATCTCGATTTCCATTCAGATTTAAACACTTCTTTTTGTTCGTCTGTCATATTCATGAATTGTTCTCGATATCTTTTCTTTTTTCGTCTGTTGTGGCGACCACTTCCTCCTCTAAAACCGCCAAATAAAATTTTACTTAAAATGAAAATGCCTAAAGCTTGCCAATAGGTAATTTCATTCACGCCCAGAACATCTGGCAAAATGGCATTCCAAAGTAGCATTAAAATCCAAATGAGTAGAGCAACACCACCTAATATTAATATAAAAATAAAGGGTCCTTTTCGTTTCCAGTTGTGTTTATGTGTATTCATGTTCGTTCTTTTAATTGTTTAATTCGTTATACAAATGACTTAATCTGTTGCGTAAATGCTTTACAGCATAGCCCTTTCTACTGATAATGGTTTTAAGGCCAACACCAGTTTGGTCAGCAATCTCCTGAAGGGTCATGTGCTCTATTTCGTTTTGTACAAAGACTTCTTTTTGGTTGTGTGGTAATTCGTCCAAAGCTGTAGTCAATTCATTCCAAAAGAGTTCTTTAAATAAACCCAATTCTGGGTTATTCGACTCATCAGCCAATAAAATAGTCATAAATGGTAAGTCGCCATCCTCATCCTCCAATTCAAAATTAGTAAAGGGGTCTGGCTTTTTTTTGCGGTATTGATCTGTAATGCGGTTTCGGGTGACCCGATATAGCCAACCACTAATGCTTTCAATATCATCAATGTTCGTTAATCGACTTAATTGGTACCAGACATCTTGTAAAATATCTTTGGCATCATCCGTATTATTGACCCTCGCCTTAATAAACCCAAAAATCTGGTTGCTGTATTTTTTGATGGTATTTGCCACCGAAACGCGAGATCGATCAGCCATGTCTATTGGAATTGACGTATTCATAGTATTGAAGACGTCTTAAAATTCATTTTACTTTAAAGTTAGTAAAAAAAGTAGCTAAGCTGCCAGCGTTTTTGGATTTCAAATATCAAATCCCTTCACAATCCCAGATCTAAGTGCATAGGTATAAATACCTGCAATGTTTTTAACATCTAACTTGCTAAGGATATTTTTACGGTGGCTATTAATGGTATGTAAACTTAGGCACATTTGTTTGGCAATTTCTTCAGAAGTCATGTCCTTAACAATTAACCTCACTACATCTTTTTCACGTTCCGATAAATCGACCAATTGTAAATCTTTAGTATTGTTTTTTTCGACAAAAGATTTTACCATGGTATCCAATATTTCTTTTCCAAAATAATGACTGCCTTCTAGTAATGTACTAATGGCGTCTAACAAAACAGACTTCCCTGAATTTTTTAAAATATAGCCATCAGCACCAACTCTGACCAATTGCTTAATGAACTCTACTTTTTTGTACATAGTGAGCACTAAAATTTTAATTTCAGGGTATTTACCTTTAATGATTTTAGTCGCTTCAATGCCATCAATAACAGGCATATTAATGTCCATTAATATAATGTCAATCTCCGGACTGGATTCAACAACTTCCAATAGTACTTTTCCGTTATTAGCCGTTGCAATAATGTCTATGTCCTGTTCATCCCTGAGTAATAGCGATAACCCATCAATAATTAACTCATGATCTTCTGCAATGATTAATTTAGTGCTCATGTTTTTAAAGATTAAAGATGATTTTAAAGCGGGTGCCAGTTTTATCGGAATCAATTTGAATAAAACCTTTTAGCTTCGATACCCGTGCTTTAATATTGGTAATACCCATGCCATATTTAACTGTGGAAACGTCGTATCCTATACCATTATCCGAAATGTCCAATTGAATTTGCCTATTATTCTGTCCAAAAATAACAGTCAATTGGCTGGCCTCAGAATGTTTAAGGGCATTACTAAAAGCTTCTTGAATAATCCGGTATAGATTTATTTCAGTATCTAACTCAAAGCGCTCGACCTGAACGTTAAATTCAATGTGTACTTTCACTTTTCCAGTCCCCTCTATGGTGTCTTTTAGATCGTTTAAGGCTGCCTTAATTCCGAATTTAGACAATACACCTGAAACTAAATCCTGTGCAATATGTCGTGTTTCTTCAATGGCTTTATCAATTAGTTTTAGCGCTTTATTTTCAGTTTCGTTAGTTGAGAACGCGTTAGAAGATGCATGTTCAAAATACATTTTAGCAGCCGACAAAGTACTACCCAACCGATCGTGCAAATCGGTAGAAATCCTTCGCCGCTCCTTATCCTGTCCTTCCAACATGGCTTCTACCGAAGCTAATTCTTGATTTTTCATTAAGTTGTTAACTTCTTTATAAAAGGTATCTCTTTCTTCATTCCGTTTTAATCGGTTAATGCGCTGACGCTGCAGGAAAAATGTCATTAATCCTCCTGTAAAAATCAGTGCTGCGAACAAGGCCAATTGTAATTTGTTTTTTTTGGATGTTTCTTGAATGAGCTCTTTTTCTGTTTTTTCTGTTTCGTATTGAATCAATAATTCGTCGAATTTTGACTTTGACTCTGAATTAAGCACCTGATTAGTATATTTTGAATACAGCTCATGATAATCTAATGCTTTTTTAAAATGGCCACGTTCTTTATACAATTCGTATAAGGATGATTTTGAGCTCGCCAGGTAGTTTATATCTCCGAATACCTCTGCCAATGAATCTTCCTCCTGTAGGTATTTTTCAGCAAGGTCTAAATTAATATCCCAAACCATGGTGGCAAAACTGCCATTGCAATACATTAAGTTGTTAATTTCACCTCTTTTTTTAAAGTCATTTGTCAGTACCTCATACTCTTTTTCTAGATCAGTTATGTTTAAAATACCAGAATCTGATTGTGCTGAAAGGATTCTGAGTTTTATTAATGATTTTTTATTAGGTTTTAGTTTTTGAGGTACCCATTCGTAACATAGTTTATAATTGTCAATGGCCTTTTGATATTGGTAGAGCCTGTCACAGACAAAACCTAAATTGGTATAAACATCATAGACCAGTAAGGAATCATTAGAATCTAAGGCATATTTTAGTGCTGTTTCATAAAATTCATGAGCTTTGTGATAATTTTGATCAGCCTCATCATATAAATTTTGACTTTCATAATCTGCACCAATGTGAATATGGATATTACCTAAGCTCAAATTTGAAGAGGCGATTTTTTCATCTACCTTTAAAGAATCTCTTATCTTCAGACCCCTTATAAAATAATCCATGGCCTTCTCAAAATTACCTCTTTTTTGCTCTGCAAAACCAAGTTGGTGCAAACCGTTAGAATAAATGAGCGGATTATTATGCACTTTACCGTAATTAAGCGAGATATATGCATACCTCGCTACTGAATCAATATCTATTTCGTAATAGGCTGAGGTCAATAAATTAATTATTTCCATTCTTTCAAGCCCTTCTTCCACCTCAGTAAGCTGATTTTTCAACTTCTTTATTTTTTCATTTTCAGCTATAAGTGGAATGAAGATTAAAACGAATAAAAGGGTGAGGCCTAAAGGTTTGAGCATATGTAAATTTAACAGAATATGTATGATTTCATGCCTTAATTAAATTAATCTTTTCAATTACTGGAATTCACACTCACCTTCTTATTCCGTTTTCTGTTTATCTCAACCTCACTGCCACTAGAATTAGTTGTTGCCACTGAAACCACTTCATAAAAATCTGAGTTTGGATCTAAAAACATCTCAACGTCTTCGAATACTAAATCGCCAGTAGGGTTTGGTGGATCTAAGGCTTTAACCATTACGGTTACATGGTCTCCTCCTTCGTCTGGTTGAGTACCAATTGGTTGTCCGTGGTGATACCGAGGGTTATCATAGGTTAAATCGCCTTCAGGATTTCCAATTTTAATAATAATTTGCCCGCTTGCTGCATAGCTGGTTTCAATTTCATACTTTTCTAATGCCATAGGTTTTTATTTTTAATAGGTTAATTGTTAAGGAACAGTTGATGATTGTTCAAAACATAGAATTGCTTCCCGCTAAAAACCAGCCATTAAAGCCGTTTTACAACGTTTTTCTGTCTTGTCAATAATTCCCCGAAGTGTCAAATGTGAGTATCAGAATGTGATTAGCACTCACTAGTATTAGTGATTTTTGCACTCATTATTAAGAAATATTTCCTCAGATTGGAAAGCAAACAGCTAACAGTAACTCACTAGTATTAGTGATTTTTTTATGTAAAGCGATTTGTAAGTTTGAAACACATTGTTATTTCAAGATTAGCTTGGAAAATTAAAATTAGCTGTAAAACAGTTTGTTACTATTAAGGAAATAAATCTAAACTTAATTATTATGATAATATTTAGCACCTGCAAGGACTTTAGAGATCCAGATAATTCAAATTTAAATTCCAATGATCTAGTAAGAGGAGATGTCAGAAATGTAAACCTTTCTAGCGGAAAAGTTAGTGGGTCTCTAACTACTCAGAAATGGCAAAACCAATTGAAGGGAAAACGTGTTTTGGTATTGGTACATGGTTATAATTATAGTTGGAGTAAATTATTGAGAGTTTACAATTTATTAGAACAAAATTTTAAGAACCTAATGATTGGCACAGGCCATCATTATGACGAAATAATTGGATTTGCATGGCCGGGAGGTGATAAGGCAACTGAATATATGATTGCCAAGAGAAGGGCTAGGAAACACATTAAGACATATGCCGATTTAATTGCCAATCTTTCGAAGATATGTACTGTTGATATACAAGCTCATAGTTTGGGAAATTATTTAATGCTAGAGTCATTAGACTATTACATAAATCCCAATACTAAATTGGTTAGAAATTACTTTTTAATGGCTCCAGCCGTTGATGATGAGTCTATAGAAAGAGGTGAGGATTATTATGATGCAACTTTGAAGGTTAACAGGTTTTATGTTTTTCATTCTAAGTATGATAGTGTTTTACGCTTTGCCTATAAAATTGGAGATGCAGGTAATGTTGCACTTGGTTTAAAGGGACCAGAAGATTATGAGAGTATTAGAAAATATTCTAAGCATGTCAAGGTTGTTAATTGTAAAAATTACGTTAAACAACACTCCGGATATAAACCATCTTCTGCTAAACCAGTTTACTTATACATTAGAGGAGCAATTATGGGGAAAAACTATGCTCAGTTTAGAACACTTTAAAAGTCCCCCTTAGCTTTAAATATTAGGCTTACGAAGTCTTGAAAATATGAAAAAATTACTGGTAATAATCTCTTTTGGATTAATCTCTATGGTCAGCTTAGGGCAAGATAGTCTATACTGTTTTTTTGATAGTGCTACAATTTTGCTTGAAAGAAACTCTGATACATCAAAATTTAAAACTTTTGATTTAAAAATTAATTTAACCCTTGGAAAGAAAGATACCATTGTTAATGACGTAAGGGTAAATTTCAATATTCTTCCTGTTTCAAAAAACAATAATGAAATATGGTTTGAGAAAACCTATTTATTTTTTACAAAAGAGGAAATTAATAAAAGGAGGTACAGCACTAACAATCTAATTGTTGATGATACTATTACAAAAACATTAATATTAAAAGTTCCGAACCTTAATGATACATCTATAGGAGTAGAGTCATTTATTGTAACCCTGGAGTTAGTATCTGAATCTGAAAATGTAAGCACAGATACTTCTATGTTAGTTAATATTATTACCAATAATTTTTCTATTAATAAAGCTAAGTACCTCTTTGATGAGAATGATACCAGCACGGTAGGTAAAATTTCGTTAATTAGTTTAAAAGAAATTCCAGTCTATAAAAAATATAGCCGTTTAGATTGTAATGAACTTTGCCTTGAACGTACTTTAGCGATTGATAGTAACAAGTTGAGAATCTTGAATCAAAAAATTAGAGTAATTAAAGCAGAAAGTGATAGCATTCATTTGATTTATCATACCGTTGAAGATAGCTTAAGAACTTTAGATAAATCAAATCTTGACATAAAAAATACACTTACTAGGCTCAAAGAGGATTCTGTAAAAATTGAAAAGGAGAGAGAAAAATTAAATCTAAAGCTAAAAGGAATAAGTGAAAAATTATCTTCTGAAACGGAGATTACTGAAATAGAATCAGATAGTTTAGAACTAAAAATGGATTCTCTTAATTTTAAACTGACTGCTTTAGAAAATTATAGTCATGATTATTCAGAGGAATTATTAAGAATGCATTCTTATCTGATAGAAAATGAACAAAGTACCAAAATGCTTAATAATTGGAAAGATAACCTCAATAAACTTAAAGTAAAAAATTGTAAGCGGGGTTCTACTCTGACAGAATTAAAAGATTTGCTTACAAAAAGGATTCATGATTTAAATAAAGAATTAGACGACGCTTACGTTAGTAAAGGTGGAAATAAAAAATGCCACCGAAATAGGAGAAAGCGTATCAAGAAAATCTTAACAAGAAATTCACCAAATATTAAAAGTGCTCGAAAGTTTAAAAACTTTGAAAAGAACTTTGTTACTACCGAAAATTTGGTTGAAATTGAGTCAGTCGACATTGGAATTTCAAATGGACAAATTAATTCTATCTCAGTTAAAATTAAAGGAGGTTATTCATACTATAGAAATAGAGGTCCAATATCACTGACCAATTATGATAAGAAGAAATACTATCATTTGCACTATATTGGTGCTGACGAAAGTAAAATAAATACCTATATTTCTTTAAAGGATATTCTCGATTATAAACCATCTAATGATCGATTATACTTTCCAACAAAAGATAAGTTTACTTTAGATAAAAGTAACAACCATAAAATGCTCAAATTAATTGGAAATCCGAATTCATTTTTTGATGTCAGAGCTTATACTGATGCAAAGGCATTAAGCGGAGAAGCAAATGGTTTGGTTCAGACTGAAGTGAATGCGCAATTTATTACTAATTCAAATAATTTAGGTAGGTCATATTTAGGGTTTGGTCGAAAGGTAAATATGGGTTTTTCATGGTCAAAGTTTGACAGTAATTTTGATACACTCAAGTTCGATTCATTTGATTTGGTCAGAAATAGAGATGTGTTAAATTTAATGCGTCAGTCAAATACATCATTCTTCATTGAGTTAGATGCACTAAGTGGTACAAGGGTTCATGATGCCTATCTTAAATTAGGCATAAAAGTTTATAATACAAAGGTGTTTGACTTAAGTGAGCAAGAGAACGCATTTGCAAGGGTTTTTACACCCAATTTTTATGCTGCTCTTGGTGGGCGAGTATTTGCCTCCCCTAGAATAAATGCTGATTTTAAATTTCCCTTATTTGTTAGTTATTTGCATGATCAGCCTTTTGATGATTACGAAAATATGTGGAGTTCTCATATTGCTCCTGAAATAGAAGTTACACTACAGTTAAGAAAACCTGACAATACCAAGAAAGAAGAAAGACAACGATCATTTGCTTTTGCAAGAATTCGATATTTTGATATGCCATTTAGCAGAGGTAATAATTACTGGCAAATTCAAACAGGGGTTGAAATTCCATTTTCTAGTTTATTCGAATGATTAAACTAGAAAATAGTTGACTTTCAAAATTGGTTAAAGTACAGTAAATGTAAATGAATGACAAGATGACAATTAACAAAAAAAGAAGCTGTGAAAATTATATTCCAATTGAAAAAAAACGCCAAAGTTGGTTGATGAATATTTTGGTCGCTGGCGACCAATTGGGTAATGCCCTGTCTAAAGGGAATCCTGATAATACTATTTCCGCCAGAATAGGATATTTTAATTATGCGGTGGATAGTTTTAATAACAAGTACTGGAAATTGCTTGAACGGATTGTCAATTTCACCTTTAAGCCCATTGATGGTCCTGACCATTGCTTTCAAGCCTATTGCAATGATCGAAATGAAGATTTTGAGGATATTGATTATACTTCAGATGGTATCCTTTTCTTTTTTGTTGTCATTCCTTGTATCCCCCTTTTTGTTTTTGTCCGAATTGCTGCTTTGGTTTATCCTAAAGTGAAGTCTGAGTTTGCTATTAGAGAAATAGATTTAACATTTAAAGAAGCTTGTGCAATCAAGAAAATGCGAATGGATGAAAGAAAAACTACTTGACCCCAACCATAGGTGGCATCATTATGCCAGTATTGGTGTCACCTTTAGGCCTTAGTATTAAAATTATTAAAGATGAATAAGAGATTAATTATAGTGGTACTGGCCATGTTATTGTTCTTCATTTTTTCGTGTGAAAATGATCAGCCAGACGCCATATCAGAAAACGAAATTGAACAAACTGTTTCGGATCAAGAGTTTGAATTAGAACTGGAGGAAGCATATGCTTATTTAGATGCTGAAAGACGCATTTTATGGAAGAATAGAAAAAAAGTAAAGAAACCACATTATGCGCTCATAAGTGATGGAAAGCTTTCCCCTACTAACAGAACTATCCATACTCATTTGAAGGTATCTTCAGCTAAGGACATTGACAGTTCTTTGAATGCCTGGCAAAAATCAGGCAACCCTCTGTTTTTAAATTGTCACGGAGGGCTCGTGCCTGCTAAAAAAGCGTTTACCAAACCCATTAAGGATAGTTTGAACGCCGTATTGGTCAATAATAATTTGTTCCCATATTATTTAATATATGATGCCGGTATTCTTCAAATGTCGAAGAAAGAGGTTAAAAGAATGAACCGTCAACTCAAAAGGCTAGCCAGGAAAAGGCTCTTTGGAAAATTGCTGGCTAAGATAAAAGAACTTTTTACGAGGAAACAACAGAAATTAAGAAGAGAAAAAGGACTGGTTGAATTCACAGCCCTGGATACGGTTACCAATTTTGGATTATTAAGTGATGCAAATTTTGAAGAAAGTATCGACTGGAGTGATCCGAATCTGCGCTTCAAGGAATATGAGGTCGAAGGAGCCTTGGATGATATCTTATCTGAGTTGGATGAGGAGGAGTTTTTAATGTTTGCCACAATTCCTAAAGATCATATCACCCGGACTGATAGGAAGAACTTTAAAAAGTTAAAACTGGTTGAAATATTAAATCAAATAGCGAACCGCTATCAATACAATAGAGACCATACACTTGTCTTAACTCTCATAGAGGAGGCATTAATTTATGGTGGCTTAGAACTTTTTGGCTTTGTGGATTTGGGAGCTTTGATAACGAAACATGTACGGCAGATTTGGGATGCTTCGAAAAAGAATGTATCCAAGGCTTTTACCAATACAAAATATGCCGGTGGTACCGTTTTAGTGAATAAGCTGGCCGATAGAAAGGGAGATGTCATTTTAATGGGATCGAGTACCGGAGCCATTTACGTATGTGAAATCATTAAAAAAATGAAAGAGGTCAAGAAGAAGAACCCTTCTGCGTTTATGGAATTAAATATCCGTGTTATTTTAGTGGTAGCCGCATGTCAATTTCCTTTGTTCGAAGCTGCTTTTTCTGAATCTGACTCATTATTTAAAAAGGGGGATGTTTTAGTGATGAGTTTAAGTGACCAAATGGAACTAAAAGGGAGGTCTTCAGTTGCTATTGGTTCAACCCTTTATTATGTATCCAGCGTTGCAGAGGATTCAGATGAATTTCATGATCTGCCTATTTTGGGGATGCAACGTTATTTTGAGGAAAGAGGTAAACTTGAAGCGTTACCGGATTCAGTTAAACATGCCATTGATTTTGCTTACGATTATCTGTCATACGGAACCGACTCTACTAAAATGATCGTGTCTTTTCAGCCCCACCCAACAGCATCATATCTGGAACATGATGGAACCAGACATGTGAATTTGGTGAAGCAAAGACCAGGGCAAACTACTATGGCTTTATTTAGTCATCATGGCTATCATTTTGCTGGCAACAGCCTGGTAGCGGATGGAAATTAGTTATGCAAATTGTTCCCTTTTCAGCAGTTGAAATATAACTAATAGCAGAGAAAATAAGGTGACTTGAAATAACCAGTCTTGAAAATAAGTAATTAAAATGATTAGAACTTTAAACTTGACAAAATCTGCTCCTAAAAGGAGATTACCTTTCGACAAGGAAAAACCCTTTTGTAAAATCGTATCATTCAAATATAGTGCACCTTCAGATGAATTAAACAAACATGCACTCCAAGTCCATTGGATCATAACTGATCAGGATGGAAATACAAAAACAAAACATTTAGGACCCATTGGTTTTTTAGAACCTTATAAAACAAGTATAAATGAAACTTTAGACTTAAGAAGGGTGTCAAAAATAGAATTGGAACTGATCTTACATACTCATGATAAAGATTATATCAAAAATTTTAGTCATGCTATTGGAGTTCAGTACGATCTCATAGACAAACTCGACACTAGTATCCCAACTGCAGGGTTTGACGAGCACCTGACTGATTCCAGAAATGTCAAAATCTTATTTTCGGCACCTTTCGGACAAGGTAAGTCCACTTTTTTAGATTATTATTTTGCTGAGCGAACAGATAAATACAATGTAATAAGGCTATTTCCAATTAATTATTCAATAGCAAAAAATGAGGATATTTTTAAATATATTAAAACAGATATTTTAATCCAATTATTAGAAAACCCTGATGTAAAATTTGAGCAATTAACCCAAGGTTATGGCACTTCTTTTTATCAATTCTTTAAAAACAATCCTGAAAAAGTAATAGCTCCTTTGTTATTGTTAATGCCTAAAGTTGGTAAAACAGCACATACACTTTATAAAGAACTAGATAAAGTAAGGGAAGCTTTTTTTAAGTACCATGATGAAAATAATTTAAGCCAAGCAGAGAAAGCCAGCAATTTTATAAAAAGTGTAATTGAACAAGAAGGGAGCATTTATGAAGATAATTTCTATTCCCAATTAATCAGAAATCTTTTAATTCAATTAAAATCTAGCAACCCTGAAAAGGAAAACGTATTATTAATTGACGATTTGGACCGCATGGACCCTGATCATATTTTTAGAATATTAAACGTCTTGTCTGCTCATTACGATAGCTTTCATCAAAATACTACTGCCGACAATAATAAGTTTGGGTTTGATCGCATTATTTTGGTGGGTGACATTGAAAATATAAGACATACTTACGAATACCGTTATGGCCCAAAAGTGGGCTTTGAGGGGTATATGAATAAGTATTTTAGTACAAGTCCATTTAAGTTTAAAAATTCAAAAGTTTATCGGGCGGTTATTGATAATATAGATAATGAACAGGATTCAAGTAGAAAAGGAGAACATCACTATGCATTTGAACTAATTGCATCACCGTTAGTAAAAGCTAATTTTATTACGTTACGAGATTTGTTTAAAATGCAGGCCTTAACTTTAGGTTACAAACGGAATTTGATGTGGAATAGTAATTCAATTAAAAATTCTTTTAAAAATGCCGTGTTTACGCCAACAATAGCTCTTCTTTCCGATTTCAAGAGTATGCATAATTTAATAGAGGAAATTCGAAATCTCCAATTCGAGCATTTTGATGAATTTTATCAAGAGCGTAATTATTTTTGTATAAATTTATTAATTGGCTTATCGTATGAAAATGAGGCAGGGATATTTGAAGCTGAATATAAGGATAGTGAATTTAAAATCGAAGGTACTAAAGATAGTTATAGAAATTTTTTAGGTCGCATTCTCAGTATTAAACGCATAGAAACAAGAGAAACAATTCCGATTGATACAGATTTCACTCATCAAGATTTTATCGATCTACTTGTTGAAAATATAAAGTACTACAATACAGTTAAACATTTACTTTAAATGCCAAAGAAAAATAGAAATAGAATAATGCGAAATGCTAGAGTATATAGTGTTGCGCCCTCCTAGCCCTAGTAGAAGTATGAGTGAAACTAGCTTAGTCAAATTAAGACAATATTGGAGACATCCTAATTAAGAGAGGTAAATGCAAAATATTTTAATTAGAGACATACAAACCAGTCTTGACCTAAAAGTCATTCATTTTGAAGCAATTCTTAATGAACAAGATTTAAATAAGAGTAAACTGCGAGGCCCTATCCACCAAAATGATTGATAAAAACATAACAGCCTTAATAGGAAAAGCAATTCGAGAAGGTAAATACCTTAGCATAACTTACAAGAATAAGGAAGGGGAGATTACTCCTTTCTGGATCAGTATTTTGGATATTAATGCAAATGATGAACTTTCTGTCAATATGTTCAATGTGACAAAAGATTATCCGCTTTTTCAAAAAAAGATCTTCATATCAAGTATTCAAACAGCTGAAATCTTAAAATTTTCACACTATGATGTTTCAGCTGAACTAATTAGAAAAATTGAGGAAGATGATAGTTTGGACAAGTATAATTTTGACAAATATGATAATAAAGTGCTGAATTATTATTTAGAATGTTATAAGGCAAATAATGACCCATTTTTACATAAAAGTCATTTAATCCCGGGTTTGGATATAGAGTCATTGGTTGATCATAACCCCTATCATTTATCCGATAAACAACAAAAACACATCATACAAAAAGTCTATAATAATGACTACAATTCGTTTTACGGCTACGAATTGGCTTTATGTGAATTTTCAATTGATTTAGCCTCAAGAGGAAAATTTGTAGTGGCACACAGAAAATTAACCTATGATCCTGTGGCGAAAACCCTTCATTTAGGGAGTGACACACATTTTAACTCCAATTTTTATATCAAAGACACGAAATATGCTTTGTCTTATTATACAGATTTAAGCCCTGCGGATTTTGAAGAATTATACTTGAAAGATAAAATTGACACGATAAATACACTGTCCGGAAATTTTAGATCGGGCGAGATAACCAATACAAAACCAGAAATTGTCGTTTTAGGGTATGCACAAATTGATATTTCTAAAATTTATGATGGCATACATGATGAGCATACTGGTAAAGACATTCAAGTGCCACTAAAAGCATTCTTCCAAAATCTATCTTTGATTGATAGAAGAAATAGAAAAGAACCCCATATTGTATTGTATGATGACAATGTGAACATAGACCAACTTCGCACCGTTTATAATTCCTTAAAATATCCTATTACCTATGTGGAAGGACCACCAGGCACAGGAAAAACGCAAACCATCCTTAACATTGTCATCAATTGTTTAACGAACAATAAAACACTGTTAATTACATCTAATAATAATATACCCATTGATGGCATTAGGGATAAATTGCATTTAGGACAATATAGAAGCAAAGAGATTTTGTTTCCGATTATACGACTTGGAAACAATAAGTATGTTGCTGAATCTCTAAAAAAAATAAAAAGGCTTTATGAATTTAAATCAAAAGATATACCTAAAGAAAAACTGCTTTTCAATTTAAAGGAACAGTCAAAAATAAACAATGCAAAATTAGCGGAGAAATTAAAGAATTATGAACTCAGAGTTGATTTAGAGCAAAATCTAGAGTTCATAAACAAATTACTTTCAAAAGATGATGGTGCAACTTTCCGGCTCAAAGAACAGAAAAGGAAATTGGAAGAAAGAATCGCTGAAATACCAGAAACAACTGACGATAATGTGATGGGCGTTTTTGAGAGTATTAGAGATAATCACCAGTTACTACAATTTTTCTATTTTGAATCCTTGAAACACGTCAAACGGTTAAAAAGTAAAAATTATAAAGCCTTGGTAGAGATTTTGTATATTCAAAATGAACAGGAACAAGTAAAAGAATTTAATAAATGGATTTCTATTGACGAGCATTTAAAACTCTTCACTAAAGTATTTCCTGTTGTGCTTTCAACCAACCTATCCAGTCGAAAATTGGGCAGTAAATTCAAATTTGATTTATTGACTATTGATGAAGCCGGTCAATCAGACATTGCTACTAGTTTGATTCCAATTTCTAAGTGCTCAAACATGGTTTTAATTGGTGATACTAATCAGTTAAAACCAATCGTCGTTTTTGAGGAAAGCAAAAATGAAAAATTAATGACACAATTTGGCATTGATGAAACATATAATTATTTCAACAATTCAATACTATCTGTTTATAAGCGAATAGATAATATTTCAAGAGATATTTTATTGCGATACCATTACCGTTGTGGCAAAACAATTATAGACTATTCCAATAAACGTTTTTATGAAAACAGATTAGACCTTTCAGCACTTAAAAACAAAGGTGAGGTATTATTATTGAATGTAAATAATATTAACCAGAAAAATAAAAACTCGCAACTGGAAGAAGCCAATGCAATTGTTGAGTATATAAAAGCAAACAACTTATCTGATGTTTTTATCATTACTCCTTTTCGAAATCAGGAAGAGGTTATTAATCACTATTTAAGTGAAGCCAAGGAAAAAAATGAAATAGATCATTCAGTCAGTTGTGGAACCATTCATAAAATTCAAGGACAAGAAAATAGAACAATCATTATATCAACGGCACTATCTAAAAGTACTACACCAAGAACATACGATTGGATTAAAGACAATAGCCAGTTAATAAATGTGGGGGTGACAAGAGCAAAAGAAAAACTAATTGTTGTGAGTGATAGAAAAGCAATAGATATTCTATCGAAAAAAGATGACGATTTATATGCTTTGATTAATTATGTGGAAAAAAATGGAACAACAGATGTTTCACCGAGCTTAGTTAATAAACTCACGATTGGATTCTCTAATAATTCAGAATTCGAAAACGAGTTTTATTCAACAATGAGTCATTACTGTTCAACGCAAGGGAGCAAGTTTGGACGTAATGTAAAAATCACTGATGTGTTTCCGGAGGAAAAAAACAATCCGCTTGTTAATAAAAAAGAATTTGACGGCGTGCTTTATCAGGGCAGTCAACCAATGGTTGTATTTGAATTGAACGGCAAGGAGCATTATTCGAATAAAAGAACAATCGAGTCAGACAAGATTAAAAAGGCCTTATTAGAACGTAAAAACATCAAATTGATTTTTATACCAAATCATTATGTAAAGCATTATGAATTCATCAGAGAACTAATCAATAAATTTAAAGGTGATGTTTACCAAAAATCACTGTTTGATAGTTATGATTGACTAATACTGAGCTATTCGATACGGTTAAACATCAAATATAAAATGCAAAAAAATAACTTTACAATCTTTTAAAGACTATTTAAATAAAAATTATGGCATCATTTTTTTGGCTCACATTAGTAGCAAGCTTTTTAGCATTAATTGTCGCCTTTTCGAAAGACGAATCTGATGGATGGGATTTAGCTAAGGTTATTTATGCAGTAATAATAATGATAGCCCTGATAGTTACCTATTTTATGACAGGTTCTGACCCATTGTCACCTAATTCACCAAGTATTAATGTGAATCAGAATTCTCCAACAAATGGTAATAGCCTGAATTACCAACCAATTATTGATGAATCAATTGAATATCCTCCTGGTTATGAATCAGATTTTAGAATTGAAATTGATACTATTTAATATTAGCTATCAATTAAATACATATATTTATAGCCAATAACATTGTGAAAATTCTTAGGTGCGTATCTTTAAAATTCTATTGATAAGTTTAGTGTTCATCTCTGCAAAAGGATTAGTTGCGCAGGTGATTAGGGATACGGTGATCAAACAAAATGTATCGATTGTAAAAGTGATTCAACACGATAAAACAGTGTATATCGGTCAGATGATTAAGTATGATGATGACGAACTGATATTGAAAATAAAAGATGGCGAACTTTATCACATCAATGCCTCAGATATAGAATCGATTGAATTTATCAAGGAGCGATCTATTGGTATAGAAGGGGTAAGGGCTATTCCCTTTGGAACGCGTTACTATTATACGCAAAGTGCGATCCCACAGGGAAAGGGCAACCATTATAGTTTAATTCATCTATACGGCCCTGAATTTCATTTGGGCCTTACCAATCGCTTATCTTTAGGTTTTATGAGTACATGGATTGCATCACCAGTAGGTATGTCGGCTAAGTATACCATTCCAACAAAACACAAAAAGGTAAATTTTTCAATTCATTCCAGTATGTTTAGTATTGGGTATTTATATCAAGGGAGGTCGTGGGCAGGATTGCATACCGCCACTCTGACATTTGGGGATAGAAGCAGAAGCATTAGTATTTCTAGTGGTTTGGGTTTAGCTAAATTAGATTTTGGGACCAAAACTGGTGTAATTTTTAATCAATCAGGGAATACCTACAATACCGATTTAAGGCAATCATCAGTATCATCAATTGCTGGGATTTATCCGATAGGAAACGGGTGGAGTTTTGTTTTTGACGCCATGGTATCTGTATCGAAAAGAAGGAATTATTTTACGGTTTTTTGGTTTAAAGATATTTCTGGGGTTGATGCATTAGGGCCAAGAGTCTCTCGTAAAGGAACTGAAATAGTAGCCTTTATTATGCCGGGGCTTCGTTTTCAGAAAGTGGAAAAAAGGGCATTTCAGTTTACTATGGCGGGTATTGCGCAACATAGCACTATCGGTTTTACGTATAACAACTATAACAATCCAAAATTAACGCGTTTACTACCAGTACCAATGTGTTCATGGTATTTAAGATTTTAATGATGAAGCAATTTAAGAAATATGGTTGGTTTTTTATTGTATTAGTCATTACGTCAGGTTGTGGCAAGGAAAAAAATTATACCGTTAATTTTGCCTCAACAGTCACTTCTACCAATAGTCCTTTAAGCACCATAGAGGTTAGGATTAGTTCTGAGAAAGGCTTAGACTCAAAAGGTTTATTATGGTCTTTAGATACTACTATTTACCTTAGTAGTGGTTATTATAATTCAATTGATTATCCATTTGGTCAAGATGGTAGAATAATTGCAGACCCGGACGCTGAGGTTTTAGTTTTTAAGTTGGAGAATTTATTGCCAAATAGAACTTATTATTATCGTTTGTTCTCCGTTTATGATGGATACGTCAAATACAGTGAATTGGAATCTTTCGAGACAACCTGTTCTGGCTTGGGTTGCGGTGAGGCAGGCGGACCAATTATATATTCTGATGGTATAGGAGGAGGGATTGAAGTCACTGCCTTTGACCCCCTCAGTTTGACTAAAAAATGGGGATGCCCTAATACCTATATGCAACAAACTGGACGAAGTGTAGGTACCGGACAACTTAATACAACCAAGATTATTCAAGAATGCGGATCAAGCACACTGGCTGGAAATTGTGCCCGTTACGAGCAAAGGGCGTATTCAGATTATTATATGCCTTCTATTGATGAATTGCAGTTAATATACGACGAGATTTATGTGAATCAAAATAATCCATATGGTTGGATCGGACAAATTTATATGTCCTCTTCCGAAGTGTCTTCGGATTATTGTGAAGCTTTAAATTTTTCGACAGGTGAAACAGTGGAAATTTTAAAAAATGATGCAACTCGTACTACCTTTCCGATTCGAAGTTTTTGATGTTCAAGATATCAAAAGTTAAGAGTTTCAAATTATAATTTCAGGGGATTGTTTCTTCTTTATCTATAGCACAACCTCTTTCAATTTTTCACTACCTTTAACACTATGAGTAAAACATTCAAATTGGATGCCATTCCCAACCAAAAAGGCCGAGTGGCGATTGTGACCGGAGCGAATACTGGTCTAGGGTATGAAACAGCTTTGGCATTTGTGCAAAAAGAAATTGAAGTGGTGATGGCTTGTCGGAATGCTGAAAAAGCAGAAGAGGCTATTGCAAAAATCAAGAAAGAAGTACCCAGTGCCAAATTAGTCTTCATTCCCATTGATTTAATGGACTTGGCCTCTGTTAGAACTTTTGCCGCTGAATTTTTAAAACAATACGATCGGTTAGATTTATTAGTGAATAATGCAGGGATCATGATTCCTCCTTTTCAGAAAACAAAGGATGGATTCGAAAGCCAAATGGGGGTGAATTATTTTAGCCATTTTTTACTAACTGGTTTGCTCATTAATGTTTTGAATAAAACACAAGGTTCTCGCATTGTGACCTTGAGCAGTAAGGCCCATGAGGGAGGAGTCATTAATTTTAAAGATTTAAACTCAGAACAATCGTATTCTAAAATGACGGCCTACAGTCAGAGCAAGCTGGCAGATTTATTATTTACCCAAGAGTTAAACCGTAGACTCAAAGCTTCTAATAAACAAGCATTATCTGTCGCATCACATCCAGGAGTGGCTACTACAGAGTTAGGCAGGCATATACCAAAATTAGCGTATTACTTGCTAATGCCTATTTTTATTTTGATGACGCATAAGCCAGCGAAAGGGGCATTGCCAACCATTATGGCAGCATTGGATGAAGACGTTCAGGGTGGCGATTATTTTGGACCGGTTGGCTTTAGAGAAATGAAAGGGCCACCCGCTAAAGTTAAAGCGAAACCAAGAGCGTATAATGAAGAAGTGGCTGCTAAATTATGGACGGTGTCAGAGGAATTGACTGGGTTTAAATTTGAGATTTAGTATAAGCATACAGTGCATTTCGGCTACGCTCAATGTACTGCTTGTTACATTAAAATCAAAGAGTTCAATACCTGTAAGGAATCACTGAGCTAAGACGTAAGTAAAGAGTAAAAATGAGCGCGTCTTGATGTAGTTTGTTACCTTTTAATGAACTCAGGGTTCATCAGTTTAAAGTACCGAGAGCATTCAATGTATTGTCAACCTATAATTCTGTATTCCTATTGCGAACGCTGAGCGGAGTCGAAGCTTAAGCACCCTACCCGCCAAATTGTTTAGGAATTGGATTATTTTCAGACTCTTGTGCCCAGTAGATATTAACAACCCACCACCGCTTGCCATCATTCATCAATTGGATGCTATTAATGCCACGCATAAATGGTGTTTTGTCCGCTTTAGAATGAAAACATTCGTAGGTACTAAATACATGAGCGATATGACCAAATTGCTGCACATCTCTATGGATTTCTGATTCATAAAACCCGTTTTCCATCAACCATTTCCCGGAACTTTGAACATAGTCTTCAGGTTTGATGTAGCGCAGTTGATAATCTCCAGATTGAGATTGGCCGGTTGGAATCATTTGTGCGCCATCTTTATAGAGGTAATGGAACAATTCCCAATTTCTTACTTCACCTTTTTCTCCAGAAATAACGGTGTAAAGTGTAGTAATCATTTTGTCAAGGCTATTGACCTTATTAAGGTATTTCTGATCTAGTTGATTGATGCTATCGCTTTGACCCATTAATGAATATGAGATACTCAAAATGGAAAAGAATATAAGTGCTCGCATAAGTTTTTTGCTTTAATTTAATGGCTTTTGGGTTGAGTTAAGGGGTTAAATTGGTCAAAGGAAATATGTTGGTTTTAAAGGCGGAAAAACAATTTATACCATCTTGATGCAACCTATTCTAAACAATATGCATCAAATGAATAAACGCAGGTCTTATGAAGCATTCAATATCTCTTTTCTGTCTCTTTATCTGTACTTTTTTTGCTGGTGCGCAAGGTACAATTACTTCCTTTTCTATGAGCCCAGTTAATCCAATGAGCACTGATACGATATATATTTATGCGGGTCTTCAGTTCACTAGTGGTGATTGCGAACTTGATAATTTGTCCTATTCTTTAAGTGGTAATAATTTGCAAGCCAATACGCACCATTGCGTCGGTGCCTTGGCTGTAATATGCCCTACCACCGATACGTTTAAAATAAATCCGCTTCCTGCTGGGAATTACAATTTTAATTTATTTTTAACAACTGGGATTTCGCCGGCACCTTGTGTAGCGGGAATAGCGCCAGATCATGATTCTACTTTTTCGTTTACAGTAGGTCCGGTTACCGCAGGGGTAGCTAAACCATCAGCTTTAGCATTTAATATTTACCCTAATCCAGTTACTGATCAAATCAGATTAGAATTTGTTCCTTCAAATACAGCTTACAAAATTATTAACGTAACCGGTCAGGTGGTTAAATCAGGTGTGGTGAACAACAATATCATTACTCATTTAGAGGTATTGCCAAAGGGCCTCTATTTTCTAAAAATAAGAACTGATGATGGCGAACTCGTTAGACAAATGATCAAAGCATAACGCCTTCAGTTTACCTTAACGTTGATATTCCAAATCCGTAATTGGTCTGTCAATTGCCTCTTCTTGCTCAGTTGAGGGTTCTACTAATGGTTTTTTGCATACAATGCAGGAGTTCATGGCAAAGATGGCTAAAGTGATGGCCATTATTTTAATCGCTTTTTTCATTACACTATTGATTTGTTTCTTGAAGTACACACCTGGCCACAAAAAAGTTGCTTGGTATTTTAGTTTAAATCTTATTAAATTCGTTGCTAATAATGACCAATGAACAAAATAAGAGAAGCCACCATATTAGATGCCATTCCATTAGCCGAATTGGCAAGGACAACCTTTAAGCAATCTCATGGACACAGTGCTTCGGAATCTGAGATCAATAATTATATGTCCTTAAATTTTTTAGAGGCCGTTTTCAATGAAGAACTGTCGGACCCTAACAATAGGTATTACCTCATTTATGACGATCAAAAATTGGTTGGTTATTCTAAGCTCATTTTGAACACGAGCACGAATAGTGTTGCAGAACAAAATATCGCTAAGCTAGAACGCATTTATGTTTTAGAGGAAGCACATGGCTTAGGGTTGGGGAAAAGATTATTTGACGTCAATGTGAAATTCGCTCGTGAAAATAACCAATCTGGGATTTGGCTGTTTACGTGGATAGAAAACCATAGGGCCATTCGATTCTATCAGAAATTAGGGTTTCAAATTGTGGGTAAATATGATTTTCGTATTTCAGATACACATTCAAATCCAAATCATCAACTTTACCTTAAGATTTAAGTCAAAAATCAATCAGAGCTAAAAGAATGGTTCTATATTCGTAACAGATTAATGATGGAAATATTTGAGATTGTTGTACTGATTTTCGCTTATACCTTAGGGGTAATGACCTTATTTTTAGCTATTATTTGCTATAAACGGCACATTGAATACATAGAAACTATTTTTTTAACGGTTGCTTTTTTGTTATTGATTGTGGCCATTACCATCAGCCGATTTCTTGACTTTTACGACTATCCTGATTGGTTAGACTCTAATTTGATCATCCAGATTCCAGTTTTACTTGTTGGCTTAAGTACAGTCTTCAATACCTTTGCTGAGCGGCAATTTGAACCGAATCCGCTCATTAAAAAGGGACTGGTTATAGGTTTTAGTATCGCGCTTATATTGGCATTGATTGAACATTTTTTTGAAGAGCATTTATGGGCGGATCAAATCGTAATGACGTATTTATTGGTGTCGGTCATGTACGCCATGTCAATCATCAGAACCGCTAAGCCAACCGCCAGAGTTAAGCACCGTGAAAAAATTGAACGCATCACGGCTATGGTTTGTTTTATTGTGCTTCCCATTACCTTGTTTTTAGACTTGTTTTCTGACCAAATAGATGTCCTGAGCACTGTCCAGTCTAAATCAGGATTAACCTTACCCTTTTTATTTATTTTTCTGGCAGGAGGTAAGTTTCTGGACGATATAAAACGCCTCTCTTTGTTTTCAGCTTCCAATTCGGTCAACGAGCAGAACATTAAAAATTATCATTTTACCCCAAGAGAATTAGAAGTGGTTGAACTCATTCTTAAAGGACATACCTATAATGATATTGCAGATAAGCTGTTCATTTCTTTGCCAACTGTTAAAACCCATGTGTCGCGCATTTATAAAAAAGCCAATGTGGGCAATAAAATGGAATTACTGAATTTATTAAGTCGTTCCAGTTAACCAGATCGCCAAGGCCTTATGGCTTCTGTTTTGACAAAATCTTGAACTAGTTCAAGATTTTTTTTAATCCAGTTCATTTTTCCACCATTTCATTCTCCTCACCTTTGTACTGTCAAAAAAACAGAACAAATGAGACATGTTAAACAATTATTCATCTTTTTAATTTTTAGTACTATGGGATTAGCACAAGAGGTATCGATACCTAAAATAGAATTCAACGACCATCTTCAGGAGAGCTGGACGCAACAGGAAACGGATAACGCAAAAGTAGTCGTTGATTTTTTTCAGCATTTAATGAACGAGCATGATTTTGAATACACCCTTAAGCACTATGGCGAAGGGTCATATTTACAGCATAACAGGGCCATACCAAATGATGTTCCTGGGCTTATTAGTTATGTGAAAAATGTCACCAAGCGGTTTCCTGAATATGCCTTTGATGTCAAACGCATTATTGTGAGCGGCGATTTTGTTGTCCTACACAGCCATGCAACTTTTAAAGCCAAACACCGCGCTAACGAGAAAAAGGGATTTATTATTACCGATACTTTTAGGCTCGAAAACGGAAAATTGGCCGAGCATTGGGATGCCATTCAGCCCATTGATACCTTTTCGCGGCTCTTTTTCTTAATGGCAGGTGGAAAAATCAGAAATAATAACCCTACTTTTTAATCAATTTTCAAATGAAAGCAATTAATACAAACGCGCCTATGCTTGTGACAGGTGCCAGCGGATACTTAGCCGGATGGATCATTAAATACTTATTGGAAGCCGGTCATACGGTTCACGCTACCGTCAGAAATCCACAAAAGAAAAGCAGTACCGAGCATTTAGAACGCATTGCCAAAACGGCAAGTGGTCAACTGCATTTTTTTAAAGCGGATTTACTTAATGAAGGCAATTTTGATGCAGCTATGCAAGGATGTGAAGTTGTGTTCCACACCGCTTCTCCTTTTATTTTAAGCGTTAAAGATCCGGTGAAGGATTTACTAAATCCAGCCTTAAAAGGCACTGAAAATGTCCTTAAGAGCGTTAATAAAACGCCTTCGGTTAAAAGGGTTGTGTTAACGAGTAGTGTGGTTTCTATTTTCGGTGATAATATTGACTATGTCAAATCGGGGAAGACCGCATTAGATGAATCGGATTGGAATACCACTAGCAGTACTGAGCACATGCCTTATCCGTACTCTAAGGTCAGGGCTGAAAAACGGGCCTGGGAAATTTGTGAGATGCAAGAAAGATGGGATCTCGTCACCATTAACCCTGCTGGCATTTGGGGGCCCTCGCTAACAAAAAATAGTCAATCGGCAACAATTAACCTTTTGATTAGTTTAGCAGATGGTCGTTCTAAGTTAGGTGTAGCGGATTTAAAATTACCGTTTGTTGATGTACGTAATGTGGCCCAGGCGCATATTACAGCTGCTTTCGACCCTCAAGCACAAGGCCGACATATTCTTTTGAATGAGACATTAACTATGAAAGAGATGGCTGATATATTAAAAGCGAAATACGGAAAAAAATACGCATTTCCTAATCGGGTATTCCCTAAGTGGATAGCCTGGTTAATGGCACCGATATCCGGAACATCTCGAAAGTTTATTCTTAACAATGTTGGTCACGATTTAAAATTCAACAATTCGAAATCTATCCATAAATTGGGGATTAATTATAGAGACACAAAGGAAACCCTATACGATCAATTCGAACAACTTGAGTCAGACGGATTAATTTAATTTCATAAATCAATGTATTTCGTCTCAAAATCAATATTTTTGATATTCCCTGAATGTCTAAATATTGAGATATGGATGAGTATAAATTACGGATAAGACAGAAGTTAAATGATTTATTGAACCATACTGAAGAGGATTTAATTAATGATTACCTGAATATATTACAATTTAGAAAGATAAGGAAACGACAATTAATTGCCCAACCAGGTTTTCCTCGCCAACACGAAACTTATGTGGTGAAAGGCACCTTTAGGGCTTTTTTTATAGACGATTCTGGAAATGAACAAACCATTCAATTTGCGATTGACGACTGGTATATTAATGACTTAAGGAGCTATATTTCAGGAGAACCAGCTACCCTTTACATTGAAGCGCTAGAGGATTCTATTATCGCAGATATTCCAAAACAAGCCTTTGAGGCATTGTGTGATCAATATCCAGCCATGCAAAAATTATATAGAATTGCTGCGCAACGAGGGTTTGCATACGCTCAAAAGCGAATGATTTCTAATTTACAAAAGTCGGCTGAAGAACGGTATTTGGATTTTCACAAACAATATGCAGAAATTGAAATGCGCGTTCCTCAGCATGCTTTAGCTTCATACTTAAATATGAGTCAGGAATATTTGAGTAAAATTAGAAGTAAATTAGCCACTACCTAGCCCAAGTGCCATGTCATACTTTTGTATGATATTTGATTTTCAGGACAATTTCATACCCTTTCCCGATTGTGTATCATTGTAATTAGTCATTGATTTGTGCATCAATTTAAATGACTAAACATGATTAAAACATTTCAGTATGTGCTCTGTCTGGTTTTTGTATGGTGGTTCAATCACCAGGGACTTGCGCAAGACACCAAAACCGATAAAACGGTTCAAAATTTTCCACTTTCAGTGGCTTTAATCAACCAAAGTTGGGCCTTTCCAGGGTCACAAGTATTTCGGTTGACACCTGTTTATCCGGGCCTGTCGGTAGGTTCAGAATACCATTACAGGCAACGTCCTAAAACCACCTTTTACCAAAGTCTTGAATTTGGTGGCTTTTTGAATCGGTCGGCTGGTTCAGCGTTGTATGGGCATACCAATATTGGTTGGCGATATCGGGCCGATTTTGGATTAGCGGTCGACGTTTCATTAGGGTTAGGCTATTTCCATGGCTTTCATCCTTCACCCATTTATAGTTTAAACACCAATGGGACTTATGAAAAAGTGAGTGATCCCGGTGTTGGGGCATCAGCAGCCAATATCCATTTACAGTTGGGGTATCGCTTAGGCAAATTCAATAGAGACTGGACGCCTTTTGTTAGTTACCAATGGATGGCCAGTACCTATTACTGGAGCCTGATTACCATCCGACCAAGCGGTTTTTTAAAAATAGGAGCCCGATTTAACCTAAAAACAATTTAATGATGAAAATTAAGAATTATTCAATCGCATGCCTACTTATCCTTTCAGGAATTGCGGCTTGTCAAAAAGATACCTATTATCAGGTTGCCAATATTGATTGCCCATTGGGGACAGAAGCACACCCAAATCACGAGACTTACCAGTCTATTTTAGATCGCTATTCTAAAAACGGGGTTGTGGGCTTGTCGGTGGTGATTTCCAAACCCGATAGCGATACTTGGGTGGGGTCTTCTGGCTACGCCAATATAGAAGACAATCTTCCTTTAAATTCTTGTCATTTGCAGCAAACAGCAAGTTTGGCAAAGTCTTTTACAGGCATTGTTATTCTTCAGCTCATTGAGGAAGGTAAATTAACATTTGATACCAAAATAAAGGCGTTATTGAACGAAGACATTCAATCTTATATCCCAAACATTGATGAGGTGACCATAGAACATTTATTACAGCAGACGTCCGGTATACCCGATATTTTTGACATCAGCTTTTTTGAAAAACTAATGAATGATCCCCAAAAGACCTACACTACCGCAGAATTATTGTCTATTCTAAAGAACCGAAAGCCATTGCAGGCTCCAGGCGAAAAGCATGTCTATGCCGATCCGAATTTTATGCTATTGTCACTCATCATTGATCGGCTTGAGGGGAGCCATATTGAAGCTTTTGAGACACGCATTTTTAAACCACTTGGACTAGAGATGTATTATCATAACGACGAATTTCCATCACCGAAAGGCTTGGTGGCGAGTTACTGGGATCAGTATAATAATGGCCAGTATGAGAATATTTCTGAATTAGAAATTAGGGTGAACGCTTATATATTAGGTTCGGGCGGTGTGATTGCCTCACCAACGAATATGGTAAGATTTTATGAGGGTGTATTCAACGGTGAACTGGTTGGAGAGGCCATGTTAAATCGCATTAAAACCAATTGGGTACCTGAACCAGCTGAAAACAGAATGAATACAAGTTACAGCCATGGTTTTATGGTGATAGAAACTGATGAAGGAGACTGGATTGGTCATACTGGCTTATTTCCTGGCTCCTCGTGTTATGTTTATCATAATATTCAAAATAAAACGACTATTGGTGTGTTTACCAATACAGGCACGTTTAGCTTTTTGGAAAAAATGAAATTGATTTATTCGGATTTATGGCTTGACTTACGAGAGGCCGCAAAATGAGAAGTGAAAAATAATTTTATTCCTTCAGACAACTCTTATTTTTTTAAGTTGTATGTATTAAAATGGTTTAACAATGGTTTTGAAAGTCTCAAATTTTTTCCTTGTCATTCCATTTTTAATTTTTGCTTGTGATGGTATTACAGGTATGGAGGGTAGAGTGATTGACAGTGAAACTGAAAAGGGTGTTTCGGAAGTAGAATTAAATTTTAAGTCTTCCTTTGATGAATTCACAGTTAAAAGCGATTCATTGGGTTATTTTGATGTGTTCAGCCACTATTCATGCGGTATTAAAAAATGTGATGAATCGTATACTCTACTTATTTCCAAACAAGGTTATAAGAAACAGTGTCTGTCTGAGCCTTTTTACACTGAGGATCGTTTAATAGCCATTGAGCAGAAGTAATATTGACGGTTTTCTTCACCAACTATTTTTAAATCTCAAAAGAAATATATACGTCAAACAGTAATCTGTATACATTTACTTGGTTTTATCATGGCATCTTTGTATTATTAAAATTCAATTATGACAGCAATAGATAAAACAAAACCAGTAATGGTAACGGGAGCCAACGGATATGTAGCGAGTTGGCTAGTAAAACGATTATTAGAAGATGGCATTACCGTGCATGCGGCCGTGCGAAATCCAGATAACGAGGCGAAGGTAGGGCATTTAAAAAAAGCAGCAGACGAAACGAAAGGGACTTTGAAACTTTTTAAGGCTGACTTGCTGACAAAAAATGCCTATGTTGAGGCCATGAAAGATTGTGAATTGGTTTATCATACCGCCTCACCATTCGTCATTGATGTTAAAAATCCTCAAAAGGATTTAATAGAACCTGCTGAGCAGGGTACAGCGAATGTATTAGATACTGCTAGTGCTACTCCGAGTGTAAAAAGAGTGGTGGTGACCAGTAGTTGTGCTGCTATTTATACAGATGCGATTGACACGCAAAATGCACCAAATGGTGTGATTACAGAAGAGGTTTGGAATACGACGGCATCATTAGATTATCAACCGTACTCCTATTCTAAGACTTTGGCAGAAAAAAAAGCATGGGAAATGGAAAAAGCGCAAAACCAATGGGATTTGGTCACCATTAATCCATCCTTTGTCATGGGTCCAGCGTTAAATACGAAGGCCATTACATCCGAAAGCTATAATATTTTAAGACAATTGGGAGATGGCACCATGAAAGCAGGTGTACCTAAAATGGGTGTTGGCGTAGTTGATGTCAGGGATTTAGCAGAAGCACATTACCAAGCCGGTTTTGTATCGGAAGCTCAGGGGCGTTACATCACTTCAGGACATAACACCAATTTTTTGGAGATGGCTCAAACCCTGGCAAACAAATTTGGAGATAAATTACCAATTCCATCTAAAGCACTACCAAAATGGTTACTGGTTGCTATTGGACCTTGGGTGAATAAATTGTTTTCTAGAAAATACATCAGAAATAATGTAAATATTGCATTTAATGCCGATAATTCTAAAATTAAAAAGGATTTGGGCGTTCAGTTCCGACCGTTAAAAGAGACCATGGTTGAGTCCTTTCAGTTATTAATAGATGAAGGTATTTTAAAACCAAAACAATAAGATGGACGATTTAGTTATTATGGATAGCATTTCTAAGGCACATGAATCCTTAGGACTTCAGAAGCCAACACATCCATTAATTTCGGTGGTTGAACAGAAAGAACTGGACTTTGGTCGAGTTCCAAAAGGATATCGGGTCAGAATTGATTTGTTCCAAATTTGGATGAAAAGTGGCGTGGAATGCCAAATAGGATACGGTAGAAATACCTACGATTTTGAAGAAGGGACATTGGCCTTTATTAAACCAGGACAGGTGCTTTCATCAGCAGGTGCTGAAGGTAATGTGGCCAACGCAGAGGGTTATGTGTTGATGTTTCATCCTGATTTAATCAGAAAATCAGCCCTTAATAACATCATAGATCAATTCGCTTTTTTTGATTATGAGGTACACGAAGCACTTCATATTTCCGATCATGAAAAACAAATATTATATGATATTGTTCAAAAAATTCAAATTGAAATAGGGCAGAATATCGACCAACATAGCCAGGCCTTAATTATCAGTAATTTAGAATTATTTTTAGGGTATTGCACCCGTTATTACGACCGTCAATTTTATACCCGGACCAATCTGAATAAAGATTTAATTAGTAAGTTTGAAAGCGTATTGAAAGACTATTACCAAACCAATAAACAAATAGATTTGGGGTTGCCAACAGTTAGTTTTTGTGCCAAAGAATTGAACATGTCGGCCAATTACTTGGGCGACTTGCTTAAAAAAGAAACAGGTAAAAATACTCAGGAGCACATCCAAGATTTTGTAGTCAATAAGGCCAAAAACAAGTTATTAGGCACTACAGTTTCATTAAGCGAAATAGCATATGGTTTAGGGTATGAATACCCACAACACTTTAGTAAGGTATTTAAGAAAAAAACGGGGCAAACCCCAAGTGCATACAGGCAGTTAAACTAAAATTTATTTATGATTATAGCGAAGTCCATGAGCATAGGCCGGCTCATCAGATGGTCGGGTCATCACATCATTTGGTTATTATTATTGATGAGTGGAATCGCCACGCTTTATTATTTTGATATCATTAAAATAACCATCCCATGGTTACCATTGTCAGTGATTGGTACGGCCGTAGCATTTTATGTTGGTTTTAAAAATAACCAGGCTTACGATCGGATGTGGGAAGCTCGCAAAATATGGGGGGCAATTGTAAACAGCAGCCGAACCTGGGGAATGCACGTGGACGGGTTTGTTAATAATCAATTTTCTGATCGACCCGTAAACGACGATACGCTAAAAAGCATCAAAAAACGACTAATTTACAGACACATTGCCTGGCTATATGCGCTCAGAAGTCAACTCTTGATTGTTACCCCTTGGGAACATGCTAACCAGAGAGGCTCCGTTGGGAAATTGGCCCGTTATTACCAACGGTATTTTGGGGTTGGAATGCTTGATGATGAGGTGACAAAAATTGAATTAAAGCATTTTTTATTGCCTGAAGAACAACAACACTTAATTGAAGCTCAAAATACAGCGACTCAAATTGTCAACGAACAATCCAGAGATATTAGTCGGTTGCACGGAGAAGGTCGAATTGATAGTTTTCGGCACATGGAAATGGCACAAGTGCTTGAAAAATTATACGACCATCAGGGTAAAGCCGAACGAATTAAGAAATTCCCTTTTCCACGACAATATGCCAATATTAGCCGATATTTTGTTGGTATTTTTATCATGCTATTACCATTTAGTATGATTCCTGAATTAATGGCTGTTGGTGATTGGGGCTTTTGGTTGTCAATTCCAATCACAGCGCTAATCGGATGGGTATATGTGATGATGGAAGTAGTAGCTGATTATACTGAAAACCCATTTCAGGGGATGGCTAACGATATTCCTATGCTGTCTTTATGCAGAACCATTGAGATTGACCTGAGGGAAATGCTAGGTGAAACAGATTTGCCTAAACCTATTGCTTCCAAGAATGATATTTTAATGTAAAAAAAACCTTAATGAGTAGAATAAAAAGAGAGCCGCTAGCGGCTCTCTTTTTTGGTTAAATATATTTGTTTATATTTGTAAGTAAATATTCACTTATCTATTGTGATTCAGTTTTCGAAAAGGCAGAAAGGTATTTTTAAAGCAACTGGCGAGGTAATACAGCAAGAAGGAATAGCAGAGTTGACGACTAAAAAAATCGCTAACCGGGTTGGTTTTACTGAAGGAGCGTTATACCGCCATTTCAAAGGGAAGAATGAAATTATTGAAGGCGTACTCACTCACATCAAGCAAGAAATAGAGGCACTTTATTTAATGATTGATCCCTTTTTAGAACCAGAAGATGCCTTTCAAGCGGTATTCGAATGTCAGTTTCTGTTTTTTAACGATCATTCGCATTTTGTGGATATAGCATTTTCTAAAGCTTTAATTGTTGATCAACCTTTTAAACCATCAGTTGAAGACCTGATTCGGATGACTGAGCAGCAGGTTTTGGCTGCAGTTGAAGCAGGACAGAAAAAGGGCGTATTGAATTGCGACCTGCCAGCTGAAGCTCTTACCCAAATTGCCATGGGTGCTTTTCGTTTCGAAATGCTCAATTGGTCACTAAATCAATATCGAGATCAGTTATTGGTCAGAGGGGAGTTACTGATCGAACATCTTTTATTATTATTTAAAACCCGCTTAACATGAAAATTAAAAACTACTTAGGATTATTTCTATTAGTCACAATTTACAGTTGTGAATCAAAACCAACACTAGAGGCAGAAAAAGTTGAGTCCGCATTATCTGTCACCGAAGAAGTAAAACCTCAAACACCGCACGACTTACAATTAAATAACAACGAAAAATGGGAGATAAGCAAGGGAATGAAGTCTCCAGTTGAAAAAATGAATAAACTGGTTTCAAAATTTGATGGTACAGAGGTGGTCGACTATCAATTATTGGGGGACGATATCGGAAAGCAAACGAGTAAACTTATTCGAAAATGCGACATGACCGGCAAAGCGCATGAGGAACTGCATAAATGGCTATTGCCTTTTTTAGATTTAAAGGAGGCCATGGTCATGACATCAAGTCCAGAAGAAGGAGAAGCTATTTTAGAACATATAAAAATTGAACTAAAGGTATTTGATCAATATTTTAAGTAAACTAGCGTAGGGGAATACTATTTTTAAACCGTCGTTAATGTAATGACTAACCATAAATTATATATGATGAAGTATTTATTTTTACCCATTTTAGTACTTGCTATTTTAGTAAGCTGCAAAAAAGATAATCCGAAAAAAGTAATCGACAACCGTCAGTTTAAGATGGGATTTACAACCTGGCCATATGGCCCAACACTGGCGAATGTTAATGATTCATATGAATTCATAAAAAATAATGGTGACGTCTATGGCGAACATATGGACCATAAAGTGCCTTGGAATGCATGGTTGAATGGTACTGAATTACCAACTGAATTTACGGATTTAGTTAAAGATAAGGTCAATAGAAAACCTGCCAATGCTGAACTTCTATTGTCAATCAGTTTTTTGAATGGTGGGCGGAGTGATATCATGGAAGATTTTGACGGTTCAAAACCGACTTTTGATGGTCAGAATGATAGCGCACTGGTTGAAGCTTATTTTAAACACGTTTCTTACCTGGTTGATGAGTTAGGTCCTACCTACTTGGTTTATTCTATTGAATCGAATGAACTATTTGTGAATAATCCCTCACTCTGGCCTGCATTTAGAACAGTAATGGAAAATGTTGGGGCTAAATTAAAGTCAAAATACCCTAACTTAAGCATGGCGGAATCTCTGACATTGCACAGTTGGTATAAGAGTAGTACAGATGCTGATTATTTAGCTGAAGTTGAAAAAATTGCAAATGAGGGAACTTTTGCAGCGATTAGTTTTTATCCGTTTTTCAAGCAACTCCATACCAAAAATGAGTTCCAAGACGCATTTGATTTTTTGCACAGCAAGGTGAATATTCCCATTGCCTTTGCTGAAACCAATCACCTGGCCGAAGATCTTGTGGTTAATGGTCTATCCTTAAACATCACAAGTGATGAAAACGAACAGGAAGCGTATCTGGAAGCATTATTACTCAATGCGCATGAAAAAAATTATCAGTTCATTATATGGTGGGCGCATAGAGATTATGATGCCCTTTGGGAAACGTTTCCTGCCGAAATAAAGGATTTGGGTCAACTATGGCGCGATACCGGTTTATTAGATGAAGATGGTAAAGAGAGAAAGTCAATGAAATTATGGGAGAACATATTTGCCAAATAAACGCGAAATCAGTACCGCTATATTATTGGTTAAGTTGCCTAAGCGAGTCTTTCCGCTCTTTGATGTGAGGAGGTTCCTCTAATTCACAACCTTCCCAATCTAATTTTGACTGTTCTGTGCAAGAAAAGCAAGCCAATAAGGTCAAGAACATAACAAGATATTTAATCGACATTTGGCTAAGGTAATAAAAATTAACCTGCTTAAAATTAGTCTAAAATTTCGCAGGTAAATCTTGACGCTTTCAATAAAGAAATAATATCGGCTTCAATCATATTATTAGTCACTTCAACTCGCATGACATTGTCAATATCCTCAATGTCTACCCACCAATCTACAACTGACTGATGGGAGGAAAATATGGCTTGCAAAGCTTTTATGTCCTGCTTCGACGCAATGTTTGTTTTAAAAATTAACAGATTCTGCGGGGGCTGATGGATTCTAAAATTGGTCATTCTTCTTCCGATTTTTTAGACTTCTTTTGGGCGACATAATTTTCAAAGGCCTGATTGCCTTCTTCTTCCCAAAATTTGTCATAGAATTTCCATTTCGACAATTCGTTTTTTCCTGAGTCGTCGCAATCACTATCATCAAACCGTCTTTTTTTGGAACTCGATTTAGAACTGCCACTGCCGCCGCCAAAACCTCCAAATAATATTTTGGACAGTAAGCATATGCCCATGGCTTGCCAGTAAGTAATGGTAGTTAGTCCAAACAGATCTGGCATCAACCAGTTCCAGAGCCACATGATGATGAAACCGAATAGAATAATAAGGCCGGTGATACCGATAATAGCAAGCAGAACCCATCCTACTATTTCCATGGGACTTTTTGTACGCATTTTATGTTTAAAGTAATTTGACATGATGTTGGTTTTAAGTATTAATAATTTTCTGTTTTTCTAATTTTTTATTTAAAATAGAGAGCGCTCTGTGTCTGCGAGACATTAATGTACCTTCTGAAGTACCAGTTTCAATTGCATACTCTCTATAAGTCAATCGCTCAAAATCTATGGCAAGAATAACCTCTCTATAGTCTGGTTTAAGATCGGCCAATGCCTTTTTTAATTCATGTTTCATTCTTTCAGAATGTGAATTATCGGCTCTGCTATATAACCATTCCATTAAGTTGATGATCCGTTCCTCTGATTCTTCATATATGGGTGTGGTTTGCTTTCTTGTGCGCATAATATCAATGATTTTATGTCTGATGGCGCCGTATACAAAACCAGCCACATTATTAATAGGAGAGCCATTATGCCGTGAAAACAATTTTAAAGCCACATCTTGAATAATGTCGTCAGCATCTCTTTCAGCGCTCTCAGAAATGCGTGATCGAACATATTTTTTTAAGTCCATGTATTCGTCCTTAAAAAATGAATTCAGTTGATGATTGTCTTTTTTATCTGATTTCATGCAAAAGCCCTTTAAGCGGTCTCTTCAATTATATAGACGAAGGTTTGTAAAAATCTTGCATAAATCTAAAATAAAAAAGAAATTATTTATTAATAATCTCACAGCTAGCGTTTTAATTTTCAATAAAAGTTGAGTATAATACAAATAGCCTGATATTAGTCAGGCTATTTATAGGATTTTGGGCAAGGATCTACATAATAAGTTTCTTAAAGAACACCTATTGATAAAAAATACAAACGACGCAATCCATTGCGTAAGGATAGAAATTATGCGAATAGGTCTAATCACTAATTGTAGTGATTTGCACTTAATTTTTACCCAAAATCAGTCTAAAACTAAATCAATTCACTATTCTGACCTTTTATTTTAATAAGAGGAATGAATCTGTTACCTTTACAGAATGAATTTTGATTGGCTTAAAAGTGAGGAAAATGCATTGATTTATATTGGAGACACCATGTGTTCGTGGTGTTATGGTTTTGCGAATAATTTAGATGCGTTTATAGCGGCGCATCCAGAGTTAAAACTCCGAATGGTTCAAGGTGGTTTGAGACCAAACAATACTGAAAAGGCAATTGACATGGCCGATTTTTTAAAAAAACATTGGGTAGAAATTAATGAGCGAACAGGTCAGCACTTCGCCTACGGTATTTTGTCAGATCCAAATTTTGTATACGATACCGAGCCTGCTTCAAGAGCAGTTGTTGTTGCCAGAATGATAGATCCAGAAAAGGAGTACGCTTTTTTTAAAGCTGTTCAAATGGCATTCTATAGTTTGAATAAAAACACCAATGAATTAGCAACCTATCTTGATATAGCCAGTGAATTAGGATTAAATGTTAAGCGGTTTGAAGAATTATTTAATAGTGAAGAAGCGCGTTATTATACCAATGCTGATTTTCAGCTATCAGCAGAAATGGGCATTAAAGGTTTTCCTTCTACGGTAATTAAAAAAGGCAAAGAATTCATTTTGCTTTCAAATGGTTATAGGGCATTAGAAGACCTGGAGTTGGTATACTCAAAAATTATGGGGTAACTCATTCCTAAATTTCAAATTAGTTTTCGCAATCTCCTTTATCTTTGTCATTAATTCCATATGAAATCAGATTCTGAAAAAAAAGACATAGCCGTCGATCAATGCATTGAAACATTGAAAAGGTTATTGAATGATACGAACCAATTGTTTGAGTTACCAGAGGACAAACGCGTGGAATTGATGACCATGGCTGGGAAATTGTCTCGGCCAACCAAAGAAGAGCAGAATCGGAGGAGAAAGGACGCCAAAAAAGCAGCTAAGCGAAAACAACAAGAGCGCGATAAGCATGCCAGAAAAGAAACAGGTATCCGATCGGCCAGAGAAGAGGCTGTTTTTGTGGCCCCAACATTTTTAGAATTACCTAAACAAGCCGATAAAAAGGTTTTAGAATCTGCCAGAAACTGTTATGTGTGCAGAAAAGAATATACTGAATTACACCATTTTTACGACGCCATGTGCAATGATTGTGGTGATTTTAACTATGCCAAACGGTTTCAAACCACCGACCTTTCTGGACAGGTTGCTGTGGTGACCGGGTCGCGTTTAAAAATAGGATATCATATAGTATTAATAATGCTGCGTGCTGGTGCGACGGTAATTGCAACCACAAGATTTCCAGTTGACTCAGCCCTGCGTTTTTCGAAAGAAGAAGATTTTACAGATTGGGGACATAGGCTGCATATCCATGGGTTAGATTTAAGGCATATTCCAAGTGTAGAAATATTCTGCAATTATATTGAAATGACCTATAAACGGTTGGATATACTCATCAATAACGCAGCACAAACGGTACGTCGTCCTGCTGGCTTTTATAAGCATTTAATGGCTAATGAGGAGTTACCTTTCGACCAATTGCCACCCTTTGCTCAAGAGGTGTTAAAAGCACATCAAAATTGTTTGTCAGATTTGAATGCATTGACCCATCAAACCGTTGATAAAAAAAATATGCCGGTTACGTGGCACGGAGAAGCACCTGGAATTGGTTTAAGAGCTTCTGCTCAATTATCTCAAATTCCATATAGTTTCGATAGTTCATTACCATCTGCTGAGGTTTTTCCTGAAGGTGAGTTAGACGCCGATTTACAACAAGTAGATTTAAGAAAAACAAATAGTTGGCGATTAAAACTAGGTGAAATTGAGACTTTAGAAATGGTTGAAGTCCAATTGGTGAATTCCATTGCACCTTTCGTGTTGTGCAACCGTTTATCGGTGCTAATGCGTCAAGAAAATACTGGTCAAAAGCATATTATTAATGTATCGGCCATGGAAGGAAAGTTTGAAACCTTTAAGAAGAACCCGCGCCATCCGCATACCAATATGGCTAAGGCTGCTTTAAATATGTTGACCCATACTTCAGCAGGTGAATTTGCCAAAGATGGTGTATTTATTAACGCAGTAGACACGGGTTGGGTAACCGACGAAGACCCAATTGAATTGGCCAAACAAAAAGAAGAATTGCACGATTTTCAACCACCGTTAGATATAGTGGATGGTGCGGCAAGGGTACTCGACCCACTTATTGATGGCATTAATTCTGGTAAACATTGGAGTGGTCAGTTTTTAAAGGATTACAAGCCAATTAGCTGGTAATAATCGTTTTATTAAATATTTTTTTTGGATTTCTATTTTTTTCGTAGATTTATCTACGGTTCATAAGCCTGAAAGTTATGAAATTAAAACTACTCTTTTTTTTTGTGAGCTCATTATTGAGCAGCCTTGTCTTTACCCAAAATCTGACTGTATCTGCACCACCATACAATGGTGTTGAAACTGGAGCCAGAGCACCTAACGGAACTGCAGCTCAAACCACTCTAAGAGTACATTACATTATTCCAGCGTCTGAATTAACAGGTATTCCTAGTGGTACTGTGATTACTGGGTTGGGTGTAATCATAGATCAACCAGCAGTAGGATCACCCACAGGAAACTTAAACTTTTATCTGGAAAATACGAATGATGTCACCAATAATAAATCAGTAGACTGGAGCATTGCTACCACACCAATGGCATCAGTTTACAATGGCCCTTTCCCTATACCGACGACTGCAGGGCCAGCAGATTTTACAATTACTAATTCTTTTACTTATTCAGGAGGAGGCTTGTATGTCGCCTTTGAGTATATAGGCACTTCTTTTGCAACTACGGGTGCCACTTATTTCGCAAATAGTTCTTTAGTCAATAATTGCAGATCCATGGCAACAGGAACATCAACGCCTGGTGACAGCTTAAATGTCGTATCTACCTGGCGTCCAACCATAAGGTTTTCGTTTGCCAATCCATTTACAAATAATATGGCCGTTACTGGTATTCGATCCAATTTTGGAACCGTCAACCCTTTTATGGTGAATAGTACTGAGGTAGAGGTAGAAGTGACGAATTTAGGCTCTCAAGCCGCTACTAATATTCCAGTTGACTTATCTATTCCGAGTATTAGTAGTTTTTCAAGTAGCCAAACCATTACCTCTCTGGCCTCAGGTGCTTCACAAACACTTACATTTACAGGGGTCCCAATTGGGAATAGTGGTGATCAAATTGTTAGGGCTACTGTTCCAACCGATCAGCAAACCATCAACGATACATTAGAATACACACAGGTGATCAGCTGCGATTCAGTTGGTTTGGTCAATTCAGATTCACCTACTTCGTTAGTGGGTTTTGGTTTTAGTGAGGGCATTCTGGCAGTGAGGTATGATATCAGCAATCTTGTGCCGGTTAACATTAAAACAATTGATTTTATGGTGGGTGATAATCAAGGATCGATTGGAAATGCCATTAAAGGCATTTTGTTAAACAGTGCTGGTGTGATGATAGATTCTACTTTACCTTATACCATTACCTCATCAGATCTTGGACAGCGGCTTAGTCTCTCCCTTTTAGATGGAAATACAGACTATGCCAATCAAACTGTTTTTGCAGGAATAAGGCAGCCGGCCACCACAACTACAGTTCCTTACTATCCGTTTACAATGCAGTATCAATACAATCCGCCTATTAATAAAAATGCTGAGTTTTCAATAAATGGTGGGGGTGCTCCAACTTATCAGAACGGCTTATATCCTTTAATGATTCTAATTACGGTTGAGCCCCGTCCTTTTACGGTGTTTTCAAACCCATCTACTACAATATGTACTGGTAATCCAGTTGATATAGGACTGTTTCCATTGGTTTACGACAGCTATTCTATTTTTGAGAACAACGTATTGGTTCAGAATAATACAATAGGTAGCTTTACATTGAATCCCAATGCAACTACCATCTATGATGTAATGGTAGAAAAGAATACATGTGTGGGACCAACAGGAACCATCACTGTACAAGTTGTATCAGAATATACCGATACCTTGAATGAAACGTTTTGCACGGGTGATCCTTTTAATTTTAATGGCACGCTCTTGTCGGCATCTGGCCAGTATGCAGATACCCTAACCGCAAGTGGTGGATGTGATAGTATTATTGTTCTTAATTTAACTGAACTATCTCCAAGTAATTTCTTTATTACAGAAGATATTTGCTCTGGTGAAACCTATACTTTTGGGGGACAGACCTTAACAACCTCTGGGATATATACTGATATTCTTACAAATGCTGCGGGTTGCGACAGTACCGTCACACTAGATTTAACTGTAGGGATTGATTTATCAATTACTAGCTCAGGCGGCATATTAACCGTTGGCGCTTCGGAACCTAATACAACCTATCAATGGATTAATTGTGATAACAATACGCCAATTCCTGGAGAAACGGCTCAAAGTTTTGATGCCTTGAGTTTAGGGATAACAGGAAATTATGCAGTTCTGGTCACACGAGGTAATTGCAGTGAACAATCACCCTGTATGATGATTGATTTTACGGGAATAGAAAGCTTTATTGATGCTGATATTTCTATCTACCCTAACCCTGTAGTTGATATGTTGTGGGTAGATGTTAACTACGAAAGTGACATTTCCTATATGATTTATGATTTAGGAGGCAAACACGTTCAACACGGATCATTGAATAAAACAACGCCTCATCAAATTAATGTTAATCATTTAGAATCTGGTACTTATATTATAGCGTTCAAATCAGATAATATAAGTGTCAAAAAAATGTTTATAAAACAGTAACCGTAATCAATGAATTTTTTTCGGCCTTAGGTTTTATGATAGGTTAGTGGTTTTGTGTTTCGGGTTAGGCATTTTTATGACTTAATTATCAGATAGAAAGCTGTGCTTTCATTGATGTGTCGTACTTATCGTTTTTTTTTGTAAATTTAGCAAGTACCCTAATCTTAAGAATCATGAAAGCACAAGTACTTTTTTTACTGACTTTAATTTCATCTACATTTGGCTTATTCGGTCAAAATTTAACAGTAACAGCACCAATTAATAATAATTTTAGAAGTAGTGCCATTGCTCCAAATGGTGTTAATACACATTCTACTTTGCGAACCCATTTTATCATTCCAGCATCAGAATTACAGGGTATCCCAATAAATACTGTAATTACAGAAATTGGTGTTAATATCCAGGAAGGTGTTTCTGCACCTGCTTCTGGGAATTTACAGTTTTATTTAGAAAATACAACTGATGTCGTCAATAATAAATCCGCTAACTGGAATAATGCAGTTTCTTCAATGACTTCAGTTTATAATGGTCCTTTTGCACCGCCAACAACTGTAGGTCCTGCTGATTTTGTGATTTCGACGCCTTTCACGTACACTGGTGGCAGTATTTATGTCGCTTATGATTATGCAGGAACCACTTACGGAAATTTACCAGCCTTTTATTGGGTCAATACAGATATTCCAAATAGTGCTAGAACGGCTTCAACAACAACATCTACGCCGCTTGATAGTGTCAATACACTAAGCGCAAGCAGACCCGAAATAAGATTTACATTCGTAAACCCTTTTACCAATAATTTATCTGTTACAGAAATAAGACCGGAATATGGTGTTGGAAATTCTTTTTTAATTGATGACAATGATGTTTATGTTGAGGTTTTAAATTTAGGAACCCAAACCCAAACCAATGTTCCAATTAATTTAAATTTAATAGGTTCCAATTCATATTCAACAAGTCAAACGATCACTTCTTTAGCACCTAATGCATCACAAATGCTTACTTTTAATAATGTTCCATTTGGCGCTGTTCCAAATCAGATTATTCGTGTCACAGTGCCTTCAGATCAACAGACGTTTAATGATACACTTGAGTATTCACAGCAGATTAGCTGTGACTCCTTGGGATACACTGATTTAAGTCCGGCAACTGCTTCAGTTGGTTATAATACAGGTGAAGGGTTTCTTGGAGTCGAATATAATATAAGTAATTTGGTACCAGTCAATATTAAATCAATTGATATTCGTGTGGGAAATAATGCTGCCAGTCCGGGCAATACCATTAAAGGATTACTATTGAATAGTGCAGGCACACCAGTTGATTCAACTTTGCCATATACAATTACTGCAGGTGATCTAGGGCAACCACTTAGTTTACCTTTACTAAATGGAAATGTGAACTATGCCAATCAAACTGTATTTGCGGGAATTAGACAAACGGCCAATCCTGGGGCGGGCTATTTCCCGCTAGGGACTCAAATTCAGTTTAATCCTCCTACAAATATCAATGTATCATCTGGCGTTAATGGCGGTTTAATAACTTATCAAAACACACTGCCTCCATTTATGGTTTTAATTACAGTTGAACCTCGACCCTTTATTGTATTTGCAGATATTTCAACAGAAGTATGTGCCGGAACCCCTGTTACTATTGGAATGTTTCCTTTAGCTTATGACAACTATTCAATTTTCGAGAATAATGTGCTCTTGCAAAATAATAGTACTGGTAGTTTTACAGTCAGTCCGACTACGACAACTACTTATGATATAGTAGTAGAAAAGAGTTCCTGTACAGGTCAAACAGGAAACTATACCGTTCAAGTGGTAACCGAATACACCAAAACCGAAAATGAGACCTTTTGTACAGGTAGCCCCTATGATTTTAATGGGACACTTTTAACTGCATCAGGTCAGTATATTGATACCTTAACATCTAATGGAGGATGTGATAGTATTATCACGCTTAATTTAGTTGAATTGCCTACCAGTAGCTCGTCATTTTCGGAAAATATTTGCGCTGGAGAAACATTTAATTTCGCAGGACAAGATTATAGTACAACAGGTGCATATACCGATACTGTGCCTAATAGCGTAGGCTGCGATAGCGTCATTACCCTTAATTTGGTGGTTGATGATATTGATTTATCCATTTCTAGTTCAGGAGGAGTATTAACCGTTGGCGCCTCAGGACCGAATACAACTTATCAGTGGATTAATTGTGACAATAACCTGGCAATTCCTGGTGCAACGGCTCAAAGTTTTGACGCATTGAGTTTGGGAATAACTGGGAATTATGCGGTTCAGGTTACACAAGGCGATTGCAGTGAACAATCACCTTGTATGACCATTGATTTTACAGGAGTAGAAGACTTTATTGACTCCGATATTGTCATATACCCTAATCCGGTAGTTGACATCATGCAGGTAGACATCAACAACGATAGTAATATAACTTATGTGATTTATGATTTAAGGGGCCGACATATTCAAAACGGATTTTTGAACAAAAAAGCAAGCCATCAAATTAACGTTAATAATTTAGAGTCTGGCACTTACGTTATAGAATTTAAAGCGGGTTCTGATTTTGGTAAGAAACTGTTTATCAAACAGTAAGCTAATTCTTCTTATCACATATAACTTATTTCTTGCATAAAATATGGCCAATATTGGAATCCTTTTTTGATTTTTTTGAATATTTCTATTTGATAAATTTTATTATTTGACAGTTTTATAATACTTTTACGGAAACTAAAAAATATATTATGAAAAGAAAACTACTTTCATTATCCTTAGCAGTCCTAACTGCAGTGGGATTAAATGCGCAAGTAAATCTTTCAGAAGGGTCTCCTGCACAGAATGGTGCAACTACTCAGCTGAGAGCTCCTAACGGGTTAAATACACACACCAGGCTAAGAGCACACTTAATTATACCAGCTGCTGAAGTAGTTGGATTAGTTAATGGAGATAATATTACCTCTGTTGGTTTTACATTACTTCAAGGTGTTACTGGAACAGCGTCTGGTACTATTCAGTTCTATTTAGAAAATACTGGTGATGCTACTAATACAAAGTCTGCGAATTGGGCGACAGCGACTGGTAGTATGACGAGTGTTTATAACGGACCAATGACTTTACCAGAAACTCCAGGAGAAGCTACTATTGATTTACCAATACCAGCTGCAACTCCTTTCGTTTATACTGGTGGTGGTTTATATGTGGCTTACGATTACACAGGAACAACTTTTGCGGATGGTCCTTGTACGTTTTGGTCAAACAACTCACTTACAGCAGGTACATTGATGGACGAGTCAGCAACAGCTACTCCTCCTGCAACGTTAACTCAAACGTCTTCTTGGAGACCAGAGATTAGATTAGGTCTTCCTGCACTTAATCCAAACGCTAACGATTTATCGGCAAGTGGTGTAACAGTTCCTTTAGGAAGCGTGAATAGATCATTCTCTGCTACTACAGATGCAGTTGGTTATTTTGGTAACCATTCAAATACTACCTTAACCAATGTTACTGTGTCTATTACAACAAGTGGTGCGAATGCTTCTACTACAAATGCAACTATTCCTTCAATTGCACCAGGTGCTTATGCAACGGTTAATTTTACTGGAATTCCTATTACTGCTGATGGTGTAAGTACTTATACAGCTACTACTGCAACTGATGATGATGTTTCGAATAATACATCTCCAGGAGTGGCTCAGTTTGTAGATTGTGAAAGAGAAAGTGCAGCGCCATTTCTGGCTAATACGAGTGGTTTAGGTTATAATGCACAAACTTCTGGTATTTTTGCAATTAAATTAGATGTTCCAACTTCACCAGCAGATGTTTTAATTAAAAAGGTAATGCTAACCATTAATGCTGATGCCGCTTCTATTGGTGGACAAATTAAAGGTGTATTATTAAATACAGCTGGAACTATTATTGATTCATCTGATCTTCATACAATCGTAGCAGCAGATACAATTAGTACAAATACATTAGAATTAGAGTTCTTAAACGGTACAGTTGATTATGGTGGACAAACTGTTTACTTTGGATTTAGACAAGGGGCGCTGCAAACAGGTTATTTCCCGCTTCCTACTGTAGGTTCTCCTTCTTTTAAATACGACACTTACTTTGGTTTTAATGCCAACGGAGGTGGTATTCAAGAAGTAGTTGGATTTGGAGATTTCTTAATGGATGCTGGTTTATCTTTCGGAGACGTTAGCATTACGTCTAATGCATTCGGAGGTAATATCTGTGCTGGTAATACATTGACCTTAACAGCTAACCCAGCAGGACTTGATGTTTATGATTTTAATGTGGGTGGTGCTAGTGTACAAGCTAATGCGTTGAATACATACAGTTATAACCCTACTTCAGCAACTACATTTTTTGTTGAAGCATCATTAAACGGATGTACTGCGACTTCTCCTAGTGAGACTGTAACTCCGATTACACAATTCAACAGTTCTTTCAATGATGATATCTGCGACGGAGATACTTATACCTTTGGTACACAAACTTTAACTACATCTGGTGCTTATACAGAGACGTTTACGTCTGCTGGAGGTTGTGATAGTGTAGTTACATTAAACTTAATCGTAATTGATATTGATCCAGCTGTAACTGTATCAGGAGCTACGCTTACTGCAACATATACTGGTCCTGGAGCAACTTACCAATGGTTCGATTGTGACAATGCAAATGCACCAATCGCAGGAGCAAATAGTCAATCTTTTACACCATCTGCACAAACAAATGGTGTGGTTGGAAACTATGGCGTAACTATTAATCAGTCAGCATGTCAAGATCAGTCAACTTGTACTACAATTGATTTTACTGGTTTAACAGAATCTTCTGACACTAGATTAAGCGTTTTCCCAAGTCCAGCTCTTGATATATTAAATGTTTCTTCTGATTTAAATGATATCAGATCATATACTGTATATGATTTAGAAGGAAGAATCGTGTTAAGAAACACTGTTGTTAATGGAGAAAACTTAAATCAAATTGACATTAACAACCTAAGTTCTGGAACGTATTTATTAGAGCTTATCTCTGATGATGCAAGTGCAAGAAAAATGTTTGTTAAACAATAAGCATTAACTAATATATTTTGAAAGCCCCGGCAGTAATGTCGGGGCTTTTTTGTTTATCTTAGAGGTGATGATCAAATCAGTTTTAATCTTCTTACTACTTGGAGTAATGATAATGTCTTGTGAACAAAAAAAAAGTTATTCCAACCATTCAAACTCATTGAATACCAAAACAACTAGTGTAGATTCTTCAGAGCTATATATGGATAGTCTATTGGCTGAAAATGCATTTGAAAAACCTGATGAAAAAGAGAAGTCGTTTGTGTTTTTCGAAGACTATGCCACCATTGAAACGAAAGTAGATTTATATGAAATTTTTGATCAGACATACTTGAAAGACGATATTGCTTTCTATGCTGAAGGAACTGAAAAATATGAAGTAACGGTTTTAACTAACCCTTATAACAATCACAAAGTAAAATTTGGTTGGAGCAATGATATTGATTCGCTTTTATTTATTGAAGCAAGCTATTTTCAATACAATGACAATTACGACATACAATCCACCCAGTCGCTTCAAAGTCAATGTGGAATTGAACTTGGAATGTCATTAAAAGATTTGGAGAAGTGGCATAAAAAAGAAATTAGGTTCGCTGGTTTTGGCTGGGATTATGCTGGAAATGTTTTTACTGACAGTAGTTCAAAGTTCTTAGACTGTCGCTCAATAGTAACTCTAGGTTTAGATTTAAGAAACCAAGAAGAAGAATATATGCATCTAATGGGTGATTTTGAACTGGTATCATCAGATAGCACGGTTTCTTCAGCTCCAATAATTATTGAGGTATTCACCTTATACCTTAGATGAGTAAAGTCAATTTATTGTACTTTTGCTGATTCAGAAGGAAAGTAATATGCCAATAGATTCGCAAAGTAGACAAGATTTAGAATTTGACATCATATGTCAATTACTGTCAGGTTATTGTAAGTCTCAAAAGGCCAAAGCCATTGCTGAAAATTTAAAATTTTTCAAAGATTTAGAGGCAGTTGAAAAAGAATTAGCCATTATTGCAGAAATTCAAGCCATTTACCATGATAAGGATCTTAATTTTCCGCACTCGAATGCAGAAGATATTGATGATGCCCTTAAAATGTTAAAGGTAGAGAATGGCGTATTAATTATTGATGAATTAATAAAGGTTTATAACCTTTGTCAGGGAACAAAAAAACTCATCAAGTTTTCAAAACAAAATCAAACCCTATTACCACTCGTTTTTGAGGCATGTGCACATATCAATCGCATAGATTCTGTCTTAAGCATCATTACAAAAGTATTAGACACTAAAAAACTAATCATAAAAGATGATGCAACTCAAAAACTGAGCGAAATTAGAGCACAGCAACGGTCAAATTATAAAGCCATTAATAAAAACTTTGAAAGGCTATTGAAGTACTATCGGTCTGAGGAATTACTTGGTGATAGTGAGGAAACGCATTTAGATAACAGACGCTTATTAACCGTTCAGTCTACCTATAAAAAACGCGTCCCTGGTAAAATACATGGTATTAGTGCAAAAGGCAATTATACATATGTTGAGCCAAAGGAAAATATTCCTTTAAATGATCATCAGGATCAATTAAAAATTGAAGAGCAACACGAACTGTATAAAATTTTAGAGGCCATTACAAATGAATTGCGTGGAGAAAAAAATAATCTAGAAGCCTTTCAACGCCTGTTAATTCGTTTTGACATTTACAATGCTAAAGTATTATTGGCGGAAAGCATGAAGGCCATTAAGCCGCAATTAGAAAATAAGCGAAAATTATATTGGAAAAATGCAAGACATCCTTTGCTTTATATACAAAATCAATCCCTAGGCGAAACAACTATTGGTCAGGATTTAGAATTGAATGACGACGGTCGTTTTTTGGTCATTTCAGGACCCAATGCCGGTGGTAAATCTATTACGCTCAAAACTGTTGGTTTATTGCAAATGATGCTGCAATCCGGCTTGTTAATTCCGGTTCAAGGAGGTAGTATTTGTGGGTGGTTTGAGTCTATTTTATCCGATATTGGTGATAATCAATCCATAGAAAACCAGTTGAGCACTTATAGTTATCGGTTAAAGCGAATGGCATTTTTTTTAGAAAAAGCTGATCAAAACTCCTTGTTATTGCTGGATGAATTTGGTTCAGGCTCTGACCCAGAACTAGGAGGTGCATTAGCTGAAGTATTTTACGAAGAATTATATGGAAAAAAAGTATTTGCTGTTATCACAACACATTATACCAACATCAAAATTCTAACAGCTACTTTGCCTGAGGCTATTAATGCATGTATGCTTTTTGATACAAAAAAATTAAGTCCACTCTATCAATTGTCTGTCGGACAGCCTGGTTCATCATTTACTTTTGAAGTGGCGCAGTACAATCAAATCCAGTCAAATTTAATAGAAAAAGCTAAACTAAAAGTATCTGAGAACAAACTTAAGATTGATGGTTTAACCGTGGCGCTTCAAAAAGAAAAATCAAAATTTAAAAAAATAAATACAGAACAATTTGCTGCTAATGCCAAAGCAAACCGTCAGATTTTAACCTATGAAAAAAAATTAGAACAATTGAGTGCCAAAGCAAAAAAGCAAACTCAATTTTTTGAACAACAAAATAAGTTTTTAAATACCGGTAAAAAGGTATATGAATTAATTCAAAAATACAAGAAACATAAAACCAATAAAGCACTATATGAGGCTGTTAAAAAAATGGTAGCGATAGAAAAGTCTAAAATTTTGACCAAAATAAATCCAGTTGAATTAAATAGCAAATTGAAACTACCAAATTTGGAAAAACCAATACAAAGCAAAGCGAAAAAAGCTAATGAAACACCACCGCCAATTCCAGAGGTCGCTGAAAGGCCAAAGAAAGCATTAAAAGTAGGAGATAAGGTAAGGTTGAAGCATCAATCTAAATCAGGAGTAATTGAAAGTATTAATGGTAAAAAAATAAAGGTGTTAATGGGAAATTTTGTAGTTTCTACACATCTGGAGGAGATAGATAGCGCACTTTAGTAGCTGAAGACATAACTCCTTAATGTAAATAATTGCAATTCAATATTTTAAATTATATTTTGACAGAGTTTAACAAAAATTTAATACTTTTACTCATTCATACGATAGTATTACTATTATATTTGCATGTGTTATTTTTGCTTGACTAGAGTAAAACGATAAAAAGGAAATAAAAATGGATTTTGATTCTTTAAAATTAAACCCCGTCAAACGTTTCTGGTTACTTTTAAAACCAGATAAGTTGGAGATTAGGAATGTTTATGTTTATGCTTTTTTTTACGGACTGGTAAACTTATCACTTCCATTGGGGATTCAAGCAATAATTAATTTAATCCAAGGGGGTAGAATTAATACTTCATGGGTCATCTTAGTCATATTTGTCATTGGAGGGTTGGTGATCAATGGCGTCTTGCAAATCAGCCAAATGAGAATTACCGAGAACTTACAGCAAAAGATATTTACACGTGCGGCATTTGAGTTTGCTTATCGTATTCCGCGCATAAAGCTAGAAGCATTATATCGCCATTATGCCCCGGAATTAATGAATCGATTTTTTGATGTTGTATCGGTACAAAAAGGACTATCAAAAATATTAATTGATTTTTCCACAGCATCTATTCAGGCCATTTTTGGGTTACTTTTACTCTCCTTATATCATCCGTTTTTTATTGCATTCAGCTTAATTTTAGTGGTACTGGTATATGCTATTTTTAAATTAACAGCCAGAGTTGGTCTAGAAACTAGTCTCGACGAATCTAAACACAAGTATTTTGTAGCGCATTGGTTAGAAGAAATAGCGCGTACCATGACCAGTTTTAAATTGGCAGGTAAAACTAATTTACCCCTCGAAAGAATGAACGGCACAGTGGGGAAATATATTGGCGCCAGGGAAAGTCACTTTAAGGTTTTAGTGAATCAATATAAATTGATGATCGTGTTTAAAGTCATTGTGGCTGCCGGTCTTCTTGTGATAGGAAGTATCTTGGTAATGGAACAGCAAATGAATATTGGTCAGTTTGTTGCAGCGGAAATCATCATTCTATTGGTTATCAATTCGGTTGAAAAATTGATTTTAAGTTTAGAAACGATTTATGATGTCTTGACCTCTTTAGAGAAAATAGGACAGGTTACCGATATGGAATTGGAAAACGAAAAAGGTACTGACTTGGCGACGATTGATTTAGAAGATGGGATGAAAGTTGAATTAAATAACATGACATTCTCCTATCCAGATATGAAAGTTCCGGTAATCGACCATTTAAGTTTAACGTTTGAAGCTGGGTCGAGTACATTATTATTAGGAAATAACGACTCTGGAAAATCGACATTAATGTACCTTATTTCAGGCTTGTATTGTCCTCAAGATGGTTATGTTGCTTATAATGATTTACCCCAAGGTAATCTGAACCTACAAGCGCTCAGGTCTATTATAGGCGATTGCCTGCGAGAAGAACTATTATTTGATGGTACTTTGCTTGAAAATATAGCCATGGGTAGGAAAAATGCCACGTTTGAAAATGTGAAATGGGCAGTAGAAAATATGGGACTTGATGAATTTGTCAAGCATTTACCACAAGGTTATAACACTGTTATCCAGTCGGAAGGACAACGATTTTCAAAAGGTGTGGTTGATAAAATTTTATTGGCGAGAAGTATAGCCGATAAACCAAAGCTATTATTAATTAAGGATGCATTTTCGTCAGTTGAGCCGAGCGAAAGGGAAAGAATTATCAAATTCCTAGCCCATAAAGATAGAAAGTGGACACTGATTGTAGCTTCTTCGAATAAATATTTAGCACCGCATATTAATAAAACAGCAATTCTTAAAAAAGGAAAGATTCAAGAGTATGACACATTTAAAAATATTCAATCTAAATTAAATCTTTAAGACATGCTTAATATTTCTAAAAATAGTGTTTCGAAAGCGGATAGCTTTAAAAACTTGAAGGTTTTAAAGGAAGTTGAACAAAAAAAATCCAAAAGGGTTGTTAAAAGAATTAGTATTGTCAGCCTAATATTAATAATCGTCATAGCCTTTTTACCTTGGACGCAAAATATTCGAACTAATGGAAGGGTAACGACACTTAAGCCAGATCAAAGACCACAAACCATCAATTCTGTCATTGCGGGTAGAATAGAAAAATGGTATGTTCAGGAGGGAGACAATGTTAAAAAAGGAGATACCATTGCTTTTATCTCAGAAATCAAAGATGCGTATTTTGATCCGGAATTATTAAAGAGAACCAAAGATCAGGTAGAACTAAAGGAATCAACGGCTGAGTCGTATCAAAATAAAGTGAATGCGCTTAATCAGCAAGCTAATGCCCTAACAAATCAACTGAAATTAAAGTTGCAGCAAGCTAAAAATAAGGTATTGCAAGCAGAGTTAAAAGTTGAAAATGATAGCATAGCCTTTGAAGCATCTAGGGTAAATTATTTAACAGCTACCCGACAAGCCAATCGAACAGATAGTTTATTTACGGATGGTTTAAAATCGAGGACTGATCGAGAGAATAAAGATGTGAAAGAGCAACAGGCCAAAGCCTATGAAATAGAGGCCAAGAATAAATGGTTAACCAGTAAAAATGAACTCATAAATGCTAAAGTTGAATTGAGTAATATTAAGGCTAAATATGACACTGATGTGGCTAAAATTCAATCTGATATTTTTACTGCACTTTCCAGTCAATTCGATTCTGAGGCCATGGTGACTAAATTAAAAAATCAGTATGCGAATTATTCCTATCGACAAGGGATGTATTATATCTTGGCTCCACAAGATGGATATGTGGCTAATTTAATTTCTAACGGCTTAGGAGAAACGATTAAAGAAGGTTCACCCATTGTTAATATAGTTCCTACTAATTACAGTTTGGCTGTAGAATTGTTCGTTGAACCTATTGACTTACCTTTAATTAATATTGGTCAAGAAATAAGAATCATATTTGACGGCTGGCCGGCTATTGTTTTTTCAGGCTGGCCAAATACAAGCTATGGTACTTATAGTGGTTTAGTTTACGGAATAGATATGTACATAGGAACCAATGGTAAGTACCGTATTTTAGTTGAACCAAATCCTAATGAGCAACCCTGGCCAAAGGCATTGCGCTTTGGAGGAGGAACAAATAATATGATTTTATTAGAAGATGTATTTATCGGCTATGAAATCTGGCGAAAAATAAATGGTTTCCCACCAAATTTCTATCAACCAGAGAAGCATCAAAAAGTAAAAAAAGCACATTAATGTTAAGATTTTTCTTTTCAATTTATAGCCTCTTTGCATTCAGTTTAATTTCAGATGCGCAAACTGAAACCGTTAGGCCTTTTACGCTTGATCAATTTTTGGCCATTGTTGTTAAAGATCACCCGGTAGCGATTCAAAGTCAAATAGCTGCAGATAAAGGTTTAGCATACATCACTAAAGCCAGAGGAGGGTTTGATCCTAAATTATACGGGAGTGCTTACCAAAAGTATTTTGATGGCGGACAGTATTATAGTTTAATTGGGGGTGGACTTAAAATTCCAACATGGTTTGGAGTAGAACTAGATGCAGGCTATGATGTAGCAAAGGGTGACCGTTTAAATCCACAAGCGTATACGCCTAAAGACGGACTTTGGAGAGCAGGCATTACGGTGCCACTCGGAAAGAATCTTATTATTGATGCCCGCAGAGCTGAATTGAAACAAGCGAAGATATACCGCGAAAGTACATTGGCCGAACAGCAGATTATATTAAACCAGTTGCTTTATGACGCATCAAGCGTATATTGGGAGTGGTTGAAATCATACCATAAAATGAAAGTTTATGAAAATGCTGTTCAGAATGCAAAAATTCGTTTTGAAGGTGTAAAGCAAAGTGCAATGGTTGGAGACAAAGCATTTATTGATACTTTGGAATCCAGTATTAATTTGCAAAGCAGACGTTTTGGCCTTGCTGAATACCAACTAAAATACAAAAATGCTAAAGCTGAGTTGAACGTGTTTTTATGGCAAGATGGATATATCCCTTTAGAAATAACTGACTCCATAGCACCTCCAGTTATGGATGATTTAGAGGTAATGTCTATCGATTTACCAATATTATCAATGATTGATACCATTCGGAATTATCACCCGCTTCTCTTAAAATACCAATATAATGTAGACATTGCTCAAGTAGATTTAAGATTGAGTAGAGAACAATTAAAACCGACAGTTAATATAAAGTATAATGCGCTGAACTCACCAGTTAATGGTAATCCTTGGCAGGATTATAATATTAATAATTACCAATGGGGGGCGGAGGTTAATTTTCCAATTTTTATAAGAAAAGAAAGAGGTAATCTTCGAATAAATAGACTTGAAGTGCAAGACCTTGAGGCTGAATTAGCTAATAAAGAGGCTGAACAAACGTTTAAAATATGGTCATATTTTAATGCTTGGCAAACTTCTATTCAACAAATTACAATTAGTCGGGAAATGGTGGATCAATACAAAGCCTTATTTAGTGGAGAGCAGACACTATTTAATATCGGAGAAAGTAGCGTATTCCTTTTAAATTCAAGAGAGAAAAGCCTAATTGAGTCCGAGTTGAAGTTGATTGATGCATCAGTGGCTAATCAAAAGGCAAAACTTTCTACTGAATACGCTTTGGGTATATTACCATTTTAAATCAATTAATATTGATGCTTAATATTGGCATTTAACCAAACTAATGCCCCATCAAAATTTTCAAAAATATGATCTTCCGGAATTAAATCAGGAATAATATCAATGCGTTCTAGCATATAGCGTGGCTGATTGTTTAAACCGACGATTAAGATATTAATTTTGTCTTGAGCGAGTTTAATAGCCATATCTTCTATAGCATATAAACCAGATTGATCAATATATGTCATTTTACTAAATCGCAATATAACTGTATTTGCGTTTGAAGGAATTTGGCTAAACAGGACTTGAAAATTACTGGTCGACCCAAAGAAAAGAGGGCCCTTTAAGTGTTTTATGAATACTTCTTTTTTCAATGTACTAGGGAATTGATATTCGTCTTTCCAGGCTTTTTCTTTTTCCAGGCTTTTAACATCAGATTTTTGCTCCGTCAAGTCTCCAATTTTTTTCATAAACATTAAAGAGGCCATCACTAAACCAATTCCCACTGCATAAATCAAATCCCAGACTGAGGACAAAATCATGACAGTAAACATGATCACAACTTCGGAGCTGAACTGTATTGGTCCAATCTTCAGGTCTTTTGGTAAGTGTCGAATAGCCCTGAGTCCCTTATAATCCATCACACCAACCCCAACCGTAATTAGTATACCGGCCAAAACAGCAGCAGGTATCTTAGAAGCAATCGGACCAATCGAAACTAAAACAATAAGGAGTAAAACACTGGCTATCATTCCAGAAAGTTTAGTTTTACCACCTGCATTAATATTGACTACTGTGCGAATAGTAGCACCAGCACCTGGAATGCCACCAAATAGTGCCCCAACTGTATTGCCAATACCTTGTCCAATTAATTCCTTATTAGGATTATGTCTGGTTTTTGTCATATTGTCGGCTACTACAGAGGTAAGAAGTGAGTCAATTGCACCAAGTAATGCAAGTGTAAGTGCGGTAAAAATATAGGGGGTCAGATTTCCAATACTAAAGTTGGTAAATATAGAGAAGTTGATTTGTGGAATGGCGTCTGGAATTTCTTCAATTGATTTATAGTCAAGGCCAAAAATAGACGCTATCAGGGATACAACAATAAGGGCTACTAATGAGCTGGGTATTTTTTTTGTAATTCTTTTGAAGCCGTAAATGATAAAAATTGTACCTAATGCAAGCCATAATTCAAGCCATTTTATATTTTTAATGGCGTGAGGCAATACCTTTATTGTTCCAATTAGACCTGAAGCCCTTTTGCCGGCAAGTGCCGAAGCTTCTTTTTCAATAGTTGAGTCCGCAATTGTTGATGCCATTAGAATGGTTTTTTCAAAATCTTTAACCATTAATAAATCATCTCCTACCTCTTCCTTTAAAATATTTTTTAGTACTGACTCTTTAGCTTGAGGTCTGAGTTGATTAATAAAGTCTGTATCTTCCTTAGGATAATAACCTATAGCGGGTAGTATTTGTGTAATTAAAATAATGATGCCAATAGCGGTCATAAATCCCGATACCACAGGGTAAGGAATGTACTTTATATACTGCCCAAGACCGATAAAGCCTAAAACAATTTGAAATAAGCCAGTGAGTAGAAAGACAGTTAGAATAATGGGAAGGGCTTTTGAAACATCTCCCTCGTTAACAGCAATAATGCTTGTAATTAGCACCATACTTATAGCAGTCATTGGAGCAGTTGGACCTGATATTTGAGTCGGGGTACCACCAAAAAGTGCGGCAAAAAAACCAACAAAAATAGCACCGTATAAACCTGCTGTTGGCCCTAACCCAGAACTTACCCCAAATGCAAGAGCTAAGGGCAGTGCTACAACGCCTGCGGTTATGCCTCCAAAAACATCTCCTTTAATGTGCTTTAAGTTAAATCCAAATGACATACTAATCGTTTTTTTGTGTCGACAAGATGACAATACTAAATGAAAGATACAAATAAAAAGAGGAGCCATTTAGCTCCTCCTTTATATAATATGGTTAATTCTTTTTATATAAAATGAACTTCTCCAGTTTGTACGCTATAGTTTGCACCCACTATTTTGATGTCACCGTTATTCTCCATTTCTGCTAAAATTGGACTTTGGTTTCTGATCGATTCAATAGAGTTTTTAACGTTTTCGATAGATACCTCCTCAATTTCAGAGCTAGATAATTCTGATTTATTAGGGTGGATTTTATCAACCGAGGGTGTGATTTTTGATAATAATTCAGTAATATTTCCTAATTCAACTCTGTTACACGCTGCGGTTACAGCACCACATTTTGTATGTCCCATTACAAGTACCACTTTTGAACCTGCAACTTTGCAACCGTATTCAATAGATCCTAAAACATCAGCATTAATAATATTTCCAGCAACACGAGTGCTAAAAACATCTCCAATTCCCTGATCGAATACTAGCTCTACGGGAACCCTTGAATCAATACAACTTAATACTACTGCATAGGGGAATTGGCCAGTACTAGTTTCTGATACCTGTTTATTTAAATCTCTAGATGCCTTATTATTGGCAACAAATCTTTTATTACCATCTTTTAATAAATCTAAAACATCAGATGGCGATAAGCTACTTTGGGTTTCTTTTGTTTGTGTTTTCATAACTTTTTACTTAGTAATTTTTAAATGGGCTAAAGGGTTATCGTCTTTACTTTCGTACAAGTCAATAATCGTTAATTTAATACCTCTAGCCTCTGCATTAATGGCAAAATCTTCAATTATTTTAGTCACATCATAATGTATGAAGTGCGTTTCTGAAGCATTAATTTCAACAATACTATTATCAGGTATATTATTTAAGGTCGATAGTACGGATGCTTTATTTAAAAATGTGACATCTTCAGAAAGTGTAATTTTTATTTTATTAGTTTCTTCGGAGGTATCAGCATTTAAATTTAACGGAATTTTATAATTATTCCTTAAAACAATAAAAATGGCAACGGCCATACCCAAACCTATTCCTTTTAGCAATCCAAAAAAGGCGATACCTATGATGGTGATTATAAATGGTAAAAATTGACCCCACCCTTGCTTGTACATTGATTTAAAAAGAGATGGTCTCGCAAGTTTAAAGCCTACTACAAAAAGAATGGCTGCTAGTACGCCCAGCGGAATGAGGTTTAATAGATTTGGAATTAGGATAATACTCACGAGGATTAAACAGCCATGTATGATTGTTGAAGCCTTTGTCATTCCACCAGCCTGCTGATTAGCAGAACTTCTAACAATGACTTGAGTGATGGGTAATCCCCCAATCATTCCTGACATAATATTACCTATTCCTTGTGCTCTAAGCTCTCTATTGGTAGGTGTTACTCTTTTTAAAGTGTCTTGTTTATCCGAAGCTTCAACACATAATAATGTTTCAATACTTGCAACTAATGCAATGACAACCGCCGTAATATAAACATTAATATCTGCCAAGGCACCGAAGTTAGGGAGCGTAAAATTACCGAAGAACTCTGATGCGTTTTTGGCTGTTGGTAACGCAACAAGGTGATCTTCACTGATGGCTAAATTCTCATTCGATTTGAAAAAAAGATTAAGTGCTACACTTACACCTACAGCTAAAAGAGGCCCAGGTATTAATGATAGAATTTTATTGCCTTTAATAAACTTCGTCTCCCATAATATTAAAATGAGCAGAGATACTGCTGTAATGATCATTACACCAGGAGAAATATAGTCTACCATATTAATCAATTCAGAGAATGTATTTTCATTATCCGGTTGGACAAAATTTAAATCTCCTTCAGGGTCTTTGTCATATCCAAATGCGTGAGGAATTTGTTTTAAAAAAATAATAATTCCAATACCTGCTAACATTCCATAAATCACTGAAGATGGAAAGTAATAGGCAATAATACCGGCTTTTAAAAATCCCATTAATATTTGAAGTGCGCCAGCAATTATTGTGGCTACTAAGAATATTTCAAAGCCACCACCAGCCAATCCGCCAAAGCTATTAATAGACTCGTAAACAATGAGCGCCAATCCGGCAGCAGGACCACTAACACCAAGTGGCGAGCCACTAAACGATCCAACAACAATTCCTCCAATAATCCCAGCTATTAATCCTGAAAACGGAGACGCTCCAGAAGCTAAGGCAATTCCCAAACAAAGCGGCAATGCCACAAGAAATACGACAATACTAGCTGGAATATCTTTATTAAGATGTTTTAAAGGATTAAGGTTATTACTTTTTGTAATCATATTTTCCATTTAAAGATGGCTATCCAATAGCCTTAAAGATTAAATTATTATAAAACTCTGTTACCGTTGTATTTTCAGAATTCAGTTCTGAAACACTAGGGAAGTGCAAAGCAAAATGAGACTGTTCAATTGCACCATTAATTAATGCATAGACCAGCATGTTTGGGTATTGAAAGTTAGGATTTATTTCTGAAATAATATGGCTAACGCGGTCTATAATTTGTTTGAATGATCTAAAATGCCCTTTTTCATTGTGCTCATCAACCGTTTTGTTATGAAATACTTTGGTCGATTCTTCAACAATAATTCTGTTTAGAATAACTTCATCTATGTGTTCAAAATTATTGTCCATTTCTATAGGGCTGCACAGAATTTCAATCGCATTTTTAAGCCTTTCGGTAGCTGAGTTATTATTAATTATGGCAAACACTAAACGGTACTCCATCCAGCTCCAATACCAGGCGTACAAATAAACTAACATGGAATGCTTGGAATCGAAATAACGATAGATAGAACTTTCTGGAGATCCAATTGAAACACCAAGCTTCTTGAAAGTAAACGCCTCAAACCCTAACTCGTCAATCATTCGTATGCTTTCAGAAACGATTCTTTTGCCTAATAAGGATGACTCAGGATCCTTAATATAAAGTTCATCACTTACCTTAACCTGAATATGTAAATGCTGCATATTTAATTTGTGTCAAACAAATATAATAGTAACACTATCAATATACAAGAGTTTTACCTATTAAGTTTAATAGTGTAGGTTTTACCATGAAAAGGCTTAAGAAAACCGTAGTGTTTTCATACTAGTTAATTGATTGTTTTTGAAGCGAAAAGATACTCAAATTATAATGATGACAAGTATGAAAATGCGAACATAATTTCGGTTCCTATTCTAAATGCTTCATTTTGGTACATGGTTTTTTCTAAAATTGAACCATCAAAACGCTTTGGATCGTTGTAAGTTAACGCCACCCTTTTACTACAGCCCACCACAATAGGACAATTTTCATCAGCATCAGAACATGTCATAACCGCAATAAAATTCCGTTTAGGATTAGAAGAGTCATGATATAGCTTTGAATGCAATTTAATATTTTGACCATTATTACCAAAGTTTACTTTATGTTTTCCATTTGAAGTTTCACTTCTATTGACTTCAAAACCAAAGTATTCAAATGTGTCTAATACTTGAGGTGCAGTGGTGGTGACCTCAGTTCCTCCAGAAAATGCATTTATTTTTATACGGTATTGTTGAGCAGCAATTACTGCCCAAACCTGCGCCATTTGACTGCGCCTTGAATTATGGGTACAAATAAATGTGACATTGACCTCAGTCTCATTATCTAATCGGTTTTTAACGGCAATAGCTAAATCTTTTAGAACATCTTTTCGATCGTTCCTAATTGAATTATAGTCCATTAATTCAATTAATTTCAATATCTTTTCTTGCATATTGATCCTAAATTAGCAGCATCCGCTGCCTGGGGTACATGAAGTTTCACTATTATTTGTTCCAATAGCAGATAATGATACATTTAATTTTTCTGTAGGAATGCCACAATTATCCTTAGCTAAGCAATCAGTTTGGGTAGATGTGAGAGTAAAGGTATCTCCGTTCACTTCTAGTCCAAACTTTTGAATAGTTTCACCTTGGTATTCTACCTCTATGTCTAAATCGTCTAATTGCAGCTTGTCTTGGGCTAACTCAATAATGTTTACTAATTTTTGAGGTGCCAGTCTATGGTCATAATCATTGGCTTCCCAAAGCTGAAAATTAATAACAGATTCATTTCTTAAGGTGCCTCCACAATCTATAAATCGTTTGTTAATTTGACCAATTTCAGTAACATGAAAATGTCTTGGTACTAATTCTCCCGAAGGTAGGGTAAAACTGATGTTTGTTTTCGTTCTTAACGCTTTTTTTAAGGTTGATAATTTCATAATGTAAATTTTAGCAACATGTTGAATCCTTGCAACAGTTGTGTTGATCAAATAATTGAGTTAGATCGGTTTTTAATGCTAACCATACTTTAGGGTCGATACAATAACTCATGGCCTTGCCTTCAACAGTTCCTTGTATTAAGCCACTAGATTTTAACTCCTTTAAATGCTGGCTTATTGTAGCTTGAGCTAATCCTAACTCTGCAACTAATGTTGAATTAATGCAGGTATCGCTTTTTAAAAGGTACTCCAAAATGGCTATTCTAGCAGGATGACCTAAAACTTTTGCCATCTTAGCCATATTGTTCTGAGATTTTGTAAATAAGTCGGTTTTTGTAAGTCCCATAATTATATATTGCAATATTACGATATGTTTTTGATATATGAACTAATAAATATCATTTTTTTTATTAGTTTTTCAATTTATATTTGTGACGAATTGTTTTTAAGAAGTATTATATCGTTTTGCCTAGTGGGGCTTATGCTGATGTTAATGGTATTGCCATCAGCCAAGGTGCTTACTTTTTATCAGAATCAATCAGAAATCATAGCTAAGCATTGTATAAATAAAGATAAACCTGCTTTAAAATGTATGGGACATTGTTATTTAAAAAAACAATTAAAATCTGATAAAAATCAGGCAGAAAATAGTCAGGTGCCAGAGGTCTCAATTTTCTCGCCAATTGCCATTTGTATTGTGCTAGGATTTAATGTTAAACAAAAACAATTTATAAACAAAGTATCATTTTATAATCCTATTGGCAAAACCATGGCCTATTCAGGATGTATTTTCATTCCTCCAAAATCAATACGCGTGGAACATTTTAATTTGGTGATTTAGCACCAAGTAAAACATTGTCGGTCAATTGTATCGGCAGCAGTATTGATTAATTTATAAAACAATGAAATATTCAATAGGAGTACTATTTGTATTCCTGACAGTAAGTGGAATGGCTTGTGATGGCTGTAATATATACACGCCAGCAGGTTTTAATAATTCACAGCATAAAATAGGCATTTTTGCTCGGCAAAGGAGCACTTTTGGCGAATTCAGTCAATTAGGAGAAATGATTACCAAGCATTCTGGTCATGGTAGTGATCAGAAAATTTGGGGAGCTAAGGTTTTGGAACAATATCAAACTTATGAGCTAAGAGGAGATTTTTTTATGAAGGAAAAATGGCAATTAACCATGGTTTTGCCATTTTCCAATAACAAGCAATTTCTTGATGAAACAGCACGATTTTCAATAGCAGGTTTATCTGATCCAACGGTAATGATAAGTTACAACTTTATAAAAGAAAATGCGGCTGGTATCAAACACAGATTAAGTTTTGGGGGTGGAGCACGTTTTCCAATTGGATTAATTTCAATCAAAACTAAAAATGGGATGATTCCAAATCTTGATTTTCAGCCAGGAACTGGAGCATATAGTGGTCTCTGTCATGTCAATTATTTTGTAACGAATGATACATGGTCAGGCTTTTTTGGCGCGAACTATAAAACGAATGGTTTTAATTCACTTAATTATAAATATGGCCAGACTTTTAACATAAATTCAGATTTATTTTGGCAAACCAATATAAAAGAAAGTACGTTTATGTTACATATAGGGGCTTATACCGAATTAGCCGATCATGACCAATCAGTTATTGAGCACAAAGATACTGGTGGAATAGTTTTGTTTGGAACAATTGGTTTACGTTATTTATTGAGGAATTTTATTATCCAAAGCGAATTTCAACCAGTTGTAATGCAGCGACTTTTCGGAAGCTCACAGTTACTGACAAAAAATAGAATTAATATTGGACTGACTTATGTTTTATAAAATAACTAACTAACAAACAAATAAATAAAACAACAAAAACAAACACAATGAAAAAAATAAAAATAGTTTTTTTAACCATATTAAGTATTAGTTTATTAAGTACCTCTTGCAGGAAAGAAGGGTGTACTGATGAAACCGCTTTTAATTATAATGAAGAAGCAAAAAAAGATGATGGCACATGCACATATGATAATACGGCGACTTTAAAGTTTACACAGAGTTTTAATGATGAAAACGTGACATCTTCAGATTTTGGGATGATGAAATATACAAATCCTAATAACGAAAATATGAGTATCACAAAACTGCAATACTCAATTTCAGATATTAGGTTCTATAAGGCTGATGGAGACAGTGTAATGCTAGACATGTACCATTTTATTGATCTTGAAGATGCCAGTACGCTCACTAAAGCGTTGTCTCAAAAGTTAGACCCTATCGAATATACAGGCATTGGTTTTAACTTTGGTTTTACACCTGAGGATAATATTGATGGTGCCTATGCAGACTTGAACCTTTTGAGTTGGGCTTGGCCACCAATGATTGGAGGTGGTTATCATCAGATGAAAATGGAAGGTGTATTTATTAATTCAAGTGGCGGTAATACTGGCTATGCATTCCATAATGGGAGCGTAACTAAACAAGGAGGGACTTCAGAGGATGCTATTGCAAATTATATTCATGTTAGTCTTAAAAATCAGAAAATAAATATGGATACTGATAAGACCATTGAAATCAATATGCAAATTGAAGAATGGTATAAAAATCCTAATTTATGGGACTTGGATTCATTACATACTATGTTAATGCCCAATAAAGAAGCTCAGCTAAAAATTTCTGAAAATGGAAAATCTGTATTCGAACTAGGAACGATTGAGTAAACCATAGTCAAATATTATTTTAAAAACATCCGTTGACCACGGATGTTTTTTATTTTTGTACAACATAAGAGGTATTATGGAAGATAGAGTAGATAGTAATCAGCAAGAACAAATTACAGAAGCGCCTAAAAAATCAAAACGGAAAATATATGCGCTGATTGCCTTAGCGGTGGCAGTAATCATATATATTTTAGTACCTAGTGGGGCATCTGAAAATAATACGGAGTCTGATTTAGCGTCGATTGAATCAACAATTCCTGTTGGCAAGGTTGTAATAGAATCGTATGAGGCTAAGAAAAGAATTATTGGAAAGTGGGTGATTACTGGCATACTATCGAATAGTTCTGACGCGCCAATTGAATCAATTGAATTTGAAGCTGTCTTTTCAGATAATACAGAGTTTGTTACTTATGATGAATTTATAAAAGCGGGAGAGGTTAACCATGAATTCACAATTAAAATGACGGGGCATAAGGGAGAGAATTTAAATGAGTTAAAAATTAGAGAAGTTCAAAAAGCAAAGTAAATCCAAAGGTCTTCTATTTTCTTTCCTATCTGTACACACCCTTGTTAATTTTCTGATAAATCCGTATCTTTGCCATCCACAAATACCTGACAATAGAATTCAATACTCATGTTTGAAAATTTAAGCGAAAAATTTGATAGGGCCTTTAAAGTTTTAAAAGGACAGGGGCAGATTACCGAAATAAATGTAGCAGAAACTTTAAAAGAGGTAAGGCGCGCATTATTAGATGCAGACGTTAACTTCAAAACAGCTAAAGAATTTACAAATACTGTAAAAGAAAAAGCCATTGGTAGAAATGTGCTGACAACAGTTTCTCCTGGTCAATTATTAACTAAAATTTGCCATGAGGAGCTAGTTACCCTGATGGGTGGAGAACATCAGGAGATTAACTATAAAGGGAATCCTGGTATTGTTTTGATGTCAGGTCTTCAAGGTTCTGGTAAAACAACCTTTTCAGGAAAGTTAGCCAATTGGTTAAAAACTAAACAGAGAAAAAATCCTTTGTTGGTAGCTTGTGACGTCTATCGTCCTGCAGCTATTGATCAAATTCATGTTTTAGGAGAGCAATTGGGTGTTGAAGTTTATTCAGACAGAGAAGAAAAAAATCCAGTTAAAATTGCTCAAGCTGCTATTGCACATGCAAAATCGAATGGGTTTAATGTGGTCATCATTGATACCGCAGGTCGATTAGCAGTTGATGAAAAAATGATGGATGAGATTGATGCTGTTAAACGAGGTATTAATCCAACCGAAACATTATTTGTAGTTGATGCAATGACTGGTCAGGATGCCGTTAATACGGCAAAAGCTTTTAACGATCGGATTGACTTTGATGGTGTTATTCTGACGAAGTTAGATGGTGATACAAGAGGTGGTGCGGCTTTAACCATTAAAACTGTAGTGAATAAACCAATTAAATTTGTTGGTACAGGAGAAAAGATGGATGCACTGGATATTTTCTATCCATCAAGAATGGCTGATCGAATACTCGGAATGGGAGATGTTGTATCGTTAGTTGAAAAAGCGCAGGAACAATTTGACGAAAAGGAAGCCAAAAAATTACAAAAGAAAATTGCCCAAAATAAATTTGATCTTGATGATTTTTATGCACAGCTACAACAAATCAAAAAGATGGGTAATGTGAAAGACTTGATGGGAATGATTCCAGGGATGGGTAAAGCCATGAAAGGAGTAGATATAGATGATGATGCTTTCAAAGGAATAGAAGCGATTATTCAATCTATGACACCTGCCGAACGAAGCGAGCCTTCAATTATAAACGGTGCTAGAAAATCTAGAATTGCTAAAGGAAGTGGAAATAAAATTGAAGAGGTTAATAAATTACTGAAACAGTTTAAAGAGACAAAAAAAATGATGCATCTGATGAGTAATAAAAAGAACATGATGCAAATGATGAAGCAAATGAAAGGCATGCGAGGTGGTATGGGAATGCCAGGCATGTAACCGAAGCACATTTATTTAAGTGCGTAAGGGTATTTCTTTAAGGCTCGTGCAATACATACAATCTAGTACTAATCACTCAATACTAATACTTGATCAAGCTCACTATATTAGGATCTAGCGCAGCAACGCCGACTTTAAATAGAGGAGTGACTGCACAATACTTAAATTTTAACGAACGAAGAATTCTTATTGATTGTGGGGAATCAACTCAACTGCAATTCCGAAAATTTAAAGTAAAATTTCAGCGTATTCAATATATATTCATTTCTCACCTCCATGGAGATCATTATCTTGGATTACCTGGCTTGTTATTGAGTATGCATTTATTGGGACGAGAAAATGAGCTTCATATATTTGCACCTCCAGAGCTTGAAAAAATCTTAAAATATCAGTTTGAACTGACTTATGTCAACCTTAATTTTAAGCTCGTGTTCCATCATCTTACTTATTCAGGCAAAACCCTGGTGCTAGAAGATGATAATATGGAAGTATATGCTTTTCCGCTAAAACATAGAATTCCTTGTTATGGCTTTTTATTTCAAGAAAAAATAAAAGAACGTACTATTCTTCCAGAGAAAATTAAGACATATGCTTTAACTATTCCGGAAATGGTTCAACTTAAAAAAGGAATAGATATTGAAAGAAATGGACAAAAGATCTCTCATACTATATTAACAGCTGATCCACCTAAGCCGAAACTCTATGCGTTCTGTACCGATACTAAATATTATGAAAGGGTATCGGAATGGATCGAAGGTGCTGATTTGCTTTACCACGAAGCAACCTTTTTAGATAAGGATAAAGATAGGGCAAAAGCCACATTTCATACAACAGCCCTTCAAGCTGCTCAGATTGCTACAAAATCAAAAGTAGGTCAATTGCTATTGGGGCATTTTTCAGCACGCTATAAGTCGACCGAAGAACTAAAAGCAGAAGCTCAATCAGTTTTTTCAAATACAATTTGTGCCAATGATGGAGATGAGTTTTTAATTACTTAATAGTGACGAGTGCCCTTTAGTAAAATGACCTGATTAAAACTTTGGGGACTTTTTTTGAGTTCATTAACGAGAATATTTTATTTACGCCTCTTTTTAAATTACAAAAGGCCGGACAAAATATCCAGCCTTTAAAATTTAGCATCTATTCAGTTTTTAAGCCGCGTCTTTATTATTTTTCTTTAGTTCTGCTAGACGATCTGCTTTTGCTTTTGAGATTTTTCCGGTCTCCGCGTAAACCTTGGCATCATTAAGTACAATATCTAGAGTGTCTTCCATTTTCTTTTTCATCATTCCATTCATCATAAACCCCATGATTCCTTTTGACCTAAATATGGCATTCATTACTAATTTCGATTGGCCTTCTCCTAATGAGACAACTGTCCAGTCATTCTCTGCTTTTGTGATGAAACTTGGCATACCATGTTTAACCTCGTAAGCGAGGTTCATTTTGCTTTCGTCATACTTCAATAATTTTTCACTGATTTTATCGAAACCCTTCACGGTAACGTTACAGTACCTTTCACTGCATGTTGCACCTTCAAATTCGGCTTCTCCTGACCCTTCAGAATAATCGATATTTGAAGCCCACTTATAGACTTCTGTAAAACCAGGTCCTACCATATTCCATAATTTTTCTGAAGATACGTTAATAACGATTTCTCTGCTCAAATCAAATCCTTTTTCTTTTGTCATAGCTGTTGTTAAGGTTAATACTAAAATTAATGTTCCAATTACTTTTTTCATTTTTTTAAGTTTTTGTATTCGATACAAATTTCATGATCAAATCTTGTAACAGTTTTCTACAAAAGGTCGACTATTTTCTAGTTTGGCTCAACCTAAATTTTGAAGGAGATTGACCAAACCTTTTTTGAAAACTATCGGAAAAAGTTGTCACATCTTGAAATCCAGAATCAAAAGAAATTGAAGTAATACTATCGTTATTACATAGTAATAAAGACGCAGCATGTTCAAGTCTTTTTTCTTTGATGTATTTGGCCGGTGTTTCGTCATAAGTCTTTTTAAAAGCTCTTTTAAATGTGGAAAGACTCATATTACAAATGAAAGCAAGTTGATCAATACTTAATGGATTCAATATATTTTTCTGAACGGCCTCTTGAAATTTCACGTTAACGGGCGAAAAAATATCGGATAGTAACTTTTGAATACTTTCATGATCTTCTGATCTTAATAGAATCATGATGAGTTCTTTAATTTTTAGAATCCCTAGTTCTTCATCAATAGCCTCCGGATCCTCAAAAAAGACCACCAAATTATTCATGTATTGCTCAATCAATTTATTACCAATTAATTTTTTGGGAACCTGATTATTCTCTCCAGTCACAAAGTCAGGAATTTCATCTTTGTAAATTTCTCTTAATAAATCAGGATATAAATATACAGCTATGGCCTCGCATTTGCCTTTATGATTAGAAGTTATGTACTTTTGTACATAGTTTCCGCAATTCTTAGTAATTGCTTCTTTTTCTGAGATTTTGTGAACTCCTCTGGCATCATAACTGATCATTGTTCCTTCTATGATGTAGAAAAAGCAAGCAAAATCTTCTAAGGTTCCTTGCATGACGAAAGGCGGCGTAAAAATGGCCTTTTGGAACAATGGCATACCTTTAAACTCTATTATTTTACTTTCCATATTACTCCAAATATAAATGATAAGCCAGCCAAATACTTTCTGAAAAAGGTCAAATTTCTAATCTTTTTAAAAACAGTTTGCGTCTATGACGGAGATGAATTTTTAAATGTGTAATCCATTAGTTGTATTTATTCTAGATGTTTGCTTTCTTTTCAACATTTGATAAGGGCAAAAAGGATCAATCAAAACTTTGATTTTTGTCATTTTGCGTTTATCACCTATCCGGTAGTTTTGAAATCATAAAAGTTTTTGTAATGCTTGTTAAAAGAATATTTGCGCTCATTTTCATTGGTGCCTTATCCATTTCTAAGGGAGTAATTAAAGCTCAGACTAATAAAGAACTACCATCCATTTCAATTGGTGTTGGTTACTATGGAGACCAAATAACACATCCTGGATTGCTTATTTTTGGTGAAGTAGGCCTGAATAAGCAAAATTGGTTATTAGGAAGAGTAAATGTTACAGGATATCGACATAAGGGACATTCGCGAAACATACTGATTCTGCCTGAACTCTTAGTAAGAACCTACACGGAGAATACAAATTATTGGGAAGCTTCTTTAGGTTCTGGACTACTTTATCAACGCTCTGATAGTCCAATTTATGAGTTAGAAGAAGATGAGTTCGTACAGAAAAATACAGGATATGTTTACTTTAACCCTTCGTTTGGTATCCGATATGGCAATACCATCCAACTAAAAGATCAACGTGTTCTGACACCAAGTCTTGGTGCAAGGATATCATATCAGTACCCATTCAACAATTTTTGGCTATTAAATGCTGCTCTTGATTTGTCGATTGCTTATAAATTTAAATAAAATGATAAAGTTCGTATCTCTTATCTTTCTCTTTATAGTGTTGAATGCCTGCAAAAAAGAACCACTTGGAAATGATTTCGTTTTTGTCCGACATAAAAATGCAGACATGCCCTTATGGGTTAAAGGGAATGTAACATCAGATGTCTTCATTATTTATTTGCATGGTGGTCCTGGAGGAAGCAGCTTCATAGATATTCAAAATAATTTTTTTTCTGGTATTGAAGAAGTTTACGCCATGGTGTATTATGACCAACGTGCCTCAGGAAATAGTCTTGGAAAAAGCAGAAATGAATTACTCACACTTGATCAATTTGTTGAGGATTTAGATGTTGTGATACAATATATTCAGCAAACCTATGCTCCGTCTAATATCGTTTTAATGGGCCATAGTTGGGGAGGTACATTGGGAACAGCGTATTTATTAAATTCCGATTACCAAACTAAAGTGAGTGGATGGATAGAAGTTGATGGAGGGCATAATTTAGGGGCAAGGGCTTACGAGTATTCAAAGAATTATGTGCTTGAAGTAGCTGATAGTCTAATAGAAAATCAGATTGACGAATCTGATTGGTTAGATATTAAAGCGTATTATCAGGACAAAACAAGTTGGCGAAACCCTGAGGTCATCATACAGCATGGTTTGCACGTTACGCAAGCTGGAGGATATTTTTATGATGAAAGCAACCGTGAAGGCCTAGTAGGTATAAAAAACATCTTGTTTTCTGAAACTAACTTTTTAGCCTTGCTTACACAGAATAAGCACGTTGTTAAGCACATGGATATTTGGCATTATGATTTTACTGATCGTTTAAATGAAATAACAATACCATCACTATTATTATGGGGACAGACAGATGGTATTTTGCCTGTACAATTAGCCTATGAAGCAGATTCAGTGATGCACCTATCAGAAGATCAATTTTATATTTTTCAAAAGTCTGGACATTCTCCTCATTATGAGGAAAATGGTTTGTTTAATCAAAAAGTAATAACGTTTATTGCAGATTATATTGAATAGCGGAAGTGCTATACGGTAAAATAAATTGCTTCACTTTGTCCACAAAATAAGGTTTCATTTGTCATAGTTATAAATAGATCATAATTTTAACTAAAAAAGAAACAATGAAAGAGTATTTGATGTTAATTCGAGAGAATTTAGAGAATTACGGAAAAATGACGCAACAGGAAATGCAAGAGGATATTGCAAAACACGTCAAATGGGTTGAGGGGTTGGTGAAAAATGGAAACTTCAAAGGGGGCAATCCTTTAACTCCTATGGGGAAATCAGTAAAAGGCACCAGTAAAATCGTGACGGATGGTCCTTATATAGAGTCGAAGGAAGGTGTGAGCGGATTTTATTTTTTACTTGCGAATTCATTAGAAGAAGCTACAGAAATTGCAAAAGGTTGCCCTTCGTTAGAAATAGGAGGAACTGTCGAAATCCGCGAAACCATTCAAACGGACCAATAATACGAATTGGCAAAGCACGATCATATTAATCAGTTAACAGCACGTCTTTTCCGCGAAAATTCGGGAAAGATGGTGGCTGTTTTGTCCCATTTATTTGGCCTCAAACAGATTGATCGTATCAATGATATTGTTCAGGATACATTTGAAAAAGCACTAATCAAGTGGACATCAAATGAACTCCCTGAAAACCCATCTGCATGGTTAATGCAGGTTGCTAAAAATACAGCCATTAATACGTTTAAACGGGATAGCAAGATGTTAGCTTTTTCACCGTCGATCTATCTAAAGCATTTTGAAAAAGGATTTGAAAATGAGTTTAATCTATTGCTTTCGCCTAAGGAAATCAAAGATAGTCAACTAAGACTTTTATTCACATGTTGTCATCCAAATGTTTCGGAAAAGAATCAAATCATTATTACCCTAAATATTCTCTGTGGTTTTGGAGTTCCAGAAATTGCGAATGCATTAATGATGAAAGAAGAGGCTGTAAAAAAGGCCCTTGTGAGAAGCAAAGCGGCACTAAGAGAACTGGATAATATCCTTCAAACACGTATCGTTACGAAATTAGAAGAGCGCTTAAAAACGGTACGAACGGTCATATATTTAATGTTTAACGAAGGGTATAAAACCACCCGAGGTCTCAATGGAATTGACAACGATTTATGCTATGAAGCAATTCGGTTAGGGAAGCTACTCAATCATGATGATAATGAAACAAACGCACTTATCTCCTTAATGTTTTTTAATTTGTCACGTTTTCCAGCTAGAATTAATGATAATTTTGAATGGCTGACTTTGGCTGAACAAGACCGAAGCTTATGGAACTCTGTTTTTATTGAAGAGGGTTATTATTATTTAAGACAAGCCATAAATTCGGAAACTTTAACTCGTTTTCATATAGAAGCTATCATTGCTTCAGTACACTGTTCTGCTCCTTCGTTTGAAGAAACGGATTGGCACAAAATCGTGTATCTGTATAATCAATTAACTCTTTTGGAACCTCATTCAACAATTATTACAATTAATCGAATTATTGCCGAAAGTCACCTTTCTAGTAAACAGAGTATTCAGAAATTAGAAGAACTAGAGGTTGATATGGATTCAAAAATGAGTTTTTTGGTCCATGCTGCAAAGGCAGATATTCATAAACGAAGGGGAGAATTAAAAAAAGCAAAAACGGCTTATTTAGAAGCACTTAATTTATCTGTTTCTCCGATAGATAAAAAATTTTTAGAATCAAAAATTCTACAAATTCAAATCAGTAAAAACTAATTAAACAAATTATTATGAGATACTTTAACGACTCATTTATAAACTTTTTTAATGAATTATCAGCAAATAATAACAAAGCATGGTTTGACGAACACCGAAAAGTATATGAAAAAGAAGTAAAAAAACCATTTGCTAGTCTGGTACAAGAAATGATTAATCGTATTAATAAGCATGAATCTGAGGTGCAAATTAAGCCTTCTGAAGCCATTATGAGGATTAATAAAGACATTCGATTTTCAAAAGAAAAAATACCATATAATACTCATGTAGGGGCTAATATTTCTAAGTTTGGAAAAAAAGATAAGTCTTACCCTGGATTTTATTTTCAATTATCTCCAAGAGGTATTATGATTTATGGTGGTATTTACATGGTAGATACTAAAAAACTGCAAAGTATTCGCCATTATATTAGTGATCATTTGAAAGCTTTTTCAGAAGCATACAGTGATCCATTATTTATCAAAACCTACAAGAAAATAGCAGGAGAGCAAAATAAAAGAATTCCTAAGGAATTTCAGGAAATAGTGAAAAAAGAGCCTTTGGTTGCTAACAAGCAATTTTATTATTCTACGGAATTGCCACAAACCGTCATCACGTCTGAACAACTGCCAGAAAAACTAATGGCATGTTATCTTGCGGGAAGAAATATGAGTGATTTTTTGAGAGAGGGGTGGAACAATGGATGATACTTAGATAAAATAAAAACAAAACAGATTCAATGCACTTAAAAAATCTAATTGATGTATATTGGCATCCGATTTAAAAGTGTAAAATATGCGAGGCAACGACGTGCTAAACTATATAGATGATGTTTTAAAAAATATGCCGGCCAATTGGCTAGATTTAACCACCCACCGACTAGATATTTATAATGAGGAATTAGCTAAAAGACAATTCCTGGTTGAATTTGAATCATGCTTTCAAGAAAAGAATGCTGAAAAATCAGTTTTGGAGAAATTACCGACGGCATACGACTATATCCGATTAGGCCACCCATTATCTTGTATTTTAGAATGGACCATTGCTAAGTTGAATAATCGAAAAGCAGATAGTGTGATAAGCTTTTCGTCAAGAACAATTCCAATTCTATCGGTATTGAGGACAAACCTCTTGAGCCATAAAAACACCAGGATTATATATTCAGAGAGCTTGCCAAACTGTTTTGATGCTCAAACGATTAAAGATATTTATGGTTATCAGTTTGAATTAGAGAAAGTAGAGAATATTGAAAACATCTCATCCTTTGATGGTAGCACAGTTTATATTTCTGAACATGATGATATCAGCAGGTTTGACCTTCTTTCACATGTTGATTTTTTTATTAAAACTCATGCAGAACTAGGGAGCGTATTACTGGTAAATGGTGAAGGAAATGAAAAATATATTGCTGATATTCAACATGTCAGAAGGAGAGAGACCATTGCCATGACACCTGCAAACACACTTATCGCATTAAATAGTATTTTAGGACGGCCAACAGCTACGCAAACTAGCGATTCAAATAAAATAAGTGTGTTACGTTCGGTAAAGGAAATTACTGGCACCAACGTTGAAGCCTTAATTGGCTCAAGTGGATTGTCAATACAGTATGCTATTGTGATGGGACTTATCCATGAGGCCATAGAAAATCATAAGGAAAAAGCAATTAAAATTATCATTCCGCCTAACTGCTACGGAGGAACAAATGATCAAGCGAGAAGAGTTGCTGCTTGTATTGATAATATTGAAGTACTTGATTTACCAGTTGATGGTGGTAAAGATATGGTACAGGGTATTGAAGAAGTTTTAGATGAAGTTGCCTTGGAAGATGCTATCCCATATATTATTGCTGAAATACCAACAAACCCAAGAGTTGAAGTACCAGACTTAATTAAATTGAAGGATGCATTGGTAAAGGAAAGGCAAACAAAAAATGGTAAAACAGCCATTAGCCCTGTTTTTATTTTAGACCAAACTTTTTGTCCAAATGTTCGCTTTTTAGGCGACAATAATATCCTTTCTGAAGTGAAAACCATTGCCTATGTTAGTGGGTCTAAATTCCCTAGTGGTGGTAAATGTACAGCAGGTTATTGTGTCTCTAATAGCCAATCTAAACCATTGATGGAAAAAATAGTGCTACATTTAAAACTATGCGATAACGAAGCCACTCCGCTTCAATTAGAGATACTCGCGGAGCAATTACCATCTATGATTCAAAGAATAGATGATGCCTATCAAAATACGCAAGAATTTGTAAATTATATAGAAGCCACATTACCAGCTGCTAAAATCAATTTTGTGTCAAAAGAATTAGCGGATCAAGGTTTTACGCCATCTGTATTTTCTCTCGACCTACCTACCAAAGGAAATACTGACCAAGAGAGAGAGTCATATAAGAGAGCACTCAATCTTAAATTAATTAATCTAATGATTGGTGAAATTCCGAATGAAAGTAAATATTGCGTCAGTTACGGGCAGCTAAAAGGCTGTTATTGGACCATTCCTGCAACATCTACTCAAGGGACAACAAAAGAAGGTGATAAAGATTACATTGTTAGAGTAGCATTGTCAGCGAATATGGATTTGGAGCGTCATAAAAAAATCTTTTCAGATTTTGTTGACGGTGTTATTTAGGTCAGCTTAATAATAAATCAGCTATTCTTAGCAGAGTTATACCATATGGATGAATAGAAATGTAAGTGAGAAAATAATAAGGATTTGTTCTGAAAAAATAGAAAAAAAGGGAGACAGTGTAGGGCTCTCTTTCTATGCTTTTTTTGCGAATAAAAACGATAATCCAGACCAATTGATGGAAGTCGCTGAATGGTGGATTAAGAAACATAAGCTGGATCATTTCGAAAAAGCTAAAAAAATAAAAGAGATGGTGGAAAATGAGCTAATAGCTTAAAAAGTTTTATCATTGTTTATGATACTTTGAATTTGATGCTTTGATTTATCTTATATTTATTCAAAATGAATGGTAAGTAATGTCATGATTTTGCAAACAAGCAGGTTGAAAATTGAAAAAGCATCAGAAGTTGATGTAGATTTCTTTTTTCAGCTGCTAAACTCTCCAAATTGGATTAAAAATATTGGCGATAGAGGTATTGATGATAAAACCAAAGCCTTAGCCTATATTCAGAACAGTCTAATTAAGTCATATCAAATACATGGTTTTGGGTTATATAAAATGATAACCGCAGAAACTCATATCCCTATTGGGATTTGCGGTTTTGTAAAAAGGGAGTACCTTAATTATTCAGATATTGGGTTTGCAATTTTACCAGAATATGAAGGACTTGGATACACAAGTGAAGCCATTAAAGGACTTATTGATTATGGTTTCTCAAAACTTGGATTGCTTACTATTTTAGGCATTACCAATGAGTGTAATAATGCATCTTGTCATTTATTGCAAAAATCGGGTCTTAAGAAAGTTGGAAAATTCACCGAAAATAAGGGTGAAGAGCTGTTGTTATTTTCTAATTCCGAAGTAATACCGATAAACAATTATTTCACCAGTAAATCGAATATACTATTAAGTGAATGAAAGGTAAAATAAATATAAAATTGGTATTTATTTTGATCATTTTCATAAGTGGCTTTAAAGCAAGCGCTCAGTCCAACTATTTTTCATTTGAATTGGCTGGAAGCGGCGGATTTGGATCAATCAATTTCGAAAATAATATCCTTGACAAAGAAAATTTACATTTACAAATGCGCTATGGTTTTAGTTTTACACCAATCGATAAGAACAATGGAGTCAATCTGGTTTTTCCCGTTATGCTTCATGCTTTAGTAGGAAAAGACAATCACAAACTTGATTTAGCAATTGGACAAGCTCTGTCGGTAACTACAAAATTAAAACTTTTTCTGTCTGCCCCATTAGCTATTGGATACCGTTACCAGCCTGTTAACAAAAAATATTATATCCGTTTTTCGTATACACCATTGGTGTCTTACCTGATAGATCTGCAATGGCAACATTGGGGAGGTGTTACTTTTGGTTATCAATTTAAAGGAAAGAGATGAAAGTCATTTTAAGTCTTATTTTATTAATCATATTTTGCGGATGCAACAAAGAAAAATTCTTTGATGGCCCTGATTCATATTCAGATAATTTTTCAGCTTATACTGAAATTGAAGATTTGGTAGATGGAGATAATAAGAGGTGGTCATTTTTTCAAAAAACAAGGGAAGAGAATCAATTGAGTATCGATACTGCTATTTTCCACTCTAATGGAAAGAGCTTCAAGTCAAGTGCAGTTGCATCAAGTGCAGAGCAAGGTGCTTCAAAAGCGAGCATTAATAAACAATTTATGGCATTTTGGGAAGGGGAGACGGTTGTCATTGAAATGTGGTACTTTATTGAGGGAACGCAAGATGCTGAATGGCTTTTTTTGTTCGATATAGAAGAAAAAACATCCATTGGTGCTGGCCCTGGTATGCGTTTAGCATTGGTTAATAACCAATTATTGGTTGAACACAAATATCCCAATCCTAATATTCTACAAAAAGAGGAGCTAGAAAAGCCTTTTCCAAGAAATGAATGGGTCAAAATTCGGTTTGAGACAAAACTTTCTCAAAAAGAAGAGGGATATGTAAAAGTTTGGCAAAATGATGTTCTAATTATTGAGCAGTACGCTTGGCAAACTTTACCAAAGGATTTATTGTATGCCGTTCAAGGGACAAAGGGGATGTATAGTCAAATTGAATTTGGTGTCACAGCTAATACGCCAGACAATCCAATGACTGTTTACGTGGACGATATTCAAGTGTCAGTAATAAATTAACGTGTGATAAAGAAGCGTGACCTACCAACGAAACAGTGCCAAGTTTGTAATAGACCGTTTACATGGCGAAAAAAATGGGCAAAAAATTGGAATGACGTTAAATATTGCAGTAAAAGATGCAAAAAACAAAAAAATAAAAAGAGTGAGTAAAACAGTTAGTATTCTTTTCCCAAATCAATTAATTGCTGAATTATCTTTTTTAGATAAAAATAATGAAGTCTTTCTAGTAGAAGAGTATTTATTTTTTAAGCAATATAAATTTCACAAGCAAAAAATCGCCTTTCACAGAGCCTCCATGAAGTTTTATCAAAATTATCTGGAAGAAAAAGGTTTTAATATAAGCTATATTGAGTCTAAGGATTCACGCTCCGATATTAGAAAATTAATTGATTGTCTCATTGATGAAGGGGTAATACTCATCAATATTTTAGACCCTGTTGATAATTGGTTAGAAGCACGTATTCATGAATTTGCTTCAAAACTCGACATTCAAGTACATGATAACCCCTTGTATTTAAATAATAAAGAGGAACTTTCTCATTTTTTTAAGCCTGATAAAAAGTCATTTTTTCAAACAACGTTTTATAAGCAACAACGTAAGAGACTCAATATTTTAATGGACGAAAATGGCAAACCTGAAGGAGGAAAATGGACATATGATATCGAAAACCGAAAAAAATACCCTAAGTATAAAACACCACCAAGTATCCATTTCCCTTCTAGTTCTGACTACTGGGAAGAAGCCATAGAATATGTAAAGATGCACTTTATGGAAAATCCAGGGAGTATTTCTAAAGCACCAATTTACCCGATCAATTATAAGGATTCGAAAAGCTGGTTAACTCAATTTTTAGAATACCGTTTTTATCATTTCGGTCACTACGAAGATGCCATTGTCAAGCACCAACCATTTTTACACCATAGTATTTTATCACCTTTGCTTAATGTCGGACTATTATTACCAAGTTATGTTTTAGAGAAAAGCCTTTCTTTTGCTAAGAAGGAAGGGATTCCGATTAATTCAACTGAAGGATTTGTCAGACAGATAGTGGGATGGAGGGAATTTATCAGAGGTATGTATGAGTGTAAAGGAACCTATTCGAGAACGAAAAACTTTTGGGGTTTTGAGCGTAAAATACCTATAAGTTTTTATAGAGGGACAACTGGCATAGAACCCGTTGACGAAACCATTAAGCAAATACTAAAAACGGGTTACTGTCATCATATTGAGCGACTCATGATTTTGGGGAATTTCATGTTGTTATGCGAGTTTGATCCGGACGAGGTATACCGCTGGTTTATGGAACTTTTTATAGATGCTTACGACTGGGTAATGGTTCCAAACGTCTATGGAATGAGTCAATTTGCAGATGGAGGTACGTTTGCAACCAAACCGTATATTGGCGGGGCTAACTATATCAAAAAAATGAGTAATTATCCTAAAGGAGATTGGGAAGACATATGGGATGGACTATTTTGGCGATTTATGCATGAACATCAGTCATTCTTTGCCTCCAACCCGCGTATTGGAATGCTGTTGAATACACTTAATAAAATGTCAGACGAAAATCGGAACACTCATCTTAAGAATGCTGAACTTTTTTTGAAATCACTATAGTTAGTTTCTAGTAAATCGTTAAAAAATGTCATCTTCTTAAAACGTTATCATTACCTTTTGAAAACTTAGGTTAATTTTATCGTCAGTGGCTGCACTCGTGGCATTGCCTTTGGATAGTTTCATGAATATGAATAAGTATAGCATTTTGTTTTTAATATCAATTTTGCTCTCTGGATCTATAGCTAGTTCGCAGTTATTAGATCTAGGCGATTGTAAACCAAATGGAATTTCAAATAAGGCGATTCAAAAATTAAAGAAAACTTTTAAAGAGGCTAGAATAATAATTCTAAGCGAGCAAGTACATGGTGTTGGGACAGATTATGTAAGCTTTGCATTAATGACTAAATTTCTTCATGAAGAAATGGGGTTTAACGTCATTCTGCAGGAATTTTGTTTCGATTATTTTGGACGAATCAATTCAAACTTAGCCCATTCTTCAGCACAAGCTTATAGTAAAGGCATGTATTGGCCTCAGGCTAAAGCCGTTGAAAATGATCTTTTGTTTAATTACATTGACGCGCAAAATGAATCTGACAATCCAATTTATATGGAGGGGTTTGATCCAAGACTCTTCCAAAGAGAAACCGTTTACAGGCATTACGATTCAATACTAAGAAATCCAAAATTCAATTTGATCAATACACGCGTTGTTGACGAGTATTTAACATCATTGGATAATATTTTAAAAAAGGAGTATAATGATTCTTCAACTACGGCTAGTCAAAAAAGAATATTTTATGAGCAAACAGATTTAATTATTGAACGAATGGTTCAACATAACTATGATCAACGATCGATTCAAAAAATGAAAAATTTAAAATCATTTGCTGAGAATGCCTGGAATCCTAGAAATTACAGTATTAATAATCCGGATCGTTTTTTTGTCAGAGAGCGTCAAATGGCAGAAAATATCATTTGGTTTGCTGAAACCATGTATCCTGATGAAAAAATAATTGTTAGAATGCATAACGGACATGCCGCAAAAGATATCTTAAAATTTGACCAAAGTCCAGAAAGAGAGTATTTGAATGCAGGCACTATTTTACATCAACAGTATGGTTCAGAATGCCTTCATATAGGGTCTACTTATTATTCAGGCACATATTGTGACTGGGATTATGAACCTAAAGATATTCCAATTCCTCATTCAAGAAGTCTTGAAGCGAAACTTCATAACCAAGGATATGACTATGCATTTGTAAATCTAAAACAGAAAAGTAGAAAATTTTTTATGTTTTATAGTGAGTTTAATTCCTGGAAAAACAGCAATGAAATAAAGGGCAATTTTGGGGTACTATATGACGGCATCATATTTATTAATCAAGTCACACTTCCAACAGAAAAATAAATGAAGCAAACTCAAATTATTATTTTCTTTTTATTAACCATTTTAATTGGTTGTTCGATTAAAGAAGAAAAAAAAATAAAGAATGAATGTATTTCAAAAGCGAATGTAAGCAACGTTTTAGACGAATGTAAAAAAAGTGAATTACCACTCAAAGAAATATCATTTAGTCAACCAATCAATCCCGAATATCTTCAAAACGATTTAGCCATATTACGTTATGTACTTGAAGAAGCCAATACTAGTTTGTACAGGTACGAGAGTAAATTGAGTGTAGACAGCTTGTTTGATGCTAAAATTTGTGAATTAAAGGAACCAACAACCTATTTAGATTTCGTCAGAGATGTCTCCGAAATATTCACATTTATAGCATGTGGTCATAGTGGTTGGTCTCATGCACCAAACTACAAACAATATAGAAATGATTCAACGACTTTTTTCCCACTAAAGATTTATGCTTTCGAAAATCAATATTACATTCGTGAAAATGGGTCTTTAAATACTGAAATAAAGGAAGGAGATGAGATCTTAACTATTAATGGTACCGCTCCGGCAGATATAAATGTTAAACTTAGCCATCATATGGTAAAAGATGGAAAAAGTGCGCAAGATGGAAGGTCTGGAATAAGTCAATACTTTAAAATGGCATACTCCAATTTTATTGGTAACCCCGATCAATTTAATTTGGTTTGTAAACGTTCGGATTCAAAAGAAATCTATGAAGCAACTATAGATGCCCTTAAACTTAATATGATTGATTCAATCATAAATACTAGATATCCTTCTAGTAAAACAGCCAGCCTTCCGCTTAAGATGGAAATACATTCTGATTTAGGAGTTGGTATTTATAGTATTAAATCATTTAGGAATGAATATATAGAGGCATTAGGACAAAATTTTTTAACAGTTACTGATTCTGTATTTGAAGCATTAAAATCAAATAACATTAACCATTTAATTATCGACTTACGCAATAATGGGGGAGGATGGACTGCTAATGGTCGGTATCTCTATTCCTACTTAGCTAATTATCCTTCTAAGTACATTAATAGTGTAGAGTTTAATAAAATTGATTCTTTTTCCTTCGAGCCAATTATTTTAAGAGGGAATGGAATTGAAGATACCATGACATTTAAATTAAACGATAACCACCTATATGAGTGGACTAATTATCATGTTTTAGATGTAGAACCTAAAAATGAAAACAGATTTAAAGGGCAAGTTTATGTTTTAATTAACGATTACAGCCATTCATGCTCAGTTATGTTTTCTAGTATGATGAAATCTCATACAAATGCTATTTTTATTGGAGAAGAAACCGGCGGAGCGCAATGTGGGAGTAATGGAATGGTGATGGGGATTCAGTTGCCATATAGTGGCATTAATATAGGCTTGAGTACTGCAAAATATACTTTGAATGTTGAAAATAGGAACGATTCAAGAGGTATTATTCCAGATCATATTATCAAAACAACCTGGAAAGATTTTGATTCAGGTAAAGATTCACAGATGGAATTTGCACTAGACATAATAAAATCACATAAAAATTAAAATATGGCATTAGTAGAATCAAACATGATGGATTTAGGAACAACAGCTCCTGATTTTAAACTTTTAGATACCGTTTCAGATAAAGAAATGACTTTAAGTGAGTTGAGATCAGATATTGCTACTGTAATCGTTTTTATTTGCAACCATTGTCCTTTTGTTATTCATTTAAATGAGCAGTTGGTAAAAGTTGCAAATGACTATCAATCGAAAGGCATACAATTTATAGCTATTAGTAGTAACAACATAGAAACTCATCCTCAAGATGGTCCGGAATGGATGACAAAAACTGCTAAAAAAGAAGGTTATCCTTTTCCATACTTGTATGATGAAACACAAACAGTAGCCAAGGCATATCAAGCGGAATGCACACCAGATTTTTTTGTGTTTGACAATCAACTAAGATGCGTTTATCGAGGACGATTTGATGATACTCGACCAAATATGGGGCAGCCGAGTGGTCGTGATTTAACACTGGCATTGGATTCAATTTTAAGTGGTCAAAAGGTTAACGTCGAACAATATCCGAGTATGGGGTGTAGCATTAAGTGGAAGTAGAAAAATAGACATATTACTTGATTATGTCCAATTTACAAGTTCAATATTACTGCGATTTTTTAATGCAGAGTTTAATTTTCATATTGTAATTTTAGCACATGATGATGAAAAAAAGTATTATTTGGATAGTTTGTTTGGGTTTGATGAGTTGCGATTCTACAGAATCATCAAATAATGATAACCTGAAAAGAGATACAGCAACCATTGAAGCTATGAAGGTAAATAATGAGCAGACATTTCCTTTAAAGAAAGAATTAGATGCCAAAAAAGCAAATTTTGAGTTGAAGGCCAGTGATGAAAAAAAGCAAAAATATGCTGAGGGTATTCAATCAGTTATTGACCATCAAATTGTAGAAAATGCACTTCAGGTTGGAGATAATGCACCTGATTTTAGTCTCACTAATGCGGATGGTAATATTGTCACTTTATATGAAACGCTTGAAAAAGGACCGGTTATTTTAATGTGGTATAGAGGAGGCTGGTGTCCATATTGCAACATTACGCTTCATTATATGCAGGAAAACTTGGTTAATTTTGAAAAATATGGTGCTAATTTATTAGCGTTGACGCCTGAATTGCCAGATAGCTCTTTATCGACCAAAGAAAAAAATGAATTGGCATTTGAAGTACTATCAGATTTAAATAACGAAGTTGCCAAGGAATACAACGTTGTATTTAAATTGACAGAGGATGTAGCTGAATTATATGAAAAAGGCTTCGGACTTAGCCAATATAATGGAAATGCAGATAATGAGTTACCATTGGCTGCTACATACTTAATTGGTAAAGATAAGGTCATAAAATATGCCTTTTTAGATTCTGATTACCGTAATAGGGCAGAGCCATCTGAAATATTAAAAGCTTTAGCGAATCTTTAGCATAAGTTTATTTGAAATTTTCAACCGTTAAGATTGTCGAATCTTCTTATATTTCATGTCAATTATTAATGAGATGAAAAAGGAGCATTTAATTTGGCATATAGTGATGCCAACACTACTTGTTTTATTGTGCTTTGTTACGAAAGGTTTTTTTATATCATCTAATTCAATTGCTGGTGATGAGCCATTTAGCATATACATGGCTCAAATGGACGTCACTTCCATTATCGCAAACTTGGCTCAAGGAAATAACCCACCACTTTACGAGTTAATACTTCATTTTTGGATTCAGTTTTTCGGTATTTCGGCGGTTTCCGTGCGGTTCTTATCCTTAATTTTTAGTGCCCTTTCTGTTTTGTTAATATATCGATTGGGGTTTAAACATATAAACAAAAGAGTTGCAATTTATGCATCCATCATTTTTATTTTCTCAAATTATCATACCTTGTTTGCGCATGAATCAAGAACTTATGCTTTATTAGGAATGCTTTCATTGGCATCAATGTATTATTTTTTGAATTTAGTTTCGAGTAATATTCTCTCAAAAAAAAACAGTCTAATAGCTTATGTCATAGCCAGCACATTATTGATTTATGCGCATTATTTTGGTTTTTTCATTCTTATTTCTCAGGCTATTTTTTTGGTGCTTAATCGTTCACTTCTGATTGAAAGATGGAAAAGTGTATGGTTGATTACTGCAGTTTTGATTTTGTTATACGCCCCTAACATTATTATTTTAATGAGAAGGCTAGTGGATTCTGCTGCAAATGGTACCTGGCTTCAACCTCCAGATGGGATAGAGGCAGTATATAGTATGCTTCGTGCTTTTTGTAATGCTCCTGTGGTAACAGTTTTTGTTATTAGTGTTCTGATTGCAGCCATGGTCAAGTATTTTATAACACGACAATCAGACTCTGTACCTCATCAGTCGGCACAATTGATCATTATTTGGTTTACCTTTATTTTTTTCTTCATGTTCATAATATCTTTCAAAACCCCAATGTTTTTGGATAGGTACCTAATGCCCGCAGCTATAGTGTTTCCTCTATTGGTCGCAATGGCATGCGATTATTTGATCAGTAGAAAAGGCTATGGCTACATTATTCCAATTATCATCTGTATTTTGTTTATCGCGAGTGTAAAACCAAACATCACTAATAAAAGAAATGTAAAGGAAACCGTTGAAAAAGTATCGGAATTAAAAGATGCTTCTACTATAGTCTACTTAAGTCCGGCGAGGTATGATATTAATTTCATCTATTATTATAATCAACAATGTTTCAAAAATTATAATAAATTGGACGTTAAGGCTAATTTATATCAATGTCTAGTTGATGATAATATATTCCCTATTGACAACCAAACTCAGATAAAAGAGGGTGAAATAACTCATTTTAATCAAGTTGTATTTCTTGATGCTGGAGCAGGTTCTGTTTTTCCTCATAATGGCATTTTTAATCGATTAAGCCAAAGTATGAAATTACAGGAAGAATTTGAATTTTACGAAATTTTTAAAATTTATCGCTTTGTTCGAGAATAAAGAGCAGAGTTTTTAGTTTAAGATAATTTTCTGAACTTTGGTCTGATTACCAGATTTAAGAGATATAATATACATCCCCCTCTTTATACGATCAGGAATTTGAATTTGCTCTGTGCCATCTCCAATAAATTTTTTCCAAATTACCTGGCCATTAGTATTGTAAAGTAATAGCGTCGATTTTCCATCAATACCATTTAAATTGATCCTTCCATTAGAAGGATTGGGATATATCGTCAAATTTGGGCTGAGTTCAGACGCTGGTGGATCAGATAGATCAAGTCCACTGCACATAACTGGATTTAACTTTTGCCAAATAGTATCGCAATATAAAGTTGGGACTAAAGCATTGTCAGGATTATTCCCCATTCTTACTACTACAAGATTGTTTTGAGGCGAAACATTTAAAATTTGACCATTCTTCCCCATGGCAGCATAAACATCATTTGGAGCATTTTGAAAAGCCGAACCTTGAAAAACAAATTGCAAACCTGGTAGCATAAATGAAGCCTGACCATTAAGCCACCATAAATAGCCATATGAATTATTTAACGGTTGGGAAGGTGTAATCATATCTGTTAAATAGCCTATATCATTCATCACCTGTGTACCATTCCAATTGCCATTATTGAGCATTAACAATCCAAACCTTGCCATACTTCTTGGTTTTGAAAAATACACTTTATTAAAGCCTAACGATACAAAAAAACCATCCATTCCTGTTGGTGTCTTCAATCGTGGAGTAAGGTAAGCATTGAAGTTTGCTCCACTTGCAGCCGAAACGACATCTTGAAGCAATGTATAGGGTGCATTATGATAAGCCCATCTGGTTTCAGGATCAGCTTTATAAATCAAGCAGCTAGGGTTTGTACAATTTACATCAGGTACACCATCATCTAGTCCTGTAGTCATAGATAGTTGATGTTTGATTGTAATTTTTTCTTCCTGAGCTGAACTCAAATTAGTCCAGCCTACTCCTAAATAATCAGAAGTTGTGTCAGAAATATTAAGGAGTCCTTCTTCCTGAGCTTTTCCCACCATAAAAGCTGTAATTGTTTTTCCGGCAGAAGCCCAATACCATAAGCTATCCATGGTAAAATCATCAAAGTACTTTTCAATCACTATTTTGCCGTCTTTTAACACAATGAAAGCTTTAGTATTACTCTCCTCTAGAAAATCATATAAGGGCGGTAACTGATCAGAACACCATCCTATAGCATCCAATGAAACGGTGTCCCAGGTATTGGTTGAAGTAGGCGGAAAATACAGATTTTGAGAAAAACCTTGAGATAGGGCAATTAGCAAAGCAAACACAACCGAAAATAACTTCATGATATACCTTTTATTAATATGACTAAATATAATTAAAAAGGTTTAATCATTTTCTTCTTAAAGAAGATTTGAACTTGTAAACACAGATTAGTAAGAGTTTAAATGTTAAAAAAGCATTTTTTAAGAGGACAAATTTGTATTTTTAACCAATTGGCATTCCAAACACTAAATAAATTTTAATTTATGAAAAGCTTATATCTATTTTTACTTTTGAGCCTACCTGTAATAGGGTGGAATCAATCATCTGTTTATGGTGTAGATCCATATAGTTCAGATTTACATTCAATTGATACAACTACGCTGATATCTACTACCATAACACTAACATCAAATACAGGTACTGTTGATGGGTGTAATGGACTAGCAACTGACCCATGCGGTGGGACTACATATGTTATATATCAGTCTTCTGGTACACGCTATCTTGGGACAGTCAATTTAACAACAGGTGTGATTACTGAAACAGGGTCTTTATCTGATAATGTGTCAACAATAGCATATGATTATAACACCAGCATTCTCTATGGTGTAACAGGTGATGGGGCTAATACACCTGAGACATTGTATGAAATAAACACGACTACTGCAGCTATGACACTAATAATTGCACTAGGAAACGGAGATGATGGAGAAGCGTTGACTTTCAATCCAACAGATAATCTATTGTATCATTGGAGCGGATGGGGATTAGGTGATGTAGTTATGGAGACAATAGATCCGTCAACATTTGTTATTTCGCCAATTACGCTTTCGGGAGATGATATTCTCAATGTCGGTTCAGCTGTATATACAGGAGGCGGTTTTTTAGTATCTGACATTAATGATGGAACATTACATTGGGTAACTTCAACAGGAACTGTTACAAATACAACAAGTAATTTAGCACTTAAAGGTCTTGCTTTTTCTGCAATACCATCTCCTACCTTATCATTGTTGGGTACACCAGGTACGGTCATTTGCCCTTCTGATTCTGTTATGATACAGACCATTGCAACAGGAGCTGGTCTTACCTATGAATGGTTTGATGGTTCCAACGTTTCTACAGGAATCACAAACCCTACTATAACTTCTGATACGGCTGGTACTTTTACATGTGAAATAACCGATCTTTGTGGTGTTACAGTGTCAAGTTCAATTACGCTCACTACAGGTACTAACCCGGTTTTTCAACTGACACCATCAGGTACCAACAGTATTTGTCCTGGTGACAGTCTGCTTGTTTCAGCAAATATTACAGGTACTGACCAATGGTTCTTTAACGGTACTTCAATAGCTGGAGAAACAAATGACTCCATTTATCTTTTTAATGAGGGAGTTTATAATATGATACATACTAATGCTGATGGTTGTTCTGACTCAGCATCAGTTGGTATAACCATTACATTTAATTCTGTACCGAATGTAACACTAACACCTTCTGGAAATGCGGAGTACTGTCCAGGAGATAGTGTGGAGCTCCAAGTTAATACTGGTGGAGGAGCGATTCAATGGTACCTTAATGGAACAGCAATACCGAATGCTAACGCAAATTCATATTATGCCTCCTCAATAGGGAGCTATAATGTAATTAAAACTAACCTGAGTGGCTGCCAGGATTCGTCTTCAGTTCCTATTTCTGTTTCTGAAGCCATGGTTCCTAGCGTGATCTTGACCCCATTTCCTCAGGTTATTTTTTGCGGACCAAATACGGTAGATATTTCAGTTAATAATGGAGGAGGAACGAGACAGTGGTATAAAAATGGGGTGGCAATTTCAGGTGAAATTGGTATGTCTTATACAGTCTCTAGTCCTGGTATATACAATGTATTAAAAACAAATATGAGTGGCTGTTCAGATTCCGCCGCCATAGGAACTGCTGCTATAGATACTTGTTTATTGAACATTAACGAATTCAGCTTAAACTTATCATTTGAGATGTATCCTAACCCAGTTAGTGAAAAAGTATATTTAGAGTTTCCTTCGGATTGGATAGGAAAAATAGAATCTATTTCTATTTTTAGCTTAGATGGTAAATTGGTTGTATACTTGCCTAAGGAAAGCCTATTGAAAGATATTATTGACATTCAAACAGAAGGGATTCAATCAGGCATCTATGTGGTCGAAGTTCAAACTCAGTATCAGAAAGTTCATAAAGAGTTAATGATTGAATAACCACTTAATCTTTCATTATCAGGTAAGCTAGATCTATCCCACATTGATAACTAAATATTTATTCTCTAGTTTTGTGGGCTTATCTTTAGGTGTTTTGTGAATGAAAAATAAACTTTTTAAAATTTTAAAAGTTATGATTTGGGCAATTTTGTCATTAGTTGTTGTATTGAGCATCATCACTTTTTTTTATATGCGACAAAGCAAATTTGGAAAGACTCCATCTGGAGAAAGACTTGAAATCATGGAAAAATCTCCAAATTTTAAAAATGGTCAATTTCAAAATTTAAATGATACACCTCAATTGGCTGAGGGGCACACAGTATTAAGTGTGATGTATAATTTCTTATTTAAGACCTATCCCCGAACAAAACCAAAAGATGTAATCCCTTCCATTAAAACAGATTTAAAATCTATTCCGCTTCATGAAAATGTATTAATATGGTTTGGTCATTCATCATACTATTTACAATTGGACGGCAAACGTCTTTTGGTTGACCCTGTTTTTAGCGGAAATGCTTCGCCTATTCCAGGCTCAATGAAATCTTTCGAAGGTACCGATATTTACCATGTTGAAGATTTTCCTGATATTGACTATTTACTCATCTCTCATGACCACTATGACCATGTTGATTATCAAACATTAATTAATTTCAAAGATAAAATCTCTACTGTGATTTGTGGTTTAGGAGTAGGGGCGCATTTTGAATCATGGGGTTATCCTCGTGAAACCATAATTGAAAAAGATTGGCATGGTTCTATAAAGCTAGATACCAATTTTTCATTGTTTGTTGAACCCTCCCGTCATTTTTCAGGACGGGGATTTTCAAGAAATAATACTTTATGGGTGTCTTATGTTCTAAAAACAACTGATCTGACTATTTATTTAGGTGGAGATAGCGGATATGACACACATTATTTGAAAATTGGAAAAAAGCACGGACCATTCGATTTAGCTGTTTTAGAAAACGGACAATATAATCCAGCATGGCCTTATATTCATCATCAACCAGAACAAGTGTTAATGGCCGCTAGAGACTTAGGGGCAAAACGGATTTTCCCTGTCCATTCTTCAAAATTTGCCTTGTCTAGTCATCCATGGGATGAGCCATTAAAAGAGATTACTGAACTTAATGCGTCTAAAGGATTTAATATTCCATTGGTTACCCCTATTGTAGGTGAGCGCGTAAATTTAAGTGATACTGCTCAATCTTTTAAACGGTGGTGGGTTGGGTTAGAATAATTTTTTTGGATATGGTTTATACATTTAGAACGGCTCTTCTTTTTTTTATTTTTATAAATGGACTAACTTATGGTATTGGACAAGGCAATATTAAAATTTCTGGTATAGTTGATCATCCAAATTCTGATTCTATTAACATTCAATTTTCTAATCAGTTGACTGTTAAAACGTTTTATTTAGATGAGTATAACAAGTTTTCAGGACAGCTTAATTTACCTGAAGGTTATTACCATTTATCTGATGGGATTGAAGGCACCACAATTTATCTTATCCCGAATAGTACAATTAGTTTAACAGTTGATTCGAAGCAGTTTGATGAAACACTACACTATGAAGGGGAAGCAGCTTTTGAGAACAATTATTTGGCTAAAAAGTTTTTAGTAAAAGAAGGCTTCGGGAAGTATTTATACTATAATTTTTATGCGAAACTAAAAGAGGAAGAATTCTTAAAAAGCGCAGATTCACTTTATCAAATTCAAGTCGAATTGTTAAATACTTACCCTAATTTATCAACCGGATTTAGAGACCTTGAAACAGCAAGATTAAAAATTGAATTATTGCAAAAATATTCATCTTTCGAGTCTATGAAAAGATTTGTGACAGGAAATAGAGATTATAAGGTATCTGAAAATTATCCTGATCCATATCAGAATCTTGATTTAAATGATGAAAAGCTTTATCAGGTATTTCCTTATCTTATGCTTTTGAGAACTTACTTACAAAGCTCGACTAGAAACAAATTACCAAAAAACTATAAAGGAGATTATCATATGGCCTATTTAAATACAATTGATCAGACAATAGAAAGCCAGAAAATCAAAAATGAGTTAGTCTATATTTTTGGAAACATAGAATTTGATTATACCAAGCAACCTGACAGCGCCTATAGATTGATTCAGCAAATACAGACGAATGAATTATACAGTAAAGAAATAGCAAAAAGTTATGCTTTGAGACAAAAATTTTCAAAAGGGAGCCTTTCACCAGATTTTTTATTGCGAAATTTTGATGAAGAATTGGTTTCACTTAATGACTTTGGTGGAAAATTGGTTTATATCGATATTTGGGCGACTTGGTGCAGTCCTTGTTTAAAAGAGATCCCTGATTTACAAGAGTTAATTGCGTATTTTGAGGGACAGGAGATTGCTTTTGTCAGCATTTGTGCCTTGGATACCAAGGAAAAGTGGAAAAAAATGGTCAACGACAAGTCGCTTAATGGTATTCAATTATTTGAACCTAATAAAAATAGCGATTTTTTAAACGCCTATAATGTACAGGGCGTCCCTCGTTTTATTCTTATCAATAAAAAAGGAAAAATTATTGATCCAAATGCAAAGCGTCCATCTGATCCAACCTTAAAAGAAGATATTAAGCGGTATTTGGAAGAATAGCTTTTGGCAAAAGTGAGGTTGATGTAAATTAAGCTTTTTCTAAAGCGACTTTTACAAACTCTTTAAACAAAGGGTGAGGATTTAGCACAGTACTTTTATACTCAGGATGATATTGTACACCAACAAACCACTTATGATTGGGTATTTCTACTACCTCTACTAAATTTGTTTTAGGATTTTTACCAGTCGCAATCATGCCTTTGTTTTCGAAATCGGAAAGGTATTGATTATTAAATTCGTACCGGTGACGGTGACGCTCACTAATGTTTGGGGTTTGATACGCATTAAATAGCTTGGAATTTTCTTCTATCTGACAATCATAAGCGCCCAACCTCATGGTGCCTCCCATATCAATGATATTTTTTTGCTCTGCCATTAAGTCTATCACTTTATACGCAGAATCTTCATCCATTTCAGATGAATGGGCATTTTTCCAACCCAATACATTTCTAGCATATTCTATAACAGCACATTGCATACCTAAACAAATACCTAAGAAAGGAATATTATTTTCACGAACATATTTTATAGCCGTAATTTTACCTTCAATGCCACGAGAACCAAATCCTGGTGCGACCAGTAAACCTTGACAATCTTTTAACACAGAAGCTATGTTTTCTTCAGTTATTTCTTCAGAATGAATCCAATTTATATTAACCTTACAATCGTTTGCAGCACCTGCATGACCAAAAGCTTCAACAATTGATTTATAGGCGTCTTTTAATTCAATGTATTTCCCAACCAGGGCAATGTTAACTGAATGAGTAGGCTTGCTGATCTTGTCTAAAAATGCCTGCCATTCATTTAAGTTGGGTTCATTCAGGGTAGACAAGCCCAGTTTATCCATGACCACTAAATCCAATTTTTCTTCTAGCATCAAAAGCGGAACTTCATAAATCGAAGAGGCGTCAATGGATTGAATGACAGCTTCATTACTAACATTACAGAATTTCGCTATTTTAGTGCGAATAGATGGATCAAGCTGACGTTCTGTTCTACAAACCAAAATATCTGGTTGAATACCCTCTTCTCTTAATTCTTTGACAGAGTGCTGAGTGGGTTTGGTTTTTAATTCACCTGCAGCTGCCAGGTATGGCACTAAAGTTAAATGTATCACCAAGCAATCCTTAGGTAATTCCCAAACCAACTGCCTAACTGCTTCGATATATGGGAGTGATTCAATGTCGCCTACGGTGCCCCCAATTTCAGTAATTACAATGTCAAAAGTTCCTTTCTTTCCTAAAATTTGAATCCTTTCTTTAATTTCATCAGTAATGTGCGGTACAACCTGAACCGTTTTACCTAAAAACTCTCCCCGTCTCTCTTTTTCTATAACTGATTGGTAAATTCTACCAGTAGTTACATTATTGGCTTGAGAGGTATTAGAATTCAAAAATCTTTCATAATGACCAAGATCAAGGTCTGTTTCTGCACCATCATCAGTCACAAAACATTCACCATGCTCATAGGGATTTAACGTCCCTGGATCGATATTGATATATGGATCTAACTTCTGTATGGTAACTGAATAACCTCTGGATTGCAACAGTTTGGCAAGCGAAGCAGAAATGATTCCTTTACCTAATGATGACGTAACTCCGCCGGTTACAAAGATATACTTTGTTGAGTGTGACATGAAAGTGCTTTTTTGTAACTACGGGGAACAAAGTTAAACACAATATCGAGACTCTAAACGGGATTGTAAAATTTATTTTTAAGAACCTTTAATTATTGTAATTTATGCTTCTTAAAAAAGGCCTCCCAATTCCATAGGAAATGACTAACTATTTCATCCATTCTTTTTAAAAATAATGGATTGGGAGAGTTCATGGTTTGAAAATACGATTCTTGGAAATCATTTAAATTATATTTATAAAAAACCGCTTTCGAAATTCCATATAAATAAGTTTTTGATGGATAATTCACTTGTGAAATGAAAGAGGCCATCTCATCTATCAACTTTTGAAATTCATTATCCTCAAGGTCGAAAATAGAGGCATATTTCGATATAATTTTACGTTCTAATGCTTCAAGATTATCTATTTCGTTATGTTGCTGAAGATAGTTTAAGTTTGCAGTAATAATGATTAAAAGAAACTGATTGTACGCATTTGAGGCAATATTTGGACACTTATTAAACGCAGGATCTTCGTTAATTGCGGTTGCAACATCTTCAAATCCGTTCTCAATAGCTTCTAATAATGCGTTAACAAAAATATTAGATAGTTGATCTTCGTCAATTCTTTTTCTTATAGCTAATCCAAACATAAGTAGGTATACTTACTGACAAAACTAATTGTTAATTGAATTCCTATCGGAACTGTATTGTGAAGTTGTTAACAGTAAAAAGTGTATCAGAATTTATTTTTCACCCCAATAAATTGTTGCTATACCGCCCGCTACAGTTTTCATTTTGCAGTTTTTGTAGCCAGTTTGATTCATTATTGCAATAAAATCTTCTCCCTCCGGAAAAGCAGCAATTGACTCTGGTAAATATTCATAAGCGCTTTTATCTTTAGATATAGCCTTTCCAATCGATGGTATAATATATTTCGAATGGAATTTATAATATTGCTTAATCGGAAATTTTTTTGGCTTAGAAAATTCTAAAATAACCCCTCTGCCTCCAGGTTTTAAAACTCGGTTTAACTCTGTCATTCCAGTCTTTAAATTTTGGAAATTCCTTACACCAAAAGCAACTGTGTACGCATCAAACGTATTGTTTTCAAACTTTAAATTTTCTGAATCTCCCAACTGCATGTCAATTACATCATTCACTCGGCGTTTTTTCATCTTTTCTCTGCCAACTTCAAGCATGCCTTCAGAAATATCAACTCCAATTATCTTTTCAGGGTTAATTTTTAAAGCCTCAATCGCAAAATCTCCTGTACCTGTGGCCATGTCTAGAATGGTCTTCGGTTGCTTTTCGCCTAAGATTTTAATGGCCTTTTTTCGCCAAACCCTATCGATTCCTAGGGAAAGAAAATGGTTTAAGAAATCATACCTTTTTGAAATATTATTAAACATTTCTGCTACCTCTTCTTTTTTTGATGTGTTGGATTTATTGTATGGTTTAATTTGTTCAGACATTTTGTATGGTATGTTTTTTACTGTATGGACTTAATGGCTTCATTCAATAATTGTTCTTTATCTACTGAAATAACGCCAACTTTTTCACAAACTAACCCACCTGCAAGGTTAGCTATTTCGGCAGTGTTTTTTTGATCGAGACCGCTAATTAGGCATAAGGTTGCAACACTTATCACTGTGTCACCAGCTCCAGACACATCTGCGATATTACGATAGTGAGCTGGAATAAAGTAATCCTTATTATTACCGTTTAAGTAAACACCATTTTCTGATAAAGTAATGAGTGTATATTGATTATTAAGTTTTTCCTTAAGTTCAGCAACGGCTTCTAAAAAAGCTGATTTGTTTGAAGGATAATCGAAATCGACTGATAATCCATTTTTTAACTCTTTTAAATTCGGTTTAAATAAAGTGACATTTTTATAGCTCAAAAAATTCTTCATCTTTGGATCAACACTGGTGACTATGTTGTTTTCATTGGCAAAATCAACAATTTGTTCAATGATTTCTTTAGTCAAAATTCCTTTGTTATAGTCTTCAAAAATAATGGCATCAATTTCCTCAGAATTGACAATTTCCTTAATTTTTTCAAGTAAATTATATTGCATTATTGAGTTTAATTCAATCGTTATTTCTTCATCTACCCTTAACAATTGCTGATTATTCCCAATGATTCTGGTCTTAACTGAAGTCATTCTATCATCCGATTCTAGAACGCCCTTTGTAGATAAATGGTTTTCTCCCATTAGCTTGTTAAAAAGCTTACCATTTTCATCTTGACCTACAAATGAACAAATGAATGCTGTTGCACCCAATGCTTTAATATTTAATGCCACATTTGCAGCACCACCTAGGTGGTATGACCTTGATTCAAAATTAACGACCGGAACCGGTGCTTCTGGCGAAATTCTATTGACTTTTCCATAAATATAGGTGTCAATCATGATATCACCGACCACAATAATTTTTTTATCCGTAAATTGCTTAAATGCCCTTTTTATTTCGTCCATTTTTAAATGTCTAGTGAAACTCGTATTCTATCTATTGCTTCTCTTAGCGTATCCTCATCAGATGCATAAGAAAGCCGAACGCAATTCCTATTTCCAAATGCTTCACCCGTTACAACTGCAACATGAGCTTCTGCTAATAAATATAATGATAAATCGGTCGCATTTTTAATCAGATTTCCTCTAAGGGTTTTCCCAAAAAAGTAGGATACATCAATAAAAAAGTAAAACGCACCTTCAGGCAGATTAACCTTAATATTAGGAATACTTTTAAGCAAATCAAAAACAATTAAGCGACGAGCATTAAAGGCGTCAATCATATATTTAATATCTGAAGGATCAGCCATTAAAGCTGATATAGCAGCTCTTTGAGTAATAGAGCATGTCGCTGAGGTGTATTGGCCTTGTAATTTAGTTGCTGCTTTAGCTATTTCTTCTGGTGCAGCAATGTATCCTAAGCGATAACCTGTCATAGCAAAGGCTTTTGATAAACCGTTTACGGTAATCGTTCTATCATAAACTTCAGGAAATTGAGCAAAACATTCATGTTTCCTCACAAAATTGATGTGTTCGTAAATTTCATCTGAAATAACATAAAAGTTAGGGGTATTTGCTACAACCTGTGCAATTGCTTTTAATTCTTCTTTGGTGTAAGAAGCGCCTGTAGGATTGCACGGGTTACTAAACATCATTAATTTAGTTTTAGATGTAACGGCGTCTTGTATTTGTTGGGCAGTGACTTTAAAGTCATTTTCAATATTCGCTTTTACAACTACAGGAATACCACCTGCCATTTTTACCTGTTCGTAGTATGTGACCCAATACGGTGCTGGAATAATGACTTCGTCACCTTCATTTATAAGCGACAATAAAACATTGATTAGGCTTTGTTTGGCACCTGTTGATACAACAATTTGACTTGGCTTATAAGTTAAGCCATTGTCTCGCTTAAATTTAAAAGCAACGGCTTCTCTTAAGTCTTGATAGCCAGGGACGGGTGTATATTTGGAATAATTATCGTCAATTGCTTTTTTCGCAGCTGTTTTAATAAAATCAGGCACATTAAAATCAGGCTCTCCAAGACTTAATGAAATGATATCAATACCTTCTTCCCTTAAAGCTCTTGATTTTTGAGCCATGGCAAGTGTAGCCGATTCTTCCATTTGATTGACTCTATTTGATAATATGCTCATAAAAGAAAATTAAATTACAAAGTTAAGCATCTCCAATAAACGGCTAATGTTTATCACGGATTTTTTGCTTGTTAAGCACTTTTAATTATAGTCTTTGGAGTTCGGTCTTGACACCATCCACCAAACTATAGCAGGCTAGCTTATCTTGAAAAACAGATGCTTTAAAAATAGATTTGTTTAAAAGCATTCTTATGCATTCTTGAACACCTTCAACAATAGAAGGATGTGGGTGAACTAATTCAGCGATTGATTCAATACCCTGACCTGTTTTTATTTGTAAAGCAACACCTTGAATGGCTGAAGAGGCATGTTCACCAACAGCTCGCATCCCTAAGATTTTCATATCGTCGTCATTGGTGACAATAATTTTAAAAAAGCCTTGTGTTTTTCTCATGGCAATGGCACGAGCCATGACTGAATAATCTAACTTAACAACTTTGATTGGGATGTTTTGTTCAACACATTCTTTTTCATTTAGTCCAACCGCTGCAACTTCAGGTTGCAAGAACATAATAGTGCACACATTGTCATAAGAAAGACGTTTGGTTGTTTTTCCAAACATTTTTTCAACAGCATGTCTTGCTTCAATTTCTCCCATATTAACCAATGCAATTCTGCCAGAGGCGTCTCCCACAGCATAAATATTTGGAATATTGGTTTGGGTATCATCATCTCCGATATTTCTACCATTTGGACCACGCTTGATACCAAGCTCTTCAAGACCAATATTTGAAATGTTTGATACACGTCCAACAGACAATAACGCTTTTTCCACACGAATGATTTCTTTCGAACCACCTTCATACGATAATTCGTATTCAACCTGTCCGTCTATAATTTCCATTCTGTCTAATTTGGCTTTGTGATGAATAGTTACACCGTTATTTTCTAAGTTCGAAGACACCATGTCAGAAATATCTTCATCTTCAAAAGGGAGAATTCTATCTGCCCTATCAATAAGGTATACCTTGGTTTTTCCAAAATTAGAGAAGATGGTAGCATATTCACATCCAATTACCCCAGCACCAACAATGACAAGACTTTTAGGATAGTCTTCGATATTATCAATGCCATCAGATGTTAAAATAGTATCTTCATCACATTCAATATTTGGTAGTTTACGCGGACTGCTCCCTGTTGCAATAATGATATTTTCAGCAGTAATTGTTTTGATCTCACCATCATTTTTAGTGATTTGAACTTCATTATTGGTGAGGAGTTTAGCAGTTCCACGTTCGTAAGAAAACAAATCTTCTCGTCTTTTCTTAAGTAATTTAATATGACAAGAATATTGGAATTTTCGCTCAAATACTGCCTCTTCTAAATTCTTTTTGACATCATACCAGCTCAATTCAAATTTCTTAAGTCCGCTAGACATAATTGTTTCATTCACATTGCGTACCCGCTGAGATAATTCCCAGAGTGTTTTAGAACTAAGTGCACCATGATAAACGCCAGCACCACCTATCCTTGATTTTTCAATCAGACAAACTTTTTTACCAAAATCTATTGAACGCATAGCAGCAGCATACCCTGCAGGTCCGCCACCAATTACAATTAAATCAAATCCAAACTTACTCATGTTAATTTCAAAATGAAAAATAGAATACTCCGACAATATTCTATTACTTTTGCGTCTAAATATATGATTTATCTATTGGAATGACGAGTGAACTAAAAAATATATTGAACAATTTCAATGTGGATAAAGTTAAAAAGAAGCAAATATTTAAATCTATTCGAAAGATTAAGAAAAAAAAACTTGATCAGGTATTTCATCAAGTTCATGATTCCGTTTTTAGTAAAATTGATTGCTTAGATTGCGCAAATTGTTGCAAAACAACTAGTCCAATATTTAGGGATGCAGATGTTAATAGATTAGCCAAATATCTTAGGGTCAAACCTGCACAATTTGTGAACAATTATTTACATCTGGATGCTGATGGCGATTATGTTTTAAATTCTTCTCCGTGTGCTTTTTTAAACAGAGATAATACTTGTTCTGTTTATAATTATCGTCCTCTGGCTTGTAAAGGTTATCCGCATACTGATAGAAAAAATATTTATCAAATCATAAATCTTACTGAAAAAAATACTGAAATATGCCCAGCAGTATGCAAAATAGTCGAGAAAATTGTTAAAACAGATTAAAAAAAAGGTTTTCTACGTTGAATTGTGAATAAATACCCAACCAAAAACAAGTTAAAAACGTAAAAAGCTGTAACTTTCCGAAAGTTTACCGTTAAATAACAAGGTAGGATGACAAGAGGCGTAAATATTATAGATAAATGTAATGTTCGATTTCATGAGGTATTCAGTAAGTATACTGATAGCCCTGATGGAAAAGTTACTGTTTCCCATTTTGGAGAATTTTCACAAAATCTGGTTAATTCTTTAACGCAGTCTATAGAAAACGCCATGTTAGATTCTGGAGATAAGAAAAGCACGGTTAAGAGAATGTTTAGTATTCTGATAGAAGGTTTACAAAATATCAGAATTCATGGTGAAAGAGATGGAGATGGCACTCAAGTTTCATTTTTAATTATTTTGCAGGATGAAACGAAATATAAAATATCATTTGGAAATTTAATTCAGACCTCGAATATCCCAAAAGTTAGGGAACTAATTGACTTTCTAAACAATGCAGATCCAACGGAAGTAAAACAACACTACATGGAGGTGCTTTCGAATGGAAGTATTTCTAAGAAAGGTGGAGCGGGTCTCGGCTTTATTACAATGGCGCTTAAAACTAAACAACTCATAGATATATCTGCACATGAAGTATCTTCTGATTTAAGTTGTATTTCAGTAGAGCTGACATTAGATCGTGTCTAAGAGGAAGCTAATTCTTTTTTTGTAAGTCTTTTATATAATGCTTCATATCGTGGGAGTATGGCTTCTATGGTAAACTTTAGTGAATGATCATAAGCCTGCTTTTTAAACTGGTCAAGCGTCTCATCATTCTGAAGTATTAAAATACCTTTTTCTGCCATATCATCAATATCCCCAACATCACTCATAAATCCAGAATATCCTTGTTTATTTACTTCTGGAAGCCCACCTGAATTTGTTGAAATCACAGGCACAGAGCATGCAAGTGCTTCAAGAGCGGATAGTCCAAAGCTTTCAGTTGCTGATGGGAGTAAAAATAGGTCAGAATGGTGTAAAATATCATGCACATCTTGAATTTTACCAAGCATTTTTGTGTTGTCGCAAATGTCTAATTCACGGCATAATTGTTCCAAATGCAATCGTTCAGGTCCATCACCAACAAGTAATAATTTTGATGGAATTTTTTCATTGATTTTTTTGAAAACTTTTAGTACATCATCAACTCTTTTTACTTTTCTAAAATTAGAAATGTGGGTAATTATTCTTTCACCATTAGGCGCAAATTCTTTCTTTAAACATTTAAAGTTGGAATCTTTTGCGTAATTACTATGTCTTATAAAATTTGGAATAACCTCAATGTTATTGGTAATATCGAAATGATCCAACGTATCTAGTTTTAGACTTTCAGAAACCACGGTAACGGCATCTGATTCGTTAATGCTAAAAGTAATCACAGGTTCAAAAGAAGGATCTTTTCCTACTAGCGTGATATCAGTACCATGCAATGTTGTTATAAAAGGAATATTAATACCCTGAGACTTTAAAATTTGTTGGGCAAAATACGCAGCAGAAGCATGGGGAATGGCATAATGGACATGAAGAATATCTAGTTTTTCGTGAATGGTAACATCAACTAATTTGCTTGTTAACGCGAGTTCATACGGCTGGAAATCGAATAATGGGTAATTAAAAATAGCTACTTCATGATAGAAGATATTAGCCTGATAGATATCAAGCCTTACAGGTTGAGCATAGGTGATAAAATGTACTTCATGTCCTTTTTTTGCTAATTCTTTTCCGAGTTCAGTGGCTACAATGCCACTTCCACCATAAGTAGGGTATAATACTATTCCAATTTTCATGTAATGCTATTCTTTTGATGTACAAAAATAATCTATTTGAACTGGAATCGAATTCAAATTGCGTGTTTTTAACAAGATAATATTGGTACGCTAAAGTTGATTGGTTTTAGTGCTTCTATGAATTTAATGCTTAACAGCATTGTAAATCGCATCCTGAATATCGGTTCTAATATTTTGTTTCGTTATTAACCAATTTTCCGCATTGGGATATACCCGATTTGAAAGAAAAACGTATACAATATTTTCATCAGGATCGGCCCAAGTAATGGTTCCAGTAAAACCTGAATGGCCAAAACTACTTAGAGAAACTTGAGAACAAGTAGGTCCACCTTTTAATGATCTTACTGGTTTGTCGAATCCTGCTCCACGACGGTTTGTTGGGCAGAATTGACATTCAGTAAAATCATCAATTATGTCCTGCTCAAATATTTGTTCACCACCATAACTGCCATTGTTAATCAGAGTATACATTAGTACGCCAAGATCTATTGCGTTTGAAAACAAACCTGCATGACCACCTACACCTCCTAACATAGCAGCGCCAGGATCATGAACGTGACCATGCACTATTTGGTGCCGGAAAATAGTATCATTTTCTGTTGGTGTAATTTCAGAAAGCTTGAATTTTTTCTTCGGATGATAAGTGGTACGATAAAGCCCCATAGGCTTATAAAAACTCTTTTGAACATAGTCTTCCATCTTATCACCGCTTTGCTTTTCAATAATGGCTTTAATGAAATAGTATCCAATATCAGAGTATTTATATCTCTTTTTCCTTAAGCCTGTACTAGTAATTCTATTGAAAATGCTATCTTTATATGCCTTGGTAATGAATAAATTATCTGCTACTTGTTTCGAAAATTCTCCATTAGCACTTTTGCGATAGTAAAATGAATCAGGCTGACCATTTGTGAGCGTGCGGTAATAAAAGGGAATCCATGATATGAAACCAGCTTGATGTGCTAACATTTCTCGAATCACAGTTTTTTCGTAGGGTGTATTATTCACTATTTCAGGAATATAGTCTCCAAGCGTTTTGTCGATATTTATTAAGCTATCTTGAGTCATTTTCATTAAACTATAAGTAGAGGCTGCTATCTTAGTGATAGAAGCAAGGTCGTAAAGATCTGTTGTTTTGGTTTTAATTTTTTTATCATAGGTATGATGCCCAAAAGCTTTATTGTAGAAAACGGTACCATCTTTAATTGCTAATATTTGACAGCCTGGATATGCACCTATTTTAATACCGTTTTTTGCTAATTGATCTATTTTATCAATTAAAGAATCTTGAATTCCAAGTTCTGAAGGTGTGCCAAAGTGCAGTCGTGTTGCTTTTGGATAAGTTAAGCCAGAACCCTCAATATGAGATGAAGTACAGGTGACAGGTAATTTGCCCTTTGGACATAATCCACCCATAATGACCTCTCCAGCAGATTTCCTCGTATGTTTAGTATCTTGATAGGCTACAATTAATCCTTTTAGTCGATTTAAATTTTTGAACAATTTTAAAACATATGGGTTTCCAAAAATAACAGAGGTGACTGATTTTTGATTGGCTAATTTATTCTGTAAATTAATGGATTGCATGGTTATCCCAAAGTTTCTTTTTGGATTATTATTTGTTCTGTGAAAACCAATTATAATATGATCGTATTTATTCATTGATGTGATCAGTTTTTCTTCATCTGCGCTCGATAAAGATCTTGGCACTTTAATTTCAGGAATTTTACAATAACGATTTAAAGATTGATAGAATTCATTTTTCTTAGTTCCCCCAATATTTAAATAAACGATATTTAAAGTGTCAAGTCGTTTTAGGGGTAAGTATTCGTTTCGATTTTCAAGCAGTGTGATACTCGCGTCAGCCAATTGCTTATTTAAGTTTTCGTTTTTTTCTGGAGTTAAACGTGCGATTAGATTTTTAGCGTTTATAGGGTAGTTTTTCTGTAAACCTGACCATGATTTGGCCCTTAATATTTTCAAGCAAGAGGCCTCTATGTCTTTCTGGCTTATTAGGCCTTTTGATATAGCTAATTTAATTTGCTGAATGGCTACAGGTACATCTTCCGGAAATAAAAGGACATCATTGCCAGCTATAATAGCTCTAACATCTACTTCACCCGGTTGATAATATTTTGCGACACCTTTCATATTAAGTGCATCTGTAAAAATTAAACCTTTAAAATTCAAACTATCTTTTAATAATTCGTTCACAATTTTAGGAGATAGGGTAGAGGCTTGGTTTGGTGTATTATCGTACGCAGGGATGTAGAGGTGGGCAACCATTATGCTAGCTAACCCTGAGTTGATTAATTTCTTAAAAGGATATAATTCTAAACTATCAAGTCTATCTGCTGAATGTGCTATAGTTGGTAAGGCCTTGTGGGAATCAGTATCAGTATCTCCATGACCAGGAAAATGTTTTCCACAAGCCATAATTCCATGATCTTGCATACCTTTCATATAGGCCAACCCAAGCCTGGTTACCCGTTCTTTTTGCTCTCCAAACGATCGATTATTAATCACTGGGTTGTTAGCATTATTGTTGACATCAATCACTGGTGCGAAATTGATATGAATTCCCATAATTTTGCATTGTTCAGCAATCTGCTTACCCATTTCATAAATTAATTTTTCATTTTGAATGGCACCTAACATCATTTGGCGCGGGTAATATGTAGTAGAATCTAATCTCATTGAAATTCCCCATTCTCCATCAATTCCTATCATTAGGGGTGTTTTAGATATTTTCTGATAGGCATTTGTAAGCTTGGCTTGAGCTGTAGGTGTTCCTTTAAAGAAAATAAGTCCTCCAATTTGATGTTTGGTGATTAGATTTTTGATTTCTAACTCATGATTACTGCTTTTGTTTGAATAAGCAGCTACCATAAATAGTTGCCCAATTTTTTGATCGAGTGTCATTTGATTAAAAATAGAATCTGCCCAAGTGTTTGGTTCTTCAAGAAACTCAATAATGTTTTTATTATAGATTGATCGCAAGGATTTTTGAGGTTGAAATGCGTCGTACTGAAAACTAAAAACTATGTTGACCAATGCAATAAATAGAAAAGTAAAAATATGATGAGGTTTGAATGACATGTTTGGTTTCGGTTTAATCAATTAACGAAGGTAGGTATTAAGATATGCAGAAACCTTGCCAACACTTTAAACTTGTTCACAGGAGAGCGTTTAATTCTTTCCCTTTAATGTGTGAAAAACTAACAATATTTAACAGGGCTCAGATTTTAAATTGCGCATAAATAAATTATCTTTGTAGTAGTGGCCGAAGCCATTTTAAACACTAGAATATGAACTGGAATAGAATGTCCTTGTTTAAGCTTCCTTCTAAATCAAGGGAATTTAATTTTCATCCTCGATATTATGATGAACGTAAAGAGCGCTTGAAAAAGAAAATTGAACTCTATTCTGGTGAAAATAAGACAGAGGATAGGACTCGTTCAATTAAGTTTAGGGCAGAAATGGAGGACAATTGGGGAAATAGTGGTTACAAAACTCAGGCTATTCGTTCTAATGTTAGACTTTTCATCATTTTGGTGCTCATCATTACTCTTTTTTATTATCTTTTTGGTGGTATTGATAATGTCACCTCAATGATTAAAGATGCTCAATAAATGGCTGATTTAATAAAGCTATTACCCAATCATATTGCCAATCAAATTGCTGCTGGAGAGGTTGTACAACGACCTAGTTCAGTAGCAAAAGAACTCATAGAAAATGGCATTGATGCTGGCGCCACTAAAATTAGTTTGGTTGTCAAAGATGGTGGAAAGACACTGATACAGGTCATTGATAATGGATGTGGAATGTCAGCCATAGACGCTAGAATGAGTTTTGAACGACACGCTACTTCTAAGATATCGGAAGCGAAAGATTTATTTCATCTTCAAACGAAGGGGTTTCGAGGTGAGGCAATGGCATCAATTGCAGCTATTGCGCACGTGCACATGAAAACTAAACTACATGATGAGGAGTTAGGTACTGAGCTAATTAATGAAGGCTCTAAAGTGATTAGTCAGGAGCCAATTAACGCGACAGAAGGAACCTCAATCGCGGTTAAAAATTTATTCTTTAATGTTCCCGCAAGACGAAACTTCTTAGGGTCTAATATTACAGAGTATAAACATGTTTTAAATGAGTTTTTACGCGTAGCCTTAGTTCATCCTGATGTTGCTTTTTCTTTTCATCATAATGGTGATGAGATATATCAGTTTCCTAAAAGTGGTCTTCGACAAAGAATAGTACATGCTTTTGGTAAGAATTATAACCAACGTTTAGTGCCAGTTGAAGAAACAACTGACATTTTTTCGGTGAGCGGGTTTATCGTAAAACCTGAGTTTGCAAGAAGTTCCCGTGATCAAATGTTTTTATTCGTCAATAACCGTTTTTTTAAGGACCGCTATTTTAACCATGCCATTCAAGCAGCCTTTGAAGGTATGATTCCATCTAATAAGTATCCAGCTTATTTTCTTTATTTCTCTGTACCAACAGCATCTATTGATGTTAATGTACATCCAACGAAAACCGAAATAAAATTTGAGAATAATAAAGAAATTTATGCCATTTTAAGAAGTGCAATTAAACAGGCAATAGGACGGTATAATATTTCACCAAGTCTTGATTTTGACTCAGAACAAACTTTTGAAACAACCAGCCCTAAGCTAGGAGATAAAATTGAAATTCCAACTGTAAAAGTGGATCCTAATTTTAATCCATTTGATACAATAAAGGCTGTAAATAGCAAATCGGGTAATGGACGAAGAATTAATTCTAGCGGAAGTACTACATTAAAACCTGAACCAAGTCAGTGGGAAAATTTTTATGATAACTTAAGACAGACAGGTGATGAGCAGTCTGAAAATATAGTGATTCCCTCTAAAATTGGTAACGAATTTGAAGCGGCTACTAAGGCACCTTATCAATTACATCTAAAATATATTTTAACTACCATTAAGAATGGGATGATATTGATTGATCAATATAGGGCTCATTCCAGAATATTATTTGATAAATTATTAATAGAGTGGGAAAAGAACACAAGAAAATCTCAACAACTGCTTTTTCCTGAAGAATTTGAAATATCCGCTACAGATTTGGTTTATTTAAAGGATATATCAAAAGAATTAACAGGTATTGGTTTTGATTTTGAATTGGTAGACGATAAGAAAGTTATTGTTTCTGGTTTACCGGCCGAATTAAATGGCTATCAGGCTAAAACAATATTTGATCAGTTACTGGCCAATTATAAAGATTCTGAACAACAATCAGATATAAATATAACAGACTTGGTCTTAAAGTCTGTCGTCGCGTCTTCGGCAATTAAAGGAGGTACACAGCTTGGTTTAGAACAAATGCAGCATATTATTGATGAGTTATTTGCCTGTGAAAATCACATGGTATCTCCGCATGGTAAACCCATAATGATAACCTACACTTTGGAAGATATCATTAAAAAATTTAACTAGATGTTACAAAACATGTTTCGAAATATTCCTCCAGTAACAAAAAATTTATTAATCATAAATTTTCTGTTGTACTTTGCCACCATGGTGCTGCGAAATCAGGGAATCCATTTGACAGAGCTATTAGGACTCCATTATTTTTTGAGTGAAGGTTTTTACCCACATCAATTAGTGACCTACATGTTTATGCATAGTACCCACGATTTTACACACATACTTTTTAATATGTTCGCGGTATTTATGTTTGGAAGAACGCTTGAACAATTTTGGGGCAGCAAACGTTTTTTGATTTACTATATGGTCACTGGGTTAGGTGCTGGGCTAATCCAGTTACTAGTAGCTCAAATTAGAATTATTCCTTTTTACGATATATTTACGCCTGATGAGTTTGAGTACATAGTGACTGAAGGTTACAGGGTAATGTCAGAAGGAATGAATTTTACAGACCCAAATTCTGGTCTTCTTAACTCATTGTATAACAATGTAACCGTTGGTGCTTCTGGTGCCGTATTTGGTATATTATTGGCATTTGGATGGTTATTCCCCAATACGGAGTTAATGCTATTATTTCCGCCAATTCCGCTTAAAGCTAAGTGGTTTGTAATAATCTATGGAGGTTTAGAATTATATTTAGGTTTTGCAAATAATCCTAACGATAATGTTGCACATTTCGCACATTTAGGCGGTATGCTTTTTGGGTTTATTTTATTAATGATTTGGCAAAAAGATAAAACAAAATTCTATTAAAATGAGTCAGTTAAATTTACTTGACAGAATTAAATATGAGTTTAGGCAAGGAAGTTCTCTTAAAATCCTTTTGCTAATAAACATCATTGTGTTCGTCTTTTTCGAACTGTTATGGATTTTTGCTAAACTATTTAAAGTACCCGAAGTTTTTTATTTTTTAAAAAACGGTACAGCACTTCCTGGCACGTTAACTGGAATTTTGTATAAGCCATGGAGTATTTTTACAAGTTTATTTACCCACGCCGACTTATATCACATTGCATTAAATATGCTAATGTTTTACTTTGTAGGCCAATTATTTTTAACCTATTTTAACCAACGAAAGTTAGTATTGACTTATATTCTTGGGGGTATTGCAGGTGGTCTTCTTCATATATTATCATATGATATTTTCCCTTATCTAAATCATTTGAGCCCATCATCAACCATTGGTGCATCTGGTGCAGTTTACGCTTTTTTCGGTGCCATTTTATATTATCGGCCAACTGTTACTGTTCGACTTTTTTTTGGGATCAATATTCCGTTTTGGATTTTAGCATTATTTTTTGTTCTGGGAGACTTTGCCTCATTAACAAGACTTGATGGAATTGCTCACTTTGCCCATATTGGAGGATTTCTATTTGGTTTAATTTCCATGATAAATGTTGAAAAACCTAGTCAGTTTATGAATCGATTTGAAAACTGGATTTATGATTTAAATATTAATTCTGTATTCAAGAAAAAACCGAAGATGAAAGTTTATAGAAATGAGGATTATCGTAAAATGAATGATGACGAATATAGGGAGGCAAAGGCAAGTGAACAAGAAAGAGTAAATGCCATTCTTGATAAAATTTCTAGGGGAGGGTACGATAGTCTGTCCAAATCAGAAAAAGCCTTTTTGTTTAAATTTGGTAATGACAAAAACAGCTAAAAAGCAAACTTCCGTTTGGCTAAAAATCATGTTTTTTTTTAATGTGATTCTTGCGCTCTCAATAATTGGCGCTTATTTAAGCACCCATTTTTCTCCCAATACAGTTCCATATCTTTATTATTTAGGTCTTGGATACCCAATACTAATAGGACTAACAGCTATTTTTATTTTGTTTTGGTTGATCTTTAAAAGAAAATTTGTTTGGTTTAATTTGGTAATCATTGCCATTGGCTTTAATCATTTTACCAATTTTTTCGTTTTCAATATCAACAACCATTCAAGAGCGGACAATAATTTTAAGATATTGTCATATAACGTCAGAATCTTCGGCCTCTATGACAAAAAGAATCGATTTAACTCTAGAAATGGTATTTTTGATTTCCTCGTCAAGGAACAGCCAGATATTGCATGCTTTCAAGAATTCTATCATCATGAAGGGGGGACTGAATTTGTTACAAAGGATAGTTTGATTGGTTTACTGAATATGGATTATATCCAAGAACAATATACTCATGAAATGTTGGGAGGGAAATACTTCGGTCTGGCAACGTTCAGTAAATTTCCTATTATTAACAAAGGTGAGATTCAGTTTGATAATGATCCAAATAATTTTTGCATTTATTCTGATATTAGAAAGGGAAAGGATACCGTAAGGATTTATAATGCTCATATTGGTTCAATTCGCCTACAAGATAAAGATTATGCTTTTTTTGGTGATAAGGAAACAGGAGAGATTTATCAAAGAAGTATTGAGAGTCAAAAAATTTTACAGCGACTTAAATTGGCATATGAAAAACGGGCTATTCAAATAGTTAAAATTATGGAAAGTATTGGTAATTCTAAGTATCCTGTTGTGTTTTGTGGAGATTTAAATGATACACCCGTTTCTTTTTGTTATCGACAAGTTAGCCGACAATTGAATGATGCCTTTGTCGTTTCAGGTAATGGTCTTGGAAGAACGTATGTTGGGAAAATACCAAGCAATAGAATTGATTATATTTTCTATTCAAATCAATTAAGTTCTTCTGAATTTATAACGCACGATATTGTTTTTTCTGATCATAAACCAATTTCAGCAATAATTAATCTTTAAATTGAAACTGAAATATAGATTTACCGTTAAATAATTACCACCTTTGTGATCGAATTATTAACCAAATGACTTACATGAAAGGAATTATATTAGCTGGAGGATCTGGGACTAGACTTTATCCACTTACAAAGTCAGTATCGAAGCAAATTTTGCCAATTTATGATAAACCAATGATATACTATCCTCTTTCAGTTCTATTATTGGCGAATATCACTGAAATTTTAATTATTTCAACCCCAAGAGATATCATTGTTTTTGAAGATTTACTTGGTAATGGTAGTTCACTTGGTATTTCTATTTCGTATAAGGTACAGCCTTCGCCTGATGGCTTGGCACAAGCCTTCATTTTGGGAGAAGAGTTTATAGGTAACGATAACGTTTGTCTTGTTCTGGGAGATAATATTTTCTATGGCTATGGCTTACCAAAAATTTTAGAAAAAGCTGCACTACTTAAAAGTGGAGCAACTGTTTTTGGTTATTATGTTAATGATCCAGAACGCTATGGCGTAGTTGAGTTCGACGAAGACAGAAAAGTAATTGGTCTAGAAGAAAAACCTGCAAATCCGAAATCTAATTATGCTGTGACCGGACTTTACTTTTATGATAGTACAGTAGTTAGCAAAGCAAAATCTTTAAAGCCATCAGAAAGGGGCGAACTTGAAATTACAGATTTGAACAAATTATATTTAATTGAAGGAGGTTTAAATACTGAATTGCTGGGAAGGGGCATGGCTTGGTTGGATACAGGTACTCATGATTCCCTTATTCAGGCATCAAATTTTATCGCTTCTATTGAGCAAAGACAGGGCCTAAAGGTTGCCTGTTTGGAAGAGATTGTATTTCGAAAAGGATATATTTCTGAAAAACAGTTAAAGCACTTGGCTGAGTCATTAAAAAAGAATCAATATGGGCAATATTTATTGAAATTATTAGATAAAAACAAACAAGCATTTTAGAATATGAAAAATATCCTCGTCAACAGTTTAAACGGTTTTGCGGTGTCTGATATCCCAATGTTTATCTTTCAAATTTTAGTTTCACTTTTACTGGTTAGGTTGCTACAATTAATTTGGACAAAGCGATTTAATGTAGAAAGAAGTAATCATTTACTTATTGTTGGTCTGGCCTTCACTTTTATGGCCATTATGTCCAAATATTCTTTACCATTTGCAGTGCTATCCCTAGCTGTAATTATATGGATGGGCAAACCTGAAAATAAGAGTGACAATGAGCGTTTATTATACCTTGTTATTGGCTTGATAGGTATTGGAATAGGTTCATTTAATATTGTTTTGACTACAATAATAACATTGCTAATGATTTTAATTATTTGGTTATTTCCAAATAAAGATAATGCTTAAAAAGATATTGAAAATAGATGTGTTGACGGCAGTACTTTTAGCAAGTATCATGTCAATCTATAGTTTTTCTAAGCAGGTAAGAACTGCTTTACATGGAAAGACATCTGTTCTAAAAAAGTTTGAGCAACTTAACGATATAGTTCATCTTCCGGACTCAACTAACAATAAGTTATTTTTATACGATCCTCATTTTACGTTAAAATATTCAGTTAATGGTGGTGATACTTACATTCAGGAGAGTCGTATTGAACCGAATACAATTAAGGTAAAAAATCTTTCTAATTATACATTATCATATAGATCTAAACCTGTTAATGGGGTGCAGCCTAGGTTAACATCTATTTTGGTTAAGACTGAAAATAAACAAAGCGGTGTTTTTACTGAAACTCAAATGGTCAGTTTTATAGAGAATCTGAATCATAAATTACCAGTCTTAAGTCTCGTAACCAGTGAAAAAGGATTATTTTCTGAAGAGACAGGTATAATGGTTTTAGGAAATGCATCATGGTTTGGGGAGAATAAATACTATCTTCCGTTTTGGGATCGACCAGCCAATTATAAGAGACGTGGTAGCTCATCAAAAAGAAAAGCAAGTTGGCAACTAATTGAAAACGGTAAGGTGATCTATGAAGCGCAAAGTGATTTTCAAATCAGTGGTAATGCTACCAGGTCATTTCCACAAAAATCGTTTAAGTTAAAAGCGCATAAATTTTATGGTATAGAAACATTTGACTATCGTTTTTTTGGAAAAAAAGGGATCAAGAAATACCAATCTCTCGTGATTAGAAATTCAGGGAATGATAATACTAAAACCCTGTTTGCTGACCTTTTAATGCATAATCTGGCTAAAAAATCGAACGTTTTAACCCAACGCGGAAAGCCAATCGTTGTGTACATTAACGGAAATTATTGGGGAATATACAACCTTAGAGAAAGAATTGATGTTTACATGATTGCCCGAAAAGAAGATGCTAAATCAGAGGATATTACGATTTTGGAAGGAGGAAGCGGATTATTGAAAGATGGGCACAATTCTGAAGCAAATCGCTTTAAACATATTATAGAGGACATAAAGAAAAATAATGATGAAACATCTTTTCAAGATGTATCTGAACAGATAGACATTAATTCATTTATAGACTATATATTCTTTGAAACTTATTTTGGGAATGGTGATTGGCTTAATAATAATGCCCTCTGGTATGCGGTTAAAAATGATAAATGGAAATGGATACTAAACGATTTAGACTACGGACTTGCTTATCAAGGCATGAATAATGTCAATAAAAATTATTTTAATGATCTGAAAAACAGCGGTAGTGTTAATGCCATATTATTTAATTTTTTAATCACAAAAGAAACTTTTAGAGCTACATTTTTGGCACGAACCAATGAATTAATTGACACTTTACTATCGGATGAAAAGATAAATAAATCAGTCAATAAATTAAAATCAAAAATAGATTCAGAAATAGCCCAGCACCTCAAACGTTGGCGTGGAAAATTGACGATTGACGAATGGGAGGCAAATATTGAAAAAAACCTTAATTTTTTACTTCAAAGAAAAAGCATATACAAAACTCAAGTTAATAGTCTATTATGAGTCATGCCTATAAATATTATGGTCAGTTTATCATCTTGATGGTGGTCATATATACCATAGGTGTACTAATTCCTGAGCTTGTATATTTGCTTTTTCCTGTAGTTCTTATTTTATTAGGCTATAAAAAATTCTTTTTTGAACTTCTGGTTCTTTCAATATTGTTTCTCATTCTATCCGATTATATCCCTGTAAGGTCAGCTACAAGAGATAGCTTGCAATTTGCAAAAGATTTAAAAAACTTAATTCCATTGACGCTTTTTGCATTTTTTATCTATCATAAATCAGTGTTTCAAACTAACTACAAATTCATCATCTATTTTATACCATTTTTTATTGCAGCAAGTATTGGATTGTTTTATTCAGTCAATATTAATATAGGGGTCCAAAAAACAGTCTCTTATATATTGATGTATTTTACCGTACCAATGTATGTCCTATATCTTCATAACAATTATCAAACAATATTTTGGAACGGACTTGTTACTTTTTTAGTTGGTATGTTATTAATTGGGTTAGTATTAGGACTTCTGATACCTGAAATTGGAATTCATGGTGGCGGACGTTTTAAGGGAGTACTTGGTAATCCTAATGGAATTGGCATTTTTACTTTTTTGGTAACAGTTATATATACACTAACAAAGCAGCTTAACTTAACGAGTTTTACCAGAAGAGAAAACTTACTGATCATTCTATCTATTTTTTTGACTGTAATATGGTGCGAATCTAGAAACGCCATTATGAGTATTCTCTTATTTTTATTGACTTTCAGATTAGTAAAAATTAATTGGATGCTCGCCATTATTATTGTATCGACCCTTATTATTTTCGAAGATTATTTATTTAATTTTATTATTCTTGTTATTGAATTTATTGGACTAGAATCATATTTTAGGGTCGATTCAATTGAGGAGGGATCTGGTAGAAAAATTGCATGGCTATTTGCCTGGACTGAAATACAGAATTATTTTTTTATCGGAGGTGGATTTGGACATGACGAAAATATCATGAGACCTAATTACTACTGGTTGGAAAGGCAGGGGCATAATGGAGGAGTTCATAATTCGTACTTATCGCTTTGGTTTGATTCAGGAATTATTGGTTTAATATTTTACTTCTTTGGATTATTTTATAATTTATTGAAAAACATGAAAGGGAATTATCTGGTACTGGCCTTTATCGTATCCTTATGCTTTAATATTATTTACGAATCATGGCTGGTTGGATCATTAAATCCATTTACTATACTGTTACTCATCATTCTTAGTATTTTTGTATTTGAATTAAATTCCGAAGAGGAAAAACAAATCATTTTAGATAATCATGACGCTTAAAAAAAAGTTATTAGCTGTAGTATTGGTTTTATTATCGGGCATAATAGTAACGGGTGTTTACATTAATGGCTACTCGAAGAATTATGGTTACGAAGGACTCACTGATGTTATTAAAACCTATTTTCACAACAGATCATTGTCTAAAAAAGTGATTGCAAAACAACTCAATATTACGCTTTCGAAAAGTGATTATAATTTCATAAAAGCTAAAAGAGATGTCGCGCTTGATAGAGGAGTGCAAATAAATGTTGGTGATAATTATGTGGAGTGTGACATCAATTTTGATAACAATAAAAGCAAAGGCGAAATTCGATTAAAAGGTCATATGACAGATCACCTCCAAGGTAACAAATGGTCATATAGAATAAAGACTGATAGTCTTGTTCAAGGTATGTACCGTTTTTCGATTCAACATCCTGGTACTAGAAACTACATTTATGAGTGGATTTATCACCAACTATTAAAAAATGAAGATGTTATTCATCTGAATTATGATTTTATCAATGTCGTTTTAAATGGTAACGATTTAGGGATTTATGCATTGGAAGAGCATTTTGGTCAACATGTATTAGATAGAAATGATAGACCAAAAGGAGCCATTTTGCGGTGGAATCCTGAATTATATTGGGATTGGAGAATAGATGAATTACAAGGAGAATATATTGATGAGCAGTATAGCCATTTTAGCTCTAGCTACGTTGAACCATATGATAAAGGAACGGTGATGGCCAACACTGCTTTGCTTTCAAACTATCAAAAAGGTGCGTATTTATTAGAAATGTTTAGAAGGGGAAAAATGACCACTTCAGAAGTATTTGACATTGAAAGAATGGCAAAGTTTCACGTTATCATTGATTTGGTCGGTGGACATCATTCCTTAGATTGGAGTGACGTGAAATTTTACTATAATTCTGAATCAAATAGAATTGAGCCTGTTGGTTATGAGAGTTTTAGTATTAGAAAAACAGAAAAAATAGCTGGACAAAGAGTACCTTTAAATTATGAAAAAATCTCATTCAATTATCATAATCAATTGTTTTCAGACCCTATTTTCTTTGAATCCTACATAAAGAATATGGAGCGAATTGTTTCAGAAAAATATATCAATGAATTTATGTCTAAGATTCAGCAGGAATTGGATAAAAAAATGGGAATTATAGCAAAAGAGTGGGCATATAGAAAAGTAACTTTTGAAGGTTATTACGAAAATATAAGGCTCATTAGAAATAATATAAGTTTACCTAAACCATTTCATGCATTTATTGTACCTGATAGTTCTAAAAAATTGAGACTTTCATTGGCACCGGTTTCTGACTTTCCTGTGCAAATTATTGGGATTAAAAGAAAAAGTAAAATAAAGGATTTACCAATGGTAATTAATATTCCTGCCAAGGCTCGAGATACATATACTAAGTACTTTAATGTTGCGCTTGATAATCCTTTCGGTAAAAAGACAAATTTATATTTGATTGCTAAAATACCAGGTAGTAGCCATACTTTTGAAGTAATAATTAACGAATTTCCGGCCTATAAAAGTACTTTTAGTGATATAGATTCATCTCAGCTAAATGTATCAAAACCTGATTCATCCATCATTGCAATAACTAGTAAAAAATGGAAATTTCGAAGTAGAAATACAGTTTTAAACCATAAGTTATTTGTTCCAAAAGGGGTGACCCTATATCTATACCCTAATGAGTCTCTAACAATTGGAGAGTATGGTAGGTTAAGGGTAGATGGGGAGCTTGTTTTTCAAGGTTATGATGAGGATCAATCCGTTGAATTGATTAACAAAAGCAATGAAAGCATTTTCTTGAATAAGGGGAGTTTTTTTGCTAAGTATGTCAGATTTAGCGGTAAACCGCTTATTGTGGCGAATAAGAGCAAAATTATTATCAATAATTCGGTTATTTACGATATGCAATCTTTAGTTAAATTGGCAGAACAATCAGATGTAGTAATTAACAAATGTTCTAGTGGAAATTTACAAAGTGTTGGTGAATTTAACGAATCGATTGTTTTAATTAATCATTCTAATTTTTCAAAAGGTAAGCTATTTATAGAATCTAATGGCTCATTTATGCACTTGACTAACACTAAAGTTGAGAAGTTTAATAAAATGTTTGCCTTGGATTATGGAAGCTCGATAAAAACACATGAAGGATGGTTTAATAGGTTTGATACTATTGCTACTTTGGGGCACGGTTCTAGTATCCTTGCCATTAACACCAATTTATCAGATGCTGGATTTGGATTTTGGTGGGACGTTAAAAGTAATATTCAAAGTCGCCAGTTTATAAAACTTTATCAGAGCAAAACCCAAAAAATTAATCAATTAATGGTAATATGAATCGTTTACTTTTAATCGTAACCCTTTTTCTTGGAATCGTAGCTAATGGACAAACTATTACTTCCCCGTTTAATGGTATTGAATTAAAGCTGGATAGTATTGATGACTATATATTTACTGTAAGTGGTCACTTTCATGGCTCAGGTGCAAATGCTACAGGTTATCCAACTAACACTTTATTAGCAAATCTTAGTCAATTAAATGGAAATGGGAGTTCTTTTATAGTCTGTTTAGGAGATCTTTTTCTGGATGTTAAAAACGATATACCCTTTTTTGAAGCTTCCTTTTTTAAGAAACTTTCTATTCCTCTCTTCAATACGGTCGGAAATCATGACTTGTCTGATCATGTATACCAAGATAACTATGGTGAGACAAATTTTCAGTTTGAAACGAAGAAAGATTTGCATTTGTTTTTTGATACTGAAATTGATAATGGCAGTTTTAATTATAAACAAATAGAAGTTTTAAAAAAAGCAATACGTCAAGCTAAAAAAGGTCAATATAACCATGCATTTATATATTGTCACAGAACAATATGGGTTAAACATTATGATGCACTTAATGGATTGTTTACTGATAATACGCAATCGCTGTTAGGAAATAATTTCACTAAAGACGTTTTTCCATTAATAAAAGAACTTTCTGAAAACGTGCCTGTTTTTTGGTTTTCCGGTTCACTAGGAGATGCGCCTGCCTCATTTTTTTATCATAAGGATAAGGATGAAGATATAACTTACATTGCTACTGCAATACGTGGGCTTAAAAGGGATGCATGGTTGAAAGTAATAGTAAATAACAACAAATTAAGCTTTGAAACAATAAGTTTAACTGGTCAGAAATTATTGCCGCTTGAGTCATATGATGTTAACTATTGGCAGTCGCATAGCGGAGAAGCACCTTTCAATTATAGACTAATTCCATATTATACCAAAAACATTGTTTTCAACCGTGTATTTTGGTATGGAGTTTTAACCACTATTTTAATTGGAATTAGCTTTGTATTCTTAAGAAAAAGAAGACAAAAAAATTAAGAAAGTAAGTCTGGTCGCTTTTCTTTGGTTCGTTCAATGGCCTTGTCCATTCTCCAGGTTTCAATTTTTTTATCATCACCACTTAATAGAACGTCAGGTACTTTATGTCCTTCATAGTTTTGAGGACGAGTATAAACAGGAGGAGCTAATAAATTATCTTGAAAAGAATCAGTTAAAGCAGATGTTTCGTCATTCAAGACTCCAGGTAAAAGTCTAATAATGGCATCAGTAACTGTTGCAGCAGCGAGCTCCCCGCCTGATAGAACATAGTTACCAATCGATATTTCTTTGGTAATGAACAGATCTCTTACGCGCTGATCGACACCTTTATAGTGACCACATAAAATAATGATATTTTCTTTTAATGATAGCTGATTGGCAGTTTTTTGGTCAAACAAATCCCCATCAGGTGTCATGTAAATGATATCATTATATAATCGCTCAGATTTTAATTTATTAATACAATCAGCAATTGGTTGAATTGTCATAACCATTCCAGCTCCACCACCATATTGATAGTCATCAACACTTTTTTGTCGGTGGGTTGAATAGTCACGAATATTGTGTACATGAATAGATGCTACCCCCTTTTCCTGGGCTCTTTTCAAAATAGAGTGACTAAATGGACCTGAAAAAAGTTCAGGTAATACTGTTAAAATATCTACACGCATCAAAAAAAATTCAGTAACAAAATTAAGCGATTGTATTGTATATAATGTAATATTTATCGTGAATTAGTTGAAAACAATTTAATGTTTTAAAAATCAATGCATTAATTACTTGTCGAATCGTTTAGTTTTAAATTCACTACATTTGCAACTTATATTTTTAAAATATGAAATTATTATTCATTTTTTTAACGTTGTTTTTTGGTCAGTTTGTTTTTGCTCAAATCGAACAGGACCTTAGGGATTCTTTAGATTTGGAGTTTCAAAAGCAATTAGTTAATGATATTGGCCAAGACGCTAAAAACGAAGGTGATATTGGAGGAGTTTCTGACTTTAATGGTATTTTAAATGACCATATTCACGATTTATTATTGGAAGATTCAACAATGAATTTTAAATCTTATTGGAAAAATGATGTTACAATTACTTATAATGAAAATCCAGTTGACAGGTTGAAAGATACGTTATGGCTTTGTGTATTAGATTCTATTCATAATAGGGTATCAGTGCCATTAAAAGAGGTATCGATAACGTCACATTTTGGAATTCGACACGGAAGAAATCATAACGGAACCGACTTAGATTTAGAAACTGGTGATACCGTATATGCTGCATTTGACGGTATAATTAGATATTCTAAATACCATACTGGTGGGTTTGGTAATTTGATCATAACAAGACACTTTAATGGTTTAGAAACATATTACGCTCATTTATCAAAACTACTTGTTGGACCTAATACTACTGTTGTAGCAGGAACTCCAATTGGTTTGGGCGGCAGTACGGGACGTTCAACTGGCTCTCATTTGCATTTTGAAGTAAGGTTTTATGACCAACCGATCGACCCTGAACTAATATTTGATTTTGGATCGGGAGATATCAAAGATCAAAATCTTTTTGTTCACAGTGGAATATTTGAGCATTCTAAGTCGAGTAGAAGTGGTGCTCCCCGTGATGGAAATTCAACAACCGCAAGTAGAAAATATTATAGGGTTAAAAGTGGAGATACCTTATCCGCAATTGCTGCTAGAAATCGTACTACGGTTTCCAGGTTGTGCAGATTAAATCATATAAAATCTACTTCTATTTTACGCATTGGCCAGTCTATTCGCTTAAGATAGAGTGGTATGTTTTTTTCCATTTATCTAAAATAACTGCTTTTCCGAATTTATCATTAATTCTCTTTCGAATTTGTTTGTGTTCATAGGATTGAAAGTTACTATTCATCTCTATAATTGCTGATGTGAGTGACGGTTCATCTTTTATAGGTATTAGGATGCCATTTTGTTTATTAACAAAAGCTTCTGGTCCACCGCAACGTGTACAAATTACTGGTAGTCCGGAAGCAAGGGCTTCCGCTACAGTCATACCAAAAGTTTCAACATTGGAGTTGCAAATGTAAAAATGAAATTTAGGAAGTAAACTCAGGACTTCAGTCTGCGTTTTTCTTCCCATTAATACAACATTATTTTCTAAAGATAACTGTCGAATTTTTTCAACTACTAATTTCTTGTCAGGTCCATCACCTATAATAGTAAGCTTTAATTTACTATTTAATAATAAAGCTTTTTGAAAGCCCATTAGGAGTCCAGTAATATTTTTAGTTTTATTATTCAAGTCTGATACTGAAATAATCTGGGTAAAATCTTTTGTTTTTTTTGCTTCTTTTTTTGGAGACGCTAATATGACATTTGGAATAACAATGGGATCTTTTTTCAGTAAAGGAGCTATTTTTTCTAATAGTACTTGACTGACAACTGTTACCGTACAAGCTTTTTTTAATATGTTTTTATAAAAGGCTTTATAAAAAAACGGTTTTCCCTCAAACTGTCCATTTAAATGCCCTGACCAATGTTCAGTTATCAAAAAAGGAGTTTGCTTTCTTTTGAGAAGATGTAGAGCTAATATTGCAGGTCGTACTGGAACGTGGACATGAACTAGATCAACAGGCTTCGCTAGTTGTCCTAGTCCAATTTTTTGTGCTTTTCTGTATTTAAAAAAATGTTGTAGTTTTTTAAAAAACTGACTCTGTTTATAATATACTCGTATCTCGTTGACACCCGAATTTTTGATTGATTTAACCAAATACCTCTCAGCACTGTTAGGAATGCTGTGAATATAAATTACACTTACATCAAATTGTTGAGATATTAATTGAGCTTGATTTTGAACAAAAATTCCAAGCTGTGGATCAGAGGGATTAGGATACCACTTAGATAATATTAAAATATGTGGCTTTTCTAAAGACAATTATTTAATGTTAAGTGAAAACATTTCTGTTGAGTCTATATAACCCTTTAGACTATCATTTATTGCTACAGGTCCAACTCCTGCAGGAGTTCCGGTATAAATTAAATCTCCTATTTTAAGCGTTAGGAATTGTGAAACATAGGCAATGATTTGATCAATGCTGAAGATCATATCAGAAGAGTTGCCGTGCTGCACTACTTCATTATTTTTGGTCAAACTAAACTCTATATTACCTAAGTCTAGTTTATTTTTATCGATAAAGCGATCAGATAATATTGCACTATTATCAAATGCCTTCGCTATTTCCCATGGTAATCTTTTTTCCTTACATTCAGCCTGTTTATCACGTGCAGTAAAATCAATCCCTAATCCAATCTTATCGTAATATTTATGCGCAAACTTATGCTCTATGTATTTACCAACTCTGTTAATCTTAACAACTAATTCTACCTCATAGTGTAAGTTTTTAGTAAACTCTGGAATATGCATAAAACTAGCTCGATTTAATGCTGAATCGGGCTTCATAAAAAATACTGGTTCAGATGGCAGGTCCGCGTTCATTTCAGTTGCATGTTTAGCATAATTTCGCCCAATACAAATAATTTTCATAGCATTGATTTAATTAAAATTTGTGGAACCTTAAAATTAGTGAATAAAGATTTTATTTCCCTGGAAATTTCGATTTTAGAGCAGAAAGTTTGTCTTCAAAACTTTCAGTATTTTTTCCTTTTTCTATCTGTTTAATTTTAGCCACTTCTTCCCGAAGTACTTTTTTAGTATAGTGAGGAAAGTCGTTATTTAACATCCAACTATGATAACCAGGTTCTTTTTTAAGAATTTCTGAAACGGTTTTATTTTGATGTTTACCAAAATTATAAACAAGCTCACCAGCTTTGTTATACGCTAGCCTACCACTAAAATCAGCTATTTTATTTTTCGTGATTTGACTAAACTCAGCCAAAAAAGCCATATCATTTTTTAAATCAGAATATTTGTCTAACTGGGCTTTTAAAACTTCATAAGTAGCGAATATATCTGCTTCAGCGCTGTGTGCGTTCTCAATATTTTTTTGACAATAAAATTGGTAGGCAGCTTCAAGTGTTCTTTTTTCCATTTTATGGAAAATATTCTGTACATCAATGCAGTTTCTATTTTCCATAGAAAATTCAGTTTCCGCCCTTACAAACTCTTCAAGAAGCAAAGGGATATCATATTTATTTGAATTATATCCTGCTAAATCTGAATTACCAATAAAGTCGATTAAAGTTGATGAAAACGCTTTGAATGTTGGTTCATTTTTAACTAAATCGTTTGTGATACCATGAATTTCTACTACTTCTTGCGGAATACTTATTTCAGGGTTGATGCGTTGAACAAGGCGTTCTTCACTTCCATCTGGATTAATTTTAATGATTCCAATTTCAACAATTCTATCTTTTGTAATATTTAAACCAGTGGCTTCAAGATCCAAAAAAGCAATAGATTTTTTTAAGTCTAATTCCATTAAAGTTGAATGTATAGTGCAGACATTTCTGGAATATCCAACTTAATTTCTACTCTTCTATTTAGTTGACGATTCGAAGGATTATCACTACCATCTGCATTAGTATTTGGAACTGCAGGTTTAGATTCTCCAAACCAAGCATTATCCAGTCTATTAGGAGCAATTCCTCTTTCTATAAGGTATTTATATGCAACAAGAGTTCTCACTTGCGATAAGGTAGTATTATATTCTTCAGTTCCAATCCAATCAGTGTGTCCATCCAACCTTAACGTTGAATTTGGGTGATCTCTTAGATAATCATAAACGCTTTCTAATACGTTTTTACTTTTATCTCTTAGAAAATATTTATCAAAATCAAAGTATATATTTTCAAAATCTGAGGAAGCTTCTACTACCGGGTCAGGTTCTACAACAGGGTCAGGTTCAACCACTGGGTCTGGCTCTACAACAGGGTCAGGTTCAACCACTGGATCTGGTTCTACAACAGGGTCAGGTTCAACCACTGGATCTGGTTCTACAACAGGATCAGGCTCAACCACTGGATCTGGTTCTACAACAGGATCAGGTTCAACTACTGGGTCTGGTTCTACTATCGGATCAGGTTCAACTACTGGGTCTGGCTCTACAACTGGGTCGGGTTCAACTACAGGGTCAGGTTCTACAACAGGATCAGGTTCTACAACAGGATCAGGTTCTACAACAGGATCAGGTTCTACAACAGGATCAGGTTCAACCACTGGGTCTGGTTCTACAACAGGATCAGGCACGTTATTATCAACTACCAAATTGTTTGCCCTAATAATATCTTTTAGATCAACCATATCAACATATTCCGAGTAAGCTACATCTTTTGTTTCTGGGTCTAAATTCACAATATATGCTGAAAACAAAACTTCTTCTGTTGGAATATTCATATTGTATGACATGGTTGTATTTCTATTAATAGAGGCTACTTCAGCGGCATCTTCAGGCTCATTACTTATTGAAAAATAGCCATCACTATCCGTTATGGTATTACTTTTTATTTCATTATCGTCATCAGCAATATAAATACTCGTTCTTGGTTTAGGCTTTTCATTATCATTAGAATAACCATGAATAAAACCTTGTATTGGTGAAGTTTCAATACTCGAGTTACCTATGGCTTCTCTGTAACTTCTTAAAGCATCTTCTTCGTTTATAACAATTATATAATCATCTTTTGGATTTAATTTTTCGAAAGCGAAATTACCATACATATCCGTTTTAGTTACTCTAATAATTTCATTATCAAGATTCATCAAATGTATTTCTATATTTGAAGCGTTAACTGTTTCGTTATGAGCAATGGTGCCTTTTATACCTGAAGTAGAGTCACCGTAATCTGAATTTGGTCTTATCTCATCTATATTGTATTTTTCCTTAACTGCAGTTTCAATATCGAACATTGCATTTTTAAACTTAGCTTTTTGCGCCAATATATCCCCATTATCATTTTCAACATCACTCAGAGAAATCTCTTGAAATAAATTATAAGACTCACATTGTTTCGGAACGTAAAACTCTTCAGTATGTGCTCGTTCTAGCGAATATTCTCTTTGAGCAGCAACTAGTTCCAAAATATAAGTAGCGTCAGGAGGCAATACCATATTGTATTTTCCTGTTGTCGGATCTATCATGTAAGTTCCCATCTCTTCTCCAGTTTCCTTATTGGTAATTTTAATGATACCACTTACAGGTGTATGTGTTTCAGCATATATTGTATAACCTTTAATATTTGTACTTGGAATATTTTCACATTCAAAATTAGCAGTATACAAATCCAGTTGTCCATATGATCCAGGTCTTAATGAAGAAAAATAAGCAATAGATCCTTCTGCATTTTCAACATAAAAGACATCATTTCCATTTGAATTGACTGGCGCACCAACATTAATTGGGTCTCCCCAGTTCCCATCTTCATCTCGTTCAATTTTATAAATATCATATCCCCCCATTGTGTTGTGACCCGTTGAAGCAAAATAAAATGATTTTCCATCAGAAGAAAGAAAAGGGGCGTCTTCGTCGTATTCCGTATTTATTTGAGGTCCAGCATTAACAGGTGCGCCCCACGTCCCATCACCATTCGATTTTGAGATGTATATATCTCTACCTCCTAAACTTCCTTTTGCACCTGCAGCTACGATAAACATTTCCTGACCATCAGCTGTGACAAAAATACTGTGATTGGATTTACCAATATTAGTATTCTTGTTCATTTTAACAGGAATACCCCAAGCTCCACTTTTCGATTTTTTACTCCTCCATATACTATTCTCTTTATAAATATATAGGGTTTTGCCATCTGGAGAAAGCGAAATAGGTGCCTCATGACTTTTCCCTCCATTTATTTCCTTGTTAATATAACCTGAGGATTTATCTATAACTTTAGACTTTGACCATGATTCTCCTTTTTTCTGCGAGTAATAAATATCCTCAAAATATTCACCATCAATACTTTTTTTATTGGCAAGTGGTCTTCTGGAACAAAATAATAATATATCCTCTTCTTTAGATAGCACTGCTGAATAGTCAGAAGAAGAAGTGTTAATGTTTTCTCCCATATTAGAGACCTCAACAAAACGAAATGCTGTTTTATCCCTTAAATCAATACCATTGTTACAAATTTCTATTTTACGGATCACCTGTTCCTCAAGTCTTGGACCATTTGCAGTTTTCCCATCAATTTCTAGTCGAAATAAATTATAAAATGTTAGTGCTTTTTCATATTCACCAACATAATGGTAAGCATCACCCATAAAATATAATAATTCAGGTATTGTATCGGTGAATGATAAATTAATAGCTTCTTCAAAGAATTCTAATGATTTTTCTCTTTCAACTTTAGAATCATAATAAACAACGCCTGCTTCAAACCAGTGTTGAGGATCTCGAGTTCCTCCAACTGTAGCTTTATCATAAAAGGTTTTAGCTTTCCAGTACTCAAGGTCTCTTGTTGCTTTACGCCCATTTTTCACCAGTTTATTTATTTGCTTTTCTGTGAGTGCTTGTGCCTTTAAGGTTTGTTGACCTATTAATAAAAAGCAACCTAATAAAACAACAAGTAAGTTTAACTTTTTCATAGGGTTCTTGTAAACATGAAACATGCAAAACCACTATGCTTTATAGATGTACTTGTAGGTGAGTCAATATCTCTATGTATGCAGAATGGTTTCATAAAATGAAATATATTCTGCTAAAATATGTAAGAAAGCCCCTCCTAAAATTAGAAGAGGCTCAAGATATCAACAACGAATTTTTTACAATTCGCGATTTAAATCAAATTGTTCTAGGTATTCAGCAACACGTTTAACAAACATTCCTCCTAGCGCACCATCAACAACTCTATGGTCATATGAGTGCGATAAAAACATTTTATGACGGATTCCAATCGTATCTCCCTGAGGGGTTTCAATGACTGCTGCTACTTTTCTAATTGCACCCAGTGCTAAAATAGCGACTTGAGGTTGATTAATAATTGGAGTTCCCATTACATTGCCAAAAGTTCCAACATTAGTCACTGTATAAGTTCCTCCCGAAATATCATCAGAAGCTAATTTATTTGAGCGCGCCTTTGTTGCTAGGTCATTGACTTGTTTTGTTAAACCAATTAGATTCAAATTGTCAGCTCTTTTAATTACCGGTACAATTAAGTTACCACTTGGCAGCGCTGTTGCCATACCAATATTGATGTCCTTTCGCTTAATTATTTTATCACCATCAACACAAACATTTACCATTGGAAAATCTTTGATCGCCTTTATAACGGCCTCCATAAAAATAGGAGTAAAAGTTATTTTTTCACCTTCTTGCTTTTCAAATGGTCCCTTAACCTTATTTCTCCACATTACAATATTAGTAACATCCGCTTCAACAAAAGACGTAACATGCGGAGAAACATGTTTAGACATTACCATATGATCAGCAATCAGTTTTCGCATTCTATCCATCTCAATGATCTCATCTCCTTCCATTGATGGAACATTTGGAGCTGAAATAGCAACTGCATTTGAAGCCGCAGATGTCTTTGCTTTTGGAGTTTCAATAGTAGTTTCTTTTGGAGCTTCAACTTGAGGTGAACCACTATCGATAAAGGCAAGAATATCTTTTTTAGTTACTCGTCCATTTTCACCACTTCCTTCAATAGTCTCTAATTGCATTATTGAAATGCCTTCTTTTTCAGCAATACTCCTTACTAGAGGTGAATAAAATTTTCCACTTGGACCAGATTTGCTGATAGGCTCATTAGATTCAGAACTAACAATTTTAGCTACTTCTGGTTTTTGATCATTTGTAGGGGCAGTTTCAGGTGCTGCCTTTTCTCTAGAAGATGGCTCTGGTGGGGCACTTCCATCAGTAGAGATGATAGCTATTACATCACCAACTTGCGCAACCTCATCTTTTTCAAATAGAATTTTTGTTAATACACCTTCTGTTTCAGATGGTAGTTCATTATCAACTTTATCAGTTGCAACTTCTACTAAAGGTTCATCCAATTCTACTGCATCACCAACCTCTTTAAGCCAATTTGTAATTGTTGCCTCAGTAACACTTTCTCCCATTTTGGGAAGTCTGATTTCTATTTCTGCCATTCTAAATGATCTAAATTTTAGTCCACAAAATTAATCAATTTAAACTATTTCTAATATTAAAATAGGAATTATATTCCCGAAGTCTAATTGAACTTTATTGCTTTTATAGGTTTTATTCGAGTGATTAAGTAGCTTGGTATTATTAGAACAAAAAAACAACTAATAACTGTTAGTAGATTAATAAATAAAATATTGAACAAATTAAAACTTACTGGGACAGCGTCCAAATAATAAATTTGGGGGTCTAATGGGAAAACATTAAAGTAAGATTGAAGTGCAAGAAAACTGATTCCTAAAATATTTCCCCATAAGAGTCCTCTTCCTAATAACAAGAGGGCATTAAAAATAAAGATTTTTCTAATAGACCAGTTAGTAGCTCCAGTTGCTTTTAGAATTCCAATGAAGTTGGTTTTTTCTATAATTAAAACAAGAAGTGATGTAACCATATTAATTAGTGATACAATCAACATCATAACTATAATAACCGCAATATTCATATCAAGAAAATCAAGCCATGCGAATATTTCAACATAAATATCCGTAATTTTTGTAGTTTTTAGTTCAAAAGGAATTTCACTATAAATAATATCATCAATCTTATCTAAGTCATTCCAATTGTCAATTAACACTTCATATCCTCCAATAAATTGGTTACCTGTTCCAGAACTGTTGTTAATAGTAATTGTACCAAAGGGCATTTTTATTGCACTGTCGGAAAGGTATTGTATTGGAGAAACTTTTAGAAGTTGATCTGAACAGGTGCAGGACGAATCTACTTCTAAAGTTAATGTGCTTTTATCCCAAAGAATTTGATTTGATTTGCTAGTAGGTTGCAAACTAGCTGCTTCGAATTCAATTCTTTTTTCTGAGTAGTCGTTAAGCAAGTATAGCTTTTTAGATGATGGTTTGCCATTCCATTTATATTGAAACCCTTTCTCATTTCCAAAAGCTAAACCTTTAATAACGAATTGATCACGTATACAAGTGTCAAGTACTGTTAAAGCCGTTGAAACACCCCAGTTATTAATCGATTGTAATGCACTTATATTAGTAAAAATAATTTTTTTATCAAATTCTTCTAAACCTGTTCTATAAATTCCTGTAATGGTAAATTCTCTTTTTTTTGGTGTACTGTTTAGAACAAAGTAAGCACTAATTTTATCACCAATTTGATAATGCAGCAATTGTGCAATCTTCTCAGAGACTAAAACTTCTGATTTTTTGCTATTAAAATTTATGAGTTGACCCTCTGCTAACTTATCCTTGAAAAAAGTCATGTCATAAGATTGATCAATCCCCTTAAATAATACTCCCAAGATGTCCTTATTGCTGCTAGAATCTGTTTGATTGCCAATCGTTATCGTTGTTGTATTTTCTTCACTTTGCAGAATTGCAGGCTTGTAAGCAAAAGTTTGAACATGCCTTACGAACTGATTTTTTTTTAAACTTTGAAGTAAAGATGAATCGGTTCTTAAAGGAGATGATTCCATTGACGTATTGTCTTCCAGATTGGTAATTTGCAGGTGTGATCCAAAACCTATAACTTTTTCGCGAATTTTATTTTGAAACCCTGTGACAATTGATACCGTAATAATCATAACAGCTAACCCAAGTATAATACTGATGAGTGAAATACGAATGATTGGTTTAGAAATTCGCCGCTTAGAATCTTTATAACCGATTAGTTTTTTTGCAATAAAATATTCGGTATTCAATTTGATTAAGGTTTAAAGTGTAAAATTACAATTAATAACCTATTTGCAATTAATTTATTTTTAAAATGCGTTTTTTCATATTATATATTTTTTCTTTTTGTTTGTTTAACAGTTTAGGGTCTCAAGTATCTGATTCAATTTTTTGCAATAATGAGGTTGAGATTGGGGCAAGTAGGTTTGATTTGTATTTAAATAAAATAAAAGGAAAAAAAGTAGCTTTAGTAGGTAATCAAAGCAGTAGGGTAGGCAAAAGACATTTAGTTGATATTTTAATAGATAAGAACGTTGACCTTGTTAAACTATTTTCGCCAGAACATGGGTTTAGAGGAGAAGCAGATGCAGGAGAAAAAGTGGACTCTGGTGTTGATAATAAAACAGGTTTGCCAATTGTTTCACTTTATGGGAAGCATAAGAAACCAACATGGTCAGATTTTAAAGGAATTGATATTGTGTTATTTGATATTCAAGATGTAGGAGCGCGATTCTATACCTATATTTCCACGCTGCATTATGTTATGGAGGCATGTGCAGAGCAGAAAAAAAAAATAATTGTACTTGATAGACCTAATCCAAATGGTTTTTTTGTTGATGGTCCGATTTTAGAAAGTAATTATAAATCCTTTGTTGGTATGCACCCTGTCCCAATAGTACATGGATTAACTATAGGTGAATATGCCAGAATGATTAATGGTGAAAAATGGTTGGGATCTAATGAGATTTGCGATTTGGAAGTTGTTCCATGTAAAGGTTGGGACCATAATAAGTTTTATAAGTTGCCAATACCACCATCTCCAAACCTACCCAATATGCTTTCTGTATATCTATATCCTTCATTATGCTTGTTTGAGGGGACGGTAGTAAGTGTAGGAAGAGGAACAGATTGGCCATTCCAAGTTGCTGGTCATCCTTTGTTTAATTCTGGAAAGTTCACATTTAAACCTGAATCAAACTTTGGCGCAAAGCAGCCTAAGCTTGAAGGAAAAAACTGTTTAGGAATTAATTTTTCAGAGTCTGGACTAAATATTATGCAAAATCAAAAACAATTGCAATTAGCATGGTTCATTGAGTTTTATGAAGTGCTAAATTTGAACAATAAGTTTTTCTTGAGTAATAACTTTATTAATCTTCTTTCAGGTTCAGATCAGTTTAAAAAAAGCATTTTATCGGGCGACTCTGAATCTCAAATAAGGGAAAGTTGGGAACCAGAATTGAGCAACTTTAAAATAACAAGAAAGCAGTATTTACTATACCCTGACTTTAATTGACCCCCAGCCTTCTGTATAATCCAACCTCAATGGTTGGAGACTCAAGGGGGTATTTGGTTAAGTCAAAAATGCCGTATCCACCTTGAAGGTCTAAATCTATTTTTTCTGTAATATGGCAACGAAGTCCTATTCCTAAACCAATATTATATCGTATTTTATAGACTGTTTCAACAGTTGCCTCACTTGGTTTGTTTAAATAATATGTATATTCCTTTTTTCTGCTAATAACTGTTACGACATGATTTCCTAGGTAACCATAAAAATCAATTACTTTTCCTTTTCGAAAATTGAATAAACCGGTTAGACCAGAGCTTAGAATAAAAGCAGGACCTCTTAAACTAAAAAAGGGCATGGTGGTTACTTGTATGCCAAATCTTGACGGCCAATAACGATATGAAAGTCCCACACCGGTTGTTCCACCTGCATGCAATCCAAATGAACGCTTATTTGCTTTTAAGTTGTTAATTTGCCCATAAGATCCAGAATTAAGTATTAAACAAAAAAGTAGTATTCCGGATTGCTTCATCACAATTTAAGATTATAAATTGGAAATTTACAGATTAAGTTTTAAGTGTTATAAGAAATAATGTTAAGTGTTTATTAAGAAAATGTTTCATTCGATTACAATAAGAGAAAAACCAAAGTATATTAAATATCTGGTAATAAAATTGACTTAAAATGAACGGGCACTTAAATTTATTTAATGTGAATAATTTCTTCAATTAAATTGGTGCACTCATTTCGTCGTTCTTGCCAAATTTTATAGTCGGTGCTATTTAGTTTGGAGCGATTTATTGTATCTTTTAAGAAATCTGCATACCAGTAGGCAAAGAGCCCTAAAAATGGAACGACTAGAATAATATATAACCATACAAAACCATAATGCATAATGTTAAAATAACCATTGATGGTAAAACAAAGTGCAATATTGAAAATAGCCAAGATAAAATACCCAAGAATGAGTTTAATACCACTCCAAAATACTCTTCTTTTAAAGGTTCTTTCAATAAACCTTTTGCTTACTAGGTAAGGGATTAGATGATGAAAAGCCCCCGCAAGAAATAAAGGTAGGCTAAGCACTAATAATAGTAATCTACCAAAAATCAAAGGCTTCTTTCCAGAAGAATAATCCAATACCCATTGATCTTTAATTTTATTCTTTTTAAGATCAGTAAAGTATAAGTTAAGATTGTCTTTTAATGTTTGCCATTTCTTATTATCCGTTGTATAATCTTTGTTAATTGCCTTTGCTAAATTTTGAGAATATTTCCAGCGTTTTTCTAAATCGATTGACCTATCAGATTGAAGATGAGCTATCCCTTTTTTGGTAATTGATTGAATATGGTTGTGTAAATCTGTTAATTTCTTATCTTCCAAGTAAGTTAACTGGTTTTGCAAATCTTCAGTTATTTTTTTGGTAATTGAAAGAATAGCTTTAGAAGGGTTTTCTTTATACTCTTCTTTGAAGTCTTTTAAATGAATAGGTACAGCATTTGCTACCAAAACATCAGATCTAAATTCATTGGGGTCAGCATAATTAATACCTATGGACTGAATTTTAATATCTTGTTCCCAATTAGAAGATTCCATAGCTCCAAAACCCATTCTTGCTGGTCCTTTTTTTATGGGTTTTAAGCTTCTGATAAAAATGTCATCTGTATATCCCTCACCAAATATCATGATTGATTTTTTTCGCTTTAGCAAGCTATAAACCTCTTGAAAAATCACTTCATTCTTTTCAGCTGAATCAGCACCGTTTTCCTTAGTTCTAAAAATTGGGATCATATGGGCAGCCCAGGTAATTGGATGTAACCACTTCTTAAAAATGTCTCCTCTGGCTAAAAAGAAGAGAATAGGTCGCTGAAGCTCTGCAATTACCCATGGATCTAAAAATGCACTTGCATGATTTACAACGAAAATGGTTTGTGCATTAAAAGTTTTGGGAGCGTTGATTGTTTTCTTTTTTTTAAAAAAAAGATTAATGCCATAAAAAATTAATATTTTTAATAGAAAATACAAAGGTCTCATGGCCGCAAATCTAAAAAAAAATCAGCATATAGGAATTCTATATTTATACCTTAAAAAGATTAGGTTTGGTATAAATTTTCGCTATCATTACATTCTGAAATGGAAAACAAAATAGCTACTATTAATACAAAAGAATGGGTAGATTTATACTCAGATTATTTATATAACTATGCAATAGTTAGGGTTAATGATGCCGATTTGGCAAAAGATTTAGTTCAGGACACTTTTATTGCAGGGATTAAAGGACTAGAAAAATTTGAAGGTAAAAGTGCCATCAGAACCTGGCTTGTCTCAATTTTGAAAAGAAAGATTATTGATTTTTGGCGTCAAAAAGAAACGCGAAAAACAGATGTGTTTTCTTCTTTTTTTGACGAGGGTAAAATGATGACTAAGTGGAATGAAAAATATCAGCCTAAAGGCAGATTATCAGAAATTGATACAGAGATTGAAAATGTAGAATTAAGAAATTCAATTCTGGAGTGCGTGAATAAGTTACCTGAAAAATATAAAGCAGTATTTATTGATAAAATGATTGAAGAGAAGGATTCTGAAATAGTTTGTAAGGATAATGATATTACACCGTCAAATTTTTGGGTAATCATTCATAGAGCAAAAATGCAAATGAGGGCCTGTTTAGAAAATACTTGGTTTAATGATTGATTGTAAAGAAGCAGCATACCTAGCAGATACTATGGCTGATAATCCAATTTCTATTAACAAGAGAATAGGATTAAAGTTTCATTTAGTTATGTGTCCGCATTGCAGAAAATATATGAAGGATAGTAAAGCAGTTGATCATATTTTAAGATATGTAAATCAACACGCTGCTGTTTTAACTGCTGATGAAAAAAAATTAATGATTCGAAAACTACAAGAACAACTATCCGACTAAATCTACACCAGTGTAATTTTGAGGTGTGATTTTTATTAATTCTTCTTTTAAGTTTTCATTAATTTCAAGTGATCCAATAAATTGATGAATACTCTCTTTGTTTATACTGGTATTGGTTCTTGTTAAGCCTTTTAACATTTCGTAAGGTTTATCAAAGCCTTCTCTTCGTAGAATCGTTTGAATGGCTTCAGCAACCACTGCCCAGTTATCTTCTAAATCCTCGTTTAATTTAGTTTCATTCAATAATAATTTACCTAATCCTTTTAAAGTAGATTGGAATGCAATTAATGTATGCGCAATTGGCATTCCAATATTACGCAATACAGTAGAGTCTGTCAAATCCCTTTGTAATCTTGAAACTGGCAGTTTTGAAGATAGGTGCTCAAAAATAGCATTAGCTATTCCTAAATTACCTTCTGCATTTTCGAAATCAATTGGATTTACCTTGTGAGGCATTGCTGACGATCCAATTTCACCATCTTTTAATTTCTGCTTAAAATACTCCATTGAAATATAAGCCCACATATCTCTGCATAAATCAACTAAAATGGTATTGATGCGTTTCATGGCATCAAACATACTGGCTAAATTATCATAATGTTCAATTTGAGTAGTAGTTTGGCTCCTATCAATTTTTAAGATGTCATTTACAAAGTGATTAGCAAAGCCAACCCAGTTTTCTTGAGGGAATGCAACATGATGCGCATTTAAATTTCCAGTTGCACCTCCAAATTTAGCAGAATAAGGAACTGAGATCAATTGTTGTTTTTGAATGTTTAACCGTTCTACAAATACGTATATTTCTTTGCCAAGACGAGATGGAGATGCAGGTTGCCCATGAGTTTTGGCTAACATTGGGATGTTTTTCCATTCGTTCGCATAATCATTTAACTGTGCAATTAAACTATCGAATAAGGGCATATATTCTGCAACCATTGCCTCTTTTAAAGAGAGTGGAATCGCTGTATTATTAATATCTTGAGAAGTTAATCCGAAATGAACATATTCTTCAAATTTAGATAAACCAAGATCATTCAATTTTTCTTTTACCAGATATTCAACAGCTTTTACATCATGATTAGTAGTACGCTCTGTTAATTTTACCTTTTCTGCATCCTCCAATTTAAAATTTTTATAAAGTGCTCTTAAATTATTGAATTGGTCACTAGGAAATTCCTCCATTAATCCAACCTTCTGTTCAGCCAAGGCTATAAAGTATTCTACTTCAACTAATACTCGGTATTTAATTAATGCAAATTCTGAAAAGTAATTTTGTAGGTTTGCAACTTTATTTCTGTACCTTCCATCAATAGGAGAAATGGCTGTTAATTCATTCATAATTTCCTAAAATTAAAAAAGGCAAAGATAGTAATAAAATGAATTACCCAACTAGTTTTACCAAGTCTACTAAACGATTCGAATACCCTGCTTCATTATCGTACCACGCTACTACCTTAATCATCTTACCAATTACACTTGTTAGCTGAGTATCGAAAGTTGATGAATATGGACTTCCAATTATATCTCTTGATACAATCGGATCTTCCATGTAATAAAGCAATCCTTTCAAATCAGTTTCTGAAGCTGTTTTAAATGCAGTGTTAATGGCACTAACAGTTAAATCATTATTCATTATAAACGTCATATCGGTTAATGAGCCATCTGGCACAGGAACTCGTATACCACAGCCTCCCATTAGGCCATCTAGCTCCGGAAAAATTCTGGTAATAGCCTTTGCGGCACCAGTGGTAGTCGGTACAATTGATTCCGCTGCTGCTCTGGCACGTCTTAAGTCCTTATGTGGGGCATCATGCAATTTTTGATCAGATGTATACGAATGGACAGTAGTGATAAAGCAACTTTCTATATGGCCTAGAGTTTTCATTATCTTAACCAAAGGTGCTGCAGAATTCGTTGTGCATGAAGCATTAGAAATAATCTTTTCGTTTCCTTTTAAAATATGCTCGTTCACACCAATTACAACTGAAGGAATAGAATCGTCTTTGGGAGGTGCGCTCAAAATAACTTTTTTAGCACCTGCAGTTATATGCGCAATTGATAAATCAGCAGTTCTAAAAATCCCAGTTGACTCAATCACAATATCAACGTTTAAATCGGCCCATGGAATTTTTTCAGGATTTTTTTCCTGATACATCTTAATCGTTTTTCCATTCAAAATAAGTTCTGAGTCGTTAGATAATACTGTGCCATCAAATTGGCGGTGAACAGAGTCGTACTTAAATAAATGCGCTAATGTAGGCGCATCTGAAAGGTCGTTAATAGCTATAATTTCTATGTTGGGATCTTTAATGGCTATTCTAGTAAAATACCGACCGATTCTACCAAAACCATTAATTCCTACTCTGATTGACATTATTAGCTTTTTTAATAAAACTTGTGACTTATTTTAGGTAAAGATATAAAATAAGGTTCATTTATAAGTCGTAACTTTGTTCCGAAATTCAAGAAATTATGGGATTAATCGAGAGCTTAAATTGGCGCTATGCTACAAAGAAGTTTGATAAAAGCAAAATAATTAAACCTGAGGATTTATCACTATTGAAGGAATCGATACGTCTGGCTGCAACATCATATGGTCTACAACCATTTAAGGTCGCAATTATTGATAACGAATTCATGAAAGAAAAACTTAGGCCTGCTACATTTGGTCAAACACAAATTACTGAATGCTCTCATGTTTTTGTATTTGCACACCTCACCAAAATAGAACCCGAGTTTATTGATAATTATATTCAATTATGCGCTGAAGAACGGAATCTTGAAATTTCAAATTTAGAGGGTTATAGTGACTTCATGAAAACAAAACTGGGAGGACTGAATGAGTCTGAAATTAATGTTTGGGCTAGTAAGCAATCTTATATAGGAATGACTAATTTATTGGTTGCGTGTGCAGAATTAAAAATTGATGCCTGTCCAATTGAAGGATTTGAAGCAAATGAGTATAACAAACTGTTAAGTTTAAATGAAAAAAACTTATCGGCTAGTGTAGTTGTAGCCGTTGGATACCGTGCAGATGATGATGCCAATCAGCATTTGAAAAAAGTACGACTGGCTATGAATGATTTGTTCTTTTAATCCCTCTTAACACATAGGTGTTCTAAGTTTAAATTTAACTGAGCTGAGCACTTAAATCAGCTATTCTTCTTCTTTGGTTTTATTATTCTGAAAACCTGTAATAGGTTTGAAATGATAGATAACTTGCAATGGATCTGAAGAAGTATGAGTAGGATGGGAAGTTGGTATTTCATCTTCTATTTGCTCAGTTTTCCAGAATTCGTTTTCGTATTCAATTAGACCCAATTCTTCTTCAATTTCGTATCTAAATTTTTCTGGTTGAGGCAGTTGTTTACGAAATAAAATAGCTAGTAAGGCCCCAACAAAAAAACCAAAAAAGTGCCCTTCGAAAGATATACTTGGGTTGACTGGAAAAATACCCCATATAAAGCTGCCATAAAGAAATATAACTAATAAAGAAATGGCTGCAATCCTAAGGTGTTTTGTTAAGAATCCGCCAAGCATCAAGAATGAGGTTAATCCATAAATGACACCGCTCATGCCTATATGATAGTTCTCACGACCAAATAACCAAACTAAAATTCCTGTTCCAAAAAAAATTATCAAGAACACCTTTAGAGCAATATTTCTGAAATTGTAAAAGAGAAGCCAAGTCAGCACAAACATGGGTACAGAATTATTAAAAAGATGAGAATATCCATTGGTACTATGAATAAATGGCGCAGTGATAATCCCGACTAATCCCGAAATTGATCTGGGAAACACCCCAAACCGATATAGTTTTAAGTCAAATGTAATGTCATAAGCATATACAATACCCATAATAGCAACCAAACTAAAAGCGAGTAATAAAGTAATTCTAATAATTTTTGGTTGATGTTCCATGGACTGAAATATAGCAAAAACCCAACCTTTTTTAACAGACTGACAAAACGGCTGACATTCATCCATTTTTCGATTTTATCACTTGTAATAAGGTTTTCATTTATATGATTATATTTGATGACTTTATTGAAACAGTATAGTAAAAGCATTAATAGTTTAATTTTAAATTACTTATAGTGAGTTTTAGACAAAAAACGATTTTCATTCCAGGAAAACTAAAAGGATTATTTTTTAGATGGAGATTAGATAGACTGGTACCAGTTCATCTACTTAGCTTCACCGCTCATATGGCTGCATTATCAAGATGGATTTCGAAGTATAAGAAAGAGTGTGAGAATGACTTTTATTCCAGAAAATTTCAATACGATAAACGAGAATTATTATTTGAACAAGTGATTGCTTCTGAAAATCTTGACAGCTCAATTGATTATTTAGAATTTGGGGTGTCAAAAGGAGGTTCTTTTAGATGGTGGGTGAATAGGATCAAAAGTGAAGGGGCTAAATTTTACGGATTTGATACTTTTACTGGCTTACCAGAAGACTGGGGGCTTTTTAAAAAGGGAGACATGGATAATGGAAACGAGCCACCCAAAATTGATGATCACAGACATAGGTTTTACCAGGGTTTATTTCAACAAACATTATTGCCATTTCTGAGCGCATACGACTCAAATAAAAAAAAAGTAATTCATTTAGATGCTGACATTTATTCTGCAACACTTTACGTTTTAACTCTACTCACACCGTATCTAAAAACGGGCGACATTATCTTCTTTGATGAATTTAATGTTCCAATGCATGAATATAAGGCTTTTAAGGAGTGGTCGAGTGCGTTTTATATTGATTTTGAAGTATTAGGAGCAGTTAATAATTTTTACCAGATTGCGATTAAAATTAAATAACTAAGTGCATCAAAGGATTACAAGCTATGAGCTTATATTAAATAACATCAGTTATATAGGTATTCTCAGTTTTGTAATCTTATATGTGTATGGAACAAGTCTTTATCCAGGCGGTTCACAATTAGATATAAATTCCGAAGGATTCGATTGGCTTAATAATTATTGGTGCAATTTGATGAATGAAAAAGGAATTAATGGTCAGAATAATCCTGCAAGAATTTTTTCAATTGTTGCTATGATTCTAGTCTGTAATAGTCTTGCAATATTTTTTTATCAGTTTTCTAAGTTTTTTGCTCAAAGAAAAATTTGGAAATTAAGCATCAGTTTTGGGGGAGTCTTATCTATGTTATTTGCATCCCTTATTTTCACAGAGTATCATGATTTGTTTACCATAATTTCAAGTATTATAGGTTTTTTTGCACTATTTGGAATTACTATAGAAATGTACTATGGTAATTTTTCGTTTTACAAAAAGCTGGGTGTAATTTGTATTTTCTTACTGTTTTTAAATAATATGATCTATTATTCGCACGTCTGGATTGAAATACTTCCTTTTTTACAAAAAATAACTTTTTTAATAGTTATTCTGTGGGTTAGTGGATTGAATTATGAGTTGAGAAAAAGAATACAATTATCTCAGATTTGAATGTACTTGGTAATGGTTTATTTATTGATTTTTCATCTCAATGTCAGGCTATTAAATTAATTTTTTCCGAATTTATTTGAAAAAAAGTTATACATTGCACGAAAAACATGAAAAACATCTCTTTCTTTACTTTGTTAATCGCGTCACTGGTTACCTATGCCCAACCAACCATCACAAGCATTGCAAATTCTCCAAAAATTGGTGATTTATTTGAATATGTGTTAACACCTAATTACTCATTTGATGTCAATCAATCAGGTGCTAATCAGACATGGGATTTTTCGGCAGCATCAGGAAATGTTTCAAGTTATAACTATACTGACTTAGCTAGTTCATTTGAACCCAGTACGTATCCTTCTTCTAATTTGGTTGAATCTGTTCCCTCAGCGGAGAACTATTACACAAGTTCTACAAATGGTATCACTCAGAATGGCACACTTTTCCCTGGTGTTGTGAGAGTTATTTATACTGATTCTAGAGATCTTGTTCGGTTTCCAATGAGCTACACCGATTCTTACACCGATAATTTTTCTGGAACTGCTGAGAATATAGGTGCTAGCTTTACTGCCGACAGGTCTGGAACTGTTGTGATGACAGCTGATGGGTATGGAGACTTAATTTTACCTTATGCAACGGTACCCAATGTATTGCGTATACAAATTGTTGCTAATTATACTGATATGTCTAATGGAACACTAGTCGGAACTTATATTGATTCAATACAGCTATGGTATAATCCAATAAATAATAATTTTTTGGCCAGTACAACTAAAGCGTATACTAACGGGCAACTAACTATTTCACAAGCAGCTCATATGGAGGAGTTTACTTTCGTCAATAGTTTGTTCGAATCTGAGGCGACAAATGAATTATCAATTTTTCCTAATCCTGCAAATGACGTCATTACTGTCAGTAGCGTAACACCATCAACAATACAAATTTATGATATTACAGGTAAAATGATTCTCGAGAGAAAAAAAGCATCAGTTAATCATGAGGTATCAATTACAGACTTAAGTAGTGGAATATACTTAGTGAAGTCTTTTGTAGATGAAAAGGTACTCACCAAAAAGCTAGTAGTTGAATAAAGGAAGTAAATCTTTTTATTGATTTACCATGCGCATTGAGAAATGCTTGTTGGAAGATGCTCCATTACCGTTATGATGAACAAGTTATTGAATAATCATAAAGTATAAGGGCATTCCTACAGTTATATTTACTGGAAAAGTAATTCCAAGTGCCATAGGGAGATATAGTCCAGGATTTGCCTTTGGAGCGGCCAACTTCATTGCTGCAGGAACTGCTATATATGATGCGCTGGCAGCCAAAATTGCAAAAAGGAATTGATTGCCTTCATTTCCAGTAATGTATCTGCTTAAAAAAGCAACAGTCATACCATTAACAATCGGAATAATTATTGCGAAAAGAAGTGGATTCCAACCATTCTCCATAAAAGATTTTAACTTTTTGCCACTCACAATTCCCATATCAAGTAAAAAAACAGCTAAGAATCCTTTGAAAATGTCAGTTGTAAAAGGTCTTATACCTTCTGCTTGTGCGTCATTTGCTAAGAAACCAACAACTAAGCTGCCCATTATAAGTAAAACACTACCATTAGTTACCGCGTGCTTTAATATTTTACCAAAAGATGTCGCCTCTGTTTTATCGGTCTTATTAAAAATTTTCATTAAAACGACGCCAATGATAATGGAAGGAGCTTCCATTAGAGCCATTACAGCTACCATGTGTCCATCAAATTGAACTTGTTGTACATCTAAAAAAGAGACAGCAGTCACAAAAGTAACTGCGCTTACTGAACCATAAGCCGCAGCAATAGCTCCTGCATTACTTACCCCTAATTTTTTCTTTAAAATAAAAAAGGAATAAACAGGGATGATTAGAGCAAGGAAAACACCGAATAGAAGCGACCATGCAATGTCCAGGTTTAAGTGACTATGAGACAATTCTTGACCTCCTTTAAATCCAATTGAAAAAAGAAGATAAAGGGAAATAAATTTAGACGAATTTGATGGTATTTCAAGGTCGCTCTTAAGTCGAACGGCTATTAGACCGAGAAAGAAAAAAAGTAATGCAGGGTTGGTTAAGTTATCAATTAATAATTGAAAATCCATGGGGTGATCTTGTGCAGTTTAGTTTCTGAAGAACAATCCTATATTAGACTAAATTGAATTGAATACTGTCTAGAACATTGAATGTAAGCTGCTTTTCCTTTGCTAGATTGATAGCGTCAGCAATCTCAAGTTTTTTCTTTTCCAGTTCGGCAATTTTTTGATTACAATTATGGTTTGAGACATTATGATTTCCAATCCAGTTTTGAAGAAATCGAATTTTTTCTTCATTGATACGATCGTCTATCATTTTTACAAATATCTGATTCATTTCTGAACAGTTAAGATCGTTTAAGTTTTCGTTTTGTAAATTCATGATTATAACGTGTTTTTATTAGCTGTTTCGTAGTTCTTGAATTCTCAGAAATAATAAGCAACTTATAACAATACTTGCACCAATGACCTCTTTGAAATACATTTGATTATTTATAAAAGTAACTGCTGAAAGAATAGCTAGTCCTCCCAATGTAGCATAGGCTATGAGTAGTGATTTTTTTGTATTTCTAGATAATCGATTTACTTGGCCTTCATTTGAATGTTTTTGTTTTAAACTTTGATTTTCCATGTTGTTTGTTTTTATGTATGCTGCGACAAATGTCAGACATATATTCCATATATTTTTATTTATATTTGTAATACTAATCATTAAAATAGTTTATGAACTATACGTTGCATCAACTTAGAATATTCTTAAAGGTATCTGAATACGAAAGTATTACAAAGGCTTCTGAAGAATTGTTTTTAACTCAACCAGCTGTTTCAATCCAGCTTAAAAAATTTCAGGATCAGTTTTCTGTACCCCTGACTGAAGTTGTAGGTCGTAAATTATTCATTACTGATTTTGGTAAGGAAATCGCGAAAGCAGCGGAGAACATATTAAATGAAGTAGATGCCATTACCTACAAAACAAGAATTTTTCAAAACGATCTGGCAGGACGTTTAAAGTTGTCTGTGGTGTCAACAGGTAAATATGTCATGCCTTATTTTCTATCTAAATTCATGGCATTAAATAAAGGTGTAGACTTAGTAATGGATGTCACTAACAAGGCACTTGTAGTCAATAGTCTTGAAAAAAATGAGGTCGATTTTTCTTTGGTCTCAGTAATTCCCGACCAACTCAAAACAGAACAAATTGAACTCCTGAAAAACAAACTTTTTTTAATAGCGAGTCCAAAACTTAATATCAAAAAGTCTCCTTCAAGGTCAGCAATTTTTGAAAAGTATTCCTTAATTTACAGAGAACAAGGCTCAGCAACAAGGAGCAAAATGGAAAAATTTATTAGTTCACAAGGATTGGTGGCGCAAAAGAAAATTGAGTTAACGTCAAATGAAGCTGTTAAGCAAGCTGTGGTAGCAGGTTTAGGATGTTCAATTATGCCATTGATAGGTATTAAAAATGAGTTAAAAAATGGGGATTTAGAAATTATTCCTACAAAAGGTTTGCCTATAATCACACACTGGAATTTAATATGGCTAAGTGCTAAAAAATTATCTCCTGTTGCGCAGGCCTTTGTTGAATTTATAAAAGAAGAGAAAGAAAATATAGTGTCTGAATATTTTTCATGGTATGAAAATTATTGAAAACGCATTTTTTCGTTGATAGAATAGTTTTGGTAGTCGTATAAAAGTTGCAACGATCTTGAATTTATAAACAAATGAAATCTGAAATTGAGCAAATATTTATTTTAGAATTGAAGGAGATTTTGCCAAATAGTTCAGGAGAGACTAGAAAGGAATGGGCCAAAAAAATTGTTGATAATGATATCCAAATCTCAGTATTAACAAACTATTTCATGTCAACGAATAATGAAGTGTTAAGTCGTTTTCTTTGGATGCTAAGTGACATAGGAAGTTATGCCCCTTCAAAGCTGTTAAAAGTTCTTCCACAATTATTAGAAGAGTTACATAATATAAACATTTCTAATGTAGAATCTACTTTTGCAAATTACTGGATGCTAGCTGGCGTACCAGTTGAAAATGAAGGAGAAGTAATTGATTTATTGATGAACTGGATTCAATCTTCTCAAATGAATATTACCACCAAAACACGTTCTATTTTTGTTGTTCAAAAACTAATTGAGAAATATCCTGAGCTAAGTCATGAATTTAAAATTTGTATACAAGAACAAGCCAGTAAATATAGCTTAAGCTTTAAAAATAGGGTGGATAAAGTGCTTGCTTCTATTTCTTAAATTCTAAAAAACAAGAATCAGATTTTTTGAATAAACTCAAATAACTACATTTGATATTGTTTTATGTCAGGTCAGAACGAAATAGATTATTATAGAATTGCAAAAGCAATTGATTATATCCATAAAAACATTACAAATCAGCCCAACCTAGATGAAATAGCAAAAGCAGTCCACTTAAGTCCAAGTCATTTTCAAAAGTTATTTACAAATTGGGCCGGAGTAAGTCCTAAAAAATTCTTACAGTATTTAACAATTAATTATGCCAAAAAATGTCTTTCAGATAAAGAGTATACCTTGTTTGATACGACACATGAATTAGGATTATCAAGTACAAGTAGACTTCACGATTTGTTCATTAAAATTGAGGGTATGACTCCAGCGGAATATAAGAATGGTGGAAAAAATATAGTGATTAATTATCATTTCTCTGAAACAATTTTTGGGAATGTATTGGTGGCTTCAACTCAAAAGGGAATTTGTTATCTGGCATTTATTAAAAATCAAGAAGAAGGACTTCTGGAACTGTATAAGCGATTTCCAAATGCTGAATATGTGAATAAAGAAACAGACTTTCATCAAATTGCTCTTTCTAAGTTTAATAAAGAAAATGATAGTCTTATATCTTTACCTTTGCATTTATCAGGAACTCCATTCCAATTAAAAGTATGGGAAGCGTTATTGAAAATACCATCTGGCGATTTAACTACATATGGAAAATTAGCAAGGGAAATTAATCATCCTAAAGCTTCCAGAGCTGTTGGAACCGCTATTGGCAGTAATCCGGTTGCTTTTTTAATTCCATGTCATAGAGTTATTCAGTCCACAGGTAAAATTGGCGGGTATATGTGGGATCCTGTCAGGAAACAAGCTATTATTGGATGGGAGGCTGCAAAAAATAATACAAATTAAAATGAAAATTCACGAATATAAATCGATCATTAATTGGAAGGGAAATAGAGGAGAGGGTACCGTTTCATATCGAAATTATGATAGAAATTATGAAGTCATAATTGATGGTAAAAGTGAAATAATCCAAGGTTCATCAGATCCTGCTTTTTTAGGAGATGCTTCAAAGTATAATCCTGAAGATTTATTTTTATCATCAATAGCGTCATGTCATATGCTATGGTATTTACATTTATGTGCGGTAAATGGAATTATACTAATGACTTACAGCGATTCTTCCATTGGAATAATGGAAGAAGATCAACATGGAAAAGGAATGTTTACAGATGTTATTTTGCACCCTGAAATTACCATTACAGATAAACAATCTATCAGTAAGGCTATTGAACTGCATTCAGAAGCCAATAAAATGTGTTTTATTGCTAATTCTTTAAACTTCAGAGTAAAGCATAAACCTAAAGTCAAAGTGACATGAGCATTGTAGATGACATTCTTAATAGAATGGTTACCATACCAAGTGGTGAAATAAATTTAAAAGATGATAGGACAAAAGAATCTTGGTCTGTTTGTCTTGAACCTTTTTTATTATCAAAATATCTTGTAACTCAATCCATTTATAGTACTGTTATTGGCGATTTTCCAAGTGGATTTAAAGGAGATGAATTACCTGTCGAATCAGTTACTTGGCTTGAAGCTGTAAAATTTTGCAATAAACTGTCGGAACTTGGCCACTTTGAAGCATGTTATGTTATTGGAAATAATAATGATAAGATAGACTTTTTACCATTTTCAAATGGTTTCCGTTTGCCGACCGAAGCTGAGTGGGAATATGCATGCAAAGCTGGCGATAATGCTGTAAGATATGGAGATTTAGATCAAATAGCTTGGTACAAAAATAATTCAAATGCCAGTACCAATAAAGTAGGTCAAAAAACACCCAATAAGTGGGGAGTATATGATATGTTGGGGAACGTATGGGAATGGTGTTCTGATGTGTATGATGAAACGGTCTATGGTAGCTATCGGATATTTAAAGGAGGTGGATGGTGTGATGAAGAAAGAGGAGTTTTGACGACAAATAGAAGAAGAAGCCATCCTCTTAAATTTAAAATAGACGACCTTGGCTTTAGGTTGGCTAAAAATTGTGACGTATGACTCCTGTAATTGACCATATCCAAATTACCGTTAAAGATTTAAGTCGTGCAGAAATATTTTATGATCAACTCATGCCTATCTTGGGATTTGACCTAACTCATAAATCTAAAGGGAAGGTAGCGGAACATGAGTTTGAGGTTATAGAGTATTTTCACCCCAATTTTATTTTTGGGATTAATTCACCAAGGGCTGCCTTTAAGGAGGAAACGGTACACCGCAGAAAGCCAGGAGCTGTTCACCATATAGCCTTTAAAGCGAATTCAGAAAAAGAAGTAGACCTTGCCTATCAAAAATTGAAAACAACGCAAGCCACTATTGTGAATCCTCCACAATTGTATCCGCAACATGGCGCCCATTATTATGCTCTTTTTTTTAAAGATTTAGATGGTATTAAATACGAAATTGTTTTTGAGGAACGATAAAAATAAAATTTATTAGCTTATAAAACAGGTGTTTACATTCTATTACATAAGAATCTTATGTAATTATTTTAAATACATAAGAAAATTATGTATATTTGTCTTATGTATTCATCAGAACTAATCAAAGGAACTTTAAAAACCATCATTTTGAACCTTTTAAGAGATGGTAAAAAAATGTATGGTTATGAAATTACTCAGAAAGTTAAGGAATTGACATCTGAAAAAATTCAAATTACTGAAGGGGCATTGTACCCTACACTCCATGCGCTCGAGAAGCAAGGAGATGTAACGATTGAAAAGGTGTATATAGGGAAACGCGTTCGTAAATATTACATCTTGACCGATCGAGGTAAAAAAACGGTACAGGAAAAGGTCAGCGAATTAATGGATTTCATGACCACTATGCGCTTTTTATTAGATCTGGATTCAACCACTCAAAATGTATAGGTTATCGGATCAACAGGTCGACTACATTTTAAAGGATATTGCGAAAAAGGGTATTGTAACTGAAGGCGTCAGGGATAATATTTTGGATCACGTCTGCTGCATTCTTGAAAATGAAATGACAAGTGATATGAATTTTCATGAATTCTATGAAAGTACCATTGCTCAATTTTACCTGAATAGCTTAGGCGAAATAGAGGAAGAAACACAAAAATTATTAATCTTTAAACATTATTATGCTATGAAACGCACGTTAAAAACATCTGGAATTATTTCAATTATTTTAATTGTATTAGGAATCATATTCAAAACTATGTTCTGGCCAGGAGCTGGAGTAATGGTTGTATTGGGTCTGGCTTTTTTCAGCCTGGTTTTTATTCCACTCAATATTGTCCTCAAGTTTCAGGATGACAAGCAAAGTCATAATCGAATCATCATGACCATTGGTATGATCACTGCTTCTGCTGCTTCTATTGGAGTGTTATTTAAAATCATGCATTGGCCATGGGCAAATACCATCATGTTTACGAGCTTGTTGGTTTTCATGCTAGTATTCATTCCTACCTATTTTGTTGTGAAATACAGGGATCCGGAAACCAGGTTTAACGCCATTATTAACACCACCTTTATGATTGGTGCTGCAGGCATGTTGTTCGCATTGATTAATTTACATCCAATAAAAAATAAACAACAAAAGCAGCAAATAGAAATCAACCACTCAGGTGCAGATATTGGGCATCAGTCCGTAAATTCTGAAAAAATAAAGTGGTTTTCTTAGGTCGTGCACTTTGCTTCGAAAAGTTCTTTTGCATACCTTTAAGAGTTAGTTCATAAATTGAAGCAAAGATGACAAGTTATTTATCAAGTGTGATACGGCAATTCGACTATTATAAATCTTTGGGAGAGAAAACCATGAACCAGTTGCCAGAAGAAAAATTGTTTTGGCAGCCTAATCCCGAAAGCAATAGTATTGCTATTTTGGTCAAGCATATGCATGGGAATATGTTATCGCGTTGGACTGATTTTTTAACATCAGATGGCGAGAAAACATGGCGAAAACGAGACGAGGAATTTTTAAATGACATTGCTAGTAAAGAAGCACTTTTGAATACCTGGCAGCAAGGTTGGGACTGTTTATTTGATGCTGTTCGATCGTTAACAGAGGGTGATTTGGAAAAAGAAGTAATCATACGTAATATGGGGCATACCGTTGTAGAAGCCATCAATAGGCAGGTCAGTCATTATTCGTATCACATTGGGCAAATGGTTTACATTGGCAAATTGATACAAAATGACCAATGGGAATCTTTATCCATTCCAAAGGGGCAATCCAAAGTTTATAATCAAGAAAAATTTGCCAAACCTAAGTCCAAAAGGCATTTTACTGACGACCTTTAATTTTTTGTGTCTGATTATCAGTTGTTTTTGATTCTAATATCAGTTTTTTCTATTAAAGCGCGAAGGATTTTCTTTTTTCGACTGTCTAAATAAAAAGTACTAAAATTAAAGTGATATGATATTAAAACTTAATGCAAATAAATTATACGTCATTGGAGGGGTAATGTTATTGTTTATGGCACTGGTATCGTGCAATAAAGATGAATGCGAAACACAAACTTCTTACCAGGATGCTGATGGTGATGGCTTAGGAAATCCTCTAGTATCTATAGATGCCTGTGAAATACCTGAGGGGTATGTTTGTAATAATACTGATACCGACGACACCAATGCCAGTGATGGAAGTGACGGTGACGGAAGTGATGGATTGCATCCTGCCTTCAGTGAATTTGATGACGACAATTTGACCATTTATTTAGATGTAGATGAAATAGTAATAGAAAGTAATGGCTGGCCAAACCACACGTCTCCATATTGGTCCAATACAACCGAACGATCGGCAATTGACCCAATGGGAAATACGCTTACAACACCTGCAGCAAGTACAGATCATCCACTTTTTGTTGAACCTACGGTAACAACATATCAAAACATGGCTCCTGGAAACATTGATGATTTTAATGGGTCTTATACGCTTAGAATACCAGTCAATTCAGAATTAGCATCTTCTTCTTCAGCAACTGGATTAGGAGCTATTGGTATTGCCATTAGTGGGGGTATGATTTATAACGACGAGGAAGGACCTAATGTTCCGCTGGATAATGCCGCACCGTCGTTGGATTATACAGGTGCTCATACAGGACCGCAAAGTTACCATTATCATTTGGAGACAAAAGCCTGGTCTAACGACGACGAAAAATTAATCGGTATCATGGCGGATGGCTTTTTTCTATATGGTAGAAGAGATTATGATGGCACTTACCCAACAGATTTAGATGCTTCGGGAGGTCATTTTGGACCGACTCCTCATAATCCGGATGGTGAATACCATTATCACATTCAAAATGACTTATATTTGAATCAGTATTATATTTTGTTTCCTGGAGATTATCAGGGAACACCTAATACTATTCAATAATTATGATATACCTATGAGAAAATACGCACCAATTTTTTTATTTGGCTTATTAATGCTTTTGGCGGCCTGTGATAAAGGCACAACCACTGAAGGTCTTCATACGGCGTTCTGTGAATTTGATGCCGATAACACTACTATTTACATTGAAGATAATGAGATGGTTATCGAAACCAATGGTCTTCCTAATCATACATCCCCCTATTGGTCATCAAATCATGAGCTACATGTTGAACCAACTGTAACCTCTGCCTCTGATATGGCACCAGGAAATATAGACGATTTTAGTGGTGATTATACGTTACGTATCCCCCTTAATCCAGAAAAAGCATCTAATACTAGTTCTACCGGGCTTGGTGCAATTGGAATCGCAGTAAGTGGTTCTGTCATATACAATGATGAAGAGGGACCCAACGTGCCTCTGGATAACGCAGCTCCATCTTTAGATTATACTGGAGCGCATACTGGACCTCAAAGTTATCATTATCATCTTGAGCCAAAAGCGTGGTCAAATGATGACAACCAATTAATTGGCATCATGTCAGACGGCTTTTTTTTATATGGGCGACGTAATTATGATGGGGAATATCCTACTGATTTAGATGCTTCGGGAGGTCATTTTGGACCGACCCCTCATAATCCAGATGGAGAATATCATTATCACATACAGAACGAATTGTATTTAAATCAGTATTATATTTTATTTCCTGGCGATTATCAAGGGACTCCAAATCAAATACAATAACGTGGCTTTGTTGCTTTGCCTTGTTTTTATCTGGGCATGTAACGAGGAAAACCCTGCATTGGAATCAGTGTTGAATGAAAGTGAATTCGTGCATCATGATTCTTTGACGCTGTTGGTCACAAAAGGCATTTATGTGAATCATAATGTGCCATTTACGGGCAAGGCATTTACCACTTATTCTAATGGACAAATGGCAAGCGTCACAACATTTGAAAATGGAAAAAAGCATGGAACCGATCAAAAATGGTTTAGGGATGGCACTTTGAGTTACGAAGCTTTTTACGATCAGGGGAAAAAAGATAGTATAAATAGAACCTGGTGGAAAAATGGTAATTTAAGGTCAGAGTCTCAATTTAAACAGGGGGTAGCTGATGGAGCGCAATGGCAATGGTATAAAAGTGGTTCAAAATTTAAAAAGAGACAATTGGCTAACGGTAGAGAAGAAGGGATTCAGCAATCCTGGAGAGAAAACGGTAAATTATACAATAATTATGAGGCTAAAAATGGCCGTATTTTTGGCTTGAAAAGAGCCAGTTTATGTTACGAACTAGACAATGAGGAGGTGCAGTATGAGGACTGACTTTATGGTGTTAATACTAGGGTTCACCTGTTTAATGACAGCCTGTCAGAATGCTTCTAAAACAGATAGTCGTGTTGCGGCATTGCCGTATTATAATGAGGCGAGCTTTACCCCACGCTGGTTATCGGCAAATGATCCCGTTTTAGATACTTTTCATCAAATTTCTGATTTTGAGCTCACTGATCAGGATGGTAAACGCATTAATCTGAAAACATTTGAAGATAAAATCTATGTGACCGATTTCTTCTTTACAACCTGTCCCGGTATCTGTCCCAAAATGACCAAAAATATGAGCGTGATTCAACAGGCTTTTCTGGAAGATGATGAGGTATTATTGCTGTCGCATTCCGTTACACCATCCATTGATTCTGTTGAAGTTTTGAAAAATTATGCGGAAGCCATGGAGGTTGTATCTGGCAAGTGGCATCTCGTTACAGGTAACAGGAAAGATATTTATGATTTAGGCAGGAGATCCTACTTTATTGAGGAAGATTTAGGTTTAGAAAAAACAGATGACGAATTCTTACATACTGAAAATTTTGTATTAATTGACAAGAATAGGCATATTCGAGGCATTTATAATGGACTGAATAAAACCTCAATTAATCAGTTGATTACTGATATTAAAACCTTAAAAAAAGAAAGTTAATCGGTTATTCGATTGTTTCTATATCCTGTAAGATTAACCCCGAACCAACAGCATTATATCTCAAAGGTTCATTATCTGAAGGGTTGAGTGAAGCTTCAATATCTTCTATGCTAATATCACCTCTGCCAAGTGCCAATAATTGACCCATTATTAATCTGACTTGGTACCTCATAAAACCTCTTGATTTAATATGCAAACCCATTACATTTGATGGAAAAAAATTAGCTTGATATGGTATCTCAGAATTAATTTCACAGCTTATAACTTCTCTTATAAATTGGGTGTTTTCTGATGGTTTTGTACAGTATTTTCTGAAATCATGCTCACCAACAAACAATTCAGCACCTCGTTTCATAAGTTTGACATTGAGTACTTTTGGCTCGTTATAAATCATAGCAGCTGAAAATGGATGTGCTTTATCTCCAAAGGCAAATAGATATAGGTAATACTTGAGTTGATTATTATCTAAAGGATTTTGATTAGCTTCTATTTTTTTAAAAATTAGCGCTTTAATGTCACTTGGTAAGTTTGAGTTGAAGCGATCAATAAAATGGTTATCCAATTCAACATTAATGGTTAATTGAAAGCTAAATTTATTGGCTGATACTTTAGCATCCGTTCTACTAGTTCCAAAAGTTTTAAATGAAACATTTGGAAACATAAAACTGAAAGTTTTATCTATCATACCTTGAACCGTTCTGACTTCTGGTTGCCGCATCCATCCTGAATAGCGGTAGCCCAAAAATTGTATGTTTACAAGGTAGGAGTGACTCAAATTAATTTACTTAGGCGCGTTCTTCCCAAATCGAAATCGTTTCGATCATGGTTTTTACCGCTTTTTCCATATCCTGGACAGAAACGTATTCATGCTTAGAATGAATTGCCATCTCACCGGTAAACAAGTTTGGGCAAGGTAATCCCATAAAAGATAATCTTGATCCATCCGTTCCTCCCCTAATGATAACTGGTTTGGGGGTAATTCCGATTCTTTTCATAGCCTCTACAGCATAATCAGTTACAAAAGGAACAGTTTGAATAATTTCTTTCATGTTGCGGTACTGTTCTTTCACGGTAAAACTAGCAGTTACTCCTTTGTATTTTGCAATTGTGGTATTTAATATTTCTTCCAGCCTTGCTTCATATTCAGCTAACTTGGCAGTAACGTGATCACGAATAATGAACTTTAACGTCGCTTTTTCCATGATGCCGTTAATTGAAACAGGGTGGACAAAACCTTCTCTTTTTTCTGTAGTTTCTGGACTCCAACTATCTTTTGGCAACTGATCGATAAAGTCACTCGCGACTTTTAATGCATTAATCAGTTTATTTTTTGCATATCCTGGATGAGCACTAACGCCATTTATTTCTATTGTGACAGCATCTGCTGAAAAACTTTCATCTTCAATAGATCCTAACGTTCCACCATCTAATGTATAACCATAATCTGCATTCAACTTGTCCATATCGAGGTGGTCAACACCTCTTCCAACCTCCTCGTCAGGGGTGAATAATATTTTAATATCACCATGCTTATAGTCCGAATTATTCATGACGAAATGAGCGTAATCCATAATGCATGCCACACCAGCTTTATCATCAGCTCCCAATAAAGTTAGACCACTTGCTGTGATAATGTCATCTCCTATTTTTTCTTTCAGGTAAGTATGTTTGTCCTTTGAAACAATCTGAGAGTTGTCATCAGGAAGCACAATGTCCGATCCATCCCATTTTTCATGAAGGATAGGCTTTACATTTGTACCACTGCAATCAGGAGCAGTATCCATATGTGCACAAAAACAAATTTTTGGGATGTCATTTTTGTTTGAATTACTTTCAATAGTGGCGAAAACATATCCCCATTCATCCATTTCAGCATTAGTAATTCCCATATCATGCAATTCTTCAACAAGTAATCTTGCCAAATCTTTTTGCTTCATTGAACTCGGGAAAGTATCTGAATTTGGATCAGCTGTAGTGTCAATAGTTACGTATTTCAGGAATCTATCTTTAACAGTATGTTGATACATATTTAATCTCTTTAAGTGTTATACAAAGTTAGAATTAATCTTAGAAGTCCCTTATATTTTTATACCTTTGTTAGTGTAAAATTTTAGTTTAAATGAGAAGATACCTACTCAAAAATACGACACTAATAAACGAAGGTGAAATTGTTGAAACGGATGTTTTGATTAAGGGTGAAAGAATTGAAAAAATCGCCTTAAACATTACAGACGATCATGCAGAGATAATTGATTTGAAAGGAAAATGGCTATTACCGGGAATGATTGATGATCAAGTTCATTTTCGAGAGCCTGGATTGACTCACAAAGGCGAAATTCACACTGAATCCAGGGCTGCTGTAGCTGGAGGAATTACCAGTTTTATGGAAATGCCAAATACAGTTCCAAATGCACTTACTCAGGAATTACTTGAAGATAAATATCAAATTGCAGCTCGAAATTCAATTGCTAATTACTCCTTTTTTATGGGAGCTTCAAACGATAATATTGAAGAAGTTTTAAAAACTGATCATCAAAATGTTTGTGGGGTAAAGGTATTTATGGGTTCCTCAACTGGTAATATGTTAGTCGATAATGAAAAAACATTGACCAATATCTTTTCTAAATGTGATATGCTAATTGCAACGCATTGCGAAGATGAAGCAACAGTGCGTAAAAATTTGGCTGACTATGAAGCCAAATACGGGCAAGATATGCCTATCAAATACCATCCAGACATTAGAAGTGTTGAAGCTTGTTATTTGTCTTCTTCATTAGCATCAAAACTGGCGAAAGAACACGGCACTCGTCTACATATACTTCACCTTTCAACGGCAAAGGAATTGGATTTATTTGATAATTCAGTGCCATTAAAAGATAAAAGAATTACCGCTGAAGCATGCGTGCATCACCTTTGGTTTGCCGACTCGGATTATGATTCAAAAGGGACTTATATTAAATGGAATCCTGCAGTTAAATCGGCTAAAGATAGAGAGGCGATATGGGAGGCTGTCAATGATGATAGAATTGATATTTTTGCAACGGATCATGCCCCTCATACTATTGAAGAGAAAGAGCAAAATTATTTTAAGGCGCCTTCAGGTGGTCCGCTAGTTCAACATGCCGTGTTAGCCATACTCGAGAAGGTTAAAGAAGGTAAAATAAGTTTAGAGCGTGCTGTTGAGAAAATGAGTCATTCACCGGCAATTTGCTTTAACATTATAGAAAGAGGATTTGTGAGAGAAGGGTATTATGCTGACTTAATTATTGTTGATCCGAGTTCATCTGTTAAGGTAGATAAATCAAATCTATTATATAAGTGTGGTTGGTCTCCGTTTGAAGGCTTTACTTTTTCACATCAAATTGATACTACTTTTGTTAATGGTGAAATTGTCTACAAGGATGGCGCAATAATTGAAAAACAAGTTGCAAAAAGAATGATTTTTGATAGATGAGACTACTAAGTAAGCATATTACTTACTCAAAATCCCTTTGTGTTCTTGTATTTCTTCTGTCAATGATTACAAGTTGTAAGGATCAGGTTGAAATGAGAAACAATGAAAATCTCATTCCCAGAGAACTTTTGATAAAAGTACTTATTGATCTTGAAATTATGGAGGCTTACTATGAGCAAGTTCATAAAAGACCTCCAATATACAAAACTACGCTCGACAGTGCCAGTAGACAGATATTGATTGAATATGATATAACAGAAAAGCAATTAAAGAATACCTTAACTTTCTACAGTGAGTCCCCAGACAGCTTATATGCACTTTATGAGCAGACACTTGACTCAATCAATAGTATGGTAATAAAAAGCAAAAATCAAACGGACTAATTAATTAAATATATTATCTTTATTAAAAACATCACTATGAAAATTTTATTAACTCTCTTAGTACTTTTTATGACACTTAGCTTGTCATCACAAATCGTTGTTGCGGAAAAAAATGTGAAAGTAAATTTAACCGAGAACGGTATTCATTTAACTGTTCCATATGGTGACAGAAAGGTTTTTGAAAAAGCATTAAAAGATGAACTTAAAAGCTGGAAAGGTAAATTATCAACTAAAGATTTTTTCTTTGCCGACGACTGTAAACTTAAAGATATTGGCGATAATACATTTGATGCATATGCCAAAGTAGAAGATATTACAAAAGGAGGTGTTACAATGTCAGTTCAAATAGATTTAGGAGGAGCTTATTTAAGTTCAAAGGTTCATCCTGCCGAGTACAAGGTTTTTGAAAAGAAATTATATGATTTTGCTGTAAAAACGGCCAAAGATGTTATTGAAGCTGAAGCCAAAACTCAAGAAAAGGTCATGAAAGATCAAATGGCAGATTTAGAAGACACTAAAGATGAAATAGCCAGTAGAAAGGATGCTATTGAAGAAGCAAAAAAGGTGATAGCAGGAGCTGAGGAAGTGATAAAAAATGCAACTGCTGAAAAAGAAAAAAAGGAAGCAGAAATAAAAGAAACGGAAGCTAAAATAGAAGCCATTCGAGCGAAAAAATCTGCTGTAAAGTAGTTAAAATTAACTGATCGTAAATAAATGCCTGCAAGTTCTGTTTGCAGGCATTTTTATTAAATAATTGAAATTGAAGAGTAATTTAAAATACCAATTAATCCTTCATTTTATTGTACTTGTTTGGGGGCTGACTGGTATTTTAGGTGATCAGATCAATCTTAACTTCAATGTGGATAATGGTTTTGAATTGAATCAAGCTACTATATCCCTTAAAATCGTTTTTTTTAGGACATTGATCGCTGCAATATCACTGTTTTGCATTGGCTTATTTATTAAAAATAAAGTGAATTTAGATGCTAGACAAATAATCACTTTAATTGGGGTAGGATGTTTAATTGGATTGCATTGGTTTTCTTTCTTTTTCGCCATAAAAGTGAGTACCGTTTCTATAGGCGTGGTATGTATGACACTTTCCACACTATTTACTTCATTCTTAGAGCCTATTATTTTTGGTAGAAAAATTAGTTTTTATGAAATTATAATTAGTCTAGTCATTATCGCTGGTATCACCATAATATTTGGGTTTGAATTTAAGTATGTACTTGGCATTAGTTTTGGTATCGTATCTGCATTTTTCGCGTCATTGTTTACAGTTATTAATGGTAAACTCATAAAAAAAATACCATCATTTAAAATCACAAAATTTGAAATGCTTGGAGCCTCACTTTTTACGGGAATAGGGCTGATTTTTTTTGATGAATGGCATTGGTCGCTTTTTGACATTACTATTAAAAATGCAACGTATTTAGCTATTTTAGCATTGGTCTGTACCACATTTGCATTCATGGTAAGTGTTTGGGTCATGAAATACGTTACACCTTTTACAGTAAGTATAAGTATTAATATGGAGCCCATTTACACTGTTGCTGTTGCGTTAATGCTCAACCCATTAAAGGAGAAAATGAGTGAAGGTTTTTACCTTGGAGGCGCTTTAATATTACTGGCTATTTTTACAAATGCCTATTTAAAAAAGATAGCAAGAAAAAAGTCAAGAAATATCTAATTATTTTTTATTTTGAGACTTTAGAACTTAATATTTTTTAAATTTGCAATTAGACAAAACCTACAAAGAAAAAGCTATGACCAAAAAGTCTTTAATTGTACCGCATGATTTTACAGAAGTTGCAAATGCGGCTTTGAAACATGCACTCATTACGGCATCTGCTATTGACGCTGAAGTGCATGTTTTACATGTTGTTGAAAAGCGATCAGAAATAGCAAAAGCTGAAAAGAAAATAGAGGATTTAATTAGTAATACTGAGAATAAAAACAATGTTGATATTATTCAGCATACGAGAATCGGTAATATTTTTGATGATATTGGAGATTTTGCGGCGGAAACCGGTGCCGAACTAATTATTATGGGAACACATGGTGCTCATGGTTGGCAACATATTACTGGTTCGCATGCCCTAAAAGTGGTTACCTCATCAACTGTCCCATTTATCATTGTTCAAAATGACGATATTACTGATAACGGTTATGATGATATAGTTGTTCCTCTGGATTTACATAAAGAAACAAAGCAAAAATTGACGATTGTTGCCAATATGGCAAAATACTTCAAGTCAAGGGTACATGTGATCATCCCTGATGAAACTGATGAGTTTTTGTTAACTACGGTTAAGGCAAATATTATTTTTGCTAATAAGTTTTTTGCTGAACGCAATATAGAAGTGACTACTCAAATAGCTGCAAGTAAAGATTTTGATACTGAAGTGATTAAATTTGCCGAAAAAATTAACGCTGATTTGATTGCCATAATGAACTTACAAAAAAATCAAATGTTTGGGTCATTAACAGGAAAACATGAACAAGTTATGATTACTAATTCTGCAAAAGTACCAGTACTAATAGTTAATCCTGTAACCAAATCTAACTCTGTACAGTTTTACTTTGCACAGTAAAATTTAAATAAACTAAGCAAAAAAGTATCCTAGATTTTCTGGGATACTTTTTTTTAATCCAAATTTTGTTAAATGGACACTTTTTTATGGACAGCATTAGCCTCATTATTGATAGCAACAATTAGCGGATTTTATGGGCAGAGAAGCGGTTATTCATTTTGGAGGCAATTCATCACTGGGTTTATAGCCTCATTGGGAATTTTATCTTTAATCGTTAAGCTAATAAAAGATTATTTATAAATTAGTATAAAATAGACCGAATGGGTTCAAAAAAAACGAATTTGTATAAAGAGTTTAAAAATGTTACACTTTCAGAATGGGAAGCAAAAATTGAGAAGGATTTAAAAGGGAAATCTAAAGATATTCTTTATTCTAGACCCGAATTTGATTTAAAAACAAAAGCTTACTATCATCCAGATGAATTTTTGAACCAGTCATACTCTAAAGGAAGTTTATTGAATAACAACAATAATGATTGGGCTATATCCGAGTCCTTTGTCGACAATGATTCAAAATCAACAAATTCTCGTATTCTAAAAGCACTTAATGAGGGTACGAATGGATTAAAACTAACGATTACTTCAAAGTCAAAAGTAGATGTTTTATTAGATAAAGTGTTATTGGAATATTTATTTGTTCACATTATTTGCACTTCAGAAAAAGAATGTGACAAATTAATTCAATATCTTGATAAAATAGGTGGTAAAGTGTCTATTATCGAAATGCCTTTTCTAACCTCTGGACTTGACAGGGGTAGATTTGACTTGAACCAATTGAATATTCAAAACTTTATTAAGGAGACCTCTAAATATTGTATTAAAAATATCGTAATAAACGGCCATGTTTTTAGCCAGTATGGCGCTTCGTCAGCGCAAGAATTAGGCATAGTTTTAAGTCAACTTAACGAATACTTTCAAATTCTATCTGATAAAGAAATGCCATTGGAATTGGTTACTGATAGAATTGGATTACATCTTGGCGTCACTGATAATTACTTTGTTAATATTGCTAAGTTTAGGGCAATTAAGGAGCTTACTCTTCAACTATTAGATCAATGGCAATTAAAAACGGATACTATGCCATGGCTATCGGCAGAAACGGTTGTTAGACATATATCGAAAAATGATCGATATAATAATGTTTTGCGACAAACTAGTTCAGCTATGTCAGCAGCTTTAGGAGGAGTCAATCAATTAATTATTAGTCCTTATTCTGAAGTTACAAATAATGACTTTCAATTATCAGCTCGACTGGCCAAAAATATTCAGTTAATCCTAAAAGAAGAAGCTTATCTACATTATGTTATTGATCCTAGTGCAGGGTCATATGCAATTGAATCATTAACTGATCAGTTAATAACAAAGGCTTGGGAATATTTTATGATGATGGAAAAAGGGGGAGGGTATCTCAAAAGTATATTTGATGGTACTATTCAAGTGATGATTAATGAGTCAATTAGAACACAGACTGAAGCATTAAATAAATCTGAAAAAACTCTTTTAGGGGTTAATAAGTTCCAAAATAAAACTGAAAGTTGGATCTCAGGTCATAATCAAAACGATATTATAGATGGGGAATTTAAAGGGTTTAATTATTTTAGTTTAGAGCAAAACTTTGAAAAGCAATCAGTATGAATAGAAAAGTGATTAAACCATTAACTAATAATCGCATATCTGATGCAAAGCTTTCATCAGCAAGTTCTGTTTTTCAAACAGCTGAGTCAATAGAATTAAAACGATATTATCAAGCCAATGACATGGATGAGGTAGATCATTTAGGATTTGTTTCAGGTATTGCGCCAAATACACGGGGTCCTTACTCTACAATGTACACCATAAGGCCATGGACGATCAGACAATATGCTGGATTTTCAACAGCTGAAGAATCAAACGCGTTTTATCGTCGAAATTTGGCAGCTGGACAAAAGGGATTATCGGTAGCTTTTGATTTAGCAACACACAGAGGTTACGATTCTGATCACCCTCGAGTAGAAGGAGATGTGGGCAAAGCTGGAGTTGCTATTGATTCCGTGGAGGATATGAAAATACTCTTTGATCAAATACCACTTGATAAAATGTCGGTTTCAATGACAATGAATGGTGCGGTTATTCCAATTTTGGCATTTTATATTGTTGCTGCGGAAGAACAAGGTGTTTCGTTGGATTTATTGACAGGAACTATACAAAACGATATTTTGAAAGAATTTATGGTTAGAAATACCTATATCTATCCACCAAAAGAATCTATGCGTATCATTTCTGATATTTTTGAATTTACGGCTCAAAACATGCCAAAATTTAATTCTATATCAATTTCTGGATATCATATGCAAGAAGCTGGAGCAACAGCTGATTTGGAATTGGCTTACACATTAGCTGATGGTTTGGAGTATATTAGAGCAGGGATTAATGCAGGTATGAAAATAGATGAATTCGCACCAAGGCTTTCTTTTTTTTGGGCCATAGGAATGAATCATTTCATGGAAATTGCCAAAATGAGAGCAGGCAGAATGCTGTGGGCAAAGCTTGTGAATCAGTTCAATCCGGAAAATCAAAAATCTTTAGCCTTAAGAACACATTGTCAAACCTCTGGATGGAGTTTGACAGAGCAAGACCCATATAATAATATTGCTAGAACATGCATTGAGGCGTTAGCGGCCGTTTTAGGAGGTACTCAAAGTTTACACACTAATGCGCTAGATGAAGCGATCGCATTACCAACTGATTTTTCCGCAAGAATAGCTAGAAACACACAAATATTTATTCAAGAAGAAACGGGAATAACTGATTTAATTGACCCTTGGGCGGGATCTTTTTACGTCGAAAAATTAACGCAAGAAATTGCAGAAAAAGCGTGGGAACGAATCCAAGAGGTGGAGGGATTAGGAGGAATGGCAAAGGCAATAGAGTCAGGCATTCCAAAAATGAGAATTGAAGAGGCCGCCGCCAGAAAACAGGCAAGAATAGATGCCCAAAAAGATATTATAGTTGGTGTTAATAGGTTTCAGCTTGAAGAAGAAGAAGAACTTGATATATTAGAGATTGACAATAGTAAGGTTCGATTAGGACAAATTGATAGGCTGAAAAAAATGAAAGCCAATAGAGATGAGGAAAGTGTTAAAGCCTCATTAGAAGCTTTGACAGAAGGAGCAAAAGGAGATAAGAACTTGCTTGCTCTTGCCATAGATTGTGCCAGAAAAAGGGCATCTCTTGGTGAAATCTCAGATGCAATGGAGAAACAATTTGGTCGCTATCAAGCAACTATTAGATCAATTTCAGGTGTATATTCATCAGAAGCCATGACAGATAAAGATTTTAGTAAGGCCAAGCAACTCGCTAATAAATTTGCAGAGTTGGATGGCAGGCGGCCAAGAATAATGGTTGCAAAAATGGGACAAGATGGCCATGATAGAGGAGCTAAAGTAATCGCCACGTCTTTTGCTGATATAGGATTTGATGTTGATATTGGTCCATTGTTTCAAACTCCTGCAGAAGCAGCGAAGCAAGCTATTGAAAATGATGTGCATATTTTGGGTGTTTCATCCTTAGCTGCTGGTCATAAAACTCTGGTACCACAAGTAATGGATGAATTAAAAAAATTAGGTAGAGATGATATTATGGTAATTGCAGGAGGTGTTATTCCAGTACAAGACTATGATTACCTCTATAATAAAGGGGTAATGGGAGTGTTTGGTCCAGGTACTAAAATATCAAAAGCGGCTATTGAAATTCTGGAAATTTTGCTAAAAGTTTACGAATAGCACTTGTTAAAAATTCGTTAAGAATCGCCATTTTTAACTTTAAGGCATTATATTTGAATACTAGTAAGGAAAACAATATTATGAAAAAGATAACACTACTATTATTTACCTTGGCAACACTTTTTAGTGCTACTGCGCAAAGACCAGATTATCAAGATCTGAATATCTACTTTGCAGATGGTGATTATGAGAAGGTAATTTCGAAAGCAGAGAAATATACTCAGAATAGTGATTCCCGTAAAGATGCTTTACCTTATTTCTACTTATCTCGCGCCAATTATGAAATTTCTAAAGGAGATGATCAAAGTCTAACAAAAAAGTTCCCAAGGGCCTACAAAGATGCTATTAAATATGCAAGTAAAGCCCTTCAGAAAGATGATTCTAACAATACCCTCTACAGAGAAAATATTAGATTTTTCGGAAAACTAAAATCAGTGGTTTTCGAAGATATTCAGAATTTAGTAGCGACTGAAGAGTATGGTAGATTGGCAGGAACGTTACCATTGATGGATAAACTTGAGAAAGGAGAAGTTGGAACAGCATTCTTAAAAGCAGTTGCCAAATATTATAGAGGAGATGCAGGTGGTTTCAGAGATGAACAAAATAAAGCACTTGAATTATTAGATGCTTTGGACATGAGTAAATTAATTATTCAAAAGGGGGAAGATCCTTATATTTCTGAAAAGAAAAAAATTGATAGAGATGTTTTTAAATTTGGAATTATTCAATATGCCAAGGCACTAGTGCAGATGGAAGAAATATCTGAGGCAAGAAAAATAATGGGAAAAGTGAAACAGATTTTTGAAGATGACGAAAACTTTATGGATGAATACGATAAAATCGTAAATTAAAAGTTGTAAAAACTTACGATAAGCCTTAATTGAAAAATTAAGGCTTATTTTTTGCTTAATATCCTCATTCATAAGCCAGATCCATACGTTGTTTTCTTAAATAGTTAAAACGAATTCTTGAATCAGGGTAGTTGTAAAACTTAGCTATCTGAATTTTGATATATAATATTTTCTTACTTTTATAATTGACGTATAATACCAAAGGTATGAACTCGATTTTAAAAGTATTTTTATTGCTTATTTTGTTTAGCGCGAGCTATTTCGCTAGTTCACAATGCCAAGATTTATTTTTCTCTGAATACATAGAAGGTTCAGCTAGTAATAGAGCATTGGAGATTTACAACCCTACAAACATGGCTATAGATTTAACCGATTATGTCATCTATCGATACAATAATGGATCAATATCGGCAACAGATAGTTTGTTTCCGCAAGGCAGTCTGGCACCTTTTGATGTTTTTGTAGTGACGAATCCAGGCACAGCATTAACATTTTTGATAACGCAGTCAGATACCGCCCACTCTACGTGCTTTTTTAATGGAGATGACGCCATCTCCTTAAAAAAAATTAGTTCAGGGGTTACACTTGATATTATTGGAGACATTGGTGTTGATCCCGGTTCTGGTTGGAGTGTAGGGTCTGGAGCAACCAATAATTTTACACTTATTAGACAAATATTTATTAATGAGGGCCAGACTAATTGGAATATTGGTTCAACCGAATGGGACATATTTCCTATAGATATGGACGATTCTTTGGGGGCGCATTCTATGACACGTTGTCTAGAAATAACAACAAATATAGATTCTAATGTCAGCTGCAATGGTTGGGCAGATGGAGGGGCAAGTGTGACTGCAAACTATGGGGTTTCGCCTTATACTTATTTATGGAGTAATGGAGACACATTGAGTTATGCAGATAGTTTAAGTCCTGGTACATATACTGTCAAAGTCACTGATTTTTCTGGAAATGCAATTATTGGATCAGTCGTAATAACGGAACCGGCAGTCCTAACTGGATCAATTTCAGATACTGCTTGTAAAAATTATACCTGGCTTCAAAATGGAGTAACGTATTATACGAGCGGAAGTTATATTGATACCATTCTGAATGCGAACGGTTGTGATTCAATAGTAACATTGAACCTTATTGTATATCCTTCAAATGATGTAACCGTAATTATAGATGCTTGTGATTCTTTAGTTGTAAATCTGGGTCAAAGTGGAACCTATACCTTTTATCAGGATTTAGATACTTTGTGGGAAACCTACACTGATGTTAATGGCTGTGACAGTAACATTTATTGGGATATTAATATCAGTAATTCGCACCTTATAACTGAAACCTTTGTGGAGTGCGATTCCTTTACATGGAGTAATGGGGTGACTTATTACCAATCTAATACAACAGCAGTACAAACTTTTGTTAATCAGGGTAATTGTGACAGTATTATTGCTCTGAATCTGGATATTATAAACATTAACGATACAATAGTCTTTTCTAATAATACTTTAAAATCCCTACAAAGTAATGCAGCATATCAATGGTTGAATTGTGATAATAATTATGCCATTATTCCAGGAGAAAATAATCAGGATTTTAGTTTCTCAGCAAATGGAAATTATGCCGTTGAGGTAACCTATAATGGTTGCATAGATACCTCAAATTGTCTCGTAGTTTCAGGTATTGGACTCAATGAAATTACAAATCAAAATAGTAAAATTAAACTTTATCCCAATCCAGTTTATCATCAATTAAGCCTTAGTTTTGGTGAGACTTATGATGATATTGGTATTGCAATCTATGCACTTAGTGGACAATTGGTCAAAACCTATAATTATAGTAAAAAGGAAAATATTAGCTTAGAGGTAAATTTTGAACCAGGACAATATGTTCTCGAAGTGAGCCTGAATGGGATAATTGCTAGCAGACATCAATTAGTTAAATATTAACGGCAAAGTAGTGGAGTATAGAACTGAGCTAAGGGTAAGGGAGCTAGAATCAGTCGATATTGATCTAATTATGGATTATTGGTTTAGCGCTGATAAAGAATATTTAGAACAAATGGGAGCCGATATTAATAAATTACCATCTAAAATTCAATTTCGAAAGATGTTGTTAGAGCAATTGAAGCTGCCACTGCCCGAAAAAAAATCTTATGCACTCATTTGGGAATTAAACGGGAAACCAATTGGACATTCAAATGTGAATAATATTAAATATGGTAGACAAGCAACTATGCACCTGCATCTTTGGGAAGTTGGGAATAGAAAAAGAGGTTTGGGCACTGAATTGATCAAAAAATCGCTCTCATTCTATTTCGGAAATTTAAAAATTAAGACTTTGATTTGTGAGCCTTATGCTTTAAATACTGCACCAAATAAAACGTTGAATAATGTTGGATTTGATTTTATAAAAAAATATAGGACTTTTCCTGGATCTTTAAATTTTGAACAAGAGGTGAACCGTTGGGAATTGACTTGGGATAGTTACAGCGAATGGTGGTAATTCCGTATAAGCAGTTAACCTCTTACAAAAGTTAACTGTACAAACATGTCTATTAAAATGGCATCTTTTTTGTGTATTTCATTAGAAATATACAAAAATGAATAGGAAAAAATTTCTTTTTGCTTCAACCATGACCGTAATTGGATGGTCTACTTTTGGCTCAGTTGTTAAACTAGATGATAATAAATTTACTGGAGATTGTGAAACTACAGATGATATTCTTGGTCCTTTCTATAGACCAAATGCGCCTATTAGAAACGATCTAACTTATGATGGTTTGAGGGGGAGTAGAATAGAAATTAAAGGAATCGTATATGGTTCAGATTGCGAAACACCTTTAAAAAATGCTCTTGTTGAAATTTGGCATGCAAACGCTAATGGAGAATATGATAATGATTCAAGTCTCTACAGACAAAGAGCAAGTTTAATGACAAATGAAAAAGGAGAATATTCTTTTCTAACAATTATTCCTGGAAAATACCTCAATGGGGATTTATTTAGACCATCACACGTTCATTTTAGGGTAACTGAAAAAAAGTCAAAGGAGTTAATTTCTCAGATCTATTTTAAAGATGATCCCCACATCAATAAGGATCCTTGGGCTTCAAAACTAAAAGCTAAGGAACGTATTCTTCCATTGATTCTAGAAGACACTAAGGGTAATATTGTTGTTAATTTTAATATTTACCTTAAAAAGAAATAAGAGATTGATATTACATTTCTTTTTGAATCGAGAAAAACATTAATATCTTTAAAAAATGAATTGGAAGGAAAGTCTCGAATATTATGATACCTTAGTCAAACAGTGTGATCGGTTTGAAAGAAAAGGTAAAACCATGCCGTATACTTCTGCCAATGGATATATGTTTTCTCTCTTAAACAAAAATGCAGAAATTGGCATCCGTTTTTCAAAGCAAATACAAGAACGATACATAAAAGAATTCAACAGTTCGCTATACAAATCGTATAATGCAATTATGAAAGGCTATGTCTTAATTCCAGAAGAAGTATTGAAAGACGAAGTAAAGATGGTGGCTTTATTGAATGAAAGCTACGATTATGTAATGACTTTACCAACTAAATAAATTTATTTATGAGGTGTTTGAATACTTAGCTAGTAATTTAATTGGTAACCATTTGTTAGATAATTGAGAACGTTCTATTAATCAATTGTCATAATGTGTAGGTATCTTTATAAGATGTCAACACATTACTCGTCTAATTATTCATTCTGGCCAAAAAAAGTTTATCCGCTAATAACTTCTTGATTCCATCCTCAACTTCAAGTAATTCTCGTTTTAGAACTTTTCGCATTTTAGCATTATCAGGTTGCCTTCTAGTCATATCACCATCCTTTAATGGAGGCAAGAATACAATTTCAGACTGACTATTAGTGATTCTGAGGATTAATTTAGCAAGTTCTAGTATAGAAATGACTTTATCTCCACCGATATTAATTACATCATTTACGAAAAGATTTTCATCTAAAGTTTTAATTGTTGTTTCTATATTATCGTCAACAAAACAAAAAGTTCTTGTTTGAGAGCCGTCTCCATAAATGGTTATTGGTTCATTTTTTAGGGCGCTTGCAATAAATTTACTCATTACAAAGTCCTGCGTTTGATTTGGACCATAAGTATTAAAGAATCTAAAAATGGTATAGTTTAAACCAAATTCTTGGAAATATGATTTACAAAAAGCTTCACCTACATTTTTAACCACTGCATAAGGAACTCTTGAATTCAATGGAGTAGTTTCTTCATTCTGAGGAATACTAACAGGCTCACCATAAACTTCAGATGAAGATGAAAAGAAAAATCGTTTAACACCAGTGTTTTTGGAAATGGTGAGAATATTTTTAATGCCCTCGATATCATCAAGTACTTTCACAGGGTTTTCTTGTGTTCTTTGAACGCCAACATATGCTGCATAATGGAAAACAAAATCAAACGTAGTCGACAACATTATTTCAGTCATCTCTTGCTTGTCATTTGCATCCGCCTTAATAAACTTTAGTCGGCTGTGAGACAAGTTAAGTTTTGAAATATCACCAGTCGATAAATCGTCTACTACTGTTACATATGTATTCTCATCCTTTAAGAGCCCTTCAGTTAAAGCACTTCCTACATTACCAGCACCACCGGTTACCAATATTTTGCGCATTTTTTTAGATATTTTTTGGGTGATAAATATACGATAATTATAGTACTATTATAAGGGAAGAAAGGTTCCTTTTTTAATTTAATATCACATTTCGTGTATGCCGTATTTACAAATTGTTGATACCTTTATCCGCCTACTATGAAAAAACGACTTCATATCATATCAGACCGATACCCTTATGGATCAGGAGAGCAATTTTTTGAAAATGAAATTATAGAATTATCAAAAAAATTTGATTCAATCGTTTTGTATCCTCTTAGTCATAAAGGTGATGATGAAATGAGAGTAATTCCAGGTAATGTGAGGGTTAATTCAAATCTTGCTAACATGGATTTCAAGTTTTCCAAAACAGACTTCCTAAGATATTTCAGATTAATTTTATCTATACTTTGTCTAGAACTCTTGAAATCGAATAGAAAAAGGTATATCCTTAAAAAATTCAAGAAGCTTGCAACGTCTGTTATCCGTGCAATTAAGTTAGGTGAGACATTTAAGTCCGGGATTACCAATAATTTCGATAACTATTATTATTCATTTTGGATGAACTCTGGTGCGCTCTCACTAGCTATCCTGAAAAAAAAGAAACAAATCAATGATTTTCAATTTAGGGTTAATGGTTTTGATATTTTTGAGACCCGATACGCAGGAGGATATATGCCTTTTCGATTCTTTAATTTAAAAATGGTTAAACAAGTCTTCGTTTTGTCGAATCCAGCGGTAGCTCATCTAAAAAACATTCGATATTATCCAGAAAAATTAAAATTAGCGCATTATGGGGTCTATGATCAGGGGAAGAACCCTTTTGTTGAAAAGCCAATATTTCAAGTTGTATCATGTTCTGGACTAGTTAAAATTAAGCGAGTTGATAAAATTATTGAATCTCTGAAATTATTGAACTTGGATATTAATTGGACTCATTTTGGAGATGGACCATTAAGAAATGAATTAGAGTTGCAGGCTAAAGATTTACCTAAAAACATAACTTATGAGTTTAAGGGAAATAGACCAAACTCTGAAATTATTAACTTATACAAAACACAGCCAGTATCATTATTCATCCACATGAGTGAAACGGAAGGTCTTGGAATGGCTATAGTAGAAGCGCAAAGTTTTGGTATTCCTGCGGTTGTATTAGGTGTGGGGGGAGTAATTGATATTGTTAATCAACAATCAGGTCTTGCTTTAGATGAACACGCCACGATTAAGGAAATTTCTGAGGCAATTCAATTGGCTTTGACATCTAAAATTAATTCTCTTTCTTTCCGAGATCAAGTAAAAGCTGAGACATTTCTTAAATTTAATGCAAAACAAAACTACAACAAACTGTATATTGATTTAACGAACTAATAAGTTCGAATACTTGATCTTAAGTTTTAAAGGTATCTACTATAAATTATAAAACTTTGCCATTCTTTCTAAATTTTATTTCTTAAGTGGCATTATTTTTATTTTTTTATCCCAAAATATTTTTTTAGGTAAGACTAAAATTATATTTTTGCTGAACTAAAACATCATCATGTATCTTAGAAATTCGATTTTTTTATTGTTAAGTCTTTTTTGCATTTCCATGCCTGTTATGGCTCAAAGAGGTAATATTAGTGGAGAAGTGCGTGATGATACAAGTGTATTGCCATATGCCAATGTGATTATTAAAGAGCTCAACAGAGTCAGTAAATCAGATATTAAAGGAAAGTACACTTTCTTGAATATTCCTTATGGAACATACACTCTTGAGTCAGATTATTTAGGTTATAAAACCATTAGTAAGGTAATTTCTATCACTGATAAATTGCCTGATGCTGAAGTGGACATTGAATTTACAGAATCAATTATGTCGTTTGATGAAATTGTGGTAACAGGCACAAAAACAGAAAAGCGACAAACAGATTCACCCATAATTGTTAATGTCTTGAATAGCCAATCACTTGATAATGTGCAAGCTTGTAATTTATCTGAAGGATTGAAATTTCAACCGGGGTTAAGAGTAGAAACAGATTGTCAAACATGTAATTATACACAATTGCGAATGAATGGTTTGGCAGGTGGATACTCACAAATTTTAATAAATGGGCGTCCAATTTTTAGCCCTTTAACTGGGCTTTATGGGATGGAACAATTGCCAGTTAATATGATTGATAGAATTGAAGTAGTTAGGGGAGGAGGCTCATCTTTATATGGATCCAGTGCAATTGGAGGAACCGTTAATGTGATTACAAAATTACCAAAAAAAAACAGTTACAGCTTAAATTACAATTATCACCAAATTAATAACCAAACGAATGATCATCAAATATTGGGAAATGCCTCATTAGTTTCAAAGAATAGTAAATCAGGAATTTCATTCTTTATGAATCACAGACAAAGAGATTTTTATGACCACAATGCCGATAATTTTTCAGAGATCCCTTTGATAGAAAGCACATCTTTTGGAACAAATGTTTTTCTTTTACCTGGCAAAGATCAAAAATTGGAACTAAGTTTAAGTTACTTAAATGAATATCGTTTTGGAGGAGAAATGTCAAATCTTAGATCTCCAGCGTATCTTACAAGCCAAGCAGAGGAGAGAACGCATCATGTTGGGATGGGGAGTTTAGATTACCAGATTAATTTTAATGAGTATAAGTCTAGTTTTATTGCCTATGTTGCTGCGCAATATACAGCAAGAGATCATTATACAGGCATTTTTCCAGATTTTCCAATTGATATTAAACAACATCTTGAAAACCCTCCATATGGTACTTCAGACGTTGCAACCATTAATTTTGGCGTACAACTTAATCACAAACTAAACAATTTTCTTGGCGGAACTAATGTGCTTATACTTGGAACAGAATATTTATATGATGATGTTTATGATGAAATTATTGCCTACAATTATCTAATTGATCAAACTACAAGGGACTTAGGAACGTTTTTACAAAGTGACTGGGAGATTATTCCTAAGTTATCACTTTTAAGCGGTATCCGCATGGATTTTCACAACTTGGTCGACCAACCTATTCTTAGTCCAAGAGCTTCACTATTATATAAGTTGAAGGATTACACTCAATTAAGGCTTAATTATGGAGCTGGCTTCAGAGCCCCACAGGCTTTTGATACTGATTTACATATTGCTTTTGCTGGTGGAGGTATTTCACGCGTTAGTCTATCGCCAGAACTTACATCTGAAAGGTCTCATAGCTTAAGTGCTTCTATAAATTATGATCGACCTACTGAACATTTTATAGTTGGTTATACAATAGAAGGGTTCTACACCCGACTCAATAATGCCTTCTTTCTTCAACCCATTGGAGAAGATGATTTTGGCGAAAGATTTGAAAAACAAAATGGACAAGGGGCAGAGGTTAAAGGGGTGACTGCAGAGTTAAGGGCCAATTTTAATCGTAAACTTCAACTGGAAGCAGGGTTAACTTGGCAAAGTAGTTTATTTGATGATCCTGTTCAATACATTGATGGTTTAGACGGCATAAGAGAATTTATAAGAACCCCAAATCAATATGGATTTGCAATGATCAGTTGGACCCCAAATAAAAAAATAAATGTAAACATTAATTATGTTTATACCGGGGCTATGCAAGTTCCCCATTTTGCCGGGGCACCAAATCAAGATGAAGATGAGATATTTCAATCTCCATCTTTTTCTAATTTGAGTGGAAAGTTTGGCTATACCTTTAAATTTTCTAAACTCAAATCTAATTTAGAATTATACTCTGGGATTAAGAACATTTTTAATGCTTATCAATCCGACTTTGATATTGGAAAAAATAGGGACAGCAATTTTGTTTTCGGCCCTGCTCAGCCTCGTACTATATATCTCGGAATTAAATTAAGCTCGCTATAGTAAGATTTATACTTTAGTATTTTCTTATTTTTCTTCTCTTTTTTGTAACCAGTTTATAAGTTTTGGTGACTAATGTAATAAATCAATTAAAATATAAATTATGTTTCAAGCAGTAGAGATTATTATTCCAATAGCAGGTATGGCATTTGTGTTAGCAATTGTATACATTGCAATTACCGCTAATCACCGAAAGGAAATGGCAATGATTGAGGCAGGGATGAATCCATTAAAAGAAAAAAAAAATAACCATTCAAGAATAAGGACTGCTTTATTATTATTGTTTGTGCCTACGGGAATTTTAGTTGGCAATATTGTTGCCCCATATATTCATACGCTTGACACAAGTGAAGCTGGATTATTATTTGGCTTTTTATTTGGCGGAGTTGCTTTGGTTGCATCATATTTTTTGGAGCGTATATTCGAACAAGATACTGAAGAAGACTAAGTGGAAGAAGAAAGGCAAATTATTCTAAAGATAAAGTCGGGAGATTATCAAGCGTTTTCCGTTCTGGTCAATAGATATAAAAATATGGTTTATTCATTGGTCCTAAGAATGGTATCGAATCAAGAAGATGCTGAAGAGGTGACGCAAGATGCTTTTATTAAAGCATTCAAAGCCATCAAGCAATTCAAGTTAAAATCAAAATTTTCTACGTGGCTTTATAAAATTGCCTACTTCACTGCAATTAATCATCTTAGAAAGCATGAATTACTAACTAGTCCAATAGACTTTGAACGAATTACCAATACAGATGATTCAGTAATTGATAAGATGAATTTAGATGAACAACGGATTTATATTAATAAAGCTATGTCCTATTTAAAACCAATTGAACGACAATTACTCGCTTTATATTACTTAAAAGAGTTTTCAAACAAAGAAATTGGTAAAATCACGGGGCTTAGTCAATCTAATATAAAAGTGAGCTTGATGAGAAGTCGTAAAAAAATGGCTGGTATTTTAAATGCCTTATTAAATGATGAAATAGAATTACTTATTAAAAAATAAAGATGGAAGAGGAGAAAGATAAATTATATCAATATTTTAATCACGCTGACAAGCACGAAGCTTCTTCAGATTTAACCGATTCGGTAATGAATAGTGTTGAGTCAATTGTGGACGCACCATTTATTGTGAAACCTTTGATTTCAAGTAAAGCTTGGATATATATATTCATTTCTGCATTGTTTGTAATTGCGGGAAGTTTTGGTCTCGAACTAACAACTACAATCAAGAAAGTTCCATTATTTTTCGATTGGGAAAATATAGCTATCAGAGATTTTACGACTTCAATAAAAATTGGCATAGTTGTCTTATCAATGCTCCTTATTTTAACAATGGCTGATATTGTTTATCGCAGAATGAAAAAGATAGCTTAACTCTATAATAATTTAGTAATATCATCTACACCTGGTACACGCTCAACAGTGAAACCCTCAGCATAATTAACACCTATACTCCTGCCAAACTCTTTCCAACGACCTTTTAAGAAATCAAAGAAATCTTCTCCTGAAATTGGGGTCAGAGGCTCTTTAGAATCTGGATTAAAAAATTGTGTTTTAAAGGCTTTAATGCTTTCTATTTTTTGATCGATCACGTCTGAAATATCTACCGCAAAGTCTGGCTGAATATAACGGTCCTGAATATAAAAAAATAAAGATTTTGGTCTCCATGGCTTCTGAATTTCACCATTCCATTTAGTTTCAATTTTTCGTAAACCAGATAAAAACACTGCTTCTCTTATCAACTGAGATGCTCTCCCATGGTCAGGATGACGGTCTGAAATAGCATTGGCTAAAATGACTTTTGGCCGAAAACGACGAATTTGAGAGACAACTGTCAATTTATTTTCTTTAGATACTTCAAAAAAACCGTCAGCCATTTTTAAGTTTTCTCTAGCGCTTAAACCAATTATATTGCTGGCCGCTTCTGACTCTGCATAACGTGTACTAACTGTTCCTCTTGAGCCTAATTCACCTTGTGTCAAATCGACAATTGCAGCAGTTTTCCCCATAGCAATATGCTTTAATAATGTTCCAGATGCTGAAAGTTCAATATCATCAGGATGGGCGGCAAATGCTAAAATATCTACAGTCATTTCTTTTTTGAACAAAGGTAGCAGAATCATTTACTCATAAAGGTAACTTGGGTTAATGATTAGGCGTTTCGTAAAAAAAATCCTTGATCTGAAGGCCAACCGTATCCTTTCGCCAATATTTATAGATTTCAAACATTAAAAAAACGAATAACACAATATAGAGCAGAGAGTTTAATAGTTTATTCTCAACAAAAATATGAGGGTCTGAATAGGCGAGGTACGAAAAAGATGCAATAAATGTCCACAAAATACCAAATTGATATTTTGTGAAAATTGAGAATATTAAAACGAGGCTTAAGTACCATGGATGAACGGTTGTTGCTAGTAAATAATAAATAGTCAAAGCAAATGTTAGGGTAATAAAAATATCAACTGGTTTTCGATATGATTTTATAATACCCAGTAGAACGATTAATACTAAAGTAATTTTACCAAAAACAGGACCGATAATCTTAGTGGTATCCCATCCTATTTTTTCGCTATACAAAGCGTTGGCCCAGCTAAAAAAGCTGGCATTAAATTGAAAATTATTAAAATACAGTTCCAGACTAGCCAAAAAGTGATCAATATTTTTTGGACCTATCATCATTTGACTCATCAATAAAACCACTAAAAGGGTAACTGCTGAAAACCCTAAAGCGCGTTTCCACTTTAAGCGTTTATAAACAAATGGAATAAACATTAAAGGAATAAGTTTTATTTGAATAGCTAAGCCAAGAAAAAAGCCTGCCAAAATCCAGTTGTTTTTAATGATAAAATAAAGAAAAGTTATGATGAAGAAAATCATTACGCCTTCAAAATGAAGGTTTCCGGTAAATTCGAGAATGACTAAAGGATTTAAAAAATACCAGCCTATTTTTTTTGTAGATAGGTTCAACAACTTTAGTATTTTATTTCCTATCCAAAAAGTTCCTGCATCAGCAAGAATAATGATAAGCTTCATGATTATAACATTGACTAAAATACTATCCGAGAATAATGTGCAGAAACCAAAGATTAACTGATTTAAAACAGGATAGCATGAGTAATTGGCTTGGGACAATTCTCTCATTCCATGATAAAGTGATAAATAATAATCATTACTTAAAAAATGTCCATAAGATATTAGCTCATCTGGTTTGAAATCAAATGGATTAATACCATGGGTCAATAACTCTCCATCCCATATAAATCGATAAAAATCGTTTGACAATTCTGGCAAAAAAAACAGTAAACAAACACGCATTAATATGCCTAATCCGAATATATTTTTAATGTCAAAATTAGAACGCATTAAAATGAAATAAGCTCCAAATAGTAGAGCATATTGCACAATATAAAATAGAAATAAGTTCCTAGATGTAAATCCACCGATTGAGACGGTCAATAATATCATGAAAAAAGGGATACTGATTTTTAATGCAGGTTTAAGTTCTATTTCTCGCATGGTCGACAAAAATAATACCTAAAAATGGCTAATTACTATGATATAACAAGAAAAAAAATTATTTTTGCGAGCGTTAAATTGGAATCATGGCAAAAAAGCAAGATAATAGAAAGGGAAAAGTAGTTAAAGAAGCAGCCGAGCTAACCGGAACTGAAAACTTTTTAGACAAGAATAAGAGGTTATTTCTAATAGTTGGTGGTGGCGTTTTATTGCTCTTAGTTGGCTATATAGGTTACATGAAATTTATTAAGGAGCCAAAAGAAGTAGAGTCGCAAGAGGTGCTGGCTGATGCTTTTTACGAATTTGAGCAAGATTCAATAGACAAAGCAATTAATGGCTCAGATAATTTTCTTGGAATGGCTGATATTGCAGATGACTATAAAGGGACTTCGGGTGGCGACATTGCTAATTATTCAATGGGAATAATGAGTATGAATAATGGTGAATTTGATGTAGCACTTGATTATTTGCAAGATTGTGATTTTGAGGACATCATTGTTGGAAGCCTATGTCTTGGTTTACAAGGTGACTGTTATGTTGAAATGGGAGAATATGAAAAAGCGGCTAAACATTTTGAAAAAGCGGCCAATAGAGAGCTTAATGAATTCACCACACCAATGTTTTTAAAAAAGGCAGCTCAAGTAAGAGAGGAATTAGGAGATAAAAAAACAGCCCATAAACATTATTCAAGAATCAAAGCTGATTATTCTAAAACTGAATTTGCAACCGATATTGATAAGTTTGTAGCTCGAACAAAATCTTAATATGGCTACTGCGCTAAGCAATTTGTCTGATTATAACCCTAATGAAGTTCCAAATGGAGAACCATTTTCCATAGGAATAGCCGTTTCGGAATGGAATTATAATATTACAGGTAACTTGTTAAAAGGCGTTGTTGAAACCCTTGAAAAGCACGGTGTGTTGCGAAGTAACATTACCATTAAGCATTCTCCCGGTACATTTGAATTACCAAGTACTGCGCAATTTTTAGCGAGAACAAATCAGTATGATGGTATCATTACAATTGGTTCAGTAATTCAAGGAGAAACAAAACATTTTGATTTTGTTTGTCATGCAGCATCTCAGGGTGTTAAAGACGTAGCCTTAAGGGAAAACCTTCCTGTAATTTTTTGTGTTTTAACGGATAATACACTTCAACAAGCCATAGATAGATCAGGTGGTAAACATGGCAATAAAGGAGTGGAAGCTGCCGTAGCTTGTCTCAAAATGATAGATTTACAACTATCACTGAATCAATAGTTTAATTTTTAATCTTAAAAAAAGTTAAAAGTATCCTCAAAGGAAACATTTTTTGTAAAAAAAGTTTCCTACGTTGTTTTTGTTTATACATTTGCACCGTGGAAGAAAAAAGAGTGCAATTTTTGACGGCCGCTTCAGAAATATTTATGAAGTATGGCATTAAGAGTGTAACCATGGATGAGATGGCTAGACAGCTAGGAATGTCTAAAAAAACCATTTATACGTTTGTAAAGGATAAAAACGATTTAGTGGAACAATGCCTGGAGTTATCTCATCATGAGGAAGAATGTCAAATAGAAGGAATTTCTGAAAAGTACGGAAATGCGATTGATGAATTATTGGCAACTGGAGAGTTGGTAGCTTCCCGGTTAAGATCGATTCACCCTTCCATATTTTTCGATATGCAAAAATACCACCCAAATGTTCTTAAAAAATTTGAGGCGCACAAAAATACTTATGTAAAGGGCTCTATAATTTCCAATTTGGAAAGGGGAAAAGAACAAGGGTTGTATCGAGACAATTTAAATGTTGAAATTATTGCTAGAATGCATTTATCATTTATTGATACATTATTTGGTACTGGTACTTTTGATAGAAGTTCGAGTACTTTTTCTGATATCTACTTTGAATATTTTAGATATCATATTAGAGGAATAGCAAGTGAAGAAGGGTTAAAATATTTACAAGAACTAATAAAAACTAAACATTACGATATATAAAATTATGAAACAATTAATCATTTCCAGTTTTTTAATCTTGCTCGTGGCTTCAAATGCCTACTCTCAAGAGGAAAAAACAATGTTTTCAATTACTGAAGCCGAAACATATGCTTTAGAGCATAACGAGAAAATAAAAAATGCTGACTTAGACATTATTGCAGCTGACAAAAAGATATTTGAGACAGTAGCAATAGGATTGCCGCAGGTAAATATTGAAGGTCAGTTTCAGCAATTAATCGATATTCCTGTCCAGGTACTTCCCGCTAACGCATTCAATCCAGCAGCTCCTGCTGATGAATTGGTTGCATTGCAATTTGGTCAAGAGTTTACAGCGAACGCTACATTGGGAATCAATCAGTTATTATTTGATGGTTCTTATATTGTGGGTCTTCAATTTTCAAGATTTTACAAAAAAGTAGCTGAAACCGCATTGGCGAAGTCACAACAAGACACGAGAGCACTTGTGAGAGAGGCGTATTATAATGCCCTAGTTGCTGAAAAAAATGTTGACTTACTTGACTCTATTGCGGTAACCACCAGACAGCTTTGGGAACAATCAAAAGGCTATTTTAATTCAGGGTTTATTTTACAAGAAGATTTAGATCAGTTTGAAATTACCTTTAATAGAATGGAACTAAATTTAAAGAACGCTCAAAGCCAAGTCGGTATTGCGAAGGATATGCTGAAATTACAGATGGGTCTGCCAATTGATCAAGACATTGAGTTAACTCAGGGTTTTGATGAATTGATTGACGAAATTGAAGCTAACAACCCTGCTTTAAAAAGCTTTTCAATTGAAAACAACTTCAATTATATTTTGATGGATCAGCAAAAGGTGTTGAGTGAATATAACTTGAAGAATGAAAAAGCTGGATATTTACCGTCTGCTTTTGCCTTCTTTAATCATCAGCAAAATGCCTTTAGAAATGAATTTGATTTCTTTGCAGATAAACCATGGTACCCTACTACGGTTTGGGGATTAGGTGTAAAGATTCCAGTCACTTCAAGTGGTCAAAGGATCATGAAAGTGCAACAAGCCGAAATTCGCTTAGATAAGGACCAAAACAGCATGGAAGAGTTGAAGCGAGGATTGGAATTTCAGGAATTACAGCTAAAAGCCATGTTCATTAATGCATATGAAAAAATGCATCTTGAAGAGAAAAATGTTGAATTAGCGCAGAATATTTATGAGAAAGCGCTAGCTCGAAAAGAAACAGGTGCTATTTCGGCTTTAGATGTTACGCAAAAACAAAGCCAACTGCTACAAGCTGAAGGTAGTTACATTGGTGCAGTAATGGAAATGTTGAACTATAAGATTCAGCTAGATAAACTCTATAATAATTAAATTAATTAACTAAAAATTAAACTATAAAATGAAAAATTTAATCATATTATTCTCATTTGGACTTTTGTTTGTATCATGCGGTGCTCCAGAGGTATCCTCGCTTGATGAACTTATAGCCAAACAAGATTCACTTAAATCAGCATTAACTATGGTCAATTCTCAAATAGCTGAATTGGATACAACCAAAGAGGAGGTGTTATTGCTAGTTACATCTACGCTGGTAGAAAAAAAGAACTTTAGTCATAAAATTGAACTTCAGGGACAGGTTGAAACCGACCAGGATGTTTTGATTAATTCTGAGGCTGCAGGTGTTATTAAAAACATTCATGTCAAAGAAGGTCAAAAAGTGAGTAAGGGACAAGTGTTGTTTACAATCGATTCAGAAATCCTTCAATCAAATATTGAAGAGTTGAAAGCTAGTCTTGAAATGGCAGACTATATGTTGAACAAGCAAATGTCGTTAAATGCGCAAGGATTAGGGACTGAAATTGAATTGGAGCAAGCTAAAAATCAAAAGAAATCGCTTGAACGTAAATTGAGTACGCTTAATTCTCAAAAAGGGAAAACACAAGTTCGAGCGCCGTTTTCAGGTGTCATTGATGAGATCTTTCCTAACCTCGGAGAAATGGGATCACCGCAGATGCCATTAGCTAGATTGGTGAACAACAAAAACGTTAGGGTAACGGCTAGCGTCGCAGAGTCTCATCTGGCAAATGTTAAATTGGGGACAGCAGTAGATATTATTTTCCCTAATTACGATAATAAGACCATTAACTCTAAGATCAGTTACGTTGGAAACTATATTGACCCAGTGAACAGAACATTTAGAATTCAAGTAGATATTAAGAATAACACTATGCTATTACCTAATCAACTTGCCAAAATTAAAGTGACAGATGCTGCCATTGACTCCGCATTGGTGATTAATTCTTTGGCTGTTTTGCAGGATCCGCTAAATAATAATTTTGTTTATAAAATGAAAGCTGCCAAAGGAGAAGACTTATATTCGCTTGAAAAGATTTACGTTGATGTTATTAAGTCTTATGACGGAGAATCAGTCATTGTTTCTCAGAAAGAGAATTCGATTTCTAATAATACAAGACTTGTACTAAGTGGTGCCAAAGGAATCACTGAATCAGACATTGTAAAAGCACAATAGAATGGAAAATACTAAAAAACAGAAAGAATTTAAACTATCTAGTTGGGCCGTTGAAAACAGAAAATCGGTCTATCTGTTGATAGCTATTATATTTATTGGCGGTTTGGGTGCATATACCAGTATGCCTAAGGAAAATTTTCCCGAACTTCAAATACCAGAAATTTATGTTGGTATTGCTTATCCAGGAAACTCTCCTGAAATTATTGCAGAAAAAATCTCCGAACCTATTGAAAAGGAACTAAATTCAATCAAAAATATTGATGAGATCATATCAAATTCTGTAAATGGTTATACAACGATTCAGGCAAAGTTTACATTTGATATTAGTACTAAAGACGCTCTTCAGGAAGTAAAAGATGCAGTAGATAAAGCAAGAGCGAAGAAAGAATTCCCTACTGATTTGCCGGTTGAGCCGAATATTTTTGAGATGGATATTTCTCAAATGCCAATTCTGAATATTAATTTATCTGGCGATTTTTCAGTTCAGCAACTCAAGGAATACGCTGAGATTTTAGAAGATAAAATTGAAGATCTTCAAGAGATTTCTGAGGTGGATATTAGAGGTATTCAAGAACAGGAAATGAAAATTGAGGTTGATCGATTCAAAGCTGAAGCAATGGATGTTTCTTTTCAAGACATTGAGACGGCCATTGCCCAAGAAAATCTAACTATGTCTGGTGGTGAAATCTTAGATGGAATTACCAATAGAACAGTTCAAATCGAGGGTGAGTTCGAAAATGCAGCTGAGATTAGGAATATTATTGTTAAACAGGAAGATTATAAACCGGTATACCTTTATCAAGTAGCAGATGTCGCATTTACTGCAGCAGATACTTCATCTTTTGCCAGAGAGTACGGAAAAACTGTTGTCATGTTAGACGTGAAGAAAAGAGGTGGTGAAAACCTTTTAGATGCATCTGACAAAATTTTCGAAATTTTAGATAAAGTAAAGGAGCAAAAATTAATCCCCTCTGATTTAAGTGTATCAGTTACAAATGATCAATCTGATCAAACCAGAGAAATGGTTTCAAACCTCGAGAATTCTATTTATTTCGGAATCTTATTGGTAGTTGGGGTATTGTTATTCTTCCTAGGTATAAGAAATGCATTATTTGTTGGGGTAGCTATTCCACTTTCAATGTTAATGTCATTTCTAATTTTGAGTTCAATGGGAGTAACCCTGAATACCATGGTATTATTTTCATTGGTATTAGCCTTAGGAATGCTTGTAGATAATGGAATTGTAATTGTAGAAAACATTTATCGTTTGATGGATGAAGGCCTAGATTCTTTTGAGGCAGCCAAAAAAGGTGTAGGTGAGGTGGCTTGGCCAATTATTGCTTCTACTGCAACTACTTTAGCAGCATTTGTCCCGTTGGCATTATGGCCAGGGTTAATGGGAGAATTCATGAAATACCTTCCAATTACCTTGATTATTGTTTTAGGATCTTCATTATTCGTTGCCTTGATTATCAATCCTGTACTGACCGCAATGTACATGAAATTGGAAAGCGAGGATAATGGGAAAAGAAAATCTATTATTATTTCTTTGATATTGATAGGTTTAGGAGCTTTAATCCTTGCAGGAAGTACAGTTTGGGGTAACGTTTTCATTTTGATTGGATTAATTATTCTATTCAATATTTTTGCGCTTTCCCCAATGACAAAATGGTTTCAGACTAAATTCTTACCCGTACTGGAAAGAATTTATGAAAAGGTACTATCAAAAAGTTTATCAAAAAGAAGACCTATTTTAGTATTCTTTGGAACCATTGGGTTATTAATATTTTCGGCAATTTTAATTGGTATTTTCACACCAAAGACTTTATTTTTTCCTGAAAATCAACCTAAGTACGTCAACGTTTTTATTGAACATCCAATAGGTACAGATATTAACGTGACTAATCAAACTACACTTCAGATAGAAGATATGTTGATGAATGATATTTTGAAAAAGGAGATTAATGATACTGTAGGAGAAGAAGTTCATGAACGAATTATCCAGTCAATTATCGCACAAGTAGGAGAAGGGGCTAGTGATCCAGCACAGGGAGTGGTAATGGGTAATACACCTAATAAAGGTCGTATTGCTATTAACTTTGCAGAATTTAAGCATAGAGATAGTATTCCGCACACTTCTGCATTGATGAAAAATATAAGCGAGGGGCTTAAGAATAAATTTCCGGCAGATGTCAAAATTGTAGTTGACAAAAATCAGGATGGACCTCCGCAAGGTGCACCAATCAGTATTGAAGTATTTGGAGATAAAGAATATACGGATTTAATTCAAGAAGCTGATTTGATTAGGAATTACTTAGATCGTAAAAATGTATACGGTGTTGAGAAATTGAAATTAAATGTTGAACGTGGTAAACCAGAGCTGAATATTGAAATTGATCGAGAAAAAGCCAGACTATTTAATACTTCAACGGGTCAAATTGCTTCTGCGATTAGAACCTCAATATTTGGTAAGGATATTTCAACATTTAAGGATGGGGATGACATCTACGATGTGAATTTGCGATTCAACAAAACCGATAGAAATAATATTGACGTTCTTTTAGATCAGAAGTTAATTTTCAGAAACAACAAGGGTCAAATGCTGAGGATTCCTATTAGATCTTTAGTAAAGGAGCCTAAACCTACTAATACTTATAGTACTGTTGTGCATAAAGATTTGGTATCTGTTGTTACAATTGAATCTAATGTGACTGAAGGTGCTAATCCAAATGAAGTTGTACAAGAATTGAAGAATTTACTGAATGATTATAAACTTGATGTTGGCATTGCAGATGGCGTTGAATACAATTTTACTGGACAGCAAGAAGAACAAGCTAAAGAAATGGAATTTTTGGGATCGGCCCTTGGTATTGCCGTATTTTTAATTCTATTGATTATTGTAAGTCAATTTAATTCATTTTCAGCTTCAGTGATTATTTTATTTGCGGTAGTATTTAGTCTGATTGGCGTTTTACTTGGTTTAGTTGTATTCCAAATGGAATTTATTATCATTATGACAATGATCGGAATCATCTCACTGGCAGGTGTGGTTGTAAACAATGCCATTGTACTAATTGACTATACCAATTTGCTAAGGAAAAGAAAACGTAAAGAATTAGGCTTAACAGAGTTTGAGCAGTTACCAATGCCAGAGGTCATTAATTCTATTGTTCAGGCTGGTAAAACCAGATTAAGACCAGTATTGTTGACAGCTATTACAACCGTTCTTGGTCTATTGCCTTTAGCAACTGGTTTTAATATAGATTTTGCTGGATTGTTAACATCTTACGATCCTGACATCTATATTGGAGGAGATAATACCATATTTTTTGGACCAATGTCATGGACTATTATTTTTGGACTATCATTTGCTACATTTCTGACGTTGGTAGTTATACCAATTATGTACTTGCTATTTTATCGATTAAAAGTTTGGTTATTTAAAGTATTTGGTGCTAAAATGAGATCAAATATCTAATCTTTCATCCTAATGTAATTAGATAAAAGCGGCGATTGAATATTCAATCGCCGCTTTTTTGTTGCTTGTATTTTAAGTCAATTTTGTATTAGCAAAGCTACTTATAAAATCCTTTTTGCAATATTATTTATTGCAAATGCAATAAATTTTTATACATTTGTGATTACTATTCAAGTACATACAGGATTTTATTGAATGTATTAACATCCTTGAACGGTAAAGTATAAAACGTATAAACATATCATATGATAAGGAAATAGATACAAACATATAATATAGATACAACTGTATTACTATAATTTTTTGAATAGAAAACGATCAAACTAAAAGCAAGAAAATTATAAGTAAAACATCCCTAAAGGGGTGGCTCTTGCTTATTCTTGCGCAGGCACTTGGTCGTGCCTCTATTCAAAATAGTAAATGTTCCACCCCCTATTTTTTCAAAAATGAGGTGGCAATCATAACAAAAGATCAATTGAGAAGTGAAAAGCCATCTATCTTTTATAGACATTACTAAAATCTTCACTGAGTCGCAAAAAAATCTTTTTGAAGGAGAAGAAAAAGACCTGAACACTCCGAAAAACGAAGTAGGGCAACTAAAATTAAAAACATGAAAATTAGAAAATTAATAATGCTTTTAGCATTAGTAGGAGTTGTTTTTTCTTGTCAAAAAGAGGTAATAACTCAGGAAAAACAATCGGATGAGAATGAAAATATTACCGGTCCGTCATCTGATATTGCAAAGAAAGCAGGCGGCTTGAGAATTTTAGTGGAGATAAAGAATGCTGAAACTGGTGAATCGCATGGACTTACCTGCTTATCTAGTGGTGGAAATTGTGGGCCTACCATAGAGGTTACTGGCGGATCTTTACCTGTAATTTTGGATTATATTTACCTGGCAGCTGATAATAACAATAATACTGCTATTGTTAATTTGTTTAATACAAATCAAACTGCTCTTGGGAATATTTTCAGTAGTGCAACAATTAATGATGTTATAAATGGTGATTTAATAGTGACTAAACACCCTGATGCTAACGGTGATCCCATAGTTTACCTCTTGTTTACAGAAGTATTGACTGGAGTAGTTGCTTACGCACAACCAATTAACCTTTAAATAATTAATATGAAGAATTTAAGTCTAAGTGCAAGTTTTATCGTTTGCCTCTTTTTTATATCATGCAAAAAAGAAGCGACTGATATAAGTAATACTAATGTTACTATTGATAACAGTGATCTATCTACTAGTGCGTTTAATGATCAATATATTGCTAAACCAAGCATGCAAACCCTTTATGTTGCCTATAACTTCCATACTGGTGAAGTTGTTGACGCCAGGTGCCTTGATCCAAGCGGTGGATGTTTTCACACCATTTACGTTACAGGATTTACACCAACCCTAGATATTATTGATGGAAATAATATTGTAAACATCAGAACATGGTTCAATAATAATGAACCATACTTAGACGGTGTTTTTGATCCTTCAACCGTTCAGGAGGTAATTGATGGTAATTATACCGTTAGTAATTTAGGTGTATTTGATAAGGATGGGGTAGATGCAGCCTATATTCAATTTTTTGATGAGAATGGTGATTTGGTATCCACAAATCCGGTAGAAGTTAGTAGCTAATTTTAATTTACAATTTACCCTGAGTTTTACCCTCAGGGTAAATTTATTGCAATAAATATGAATAAATACTTTGTCTTAGTAATTAGCATCACCCTAATTTTAACCGCCTCTTCCTGTCAAAGCCAAAACGACACAAGACACTTAAAGCCTATTGGTGAAAAAGAGTATGTTAATGGTTTTAAAGGGACTAGTAAGTATAAAGTGATTAAAGGTGTTGAATATATTTGTCATTCAGAATTAGTTACCCATAAAAAAATTATTGGTGAATCATTAGATGGTTCTAAAATTTATAATATCGATTTAAAGCCAGTTTTTGAGATGTTTGGACCAATAGGTGCAGTAGATATTCTTGATTGGGATAACATATATGTGATGCCGCATTATTCAACATATATTGTATTAATTGATGGAAACGGTATGTTTAAGCGAAAAATTGATTTAAGTCGATTTATTCAGCAAGATGAATATTACGAGTTAATGAGTTTTAAAGGAGAATTTATTTTTAAGGATACAAGCATGATTTTTTGTCTTGATGTAGAACCACAAAAATTGACTGAACGCTATGATAAGGTACTTGCCAGAGATAGCGTTATTCGTAAAATGCCGATTTTTATTAAAATAGATAATTTCATGAAGGACTCTTTAGTTTGCCATTTAGGGGCTGAAGACCTTTATCCAAGATTTTCTACGGAAAACATTTTAACGGTAGAGCCAAAACAATACCGTTTTGTAAATGATCAAATAATTTTTACAAGTATGTATTCCGATTCAATTTATATCATTAATTCAAAAACACTAAAAGTGGCCAAAGCCATTAAAATCCATTCAAAGTATACCGGTTTAATTATCGACCATTTGACAAGAGAAGATGTAGAAAACTCATCTACCCTGTCATTAACCTATAATAGTTATACCAACGGATATATTAGCAATGTTGTTTACGATCAATTGAGTCATCATTATTTAGTATTGGTGGCGCATAAACCCAAAAATACAATTGCAGAAATTATGAGTGGTAGTCATTCAAGGAGCGGATGTTCTGTTATTGTTTTAGATAGCCTTTTTAATCAAATTGATGAGATAAAACTAGATGAACAAAAATACAATACGCATTGCCTATCAACCTCAAAAGGACTATACCTAGCCTCAAATTCTATGCATTCTAACGATTCCAACTATTACGAAAAATACAATTATACCCTTTTTAAATATGAGTAAACAGATCATTTTATTGTATTGCATGGTCATCCTTTTGTTACCAATGTCGTGCAGTCATAATTCTGTAACCAGAACATTGAAACGAATTAAGAAAGTTTCTGTTTTGTCGGAAGGCATGCAAAGATACAGTTGCTTTAATTTAAATAACAAGGATTATATATGCCACTATGATTTTGTGACTAAAAAAAAGATATTAGTACAATCTTTAGATGGTATTGAGAAGTATAGCATAGATTTAAAAAATGTAATACAAAAAGGACATCAAATAATCGCATTTGATATTATTGACTCAAATAATATTATTGTAGTACCATCATACGCTAAATGGTTTTTCATAATAGATAGAAAGGGTAATATTAAGAAAAAAATTGACATGTCATTCGTTCTATCAGAACCGAAAGACTATCGAATTTCTTATGCTATTAATAATCACATTGTATTTAATGATACTTCTTTGCTATTTCCCATTGAGTTCACAATGAATAATATTCCTGATTCATTGACAGCAGATCCGAGCGCATACAACAAAGCCCGCTACAAAGCGGCAAGGTTATTGAAAATCGATAATTTTTACAGTGATTCACTCGTTTGCCATTTAGGAGGAGGAGACTTATATCAAAGATTTACTGCTGAAGATGTAATATCTATTGAAAGCCCTAATTATCAATTTGTAAATGAAAAGATTTTTTTCTCAAGTTCATATACTGATTCTATTTATATCATTAATCAAAAGACGTTACAAGCTCTTAAGGGTATAAAAATCAAGTCGAAACATACTGACTTAATTATCAATCATGTGACTGGTGAGCAAGTGATGAATTCAAATGAAAACCTATTAACCTATAATAGTTTTACAGATGGTCATATTATTAATTATACCTATGATCATCTAAGCCATCATTACTTAGTCACCCTGTTTCATAAACCAGATCAGACTGAAGATATATATTCAGCAGTTATCGGTCATTCAATTGCAGTTTTAGATAGTAGTTTTACTCAAATTGATGAAATAGAAATTGATTATAAAACGTATTCGCCGTTATGCTATGCATCACGTAAAGGTATTTATTTGGGTACTAAGACTAAAACCAATAGCAGAAATGATAACACTGCCTTAACATTGCTTAAGTATGAATAGATTTTCTTTAATACTATTATTGATTCTAGCAGCTTGTCAATCTCCAAGTCAATATCAAAAAGTTGATGATTTTTTAAGCTCAATTAATCCTGATATTAATTTAAAGGATTACAAAAGTGTGGTTGTTATTAATGAGAGGGGGTCATGTATTCATTGTAATGCAGCATTTAACACTGCTATTTCAAAATATATTGATAGAACTGAGGTTCTTTTTGTAATATCAAGTTCAGGTAATCATATAGATATATCTCCATATTTACAAAACAAATACAGTAACATTGTACTTGACTATGCAAACAATTTTTACAAGCTAGGATTGGTCAACCAGTGCGCAATTCTGATTCTTGAACACCAAAGAATAGATACAATTATTGATATTAAACTTGATAATATCCAAATGAGCTATGACTTCTTCAAAACTACTTTAGTGGAAAATTAATTCTTAATTTTTCTAAAATGATGCATCATTCCTTTTTTTAAATAGTCTTTAAGGTATAAACTAATTTCTAACTTAAAACTATTATTATGAAAACTAGGTTAATTATTATTACAAGTTTAGTATTGGGCTTCTATTTTTCATCCTACATGGATAATACAGTTGTAGTGGCTCCTGAAATTACATTAAAAAATACAAAAGATGTTGAAGTCAGCCTTTCATCTTTAAAGGGAAGTATTGTCTTAATCGATTTCTGGGCATCATGGTGTAAACCATGCAGAATAAAACATCCTGAACTGGTGGCGGTCTACAATCAATTTAAAGATAGCCAATTTAAAAATGCCAAAAGTTTTGAAATTTTCAGTGTGTCTTTAGATCAAAATAAAGCGTCGTGGATTAAGGCCATTGAGCAAGATAAATTAAATTGGCCGAATCATGTCTCCGATTTAAAAGGGTGGCAATCTTCAGTTGTAAGGCCTTATGGTATTCGAGGTATTCCACGTAACGTTTTATTGAATGAGCATGGTGTGGTTATCGGTCAAAACTTATTTGGAGAAAGTTTAAAAGAAGTTTTAAAAGGTCTTCAATAGTATTGTAAATTGTTAAAATACTGCCTCAGTATTACTTTTATGGGAAAACTCCACCTCAAAGAAATTTGCATTGAACCACAAAAAAATGTCATTGAAAAAGCAAAGAGGGGAGACCGAAGTGCCATACATCATTTATATAAAACCTATTCAATAGCCATGCTCAATGTAGCATTCAGAATTTTAAATAATAGGGAAGACGCCGAAGATGCTATTCAGGATTGTTTTATTAAAGTATTTTCCAATCTTGATAAGTATGATTACCAATCAACATTTGGTGCATGGCTTAAGCGAATTGTAATTAATCATAGTATTGATGAATTAAAAAAGAAACGAACAATTGATTTTAATCAAAGTCATAAACTAGAATATGAATATAAGAATGAGATAGAACAAAAAGATTACACCTCAAAGGGAAAACTTGACGCCATTTATAATGCGCTTCATCAATTACCAGATGGTTATAGAACAGTCTTGTCATTATATATGTTAGAGGGCTATGACCATAACGAAATTTCTGAAATTTTGAATATTGAAGTATCAACATCTATCTCACAATTGAGCCGAGCTAAAACTAAATTAAAATCACTCATTACTAAAAAATAAGACAATGGATGAATTAGATCGTATATTTAAACGTCAGAAAGCATCTTTCGACAGGCTAGAACCAGATATTGAAACGTGGGAAAAAATTAATAAATCCATACAAAAGGATTCTTTGATAAATCAAACAGCTCAAAAAAAGAGGATCTTTTTAAGTCTTGCAGCTTCAATAGTTATATTATTGGGTGTTTTTTCCTTATTTGCTCAGAGTACTTATCAATCAAACCAATTTGATGATTTAGTGATGACCTCTCCAACTGGCGAAGAAATACGACTTGATCCTTCCTTAAATAAGTATACTCTTATTCAATTTTGGGCTTCTGGTAATGTGATTTGTGATGAAAAAAACTGTTATTACTACTTGCCTGCTTATGAAAAATATAAAGATAAAGGATTCGAAATATATGCGATTTCACTAGACAAAAACAAAAATCAATGGATTAGGAGTATTGAAGAGAATAATCTACCATGGATTCATGTGTCTGATTTAAAAGGTTGGGAATCTCCTATATGTATTGAATGCAACATCTCAAAAGTGCCAACGAGCTATTTGCTAGATCAAAAAGGCAATATTATCATGGAAGATTTAAATGCTGAAATTTTAGACGAAACACTAGGGAAATTGTTAGCAGATAATTAAAACTACTACCTTTGGTTTTGAACCTTATACCAATCATAAATGATAAGGCCAGTAAAGTTAAATGATGCCAATGATATAGTAGAAATATACAATCACTACGTTCTTCACTCGGTTGTAACATTTGAGGAAGCTGCTTTAGGAGAAAAAAAATGAGAGAAAGGCTCAAGCTAATAAGCTCCCAGTATCCATGGTTGGTATATGAAGAGAATAATCGTATTATTGGTTATGCTTATGCTACGAAATGGAAGTCGAGATCGGCGTATCTTTATTCAGTGGAGAGCACAGTATATGTAAAGAAAGGAGAAGAGAGGAAGGGAATTGGGACGAAACTTTACACTAAGCTTTTAGAATTACTATTAAATGAGCGGATCCATGTTGTTATTGGAGGCATTACATTGCCAAATTCTTCTAGCGTTGGGTTACACGAAAAGTTAGGGTTCAAAAAAATTGCACATTTTAAGGAAGTGGGATACAAATTTGGAAAATGGAGAGATGTGGGCTATTGGGAGCTTATTTTAGATAGCAAAAAAAAGTAATTAGTCATTTATTTTCTTTAAGAGTTTGCTTGCCTGCTCTTTATAAAATCCATCTAATAGAATAATGTCCGCCAGCAGTATTTTTACCTCAGATTCCCGATTTAGCTTAATAAGCGTTTTGGTTTTATACCATTGTGCCTCTTCGGTAAATGGACCTTTTTCTAATTGTAATATTTTGTCAAAAGATTCAATGGCTTTATTAAAATCTCCTAGATTAAAATAACATAAGCCACCATAAAAAAGAGCGTTTAAATCGTTTTTGTATTGTGACGAAATAATGTTTAATCGTTTCAATGCATTTTTAAACCTGTCTTTAGAAAAATAATACAATGTTTCCTCAAGGTAATCTAAATAACCAACATCAATGGTTTGCTCTATTAATTCTTGATTGTTTTTTGCGCTGTCTGATTCATATGAGGCGTCTAGACCAGAAAGATTAAATCGATAAACTGTTTTATTGATTATTTTTGGACGACTCTCAAATCGGCTATAATCCACAATGGCCATATCGTAAAAATAACGGTATGGGTAAACCACTTTTTTATTGGTTTTTTTAGCCACAATAATTTGCGGTAGCGCTTCTTCGAAAATTAAATCATTTGGATCAACTAAAGTAATCAGATCACTTTCTACAGTATCGGCAGAATGATAGGTTTGATTGACTAAAAAATCGTCTTTCACTTTTTTGGGCTGGATTTGAGATTTTTTATCAATCATATTCATACTCTTTATGGCCTCGGGTATCACTTCTATCTCAGTTTCACTAATAACTGATGACTTTTCAGGTAAAACTTCTATTTCGGTTTTCACTATTTTTGAGTCCAGATCTTTAGTTGTATTCTTCGTGAAATATAGTCCTGTCATCACTAATAATGCAATTGAAAGTACAGTAATAAGCCAATATTTGCCTTTAGAATTAAGTCGTCTATGTATATTTTGATTAAAATCTTTTAGGCTACCCGGATTTTCTGAATAGCCATCCATTGCATCTTTCAAAAATGAATCTGATAAGGCTTCTTTTTCTAACTGATGCATTTCAATGCCAGTCATTTCTCCTTTAAAATAGCGGTCTAACTTTTTATTAATATGTTTAGTTTTTAAAGACATCTTTTTCTTCTAAAATCAATTTTAAATTTCGCTTACCATTTTGTATGTAGCTTTTCACTTTTTTCAATTCAAAGCCTGTTCTGGAAGCAACTTCTTCGTAACAAAATCGCTGTAGGTAGAATAATTCAATACACGTTTTTTGCTCATCTTTTAAGAGTTGAATGGCTTTTTCTAAAGCATTTAATTTTTCATCCTTAATAAATATAGCCTCTAAATCCTCTTGTTCAGTATTAGCTTTGGCGATTAAGGTTTGATCAATTTCATCCATAGGCTTTTGTTTGCGAAGAAACATCAAACAATCATTTTTCGAAACTGTATATAACCAATTCTTCAGGTTTTTAATATCAGACTTGGTCATTTTTGTCGGTAGTTTTTCAAAAGTTTGCATCAGCAAATCTTCCGCGTCTGCCTTATTCTTTAAATATTTTAAGTTTACCCCAAATACCAACTTTCCATAGCGATTAAAAATCTCTCCAATAATTTGTTTAGAGGGCGTATTTGCAAAAGCAGCTACCAATTCTGGGTCAGTTAATTGACTTAATCGTCTTCTATTAAAAAGGTTTAATAGCATGCTTTTAGTTAGTTCTTATCATTTAGATGCATTAATGATTCAATTTCCATAACCATTTAACATTAACCTTTTGTTTTTGCTCTATCCCAATAAGCATCCATCTCTTTTAAATTCATTTTTTCCAATTGTTTATTATCTTTTTTTACTGCTTTTTCTAACCATTGAAATCGATCAATGAACTTTTTATTTGTTCTTGATAGAGCCGACTCTGGATCAATGTCGAGCCAACGCGCATAGTTGATCATTGAAAATAGAACATCTCCAAATTCAGCTTCCATCTTATCTTTATCTCCTTTTATTTCTTCTGCCTTTAGCTCAGCAATTTCTTCCTCTACCTTTGCCCATACTTGGTTTTTATTTTCCCATTCGAATCCAACTCCCTTTACTTTGTCTTGAATTCGTGTGGCTTTTACTAAGGCAGGTAAAGATTTTGGGACACCCTCCAATATGGATGTTTTCCCTTCCTTTAATTTAAGTTTTTCCCAGTTGGCTTTTACTTCCTCTTCATCTTTTACAGTTACATCTCCATAAATATGAGGATGACGGTGAATCAATTTATCACAAACGGTATTTAGGACATCTGCCACATCAAATTGCCCTTGTTCTGAGGCTATTTTGGCATAAAAAACCAAATGAAGCATAATATCACCAAGCTCACCTCTAATTTCATCCATATCATTATCTAGGATGGCATCCGTTAGTTCATAACACTCCTCAATGGTTAAATGTCTAAGCGTTTGCATAGTTTGTTTTTTATCCCATGGGCACTGCTCGCGCAATTCGTCCATAATAATTAATAAACGCTCAAAGGCTTTCAATTTGGCTTGCATATTTCTTTTTTCTTTTCCTCAAATTTACATTAAATTAGCAGACTAATAAGTGTCAGTATTCTAAACTTAATGTTCAACCTTTCTATTTCTTCTTTTCGTTTATTAATGCTTATGATAATATTCTGTCATGCAAGAAAAGGAATCTCTCAAGATGAAAATATCAATGGCATCTATTTCCAATCTAAAGGAGGTTTTTTAATGGCACACAGATCAGCTATGACCCATTTGGTTCAAAAGAACACAATCGGGTTTGAACTAGGATTTATAAAACACCTTCAAAAAGATCAAGATGACAGGTATAATTTTCCTGCAATTGGCATTAATTTAGAATATAGAAATTTTGGATATGACATGGTTTTAGGACAAGCCATTTCTACCTCTTATTTTTTTAATGCTCCACTTTTTCAAAAACCAAATTTTTTTATTGACTTTCAATACGGAATGGGCTTAGGCTATATCACTAAAAAGTATAATCTGGATGATAATCCAACTAATAACGCTATTGGGTCACATTTTAATGCAAAAGTTACTTTAAAAGTTTTGTTTACCAGGTATTTTGAAAGTTTTGGTTTTGGGGGAGGTCTAGAAATGTCACATTTTTCTAACGGAGCCATTACTTATCCTAATTTAGGACTCAATGTTCCTAGTTTGGTTTTTCAATTCACTGTATTAGATTCAAAGAGAAAATGTAGCAATTTTCTTTACAGTTTATCTGAAGGAGTAAGTAAAAAAAACAATTGGTTAATTTCATCTATAATATCGCTTAAGCAAGTTCGTGCTAATCCAAATCTGCCTAAGCGTTATCCCGTTTTTGGACTGAGAGGAACCTATAACAGATTATCTAACGGCAAATGGTCATGGGAGGCGAGTTTAGATTTGCTCCATAATGAATCAAACTTATTTGTGTATCCTGATTCTACTTTTACCCGTTCAGACGTATTTCAAATCGGCACATATGCAGGTGCAGTGTATCGATTCTATCAAAGTGAAATTGTAATGGGACTTGGTTACTACTTAAGAGATAATATTTCCCCCCTCGGTCGCTTATATAATAGAATTGGGTATAGGTTTTATGCCACCAAGCATTGGTTTGGATTATTTAACATCAGAGCTAATTTGGGAAAAGCCGATTTTTTTGAGTTTGGATTAGGTTACAGATTTTAAAGCAGATATTGAGGACAATCAATAACATATTAATTTTAATCATTCTTTTTACAAGCTGTAAAAAAGCCAATGAACGGCGCTGCTGGAAAACGTTTGGAGAAGTTACTGTGGTGAACATTCCTTTAGATTCGGTTCAAAAAATGAGGCTGAATAGTGGTTTAACTTATGTGATGCACCAAAGTGAAGAAAAAAAAATTGAGGTGATCGGGGGGGCAAATATGGTTGATTTAGTAGATGTAACTACAGAAAATTATCAAGTAGAAATCACCAACCAATCCTATTGTAATTTTCTAAGGGATTTTAATAAAAAAGTGTATGTCCATGTTTATTACCCAAGGTTCGAAGATGTTTATGCTGAGGTGTCTGATTCTCTCATTTTTGCAGATACTATAACAGGTAATTTGATGAAGCTAGAAATGAGAGAAGCTGGAGGAGTAGCTGTCATAACCGCCAATTTAAACGATTTGCGTGTAATCGTTTCAGCAGGTCCAGGTCATTTTGTTGTTAATGGTTTTGCTAAATTTGCCACTTTAAAAACACAGGGACAAGGGTTTGGAGATGGGATTAATCTGAAAAGTCAATTTTTATTTGGTTATCAAAATTCTAGAGCACCTCTAAAGTTAAATTTAGAAGGCACTGAAGCGGACATCATTATAGATGGAGCAGGAGATATAGAATACAAAGGAGAACCGAAATCGCTTAATTTAAGTGAGAATGGAGCAGGTAATTTTATTAAATATTAACATAGAATTATACTTGTTTTTAGTAAATTTGTAAAAAAATAAGTCATGAAGTTAGTACTCTTAACAGTTGGATTGTTAGCCCTTGCGTTTGCAGGTATAGCTATAAAAATTTGGGCAAAAAAAGGAGGAGAATTTGCTGGTACTTGTGCGAGTAATAATGCTAACTTTAACACTGAAGGAGAAACATGTAGTTTCTGTGGTGCTCGTCCTGACGAACAGTGTCAAAAAGAAGGACTTGCTTAAGTTTAACAGCTTGCCTGTAACATTTTCTAAATAATTCGGTCTTACTATAAATCTTTTGTAGATTTAGCATTGTATTGATACAAAATAATAGAAATATGAAATTATTTTATGACCGAAACTATTATAAAAATTGATGGACTATCGAAAAAGTATGGTGGAAACTATGCGGTAAATAAATTAAACTTAACCATTGAAAAAGGTCAGGTCTATGGTATTTTAGGTCCAAATGGAAGCGGTAAAACAACCACATTGGGAATGATATTGGGGGTGATTAATCCCACAGAAGGCAATTTCTCGTGGTTTGAGTCTGATCCTAATTCCAACCAGCGAAGAAGAATTGGTTCGATTCTAGAACATCCCATTTTTTACCCTGATTTAACGGCGTATCGAAATTTAGAGATCTCTTGCGCTATAAAAAAAGCCGATCCTTCAAGAATAAACGCTGTATTGGAAAGGGTAGGACTATTGGATAGAAAGAATAGTAGGTTCTCGACCTATTCGCTAGGGATGAAACAAAGACTGGCTTTAGCATCCGCTTTATTATCTAACCCTGAAGTTTTAGTGCTTGATGAGCCAACAAATGGATTAGATCCACAAGGCATTTCGCAAATGCGGAGTTTAATTAATGGCATAGCCAAAGAAGGAAAAACTATTATTGTCTCGAGCCACTTATTAGATGAAATTCAAAAAACGTGTACACATGTAGCAATTTTGAAAAAAGGCGTTTTGCTTAAGTCTGGTAAAATAGGAGATTTAATGAAAATGCCTTCTAGTTTTAAATTGCAATCAAAAGATTTAAATACACTCAAAAAATCATTAGAAAAAAGTGACTTTGTTGATTCCCTTGAAGTGCAAGGTGATTTTATAATGGCACAATGCTCATCAAATGTTTCGGGCGAAGAGATTAATGAGTTTTTGGCAAAGAATGGCATCTACCTATCACATTTAGAGGTTCACAAGGCATCTTTAGAAGAAGAATTTTTAAATATAGTTAATCGATAAATATGACATTCAAAATTTTAAAAACAGAATATCTAAAACTAAAAGGAAACAACTCGTTTAAGGTTTTTTCAATATTTTTTATTGTTTTTTTACCAGTCATTATTTTTACTGTACCAGCAATTATTGAAGATGGCGCAATGGGGAGTAATTCTTATCCATTTTTACCCAGAGACTATGAAACAACGTGGTATTTTACTGCGTACCTGGCAAGCTGGTTTAGTTTGTTTATTCTGGCCTTTGTACTTATATTTCATATCACGAATGAGTACGCCTATAAAACAGTGAGGCAAAATATTATAGATGGTTACTCTCGTTCTGATTTTTTTAAGTCTAAATTTTTTATGTTATTGGCCATTGCCATTTTAGCAACACTTTATGTTGCTTTAGTTGGTGCATTAGCGTCCGTTTATTTTCAGACCTTTAATGTTCAGGAGGGTATAAATCTTAATCCAATGGATATGATGGGGGGAGACATGTCAAGTTTAGAAAAAGCATTTAGTGGAGGCGAAGCATTGGAGCCAGTTGTTTTTGATGATCATATTTTTAATGGTAGCTTGGCCATTCTATCCTATTTGGTGCAAGTATTGGCTTATTTAATATTTGCTATGTTTATTGCTTTTTGGCTAAAGAGAGGCGCCATTTCAGTTATTGTTTATTTAGGGTTATTTTTAATAGAAATTATCATAAGGGCACAATTTGAGTCGCAGAGTTTGACTGCAATTTCTGACTATTTGCCGCTTCATTCGTTTTCGCAAGTTCTTCCGAATCCTCAATTACTAGATTTAATAACTGGTTTGCAATCTGTTGATACATTGAACACTCAATACGTTGTATTGAGCCTCATTTATATGGTTATATTTCTTGGTTTGACACGCTGGATTTTTGGAAGACGAGATGTTGCATAGCCTGTTAAAAAAAGTTAAGCCTTTTTTTGTCGCTTCATCAATTGCTATCTTTGGTTTATTGTAAAAATCTGACTTATTAAATCTAGATTAAAAATCGTAATTTTCTTGATGTCTATCGCTATGATAGGCTTATTGCTATTGCAATTTTTATGGCTTAAGAATGTTCACCAAACAAGATTAGATCAATTTCAAAACTCAGTTCAAAAAGCAGTTTCAGCCGTTTTAAATGACTTGGATAAAATTGAAAGGAATATTTTTTACGAAAGCATCAAAAAGAACAAAAAGAAATCCATTTTCCGGTCTAACAATAAATTGGATTTTAGTTCTCTTATCGGAGATATTAACAGCATCAAAATAGGGGATACAATTATCAATTCCGACAATAAAAATACAGATTATATTGTTGTTTCGGGTTCTACTGTTGACAGTGTAACGGGTATAATTGCTGAGCATAAACTGGTCACAAAAAGCTTATCTGATCTAATAGATTTTCCCAAAAATCATGATTTATTAGGAGCCCATGATTCTACATTTTCACTACCGGTAAAATTTGGGAATGCCTATGAGAAAAACCTATTAGTGAAGTCAAAATATTTAAATGAGATGATGCTAAAAATGTTCAGCACCAATCTATTTGATGATATCACTGCAAGAATTAATCTGGTTATTCTCGACACGTTAATTACATCCCGATTAAAGGCCAATCAGGTTGATACTAACTTTATTTTTAACGTCACGGATAAAACTGGAAAGCCAGTTCGATTCAGTGGTGTTTCTAATAATTATTCACCTGATTTGAAAAAAGCAACTTATAAATATAAATTGTTTCCTAGTGATTTTGTCAGCTCAGGCTATCAGTTATTTATTGATTTCCCTTATCAGAAAAATTACTTAGCCAAACAAATGTGGCCTACTTTATTGGCTTCCCTGTTGCTAGTATTAATAGTGGTAGTTGCTTTTTACTCAGCCGTTGCCACTATTTTTAAGCAAAAGAAAGTGTCAGAAATAAAAAATGATTTCATTAGTAATATGACACATGAATTAAAAACACCAATTTCTACTATTTCTTTAGCTTGCGAAGCCATTGAGGATCCAGATGTTGCTTTGAACAATGATTCCTTAAATAGTTTTATAGGGATGATTAGTGATGAAAATAGACGATTAGGAAAATTAGTTGAAAAAGTACTTCAGACCTCACTAATAGAAAAAGGCAATTTAAAGATTCAAAAAGAAGTATTTGCGATTCACGATATCATTAGAGAAGCGATAAAGGCATTTAGAATTCAATTTCAAAGACAAGGAGGTAATATTGAAGAAGGAATTATTGATGAGGTTTTTATGTCAGTTGATAAAGTTCATTTTTCAAATGTGATAATAAACTTGCTTGATAATGCGTTAAAGTATTCTCCAAACCAACCATTGGCAAAAATTCAGTTAACTAAAACGACTTCGGGAATGTGTTTAAAAATTTCTGATAATGGTATTGGAATAAGAAAAGAAGATCAAAAGAGGATATTTGATAAGCTTTATAGAGTATCTACTGGCGACATCCATAATGTTAAGGGGTTTGGGTTAGGTTTAGATTATGTAAAGTCAATTATTAACTTACATGGTGGTCAGGTTTCCGTAAAAAGTGAATTTGGAAATGGATCAACATTTAAAATAGAATTAAAAGATGAGCGAAAAGATTAAATTATTACTGGCAGAAGATGATACTAACCTAGGCACATTATTGGCTACTTTTTTAAAGGCTAAAGATTTTGATGTGACCTTGTGTATTAACGGTGAAATAGCACTTGAGCGATTGAAAAGCCAGGTTTATGATTTCATAGTTTTAGATGTCATGATGCCCGTTGTAGATGGTTTTTCTGTGGCCAAAGAAATAAGAACTACTGATCAGGAAACACCAATTTTATTTTTGACTGCGAAATCAATGCAAGATGATAAACTCAAGGGATTTTCTTCGGGAGCAGATGATTATATGACCAAGCCATTTGCCATGGAAGAATTATTGGCAAGAATTAATGCGATTCTCAAGAGAACCTATAAGGATGGTAATAAAAAACAAACGGAATATAGTGTTGGTGATATCACCTTCGATTATATGAAGCAAATTATTACCATTGATGGTGAAGAACAAAAGTTGACCACTAAAGAAAATGAACTCTTTTATATTCTGATTAAGAATAAAGATGAAATTTTAGATCGGAATGCTGCCTTACGCCATGTTTGGGGTGATGATAACTATTTTAATGGCAGAAGCATGGATGTATACATTACCAAATTAAGAAAGCACATTAAAGCCTCTAGCAATGTTGAAATTTTAAATGTTCACGGGAAGGGGTTTAAGTTGCTAGAAAAGTAAATCTAGTATTTGAATTCAGAACCTTTCATAAACGCCCAATCCAAACAAAGCAAAATCATATTTTACAGGGTCAATAGGATCAAATCGTCTGAGGTGGGCCATTAGTTCTTCTAATGCCTTCCAATCATTAGCCTTTCTTTGGATGAGTCCAAGTTGTCGCGCTACGTTCCCAGTATGAACGTCTAGTGGGCAATAAAGTTCAGAAGGTTTAATTCCAGTCCAAATTCCAAAATCAACATGCCTTTTATCTTGTCGTACCATCCAACGTAAGTACATATTAAGTCGTTTAGCAGACGAGTTTTTTAGGGGGTTAGAGATGTGTTTTTCAGTTCTTTTTTCAGGTTGAAAGCTAAGAAAACTAGATCGAAACTGGAATATTTTATGCGCCATACCGCCTTTATGTTCCGAGAATAATACCTCTAAGCTTTTATTACTTTTGTAAATATTATGAAGGGCTTTGATGAAGTAAGCTAAATCAATGCTGTTGAAGGTTCGGTGTACAAATTTTAAATCGTTAAAATCGTTCTCTGATGCATTTAAGACATATTGATGAGGTTGACCACCCATTATGTCTATTAGCTGTTGTCCATTTTTAATAATCATTTGCCGCTTTCCCCATGCAATAGTTGCCACCAAAAAAGCAATAATTTCAATATCTTCCTTCTTGTTAAATTGTCGTGGTAAACATATGGGGTCATCCTTTAGAAAATAAGATTGCTGATTGTATAAATCAACTTTTTCATCCAGAAAGCCTTTTAAATCTAAACCTATATCCATCACAAAATGATACCATCTTTCATCTCCACAGCTCTATCTGCCATCCCAGCTAACTCCTTATTATGAGTCACTATCACAAAGCTTTGTCCGAATTCATCCTTGAGCTTAAAAAATAATTGATGCAATTCTTCAGAGTTTTTCGAATCTAAATTTCCAGAGGGTTCATCTGCAAATATAATTTTCGGATCATTAATTAGTGCTCTGGCCACGGCAACCCTTTGCTGCTCGCCACCAGATAGTTCTGATGGTTTATGTTCAAGTCGATTCTCAATATTCAAAAAAGTTAAAAGTTCTTGTGCCTTTTTTAAAGCAATGCTTTTTTTTTCACCCCCTAATAAGGCAGGTAAAATCACATTTTCAATCGCACTAAATTCTGGGAGAAGCTGATGAAATTGAAACACAAAGCCTAAATTCTTATTTCGAAATTTGGCTAAGTTTTTTCCTTTCAACTCAGTTACATTCTGACCAATTAAATTAAGCGAACCTTCATCTGGGGTATCAAGCGTCCCTAAAATTTGTAGTAAAGTCGTTTTTCCTGCTCCAGAGGCGCCTGTAATACAAACAATTTCTTTTTCATCAATATGAAGGTCAATTCCCTTTAAAATTGGAAGCTCACCATAGGATTTATGAATGTTTTTAGCATGTAACATAGGCGCATAAAATTAGTCAGTTTTATTATATTTTGTCGTAAATTTGTAATAATGTTTGATAATTTCGACAATAGATATCCGGAAAAGCCTCAACTAAAAGTGAGGAAAAACGGAAATAATTCCTCTAAGTATTTTATACTTGCAGCGCTATTATTTTTGATTTTTTCAAATGTTACATCTTCTAATTATTGGATTGTCTTTTCATTTTTAGGAGCAGTAGCCTTTCATGAATTTGGACATTTTATAGGCATGAGAATTTTTGGTTATACTGAGCCAAATTTTATGTTTTATTCTTGGTTAGCAGAAAAGGCAAGTAAACACCTAAAGCCCGTTTCTCAAAAAAACAAAATTGTCACCCTTCAATTGGGATCTGCTCCAGGGATTTTTATTGGGATAGTATTATTTTTTATAGGGATTAATAATCAGTCTGAACTATGGTTATGGTTCAGTCTAATTTTTATAAGTGTCAATTTATTTTCATTACTTCCAATAGATCCCTTAGATGGTGGAAATATTATTAAAAATCTTTTTTTTCCAAAACAGCAAAAGCCCTATATGTTTTTTGTATTGTTTTCGTCGATATCAATCATTGTGATTGGGTTTTTGACAGAATTTTATTTGGTTATGATCCTGGGATTCTTAATGGGTATAAAGGTCAGAAGCATTCAAAAAAATATGATGATTTATGATGCTTTAGAAAGCGAAAATATCAACTATAATCAACCGTATAAAAATTTGTCTAATCGTGACTATTGGAAAATTAGAAACGTCTTTTTGGATTTCAACCCTAAATTAGAAAGTATTATTCCATCCAGATATGAAATCTGGGAAAATGAGGCCTTACTCTCAAATCAAATTAAGCAATTACTAAAGGCAGACGTGAAATTAGATGCTAGCCCCTTTGTAAAGCTAGTCAGCTTTGCTATTTATTTGGCCTGTTTATTGATACCAATCTACTTAATTGTTGGTAACTATGATGTGATTATTGGTGTATTTGAAAAAATAAGTGCTAATGTTTAATGAAGGCGACCAAGTATCTGTTATTCACAACGAAGTTTCAGGTAAAGTCATTTCTGTAAACGGTCCCAAAATTACGATCGAGGATTCGGATGGATTTATAAGATACTACCGATCGACTGAGCTTGCTAAAAAAGTAATAAACAATTACAATATTGACACTGCAGAAGCCATCAAATACATTGAAGATAAGGTTGAAATTGAATCAAAATCTATGACCGAGCAAAAAACTGAAGTCAAAAAGAAAAGTGTGTTAAGTGCAGATGATAATATGTCAAATGAAATTGACCTTCATATAGAGGTTTTAATGCCAGAAGCCACTTATTGGTTGGTGTCTGATATTCTTCAAAAACAGATGATTGCTTGCCGCTCTTTTGTGGAGAAGGTCGTAGCAAACCATCTGAAACGCATAATTTTGATTCATGGAAAAGGGGAAGGGGTGCTTAAAAATGAAATTTACAGTTATTTGAATCGGGTTGAAGAACAATTGCATGTCAGCATTTCTTATAATGATGCAGATTTCAGAACATTTGGCATAGGTGCAACGGAAGTAAATATAACGTATTAATGGTTGCACTTAGGGCTTTGATATATTCTTGTTTGTTTTTATTTTTAAGTAGCTGTTTCGAAATAATTGAAGACGTTACTATAAATCCAGATGGATCAGGGCAAGTCAAGTTGATTTTAAATGCGAGTCAAAGTAAAACAGATATTGATGCGTTAATGGTGGTTAAGGAGGTAAATGGATACAGAGTGCCGTCCATAAGTCAAATTGAGATGAAACTCAAATCTTTTACTGATTCAGTCAAACAATCTCCTGGTTTTTCAAATGTTTTCTCAAAATTTGATTCAGAAAATTATATCATCATATTCAATGCTAAATTCGATAAGGTAGAAAGATTAAACACAGGTATTTTTAATTTGTGGAGTAGATATGATTCCAACTCGGCTGTTCGCGAAACATATTTTGCCTTTAAGAATCAAACATTTTATAGAACGTCAGGCACACTTTTTAACCTACTTTATAAAAAGATGAAGGATACCGATCGAAAAGTTTTATATGAGGCGACTTATACTTCACTTTATAGATTTAATCAAACGGTAGATTCTCAAAGAAATCCATTAGCAATTATATCTAAAAATAAAAAAGTAGTGTTCTTAAAAATTCCAGTTATGGATTTGGTTAATAATTCGACACATTGGAAAAATACCATTAAACTGAAACCGTAACCTGAAAATCTGTTAAATTAGCAATATGAAGAAAGTTGTTTTTATAATCCTATTATTTTTGTGTCATCCTCAATTTGCTCAAAAAAGCGTTAATCTAGAAACTATAATTCCTGGTTCTACCAGTATGGTTTTAAGAATAAATGGCAAGGAGATTACCAAAAAAGTTGGTCTCAAAAATATCAATAAATCAGACGCATTTTTGAAGATGATTGAGAATGAAATATTCTTGGGTAACGAAAATAAAAGAATTTCAGATTTAGGAATTGATCTTGGAAATGATGTTTTTATGATTTATGAAGACAATGAAAATATCACCTATACTGCCTACCTATATCACATTCAAAAACCAAAAATATTCGCTAAATATATTGCTGAGAAAAATGAATTTGTAGAGACTATTAAAACAGATCATTATACAGTTATTCATTATAAAAAAGGAGATAATTATTATGATGAAACGCGTGATTTTTTAGCATGGAATGGTCAATACGCTATTTATTTTGATATTTCTTATGTTAATAATCGCGTTGATAATAGTTTAAAGGATCCTATAGAGATGGATGCTGTAGAAGCTATTGAAGAAGTAATTGAGGAGGATGTTGAAACTGTACCCGATAATAGTGTGGATTACTATAAGGAAAAAGAAGCAGAGAGATTGGCTTATCAAAAAAGAAGAGACTCTATTCAAAAGGCGGAGGAATTAGAAAAGCGCGCAATTGTTCTGACACATTATAGCAATGAATTAAACCGTTTTTTCGGAGATAATGCTGGAAGTAATTCTGTTTTAAGTATTTCTGACTATGTGTTAAATAAAAATGAAAAAGCTGATGTAAGTTTATGGATGGCGTTTCAAGGTAATGGGATGATTTATAAATCAATGTATAGAGGAGGTTATTATGGTCGTCGCTATGATTTTCCATCTATGCTTGGTATGTATATGAGCATGTATGCAGGAAAAGATTGGAGTACCCATTTGTTTTTCAATAAATCAGACATTTCCATCAAAAGTAATATCGAATTTATGCCAGAGGTAAGTCGATTGCTTGAAGGTGTTTACAATACATCTATTCCAAAATCTTATTTAAAATATATCAGTAATGAAAAAGTATTAGGAATTGCTTCAGCTTCGCTTAATGCCACTAAATTTTGGCAAACATTTCCGTCCATTTATGCGGATGCTTTAATGCTAGGTGGCCACTATGGTCGTACTTCCGAAAAGGAACGAGAAGGAATTCAAGTACTAGTGGACTTTTTAACCATTATGATAGACGAAGAAGCTTTGGGCAAATTATTGAATGGGAACTCGGTCTTTGTTTTAAAAGATTTGATCCCAACTGAGGTGGAGTATTATTCATATGAATATAATGAAGACTATTCTGAAAGCAAGAAGGTAAAGAAGACAAAGACAGAGGTCTATCCAGATTTTTTATTGATGTTCGGCTCAGAAAATAAGGAGTTTATGACTAAACTCTTGGAACTAGCTTGCAAAAATGAGGTAGTTTATAAGAAGGGGAACTATTACTTTTCAGACGGTAAATCAAGAGATTTACCATTTAAAATGTATTTTACTTTAACGGATGATATGGCATTTATCTCGACCAATCAGAACGAAATTCAAAATTTAGCTGATGGTAAAACAACAGCGAAGTTAGATAAAGAGATGACCAGTCGTATTTTAGATAATTCAAGCTACTTTAGTCTTAATTTATCAGAATTATTAAGCAGAATACCAAATGAGAAGTTAAGTAACCGAGAATTAAAGATGTTAGACTACTTTAAAGAAAATGGAGGAACTATAGAGTGGGTGAATAACTTTAAGGGTGGAAAATCAGTAACTGATTTAACCATGAATTCGCCTGCTAAATTTAGTAATTCGGCCTTATTTATCTGGGATTTAATTGAAACTGCTGAGCAATTTTAAAGTAATTTGCAGTGTTTACCTTAGCAAATACATTTTGCCGAACCCTTTTGTAATATAGGCATCAGCACCACTTTCTCTCAAGTCAATAGACTCTCCATTAATAGCTGTTTTAACGCGATATAGGTAGACGCCATTAGCGAGTTGATCTCCAAATTCATCTCGTCCATCCCAACGGTACTCGGTAATATTTCTACCAATATAAATCGGTCCAAGTTCATCTCGCGTAATCGTTCTAACTAATTTTCCAGTAACAGTGAGTATTTGAATATTAAATTCATCTGGAATATCAGAGCCTGTTAATGTAAATACGAATTGTGTTTGAGTAGAAAATGGATTAGGATAGTTCATTAAATTAGTGATGCTTGATTCATGTTCTACCTCAAATTCTACATCATAGCCAAAATCACCCGATATATTTCCGGATTTATCAGCACCTTGTACCAAAAGTCGATAGGTGCCATCCTCCTCAAAATCCGCCTTATAAATAATTTGAAACTTCCTTGAATTAGCACTCGCTGGAATCCACTCTAAAATAGGTTCCCCATCAGAATTATTAAAATTTAATCTTTTTTGAATACCGTTTGGGGTGGTTAAATAAATTCCGAAAAGAGAGGTGTCTGCCTCTGAGTCTAACAATAAAAATGGATTTTCGTCTTTTAATGAAATGACAACTTCACTATTTGGTGAAACTAGATCTCCATTCAAAATAAATCGGTTATCAAAACTAACCTGAAGAATCGGGTTTTCATTGTCGTTAACCACTTTGAACGGAATTTGACCAATATTATTGAAATGATACATTTCTGGTTGGTCTAAAACTTGATTGTTGTTATAAGGGTTTACTTCAATCCAAAGGCTATTTAATGCCATTAAACTATTTGTTGGAACGGTTATAGTATCTTGCAGTGTAGAACCTACTCTGAGCGAATCCTGGCGAGGGTAAACAAGTGGCATTAACTGGTGATTACTTCGTTCAATCCAATAATTAACCAATAAAGAATCCATTGGGTAATCACTAATATTTTTGATGTCAAATTGCGCTACTATTTTGTCGCCTTCCTGCAAAGAATCTTGGGTAATGTAATATCCATTGGTAGACGTGATAGCTGCTTCAGGAATTGGTTCATAGAGCACGTGCCACCTATTAATTTGGGCAGGTGTTCCGTTGGTCTGATCTAATAATTGAGCTTGCAATTGTATCATTGGGTAGTCTTGATGATTTATCAAGCTTTCTAAATTGATGATTGAGTCATTCATTGTAAAAATGGTATCAAGAATCAAAGCTTTAAAACCTGAGTAATTAAGTCCATATAGCTTTAGTCTGGTGCTGTCCTCATTACTGTTATCTAAAGTACTTTGATCCCAATAAATCGACTCCCATCCATTGGATGGACCAATAGTATGGGTTGTTTGAAAAGCATTACTTGTTAAACCGACCAACGTGTCATTAAGTGTTATGAATTCAGTCAAACTACTCCCATATACTTCTTTAACGTAGTTAGGATTCCCCTGTTGATAAAAACCAATAAACGGAACACTTGGCTTATTAACGGCTACACTATCAAATCCAATATTCTGAAACACATTATATATTTGCGAACTATGGATATCCCATTGTGCATAGTTAAGAAATCGGGCCGTATATATTAAAACATAAAAACTATCAGGGATTTCTGTCTGTAGCATATTTTCAAATGATGATAGCTGTACCGGGTCATTTTGTTCAAATGCAAAAAAGCGTTCAACTCTCGGACGGCAATTGGAAGGGCCATTCATGTCGTTCGCATTCCCAAAGTTATGGTCAGGGTTTTCAATAAAACCGTTTGAATTAGATCTCGTTCCCCATGGTTTTAATGTAATTGGGTCTATTACAGCAACTAACAACTTGGGTGTGGTATTACAGTAGTTTTCATCTCCAATTCCTGCAATATTATACAGGGTATTTCCAGATTGTGTAGCGCTTACAGCATTTCCCTGCACTTGACATTGAAGTATTTGAGGGTTTTCATCAAATTCTATTACCCTACCAGTTCGGTTGTGAGTGAGAAAATCAAAATCATTATTTTTAAATTGAAAAAAGTGATCTTGCCCCCAGCCAGTTTTTCCTTTTATATACTGAAATGAAAATTCCCTCCAATTATAATTTCCAGGTTCATCAATACTTACTCTCCAAAAATAAACGGTACTATCTTCAAACTGCAAATCAGTTGGCGACTCATTTTGATTAAACCAGGCTTTTGGTTCCACAGATATAACACCTCCTAATGAAGCCACTACACTATGCTTTAAAAAAGGAGAATTGAATAGGTCAGTGGTATCGATTTCGAATTTATAAGAATGATAAGTAGCGAATGGATTAATAGTAGAAGCCTTTAAACTTACCGTGTCATTTGGTATTACAGCAAAATTATATGGCCATATCGGTTGAATGGCGTCAATGTCAAAAACAAAGGATTTTTCAAGACGATTATTTTGTGATTCATCATACTGTTCTTCAACAAAGTTAGGAATATCAACGTTTACTTCAAATCGATTAATACCTACACCACTATTCGCGTAGAACGGAATCCGAACCGACACAGTATCAATATAATTTAACTCTGGCACCTGAATGAAATAAGACGAATCCCCTCCATTATTGGGGAAATGTCGAATAAATTCAATTTGAAATGTGTCGGTAACTGATCTTCCAAGATTATATAGTACTAAATGTAAATCTATTGAATCAACCGTTAAGTCTAAATCATCAGGAGTTAAATAAAAACCAGCGTTTTCAACTAAAATTTCTGGATGTTCATGATGGTTAGGCTTTAAAGCAGGGTCACCATGAAGTGTCATTTGACCTAATGTCGTTCTCAGGCTAAATGAAGATGGAACTTGAGACAAAACGGCATTTGCCATTTGATGCTGTTCACCAATAGTGGCGCCATAATTAGTTTTTGAAATTTGCGACATTAATTGATTTGAAAATTGATTTAAACCGTTTGGATAACCGGCATTCACGTTAGCCATAAAAGCAATAGATCCTCTATCTTCAATTAAAACATACTCTTGTGAGGTACTATATACACTTGGCTCATGAATATTCCCAGTTAAACATGAGTTCCCAATCACAATTGGATATTTACCCTTATTGTCCCAATTATTAGGGTTATCAACGTTTGAATCAAATCCATTACTTGCTGAAGCATGACCGAAAAAAGTCATAAAAGAAACCCCATCATTAATACGCTCAGTCACTTCAGATAAAGACACAGGATTAATTGGATCTGACGTTGTTTTAAAGTAGGATTTGACATTACCACCAAACAGTGTGCCTTCTAGTTGATTTTTGTAATTGTTAAGATAAGATTGAAATAGGGTGTGTTCAAATGAATTACTGCCACCACCAAAATGCAAAATTTCTTTTTGCCAAAGTTTGTTTTCTATGGTATATGAACTCGTGGATTCTTGTTCTAATTCATATTCAATTATTTTATCAAGATAAGTAAGTACATCATTATTTGAGGTGGCTGCGAGTCGTCCGATTGGAATTAATGGAGACATTGAATTTCCTTCTAAATTATGAGAGATTAAAGCATCACTGGCAGGATATCCATAAGTCGGAATCAGACAGTTTTTATATGAAGTAATATTTAGCCTTGCACCATCATGATTTGCCAGAGAATTTCCTTCGCTAGCCTCTCTAATTCCTTTACCAATCAGAAAGACATGATTCGGTTTGATTGAGGCTTGATTGAAAGCATAGTGGATAAACCTTCTGATACCCATAACATGTTTTGGCACGCCTCCTCCAAATTGATAGTATAATTCATCAACATTTGACAAAATACTATTTTTAGCTCCGCCTGATAAACTTGCCGGTAGTCTTTATACTGGCTGGCACTAGTCCATATACTTGGGTGACTTATAATGAGGTAAGCATCATTGAAATTTACGTTAGAATAGTCCGTAAATAACCCTGTTCCATTGATTGGTTTTATGTTTTGTACCGATTTTATTTGGCTTTCATCTAGCATGATCAATTTTTGTTTTCCAGAAATAGCGTTTGGTACTAAAACCTGAAAAGTAGAAGCGTTTTGAGTTACGGGAATTTTTTTAATGGTTTGATCAAAAGCAAATGCCATTGGGCTACTGCTGTTGAAATTAGTGAAATCCATCCTAGTTTTTGACCCTATTCCATTTAATAATTCAATATCTACATAAGACGCATTATTTAGATTAGGGGTATGCGGATAGCTTAAGTCAACATAAAAAACAGATTGATAATCTGAGTTGGCACCCTGATCATTCACAGCTTTATGTTGGATTGTAGTTGAAGTTGAACTAATCAAATTTGGATCAAAAGCAAATGAATTGTTGACCTTAATGTATCCATTAAAGAGTGTATCAAAATAGGTTGTGTTATCAACGTTTATTTGTAAGTGATGATTTGCTGATCCAGTATAAGCGGCATTAGATAGGCTGGCAACGGCTGATGACACTTTAACATCTGGAGCTCCTGCGCCTACATATACCTGACTTGTATTAAAAGTGGTATTCTTAAAATTTGTGCTCCATAGAGCGTTATAATAGTTGCTAGACCAACCTTCACCACTAACGTATTCAGAGTATGAGGTGCCTGACGTTTTATAACCATGTGCATAATAGATATTATAACCAATAGATCGGTTTTGTATAAAAAAAGGCGAGGGACTGAAGGCATTGTAGGCAATGTCATTCTCTATTTCGATCCTCGAATTGTTAGTAGAACTATTATAGGTCAAAAAGTAAGCAATGGTATCGTTATATAGCGGAAAGTATTTATTTCCGATACTACTTGGTTCATCATACAATAAAGAATCGAGCCAGATGGTATTTTTTTGTCCATAAAATAGAATGTAATCTCCCGGATCGATAGAATTATCTCCTCCGTCTTCAATGTAAATGGCCTGCTCTTTTTCAAAGGCCCACAGCTGAAATGCAGTTGATGGGATAGATGACAACGGGACTCCTGCAGCATTTAGTGAAGCGTAATCCAACTTATAGATACCATCTTCAGCGATTTTAAAACTATAATATTTTTGGTTGTAATTAATCCACTCATTTCCATATTGTGCATTGGCTACAATTATAAACCCTATAAAAATAAAGTAGAATAATTGTTTCATAGATTACCCATTAGGTGCTTTTTTAGGAGGCTCGGCCAGACCAATTTTTAATGAAAAAACATGAGAATAAAGAGCTACAGATGCATCTCCAATATCAGTATAAGCATAATCAATTTTCACATTCTTAAACCCAACACCTAGACCAATATTTGGTTGAAAGCTGATGGTTTCAGTTAAATCCGAGTTTTTAACCCATTGCATGTTTCCTACACCTAACCTTATGGCTGCAAATTTACCATAGCCGAATTCAATCCCTAAATTTGGGTCAACACTTACAGGACTTGTTCGAATCAGTACGTTTCGTCGACCATCTGTATTTAGATCAACGTTAATTTCAGAACTAAAATAAAATTCATTTTTAATTGGTGTTTTGAACTCAGCTCCTAAAATCATTTTTGGTAGAGTTAGTTCTAGACCATCTTCAGGTAGCTCATTTCCCGTTGCTACAAATACCTCTGTTGTAGCACTATCTAAATTATAACTCCACGCATTAAAAGTACTAGACACATCTCGAACAACAGCTCCAAAGCGCCATTTATCCCCTAATTTATAGTTTGCTCCAGCATCTATCCCAAACCCAATTGAGCTGGCGAAATCACCAATATGTCTGTAAATAATTTTGAAGTTACCGCCAACGCTTAAGTTTGGAATCGATTTAATTTTTTGCGCATAGGAAAATAAAAAAGCATAGTCACCAACTGAAAAAGTCGTAATTCTATCATAGTCAATAATACCATTATTATCAATTAACTGGGTAGTATTAGGGATGTCATCTACGGCAAAACGGATAAACGAAAAACCGCCTACACCGCTATTGATAGGCTTTGCCAAACCGACATAGTCAAATTTTGAAATACCGCCAAAATATTCTGAATGCATAGCGCCAATTTGCAAGAAATCTTTGACTTCCGTTAAACCAGCAGGATTCCAGTATCCCGCGGTAACATCATTAACGCTGGCAACCACAGCATTCGATTTACCTAAAGCAGAAGCGCCAATACCAATGCTTAAAAATTCGTTTGAGTATTTTGGTGCAAGGTCTCCTTGTGCATATCCATTACCCACAAACCCAAGCAAAAACCCCAATAAAATCCTTCTAAACGCCATAAACAATGTAAAATTAAAGATAAAATTTGTTCTATTTGTACAAACTTTTAAAAATTGATTTTATTGTTTTGTTAATAACTTATATCAGTAATGATAGGGTATATGGATTCAGAATAATAATTTACACTTTTGTAATTATGGCTAAGAAAAGACGTTCTATTCCCAATTTTTTTACAATTGCTAATTTAATTGGTGGTATGCTAGCAATTCAGTTTTCATTAACTGATCATCTGAATTGGGCACCGTATTGTATTTTTGCGGCCATAGTCTTTGATTTTTTTGACGGCTTTATGGCAGGCATTTTAAAAGTGAAAAGCGATAAAGGTAAACAAATGGACTCTCTTGCCGATATTGTTACATTTGGTGTAGCCCCCGGTTTTATTATTTTTGCGCTGTTTCAATTTATTAAAGAAGAATATAGTGTAGGGTATAATGATGAGTATGTCTGGATGACTTATATAGAGTACTTTGCTTTTATTATTCCAATTTTTGCCTTGTTTCGATTAGCGAAATTTAATGTAGATACTAAACAATCGACCTCATTTTTAGGTGTACCAACAGCTACGGCTGCTATCTTTTTTGCTTCATTGCCATTATTGGCAGATCAAGCAGTATTTAATCCTTCGGTATTAACTACCAGTATGTTAAAAAGTATTATTTTGAATCCATACAGTATCATAGTATTAGTTACATTATTTTCAATTTTAATGGTGAGTAGAATCCCATTGTTTGCATTAAAGTTTAAGCGTTACCAGTGGGCAGGTAACGAGGTTCAAATTATCTTTTTAATTATTTCAGTAGTTTTAATTTTAGTCATGAAATTGTGGTCCATACCGTCTATTGTGATACTATACATTACTATGTCAATAATTAATAACTGGCGATTAAAAGCTAGGACTAAAAAATAAATACCAATTTTGTACTTATGTTAGCCATAAAACGATTGATTCCAAATTTGCTTACCGCTGGAAATTTGATTGGGGGAATTTTAGCAATTATTTTCACGTTAACAGGTCATATAGAACGTGCACCTTATTTTATTCTTTTGTCCGCTCTCTTTGACTTCTTAGATGGCTTTGCAGCAAGATTATTAAATGTACAAAGTGAATTAGGTAAGCAGTTAGATTCCTTAGCAGATATGGTAACTTTTGGAGTAGCGCCAGGGATGATTTTATTTGTTTCGCTAGACGGTTTATATCAAGGAACAACATTTAATCAAATGGTGTTAGAAAAATTTGTTGAATTAAAACTATCTGGAGGTCAAACGTATCAATTAATTGGAGAAATGTTACCGTATTGCGCTTTTCTGATACCTGTGTTTGCACTTTTCCGATTGGCTAAATTCAACTTAGACACAAGGCAATCAGAAGCATTTATTGGTTTGCCTACACCAGCAGTGACTTTATTTTTTGCTATACTACCAATTTTGGCTTTAGAAGGTTATTATTCTAATTTATTTTGGAAAGCGAATCTTGCTCACATATTAATCAGCCCAATCTTTTTAGTTTCTGCAATCATCATCATGTCACTTTTAATGGTCTCTGAAATACCTTTGTTTGCCTTAAAATTTAAAAACTTCACATTCAAAGGAAATGAAGTCAGATTTATCTTTTTAACAATTTCATTAATACTGTTGGCAACTTTATTCTTTTGGGCTATACCGATAATAATAATATTATATATAATTTTGTCGCTTATTAATAACGCCATAAAACCTAAACATGAAGTTTAAAGCTGAAATAGACGTAATGCCATTAGAAGCATTGTTAGATCCTCAAGGAAAAGCTGTCTCTCAATCCATGCAAAACATTGGAATGGGAGAAATTACCAACGTGAGAATAGGTAAGCACATTCGTTTGTTTGTTGAAGCAGATTCGAAAGACGCAGCTGAAGCTAAAGTAGAGGAAGCTTGTAAAAAGATGTTAGCTAATGAAATTATGGAAGGTTTTACGTTTGTGGTAACTGAAGCTTAATCGTATTTAATTTTCTCTAGCGCCTTTCTTGGTGCTTACCAAGAAGGTTTTTCTTACATTAGGTAATAGTATCGTAATTTTAGCACATTAAATTTGCAATTAAATTAAGGATAATTAATTTTTAACTATAAGTAGTTTTCTATCCTTTTTAAAAGCATATATCCTTACCTTTAAGGTCTTAAATCTTACATTTAATTGCATAAGCGACTTTAAAAGTATTGATGTATGAATATTCCGAACATTGATCTCCCAAGAATAGTAGTTATTGGATGCGGTTTTGCTGGATTAAAATTTTCTAAAAAAATTGACAGCTCAAAATACCAAATCGTATTATTAGATAAAAATAACTATCATACTTTCCAACCTCTGCTTTACCAAGTGGCTAGTAGCGGTCTTGAACCTGATTCAATTGTGTATCCGATTCGGAAAATATTTAAAGGCAAGAAAAATTTTTATTTTAGAATCGCTACTACAATTAAGATAGATACTGATCAAAAAAGTGTTGAAACGTCAATCGGGAGCATTGGTTATGACCATTTGGTTATTGCTACTGGAGCTACTTCTAATTACTTTGGCATGTCAAATATCGAAAAGCACGCTATGCCAATGAAAAGTTTAGTGGAAGCGTTGGACTTAAGGAGTATAATCATACAAAACTTTGAAGAGGCCTTAAATACAAATGATCTGACAGAAAGAGAAAAATTGATGAATTTTGTGGTTGTTGGTGCTGGTCCTACAGGTATTGAATTAGCAGGAGCCTTATCAGAATTAAAAGATCATATTTTACCTACAGATTATCCTGATTTAGATATTAGAAGAATGCAAATTCATATTGTAGAGGCCAATAGTAGGGTATTGGCAAGTATGAGTGAAAAGGCATCAGCCAAATCTGAAAAATATTTAAAGAAAAAGGGTATACAATTATGGCTGAACACCTTTGTTGAAGATTATGATGGGCATGAGGTGATTACCAATAATAATACTTTTCTATCCAAGACTTTAATTTGGGCTGCGGGCATTGAAGGTCATTCACCTCAGGCAATGTCTGTAAAAAAAACAAAGGGTAAAAGAATTATAGTGGATGGCTACAACGAAGTGTTACATCATAAGTCAGTCTTCGCGATAGGCGATATTGCTATGATTCAATCTGATGATTACCCAGATGGAAATCCAATGCTTGCTGGTGTTGCTGAACAACAAGGGTATCAATTGGCAAAAAATTTAAATAGAATTGCTAAAAAAAAGCCAATGAAACCATTTAAATATAAGGATAAAGGATCTATGGCCACTATCGGGCGGAATAAGGCTGTGGTAGATTTACCTTTTTTGACGTTTGGTGGACTATTCGGTTGGTTAACATGGATGTTTGTGCACCTAATGCTTTTAGTTGACTTTAGAAGCCGCTTAGTTGTATTTATTAATTGGGTATGGAGTTACCTCCGATACGATAAAGGTACTCGTGTGATTATTCGAAAGTTTAAAAGGAAATGATTAGTTAGAAATAATTATTTTTTGAGTTCTCATACTTTCGTTTGTCTCAAGTTGTAAAAAATAAACTCCATTTTCCAATCCAGATACCTCGTGGGTTTGATTATTTGGATTTAAGAATTGAACCGTTTGCCCGTTAATGTTTATAATTTTTAAGCTTACAATTAAGTTTTTGTCTAAGTTTTCAAAGTCAATTATTAATGACGATTTGATTGGGCTCGGAAATGTTTTGATTGCCTGCAAATTGCTATGTTGTTCAATACTACCAATTGCCTGAAAAGCTTTAACGTTGAGATTGTCAAATTTAACGTCCAACCAGTTATTGGTTGTATAGTATCTAAATGCGATATAAGAATTTCCAGTATATGGTGGAATGGCAATATTGGAATCTTTTCGCCACACCGCATCATTAAAATAGGTCGAATCAGTATAATTATAAAGAATGGTTTTACTCGCTAAATCAGGGTCAGAAGAGCCGTTTAGCACATAGATTGCTATCGTATCACCAGTCATTGGTGTCCCAAACCCGCCGAAACTTCTCCATAACGAATCTATGCGTCCGCCATTTAAAAAATCGAAAACTGGCGAAATGTACCAGTCATCAGTAGGCACACTTCCTCCAACTGGATAATAGTGAGTTAGTGCACTGTCTGGACTAATAGGAGAATTAAATTCTAAAACCCATTCGTAAAAGCCCATATCACCTTTTTTAATTTGAATCCATCCGGCAGTTTCGCTAGGTGAGTCCCATCCTGTATAATAAGTCTGACCATATGATATTGAGGCAAATACAATACCTAACATTGATAAACTGAAGCATTTTAACATAGCGCTTTTTTATAATGATGAAGAATTCTAGGGAAAGGTTGCATAAATTGACAGCTAAAAATACCAATAATTAACAGGTCAATGGCAATGTTTTTGAAAGTCATCATGTTGCCATTGTATCCAAAACTCTTGCAAACCTTCAGCAGTTGAGAGTTCAATGAATTCCAGTTGTTTCTTATTCTTAAATACTCTTATAGCTTGTGATTTAGTAATTTTATGATTCCAACCACCACGGTGATCAAAGGCAGTGGAGGCAAGGCATGCATCTTCTACCTCCATAAACGGGATGAATAGTTCGTAAGTAACATCACCCAAGTTATCAAGGCCTTGCGTCGACATTTTTATATTTTTTAAATCTACTTTTGAATATTTTTTTTCTGCGTAACACTTTTTTAAGTAGTTGCCTACAGCTTCAGCCATCTGATTTGAGAATTGATGTGCAACGTCAGACCCATTGATAAATTCCGGTCCAAAATAGGTGCCCGAGCAACCGCCTTCTCCGCAAATAATAGAATCAGAAGGCAGATATGACTCTTCAAATTTCGTGATAGCAAAATCAGTATCACTCTCGAACGTGAGTAGTTTTTGACGCCCATTCTGACATGCGGAAATTGGTAATATTAACAATATGAGATGCATTAATTTCATAATTGTCAGTATGTCCAGCTATTTGTAAATGAATTAAAGAAATCAATGCCTATTTTAAATTGATAGGTGAGCGCATTGGTTGTATTGGCCCTCGAAGTAATGTAAGTACCAACCCTAAAATATTGTTTTCTGATTCTAAATTTTTTCTCTAACCCTGCAAATAATTCAGCATGAGAATATCCAATGTCTTGAATTATAAGCATACTTCCACCAGCTGATAATTCTAACTTTAGTTTATTAATTAATGGAATCTTATTCAAAATAAAACCATTAAAATGATGCAAATAAAAACCTTGAAAATAAGGATTTCTGGTATTAAATGTAGAATCTAACAGCTGATGCGACATCAAAGGGTTTGAGAAAAAGAAGCGATCAGAGCCTCTAAAAAATTTATGCTCTATAAATCTTAAGCTGGCATCATTTACGAATGAACCTACTAAAGCACTCCACTTAGAATCACCATAGTTGCCCAGATTAATTTCATCAGAAACTTTCATTTCCAGGAAATCAAAATTAACTTCACTTTCAAAAAGATTTGGAATGCCCTTCTTATAGGTTAAAGTTAGTTCAGGAAATTTAGTTCCAACAATTTGCTTTTCATTTTTTTTAATGATGTATTTCTGCTTAAAACGATATAGAAACTGAAACTCTATCATTGCTATTTTATATCGAATAAAATTTTGAGGCACGTTTAACTCACCAAATAATTGCTCAGACCAATTTGATAATTCTAGATTGGTGATGTTTTCCCTGTCAGAATAGCTAAGTGTTGCCCTCCCGTACAAACCATTAATGATTTCAATTCTATGCCCAACATCAAAAAAACGTTTTCTGACATAGTTGCCCCTACTAAATGTACCCAAAACAGAATTATAATCGGTTATTAAGTCATATATGTCTCCAGCATTAACCTCAATTTCACCGAAACGTTTGGGTAAAAAAGTATACGCAATACCACCTGACCCTTTTAGGTCTCTGTTATTAAACCCGTAGTCAAAATTTCCACCCACTTCAATTCTATGAGCGTTCCCAAATTTTTTAGAGTAGCTTCCGCCTGCGCCGTAACGAAAACCTCCAACCCCAAATATTTTTGCTGATGTCAACAAAGAATTAATACGAATTTCCTGTTGCTTATATCTATTTCTAAAACCAATGCCGTTGAGTGTTACATCCCAAAAGGTAATTTTATTAAATTCCTTATCGATACTATCCAAGTAAGCTTCACTTTTTAAATGAGCTTCAATACTGTCTTGTTCGTCAATATATTGAAGTTCATTTTCCTTTAGTTGAATTGGTCTCGTTTTTGCCCAATAAGTGGAATCTTTATCAAAGGCATCATCACTATATGACAGGATTTGATTGGTAAACATTTTGTCATCAAACTTTTGATTAAATAAATAATTCGATTGACTAACACGCGTATTTCCAGAAATGACATATTTACCTTCTTTGATAGTGTAAATGTATTCACGACGGGTGGGTACCCAAAATGAATCAATCTGTTCGTAATCCTGATGAATAGTAAATGCTTCAAAAAATGGCATTGCAGCCGAGTTAATACTTAATTCGAAGGATTTAATCACCCAAAGTTTATCCATGATGAAGAGTGTACCTTCAAACAGTGCGGATTGTTTAAATTTAGGAGATACTTTGATTTCATAAATTTTTTGATCGCCTTCGTAAAATATGTCTCCAAGGTCAAAATTATAATTTAAAAAGGCGTTGAATGCAATTGGTGATACTATTGGATTCTCAGTTACCTTTGGTAAGTTTAACATGTTTTGATAGAGGTTAAAATCTCCATCTTGTACTTTTTCGAAGAAAATATATGGATTTGTTTCTATGTATTGGACAGGTGCAATGTTGTTTCCAAAATCGAACGAAACACTTGCTGTTACATTATTTTGAGACTTTTCAGCATAATCGTGGTGCGCTAATATTTTTTCAGAATAAGTATTAGGTGCTTTAAATCTTGTAATGGCATATGATTCAATAAAGTTCATCCTTGATGGACCAGCAGATATAATACTATCAAATGTATTGTCTTTATTGGCAAATCTAGAATCTAATGATTTTTCAAGACCAGTTTTTAAATATGTGTTTGATTGGTAATTATTATATTGCTTAGCCATGTTTTGACGATTACCTTGCATAGACTTCATTACTTTTCTAGCTACATCAATTTTTTTAGAACTGACTTCAACGGTTTCTAATTCTTTAGCGAAATCCTCCATTTGAAGGTTTAGAATAGTTACTTTATCTGTAATGTTAATTTGGACAGTTGAATCTTTCATACCAATCATTTTAAAGGCTATTGGATAGTTTCCTTTGGATGAAAGCTCTAAAAAATACTCACCTTTGTAATTTGTAATTACTCCATAAGTTGTTTTTTCAACTGATATTCTAACACCTGGAATTGGAAGGTTACTTTTATCAATTACTCGCCCTTTCAAAACATTTTGACTTTGTGCGTTAAAGGATAGAAGTACTAGAAGACCGAATAAAAGATGTTTCATAACTGTGGCATTATTTAGTAAGACTACACATTAATGTAAAAGTTACAGCTGACAAAAAAAAAGCTATTTTACCAAGGGTAAAATAGCTTTTTAAAAGGCCTTTTTAGGAATTTATCCATTCATTGACATTAAGAACTCTTCGTTAGAATCCGTTGTTTCCATTCGCTCTTTCATAAACTCCATAGCTTCTATAGGATTCATATCAGCTAAATATTTTCTTAAAACCCAAATTCTCTGCAAGTTTTCCTTGGTCATCAAAAGGTCCTCACGTCTGGTTCCGGAAGTCAATATATCAATTGCTGGATAGATTCGCCTATTAGCAATTTTTCTATCCAATTGAAGTTCCATATTACCAGTTCCTTTAAATTCTTCAAAAATCACTTCATCCATTTTTGAACCAGTTTCCGTTAATGCGGTAGAAAGAATCGTTAAGGACCCTCCATTTTCAATTTTACGTGCTGCACCAAAAAAGCGTTTTGGTTTGTGTAGGGCATTCGCATCAACACCTCCAGAAAGCACCTTTCCTGATGCAGGTTGTACAGTATTGTAAGCTCTAGCTAAACGTGTTATAGAGTCTAGCAAAATAACAACGTCATGCCCGCATTCAACCATCCGTTTAGACTTTTCAAGAACAATATTAGCCAGTTTTACGTGTTTATCAGCTGGTTGATCAAATGTAGACGCTACCACCTCGGCATTAACAGAACGTGCCATATCAGTCACTTCTTCTGGGCGCTCATCAATCAATAAAATAATAAGGTAGACCTCAGGATGATTTGCAGCAATGGCGTTTGCGACATCCTTTAACAAAACAGTTTTACCAGTTTTTGGCTGTGCGACTATCATACCCCTTTGGCCTTTTCCTATTGGGGCAAATAAGTCCATAACTCTGGTGGAAACAGACTCCTTTTTATGTCCGGTGAGTTGTAATTTTTCATCAGGAAAAAGCGGTGTCAAATATTCGAAAGGGACCCGGTCTCTTACATAGCCAGGATCTCTTCCATTAACACTTTCAATTGAGATTAATGGGAAGTATTTTTCACCTTCTTTTGGCGGTCTAACTGCTCCTCTAATGGTATCGCCCGTTTTTAAGCCATACGATTTAATATGATTTTGATTGACATATATATCATCTGGAGAAGCCTGATAGTTGTAATCTGAAGATCGCAGGAATCCATAGCCATCTTGCATCATATCTAATACGCCTTCACTAATAATTATACCATCAAAATTGAATCCATAAAAGTCTTTCTGAGATCTTTTTTGATGTTGGTTATTTTTTTTATGATGACCGTTATTGTCCCTATTTCGGTTGTCTTGAGATGAATTTCCATTATTATCATTCTGCTTTTTACCAGAAGGAGAAGGTTGATTCTCGGATTGATTGTTCTTAGGGTGCGGATTAGCTTTTCTTTTTTGCTGGATATCTTCATTTCTCTGATTCTGATCAGAGTGATCACCAGAATTATTATCAAGAGGCAGTTCGCCTTGCTTCGATTGCGTTTCTTTGAGTCTTTCTCTTCTAGGGCGGGGCTTTCTAGCCCCACTATTTTTTAGAGCGTCATCAGGCTTAATTTCTTGATTTTCTTGTGTTTCATTTGTGGTAGAGCTAGATGCGATAATAGCATTAATGATATCTTGCTTTTTTTGAGCCTCCATATTCGGAATGTTTAAGGCTTTAGCAATTTCACGTAACTCACCAACTTTTTTTAATTTAAGTTCAGATAATTGTGACATAAAAAGTTCTTACGAAATAAAATCTATTAAATAGGTTGAATTATAAATTGTCGATTTTTTAGGCTTGAAAGGACAAAAAAGTCCTTAACTGATTTGGTGATACAATAATACTAATAAAAATATACTAAATGACATTTTCGAAAAAAAAACTTAGCACAATATTGAATTAAAATTGCATTAAGATTTTTTTAAATCTATTAACTTTTTTTAAAAAATCATCCTTTAACCTTTTCTTAAATTTGAGTTAGACTATTAGACTTTTTACTTATTTAAAATAATACAATGAAAACAACAGGCAAAATAATACTTTTTAGTTTTTTAGCAATCGGAGGCGGATTTATAGGGAATCAATTATCACAATACTATACTTCCGAAACATCTCGTAATTCAGCGTTTAATAAAAAAAATAATGTTAATACACAAGTTACTCCAGTTAACTTAAAGCATGAGGTTTTGACTCAATCGTCCCACGCAGACCTTACATATGCATCAGAACAAACTATAAAAGCAGTTGCTCATATCCAAACTCATTTTGTAAAAGAAGAAATGACTTACGACCCGTTTATGCAGCTTTTTTATGGACGGGAAGCCTATAAAATTAGAGAAAGACATGGGCAATCTTCTGGCTCTGGTGTAGTTGTATCTGATGACGGTTATATTGTTACAAATAATCATGTTGTGCAGGATGCAAAGGAAATTAAGGTTGTTTTGAATGATAAGACGTATGCTGCAACACTTGTTGGAACAGATCCTTCAACTGATTTGGCAGTTATAAAAATTGATGGATTTGATTTAGAGTATACAGAATTTGCAAATTCTGATGAACTTAAATTGGGAGAATGGGTATTGGCAGTAGGAAATCCATTAAATCTTCAATCAACAGTAACAGCAGGAATTGTTAGCGCAAAAAATAGGAATATTGATTTGTTAGCAGGAAATTATAATCCTGAAAAAAAGGTTTTTCCAGTAGAATCATTTATTCAAACTGATGCTGCCGTTAATTCAGGAAATAGTGGAGGAGCATTAGTAAACGCCCAAGGTGAATTGGTAGGGGTTAATACGGCTATTGCTTCAGGTACGGGATATTATACTGGCTATTCTTTTGCTATCCCGTCTAATATCGTTAAAAAAGTAGCTTTTGATTTAATGACTTATGGCGAAGTTAAAAGGGTTCAATTGGGAATTAATCTGATTGAAAATAACTCAGAAGTTCAGAAGCAATATAAACTTGGAACTGGAAATGGTGTTGTAATTGGGAATGTATTGGAAGGTGGAAATGCAGACAAAGCCGGATTAAAATCAATGGATGTTATTTTAGAAGTTGAGGCTAAAAAAATACGGTCTGTGGCTGAACTACAAGAATCAATAGTATTAAATAATCCTGGTGATAAAATTAACTTGAAAGTACTAAGAGGGGAAAACGAAAAGCTAATACCAGTGATGATGTCACGTTAGCCAAATACTACCTTGTTAATTGATTTGTGGAATTCCATTATCTTTGCATAAAAGTAAAAGGAAATGACACTTATAAAATCGATTTCAGGGATAAGAGGTACTATTGGCGGCGCAATTGGAGAGGGATTAACCCCTTTTGATGCTGTAAAATTTGCCGCAGCCTATGGTGCTTGGGTAAAAAAAAGATCAAACGAAAAAAGGCCTAAGGTTGTTATTGGTAGAGATGCAAGATTATCTGGTCAGATGGTTTCAGACCTTGTTATTGCAACTTTACAGGGATTAGGAATTGATATCGTAAACCTTGGTTTGTCTACCACTCCAACTGTCGAAATAGCTGTGCCCATGGAAAAGGCAAATGGTGGCATTATTCTTACGGCCAGCCATAACCCAAAGGAATGGAATGCCTTAAAATTATTAAATGAAAAAGGTGAATTTTTATCAGCAAATGATGGTGCCGAAGTCCTTAGAATTGCTGAGGAAGAAGCTTATGATTTTGCTGAGGTAGATGATTTAGGGAGTTTAAAAACAGATGAATCTTATTTGCAAAAGCACATAACAGCAATTTTAAATTTGCCTCTTGTTGACCCTGAATTGATAAGAAGGAAAAATTTTAAAATTGTTGTAGACGCCGTTAATTCTACAGGAGGTATTTATGTACCAGCTTTATTACGAGCATTGGGGGTGGCACATGTCATTGAACTTTATTGCGACCCAACAGGTCATTTCCCGCACAATCCAGAACCATTACCAGAAAATTTAACTGAAATTTCGAACAAAATTATAGAAACGGGTGCTGATTTGGGCATTGTCGTCGATCCTGACGTTGACAGACTGGCTTTTGTTAATGAAAATGGGACTATGTTCGGTGAGGAATATACTCTGGTGGCAATAGCAGATTATATTCTGAGCAAAACCCCAGGAAATACGGTATCTAATTTGTCTTCAACTATTTCCTTGAAAGAAGTCACTCAAAAACATCAGGGCATATATAATGCGGCTTCGGTTGGTGAAGTTAATGTAGTGGCTAAAATGAAAGAAACTAATGCGATTATAGGAGGTGAGGGTAATGGTGGTATTATTTATCCAGAGTTGCATTATGGGAGAGATGCCTTAGTGGGTATCGGATTATTTTTAACTCATTTAGCCAAGTCTGGCCTAACGAGTTCCGAATTGAGAGGTGAATATCCGAATTATTTTATTTCAAAAAATAAAATTGAACTAGACGAAAGTATGGATGTTGACTCAATTTTGAATATTGTTGCTAACAAATACCAGCAAAACGAAATTGACCTACAGGATGGTGTAAAAATCTATTTTGATGGCGGAGAATGGGTTCATTTAAGAAAGAGTAATACTGAACCAATTATTAGAATATATTCTGAAAGTAAAAATGAGGCGAAAGCAAATCAATTGGCTCAGGAAATCATGAGTGAGATTAAAGTGGCTTCTGAAGTTTAAGGCGTGTTTTTGCTTTCTGAAAAATTTTAAAAACAAGCCATAAAAAAAGGGACATTGAAAAATGTCCCTTTTTTTATTGATATAAGTTTGATTAAGGTTTATGCCTTAACAAATGAATTTGTCCAGATCCTGTTTTTTCAGTATCGTTTGTGGTAACGGCTTTGTAAGTAAAATAGTATACCCCATCACTACAAGGTTTTCCAGTTTCGAAGTGATTACCATCCCATTTATCGTCTAGTTCAGTAAATTCAGCTACTTTAATACCATATCTGTTAAATACTTCAGCAGTGAACTCTTGATATCCTACAACAGGGAAGTAAAATTCTTCATTTGGAGGAGCACCAGGTGTAAATACATTTGGTAGTGTTAATTCAGGTACTTTGTGTACCAACACACGCTTACAAGTTGTATCGACACAGTCGTTACTGTTTCTAATGACTAAGCAAACATCATAAGGAGTTGGTCCATCATTAATCACCCCACTATAAACCGTATCAGGTCTTTCTTCAAGAGAGTTGGTAAAAAACCAATTATTTTGATCATTAACCATTCCTGCATTTAAGTTCCACAGAAATATAATATCTGCGTTAGGATCAGCTGCAGCTTTCATTGTAAGAATGTCAGTTTGATTTGTGACTCTAATTTTCACATCTTCTTCACCTTCATAAATATCTTCTAAATAGAATTCTTCAGAAGTAATTTCAAAATCGGCTACTGGGTTAATAGAGTCTAACAATAAAGTATCTCTCCAAATACAATCGTTCTTATCTCTTAACAGTAACTCTACCAATCCAGGTGCACGAACATTAAATGTTGGTAAGCCTACTAATGTTTGTCCAGTTCCCAGATGTGTCCATTCTTGTTGAACGTTTCCAGCACCACCAGTACCATCAAGCGCACGTCCGTTAAGTAATCCTAATCCAGTTTGACCTGAGTTTGTTCTACATAATGGTTTTTGTACGGTTTCAATTTCACCAATTAAGTCTTCTGGCTCTGTAATAGTAATGACGATTGGACTTGGTTCAGCAGTACATCCTAAAGTATCGGTAACTTCTACTGTATAATCACCAGCAGGTAAATTACGTAAGCCTAATTTTCCTGGGGTACCATCACTTGGTGGATTGCCAGGAGGGTTAGGTGCCCAACTGATAAATATATCATCTGGTGCACCATGAGCATTAAAAATGTTTGTAATAGAGATTGCCCCAGTATTGTCACCATGACATAAAGGATTAACCGTTTCAAATTCAATTTGTGGTCTACTGTCATACCTTGAAATCAGTTTAATTTCAATATTGGCTTCACATCCTATGTTATCAAAGGCATTGATGAAGTATGTCCCAGCTGGAATAAGTTGAACATCTTGACGGTAATCTGGTGGATTTTCATTGGCTCCGTTTAAGGTATCACCAGCTGCATTTGTAATCACAACGAACTGCTGTCCTCCAACTTGAAGTCCACCACTCACTTGAGCATTGATTGATCCAGTAGCATCTCCAAAGCAATTGATACTATCGTATACTGGATTAATATCTAAACCACCTTGATAAATATAAAATATTTCAGAAATAGAGCAACCATTGTCATCAGTCACAGTTACAGTCCAAGGATCTGCACCTCCCTGGGCCTGATAAAGATCGGTTTGTGCTGCTGAATTACCACTAGTGATCACTTGTGTATCATGGATTCCGTTATATGGGCTATCCCATACTACAGTGAAAGGTCCAAAGTTTCCGGTTATAGGCCCAATTTGAGCTTGTCCATCATTAGTACCCTGGCATGTTTCGTTGACAACATTACTTGTACTCCATAATGCAGTTAACTGGCTCAATTCAACCGTGATTATAGCAGATTGTTCTACAACACAAGGATTAGGTGCTTTACCGCAAAGTACTCCACTTGTGTCAGGCTTTACTGTATATTTATAATCACCAGCAATCATAGTGCTAGCATCTGCAATCACATTAGAAATTGGAACATCATTAGGGTCATACCATTGTCCATTACTTTGATAGTATCCAACCAGATAATCAAATAAGTTAATGGTTCCTTCAGTTCCACAAATAAGCGCAGTACTATCACCACCTGGGAAAAGAGATGGAGGAACATCTAACTTAATAGCTACATCTGCAAACCCTGGTACTGGGCAAACATCATCAGTGGCATTAATTGAAATCACAGAACCTGTATACCCTTGTACAAACTCCCAGCATATTCTACCAGTAGAAGGGTTTCCTAAACTAGTTTGGGTAAATGTTGCACCAGGTAAGAACTGAGCGACGTTAGAAGAAAGAATGACATTATCTCCCATATTGGGGTCACTAAACTGAACATCAAAACAGAATTCATCACCCGTACAGAGGTTAATTTCTTTTGGTCCTACAACGCTGGCGGAGGTTCCCATATTATCAAAATTCTGTATAATAGCTGGAGTTTCAACTAGGGTAGGTACCTGATTAGTACAGACTTCAACTTGTATTTGAATATCGTGTAGCATAGTGCCAACTAGATTTCCACAAATATCATATTCTGTAATTTTTAAAGTAATAACAAAGGTGCCACTAACACCTTGAGTAAATGAGAGCAATCCTGTTTGAGGATCCATGATGATACCGGGAATAGGTTGATCATAAGTATAACCTGCTGCAATGTCATTATCAATAGTATCGCCACCTGCAGTTCTTGTGTAGTCAAATTCGAAAAGTAACGAATCACCGTCTAATTCTAAAATACCAAAATCATAATTGGTAACCTGATTGGCACACACATATGGAATAGGTTGAGAATTAAAAGTAGGCGTGTTGTTACAATTATCTGTTGCAGAGAACATTCTTGTTTCAACATAAAAACACTCACTATTAGAGTTTATTAAATTAGTAGAAGAGTTTCTGTTACACAATGTCCAACTAAACTGCCAGTAATCACAAGGTGCTGGTAAAGTTACCACCCCTCTATAAATATGTTCTTCAATACCAGCCAGGTTACCGCCATTACATTCAGTATTGGCTAACTGAGCGTTACATATTTGAGATACTTCATTAATTTCTTCTCTGGTAAGAATTAAAACAGGATTTGTTTCATCACATTCATTTTCTACAGTGATATTTTGAGTAGGTTGAAGAGGCGGACCACCGCAGTCTCTATACACAGTTAGGGTAATTTGATAGGTATTAGGTATCCCCGTACATACGTAAGAGATATTTCCACCCGCACCATGATTGGCAAAAATAGGTGATAAACTAAATGCAAACAGTACACTTAATAATAATTTGTTGACAATTTTCATCATGATTATGATTTTACTAGGTTTGTAAGGATAACGAAATTTTAAAATGAAAGGTGACAAGAATAGATTGTTTTATCACAAAAAAAAGACATTTTCAAAAGTAAAATAGGTATTTATAATACAGAATCACAGAGTGATAATTGAATCAAATGTTTACCTAAGACGTTTTTGATCTATAATACCAATAAGTTATTGTGAGCATATTTATGTACTTTAAAAACAAGCGATAAAAAAAGGGACATTGAAAAATGTCCCTTTTTTTTATTGATATAAGTTTGATTAAGGTTTATGCCTTAACAAATGAATTTGTCCAGATCCTGTTTTTTCAGTATCGTTTGTGGTAACGGCTTTGTAGGTAAAATAGTATACCCCATCACTACAAGGTTTTCCAGTTTCGAAGTGATTACCATCCCATTTATCATCTAGTTCAGTAAATTCAGCTACTTTAATACCATATCTGTTAAATACTTCAGCAGTGAATTCTTGATATCCTACAACAGGGAAGTAAAATTCTTCGTTTGGAGGAGCACCAGGTGTAAATACATTTGGTAGTGTTAATTCAGGAATTCTGTGTACTAGGACTTGCTTACAAGTTGTGTCCACACAGTCGTTACTGTTTCTAATGACTAAGCAAACATCATAAGGAGTTGGTCCATCATTAATCACCCCACTATAAACTGTGTCAGGTCTTTCTTCAAGAGAGTTGGTAAAAAACCAATTATTTTGATCATTAACCATTCCTGCATTTAGGTTCCACAGAAATATAATATCTGCGTTAGGATCAGCTGCAGCTTTCATTGTAAGAATGTCAGTTTGATTTGTGACTCTAATTTTCACATCTTCTTCACCTTCATAAATATCTTCTAAATAGAATTCTTCAGAAGTAATTTCAAAATCGGCTACTGGGTTAATAGAGTCTAACAATAAAGTATCTCTCCAAATACAATCGTTCTTATCTCTTAAGAGTAACTCTACCAATCCAGGTGCACGAACATTAAATGTTGGTAAGCCTACTAATGTTTGTCCAGTTCCCAGATGTGTCCATTCTTGTTGAACGTTTCCAGCACCACCAGTACCATCAAGCGCACGTCCGTTAAGTAATCCTAATCCAGTTTGACCTGAGTTTGTTCTACATAATGGTTTTTGTACGGTTTCAATTTCACCAATTAAGTCTTCTGGCTCAGTAATAGTAATGACGATTGGACTTGGCTCAGCAGTACATCCTAAAGTATCGGTAAGTTCTACTGTATAATCACCAGCAGGTAAATTACGTAAACCTACTTTTCCTGGGGTACCATCACTTGGTGGATTGCCAGGAGGGTTAGGTGCCCAACTGATAAATACATCATCTGGTGTACCGTGCGCATTGATAACGTCAGTAATTACAATGGAACCAGTATTGTCACCATGACATAAAGGATTAACCGTTTCAAATTCAATTTGTGGTCTACTGTCATACCTTGAAATCAGTTTAATTTCAATATTGGCTTCACATCCTATGTTATCAAAGGCATTGATGAAGTATGTCCCAGCTGGAATAAGTTGAACATCTTGACGGTAATCTGGTGGATTTTCATTGGCTCCGTTTAAGGTATCACCAGCTGCATTTGTAATCACAACGAACTGTTGTCCTCCAACTTGAAGTCCACCGCTCACTTGAGCATTGATTGATCCAGTAGCATCTCCAAAGCAATTGATACTATCGTATACTGGATTAATATCTAAACCACCTTCATAAATAAAAAATATTTCAGAAATAGAGCAACCATTGTCATCAGTCACAGTTACAGTCCAAGGATCTGCACCTCCTTGATCTTGATAAAGGTTGGTTTGAGCTGCTGTATTACCACTAGTGACAACTTGTGTATCATGGATTCCACCATAAGGACTATCCCAAACTACTGTGAAAGGACCAAAGTTTCCAGTAATTGGTCCAATCTGTGCTTGTCCGTCATTAACATTTTGACATGTTTCGTTTACAACATTACTTGTACTCCATAGTGCATTTAACTGACTCAATTCAACTGTGATTATGGCAGATTGTTCTACAACACAAGGATTAGGTGCTTTACCGCAAAGTACTCCACTTGTGTCAGGCTTTACTGTATATTTATAATCACCAGCAATCATAGTGCTAGCATCTGCAATCACATTAGAAATTGGAACATCATTAGGGTCATACCATTGTCCATTACTTTGATAGTATCCAACCAGGTAATCAAATAAGTTAATGGTTCCTTCAGTACCACAAATAAGTGCAGTACTATCACCACCTGGGAAAAGAGAAGGAGGAACATCTAACTTAATAGCTACATCTGCAAACCCTGGCACTGGACAAATATCATCAGTAGCATTAATTGAAATCACAGAACCTGTATACCCTTGCACAAATTGCCAGCATATTCTACCAGTAGAAGGGTTTCCTAAACTAGTTTGGGTAAATGTTGCACCAGGTAAGAACTGAGCGACGTTAGAAGAAAGAATGACATTATCTCCCATATTGGGGTCGCTAAACTGAACATCAAAACAGAATTCATCACCTGTGCAGAGGTTAATCTCTCTTGGTCCCACAACGCTGGCGGAGGTTCCCATATTATTGAAATTCTGTATAATGGTTGGTGTTTCTACCAGAACAGGGACTTGATTCGTACAAGTCTCTACCACGACTTGTATATCATGCATCATCTCACCAACTAAATTTCCACATATATCATATTCATAAATTCGTAGAGTAATGACATAGTTTCCTTCTATTCCTTGAGTAAAAGAGAGTAATCCTGTTTGAGGATCCATGATGATACCTGGAATAGGCTGACTAGGTGTGAAACCAGGCTCATATAGCATGGCTACACCATTATTAGTTCTAGCTGTATCGAATTCAAAAACCAAAGAATCACCATCTAATTCTAAAATACCAAAGTCATAATTGGTAACCTGATTCGCACATACATAAGGAATAGGTTGAGAATTAAAAGTAGGTGAATTATTACAGTTATTAGTCGCTGAATACATTTTGGTTTCAATATAGAAACAAGAACCACCACTAAAATCTAGATTGGCAGCCGTATTTCTGGCACATAATTGCCAACTGAACTTCCAAAAGTCGCATTCAGCGGGTAAAACGACGATAGCTCTGTAAACATGCTCTTCGATACCCTCTAAATTACCACCACTACACTCCGTATTAGGTAACTGAGCTGTACATATTTGAGATACTTCATTAATTTCCTCTCTTGTTACAACCACAGTAGGATTAGTTTCACCACATTCGTTTTCAACATTAATGTTCTGCGTATTAAAAAGTGTTGCTCCACCGCAATCTCTATAAATAGTTAATGTTAAGAGGTAAGTGTTAGGAATCCCCGTACATGTATAGGAAATGTTTCCTCCAGCAGCATGCGTCGCCAAAAGAGGAGTGGCACTAAGTGCAAAAACAACACTTAGAATTAGTTTTTTAAAGATTTTTATCATGACTGAATTTTTATTCGGTTTGCAATATAACGAATTTTTAAAATGAAAGGTGGCACGAAAACCAGTTTTTATTTAGCATTGTCTAAATTTTAGTACGATAATAAACTTTAGAAGAGCTTAAAAGACTAATTCTTGGTCATTGGTTTCCTTTAGCGTAATCAGCTAAAAATTTCTCTAAACCACTATCAGTTAAAGGGTGTTTTAATAGACCCATAATAGCGTTTAAAGGTCCTGTCATAACATCTGCTCCAATTTCAGCACAATTTATAATATGCATTGTATGTCTTACAGATGCTGCCAATATTTGAGTTTCAAACATATAATTGTCATAAATCTCCCTAATTTGGGAGATTAAATCTAGACCATTTGTTGAAATATCATCTAGCCTTCCTATAAATGGGGACAAATAAGTTGCACCTGCTTTTGCGGCCAGTATAGCTTGTCCAGGAGAAAACACAAGTGTGCAGTTGGTTTTAATTCCTTTATCTGAAAAATATTTAATGGCCTTAATGCCATCTTTAATCATTGGTACTTTAACAACAATATTAGTATGAAGTTGTGCTAAAGCTTCTCCTTCCTTAACCATTCCTTCAAAATCAGTTGAAATCACCTCAGCACTTACAGGACCATCAACAATTTGGCAGATATCTACATAATGTTTTAAAATATTTTCCTTTCCTGTAATACCTTCTTTAGCCATCAAAGACGGGTTAGTTGTTACACCATCTAGTATTCCCAGGTCATTAGCCTCCTTAATTTCAGCTAAATTAGCAGTATCAATAAAAAATTTCATTTGATTATAGTTTATGTTATGCATTACTGGTTTTGACCAATATGCATTATTTGATGCAAAGATAGCAGTCAATTCTAATAATAAGCCAAATTTCTATTAACAGAATATCAACGATTCACCAAAAATGGCAATTTCTGGTTTTCTTTTTATCAATTTGGTCATGTTTTAACGTCAACTTGTCATAGTTTTGAATTTGGAACAATAATCGCTATGAAGTAAGCATAAAAATACTTGTTATATTAATTTTACTGATTAATTTTAGCGACTCAAAAACAACTGATAATGCTCACTATATTCAAAAAAATTTTAGGAAGTAAAGAAAAAAAGGATGAAAAAATCTTCCGACCTTACATTGATAAAGTTAACGCCGAATTTGCTAAGTTAAGTGGTTTATCAAATGATGAATTAAGAGCTAAAACTGTTGATTTTAAGGCTAGAATAAAAGCACATACAAAGGATATAGAAAATGAAATTGCAGCTTTAAATCAAAAAGTAGAGGATAACCCAGGAATGGATTTTCACGAAAAAGAGGCTATTTTTAATGAGGTTGACAAGTTGGCGAAAACTGAAGACGAAAAAATTGAAGAAGTATTAGAGGAATTATTACCCGAAGCTTTTGCAGTAGTAAAGGAAACAGCCAGACGTTTTGCAGAAAATGAGAGTTTAGAGGTAACAGCGCAAGATTTTGATAAGGCGTTAGCTGATAAAAAAGATCATATTTCAATTAAAGGGGATACAGCAGTTTGGGATATGTCATGGGATGCTGCGGGAACTCCAATTACATGGAATATGATTCACTATGATGTTCAAATTTATGGTGGGGCAGTCCTACATCAAGGTAATGTTGCAGAAATGCAAACTGGTGAAGGTAAAACATTGGTTGCTACATTGCCTGTTTACTTAAATGCTTTGGCAGGAAAAGGAGTTCATTTAGTTACCGTAAACGATTATTTGGCAAAACGTGATTCTGAATGGATGGGACCGTTATATGAGTTCCATGGGTTATCAGTAGATTGTATTGATAAACACCAACCCAATTCACCTCAAAGGAAAGAGGCTTACCAAGCGGATATTACATTTGGAACCAATAATGAATTCGGCTTCGATTATTTACGTGACAATATGACCTCCGATCCAGAGTCAATTGTTCAGCCAAAACCTCATTTTGCTATTGTTGATGAAGTTGATTCTGTATTGATTGATGATGCCAGAACACCTTTAATTATTTCAGGGCCGACTGCAGGCGGAGATAAGCAAGAATATCAAGCTTTAAAACCTAAAGTTGAGCAAATTGTCGCAGCGCAGAGAAAGTTGATAAATGGCCTATTGATAGAAGCTAAGCAAAAACTAAAAGGCATTGAAGACGGCACAGCTACTAAAGAAGAAATCGAAGAAGGAGGTATTGCGCTGTTGAGAACTTTCAGAGGACTTCCAAAAAATACGGCTCTAATTAAATATTTAAGTGAACCTGGTATTAGAGCGCAGCTGCAGAAAACAGAGAATTTTTATTTGCAAGATCGAGAAAAGGAAATGCCAAAAATTGATAAGGAGTTATATTTTACGATCAGTGAAAAACAGAATTCAATTCAGCTTACAGATAAAGGGATTGATCTACTCTCTAAAGGAGAAAGTGAGAACTATTACATATTGCCAGATCTTTCAATTGCCTTAAATGATATTGAAAATGAAGGACTAGCTAAGGATAAAGAGCTGGCTAAAAAGGAAACATTAATTAAAGATTATACGGTTAAGTCGGAGAGAATTCACAGCATTAACCAGTTATTAAAGGCATACACATTATTCTTCAAAGAGGAAGAGTATGTGGTAATGAATGGTAAAGTAATGATTGTAGATGAGTCTACGGGTAGAATGATGGAAGGTCGTCGTTTTTCAGATGGTCTTCATCAAGCATTAGAAGCAAAGGAAAATGTAAAAATTGAAGCTGCTACTCAAACTTACGCTACGGTTACGCTGCAAAATTTCTTTAGAATGTACCATAAATTGTCTGGTATGACTGGTACAGCAGAAACTGAAGCACAAGAATTATGGGATATCTATAAGCTAGATGTTGTCATCATTCCTACCAATCGTCCTATTGCGCGAAAGGATCAGGAGGATATGGTTTATAAAACTGCGAGAGAAAAATTCAATGCTGTTATTGACGAAATTGATAAAATTGTAAAACAAGGCAGACCGGTACTAGTTGGTACAACTACTGTGGAGTATTCCGAATTATTGAGCCGAATGCTATCTATGCGGAAAATACAGCACAGTGTTTTGAACGCAAAATATCATCAGCAAGAGGCTGAAATAGTTGCTGAAGCGGGAAATGCAGGAAAAGTAACCATTGCAACTAACATGGCTGGTAGGGGTACAGATATCAAACTAAGTGATGAGGTAAAGGCTGCTGGAGGATTAGCTATAGTCGGTACAGAACGTCATGACTCTCGTCGCGTAGACCGACAGTTAAGAGGTCGTGCAGGTCGTCAGGGAGATCCAGGATCTTCGCAGTTCTTTGTTTCATTAGAAGATAGCCTGATGCGTAAATTCGGTTCTGAAAGAATTGCTAAGATTATGGACAGGATGGGCTATAAAGAAGGAGAGGTTATTCAACATGGAATGATTTCAAAATCGATTGAAAGGGCTCAGAAAAAAGTAGAAGAGAATAATTTTGGTACCCGTAAAAATCTTTTAGAATATGATGACGTAATGAATGCGCAGAGAAATGCCATTTACAGACGTCGAAAAAATGCTTTATTGGGTGATAGAATAGGTTTGGATGTTTCTAACATGTTTTATGATGTGGTTGAAGACATTGTGAATGATAATTTTCCGAAAAAGGATTTTGCTAATTTCGAATTTGAAGTCGCACGCTATTTAAGGATTGATAAACTGGTGTCAGAGGATGAATTTAAAACAATTAATCCAAGTGAGTTGATTGATTTGATGTATGATAAGACCGTTGAGGCTTATAACGAAAAATCAAATCGATTGATTAAAAAAGCAAAGCCAGTTTTGGAGCAAGTATTTAAAAATGAGGGTGACAAGTATAAGAACATGGCTTTCCCTATTACCGATCAGGAAAAATCAATGAATGTTGTTGTTCCGCTTCAAGAAGGAGTTGAATCTGAAGGTAAAATTTTGAAACGACAAATCGAAAAGATGATTACGCTCGGTTTTATCGATAATGAGTGGAAAGAACACCTCAGAAAAATGGATGATTTAAGAACATCTGTACAACATGCATCAATAGAACAAAAAGATCCATTAGTGATATATAAAAAGGAAGCCTTTGATTTATTTACTCAAATGACGGGTAAAATGAGTAAAGAGGTTATTTCTTTCCTCGTGAGAGCTAACTTGCCTAAAGACGCTGCTCAAGACCCTAGACAAACAGAAGTAGTTGATTTTGAAGATGTCGGTCATGCTTTTGATCAAGGACAAGTCTCAAGTACTCCTGCACCAGAATTTGCAGGTAGCGAAGGATATGCTGAAGCAAGCGCTAACTCAGGAAATCAAGGTCAAAGACCAAAATCAAAGCCAATTGTTAGTCAACCTAAAATTGGCAGAAATGAGAGGGTTAAAATCCGTCATTTACAATCGGGTGAAGTTAAGGAGTTAAAATATAAGCAAGCAGAACCACTCCTCAAAACAAGAACCTGGATGCTTGAAAGATGATTATTAAAAATTAAAAAAGGGAAGTGTAATAAACGCTTCCCTTTTTTGTTAGTACTACATTATCATTTAAAACTTATATTTGCGCCAAAACAAGTCTTAGTTGAAGTTATCTGTAATCATAGTCAATTATAACGTTGCTTATTTTTTAGAGCAATGTTTAAACTCAACTTTCAAAGCGCTTGAAAAAGTAAGTGGAGAAGTATTTGTAGTGGATAATAACTCCATTGATGGATCTGTGGACATGGTTCGGAAGAAATTTCCAAAAGTTAATTTAATAGCGAACAATAATAATCCAGGATTTTCAGTCGCCAATAATCAAGCTATTGAAATGGCTAAAGGAGAATACGTGCTTTTGCTTAACCCAGACACCGTAGTAGAGGAAGAGACTTTTCAATTAGTGGTTGAATTTATGGATCAACATAAAGACGCTGGAGGGCTAGGAGTTAAAATGATTGATGGCAAAGGTGTATTTTTACCTGAGTCAAAAAGAGGATTACCAACTCCTGTTGTTGCGTTTTATAAAATATTTGGCTTGTCAAGATTATTTCCAAAATCTAAGCGATTCGGAAAGTATCATTTGTCATATTTGGACAAAGATGAGATTCATAGTATTGAAATTTTATCTGGCGCTTTTATGCTCATGCGAAGAAAAGCGCTAGATGAAGTAGGATTACTTGATGAAACCTTTTTTATGTACGGAGAAGATATTGACTTAAGCTACCGACTGATTTTAGGGGGGTATAAGAACTATTATTATCCAAAAACAAGAATCATACATTATAAAGGAGAAAGTACTAAAAAGAGCAGCGTTAATTATGTGTTTGTTTTTTATAACGCTATGATCATTTTTGCTAAAAAACACTTCTCACAAAAAAACGCAAAGCTTTTTTCTTTTCTAATTAATGTGGCTATCTATTTTAGAGCAGGTCTTGCCATTTTATCTAGGCTGGTTAAACGATTGCTTCTGCCTATAATTGACTATTGTATTTTGCTTTTTGGACTATTCCTTCTCACTCATTTTTATGAATCAGCAAAAGACATAATTTATCCGAAGTCAGTTATTAATTGGAGTTTGCCAATCTACGGATTGGTCTGGTTAATTTGTCAAATTTTTGCTGGAGGATACGACAAACCAGTGAAATTAGGAAAGCACATTGTAGGAGGTCTTGTAGGTACAGGGATTATACTGGCCGTTTATGCCTTGCTTTCCAAAGATTTTCAATTTTCTCGCTTAATTATTTTACTTGGAGGTACATTTACAATGTTGTATTATTTACTCTCAAGAATTTTGCTTAGTTATATTGGGGGAGATAAATACAGAATTGGTGGAAAGAATCAAACAAACCTTGTTATTGTTGGTGACGAAAAAGAGACAGAACGTGTGAGGTCCATTTTGTTGCAAGCCAATACAAAGGTTAAATCAATACTATTTTTGTCCCCTTCTGAAAAAAAAATTAATAATCAGTATGTTGGTACATTTAATCAATTGGATCAGGTGATAGATATTCATCACATCAATGAAGTTATTTTTTGTGCAAAAAACGTTTCTGCAGAGGCCATTATTGACCAAATGCTGCAGCTTGATTCCAAACAACTTGATTTTAAAATATCTCAACCAGAATCATCATTTGTGATTGGTAGTACAAGCATTGATGCCAAGGATGAGCTATATATGATGGACATCAATCAAATTGATAAGCCTGCGCATGTTCGTAATAAAAGATTACTTGATTTTTTCTTGTCTATTTTATTGCTCGTATTAAGCCCAATAATTATCTGGTTTTTCAAATCGAAATTACAATTTTTGAAAAATATGATAAAGGTGTTAGTAGGAAAGAGTTCATTTGTGGGCTATGCTCATTTAGAGCATGCAACAAGCTTGAAATTGCCTAAAATAAAGCGAGGAATTCTGTCTGCGAGTTCTATCCTACTGAAAGGTGGAGAAAAAACAGCTGATGTAGTTGCAAGGATGAACTTGATTTATGCAAGAAATCATACTACACTAATGGATATGAAAATTATACTGAAAAAGTTCAAATTATTAGACCGGTATAATTAGCTGATAAAAAAACCATTCTATAATTATAAAATGGTTTTAGTCAAACAATATAATAATGCTCTTACCCGAGTTCTGTTAAAATAGTATCGTTGTCCTCACCTCTTTTTATAAGTGCAACAATACTTTCAATATCCAAGTCGTCTAAAGATTTATATCCCAATTGAACAACAAAGTTTTCCATTAGCTTTATCTCTTGAGGATCTATTTGGTTGTCAACAACCATCACTCTAACTAAATCAAGCAACATTTCGAACCTTTCATCTTTTCCTGCTGGAGGAATAACATAATGTCCCTTAGGATCGTCAATAATATTTCCAATTTGGGTATATGTTAAACCTATTTGACGACCCAATTTAAATAAAAGCGTAACTTCACTATCATCAAGTACTCCATCAGCATTAGCTAAAAGTACTAAGTTCATAAATTGGCCTTTATCTTGGGTTCTTTCACCACTTTCGAATAATTGAGCTATCGACATAATTTCTTAAAATTTGGTACAAAAGTAGTATATTTTTTTTAATTCAATCTTCAAAAATCATCTATATTTGCTAGCCATGGTCAAAACAATTGATTTAAGGATTCCGTACAAAAAAATTGCTGATCAAGATTATATTAATTCTAAAATTTCAAAAGAATTAAATGTCAGATTGATCGATATTTCTGGCTCAAAATTAATCAAGAGATCAATAGACGCACGAAATTCTAAAATTGTTTACCAACTAAGATACCAGGTATATATAGGAGATACTATTCCTGAAGTACAAGCGTATTTCAATCCCAAAGACGTGTCTTCAAAAAAAACTGTCCATATTGTTGGTGCAGGTCCTGCTGGTCTTTTTGCTGCTTTATCTGCTATTGAAAATGATACTAAACCAATTATTTTTGAAAGAGGTAAAAAAGTGAGGGATAGGAGGAGAGATTTAGCAAAGATCAATAAAGAAATGATTGTCAATCCTGAATCGAATTATTGTTTTGGTGAAGGAGGAGCAGGGACATATTCTGATGGCAAGTTATATACCAGATCAAAGAAAAAAGGAAATGTAAAAAAAGTGCTAGAGTGGCTAGTGTTTTTTGGTGCTAGTGATTCCATTCTTATTGATGCTCATCCGCACATTGGTACAAATCAGTTGCCAAAAATAATCGAGTCGATCAGAGAAACTATTTTACAATATGGCGGTGAAATCCATTTTGAATCTAAGTTAACAGATATTTTCATTCAAAATAATGAAGTGAATGAGATTGAAATAAATGGGAATAAAAGGTTCAACGTTTCAAATTTAATTTTAGCTACTGGACATTCAGCAAGAGATATTTATGACTTGTTAGATAAAAGGAATATTAGGCTTGAAGCAAAATCATTTGCACTTGGTGTTCGTGTTGAGCACAGCCAACATTTTATTGACGAGGTTCAATACCATGGAGTACATAACGACGATTTATTACCTCCAGCTTCTTATAGTTTAGTGACTCAGGTTGATGGAGTAGGTGTGTTTTCTTTCTGCATGTGTCCAGGTGGGATTGTAGCGCCTTGCGCTACTGAGCAAAATGAAGTGGTGACTAATGGGTGGTCACCTTCTAAACGGAATAATCCTTACGCCAATTCAGGGATAGTTGTACAAATAGAGCCGGAACAATTACCAAACTTTCAAAAAGAAGATCCTTTTGTTTGCTTACAATTTCAGAAAGAAATAGAGCATAAATGCTGGAAGGCTGCTGGCTGTACTCAAAAAGTACCTGCTCAAAGACTAACTGATTTTATAGCTGATAGGCAATCTGAATCGTTACCAAAAACATCATATGTGCCAGGTTTAGCTTCAGTTAATTTAAAGACCATTTTTCCGGATTTTATTGCTAATCGTTTACATAAAGCATTTATTGAATTCGATAGAAAAATACCTGGGTTTATTTCGGATTCTGCCATTTTACATGCGCCTGAATCGAGAACCTCCTCGCCAATTCGAATACCAAGAGACAATAGAACCTTGATGCATATTGATATAAAAGGATTGTACCCATGTGCCGAAGGGGCAGGTTATGCAGGAGGAATAGTTTCAGCAGCAGTTGATGGTATGCGTTGCGTGAATTCTATTTTGCAAAATCAAATCAATTAATCTAGAATCAATACTTTATTATTTTTTGACTAGAGGTTGACCTTTCTGAGAAAACTGTTACGATATAAATCCCAGATTCCAAGTCAGACACGTCGATTACATGATTGCCCTTTTTGAGGTTTTGTAGCTCTTTGATTATTTTACCCTCAATATCTGATAAAACCAACTTTTCTGATGAGTCAAATACTTCAATAAACAATAGTTGATCAACTGGATTTGGATGGGTTATAAATAGTGCACTGTAAGTAACAGTCTCATCTGCAATGCCCAGGCAATTACCATGATAAATAAAGAACTCTTGAGTTATTGAACAGTTTGAATTATCTGTAATAGATACAGTCCACGGTTCTGCTCCATTTAAGTCTTGATAAAGATTGGTTTGACTAGCCTTACTACCGTTAGCAACGGTTTGAGTGTCATGAATTCCGCTATAAGGACTTTTCCATGTAACAGTAAAAGGACCAGAGTTTCCTGTAATCGGTCCTATTTCTGCTTCTCCGTCATTCGAACCATCACATGTTTCATTAACAATACTAAATGGACTCCAAAAAGCACTAAATTGAGGAGAACTCGTATTAATTGTAATAAATGCGGTATCTGGTAAAATACATGGATGTGGAGGATTTCCACAAAGTAATCCAGCTGTATCAGGAACTACTACATAATAGTAAACACCACTAATTAATGAACTTGTATTCGTAACAATATTGGAAATTGGATTGTCGTTAGGATCAAACCATTGTCCATTATCTTGGAAGCGTCCACTAGAATAACCAAATAAATCAGTTGTTCCGATATTCCCACATATGTTTTTTGTACTATCAATACCTGCAAAAACCGTTGGTGGCATATCTAATTTAATTATAGCATCTGTAGAACCTGGGATAGGGCAGACATTGTCAGTTGCGTGAATTGAAATAAGGGAGCCTTCATAACCTTGAACATACTCCCAGCATATTTGTCCAGTTGATGGATTTCCTAAGCTCGTTTGGATAAATGTTGCACCAGGTAATAGTTGGGTAGCGTTGGAAGAGAGAAATACATTGTCTCCCATGTCAGGGTCACTAAATTGGAATTCGAAACAAAATTTATCGTTAGTACATAAATTGATGGTATTGGTAGCACTGATATTAGCATTGGTGCCAAAATTATTGAAGTTTTGAATAATGTTAGAAGGTCCAATTATGGCAGGCACTTGATTTGTACATTGTCCAACATCAACCTGAACATCATGTAACATACTACTTATTAAATTGCCGCAGACGTCAAACTCTGACACCATAATAGCAATAGCATAATTTCCAGCAGAGCTTTGGGCAAAAGAAATTAAACCTGTTTCTGAGTCTATCTGAATGCCAGGAATGGGCTGGTTAGATGTAAAACCTTGTGCATAACTTAAACTTGACCCAGAATTTCCAAGTGCACTGACGAATTGACACTTCAATGAATCTCCATCTAGCTCTTTAATACTAAAATCATAGTTGGAAGCCTGATTGGTACATATGTATGGTGTTGATTGAAAGTTTAAAGTTGGTGAGTTATTGCTAATGTCAGTAGATGAATACATTTTCGTTTCGATATAAAACTGTGTCGAAGCTGAATTCAATATATTAGTTAAAGTATTTCTGTTGCCGACTTGACAACTAAATGTCCATGCGTCACACGGTGCTGGAAGAGCGACAACAGCGTTATAAATATGTTCTTCAACACCTTTTAAATTTCCACCGTTACATTCCGTATTTTGCAATTGAGTTGTACATATTTGAGACACTTCATTAATTTCTTTCCTATTGAGTGTTAGTGATGGATTTGCCTCACCACAATCGTTACTAATCAATATGGGTTGAGTGTTCTGAAGATTTGCTCCACCGCAGTTTCTATATAAGGTTAAAGTTACTGAATATTCATTTGCAGTTCCAGTATAAGCATATGATATATTGCCTCCTACAATATCAGCGGCGAATATAGAATTACATATAGTTAGACCAACTAAACTAAAAGTTAAATACTTAAATATCTTAATCATATATGAAATTTATAAGGATGGAAAAGTAGTAATAAATTTTTTAAAAAAATTCCATTTGAGGAAGCATTTATCGGGCAAGCTCCAATTTTAACATATAACATTAACCTTTTGATTGCCCGCTTCATGTTGATTATTTTTTTAGTAAAAACCGTTAATTTCATGTTTTATCTAAGTTTTTCACTATTGCTTAAAAGAAAATGTGTTTTTTTCTTTTGTCTTTTTTTGAAAAAAGGAAACTATTATACACCTGATTAAGTATACCCATTTGAATTATCAAAAAAAGAAGTATTTCTTAGACGAATAGCTTTTAAACGGCTATAAAGCTGCTTTTTTGTTGGATTAAAGAATGATAAAAGCTCAGGGTGAACGGAAAAAATGTAATACCTTTGTAATTATAATATGATGATGAAAAATATTATACTGATTTTCAGCATAGTATGTCTTAACATGCAAGCTAATGCTACACACATTGTTGGTGGTAGTTTGGTTTATGAGCACTTAGGCGACTCTACCTACAAGGTATCTATTAGATTATACAAAGATTGTAGTCCTCAGAGTATTAATTTCTCTACATCTCTAAGATTAGAGATTAGAATGGGAGACGGAACGCTTCCAGCTACAAGTTTTGTCAGACTACCTCTGATATTAAGGGATACGTTAGACCCATATATTGATACGTGTGCATTTAATCCTGGTGTTTGTGTAGAATTAGGTGTTTATTCTAAAGTCATCACCTTACCTTCACAAAGTGGGGGATATCATCTTTTTTATACAGATTGTTGCAGAAATGGATCTGTAGCGAATATAAATAGTCCGTTAACATATGGTGAAGGCTTGCATACCTTTGTTCCAGATAAAGTCATTTACCCAACTAACTCAAGTCCTGTTTTTAATTCATATCCTCCAGTTTATGTCTGTAAAGACCAAGATTTGAATTATGATTTTTCTGCAACTGATGTAGATGGTGACTCATTGTCTTATACTCTAATCACACCATATCATGGGTTAAATGAGTATTCCGGTCCCCCACATAACTCTGGTGTACCATACGCTTCATTATTGCCTACGATCAGTTCTACCGGAACGGCACCTGATAATATTACTTTCAATACTGTTTCTTATCTACCTGGTTTTTCTGCCACTAATCCTTTAAATTCAATTTCAGGTAATGGGTTAACTCTTAGCAGTACTGGCCTTCTAACCGGAATTCCGGAAATGGTTGGTCAATATTTAGTCGCAGTAAGAGTTGATGAGTATAGAAATGGGGTGAAAATTGGGACTATAGTGAGGGATTTTCAGTATAATGTATTAGACTGTCCACCGCCTAAAAATGCTGCAATAGGTAATATAGATGTTTGTTCAGGTTTATCAATACAAATGAAAAATGAGAGTGGCGCAGGAGCAAATGGCTTTTGGTGGGATTTCGGAACAGGAAATCCAGCCGATACAAGTGATTTAGAAGAACCGATTTTTACGTTTCCTTCAAATGGTATTTATAATCTTACTTTAATGGCCCAAAAAGGAACCTTGTGCGCAGATACCGCTCACCTTCAAATTAAAATATCTAACGTTACGGGGCAATTTATATCTGATGATACACTATGCGTCGGCGAAACAAGTGATTTTATTAGCAATTCTTTTGCCAGCTCTAACGATTTAATCGCATATACTGCATGGCGATTTAATAATGTGGATTTAGATACCGGAACCATAGTTAACCACAGTTTTAGCCAAACTGGCGATTTAGCTGTTGAAATGATTCTAGCATCCGATAATGGTTGTAGAGATACTGTCATCAAAACCGTGCATGTTAATTCGGTTCCTTTACCTGACTTTTCTCCCACTATAATATGCAACTCTCAAAACGTTCAATTTTCGAATTTAAGTTCTTCTCATGCCGATTCGTTTTTTTGGAGTTTTGGAACAGGGCAATTAAGTGATTCTAGCATTCTAGAATCGGCTAATTTTACCTTTCCAAATTACGGCACATTCCCAGTTACTTTAATCACTCAGAAAGGAACTCAATGTGCCGATACCATTGCAAAAGACGTTAGTTTACATCAAATAACTGCCGATTTTGTTAGTTCAGATACCATTTGTGGAGAGGAAATTATTAGTTTTCAAGATGCTTCTTCCTCAGATGGAACAAACATTAATAGTTGGCAATGGGATTTTGGTGATATGAGCTCTTCACTCTTACAGAATGATAACCATGATTATGATATGCCAGGGACTTATCATGTCAAATTAGTGGCTTCAACGCTTTCTGGTTGTACTGATACAATAGTAAAAATAGTTGAAGTGCTTGCTTTACCTTCAGTTATTGGAGGCGTAGATACGGCCTTATGCGTTTCTTCGCCAACTATTAGTTTAACGGCAACATCTCAGAATTCTGCGGGTATAGTTTGGGAAGGAAATGGAGGTAACTTTAATCCAAACAACGCAAGTTACACGGTTGATTACACAGCAAGTACTGGTGAACTTAACAGTGGACAAACTTTTGTGGTTGTTAAATCAGCAATGAATCCGCACTGCCCAATTATTACTGATACAATAAAAATTGATATTATTGAGACTCCAGATGTATCAGTCGTGTCTGATTTTACGGTTTGCGAAGATCAATCTTTGATTTCGATCAATGGTTCAGTTTCCAACGGAAGCCAAATATTATGGTCTTCGCTAGGTACGGGAAGTATCGCTAATTCAGCCTTGCTTTCAACAACATATGATCCAAGTGAGGCAGACAAATTGAGTGGAAGTGTTGATCTTGTTTTATCTTCAGTAAATGCTTACGGATGTGAAACAAATAATGATACGCTAACCATTACTTTTGCCCCAATACCTCATGTAAGTATTGTTGGTTCAGATACAATTTGTTACCTTGATTCTATAGTAATAACGGGCACTTCAAATACAGGAGGTGGGATTTGGTCTTCATTAGGTGATGGTTACTTTTCTCCGTCTAGTTCAGATTTAACAACAACTTATTTTTCTGGTCAAGCAGATTCTGACTTTGGATTTGCTACTTTAATATTTAGCTCATCTAACAATAATGGATGCACTGCAGACGAGGATACCATTATGGTAACAGTTCTTCCCTTACCTGAGGTTGATTTTCAAGTTTTATCTGCTTGTATTAATACCCCTACTGAATTAACTGATCAGTCAAGTTTCGTGGAGCAAATAGTACAATGGGAATGGGGCATTGAAGATTCTTTATATTCAATTAGAAATCCAAGACATTTGTTCTCGGACACGGGGTATTTTGATGTCAATCTTTCTATCACAACTTCGAGTGGTTGTGCTCATTCTATTAGTGCGCCAATAAAAGTAAATGACCTTCCAAAAGCAGATTTTATTGTTCCTGAACCATGTATATATGGTGCTGTATTTATTGATGAATCTTATGCAGATAGTACAGAAATTGTGTCGTGGTTATGGCATTTTGATGATGGTGATTCCTCAAACGTTCAAGATCCAATCCATCAATACGATACTTTAGGAGATTACAATGTAAAGCTGATTGTTGAATCAGGGTTTGGTTGTATCGATTCAGTAGTTAATCAAATTTCGATTTATCCTCAACCAGTATCTTTATTTACTTTTTTCCCAAACCCAGCAAAAGTGAATGATGTAATCTCATTTAATTCGCAATCGTATTCCGATAATGCACCCATTGTAGAGTGGAATTGGAATTTTGATAATGGAGACACTTCAGATCTTATCAAGCCACAAAGTTCCTACAATTCCGGAGGAGCTTATGCGGTTTCTTTAATCGTTTTTGATGAGCTCGGATGCAGAGATACATCAATTCAAGAAGTTTTTATTACCCATGGACCGCAGGTACCTGCAGCATTTTCTCCTGGAGGAGATGGAGTAAATGATTATCTAATGATTCTTGGAACAGGTTTTGAAGAGATTGATTTTAGAATCTACAATAATTGGGGTGGTTTATTATTCCAAACTAATGATATTAACGACAAGGGATGGGATGGAACCTTCAATGGTGAACCTCAGCCGCTTGGTGTTTATATATACACAGCTTGGGTGAAAAATATTTATGGGCAGGAAATTGAAATTTCTGGTGATGTTACAATCATAAAATAATGAAACTTTCTATTGTTGTCATATTAGTGTTTTTTTGTAGGGTTAATTCTAATGCTCAGGATTTTCATTTGACACAATATGATGCTGCGGCTTTAAATATCAATCCTGCTTTAACAGGGCAGTTTAGAGGTGATATGAGGCTTCATGCGCATTATAGAAATCAATGGACTGCTATAGCAAATAAGCCTTTTACAACTTATTTGGTTGGCGTTGATTTTAATAAAGGAAAATGGGCTTTTGGTGGACAAATTGCTAATAGAAGGGCAGGCATAAGTAACTATAACCATATTTCTGTTCTGCCAAGTATAGCTTATCATCATTTAGTTGGATCTAATAAAAATCACAAAATGTCTTATGGACTTCAGGTTGGTGCTTTTCAGAAATCTGTTAACCCAAATGATCTGACCTTTCAGCAGCAATATATTGAAGCTAATGGAGGGCAATTTGATCCTGGATTGCCTTCTGGAGAAAATTTTGCATCTAATTCAACACTTAATTTAGATGTAAACGTAGGTATAGTCTACACTTATGCAAATCGGTATTCACGGTTTAACCCTTTTGCTGGTTTGGTAGCTTATCATATTAATTTTCCTGAAGAATCTTTTTTAGATGCTGGCAATAAATTAGCAGCCAGATTTCAGTTTCATGCTGGTTCCAGAATAACAATTACTGATAAAATTAGTTTAACACCCAAAATGTTTGTCCAATATCAAGATAAAGTAGATGAGATTACTTATGGCTTTTTAGGTCATTACCATTTAAAGAATCCTAATTTCTTTCTTTTAGCTGGTGGAACATATCGTTCAGAAAGAGATGCTGTAATTGTTGAGCTTGGCGCCAAATATGGCAGTTTTACAGGGAGAATAAGCTATGACATAAATATTTCTAATTTAAAGTCGATTTCTAATGGTAGAGGCGCTTCAGAATTTTCGTTAACATATGTTTTTAATAAACCTAAACAATATTCATTAGAAAAGTGTCCTAAAATTCCTTGATGAAAGTCAAATACCATATCGTTATACTATATTGTGTTATTTTATCGGCTTTGCAAACTGCAAATGCGCAAGGAAACGATAATTTAATAATAGAAGGTTTTAATGCTTTTGAAAAGCAACAGTATATCGAAGCAATTGATTACTTTACAAAAGTGCTTTACCCCATTGATATTGAAGATGATTTAGGTTATGTGCCTTACGAAGTGAGGAGTGATATAAAAGTACTTGAAAGGGATACAAACCAAGTTTTATTGCCTCCGGCCAGCCCCACAAGAAATGAAAAAATTATTATTCATAAAATGGCTGAAGCATATGAAAAATTGAATGATTATGAAAGTGCACTTGTTTGGTTTAAAGAAGCTATAAAATATCCGCTTGATGAATTTCCATATACAAGGTATTTTTATGCAGAAACCATGATGAAGAATCATCAATATGATAAGGCTCAAATTGAATTCGATAAGTTTATTAAAGTTGATATTGTTAATCCCGATAATAAGTTTTATAAGCTGGCTGAGACAAGAATATTGAGCTGTGAGTTTGCTAAAGATTTAGGAAATACGAATGATGAATACACTGTTCAGATGGCAGATTCATTACTCAATTTTAGTCCGACCTCTTATGGTTTACAGCAGGTTTCGCCTAAAAGTTATGTCTTTTCTGCGGTTCCTTCCGAAGATGAATTTTTTAGTTTAAGAGATACGAATGACATCCATCTTTTATCTCTTTACATTATTGAAAGAAAGAATGATGGTAGACTACAAAAAGCAAAAAAACTACCTTTTACCATAAATTCATCAGGACGGCATCAGGGAAGCGCTTCAATGTCATCAGACGGCAATAGAATCTATTTTACAAGGGTAAATTCGTTAAACAAAAAAGATACAAAGATCTATTTTTCAGAAAAGAAAAATAATACTTGGCAACTGCCTAAGCCGCTCAGCGCATTTGTAAATTTTGAAGATTTTAAATCAATGGACCCATATTTGACCAAAGATGGAAAGCAATTGTTTTTTGCTTCAAATATGCCTGGAGGAGAAGGTGGGATAGATATTTGGTTGTCAGATTTGGATGATGACGGACTCCCTATTAATCGACAGAATTTAGGTTTCAACGTTAACACACCAGACGACGAGATTAGTCCATTTGTTCATGAGTCAACTCAATCGCTTTATTATGCCTCAAAAGGAAATATTGGTTTTGGAGGGTATGATATCTTTTTAGCCAAATGGGATTTTAACTCAGATTGGTATCAAATGGGGTTCAATGTGGGAGCCCCAGTTAATTCCAATAGAGACGACTCTCATTTTATAATTGATAAAGATTTACAAGATGGATTCTTAACTTCTGATAGAGACCAATGCTTAAATTGTGGAACTAACCAGACCAGAATAGAATTTTGCAATAAATTATATACCATTCACAAGGAAGTACTCAGTTTTGCCATAGAGGGATATGTATTTGATGAAGCCACAGGCCTGCCTATTCCGGGTGCAACAGTTCTCTTAAAAGATATTTCTCAGTCGAATGAGCCATTACAAGTGATGGCTGATGAAAACGGGTTTTATAGATTGGTTCTTGAACCAGAAATGGATTATTTTGCCAAGGCTAGCATAGTTGATTATTTTGCAGATCAGGCATTGATATCGACAATTGAAGAACCCCTATCAAAAACATTCAGACAGAATTTTTATTTAGAGAAAATTCCAAAGCAAGAGATTACCATTGAAGGCATAGAATATGACTATAATAAGGCTACGCTCAGACCAGTATCGATTGAAGTACTTGATAAACTGGTTGAGTTTTTAGAGTTAAATAACAATTTAAGTGTTGAAATAAGATCGCACACCGATTATAGAGGATCTAATGCATACAATAATAGACTATCTGATGATAGGGCAAAAAGTGTGGTTGATTATTTAATAGAACAAGGTATTTCTTTCGATCGTTTAAAACCAAAAGGCTATGGAGAGACTGAACCTGCTGAAATTCAATTAGAAGACGAAAGTATAGTCACTTTAACCAAAAAGTACATTGATGCACTTGAAACAGAGGAAGAGCAGGAAATTGCACACCAAAGGAACAGAAGAACTGCATTTAAGGTTTTAGGTCAATAATTAATTGTTGATAATTGCTTTTAGGCCTAGTGGAATCATTTTCATACCTCACTATCTTTATCGTGAATTATTTTCTTGACTATGACTATTCTGGAATTACATGCTTTGTTTGTCAAATCAAATGGCATTTGCACTGATACCCGAACGATTGAGGCCAATCAACTTTTCTTTGCCATTAAAGGAGAAAATTTTGATGGTAATCGGTTTGCTGAAAAGGCTTTAGAGAGCGGAGCTACGCATGCTGTAGTGCAGGACCCAGGTTTGGCACATCTTTCTAACATCATATTAGTAGAAGATGTTTTGAAAACATTGCAAGATTTGGCCTGTTACCATAGGCAGCAATTTGATATTCCTGTTATTGGCATAACTGGGAGTAATGGCAAAACCACCTCCAAAGAGCTTATCAATGCAGTTCTAGCTCAAAAATATAATGTTTTAGTTACGCAAGGGAATTTGAATAACCATCTTGGTGTGCCGTTTACCTTATTGAACTTAAACAGTAAGCATCAAATAGCCATTATTGAAATGGGTGCTAATAAACCTGGAGATATAAAAGAACTATCTGAAATTGCATGCCCTAATTTTGGCGTAATTACAAATATTGGAAAGGCACATATTGAAGGATTTGGAGGACTTAATGGTGTCATTAAAACCAAAACAGAATTGTATCGAAACATTACCAATTCTAAGGGAAAACTATTTGTAAATTTTGGAAATCAAATTTTATTCGATCAAATCATTAATCATGATGACGTAATTGGCTATGGCAAAGGATCTGATAATATTGAAGGATCTGTTGTGAAAGCTAATCCCTTTATCACTTTTAAATGGCAAAGTAAAACATATAGTTCTCCCGTTTTAGAAACTAATTTAGTGGGGGCGTATAACTTAAATAATTATTTGTTAGCCATTGCTATTGGTCATTACTTTAAAGTTCCCAACGAAAAAATCAATAGTGGAATCATCAATTATATCCCAACAAATAATAGATCTCAAGTTACAAAAACCGAAAGAAATATGATTATTGTAGATTGTTACAATGCTAATCCTTCTAGCATGCAATCAGCCATTGATAGTTTTAAAGCCATATCTGCCAAGGAAAAGCTAATGATTTTAGGAGATATGCTAGAGTTAGGAGACATTAAAGAACAGGAACATCAAGTTATTATTGACATAACTGAACAATCAGGCATTTCAACGTTGTTTGTTGGTTCAATTTTTAGATCTCAGAAACCAAAAGCTATGAGTTTTGAAACGACTAACGATTTAATTAAACGAATTGATTTACGCGAAATTTCTGGAAAAACTATATTACTTAAAGGGTCAAGAGGAATAAAATTAGAGCAATTAATAGCTTTGCTTTAGTGATATAAAATCCTTTTTCTTTTTTACTTTTGGGTTATGAGATTATTTGGCTTTTTAGTTGTCTTTTTGTTGATATCGTGCCAGCAAAAACAGGATACCAATACAGAAAAAATAGAAGACATTTATCAATCAGATTTTAAAACGATTATTAAATACGCCAAAGGTTTTGAGTTTATTCAAAAAGATTCAGTTGCGGTCTTACTTATTAAATCATTATCGTCAAAATATCCGTTTGAAGATAGCTTAGTTTTGAAAAAATATCCATCACAACATAAAGCAAAATACTGGAGAGCAAATTGGAAAAAGTTAGCATGTCAATCCACCACGCATATTACGTTTTTAAATGCGCTTGGCAGTCTTCAAAAAGTAGTAGGGTTAAGTGACATTAGCTTTATGCCTAAAGATAGCATTTATGACAAAATAGTTAATTCAGGAGTAGTTGAACTCAACCAAAATAATAAGGTTAATATGGAACGGCTTGTCAGCCTGGGTGTTGATCTGTTTCTAATGTATCCTTTTGAGCTGGAGAGTGATCAATATACCAGAGCAAATGTTAAAACACTCTTAGTCTCAGAATATCTTGAACAGACGCCAATTGCCAGGTTAGAATGGATTAAGTTTTTTGGTATTTTGATAGGAGAGGAAAAAAAAGCGGATAGTATTTTCAACCATATTAATGCTAATTATAGCCGTTTAAAAAGTGAGAAAAAATTAAATAAAACTTTCTTTTTTAACCTTCCCTTTAAAGATGTTTGGGATATGCCCGCATCTAACTCCCAAAGTGTTAACCTAGTTAAAGATGCTGGATTAACGTATTTGTACGATAATCATTCATTTGGCCTTGACAATATGTCTTTTTCAAAAGAATCAGTCTGGAACAAAGCCTACAAGGCCGACTATTGGATAATTATTGCTAACCGCCCAGAAACTTATTCATTGTCGGACTTAATAGAAGAGGAAGGTGTTTACAAAACTTTTAATTCAGTAAAAAATAATCAGGTTATTTTTTGTAATACAGGCTATTCGAGTTATTTTACACAAGGTATTTTGGAGCCTGATATCATGTTAAAGGATATACTGTTTTTAACCCATCAGATGACTGATCATCAACCCAAATATTTTCAATTATTGAAATGATTAAATTGAAAAACAACATATTGCTACTTGTTTTTTTACCGATCCTGATAATATTAAGCATATTGAGTTTAAGAATTGGACCTGTCAATCTGTCTACAGCTGATATATGGGACGTACTGTCAAATCATGCACTATCTAACCCAACGTATCAATATATTGTTGAAAGCCGTTTAAATAGAACTTTAGTGGCATTATTAGCTGGTGCTGGACTCTCAATTGCAGGTTTAGTTTTGCAAGTTTTTTTCAGAAACCCTTTGGCAGGACCAGGAGTACTTGGCATAAGTTCAGGCGCATCTTTAGGTGTCGCAGTCGTGCTTTTGGGTGGTCTTACGCTCCAAAATATGTCCGGTTATACATTAACGCTTACTGCAGGTTTTATTGGTGCTATCGGTATTTTGTTATTGTTATTACTCATGTCGAAGTACGTCCATCAAATGGTGACTTTACTCGTTATTGGTTTAATGATGAGCTACTTTTCATCTGCGATATTGAATGTTTTATATCAATGGGCGGATAAAGAGTCAACACGCGATTTTGTACTTTGGGGCTTAGGTTCGTTTGAGGGCTTATCTTCAAACGATTTAAACGTATTTGCCATTGTCATTTCAATATCATTGATTTTAACCTTTGCATTGGTGAAGCCACTAAATGCACTATCCTTAGGGATTGACTATGCCCGGTCATTTGGTATCGATATCAAAGCGGTTCGTATACAAATTATTCTTATCACTGGTATTTTAACCGCCGTTGTCACTGTATTTTGCGGTCCAATAGGCTTTTTAGGTATGGCCGTACCCCAGCTTTCACGTCAGCTTTCCAAATCACAAAATTATTTATTCATTATGCCTCTAACCATTATTTTAGGGGCTATCCTAGCTTTGGTTTCTGACATTTTTGTCAGGTTATTTGACGAGGGAATACCATTAAACACTGCTACATCCTTAATTGGTGCGCCAATTATTATTTGGGTCATTTTTAGATTAAATAAACGTCCTTTTTGAATGGCTTCTTACCCACATTTATTAGGCAGGTTAAAATGTTAATTTACTGTTGAAAACTTCTCTTAATACGTCCGAATTTAAAGGGGTTTAGCGCTTGAATTTATTATCTTTGTTTACCCTTGTATTGGGTGGCAAAAAAATAAAGAAATTATTAATATATGAGCGAAGAAAACAAACAGAATTATTCTGCAGATAGTATACAAGCGTTAGAGGGAATGGAGCACGTAAGAATGCGTCCTTCCATGTATATTGGAGATGTAGGTATTAGAGGCTTGCACCACCTTGTATACGAAGTTGTTGATAATTCTATTGACGAAGCTTTAGCAGGTCATTGTAATAACATTTATGTTGAAATTTTAGAAGGAAATGGCATTCGTGTCAAAGATGATGGCCGTGGTATTCCGGTTGATATTCATAAAAAAGAAGGCGTGTCTGCCCTTGAGGTGGTCATGACCAAGATTGGTGCCGGAGGAAAATTTGATAAAGATTCTTATAAAGTATCAGGTGGTTTACATGGTGTAGGGGTTTCAGTTGTTAATGCTTTATCTGAATCGTTAACCGCTACCGTGCATAGAAATGGGACGATTTATGAGCAGTCTTATGAAAGAGGTAAGGCGCTAAGTCCAATTAAAGAAATTGGAAAAATAGACGGAACAGGTACAACTGTTGAATTCAGACCAGATCCTAAAATATTTGACGAAATTCTCTATAACTATACCACATTAGCCAATAGAATGAGAGAATTATCGTTTTTGAATAAAGGCATCACAGTTACTTTGGTTGATTATAGAGAAACTGATGAAAAAGGGGAGTACCTTAAAGAAGTTTTTCATTCAGAAAAAGGGTTGAGTGAGTTTGTTCGCTTTTTGGATGAAAGTCGTGAGGCATTAATCGAAGATGTAATTCATATTGATGGGGAAAAGAATGGGATTCCGGTTGAGGTAGCTATGATTTATAACACCTCTTATGCTGAGAATTTACATGCCTATGTGAATAATATCAATACACATGAAGGTGGTACTCATTTGTCTGGTTTTAGACGTGGATTAACAGCTACCTTAAAAAAGTATGCAGATGAGTCTGGTTTACTCGATAAATTAAAATTTGATATTTCTGGTGACGACTTCAGGGAAGGATTAACGGCCGTTGTGTCAGTCAAAGTTCAAGAGCCTCAGTTTGAGGGGCAAACTAAAACAAAATTGGGTAACCGTGAGGTCACTGCACCAGTTAGTCAGGCAGTAAGTGAAATGCTATCGGACTATTTAGAAGAACATCCAAAAGACGCGAAAGCTATTATCGATAAAGTGGTGCTGGCTGCTCAAGCCCGTCATGCAGCGCGAAAGGCTCGTGAAATGGTTCAACGAAAAACCGTCATGGGTGGCTCAGGATTACCTGGTAAATTAGCTGATTGTGCATCTAAAGATCCGGCAGAATCAGAAGTTTACTTAGTAGAGGGAGATTCTGCGGGTGGAACTGCTAAGCAGGGACGAGACAGACATTTTCAAGCCATTATGCCTTTAAGAGGTAAAATTTTGAATGTCGAAAAGGCCATGCAACACAAAATTTTCGAGAATGAAGAAATTAAGAACATTTACACGGCGTTAGGCGTTAAGGTGGGTACCGAAGAAGATCACCGAGCATTAAACACCGAAAAGTTGAGGTACCACAAAATCATCATCATGTGTGATGCCGACGTGGATGGTTCACACATTGAAACATTGATTTTAACCTTCTTTTTCCGCCATATGCGCGAATTAATTGAGAAAGGGTATGTCTATATAGCCACACCTCCACTTTATCAAGTGAAAAAAGGTAAAAAGAGCCAGTATGCATGGAATGATGACCAGCGAGATAAATTGATTATGGAAATGAAGGGCTCTGGTTCCGAATCAAGTGTTGGGGTTCAACGTTACAAAGGTCTGGGTGAAATGAATGCGATTCAGTTGTGGGAAACTACTATGAATCCAGAATTCAGAACATTACGCCAGGTCCAAATTGAAGATGATATAGAGTCGGATAGAACCTTCTCTATGCTCATGGGAGATGAAGTACCACCACGTAGGGCATTTATTGAAAAGAATGCCAAGTACGCCAATATCGATACTTAATTATTCGAAATAAATCTAGTAAAAAAACCCTAACATCTATTGTTAGGGTTTTTTGTTTAAATGAATTATATACAGTGCTTTAAAATTAATTTTCTATATTTGGTTAAGGTGGTTAAAATATTCATTTTACAAATGCTTACAAGTATTTACAAACGTTTAATTTATGACAAACGGCTAGCTAAATTGAATACATCATACAAAGGTGAAAAAACTAAAAAAGATTTATTTTTTTGATTTTAAGATATTTAAAAACAACGGAACCAAAATAATATAATGGGAATAAACAACACTAGTGTTGTTTACCCGCATGTTAGCTGTCACCAAAGGACTACAAAAAAATGCGTGAAAGTGATTTAAGCAAAGTAGTGTTTTACTCAAGAGAGGATATGGCTTGGGGACATTCTCTTCAGAAAGGCGAGCATATCTTACGTGCAGATTTAAAGGCTGAGTACTTAGACGTAAACGAAGTGCTAGAGATTTACAACTTGAAAAAATTTCTTGACAATGAAATGTATTTACAAAGTTGGACGCAAGATGATATAGTTACCTTCAAGAATAAAATTATTTTATTCAGTAAAGTAATTGGAAGGTTTATGGCAACTATAAATGATAAAAATGTTCTTGCTGTTCATGGTATAGTTTTGCAAAATTATATCAACTCATTTTGGGAGTTACTTAGCAATCAAAAAGTATTCAAAAGAATATCAAAAAACATTTTTAGTTCTATTCTTGAAGGTGAACCATTTTTAATTAATGAAATTTTAACACATAAACCACTTGTTCAGTTCTACAGTGATGAAATTAAAAGTTTCCTTTTGACATATTCGCAGTCTGCCGAACTAATTCTTTCAGTCTACGAAGTCAAAGATGACTTTAGAAAAAAAGAAAAATTCTTACCACATTGTCTTAATATATCTGATAAGGAAACAATTCTCTCAGATTATTTAGATTCTAATTCTGTTAATTATAATTATATTAAGTTAATTCAAAATGCAAAAAATAGAAAGGGCTTTAAAATTTCCGATAAGCTGCGATTAAAGGCAAAACGTTTACACAAAAGTGAAACAGAAAAAATTTTTGCCAAAAATCAAGGAATGGGCTATGGTGTATCTGTCAGTTTTCCAAAAAAATTGACAAAGATAAAAGATGGATATGTAGATGATGAACAAACGATTCATTATTCTTACAGTGCGGATTTTATTAAAGAAAATAATGCTCCTTATTTTTTATTTAAAAATTTTAAAATCTTATTCGAATATCTTGATAATCAAAATAGAATTGAACTAGTTAGTAAAAAAGATCAAGTAGGTCTATTAGAAAATCTTATTGGAGTCAGGTCAGAAAATGAATATAGAGTTGGCTCTTCTTTTTCTATATCAGAGATGACCGCACAAGCTCAAATAATACTTTACAGTAAAGTAGTCAATGAAATGAATAATTCATTGGAAAACATATTACACTCAGTTTTTACTATTATTTTTCAAGAGAAATACAATTTTGCGACAAATGCTCGTCTTTTTACTCCAACTGCCGTTTCCTTTTTTGAAAAAGTAAGGCTATTGGCTCCAGAATTTGAATCTGCTTTAAAACAATATAAACTTTTTGTAGAAAATGGAATCATTGACTTTGAACTTCTGCAAATATCTTCGTCTCCTTCAGCAATAAAAGACATTCCAAGCCTTAATCCGAATAAATATATTTATTTAAATGAGAGTAATAATATAATTAATGGGTGTTCTAATATTCTTTTTTCGAATCAAACTCTACTTGCATATGTCAAACCATTTAAAGAAGAGAAGTACAGTACATTTTTTGACTTACTTGCAAATGAAGAAGTACATTATAGTAACTATGAGGACTATCAAAAACCAAAATTAGATTACCTAATTGAAAACAATTTTATTACTGTAGATAGCAACGATAAAATACAATTCTCTAATATTTCAAGAGTTCTAATTTTAAAAGATTTACGTGAAAATGAGGTTGGTTCATTCTATCATTACCAGATTGATTTTCAACATGAGGTAAAAAAAATGTTAGAAGAAAATATTATATATTTGGAAAGTACTTTATTTTCAAAACCAGAACAGTCTTATTTTAATTATTTTTTAAATAAGAAAGAATTTACGAATGGTATAGACTTAAGAAATAGCTATTTACATGGTTCACAGGCTGACCCCTGCCGCAGTTGAAAAACATGAATATGCATATTTCACTTATCTAAAATTATTGTTCTTAGCATTCTTAAAAATAGAGGATGATTTATTAATATCAACTATGGCAAAAAAGGCGAAAAGCTAACAAAATGTAAAATTCATAATTGCTAAGTACCTTAGCAACAACGAAATTTTACACAAACGTTGTGCTCAATTAAAATGAAATGGGAATATTCTCTAAAAAACCTAAGATGGATTCAAGACAGAAATTTCTTGAATTAATTAGAAAGGAATACTCAGATTTAACACTTGGTAAAATTGATGAGGAACTACTTGATGCTGTTTCTGTTGGTGTGACGGATTACTACTATGAACAGTATCAGCGATTTCGAAAGCAGTATCCTAAGTCAATTAAGAGATATTCATCTTTTCATCTCAAAGACTTACATCATCCAAGCACACATGAATTGATAATAAAAATAGTTAAGGAAAAAGTTGGGGCTGAATATGAAGAGTCAGCTACTAAATTCTTGAATATGACTCTTGATGAATTAAAGGGATTTGAAAAGAATCGAGAAGAATTTTATAAAATGTTTTAAATAAAAACTGAGTATAACAATGGCTAAAATGCATGCGCAACCAACCTAACCATTGCATGGTATTTTAGCCTGAATGTCGTAATCCAATAATACTGGACGATCAAAGCAGAAAAGTAGTTTTGATTAATTACAATGAATTACTTGGATGAAAAATACCCGAGAGTGACAGGATATGTCTGTTGACTTCATGTGAATTGAAACCAAACTCTGCCAAACGAATGGATTTTATATGACGTATCATATAATAATGAAGGGTTCTAAAATAACTATAGCATTAATTGTTCTGGTTTTTTCATACTCCTGTAAGAAAGATGATGTAAGTGGTGTGAAAAACACCAGACCAATGTATGTTGGTATTTACGATTCTTCATTTTATCACCACGAATTCGTTACGCCTTTATATCTTTCGATAGCTTGGGATTCACTTAATCTATATGGGTTTGGCTCAGATTCATTAGACGTAAATAATGATGGTGAAATAGATGTTACCTTCAATCTTTCGTTACTTAATGAAGATAGTTTACATTTAATTACGGGATACCCAGATCCTTTCCCTAATCTTTCATTGGTTCAACAATCTCAATTTGAAATTCTTACTTACAGTGAATATACCTATACTGGTCTAGGTTCTGGATTGACTTTTTATTTCGTCAAAGATTTAATTTATGGTGAAAAAGTAGATGCCGCTACTGAATTTTATAATCAACAGCATTATTATGACCTTTGGTATGAAAACCCTTCAACAATAGGACCATCTTTTGGTAACCTATATTATATTAATTCTATAAGCTACATTGCTTTCAGGTTAAATGGAAACAAATTTGGGTGGATAAAGGTTGACATGACTGATAATAAAAACCCTGCATTTTTGAGTTTTGCAGTTCAGCTTTGAGTTGATCCATTCCCGATCAAGTCAATTTATAACCTCTTCTCGCTTAAATATTTCCAATAACGTTTCGGAACATGCTGCAGATGAAGCTTCATGTTTTTTCTTGACTCTATATTGGTGCTCTTAAAATAATTGGCCCAAAGTAGCTGAAATTCTTGTTCTTCTTCTTTAAAAATGTCCGTTGAAGTATTCAAAATACCTCTTGCTCCAGCTTTAAAGGTCAATTCAACACGCTCTACAGCGTTTAAATTGTAATAAATACCATAGTTTCTTTTTAAATCATAAATTAGCCATTGCTGATCACCATAGCGTTCCTTAAAATGTTTTTTAATGAGCGGAATAACGTTAAAATCAGGTGCTATAGACGAAAAGTAGATATTATCCTTAGTCAGTCGGAATCTGACAAACGCTTCCATTCTATGTTTCTCTCTATCAACGGACTTTGCATATTGAGCAATTTTTAAAACAGCGGGATTTGCATAATCAATGCTCAAACGAACTGAAGAAGACCAAATGTATTTAGCATAATCAAACAATTTATTTTCAATGCCATCACGATCGTTATGTGCCGCATAAAGGAATTGATAAAACTGACGTCCCGTTTTTTTTCTTAAAGATTTGATCACACGTTCAGCATGGTAATTATTGGTTGGCACATGATCTACTTCTTCAAACAAACCAGGTTGAAATGCTGAATCTTTAACAATAATAGGCCGTTTTATGCTTTGGGCATAAATGTGATAAAAAACAGAAAATAAACCTTCTAAGCTACCGTCATAAATAAGAGTCATGTTGTTAAAAGAGCGTAAGTTGAGGTGATAGTTGAGATTCATATTTGCTGGTGCCGCTACCTAAAATATGTTGTTTAATTTTATGAGGACTTAAGTCTTGTAAGTATGAAACCTGCACATTTTTAATAAAATATTTTGCTCTATTCATGGCAATTCCAATTTGTTTTAAATGCGTTTCAGTTAACCTAGAAAATTGTCGAGCATTAATAATTTTATGAACAGATTTTGTACCTACACCTGGAATTCGCAATAGCATTTCCTTATCGGCTAGGTTAACATCTACCGGAAAAAGATGCATATTTCTTAAAGCCCATGCCAGTTTAGGGTCAATGTCAGAGGCCAAATTTGGAAAATCATTATTTACAATTTCGTCAGCACTAAAACCATAAAATCGCATTAACCAGTCGGCTTGATAAAGTCTATTTTCTCTCAACATGGGAACCGCTGTTCCAATTTGGGGAAGTCGGTCATCAGAACTAATAGGAACGTATCCTGAATAATAGACACGTTTGAGTTTGAATTGCTTGTAAAAAAAGTCAGAAGTCTGAATAATTTGATGGTCAGACTCTCCACTTGCACCAATAATCATTTGTGTTGACTGACCAGCCGGGGCATATTTTGGTGTACTTTTATATATTTTTTTATCTGCTTTATACTGAATAATTTCATTTCTCACCTTGGCCATTGGTTTAATAAAATCAGAGTGTTTTTTATCTGGGGCCAATAATTTGAGTCCTTTTTTGGTTGGAATCTCAATATTTACGCTTAATCTATCAGCATATAGCCCTGCTTCTCTCATCAATTCATCTGATGCCCCAGGAATTGATTTTAAATGAATATAACCATTAAAACGTTCCTCTAGTCTCAGTTTTTTAGCTACCCTTACTAGTCGCTCCATGGTATAGTCGGCATTTTTAAAAATACCAGAGCTTAAAAATAACCCTTCAATATAGTTTCGTCTGTAAAAACTAATGGTTAAATCAACCACTTCTTGCACCTTGAAGGCTGCTCGTTTTATGTCATTGCTCTTTCTGGTAACACAATAAGCACAATCGTAAATACAATGATTAGTTAATAAAATCTTCAACAAGGAAACACAGCGACCATCCTCAGTGTAAGTGTGACAGATTCCCATTCCTGAAGAATTCCCTAAAGTTTTATCCGAATTTGTCCTTTTACTGCCACTTGATGAGCAAGAGACATCATATTTTGCTGCATCCGCTAAAATGTTGAGTTTCTCTTTAATTCTGTCAAAATTCATTATTTTTGTTTCAAATATAACTCAATAAGATTAAATATTAATCATTTTTGATTAATATTTAATCAAAATAACTAATTGTATAATGAACCGAATAAAAAAAGGCATATCGTATTTGTTTGCTCTAATTCTGCTGTTGAGTGCTGTAATGCATATTTTAAAACCAGAGTTTTACGCACCACTGATTCCCGACGCTTTTCCAGAATTACTTACTAATATTTTAGTAGCTATCATAGAATCAGTGGTTGGTATTTTATTAATTATTGAAAAATATAGATTTATTGGTGGGCTAGGCTTTTTTGTTTTAATGATTGGTTTTCTTCCAATACATGTTTGGGATTTAATGAAGGAAAACCCAGCCATAGGAAACTCTCCTGCACCAGAAATAAGAGTCGCATTACAGTTTATTCTCATTTATGCTGGTTGGTGGATTTACAACAGCCAAAAATCAATCACAAAGTAACTATTCGTCACAAGCAAAATTTACCCAATGAAAACAATTGTACTGTTCTTAATGATTTTCTTTTTGGGCGGACACTTATTGGCTCAGAATAGAGTATTATCAGATTTTATTGTTTTATATAACAACGATACCTTATTTGGTAAAGTAGAGTACATTGATGAACGGGGAGCAGGACGAGACTTCTATAAAAAAATTAGATTAACGGACCCTGAAGGAAAAAGAACGAAATACAAACGGAAAAATATTGCTGAATTTCGAGTAAACGGATCTCAATACAAAAGTTTCTGGTTAATTCAACCCGAGCAATCCTCTTTAGCATTAAGGCTACTTAATCCGCAGTATAATATTGACCCTGAAATTGGTAAACAAGAATTTCTAAAACTTGTTAGCTCAGGAAAGCTAAGCTGGTACGAACTAGAATGGTTTGATCAAGGAAACAGTGTACTATGTTCCATGTCATTACTTAAAAAAGAAGACGATTCTTTTTTAATAAGGGCAGATCAAGGTATTTTGGGTTTAAAGAAAAAGGTATTGACGGATTACTTTTTTGACTGTCCAATGCTACAAGATCGCATTAGCCAAAAACATTTTACAACAGTTAAAGAAGTGGTGACATTTTACAATAGTGGCTACTAGTAATATGGTATTGGTAACTTAAAACTATTCAGTTACATCATGGTATAAGTCTGATGGCAAGCTTCTATTACCTTTTGCTTTCAAATATTTTCGGAGCACGCCACCCCGAACATGATTGACGTCGAATTCAATGACAAAAGCATCTTTATCAACCAAATCAATGGTTCTGTAGGCCTTTCGAGTATCTATTCTGTTGATTACTGTATGAATAATTTGTACATCATCCGTCCGCCCTTTACTGCCATAGCCTTTCTTTCCACTATAAATTGTCATACCCTGACCAATAGATCTAATAAGAGAGCGTTGCAGTACATCTGATTTTTTAGAGACAATCATTAAACCCACATAATTTTCAAAACCTTCCATCATAAAATCGATTACCTTTCCTGTTACAATAAAAGCGAGAATAGAGTAGAGGGCCACGTCAATTGATAATAGCAATGCCGTAAAACCAAAAAGAATAATATTAAAAAATAAAATGACCGTGCCTATAGAAATGCCGAAATTCGAATTAATATAAATACCAAGAATTTCAGAACCATCCAAAACAGAACCGTTTTTTATAGCCAGACCAATGCCAGCACCTAAAAAAATGCCACCGAAAATAGCTGTAATTAACTTGTCGTCAGTAATTTGAGAAAAGTTTTCGAAATGAATAATAATGGATAACGCTATTACTGATAGAATGGACTTAAGTAAAATCCGTTTTGAAACCGTAAACCACCCTAAAACAAAAAATGGGACGGTCGCCAGGGGAAGAATCCATGACAATTCAATGTGTAATAGTTCACTGATTAAAATTGCAATGCCCGTCACACCGCCATCAAGAAAACCATTGGGCAATAAAAAGGCTTTTAGACCAATACTTGCTAAAAAAATTGCAAGGCTAATTTGGCCAATCTCCAAAAGTAATTTTTTACTTTGATGTGTTTTTTTCATGGATTTGTATCCCACTGATTAATTGAGTTTGAATTTACAATTTTAATCTTATATTTCGACTGTTTGATTGAAATATAACAATGAGCAAAATTTAAATAAAGAAATATTTGGTTTATAATGTAAACTAGTTTATATTTGTTAAAAACAAATTATAATGGAGACAACAGAAAGTATAAAAATAATAGAGCGAATGCTTGAAGAAAGCAGAAATTCTTTGTCAAAATATTCATTTCATTTTATATTATGGGCCTTATTGTTAATTCCGTGCGGCATAGTTGAATGGTATTTCTCCGATATTGAATACAGATTCATGATATGGCCAATTGTTAGTATCATTGGCGGAATTATAGCCGCCATTTACGGATACCAACAATCAAAACGTGAATCTGTTAAAACACTGGCAGGTCGAGTATCTGGTTTTGTATGGGGAGGTTTTGGTATTTGTATGGTTTTTTGCATATTCTATTCATTATCTTTAAATACACCACCATATACCTTAATTCTGCTCTTGGCTGGTGCGGCTACTTTTACCACTGGTGGCCTATCAAAATTTAAGCCTTTCATTTTTGGGGGTGTTTTTTTAGTGATAGCTGCTATAGTTTGCGGTTTTATAGTTGCCATCCAAAACCAGGGATTGATTTTTTCAGCTGGCTTAGCAGGTGGGTATTTAATTCCAGGTTTATTACTCAGAAAAAAAGAATATGGCCAAGCTTGACCCTCTTTTACATCAGGAGCTTCGTTTGAGTATTGTTAGTTTTTTAGCAACTATCGAAAGTGCTGACTTTAATAAATTAAAGGAAGTAACGAATGCTTCAAAAGGTAATTTGAGTGTTCAAATATCCAAGCTAAAGTCTGCTAATTATATTGAAGTCAAGAAAACATTTAAAAATAATTATCCTCATACAACATGTTCTATAACTGAAAAAGGGCAAGCGGCTTTAAATCAATATGTTCAAGAATTGAAAAAATTACTAAACCTATAAATATGAAAAGCTTAAAAGTAAGTTGGTTGTTAAGTATTCTTTTGTGGTGGGGCATCATGGTCAATGCTGAGGAGTCAGACTTTAAACTGTTTAAAGAATCAGATCAATACTCCGGGTTTGGGGGCATATCTTTTGATATGTTTCAAGGTAAATATATTATGATTGGAGGAGAAGGAGCCGCCATTTTTAGAAATTTCTATTTTGGAGGGTTTGGTCATTCAGGAAGTATAGGAAATTACACTTACCCGCTTTCAAGTACCGCTTACAATTTACAGAGGCGTTCAGGAGGCTTAATGGTCGGAGGGATTTCTAATGGCGACCAGTTTTTGGCAGTATACACCGATTTAAAATTAAGTTGGGATAGGTATGAGGCCAATGCAGAAAGTGCCAATTTAGGATTACCAATAATCAACTATCGAGGGTTTGCTTTTGTCCCATCTGCAGGTGTTGCTTTAAGGCCTATTTCCTGGATGCAATTGCGCTTGTCGGCTGGTTATCGTTATTCAGGAGTGATTGATGATGGAGGACTGGAAAATGCGCCATATAGTGGTGCCAATCTTAATTTTCAACTTACCTTTGGCGGCTTTTAAAAATTGAATACAAATAAAAAATCTCAGGCCAACAACCTGAGATTTTTTTGACCAAATATTTTTAATTATTTCCCAAAATGAGTGGTAAGCCATCTTTTCCGCCTACAACCACAACTTTTGTATTAGATGATTCCGCTAACTTTAAAGTCGCTTCGATACCTTTTTCTTGTAAGATATTAGACGTTAAAGAAGCATTCAAAATTCGGTTGGCTTCAGCTTTACCTTCGGCAGCAATTTTGATTCGTTCAGCCTCTTTTTGTTCTTTTTGTAACCTGAACTCATACTGCAATGACTCTTGTTCTTGTTTGAGTTTTTCTTCAATGGCCATTTTAATTGTTGGTGGCAAAGTAATGTCTCTCACCAATACTTCATTAACAGCAATATATTGCTTTTGAAGAATCACTTTTGTTTCTTCATCAATTTCTTCTTGAATGACATCACGCTTTGAAGAATAGATCTCTTCGGGCGTATATCTTCCTATAACGCTTCTTGTTGCGGAACGAATTGCAGGAATTACAATGTCATCAATATAATTGATGCCCTTTTCTTTATGCAAAAGCGGTAAAACTTTTTTAATAGGTTGAAACTGCAATGTAACGTCCAGTTTAATTTCTAATCCGTTTGAGGATAGTACAGCCATAGTTTCAGAAATTTTTTGCTGTCTGACTTGATAAACAATCATATCATTCCATGGGGCAATAATATGAAAGCCTTCATCATATGGATGTTCGGTATATACACCACCACTAAAGGTTTTAAATAGTACACCATTTTCACCTGCATTAATTGTGACAGACGATTTAAACAATACAATCACAACAATGAGCACCACAATAATAAGTGCGATTAATCTTCTAGGTATTTCATTCATAATATTCGATTTAATTTTAGACAAATTTACGACTTCTTTCCGTAGAAAAAAAGGATCAAGACTGGCAGTAAAACTAAATCGGCAATAACAGCAAAAATTAGGGTTAAGCTAATGAGTAAACCAATGTAAAAGGTGCCTAAAAAATCGCTAAAAAGAAGAAGTAAAAATCCGGCACAAATAATTAGGGAGGTCAATATAATAGCACGTCCAGTAGAAAGATAGGTACGTTTTAAAGCATATAAATTAGATTTTCCTTTGTTCAATTCCAGTTTAAACTTACTCATAAAATGAATCGTATCGTCTACAGCAATGCCAAAAGCTATGGTAAAAATAATGGCGGTAGATACTTTCAGATCGATTCCTGCATAGCCCAATATAGCGGCCAAAAATAATAATGGTAGAACGTTGGGAACCATGGCAATCAATACCATTCTTATATTTCGATATAATAATCCCATTAATAGAGAAACGATTAATATGGCCAGTATTAACCCGTACGTAAGATTGGTGGAAATTGAGGTCATATTTTTATCTAAAACATATCCTGTTCCGGTAACACGAACATCCATTAAACTTGAATCGATATTTGTATGAATAAAAGATTCAAGTCGCTCCGTTTTCTTGTCAGCAGCTTGTTTACCAATATCTCCCATAGTGCTGGAGATTCTTGTGAATCGTCCACTTGAATCGACAAATTGACTTATTCCAGCCTTTTCGCCAAGTTTTATAAACTGCTTCATGAACTTTTTCGCTTCCTTTTCTTTAGGGAATGTATAGTATTTTGACTGACCAGCATGTTCGGTCCTATTGGCTATTTTTAGCGCAGAAGCTAAAGAAAAAGTCTGAGCTAATCCAAAATCATTAACCAAAAAAGAATCAATTTGATTAATGCTTTTTAAAACCTTATAATCGAATATTTTTTTGCTTGTATCTAATACTTCAACTGAAACTTCAAATGGCCTTAGCCCCATGTAGGTATCATCAAAATAATTAAACTGCTGTCGCATATAATTATCCTCCCTTAAGTCTTCAAGTAAAAAATAATTCGTCTGGACGCGTTGGAGACCAATAACACCTATACCAATCAAAATAATAAAACCAATAAATACTTTTCCTTTGTGTTTTATGATGAGTAAAAAAGATTGATGCAATGTTTTATACCAAAAATTAGATGTTAAAGGCTTTGCTACCAGTTTAGGAGGTTTTACCAAAACCAGAAGTGATGGCAGAAGTGTATAGGCCAAAACAAATGCAAATAGTACGCCTATAGCTGTAAAAATACCAAATATCCGAATGGCACCCATTGGCACTGTTAATAAGCTTAGAAAGCCAATAGCAGTAGTAATTGAGGTTAAAAGAGTGGCAAAGCCAACTTCTTTATATGCCGTTTTAACAGCTTCATTTTTTGGTCTTCCAAGTCGTAATTCATCAATATATTTAGATACCAGGTGAATCACATCAGACATGGCCACCACAAACATAATTGATGGAAGAACAGTAAGCACAATGTTAATGGGTTGGTTGATAGCTCCCATAAAACCTACAATCCATAGCATTGATGCAGTAACAATTATCATTGGAAGCCAAATCCCCCACCACGATCGGAAGGCAATAAACAGAAAAATAATAATAAGGATAAATGAAAGGCCTATGAAAAACAAGGTTTCAAATTTCATTATATCAACATAATAGCTTTGTCCAATGGCACGCCCTGCCATATGATAGTGTTTTATACCATGTTTAATTATCAAATCTTCAATACTAGATTTAAGAAAATCACATTTTTTTTTCGACAACTTAGGGGCATGATCAATCTTAACCATTAATCCAGTGGCAGATTGATTAATAAAAAAGTTCTGTATTTCAGGACGACTGAAAATTCTTGCAGAATCTTGGGCATATTCGCAAGAATCACAAATAGTAATATAAGGTACTTTTATAGCTAGTCTCGAAAAGGGCGTTTTGACAAATTCAAATAGGTTTAGCAAGCTAGTGACCCGAGTAACTAGACTGTCTTGCTCTACATCTTTGATAAAATGATCGACTTTTGACAAAAAATCAGTTTGAAAAACACCAGTTTCATTTTCAAGAGACATAAATACGAAATCATTATCCGTCCCAAATCTTTCTTGATGTTCGTTGAAAAATTTTGTGTCTTTATCCGATTCGGCATAAAACGCCGTAAAATCGTAGTCAAACTTTAAACTAAAGATACTGTAAACCAAAAAAATGGTAAGAATTGAAACAATAATTAGAACAAGACGGGATAATTTCCTTAAATCTGTCAACCTTTTATTTTTTTTATTCTCTACAAAGTTGTTAATTTGCATTGAGTTTAAAATAACAAAAGTCATTTATTATGAAAAAATTTTTACTTATATGCAGTGTAATATTCACTGGTGTAACATTTGGTCAGATTATAGCTGCTGGTGATTCTCTGACACTTGGTGATTCTAAATTATACTTTAGAGCAGATACAACTGCTCCGTTATACGAGAATGTAATAGGAGGGAATATTACCTGGGATTACAGTGGTTTGACCATGGAACCAGGAAGCCCTTCAGAAACCAATACAGTTATCGCGATCTCTGCTTCATCTTATTCAGCAGATTTTCCTAACGCACAATATCATGAAGATTTCCCAACTGGAATCCAGTCGTTTTTCACTAATAATGGAAACGATTTGGAAATTGAAGGGTTCGTGTTTTCAAATGGAGGTGTAGACTACAGAATCGTTTATGATGACGATAATTTACAATTAATGTCAAGGCCGGTTAGTTTGAATGATATGATTAATGATAATATTGAAGGTACTGCATTTGCACCGTTTAGTGGTTCTACAGCAACCGCTGATATAACTGGAACAGCCGTAACTCAAGCAGATGGTGAAGGAACGCTTGTAATAGGAAATAATAGTTACCCAAATACGATAAGAATTAAAACGGTTGAAAACTCCTCAGGTACTGCCTTTTTTCAGATGGTTAATGTAGGAACGATATCTGTGCTTAGAAAGAATTATGCATATTACTCTACCAGCACTTCTGATCACTTTCCATTGCTTACAGTCAGCACTATTTCTATCACCATTCCGGGAGGTGCTACAGTAGAACAAAAAATAGTTTGGTCGAAAGATGATACTGGAAATTACTTATCAATTGGTAAAGAATTAAAACAAGATTTATCTCTTAACCTATTTCCAAACCCGGCTGACGATAACTTAAACATTAATACATCAGCGGGGACTGAATCGATCAAAGTTTTTAACACAATTGGAGAATTAGTTAAAATAATTAATAACCCCAAGTCAACTGAAACAATTAATGTTTCAAATCTATCAGCAGGTGTATATTTCGTATCTGCTACGGTAAACGGACAAACAAAAACGGATAAATTGATAATTAAATAAGTCGTTTCAACAATTATTAAGTAAAACCATCTCGAATTTTCGGGATGGTTTTTTATTTTTGCACCGTGAAAAATAGCATAGAAGAGGCATTAAGTATAATTAAAAAAGGAGGCGTTATCTTATATCCCACCGATACCATTTGGGGACTTGGGTGTGATCCTAATAATGAATTGGCTATTTCTAAAATCAACGAAATCAAAAAAAGGCAATCAGGTAAAAACTTTCTATTACTTGTCAATTCAGAACGCTTATTAAATTTTCACGTGCCAAATATTCCTGAAGTTTGCTACGATTTAATCGATTATGCCATACAACCCTTAACAATTATTTATCCCAAGGGAAAAAATGTGCATCAATCTATATTGGCAGATGATGGTAGTATTGGGATAAGAATGATCAAAGAACCTGTATTTCTAAACACATTGCTTTCAAAATTAAAGCACGGTCTTGTTTCCACTTCTGCCAATATTTCCGGCGAAAAATTTCCGGAGACATTTGATGACATTTCAGACGATATTAAAAACAAAGTTGACTTTATTGTTGATAAGGACATTGAAATTAAAAAAAGCAAGCCTTCTCAAATTATTAAAATCGGCGAAAATAGTGAAGTAACAATAATCAGGAAATAATATTTTGAACTTAAAAGCGCACATTCAAAACCCTCTTTTTGATGCCATATCAAAACAAGCAAAGCACAATAATCTCTCGTGTTTTGTTATTGGAGGGTATGTGCGGGATATCATTTTGAAACGGTCATCTAAAGATGTTGATATTGTCGTTCTAGGAAATGGGCTTGAATTAGCCGAAAAAGTGGCAGAAAATTTAGGGGTTAAAAAAGTGGCCTACTATAAGAATTTTGGTACTGCTGCTTTTGTATTTAATGGTGTTGAGGTAGAATTTGTAGGTGCAAGAAAAGAATCATATTCAAGTCATTCTAGAAAACCAGTTGTAGAGAAGGGAACGTTAAAAGAAGATCAGGACAGACGCGATTTTACCATAAATGCTTTGGCAATTAGTCTAAATCAGAGCTCATTTGGGGAGGTGATAGATCCTTTTGGTGGCTTAGCCGATATTCGAGATAAAATAATTAGAACACCACTTGACCCTGCTATCACTTTTTCTGACGACCCACTCAGAATGCTTAGGGCGATCCGCTTCGCCAGTCAACTCAATTTTAAAATTGAGTCAAGCGCTAAACAGGCATTAAAAGTTAATGCAGAAAGACTCAATATTGTCTCTCAGGAGAGAATAACTGATGAACTTAATAAAATTATTTTATCTGACACACCATCAAAGGGGTTTAACCTCTTGTTTGATAGTAATTTATTACACCAATTTTTCATAGAAATGACGGATTTGCATGGTGTGGATTCAATCAATGGAAAGAGTCACAAAGATAATTTTTACCATACTTTAGAAGTGCTAGACAATATTTCTTTAAATACTGATAATCTGTGGTTAAGGTGGTCAGCTATAATGCATGACATTGCTAAACCAAGGACAAAGCGATTTAACCCTAAAGTAGGATTTACGTTTCACGGGCACGAGGAGGTGGGAGCAAGAATGGTTTCGGGGATTTTTAAAAGGTTAAAATTACCACTTGATCATAAAATGAAGTATGTTCAGAAATTGGTTCGTTTGCATTTAAGGCCAATTGCTTTAGTAAAAGGAAATGTGACTGATTCCGCTATTAGAAGATTGCTATTTGAAGCTGGAGACGACATTGACGATTTAATGACACTTTGTAACGCAGATATTACTTCAAAAAACGAACTAAAGGTTCAAAAGTTTAGAAATAACTTTCAGAAAGTTAGAAAAAAGCTTGCTGAAGTTGAGGAAAAGGACCACGTCAGAAATTTCCAACCGCCTATTACTGGACAGGAGATCATTCAAAAATTTAAACTAGAACCCAGTAAAATTGTAGGTGATCTAAAAAATGAAATCAAAGAGGCTATTCTTGATGGCAAGATAAAAAACAATTATAATGATGCCCTTGAATACTTGATTACCATTGCTAAAAAGCATGGGTTGAGAATGTAGCTGATTTAAAAGGTGAATTTCCCCGAAGCAACAATGTCGTTGTTTAGCGTTATTGCGTAAATATATAACGCGCTTGATTGATAAAATTCAATTGTTTGAATAGAAGAATACATTTTTGTACGCTCAATTAATTGTCCCGAACAACTATAAACACTTAAAATGTGTGACTCTGAAAAATCTTTTGAATGGAAACTCACTATTTTAGAGTTGTAATTCGGAAAGACAGCTACAGGTATTTCAGTATTTAGAATTAAAGGGCTTAAAAGAGCTATTTCTTTACATAATGTATCTCGACAATTATTATTATTTCGCCTTATTAAGCATATTTCGTGCATCCCAATCTCATCAATACTAATATCAATTTCTTTTGTATTTTTGGGGGTGCAGATGTATTGATTATCACCTAAAATACTACTTATAGTCCATATATATGTAGTATCCTTGGATATGATTGGTGGAAAGAAATTATCAATGCCAGGTGAGGTGTTAATAAGATTAATTTTGGTTCCATCAAAGGTTTGTAACGGTATTAAGGAGTATAAGTCAGCCGAATTGATTTCAAAATTAGAAATGGGATTAATAGAATCTAAAACAGTTATTGAATCAATGATTGAATTATTATTTGCATCAGTCACATTTAAAAAATACTTACCAGGTCCCTTTATATTTACTGTAGTATTAGTATTATTTATAAAAGGGTTCATAATACTATCATACCAGGTGTAATCGTATGGAGGACTTCCCCCATCAATCAGAGCATATAAAATTCCGTTTCCAGTTTGTGCACCAGAACTACGGCAATAAGGTGCTACGATAACTTCAATAGATGAGGATAACTCTTGCCCCCAATGAAAAAAAGTAGCTACGATAGTGATGAGAAAAGCAATTATTTTTTTCATTAGTAATAATAGGGTCTTTTTTAATAAACGACTTATTTGCAGTCTAAGTTGCAGGGTAATAACTCACCCAAACTGGTGATTTTCTTCCAAAACATGTTCTTTCACCTATGTGAATAAATAAAAAACGTAAATTTATCATCAATCAACTATTATGAGACATCTCTTATCTATTACACTTATATGCATTAGTACTTATGCTTTTAACGCCAATAACGACCCTACAGTAGTTTTTACTACTGGTCATAATACCTTAGTTAAAGCTATGGTAGTGTCAGATGATACTAAATATATGGCAAGCGCAGGTATTAATAAGCTGGTTAAAATTTGGGACATTGCTTCTGGAAAGGAATTCAGAACTATGACAGGAAGTGATGGGAGGGTTGGTTTTTTATCTTTTAAAGATGATAATAAAACATTGATTGGTATTTCATCTGAAGATGAAATGATTGGCTGGAATGTTGTAACAGGAGAAAAGTTGTTTGAAGTTGCTGCTGAAGGTGCAATGGAAATAGCAGCTTTTTTTATACCTAAAACCGACTTGATTCTATACGTAAATGATGATAATAAGCTCAGTACCTACAATATTAAAACTAAATCAGAGCAAATCGTTAACGAAAACATCTATTGCAGCAGTTTAAATCTTGACCTGAACGGAAATCGAGTGATAGTAACTAATCATTTGAATACCATTACTATTCTTGATTTAAAAACGTATGAAATTTTAAAGGAAATTCCTACTTCTGAAAGTCCAGTTAATGTGACCATTCCAGCCCAATTATCGTTAGATGGTAGGTACTTCATTACCATCTTAGCCAATAACAATGTTAGAATTACTGATTTAACAAAAGGAGCAGTCATATTTGAGGAAAATATTTTTGGAAAACACATTCATTCATTATTGGCAGATAATAGAAAGTCATACGTTTATATAGGAGTGGCAGAAAGAGGGGTAATAGTATACGACTACCAACGTCAAAAAATTGTAAGCGAAATTAAAAAAAGTGAGAAAAACGGTCCTTACGATTTTAATGGCTTAGCTATTTATCCTAAAGATGAAATTTTAATTACCTCCGCTCTTAACCTTATTCAATTATACGATATTAAGCAAAAACGATTTTTCAAGCGGCTTGAACCAAAGTCGAAAGCGATTATTGATATGTCGTATGACCAGAATGATAAATACTTAGCCATTGCAAGGGCGAAAGGAACTGTTGAAATTTGGGATTTAAGCCAAAATAAGATTGAAAAAGAAATACAGGGCATGTTCCCTTGTGTGTTTAGTCCTGATGGAGGTAAACTAGTGGTTATGGGGTATAGCCTTGATATGATAGAGTATGACACAAAATCATGGAAGGTAACAGGAACTTATCAAACCAATGGTAAGCTAAATAGTCTATTGTCATATTCTGATAATGGACAGTATATTGCCATGGGAGGTTATATGCCAAATATTGAAATATATGACACTGATACAAAAAAACAAGCTTACACCATCACGAATCCAATGGGTATTCGTTCTTTCGATTTTCATCCCACTAAATCACTTCTAGCATTCTCGGATATTATTGGGGGGTGTAAAGTTGTTGATTTTAAAACTAATTCTGAAAAATTAGCTTACTCAGCATCTCCTTCAATTGTTGGAGGAGTTAGGTTTAGCAGAAACGGAAAGCATTTTGGAACGGTTACATGGGGTAAAACAATCAAATTATTTGATGCTAATTCTTTTAATTTATTGAAAGAATGGACTGGACATAATGGTGATATAAATGGATTAGATTTTAATGATAAGGGTGATGTATTAATGACTTATGCTACAAATCAAAACGTTTACAGTACTGACAACTCTCTAATTTTTTGGAATTTAAATGGTGAGAAAATCACGCAAATCGATCAGCACAAGTCAGGTGTTAACAGGGCTTTCTTTGATTATAAAGCCAACTATGTGTTTTCAGGGTCTGATGATGGATCAATTATGATTAATTCATATACCGACCAAAAAGTACTGGCTACTCTAATTGGAACTGACGAAAAAGAGTTCATCATTTTTACTTCAGATAATTATTATATGGCTGCTAAAAACGCCTTAAATTCTATAGCTTTTAGAGTTGGTGAAAACCTTGTTCCTTTTGAACAGTTTGACATCAATTTGAACAGGCCCGACATAGTTGGAAAAGTGATTGGCAAGACATCCCAAAATTTATTAGATGCATACCATTATTTATACAAAAAAAGACTTCGCAAATATAATTTAGATGAGGGTAGTATAAAAATGGATTTTAATCTACCAAATGCAGAAATAGAAAACGCCATCCCGTTAAGTACAGATAAAAATACGGTTGAATTCTCAATTAAGGCTTGGGATGATAATTATTCGATTAAGCAGATTAATGTTTATGTTAATAATACACCGGTTTTTGGAGAGGAAGGCATTAGACCTAAAAAAGGTGTTAACCCTTTTTCGTTTAGATATGTAGCTAATATTGCTTTGCTTGATGGTGTAAACAAAATTGATATTTCGTGTATTAATGCCAATGGAACAGAATCGTTATATGCTTCAAAAGAAATTTTAAAAATAGGTGAAACTACGAAAAAAGACTTTTATATAGCTGCCATAGGTGTGTCTAAATATCAAAACGAAAGTTTCAATTTAACCTATCCAACTAAAGACGCCACTGAAATAGCTGAAGCACTCCAGGAAGATAACAAGCAATATGAAACTGTCCATGTTAAATATTTATTAGATGAACAGGTAACCATTGAAAACATTAGGTCTCTTAAAAGCTTTTTTGCTTCTTGTCGACCAGGAGATGTGGCAGCGATATTTATAGCTGGTCATGGATTATTAGATGAGAATTTTGATTACTATTTTGGCACCTATAATATTGATTTTAATAATCCTAAAGTAAATGGGCTACCATATAGTGAAATAACTAAGCTATTAAATAGCATCAAAGCCTATCAAAAATTACTGATCATGGATACTTGCCACTCCGGAGAGTTAGACAAAGAAGAGGTCAAGGAATCTACAGATGTAGAAGTTGAGACAGGAGACCTTCAATTCCGGGCAGCTGGTAGTGCTATTTCTATTGAAAACGCGTTTGGCGCAAGTAATATGAGTAAATTATCTTCAGATTTATTTTCTGATACTAGAAAAGGAACAGGAGCCACAGTTATATCCAGCGCAGGTGGTGCAGAATATGCCATAGAAAGTGATGAATGGCAAAACGGTTTATTTACATATAATTTTATTAAAGGCTTTAAAGAAAGAAAAGCCGACCTAAACGGTGATGGTTTGATTCAAATTTCTGAAATCAGAAGCTATGTAAATAAGCAGGTGTCCGAAATGTCTAATAGTAAGCAAAAACCAACTGCAAGAGAAGAAAATATTGCCGTGGACATTGTGATCTATTAGATAGTACTTTCAACGTTTATAAAAACTGAATATCTATTCGAGACAACGTAAATAAATTACGCCTTTATTATTTAAATTTGGGTTTTAGTCATTAAAATGTCTTTGATTATATGAACCAATCCAAAATTGAATGTCCAAACTGTGCCCACTTGTTTAGTGTAGAAGATTCTATTTCCAAAAATATTGAAGAACGTTTGCGTAAAGAAGTTCAGAAAAAACAACAAGAATTATTAGCTGAAAAAGAAAAACAACAAAAAATATTTGAAGACCAGCAAAATCAGTTTATTAAAGCACAAAGTGAATTTGAATTGAAACGAAAACAAGCTCAAGAAGAATATAAATTAAAAATAGAAGCAGATCGAGAGCGAATCAAAAAGGAACTAGTTGTTCAGGCTGAAAAAGAGGCAAACGAAAAAACAGAACTAAAGCTGAAACAGATGCAAGAGGAGGCTGAAAAGAAAAAGGCTGAAATAAGAGCACTTCAGGAAAAGGAGTTGGCTTTTATGAAAAAAGAGAATGCGTTAAAAGAAAAACAAGAGCAGCTCGAATTAAAAATTCAAAAAGAACGACTGGAAACTGAGAGACTGGTTGAGGAAAAAGTAAAGAAAGCTGAAGCCGAAAAATTTGAAATGCAAAAAAAGGAGTTTCAGAAAAAAATGGACGATCAGCAGAAACTTATAGATGAAATGAAACGAAAAGCTGAACAAGGTTCTATGCAAATGCAAGGGGAGGTCCAGGAGTTAGCTATTGAGGATGAATTGAAAACGCAATTCCCTTTTGATATTATAGAAGAAGTATCAAAAGGTATTCGAGGGGCAGATTGCATTCAAACCGTACGAAATAATATGGGACTTGCCTGTGGTAAAATTATTTATGAATCAAAACGGACCAAAAATTTTGCGAATGATTGGATTGAAAAATTAAAAGACGATATGCGACTTGCTGGGGCTGACATCCCCGTTTTAATTACAGAAACGCCTCCTAAAGACCAAAAGAGCTTTGCCCTGGTTAACGGTGTATGGGTTTGTACTTTTTCCGAGTTTAAAAGCCTGGCTATAGCTCTCCGAGATGGACTAATTAGGATTCAGCAAGTGAGTGATGCAAACGAAAATAAAGGCGATAAAATGCATATGCTATATTCATTTTTAACGGGCAATGAGTTCAGAAGTCAGGTTGAAGCCATCATTGAAGGGTTTAACGTGCTTCGAGAAGACCTGGAAAAAGAAAAGCGCGCCATGACCAATATTTGGAAGAAACGTGAAAAACAGATTGAAAAAGTAATGTTGAACACTACCAATATGTACGGCTCAATTGAAGGTATAGCTGGTTCTTCAGTGCAACCAATAAAATCTTTAGGTTTTAACGATTTGTTGGATGAGTAGCAGAATCACCAATAATTCTAGTTATTACAAATACACTTTAACTAAAATAGATTTAGTAAATTTACAGCTAAGCAAAACTATTATGAAAAATATTATACCCATAGCTGCATTTTTAGTGGGCTTTACAGCGATTGCACAAGACACCATTTCTGTTCAGACATACACATATGATTCAATTTCTACCAGGAGGGCAACATTTGACTTTCCAGCAGAGTTGCAAGGCAAAACTTTCGAAAAAGTCCTGATGTATTATAACTTAAAATGTTCGCCCTTAACACCGTGGGATCAGTATAATTGCGGGGAATGGGACTACTTAACCAATACAACGATTTATGAACACACAGGTGTTTTAGATTCTCAATTGATTCAAGGCCCTGAATTTCTTGTTAACGGAGCTAATATCCCGAATGTTTTTTATGTGACCAACCCATACTATCATTATTATCATAATTATCAATATTTTCCAAATTATACCAATGAAGTTGATAATGATTTTACTGTTGGTACAGATATCATTACTTCAAACTCTCCATTTGGGAGTGCTAGTAAATTACAACACTCTCAAATACTGTGGACAGCATCTGAGTTACAAGCGTCCGGAGTAGCAGCAGGAGATATTGCTAAACTTAGATTTGACCTTACATCATTGGGAGCGGATTTAAATAATTTAACCATAAAAATGAAGCATACATCATCATCAACTATAGACGGTTTTGATGAATCAAACTTGGTTACTGTGTATCATCTAAATACGACATTTTCTTCAGTTGGATTGCAAACTTTAAATCTTTCAAACCCTTTTAACTACAATGGAACGGATAATATCTTGATAGATATTTCTTACACCAATGCAAATGCAACATCTAATCATTCAGTAAATGCTTCAAATACTAGTTTTAACTCAGTAGTTTATACCAATGAGAAACTTGGATATCTTGATATTACTCAAGGGGACTATGTGGAAGTTGATTTAGATGATTATGATTTTCAAGATCAAATCACTATATCTTTTTGGGCGAATGGAGATGCTAATTATTTACCTGCCAATACCTCTGTAATAGAGGGATATGATAGTCTTGACCAACGCGTACTCAATATTCATTTTCCTTGGAATAATAGCCAAATTTATTGGGATGCTGGAGAAGGTTCTGGTTACGATAGAATCAATAAATCTGCTACTGTTTCTGAAATAGAGGGTACCTGGAATCATTGGAGTTTTACTAAAAATCAATCTACAGGTATAATGAATATCTATAAAAACGGAACACTATGGCATACAGGGGCGAGTAAAGCAAAAATGATTGGTCTAATCAATGAATTTAGGATTGGAACATCAGGAAATGGAAACCATGACTATGCGGGTAAATTAGATGAATTTAGAATTTGGAATACAGAATTGTCAGCCTCGACAATTACTGCCTGGATGGATAAAAAAATAACGCCTTCGCATCCAAATTATAATAATTTAGTACTCTATTACGATTTTGATAATGGGGTAAATGTAGAGGATAAATCACCTAATAATAGGGATGGTATGACAACGACACTGGCAATGATTCAGCAATATGCTGAATCACCAATTGGCTTTGAAGTTTCTACAATTCGTCCAAATATCACCTTTGTTCAAGGGACCCATTCTTACAATTTAGATTCCATCCAAGTCCTTGACTCGACATTAGCGCAGACTGTAGATGTTGCTGAATATAAAGTAGATGGTAGAAAATTCGTGATTGACAATATTGTGACCGGTTATTTGTTTGGGACTGGATACAGTTATACCTATAACCAACATGGAGTAAAGATCGATTCAACATTAATCACCTCTCCTACTTTTTTAGAACTTAACGATACATTGTCATATCACGAAACGCCGTTTGAGGTCATTAATGATATAGAAATAGGTCGTTTTATTACGCCTTATGGTATTGGTTTTGATCTTGGTCCAGATGGATTTACATGGGTTTATGATGTGACTGATTACCAGTCTTTTTTATTGACTGATTTAGTAGATTTAAAAGCACATAATACACAAGAATTGATTAATTTAAGGTTTGATTTCATTGTTGGTACACCACCAAGAGACATAAAAAAAGTTAAAACTTTATGGAAAAATTATGGTAATCATCAGTACGGGAATATTGCCTCGGATGCCGACTTATCTTCAGTGACTGTTGATTTAGACCCTTCTGCTACAACATATAAAATTAAGACTAGAATTACTGGTCATGGGCATCATGGAAATGGAAATTGTTGTGAATGGCAAGATAAGACCTTTTCTATGAATGTTGATGGCGCAACGCAATATAGCTGGAACATTTGGCAGCCAACAGAATGTGCAGATAATCCAAATATTGGACAAGGTGGTACGTGGCCTTATGCGCGTGAAGGATGGTGTCCAGGTGATAAAGTTCCAGAATATGATTTTGAACTAACGCCGCACGTCACTCCCGGAGCCACTGTCGATTTAGATTATGAGATTTCAGCTGTTCCAGGAAATGATCCTGGTCAAGCCTCTGGAAATTTTAGGATGTCAACTCATTTGATGTCATATGGTGATCCAAATTTTAGTTTAGATGCAGCGGTTGTTGACGTATTAAATCCTAATGATTGGGAATATTATGGAAAATGGAATCCAGCATGCAGAAATCCTAGAGTGATTATTAAAAATACCGGTTCTGATACCCTAAAAAGTGCCAAAATTAAGATTTGGGTTGGTGAATCCGGGTGGCAAGACGTCACTTATGAATGGTCAGGTAGTCTTGGCTTCTTAGAAGAGGAGACTGTTGAAATTGCCATAGACAATCATTTCTGGCACGAAGATATGGGAGGAGAAACTACATTTCACGCTAAAATAATGGAACCAAATGGAGGTACTGATCAATACGCCAATAACAACCAATATAACGTTACTTTTGAGTCTCCAAAACGAGTAGATGGACCATTTTACATTTGGCTTAGAACTAATAATATGGCAAGTGAGAATAAGATATACTTAAAGGATGTTAATGGAGATGTAATATGGTCAAGAGAATCACTATCTAATTCAACCAATTATCGAGACACTTTTAATCTTGATCCTGGTTGTTATTCTGTAGAGTTATACGATTCAGATGATGACGGTTTAAGCTTTTGGTATTCCGCCCAGGTTCAAGGTGAAACGTCAGGGTTTCTGAGACTAAGAAAAGTAGGGGGAATAAGTATCGTTACTGTTGATCCGGATTTTGGGAGGTATACAAGATTCGATTTTACTGTTGGATATGGTTTAGGTCTTGAAGAATCAACAACAAATGACTTTAACTTTGATATTTTTCCAAACCCAAATGAAGGTGTTTTTAAGGTGAATTTGGATAATTTCCATGGAGAAAAACTGATAATTCAGGTTTATTCCTCAGCAGGAGAAGTCGTTAAAACTTTTGACTATGGCCAACTTGGAATTGATGGTTTACATACTTTTGATATTAATCTTGAAGACATTTCTAATGGGTTATATTATATCAAAGTAATTGCAGATGAGAAAACAGCTGTAAAACAATTAGTAGTTCATTAAAAAGTAAGTTTTGTAAATTTACGCATAGTTCTGACTCTATTTTGACCTTTTTAAGAAAGCCAAGCAACTTAAGTACGACTTTTCCGTATTGTATGAGATGGCATAAAGCTTGATGAAATCAGGTATAATAAACTAAATTTACTCTCGTTATTAAAGCAGTGAAGCAATTTAAAATGATTATATTTTTTATGTTGCTGACTATGGTAAACCATAGTCTTTGGTCAAGTAGTGAAAAATTTACAGAATTAATTAACGAGGAGAGAATACAAACTACGGTTATTCCTCCAGTAAGTATGACGTGCGTTCAAGTATTGCCAAATGGTGATGTTAGTTTGACCTGGGAACCATCTGTTGCTGGCACAGGCACTTTTATCGAATATCAGGTGTTTAGTTTGCAAAATGGCCCAGTTCCCATTGCAACTATTTTGGATATCAATACAGCTACCTTTACCCATGTGGGCGCTAATGGTGATTTAGGGCAAAAAGATTATTACGTAGCCACACTTTCGGATTGTGGGGGCATGACAGATTTCTCTTACTCTGATACTGTGTCTTCAATTTTTCTTGAAATAAATGATTTAGGAGACGGAAGGGTGCTTTTAGAATGGAATCCAACTCATCAACCACAATTGCCTGGAGAAGAAGTAAACTATCAAATCCTTAGAGAATATCCAGCTGGTAATTGGCAAGTTAGAAAATTAATGGCATTCGGCACGTTCTCTTATCGTGATACAATTGATATATGCAGCGCTTTTATTAATTATCAGATTGAAGTTAATCATTCGAGTGGTTGTAAATCAATGTCTAATATCGAAGGAGATTTACTGTCTGACGTTATTAATCCATACATACCAACATTGACCAGAGTATCAATAGATACGATAAGTCAACATGCAATCATTAATTGGGATAAAAATCAATCAAGTGATACGTATGGTTATATCATTTTAAAGTTTATTAATGGATTTTGGGAAAATCTTGATACTATCTATGGTATAGCTAATACCAGTTATATAGATATAACAGCTAAAGAAGATATTCAACCAGAAACATATGCGGTGGCCGCATTCGACTCTTGTTTGGTTAACAACGTTCCTCCAAACTATCAAACTTCTGCTGCGAGTGAATCTCATTCTACAATTTTTGCTGAGTCTACTGTGAATATTTGTGACTTAGAAATGTCGTTTAAATGGACATCCTATGAGGGGTGGAGTGGAGATGTTAGTTTAGATCACTATGATGTATTGATGAAAAAAGGGGGAGAACCCTTTCAGATTTTGGCAGAATTAGAGCCAAATAAGGTTGGTTACAGTTTCAATGGTCTTGAGATTAATGAAACGTATTGCTTTTTTATAAGGGCTGTCTCATCAGATGGTGTTTTTTCATACTCGAATAAAATTACTAAAACAATTTTGCCACCAGCAAATACCAAATTTCATTATTTGGTACACGCTTCTCATGTAACTGATGAAATCGAAGTGAAGTTGTATACGGATTCAGATGCTAATGCACAGGCCTATGAACTTTATAAAAAAGGACCAAGAGATTTTGAATTTAATATCATTCAAAGTGTTATTCCAGAAGGAACAGATACTATTTTTTTTAGAGATGATGATGTTAATGGAAGAGGGGCATACGAATATAAAGTGGGGATTATTGATTCTTGCAATCAAACAAGTGAAATTACTCCGATTACAAAAACAATTTTTTTAGATATTGAAACAGATAATTCTTCGTTTAAAAATACGTTAAATTGGACATCTTATGAAGGTTTTGATGCATTAATTGATAGTTATGAAGTATACAGGAGTGATTATGCGGTGGGTAATTTTAAGCCTATAGCAACAGGACTCCCACCTAATACTAATAGTTATGAAGATACTGATTTATACGAAGGAGGGTTTGAAGGAGGGTATTGTTATAAAATTCTTGTTAAGGAAAAGCCTAATCAGTATGGTTTTAGGGGTGAAGCTTTCTCTAATGAAGAATGTACTGCCCTTGAACCAGTAATCTGGATTCCCTCTGCCTTTTACACTGGCAGTATTGAGACTGAAAACACAGAGTTTAAACCAGTGATTAGCTTATACGATTTTGATACCTACCTGATGGAAATATTTAATCGTGAGGGAGGGAGAATTTTTATTACCGACAATATAGGTTCTGGATGGAAGGGACTCATGCCTAATGGTGGAAATGCACAAGAAGGTGTATTTGTTTATCGAATTACTTTTAATGATGTTGAGGGCAGACGTTATGAAAAAGTAGGTACTTTTGTTTTATTGCAAAAATAAATCTATTTTTTTTTAGAAGATTTTGCAAATGGATTAAATGCGAGACATAAGTCAATCCAATAAGATAAATCATTGTCATTTACTATGCCATCAGAATCAATGAAGACATAACCTTTCATAGACCTGCCAGTAAAGTTCATTTCGCTGCAATATTTGTTCTCAAGGGCCTCCTGATATTTGTCGTTCCCAATTCGTGCCATTAATTGATTCTTTACAATCCCAAAGCACATTTTTTCGTCTACCATATAGCAAAGTCCGCCCATCATTTTCATGGATCTAAATTCAATTTGTTTTCCGATTAAATAGTCGTTGCAGCGTTCTGCTAAAATAAGATCGTAAGCCATCTGTTTATTTGTTGAAGTTCAAATATAAAAAAGCCTCAGCAAATATGTTGAGGCTTTTTATTGATATTAGTTAGAAGAATTTAAATATTATTTGATTAATGTAACCAGACCTTTGTATTCTTCAATTTGTCCATTTTTCTTAGTTAGCTGAACAATCCACACATAACTATCAACCGGTGCTATTGAACCGCCTTCAGATATTGTACCATCCCAAGGTTTACCAGCATTATTTGTTTGATAAAGCAATTGCCCTTTTCTGTCATAAATAGACATGACAAAAGATGATTCTGTAACAAGTAATGCTTTAGGAATAAATGTTCTAGTGTTAAAATCACCATTTCCATTTGGACTAAAAGCATTAGGAGCAAGTAAATTGTAGTCATTGTCGATTGTAACTATTTTTGAAGATTCACTAACGCAATCATTAAAATCGATTACTTTACAATTTACCACGTAGTCTCCTTTAGCTCTAAAAGAATGTGAAAATGCTGAGGCGTTTGTTTTAATTACGCCTTCTATATTCCATTCTAACAATTTGAAGTGATTATTTACTTGTTCAAAGTAGGCAGTTGGCATAGCAGTATTGTCAATGCTATATGTAATTTCGTTCAACGGCTTTTCTCTGACAAAAATCGTTTTCTCAGGACTAGAGTGAAGAACTTTATTGGTATTAAAGTCTACCAACTCTAGAACTATCGGATACTCTCCTGCTTCTTCTAAAGTGATATCTGCATAATTTCCATTGATTGATTTGTTTCCAACTACCCAACGGTATTTTGCTCTGATTTTTGGTATCGACGGTCTAAGTTCAAGCGTTTCACCAACACATAATTCATTTTTGTTGGTCACTACTTTAATATTAAAGTCTGTATAATCGATTAGTTTATCAGAACTATTTAAGGGTTCATCAGTTACAATATTTGAGCTTATATTTATAGAGTTATCAATAATGTCGGTGCTAGCATTTACGTGATTGGCTATCTTCTCTTTTTCATTAACATCATGATTGCTCAAAGAAGCAACATTAGATTGGCGGCTTTCTGTCTTGGCTATATTTTCACCTTCTAACTGCGATTCAGTTGCTTTGTATTGTTTTATTTCATTTTCAATTTCAGTATTGATAACAGTGGTAGAATTTGCTAATAATTCTGTATTGTTTGGGTTTAAGTCATTATTTTCTAAAGATTTAACTTCTGATTGAACAACCTCTGTTTGTGGCTCCTCTTCAAGTGTTACTGTTGGTGTACTATACCATACACCAAAAACAATTGCAGCTGTAGCAATAGCACCTCCCGCAATCCATTTGCCCCCTAATCCTTTTTCGGGACCTAATTTTTCAGAAAGAGCAAACCAAGCATCCTCAGAGTATGGTGCTTCGTAGCTTTCTGCAGACTTTTTGATTAATTTTTCAAATTTATCCATTATATTCAATCTTTTCCGCACCTAAAAGTGCTCTTAATTTCTGTTTTGCCTTTGCCAAGTTCGATTTTGACGTCCCTTCAGAGATGTCTAAATATTCAGCTATTTCTTTATGTGTATATCCTTCCATCACATATAGGTTAAAAACCATTTTATAACCGGCAGACAGTTTTCCAATTGCTTCAACGGCTTTTTTTGCCTTAAAATTTACTTCACTTAATTCTTCATCTAAAATTATACCATCTTCTGTATCACTGGTCAAACTGTTTTCATCTTCAAGCGAATATGTGTTTTTTTTATGCTTTCTGATAAAATCAATTGCCGTATTTACCATTATTCGTCTTACCCAGCCTTCAAAAGAACCAGTAAAATTATAAACCGACAACTTGTCAAATACCTTAATAAAGCCATTTTGTACCATATCTTGCGCTTCATCTTCATCCCTTGCATATCGCATACAAACCCCTTTCATCTTTCCGTAATATTTTTCAAATAACTGTTTTTGATATTTTCGTTTACCTTTAACACAGCCTTCTATAATATTTTGGAGCTCTTTACTATTTTCCACTTGTTGGTTTACGTGTTGAAAACGGATTAATTTAATTGAGGTTGCCTAAAATTGGCAATAATTTCAAAATTATAAAAAGACCCGGATTCAGCGTAATAACTTTGAAAATCTTTCTTAAATTTGCGCCGAATTAATCGATCATAAATTAAAACAAAAAATAAAGATGAAAGTTACTGTAGTAGGTGCTGGAAATGTTGGAGCAACTTGCGCCAATGTATTAGCGCACAATGAAGTTGCAAACGAAATTGTATTATTGGACATTAAAGAAGGAGTTGCTGAAGGAAAAGCCTTAGACATGTGGGAAACTTCCCCAGTTAATCTTTATGATTCTAGAATTACTGGCTCTACTAATGACTATAGCAAGACTGCAGATTCAGAAGTGGTAGTGATCACATCAGGAATTCCTCGTAAACCAGGAATGAGCAGAGATGATTTAATTGCGACAAATGCTGGTATTGTAAAATCAGTGACTGAAAATGTGATAAAATATTCTCCAGATGCAAAAATTATTATCGTTTCAAATCCTTTGGATGTGATGTGCTACACTGCTTTTTTAGCTGCTGGAGTTGATAAAAGCAAAGTCATGGGAATGGCAGGTGTCCTTGATACAGCAAGGTACCGTTCGTTTTTAGCAATGGAATTAAATGTTTCACCAAAAGATATTCAAGCCTTATTAATGGGTGGGCATGGAGATACAATGGTGCCACTTCCAAGATATACTACAGTTGGTGGTATTCCAGTTACAGAATTAATTGAAAAAGATAAATTAGACGCTATTATTGAGCGTACAAAATTTGGTGGCGGAGAAATTGTGAAATTATTAGGGACTTCTGCTTGGTATGCGCCTGGAGCAGCAGCAGCTCAAATGGTTGAAGCTATTGTAAAAGATCAAAAAAGAGTATTACCAGTCTGTTCATGGTTAACAGGTGAATACGGTCAAGATAAGATCTATTTGGGTGTACCAGTTATTCTAGGTAAGAACGGAATTGAAAAAATAATTGAAGTTAACTTAAATGATGAAGAACAAGCTTCTCTTGAAGAATCATCTAAGGCAGTGAGAGGTGTGATGAGTGTATTAGATGATATGAAGGTTTTTTAAAGCAAGAATGAATATGCACAATAAAAAAGGGAACGATTAATCGTTCCCTTTTTTATTGTAAAATTTTATCGTTATTTGAACAAATTCAAATAAGAGCTACTAGCAGAAATATGAACAGCCTCAGGAAATTCAGCGTGTAGGATAAGCATGTTTTCGTGGTGATGCTCTAACTTTTCAATTTTTTTACGATCTAATAAAACAATTGTGGAATGACCGTGATTATCTGTCTTGTCAACAATTGTTTGACGATTGAAGTCGCATTGCCAATGTGTTTCTCCTAAATTTTCATGATAGGAAATTTCAAATGTTGGTACTTGGAAGTAACTGTGTTCTCCAATACCCTCAATGTCTATGACTAGTCTCATAAAGCCACTTTCAAATACTAAGTCTTCATCTTTTAACCCTAATTCAGCAAAAGATACTTTACCTGAAATTGGTTCATTAAATTTTAATTTTACTTCTCCTTTGTTTAGTTCTACTGTATTATTCATGTTTTTTATTTTAAATTTACCTAGGATTTGGAGGTTGTGATATGACTGTTGTTAGTCGGGCACCTAATTTTTATCACCATGTTTACGAACGACGAAAAAAAAAATTTAACTAAGAGGTTTTGGAATGATTTAAATGAAAAATTATCCATTTCTGGAAAAATGAAGGGGAGAAATATTGACTGGATGAACTATCCCAATAAAATTAATCATCTTTATTTTAGAATGGAGGCCACAACTGAATTAGTACGTTTTTGTATTGATCTTCAATTTCTTGATGCCGGAGTTCGGGAGGTGTATTTTGAACAATTTGAGGAATTTAAAATATTGCTAAGTGAGAATATGCCGTATGATTTAAAATGGCTAAAATCATACAATCACCCGAATAAAAAGACAATAGCAAGAATTTATGCAGAGTTAAATGAAGTCAACATTTTTGATGAGAAAACATGGCCAAGTGCACATCAATTTTTGCAAGATAATTTTTTAGCTTTTGATGAATTTTGGCAGGACTTCGGAGAGATATTTAGAAACTTGAAATAATTAGTATTCAGCCATTTTTACCATCAATGTTTCAAAATATGATTTAACCTTAGAGGTGGGACAAGTATAATTGTTTATAATCATAGCATAGGCTAATGTTTTACCAGTTTTGGTATTTACATAGCCGGCATACGCTTTTATTTTACTCATAGTGCCACTTTTACCAATTACACGTCCAGAAGCGCTTGTCTTTCTCCCAATTGTTCTCATAGTACCCTTTTTTCCTGCTATCGCTAAGCTATTTTTAAAGGTTGATGAACTTTTCATTGCAGTAAGAAGTTTGGTAAAAAATTCAGCAGATATCGCATTTGACCGTGACAAACCACTCCCATCAGTGATTATTAAACCATTAGAGTCAAACTTTTTACTCCAATATGCCTTTGTAATTAGAGCACCATTGCGGGTACTTCCAAATCCACTTCTTTGATGTGAAATTGCGCAAAGCAAATGCTCTGCAAGAAGATTAACACTATATAGGTTAGTCAGGTTAATTATACTTTTGAGACTGGGAGAGTAGTGGGTAAATAAAATAGTGCGTTTTTTAGTTTGGTACTTTTTATTTTTTCTCAAATTTCGTTCAGTTTCTGGATAATATTTAACCGTGATGCCCTTTTGTTGAAAAACAGCATTAACCTCATGTGCGAAGGTTAATTCTGGATCAGGATTAGATCCTTTAACCTTAAATTCTGACCGATTTGCTGGAATCGAACCAGTTACAAACCAATCAAAAGAATATGGTGCTCCAAAAACATAAGCATTATCCCTTTTAGATTTTGCAGCTTTTACTTGATTAGAAATATGTAGATTAGGAATATAAGGCTCTATACAAGCTAATTTTGCCATAGTGCCAATTCCTTTGGTTTCAAAAATTAGTTTAACCATATTATCATAAATGGTTAATCCATTTGGCCCAGCCCCATAATAGTTACCTAAATCTCCCCATACCCATCCACTAGGTGCACCCTGATACTTGTAGGCTGAAGCATCTGCTATTATTCTCCCATTAATATGTTCAATGCCTATAGCAGTAATACTATCTGCCCATTTTTCTAAAAATAGGTTTTCCTGCCCCTCTTTAGCATAGTACTTAGAACCCAATGTTGGGTCTCCACCTCCAATAATTATTAAGTCACCGTTCAATGTTTTCGTAGTAGAATCTATTGTGCCGGTAAAAGCAATTTTTGTTTTAAAGCGATATTTAGTACCTAAAATTTTAATTGCTGTGGCTGTTGTCACTAGTTTCATTGTTGAAGCAGCAGGAAGACTTAAATTTCCGTTAAGGTTAGCTACTATTTCTTCATTATCTAAGTTTTTGACACAAAAACTAAATGGGGCATTCTCAAGACCAGAAAAAGTTGAAATACTTTCTGCATAAGTCTGAATACCATTGTTTGGTTTTGATGTGGTCTGTGCACTTACATTAGTGAATAAAAGCACAATTAAAAAATAAACAAATTGCCGCATGCTTTTCTGAATTCAATTATCTTTACCACTAAAGTAAACACTTTGTGCGGAATAGTTGGAATTTGGTTAAAAAATGAGTCAGCTCTTGTTAAACAAGAACAATTAAAGGCTTCAATTAATTCTATTAAGCACCGAGGTCCGGATTCACAAAACTTTAAAGTTGATGCGAATATTGGCTTGGCTCATGCGAGATTATCTGTTATAGATTTATCAGCCAATGCAAATCAACCAATGACTGATGAATCAGGACGATATACCTTAGTATTTAATGGTGAGATTTATAATCATAAAGACTTAATTAATAATTTACCTTCCGATTTGATATTTAAGTCTAGTTCGGATACCGAAGTATTATTACAATACATAATTCACTTTGGATTATCCCGACTTGAAGATTTAAATGGTTTCTTTTCCTTTTTGTTTTATGATAATCAAAAAAAAGAATTGCTATTTGCAAGGGATAGATATGGAATTAAACCGTTGATGGTTTATGAGGATTCGAAACAGATTGTATTTGCTTCAGAATTATCTGCTTTTTTCAATTTTGATATAGACAAGTCTTTGGATTATGAGGCAATCAACTTACTTTTCCAACTCACTTATATTCCTGCCCCGTATACCATTTTGAATAATGCTAAATCCATCTTACCAGGTCATTCAGGATCAGTAAAAAATGGAAAAATTAAAACCGACCCATTTTATGCTATTGATAGTTCAGAAGAGGTTTGTTTAACTTATAAACAAGCTGTCGAAGAAGTAAAAACTAAAGTTGAGGAAGCGGTTAAAAGACGTCTAATGTCTGATGTACCTTTAGGAACTTTTTTAAGTGGAGGAATTGATTCATCAGTTATTTCACTAGTCGCAAAACAAAATAAAATAGATTTAAAAACGTTTTCAATCGGTTTTAAAGAAGCTTATTTTGATGAATCAGAATATGCATTGGAAATGGCTAAAGCTATTGACTCCCAGCATCATCAAATTCAACTGAGCAGAGATGATTTTAAAGAGAAGTTCAATTCATTTTTAAGTTTAAATCATCAGCCTTTTGCTGATTCGTCAGCATTCGCAGTATATCTTTTGAGCCAAAAAACTAAAGCACATGTTACTGTCTGTTTAAGTGGAGATGGCGCAGATGAACTATTTGGTGGTTATCGAAAACATGAAGCAGAGTTTAAGATTCGACAATTATCGTCTTTTAGTAAGAGAGGGATAAAATTAATGGCTAAGTTGTTGCATCAATTTCCTAAAGGGCGACATGGAAAATGGTCTGAATTTAACCGTAGACTGCAAAAGGTAAACAATGGATTAGACCTTTCCAAAAATAAACGTTTTTGGCAATGGTTAACTTTTATTGAAAAAGATGAAAAGAAAAAGATACTAAAGAAAAATATAAGAACACAATCATTCAACTTCAATATTACTGAAGACTTAAACTCCATGTTTAGAGCAGATCAGTTGTTTGTGTTGCCAAACGATATGTTAACAAAAGTTGACAGAATGTCTATGTCTCATGGTCTTGAAGTCCGAACGCCATTTCTTGATCATGAATTGGTTGATTTTGTTAATCGCCTTCCTGCCAATTACAAACTAAACAAGAATGGTAGGAAACAAATTTTGATAGACGCTTTCAAAGACCAATTACCTGAAAAAGTTTATAACAGAGAAAAGAAGGGGTTTGAGATTCCGTTATTCGAATGGTTTAAGGAAGAATTAGAGTCTATTTTTGATTCAGAGGTGTTCTCAGAATCTTATATTAATGAGCAAGGTATTTTTAACTACAACTACATTTTTGAGCTGAGGAACCATTTTAAAAGTGCTCAGTTTGGTGATAAAATCTATTTGGTTTGGACTCTGATTATTTTTCAAAATTGGTGGCATAAAAATATATGGAAATAAAAAAACGAATAAAAGTCCTAAGAATTATTAACCGCTTTAACTTGGGAGGACCGACTTATAATGTTACTTATTTGACTGCCTACCTGCCTTCAACATTTAAAACAAAATTGATTGGTGGTAGCGCAGAGGGTAGTGAAGGAGACGCATTATTTATTCCTCACCAGCATAATTTAAGACCAGCGATTATTAAGGATTTGCAGCGTGAAATTGATCTTAAGAAGGATTATAGGGCTTATCGATCAATAAAGAGAATCATTAATGAGTTTAAACCAGATATTGTTCACACTCATGCCTCAAAATCAGGAGCCATTGGGCGTTTGGCTGCATATCATTCTAAGGTTCCAGTTATTGTTCATACCTTTCATGGACATGTCTTTCATTCTTATTTTGGAAAAATTAAAACGCATGTATATAAGGTTGTTGAAAGATACCTTTCCAGAAAATCAACAGCTATCATAGCGATTTCTAAAAAGCAAAAACACGAATTAGTTAACATTCATAAAATAGCCAAAAAAGAGAAAGTTAGAATCATTAATTTAGGGTTTGATTTAGATCGATTTCAGACAAACAAGACACAAAAAAGTAGACTTTTTATGGAGCAATATAGTATTGAAAAAGAGGCTATTTGTATTGGGATAATTGGTCGATTAACTGCGATAAAAAATCACCACTTCTTTTTTGATGTGATTGAAAAAGTATTAAAAACAACAACAAAAAAACTGCATGTGTTTATTGTTGGTGATGGCGAACTAAAGCAAGATTTGCTAAATCGAGCTAATGAAATAACCACCTTGTTTCCAAGTCAAAAAATCACTTTTACATCATGGATAAAAGATGTGTCAATACCTTTAGCCAGGCTGGATATTGTTTGTCTTACTTCCCTCAATGAAGGTACACCCGTTTCACTGATAGAAGCTCAAGCATCTAATGTTGCAGTTATCAGCACAAATGTTGGTGGGGTTGAAGATGTTTTGGACAGGAATAATTCAGGATTGGTTATAGATGACTTAGATACAAACTGGTATGCGGACAGCTTATTAAAACTAATTGATAATCCTGACGAACTGGCTAGGATGAAAGCAAATGGACTGAGTTTTGTTAAGGAAAAATTTCATTTTAAAACCCTTTGTTTTAATATAGAACAGTTATATTTGAATTTGCTAAATCAAACAGATGTTCAAAGTAAAATTAGGTAAGCTTACTCCAATTCTTGTCATTATATTTATTATTCAAAGTTGTGGGATTAATAGTGATTTGATGCTTAAAACTCCCAAAAAATATAAGTATGAATCTCTTGACTCTTTATCTTCGTCTGAGGATGATAGTGAGTACATTATAAGAGTTAATGATATTATTAGATTTCGCTTTCAGACGAATAATGGCATACGGATATTAGATATAGCGGCGGGTACTGGTGAAAATAATTCTGGGAATGCTGGTCTGCAAGCCAATACCGTTAGTAACATTTCTTATGTTATTAATACTGATTCATTGGTAAAACTGCCCTATATAAAACAGGTCAATATTGTTGGCAAAACAATCCGCGAAGCGGAAGCATTTCTACAAGAAGCTTATAAAAGTTATTATGTCGATCCATTCATTCAGATTTCAGTTGTAAATAAAAGGGTGTTTGTTTTCCCTGGTGATGGAGGAGATGCTCAGGTAGTTGATTTATTAAATAACAATACAACGATTGTTGAAGCCATTGCATTGGCTGGTGGAATCAGAGATAGGGGACGGGCATCAAAAATCAAGTTAGTTCGTGGAAAAGAAGGAAACAAAAAAGTTTACTTAATTGATTTGAGTACAGTTGACGGCTTAGCTTATATGGACTTAGTTGTTCAAAATGGCGATTATATTTATGTAGAGCCTGTTCCTCAGCTTGGAAGAGAAGTTTTAACACAAATTGCACCAATTTTTTCAATATTAACAAGTACACTTGCCGTCATTATTGCAATAAATAATATTCAGTAGCTAATGGATAGAGGCAATGAAGATAGGGCTTTTAATATTTCTAGATTTAATAGAGAGTTAGATGCTGGAATTTTCCGAACCGTTATAAAAAGTAACTGGTTAGCTGTTGTTGTAATTTTTATTCTTGGGATATTTTTTAGCTTAATATACCTTCGTTATACAAAGCCAATTTACGAATCGCGAGCTATTATTCAAAGGACTATTAAAGACGAGGGACAACGTATTTTAAATTTTGATAATATTAAGCAAGAAAACAATCTTTCGGCTGATGTTGAGCTACTTAAGTCTCCATTTTTGCTTGAAAAAGTTTTGATTAATTTAAATCTCCAGGTCAGTTATTTTAGTGAAGGGGAAGTGTTGACTCAAGAAAAATTTACGCAGTCTCCTTACCATGTTACTTTTTTGGAGTTGAAGGATTCTTCTTTAGTTAATTTGCCGGTAGAAGTTATTCAAGAGAATGATGAGCTATTTCTTGAATACCGATTTGGAAAAAGAACATTCCGATATGCAGTGTCTCATAACAAAATAGTTGATGGTGAGCATTTTAAATTAGTGTTTAAAATCGATAATAAAGAAAAATTTGAAAGTGATTTAAAAAGTGATAAACTGTACTTTAGAATTAATAATTACAAACTTTTAACGCAAGAGTTAATCAAAGACTTAAAAGTAAATGTTTTAAATTATGATGCTCAAACTATTAAAATTTCATATAGCAATAACAATAGGTATCTTGCTAGAAAATTAGTAGAAGAGCTGGTTAACACCTTTTTCAATTATGATTTAGATAAAAAAAGCAAGAGTTCAGAAAATATTTTGAAATTTATTGATGAACAATTAGATACAGTCTATGCAAGTTTAAAATATTCTGAAGATGACCTACAATCTTTTACAAATTTATCAAAAAGCAATAATCCAGAATTATTTAAGCAAAACTTATTAAATGAGATAGATGAACTTCGTCAACAAATGCTTCAAGCCGATATTGAATCAGAAGTAATTAATGGATTAAACAGAGGTATTCTGACAAAGGATAGGGCAAAAGTTTATAATTTAATTCCAACGGTAGTTGGAACAAGATTTCAATCTGTTCTTCAAGACCAATTAGATAAATTATATAAGTTGTTGGAAGAAAAGGAAGATGCATCATATAAATTTACGGACGAATACGAAGGATTTAAGAATCTTCAAACAAATATAGATCTCCAAATCGAAACCATTTCTCAGACTTTAGATGCAATTAAAAGCCAAGTATATAACAGAAAAGAGGGGCTGAAAAATAGATTAAAAGTTCTGGAATCAAAATTATATGGTGTGCCGGCAAAGGAATTGGAATTGGCAGGGCTTAGACGAAAGTTTAATCTGAACGAAAAATATTATTCAATTTTGATTGAAAAAAGAACAGAGTACGAAATATCTAAAGCAAGTTATACTATTGATAATAATATTCTACAAGCGCCAACCAGACCATCTTTAATATCACCAAACAAAAAAATAGTTTACCTTGCAGGGTTTACCATTTCTCTCATGCTTTCAATTTTACTTATTGGATTTAAATATTTAACCTTCAATGTTGTCCATAATGAAAATGAATTGCGAAGTTTGCTGACATCAAAAATTGGTTTTTTAGGATCTATTCCGAAGGTCAAAATGGAAACCAATAACTCTCAGTTATTGGTTCATCTTAAACCAAAATCGTCTCTTGCAGAAAACTACCGTCATATTAGGTCTAATATGCAATTTATTTTAGAAGCTGAACGGTCAAATGTAATTGCAGTATCTTCTTCTGTTTCTGGTGAGGGGAAGACTTTTGTCTCTTTGAATCTAGCGGGTATTTATACCATGTCAGATAAAAAAGTATTGATTTTAGATTTAGATTTGAGAAAACCAAAAATTCACCTTGGGTTAAAAGTTGAAAATACTGAAGGGATGAGTGCTGTTCTTTCAAGTAAAGTGAGTTGGAGAGATTGTGTTCAAAAATCGGAACAAGTTAAAAATCTCGATTTTATTACCGCTGGAACTATTCCTCCAAATCCGTCAGAATTAATTTTGAATGGCGTTTTGGAAAATGTTATTCAAGAGTTAAAAAAAGAATATGATATTATCATAATTGATAACCCACCAGTTGGTATAGTCTCTGATGGTTTTAACGTCATGAATAAGTCTGACTGTCCAATTTACATTGTTAGAGCAAATTATACAAAGCGTGCTATTATGCAACAGGTTAATAAGCTGGTGTTCGAGAACAGACTTCGGGAATTGTATGTTATATTAAACGACGTAGAGGTCAATAAAACTTCATATGGATATACTTATGGGGGATATTACAGCGATAATTTAGATGATTCAAAACGTTGGTGGCAAATATGGAAATAAAAAAATTTGATATTTCAGATGTTATTCTTTTTAAACCCAAGGTTTTCAGGGATGATAGAGGATATTTTTTTGAAGCATTTAATAAGAGAGTCTTTGACGAAGTAGTGGGTGAAGAATATAATTTTGTTCAAGACAATCAATCGCAATCTCAAAAAGGAACAATCAGGGGGTTACATTTTCAAAAACCGCCATTTGCTCAAGGCAAATTAGTTAGCGTTGTCAAGGGAAAAGTAATCGACTTTTTAGTTGACATCAGAAAGCAATCTCCAACCTATGGAAAGGACCTTCAAGTTGTATTAACAGAAAATGAGCACGCATTCTTATGGATCCCTCCCGGATTTGCTCATGGTTTTTATACGCTTGAGGACCATACAATTTTTCAATATAAGTGCACGAATTATTATCATAAAGACAGTGAAGGAGATTTAAAATGGAGCGATAGCGCGTTTAGCTTTTCAAAACTTGCTGATAATCCTACTGTTTCTGATAAGGATCAGGTAGCGGAGTCATTCACAAACTTTAAGAGTCCTTTTTAATTTTATGAGAGATAGTTTTTTTTCAATCATAAATCTATTACTAATAGGAGGCGGAGCATTTTTATTAGCCATTATAGTTAATCGCTTTTTTTTGCGCTTTGCTCGTACGCTTGGTATTAGAAATAAGAATGATGTTACAATCCGTTGGAGTTTAACATCAAAGCCCTCGTTAGGAGGAATTAGTTTTTACATAATTTTTTTAGTTGGTTTTGTATTTTATGCCATCTTTTTCGGTCAGGCAGACGTATTTAAAAATCAAAATTTATTGGGGTTATTTTATGCTGTAACGTTAGCTTTTTTATTAGGATTATCTGATGATGCCTATGATACTAAACCGATCATTAAACTGTGTCTGCAAATACTTTGTGGCATTATTCTGCTAAAAACAGATAATTCAATTAATTTATTTGAACCTAATTGGGTTAATTATACCTTAACAATTCTTTGGGTTGTTGGTATTATGAACTCAATTAATATGCTTGATAATATGGATGGAATTACTACCATCATTTCAATTTCAATTATTATTTCTGTCATATTTATTTTAGTGCCGTTTTCACTTAAGAATAATATCGATATATTCTTTCTCATTACCTCTCTTGGTTGTTTGTTTGGTTTCTTAGCATTCAATCATCCACCGGCCAAAATGTTTATGGGAGATACAGGTAGCCAGTTTTTGGGTATTTTTTTAGCTTACTTTTCAATTAAGTACATTTGGAATAATGGAATAAATGACGCTAATTATTCAATTTTTGGAAATATTTCATTAGTATTAACGGCATTTAGTCTACCATTAATAGACACAATAATAGTTAGCATCAATAGAATTATTAACGGAAAATCTCCAATGGTGGGAGGAAAAGATCATACGACTCATCATTTAGTGTATAAAGGGTTTAGTGAGACCGCCGTTTTCTACATTTTTACCTTACTAGCAATTGTATCAGCAATTTTAACCTTTATATTCCAGCGATATATCCCTTACAATTCTTATTCCTACGTATTTTTATGGATTTATTTTATTGTCCTATTTATTATGTTCTTTCTTTTGACTAGAAAACAAAAATCCATCATTGACAATGGCTAATAAAGAGATTAAATTTATTTGGGATTTTTATGGGGAAGATGCTCATCAAACAGCCATTCATCATGCGAAGCACCTACGGACCTTTTTCAAATTGAATCAGATTGAATATTTAAGAATTGATGTAGATGTGAACAAGAAAGGAGATAATAGTATTGCTTATGTCATATCAAGTGAAGCAAATCTTAATACAATTAAGATTAGTCTTCGACCTCACAGAGCCACGATATACGAGAATTAATGGCATTAAAAAAGGTCTATAGCAATGAATAGACCTTTTAAGAAGTTGAAAATATAATTTATTAAATTACTTTTACATTTACTGCATTCAAACCTTTCTTACCCTCTTGTAGTTCGAATTCTACTTGGTCATTTTCACGAATCTCATCAATTAATCCAGAGATGTGTACAAAATGCTCTTTGTTTGTTCCTTCTTCAGTGATGAATCCAAATCCTTTAGATTCATTGAAAAACTTTACTGTACCTTTATTCATTATTATAATTTAAAATATTGACACAAAGGTACGTTTTAATATAATGCCAAAAACATTAGGAATACAATATGATAAATAATTTACGTAACAAACTGTTTTTCAGAATTTAAAATTTACATATACAGTTGGCTAACTTAATTAATCTCCTAGAATTCTAGCCTATAGCTTAAAACAGGAAAAATACTAGAAGATGGAATAGTGACTTCTTGTTTGGTGACGGTGTCATATTCACGATAGATGGCATTCCCATTTGAAAACAGATTCTTAATTTGAAGTGCCCATACAGATCTTCTTTTGCTTGAATTTATTTTGTAGCTGAACGTAAAATCTAAAATAATTAAAGGTTTATCCCTCTTTGAAAATGCAATAGCTTCATCATAAACGGTTTCTTGCTCAACCTCTGATGCAGACAAGTCCACTGGTGTATAAGGCTGCCCGCCTAATGTTGCCAAATTCGTGTTCCAGGCAAAAGCCTTATACTTACCTCCTCTTTCTTTTAATTTATACTCTTTACCTAGTAAAAATCTAATATTATAAATATTGTCATAGGCAGTAGACCTTATTATTCCATCTCCAGCAGTATAAAATGACCTAAAAAATGAACTATTTAAAATGTAATATAAGCCATTCTCAGTATATCTTTCAAAACCAATATCAATTCCATAATTTGTGCCAGCTCCGTTGTTAGATAGAGGTCTTATTTCTTGTAATTCAGACATATTAATAGTAGAAAATGTTCCATTATCATCTATCGGGACATCATATAATTGTTGATAGTACGCTTCAACTCTAAGGCTATGATTTGTCCAAACTTTACCTTTGTAACCTAGAATATAATGGTTCGCTTTCGCGAAACCTATATTTTTATTTGGGTGAAGCAATAGCTCATTATCTCTATCAGTAAACCAATAAGTTGCAAAATGTTCAATTTGAGAATGTTTTCCAAACGAAGCACTGACTGAATGTTTTTCCGTGATTTGGTAGTCAACACTTGCCCTTGGTTCCAGTGCTTTTCCATTATTGACATCATAAAAGGTGTAATGAACACCTATATTTAGACTTAACTTATTTGTTAGTAAAAATTTGGATAAGGTATATGCTTTTAGTTCATTACTGACCCCTGACCCCTGAAACGGTGTTTCAAATGATTGACTGTTGAAAAGATATCTTGAGGATCTCCAATTATGAAAAGTGTTCGCAAAATTAAAACCTGAAATATGATAATGCTTTTTACTGAATTTATGTTTTATAGAAGCAGCCATAGAAAGGGGCATTGATCTATATTCGTTTGTTCTTTGATCAATTGTCGTATAATTATCAGTTACATATTGTTTGTTGTCAATTTGATTTGTATAACTGATAGCTCCTGTTGCTTTTATTACAGTCCTATCGGTAATATAATGTTTAAAAACACCACCTACGGTTCCCATTTCACTTTGAAGAATTAAGTTGGTTCTATCAATGCTTTCTTCCCACAAAGAGGAATCTTCAACGGCATTTCTATCTCTTAAACTTGTTCCGCCAATTGCAAAAATTTTAAGGCTACTTCTATTGTTAAGTGGAAAGTTAAGCGTAAAAGACAAATCTTGATAAATAGGTTGAGTAGGGTATCCAATTAATCTGGCAAGTCCTACAAGGCCAAATCTATAGTTTAATGCATAGGATGATTTATTCTCCTTTGATAGTGGTCCTTCTGATGCAATATCGAGTCCTAATACGCCAGCTTGAATAACATGCTCATATTTTTCTTGATTGCCCCTTCTGAAATTAGCATCAAATATTCCTCCAAGTGCATTCCCATATTGAGCTGAAAAAGCACCTGTATAAAAATCACTTTTATCTAATAATTGTAGGCTAAAAATAGTGAAAGTACCTCCAGAGCTTCCTATTCTTGCAAAGTGAGTAGGGTTTGGTAGTTCAATGCCCTCCATCATATATTTCAAACTTCTAGGAGAATTTCCCCGAATACTGATAAAGTTTTCTGAAAATCCTGTTGAAGAGGTGACACCAGGAAGTGTGCCTGCTACTCTGATAGGATCATCAAGCCCTCCTGCTATTCTTTTAGCGTCATCTGCCTGAATTGAATAGCTGCTTGTTGTAGCCATTTGATTAACTGGTTGACCTCTTAATTTAGGCGGTACAACTTCAACTTCGAGAAGTGAAATTGATGTAGCCTCCATGCTAATATCCAAAACTATTTCTTTACTTATAGATACTTCTATACTAGGACTAATAAAAGACTTATAATTAAGATGTTTAAAAAGGATATCATATGTGCCAAGCTCAACGTTTGGCATATAGAATTTGCCTAACTCATCAGAAACCGCAGTTTTAATTCGAGTTTCGTTCTTTATAATTTCTATTTGGACGCCTTCAATTGGTGTCTCAGTAAATGTTTCTAAAATAACACCTCTAACTGTTTGATATGATTGAGAATAGCTATGTAGGCTGAGTATTAAAGATAAATATAGAAAAAGAAAGTAAATAAACTTTGGCATATTTTGTTGTAAAACAAAAGCCCTAACCATTATTAAGTTAAGGCTTGTAAATTTCAGTACAAATATCTTATTTTCTTATAAAATGAGTTAAGCAAAGATTAGAAAAAAAAACTATCATTTGTCACTTTTTAGTCTAACTTTAGATAAAAATCCATATTTACTTGAGTAAAATAACATTTGCTCTTTAAAGCCTTCAGGTTGAACTATCTTAATATCAGTAATTTGACCATCTTCATTTTCAATAGCTTCTAAAACAGGATTAACAAAGCCAGAATAGGGAGGTATATTTAATTTATTACTTCTGTCTAAGACTTCTTGATGAATGGCTTGATCAACTTGAACACCATAGTTTTCAACTAAAGCCTTGCCAGCTTCGTAATCTCCTTCTGATTTAATCCTTTGAATATCTCTTAGAAGTTCTCCAAATATTTCTCTCAAAGCTTGATAGTCATTTATTTCAAAGTAGGTTTTACCTGCTCTTTCAAGTTTTGTTATAACATTGTTTGGTTTACCTTTTTCAAAAGCCCAGGAAGCAACAAGTTGTCTATTTCTCATATGAGCCTCTTCAAGGACAGCGCCAGGCTCCAATCTTCTAAGTTGTGCCATCATTCCATTTCTGATATAAGAATCGTACTCCGCCATTCCAACTTCTAGTGATTCCATTAAACCTAAATCTACTAGTTTATTATCCATCAAAAAGTAAAGTGCTACTAAGTCGGCTCGTGCTTCTTCCAGCGTAGAAGAATAGTTTTTAAGCGTTTCTTTTGGAGTACCTATTCCGGGATTTATCTTTCCAGAAGCATGACCAATTACTTCATGCATGGCAGTGTGTAGTTTAGAAGCCAATTTTCCATGAGTTTTAGAACGCTCTATTTCTTCTTCATCATGAGCAAATTCTTCAAGTAAGCCTTCTCCACCTGCTGATTCGTATGCTTCAACTATGTTTCCCAAGCTAACTGATTTTGATCCGTGATTAGCTCTGATCCAATTAGAGTTTGGTAAATTAACACCTATAGGAGTAGCTGGAGAAGCATCTCCAGATTCACCTGCCACATTTACTACATTATAGCTGACACCGACAACATTTTCTTTTTTATGCTCATCTAAAATTGAGGATTTATCTTCAAACCATTGAACATTATCAGCCAATACCTTCATTCTGTCAGAGGCTTCAAAATCTTTAATTTGCACAATAGATTCATATGTTCCCCGCATTCCTTTAGAGTCACCATAAACTTCAACAAACCCTTGTATATAATCAATATCTCCCTCTTTGGCATTACTCCAGGCAATATTGTAAGCAGACCATTTTTCAAGATCTCCTGTTTTGTAATAATCTATTAGTAAGGAGAGGGCTTTAGCCTGTTTTTCATTTTCAGCTACACTTACCGCTAATTCTAACCATTTAACAATTTCAGAAATAGCATCACCATATAACCCTCCAACTTTATAAATGTCTTCATAAATTGTACCATCATCTTTTTTCATTAACTTGGAATTCAATCCGTACTCAACAGGTGTATTATCAGTTTTATCAATAAGTTTGGTATAAAATCCATCAACCTCTTTTTCCGTTATGTCTTCATGATAAAAATTATTTGCTGAAGCAAGTATTAAGTCATCATCAGCATTTAAACTGACACGCTTGTTATCTGCATCACTAAAAATAACTTCTTTTGCGTCAAAAGAAAGCTCGGTTTTAGTTGCCTCAAGTAATTCGGTAAAGTATTCTACAGTAAAATCGGGTACAAACTTATCCATTGAATAATGATGGTGAATACCATTAGAAAACCAAACGCGCTTAACGTATTCATTAAAACTATTCCATTCATTTGTACTTTTATCACCATCATATTTTTTGATGATATGCTCAAGCGCGTTTCTAATTTCTAAATTGTAACGATAGTTCTGATCCCAAATAATATCTCTGCCACTAAGCCCGGCCTGATATAAATAGTAAACTAATTTTTTTTGATCCAAAGATAATTTCTCAAAACCATTGATGTCATATCTGAGCACCTGAATGTCTGCAAATGATTCAACAACAACATCAAATTCTTCTTTTTCGTTGTGCTTAATAGTCTCGTTTGTAAGGGCTTCAGTTTTTGAAGTAGAATTTCCGCAACTAATTGCAACGAGACAAGCTGCAATTAATGATAATATTTGACTTTTCTTCATAATTTTCGCTTTGTAACAAATGTAAAGAATCTTTTCTAATAAGACGGGATAAGCAAGGTGTGAAACAATAGATTACTTATAAATCATAAATTAAAAAATTCACCAACATTTGAACAACCTTATTCGTTATTTTTGCGTTATTTATTAAAACACATCATATATGAAAATCTTTACCCTGCTTATTGCGTTAGCGCCTACGGTTTTAATGGCACAATTTGGTTTTACTAGAAATGATGATATTTCTGTAATTAAAAATGCGATTGTTCAAAAGCATGCCTGGGCTGGGGGATTGGATTATGGCCAATACTCAAATATAGATTTAGATTTAGATGGCGTCCAAGATGTCTTTATTTTCGATAAGTCTTCTAATAAACCGTTAACATTTATTCAAAAAGGGGCTAACGGACAAATAGATTTAGAGTACGCACCACAATATGAAGCTAGGTTTCCTTATACCTCTGGTTGGACATTATTAGTAGATTATAATGGAGATGGAAAAAAAGATGTGTATTCCTCTGCTCCCGGTGGAGCCAGAGTGTATAAAAATGTATCTAATTCAATTGATGGCCTTTCTTTTGAACTTGTAACTGAATACTTACCATGCACTTATGTTATAAATGGAATAAATATTAATTCCTTTGTCAATGTTGGGCAGGGAGATTTACCAGCCATTACTGATGTTGATAATGATGGGGATATTGATGTTCTCGCTTTCTATTTTAACAGTTCTTGTGTTCGATACTACAGAAATATGTCTCAAGAACTTTACGGTAATAGCGACTCTCTTCAGTTTAAATGTTCAAATGTTTGTTATGGTAATTTTAGTGAAAGTAATAATGATAATACGATCAACCTAAATACGTGCTGTCTTAATCAAGTAGATAATCCCGAAGATGTTATTGATTTTAGGCCTAACCATCAAAATAATGATAGACATGCTGGGTCTTCAGTTTTATCAATTGATTTGGATGCTGATGGATTGCAAGAATTATTGATTGGAGATATATCTTACACTAACTTAGTAAGACTACAAAATGATGGAACAGCACCAAATACGAATGCAAATATGGTTTCACCCAATTACTCTTTCCCTTCGTACGATACTCCTGTAGATATAGATTTATTTCCTGCGGGCTTTTACGTGGATGTTAATAATGATGGTATCAGAGATCTCGTAGTGACACCTAATTTAACATATACATCTAATAATTACAGTGCTAATTGGATGTATTTAAATGAAGGGTTAGACAATAATCCAGACTTTAGTCTGCAAACTGAAGATTTTTTGCAAGGCGCAATGATTGATGGAGGTGCTCATTCTTATCCTGTTTTTTTCGATCATAATGGAGATGGGTTAAAAGACTTAATCGTTTCTATCGGAGGGAGATATGATTCAGTTTCAACGAATAACTATTCTCAGTTGTTCTATTATGAAAATACTGGCACTGTTGATGTCCCTGAATTTACTTTAATGAATGAAGACTATGAAAATCTCTCGGGTTTTGATAATCGACCTCATTATTTTTACCGTCCAGCTTTTGGAGATGCTGATGGAGATGGAGATGAAGATATGCTCCTAGCGGATATTACTGATACTATGTATTACTTCGAAAATATTTCAAGTCAGGGAAATGTTGCGCAATTCAATGCCGCCGTTCCTTTAAGAAATACTGCAAGTCAAATTATTGATGAGGGCGCTGAGGTTGCTCCTAAATTTGTTGATTTAGATAGAGATGGAAAAATGGATTTGGTAATCGGAAAAAGAAATGGAACATTGTCCTATTATAAAAATGTTGGAGGGTCAAATGGATATGGTTTTGCGCTGGTTACAGCTAACTTAGGCGGAGTAAATGTTTCTGAATTTTGGACAAATGAAGGGATTGCAGTTCCTGAATTTATTGATATTGACAATGAGTACAAATTAATTTGTGGTGCAAGAAATGGTTATTTACATTATTATGATAATATTGATGGCAACTTATCCGGGAATTTCACCTTAGTTGACTCTTCACTAGAAGATATTTATACTGGTTCATATTCTGCACCAGCAGTATTGGACATTAATTCAGATAATAAATTTGAAATGTTTGTTGGCAATATTAGAGGAGGGCTATCATGTTTTCAATCTATTACTATTACTGATGTAGGATTAAACGATTTCAAAGTATCTGATAATGATATTAGTGTTTATCCAAACCCTGCGAATACTAATTTCTACATTGATTTTTCAAAATTAAAAATGAATTCATTTCAAAATGCAAACTATATACTGACTGATGTTTCGGGAAGAATGGTTAATAATGGAGAAATAACAAAGACCAAAACAAATATCGATTGTGCTAATTTTACAAAAGGTGTATACTTCCTTTCCGTTAATATTGATGGGCAGTTATTGAGTCGTAAAATTGTGATCAATTAGTTATTTCACGCGACCTTCATTTTCAACAGATTTTTGAGATGGTTAATATTACAGCATTAAAATGAAGTCACTTCTTGTTTTTATAGCTTTCGTTTCCCCAGTTTATTGTTTTACGCAGTTTGGATTTGAGCGATACAATGACATTGATGTTATTAAGGAGAATATTGTTCAAAAGTATGCTTGGGTCGGAGGCTTGGATTTAGCACAATATTCAAATATTGATTTAAATAAGGATGGTGTTCAGGATCTTTTTATTTTTGATAGAAAGTCTAATAGACCACTCACATTTATTCAAAATGGATCAAACGGACAAATAGATTTTGAATATAAACCCCAGTACGAGTCAAAATTTCCGGATATGTCGGAATGGGCTCTATTGGCAGATTATGATGGTGACGGCAAAAAGGATATATTTACATCTACCCAATGGGGTGTATCCGTATTTAAAAATACAACTCCTATTACCAATGAGCTAGAATTTACGTTAGAAAGCCCTTTATTGCCAGCTGTGTATGAATTTGATTCAACCACGTTAAACACTTTTATTAGCGTCATGTCATCAGATATCCCAGCAATAACAGATGTTGATGATGATGGAGACTTAGACATTTTAGCTTTTTACTTTAGTGGGCCTTGTGTAAGGTATTATAAGAACATGTCGCAAGAATTGTATGGTAATAGTAATGCATTAGAGTTTAATTGCGTCAATGTATGTTATGGTAATTTTACTGAAGATAATGCAAGCAATGTTAATTTACACACTTGTTGTCTTCAATATATCCAAGTTGCTAACCCTGAATCAGGTAATATAGGTCGACCGGGACAACAAATATTAGATAGGGATGCTGGGTCTACTTTGCTATCAATCGATTTAGATGCCGACGGTATGGAAGATCTTGTGATGGGAGATGTCTCGACCAGTAATTTAATTAGTTTAACAAATGGTGGCTCCTCTCCAAATACAAATGTAGATATGATTTCACCGGATTTTGCTTTTCCTTCATATGATACACCAGCCGATATTACATTATTTCCAGCCTCTTTTTACGTGGATCTTAACAATGATAATATCCGTGATCTTATGGTGGCACCAAACTCTAAGTTAGTTGCGAATAACTACTGTGCCAACTGGATGTATTTGAATGATGGAGTGGATAACAATCCTGACTTTAGTATACAAACAAAAGGTTTTTTGCAGAAGGAGATGATTGATGTAGGGTCTCATTCTTATCCAGTTTTTTTTGATCACAACGGAGATGGTTTAAAAGATTTAATAGTAGCAGTTGGAGGTCGTTATGATACAATTTCGACAAATAACTATTCTCAATTGTTCTATTATGAAAATACTGGTACAGTTGCTTTACCAGAGTTTACGCTTAAAGATAATGATTATGAGAACCTGTCAAATTTTGATAATCGTCTACATTATTTTTACCGACCAGCTTTTGGAGATGCTGATGGAGACGGAGATGAAGATATGCTCTTAGCTGACATTACTGATACTATGTATTATTTCGAAAATATTTCAAGCCAAGGAAATGTTGCACAATTTAACGCCGCCGTTCCACTCAAAGATGTGTCAAATCAAATCATACAGGAGGGGGCTGAGGTTACTCCAAAATTTGTTGATTTAGATCGGGATGGAAAATTAGATTTGGTATTTGGCAAAAAAAATGGAAGACTTTCTTATTATAAAAATGTTGGTGGAGGTGCAGTAAACGCGTATAATTTTGAGTTGGTAACTGATACTCTTGGAGGTGTGGATGTTTCAGATGCATGGTCAACTGAAGGTACTGCGGTTCCTGAATTTGTTGATATCGATAATCAGTACTATTTAATTTGCGGTGCGAAAAATGGTTACTTACATTATTACAATAATATTGATGGGAACTGGAATGGAACATTCAATCTCGTCACGCCAAGTTTACATGATATAAATATAGGCGATTATTCTGCACCTTTAGTGTCTGATATTAACAATGATAATAGGTTAGAAATGTTTTTGGGTAACATTAGAGGCGGCTTAGCCTGTTTTCAATCTGCAAACATTACTAATGTTAATCTAAATGATTACAGGCTTTTAAATAAAGTATCTATTTACCCTAATCCCACCGAAAACGATTTTTTTGTTGATTTAACACAGCTGAATATTGGTTCTTTTCAAACCGTTAAGTATTTAGTAACTGATGTGTCAGGAAGAGTAATACAAAATGGGAACTTAAAGAAAACTAAAACAAGAATTGATTGCAAAAATTTTACAAAAGGTGTATATTTCCTTTCTGTAAATGTAGACGGACAATTATTGAGCCGTAAAATCGTTATCAATTAATGGCGAAAAATAATAACTCACTCTCTGAATTATTAAACATAAAGTATCCCATCATCATGGCACCAATGTTTTTGGTGTCAAATACTAAAATGTTAATATCTGCTGGTAACAATGGAATTGCTGGCGCTATTCCAGCTTTGAACTTTCGAACCATTGATGAATTTAAATCTGCCATCAAGGAGGTAAAGCTCAATACTAAAGGACCAGTTGGTGTAAATATTATAGTGAATAGGTCCAATCCGAAAGCTGATGACCAACTAATAGCGTCGGTAGAATTAGGTGTCGATTTTATTATAACCTCGCTAGGTAACCCAAAAAATGTAATTGAGATGTGTAAAACTAAATCAATTAAAGTTTTTTGTGATGTGACAGACCTAAAGTTTGCTCAGAAAGTAGAAAAACTGGGGGCTGATGCAATTATAGCAGTTAATAATAAAGCTGGTGGACATTCAGGAAACCTATCGCCAGAAGAGCTTATAACAACATTAGTTAAAAATTGTAGTATTCCTGTTATTTCAGCGGGAGGTGTTGGAACAAAGACTGATTTAGATCATGTGCTTGAGCTCGGGGCTAGTGGTGTATCTGTAGGAAGCATTTTCATTGCTAGTGAGGAGTCTGATGTATCCGAAGATTATAAGCAAGCATGTGTAAATTATGGTGCAAAAGATATAGTAATGAGCACCAAGATTTCGGGTACACCGTGCACGGTTATTAATACACCTTATGTGCAAAAAATTGGAACTAAACAAAATTGGATTGAGCGACTCTTAAGTAGAAATAAGAGGCTAAAGAAGTGGGTTAAGATGTTCACTTTTGTTAAAGGAATGAAATCTATCGAAAAAGCTGCTTTTAGTGCTACTTACAAAACAGTATGGTGCGCAGGTCCAACAATTGAACACACTAAATCTATTCGCCCAATCAAATCTATTATTCAATCATTGGTTAAGTGAAATGTAGTATTTTATCAAACTTTTAAACTAAGAAGCTCGCCCCAATGATTTAATCATTTTTGTATGATAAAGTAGGGCTTTCATAAAAGTCTGGTGGGAATGATAAGGGATATTATATTCCTCGGCCGTTTTCTTTACTATTGCAGATATCTTTTTGTAGTGAACATGACAAATATTTGGAAAAAGATGATGTTCAACCTGATAATTTAATCCTCCAACGAACCAGGCCAGGATTCTGCTTTTAGGGGCAAAATTGGCAGTCGTTTTCATTTGATGAATCGCAAAGTTGTTATCTACATAATTATCAGCATCTGGCTGAACAAACTCTGTTTCCGGAATTACATGGGCGGGCTGAAAGACTACAGCTAAAATAAAACCAGCGATTAAATTTTTAGCCACCATAAATATCGGAATCCAGAACCAAGAAATAGGTAAAATGACTATTGGAAGAATTAACATAGTAGTGTAATAAAATACCTTGCTAAATATCAGTTCAATAAAAAGCGCACTAAAATTAGAGTTTTCGGTTTTTGTTAAGTCCATTTTCCGATATCTGAACAACTGCTGAAAGTCTTTAGTTGTTACCCACGACACTGTCATTAAACTATAGAAAAACCATACATAAAAGTGCTGGTATTTGTGGATAGGTTTCAATTTTTCATTTGGAGAAAAACGCATAAACTTAGGTGGTGCAATATCTTCATCATAACCATGGATATTGGTGTAAGAGTGATGAAGCACATTGTGTTGTACTTTCCACGTCACCGCATATCCACCTATCAAATTTACAATTTTACCAATCCACTTGTTAACATTTTCGTTTTTTGAGTAAGCACCATGGTTAGCATCATGCATTACCCCCATGCCAATGCCAGCCATACCAATTCCCATTATCAAATACATGGCTAAAATTACCCATATGTTTGATAATCCAGCAAATAAAATTAATCCTAGAGGCACAAAATATAATGAAACCATCACAATAGTCTTAAAAACCATAGCAGCGTTTGCGTGCTTTGAAATATTATTGTCTTTGAAATACATACGCACCCTTTTATTAAGGGTAGCACTGAATTCACGACCTATTTTAGGTGAAAATTTGATTGGTTTTAATCTTTGTGAAGATAGACTCATATTTTCAATTTTTAGCTTTTTCAGACGCAAATTTACGCTTTTTATTGGTTGTTCCCTTATTTATTTTGGTTGTTCATGAATCGAGAAATCTCATAGTGCTGATTATTAATCTTTTAAATCAAAATATATGATGCTACATTTTAGCTTCAGAAACGTATTGTTATATTTTAATTTAATGATAAACAATTGTTTATGTTTTTTACAGCTAAAAAATTACTAAATATAGATGTCAAATTTTATTAACAATTTGTAAGTTAAAATTATCGTTAAGTTTGCCAAGCTGAGCAAATTCAATTTTTTAATGACATCAATACAAATTCTAATAATTTTAGTAGCGTATTTTTTAATATTAGTAGGTATTTCTTTTTTAGGGAATAAGAAAGATGATAACGAAACATTTTTTACCGGTAATAGAAATAATAGATGGTATATCGTCGCTTTTGGAATGATTGGCGCCTCTCTTTCAGGGGTGACATTTATTTCGATTCCTGGTACTGTTGCCACTAATGGATTTACTTATTTGCAAATGTGCCTAGGGTATATTGTCGGTTATATAATTATTGCTTTTATTTTACTACCAATATATTATCGATTCAACCTTATTTCAATATACGAATTTCTAAAAGATCGGTTTGGTATTAAGACTTATAAAATGGGAGCGGCATTCTTCGTACTATCACGTATAATTGGGGCAGCTTTAAGAATGTATCTGGTAGCCAACGTATTGCAAGAATTTATTTTTAAGAGTGTAGGTATCCCTTTCGAGTTGACCGTAGCCATTAGCATTTTGTTAATTTGGGTCTATACGTATAGAAGTGGAATAAAAACAATTATATGGACGGATACGCTTCAGACGCTATTTATGCTGATAGCTGTTGGTTTGAGTGTTTATTTAATTTCTACCGACCTTGATATAGGACTAAGTCAAATATATAATGAGTTAAGTGTAGCTGATATGGGGGATATGTGGCAAAATTCCAATCCAAATGCAAAAAATTATTGGTGGAAAGGTTTGCTTGGAGGTGCCTTTATTACACTGGGTATGACAGGTGTAGATCAGGATATGATGCAAAAAAATCTGACGTGCAAGTCCGTATTAGGTGCTCAAAAAAATATGATATCCTTAGGTGTAATTTTATTCATTGTCAACATTGTTTTTTTAACCTTAGGTGGTCTGCTTTTTCTCTATCTTGACAAAAATCCAGATATTATGTCAAGTTGGATGGAACATAGTCCGTCGCCTGATAGTAGCTTTTTAGTTCCTCAGTCATTTTATAATGGCGATTTCCCTCCACTAATTGGTTGGATGGGAGATGAAGTAAAACCAGACAATGATTTATTATTTGCTACTATTGCACTAGAGGGGGGCTTACCTTTGGTATTAGGTGTCTTTTTTCTTCTTGGTCTTGTTGCTGCTGCTTACTCAAGTGCAGATTCAGCATTGACTTCGTTAACTACCTCTGTTAGTATAGATTTTCTCAACATTAATAACAAACCGACAAAGCAGCAGGAAAAAACTAGAAAGTGGGTTCATATTTTAATGTCATTTGCACTATTGATAACTATTCTGATTTTTAAATGGGTTAAAAGTGATAGTGTAGTGTGGGAATTATTCGCTGCAGCTAATTTTACATATGGCCCTTTGCTTGGTTTGTTTTTATTCGGCATCTTGTCCAAAAGGACAGTTAGTGATTTACTGTCAGTTTCTATAACTATTGGTGTTGCAATTTGCGTTTTTGTACTTATGCAATTTACAGTAGAAATTTTTGGTGAATATTCATTTGGTTCAGAACTTCTTGGCATTAACGCCCTATTGGTTTATGCATTGCTTTTTATTAGTTCAACGAAAGAAGTGAAGCAGAATAGAATTTAATAGGCTTTCAATAAGACTGACAAAACTGCAGGTAAAAAAAGTGGTATTCTATTTGTAATAACAGAAATAGAAACTAGTTTTGTATAAGCAAAACACAACACTAAAATAAATTAATATTATGGCATTAGAATTCACAGCAGATAATTTTGAGGAATTAGCTAAAAAATCAGATAAACCAGTAATGATAGACTTTTGGGCAGCTTGGTGCGGACCTTGTAGAATGGTCGGACCAATTGTTGAAGAAATGTCTAACGAATATGATGGTAAGGCAATTGTAGGGAAAGTAGATGTTGATGCTCACGGATCTATATCAATGGAATATGGTGTTAGAAATATACCAACAATAATTTTCATGAAAAATGGTGAAGTTGTTGATAAATCTGTCGGAGCGGTTCCTAAAGCTCAATTAGTTGAAAAACTTGAGGCGTTAATGTAATTATCAGAAAAATATTTTTTTTAACACCCGCTTTTAGCGGGTGTTTTTTATTTTAACAATATGTCAAAACAATTTTGGGAATCCAGATGGCAGAGTAAACAAATTGGTTGGGATTTGGGAAAGGTATCTCCACCTTTAAAAGCATACTTTGATCAATTAGAAGATAAAAACCTGAAAATCCTAATTCCAGGTTGTGGAAATGCATATGAAGCTGAGTATTTGCACAAGAATGCTTTCAGCAATGTTTTTATAGTAGAGATATCAGAAAAAGCAATAAAATCATTTATGACACGATATCCAGAATTTCCTAAATCACAAATTATTCAAGAGGATTTTTTTGCTCTGCAAGGGACTTATGACTTAATAGTAGAGCAGACTTTTTTTTGTGCAATAAATCCAAAGCTAAGACGCAAATACGTTCAAAAAATGAATGATTTGCTTTCATCAGGCGGAAAACTAATAGGTGTATTGTTTAACCGAGAATTCGAAGGTGGCCCACCCTTTGGTGGGAGTAGCAATGATTATAAAGCGCTTTTTTCTGATTATTTCAATATAATTACTATGGCAGATTGTCATAATTCTGTTTCACCCCGTCAGGGTAGCGAACTTTTTATTATTTTGCAGAAGGAATGAGAGGATCTATACTATTATTTATTCTAATATCATTGACTTTTCTGGGTTGTAAAAGAGATGCAACCAAAGAAGACAATAAACGCTTAAAAGAATATGCTGAGCTGCCAAAAACTAAGTTAGATGCAGTTCAACTTAACAATCAAGTATCAAGTATACAAAAAGGAGCACTTTCTTTAATAGATTCTGTTTTCAATGCAGATGGAGCCTTAGTTTCGAAAAAGCTAGATGATGCAATTTTTGATTTAGAGGTCAGCATAAGTAGGTTGAAATCATTAGCTGATGAGCATGAAATGGTAGCATACTTCTCTGAATCCGTTAGGAAGTTATTAGAATTTTATAAAACTGAATTAGAACTTAATTTTAAAGCATTATTGCCTATTTTAAAAAAGACAAGTTTAAACGTGGAAGAAAAAAATAGGTTAAGCTCATACGATCAAGAATTTGTGATGCAAGAAGCAGTATTATTCGAAGAAATTGTTATTCGTCAAGACAGTTTTGCGGCTTTTTTTGGAATCAAATTAGTGAATCAATTGTAAGGAAAATAATTCTTAAAAGACATAATGTTATGCATATAGTAATTATTGGGAATGGGATTGCTGGCGTTACGGCAGCGCGTCATATTCGGAAACTAAGTGATCATCAAATCACAATTATTTCATCTGAAACGAAATATTTTTTCTCAAGAACAGCTCTGATGTACGTCTACATGGGACATATGAAGTTCGAACACACTCAGCCCTATGAGCCGTGGTTTTGGAAAAAAAATAGGATCGATCTAATGGAGGAATATGTTGATAAAGTTGATCCAAATTCTAAATCTTTGACCTTTAGATCAGGAAAAAGTTTCAATTACGATAAATTAATTATTGCCTCTGGCAGTAAGCCAAATAAATTCGGATGGCCTGGTCAGGATTTAAATGGCGTTTTAGGAATGTATCATAAGCAAGATTTAGATAATTTAGAGAAATGGGCACCAAATAATAAAGTGTGTAAGCATGCGGTAGTTGTAGGGGGAGGATTAATAGGTATTGAACTAGTGGAAATGCTGATGTCTAGGAAAATACCAACAACGTTTTTAGTTCGAGAGGGAAGTTTTTGGAATGGTGTATTACCTCAAGAAGAATCGAGCCTGATTAATGAACATATAAAGTCGCATCATGTTGATTTACGATTATCATCTAATCTTGAAGAAATAATTTCAGATGATAACGGTCATGTCAAATCAATAAGAATTAAAGAAACTGGAGAAGAAATTGAATGCCAAGTTGTTGGATTAACAGCTGGTGTGTCGCCAAATGTGTCTTTTCTAGAAGGTTCTGGGATTGAGTTAGGAAGAGGTGTTAAGGTCAATCGATATTTAGAAACTAACATTAGCGATATCTATGCCATTGGTGACTGTGCTGAACAGCATGAAGGGATTGGACAAAGGAGGCCAATTGAAGCAGTATGGTATACTGGAAGAATGATGGGAGAAACAGTGGCACAATCCATCTGTGGCAACAGAAAAGCCTACCAACCTGGACATTGGTTTAACTCAGCTAAATTTATGGATATTGAATATCAAACTTATGGATGGGTCTGGGCTAAAACAAATGAAAATGAATCTCGTTTCTACTGGCAGCATCCTGTTAAAGAAGTAGCGATACATATTAATTTCGATAAAAAAACACACCAGTTTATTGGCATTAATACTTTTGGTATTAGAATGAGGCATGAGTTTTTTGATAAGGCTTTAAGTGATAACGCTTCAGTTGAAGACGTTTTAACTCATTTGGCTGATGCAAATTTTGATCCAGAATTTTATAGAACTTATGAAAAGGATATTATTGATCAATTTAATAGAGAGCATAATAGTAGCGTTCAGCTTAAAAAGAAAAGCTGGAAACGTATTTTTCAAATCCATTAATTTACACTCATGAAAAATTTAAAAAGATTAGGTCTAGTCGTTTTCCTATTTGGAATTTTACTTTTTACTGCTACTATCTTTCTTGGTAACTATAAGTTAAGTGATGACAAAATTCAGGCTTATTTCGAGCTAGAATCAGAAGATATTGAACTAGATAGCAATGGTGTTAAGGTCAAAAATGCGGGAGATACTATAGCAGATAGTTTTATCAGAGCGGTTAAAGAATTTGAGTCGCGAAATAGTTTACCTTATTCAAATGTTTTTTCATTTAATGCAGCGCTGCCTAAAATTATTGGTTTGCATAATGATCATATTTCTGCGTCTCTTGTTGAAGTTGAAGGTATTTCTGAAAATGATATCAGTTTATTAATTAGCGAAGTATCTAAAGAAGGGAAAATCGATTACTCTGAAAATGTATTAAGAACAGTTTTTGCTAATGAAAGCAAAATAAAGTTATTAGTTGATAATACATCTTGGATGTATACCGACCAGAGAGAATATGATGATATTTCTAGCTTTGAAAAAACCTTATTACCAAAAGTTGAAGAACTCAATAAAAATGTTGGTAAAAAATATCATGTTTCAACGGAAAGCTGGTCGTTACTCAACATCAATAAGGCAATGGTAACAAGTGGAGCTAAAAACTCAGTGTGGCTTTGGTTCTTTTTAACGTTTGGCTTAATGATAATTGGTTCGGTTGTATATAACTCCACGAACCTTAAGTTGCTAGGCCACGCTGGCATTAAAAATGATGGTATTTATCATGAAAGTGCGACCAACCGCGGATGGGTTGCTTGGGTAGTGCTTCTTTTCTTGGTAGGATTTTATGTGGCTCTTTATTTTTACCCACAATATATTGCAAATCTTGTAATTTTAGTAGATCCAATCAGCCAAGGTTTAAGTGGCAATCCGGCTAGCCAATGGTTTTTATATGGTTTTATTTATTGTATTGCAATGTCGGTAATGGCTATTAGAATGTACATTAAGTACCGCCATAATAGATACCAAATTTTCAGAACAACTGTGGTTCTATTTTTTCAAATTGCATTTGCCTTTGTTATTCCAGAAATATTGGTTAGGCTAAATATGCCATACTATGATTTTAAAAACGCATGGCCGCTTGACTATGATTTTTTCTTTGAATTTAATATCAACAACTTAATGGCTAATGGAACTTTAGGTTTGTTTATGTTAATTTGGGGAATTATTTTAACTGCAATAATAGTACCTGTAATGGTCTATTTTTTTGGTAAACGTTGGTATTGTTCTTGGGTTTGTGGATGTGGTGGCTTGGCTGAAACACTGGGGGACCCTTATCGTCAATTATCTAATAAAAAAATGTGGACATGGAAACTAGAGCGTTATTTAGTGCATGGCGTTTTAGTTTTTGCAATAGTGATGACAGCCATGGTGCTTTATACGTTTTTTACAGGCTCTGGAAGTTTATTAGGGGTCGATACATACTATATTTCAAAAAGTTATGGTTTCTTAATTGGGTCTATATTTTCAGGTGTTATAGGAACCGGATTCTACCCAATTTTTGGCAATAGAACCTGGTGTCGCTTTGGTTGTCCTTTAGCCGCTTATATGGGCTTGGTGCAAAGGTTCAAATCAAGATTCAGAATTACAACAAATGGAGGGCAATGTATTTCATGTGGGAACTGTTCAACGTATTGTGAACAGGGCATTGACGTTCGAGCATATGCTCAGAAAGGCCAAAATATCGTAAGAGCATCATGTGTAGGCTGTGGAGTGTGCTCAGCAGTGTGTCCTAGAGGAGTTCTTAAATTGGAAAATGGGCCTGAAGAAGGACGTATAAAAACTGATAATCCAATTGTTTTTGGAAATGATGGTTTTACAATTCAAGATTAATTTTTTAAGGGAATGGTTTTAAAAAACATTGCTGTGATTATTCCAGCAGTTAATGAAGAAAGTTCCATAGGAAAAGTAATTAATGCTCTGCCAAAGGCATATATTATGAAAGTAGTTGTTGGTAATAACGGCTCGATTGATGATACAAAAAGTGTTGCTGAAAAAGCAGGAGCAATAGTGGTTGATGAGCCTAGAAAAGGATATGGTTGGGCCTGTTTAAAAGCAATGGAACACATTAGTTCCTGGTCTATTAAGCCTGAAATAATAGTATTTATAGATGGAGATTTTTCAGATTACCCTGAAGAACTGCCAAATGTTGTAGCTCCCATTTTGGAGGATAATATTGATCTGGTGATTGGTTCTAGGGCACTTGGAGAAAAAGTAAAGGGCTCTATGACAATTCCCCAGGTATTTGGAAATTGGCTTGCAACTAGATTAATGAGAGCGTTTTATGGTGTAAGGTATACTGACTTAGGTCCTTTCAGGGCCATTAAATACGCTAAATTACTTGAACTTAACATGTCTGATAAAACATATGGGTGGACAATTGAAATGCAGTTAAAAGCTGCAAATCGCAAAATGACTTATACTGAAGTACCAGTAAATTATAAAAAGCGGATTGGTATTTCTAAAGTTTCAGGAACCATAAAGGGAACTATTTTGGCTGGATATAAAATAATTGGTGCTATTTTTAAATACAAGATTTCGAAATAGGATCAACTTTGTATTTTTTTCTGCAAAAAATCAATGGAAGTTATTAACAATCGGACTCCTGTTTGATATAAAAAAAGTACCTTTGATCATTAACAATAAACCAAAGTCAATGGCTAAAATTATTGCAATTACTAATCAAAAAGGAGGGGTTGGAAAAACTACTACTGCTATTAATTTGGGAGCAAGTTTTGGTGTATTAGAATATAAAACTTTGATTGTTGATGCTGATCCGCAAGCCAACTCAACAAGTGGGACTGGTTTTGATCCCAGAGAAGTTAAAGCCAGTATTTATGACTGTCTGGTTGATGATGTTGATGTAAGGGATTTAATTATTGAAACAGAAAACCCTAATTTATCGATTTTGCCTGCACATATTGATTTAGTTGGTGCAGAGTTAGAAATGATTAGTATGTCAAATCGAGAGCATAGATTAAAAATGGCTTTAGATCAGGTTAAAGATGAGTTCGATTTTATTATTATTGATTGTTCTCCATCTTTAGGGCTTATAACCGTTAATGCATTGACTGCAGCTGATTCTGTTATTATTCCTGTTCAATGTGAGTACTTTGCGTTAGAAGGCTTAGGAAAACTACTAAATACAATAAAGATTATTCAGTCGCGCCTAAATCCAGAATTAGACATTGAAGGAATCGTACTAACACTTTATGATACACGTTTAAGATTAGCAAATCAAGTAGTTGATGAAGTTAAAACGCATTTTCAAGAATTGGTTTTCAATACAATTATTCACAGAAATACGCGTTTAGGAGAGGCACCTAGTTTTGGTGAAACCATTATTATGCATGACGCCACCTGCAAAGGAGCGATTAATTATTTAAATTTTGCAAGAGAAGTTTTGCAAAAAAATGATTTGACTAAAATAAAGAATCGTGATAAACAAATTATTTGATGACTAAGAAACGCGCGCTTGGAAAAGGACTCAGTGCATTATTAGAAAGTGCATCTACAGATATTACTACTAATCACCAGTCAGTAAACGCTACTCAAACAGTAGGTGCCATTGCGTCTATTTCTATATCTCAAATTGAAGCAAACCCGTTTAATCCGAGATCTAATTTTGAAGAACAGGCCCTGGCAGAATTATGTGAGTCTATAAAAGAGCATGGCATTATTCAGCCACTAACAGTCCGTAAATTAGGTAGAGATAAATACCAATTAATTTCTGGGGAGCGGCGCTTTAGAGCTTCTCATTTAGCTAATTTAACTGAGGTTCCTTGTTATATAAGAATTGCTAATGATTCTACTATGCTAGAGATGGCGTTAGTCGAAAATATTCAAAGGGAAGACTTAAATGCCATTGAAGTTGCCTTATCTTATCAGAGGTTAATAGATGAATGTGACTTTACGCAAGATGGTTTAGGTAAAAAGTTAGGAAAGAGTCGTTCTAATGTGACGAATTATCTTCGATTACTTAAATTACCAATAAAGGTTCAAATTGGTGTGCGTGAAGGGCTCATTTCCATGGGGCATGCAAGAGCATTGGTTTCAGCAGGAGATGAAAAAAAACAAGAAGACTTGTTTACAAGAATCCTTACAGATCAATTATCAGTTCGTGATCTAGAAAAGCTAATTAAAGGTAAACCCTTAAAGTCAGTAAATAAAAACAAAGAAGAATTCGAATTTTCAACAACAGTGCAAGCTTCACAGCAGTATTTGGCTGAAAAGATTAATTCAAAGGTTAGTATTAAAGCTAGTCAGTCAGGGTCAGGAAAATTATTGATTGATTTCAAATCTCAAAAAGAACTTGAAAAGATTTTGGAACTACTGAATGATTAGAGTTTTAAAAATAAGAAACACCATAACTATTTTACTTTTAGGACTTAGTTTTAGCTTGTTTTCCCAAACTGATTCCGCATATATACATTCGCGTAAAAAAGCAGCAATACTATCAGCTTCCTTTCCTGGCCTGGGTCAATTTTACAATGAGTTTGGTCATAGAAAAGTTCAAGGTAGAAAAAACATTTCTTGGTGGAGGGCACCAATTTTTCTTGGAGGTCTTGCCTATACCGCATATTTTGGTTACGTCAATGCAGATTCAGCAAGAATTTATCGTGAAGAATGGGAGTTTAAGGATGCAGCAGGGGATGAGTCTGTATTTCTTTACCCAAAGTTTGAAGGATTTTCAAAATCAGACCTACAACAAGGTTTCCAATTGCGAGTTAGAAATAGGGATTATGCCATAGCTGGTTTTGCACTAATTTATGCACTTAACGTAATTGACGCTTTTGTTGACGCGCATTTTGTAACATTTGATGTGACAGATGATTTATCGTTAAGCTTCAAACCCAAATATTACGGCACTAAAGAATTGGGTGGCTCACTAATATTGAGCTTTAAATAGTAATCTTTACAAAAAATGATAAAAAAAGCCATTCTCAATTGAGAATGGCTTTTTTGAAATGATGATGATATAAAGTTAGTTTAGTTAGTAACTTTTACGTTAATAATAAAGCCTACTTCATTAGCAATAAGATAATCAGTTGGAACACCTTCGCTACCTTCAACATTGTAATTCATTCCCCACATGGTTCTATCAATGGCAAATTTTTCTGAAGATATTATGACTTCATTTTCCTCAACATTTACATTTGCATTGAAGCTGATACTTTTTGTTGAATCTAGAATAGTTAGATTTCCTGTAACCACTGAATTAAAATCTCCTTCTGAGGCTGCTTCTATACCAGCCAATTCAAATTTAGCGGTAGGATTAACTTCAGTATTGAAGAAATCTGCACTTAATAAGTGACCAGTTAGCTTGTCCGTTTGCTCTTGATCGTCTTCAAAGTTTAAAACGCTTAGAGAATTCATATCAACAACAACTGTTGCATTCTCAATGTTATCACCGTTTACAGCAACCTCAGCTGATTGTAACATTATTTTTCCAAACCTTGGAGCTGCTCCACCAAGGTGTGAGGCAAACCATTCTATTTGAGTTCCTTCAGCAATATTAGATAATTTAACTGTTTCAGCGGTTTCATTATTTTCAATTGCTACTGCATCATTAGCTTCTACTTCTTTTCCATTATCAGTACAAGCAGTGAAAATTAGGCCCAATGCTAAGGCCGATAAAATTACTTTTTTCATTGAGTTTTTTTTTATTTTATTTTGAGAGCAAATATAGAGTTGTGACCTGATATAAATCACTGTTTTAAATAATATGTGCTATTAATGAACACTTTCTTAACATAAGTTAACGGCGATTGTTCTTAAGTCCTAACATGATTTTTCACGATATTTTACAGTATGAAAGGTCTTAGGTCTAATTTCTGTAGACATATCCTTAAATTGGTTCACCCATTCGGATGAAATTGAGCTATTTCATGCTCAAATAAGTAAGTTTACTATCATTTGCTCAAAAAAATCAATAAAATTGTAGTGTGCAACGAAGCACGAATTGGAAAAGAAAAAAAGAAATGAAGACAACAAAAGTAGTTTTAATGTTATTAGTATTAAGTTTCTTCTTTACCGCCTGTAAAAAAGAGGAGGAAAAAGAGGAAGAGCAAAAAGAGCAAGAGCCTGCCATGACTAAATTAACTGAATTGCCTGATGGCGATCAAACCATTAAAGGAAACCTTTCAAGTGGTGAAATTTTAAATGATTTGTCATGGGCGTGGAATAGCTCAATGGCTTGTTTTGTAGAACCTGGAAAATCTTGGTTTGAAGGAAATCATGTTTTCTATCAAATTGACCTACCAACCCAATCTACAATCGATATCTATTTGAATGCGACAAATTCTTCAGATGATATAGCAGTTTATGCATATTCTAAAGGAGCAGGGAGTAAAGTTATTCCACCAGATGTTACCTCGTCAGTTTCATGTGAAGCAGCTCCGTCAAATTCTACCCCAATTACAGGAGAAAAGAAGATATCTTTAAATGCAACAACTAACCCTTATTCAATCATAATTGGTGTAGCAGGATCTAAAGGATTGACATCAGGAGAGTTTACTTTGACCATTGATGTTGAAAGTTAGAGTAATTAATTACTGAGGAAATTTTAATCTACCAAAAAAAATAAAATGAAAGTATCTAAAATTATTTTAATGTTAATGCTGTTTAGTGTTTGTTTTACAGCGTGTAAAAAGAATAAATTAAAGGACCGATTAACTGAATTATCTTATGGTGATCAAACCCTTAAGGGTAATTTATCTGATGGAGAAATTGTAGACGATTTATCTTGGGCTTGGAGTAGCAATATGGCCTGTTTTGTTGAGACGGTAAAAGACCAATATGAAGGGAATCATAAATTTTTTAAAATTGAAATACCAGAAAATTCTACAATTACTATTTATATGACACCAACTAATTCAAGTGCAGAAATGGCATTATATGGTTATTCTAAAGCCGCTGGAGATGAGACACTTCCTCCTGATGTTAGTTCAAGCGTATCTTGTGAGGCATCACCATCTAATAGTAATGGTGCTAAAACAGGCGAGCAAGAAATATTTTTTAACGCCATTAATAATCCATATGCAGTAATTTTTGGAGTTGCTGGACCAGATGGTGTCACTACAGGAGAATTTGAAATACGAGTAGACGTTGAAAACTAGTCTTCTTTTTTTGATTCATAAAGCCCAGTACTAAGTGTTCTGGGCTTTTTTTATAAGATAATATTTTACAAAATTCAATGTATCTTTATCAAAAAAAGTCATGTTATCATTTTGGGAAAAAAAATCATTCACCGAATATGATATTGCTATAATTGGTTCAGGAATCACAGGACTATCTACTGCTATTGAGCTGAAGGCAAAACGTCCAAATGCAAGGATCATTGTTTTGGAAAAAGGTGTTCTTCCTACTGGCGCAAGTACTAAAAATGCAGGGTTTGCATGTGTTGGTAGTTTAACAGAAATAATGGATGATTTAAACCACCTTTCACCACAAGAAGTATTTAATCTTGTGGAAATGAGACACAAAGGATTGTTGCTGCTTCGAGATCGGTTAGGGGATAAGGCAATTGATTATCAGGAGTTAGGGAGCTATGAATTGTGCTTTAATGAGGACAATTATTTTCCTAAAATTGAAATGGTCAATGACCTATTGTTTCCGATTTTTAAGAGAGATGTATTTTCAATGTCCAACAAAAAATTTGGTTTTAGTCCGTCCGTAAAAAACATGATAGAAAGTTCTGTTGAGGGTCAGATTGATACTGGAAAAATGATGATTTCACTTTTAGAACTTGCCAGAGAAAATGGAATAGAAGTGAAAACAGGCTATTGTGTAGATAGCATTCAATCAAATGGTGATTGTATTGAAATTACACATTATGCCCTGCCATTAAAAGCAAAACAAGTTTGCGTTTGTACAAATGCATTTTCAAAATCATTGGTTCAAGATATTAATCTTAGTCCAGGTAGAGGACAGGTGCTTATTACTCAGTCAATTCCAAATTTACCTTTTAAAGGGGTTTTTCATTTTTCAGAAGGTTACTATTATTTTAGAACAATTGGAAACAGGGTTTTATTTGGAGGAGGTCGGCAACTTGATTTCAAAACCGAAACTACTACAAGTTTCTCGATTAATAACTCCATTCAAAAGGATTTAGAGGATAAGCTACGTCACATTATTTTACCTAATACTAAATTCAATATCGAACAGCGTTGGTCTGGAATTATGGCGTTTGGTGAAACAAAAGAGCCTATTGTTGAGCAGATTGAACCAGGTATTTTTGCTGCAGTTCGGCTAGGAGGTATGGGAATTGCTATTGGGAGCAAGGTCGGAGAATTACTTGCAAACCTAGTATTAGAGCATACTTAAATCCATAGATATCCATCCTTGACTTTTAGAAAGGGAGGAATATTATTAATGTATAAACTTCCGGTACCTAAACCTTGCGGTAATACATTACGTTTTGTGGCAGTATATTGAGCAATTGCATTTAAACCAATATTGCTTTCGAGTGCTGAAGTGACCCACCAATTAATATTTAGTTCTTGAGCAATTGATATCCATTCGTCAGTGCCTTTGATTCCGCCAATAAGACTGGGCTTTAGTATGATGAATTGAGGTTTAATTTTGTTAAGAAGCTCGAATTTATGTTTTTCACTAACAATACCAATGAGTTCTTCGTCTAAAGCTATGGGTAAGGGGGTGATTTTACATAATTCAGACATTGCCTCCCAATTCCCTGCTTTTATGGGTTGTTCTATAGAATGAATATCAAGTAAAGAGAGTAAAGTCAGTTTTTCTAAAGCGTCATTAAATTGAAAAGCGCCATTTGCATCAACACGTAGTGTGATTTTTTCAGCAGAATATTGTTTTCGAATGTGCTTCAGAATTGAAAGCTCTTCTTCAAAATCAATAGCACCTATTTTTAGTTTTATACAATTATATCCGGCTTTTATTTTTTCGTCTACTTGCTTTAACATAAAGTCAGCGCTTCCCATCCAAACTAATCCATTAATCGGTATTTTGGCAATGTCTGTCTTGAAAATCGTATGGTTTCCACCATTTTTGAGATCAAGCTTAGCCGTTTCAATAGCAAATTGAATAGAAGGATAAGAACTTAATTCAGTTATATTTTCTAAATAGTAAGTAATATTCTTGGCCACATGTTCAAGAAAGCCTTCATAAGTTTCACTCCAGTCTGGCGAAAGTGTCTTAATAATGGAGGCTTCGCCTTTTCCTATAACTGATGGTTGATCAGATTTCCAAACTGATATGATCCATGAATCTTTACTTGTTAATACCCCTCTCGAAGTACCACTGGGCTGCTTAAATTTAAATGTTATTTTCTCTATTTTAGCTTGATGCATCTATTGTCTTTGAAGGATAAAATTAGAAAAAAAAACGTACTTTTGCCCTGTGAGCTTGCCGTCAAAATACCTTGAAAATGTTGTAGAACATTTTTCTTCTTTACCTGGAATCGGAAAGAAAACAGCATTGCGTTTAGTTTTGAATCTTTTAAAAAGAGAAGAAGTCGAAATACAGAAATTTGCTGATGCATTGAATCACTTAAAATCGAATATTTCAACCTGTAAAATTTGTGGAAATATAAGTGATGCAGATACATGCTATATTTGTGTTCAAAACCATAGAAAAAGGGACATTATTTGTGTTGTAGAGGACATTAGAGACATCATGGCCATTGAATCTACTGAGCAATTTTATGGCTTATATCATGTTTTAGGTGGGGTAATCTCACCTATGGACGGAATAGGTCCAAATGATCTTAACGTAGAATCCTTGATTAATCGATTACAAGGAGGTGATATTTCAGAGGTAATCTTGGCACTTCCAACAAACATGGAAGGGGACACCACTAATTTTTATCTCTACAGAAAATTAGAGCCTTTCGATATTAAAATTACAACACTTACTCGGGGCGTGTCGGTTGGAACAGAATTGCACTATGCGGATGAGTTGACACTTGGTCGTTCTATTTTGAACAGAATGCCGTTTGAGTTTAGTATTTCCAAAAAATGAGGAAACTTAAAAACCAAGCTTATAAATTAATAAAGGCAAATTAATCACTAAATTTGAAGTTTTAAAAAATGTATGCGTAAGATTTTGGTGACTGGTGGTGCTGGTAATGTTGGAAGTGCTTTAACCAGTAAGCTATTGCTAGATAAAAACACTGAACTTGTTGTCATAGATAATTTGTCTACCGGCTCAATCAATAAGTTGGACTTAAAGCACCCTCGTTTAAAATTCATTAAGGCTAACGTTAATAATAGATTTGAATTATCAGAAATTATGTTAGCTAATCATTTTGATTTTGTGTTTCATTTTGCTGCCCTTGTAGGTGTTAAAAGGACCCAGGAGAATCCAATTAAAGTTTTAAACGATATTGAGGGCATTAGAAATATTTTACAACTTTCTAAAAATACAGGAGTTAAACGATTTTTCTTTTCAAGTTCTTCTGAGGTTTATGGAGAACCAGTTGTAATTCCTCAACATGAAGAGACTACGCCACTCAATAGTAAAATTCCATATGCTGTAGTTAAAAATGTTGGAGAGTCCTTTTGCCGTTCATTCCAACAAGAATATGGATTGGACTATACTATTTTTAGGTTTTTTAATACTTATGGGCCACATCAAACGACAGATTTTGTTATGGCGAAGTTTATCGCTCAAGCCTTAAACAACAAACCAATTACCATATATGGTGATGGAGATCAAACCAGGACATTTTGTTATGTGGATGACAATATTGATACATGCATTAATACACTTGATGATGACCAAGTCATTAATGATGTCATTAATATTGGGGGTGATAAAATTATTACCATTCTAGAATTGGCTAAAAAAATAATTGATATAACTAAGAGCGAGTCTAAGATTATTCATCTACCTCCACTCCTTCAAGGTGATATGACACGCCGTCAACCAGACAATACCAAAATGCAGACTATTTTAAATAGGGAGTTAATAAGTATAGACGAAGGAATTAAAAAACTCTTGAGTTCGGAGCAATTTTTAAATGAAATAAATGAGAATTAATGTGCGGAATTAATGGTATTTATCGTTTTTCAGGTCAATCATATCCTAAGGATATGATGGCTAAAATGAATGAAGTAATTATCCATAGAGGTCCTGATTCTGGAGACATTTTTGTGGATGATTACGTTCAGCTAGGGCATAGGAGGTTGTCAATTATTGATACTGATTCAAGGTCCGACCAACCGTTTCATTCACCTGATGGTCGATACGTTTTAATTTTCAATGGAGAAATATATAATTACAAAAAACTCAAAGCGCTTTTAACCGATTATAATTTTCTAACCGATTCTGATACAGAAGTTGTTTTAGCTGCTTTTATCAAATGGGGAGAACATTGTATCAAGCATTTTAATGGAATGTTCTCATTTGCTATTTGGGACACTCTTAATAAAACAATGTTTATTGCGCGTGACCGTTTAGGTATAAAACCACTTTATTATTTTCTGGATAATGAAAAAATTATTTTTTCTTCATCCGTAAAAGCATTGTTGAGTACTAATTTAGTCCCAAGACGGTTAAACAAAACCGGACTAATTGATTATTTACGCTTTCAAACCGTTCATGCTCCTTTTACCATTATAGATAATATTTTCAGTTTAATGCCAGGACAGTATATGGTATTAAATGACGAAAGGCAAGACGTTAAAGCATACTGGAGTCTAACAAATGATTATAAGGTTGTTAATACAGATAAGTCTAAAGTAATAGGAGGGATTCAAGAAAAACTTAAAAATGCCGTTGAATTGAGGTTAATGAGTGATGTACCTTTTGGTGCATTTTTATCAGGAGGGATAGATAGTTCAATTATCGTAGCATTAATGGCAGAAACACATTCTCGGCCAATAGATACTTTTTCGGTAGTCTTTAAAGAAGAAGCCTTTTCTGAGGGAAAGTATGCTAAAATGATGTCAGATAGATATGGGACTAACCATCATGAAATTGAACTAACAGCTAATCATTTCAAGGACTTAATTCCAAATGCACTCAATTTTTTAGATCATCCTAGTGGTGATGGCTTAAATACGTATGTCGTTTCAAAGTACACCAAAGAGGCAGGAATTACCATGGCATTGTCTGGTCTTGGAGGAGATGAACTATTTGGAGGGTATTCAATTTTTAATCAAATACCCAATTTGCAGTCAAAAAAATGGTTAGGAAGTTTTCCAAATTATGCGCGAAAGCAGGTTGGAAATGTTTACCATGCTGTCAAAAGAAATGTGCCTTCAAGTAAAATAAAAGCATTGCTTAAACAAGAATACTTTGATACTGAATATATCCATCAATTCTATCGCCAGGTATTAATGGATAATCAAATCAAAAATTTAGTCAATTTTGATGCATTACCTTTGAATAAATCATTCGAAATAGCGCATGAATTGGTTGGGTATAAAACTGATGGATGGGCATTACCCCCTTTGAGTAGGATTTCTGTAGCTGAAATTGCCACTTATATGCAAAATGTTCTCTTAAGAGATTCTGATCAAATGAGTATGGCGCATGCATTGGAATTGAGGGTTCCATTCTTAGATCACGAATTAGTTGAGTATGTTTTAGGTGTTTCTGATGAGCTTAAGAAACCAATCATACCTAAACAGCTTCTTGTAGAATCATTTAAAGATAAACTGCCAGAGGAAGTTTATAATCGAAAGAAAATGGGCTTTGTACTTCCATATGATCAATGGATGAGAAACGAGTTAAAGTCTTTTTGCGAATCTAATCTGAATCATTTGAAAAGAGTGAGTACTTTTAAAGAAAATGGCATTGATAAGCTTTGGCAACATTTTTTAAAAGGAAATAAACAAGTAACTTGGTCGAGAATATGGCCTTTGGTAGTTTTAGGAAATTGGATAGAATTGAACAAAATTGATGGATAAAAAGAAAATTCTTATTTGTGTAGACTGGTACACGCCTGGTTTTAAAGCTGGTGGTCCTATTCGATCGGTCTCGAATATGGTCAGCTATTTTAAAAATGAATACGATTTTTATATTCTTACAAGTGCTTATGATTTAGGTGATCATAAACCATATTCCAGTGTGTTAATAAATCAATGGCACGATCAGGAAGGCGTGTTTATTAAATACCTTGATAAGACTCGTTTAAATTATCCTACGATAAAAAGCAATTTGGCCGAAGTGGCTCCTGACGTTTTTTACCTTAATAGCTTATTTTCGAAAAATTTCACGCTTTACCCACTTCGTTTTGCTAGAAAATATAGCAAAAGAGTCATTCTTGCACCAAGAGGTATGCTTGGAAGGGGAGCATTAGAAATAAAACAGAGTAAAAAACAAGTATTTTTATCAGTAGCTAAAATTTTAGGTTGGTACAAGAATATTGTTTGGCATGCTTCTACTGAGGAAGAAGTAGAGGAAATCAAAAAGGTTTTTGGAAATCACTCTAAAATAAAAGTAGCTCAAAATATTCCTGTTAAGCAGATTTTTAGCTTAGAAGAGGTCATTGACTTTAAACGGACTGGGAAAATCAAATTTATTTTTATGAGTCGAATTTCTAAGAAAAAGAACCTTCATTTGGCAATAAATGCCCTAAAGTCCATAAATCTGGATAAAGAGGTAGAGTTTGATATTTACGGTGTAAATGAAGACAGAATTTATTTTGAATCCTTTAAAAAAGATATCGGTAAACTATCCCCGCAACTAACTATTAATTATAAAGGAGAAGTCCATCCAGACAAGGTGCCGGAGTTATACGCTAAGGCGGATTATATGCTGTTGCCAACCATGCACGAAAATTTTGGGCACACCATAGTTGAGGCCTGGGCTAATGGTTGCCCTGTAATTATAAGCCAAAATACCCCTTGGCATGATTTGGAACCAAAGAATATTGGTTGGGACGTAGACATTGATGATGATAAAGCATTAGAGAATGTGCTTGATTTAGCTATTCATTCAGACTTTGAGACTTACAAAAATAGAGTGATATCAAGTTATAAGTTTTTTAGTGATGAGGTCATGGATAAGCATATTATTGAAGATCACAAAATATTGTTATCAGAATGAAAACAAGGCTAGATCACTTCAATAATAGTTGGTATAAACCAGGCCCGAAATTTAAGATAGCATGTTGGTTTATATTTAATGCTCTTATCTTAAAGAATAAATATAATCCGTTTAGTAGATCTAAGGTAGCAGTATTAAGATTATTTGGTGCAACAATAGGCAAAGGTGTTGTCATCAAGCCGTCAGTTTCAGTAAAGTATCCATGGAAGTTAGCCATAGGAAATTATGTTTGGATTGGGGAAAATGTTTGGATTGATAATTTAGATCAAGTGACCATTGGTAATCATGTTTGTATTTCTCAAGGGGCATTATTATTATGCGGCAATCATAACTACAAAAAATCTAGTTTTGATTTAATGATCAAACCGATTGAATTGCAAGACGGTACTTGGATTGGAGCAAAGTCTATGGTGACCCAAGGCGTCGTTTGCAAAGAACATTCAATCTTGGCGGTTCAATCTGTTGCCACAAGTAATTTAGAAGCATTTACTATTTATCAAGGTAATCCTGCGATTGAAGTAAGAAAAAGACACATTCATGAAGCTTAAAATTTCAATTATTACCGTTGCTTACAATGCAGAGGCTTATATAGAAGATACTATTCAATCTGTTGTCAATCAGAATTATGATAATGTAGAGTACATTATTGTAGACGGTGCTTCAAAAGATAGTACGCTTGAAATTTGCGAGCGATACAAAAATAATATTGATGTTTTAATTTCTGAGCCAGATAAAGGATTATATGATGCCATGAATAAAGGGGTTGATCTTGCATCTGGGGATGTTGTTGGCATACTCAATGCAGATGATTTTTACAATTCGAACCAGGTTTTAGCTGATGTTGCCAAGGCGTTTGAAGATGTAAACACGGATCTCTGCTATGGAGACCTTGTATATGTTGATCCTATCAATACTGACAAAGTAGTTCGTAATTGGGTTTCTGGGAACTATAAGAAGGACGCTTTTCTAAAAGGTTGGATGCCGCCCCATCCCACATTTTTTTTGAAAAAAGAACATTATCAAGAGTTTGGCAAGTACAATTTAGTATTAAAATCGTCAGCTGATTACGAGTTGATGCTGAGAATGATGCACAAGTATAAGTTAAAAGCCCACTACATTAATAAGACCATTGTTAGAATGAGAACTGGTGGCGTAAGTAATGCTTCATTAAAGAACAGAATTAGGGCCAATCAAGAAGATAAAATGGCTTGGCAGTTAAATGGTCTTAAGCCGTCCTTATTTACTTTTATTAGAAAACCATTGTCAAAGCTGACTCAGTTTTTCAAAAAATAAGTCAAAAAAAAATGTCCCGATTATTCGAGACATTTTTTTAATTACATTAAAATATTAATGTCCTTTTGCGGCTAAATATCTTTCAGCGTCTAATGCAGCCATGCAGCCAGTACCTGCTGCAGTAACAGCTTGTCTATAAGTTTTATCTGCAGCATCTCCCGATACAAATACGCCAGGAACATTAGTTAATGAAGTACCTGGTTTTTCATATTCAATATACCCAGTTTCATCCAAATTAATCTGACCCTTAAATATATCAGTATTTGGCTTATGTCCAATAGCAACAAAAAAGCCGGTACCTGGAATAATGTGTTCTTCGCCAGATACATTATTTTTCACACGAGCGCCTGTTACACCATTCCCGTCTCCTAATACTTCAAGTGTTTCAGTATTGTACAGTATCTCGATATTTTCAGTGTTTTTAACACGCTCAGCCATAATTTTCGAAGCCCTAAATTCATCCCTTCTAACTAACATGGTAACTTTAGTACATAGCTTTGACAGATAGTGCGCTTCTTCGCATGCAGAATCACCAGCACCAACTATTATGGTTTCTTGACCTTTGTAAAAGAAGCCATCACAAACGGCACATGCTGACACGCCACCACCTATTTTTAAATAATGTTGTTCAGATTCCAATCCTAAGTATTTTGCGGAAGCTCCAGTTGAAATTATAATAGTATCTGCGTGTATTTCAGTAGTTTCATTAACCCAAGCTTTCTTTACATCTCCTGATAAATCAACTTTAGTTATAAACCCGCTTCTGACATCTGTGTCAAACCTTTCAGCTTGCTTTCTTAATTGAATCATCATTTCTGGCCCTGTTACACCATCTTGATAACCAGGAAAATTTTCGACTTCATTAGTAGTTGTTAGCTGTCCACCTGGCTGCAATCCTTCATAAAGCACAGGAGCCATATTAGCTCTAGCTGCATAAATTGCTGCAGTATATCCTGCTGGTCCAGATCCGATAATTAAACACTTGACTCTTTCTATATCGCTCATTGTTGTTGTAATTTATTAATCTGGCAAATATAGTTGATTTTTAGGATTCGATTACGTAAAACAATTGTGAAAAAAAGCTAATTTACTTACACAAAATATTGGCTCAATTTAATTTGTTTCTTCAATTTAAAGGTAGTATTTTTGCAAAAATATTTCCTTTAGCATACATGATTGACCAGAGTTTATTTGATAAAAAAAAGTTGTATCCTTTTCAAAAAGAAGTAGTTGATGTAATAATTAATAAGTTAAATGACAAAGATGAAAATTCTAACTTATTGTATCAATTGCCTACTGGTGGGGGGAAAACAGTAATTTTTTCGAATATCGCTAAGGAATACATCAAGCTAAAGAAGAAAAAGGTATTAATACTGACCCATAGAATTGAATTATGTGTTCAGACTTCCAAGCAATTAACAGCTTTAAATATTCAGAATAAAGTAATTAATTCATCCGTTAAGGTTATTGAGAATCATAATGAGTTTGATTCTTACACGGCAATGGTTGAAACCCTTAATAACAGATTGCAAGAAGACTCCGACTTTGTAAAAAACATTGGTCTAGTCATAGTTGATGAGGCTCACAATAATTCATTTAGAAAAATATTCAATACTTCAGTGATATTAATATTCTTGGTGTTACTGCTACACCATTGAGCTCAAATAGAGCCCTACCTTTAAACGATAATTACGACGAATTAATTGTTGGACATAGCATTAAGTCATTAATTGAAAAACAATATTTAGCAGATGCAGAAACGTTTACTTATGATGTTAACTTGCATGGTTTGAAAATTGGTTCAAATGGCGACTTTACTGTTTCTTCTTCCGATAAAGTGTATAGTAATTATTTTATGCAAGAAAAATTGCTTTTTGCATACGAAGAAGTAGCTGTTGGTAAAAAAACATTAATTTTTAATAGTGGGATCGATTCAAGTAGAGCGGTTTACACGCTTTTTAAAAAACATAATTATAAGGTCAGACATTTAGATAGTACCTATAGTGATGCCGATAGAAAGGACATTTTGAAATGGTTTAAAGAAACACCAGGTGCAATTTTAACTTCAGTCGGTATTTTAACTACAGGATTTGATGAGCCTACTGTTGAAAGTATTATTCTAAATAGAGCTACAAGGTCATTGACCCTGTATCACCAAATGATTGGGAGAGGTTCTAGGATTTTAAAACATAAAAAACACTTCCAGGTCATTGATTTGGGTAATAATGTACGTCGTTTCGGGTATTGGCAAGAATTTATTGATTGGCAGGATGCTTTTCAATTCCCAGATCGTTTCTTAGAATCTAGGTTAAGTGAGGAGGATGATATGATTTTTGAAGCGGATTATGAGTTGTCTAGGTCTATTAAATCCAAACTCATCAATCCTGATAAAATAGAGAAATTTTCAATGAAGACAGTATACGATACTTGCATTGAGCAAGGGAAGAAAGGGAAGGCTGCGGTTGAAGTGTCTATGGAAAATCATTTTGAGGTGATAGCTGAAAATTCTGAAGATGTTTATGATGGCCTGAATTTACTTGAAGATTTACAAGATGATATTGAAAGACGGCTAAAGCATTATTCCAAGTGTATCACTAAAGCCACTGATAGTTATTTGGCTTGGCTTCAGGAAACCTATAACAGACAATTGACTCAGAAATTGAGATCAGAATTACCGGCAGAATAGGACAATTTAGCCAACTCTGGCATGGCTTATAATAAGCGTAATTTCCACCATAATTATTTCTTATAACACCTATAAATTTTTAAAATAGGACATAAGTATCTATCTATTAGACTTATATGTCTAATTGATTTTTGTTTAACAAATTTTAATAAAGATTAAACAAAAAAATCAAGGGATGATATTTAGATTTGTGAAAACAAAATTTAAATTATATGAAAACTTTTACAAACTTTAAAAAGAAATTTATCTTGCTTACGGCAGGTTTGCTTGTTAGTGCCTTAAGCTTCTCTCAAGCCAGAGTACAAATTATTCACAACTCGCCTGATGCTGCTGCTCAGACGGTAGACATTTATGCTGGAACAACTTTACTATTAGATGATTTCAAATTTAGAACTGCTTCACCTTTTATAGATGTAGCGGCTGGTACGGTTCAAATCGGAATTGCACCTGCAAGTTCAATGTCATCAATGCAAGCATTAGCAACTTTCCCTCTTACGGTGGCTAATGGTCAAACATATGTGGTTGTAGCAAACGGCATTTTGAGTCCTACAGGGTATTCTCCTGCTCCAGGTGTAACTGTTGATGTATTCGCAATGGGTAGGGAAGAAGCTAATTCTGCAGGAAATACTGATGTATTAGTATTTCATGGATCAACTGACGCTCCTACTGTAGATGTAAGAACACCAGGAGGAGCTTCACCTTTGGTGGATGATGCAGCATATGGAGATTTTGCGGGTTACTTAGAACTTCCAACAAACGACTATGTGCTAAATGTTACTGATGCAATGGGCTCAACAGTGGTTAAGAGTTATGAGGCACCTCTTACAACTTTAGGGCTAGAGGATTCAGCTTTAGTAGTTGTTGCAAGCGGCTTTTTAGATCCATCAATGAATAGTAATGGTGAATCATTCGGACTTTGGGTTGCTTTGCCAGAAGGAGGAGACTTAATAGAATTACCTGAATCTAAAGCAAGATTGCAAGTTATTCACAATAGTCCTGATGCCTTAGCTGCGACAGTAGATATCTACTTAAATGGTGACTTGTTAATTGACAATTTTGCCTTTAGAACCGCAAGTGCATTTATTGATGCCCCTGCCGAAGTTGCAAATAGTATCGCTGTTGCCCCAGGTAACAGTATGTCAGTTGCTGATGCAGTAGCTACCGTACCTGCTACTTTTTCAACAGGGCAAACTTATATTGCCATTGCAAACGGTATTTTGAGTCCGACAGGGTATTCACCTGCTCCAGGATTTTCTTTAGACGTTTTTGAAGATGGAAGAGAAACAGCTGCAACAGCAGGAAATACTGATATATTGGTATTTCACGGAAGTACAGATGCCCCAACTGTAGATGTTGATGAAACAACTGCAGGTAATCTTGTAGATAATGCATCATATGGTGATTTTGCAGGCTATTTAGAATTAGCTACAAACGATTATTACTTAGAAGTTAAAGATGAAACAGGTGCTAACACTTTGTTTCAGTATGTAGCGCCTTTAGCAGGTTTAGGTCTTCAAGATTCTGCTATTACAGTAGTTGCAAGTGGATTTGTTGACCCATCAATGAATAGCAATGGTGCGAGTTTCGGATTATGGGTGGCTTTGCCTACAGGTGGCGATTTAGTAGAATTGCCGGTAGGAGCACTTGGTATAAAGGAAGACTTAGGACTAAGTATTAGCATTTTCCCAAATCCTGCAAATGACATGATTCAAATTAGTGGAATAGAAAACGGAACAGCTGCAGAAATTTATGACCTTACAGGAAAATTAATGCTTTCTGAAATAATTAATAATACTCAAATCTTATCGTTAGAAGGGTTTAAGAGTGGTACTTATGTCCTCAATTTACAAACCGCAGAGCAAAGGACGACCAAAAAAATTGTTGTGCAATAAAGATTTCATAATAAAAACATAAGTATTTTTTTAGTTTCATTCAGCGCCTAAGAACTTGTTCTTAGGCGCTGATTTTTTTTATTGAAATATATTAAGTAATATAGTGTAGACATACAATTCAAAATTTTATAAAAATGAAGCAGCTCCTCTTTTATATTTTCTTTTTTTCAATAACCTATTCCCATGCGCAGAATGAAGAATTTTCTGTTGATGAGATGAGCATTGAAAAGAGTTTTTTGATTATAAAGTCTACAAAAAGTTACAAAAGTGCTTTTAAAACTGCTAAAACGGCAGCAGCTAAACTAGGCATTGAATTGCGTTTGAGTGGGATTTATGATAAAGAAAACGGATTAACCAATTTAGACACCTGCGGTTGTGGTGAAGTTCATGGTTATTTACCAAGAGGTAGATTTGATGATGGACATTATGCCAGTATTGAATATTCAGATTATTACTCTGGCTTTACAAAAGGGTATTACATTGTTATAGTGTCAAACGGAAATCGATCTGATGTAAAAACTTTTCTACCTGCTGCCAGAAAGTATTATCATGATGCATATATCAAAAATACTAAAGTGTATGTGGGTTGCATGCACTAAATTTTAACTTGAAAACAATACTATAAGCTTTACTTTCTTTGAGTGAGTGAACGGATACAGATACAACACCAATGAATACAGTCAAACTTCAATTGAAGAAAATGATCGGCCAATTATTTGGTTAAGTATTTTTAATGATAACGGCAGATTGAGGCTTTTTATGCCTTGACTTCGGCTTTTTTTGCTTAGGTGTTTTTTTAGTATTCCTGTCTTTTTTGGAATCAGGCTTTTTGCCATCATTCTCAATGTCTACAGCCACATGTTTTTCACCTGATCCGGCTGAACCATCTCCAGTGGGGTCTTCCCATCTATTTTTTTCTACCTTAAATTTGGTCTCACCAGTTTTAGGATCAGTATAGAATATTTTGGTTGTTTTTTCACTTTTATTGCCTACTTGAATGTCTTTTTGATAGTTCCAGTGACCATTTTTCCAATAAAAGGCATCATAGCTTAAATCTGGAATGTAAAACTGATACACCCCTTTTAGACCTTCTGACTCTGGAGCTAAATGGTCAAATACTATTTTCCCAATTTCTGGCACAAATTTAACACTGACATTAGCTTGCTCTGAATATTCAAAGAATACCCGTCTTGCCAGTCTTTGTCCACCATCTTCATCCTGAAACAAAGGATACCCTAATCGTAATTTACTACCCTTAAACCAAAAAACATCCAGTAATTTCTTATTACTACTTCGATTATTTCCACTATACCCAAGCATGGTATAATACGTTTTATTACCAGACTTTACTGGTATAATTTTATAATAAAGAGCGCCGTACCATTTATTGGGTGTAAGCTGAGTCATAGGCCTGGGTGGAAGTGTAAATTTGTCTTCATTGAATTCAATCGCCACTTGTTTTTTTAACCCTCGTGATTTTTTGAATAAAATACAAAAATGGCTATGCTCTAGTTTACTATTTTCTATGTTCCAATTAAATAGCCTAAACTCACCATCTCCTGCTTTAATGGTAGACATGGTGGTAAGTTTATTGAATGGATAGTCTAACACACCATTAATGTCTTCTAAGTCCTTAACGGCTTGATATAAATTAACGTTATGTAATTTTTGCTCCGCATCTGTCTTCGCTTTCCTTAGATCAGACAATAGCTCGGCTATTTCGTTTTCAGCAGCAACTAATGCTTCATTATCTTGCGAGAACGAGTCAAATGTGAAAAATCCTAATAAAATGAATAATAATCGCATAGTTTAATAACCAAATTTAAGCATATTGTCACAAATTTTATTACCAATCTTTAGATAAACCAATTTAAAAGCCCAAACCACAGTAAACTTAACCCAAAACTACTGAGTGCAACTACTTTCAACTGGGGATCGAAGGCTTGATAGTTTTTCGCTTTTTTGACTATCCATAAGTGCTTTAAATGTATAAGTAAGGTTATGACAAGGACAATAAAAAGACCATACATTAAATAGCCGCCTATTATCTGAACTATACTCGTATAAACAAGGTATGTTAAGAGACTTAAGTACGCAATGACAAATAATAACGAATGGTACTTTTTAGCTTTTGGCAAACCCATTTTAACCACCAATGTAAGCTTGTTCGAGATTTTATCGTTTTCAATATCACGCATATTATTTAAGTTTAATACTGCTGTACTAAAGCACCCAATCGCAATTGCAGGTAAAATATTAATGATGTTGAATTGATTCGTTTGCAGGTAATATGCCCCTAACACACCCACTAGACCAAAAAAAATAAAAACGAATACATCTCCAAGGCCACTATATCCATAAGCTTTTTTACCAACAGTATACTTGATTGCAGCTACTATTGCAGCTAAGCCAAGCGCAATAAATAGGATAACCAGCTTTGGGTTAGATAGCGATAAAAAGACGAGCCATAGCCCTGATGCCAATGATAATATACTGAAAATGATAATGGCGGTAATCATGGATTTCTGGCTAATGACGCCACTTTGAATTGCTCTGGTAGGCCCTAACCTATTGTCATTATCTGTGCCCTTAACACCATCACCATAATCATTCGCCAAATTTGATAGAATCTGCAAGGCAATAGTGACCACAACACTTAAAATAAATATATTGAATTTAAAATGACCTGATAGAATAGACAATGCATTGCCCATTAAAATGGTGCTTAAGGCCAAAGGAAGTGTACGCAATCTGAAAGCCGCCAGCCATTGTTTTAACATCATATAAAATTAGTCTAATTTTTATAGTTAAGGCGTCATTATTGACGATTAGTATAAAAACTATTGGCTTGTGCAGTAGAAGTTAAAATCAAATCGTTAATGCAAACATGTTTTGGTAGGGTAGTGGTATAGTAAATGACGTTGGCCACATCTTCCGCCGACATGACTTCAAAACCCTCATAAACTTTTTTCGCTCTTTCCTTATCACCATGAAAGCGAACTTCTGAAAACTCAGTTTCCGCCATTCCAGGACAGATTTGGGTCACCTTAATGCCCTCTTTGAGTAAATCGATTCTCATGGCTTGAGAAATGGCATCAACCGCATGCTTACTTGCGCAATAAATATTGCCATTTTCATATACTTCCTTGCCCGCTGTGGACCCAATATTGATAATATGTCCTTGCTTACTGTTTTTTAAATATGGAATTACAGCCCTGGAAACATACATTAATCCTTTAACGTTGGTATCAATCATTTTATCCCAATCTTCAATATCTCCGTTTTGCCAATGCCCCATACCACTGGCTAATCCTGCATTATTCAATAAAACATCAATGGTTTGCCATTCAGCTGGTATATTTTCTAACGCATGTAAAACAGCCACTTTATCCTGAACATCAAAACAAAGTGTTAATACTTTACTTCCAAGGTGCTCCAATTCTATTTTTAAATCATCTAACCGACTTTTTCTTCTACCGGTAATGATAATATCGTAATTATTTTCGGCGAATAGTTTGGCACTTGCCTTTCCAAACCCACTTGTAGCTCCTGTAATTAAAATGATTTTTGACATTACTCAACCATATTATGGAACACATTATTCACGTCTTCATCTTCTTCCAGACGATCTAGCAATTTTTCAACGTCGGCTTTTTGTTCTGGAGTCAGCTCTTTCATAACCTGAGGAATACGTTCGAAACCAGAAGAGATGATCTCAATTTCTCTGTTTTCTAATTCTTTTTGAATGTCGCCAAAACTATTGAAAGGCGCATAGATGATAATGCCTTCTTCGTCATCAAATACTTCTTCCGCGCCAAAATCGATAAACTCTAATTCTAATTCTTCCGGATCAATGCCTTCTTTATTAATGGTAAAATTACAAGTATGATCGAACATGAATTCAACTGAACCTTGAGTCCCCATGTTACCATCACATTTATTAAAGTGAGACCTTACATTAGCAACGGTTCTATTATTATTGTCTGTTGCAGTTTCAACTAAAATGGCAATACCATGTGGCGCATAACCTTCAAACAGTACTTCTTTATAATCAGAGGTATCTTTATCACTGGCTTTTTTAATAGCACGTTCCACATTATCTTTTGGCATGTTTGCGGCCTTGGCATTTTGAATAACAGCTCTTAACCTTGAATTTGAAGCAGGGTCAGGACCACCTTCTTTAACAGCCATTACAATGTCCTTACCAATGCGCGTAAACGCTTTGGACATGGCCGACCAACGCTTTAATTTTCTGCCTTTTCGAAACTCAAATGCTCTTCCCATAATGCTAAACTATTTTGCTGACACAAATTTAAAAAAATAGATGCAAGAAACAAGTTGATTGGACCATACAACATGGGTAAAACAAACTTTATTTTGTCTTACGCTTTAAATGTTTTTCTATGTCGCTTAGGTGAAGCTTAAGTGCTTGAGATGAAATATGAATTTCCTTAATCAAAAGGGCCAAAGAAATAATTAACAATACTAAAGCAGTTCCAAATATCCACACTGCCGTCATAGGTTGGTTAATATAAATTAAAAACATGGTCAGGACGCATAGGAGCAGGCTAGTAATGCCAAATATCTGCATCCAACGTGTCAAGTTAAGCCTAAGCTTAAGGTTATTAATTTGTTTGATTAAAGAATCATCTTTTTTATCAAGATATTTATCGTGTAAGTTTCTGATGACTGCTGCATAAGCTAAAAAACGATTGGTATAAGCCAACATAATTAAGGATATGGCAGAAAACAATAAAGCAGGTGTGGTTAATCTAAGTTCTTCCATGAATTACAAATCAACTCAAATTTAGAAAAATACAAACTAAGTACCAAGCTTTAATGCTGTTATGTCCTGAAATAAGTTTATACTTTGGTGCGGCTATAATTATGTTTATTTATTGAAACATTTGGCAATAGAATACGTATAAAAATAAAAAAGCACACTAATTAATTAGCATGCTTTTCATGGTTAGGATTACGCTTCTTAAAAATAATCCTTTAACATATAAAAGACCGTGAAAAAAAACAGACGGTTGCCTAAGGATTATGTTTTTCTAAAATTTTTTAAGAAAAGCGATTGTAGATCCTTTCGGTATATCATAATCACTATTGAATAAGATAGATGTACTGTAATCCATCAATTACATTTGAATATGATTGACATTATGAAACTGCTCAGGAATATGGGCTGGATCTTCATCAATAATTTGTAAAATATCTTTGGTAATCCCTCGCGAAATATTTGAAATCGGCACATCATTTGGCGATCCCTCAAAAGGATTTTCACCAGCTAGACCAATTCTTAGCATAGTATTGAATACCCATATAACAATTACTGTTAATGGAATATTTAACCAAACAAAATATGTTCCAATAATAGGATTAGTATCTAATATTTCAGTACCCATTTTTGCAAAGGCTGGGATGATGGCTAAAGGTAATAACCACATAAAAATATGAACGAAATGAAAGCCAATACTACCGTATTGTTTGGGGTATGGAAAGTTCTTTATACGCTCAGCCTTGCCCTGTAACGCGGTTAGTTCTTGCAAAATCTGTTGTAGGTTCAATAAGGAGAAATCCCATAATTTTTTCTCATCAGTTAATTGCCTCAGATGTTGTGATTGTAAATTGATAACGGCGTTCGGCTTATTGTCCTTTGACATTACATATTCATACTCTTCATCTGAAAGATATGGCTTTAACTCGTCTTCTAAAGGTATAGTGAACTCAGGAATATTATAGGTGAATTGGTTCTTCTTTTTCTTCTTATTTCCACCATATGTGGCTTCCCATGGTTTTTTGGCTCGCATAGCATACCTCAATACAGTCAACCAGGCGATATGACGATTCGTGATGATTTTCAATGCTTCCGATTCATCTTGCTTAGCCTCAGAATTGTGCATATAAAAACTATCTTTTACAGTGATGATTAACGTCCTTGATGCATTAACAATACCACCCCAGATTTTTCGAGCTTCCCAAATTCTGTCATACGCAGCATTGTTTTGAAAACCAACCATAAAGGCAACAGCTGTACCAATTAACACAACTGGAGATAGCGGTACCTGAAACCACTTGATATTTAATAATTCATAGAGTACAGTAACTAACGTGGATAGTATGACGAAGAAAATAATTTCTCGTCGTGTCCAAACCAAAACGGCTTTAAAAGGGAACCTTCTTTGTATATACATGCTTTTTTTGTTTAAATTTAAATAAATTGATCAAACTTGATGAAAAACTTAATTACAATTTTTAGCTTTTTGTTCTTCATTCAGGGCCTTTCGATTGATACCACTAGGATAAGATTTCAAGGAAATCATTTTATTTATATCACAAAAAATCAGAATAGCAAAGTCTTATTCTTTTTGCATGGAGGGGTATCTAATCCATACTTTAAGGCCAATAGCGCAAACGCAGAAATGGGATTTTTACTTGAAAATAATAAGGAGTTTGTCAATGCTTCAATCTCAAATGGTTTTGATCTTATTATTCCCGTTACCAATAATAACCTGAATTGGATATCCAATCCTGGTTATTGTTTTAAAGCTTTTGAATCCTTTTTAGATTCATTAAATCGTCCCTACTCAGAAAAAATAATATCTGGTTTTTCAGATGGTGGCACAGGTAGTTTTAAAATTTTCTATACAAATCAAAACTATTTTGATGGACTGGTGGTGTTTAATGGATACCCGCATCATAAAAACTATGCTAAAACGGTTGATTATTCTAAATCAGCTACTAAAAAGGTGGTGTTTTTTGGTGCCAAAAATGATCTCACAACACCCTATGAGTTCATGCTCACCGAATACTGCAAACAAAAGGTCGTTAATCCGAATACCTATTTATACGTGATTGATGGAAATCATAGCTTTAGTCACTATGTAAAACACGATTTTGAAGTGCTATTTGATATCCTGACATCAAAACACGATAACCAGAAAAAGGAGGCGATTCACGGCTATATCAGACATGATGAATTAATATCATTTTACAAATTCAGAAAATCGATTATGAGAAAATATGCTTTTGGACAAAAAATCTATGAAATCAATAAGACTCAACAGAAAAAAATCGATCCATAGGGGCTTTAACTTCAAAAATATAATTCCAAATTAATAATCATATAAAAACACTTAAATGTTAAAAAACAGACTCCTCATTAATTTCATCTTATTCATAGTAGCTATAGGCATCATCTTTATGACGTTTGCTGTGTTTGAAGCCAATAATGCCCAAATGCGTGATTACGAAAAGGTGCATAGTGGGTTATCGGCAGTAGCCTTTTTAGTGGTGCCGGTATTAGCTATTCTTTTTGGTGCGTTGGCGGCCATAGGACTCAATCCCAAACTATCATATGGCCAAAGGTTTAACCGATCAACCATGGTCACAGGTTTAATTTTATATATCGTACTATTTGCTGTTATTCTATTGAAATCGATTTAGGTTCAACAAAATACCAATCTATCTTAACAGGTTACTAAAAAGTCTTCTAATTTTCCCTATTTTTAGCCAAACCAAGTAATTGCTGTGTATAATATTCCGTATCATAAAGAAACCGACCAACAAATCATTGAGGCTTTTGTCAAGCAATATCCTTTTGCTTTTTTGACAGGCTGTGATAAGGAAAACAAACCCATTGTTACGCAAATCCCCTTGTTTATCGAAAAAAAAGGCTCCAAAAAGATATTGAGGGGACATATCATGAAAGGAACCGACCATCACAGTGCTTTTTTACATCAAAACCATGTTTTGGCGGTCTTCACTGGCAAGCATACCTATGTCAGTGGTTCCTGGTATAGCAATCCACATACCCCGTCTACTTGGAACTATATGAGTGTGCACATCAAAGGCATGATTCGATTTGTAGATGAAGCCGAAACAGAAGAAATACTAAGATCAGTATCCCTTTATTTTGAGAATCAAAACGAGGACTCTCCAACAGTTTATGACAACCTCCCATTAAACTTTAGGCAAAAGGCCATTAAAATGATTGCTGGTTTTGAAATTGAAATCGAAGACATGGATACCGTATTTAAACTCAGCCAGGACAGGGATGCTGAAAGCTATCAGAATATCATTGACAAACTCAAAAATCAGGATGAAGATGGAAGAACGATAGCCGAAGAGATGGAAAAGAGAAAAGATGACCTTTTTCCAAAAACTAGTGAAGATATTTAATCTACTTCATGCCATGCGCTTATAACGCTTAATGTGGCCCAATAAAGTAATCGGTCAAATAAATATCAGTGACAGAAGGGTCGAAAAAGTCTACCATGATTAAACCAATCTCTTTAGAATAATAGAATAACGTACTATCTCTGCTAGTTGTCATTTCTTTATGATTGAAAGCTTCAAAGTTTTCTTGGATTTCTGCAACGTTGGTAAAAACCTCTCCAGTGGGTAAGGTGAAATTAGTATGAAGTTGATTTAATTGACGAGTCGTTGTGTCAGAGAGGCCTGGTACTCTTCTGCTCGTTACAACCCAGCTATCACTCATTAAATTATTAATAAAACTGTCCTCAATATAGTTTAAGGCTTTATTAAATTCCTTAGCCTTATATCTAATAGATATATTATGACCTCCACTAATCATACCATAATGCAAATAAGGGTTTCGAGAAATAGTTAAATGAGGCCCATTGAACCTGTACACAGAATAAGTGTTTTGGCATGTTTCTAGATCTTCGTTCTCTAAATCATATATAGGATAATACCTGCTGGTGCAAGATATTTTTTCACCTGTTGAATAAATCCACCAACTTTCGGGGTAAGCAGCAATATAAGGACTTGGCTCATCTGCATACTCATCCATATAAGTTAAAATACTATCAATCTTATTTTCACAAGCATTTCCATTTACCTTTTTTTTACATGAGCATAAAAATAACATAGAAGGTACGACCAGAATTAAAAAGACTCTCATAACTGTTAATTATTTGGTAATAAACAGTAAACAGGATTTTGACAGAATTATTATATGGCTTTAAAGATTATTTCACATCAACCATCTTAACTGCAATTATAAGGCAATGCTAAAATTTAAATCATAAACCTTATTTTTTGAAAAGTCTATTTTTGCTCTTGCTTTTTGAAATTTCGTTTTTTGTTTTTAGGATAAAACTTTTTTTTACGTCTATTTTTATGTTTCGGCTTCCCTTCTTCCCATTTTGGACCCTCACCAATAGATTCTGGAGGCATCAATTTAGGGATCTCCATTTCAATTAAGGTCTCAATTTTTCTAAAACGGTACATGTCTTTTTGGTTCACCATGGTATAAGCCTCCCCAGTGGTATTAGCACGGGCAGTTCTTCCAACACGGTGGACATAATCTTCAGCATCATGCGGAACATCATAATTCACCACCATATTAATTTCCTTAATGTCAATCCCACGGCTCATGACATCTGTGGCTACTAAAATTCGAATTCGCTTCGAGCGAAAACCACGCAAGACTTCTTCTCGTTTATCTTGTTCTAAATTAGAGGAAATCCCGCTCGCAGGAAAACCGCCTTTGCGTAAGTCCTTAACAATATCATTGACCTTGCTTTTAGTAGAGGTAAATACAATAATGCTATCAAAGTCCTTTTTTTCGCTTAAAATATGTTGTAATACCTTGTTCTTTTGGTTATCAAAAGTCAAGTAGACTTGCTGATGCACGCCAGCTGCAGGTTTAGAAATAGATAAACGAACTTCTTTTGGATTGTTCAATATTTTTTGGGCCAATTGGTTAATGCTTTTAGGCATAGTGGCACTAAAGAGCAAGGTTTGATGTTGTTTTGGTAGATGCGAAATAATCCGTTTCAGATCGTCAATAAAGCCCATATCTAACATTCTATCCGCTTCATCCAAGATTAAATGTTTGACTTTATCAAATTTGACATACCCTAACTTTAAATGTGAAATTAACTTCCCAGGTGTTGCCACAATAATATCGGTACCAATGGTTAAGGCCTCTTTTTCTTCGCCAAAAGATTTTCCACCACCGCCACCATAAATGGCCTTAGAACCCACAGAAATAAAATAGGACAAACCTTGAATCTGTTGTTCGATTTGAATGGCTAGTTCTCTGGTTGGCACAATAATAACGGTGTCAATAGAAGTGTCGGGTTTGCCAATTAACTTATTTAAAATGGGAAGTATAAATGCGGCCGTTTTTCCGGTGCCTGTTTGTGCACAACCAATTAAGTCGGTACCATCCAATATAATTGGAATGGCTTTTTCTTGAATGGGAGTGGCGGTTTCAAAGCCCATATAGTCAAGTGCTTCTAATAGTTGGGGCTTTAGACCTAATTCCGTAAACTTCATGGGCATGAAGGTAATGGTTTTTATGTATTGCTAGGTTAACTAGAGTTAATAGTTATGAGTACATGGATGTTGAAGGGATAGACTAGCGGAAAATATAAAGACCTTACCCTGAACAATTCATTCTATGATTTAGACCCTGAATGAGGTAGGTAGAATTCCTATTTCCAAATAGATTTAAAAGGCAATGAAATCAATAAAACCAATCCATAAACAGGATAGTATATCTGATGTAAAATGATAAAAAACAATTGCTTAATAGTCAACTGCCGGCTCAAAATCCATTCAGCAATAATTTTAAGTACCAATGGCAATAGCCAAAGCAAACTCACCCTCAAATTAATCAGACCATAAATTGGAAATAAGTGATAAATGGCATAGATTGAAAGTATTAGAATAGCAGGTAAATTTAGTACTTTTTTAATCCAGCGTTTCCGCTGCGAAATCAACCCTTTAAACGTTATTGGCGCTTCTGTTCTGACATTAAACTTTGAATAATTGAAGGCATTGATTTTACCTTTACTTTTTCGGATGGCTGTTAATAAAAAGGTGTCATCTCCGCTAGCTTGATTAAAATCGGTACGTGATTCAAGGGATGCTAAAAATGCCGATCGGCTAAAAGTAAGGTTAGCGCCGTTGCATAAGGTTGGCTGCTTCAATTTCGCCAGCGCAAATGTAAACGTTTGGAGCCACTGAAATTCAATTGCATTGAGTTGTTGAAATAATCGAGTACCCGATAATTGAACGGGTAAAATAGTCAGATCGCTGTTTGGTAAACTACAGATGCTGTTGAGGTAGTCAGGCTCAAAAGCTACATCAGCGTCTAAGGTGTGGATGGACTGGTGGCTGGCCTTTTGTACACCATAAGCAATTGCCATTTTTTTGCCTATGGTTTCCTTTAGTTTCACTAGTTTAAAAGGAACGTCAAGTGTCTCTAGAATGTGATCAATTGTACTGTCCGTTGAATGGTCATCTACAAAAATAATTTCAAAATAATTAGACCAGTCTGATTGATTAAGAGATTGAACCAGTAACTCAATGCGCTTGGCTTCGTTTTTAAATGGAATAATAAAACTAGTAGGATGTGCTTTGGAGGTATAGTTATCATTTGACTTTGACTGAATGACTATATAAATAGCCACCAACAAAATCAAAAGATATAAACCAATTACAATGATCATTTATCGGACCTTTTAAGCCAAAATAACCATCCAAATGCAGATGGTATGGCTAAGTTAATCAACCACAATAAAAAAGAGACGGCTAGAATGGTTTGAATAGGTAAGCCAATCCAGCTAAATACAAGCACAGCAGCCGACTCTCTCACCAGTAATTTGCCTATGAATAGGCCAGGAATTACAGTAGTAATTAAAAAGGTAGTAGCAGATAGCATAGCAATCAGTATTGGATCAGTATCAATTCCAAAAACTTTAAATAAGCAGATAAACTGAACAATAAATATGAAGTAACGCAGTAAACTAAAAAAAAGCACGCGCCATTTTAGTGTATGCGGTAAATTGGCTAAATCATCCACTTCTTTGCTCCATTTTGAATATAATTTGGTGCCAAGAGGTGTTTTAAGAATTATTTTAGGTTGAAAATAAAGCCAGCTAGCCAGCATAAGCATAATTAGAGGTATCCAAATAAAATTGATAGGAATGAATAGCTCTGCGATAACTGACAAACCAAAAAGTCCTAAAATAATGGTGACGATAAACTGAGCCAAATTTCCTACTTGAGTGTTAACGGTAGCTTGCACCCTGTGTTCAGGTGCTATGTAGGCAAGCCGACCAATAAAGTTTCCCAACCTATTGGGAGTAATTAGCCCAGTAGCTAAACCCGCTAATACTGATTTAAAAGCTGTTAGAATAGTTAGTTCTTGAAAAGGATTAACAAGGAGTTGCCATTTTCTGCTTTCTAAAAGCCAGTTGACTAAACTTAATGTAATAGCAACCAAAAACCAAGTTAATCCATAGCTAGCAATAGATAAATCGAGTAAATTACTGGTATAAATGGCATCTGAAATCCGGGTCCATAAAAACCAAATTAAAATGACACCAATAGACATTTTTAAAACCAGAAGTGCCCTCTGAGAAAACCGATATTTTAACCAACTATTATTTCCGACACTCATAGATTTTATACTGATGGTTACTTTTCAAGATGTTAACTGACCGGTATTGTTTTTTCAGAGGCTGTTCATATCCTAAATTAGAATTTGCGACAATGGTTAAGGTCCCGCCAAGTTTTAGTTTTTGGTATGCTTGATCAAATAAGTCCAAAGGAACGCTAATGTCAACGGTATGTCCAAAGTGAAAGGGTGGATTACTAATTATCCAATCTAGTGATCCGTCATCAATATCGCTTAACTGATAATGATGATGAAAGGTGACCTGATCAGACTTCACATTTAATTTTGAGGATTCAACGGCTAGAAATGAATCATCCAAAAAGTGCACAAAACGGGTTGATGTATTATCTAAAACCCATTGACCAATCACACCATTTCCGCTGGCCAAATCTAAAACCATGTCAGAATTGTATGGAATAGAGAGGTTGTTTAGTAAATAATCTGTAGCCCCATCAATCTTTCCACCTGAAAAAATACCTTTATACTGTTGAATGACTTTTCCATCATAATCAAAGGATTCAATAGCTTCAAAATAAGGAACTTCTTTCTTACCTGACAGTATCAATACCCTCGCTTTCTTTTCAGCTCTAGTTTGGGTAATAGATGAAAAATATTTCTCAGCAATTTTCAATAAACCATTGCTAAAATACTTGGTCATAAATCCACAAAACACTTTACCATTATCTGCTAAATTCTGATAAATAACTTGCAAATAAAGATCGAAAAGAGCATTAGATTTTGGTATTTTCAGTAGTGCCCGATCCATTAGTACAGGTAAATTATCCAATACGTTTAAGAAGTACTGATCACCTAATGCTTTTCCCAAACGATCTAAATTCAATTGAATCGCCTCTTTTTGACTTTTTAAATCTGTAATTACAAAAGTTTTATAGTCAGATAAATGATAGGTCAAGTATCCAAAAGCATCATTGTAAACACCAATGTATCCTGTTCTTTCATCCAATTCTTTTATTATCAATTCATCTGCAGCATTCCACGCCTTTAAGGAATGGTGATGTGCGGCAGGAAGGCGTTTCAATTGATAATCTTCTGACATTAAAACTAATTTTAGTTAGCAAAGATAATATTAAGTTGGAAGGTGAAAGAATAGCCCTCCTGACAGGCTGCAATTCTGAACAAAATTAAGTACATTCGTCTCAGAAACATATTTCAATATTATGACTCCCGATCATCCAAAAAAACTCTTCTTATTAGATGCATTTGCTTTGATTTATCGTGCTTATTATGCGTTTATTAAAAATCCTAGATTAAATAGTAAAGGTCAAAATACTTCTGCTGCTTTTGGATTTACCAATGCCATGCTCGACATCATTAAAAAAGAAAAACCAACCCATATGGCGGTAGTTTTTGATGCACCCGGTGATACTAATCGGGTCAGCGATTTTTCTGATTATAAGGCTAACCGAGAGGAGATGCCAGAGGACATCAAGAATATGCTGGAACCCATTAAGGAGATTATTACAGCATTTGATATCCCTATATTAATTATGCCAGGGTACGAAGCAGACGATATCATAGGGACCATTGCCAAGCGTGCAGAAAAAGAGGGCTTTGTTACTTATATGATGACACCTGACAAAGATTTTGGTCAGTTAGTATCAGAAAATATTTTTATGTACAAGCCAGGAAGAGGAGGGAAGCCTGCTGAAATTTGGGGTGTAGAAGAGGTGAAGGCTAAATTTGAGGTAGACGATCCGATTCAGGTCATTGATATTTTAGGATTATGGGGAGATGCGGTAGACAATATTCCTGGAATTCCTGGAATAGGAGAGAAAACCAGTAAAAAACTCATTAAGCAATATGGTTCAGTAGAGGGCTTAATTGAACATGCAGATGAGTTGAAAGGGAAACAAAAAGAGAATGTCATTAATTTTGCTGAACAAGGTTTAATGTCGAAATTATTAGCGACCATTATCCTTGATGTACCAATCGAATTTGATGAAAAAGCCCTGGTGAAAACTGAGCCGGATCCAGAGAAAATAAAAGCCATTTTTACGGAATTAGAGTTTAAAAATATGGCTAAAAGGGTTTTGGGCGAGGAAATCATTATTCCGTCAGCCAAATCAACAGATGGTCAATTGGACTTATTTGGGACACCCCAAATGGCCATGGATACTGAGGTAAAAGAGGAGAATGAAGGCATGGTGAGAACCATTGCAGATGTTGAGGCAGATTATCAATTAGTAGTTTCAAAAGAAAAAAGACAGCAAGTATTGGACTTGATTTTGAAAGAAAAATCAGTTTGTTTTGATACAGAAACAACTGGGTTAGATCCACTAACCTGTGATATTGTAGGGTTAGCCATCTCGTATAAAAAAGGCACTGGTTTTTACATTGTGACACCAAAAGGAGAAGAACAATCCATTTTAGAGGAGTTTAAGCCATTTTTCGAAAGTGAAAGTATCGAGAAAATAGCTCATAATCTAAAATACGATTTAAAAGTGATTGCTAAATATGGTGTTGAGGTCAAAGGTCCTATTTTTGATACTATGATCGCGCATTACTTGTTCAATCCTGATGGGAAACATAATATGGATTATCTGTCTGAATTGTATTTAAACTATAAACCAGTTTCTATTGAAACCTTAATCGGTAAAAAAGGAAAAAATCAACTTAATATGGGCGATTTAGAGCCTGAAAAAATTGCTGATTATGCATGTGAGGATGCCGACATTACTTTGCAACTCAAACACATTTTCCAAAAAGAGATTGATAAACCACATTTAAAAGATTTGTTTTACAATCTGGAAATGCCATTAGTGCCTATTCTGAGAGATATGGAATTGGAAGGCATTAACATAGATGTACCATTGCTTGAGCAATTTTCGGCAGATTTAGAAAAGGATTTAACAAAACTTGAGGCAGATATTAAAACGCTTGCCGGTGTGTCAGACTTTAATTTAGATTCTCCACGTCAATTAGGTGAGGTTTTATTTGATGTGATGCAAATTGATGCGAAAGCGAAAAAAACCAAAACAGGGCAATACTCGACCAGTGAAGATACTTTGCAAAAACTGGTTGATAAGCATGAAATTATTCCTCATATTTTAGATTACCGTTCGCTTAAAAAATTAAAAAGCACCTATGTAGATACTTTTCCTCTATTAGTGAATGAAAAAACAGGGAGAATTCATACTAGTTATATGCAAACCATTGCTGCCACTGGTAGATTGAGCTCAAATAATCCAAACCTACAGAACATTCCTATTCGAACAGAACGGGGGAGGGAGATGCGAAAAACTTTTATTCCTAAAAACGAGTCTTACCAACTAATGGCAGCTGATTATTCTCAAATTGAGTTAAGAATTATTGCCGCTTTGGCTAAGGAAGATAATATGATTAAAGCGTTTAAGGATGGCATTGACATTCACACGGCCACTGCTGCGAAAGTATTTGAGGTAGACGATATCAAAAATGTAACATCTGACCAGAGAAGATCAGCCAAAGCAGTGAACTTTGGAATTATTTACGGACAATCTGCCTTTGGATTGGCGCAGAATTTAGGAATTAAGAGAAGAGAAGCGAAAGCGATTATTGATAGCTACTTTGAACAGTATCCAAAAATCAAAACTTATATGGCTGAAGCGGTAGAATTTGCAAGAGAACATGGTTATGTTGAAACCATTATGAAACGCCGCAGGTATTTAAAAGACATTCAATCTGGTAATGCCATAGTGAGAGGCTTTGCTGAACGAAATGCAGTGAACGCTCCAATTCAAGGATCCGCAGCTGACGTGATCAAAATCGCTATGATTAAGTTGGCAGCAGCCATGAAAAAAGCCAATTTAAAGTCGAAAATGCTTTTGCAGGTGCATGATGAATTGGTATTTGATGTAGCACAGGGTGAAGAAGATCAATTAGCAGAAATGGTTAAAGAAAATATGGAACAAGCTGTTGACATGGAGGTGCCGTTGGATGTTGAGTATAAGATAGCTAATAATTGGTTGGAAGCACATTAATAATGAAGCATATATTTTTTGTTTTTCTTTTTATATTTTTTTCGGGTTTTTCATTCTCTCAAAAATCTGACACTTGCCAAACTTTAGTTTTTGAAGATGAATCCTTAAGAAAACCAAAAGTTTTTAAAGATGGAAGTCAAATAACTATTTGGTCTGGTGCTAGAAATAGAAAACTTTATGGTAAACTAAAAATTTTATCAGATTCTTCAATTGCAGTTGGAACAGATTCTATATTCCTCGAAGATATTAATATCGTTAAAATAAAAAATATGTTTTTAGAAAAAACAGGCGGGAAATTTATGATATACGGTGGAGTTACCAGTGGTTTAGGTGTGCTAATGATTCATAGGAGTCTTAAAAAAATAGAAGAAAGCACAGCAAATATAATTTATGTAATACCGTTGCTAACAGGTACCATCCTAACAGCAATTGGACCTGTTATTTCGGCTACAGGTCTTTCACTTGTTATTATTGGAAATAGTAAAAAACTGAAAATTAAATCTAATCCCGAGGTGATAACTATTGAGAATAGATAATTAGATGTCTTGTGAAGTTTACTTATCTGATCACAAATAAATTACTACATTTTTTAACGTGTTAAGATTTAAAGTTTATGGAATTTTAGCAGAAAACTGGTTGAAGAAAAATTAATTTTTTTGAGCAATAAAGTAGCTGTGACGATTATATTATAGGATACAATGTCATATTGTAAACTCAATTATTCATACCGATTAGATTTTAGTATTTGTATCTTTCAGTGAATTTATTACATTAATTTATTAAATTATTTGAATTGGCAAGCATGAATAAAGTGTTACTCTATATAGCCCTGTTGTTTAGCACCACTGGATTTTCTCAGGAAGTCATTCAAGGCAAGATCTTAGATCAAGATACTAAAGCACCAATGCCCTTTGCCTTTTTAATTAAAAAGAGCACCAATAAAGGCGCCATTACCAATACAGATGGTTTCTTTAATTTGTTATGTGACCCTTCAGATACGGTTACCATATCATACGTTGGATATGAGTCAGCCATAGTACCAGTAAGTTATTTTTTAACGGATTCTATCTTTTACTTAAAGGAAAAAGCAAGTATGTTAGCCTCAGTCAATGTGGTCGGAAAAGTAGATTTATCTAAATATTTAAAAGCGTTTAAAAAAGCAAAAAAAAACCTAGTAGCCTCTAAACCATATGAATCTAAAGCATACTTTACGCTGGAATCTAGTCATGAAGATAGGCCAATTGAGCTACTTGAGTGTTATTATAATGCTGAGTTGCACAATCAAGGAATTAAGCAATTAAAACTTAAAAACGGAAGAATTGGTCTGGCAGAGCTAGAAACTAGCTATTTTGTAAGTCTACATACCACTTATGTAATGGAAAGGTTTAATTTGCTTTATAAAAGTAATTCAGAGTTTCCGTTTAATCCGCTTCATTTTCCACTCCGAAAAATAAAGCAGCTATACACCATTAAACTATTTAGTTTAACAGATGACATATTTGCGCTGGAGTTTATTCCAAAAGAGCAAAATATGGAATTGTTTTATTCTAAAATTTGGGTCGATCAAAAATTACAACACATTGTAAAAATTGAAGTATCGCAGTCAAACTTAAAAAAACATCCTTTTGTAGAAGTAGATGCGGGTCATAAAATGGACAGCTTAAATTTTCGTATGATGTATTCGTTTGATAATTCGGACCGCCAGTTATTAAATAAAATAGAATTCGATTATGATTTTTACTACTTCAACACAGTCACAGAGCGTCGAATTGGTACGCAAGGTGTCTTTTTATTTTATGAAAAGGATACCTTGTTTAATTTACCTTATAATTCGTTAAAAGAATCTTCGTTATCTGACTATGATAGGATCGTTAATCAACCCCATAACCCAAAATTTTGGGACTATAACGAAGTATTATCTCCTAGCCAGAAAGTCATGCAAACACGGGCGTTTTTTGAACAACATGGGCTTTTGCTTAATTTTTCAAAATTAGCATTATTTAATTCTGTTTTTAAGAATAGAATCATGGCCTGGAATGCCAATAGATTTAGGTTATATGATATTAATGGCGATAGAAATTATCAGTTGAGTCCTGAAAAACTAGATATCAGCAATAAGGCCATTATCAGATCACAATTGTATGAATTTAGTTATGGGATTTATCTTGACCGGAACGACATCAATGATAGCACTTTTTATACCTCGAGTACGCTTATTAATTTCGAATCATCTTTCTACTATCTAAAAACCAACCGATTTACTGAAAGTTTGATTAATATGGTATTCGACATTGTAGAAATTGAGAATCGAAAAATGATTAACACGTTAAATTCTCAAAATTGGTCCTTGACTCAAGTGGACTCTATTTATATGCTGACCAATCGAAATGCCAAAAGAAATGTGAATCAATTTATAAAAAAAACAGAGCACGGAAAAGAAGAGGAAAACATGCTAACCTATATTCATGAAATTGATTCAGTTTTAGGGGTTCAAAACGAAAGGTTGGTTCGAAGCACGTTCAGTATGCATGAAGACGAATTGGCGGATTATTACATCAAAGAAGTATATAATATAGGAAATGCTCTATTAGAATTAAGGAAATTTGAAGTGGCATTAAATGTCTTAAAAATAGGTGAATATTTTGGAGATACCAACCCTTGGGTTTATTATAATTTGGGTATTTGTTATTTTGAATTAGACGAAATAGATCTTGCTTGTGAAAACTTCAAAAAAGCAAAAGAAAATGGAGAAACTATTGATAAAATATTTGCTGATCTGTGCCGATAATGTCTTATAAGAAGTTGTCAAATAATTAGTTAAAATACTATATAGCTCGTTAATTATTTTCTATATTGTGGTTTCAAAATGGTAACCTTACAATAATGATAAAACTAATCATTGCTCTGTTTCTAAGTCTTAGTTCTGCAAGTCAGATAAAAGCACAAGAAATGGATAGTACTTTAGCCATTTTCTTTAATGAAGAATTCGGAAAATCCCCAGTTATAAAAGAGAATGGTAAGCAAATTATTGTTTGGGTCGGCGAATCAAATAAGATGTTATCAGGCAACCTGATTATTTTGTCTGACTCAACTATTTTAGTAGGTTCAGATTCGGTTAGCCTGTTGAGCATTAATGCAACCACCAAAGCCAAAAAAAATAGAGTCGCAGCAGGTATTATAGCTATGCTGGGGGGAGCTACTTCAGCTGGTTTGGGTGTATTATTGTTTGTTGAATTGAATAAATTTGTAGATAATAATTTATTTCTCTTTCTCATTGCTTTACCAGTTTATGCTATAGCAGGAGGTTTGGTGGCAGGAGGTACGTTAGCAGCAGGAGTGGGAACCGTAACACTTGTTTCAGGTGCACCTACAAAAGTTAGATTAAAAGCGCCACCTGTAGTGAAATATAAATTTAATATGTAGCTGAGTTAAATTACTATCCTGCTTTAATAAGCCTTTTCAATTTAAAAAATTGATAGAATTATTCCCAATATCATTCAAAAGCAATTATTTTTGTGGGTCAATCAAATAAACATATGAAGAATATACTAGTATTATTTTTGTTGGGATTTATTACACTTTCAGCAAAAGCTGATGAAGGGATGTTTATGCCTTTCAACTTAAAGCAGATTTATAAAGACATGAAAGCTGCCGGTTTAGCCATGTCTTACAAGAAAATTTACCATGAAAAGAAACCAAGTGTTTCAGATGCGATTGTATCGCTTGGCGGTTTCTGTACGGCTGAAATAATCTCACCTAAAGGATTATTGTTAACAAATCACCACTGTGGTTATGATGCCATTAGGGAGCAATCTACGCCTGACAATGATTTATTAACAGATGGATTTTGGGCCAAAAATTTGAACGAAGAAAGACCAATTAAAGGCCTCACAGCCTCTATAGTTGTTAAAGTTGAAGATGTGTCGGACCGTGTGAATGGCATATTAACTGACGCCATGACTGAAGATGACAGAAGCGCTGCTATTAAAAAGATCTCTGCAGAGATAGTAGAAGAGGCTACTGAAGGAAACAATTATAAGGCGATTGTTAAACCATTTTTTGAGGGCAACGAATTTTATTTATTCGTATCAGAGGTTTTTCAAGATGTTCGTTTGGTTGGCGCACCCCCATCAGCCATTGGTAAGTATGGAGGAGATACAGATAACTGGATGTGGATTAGACATACAGGTGATTTTTCAATGTTTAGAATTTATGCTGATGAAAATAATAAACCTGCCATGTTTGCTATGAACAATAAGCCTTACCAACCTAAACACCACTTACCAATATCAATAAAAGGTGTTGAGAACGGTGACTTTACCATGATTATGGGGTATCCAGGAAGTACGGATCGCTATTTGACTTCAAGAGGTGTTAAAATGGCTGTTGATTTAGACCAACCGTCGAGGGTTAAAGCCAGAGCAGAAAAATTGGATATCATGAAAAAAGACATGAAGGCGAGTAACGCAGTTAGACTGCAGTATGCATCTAATTATGCTCAGGTTAGTAATTATTGGAAGTACTTTATTGGACAAACAGAACAATTAAAGAGAAATAAAGTATACGACAAGAAAAAAGCCATTGAAGCTGATTTTCAAAATTGGGTAAAAGCTGACCCTACAAGACAAAAAAAGTATGGATCCGTTCTAACTGATATTGAGTCATCATACAAAGTACTTAGTAAATATAACCCAACCAGGGTTTATTTTTATGAAGCGGTCTATTCAATTCCTTATAATCAATTTTTAATTCAAAATACTCGATTATATAAAGCGCTAACAGAGGAATCTGATAACGAAGAGCAATTGGAAAAATTAATTGGGTTTTACAAAGGAAATGCTGAAAGTACTTATGAGGGTTTCAATTTGGAAACTGAGAGAAAGCTAGTGTCTAATCTATTAAAGATGTACTTGGAGAATGTGCCTAAAGAACAATATTCTGAAGAGTTAATGAGTGTTTATCAAAAATCGAAAACTGATGTGGCAAATTTTGTTGCTGTAGAAATGGAGAATTCATTGTTTGGAAGTAAAGAAAAATACTTGTCATTTTTAGACAATCCTGATGCTGAAAAGATGAAGAAAGATCAACTATTCATTTTAATGCAAGATTTATTAGCAAATTATCGAAAAATAAATGCAAGCGAGGAAGTCAAAAAGGCAAACCAGAAACTGGCTAAGGCTAATCGGTTATTTGTGTCAGCACTCCGTCAAATGAATCCCGATAAAAAGTACTATCCAAATGCTAACTCTACTTTACGTTTAACCTATGGAACAGTGAGTAGATATAAAAAGAGTGATGGTATCCTCTATGACTTTTATACAACCATTGAAGGTTTAATGGCCAAAGAGAATCCTAATGATGATGAATTTATTGTACCTGCTAAACTAAAGGAACTTTATCATAAAAAGGATTATGGCCGTTATGGTCAGGATGGAACACTAAGGGTTAACTTTATCTCAAATAATGATATTACTGGCGGAAACTCTGGAAGCCCTGTGATGAATTCAAAGGGAGAGTTGATTGGTTGTGCTTTTGATGGCAATTGGGAAGCCATGAGTGGGGATATAGCTTTTGAAACCACGTTTCAAAGGACCATAAGTGTTGATATCAGATATGTATTATTTGTCATTGATAAATATGGTGGTGCCACTAATCTTATTGAAGAAATGACAATAGTGGAATAAATAATTAATCCATTAAAGTATCTACAATAAAAAAGCCTGATTTTCTATCAGGCTTTTTTTATATCGTGTTGGTCTTTTTATTAATTATTTGTATTACTCGCATTAGCCCGCACCTCCGTTTTTGACCTTATGTCATCAGCAAAGCTATCATTGGTCTGAGTTATTGGTAATGAAAAAATTGGAGGATCAATGCCATGCTTTTGAACTATAAAATCTGAAACTTTTGAAAATAAATTCGCTTTAGTCTGAGCGGTAATGACTGTATGAATAGTTTTGGTGACTTGATCATCAATAATTGTAAAATATTCGTTGTCAGAATCAATAGACGCACTGGCAACTAATCTATTTTCCAATAAATCATTAACTAAGTCTTTCGCTTTTTCCGAACGGTCTAAATATATTATTAAATTTATCATCTTACTTTTTCCTATAAATTTAAGGACAAAAATTCATTTACTAATATTTATATTTACTATATACTAAATTAGTTTTATTTATATTATTCAAAGATAGTTGTATCGGCGACGGTTGAAGAGGAGCCAAAAATACCATAACCATTTTCAATATTAGAATACACTGGTACAGGTTCGGCAAACGGATTACCTAAATTGTTTTGAAAGATTGACTTAGTGATATAATAATTGTAGAAATCGTAATTCAATGATGAAACTTCAATGATAACGCGTGTTTTATATCCTTCTTGATTCGGATAATAACTTCCGGCGTAAGTAAATGTTTTAAAATTATAAGAATTATTTTTAAAATTGGCGTCGCTAAAAAGGAACCTATCACCACAACTAGACCCTTCTAAGAGGTCGCTTTGAGGGTATTCAATAATAAAATCGTTAGAGCATGAGTAGGTGTTTAACCAAGGTTCATAATAAAACTCTCCATTAATTATGGCAGAATCGTCTGTGAATTCCCCCCATTTCATAGTCACCTGATAGTAATTGTCTTCATTCACTATATCAGTTAAAAGAACATTAGAATTTAAGCTGTTATTGTCCAATTCCTCAATGGTAACCTTGGTGTTACTTATTGGAGAACTAATGCTCGTAACGGCAGTGACATCATCAAACCCTTCCTTGCTGGCCTTTAAATTATATGAACGACCATTTTTCACTGTATATGGCAAAACATAAAGACCATCTTTAAAGTTAAGGTTACCTAATTTAGTACCATTTTCGAATAATTCAACAGTGGCATTTTGCACAATTGGAAAGGTTGTTTTATCGTACAATAAATCTCTACTTTCAGATAAGGATAGTTTAATTGTGTCTTCTTCGGGAGATAAAATACAATTCACAACAAGCTTAGGTTTTATTGTATCTCTATCTATTTCAATGGCTTTTTGGCAACTGAATATAAATAATGAGCAAAAAACGATAGATATAATTTTTTTCATCACCTTAAAATTTAATAGAATAACTGATAGATGGAATAACTGGAAACAAACTAATTTGCTTAAGTACTTTTGTGGGTTGAGGCGCAAAGTCGTTAGGAAGGTATCCGTATTCAATATAAAAAGGGTTTTGGCGGCTATAAGCATTATATAATCCATAACTCCACGTCACTTCACCCCATTTTTTTGGTTTATGCTTGTTCACTCCAACATCAAGTCTATGATAAGAGGGCATTCGATAATCGTTCCTGGCCTCGTAGTTTTCAATAGGAGGGTTCCACCAGTATTCAAATTCGCTAATCTGATTTGGGTTAGTATATTGCTGGTACTGCTGAACCGGCAGGGTCAGTGAATTACCAGTGCCATATACCCAAACCACACCAATGTCCCATGTATCATTAATCTTATACGTCAATGCAATGCTAACGTCATGTCGTCTGTCGTATCGATAAGGATAGACATTACCAAAATTTAGATTCTCAAATTGTCTATTGGTCCACGATAAAGTATAGCCAACCCAACCGCTGAGTTTTCCAATTTTTTTCTCAACTAATACTTCAGCACCATAACTCCATCCTCTGCCTATTTCAATAATATTTTCCCAGTCCTTACCAGCACTTAAAAAACTAGCGCCTTCTTGATACTCAATTAAGTTGTTCATGGTTTTGTAGTAGCCCTCAACGCTTAATGCATAGCCTTTTCTAAAGTCATGAGCATATCCGGCAGCTATTTGGTGTCCTCTTTGGGGTGGCGTTCTGTCTGTCGCAGGCACCCAAAAATCTGTTGGTAAACCAATAGAGGAATTTGAAAGCAGGTGTAAAAACTGCGTCATTGATGCATAAGATAGTTTAACTGAAGAATTTTCAGTTAAAACATAATTGAATGCAGCCCTTGGCTGGAGTGAATTATAATATTTATTGTTTACAATTAGGTTTGAAAAATGTACTCCAAAATTAGCACTCAAGCGTTTAGTGATTGTATAGTCATCTTCGGCATAAAAATAAAATTCATTAGACCTTGTAATAGAGGAGCCAAAAGTAGAATCTACCTTAACATCAGCACTTCCACCACTAACAATGGTGCCAACACCGGGTGAAAACTTATGATTGATTAAGTTGGTGCCAAATTGAATTTTATGCTTGGGAGCAGGGTAGTAGTAGTAATCAAGCTTAATTCCTAAATCTTGAATCCCCGATAAATATTCAAACGAATTGTCAAATTCAGGGTTGTCAATATCATAATACTCTTGATTCTGGAACCCGGTTATAAATTTATAATCACTAAAATTAACTGTTAAATTAGAGAGTAATTTTGGATTGTACTGATGATTCCAGCGTGCTGCAAAAATTTTATTTCCCCAGTTCATTCCTGCTTCTGATGTGCTATACCTAAACCTAAGGGAGTCGTAATCGTAAAACTTAAATTCGTCTTCAAGGTAAAACTTGTCTTTTCCCATATAAGCGCTGACATAGATTCGGTTTTTATCATTGATTTTATAATTAATTTTTCCATTTAAATCATAAAAGAAATAACCGACCTTTGTTTTATAGTTTGAGGAATTATTATTTGCTGCATTAATTAAGGGTCTGGCTAATATATCAATGTATGTCCTTCTTCCCGAAACCATAAAAGACATCTTGTCTTTTATAATAGGTCCACTTAACATCAATTTTGAAGAAATAATTCCAATAGAACCTTCAGCATGGTATTCTTTCATATTACCTTCGTTCATATTAATATCAATAACAGAAGATAAACGTCCACCATATCGGGCTGGAAAACCACCTTTGATTATTTTTACACTATTAATGGCGTCAGCATTAAAAACAGAAAAGAAACCGAATAAGTGGTTTGCATTATAAATTGGTACACCATCTAATAATATCAGGTTTTGATCTGGTCCACCACCGCGGACATAAATACCGCTCGATCCCTCACTTCCAGAGTGAATACCAGGAAGCAGTGCCGCTGTTTTTAGTATATCTACTTCCCCCAATAATACAGGAAGTGACTTCACTTTATCCATTGAAAGGCTAATTGTGCTAATTTCCGTCGATTCATGGTTTAATTCTTCAGCTGTAACCTCAATCTCCCCTAATAATCGACCTTCAACTAACTGGATATCGTAGTTGATATTTTCGTTCAGGTTAATTTCTTTTTTTTGTGGTTCATATCCAACATAGCTAAATAGCAAGTGATGTTCTCCCTTTGGGAGGGTTAAAGAAAAGAATCCATAGATATTAGTAACCGTGCCAATTTCTAATTCTTGGCAATAAATTCGAGCACCAATGATCGCTTCACTTGATTTAGAATCCTTAACGTATCCGCTGATTGTATACTTATTTTGAGCCATTGAAATAGAATTGAAGAACACAAACAACAATAGCCAATGAATTTTACACATATGGGTTTAGTAATAATATTTGTTAACGAATAAAAACTATAAAAATTTTATGGCTTTTAAACTCATTTTTGATAGAACAATTAATTGGAGCATTTTGTTACATTTTTCTTTTTTAATCCTTGTTTTTTAACATTTTGGGCATACTGGTTAGAATTTGTAACTTTATGGCATAATTTTCGTAAACCATAATAAGCATACAATGATGACACTTGGTATGAAAAAGGTAGCCTTAATATTATTCTCTGTTTTAATTATTTCCGAATCCGTTAACGCTCAAATTATCAGTCAATTTGATTGGGATTCGAACCCTGTGACAACGGCAACTATTGGTCCAAACGCAATTAGTGTGAGTTCTTCAGCAGTTTCAGATGCTGGTGGTGTCGGAGGAACAAATGGTCTGAATCCAAACCTTTCAGGTACACCAAAATTAGATGTTGATCTAATATTAACAGGTAGCCCGACTTTTGACGTGCCAGGCATTGATTTTTCGATTGATTATCATAGGGAAGAGAGTTCTGCAGAATTTTTCAGGAGAGGATCAAGTTTAATTATAAGTGCAGGAAATCAATTCAATGTAACTTATAGGGTTGATGATGGTGCCGGTGGGTTTAATACTGTGAGTTCAGGGAATGTTTATCCAATTCCAAATGATGATACCTACCGAACATACCGTTTTTATTATTTACCAGCAACGGGAGAAGGTTTTTTAACTGTTGATGGTGTTCAGATTTGGACTAATGATGGACCAGATAATAGAAATATGTACTGGACTGGTGCAGGTAATATCACAATTGGGAATAGCTTGGATGGCAGTGGAAATAACGACACCCATCTTGATAATATGATTATAGGTTCCGTTACAAATTCAGCATTACCGATTGAGTTAACAAGTTTTACAGTTAAACCAGAAAAAAGTACAGCAGTAATTGAATGGACAACTGCTTCAGAAATCAATAACGATTATTTTGAAATAGAGAAATCAGCAGATGGTAATGATTGGCAAAAATTGGCAAAAATTGATGGATCTGGTAACTCCTCAAAAGAAATAAATTATGAGTATATCGATCATTTGCCAATATTAGGTATTTCGTATTACAGGTTAAAACAAATCGATTTTGATGGTCATCTTGAAATATTTGAACCAATTTCCTTTAGTTATTCTGAACGCTTAATGCACATCAGCGAGTTATTTGTATTCCCAAATCCTGCTAACGATTTTATCAATATCCAATTAAATTATTCTTTGAGGGACGAAATTAGTATTTTTAATACTCAAGGTAAACTGATGACCACCCTTAGGTTTAACGATCAAGATGAAAAAAAGATAGAGGTCGACGTTGGAAGCTATCCTCCTGGTTTATATATTGTAACAGATGGAGAGAGTAGTATAGAATTCATCAAAAACTAAAATGCAGAATTATTATTCTGAAGTCCACTGAAAATTAGCGAAACCTTTTTTTAAAACTTTCGTATATTAGAATACCAATGTTAACCCAAATGGTATGAAAGGTCTATTTCTAACAATAGTATCTATAGCTTCGCTTAATCTTTCTTTTGCAAGAGCCAATCTTGAATATAGATCAGATAATGGAGAGATTTACAGTCTTGTTAACGAGAAATTTCGGGATGGAGAAGTAGACTATGTTAAACTTAAAATGTTAAATCTGAGCGGTACCTTAAGCGCATTGGAACCCATTGAAGTTTGTTATGATGAATTAATGATTTCAATCAGTGAGTTTACCATATTTCATGATAAAAAGACAAAACAAGTAACCATTGGTCTCGATCATCTGTCAAATACAGAGGTCAAGATCTATAATGAAACAGGGAAATTAATGACACAAATCATTATCAACGACTTGGAATTGGTTAAAGTTGAGGTAGATGTCAGTAAATTTCCAGCTGGTAAATATACTGCTTCTGATGGCTTAAGTACCTTAACGTTTACTGTAGACTAGTTTGGTTTAGATTTATTATTTTTTTGAACTTTAACGAATAATAAGTCCTTCTTGAAATTCTATTTTTTTTTTGAGGTATTCGCCAATTTTTTAAGTAATTTCCGTGTATGAAAAATAATGTTAATGCAATCATATTTGGAATAGCAATAGTGCTGGCATCTGCATTGCTCGGCTACGCTATTATCAATAGAAATAAAGAATCAGGTACAATTTCGGTTACTGGTCTGGGAGAAACAAATTTTAGTTCCGACCTGGTGGTTTGGGAAGGTCGCTTCACCAAATATAATTATGATTTGAAAATGGCCTATTCTAACTTAGAAAAAGACAAATCGGTTATTACAAAATACCTAACAAAGAAGGGGATAGATGCTAATGCCATTGTGTTTTCATCTGTGAATACCATTCAAAACACGAGACGAATTTATTCCGAATCTGGCGACTATATGGGAGAAGAATTTAACGGGTATACTTTGAGTCAAGGCATAGAAATAAGCAGCAATGAATTAGATAAAGTTGAGAAAATCTCAAGAGAAATTACAGAACTCTTAAATCAAGGTGTGCAATTTTACTCTGAACCACCAAGGTATTATTACACTAAATTGGCAGATTTAAAAATCGAAATGGTCTCAAAAGCAACAGAAAACGCTAGAATTAGAGCCGAACAAATTGCCACTAATTCGAATTCTAAATTAAATGTTTTAAAAGAAGCTAAAATGGGTATTTTCCAAATCACTGGTCAGCATTCAGATGAGGATTATTCATGGGGAGGAGCCTATAATACAACCTCGAGAGAAAAGACTGCTTCTATAACAATGAAGTTAACTTATTCTGTTGATTAAAACAGAAGTTACTATACATGTACAATTCTGATGGTAAATTTACTTTAAAACCAGTTTCTCAATAGAACTTCCTACTTTAATAAAATACATACCTGCAGGCAAATCACTCAAATCAATCCTTGTTTCTGACTGAGTAAGCGCACCTGCCTTTGCAATTTCACCATTAGCTGAAAAGATGGTAAACTGAGGATTCATGATTTTGTCTGGCAATGCAATCGTGATTTCATCAATTGCTGGGTTAGGGAATACATCAAAAGTATTTATGTCAGCTGCATGGACAGATAAATAAACTTCTTTTTCGTTAATGGTATTAAATGTTGATTGAAGAAAACTGAAATTACCTGTGCCATTTGCTAGTCTACCAAAACTAATGTCTGTATCTTGGCCTGGGTAAGTAATACTATCAATTATTGTCATATCTGGGTTGCTTAATAAAACGGTTTCACCGTTTGCCGAAAGTTTAAAATTGGCATGTAAGCCCTGTTGCAAGGAATCTTTATCTGCCCAAACGATAAGAAAACTATGACCATCTAAGGTTGTGCCATCTGGGAACTGCCATTTGTCAGGAGTATTTCGAGCGTCTGAAAGGTAGTAATTAGATAAATCGATAGTTGAAGAACTATTGTTATACAATTCAATCCAGTCATTAAATTCGCTATCTTGATCAGCATGGGTATTTTCGTTGTCCGCTAACAATTCATTAATCACAACACCTTTTAATGGCGCAAGTGTATAGTATTCATAAGCGGCCCTTGCCGGAGAAAATTTCCCCGCATCAACATTGTCAGCATAAATATAATATTCCATGTCTGAGTCTAAAATCTGGACTGTTGCGCCATAAATACCGTCATTTGCTAAAGCATCACCGTGCATGCCATCATCAAGCATCACCATTTTTGAAAATGCGTCAAAATGATTGTGTCTGTAGTATAGATAACAATTATTTGTTGCGGTGGTTGACGCCGTAATATTAACTGATGAAAAGGCAATTGGTTGAGCATTTGAGGAAGTCACATTCGAAATTGTCGGTGCTATAACTTGAAATTCACTTAAACCGTTAAGGTAAGTCGTTCTTGCAGTCATTAAATTTGATAAACCTGGCCTCAAATCAAGCCAACCTCCCACATCATTGTTTAAATTTGACTGAAAATCTGTGTAGGAATAAAAACCATTGGGTTCTACTTGTACATCCGAGTCAATTAAAGAGTGCATCATTTGAGCACGTTGAAAATAATAGTTGTTATCCATGTTTTCTTCAATAATAGTTTTATAATGCGCTATGTATCTTTTTTTAATGTCCGGCTGAGTTAATAAACGGGCAATCAATGGACGAAAATTAAGTGCATTTTCGTGAAGAAAAGGTGATTGGTTCTGAAGTGCTTGAAGACCTAGAGGTAATAAATTAGTGCCGTTCCAAAGTAAGCCACCAAAAGACATATTGACATCCCATAAAATGATACTCCATAAACCATTGTCCATTTTATAAACGTAAAAATTGTGGGCAAAAGCGGTGTACCCGTCATTATGAACAAAAGCATTGCTTAACGCCAAAAACCAAAGTGCTCTATCCACATCCAAATATTGATCAATGTTACTGGCATTGAATTCTAAATTTAAGCACAGTTGCTGCAACTCTGTTAGCCCGAAATCAGACTTCATGTCATATAAGGTGTCATATGCCATTGAGTCCGCATGAAAAGCCAGATTGGAGTTGTCTCCAAAAATTTGAAAGGACACAGGATCACATTTGAAAAAGGAATTTTTACTTGACCCGTAATGCTTATCCAGGAATTCATTATCAATTGATTCCGTATTGGTATAAAGCCCCCAATAAGTTCCGTTAATATATAATTTAACAAAGCTTGCCTTTGGGCAATCCATATACTGATTAGACAATTCGTACATTAAAGTTTCCCTAATCATACTTGGATCAGCAAAGCAATTGGCTAATTTTATCTTATCTTTTCCTAAATAAGACTGGCCAGAAATGGTATAATTCAAATCGATATTAAAAGGATTCTTAAGATTTGCTGTGTCCATTGAGCTATTTCCCTTGTATCGAACTCCACAACTATCTAATTGGATGCCGTCAATTACCACATCCGCTAAAATTCTGCCTGTACCGCTGCCTGTACCGGTGGTTGCAGTAGCCATTGAGTCCAGAATCTGATCCCAATTCGTATCGTAGAATTGGATATCAATGCTTCGAATTGTATTGATATCGAACAAGTTTTGAGAATGACCTTCCAAAGAGATAAGAATCAAAATGCTGACTAAAAATTGTTTGATCATTGATGTTGTTATTTACTATCAAATATAGTCAAATATTTGCTGACATAAAATGACAAGGTGTGTCAAACGGACAATGTACGCCCCCTATTAATTTGATATATTAATTTATCTTGGGAATTTAAAACAATGTATTGTAGATTTACAAAGAATTAATTTAAGAAATTATGAAATTATTTTTAGTTTTCTTTGTTCATTTAGTCTTTAATTTGTCATTTTCGCAGGTTAATGAATCACCATTAACTTCTTATACCTGGAAAGGTAAAAAGACAATTTTAAGTCCAGGTTACGTCATTTTAAGTTCAGGCAAAAAGCTCGAAGGGAAAATATCGCTCCAAGGATCGTCTAGTTCTCTTTCCGGAATTTACTTTGAAGGAGATGGTAAAGAAATAGACTTCCCATTAAAGGCAATTAAAGCTTATGGATTATTGGGAGTTCAAGGAAGCCAAACAAGTTCTGATTTTTATAATGGGCCTTTAGTATGCGATAATAACGAAGCGCTTTTTGTCTGGAGGGACATGGGGGTTCAGATGGGTAAGCAAATTCACAACACAAAACCCAGAACGGGTTATATCATTAAACGAAATGGTGCTAGGATTGAAGGAGAACTTCAAATCAAAAAAGTAGACAATACTTTGAACTTATTTACCATAAAAGGAGATAAAGGAAAATTTAAAATCCCTGCTTCAGAAGTGGGGCATTATGGTCTAAAAATGACTATATCAGAAATGACAAAAGAGGGTGAAAAGCAATTTAAGGATGAAGCGAAAAACTTTCACAGAGGGAAAATAACTTTAAAGTCGGGTGAAATGGTAGAAGGGCAAATTGCTTTTAAAAAGAAGATTCCGATTAACCCTAATCGTCCTGGCGCAGGCGATAAGTATACTAGTCTATTTTTTGCAGAGAGCGAGAAAAGTTTTGTTAAAACCTATACAGGTGAAGAAGTTGTTTCTATTACACAAAATATTAACGGTGAGGATATTGTTTACAGCCCTTATGAAGGAGGTTTTGTAAGCTCAACCACAATGGATAATGCAAAGTACACTAAAAAAGAAAAACAGTTAAACAAAGGAAGTATCGTACTCACTTCTGGGTTAGAGTTGGTAGGAGAAGTTGCCCTTCCTAACAGAAATAAAGCTAATTACAGAAATCAAGATGGTATTATTGCTGCTTATAATGCGAATGATATTGATCGAATTTCGGTAAGTATTCAAGGAGAAGATAGAGTATTTATAGGTGTAGAAGGGATGTTAATGGAAGAGTTCTTTAATGGCAAAACGTTTCAAGTTTATGAAAACCCAAAACCGACAACTGTTAACGAAAAGAAAACCAATATCGCAAATAATATGGTGAGTATGGGGGCTAGCTTGGCCTCAACAGCAGTGCTTAATAGTGCTGAAAAAACAATGGGAACAGATATGAGTTTAGATTCAATTGTCAGAAATTCAAGTACACCTGATTTAATTCAAGCTAGAGAAAATTTGGCCCGTGTAAATGGTTATAAGTCCGTTGAAGAAATGGAGGAGAAGGGATTGGAAAATAAGACTGCGGCTAAAATGGATGCGGCTTTGCAACTAGAGCTTGGAAGTAGAAATAATAGTGATAATATCGTAATTTACTATGAAGAGATTATTGTGATCAACAAATCGACGAATAATAAAATGATTTTGTATAAGGATAAGGATGTAATGAATGATAAATTAGAGGGGCTATTAATGGGTTGTTATTCGTTTTTAGAGCTCGATAAAAAGGAACAAAAAGTTTTTTATGATATTGATAATATCAAGAAAACATTTAAAATGTTGGATAGTTGTTACTAAGAATAATCTATGACTTTTAACCGTTTTTTTTGTTTGCTCATGTTTTTGCCTTCTTTTGCAGGCATCTCTCAACTATCTGTTTTGGAGGTAGGAAATTTACCCGAAGCTGTTTCTAATAATGCACAATGTGAAGGCTTTGTTGGTGGAGTACCCTATCTCTATTCATTTGGAGGCATTGACCCAACAAAATCTTATTCTGGTATTCATTTACGTTCTTTTCGATATAATGCACAAACAAATTCTGCCACCCAACTCCCTGATTTGCCTGATACATTGGGTAAGATTGCAGCGGCCGCTAATCGAATTGGAGATACCATTTATATTACAGGTGGTTATCATGTATTCTCAAATGGAAATGAATTGTCATCCAGTAAAATGCACAAATTCAATACTCAAACCAATACGTTTATGGCTGATGGGCCTGATATACCACAAGCGACAGATGATCATGTTCAGGTGGTCTGGAGGGATAGCTTACTCATATTGATAACAGGTTGGAAAAATACAACTAACATAGCTAATGTCCAGATTTATAATCCTTCTACTAACTTATGGTCTGCTGGCACGCCTATACCAAATAATCACACCTATAAATCTTTTGGTGCGAGCGGACTGGTCTTAGGAGATACGATTTATTATTTTGGCGGTGCACGATCAACATTTGGTTTTACTATTCAAAATGCCTTGAGAAAAGGTGTCATCAATCCGTTAGACCCTACTCAAATCGATTGGTCTTTTGAGGTAATCGATCCTTTGGTTGTTGGTTACCGAATGGCAGCTACAACTGTCGGTCAGACGCTACATTGGCTAGGTGGAAGTGAGGTGACTTATAATTATAATGGAATTGCCTATAATAACTCAGGCGGTGTTCCACCTAGTAATCGTGATTTATATACTCATTCTGATTTCACCAATTGGCAAACGCAATTGATAAGCGAATTGCCTATGGATTTAAGAGGTTTAGCAGACATTAATGATTCTGTGAAATATATAGCCGGAGGCATGATTAGCAATCAAACTGTAACGGATAAAGTATACAAATTGACTTGGGATTTAGCATTTTTAGATCATTTCGATCACGGACCAGAATTTGGTTTTAAATTATATCCTCAACCTTTTACTGGTCAACTAAAAATTAACTTGAATGCAAACGATAATGCTCCAGTAGAATTACATATTCATGATTTGACAGGCCGTCTGATGAACTCGGAGTTAATTGTTGAGTCAGGCCAAATTATTAATACAAATCATTTACCAATAGGTGTATTTATGGCTACGGTTCATTCAAATGGAAGAACTTATCATACAAAGATTATTAAATCGCGGGATTAGTCATTAGGTTTAATTTGCTTTGAGTAGTTTTAATCTAAGTCTGGCGTTTTCTTGTTCTACAGGTTGAACAACCAAAGTATCTCCATTAAAGTGAAATTGTCTTTCTACAGCGGTGTTCCAATCTTTTGGGTTTGAATGAGAAATTCGTAGATGACTCACAATATTATTTTCGTAATCAATAGTATACGTCCCAAAATAGTTATAGTTATTCGTGATGTACTTCAACGCTTCAATTGAAATGGTATCTGTAAAATTAGGGAAAACCAAATCAGTATTTTCATATCCTTTGGGAATAAGGTGAAGTGCCATATGCCCATCTCCATCATAGAGTATATAACCTTGCATACCGCCGCGCCATTCTTGCCATTCATCTAAGCTGTCTCTCACTTCCATGGCATGAAGTTTCCAAAGTCCCTCTATGGGTTCTTCAATTTTATCTTCAATGGGTTGATTTAGTGTTTCGTTACAACTCGCTAAAATGAGAAAACTAAAAATGATAAAAACGCTTTTTTTCATCCTGCAAATATAAGTTTTCAATCTATTCTCAATTGTGTTATTTATTGTAATTTTAACCCTATGATTTGCGATTATTCTCAGCGTTTACCAGAAGATACTTTCAAAGTGAATCAATTAGTGGGTAAGCCATTTTCATTTACTGAAAGGCTAAAAATGGGAGGAAACGGTTCTCCTCGTTTTGTCATTGAAAAAGCCAGCCAATTGCTAGATGAGAAATTGACCACTTTTGATAACATTAATTATGGCAGTATAGAGCTGAGACCAAATGGTATCATTATTCATTTTAAAAATAATTTAATACATTATATTTGGTGCATCCCCTATTATAAATTAACCCTGTATAGCACAGAATACGAAAGTTTTCATGCTGATGGTGAATTCATTAGTTTCAACAAAGCGCACCTTCAACAAAAACACAGGACGTTTTTAGGGCGGTTGCAAAATTACAGATTGGCATACATTAAATCCTATTTTTCAGCTGGACCCAATCCCATGTAATTATTACTTCTGAGATATTTCCTTCAATCTTGCTTCTAAAGCATACATGTCGTCACGCATACTAGCAGCTTCTATAAAGTCCAGTTTTTTAGCAGCTGCTTGCATGTCCTTTTTAACCTTAGCAATGGCATTTTCTAATTGACTTTTGGTCATGTAAGCCACAATTGGGTCAGCTGCCACGGACGTTTGAGTAGGGATGGTGTAATCTGACACCTCACGGTCACCATCAGCAACTTTTGTTTGCTTTAAAATCTGTTCGACAGATTTTTTAATTTGATGCGGTGTAATTTGATGGTCTTCGTTATATTCGTTTTGAATTCCTCGCCTTCTATTGGTTTCATCAATGGTTTTTTTCATGGAATCCGTGACCTTGTCAGCATACATAAGCACTTTACCATCAACATTTCTAGCGGCTCTACCGACGGTTTGAACCAATGCACGTTCGGATCTCAAAAAACCTTCCTTATCTGCATCTAAAATTGCAACCAGGCTTACTTCTGGCAAATCTAATCCTTCTCGCAATAAATTCACACCAATTAAAACGTCAAAATCTCCCAATCTCAGTTGTCGTAAAATTTCAACCCTTTCCATTGTGTCAACATCTGAATGGATATAACGACAGGCAATCCCATTTTTATCTAAATATTTTTGTAATTCCTCTGCCATTCGTTTAGTCAATGTGGTCACTAATACCCTTTCGTCTCTTTCGATTCTCAAGTGAATTTCTTCCATCAAGTCGTCAATCTGATTCTCAGAGGGCCGAATGGTAATTTCTGGATCAAGCAGACCTGTTGGACGAATGATTTGTTCAATAATAATGCCTTCAGATTTCTCCAATTCATAATTGGCAGGTGTTGCACTCACGTAAAGCGTACGAGGCGTAATCATCTCAAATTCCTCAAATTTTAATGGTCTATTATCCATGGCGGCAGGTAACCTAAATCCAAAATCTACAAGATTAATTTTTCTGGCCCTGTCCCCACCATACATGGCTTTTATTTGAGGTAACGTCACGTGACTTTCATCAATCATCATGATAAAGTCATCCGGAAAATAATCTATTAAGCAGAAAGGTCTGCTCCCAGGTGCTCTTCTATCAAAATAACGTGAGTAATTTTCGATACCAGAACAATAGCCTAGTTCTCGAATCATTTCGAGGTCATAAGTTACACGGTCTTCAATTCTTTGTGCTTCAATTGTTTTACCTTCGTATTTTAAAAAATTGACATATTTGCCAAGATCCAATTCTATTTCCTCTACCGCAGCGTTAATTGTATCCTGACTGGTCACAAATATATTGGCAGGAAATATTTGAATCTCTTCAAAACCTTCCATTTTAGAATTGTTCAAGGGATCAAACGTATAAATCTCTTCTATTTCATCCCCAAAAAAAGTCACTCTTAAACCATAATCAACATAGGCTAAATAGATATCAACCGTATCTCCTTTTACTCTGAAATTACCTCGTTCCGGGGCTAAATCATTTCTTGAATATAGATTTTCAACCAATCGCAATAAGAATTTATTTCGACTAATAATATCTCCAACTTTGATCGGAATAATGCTACTTTCAAATTCAGCTGGGTTTCCAATACCGTAAATACAAGAGACGGATGCGACAATAATCACATCTTTCCGTCCCGATAATAATGCTGATGTGGCTGACAATCTCAACTTCTCAATCTCGTCATTGATAGACATGTCCTTTTCAATAAACAAATCTGTAGTAGGGAGATAAGCTTCAGGTTGATAATAATCGTAATAAGAGACAAAATATTCAACTGAGTTTTCAGGGAAAAACTGTTTGAATTCGCCATATAATTGTGCTGCTAATGTCTTATTATGCGATAAAATTAAGGTCGGTTTATTTAGTTCTTTAATTACATTGGCCATGGTAAATGTTTTACCACTTCCAGTAACACCAAGAAGGGTTTGGTAATTCTGACCATCTTCAAACCCCTGAACAATTTGTTTAATCGCTTCGGGTTGGTCCCCAGTAGGACTATAGTCTGAAACTAATTTAAAATCCATTATCCAACAGCTGAGTATAGTTGATATAATCGAGTATCCGTAAATAAGAAAACCTCAGAAATAATTTTGTTATTGCCTTCATTTACTATCTTATACTTTAATCGATAGGTCTGATTTTTTTCTGGAATAATTTCAATTAAATCGATTGATTTGATTTCATTAAAATTGACGCATTTAAAGGTCATACTCGTATCTTGTCCACAAAAGAATTCATTAACGAATTGTGTTGTATCACCATTTAATGCTGTAGAAAGCTGATCTTTTTTATAAATAGGTTCTACATGCTCCAAAAAATGACTAACGACATGTCTTTCAATATAGGTTTCAATGTGTTTTGAGAATTTTACGATATTTTTTTTGTTATTTGCTGAATCACCTTCGTATACTACTGAATTAATGCAGCCAACTACTAATAATGTCAATAAAAATAGGGTTAATGTTGTTTTCATAGGGTATAATTTAAAAGCACATCTTCAATAGCGCTAGGGTTAGGGTAAAAGCTAAGTATTTTTTGAATCACTCTGTCAACAACAGAATCAGGACATGATGCTCCACTAGAAATAATTATTTTTTGAGGTAATTCACCATTAAAAATATTGTCTTTTTTTTCTTCCTTATTGTATATATTGAAATGATTCAGGACACCATCTTCACCAATTTCATTTTCATCTTTAATGAATAGCGTGGTGAAATTTTCATCAAGTAACTCAACCAAATGTGTGGTATTAGAACTATTATAACCGCCAATTACAATGGCTAAATCCGCTTCCTCCTTTAGTAATTCTAAGGTAGCCGTTTGGTTGTCGTTTGTGGCGTAGCATAAAGTATCTCTGGTATTTGCAAAATGATTTTTTAAGTTGTTTTCACCGTACTTATTGATATACTCTTTCTGTAAAAAATCTGAAATAGCTTGCGTATCGGATGCCAACATGGTGGTTTGGTTGACCACCCCAATTTTTTCAAAATCTGTTAACGGATCAAAATTCTTTGATATTGCTTGTCCGAATACCGCATCAAAATCTTGTAGTGGCCTTCTCTCAAATATGAAATCTGCTAAGGTAATCGCCTCCGACATGTCTTTAATAATTATAGATTTAGCATATTCGTTAGCGTGTGAAAAAGTGGCACGGGTTTCTTCATGGTTATTTTTACCATGAATAATCACTGTATAATCGTCTTCTCCTAGTTTTTTTGAGCGGTTCCACACTTTTTCAACAAATGGGCAGGTTGTATTATATTTTTCAGGGGCAATGCCAATAGAGGCTAATTTTTTTTCTATCTCTACTGTAGTTCCAAACGCCGGAATAATCACTATGTCTTCTTTAGTCAATTCATTCCAATCAATCATCTGATTACCTTTAGTATCCTGAAGAAATCTCACACCGCGAGACAAAAGATCATTATTTACGCCAGGGTTATGAATCATTTCACTTAGCAGAAATATCCGTTTATTAGGGTTTTCATTAACGGCCTTATAACTTATTTCAATGGCATTTTCTACACCATAACAGAAACCGAAATGTCTTGGAATAATGAATTGTAAATCTTTAAAATCTAGGGTAGTGGGACTGAAATCTTTTTTTCTAGGGTCTTGGAGTTTTCTATGCGCTTTTACTTTGCCAATAATTGGGGAACGATAAAACGTTGGTATGTCGAATGTCTTCATGTGAATGTATTGTAACAAAGATAGTATTTTACAATGAATCAATTGATGTCAAAAACCAGTATCAATGTATTAAAAAAGCTTATCAAAAACTATTTTTTGATGGACAGCTGGATTCCTTTATGTCTTAGTACTAAGGTCTGTGCCTTAACAAATGAATTTGTCCAGATCCTGTTTTTTCAGTATCGTTTGTGGTAACGGCTTTGTAGGTAAAATAGTATACCCCATCACTACAAGGTTTTCCAGTTTCGAAGTGATTACCATCCCATTTATCATCTAGTTCAGTAAATTCAGCTACTTTAATACCATATCTGTTAAATACTTCAGCAGTGAATTCTTGATATCCTACAACAGGGAAGTAAAATTCTTCGTTTGGAGGAGCACCAGGTGTAAATACATTTGGTAGTGTTAATTCAGGAATTCTGTGTACTAGGACTTGCTTACAAGTTGTGTCCACACAGTCGTTACTGTTTCTAATGACTAAGCAAACATCATAAGGAGTTGGTCCATCATTAATCACCCCACTATAAACTGTGTCAGGTCTTTCTTCAAGAGAGTTGGTAAAAAACCAATTATTTTGATCATTAACCATTCCTGCATTTAGGTTCCACAGAAATATAATATCTGCGTTAGGATCAGCTGCAGCTTTCATTGTAAGAATGTCAGTTTGATTTGTGACTCTAATTTTCACATCTTCTTCACCTTCATAAATATCTTCTAAATAGAATTCTTCAGAAGTAATTTCAAAATCTCCCTCAGGATTAATTGAATCGAGCAATAAAGTATCTTTCCATACACATTCATTAGCATCTCTTAATAATAATTCTATTAATCCGGGTGCTCTCACATTAAATGTTGGCACATCAGAGGTTTGACCAGTTGATAAATGTGTCCATTCGTATTTGACGTTTCCAGCTCCATTAAAGTTATCAATGACTCTTCCATTGATTAATCCTTTTCCTGTTTGCCCGCTATTTGTTCTACAAAGCGGTTCTTGTTCAACTTCAAATTCACCTTGTAAATTATTTGGCTCAGCAATGGTTATTACAATTGGACTCGGCTCAGCCGTACAACCTAAAGTATCTGTAACTTCTACCGTATAGTCTCCAGCTGGTAAATTCGTTAAGCCAACCCTTCCAGGTGTACCATCACTTGGTGGATTTCCTGGTGGAATAGGTGCCCAACTGAAATATATATCGTCTACATCTCCATGAGCATTAATCACATCTGTAATTACAATTGCGCCAGTTTCATCCCCAAAGCATAATAAGTCTACCGTTTCGTATAGAATTTGCGGTCTACTTGGAAATTCCGATTTAACTATAACAGAAATGGTTGCTTCACAACCAGATGCATCAAAAACATTGACAGTATAAGCTCCTGCAGGAATAAGCTGTAGTTCCTGACGGTAATCTGGTGGATTTTCATTCGCGCCATTTAACGTGTCTCCAGAAGCGTTGGTAATGACCACAAATTCTTGACCACCAATTTGAAGTCCCCCGTTAATACGCGTATTGATGGATCCAGTGGCATCTCCAAAACAATTAACATGGCCAACAATTGGGTCAATTGTCAAACCGTCTGCACACTCATATATAAAGAACTCTATAGAAGTAGAACAATTATTGGAATCTGTGACCGTAACGATCCACGGATCTCCTCCAAGTTGGTCTTGGTATAGATTAGTTTGTGAAGCCATGCCATTATTATTTATGATTTGGGTATCATGAATACCACTGTAAGGACTTTGCCAAACAACTGTAAATGGCGGAAAATTGCCAGTAATTGGTCCAATTTGAGCCTGCCCATCATTAGCTCCAGGACCAGTTTCGTTAACGAGATTGTTTAGATTAAGGCTACTCAGATTGCTGGCAATAACCGTAAGGTAAGCTGAATCAGCATCTACACATTGGTTGGGAGGGGCATTACAAAGCACACCAGCAGTATCAGGAATAACTCTATAATAATACTCACCTTGAACCATTATGCTTGCGTCGGCGACTATATTCGAAATCGGATTGTTATTAGGATCGTACCATTGTCCATTTGTCTGGAAATACCCCCCTAGGTAATCAAATAAATCAATAGTGCCCTCAGTACCACAGACAAGAAGGGTATCATCTTCCCCCGGAAAAATTGCTGGCGGCACATCTAATTTAATAGCAACATCTGCAAATCCAGGTACTGGACAAACATCATCAGTTGCATTAATAGATATAACAGAACCAGTGTATCCTTGTGCAAAACTCCAGCAAATAGTTGCTGTAGCAGGATTTCCAGTTACTTGAGTAAATGTAGCTCCTGGCAAAAAGTTAGCAACATTGGATGAAAGAATGACATTATCCCCTAAATTCGGATCATCAAACTGTATATCAAAACAGAAGCGGTCACCAGTGCATAAACTGATTTTCCTATCATCAGCTATATTAGCATTTGTTCCAAAGTTATTGAAGTTTTGAATAATGGAAGGTGTTTCAACCAATGTGGGGACTTGATTTGTGCATTGCTCCACAATGACCTGTATTTCAACCATCATACTTCCAACTAAATCACCGCAAATATCGTATTCGGTGATTAAAACTGTAATAACGTAATTCCCTGGCAGGTTTTGAGTAAACGAAAGCAATCCCGTTTCGGGATTCATTGTAATACCAGGAATAGGTTGATCAAAGGTATAGCCAGAAGCATATGATAAAACGGCTCCGCCACTTCCTCTGGCTTCTACAAATTCAAAGGTTAATGAATCGCCATCCAGCTCTAAAATTCCAAAGTCATAGTTAGTAACTTGACCGGTACAAACATATGGAATAGGTTGAGAATTAAATGTTGGTGAATTATTACAGTTATCAGTTACTGAATACATTTTTGTTTCAGCATAAAAGGGATTTGAACCTGCATTAGCTACATTTGTGGAAGCATTTCTTATCCCAACCTGACAGCTAAAAGTCCAGGCATCACATGGTGCTGGTAATACAACTAAGGCTTGATAAATATGCTCCTCAATTCCAGATAAACTACCACCACTACATTCAGTATTCGGCAATTCTGCAGTACATATTTGAGAAACCTCATTAATCTCTACTCTTGTTACAATTAACACAGGGTTTATTTCACCACAGTCATTATCAATGGTAATAAGTTGAGTATTGGGAGGATAAAACCCTCCGCAATCTCTGTAAATTGTAAGTGTTACCAAATAGGTATTAGGAGCACCTGTACATATGTATGAAATATTTCCTCCTGCAGCATCCGAAGCAAATATTGGATAAATACCAAGTAAAAAAACAACGCTTAGTAACAGCTTTTTAAAAATCTCTATCATACTAGAATTTTCAATCACTAACAATATACTTAAAAAATTAGATTGAAAACCTTCTTTTCAAGAATAGTTAAGCAGATACTAATATGTTAAGACCAGAAAAAAGGTCATCTAAACTTGTTAAATGACCTTTTCAATTTTAACTAAAACGGTGGTTATTATTTTAACCTAAATAAGCCTTTAGCATTCTGCTTCGGCTGGCATGACGCATTCTGCGAATGCCTTTTTCTTTAATTTGTCGAACACGCTCTCTTGTCAATTCGAAAAGTGCACCTATTTCTTCCAGTGTTAAGGCCGCAGATCCACCTAAACCATAATACAGTTTAATAATACTGGCTTCTCTGGCTTTCAGTGTACTTAATGATCGTTCAATCTCCCTTTCTAATGATTCCTTCATCACTTTATTATCAGGACTTTGTTTTTCAGTATTATGCAATAAATCGTACATATTAGACGAATTATCATCTCCTGAAACCAAAGGGGCGTCCATTGATACGTGCTTGCCTGAACTTTTTTGAGCCTGAATGACATCTTTCAAAGATATATCCATTACGTCTGCAATCTCATCACTTGTTGGTGTTCTTCCTAAATCTTGCTCAATTTTTGCTACGGCTTTATTCAACTTGCCAATGGTTCCAATTTTGTTGAGTGGCAAACGCACAACTCTAGCTTGGTCTGCCAGCGCCTGTAAAATGGATTGACGAATCCACCAAACGGCGTACGAAATAAATTTAAATCCCCTTGTTTCATCAAATCTCTTGGCCGCTTTAATCAATCCAATATTACCCTCATTAATAAGGTCAGATAGGGTTAACCCCTGATTTTGATATTGTTTTGCAACAGAGACCACAAACCTTAAGTTGGCAGACACTAATCTATCTAGCGCCACCTGGTCACCCAATTTGATTTTATTGGTTAATTCAACCTCCTCTTCAGCGGTTACCATGTCTTGCTTGGCAATGTCGTGCAAATATTTGTCTAGTGAAGCAGTTTCTCTGTTCGTTACTTGTTTGGCTATTTTTAGCTGTCTCATCTCCTCTTAATATTAAAATTAAACTTCCTTGTCACCTATATAGACGCTATTTGCGGGAAATAGGTTGGTGAGGTAAAGCTAAATAAGTGTTAAATTTGAGTGATAAGGTTTTTCTGTCTTTGAAATAATGATAATCACTATCATAATGAGTATAACCTACTGTTGCAGAAGTTCAAAATACACACTTGTAAAGAACAATTTAAATGGCTAAAAACTTTCCTTCGTATGATAAACAAATCAGATTTTTAAGTCCGACTTTTAGTTTCCTTTAGCCTTTAACTCTGCTTTTTTCTTTTCTAAGGCTTCTCCCTTTAAGGCTCGCCCTTCCCAATAGAGTTTTCTTCCAGCCTGGGTGCCGTTATCGTTAAAGAAAATCCACCATCCATGTTTTACCGCATATTTATATCTTTCAAGGCGCTCCATTTTTCCATTTGGATAATAATACTTAACATCCCCATTTAAATGACCATCACGGTATTCTCCTTCTGATTTTAGTTTGGTATTTTGATGGTATTCTTTAAACACACCATGGAGTGTATTGTTTTTATAATATTCGTATCGAGCTACAACATATTGACCATTAACAGGCTCGTAGTAGACAACCCTTTGCCCTTCCAAGCTGCCGTTAATATAACTTTCTTTGCTTTTAACGTTGCCAACATTATCAAAATATGTCCAAGTGCTATCTTTTTTTTGATTGACATACTTACCAAATGCTTTAATATGTCCAGAAGTTTCATGATAGACTTGACTTAAGGTAACATTGCCACCGTTTAAGTAGTTCACTTTGGCCTGAATTCTTCCGCTTTCGTAATAATAGGTGAAAATGCCATAAGGTTTGTCATCTTTAAACTGCCCTTTATAACGATACATAGAAGAGTTCTCATAAAATGTTTCCCATGGTCCTTGTTTACGCTTTTGCGCATCTTTTTTATTAATCGGCTGTCCGAAACTAGTAGAGAAGAACAGTAGGACAAAGAAGAGTATGCTAATTTTCATTGTTTTTTCTTAAATGGTTGGAGACCGCCAGCAAATTTTCAAAAATATAATCAGCTTTAGTCATTATGTTACGACTATTTTTTAACATTACAGTTTTCATACCCAATTTTGTACCAAACTTGATATCACTTTCTGAATCACCAATCATCAATGATTTCTTAAAGTCGATTTCCGGGAAGTCTTTTTTAGCATGTAACCCCATACCAATACCAGGTTTTCTATATGGATCCTGACTGGCAGCAAGCTGAGGAGCAAAATATATTTTATCAATTTTGCCACCATAATTTTCAATTAAATTATTAATGAAACCATGTAGATGATTTAAGTCTTCTACTGTCATTAAACCTTTTCCAATGCCTTGCTGATTAGTCACAATCACTATTCGCCCAAATAATTTAGAAAAGTGTGATATAGATTCAGGAACACCATCAATAATTTTAAGTTCATGAACCTCTCTAACATAGTCTCCAATAATTTGATGATTAATTACACCATCTCTATCTAGAAACAGTGTCCACGACCTATCAATACCTAAATTATCTAAAGATTTCATAGTACAATATTATAAAAAACGAATAGTTTGCTTATCAAAGGAATGTTTAATTCCATCAATTGTTTTTACTACTAATTGTCCGTTTTCATTGATGTCTTGAATGTTACCAGAAAATTGCCCTAATTTTTTACTACTGTATTCACACCATGCATCTTTTTGATAAAGGTGCTTTAAATAGGTCTTTTTCAATATGAAGAAATGCTGGTTAATCAGGAGGTCAAAATAAAAATCGAGGTTATAGTAGAGTTTTTTAAAAACAGCGTCTAAATCCATCTCACATTTTAATTCTTTTTTGATCGAGGTGGCTAGAGTGTTTTCGGGAAAATTATTCTGATTGACGTTTAATCCGATTCCAAGGACTGATTTTTTTATTTTTCCACCTTGGATTTGATTTTCAATTAATATACCCGCAATTTTTTTATGCTTTACGAAAACATCATTCGGCCATTTAATAACAGCATCAATTTTTAAGTCCTCAAGGGTTTTTCTTATCACCAATGATGCCATTATATTTAAGTAGAATACTTTTTCAGTACTTAATTGGGGGGTAATGAAAGTAGAAAAAGTTAAATTTTTACCAGGTTCTGCAACCCAAATATTTCCTTTTTGCCCCTTGCCTTTAGTTTGTGATTCGGCCTGAAGGGTAAAGCCATTTTCTAGCTTTTGAGACAAAATCATTTCTTTTAATAAATCATTTGTTGAAAGTGTTTGATTAACTTTCACAATTGAATAATTAAAATGCTTTAATTTCATTGAACAAAAATGATGAATTTATCTATTAAATAAAACAAAAGGATAATTTTTATTTTTAGTGCTTCATTATTCGTAAAGCATTAACAGCCTTAATATTGGGTGGTCTTAAACAATGTTTTTCTCAATAAAAGTCGCCTTTTCGCTCATCTTTTTTCTTACAAATAAGGTGTGTCAGACATCTTGTAAATCAATTCATTCTTAAGGGGGGCTTGTTTAAACCACAAATTGAGAATTAAACTTTTTTAACATTTAAAAACGACTATTTAAGGGAAGTCAGCAATAAATCTGATGCTTTTATTCTGGAAAAGGATTAATTTTGTACACCAAATTAAAAAGCATGATTAAAAAAATCTCTGAAAGAGATTCAGATACTAAAATTTTAGTTGACACAATAGTCGAAGGAATTCAGGAAGTAAAAGGGCAAGATATTACATTACTTGACCTAAGAGAAATCGAAAATTCAGTCTGCGATTATTTTATTATCTGTTCAGGAGATTCAAGCGTGCAAGTTGATGGTATTTCTAAGTCTGTAGTTAGACATACAAGAAAAGAAATACAAGAGAAACCATGGCACAATGAAGGATCTACGAATTCGGAGTGGATTTTATTGGATTATGTATCGGTTGTTGTGCATGTATTTTATAAAACAACCAGAGAATATTATAATATTGAAGGTCTTTGGGCGGATGCCGAAAGAACCGATTTCCCAAATTTAGATTAAGAAAATGGCAAAAAAAACAAATACACCCAAAGGAGGCTTTAATTTTTATTGGATTTATGGCATTGTAGCTGTCGTCATATTCATGTTAATGCTCACCTCTTCTGGAAGTACAGGCAAAGAGATTGATGAAGATCAATTTTACGAATTGGCCGATAGAGGATTGGTTAATAAGATTATCATATTTAAAAATATAGAAAAAGCTGAAGTGTTCTTAAAGGAAGATAAACTTGAAGAAGTAAGATCAATGGACACTGAGTGGAAAAATTTGAAAAAGCAAAAGTCGAGTCCTTTTGCTGAAAAAACGGCTGATATGTTTTTTACAACCCCTTCAATGGATGCTTTTGTGAAAAAACTAGATCAGAAAGTACTGGATTTAAAAGAAAAAGGACCTGATTACAACTTTGATAAAAAGTATGACGAGCATCACGACTATTTTTCAGAAGTTTTAAGTTGGCTATTCTTACCAGCCATCTTAATTTTCTTTTGGATTTTTATGATGCGCCGAATGGGCGGCGGTGCTGGTGGTGGTGCCGGCGGTGCCGGCGGTATTTTTAGTATTGGAAAATCGAAAGCAACGGTTTTCGAAAAAGGAAAGGGTACAAATGTAACGTTTAAGGATGTTGCCGGATTAGAAGGGGCTAAAGAAGAAGTGGAAGAAATTGTTGATTTTTTAAAACAACCTAAAAAATACACTGACCTGGGAGCCAAAATTCCTAAAGGTGCCTTACTAGTTGGCCCTCCCGGAACGGGAAAAACTTTGTTGGCTAAAGCCGTTGCGGGTGAAGCGAAAGTTCCTTTTTTCTCACTTTCTGGTTCCGATTTTGTTGAGATGTTTGTAGGAGTTGGAGCATCTAGGGTGAGAGATTTATTTAAGCAAGCTAAAGAAAAATCACCTTCAATTATTTTTATTGATGAAATAGACGCCATTGGCCGAGCAAGAGGAAAAAATGCTAACATGGGTTCTAATGATGAGCGAGAAAATACGTTGAATCAACTATTGACAGAAATGGATGGTTTTGGGACTAATTCAGGTGTGATTATTCTGGCGGCTACTAACAGGGCTGATGTGTTGGATTCAGCGCTAATGAGAGCTGGACGATTCGACAGACAAATTTATGTTGATATGCCAGACCTGAATGAACGTAAAGAAATTTTCAAGGTTCATTTAAAACCACTTAAATTAGAAAAGGAGTTGGACATAGATTTCCTTTCAAAACAAACACCTGGTTTTTCTGGTGCCGATATTGCCAACCTTTGTAATGAAGCGGCATTAATTGCTGCAAGAAAGAAAAAAGATTCTGTGGCTAAGCAAGACTTCTTAGATGCTGTGGATAGAATTGTTGGAGGACTTGAGAAAAAGAATAAAATCATTACCAAAGACGAAAAGAAAACAATCGCTTATCATGAAGCAGGTCATGCTACCACTTCGTGGTTGTTAGAACATGCCTCTCCATTAGTAAAAGTGACTATTGTTCCTAGAGGAAAGTCTTTGGGTGCTGCTTGGTATTTACCTGAAGAACGACAAATCACAACTACCGAACAGCTTTTGGATGAAATGTGTTCAGCATTGGGCGGTAGAGCAGCAGAACAGATTATGTTTGGTAAGATATCTACAGGTGCATTAAGTGATCTAGAAAAAGTAACTAAACAAGCTTATGCAATGGTGTCTATGTACGGTTTAAGTGATAAATTAGGCAACATTAGCTACTATGATTCTCAAGGTAATCAAGGGTTTACAAAGCCTTATTCTGAGGAAAGAGCAAAATTGATTGACCACGAAGTTACCCGTATGATTGAAGCTCAATACGATAGAGCGATTGCTATTTTGACCGAAAATAAAGATAAATTGATTAAATTAGCTGAAGAGCTTCTGGTTAATGAAGTTATTTTTAAGGACAACTTAGTTGAAATTTTTGGTAAGAGAGAATGGGACAATGATGAAGCTCCCTTGCTAACTGAATCAGGTAAGGAAGATATTAGCGTAAAACCTAATACGGAAAATAGAAATACCGAAGATGGGAGTATTAATGCAAAAACTGAAGAATTTTTGGGCGGAGGTGAATCAAAGCCAAACGAAGAGGATTAAGAACCGTGCCATGGTTTACTCTTCTTCACAGGAATATTTGGTGCAGCTGATTGCAGGAAAATTAGAGTCAAATGGTATTCATTCAGTTATTTTAAATTTAAAAGACTCAGCTTATAATAATTTTGGTTCTGTAGAACTTTATGTTTACACTAAAGATGTGATAAGAGCCAAATACATTATTAATCAAACAGAGGAAGAATAAGATGCTAAAACGTGCCATCACAGGAGGAGTTTTTGTTTTAGTACTTGTTTTGGCAATTGTTTTTGGAGGCTTGTATTTTCATGTTTCATTTGGAATAATTACCATGGTAAGCCTCCATGAGTTTTATAAACTATTCCCTAAAAAGCGATTATCCCCTAATATGGGGTTTGGAATGGCTATTGGTCTATTAATATATGTATTGGGGTCTTGGTCAGCCACTTTTGATAATGGTTTAAATTATCTTATTGGCATTTTACTTTTAAGTTTTCCTCTGATAGCTTTTGCTGAACTTTATAGAAAACATAAGGCGCCTTTTCAAAACATAGCAGTTACAATGCTAGGTTGGATATATATTATTTTACCATTGCTTTTATTGCATGATTTAATGTGGGATGAAGACATGGAAATGTGGGCAAATTATACGCCCGTACTCACTATTTTTATATTAGTTTGGACAAGTGATACCTTTGCTTATCTGGTTGGTAGAAATTTTGGAAAGCACAAGTTATTCGTTAGGATATCACCTAATAAATCATGGGAAGGTTTTGCAGGAGGACTTATTTTTGCAAGCCTTGTTGGTTATTGCATTTCAATAATTATTGAAGGAGATACAATGTTTTACATTGGTTTAGGCATATTAATTGCCTGCTTTGGAACAATTGGAGATTTAGTAGAATCCATGCTAAAAAGAAGTCTTGGAATAAAAGATTCTGGAACCATTCTTCCAGGTCACGGAGGGCTTTTAGATCGAATTGACGCAGTATTGTATGTTATACCAATTGTATATTTCTATTATCAATTGGCATAAATTAATGGAACGGTATTTGTAAATATGCTAAGCGGAGCTCACCTGATTTCATAAAAAATGGTAAAATTTGAATCAGAAGAGCATATATTCCGTATTTTTAAACAAATTAAAACGAAGAAAAATGAAAAAGGTATTAATGACTTTGGCACTTGTTGCTTTTATTGGAGGAACTTCAACTGTATTAGCTCAAGATGACAAGAAAAAAGAAACTGCAAAAGCTAAAACTGCAACAACTAAGAAAAAGTGTAGCGCTAGTAATAAGAAATGCTGCGCCGAAAAAGCCAGTGCGAAAACTGGAACTGCAAAAATTTCTCAGGCTAAAGTTAAGCAATAGAATAGTCTAATTATTGATAAAAAAAACCTGATTTATATGAATCAGGTTTTTTTATGCTGTAAACAATTCTTGCTTGAACGCCCATTCAGTCCACGATCCGTCATATACTGCTTTTTTATTGCTTAGTATTAGTTCTGCAGCAAACATGATAATGCATGCTGTGATACCAGAACCACAGGTAAAAATAAGGTCTTTATCCTTAAAGTCAAATTGTGAAAAGAGCGCTTTCAATTCTTCATCAGACTTAAAGAAACCGTTTTTTAAAACTGAAGTATAAGGCAAATTATAGCTATGTTCGATATGTCCACTTTTGATCTCCGATCGAGGTTCAGGTTCCGTTCCGTTAAATCTACCTTTCGATCGTGCATCAATAATGCAGTAATGGTTATTTTCGAAGGTGTCAATAATCGTTTCATATAAAGCGATTTTTTCTAATTTAGGAGAAGCTTTAAAGTCACCTTCGTAAGCGTTTTTCGTTTTTAGAAACGATAATGTAAAACCTTCTTTTTTCCAAGCCGGTAGTCCACCGTTTAAAATAAACACTGATTGATGTCCCATTAATTTATAGAGCCACCACACCCTTGGACTTGTATAAATGCCTCTATTATCATATACTACAATAACACTGTCATTTTTAATTCCTAATTTTTGACTATTTTTTTCAAATTGCTCAACTTGCGGAACAGTATTGGGAAACTTTGATTCAATATTAACAAAGTCCTTTCTCAAATCAAAAAATAGAGTGCCTGGTACACTTTCTTGATACTCAATAAATTTTTCTGACCTATCGGCGTATATAGAAGCGTCAATAATAATGAGATTGGGCTCAGCAAGATTGTTATTCAACCATTTGACTGAAACTAAAGGCGTATCTGGTAATTTCATTAATCAAATATAAAAAAAGTCCACCTTTTAAAGGTGGACTTTGATTACTCATTGAAAGCGAATGCTTACTTTTCGCCTTCAATTAGCATAGGCACTTTCCCATTGGTAATAATCACTTTTGAGTTTGGTGAATTCGAGAGTGCATTAAATGCTTCTATAGATCTTATTTTGATAATTTCTTCAGTTAACCCTTCAGATAGGATTATTTGTGCATCCCTTGATCCTGTAGCTTCAATAATCTTTCTATCTGCTTCTAGTTTTTCCTGCTGTAATAAAAATTCCATTCTCATTACATTTTGCTCAGCTTGGAGTTTCTGTTCTATTGAACTGGCTAATCCTGGAGGTAATTGAATACTTTTCATAAGTACTTTTTCAATGATAATGCCTTGCTCAGCTAATGTTTCAGACATCTTATCTTTTATTTTTTCTTCAATTTTAGTTCTCATTCCTGAATGCATGTCTTTAGCAAAAAACTGAGCACAAACATCTGCTGATGCTGACCTGAAGATATTGGCTATGATTGTTTCATAGTTTAGTCCCAAAGTCCTGATCACTTCAGTCACTCTATCAGAATCTAACTTATAAAGAATCGAAATTTGTGAATTAATACTCAATCCCTCCTTACTTGGTAAACTTAGCGCTAACTCCAAGTTGTTTGTTCTAATAGATAAAACCAAAACCTTACTTACAAAAGGGTTATACCAAATTGAACCCTCAGTGATAGACTGGTCATTTAGTTTTCCTAATTTTTGTTTAATGCCTACTTGACCTGGTCTGATAATGACACAACTAGAGAGTAATAGTGAAATGATAATTGAATAAATAATTTGCTTTTTCATACATCTAGTATTTTTAAGTTTAAACAAATTTATAAACTACATTTCATAAATTATTATTTATTTTAATAATGAAATACATAAATTTATATTATGATTTAAAGCTGTTTTGAATAGCGGCATTCACAGAGTGCCCATAAACACTAGATTTTCAATCAAAATTGATTTGGAACTAATTAAAAAATGGCCAATGAAAATCAGTTTTGCTCTTACTGAGTTAACTTTTTTTAACGATTTATAGTACTAAAAACATTGTCAACCATTAATATTTATGCTCCTAAATGATGCTTTAGTCCATTTATTAAGTCAGGTCAATTTTAATCGTTGCGGTCTAAGCTTAATGTTTGAATATCCATGCACTGCTAGACGAAGACCTGTTGCGAATTTCAGAAAGGTTACTTTTAGCTTCACTCATTGAGCTATATTGCTTCAAAGATACCAAGTAGAGTCCGTCAAATCTACCAATAATTGTAGCATTAAATCCATTTCCATTCATAGTAGAAGTATATTTTTCAGCATTACTTTTTTCTGAAAAAGCGGCACCTATTGCGTGATAATTCCCGGTAGCATTATATCCGGTACTTGAAACCTTACCAGAGTTAGTTTCTAATTCTGGACTCACTTCAGGCTCTGCTTCAACTATTTCATCATTTTCTTCCGCTGTTACAGGTTCAACAATATCATTTTCTATCTCCTTTTCTTCATTAATCATCTCTTCATCCGTCATAGCCGTTTCCTCTCCTGATGATGGATCTATATCATCAGGACCATTCATTAATAATGCCATTAAGATAGAATCATTTAACCCATCTCCATTTTTATCTTGGTCTACCGACTCGTATGCATCATCAATCCCATTTTTATTAATGTCTTCTCCTTGAGTTAAATTAACATCAGCATAGTCTGGTATACCATTTGAGTCACTATCTTCCATTTGGTTTTTTAAATGGTTAAGCAAGGCAATATTGGCCAAACTATCATCAATACCATCTTTATTAAGGTCAGAACCTAAAGTAATTGCAGCATCAAAAACATCATCAATACCATTGTCGTTAGAATCTTCACCGCTTGTCAGGTTAATATCTGCATAATCTGGAATGCCGTCCTCGTCTTCGTCGGCCATGGCGAGAGGATCAATTTCTTCAACATCATCTAAAGCCGTCAATGCGCTTTCAGCAAAGGCATCATCAATACCATCACCATCTTCGTCTTTACCATGAGTGTAATCTAAATCTGCTAAATCATCAATACCATCTCCATCTTCATCAGCCCCTCCAGTCAAATCTACATCTGCAAAATCAGGAATTCCGTCTCCATCACTATCAGGATAATTATTAGGATTTTCTACTTTAGGTTTTTCATTCCAGCCTAAATAGGACTTAATCTGATCTCTGAAAAAATAAGCAGCAATGACAAGACCAATCAATAGAAGTAAAATAATAATTGGCCACCACCTTCTTTTTTTGCGTTCTTTATATTCAGCAGTTACCGTAACAGTCTCTTTGGTCGACTCTTTCTGAACGGGTTCAGTATTTGACTCAGAAACTATTTTCGGTACTTCGGGCAATTTATCTTTATCGGTAGGAGGGATGTATGTGTTTTTTACAGATGTCTTTGCTGCCTTATCTGCAACTTTCTTAACTGCTTGGCTAGTTTCATTTTCTACTTTTTCAACAGTTTTTTCTTCCTTTTCTACCTTTTTTTTCTTGGCGTTTGACGCTTTTGGCGGTGTTGGTTTTGCTTTAGGTGTGGATGTCGTCTTTTTAGTATCGGTGTTAGTAGTCTTTGTTTTAGAATTAGTCGCACTTGTCTTCGGAGCTGACTTTTTTGCTTTCACAGCTGCTTTTTTCGGAGGAGTACTTTTAAGATCCTCATCTTTTTTTTCTGGTTGAGCAGCTTTAGTATTTGATGCCTTTGCCATTTCAAACGCCAAGTCACCGTTTTCATCTTTATAAATGGTACCGAATTCAAAAATATCGTAGGTTTCCCCTTTGTCAACAGTCGTTTTTATCTCACTTGTAAATTTAGCCACTTTATTTTGAGCTTCTGCTTTATCAATACCTTCTTCAGTTGAAATAAAACTTGCCAGTGCTCCATCATTAAATGTTAAATGAGGATTGAATTTTATTTCGCCGGTTTTTTTATTGGTTACCATTAGGGCTCCAATTCCTGGCAAAATTAATGAGCTATGATTTTTTAAGATTTCAATGAGGTACTTATTCATAGGATAAAATAAAATGGCTTTAAAAAGCCTGATTAAGATTAAAAGTTTGATCTAACCGTACACCTTTTTCGGTTTGTTTTAATGTGCAACATTCATGGTAATAATCATGTTCCAAAAACAAAATATAGTCGGAATTAACAGCTTTATTTAAAAATTTTTCCTTTTCATTTAAGGTGAGAAGTGGTCTGGTATCATACCCCATCACATATGGTAAGGGAATATGACCAGTACTAGGTAATAAATCCGCCATAAAAACAATCGTTTTTCCCTTGTAATTAATATGCGGAATCATTTGGCTTTCTGTATGACCATCAACAAATAGAAAATCAATATTTGGAAAAACATTAGTGGTGAAATCAGCTTGACGCTCAATAAACTTTAATTGACCACTTTCTTCAATAGGGAGTATGTTCTCAGTTAAAAATGATGCTTTTTCTCTTCGATTGGGTTTTATGGCCCAATTCCAATGTTTTTGATTGCTCCAATATGTAGCATTTTTAAAAAAAGGACGAAACTGACCTTCTGAATTTCTAGCAATAGCACCGCCACAATGATCAAAATGGAGATGTGTAAGAATCACATCTGTAATTTGATCTAAACCAAAGCCAAGAGATTGAATACTTTTTTCTAAAGTATCATTTCCGAAAAGGTAGTAGTAACTAAAAAATTTTTCTGATTGCTTATCGCCAAGACCTGTATCAATAAGAATAAGTCTATTCTCATCCTCAATAAGTAAACAACGCATGCTCCATGAACACATATTGTTTTCGTCTGCTGGATTTGTTCGTTGCCAGAGTGATTTGGGTACCACGCCAAACATGGCGCCCCCATCTAACTTAAAATTACCCGTATTAATAGGATATATTTTCATGGATAAACTTCTTTTGTCAAATATGCAAAAAATAGTCGACAAAATAGTTGTTTGCATCTAATTTGTAGATGCAAAGCAAGTGGTAATAGGGTTCACTAAGAATGAAATGTGAAAAAAAAAGAAGGCCACACTAATTTGACGTCTTTTTATTATTGAACTTCGAATAAAAATTTAATATGCACGTACATTTTATAGCCATTGGCGGAAGTGCAATGCACAATTTAGCAATTGCTTTAAAGCGCAGTGGGGCAGAGGTAACAGGGTCAGATGATGAAATATTTGAACCTTCAAAAAGCCGTTTAGCGAGTCATGGCATATTGCCAGCAAAAATGGGATGGGATGCTAACCGAATTTCAGATCATATTGATGCTATTATTCTTGGAATGCATGCCCGTAAGGATAACCCTGAGTTATTAGAAGCTCAAAAGCAGGGGCTTAAAATCTATTCTTATCCTGAATTTGTATTCGAACAAAGTAAAAGTCAAACTAGAATCGTAATAGGCGGTAGCCATGGAAAAACAACCATTACCTCAATGATTTTGCACGTGATGCAGAAACTAGGGTTAGAAACCGATTATTTGGTAGGCGCTTTATTAGAGGGGTTTGATTGTATGGTTAAGTTTTCTGATGCACCTTATATCGTTATTGAGGGAGATGAGTATTTATCTTCTCCGATCGATCGTCGTCCTAAATTTCATTGGTATAAACCGCATATTGCACTTATAAGTGGTGTGGCTTGGGATCACATTAATGTTTTTCCAACTTTTGAAAATTATGTTGAGCAATTCGAAATTTTCGCAAATGATATTCAGCAAAATGGAAGTTTAATTTATTTTGAGGAAGATCATGTCCTAAAAAATATTGCTGAAGGCATTCAACACGTCAAAACAATTCCATATACAACAATTGATTATAGTATTGACAATAACATTACAACAGTCTATCATCATAACCGCAAGTATCCACTGCAAATTTTTGGAGAGCATAACCTACAAAATCTAAATGGAGCACGTTTGGTATTGAATCAAATAGGGGTGAGCGATCACGATTTTTTAAGCGCCATACAATCATTTACAGGTGCAGCAAAGCGGCTAGAAACAATTGCAAAAAATGAGCATACCTTGGTGTTAAAAGATTTTGCACATTCTCCTTCGAAGTTAAAGGCGACAACCAGCGCAGTTAAAAATCAATTCCAGAATAGACAATTAATTGCCTGTATGGAATTACACACCTTCTCTTCGCTTAAGAAAGAATTTTTGCCTCAATACAAAAATGCCATGGCTGCAGCCGACAAAGCTTATGTATACTTCAGTCCTGAAGTGGTGGCTCATAAAAAGTTAAAACCGATTACGGTCCAAGATGTGTCTGAAGGATTTCAATCCAATAATGTCACCGTTTTTACAAATTCTAAAATTATGTTTGAATTATTAGAAAAAGAAGTAGTGGGAGGGATCAATCTTTTATTGATGAGTTCTGGTAATTTTGATGGTGTAAACCTTAATGAATTTGCTCAAAAATTAGTCAAATAATATGGAAGATTTTACTAAAATACTCATGGCAAAGTACGCAGAAACCAACGAGTTTGGGCGAGAAAACGGAATGGAATTAGTGTCTTACGAAAATGGACATATAGAATATAAAATGACAGTCAAAAAGTACCATCTTGCTACTCCTACTACTGCCCATGGAGGTATTATAGCTGGATATATGGATGGTATTATTGGTGTTGCTGCCTTAACTGAATCATCTAAAAATATGAATCTTGTATCTACTGTAGAATTTAAAATTAATTACCTAAAACCAGTAAGACTAGGAGATGTTTTACTGGGCAGTGGTTATGTTATTGCTGCTGGAAAAAGAATTATCATTGCTAAAGGTGAAATTAAAGATGAACAATCCGGAGATTTAATTGCCATTGCTACTGGAACATTTAATGCCTATCCATATCAAAAAAGTGGGATGACTCTATAAACTATTTGCGACCAAAATCAGCTGGTATTTCTCCCCAAACTTTAGTTTCCCATTTTAAAATGGGGTTCGCAAACGCATTATCTCTTAACCATTTTTCTGCCCTCTGAATGAGATTTTTCACCTCTGGTGTTGGCGATTGTTTGGTGCGACAAACTTTTGCTTTTACCCAACCCATTGCAATTCTTGAGTCTGAGTAAATCGGCATTTTTTTCATTTTAGGATCTTTAAAGCCATTAAGGTAAGCCAAAGCATGAACCAGAGCTAAAAATTCACCAATATTATTTGATCCCTTTTTGTATGGGCCTATTCTAAAAACGTCGTCATTATTATGAAGCCAAACCCCTCTATATTCAAAATCACCTTTGCTGTTGCAAGCTGCGTCAACGCTTAATGCCAATTCCAGTGGTTGACCAATTCTATCTAATTCTGCTTGACTTAAATCTTTTGTTTTTTTATAATCACCTTGAAAATGTTCTGAACCTTCTTTAAACGCCCTTTGAGCCAGTAATTTACTTCCAAAAATCTTGTAAATTGGTTTTGGAAAACCTTGAATTTGATGTTGAGCGGTTGGCCAATCAGTGTATATACCTGGTTTATGCCCCCTCCAAACCACATAATATTTTGTTTTTTCACCTTCTTTTTTTGGAGGGATAATACCAGTTTTATAGGCTTGCTCGGCCTGTTTCTTATCTTCAAATGATAGGAAACGCGCACCTTTAAAGCCAGTAATTTGCTTTTTAGCCTTACTCCAATCATCATACACACCTGGAGTATGACCTTCCCAAACTACATAATATTTCTTTTTTTTAGCCATTTTTATCTCTTCTGAATAAGCTGTTCAATTTTTTGATGTGCCTAGCATCTAGGAATAATAAATAACAGATTATCATAATAATGCCGAATGAAAAAATACCCATACCAAAAGCGATACCAAGATGGAGGATGACACCGTAGAACAGAAAGGGGATTTTGATTTTTTTAAACCATACTAAGATTGGGAAAAGGGCTTGATAGATCAAGACAGAGTAAGTCAGTGCTGCACTCAAACCTGATGAAAATCGGGTTGTATCCCGAAACCAACTTGTTGTATAGTATGATATTTCAGACACATAGGAGAGTGCTTTGCCATTAATCCAGTTTTCATCAAATAACTTAAAAAAGGTAGAAAAAAAATAAAGAATGCATACTTGAACAAGTAGCGCGACGAAAACAGTATTGTTCACTATATTTTCACTAATGGATAATTGCTTTTTTTCTGTCATAAAAATCATGTAAAATAACAATATGCACACCAGTACTTCGCCGCCTGTAAAAAATATGGCACCTTTGAATAAAAGATTGGCTGTAAAAAAATAGATAGCAATGGCAGATAGCCTAGGCAAAATTTTGAAATAACCCAAGCTCAAAAATAATAGTTGACCACCTACAAAAAACCAGGGGATGTATGGTCGATTGTAAGCCGCCGGATGGTATAATAAATTGAGAAATGAACTCGTGCCATTCCACATAAACCCCATTGAACCTGCAATACCTTTCTGACCAAAAACTGAATCGATCATGGGTAACATGGTCAATGTATTGACAAACAAAAAAATATACAACACCTTTTTAAACAAAGAAAATTGTAGCTGATGGTCAAATGATTTTAAAAATAAATATGGAATCCGCTTAATCATCTATAGTTAGTAAAATAATAATTGTCAGTTTTGTTGGTGATGATATTCGTATAGGATATATTCAGTTTGGCCTTAACAGGCAGACGTTTTAGATATTCATTCGCATAACCGAATATATAAAATCGGAGTTGTCTGTTTTCGTTGCTAAATTTTAGGTCTCTGAGAGTAAATGGGTTAATCAACTTATCAGTCTTACTATTCAAACCAACAATATAAAAGCGGGGTTTAGCGATTTTGTCACTATGTTGTGTTTCTATATCAGACATGTCTATATTCGTAGATGTGCCAATATTCAAATGGGATAACTTTTTTTGCAAGAAACCAAGCATATTAGAATAGCCTACCGCAATATTTCCGTGATATGTAAAGCGGTAAGTTTGATGTTTGACAAGTGTTTCTGAAATGGGGTTTATCCAGCCGGTAGAATCATTTTCAAAATAATATTTGACTAATAGTTTGCTTTCAGTAGTTGGACAAGGTGCAAACATGGCCCATCTCTGATCAAATATTGGATCAGTGTAGGCATTAGAATACTTGCTGATGGTTTCGTTAGTAAGATTTGCAGGAAGAATAGATAAAATGACTATTGTAAAATGCGAAACAATAAAAATAAACGCTATCCAACCCCAACGAATTTGCTTTTTATTTGCTATTTCTTTTATATCTTTAGACATTGAAATTAAACCAAAGTATTCACTTGTAAAATTAACAAAACATGTCAATTAAAATTGATAAAAACGATAAATCGTGGGTTGATGTTCCTGCCAATTCTGATTTTCCCATTCAAAATTTACCATTTGGAATTTTTAAGACTGAAGTCTTGAAGCCAAGAGTAGGTGTAGCAATTGGAAATCATGTTTTAGATTTAAAAAGTCTATTTGTTTTAGGGTATTTAAAAAATTTATCGTTCAGTATTGAAGATTTTGACAACCATTACCTTAATTCAATGATGATGAAAGGCAAAAAGGAAGTTGGTGAGTTAAGGTTAAGGATTTATAAACTGTTAAAATCTGATTTTCCTGATTTAAGGAAAAACGAGCATCATGTTAGTCAGGTTCTCATTCCAGCATCTGATGTGCAAATGCTGCTACCAATTAAAGTTGGCGATTATACTGATTTTTATTCAAGCGAACAGCATGCTTACAATGTTGGTTGTTTATTTAGAGATCCAAATAATGCACTGTTGCCAAATTGGAAACATATTCCTGTTGGATATCACGGACGAGCTTCCTCTATCATTGTTTCTGGTCAGCCTATTTACCGCCCAAAAGGACAGAAAAAGGGACCAAATGATGAAGTACCGAATTTTGGACCTTCAAACTTGTTGGACTTTGAATTAGAAACCGTATTTTTTACTTTTCAAGGTAAGCCATTAGGAAGTTCTATTAGTACAGATGAAGCGGATGACTACATTTTTGGTGTAGCATTGCTTAACGATTGGAGTGCTAGAGATATTCAGGGATGGGAATACGTGCCACTTGGGCCATTTTTAGGAAAAAACTTTGCTTCATCCATGTCTCCATGGATTGTGACCCTGGATGCATTAGAACATTTTAGAATACCAGGACCAATTCAAGATCCGAAAGTATTACCCTATTTAGAATATGAAGGTGACAAGCATTTAGATGTGAATTTAGATGTTTTTATTCAGCCAGAAAATGGTGAGGAAAATTGTGTAGGACGTTCCAATTTTAAATATATGTATTGGAATATGAATCAGCAATTGGCTCATCACTCAGTTAATGGTTGTAATATTAATGTTGGTGATGCTATGGGGTCGGGTACTATTTCAGGACCAAATGAGGGAGAATATGGATCAATGTTAGAAACATCATGGAAAGGCACTAAACCATTTAAAATGTCAGATGGTACTGAACGAAAATTCATTAATGACCATGATACGGTTATCATGAGGGGGTATTGTGAAAAAGATGGTTTAAGAATTGGATTTGGAGAAGTGTCAACCAAAGTGCTTCCTGCAAAATAGATAATACCTTGTTAACTTAAACCAAACATGTTATTACTGCAGTACGTGTATAGTATTGTGAGTAAAGTCTTTATTTTTTCCTTATTTTCCTTAGCTCTTCTATCTTGTAGAAAAGATGAATTGTCGACATTGGACGGAGAATATACTTGTTCGTATCATTACCAGTCTGAAATTGAAGGAGAACCACAATCGAAGATTGATACATCATATACTACAATACTGACTTTGTTAGAACATGACATGTCTCGTTTTTCGGTTTCCGGGCTATTTGATATTTCGCTAGTTTATAACCCAAATGGTGATTTGGTTGAGGATAATAGTACTCATGAGAAATGGACTGGGCGGTTTGTTAGCAATCATTCATTTAATATTGAACGCTCTCAATGGACTTATGGACATTTCTCTTATCATCAATTAGACTGTAATCGTTAGTCGGATTCTACAACTTTACTTTTTTTCGAAATAGATTTATTAGCATTCGGTTAGAATAATTTTAATATTTAAGCTAAAATGTAACTTTTAATACTATTGAAGTGACCTACTATTAAACCCCAAGAAATAATTAGTTTAATGAGAGCATCAGATAGAGAAGAATTTCTAAAAGCTTATCAAGCTATTCATGAGCCTTTAATGCGCTTTTGTATGGTCAAAAGTCGTGGTATAATGGATCCTAAGGATTTATTAAATGATGTTTTATTAGTTGGGCTAGAGAAATACAATAGCTTAAAAGACAAAAAAGCACTCTTAAGTTACCTCTTTACTACGGCCAACAATATTTCATTAAACCACTTAAGACGTAGAAAATTTTCAGAACCTTATAATGAATCGGCTGCAGTTGCGATTCCTGTCTCTGGTAATATTGAAAACAAGGTTGATGTGACTTTTTTGTATGATGCATTAGATCAATTACCTCCACTTCAGAAAGAAGCTGTTGTTTTATTTGAAATTAGTGATTTACCAATCAAAGAAATTATGAAAATTCAAAATGCAGGTGAGTCTTCAGTTAAACAGCGCATTAAAAGAGGAAGAGAGAAATTGGTGGCCATTTTGAAAGAAAAAGATCGCAAGAAAATAGCGGTAGCCATATCTCTTTTATTCACCACTAACACATTTAGTATGTCAAATTTAAATCAGTACTTCAACGCTATAAAAATGATGCCTTTACCAATTTCAAAACATGAGGCGCTAATTAATATTTCGAATCTTCAATTACCACAATCTGCTTTTTCTAAGGTAGTGAGTATAGCCTCTAAAAGTAAACTAGTAGGTACTGTGATGGTAAGTGCAGCAATAACATCCGTTATTGTTTTATCAGGATCATCTATTAATCAAGATGATACCAATACAAATTCAGATCAAACATTCACTTTGGCAACAACTCATTTTGAGAAATCACCTGAAATTCCTAAAAATGAAAACATTATTCTATTCAATGATGAGTTAAAGGATGACCATGAAAAAGAAGTCAATTTTAATAGCAAACAGCTAAATGACGCAATTCCCCCTAGCGAACCAAATTTGATGATTACTCCTTTCAATTGGACTGACTTTAAGAAAGTCATTTCGGATGAACAAAAAGTAAACGCCATTCCACCTTTAACTGAAACTTATCATAACGTACCAATAATCGATTCTACTGATGAAAACATTCAAATATTTAATTTAGAAGGTATTAATGAGATTGAAATTGGTAATATTGGAGAGAAAATCAATATTTTAACCTGGGATCAAAATATGATTAAAGTTGAACAGTTAATTGAAGTAGAATGTAAAAAGGAACAGGATAAAACAACAATTCTTAACAATATTAAATTAGTATCTCAAAAGGACGGAGATCGTTTTATTCTTAAAAAGAACGCAAAGACGAAAAATAATTCAATCATTCAACTTGGTCCTGTCAGTCAAAAAACAATCGAATTTGAAAATGGACAAAAAGCAAGATATAAGAAACTTAAAGCATCCTATGTTATTACAATGCCAAAAAAAATAAACCTGAGATTGAATAGCAAGTATTCTGATATTCAATTGATTTCAATTGAAGGGGATTTAAAAGGTCAGGTTTACGAATCTAAATTGAACGCTTCTGATATTAAAGGAAACCTTAAAATGAGCATTAAATACAGCAAGGTTAAACTTGGTAATATTCATTCTGGTAAAATTGAAGCATATGAAAGCGACATTGACTTTAAGAATTGCTTGGACCTTAACTTAAATAGTAAATACTCTGATATTAAATGCAATGATGTTAAAACTTTGGTAATTAATTCATATGAAGATAATATTAATCTAAACCAGAGCGATAGTTTATATGCTCAAATGAAATATGCTTCATTAACCTGTTTAAATAATATCAGAAGTGCCTATCTCGAAGCTTATGAGAGCCAATTCTATGCAGCGTCAATAAGCGATTTCGTTGTAGAACTATTTAGTTATTCTTTACTTGACATTGACCAGGTAACAAATCTTGACCTGACTAAGGTATATGAAAGCAAATTAATGGTAGATGAGATTCAAAATATATCTGCTTTAAACAGTAAATACACAAGCTATTCAATTAAAAAAATAACTAAACAGGCAAAGGTATCGTCTTATGAAGATAACTTATTATTCTCTAGTATTGTTCCAGGTTTTGAGCAGCTCAAATTTGATGGTAAGTACACCAAGTATAGTTTATCGGTAGATAATCGTTCTTCATTCGAAATCGATATCAATTCTCGTTATAGTGGTTTGAATTATTCAAAACTAGATTTAAAAAATAGAACGTTGACCGAAAGGAATGAAAATACCGTTTTAAATGGTATTTCAAATGGTACCATTGACTCAACTTTAGGTCAAATTAAATTCGATTGCTATGAGGGAGCAATTGTGTTTAAGTAAAGGCCAACCAACAAATTTCAAATCAAAATCCATTTTTTAGTCAATGTTATAATCAGGAATTAAAAGGCACAAAAAAAGAGGTTGTTACCAACCCCTTTGTATTAGAAGAAATAAAAATCTTGAATCGGTAGTGCTAGTAAAATCCCCGCTAAACTAGGACACCTTTTTTATCAGCTTCTAATTTTTTTTGACCTTCTATATAAGTCAATGCTTTATTTAATGAATTAAAAATTTTTGTTTTTCTTGTTGGTTTATGCAATTGGAAAAATACCTCCAATTCTAAACGCTTTGATAGAGAACCAGCAATATAGCAATCTAGTATTCTATCTTCTAATTTTTGGTTTTCGTCAGTAATAAAATTTTTCGCTTCAAACGAAAAGTTTTTAAAACAACGTGGTAGTACATTTATTGCAAAATACGGATGGTTTCCAATTAATTGTCCAACAGACTTTTCAATTTGACACAAATCTTCGACTTCAATTAATTCTGTGTCTTCAAAATCAATTAATACAACCGAATCATCAAATTTATCAATAACTGCTTTATTACAATTTAAAACCTCCATGTATTGCTTATGTGCAAGACAAATATAAATAAATTTTCGATAAACAAGTAAATTTGTTCGATTAATTTACTTTTTCACCCGACGAATCTATAATGTCCCATGTGTGATCGGCTAATAATTTGATGGTGGCCACATAAAAACTATCGGTATTTGACCTTGAATTTAACCAATCTTCAGGGCTGAGCATTGACATAACTGAAGCACCATCTTTCTTATTATACAGGTAATAAGTGTGATTAATAATGGGGGTAAACCTAAATTCTGCCTGATATATTTTTTCGGAAATAATTTTTCTTTCTTCTATCTTTTTAGCCTGTTCTGCTAATAACTGCATTTGCTCATAAATCTGACCAAGTTGTTGGTCGGTTTGATGAGCCATAGCGGTTAAAGACCTACCTTTAATCTTTCCTTTGTCCTCTGGCTTTATGACAGCAGAACCAACATGATGTCCATATTCTAATGAATGTGGATTTTCAGATATTTTGTCTTTATCAATTGGATTGTGGTCTGTTGGTTTCATGGTGAGGTTATTCGCTATTGCTTTACAAAGATAAGGCATAAATTTTTAAAATATGTTTACCTTTAAAGTCAAACTCAAAATCATTATTATGCTATTTATTATTATTGGGCTTGTTTTAGGTGGAATAGGATTCTTTTTACTAAGAGGTTCAAAAAAAACTGATGATAAATCTTTGACTATTTCATCTGTTGATGAAACAAATATTAAAAACTTACGAGAGAATTATGAATCTATGAGCAATTCCTACGGTGAGCATAGTTTTAATTTATATACCAAAATATACGGAACAGCTTTTTCTGAAAAACCTTTAACCTCTGAATTTTCTCAAAAACAATGTGTTTACTACACTGTTAAGGTCGATCGTGAATATGAGGAGTTAATATCAAAAACTGATTCAAATAATAGAGTGACTAAAAAGTGGGAACGAAAAAATGAAACACTTTTAGAAAAAGAATATTATGCAGATGACTTTTCAATTAAACATTCTGATGGTAGTGTTAAAATAAGTCACCATGGAGGAGAAGTGGATACAGTTGAATCTTATTCAAATTTTGAGGAATCGAAGGGAAATCATAATGACGGAATTGGTTTTAACTTTGCTGGTATTACTATAAATTCTGGACCAAGCATAAAAACAATTGGTTTCAAGAAAGTTGAAAAAATCATACCACTGAACAGTAAACTGTTTATTGTTGGAAATGCTACAGATAAAAGTGGTGAGTTAATGATTGCAAAGCCAACCGAAAAAAATAAGCCTTTTATTATTTCTTTAAAATCTGAAACTGAAATTTTGAATGGTTTAGCGACGTCTTCAAAAAATAAAAGAATTGGCGCCTATGTTGTCATGGTTTTAGGGGTTGGTCTTCTTTTGTTTGGTATATTAAAAAAGATTGAAGTTTTATAATTAAAAAATGAATTACATTTGTCATCTAAATTAAAACCTATGTCAAACGGATTATTAAAAGGAAAAAAAGGAATTATTTTTGGAGCATTAAACGCTCAGTCTATTGCCTGGAAAGTGGCGGAAAGAGCTCATGAACAAGGTGCCGAAATTGTGCTAACTAATGCGCCAATTGCCATGAGAATGGGTGAGATAAATGAATTAGGAAAAAAAACTGGCGCTGAAATTATTCCAGCTGATGCAACTAGTTTAGAGGACTTAGAAGCACTTTTTACAAAATCAATGGACATATTGGGTGGTCAGTTAGATTTTGTATTGCATTCAATTGGAATGTCGGTTAATGTGCGAAAAGGACGTGACTATACTAATCAGAATTATGATTGGACCATGAAAGGGCTGGATGTTTCAGCCTTGTCGTTTCATAAAGTGATGCAAACGGCCATGAAATTAGATGCCATGAATGATTGGGGCTCTATTCTTGGGTTAACTTATATTGCCGCTCAACGCGTATTTCCAGATTATAACGATATGGCAGATAATAAATCGTATTTGGAATCTGTAGCCAGAAGCTTTGGGTATCATTATGGCGTGAAAAAGCATGTTAGGGTGAATACCATTTCACAGTCACCTACAGTTACTACGGCAGGTAGTGGGGTAAAAGGATTTGATAACTTTATTAATTATGCAGAAAAAATGTCACCATTAGGCAATGCGTCTGCAGACGATTGTGCCAATTATGCCATTACCTTATTTTCTGATTTAACTAGATACGTTACTATGCAGAACCTATACCATGATGGGGGGTTCTCAAACTCTGGTGTCACTAAGGAAGTGATTGATCAGTTTGGAACTGAATAACAAAAAATATATTAATCGTATTTATAAAACGCCTGCTTTTAAGCAGGCGTTTTTAGTTTGAAAGCATCAGTTACTAATTTTTTTCTTCACGCAAAATTTTCTCCATTTTACGACCTCTTGCCAACTCATCAATTAACTTTTCCATACGTCTAGATTGTTTATACAATTCAAACTCATCCTCAATTTCTTCAATACGATACCCACAAACCACTCCTTTAATCATGTGTGCGTTTGGATGTATTTTAGCTTTTTGAAAAAAAGTTCTAAAAGTTGCTTTTTGATCAATAAATACCTGTAAATCATCTTGACCAAAACCTGTAAACCATTTAATGACTTGGTCGAGTTCTTCTTTTGTTCTACCATTTTTTTCCAATCTATTCAGGTAGAGTGGATAAATAGATGCAAATATCAGATTGCCCATTTTTTCATTTTTTTCGACTGTAACTTTCATTTTATTCGATTTTGAACTGATATGTATTAACTGCTAGGTAAAAATAAACATTTCTTGCAACATCCTTTCTGAGAGTACCTAATGCTTTAAAATGCTAAAACGTCAAATGTATTTTATTTTAAGGTTACCGACTATTTATTTTTTTATTCCAAAACACTTTCCATAAAATACTTCTCCAAACTTGTTTTCAAATGCAATATCAAAGTAAATTGAATCATTCGAAAAATAGCCTGAACTGCTTTTTATTTTGTCTCCATTTATGTCTTGTTCAATAACGGTAATACTATTATTCTTTATTTGACAATTGACACTAAAAGTAGTTCCGTCAAAATTGTTATTCTTGTTAGCATAGTTAGAAAACGTCAAATTATTTGGGGAACAAGTTGTTCTAGATATTTCTAGTTCGTATGAGTCAGAATACCATTCCAAAGTTGGAGGACCGGTTGTTGAATCTTGAACTGCATAAACACCTAATAATTCTTCATTAACAAACTGACAAGAATTATCATCCTTCTCAGCTTCAATACTATAATTTGTTGCATTACAGTTCGTACAACCTTTCTTTTTACATGAGACAACTGATAATGATAGTGCAGCGCATAAAATGATTAATTGCGTGTATTTCATATTTTTGTTTTTCTGACTGACTTCCTTCTCAATAAGAAAATCAGCTATGATAATTCTGTTTTTCAATCACAACTTTCCTTAGCTATTTCCATTTATTCGATGGAAATAATGTATCGGATTATAATTTTCTAATTTTTCAACAAATTATTTATGACTTAATCACTAATTATAAACTTACCACTTTCAACTTTATTCTTACTCACTACTTTATAAGCATAGATACCATTTTTAAATTCTCTAGTATCGAATTTATACAAGTCGTTGCTTATAAACTTATCTAAGATTAATTTACCTTGGAAATCGTAAACTATGAATTGAAATGGAAAATCTTTATATTCAATAAAAATGTAACCATTTGAAGGATTCGGATAAACTTTGACATCTTCAAGGTATTCTTCAGATTCAAATATTTCAGTATCAATAGCTAATGGTTTGCTCTTAAAATAAGCAAATTGTGTTAACCATGGATAGCCTAGAGAATTATTAATATAATCGAAAGAAGTATCTTTAGATTGCCAGACGTGAGTTCTGAGACTCCCGCATAAGTCATCATAATTATAAAATGCAGCAATATCTTCATAATCATTACCACTATTTTCAAAATTACCAGCTATAACTCTACCTGTTATTTTACTTGCTGAATATCCGCTTGAAGCTGTCCAAAAAGTATATGGACCATTTCCAATATATCCATCTCCAGTTGCATTCGTTCTCCAAGTATGGATTCTTGTGTGTCCATTGCCGTAGTCATAAAATGCTGAAATATCGTCATAATTATTGCTGCTGAAATTGCCCGCAACAACTCTTCCTGTAATATTGCTTGCTGAATACGAAGATGTTGAAGTCCAAAATGTATAGTATTGATTTCCATGATATCCTGTTCCACTGTTATTTGTTCTCCAGACTCGTAAATCTGTTATTCCTGCTCCAACATCATAAAAAGCCGCTATGTCATCATATTGGTTACTCATACTGAAGTTTCCAGCTACAACTTTACTTGTTATTTTACTGGCATCAAATTGTCCGCTTCCGCTAATCCAATAAGTATAAGGGTTGTTGTTGTAGAAAGCATTTCCACTACTATTTGTCCTCCATACATGGATTCTTGTGTTTCCGTTACCATAGTCATAAAATACAGCGATATCATCTTTTGCGTCCAGACTAAAATTACCAGCTATTACCCTTCCTGTTATATTATTTACATTGTAACTAGTTGATGACCACCAAGTATGTGGGTATCCTGTATTAGTAAAAGAGGTGCCTGTAGATAACCAAATATTAATTTTTGATGATCCACTACCCATATCATAGAAAGCTGCGATATCATCTTTTCCATCACCATTAAAATCACCCGCAACAACTCTACCTCTTATTTTGGAGATATCATAAGTTGATCCTATTGCAGATGACCACCAACCATTTGATCCTGAATATTTAAAAGCTTTATCTGAAGTCCCTAGCCATGTGTGGATTCTTGCTTCCTGGTTATTATTGTAACCATAGAAAGCACCAATATCAGTTATTCCGTCACCATCAAAATCACCCGAAACAGTTAAATCACTGATCATTTGAGGATCATATTCAAGCCAATATGGATCAGAGGGATGATCCCAGCTATAAAAATAGTTGGGGCTAGTTGTATTATTTGGGGCCAAACACGTATAAGCAACATTTATAGGTATAGAATTAACAGGATCGTGTACATAGTTATCGTAAATTGAGTTGCCATATACACTAGCACAAGGAGTGTTGGGATCATAAGATAATATTAGTCCTTCATATCCATTTCCATTATGAATGTTCTGCTGTATTATATTTTTTGTAACTGTATTATTATGATTGTAGCCATGCCAAAAATGGACTCCAGATGCAGCAGGATCAATAATTGTATTATTAAAAATTTCATTATTGTGAGCATATTCTGATATGTATATTCCATGGTTTTTTGGTCCAGTTTGGTTAGCGTAAACGTCATGAATAAAGTTGTTGGAAATATTATTATATTCACTTGTGGCTCCTGAAACATATGATCCAATCCATATTTGGGCACCACCACCTGTCTGTTCGCAAGAATCTCCTATAAATTCACAATATTTTAAGGAACAATTATTAACGTTATCAAGCAGAACTCCTGACTTGGACGATTTATCAAATTTAATATTACTTATATGGATATAATTAACAGATCTGAATCGGAGATAGTACCCTTGGCAATCTTTTTCTCTCGAAAAAGTAGCTCTTTCACAACTGCTAGAAGTAATATAAATAGGGTGATTTACTGATCCAGATTTGGTCCAATCCATCCAACTTCCGTTTCTTGGAATAATGTTTCCTTCATTTTTTAAATAAACGTAATATGTTTCATTACCTGGGTTTGTTATTAATTCTTCTGCTCTTTCCAAAGTTTTAACAGGGTCATTAATTCCACCGCTAGTGCCAATGTCATTGCCATTCTCATGAGAAATATAAATTTCGGTTTGTGAGTATCCAATTAAACTAATATGAATAGTAATTAGAAAAATTAGTCTGTTTAGTTTTTTCATTTTTTATTAATTGTAAAAATAAAACACTACTGTTGTTTATTCTCGTTATGTACTTTACTGGTTTTGATTCAAATATAAAGAATTTTAGGAGATTTACTATTACTTTCAAGTGCTTTTTGTAACGTGTGTGTAAATCTCCGTGGTTTGGGTGGAATAGTGCCCAATCAATAACTGAATTTGATGTAATTCGATTCTATCCTCTAATAAATGCGTTGTAAAACTTTAGCGAAGCAAATGCACAGTTAGATTTTTCAAAATTGTTGAATTGTTTTTAAAATCATTTTCACTTCATTTAAAACCAGAGAGGTAGCTCCCCAAATCACTTTTTGGTTGATATAAAAGCAAGGCACATTTTTTAATACTTGCCCTAAATGATTAGGAATATCGCGTTTTAATAGATGATTTGGATTTATCAAATCATCTATTGTGATATGAAACACTGATTTTACCTCTCTTTGAGACAGTATTAATTGGTTTGTGTTTTGCGTAAATCCAATAAAAGGGGTGACTTGAAAATTGCTAACAGGAATATAAAATGGGGTTAATTGGCCTAGCAAAGCTATATTGTTAGGAGAAATACCAATTTCTTCATGCGTCTCTCTTAAAGCTGTTTGGGACAAATCAAAATCAGATTGCTCTTTTTTGCCTCCAGGAAAACTAATTTGTCCAGAATGTGGACTGCTGTCCTTAGTGCGCTCCATTAAGGTAATCTTCAAAGTTTCCCTTTCCTTACTTAATAGGCAAAGTACAGCAGATTCCATGGGTGGTTTACCTTCAGATTTCATTAAACTTTTTTTGGTACGATATGGTACCATTTGAAGATGGGCCTCTTCACCCGGTAAATTGCTTAATTCATTTTGGATTAATTCGTAAATTGCACCCGATTTTATAATCGATTTCATGTGTTAAAAATACAAATTTAGGAACGTTGTTGGTATGACAATTTCAAAAAATGAGGCTTTGGCCATATTAAATATTTCGTCTGTTAATGAAGCAGAGGAGGCTTATGAAGAATTATTGTTTAAATGGAAGCAAAAATACCTTTCTACCGTTCCAACATTGGGTTTAATTAATAGTCATATTAAAAAAATTGAAAGATTGAACGAGGCAGCAAGTCATTTCATTCCTATCAGAAGTGTTGATGGTCAAATGAAGTTAGATAGTATTGATTTTCAGTTGAGCTTGGTCGACTATTTTAGGATGTATCAGACATTATTGATGAAGCTTAAGTTAGAAATAGCTTCTTCTGCAGATGGATACATCTTAATTCAATACCTTAAAGAGTTGATTTACCTTGAAAATAATATGCTTGATAAATTGGTTTATTATAGTCCTGATACAAAAGATTCGGATTTAATCGAAGTTAAAATATCTGCCCCAAACGACTATTATTTGGCTCAAAAAGAATTAATCGAAAAAGAGATTTCTGAAACAGAAATAATAAATTATCTTAGCAGAGAATTAAAATGGGGGACTTTTCCGTACAATAGTTCATTGTTAAACGAAGTTTTAAAAGCCATTAAAATAAAGCAGTAGTGGGGGCCACGCAAAAAACATACGAAAATTTAAAAAAACTACTTGATCAGGAAAAATTTCCTAAACCTTACGTGTTCAAATTTATTATTCATACTGATTCAGAAAAAGAGAATGAAGTGAAAAATTGCTTTGATAAAAAAGCTAAAATTACCCTTAGCTACTCCAAGAGCAAAAAATATACTACATTAACCATTTTGCAGACTATGCCAACGAGCCAGTCTATTATTGATAAATACCTTCTTGTGAGTCAAATTAAAAATGTAATTCATATATAATGGGAAGTACGGCAGGATTAAATGATGCGTCTACATTTGATATCGTAATGGGTATTTTATATGGTTTAACTGCTGTAGTTCTTCTGGCAACAGCCTACTCTATTTATACTAAACAGTTCCGGCGCAAAAGGATGGAAGAAGACAATACGGTTAATTTTGTGACAGCTCAATATAATATTTACAAGTCCAAAACACAATTATTGGTTGAAACTCCTGCCGAAATGTTAATCAATGTTGTTTTATTAGACGAAAATGAAAAAGAGGTAGATGTATTGCTTAATGAAACAGTTAATAAAGGAGAAAAAATTATAGTTTTCAACCCCTTAGACTATAACCCTGGGTCTTATTTTCTCCAATTAATTGCGCCTTCTACTCATATTTTAAAAAAAATAGTAATATCAAGAACATAAAATCGTTTACTAAATGGCATGTTAAAAATTTTCAAAATATTTATTTTTATTCTGTCTATCAGTTCTATGAATGCTTTTGGTCAACTATTTGATTTTAAAGGGTCACTATTTGCTGAAGTTACTATACCTACTAACGAGAGAAATATTGCTTTTAATAGAAGCATGGAAGGCTTGTTTCATGGTGGAGTAGGCTATCAATACAATGTTTTTAATGGGCTTACTGTTGGTTTAGGTGGCAGCTACTCCTACTTTGTAATGAACAGGGTGGAATTTAATTCAACCATTGGCGAAGGAGGCACTCACATACCAGCAGGTTACCTCAAACTTGGATACGAAAAATTTACCACTGACAGAGTATCGCTTTATGGAGGGATAAAAGTAGGTTATTCTGCTATCATAATTGAGTCCGATTCTTGCTCAATAAAATTAAATGAACCATTTCAACAAGCCAGTTTTTACTTATCTCCTCAAGTAGAAATAAGTGTGCTGACAGAATTAAATTCCCCTTCAGCATTTAGTATGATACTTGGGTACTCATGGTTTTTTTATGAGTATAACGCTTCCAGTATCTGTTGGTCTACTTTTCCAGGTTATTTAACTGAGCACAGCGAAGGTTATCTGAGGTTCTTGAATTTTGGTTTTGGGTATAGACATTACTTTGGTAAAAACTAGGGTTTTTATTGAGATTTACATCTATTTTCACAAATGATGGTTTAAAACATTATTTATCACCCTTTTTTCGCTGAAAATTGGGGTCTATATTTGTGTAGTGAAAAACTTAGGTCATATTAATGAATCTGAAGTCAACGCGCTTATTAGATTAGTTGAAGATCCAGATCCCCAGATTTACTCTCAAGTAAAGAATAAGTTAGTTAGTTATGGCTCATCCGTTTTGCCATCAATTGAGAGTACATGGCTTAGGAAGTCGCAAAATGACGCACACCAATCTAAGCTACAAGATATTATTAGTGAGATTAGAATTTCTGATTTAGAGGAGAAACTGATCAAATGGAAGAATTCTTCAAATAGAGACCTTTTAAAAGGATCATTAATTATTAGCCAATACCAATATCCAAGTATCAACGAAAAAATGATTGAAAAGGAGATTGAAAAAATTCAGAAGAAAGTTTGGTTGGAAATTAACGATAGTAATACAGCTTTTGAGACGGTTAAAATTTTTAATCGCGTTTTGTTTGATATTTGTGGATTTAAGGGCAGTAGAAAGAACTTTTTTTCGCCAAATAACTCTTTTTTGTATTCGGCCTTGCGTCAACGCCAGGGTACTCCATTAACCCTTTCTATTATTTATTCCATTGTGGCTCAGCGTTTAGAGATCCCAATATATGGCGTGAATTTACCTAATCAATTATTTTAGGATTTGTTGACGAAAACAAAACTCTGAAAATGCTGAATATAGATTCCGAGCGTCAAATCTTGTTTTACATTAACCCATATGCCAGAGGAAGAATTTTTGATCATCATGAAATCGAAAATTATTTAAAAGCTCTAAAATTACCAATGGAGAAAGGTTATTACGAGCCTTGTTCTAATACACTTATTCTTAAAAGAATGCTTTCCAATTTATGTTTTTCATATAAAAAAATTGGAGAAAATAAGAAAGTAGAAGACCTCAAAAAATTAAATTTAATTTTGTAGTATTGTGCTAAGCAAATAATGCCTTAAGACAAAAAAGCTTCGTGCATCAGACCGGATTACCATTTTTCTTTTCTAAGATACCTTTACTAATTGTAATTTTTTTGGTTATTGATTTGACCTCAATTGCACAAATTGAGTATAAACAAACCATTGGTGAAAATATTACGCCAAAATCAATTGTGCATGATGGTAGAGGTCTTTTTAGTGCGCAAAATATGATGTATAAGCATACCATTTCAATGTATTCTTCAGAAGGAGTTTTATTAAAAACAATTCCTGATATCGTCAACTTGTATGAATTAGGTCACAAAGAATATGAAAATACCTTATATCGGGGTTCACCTGTAGAAGCTTGTTTTACGCCAGATGGAAAGTATCTATGGGTGTCGAACTATGCCATGTATGGCCCTGGCTTTAATAAAGAAGGTTGTGATGGATGCTCTGGCGATAATTATGATCCTAGTTTTTTGTATAAAATCAACACCAATTCTTATAAAATTGAATCAGTCGTAAAAGTGGGGTCGGTCCCTAAGTATTTAACCATTAGTAATAATGGAAAGCTTTTGTTGGTAAGTAATTGGACCAGTTCAGACGTTTCGATTATTGATCTAGATACTGAAAAAGAAATTAGACGGGTCAAAGTAGGACCGAGACCAAGGGGGATTGCGGTCAATAAAATGAACCAGAAGGCCTATGTTGCTATAATGGGTAGCAATAGAATTGCTGTGATTAACTTACTTGATTTTTCTGTTAAATATATTGACAATGTTGGTAAAGCGCCAAGGCATTTAATTCTGAACGAAGATAATTCAACCTTATTTGCAGCGGTCAATTCCGCGAATAAAGTCATAAAAATTGACCTGGTTTCTAATCAAATTACACAATGTAGAACAGCATCAGGCCCTCGCAGTATGATTCTTTCGAAAGATGAAAAATTTATTTATGTAGTTAATTATTATGCCAATACATTTCAAAAGATAGATGCAGAATCAATGGTTGTACTTGAAACGATCAAAACATTACAAAAACCTATTGGAATTGCTGGCGACTGGAATAATGGAAATATATGGGTGTCATGCTACAGTGGGAAAATTGTTATTTATAATGATTCACAAATCGTATCAATTCATAAAAAAGAGGCCAATACGACTGAATTTTTATACCCTAAAATAAAGTTAGCAGGCTTATTACTTAATATGAGCGTTATTGAACCGCGAGCAGAGGACAAAGAAGTACTGACTCAAACTGATATTAAAGAAGATATAGAAAATGGCCCTAAGGCGCCAAAAGTAAGTACGATAGAAAATGTGCAATTAATCGACGAAATTGACAAACGGTGTCAGTATAATGTTATTGTAGGAAGCTTTTCGATTATGGAAAATGCGAAGCACTTACAACAATTGTTAAGTTCCCAAAACCTGCCCTCTTTTACTTTGTCTTCGTTTAATCGGAAAATGACAATGGTTTCCGTTGGAAGTTATAATAACAGCTATATGGCTGCTAATAGAATGAGAATTCTTAAGTTAGAGCATGATTTAAATGCCTGGATTTATAAAGCCAATTGTAATTGATTTTTTAGAGTCTTCTTAAAACATCTTTTATCGAACTATAGGTATTAGATTTTATGGTATCAAATGAGCTTTTAGGAAAATACTTTGCTTCTGTTATCTCTTCTTCTAGTTGGGGCGTAAAAGTGGTGTTATCATCAGCCGCTTCTAATAAATACCAATATGTTTTTTTTAAATGCTTTTTATCTTTCCTTTTATACACATGCCACGTGTTTAATAAATGCCTGGTGATAACAGGAGGATTAGTGATTCCGCATTCTTCCATAATTTCCCTTACGGCGCCTAATTCTGGTGTCTCTCCCTTTTCTAATTTGCCTTTCGGAATATCCCATTTTCCATCTCTTTTTATAAATAAATAATTTTCATTTAATTGTACTAAGCCACCCGCAGCTTCAACAAACTTATAATCTTCAAAAATGGCTTCAAAAACAGCTAAAGATTCAACCTCAACAGAGAGTTCATATAAATCTGATTTTTTAAAGTCTTTTAGTCCTTTTTTTATTTCTTTTACCGAGAGGTACTCTTCTTTAGCGTTTGGATTAATTTCGAAAAATACAGGTCTGTTATCGATAAAAACTTTATAGATTTGCATATATGATTTTAAATAAAGATAAGGCGTTAAAGGTAGCAGAATTTTTGCTTCAAATCAAAGCGGTTAAATTGCAACCTCAAAATCCTTTTACTTGGTCTAGTGGTTGGAAGTCACCCATATATTGCGATAACCGAAAGGTGTTGTCATATCCAAAGGTGAGAACTTATATTCGTCAGGTTTTTGTAGATTTAATTACAGAAAAATATGGGAAGCCTGATGTTATTGCTGGTGTAGCTACTGGTGGAATTGCCATAGGTGCTTTAATTGCTGAACAAATGGGTTTGCCTTTTATTTATGTTAGATCTTCAGCTAAAGCTCATGGCATGCAAAATCAAATAGAGGGTTATTATGAAAAAGGTCAGAATGTTGTGGTGATAGAAGATTTAATTTCAACAGGGGGAAGTAGTTTGAAGGCCATTGATGCGCTTAGAAATGGTGGTTTAAAAATTAGAGGGTTGGTCGCTATTTTTACGTATGGTTTTGAGAAAGCAGTTCGCAATTTTAATGAAGCTGAATGCGAATATGAAGTACTAACAGATTATGAACACCTCTTACAACAAGCAATCGACCAGAATTATATTTCGTCAAGCGACAAAGTATCATTAACTAAATGGAGAGAGGCTCCTGAAAATTGGAAAAACTGATGTCAACAACTATAGAAAGTACCCACGTTAATATTGCCGCGTCAGCGCAAAAAGTATTCGATTTTTTAAACGACTTTAATAATATTGAAAAATTATTGCCTGCTGATAAAATAACTGATTGGGAAGCGACTAAAGACGACTGCTCATTTAAAATTCAAAATGCTGCAGTTATTCCATTGGTCAAAGAATCAACCGAACCTACTTCCAAAATTAATATTAGAGGGGGCGAGAAAGCACCATTTCCTTTCACACTTCAGGTTTTTATAAACGAAAGTGACGATCGTTCTACAACTGGCTATTTATTATTTGATGGTGAGATTAACATGTTCTTGAAAATGATGGTGGTAAAACCTTTGACTCATCTATTTGATCACATGGCGAATCAATTAAAAATTGAAATTGAATCCAACTGATTTTTTCTAAGTTATATTGAATTCCTTTTTAAAATCGATTTGCGCTTGTTGATAATCGGCTGGAATCCCAATGTCTAAAAAATAGGTCGGGCTAATAAATGCATGGAATCGCTTATTTTTAAATTCTTTTTCAAGGAATCTATTTTCAAACGAAAATTTGGTTGGATAGCTATTATCGTCTAGGGCGTATTTATTCATGATATATATGCCACCATTGATATTTCCTCTTGATTGTTGTTTTTTTTCTTCAAATCCAATTACGCGTTGCTCGTCATCTAAATTGACGACGCCATATCTACTAAAATTTTCCATTGGTTTTAAGGCCATACTAAAATCAGCTTTTTTTAAGATATGGCTGTTGTAAAAAGCATTTAGATCGACCTTAAAAAGGGTATCACCATTTAAAACTAAAACGGTTTCGATAGTTGCTTTTTTAAGGGCTTGTTTAATGGCGCCACCGGTTCCCAATGGTTCTTTTTCAACCGAGTATTGAATGTCTACATTTTCATATTGTTTGCCAAAATAGTTGTAAATAGCTTCAGAAAGGTAGCCAGTAGCAAGGATTATTTTTTTGATTCCAAACGATTTTAAATATGCTATCTGATAAGCTAAAAAAGGTTTGTCATTAATTGGTGCCATTGATTTTGGTAGATCTTTCACTTCAGATCGTAGCCTTGTTCCCAATCCACCAACCAATAAAATAGCTTCTGTAATCACGACTTAGTAAATAAGTTTTCTTCAACCAATTCGCAAATAATATGTCCAACCATAATATGACATTCTTGTATTCGAGGTGTGTCATTAGATGGAATAGGAATTAAAATATCACATAGATCACGCATCTTTCCTCCGGTTTCCCCAGTAAAGCCTATAGTGGTCATTCCTTGATCTTTTGCAGTGCGTAATGCCTTTAATATGTTCTCCGAATTTCCAGAAGTCGAAATACCTACTAAAACATCACTTTTTCTGCCTTTAGCCTTCACAATTCTGGCATAAACTTCTTGATAGGAATAATCATTACCTACAGCAGTCAGATATGAAGTGTTAACATGCAAAGCCTCAGAATTTAACGGCTCACGATCAAAATAAAATCTTCCACTAAATTCTGCCGCTAAATGTTGAGCATCTGCCGCACTTCCTCCATTTCCACAAAACAGTACTTTTCCATCATTCTTAAAACAATCAGTTACAATTTCTGTCGATTTTTCAATTGCATTAATGATACTTTCACTTTCCAGTACTTTCGTCTTAGTAGCAATTGCTTCTGATATGATTGATTTTATTTTCATTTTTCAATTTTTTAAGAAATCGTCCAGGTTGTTAAACCCGACTTGTTAAATTCAAAACGTTTAGATTCTCCCCCATATTGCTTTAGCGCCTCTATAACTTCATATCTTTTATCATTGTCGCAATAGAAAATCATGAAGCCACCTCCTCCGGCACCTGATATTTTACCACCGGTAGCACCGGCTTCAAGAGCAGTATTATATATTTCATCAATTAGCGGTGTGGTTATCCCATTAGCCATTCGTTTTTTGTTGATCCAGCTATCATACAAAATTTTACCTATGTGATGCATATTGTCTTTTAAGAGGGCTTCTTTCATATCGAAAGCAAGCTTCTTCACTAAATGCATAGCTTGAACAGGTTTATCCTTTTTATCCTTAGCATTTACTACTTGAGTTTCTATGATTTTAGCGGATTCTCTGCTGGTTTGCGTATAGAATAGAATGAGATTAAACTGCAATTCATTTAGTAATTCCGATCGAATTCTTAAAGGGTTAACAATGACTTTATTGCCTTCATAGAATTCCATAAAGTTGATACCACCAAATGTTGCAGCGTATTGATCTTGTTTCCCACCAGCCATTTTTAAATCCACCCGCTCAATATCATATGCCAATTGGGCAATATCATATTCTCCTAAAGGTAGTTTAAACCATTCTACAAAAGCCCCTAAAATGGATACGACTAATGTTGATGATGTTCCAAGTCCTGAACCTGAGGCAACATCCATTGAGGTAATCATTTCAAATGACAATTTTTCTTTCGAAAACTCTTTAACAATTCTGTTGTAAACTCCTTTTTGTAAATCTAAAGTGCCATTAATAGGAAGCTCGTTGGATGAATCAAATACTAATTCTTCATTTCTATCTACTGCCTTAATTATAATCTTGCCATCATTTCTAGGTATAATAGTAGTGTAAGCAAATAAATTAACGGTGGCATTTAAAATGGCACCACCATATTGGTCAGAGTAGGGGCTAACATCTGTTCCCCCTCCTGCTAAACCAATTCTAAATGGAGCTTTACTTCTGTACTTCATCAAATAATAAATTTATAGCTTTCACCATTTTGTCCCAAGAATATTTGCTTTTTTCTGCTTTTACATTGGCCATCATCTGGTTTTTTCTCTTTTTTTCAAAGAAATCAACTAAAGCATTTCTAATATTTTCTTTATTGGCTTTAACAACATATCCTGCAATCTGGTTGGGAATCAATTCACCCAATCCTCCTACATCAGTAACTAGCATGGGTCTTTCAAAGTGATAACCAATTTGCGTGACACCACTTTGGGTGGCTGTTTTATAGGGTTGAGCAAGTATATCAGCAGCACAAAAATAATTTTTTACATTTTCATTAGCAATGAATTCGTTTTTAAGAATGATACTATCCTTAAGTGAATGTTTTTCTATGGTTTGAACGTATGCCTCTTCATTGCCATAAAACTCTCCGGCAATTATTAAGTTAACATTAAGTGTTTTAAATACTGAATCATTGAAAGCATCTAGCAGCAAATCAAGCCCTTTATAGTCTCTTATAATCCCAAAAAATAAGATGTAATTTCTATCATTTGGTAAATTCAAATGGTTAAGTGCTGTTTCCCTTGAGATGTTTTCTCCAAAATTATCAAAAATAGGGTGGGGACTATATGTTCTTGGTTTTTTGGTGTCAAATTGGTTTAAGTCGGTCAAAACGCTTTTTGACATGGCTATGAAGGCATCAACGGGTTTAACAAAATACTTGGTAAGTACTCTGTCCCCAATTCGTTTTTCGTGTGGTATGATGTTATCAATGATTGTAATAACCTTGGTGTGCCTGTTTTTTTTAATAAGTCTTGCAATGGTTCCAAAACATGGCCCCATAAAGGGAAGCCAGAACTTAAAGATGACCAAATCTGGTCTTTCTTTCTTGAGTTTTCGACCTACTTTGATCCAGTTAAACGGATTGATAGAATTAACGTCTTCTGTAATTTCAATATGAGTAGGTTTCGGAGAATCGGAATATTGCGTTTTTCCAGGAAACAAAAATTTTGGGTATTGTAAAGTAAACGTAGTAATAGAAGCTTCATCACCAAAATGTTTAAATTCCTCAATCAATCTCTCGTTATAAGAAGCTAAGCCGCCTCTAAATGGATGTGCAACGCCTATTAAAACGACTTTTTTCCCCATCAAAGTATTTGTTTTTCTATGAGGTATTGATTTCTATTGGCAGAAGATCTGCCAATTAATTCAGCTATAAAACCGGCAAGGAAAAGTTGTGTTCCTATAATCATGGCTACTAAGGCAATGTAAAACTCTGCTCTATCAGCAACTAGAGTAGAACCAGTATTAATAAATAGTTTATTAATGATTAGCCAGAGGGCTATGCCAAATCCAAGCACAAAAGACAAAGTACCCAATAGACCAAAAAAATGCATGGGTTTCTTACCAAAACGCGTTATAAATGTGATGGTAAATAGATCCAAAAAACCATTAACAAAACGGTTTAATCCAAACTTGGACTTACCGTATTTGCGTTCTTGATGTTGGACCACTTTTTCACCTATTTTATTAAAGCCTGCTGATTTTGCAATTACTGGTATATATCGGTGCATTTCACCAAATATTTCGATTGATTTTACAACAGTGTTCTTATAGGCTTTTAAACCACAGTTCATATCATGCAGTTTAATCCCGCTGATCATTCTGTTTACACCATTGTATAGCTTGGTAGGAATGGTTTTGGATAAAGGATCATAGCGCTTTTTCTTCCAGCCAGAAACTAAGTCATAACCCTGATTAATAATCATATCGTACAATTCAGGAACTTCATCTGGAGAGTCTTGTAAATCAGCATCCATTGTTATTACTACTTGTCCATTTGCGGCTTGAAAGCCAATATGAAGTGCGGCAGATTTACCATAATTCCGTTGAAATTTAATGCCTTTTACATTGTTGTCAGTGGATTTTAAATGTTCAATCACCTTCCAAGAATCGTCAGTACTGCCATCATCAACAAATACAATTTCATAAGCAAAATTATGCTCAGTCATTACCTTCTTTATCCATTGATGCAGTTCAGGTAATGATTCATCTTCATTTAAAAGTGGTACGACAATCGATATTTGTTTCTTTTCCTCCATGAACTGTTAGCAAATATAATTAACCCTTTTTAATATGTTTAGGAATGGCCTAGTTTTTAAGAAAATTTAATCAGCGCGTAAGGAACAATTTACAGATTAGCATCATTTAAATTTGACAATACCTCAAATGCCTGACTCACTACTGCCGACTTCACCACAATTGTAAATTCGTTCGTGGTTGAAATAACCTCTTCTAGACTGATGCTTTTCCAGGCTAGTTTTTTTAAAATATAATAATAAATTCCTTCTGTTTTAACATTAGCGGATGGCAATTTTAGCGTAATGGCTGATAGGCTTTCGGTCTGTGTGAGCAAATGTTTCTTTTCTAAGCTTTCTTCCAATAGCTGACTGAGTTGAGCATTGATGATTAAAGTCGTCTCAGTTATGCCTCTTGAAACTGTATAAAATGAGTCATTAATGGTTTCAATTTTTTTCAAAAACATAGCCTGATTTCCTGAAATGCCTTGGTAATTGCTAAAATTGTATTTTACCAAGTTGCTTCTAACAATAATATCACCAATATCATTAATGACCTGCCTAATGCGAATTTGAATACTCTCCTGTCTGCTTAAAGGCAGTCTACTGATGGCCATTACTATAGTACTTTCTTTAATTGTCTTTTTACTATATTCTTCAAGTTTTGGCTTAATTTTTCTAGCTAAAGCACTGGTGTTTATTAGACCTTCAGAGAGACTCTCACGCACAAATGGAGTGTTATCAATTATTTCTTCAATGAGTTTACTTAGCGGTTTCATGTTACAAATATAACAAATTATGTTTATTTTAATACAATTCAAATAAAATTAAACACAATGAGATTTTATCTTGTAGATTTGTTCGAAAATTTTTTATATGACCACACCTTACTTTACTTATGACCTTGGTTTATTGTCTCAGACTTTAAATGTGTTAAGAAAATCAAGTGACGATTACGGATTTAAAGTTCACTATGCCATTAAAGCTAATTTTAACCCAGAGATTTTAGCAACTATTAAGGAGAAAGGACTTGGGGCAGATTGTGTGAGTGGTGGAGAGATAAAATGGGCGATTGAAGCTGGATTTAGGTCGAAAGATATTGTTTTTGCAGGTGTTGGTAAAACAGATGATGAGATAGAATTTGCAATTCAGAACCGTATTGGAATGATTCATTGCGAGGGACTTCAAGAAATTTTAACGGTTAATGAGTTAGCTCTAAAAAACAATCAAACGATAGATGTCGCGTTAAGGTTAAATCCAAATGTAAATGCCAATACACATTCAAAAATTACAACGGGTTTAAGCGAAAATAAATTTGGTTTTTCAATTATAGAACTCAATAAGTTGATTGATTTGAAGGCAGAACTCAATAATGTAAATATTAAGGGGCTACATTTTCATATTGGCTCTCAAATCAGAGATTTGTCAATCTTTAAACAGCTTTGTAAGAAAATTAATGATTATTCTATTTTCTTCGAAGATCATTTTAACGAGATGACTTATTTAAATGTTGGAGGAGGTCTAGGTATAAATTATGAAGAGCCTAATGCTGAATTGATTCCAGATTTCAAGTCATATTTTGCAATATTTGCTGATAATTTAAGCTGCGAAACAACAAATATTCATTTTGAATTAGGTCGCTCAATTGTTGGGCAATGTGGGGAGCTGCATACAAAGGTATTGTATGTAAAAGAGGCAGAAACTAAGAAATTTGCTGTAGTAGATGCAGGAATGACTGAGTTATTGAGACCTGCATTATATGATGCCTATCACCAAATTTCATATGATGGAATTGCTTTTAAGAAAGATTTAGAAGCTTATGATGTTGTAGGTCCAATTTGTGAGTCTAGTGATTGCTTAGGTAAAGCGCATATGTTACCAGAATTAAGAAGAGGGGATATGTTAATTATAAGAAGTTGTGGCGCTTATGCTGAATCAATGAGACTTCAGTATAACGGAAGAGTGCAAACAAAGGCACTTTGCTTGGCAGAGTAATAACAAACGATAAAATTAAGACATTTAAAAATTAATGTTTTTGCCTCGTTTATACTTTACTTTTTTATTTTCATCCAAATCTTCATACAGAATTTCAAAATCAATTTCTCCAACAATTAAAAATTCCGTTCGTCTGTTTAACCTTCTGCCTTCAGGGTTATCACTGCCATCAGGATTAGTATTTGGTGCAATTGGAGAAGATTCACCGTAGCCTTTATACTGTAGTCTATTTGGAGCAATGCCTTTAGAGGTCAGATAATCAACAACACTTTTTGCTCTTCTGTTGGACAACTCTCTATTGTATTTATTTTGTCCTTTACTATCCGTATGGGATGATATTTGGACAATGATGTTTTTCTGTTCTAACATCAGCTTTAAAAGAGTGGTATCTATTGTTGCCTTTGCACCAGCTGTTAATTTATCACTGTCAAATTCGTAAAGTACACCCTTAAGTACTACAGGTTCAAGTGGTATTTTCTTTAAATTGAAGTCTTGTATAATTACTGCGGACTCAGCAATACTTTTGGTATTCACCTCAACTGATTGTTTATAGTATCCTTTTTTGACTGCTTCTATGACGTATATATAACCTTGATCTAAATTAAATTGGTATTGATTCGAAGAGAATTCATTTTTGTTAACCATGACCTTTTCTCCATCAACTGAATCCTTGAGATAAATATTGATTTCATAATCTGTTAATTTTGTTTCACCATCAAATATTTTACCCTTTAAATCTATTTTTATAAACTTTGAAAACTTAAATTCATAAATATCATCACAGCATGTTTCACTCAATAAAGATGTACCTCCGGTTCGATTAGATACAAGAAAACCACCACTTTTATCGGTGTTTAAGGTAAAATCTAAATCGTCATATGAAGAGTTGATCCCTTTTCCTAAAACTTTAACTTCAGTCCACTTTCTTTTCTCTCCAGAAGATTTGTACACGTCATATCCACCATAACCTACTCTTCCGTTGGAACTGAAATAAAGGGTTCTTGTGGTTCTGTCGTAATAAGGGGTGGCTTCATCTCCTTTTCCATTTAGCTTAGATCCCATATTTTTTGGATTTTTAAATTCCTTTTTTCTAGGATTAAATTCAGTATACCACAAATCTAACCCGCCACGACCACCTGGTCGGTTGGATATGAAATAAAGAACTTCCGCATTGGTTCGTGAATCGTAGCCAATGGTTGGTTGAGTAGAAGTATAGTTAGGTAAGTTTATGACTTCATTCATCTTAGTAGCGACTACCCACTTGTCAGAAAATTTATTTGAAAAATAGATTTCACAAACGGTTTCGTTTTTCCAATTTTTCTGGCAAACAGTAAAGTAAATTTTTTGCCCATCTTCCGAAATAGTAGCATTTCCAACATGTGCATTTTCTTGATTAAAAGGTCCTTGAAATTCTCCCTGGTTAACCCATTCTTCATTAATTTTTTTGGCGATATAAAACTTCCTAAGTGGGATATCCATGCTATCATGCGCTGAAATATTATAATAATCTACACCTTCAACATTTAGAGAACCAAACATAATCGTATTCTCATCAATGACTACCGGCGAAAACTCTACATGAGGCTTGTTGATTGACTTTGGTAAATGTGTTGCCACGGCTTCTGGAATTGAATCTTTCATTGATAATGCAAAATCGCAAGACGCAAGCCCTTTTTTGTATTGATCTCTATAATAAATGTCATCTACATATCTTGCTAGTTTTTTAAAAATAAGATAGTTTTCTTTAGCTAGCTGATATTTTTCAAGTCCGACTTGCATTTCTGCCAAGTAAAAAATCGCGGTAGGATATCGCTTTGTTTCACTTTTAAGTTTACTATACCATTTTTCAGCTTCTGCATAATTTCTGGTATACCTATAAAGTTCTGCAACCTGAAAAGTCAAATCGGTATTTTTAGGTTTTCTATTGGCCCATTCTACATAATAATATAGAGCGGTATAACCATCTCCTAAACGCAAAGCATTTTTTGCAAACCCTTTCAATTCAGACAATTTTATATCTTCCAGAGGTTTGTCATTAACTTGCGCTTCAACATTTTGATGACAACAGACAGTAAGCAGCAAAACACACACTATCGATTTAATAAAATTTGTATGATTTAATTTAGAAACGATCACAAGGGATTGATAGTTTTGCAGGATTATAAAGCGGATGTGTATAAATTAATGACCATTCAAGGCTCGTTTTATTGCTGTTTATAGCGCTTATTTCAGAAACATGCACATCATAACTAAATCCTAGATCAAAACGCTTAATAGTCATTCCAAAAGTAGGAATAACAGCATCAAAATTTCTTCCGAATCCGCTTCTCATGTGAACACCACCATAAATGCTTTTGAGCACCTTAGATTGAAATTCTTTTCGAATATTGGAACCTACAACAAGATCTTGAGTATTGGTAGTCCACATATATAACAATCTGGGCTCTAATGTGACTGTACTAGCCAGTGACCAATTCAATTCCCCAAAAAAAGCTTTTCTCATTCTAAGACGTTCAATAAAAACGTCATTATAAGTGTCCTTTGGTCGGTTGATATGAAACAATGTAAAACCCATTGTCGGCTCAAGACGGGCATATTTTCTTGTCCAAACAATGCCTAAACTAACGTCAATAAAAGACTGACTTGCTGCCAAATCTGTTTCGCCGTTAAAAACATTTTGATCAAATTCACCAGCATTATATACCCATTGACTTGGAAAGGTTTGGTTTGCAAAATCAGTACTTCTTAAAACGGCACCTGCTTGAATGCCCGCTCGAACTTTATGTTTACCTAATCTCTTAGTATAACTGCCGTTGAGCAATATTTTATTAACCTTCTGACCAAATCCAGCATATTGATCATCATTGAATACAACCCCTATGTCTATTTCATCAGAGAAAAAAAATATCTTTTTATCAAACGAGATAAAAATGGTATTAAGGGGTGTTCCAACTTCGCTCCATTGCGCTCGGTAGTTTCCTGAAAATTGAAAAGTACCTTTATAATTTCCTGCATAGGCAGGATTAAGACTCATTTTATTGGTGTAGAATTGAGATAAGTGAAGGTCTTGTCCGAACAATGAGACCGAAAAAAAAATTGATATGCATATAAGAATGCTTTTCATCTTACCACATTTTCGGGTTTGAATTCAAGTAAGTGTTTGCCATTTTTAAATATTGCCCATAAGTAAAATTACATCCTCCTTCGTAGTAAGACATGATATTTTCCACGTTTGGGGTGTAAAATTCTCCATTAGCATCTTTACCCATGTAAATAAACGTATTGTCTGAGTCGGTATAAGTAATTCCAGAATCTTCAATAAATGGGTCAGCTGGGGTATCGCATAGGAAATCACCTGTTGTCGCACAGTTACTTCCATCAACTAGTTCTGATCCGGGCAAGTGAGAGTTATGAAAAGTGTGATACAAACCGAAATAATGCCCCATTTCGTGAGCTAATACACCAGATCCAGCCGATTTCATCATCACAATCCCACCGCTCGTAACCGCTCCAATTCCTCCTATTGTAGCAAAGCTTGTATTATCATTTGTAATTCTTACAAAATACATATTGATTCTATAGTCTTGGTTGTTTTCTAACTGCATTTGTGCAGGTTCGCCATTATCTTTTTCAAGAGAATCGTATTGAAAATTATCAATATACCTAAATTCACAAACATTGAATGATACGCAAATGGAATCAAAATAAGGTTCTATTCCAGCAACTAAGGCTGTAATTTGCCCCTCCGTAATATTGGCTTCTCCAAGACTATCTCTCACAATATGCGCTACAATACTGAACTCTTTATTAATACAAGGCAAGGGAGTGAACGTGTTTTGACTCTTCGCGGTAATACCAAACATTAGAATAAAGGACAAACTAAAAATGATATGCTGAGCTTTCATAATACTATTAACAGACACGTAATTTTTGTAATTAGTTTTTCAAAAGTAAGTAAATTAACTTTATAGATATTATTATTTTATCTAATTTAGCAAAAAAATACGTTAAATGCGTCATTCATTTGCAACACTTTTACATACTGACTTGAATTTATGATTAAATATGTAAAAGTATTATTATCTGTTTTGCTGCTCTTTCTAGGAGGTTTTTTTGGTGTTTCGCAATCGTCTGATATTGTTGAAGGATGCTTACCTTTAACAGTTAGCTTTACCGCACCAACAGGAACAAGTTCGCATTATTGGGATTTTGATGATGCTTCTACGGCTAATATTGCGAACCCTTCTAATACATTTCTAAATGCAGGCACATACAATGTAACTTATCGAGAAGTTCCTACAGGTCCAATAATTGGAACAATAGTAGTTGATGTTTATGCTAAGCCTGTTCCAAGTTTTACAGCATTAAACGATCAAGGATGTGCGCCACTTAATGTCAATTTTAATAATTCGACAGTGTTGAATAATGGAATTACTATTAATAATCTAACCTGGGTTTTTAGTGATGGTGGAAATACTACTGGTCAGAATCCTTCATACCTTTTCAATTTAGCTGGCAGTTATAATGTTTCATTATCTATTACCACTAACTTTCCTTCTTGTGACGCAAGTCAGCAATATGTGGGGGTTGTTAATGCTTCAGACCCTCCATCAGTTTCAGTAATAACTAACCCAAACCCAGCGGTTGGCTGTACCTCACCTATGGTGGTGTCTTTTCAAAATACGTCATTCTCTCAATGGGGTCCACTGACTTACAATTGGGATTTAGATAATAATAATACGTCAACACTACTAACGCCACCAGACCAGACTTATACGACAGGTGATTATACAGTGAACCTAGTTGCAACAGATACAAATGGATGTAGTGATTCGGTGGAAACCTTTGTCAGTGTTTCTGAACCAATTGCTAATTTTTTAGTGGATGATACAGTTTGCATCAACACGAGTATTGTTCTGGTTAACCAATCTTCAACAGGGCTTTATACCTGGACTTTTGATGCAGGAACCAGTTTGACAACCTCTAACTTGATTAATCCTACTATTTCGTTTAGTACACCGGGTTATCACAATATTCAATTGGAGGTTTTTGGTGCATGTGCTTCGGATACCATTATTACTGTTTTTGTTGAAAATGTTGATGCAACCTTTACTTCTGTTCCTAGTTTTTCGTGTGTTGAACCGTTATCCGTTCAGCTTATACCCAACGATTTAAATGGCGCTATTTATGATTGGACACTTGATGCTGATTCTTCAACCAATGTTGTATCACCAACCTACGACTATTTTATAGGTGACACAAATGATTATACTCGAAACGCTGAATACTATTTTAATCCATCATTAACGGTTACTTCTAGTTTTGGTTGTATGAGTACTTTTACACTTCAAGATACAATCCATAAGCCAAATGCATTATTTTTTACGGATGAAGTAGATGGATGTGTACCCTTAACGGTTAATTTTAAGGACAGCAGTACTGCCGCTTCTAATATTATTAGTTGGGAATGGCATTTTGGAGATGGAACAATTGTCACATCAGCTAACGACCAGGACCAGTCTCATACTTATAATACAGTTGGGGAATTCAATGCGTTTTTAGTCATTAATACTGCGGATGGTTGCACAGATACATCTTATAACTTTACTATTTTTGTTGGAGACAATATTACCCCAGATCTTGCTGTTACTCAAACTACAGTTTGCCCTGGTGAAATAGTCACCTTCACTGATGCTACAACTGGAATTTATGCTGACAGTATTGATGCATGGCATTATTATTCCGAGGAATCACGTCAATATAGCTGCTCAGATCAATCAAGTTCTATTTGGAGCTACCATCATCAAACTGGTGGGCAAGATGTGACTATGGTGGTTGGCTTTAATGGCTGCTTTTCTCAGAGGGTTTTTAATAATTTAGTGACTGTTAATGGCCCGATTGCAGGTATTGATTATACATTGAGTTGCGATTCACCTCAAATAGTCAATTTTTCTAATACCAGTCAGGATGCAACAAGTTATTTATGGAATTTTGGAGATGGCAGCACTTCAACAAGTACCAATCCAACACATACCTACGCTTCTAGTGGCGACTATTTAGTGTCATTAATCGCATATAATGCCACAAGCGGATGTGCAGAAGACACTGCATTTATGACTGTGTATATACGTCATTTAAAAGCAGGTATAGCAATGGATACTTTAATATGTCAAGGTGCGCCAATTGATATTAATGCTGCAAGCTCTGAAGACGTTTTTGAAGCTTGTAACCGAGGATATATATGGTATTTTAGTGATCCGCAAATGAGACCATTAATGACGGATGATACCACTTCTGAAATGGCATTCAATCAAACTGGTATAAATGAAATTATGCTTGTTGTGAAAGATGTCAATAATTGTGTCGATACTGCAAGAATTTCAGTTAAGGTTTATGGCATGAATTCAAATTTTTCAATGTCAGATTCAACATTTTGTCTACCTGTTTCTGTTGACCATATTAATTTAAGCACTTCAGATACAACTATTGTTGGGTGGGAATGGATATTTGCTGACGGTGAAACCTCTTCAGATACCAATAAATTGTATAATTATCTTGAACCAGATTCAATAAAGAACCCAACAGAAACCTCATTGGTGACTACGAATATTTTAGGTTGTGTAGATACCATGACCATTGATGTAGTTGTCTATAAACCTGAAAGTATTATTAGTGCAGATGATAATACAATATGCAGTGGAAGCACTGTTGAATTTCAAGCGACAGATTTTACCACTTTTGGCTCAAATTTAGACTTCGATTGGAATTTTGATAATGGATCAACCAGTCTACTTCAAAATCCTACAAATACATTTGACAATGAAGGTGTTTATAATGTTTGGCTTGTTTATGAAGAGGTTAGTACGGGTTGCAAAGATAGTTCTAGTTTCGATATTGAAGTAAGAAATTACCCTGAAGCTGATTTTTCTTCTACGGCAGATGCTGGTTCATATGCCTGTCCAAATGATAATATTATATTCACGAATACTTCTACATCTGCATCCGCCTTGACTTATAGTTGGGATTTTGGGAATGGATTGTTTTCAACTATTAAAGACCCTGGTACAACTTACATGCAAAATGGCGACTATACCGTTAAGCTTTATGCTGTTATTCCTGCTCCATTTAACTGCATTGACTCTATTACTAAAACAATCACTGTTTTACAGCCTGATGGAGATTTTACGGCTGATATAGGAGATGATACAATTTGTAGGTTGGAAACTGTAATATTTACACTAGACACTGCAACATCAGCAGGACAATATTATTGGGATTTTGGAGATGGAACAGGCGCGGGTCAGGTAGATACAGTTTCTCATCAATACACTTTTGTACCACCATCTGGTAAAACATTAGCTAAACTTATTATGTCTAACCCTGATGGATCTTGTCCAGTTACAAAGACTCAACCTATTCATATATTTGAAGTTACGGCGGATTTTATTAGAAATGGGAATGATATTGATACCGCAATTTGTCCTCAACCATATCCTTTTGAAAACGCTTCGTTAAATGCAACAACGTTCTATTGGGATTTCGGAGATGGACAAACGAGTACTTTAAATAATCCAGGGGATCATCAATACGATACATCTGGTACTTATGAGGTGACATTAGGTGTTAAGAGTACTGAATTGACTTGTACAGATACCATCTCTAAAATGATAGTGATTTTAAAAAACCCAGAGGTTAATATCATTGATGACACCATATGTGAGGGTGAATTTGCTCAGATCTATCAATTCAATCCAAATACATTACATAGTTATCTATGGACTTCAGATTCGCCAATTTCAACAGTTAATATTACCAGTTCTTTCTTAACTGAAGCCCCTGAAGTAAGCACAACATATTACTTAACCATCACTGATGAAAATTCTTGTAGCGATACGGATACCGGATTTGTGAAAGTGTACAATAAAATTGTTTTACCCGATTTTGATACAACGATTGTTGTTGGAGATATTATTGCTTTGCCTATGCCTTATGATTTTGATGACTATACTTTTGAATGGAACCCAGAGACTGGATTGAGTTGCTTAGATTGCCCTAATCCTGAGGTTCAACCATTAAATGACATTGAATATTCAATAACTATATCTGATAATTTTGATTGTTTTAACGAAGAAGCAATTTTTAATGTCAAGGTTCATCCTGAAACATTTATTTCGTTGCCTACAACGTTTACACCAAATGGAGATGGCAATAATGATATCCTTTATGTTGAAGGATGGGGTATAAAAGAGTTGACTGAGTTTAAAATCTATAACCGTTGGGGAGCACTCGTTTTTGAAACAACAGATAAAGAAGTTGGTTGGAATGGTTATTTCAATGGTATTCTACAGAATAATGATGTTTATTTAGTCCAAGTAGTTGGGAAAACTTGGCGAGATGAAGAGAAAACAATCAGCCAATACATCAATCTAGTTAGGTAACAATTATACAGAAGGGATTACTACCACATTTTTTGACTTGAATTCAAGTAATAATTAGCCATTCTGCGGTATTGGCCATAAGTAAAAAAGCACCGACTAATATATGATGCCATAATGTTACCTGTTAAAGGCGAAAAATAATCTCCATTGGCGTCTTTGACTTCATATACAAAATCTGAATATGGTCCATCTTGCCAAGTCACCAAACCAGTAATATAGTATGGGTCAGCAGGAGTATCACAAATGCTATCCCCAGAAACAGCACAATTACTACCGTCAACCAATTCAGGGTTGGCAGATTGTGACCCTTCATAGGTGTCATATAAACCAAAATAATGACCCATAATATGCGCTATATCGCCAACAACGTCAGTTTTAAGTGCCACGAGTCCTCCAGAATTTAAGCTATCTATGCCTCCAAAAGTTGCCATGCCATAATTTGTTGATGAATTAAATGCGAAATACATATTAATTCTACCAAATTCATTATATGCGATCTGCATCAGTTCGAATTTTTCAGGGCTAACAATATCATACTGAAAATTGTCTATGTATCTAAATTCACAAATTTCAAAGGAAATACAGATAGAGTCAAAAATATCATTTAAACCTTCAATTCTGGTTAGTATTGTTTGTTCGGAAATATTAGCATCACCCCAGTAATCTCTCACAATATGAGCTATGATACTAAACTTTTTATTAATGCATGGAAGCGGTTCAAATGTGTTTTGAGAATAACTGCTAAAGCTCAAATTAATCAATGATAGGAGAATAAAAAGACGCAACGTTTTCATAATAAATACCGTTATATTTAAAACAGCTCTCTTTCAAATATAGACAAAATAATGATATGATTATGATTATTTTTTCTAATTTAGCAAGAGGAAGTTGAACCAAAATAACCAATTAATTTAAGATATGTCATTTTAAGAATGAAGTTATTTTACTCAATTTTTACTATTTTATTTTTACTTATAACGAGTAATGTAGGTGCACAGGTTGCAAGCATAGTAGAAGGTTGTTTGCCTTTAGAAGTGGATTTTACTGCTCCTGCTGGTTATAGCTCTTTCTTTTGGGATTTTGGGGATGGTGCTACCGCTAATATTGAAAACCCTACGAATACTTTTCTTACGGCAGGGTCTTATAATGTTTTATTTAAGGAAACGTCTAATGGTCCTACAATCGGGAGCATTACGATTAATGTTTATAATAAACCAACCCCAACATTTATTAATAGTGTTTCTGAGGGATGTGCTCCACTTACAGTTGGTTTTACGAATACTACTTCAGTAAGTAATGGGATTAATATTCTAACTACTTCGTGGGTATTTACTAATGGTGGAACAGCATCAGGTCCTACACCCAATTATACTTTCACAAATTCGGGAACTTTCGGTTTATCTTTAGCGATAACCACTAATTTTCCTTCTTGTAACACCAGTTTGCAATACAGTGATGTCGTTACTGTAGCAAATCCACCAGCAGTTGCTATATCAACTAATCCTAACCCTGCTTTTGCATGTGACGGACCACTAACAGTCTCGTTTCAAAACACTTCTTCTTCACAATGGGGACCTTTAAGCTATTCTTGGGATTTTGACAATGGAAATTTTTCAAATGCTAATCTTCCGCCTGCGCAAACTTATACTGGTGATGGAACTTATACAGTTGTCTTAACGGTCACCGATACCATTGGGTGCTCAAATTCAAATATTGCGCAAGTTAATATTGGAGGGCCAACTGCAAGTTTTTCTATAGATGACACAGTTTGTTTATACGAATATGCAAACCTAAATAATTTGTCTCCTCCCGGAAATTACACATGGACATTTGATAATGGTGCGGTTTTATCGGCCAATTCATCAGTTAATGCTAAAAACCCTTTTGTTTACTATAAAACAGGAGGTTATCATACCATAAAGCTAGAGTTAGGAGGTCCATGTCCACATGATACAACCATTACCTTCTATGTAGAAGATGTTGACCCTTCTTTTACTATTACACCCGATTTTTCTTGTTCTAATCCTTTAACTTCACAATTTATCCCGAATGATTTAAACGGCGCTTCGTATGAATGGTTTTTTATGGGAATGCCAGCAGGTACTTCGAGTGAGGTGACACCGTTTCACACATATGCCGTTATTGATACGCATGAGTATTCAATTAATGGAGCTACAGATTTTACGAATATTTTAATACTGACATCTCAGGCAGGATGTAAAGATACGGCTGAGGTGGTATCGACTATTCACAAACCAAATGCATTAATTTACCCTGACGTTGTAGATGGGTGTAAGCCTCTAACAGTTAATTTCTTTGAGAGCAGTACTTCTTTTTCTGATATAGTGAATTGGGAATGGCATTTTGGAGATGGTACAGTTTCTACCTCTACAACAGGCAATGATACAAGCCACGTATACACTGAGGTTGGTTATTATAACCCATTTATTATTATTACCAATGCGAATGGATGTATTGATACATCTTATACAATCCCTATAAGGGTAGGTGATACAATTAGTCCAGATTTCTCTGTGTCTGCAACTGCAATATGTCCAGGAGACTCAGTTTCGTTTACGGATATTACTTTAGGTCCGTATGCCGATAGTATTGATACCTGGCATTATTATTCTGATAATAATAAACTGTTCAGTTGCTTTCAAGAACCCAATCCTACCTGGGTTTATGAGGATTCAATAGGCGCTTTCGATATTACTTTTGAAGTGGGCTTCAACGGCTGTTATAGTGATACAACTATTGCCAATGCAATTGTTGTGAGCGGACCAATTGCTGGAATTGATTATTCAATAGATTGCGGCAGTCCAATGGTTGTTAACTTTGAAAACAAGAGTCAAGATGCTTCTTCCGTTATGTGGTTATTTGGAGATGGTAATTCTTCTACCAATTCTAATCCAAGTCATACTTATGCATCCACTGGAGATTATATAGTTTTATTAATAGCCAGTAATTCAGGAACTGGATGTGCAGATGATACGGTATCTATTATTGTTCACATTCGTGATGTAAAGGCAGGTTTTACTGTTGAACCAGCCTTGTGTAAAGATGTTTCATTTACTTTGGATGCTACTAACTCTGTTGATGTTTTTGAAAATTGTGGTAGAGGTTATTCTTATTATTTTACAGGTATTGATGAACGACCGTTAATGGGAGATTTAGCAATTAGAACTGCGGAACTGAATGAAACAGGTAATGTTGAGATAATGCTAGTAGTTACAGATATAAATCACTGTACTGATACAGCAAGAAACTACACAAAAGTATATGCAATAGACGCTGCTTTTTCATTATCCGACACCTCAATTTGTTTCCCAGCCAATATAACTGGTACAGATATCAGTATAACAGATACAATTGCCACGAGTTGGTCATGGCATTTTCCTGATTCAATTACTTCTACCTTACAGAACCCAACAGTTGCTTTAAATAGTAACTTGTTTGACCCTCATGATTCAGTGTTGTTTGTGGTTGTTAATGCAGCTGGATGCACGGATACTACTAAAATCCTTTTGGATTTTTACCAGCCATACAGTACAATAGAAGCAAGCAGTACTTCAATTTGTACAGGCATGGATATTGACTTTACAGCAACAGATTTTACCGAATATACTGGTCTAGACTTCGCTTGGGATTTTGGTAATGGTAATACAAGTAATCAGCAAAACCCAACAAGTTCATACAATAATGTTGGAACATATGATGTCACCATGACTTACACTGAAATCGGATCAGGTTGTAATGGTACGGTAGAATTAGAAATTGAAGTTGGAGAGTTCCCAGATGCAAGTTTTACAAGTTCGGTGGATGGTGTGCTTTACGTATGTCCGGATGAAAACGTTCTTTTCACGAATACCTCAGCAGTTAATGCTGGAAATACGTTTAATTGGAGTTTTGGTAATGGATTGTTTTCGGTGGTTGAAAATCCTGGTACAGTTTATACTGAAAATGGAACATATACTGTTCAGTTTATCTTGTCCAGCCCTTCTCCTTTTGGCTGTCAAGATACAGCTAGCATTACAATTAATGTTCAAAGCCCAGATGGTGATTTTGTCACTACACTAGGTTTAGATACCATTTGCAGGCTCGATTCAGTTAAATTTACTACGAAAGATATGACTAATGTAGGCCAATATTATTGGGACTTTGGTGATGGAACGGGTGCAGGCGAAGTAGATTCAATTTGGCACCAATATAAATTTGTTCCTCCGTCTGGAAAAACAGTAGCTAAGTTAATTATGTCAAATCCTGATGGATCTTGTCCGGTTACCAAGTCAAAACCAATTAATATATTCGAGGTTGTAGCCAATTTTATTAGGAATGGTAATGATATTGATACTGCAGTTTGCCCGCAACCTTTTCCTTTTACAAATGCTTCATTGAATGCGTTTAGCTACTATTGGGATTTTGGAAACGGGGAAACCTCGGCCTTAAAAAATCCGCCTCCACAAATTTATAATCCTGGCACATATGATGTGACGTTGGGGGTATTAAACGGTGTTTTAAATTGTACTGATACAGTTACTAAAACGATTATTGTATTTGAAAATCCGCTAGCTTCAATAATCGGAGATACCATATGTGAAGGCGAGTCTGTTACATTAGAAACAGCCTACACCGATCCTTCTTATCGTTATTTATGGACATCAGATCCCGTTTTTTCTGTTAATAATAGTACAACTCCTTCAGTAGTTGATAACCCAACAATTACCACTAACTATTTTCTAACCGTCACCGATACAAATGATTGTTTTGCATTGGATGAGACTTTTGTTGAAGTGTATAATCCTATTACAATCCCTGATTTTGATACCACATTGATAATCGGAGACTCCATATTTTTACCAATGCCTTACGATTCTGATAATTTCACCTTTACGTGGACACCTACTACTGGCTTAAGTTGTACTGATTGTGCAAACCCATACGTACAACCACTAACTGATATAGTGTATACGCTTGTGATTTCAGATAACTATGGTTGTTTTGCAGATGAGGCAAGCTATAAGATCACCATTAACCCTGAAACATTCATTAAATTACCAACAACCTTTACACCAAATGGTGATGGGAGAAATGATGTGATATATGTTGAAGGGTGGGGGATAAAGGAGCTAATAACTTATAAGATTTTTAATAGGTGGGGCGAATTAGTATTTGAGACAACCGATAAAGAAGTCGGTTGGGATGGTTACTATAAAGGAATTTTACAAAACAATGATGTTTATTTAGTTCAAGTTGTTGGCCTAACATGGAAAGATGAGGAGAAAACAATTGAACATTATATTAATTTGATGAGGTAATTGAAACTTATCTTGGTTTATTTCATCAAATCAATTTCCTTTAAGTTCTCAATTCTATTTCGCTTTAAAAATTCGTCAATGGTTTCAAAGCGCTCTATAACGCGTTTCTCCTTAAATTCAAATACTTTTTCCGATAAGCCCATTAAAAAGTCACGATCGTGAGAAACCAATATTAAGGTTCCATCAAAACTCATCAAAGCTTCTTTTAAAACTGCTTTCGATTTTAAATCAAGGTGATTGGTAGGTTCATCTAAAATTAAAACATTAACCGGTTCAAGCAGAAGTTTTACCATAGCTAACCTTGTCCGCTCACCACCTGATAGCAGGCTTACTTTTTTATCTAAAGCATCCCCACTAAACATGAACCGACCCAGAATGTTTTTAATTTGTGTTCTAATATCCCCTTCAGCTACTTGATCTACGGTTTGAAAAACAGTTAAATCTCCATCAAGTAAGGCAGCTTGGTTTTGTGCAAAATACCCCACTTTGGCATTATGACCTAAGGCGCATTCTCCTTCAAAATCAATTTCTCCCATAATTGCCTTAATCATGGTTGATTTTCCTTCTCCATTTCTGCCGACGAAAGATACTTTTTCTCCCCTCGATATTGATAAATTGGCCTCTTTAAACACCACATGATCGCCATATGACTTGCTTAAATCTTTGGCGATAACTGGATAGTCACCAGACCGTTGAGAGGGAGGAAAACGTAACTTTAATGCAGAGGTGTCAATTTCATCAATTTCTATAATTTCCATTTTCTCAAGCATTCGTTCTCGCGAATTAACTTGATTGGTTTTAGAATATGTTCCTTTAAAGCGCTCAATAAAAGCCTTATTATCTGCTATAATTTTTTGCTGCTCTTGATACTGCTTAATCTGTTGTGCTCTTCTCTCGTCTCTCAATTGCAAATAATGAGAGTAATTGGCTTTATAATCATAAATTTTACCCATTGTAATTTCTACAGTACGGTTGGTTATGTTATCTATAAAAGCCCTGTCATGACTAATTACTACTACGGCCTTTGCTTTATTAAGTAAAAAATCTTCAAGCCAAATTACAGATTCAATATCAACATGATTTGTTGGCTCATCTAAGAGAATTAAATCTGGTTTTTGTAACAATATTTTAACCAATTCAATTCGCATTCTCCATCCACCTGAAAATTCACTAGTCGGCCTTGTAAAATCAGATCGCTTAAATCCCAATCCTTGAAGGGCTCTTTCAACCTCAGCATCATAATTTATTTCTTCAATCGCATAAAATTTCTCACCTAATTCAGTCACCTTTTCAATAATAGACATATACTCTGCTGATTCATAGTCAGTCCTTGTCTCTAACGATCGATTGAGACTGTCCATTTCTGATTGCATATCGAAAATATGTTGAAAAGCTTTAGAAGCTTCTTCAAAAACAGTACAATTATCATCAGTGAATAAATGTTGAGGTAAATAGGCAATCACAGCATCTTTAGGAGCTCTAACGGCGCCAGAATTAGGTTTTGATTCCCCTGCTATTATCTTCATTAAGGTCGACTTTCCTGCACCATTTTTGCCCATTAAGGCGATTTTGTCATTTTCATTTATGACAAATGAAACCTGACTAAAAAGTGTTGATCCGCTAAATTCTACTCCTATATTATCAATTGATATCATGTTACGCTCTTAAAAGATGCTGCAAAAGTAAAAAATAGATCAGATATATGATATGCAAAATCAGCTTTTCACCAACTCAATCTATTCTTTTATGGCTGATCTTTTTTAGTTAAAAACATGATTATGAATTATTTATTTTTTAATAGGTGTTTTGATTAAAAATACAATGTGAATACTGTTTTCAAACCATTTGAATTTAGGTCGGTAAAACCCATAATTTAGTATTGTGAAATGTTTATTGGTCAAACGAATTGTATTGCTGTGTTTCTTTTTGAGCTCTGTTGGACTTTACGCTCAAAATTTTAACATTGAGTATAAGTGTTTTTTATTGCAATCACATTTCAAGTCAAGGCATATTAAATCAGTTATTGTTCAAGAATCGTCTGATAGCTTGTTTAAAAATAGAACTATTCAATACGAGCTAGAATTTGATAACCTGGGAAGATTGATTCAATTAAAAGATTACTTTTTTTCTACAGATACGATTGCTGAGCGTATGATTACTTATGCTTACAAGGGTGAGATGCCTTATTACAATCAAAAGATTTATCACTATTTAGATAGTGACCAAAATACAGTTTTAAAGAAAGTATGGGTTTTGAATTTTGACAAAGTGAGTCATGTTCTTGAAGAACAAATTTTTAATAAAACTGAAAGCTATAGAACTAATCGATTAGTTTTTAATCAGTCAATGCAATTGATGAGTCGAACAGTGCAGGCATTCGCCATTAATTTGAGAACACAGTTTATTTACGATAAGGCTGGTCTAATCAAACACGTAAAACTCATAAAAAATAATCCTACAGTAGAACGAAAAAAGAATTTAGAATTGAACCAATATTTGCAATACAATTTATATCAAAAAATTATGACTACTGAGCAGTGGGAGGGGGAGCGAAATAGGCAATTAAACGAATATTATTACAACTATAAGAATCAGAATATTTTAACTAAGGTAGGTTGGCGGTTATTAAATTGGAAAGATAATAGGAAGGTAATAGAACGGACCAATTTTAAATATGATCAATACGGACTACTAGTTTTAGCAGATTATTTTACAGAGAAACAAGTATCTAAAATTCACAAATATACAGGCTTTAACTATACTTTTTTTGAAGGGAAGGGCAGGAGTATGAGGGGGTCAGATATGTTTACTACCATTTGGTTCACTGATATGTTTGCCGAAAACCTAGTTCATCCTTAATTAATTTTTATCTGTATTTTTGAATTATGTCTATTAAGCATAGTTTACTACTTATATCGTTGATTTTATTTGGTATTTGTTTTTTATCCGTAACACCTTCAAGAAATGTTTTGATTCATAGAAATGTTGTAAAACCTTTCGTTAATGATAGCCTGATTTATCAAATATTTAAATCAAAGTGTAATGTCTGTCATTTAAAGAAAAAGAAAGTCATATTTTCAATAGATAACCTCTATTCATATCGGGAATTAATTAATCAACAAGTACTCATCAAGAAAAAAATGCCAAAGGGAAAAGATTTTCAGCTAACTCAAGATGAATTTAGGCTCATTGAAGATTGGATTAATATTAATCCATGATTAAGCGTATACTTCTTTAATTAAATTTTCGTATTTCGCTTTTACAAACTTTCGTTTTGGTTTCATAGTTGGTGTTAACTCACCTGTTTCAACCGTCCATTGCTCTGGTACCAATTCAAACTTTTTAATCTGCTCCCATCCACCAAAGTGAGCATTGTAGTGGTCTATTTCCTTGGAAATCCTGCTGATCACCTTTTCATTTTGCACAAGCTCATTCCAGCTTTTACTCGCCGGAATATCCTTGCGTTTGCACCATTCTTCAATAAATTCGAAAGCAGGAACAATCAATGCAGCCGGATGTTTTTGTCCTTCACCAATGACCATTATTTGCTCAATAAACCGAGATTCTTTAAACTTATTTTCCATGACTTGAGGGGCAATGTATTTACCACCTGAAGTTTTAAACATTTCTTTTTTCCGATCGGTAATTTTAAGAAAGCCACCTGGTTCAATTTGTCCAATGTCTCCAGTTTTAAACCAGCCATCTTCAGTAAATTCCTCAGCGGTTTTTTCAGGATTATTGTAATAGCCTTGCATCACATTTGGTCCTTTAGCCAAAATTTCACCATCTTCTGCAATTTTAATGTCAACATTATGCAGTGGTTTTCCTGTTGTACCAATCATTAAATTTCCATCTCCCAAATAATTAACGCTGAGTACTGGAGATGTTTCTGTTAGGCCATAGCCTTCAAGTACTGGGATACCTGCCGCTAAATACGTCCTCGCTAATCTTGGTTGTAAAGCCGCACTTCCACAAGGCACAACAATTACATTACCGCCTAAAGCTTCTTGCCACTTACTAAAAATTAGTTTTCGAGCAATTTTAAGTTTAGCATGATATAAAGCAGATTTACCACTAACATCATATTGCTCGCTCAAGTCTACTGCCCAGAAAAATAATCGGCGTTTAACACCAGTTAACGCTTCACCTCTGGCAATTATTTTATCATAAACTTTCTCTAAAAGCCTAGGAACAGCTGTAAAAACATGAGGCTTAACCTCCTTTAAATTGTCTCCAATAGTGTCCATGTTTTCCGCAAAGTAGACTGAAATTCCAAGGATTTGGTATAAATAGAGCAGCATTCTTTCATAAACATGACAGATTGGTAAGAAACTAAGCGCCTTATGCTCATGTCCAACGGGTATTCTTGGAATACTACCATGTATATTAGCCATTATATTAGCATGTGATAGCATAACACCTTTAGGATTGCCAGTAGTGCCAGAAGTATAAATTAACGTGACCAGATCATCTGTTTTGATGGCTGACTTTCTTTTTTCTAATTCAGCATCTAAGGTTTCGTCTTCGTTTTCAAATAATTCTGCAAAATCAATGGCACCGCCTACATCATCAAAAGCGTAAATGGCATTTAACGATTTTACGTCGTCCTTAATGGCATGTACCTTATTAAACAATTCTGCATCCGATACAATGCAAAGTTTAATGCTGGCATCATTAAATATAAAGGCGTAATCTTCTTTGGAAATTGTAGGATAAACAGGCACACCTATTGCTCCAATTTGTTGTATCCCAATATCCGTAATATGCCACTCTGAACGGTTGTTCGAAATAATGGCGATTTTATCTCCTGGTTGAACACCAGCTTTAATTAATCCACGACTTAAAGCGTTAGCCTTATTAATATATTCTTGTGTACTAATAGTTTGCCATTTTCCATTGACTTTGTCTGAAAAGGCTACTTCTTGAGGATATTTTTCAAGTTGATAATATGGGATCTCAAATAATCTGGTGATGTGGTCCATGTTTTTTAAATTGTAATGAGCATTGGATGAATGTTAAATTTAAGAATTAATTCTGAAATGATGCCAACAGAATATTTCAAATTGTCTATATTTATAAAAAATTATTTATTGCACCTGTAACTTTTGATAGGTTTCGATTGTTTTACATTTCAGGTGCTGAACACACACAGCTTGAATAGAAAAGAGTATAATAGCGTAGTAAAAAGTTTATCAGGCCGTTTATACGGGTATTGTATAAAATTTTTACAGTCTAAAACAGACGCAGACGATATTGTACAGGATGTATTTGAAAAGTTATGGAATAACCGTAGAAAGGTTGAATTTGAAAAGTCAAAATCGTGGATTTTTACCACAGCCCATAACACTATGTTGAATTTCATTAAACGACGCAACAGACTATCATATGTTGACGAAGTGAGATCAGATTCCACCGAAAGATGTAAAATACATCAGTTTGAATTAATGGAAATTGTTGAAAAAAGCTTGGCAATTTTACCACCAATTCAAAAGTCTATTATCTTGTTAAGAGACCTTGAGGGGTACGATTACAAGGAGATAAGCCAGATTTTGACACTGTCAGAATCTCAAGTGAAAGTGTATTTGTTCAGAGCCCGAAATAAAATGAAGAAAAAATTGATAAACCTAAGTATGCTAGAAGTAAAGCATGCCTAAGTTATAGATAGGGTGAATAAATGAGAATTCCTGGAAATTTTGATCGTTGGATGTTTAATTACAAAGAAGGCAACCTGTCTCCTGAGGAGGTAAGTTATTTCGAAGCTTTCATGTTAAACAATCCAGACTACAGTGCAGATGTTGATGCATGGGATAATGCCTATGTTAGACAAAGCAATGTGGAATACCCTAATGCTAGCTCTTTAATTAAAGAAAAAACTGTGTTCAATGACTGGAGAAATTGGGCAGCTGTTATTATTCTTTTAATTAGTGTCGGAAGCGGACTTTGGTTCGGCAATAATTTAATAGACAATAAAAATCGTACTCAATCAGTTAATAGCTCTACTATTTCTTTTGAATCATTTTTAAGTCCTTTGACTAAACCTAGCATTTATCAAAAAGCCATTATTGAAGAACGAAAAATCTTAGCTCAAAAACAGATGGCGCAGCAAACTACTGCTACCTCGGATCTTCCGACTCAGCTAAATGGATCAGTAGTTCCTGCTGGTTCAATTATAACTGGAATTACAGCTTCTCAATCGACGGTTCAAACACCTATTGATGTAACGGATCCTGCTGAGGTTTATCTTGAAGAATCAGCATCAATGTATAATGATGTGTATGCATTAAAATCATTAAACGCTTCTCATTATTCTCAAACTAAGAATCTGGCATTAGAAGCGAATAAGGTGAGAGGTGGAAATTCTATTCATTCGGGTAAGCATTTTTACAATCCTACTTTTGATATATCTCCATTAGATTTATCGTTTAATAAAAGAAAAACAGGAGCTTTTGCTTTCTACCTAAAGAGAATCCTGAGAAAGTTAGATAAGATTGCAGGATACCCTATTGCACTAGTTAACTTAAGAGATCCTGAATTAATAGTTCCAAATCGAAATATCTTAAATCTTAATCCTGGTTTTACTGGTAGTGCAGGTAACTTTAGAATTGGAGCTGATTACAGAAATCAATGGACAGGCGAATTGGTAAATAGCCAAATGGCGACTATGTATTTTGATACATATAGTAGGAGTGCAAGAGGTGGCATAGGTGGAAGCGTTACGTATGGCGACTATAATAATGGTGTTTATCGTAATATGCTTGCGAATTTATATTATTCCCCTAAATTTGCGCTCGGTAAACATGTTGTATTCGAGCCTGCCCTTAAGGTAACTATGGGAAGATTAGGTAGTTCGGGTAAAAACATAGCAGCTGATAGAATTGAGCTTGAAAGAGGAAACCTCATTACCAGAGGGCCGGAAGATGAAACTTTCAGTAACAATTCATGGTTTAAGGATTATGGTTTAGGGTTTGTTATCAATACAGACTGGTTTTATGTAGGAGGTTTTGTTGATAATTTGGCGGGTCACGACCAACGAATTTACTCACCTTCGGCTAATGAGATAATGGAAAGCCCTAAATTAATAACAGGCGTGTTAGGTTTTGATTACCAATCACGTAACAGAAGAACAGTATTAAGTCCGTTTTTGACTTACTATCAATACGGAACTAAGAAAGAAATTTGGGCGGGTGCATCTGCTCAATTTAATTGGCTAATGATTGGTGCTTCATATTCATCAAATAGTGAGTATGCAGCTTCAGTTGGGTTAAAGTTTAAATCGTTTAAATTAACTTACCAAGTCGATATGCTTGAATCAGAATTTTTAAATGAAAGTTTTGTTTCTCATAATATTGGTATTAGATTTAACACGAAAAATAAGACTATTAGATAAGATAATTTATGAAACTACTGAAAAAGAGCTTATTATTCTTATGTATTGGAAGTGCTACTGTTGCATTTGGACAAGATCCAGAGTTTACACAGTTTTATGCTAACCCAATTTATTTGAACCCTGCAATGTCGGGTTCACATGGGTGTCCGAGACTTAATTTTAATTATAGAAACCAATGGCCGTCCATTCCAGGAGCGTTCATTACTAATACGGTATCGTACGATCAGTACGTGAACGCCTTACATGGTGGTATTTCCGTATCAATGATGAATGATATGGCAGGGCAGAATACCATTAATTGGAATGCTTTGAATGCGGCTTATTCTTATCATTTACAAGCATCTAAAAAGTATTCTGTTTTATTTGGAGCTCAAGTTGGGTGGAATCAGAAATTTTTAAACTGGAATAAATTAACATTTGGTGACCAGATTGACCCAAGAAAAGGTTTTATTTATCAAACCAGTGATATCCCAAGTGGAAGAGTATTTGACAATGGATGGGGAACAAGAGGATTTTTTGACGTATCTGCTGGTGTAGTTGGTTTTTCAGAAAACTTTTATTTTGGGGTAGCTGCAAAACACTTAAATCGTCCAAAAGAATCTTTAATCAATTCTTCAAACGATACAAGATTGCCAATGCGATTTACTGGTCATGCAGGCGCTAACATTAAAATTAGTGGTGGAAGCTCTAAATTTGGAAGTGAAATGAGTGTTTCGCCAAATATTATTTATACCTATCAGGGAGAATTTAACCAATTAAATGTGGGATTGTACGCTAAATATGGTAACTTTACCGTAGGTACGTGGTTAAGACCTGGAGATGCCTTTATTTTATCTATTGGAGTAGATGCAGGCGCTTTCAGATTTGGATATAGTTACGATATCACCACATCAACATTATCGAATGCGAGCGGTGGTTCGCATGAACTGTCACTAGGACTGAACTTTAATTGTAAGAAACCGATTCAAAAGTTTCGTACAATTTCATGTCCGTCCTTTTAAACCGTTAAAGGGGTGGTTCCCTTTAATGTATTTCCATTTTAATTAATGGAATTCTTTGTTTTGGTTAGGGAGGAGATTTGTTCTTACAGAGGGCAAATCTCCTTTCTTTTTTTAATCCAATGATTTTTAAATTCAATTTCTTTTACGGTTTAAGCATAATGAATTAAACATCAGATAATCTGCCTGTTATTTGTTAGTACTAAAGAGCTAATTTTTTTAAAAAAATCGTAGTTTTGGAAGACCCTTTTAACCCTAAAATATATCAATATGAATCCCCCAAAAATTTATACATACCTTACCCGAGTATGCCTTGTTGTTTTGATGTTTGTTACACAAAGTGAAAATGATCATCTGCTCGCAAATACAGAGACAAAGCGCATAAGTAACAATCTATCGGTTAACTTAAAATTATTAAATGATCACTTACGCTGGGGAACTAATTTAGACAGTGCTAAATTATTAAGTCAGCAAGCTAAAGCCCTCATTGATGACAACTTTTTAGATTCAAAACTTCCGTTAGACCAATTGTTAATTATCGACTATCATTTACTAGAAGGTAAGCGACAAGAGTATATGTCTAACCTTATGGGGGCTGTGCAGAATCATGAAAAAGCTTTTAAACTTGCTGTACAACTTGAGAATGAACTCAAACAAGCCAGTGCACTATACAGGTTATCTTTTTACTATCGGTGGATGACCGATCAAAAACAAGTCAATCGCATCTTAAACCTTGTTAAACCGTTCTCATTATCAGAAAATGACCAAGTGTCTGGCATTGCCTGGCTGAGTATCGGCGATTATTATCATCATATTGCAGAGAATGATAGTGCGCTTATTTATTATACAAAAGCACTTGATGTTGTCAAGACATTAGACGACAAATCTTGGGTCATTGATGCTTATCAGGGCATTGGAGGTATTTATGAAGATAATGGCCAACCAGAGCTCGCTATTCAGAATTACAATAAGGCTATGCGCATTGCACAAAAAAATAACTATGGTTTTGAAATGTTAAACATTCTGATCAATAAGGAAATTACGTATAGTATGTTGGAAATGGTTGACCAACAACTGGAAATGCTGAAAACCGCTGAAAAATTATGTGAGACTGTTCAAGACTTAAAAAATGAAGCCAGGATTTACAATGGGTTAGCCTCAGTCTATGGTAAAAAAGGAGACTATGAAAGTGCTCTGCTTTATACAAAAAAATCTTTAGAAATGGTCGAGGCATTTAATATGGGAAATGAAGCTAAGAGCATCCTTTACTCTAAAATGGGACGTGCTTACCAGAAAATGGACAGCGTTTCAAAAGCCATTCACTATTTGGAATTGTCATTGTCGATCAACCAGAATAATTCGCGCTCAAAGTTCCAGGCGCATGCCCTTGTTAATTTGGGGTATGCATATCTTGCTGATGAGCAATATTCGAAATCCATGGTGTATGCCCTCAAAGGTTATGATGAAGCTAAAAACTCTACGAATGTTAGAATTCAAGAGCGGAGTAATCATCTATTATATCAACTTTACCGATACCAGAATAATTACGAAAAAGCGCTAGAGCATCATGAACAAACAAGTCTGTTTAAAGATAGTCTGTTTAATACCAATTTACGCAATAAATTGGCAGAACAAGCCTTCAATTTTAATGTAGAACAACACCAAAAAGAATTAGAATTGGCTCAAAATAAAATGGCGTTGACTGAAAAAGATCAACAATTAAAGCAGCAGACTATTATTACCTTAGTTGTGTTATTATTCTTAATTGCTATTTCTGGAACAGCCATTTATACCAATTTAAGGCTTAAACATAAAAAGACCATTCAGAATAATCAATTGTTTAAAAAAGAACTTGAATTTCTGCGTTACACCATCAATAATCAGTTAGAAGAAAAGTCAAAGTCAAAAACGGGTTTTGTGGTAAATGGCGCCATCAACTCATGGATTCAGAATCCGTTGTCAAAGCGAGAATTAGATGTGTTAAGTGAGCTGGCCAAAGGCCAAAGCAATAAACAAATTGGTGAAGCCCTGTTTATTTCTGAAAACACGGTAAGGTCACATCTATCAAAAATCTATGAAAAATTAGAAGTCGAAAATCGAATTCAAGCCATTCAGATTATTGATAATTATCATGGATCTGCCAAAACGTCCAAATCCTAGCACTCATTTACTAGTCGCTTTGGACTAATTTGTACCTTTTTTAATAAAACCGTCTGTTTAGATGAGTCATAATTAATTGTTTTTAAAGACTTTTAGATCATCATCTTTTTTGATATCAATACGATATTGTACATCTAGATTTACGTCAGATCATTGATAGCTTTCGGCTAATTGGTTTGAACAAATCCCCGAAAATTGAATCAAAGAGAGTAAAAAGTCAAGTAAAAATTAAAACTATATATTATGAAAACACTTAATCTAAAAGGAATAATATTATTATTATTCCTCTATGCGAATTTATACGCAGAATCTCAAACAGCCTTATTTCAAAATAAAATTGTAGCCAGTGATAGACAGCTAAATGATGAGTTTGGAGGGGGGAATTTAGATGATGCTAAAAAATCTATTTCTATCTATGGTGATTATGCAGTTGTTGGTGCGTCAGGCGAGGATACAGGTGGAGATAGCACAGGAAAAGCTTATTTATATAAATGGATAGCGAGCAGTTGCAAATGGCAACAAGTGGATGAAATTTTTGCTGTAGATGCATCCGGTGCTTTTGTAGGTCAACCTGGTGATCAATTTGGGTTTTCAGTTGCTATCTATGATCGCATAATAGCTATTGGTGCTCCGTTTGATGACAATAATGGTGCTGATGGACTAGGACCTATTATGGGTAACGCCGGTATAGTCTATCTTTACAGCATTGACCCGGATGATGAAGTTGTTTTTCTGCAACATATTTATCAATTTAATGATTTGGGGAATGAGGATGAGATGGCAAGTGACAATTTCGGCTTTTCGGTCGATTTATCCTCCAATCATTTAATTGTTGGAACGACTCATGACGATTTTGATGAGGATGGTCTCAGTTTTTTACCCGGGGCTGGTGCAGCCTTTATTTATGAAAAAACACTAGTAGATTATACCTTTCAAAACAAAGTCGTTTCTCCTACAAGAGAGATTGAAGATAGAATGGGAACTAGTGTGGCTATAGAAGGTGACTTTGCGTTTGTTGGTGCACCCCTAGATGGCCCCGGAGGGCCATTGGTATCTGGCGACGGTATTGTTTATGTATTTAGGTTTGATTTACTGTCAGGTAATTGGATATATGAGGACGAATTAGCACCAGTAGCTGATGCAGATGATTGGGATGTGTTTGGTTTTAGTATGGATGTTTGGAACGATCGATTAATTATTGGTGCACCGCTCGATAGGCACAATGAAGTTGAAATTGCGGACCTAGGTCCTGATATCGCAGGTTCTGCATATATTTACCAACTAATTGGTGGGGTTTGGACTTTAGACCAAAAAATTGTTGGCAGTCCAAGAGCAGGTGAAGATAGGTTTGGTTGGGACGTCGCTATTTTTGAAAATTACGCAGTAGTTGGTGCGCCGCTTCAAGACCCTTTAGGTACATCTAATGCTGGTTCTGTGCACTTGTTTCAAAATATCATGGGAACCTGGGGTCAAATTCAGCATATTGAAGCGCCAGATAAAGCAATTGATGACGAATTTGGAGCTGGTGTTGATTTATATGGCAAACGCTTCACATCCTCAGCACCTTTTCAAGATTTTGATGATGACTTAGATGTCCCAGATCCATCACTGAGTGATGCTGGTGCAGCTTATATGTTCGAAATCGTCGATATGCCAGAGGAACCTAATATTACAAGTGATGTGTCAACTTTTTGCATAGCAGGAACAACAATAATGCTTGATATTCCTGCTAGCGATTTAGGTGATGCTGACGAATGGGTATGGTATGAAGACGATTGTGATGGTGCAAGTATCGGTTCAGGGACATCAATCATTGTTAGTCCGACAGAAACTACGACCTATTGCGCCAGAGGTGAATCCAATTGTGATTGGTTTCCAGCTGGAGATTGCGGCTGCATTACTATTGAGATGATTGACGGATTCTGGCATCAAAGCACGGATGAAGGCGTATTTGACCGGGCGAATGATGTGATTACTGATAATGCAGGTAATGTATACGCTACAGGTCAATATGATGTTCAGACCACTTTTGTAGGATCTGGCGCACCAATTACTGCAACGGCAGGCGTGTCAAATCAAAGGTCGTATGTGGTTAAATATGATAACTGCGGAGATTTAGAGTGGGTTGCTTGGTCAAATAACAATGATGGCACCTACATAGACTACGGGGCTAGTATTACCTTTGACGACATTAATGGCTTAGTTTATGTGGCAGGTAATTTTAAAGAAGGGATTAGCTTTATGGGTGGTGACGGTGTGGCTACCCCAGTTTTAATGGCACCAGGTTCGAATGGCTATGTGGCATGTTTTGATGCTGGGAGCGGCGCGGTTAACTATATTGACGACATCAGTTTAGACCCTTTTACTCATTTGAGTGCCATTACCATTAACGAAAATAACGGCCGAATTTATGTTGGGGGAGAGCACGGAAATACTTTCCCTAGCGTTAAAGTGTTCGTTCAACGTTATTCGCCAACACCCGGAACTATTGGACCGGCTGATTGGCTCATTGATGCTGCAACTTATGGGCCTCATAAATATTTAGGTGATTTAGACTATGATGAAGATGCTGGAGATGCTGGTAATTTATGGATGATTGGCGGATATAAAGGAAGCTTGAGGTTCCTTTTTGGTCCTGGTTCACTCATTCATAATAAAAGGGACGCGTTTATTGCAAGATACGAGGACGGTGCCATGCCAAATCAAACGTTTTTGGTCAAAGGAAATAGTAATCAAAAAATGTTTGGCGAGGGAATTACTGTCGATCCCGAATCAGGCAACGCATACTATACAGGTCATTATATAGGGGCAACATCTAGTTCTTTTGGATTTACTATTGGAATGCTACCAACTGGTTTAAATCAACAGGCCTATTTTGGTTCTATTACGCCAGACCCTATTCCTGTCTCAGTTTGGCCAACATTTCATCATACTGAAAGTATTGTAAACAATAATGTTTGTGGATATGGTGCAGTTTATAAAGATGGCCTTATTTCATTTACAGGGACCTATCGGGATGAGATGACGTTTACCTCTGGGCTTCCATTACCTTACGTTGGAACATTAGGAGAGCATCATGTCTATGTGGTGGCATATGACGCTGCTGGTTTTTTTGCTTGGCGAAATGCGACAACAGATCCTGACCCAGGAACCTTGTCAACACAAACGTCCACAGCTATTGCAGCAGACAATGATGGACATGCTTTTATCTCTGGTGGGTACACATTTACCATGGGATATATGACAGGAGCTAGTGATGATTTAGAAGCAGCCATGTCTGCTCAGGAAGAGACTTTTGTCATGCGTGTCGATTTAGGCGCTTCAGGGGCCTTGGAGTCAACGACTAATGATTCAAATAACGAGGTATTCTCTGCCAAATCGTCTATAACCCCTTTGGTAAACTCTGCAGATGAGGTAAAAGACACACCACTAAATAATTTCTCATTTGTTCTGCGACCAAATCCTGCTGAGCATAACGTGTTTGTTCAAATCGACCACTTTAATACAAAACAACACTATGAATTAAAGTTATATAGTCTGGATGGAAAACTTGTGATGGATAGACTTATAAAAGCTAATCAAACTCATTTAGATATTTCAAATCTTGAAAATGGGATTTATTTGGCAGAATTATCAGGAGGTGGCCAAACTCGTCAACTAAAATTGATTAAAGGGTATTAATGATAATCCTTCAATAAATTAAGAGACTGACGTTAAGTTAGTCTCTTTTTTTTGTCCTTAACCGTTTACTCTAAAGTTATGCATGTATTAATTTATAGACAATAAAATTTCCTGAATATCATATGTTTGTGTAACCAAAATCTAATATTCCTCGTATAATCAATTAAAAAAGCAAGTGATATGAAAAAGCAACTATTATTTATTACTATTTTACTTGCCAGTTATGGTTCAACCTGTCAAACAACAGCTATTCCAGACCCGGTTTTTGAAACACTTTTGATTAACGGTGGTTATGATTCTGGTCCGCTAGATGGTCAGGTGTTGACAGCAAGCATAGACACCATCACCACGTTTGAGTTTGGAGGGGGAGTTACTGATCCAACAGGAATAGAAGATTTTGCAGCATTAACCAAATTTACTTCTGCTTTTGCTAATTATCCGACTATCGATCTGACACAAAATACTGCGTTGACTTACTTATATTTAGGTGATAGTTTTTTCCTGACCAGTATTGATCTTTCTCAAAATACATTATTAACTCATCTGGATCTTAACAATAGCGCTTTAATTGATAGTCTTGATGTTTCGCAAAACACAGCGTTAACTTATTTGAACATAGTTGGAGCGAAATTTAAAAGCATAGATCTATCCAATAACCTAGCCTTAGAAGAACTTCAATGCGATCATCTACTTGAGATGGTTGACTTGGATCTTTCGCATAACACAGCCTTGAATGAACTTAATGTCTCATATGCCTATAAACTCACCTGCTTGAATGTGAAAAATGGGAATAATACTCAATTTATTGATTTTGACGCAAGGTTTAGTCCTTATTTGAACTGTATAACTGTAGATGATTCTACTTGGTCTGCAAATAATTTGACAAATGTTGATGTACAAACTTCATTTAGTACTGACTGCATGGACGCTTGTTCTGCAGGGCAACCAGCATCCATTGATGAAGAAGAAATGGTAAACCGTCAAATTTTTGCTTATCCTAACCCAGCAAGTGGCCAGTTAACTGTTGATTTAAAAGGATTTTATAAAACCATTAATGCAGTATTATTTAATAGTCTTGGGCAATCTGTTTATTCAAAAGAATTTATAAATTCTGACCAAATTTCGATTGAAATGGAGGCACCAAAAGGGATATATTTCCTCGGTTTGAATACTGATTCAGGCCAAAGACATATGATTAAGATTATAAAAGAGTAGTCCGGGATTCAAATTTCTTATCTAGCTTAATTTAATGAGCCAAAAATTAATGTATTGAGTATAGTTACTCCACAGAGAACACTTGCTCACCATCTAAAAAGGTACTAAAAACAAAGGTATTTAGAATCTCAGCATCAGGAACGGTCATGATGTCTTTGGTAAGCATCACGAAATCGGCTGCTTTCCCTGCTTCTAAGCTACCTTTCCTGGTTTCCTCAAAGCTCGAATAGGCCGCCCAACGGGTGATTCCTAACAAAGCTTCTTCTCGCGTCAGTTGTTCGTCTGAATTATAAGTTTCACCGTGTTCAGATGCTTTTTTCATTCTGGTAACCGCCGCATAAAAGGTCTCAAGTACAGAGATATTTTCAATTGGAAAATCAGTGCCAAGGGCGACTAGCCCAGCTTTATTCAACAATGTTTTATAAGCATAAGCGTAAGGTAAACGCTCCTTTCCAATTCTTTCTTCAGCCCATGGCATATCAGATGTGCAATGGGTAGGTTGAACAGATGGAATGACACCTAAATAGTCAAAAAATGTAAAATCGTTGGGATGTAAAATTTGGGCATGTTCAATTCTCCAGCGGTGATTAGGCTTCGATCCAACAGTATTTTGATAGATGTTGAGCATTAAACGGTTGGCAGAATCGCCAATGCAATGGGTGTTGAGTTGAAAATTAACGTTATCAGCAAACTTTGCTATGCTTTCTATTTTGTTTTTTGACCTTAAAATAGTCCCGAAATGATCCGCAGAATCGGAATAGGGAGCAATTAAGCACGCCCCTCTAGAACCTAAAGCACCATCTGCAATTAATTTAAAACTATTAATGTGTAAGTGGCAGCTATCGTACTCACCATTTGTTCTAACAAATTCCATATTGTCATCTTCAGGAAAGAGCATGGCATAGTTTTTAATGGTTAACTCATGGTTTTCATACCACTTAATAAAGTCTTTTCTTTGAATTGAGGTGATGCCAGCATCATGAATGGCGGTTAAACCTTGTTCAAACAATTTTGCTTCGGCTTTTTGGAGCAAGGCCAGCTTGTCATCAGCTTCCATTTCGGGAATAATATCAATGACTAAATCAACTGCATTATCTATGAGCACGCCGGTCAGTTCTCCATTTTCTGTTAGAATTTGTCCACCTTCAATAGTAGTTTCGGTAGTAATATTAGCCAATTCAAGGGCCTTTTTGTTGGCTAAGGCACCGTGACCATCAATTCTTCGAATCAGAATGGGTGTATTGGGGAATAATTGGGATAAACTATCACAATTGGGAAATGATGGATCTTCCCATAGGTTTTGGTCCCAGCCTCTACCGGTAATCCAGTCGACGTTATTGGCTCGATCAAAGTCAACAATTCGCGAAATCACTTCATCAAACGATTTCGATCCAACCAAATTAACGGTATTAAACGTATTGGCATAACCCCAAAAGTGGCAGTGTGCATCATAAAAGCCTGGATAAACAGGTTTTAATTCAGCGTCAATAATATGGTCGCAATCGTATCCATTTAAAATTTCTCTTTCCGGACCCACTTGTAAAATTTTTCCATCTCGAATAGCCATGGCCTCGTGTTTCGAAAAACTGTTATCACAAGTATAGATTTTGGCGTTATGGATAATTAAATCGGCTGTGTCGCCCTGATAGCATCCTACCATTAATAAAAGAAGTATTGAAGCAACCAGTAACTTATGAATCTGTTTCATGCGGAGTAGAAATTGGTTTTAAAATCACAAAGCCTAAAATTAGTAATAATAAGTCAACTGGTATTTTATATCTGACAATCGCACCAAAAATTGGCACTGACCAACCAATGATCAAAGCGATTAGAAGAGACGCGCCTATAAGACTGGATACAAGATATAGGCATTTTAACGTCAATTGACGGCGATTCATCAAGGCATAGATTAAGAATACCAGTAAAGCCAGATTTGAGATAAAACTCAGGTATTTTAACTGGTCGCCATTATCGCCTGGAAAAGGTCTTAGGAGCACATTGATGAGTGCTGAACCAGAATTTTTAAGCAATTGTAAAGGCGATTGATTAATGAGTGTAGGTTCAATATAACTATTTGATGGGGCATAGATTAAATAGACGTCATAAAGTTGTTCGGACGGACTGATTTCGAAAGGGTAGAAGGTAGGTTCTCCAAATAACTTATAAATCCCTTTGGTTGATGTTTTAACCAGAATGCCGTCCTCACCAACCCGTTTAAAATGATCTAGTTTATGATAAGGGAAAGTACAAAACGACGAATCGGTAATAAAAGCAATACCGCCTTTGGCCAAATTATTTAAGTCTTTTTGCTTATAGCTTATTTTGTCGGTTAAATTGAGTTTGGATGGTATGGTAAATAGACTAATAATCATTACTAAAGCCAGACCAGTGGTAATGAATAAACTCCGTTTCGAATAGTGAAAAAGTGCACCAATGGCATAAAATGCTGCGAAACCAACTACTATAAAACCAGCATACGGCTTATTAATGACCAAAAGAAAACTCCCTAATGCAATGGCAAAAATAGATGGTTTAATATTCACCTTCCATTTGTATATGCCATAGACCAAAAGTCCAAAGCCAAGTAAAAAAATAGATTCCTTTAATAAGCCTGTTCCCCAAAAGGCCAGATTTGGAAAGGCAATAATGGTAAACCAAAATACAGTTTTGCGGCCAGTAAAACCTTGAAAAGCTTTATAAATTAAAACAATTCCCAGACAGGAGAAGATGCAAAAAACCAATGCGTGCACATATACATTACCCAAAGAAAAGAAATGGATAAGGGCGTTAATTTTAAGAATAAGCCGATTGTCATTTACCCAATCGTAAGAGGCCCCTACTGACCAAATATTAGTTTGGTTTAATAAATGGATAGACGATTCTTGAAGTGGTTCTAAACCGAGCATTAACCTGAAAAAATCGGTTGGACTTTCTGCAAATACCTGATTAATTAGCGCTGAATCAGAGATAAAAGTAGCGGAGTCGCCATACAACGTGCCATTGCTAAAATAAAACTGAAAAATAAGAATATAAGTAATGGCATAAGCTAATTTAATCCCAAAGCCGAGTAAAACATCTCTTTTTAAAAGTCCTTCGGCTTGAATAAACTGATTAATTAGCAAAACGCTAAGTCCTAAACCAACCGTAAAACTTAGCCAGCCAAACATTATGGTTTAATCACTGAAATAGTAACCACGCCTCTGTGAAATTGAGGGTATTCACTTCCTTCTTTAAATATTAAATTCGCCTTAATATGGTCAGTGGCTTTCACCATAGTTGGTGTTGAATACCCTTTGGAAGCCATTTTATCTAATTGGCAAGAAATTACCTTTCCAGCTTCATTTACACTGATGTTAAAAACGAGTTGTCCTGGTTTATGGCCTTCAATTTCGAAATAAAAATCTTTGACCACTGGTCTTTTGTCTTTAGCTAAATCACCAGTTAATTGCCCAAAGGCAAATTGAACCATGAATAAAAGTAATGCAGTTAAAATTGGTTTCATATTTATAGTTTTTGGGCCATTTGTTTTACCATTTTGTTTTTCCAAGGGGTAAAAGTACCCGCTTCAATTTGTGCCCTGGCTTCACCCACGAGCCACAAATAAAACGCTAAATTATGAATGCTGGCTATTTGCTTGCCCAGGGCTTCGTTTACGGTAAACAAATGGCGTACGTAGGCTTTTGTATAAGCTTTATCAACAAACGAAGTGCCATCTGGGTCTAAGGGACTAAAATCGTCCTTCCATTTAAGATTGGAGATATTAATGGCACCATGTTTTGTATAAATTTTACCATGTCTGGCGTTTCGGGTCGGCAATACACAATCAAACATGTCAATGCCCAGGGCAATGCATTCCAGAAGGTTAATCGGTGTGCCTACACCCATTAAATACCTTGGTTTTTCGGTGGGTAAAATATCGCAAACCAAATCGGTCATTTCATATAAATCCTCATCTGGTTCACCAACCGACAGGCCTCCAATAGCATTGGCCGGTAAATCAAAATCGGCAATGGCTTTGGCGGAATCTTGTCTTAAATCTTTATAAACACTGCCTTGTACAATGGGCAATAAGGTTTGATGATAACCGTATAATGGTTCAGTGGCTTCCATTCGGTCTACACATCTTTTTAGCCACCTATGCGTCATGTGCATGGATTTTTTGGCGTAATTATATTCACAAGGGTAGGGTGTACACTCATCAAATGCCATGATTAAATCTGCCCCAATGGCCCGTTGGATATCAATGGCATATTCTGGCGAAAACAAATGGTAACTTCCATCAATATGGCTCTGGAATTTCACCCCTTCCTCCTTAATTTTTCTGGTGCCAGACAAGGAATACACTTGATACCCACCAGAATCTGTTAAAATGGGCTTTTGCCAATTCATAAATTGGTGCAGGCCACCGGCCTTTTGCATGGTTTCTACCCCTGGTCTTAGGTACAAATGGTAGGTATTCCCCAAAATAATTTGAGCTTGAATGTCTTTCTCAATTTCATGCTGATGCACGCCTTTTACAGTGGCTGCAGTTCCCACAGGCATAAAAATAGGGGTTTTAATTTCACCATGGTCTGTGGTAACAGTTCCCGTTCTTGCGTTAGAGGATGGATCAGTTGATTCAAGTGTAAACTTCATGCAGTGGATAGTAATTAAGCCACAAAGATAAACGAATCGGAAAAATAACTTAAGGCCATCTTACATTAATCAAAAGATATCTGAAAGGGTTAAAATTATAATTGTCGATTGACCTTGATTTTATGGAAATTCGTTTTCAACCTAATTTTTAAAGATTAGGGCAATGAGGCATTAATAACCTATACTTTAGTTAATTATTTTACTATATTTAAAACAAATGAAAAAATAATGAACTTAACCATTTTACAAACGTTTACAAGTGCTTAATGTTTTTTAAACGGCTAGATATAAAAGTGATATTAATAAAAAAGAAGAAGGTTATAAAGTGATGATAAACAATAATTTAATTATTTTAGCGAAACAAATATAAGGTGGATATATGCATTTAGGTACATATACCCGCACGTTGTGCATAATATCAATGACGAAAATCGTATATAAATATTTACCTATTGAAAGAATCTCTTATTTAGAAGATTCTTTGTTGCGATTTACGCCACCACGTGAATTAAATGACCCGTTTGAATGCTTTCCGATTTTACCGACCAAAGAGGAAATAATTTCGATTATAAAAACTGTAGCCGAAAGGAATATAAAATCGCTTGAAAAAGAAAAATTAACAAAAAAAGAAAGATTAAGGATAAAGACAGAATATACAAGGAAATATAAATCTGAAATCACAGCTGTTAGAAAAGATGAACCAAATAATTTTAGCGAACAATTTTTCAATAGAGCAATTACTAATCTAAATTCTAAAATTGGTATATTTTCATTATCAAGAAGATGGGATAGTACACTTATGTGGGCGCACTACACAAATTCACACAAAGGATTTTGTGTAGGTTTCAATAGAGAATCTGACTACTTTAAATTGAAAGGAAATCCATTTGATCCAACTTTTGTAATACAACCTGTTGAATATAGTGATGAAAGGATAAAGGTTCCTGTTGAAGAGGGAGTGAAAATAAACCCTAAAGTAATGCTTACAAAGGCAAAAGACTGGGCATATGAGGAGGAAGAAAGAATAATTTCCCTATTGAATTTATCAAAGAAGACAATTGATATTAAACCATATAAAATAGATTTATTTGAAATTCCTCATAATACTATTGCAGAAATTATAGTTGGAGCTAATATTATCGAAAGTGATTTTGAAAAAATCTTTCAATTTTGTTCCGAGAGGAAAATTAATATGTACAAAAGTTTAATGAGTCGGACTAAATTTGATATGATTAGAGAACAAATAATATAAAAATACTATACACAACAATGAACTATAAGTAATTGCTTGTTCTCGCCTACTTCTGAAAATCCTCGCGGATTTTCAGCTTGGTGTGTACTTGCAAAATTAAGTGCTAACCCACGCAACTACTCATAGCCGAGACCGTTACCAACCATTGCAGATAAGACTTGACCACTTTTTCATTTGGCTCAAATTTTCAAATTATCCATTCAAATAATAAATTAAGCTCAATAGTTAATCTTCAAAAGCTGATCCTTAAAGTTTAGAATTGTAGATTAGAGCATATGAAACAAATTCTATTTCTTTTTCTAATTGTTAGCGAATTTATAACCTTGGGACAAAGCACATTTTGCCCTAGATATATTTTTGAAGGCGAAATTAAAGCAAAGTCTGATCTAAAAATCAATATGAGCTTTACAGTTCTTCTTGATTCTACTCTAGTAGGTAGCTATTTTTATAAGCCTAATCAAGGTTCACTGAAAATAGTTGGACATTTAAATGTGGACAATTCATTTATTCTCTGCGAGAGAGATAAACGTGATTCAATAACAGGGATTTTTAAAGGTGTTATGAACAAGGATAATTCCGAAGCAACTGGCAAATGGAATTCGCCCAAAAACAATTCTCTATATGACTTCAAACTTTATAAATCTGTTAGTGAATCCTTTTGGGATTATATTAAAAAAAATAGAAGTTTTTACAAATACAAATCAATTGACTTAGCCATAATTAACTACCAAACAGTTAAAAGTATCGATCTAGAAGATTACGGAATTGACACTCTACCAGAGAACATTTCGATATTAACTCAGATTGAATCAATAAATTTACTAGGCAATAAATTCACTAGTTTTCCCGAAGTTTTGACTGAATTGATTAGTCTTGATGAAATCAGTGTGTGTTCGAATAATCTTAAGACATTACCTCCTTCAATTGGCAAATTAAAAAATTTAAGGATTTTAATAGCAAACTTTAATGACTTAGAGGCCATACCAAAAGAAATCGGACAATTAGAAAATTTACTATATCTCGAATTGGGTAGTAATAACTTAAAATCACTTCCTTCAGAAATTAAGAATTTGAATAAACTTCAAGAATTACATCTTTCTGGAAATAACTTCAGTGAAAAAGAAAAAGCCAGGATAAAAAAACTACTGCCAAAGACTGTTATATTTTTTTAAAAACGGTTGGTAACAAAAAATAAAAATTACAGTAAAGCTATGTTAGCCATAAATATCTAATTTTATTTCAACGCTAAACACAATTAAAAAATGAAAAACCAAATATTTCTCACAACAATTCTAATTCTCCTATTCTCCTCAGCTTGTACTACTGGTTCTGATTTGAGAGGGAAGTATAAGAAATCAGATGACGATAAAACTTACTTGATTGTGGAAGATGATAATGGAGGTCTTTGTGGGAATATATTTGTAGATGGAAAGATTTGGTCTTATCAAATTGGAGAGAAAGGTCCTATTTCTGCTGGGCAACATAATATTACTTGTTCTTCGAATCCAGAAACTGAAGGTTTGATTTCATTTGAAGTGATAGAAGGTACTACTTATCGATTTCAATATTGGGGACCTTAAATAAATACCGATTTTAACAGAGAGTAGAAATACACACCAAACCAAGCCATTGGCACCAATTCATGCAAAGGAATAGAGATGAAAAAAATTGAGACATATATCGTTGATTCGTTTACAGACCAACCTTTTAAAGGAAATCCTGCAGGTGTTTGCCTATTAAAGGAGTCACTTTCTAACTCAGAGATGCTTCTAATTGCAAAAGAATTGGGATTGTCGGAAACGGCATTTATTGGAGAACCTAATGATAAAGGAGAATATCCAATTAGATTTTTTTCACCGGTAATGGAGATTCCATTATGTGGACACGCTACACTAGCTTCTTCTAAAGTTATTTGTGAAAAAAATGGACAACACGCAATCACCTTTGTGAATATTCAAAACCTGAAACTACCAATAGAGTTTAAGGAAGAATTCATAAAAATGGAATTTCCCATTTACCAAACTATACCACAGAAAGTGCCAGCCGAATTACTTGCAGCACTTGGACTTAATGAAGTAACTAACAGTGAGTATAATAATGAAACCAAAATACTTTTATTGGAAATTGAGAGTGCTGAAATATTGAAAAACCTATCACCTGATTTCGATAAGTTAAAAAGATCACACACTGAAATAAACGGTGTATTAATTACTGCGTTATCGAAACAAACTAATTTTGACTTTGAGTCAAGATATTTTTGGCCTTGGAGTGGCACAAATGAAGATCCAGTAACAGGTGGGACACATACCTTTTTAGCAAAATATTGGGGAATGAAGTTGAATAAGACAATAATGAATTCTTTTCAGTGTTCAGAAAGAACAGGGTTTATGGAAGTAGAGTTGCTGAACGAACAAAAAATGACGATTAAAAGTAAAGTCCAAATAGTACTGAAAGGAGAGCTAAAAATATAAAAAGGCACTCCGCCATATATGAAATCATGGCTCTCTTTTGGTCGCTACTCTGCATATTAAACGTTGGTGTAATTTTAAAAAATAATGAAAGAGACAGAAGTAATCATAAATTGTGAAGATGGTTTTAATCTTAAAGGAACGTTATATAAGCCAACTGAGCTATAAATCGTGGAAAACTATGGCAAGCAGAATTTTGGGTTAGTAATCTCCGAGAGCACATTATTGCTATAAAATGTTTGCGTTTAGGTTTACCATCTGCTCATGGTAGAGGCGTTGACCAACTTCCTAAAAGTGAGCTAAACCATTTAGATGAAATGTTAATTATAGCGGTAGAACTAAGAGAGCTAAGAAGAACTTTAAATTTAAGTGCCAGATTACTGGTTGAGGAAATTATGTATTCAAACAACGCTCTAGCAGAAAACCTGACAAAAGTTTTCAAAGAAGCTTTAAGAGATAATTAGTGATAGGCTAAAAAAAATATAAGCATTGCAACCCTCCTAGCGAAAAGTGCATCAATTATTTTAGTTAGATACAGCATTATGAAAAAACAACTATTGTTAGTATTGATTAATATGCTATGTGTTGTTTCAATGGCACAAACAACGGCAGTACCTGATGTTAATTTTGAGCAAGCATTAATTAATTTGGGGTATGATACAGGCACGCCTGATGGAATCGTATCGACAGCGGCTATAGATACAATACATAATTTAAATCTAAATTTTAAGAACATTACATCTTTAACCGGAATTGAAGATTTTACTTCGCTAACCTATTTGTATTTAAATCACAATCAGTTAACAAGTTTAAATATTACTCAGAATCTTGCTCTGGCTAATTTAGAATGTAGCTACAATTTAATAGAAAGCCTTGATGTAACTCAAAATACCAATTTAACCTGGTTAAGTTGCTTTAGCAACCAATTAAGTCATTTAGATGTATCTAAAAACTCGAATTTAGCATTCTTAAATTGTAGTAGCAATCAACTTACCTGCCTTAACGTGAAAAATGGGAGTAATACGACTTTAACGTTATTCGCTCAGTTCAATCCAAATCTAACTTGTATAGAAGTTGATGATGTTACCTGGGCAACTGGTAATTGGACGGTTGAAAATTTAAATATTGGTGCTATCTCTTCTTTTAGTAACAATTGTAATAACACTTGTTCTACTTTAGGTATAAGTGAGAGCCAGAACTTAAACTTAACAATATATCCGAATCCTACCAACGGCCAGCTCAAGATTGATACTGAATTAGATATCAGCAAGGTGATTATTTTTGACCTTGTTGGAAACCTAGTTGCTGTGCATAATCAATCTTTTAATGTTATTTATTTGACTGATTTGTCTCCTGGAACTTATTACATTCAGCTAATTATAGATGACACAACAATAACCCAAAGAATTATAAAACAGTAAAAGACTCTTACCGGTCACCGAAGTTTTAAAAAATCAAAACTATAGCTAATAAAGGCTATAAGTAATACGGGCAAAGCAATAGCCGAAAAATTGCAGGTCATTGAAAAAAGTTATTAGTCAATTTCAATCATGATAATAAGACCTAAATGACGCCATTAACAGCTAACCATGCTCCTACTACAATAGCGCCTATAATAAAAATCCAAGTCACGTAGCTATAACCATATCCAATTGCATTATTCTTCTTATTCATTTTGTCATTAAATTTCTCTATCCGTTTATGAATTGGTTTTTTTGAATTGGGAATCGTATCATAAGTGATTTTCTCTGTGGTATCTATGTGCGCAGCATAGCCAGATTGAACTTTATCGGCTTTAAACTTATTTTGGCGTTGGCAGGCTGAAGAAGACAACATCAAAAGAATAAGAACATAATATACAATTTTGCGCATAAGCTTGATTACAAAAATAAATGTTTTATTCTGTCAACTATCCTTATTGCAGATTTATTCAATTCCTTCAAGTTTTCACCTGATGAATAAAGTACTTAGATTTTATGAAAGTGTTAAAAGTATTTTGTTTGATTTTTTTGTTTTAGTAATATTACTCCTTAAAATAAAAATAATACCTAATAATGAGTTAATGAGAGAATCCAGCTCAAGTAGCATATCCAGAATTTTATTGACTCTAGTTAACGTTGCAATTTGTGTATTTGCTCTCTGCATAGTGGCGTACTATGTCTATTTTGGCGCATTCGCTGCAGGTTGGAGCGGAAAAAACGTGACTTGGTTTAGCCTGATTTATGAGGCTAAAGGGTTTCTACTTGTTGGTATATTAGCCTTCATAGCTGTTGTAGGACAGACCGAAAAAAGAAAAATTGGATTTATTGCCGGCCTTGGGCTTTCATTGGCAGCTATATTTTCAATTCTGTTCATGCTTTTTTTCGGTTTGAGACAAGGACATCTTTTTTTAGATGAAACAAATCTCATTCTTTTCATGGTTTATTTTGGTTCGGGAACCGGGCTATTTTTTTGGACCAAAAATGAATTTCACCAAAAGCATAAAATAACCAGATACGATTGGATATATGTTACTATTTTAGCAGTAGTTTGCAGCTTTTTACTCCTCGTAGATTTCTACTTTGCTTAGAGAGCAACCTATCGAAAATGTCAATGTTAAATGAATAACACCTTTAAATTACCATGATGCGAAACCTGCTAAAAATAGCGTGCTTGATATATGTGCTTAATATTGTCTGCTCTTGTCAGCCAAAAAAAGCGGAAAAATATATCTTCTTTCTGCATAATAGGTTTATGGAAGAACACCAAATAGATGAATTACATCCAAGCTATGGAAAAATGGAATATTTTGAAATTCTGGAACAATTTAAAAAAGCAGGTTTCAAGGTCATAAGTGAACAAAGAAAGGGCAATGTAAATGCGTATGAATATGCCGAAAAAATAACAAAACAAGTTGATTCACTAATAAATAATGGTGTAAGTCCATCATCAATTACTGTAGTTGGAACTTCAAAAGGTGGGTATATTGCTCAATATGTATCGACTATAGCCAATAATCCAGACTTAAATTTTGTTTTTGTGGCGAGTTTTATGGATGATGACATTGAAAGCATTCCGAACATTAATTATTGTGGTAACATCTTAACGATTTTTGAAAACACTGACGAATATGGTGTTTCAGCCATTGAGCGGTTTAAATCCTCCAGATTGAGTATCCCACAATTTAAAGAGGTAGAACTCAATACTGGTTTGCAGCACGGTTTTATATTTAAGCCGCTTGATGAATGGATTAACCCTACCATAGCTTGGGCAAATGGATATTATGATTCAATTAAAAGTATTGGCATAATCTACCGATCGAAAAACTTAGAAATAAAAAAAATAGAGGATGATGTATTTGTACATAAGTCCTTTTTAAAATCGTATAATAATTTTCCGTGTAATGGGATGATATATGCAAATGGAGGCGAAGCAGTTGTACTTGATGCCCCTACAGACGATAGTACCTCATTAGAGTTGATTAGCTGGATAGAAAATGACTTAGACTGTAAAATTACAGCCATTGTCATTAATCACTTCCACATTGATTGTTTAGGTGGTTTGGCTGAATTTCATAAAATAGGTGTGCCATCTTATGCCAATCATATGACGATTGAATTGGCGAGCTCAGATAGAGCGCATAATGATGTGATTCCGCAGCATGGTTTTACAGACTCAATACGTATAGGTATCGGAGACACTTATATCACAAACCATTATTTTGGGCCTGGACATTCGCCTGATAATATTGTGAGTTATATCGAAGACAAAAAAACATTGTTTGGTGGTTGCCTGATTAAGGCGAACAAGGCCAATAAGGGAAGCTTAACAGATGCTAATATTGAAGAATGGTCGAAAACTGTTCAAAAAGTAAAAGCTAACTTTAGTGGCGAATTGAACGCCGTAGTTCCCGGGCATGGAAGTTTTGGTGGTGAAGAATTATTAGACTATACCATCCAATTATTTGACAAGAAATAATGCTTATAATCGTCTGACTGGTGTAATGGCTAATGATTTTTTGGAAATACAGAGGAGGGATCGTTACCATATGTTTCTTAATTTAGACCTTGGATTTTTGACGCATTGCAAAAGCTATCAACACGCATTTAATGAAACAATTTAAGTTAGTATTGCCTATCATAGTTCTGTCTCAGTTTTGCTGTACATCATTGTGGTTTGCAGGTAATGCGGTGATGAGCGATCTAGTAATAACTTTTGGTTTAAAGTCAAGTGTCTTAGGCCATTTGACTTCGGTGGTACAATTTGGATTTATTTCAGGGACCCTCATTTTTGCCGTTTTAACCATAGCCGACCGTTTTTCACCGTCAAAAGTCTTTTTAATGTGTGCTTTGCTCGGTGCTTTATTTAATATTGGCATAATTTGGGAAGGGAATAATTTAGCCAGTATTTTATCACTTCGCTTTTTGACTGGTTTTTTTCTGGCAGGTATCTACCCAGTTGGAATGAAAATAGCAGCCGATCATTATGAAAAAGGACTCGGGAAGTCATTGGGTTTTCTTGTTGGGGCATTAGTGCTTGGTACAGCTTTTCCGCACCTTGCAAAGAACATTATTGGTCACATCAAATGGGAATATGTACTTGTTTTAACGTCATCTATTGCAGTTTTGGGTGGATTGATGATGGCAATGCTTGTTCCAGATGGCCCATACCGTCAGCCAGACACTAAAATGGATCTATTAGCTTTTGTTAGTGTATTTCGAAATCATAAATTTCGTTCTGCTGCTTTTGGCTATTTTGGCCATATGTGGGAATTGTATGCCTTTTGGGCATTTGTTCCCATTATGTTAAAAACATATGGAGCCGAACATTTGGAAGGCGCTTTTAGTGTTTCATTATTATCTTTTTTAATTATTGGAATAGGGAGTATAGCTTGCGTATTGGGTGGGTATTTTGCAGAATGGTTAGGGACCAGACGAACAGCAACAATGATGTTGTGTTTATCAGGTGCATGTTGTCTTTTGTCTCCATTAATGTTTGCCATAGCGTCAGAAACTTTATTTGTAGGTTGCCTTCTTTTTTGGGGAATGGTAGTCATTGCAGACTCTCCACTTTTTTCGACCTTAGTCGCTCAAAATGCGCCTCCAAACGTAAAAGGTACTGCACTAACCATTGTAAATTGTATTGGGTTTTCAATAACGATCGTAAGTATTCTATTGTTGAATGTTTTACTTGACTCAATAAACCCAACATTTGTTTATATATTTTTAGCCTTAGGTCCAATTTTTGGTGTATTGACTTTGCTTGGAAAAAGACAATTTAATTAACCTTATGGCTTTGGGTAAAAGAACTTGAACTGAAAGCTGAGGTAGTTTCAAAGAAATAACTAGTTTTACACAAACCATTATAAGTGATGAAAAAGTTAATAATTTTATTCTCCATTTTATTAATCGAAACCCTTGGTTGTGCGCAAACATTGGCCATTGATAGCATTTCCAAGGTGCCATCAATTTGCAGAGTAGTTACTTTTCAGGCAGGAAGAGGAAGTCTATCTGTCCATGCATCTGGCGGAACAACCCCTTACACTTATTTATGGGAAAAAATAGGGACTACTCAAAATTTCACAAACCAAACGTGGACCAATTTGAATCCGGGAACTTTCAAAATAACAGTAACTGACAATGTTGGTGCTATGGTTACAGATACTGTTCAACTCGACTCCATTAATCCTACTGCATCATTCAGTGTGGTTTCGTCGGCTTTAACACCTTCCGGTAATGATTTTGCCGGCACTGTACCAGCGTATGTTGAGTTCATCAATCAATCATATAATATGACAAATGCTAATCACCTGGATCATGACACAATTTTTATATGGAGACTTAGCCAAGCAGCGTCCTACTTTTTTAGTTTAGATATCTCTGAAATCATAGATACTACGTATGCTACCACTGGTACCTGGGAAGTTAGTCTATCGACACGAAATAGCAATGATTGTGCTGATACAGCAAGAACATTTATTACTTTGGGAAATCTTGGTGTAGAAGGTGTTAGTTCAGAAGATTTCTATTTAGCACCAATCGGTCAATCCCAAATTAAGATTGGTGCTATCAATAATGTTAATGGTGAGATTATTAGGGTATTTACCTTAACGGGTGCTCAGGTATATGAAGGTACGCTCCAATCGAATGAATCTATCATACACCTTGCTGCCGAAAAGCAAATGTATATTTACGAAATTCTAAATGCTAGTGGATCAGGCATACTTTCCAAGGGAAAATTTTTGTTGAGATAGTATAGAATGACCTATTTAACTGCTGAAAAATAAGCCAAATGAAAAATAAAACTTACTTGATACTATTCATATTAGTGATAGTGGTCATGAGCTGTAATTCACAGTTAGAAGGTGGAACACAGGTTGAAGATGAGGGCGGAAATAATACGGTGGTGGAGCTAAAACCAAAAGAAATGCTCAGTGAAGCCTATCAATTGTTTCAGGAAGGTGATGATGAAGGCTCAATTAAATTGGCTAACCAAGTCCTAGAAATGGGTAGATCGACAAATAATGACACACTCATTGGAGGTGCTTTAACCTCTTTATGTCGTAATGCTCAACGAAGTTTAGATACCTTGCGTTTGGCTGAATTAAGTGACGAATTAGTCGAGCTTTCAGCTTCGACAGGCAATCAAAAATGGCTCATGTATCGGGCACATATGAATGCTGAAATGTGGCGGTTGATTGGGAATATGGACCGAGCAGAAGCGTTTTACAATGAAAGTATGAAAATCAGCCACAAGATTGGTTCTATGGGTATGTATACCATTGATCATTTCAATAAGTCATTTGTATCCACTGCTAAAGGTGATTATGAAACGGCTAATGATTTGATTAAAAAGTATTACCAGCTCAGGGAAGAACAAGGTCAATCGCCAGATGACGCCTATGGCTTAATTGCACTGGCTTATTTATTGGAGCAACAAGAAAAATATAAGGGAGCCCATGAGGTGTCTGTGGTGACCAGACGATTATTTAAAGAACAAAACCTCTTTCCAGAACCTCCAGATGAAAAACCATTGCTAGCGGTTGAGCAAAAAGTATTGGAGGTGTTAAGTCAAGAAACTAGGGAGAAAATAAGTGCTGATTCAAAGTCAAAATCTGTATCAGATTTATTGGAAACATACTTGCGCTAAAGTGAAAGCAACCCTTATACTTAAATATACATCAGATAAAAACAATACTGAAGCATTATGAAATATTTAAGTACCATTATGATTTTATCGCTCATTCTAATGAGTCATTCTTGCAAAAAGAAAGATGGTCTCACTATTGAGGAAGATCAATTAAGGCTTGAGGAGCAATTTGAATCTATAGAGGAAATGGTTAAGAATGTAAGTTGTGAAGATGAATCTGATTGGGATTTTACGGCTTATGGCAGCAAGGCTTGTGGAGGCCCTGTAGGCTTTATTGCTTATCCTATAAACATTAAATCGCCTTTTTTGAAAGCAGTCGAAGACTATAATCAGGCCCAACATGACTATAATGAAAGATGGGGAATAGGCAGTGATTGTTCCGTTCCAGTACAACCAAATCATATTCGGTGCGAAAACGGAGTCCCTGTTCTCGAAAGGTTGTAACACTATAGTAGAGAAGGGGGGTAACCAAAGTATAATTTCATATATTTACATGCAAAAGATACAGGTTATGAGAGTGTTTTTTGGTGTACTAATTTTTTTAGGTTCCATTTTAATATTAACCCTCAAAGTATTTCGTGGATATAGCACCCATAACATCTTATCAAATCAAGCTGGGTTCGAATTGTACTTGGATACTAATGAAATGACCATTGATGAGTTTTTTAACCTGGAACAAGGAACCTATGATCCGGAGCATCATCTTATCATCTGCAAACTTCCTGTCAGCGTTCAAGGTTTTAAAGCAAAAAATGCTTTGGTGAAAACCAATTTAAAGACAATCAATTGTCAAACCTCTTTTGATGATAGAAAAGACGTGAAATACGAACCATATGAATTAAAAATACAAAATTTTGAATTCATGATTATCAAAAAATATGGTATGGATTATCGCGTTTTTGAAGAGAAAGGAAGATCTGAAAGAATTATTGCAAAAAGGGTACAGATTTACAATTATCGAAAAGGCAGAATTAACAGGTTAATTACTTCTAAAAATGGGCTTTATGATTATTGCTTCTAATGGAGATAATATTAAAACAATGAATTGGCATGGCAACTCATAAGGACTATTATCATCAAGAAAGTGAAAGATTAATCTACAGAAAAGTGGCATTGGCCGACCTTTCAAGTTGGGCGGAATTTTTTGTTGATAATGACCGACTAAAGTTCCTAGGTACGGATGAAAATAAATCAGAAAAAGAGGCTGCGGAATATTGGGTAAATAAGCAATTAACGAGATACAATGATAACGAATACGGTCATTTAGTGGCAATAGATAAGGCAAGCAACCATTTTATCGGTATGTGCGGTATTTTGATTCGGAATATTCATGATACAATAGAATATGAAATTGGGTATTCCTTAAAGCCAAAATATTGGGGAAAAGGGTACGCCACTGAGATGGCTAAAACCATGAAAACGTATGGTTTTAAAAATATAAATACAAATAGATTGATTTCAATTATTCACGTCGATAATATCGATTCAATTAAAGTTGCGCGTAAAAATGGTATGTCATTATTATTTAAAACCAAATTCATGGAAATGGAAGTAGATATTTATGGGGTGAATAAAGTAGATGAAGAGCGAAAATCAAATCATAAAGTTTAGTCAACTACTATTTATTTGGCTATATTTAATTAAAATATGAACATTAAATTTTACATTGTCTTCTTGTTAATAGCCATTCCTTTTTCAGGAATAGCTCAGTTGTTTGAAACCACTTTTCAGAATATGATAGACTCAGTTTATGAGTCGAATCGGGATGCTTTAGGTATTTTGATTCATGTGGAATCTCCAGATCATAATATCTCATGGACTTCAGCTGTTGGCTTTTCGGATAGTGCCAGAACCACCAAGCTTAGTGCGAATCAACCTGTTTTGTTAGCCAGTAATACTAAATCCTATGTGTCTGCCTCAATTTTAAGATTAGTTGAAGAGGGAAAGCTAACGCTTGATGAGCCGATCAACGGCTTAATTAACCCAACTTCTAGAGATTCATTGAAAAATGATGGCTACGATTTAACTAAAATTACTATTAGACATTTATTGTCCCACACTTCTGGAATTCATGATTATGTTGATGATGACTATTTTAAGTTTCTTTTAGAACAGCCTCAATACAAATGGAGTAGAGCAGAGCAAATACAACTGGCATTAAAAATTGGTGAGCCAATAAGTAAACCAGGAGAAACATATAATTATGCTGATGTTAATTACCTTTTATTGACTGAAATAATTGAAAAGATAACCGAAGCGCCCTTTTTTTCAGCTATGCGCCAATTATTAAAGTATCAAGAATTCGGTTTAATGAATACGTGGTTCGAAGGATTGGAAGTCAAACCAAATGGTATGCTTTCGTTTGCGCATCAATATGCTAAAAATTATCAATACGATTCATATGATTTAAACCCTTCGTGGGATTTATATGGTGGAGGTGGCATTGCATCAACTGTTAAGGATGCAGCTTTATTTTTTCAATACCTTTTTGAAGGAAAGATCATTAAAGATAAAAACATCCTGAAAGAAATGTACAACTGCGTTTTGCCTCCAGCGCAATCAAAATATTGTTTAGGTTTATATCATTTCGATTTTGGCTATCATTTGTTTTATCACGGTGGTTGGTGGGGCACTGATGTCAATTATTCGCCTGAAACAAATACTTCAATAGCTGTTGTGACATTGGTAAAAGAGAAGCGATCTGACATTAATCCATTTTTAGGAAAAAAAATTCATGAACTTTTAATGTTAAAATCAGAATGAAACCACATTTATTGTTATTGCATGGGGCACTCGGTACAAAAAATCAGTTTATTGCACTGCAAAAAAAATTAAAAAGTGATTTTGAAATTCATACTTTTAATTTTGCAGGGCATGGTTCTAATACTTTAGATAAGGAATTTACAATGCCCATTTTTGTAAATGATGTTATCGATTATTTGATGACAAATAACCTTAAATACGTACATGTGTTTGGATACAGTATGGGGGGGTATGTTGCTTTGAATGCGGTACTCAAACATCCTGAATTTTTTGATAAGATTGTCACATTAGGAACAAAGTTCAATTGGACAAAAGAGTCAGCCGAGGCTGAAACAAAAATGTTGAATCCCGAAAAAATGGAAGAAAAAGTACCGGCTTTTGCTAAAATTTTAGAGATTAATCATACCCAAAATAACTGGAAACAAGTGGTTAGAAAAACGGCCGCCATGATGCATGGCTTAGGCAATGGTGAGCGATTAAAAAATGAAGAATTAGAATCAATTCAACATCATGTGCTGGTTTGTATTGGAAGCGAAGATAGCATGGTGAGCATTGAAGAGTCTAAAAAAAGTGCCGATATTTTACCGAATGGAACACTTGAGATTCTCAGTGGATTTCAACATCCAATTGAAAAAGTAGACATTGATATTTTGAGGTCAGTAATTTTCAACTTTATAACATAATATATTATGACTGATAAAGACTACTTAAATCAATTAAGAATGCCATCCGAAAATGACCCTTTAAGGATTTTGACCAGTGCTTGTTTAGTAGGGGTATTGTGCGGAGCAGATGGAACTAGTTATGGTCATTATCCTAACGTTATTGACATTACCAAATACAAAAATGTTAAAATTACTTCCTTTTGCCCTGAGGATTTTGCTTTTGGAACGCCGAGAGAAATCCCAGATCTGGAAGGTGGAAATGGTGCAGATGTTTTGGATGGAAAAGCAAAGGTGATTGATGAATCAGGAAGAGATGTGACTGAAAAGATGATGCTTGGCGCCAATAAAATGCTTCAAGTCGCTCGAGATAATAAAATTGAATTGGCCATTATGATGGATGTTAGTGCGGCTTGCGGTAGTCAAGTTATTTATAAGGGGCATAGGTTATCTCGCGAACCAGCCTATCAAATAGGAATGGGAGTTTCGGCTCAGTTATTACAAAGGCACGGTTTTAAAATAGTTAGCCAGAGGGATTTTGCTTCTCTTGAAATTTTGTTATCCAAACTCGATCCAAAACATCAAGTCAACAAAGCGGCCATTGATCATGATCAAACGGAGTGGTATCAAACCTATTTTAAATCTTCACTTTAATTATATGGTTTAATGGAAAAACTACTTATTCTGGGTGGAACCAATTTTATAGGACGCAATTTGGTAGAGCACCTATTGGCTTTAGGGCAATACGATATTACTTTATTTAATAGGCAACAAACTCAATCTAATCTTTTTCCAGCTTTACGCAAAATAAAAGGGGATAGAGAAACAGAAGCTGTGAAACAAATAGCAAATGATGAATGGGATTATGTCATTGATTTATCCTGTTATTATCCTGAAGTCCTTTCAAATACATTAAAATCGATTAAAGGGAATCTAAAAAAATACATTTTCATTTCTACGTGTTCGGTTTATGAAAGTACGGAAAAACATGTTATGATGAAGGGAGAAGAATCCAAAATTCTGAGTTGTTCAAAATTGCAAGCATCCGACCGAACACCTTCGTCTTATGGGCATAGGAAAGCAGAATGTGAGCGAATTTTGAAGAATGCTAAGCAAGGTTGCGTGATCTTTCGACCAGCCCTGGTTTATGGAAGGTACGACCCGACTGATCGTTTTTATTATTGGATTTATCAAGTTAAAAACAATGATCCTATTCTACTACCTGATAACGGAGAAAGGTTGTTTTCCGTTACTTATGTCCAGGATTTAGTTCAAACGATTATGATGGGGCTTAAAACACATAAAACGGGTACTTATAATGTGATTTCAAACCCTAAAATATCCATTAAACAAATTGTAAATGATGTTACACGATCTATGGATAAAGCACCTAAAATTCTAAATATTTCACCATATGTTTTGAATAAAAATAACGTGCAGCAATGGATAAATATGCCATTATGGATAGATGGTGATCATTTCACATTTGATAACAAATCGTTAAAGAAAAATTTTGACCTGAGATTAACTGATTTTTCTCAGAGTGTAGATGAAACCATTTCATATTACAACTCTATCGGTTGGAAAGAACCCGTATATGGTATTACAGAGCAAGACAGAAAGAAGTTAATAGCGGAAATCCAAAGTCGCTAATTGTTATTTTTTATATTTAGTTTTGAGTGAGAATTAGTGGATAGCAGGTCATTATTTTTTAATATAGTGCTACTACATACGATTAAATAATGGATGTTGATTTTATAATTACGGAACATGGAAGTGCTTTTTGGAAGAAAGCTGTGGAGCTGAGGGAACATATATTGCGCAAGCCTTTAGGACAAACTTTTACTGAAAAAGAGCTGGATGAAGAGAAAAATCATGTTCAGGTTGTTGGGATGATTAATAATAAAGTGGAAGCCACATCAGTGCTTGTACCAGAAGAAGGTATCATTAAAATGCAGAGAGTAGTCGTGTCTGATAAATATAGGAATCTGGAAATTGGATCTAAAATGATGAGGTTTTGTGAACAATTTGCCAAAGAGAAAGGGTTTCAATTCATTTATTGCCATGCCAGAGATAGCGCTGTAAATTTTTATTTGAAAAATAGTTATAATAAAGTGGGAGATTATTTTGATGAAGATGGTATTCCACATTTAAAAATGGAAAAGGCATTACAGATTGAAAAATGAACTTTGAAGAAATACTGACAGACCGATTGATTTTAAGAAAAATCTCTGACGAAACCTATGATGAAATTTTCAAAACCTATACTGATGAGGAGATAAAGGACCTTTTAGGTATTGATACGGAAGAAGCGCTTATTAAAGAGAAAGCCAAATATCAAGGCGGAATAGCTTCGCACAATAAAAAGATATTGTATTTTCAACTGTTAGATAAGGAAACCAAAAAAATAATTGGCTGGTGTGGGTTTCATACATGGTATATCGATCATTTTCGTGCCGAAATAGGGTATGGCCTATTTGATGAGCATTATAAACGAAAAGGTTTGATGTCAGAAGCCATTTTTCCAATTATAAATTACGGCTTCGAACAAATGAATCTTCATAGAATTGAAGCATTTATTTCGCCGTATAATGATGCTTCTTTAAAATTAATTAAGAAGCTTAACTTTAAGGAAGAAGGGTTATTAAGAGAACATTATTATACAAATAATAAATCAGAAGATTCTATGGTTTTTGGTTTACTGAAGCACGAGTTTGAATAACAGCAATGCTTACAATTTCAGTAATATCTTTTAGAATATCCTTGAAATGTTTTAGTAAATGTATGTACGCATTTTTAATTTTACCTCCAATAAAAAGAGAACTCAGCTTTTCTTTTTAAATTGAACAACTAAATTACCATATTATGTATGTAGATAGAGTATTTAATCCTTTAAACCTTCTTCGTTTTTCTTTAATTCCAATTTTAGTTTTTATCGCCTATTCTTGCACTATAGCAGTTCTATACTATTGCTTTGAATTCGCCTGGCTAAAAATTCCTTGGGTGCCCTTAACTTTATTAGGTATTGCTTTGGCGTTTTATGTTGGTTTTAAGAATAATTCTGCCTACGATAGAACATGGGAAGCAAGAAAAATCTGGGGCGGGATTGTTAATTCTAGCAGAAGCTGGGGTGCTATGGTAACAGGTTTTGTGACAAACGACTTTGCCACCACTAAACTTTCAAAAGAAGATATTCATGCAATTAACAGGCGGTTAATATATAGGCATATTGCTTGGTTATACCGCTTAAAGCGACAACTCAGAACGCTCAAGCCATGGGAACACGATAGGAATTTAAATAAACGATATAGAAAGTACATTGTAGAATTATTTCCTAACGAGGACCCTGACAAGGAATTACAAAATTTTCTGAATGACGACGAAGTAAAATACATATTATCCAAAAAAAATGGTTGCACGCAACTCATACAGCAACAATCTAACGATTTAAAAGAATTGAAATCAAAGGGGTTAATAGACGATTTTCGACATATGGAAATGCAGGCTTTACTAACAGAATTTTACACGCTTCAGGGCAAATGCGAACGCATTAAAAATTTTCCATTACCTCGCCAGTACGCCTCTTTAAGTATTTATTTCACTTATATTTTCATTTTTATTCTGCCATTAGGTCTATTGTCCGCCTTTACTGATGCAAACCTTCCAGATTATATGATATGGGGTGTTATTCCCTTTTCTACACTTCTATCCTGGATATTTTGGATGATGGAAGGTGCTGGTGATTATACCGAAAACCCATTTGAGGCTTTAGCATTTGATGTACCAATGACTTCACTTACCAGAACCATTGAAATTGACTTAAGAGAAATGCTTGGTGAAACCGATTTACCTGAAGCCATTGGTCCTAAAGATGGTTTCGTGGTGTAAATTATTTGATATTCTAATAAGATAGTGGTCTTGTAAATGGCTTTCAAATGAAAAACCATGACTAAATATTGATTGTGGAAAAGTATTTTATTTCAAATATGGTTTAAGCAAAAAAAGTAGGACTTTTACCTTAAGATCTACTATGCCATATTTACCATTGTTTGAACTTGATTTTTTTGGAATTTTACTGTTTGTATTTATCGGGGCAGTAGGCATACAAATTTTGTATCTTTTTATTTTTAACCTCAGACTTCTACTTCACAAATACAAGCCAGATGCAACGAATTATCAACCACCAATTAGCCTAATAGTATGTGCCAGAAACGAAGAGGATAACTTGTTCAAGCATTTACCAACTTTACTCAATCAGAATTATCCAGATTTTGAGGTTATTGTGGTTAATGATCAAAGTCAGGACGATTCCAATCATATTGTAAAGGCCTACCAAAAAGAATTTTCTAATTTACGACTGGTTCAACTAGAAAAAAATAAACACAGAAAATTTGGAAAAAAAATACCACTAACGGTTGGCATTAAGGGAGCTAAGCATGGTTTAATCATGCTAACTGATGCTGATTGCAAACCTAATTCAAAAGGATGGCTTGCAGAGATGGCTTCTTCTTACACATCAAATAAACAAATAGTGATAGGGTATGGACCGTTTTACAAACGCAAGGGTTTGTTAAATAAATTTATACGATTTGATATGGTGTCGATTGCAATCAGCTACTTATCTGCTGCTAAATCTGGTTTACCATATATGGGAGTAGGGCGTAACATGGGATATTCTAAAGAATTATTTATTGATAATGAAGGCTTCAAAAAGCATTATCATATTGCTTCAGGAGATGATGACCTTTTAATTAGAGATGTGGCTACACCTAAAAATGTAGCCATTAATATTAATCCGAATACATTCGTTTATTCTGAAGCAAAATCAACATGGCATGCATGGATAACTCAAAAACAGAGGCACTATACTACTGCTCCAGAATACAAACTTATTAACAAGTTGTTTTTAGGAATATTCCCTTTGACGTTGTATTTGATGTGGTTTTCTTTATTTATTTTACTGTTCAATACCAATTGGGGACTGTTTATTGGCAGTCTTTTGGTGTTAAGATACGCATTGTATTGGCTAGTTAACGGCTTATTGTTAAGACGATTAAAAATGGGAGATCTTGTATGGTTATATCCTTTTTATGAGTTAATTCATGCCGTCATTATACCGTTTATATATTATGCGAATCCTAAAAGCAATAAAAAGGCATGGTAAAAGGAAAAAACCTTTCGGAAAAAGGGCAAAGAGATTTAGCATTGGTAGAAAAAGCATTGAATGGTAGTCAACCTGCATATGCTGAATTAATGGAAAAATACCGAGAGTCAATTTACTTCATGATGCTAAAAATGGTTTCTAAAGATGAAGATGCCGAAGACTTGACCATTGAAGCTTTCGGAAAAGCTTTTAATCGCCTGCACCAATACTCACCAAGTTTCGCTTTTAGCACATGGTTATTTAAAATTGCTTCTAATAATGCCATTGACTTTATTCGTAAAAAAAGAATTCAAGTTACTTCAATGGATACAGGCTACACCAACAGTGATGGAGAGGCAGTGACTATTGATGTTGAAAGTACTGAAAAAGATCCTGAAGAAGTAGCCATACATTCAGAAAAGGTGAAGCACATGCGCAGCATTGTTCAGACGTTAAAACCAAGATATAGAGACCTTATTGAGAAAAGGTACTTTCAAGAATTATCATATGAAGAAATTGCCATTGATATGAACTTGCCACTTGGAACCGTTAAAGCGCAATTATTCAGGGCAAGGGCTTTTTTAGCTGATTTAATGGAAAAAACGAAAGATTCTATCTAACTCAGTAAAGGAGCTGGTTTGGAATCGTAAAAAATAGCACCTTCTTTCAGGGAATAGGGTGATACAATAAACGATTTAATTCCTAATTTTTTGATAATCCAGTTTGTTTTAACAGCAGCGATATTGATCATTTTTTTCCGAATTGGAATAATAAAATCATTGTTATCTCTTTCTTTTTTTGTTGAGAAAATGATGTGATTTAGATTGGTGATAAGGTCCAATAAACCAATTTCTACATATTCATTTCTTGGATATTGCTTGTTATCGTACAATTCGTAAAATGTTTTAAAAGAACCTGAAGATCCAATTAGTACATCAACTGATTTATTATCAAAAAAATGGTGAGTCTGCTTCTCTAGGTGTCGTTCAATTTTGGCAACCATTTCTGCGTCTAGCTGCTTTGGCTTATCAAGGTATTGATAAATGCGAGACACACCAATTTCAAAACTGGCCTTATCTACTATGCCAGACTGGTCTGCAAAAATAAACTCAGTACTGCCACCACCAATATCCATTATTACCCCCGGTGTATCAAAGGTGTGATCTATTATGACGCCATGGTAAATGTGTTTGGCTTCTTCGCAACCTGTAATAATTTGAATGTCAATATCGGTTTGTTGCCTGACAGCCTTTAAAAAATCATTTTTGTTTTTTGCATTCCGTATGGCTGAGGTACCAATGGCTTTAATACAAGTTACATTGAGTTCAAGGCACTTATTTTTGTATTCATTTAAAGTCTTGATGCCCCTTTTAAAAGCAGATGGCGCAATGGTGGAATTATTGATACCTTTATTACCTAAACCTACGCCAACACGTTCTTTATAAATGATTTCGAACTGGTGTTTTAACCTATCAACTACTAATAAATTGAACGTATTTGTCCCTATGTCAATAATGGCAATTCGATTTTTCATAGTCCTAGGTTATAACTAATATACAAAAAATAGTTGAATTTTCCAAATTTATTATCCTTAAAATCTTAAAATGAGGTATTTAAGGGTCTTATGTTATACAATGCAGGTTTCAATTGGTGTAGCCAAAACAACAATTAATTCTAAGGCTGATAACACAATGACTAATAAATAGATACGTTTATTTAATCGGGAGTTGTTTTGAATGGCTCGGTGCCGGCGGATTAATAATGCTAAAACAAGGGAAGATAGAATAGAGATATAAAGCAAGGGATTTACCAATACACTTGAATTCGTAAGGTTACCTCCCCAATCAGCTGCGGATACTTTTTCTAAGAGTGGGTAGCTAAAAATAAAATACCCCATTATGGCTAAATTGATGGTATTGAAGATAATTGCCTTATTTACAGCCGTTTTACTAAGCTTAAAAAATAGAGAATAAACATATAAGGAAATCATAAGGGTTACCATCCCAATTTCGGACAAAATATGTACTAAGATATAAGGTAATTTAATAGACGACTGACAGCCATTATAGCCTTCAAGGTGTGCCATAAAGTCTAGCGAAAAGCCCGTTAAATTAATGGCTATTAAGCCTATTAAGCAAATCAATACAATAAGCCCAATTGCAGTTGCTTTTCGTTTCATGCAGCTATTTATATCTAAGCCACTTAAAAACCTCTTTCCAGCTCGCTTTTTTGCCGTACATTAAAATGCCTGTACGGTAAATTTTGCCTGCCATCCATGTGGTGAGTATAAATGTACCAATTAACAATACAATCGAAATAGCTAATGTCAGAGGACCAACAGACCCTAATGCAACTTTCACAACCATGACGATAGGAGAGGTGAGTGGTATGATGGAAAACCACGTCCCGATAGTACTTTCAGGATTTGTAATCATCATTGAAGCTACAATATAGGCTAAAATCAATGGTAAGGTAACAGGTAGTATTAATTGTTGGGTATCTGTTTCAGAATCGACCATGGCACCAATCATGGCAAAAATGCCAGAATAAATTAAAAATCCGCCGATAAAATAGATGAGAAAGAAACCGATCATGACTGGCCAGTTCACGTCAAAATAAATGAAATTTATCATAGAATTTGATCCTTGAAGTCCGTTAGCAACTATTTCTCCGTTTTCCATTGCAGCAGCATCCCAGGTGCTAGGATCTACCAGGTCAGGGAAGACGAAAATTCTTAATAGTAAGAGACCAATGCCAGACATTGCCACCCAAATTAAAAATTGGGTAAGTCCTACTAGTCCAATACCAATTATTTTTCCCATCATTAAATGGAATGGTTTGACGGATGAAATAATAATCTCGACCACTCTATTTGTCTTTTCTTCAATAACACCACGCATGACCTGATTGGAATAGAAGAAGATAAAAATATAGATCAGTAAGGCAAAACCAAAACCGATTCCTGATTTTAGCCCTGAATTGTCCTTCCCTTCCGGATCCTTAGCATCTAAAAATTTGAATTCGAAAGGCAGTTGAATCAAATTGTATTCATTTAACGTTAAGTTGGTCTTTTTTAAGGCAAAATACTCTCTAATTCTCGACTCTATCCTATTTTCAATATAAGATTTAGTGCCTAGACTAGGTGTTTTTTTGTAATATGATACAACCCTACGATTTTCAGGTATTTTTTCGTTTAAACTAATTAATATGTCATATTCTTCGAATTGAGGGTCGTTTAAAAACTGACTAGCGCTATCGATATAGTTTTCATAAAAGAAGAACTGCGCTGGTTTATCTAAGGCCTGTTCTTCAAAAATATCAGCACCACACCATCTGCCAGGGTCTGCAACAAGTACCTTAACTTGTTCCTCATCTTCTACTGCTAGATACATTACACCAAACATAAAACCAATAAATAGTATTGGAATAAGGATGGTCATTATTAAAAACGATTTCTTTCTAACCCTGGTATTATATTCTCTACCGATTATTAGTTTTAAATTATTCATGGTTACCTCCTTTCGCTTGATTTACAGCATTAATAAAAATGTCGTTCATTGATGGTAATACCTGTTGAATTGAAATGATTTCTACAGCTGGCATTACGGCTTTTAATAAGTCGTTTACAGAATTATCATTTTTAAGTTGAACATGCGCAACGGCAGTATTGTCATCAATTTGCTCTTTATCTACTAGTGCAAAATTGCTCCATAATGCGTTGGCAAAAGCCATCATAACCCCTTTAAACTTCACGGCATAAGTATGCGTGTTAAATTGTTCCTTTACATCAGAAAGCTTCCCGTTCAAAACTAATTTCGATTCGTTAATCAGCGCTATTGAATCACAAATTTCTTCAACACTATTCATATTGTGCGTAGAAAGCATAATTGAAGTCCCCTTTTCCTTCAACTTCATTATTTCCGATTTTATTAACTCTGTATTGATGGGGTCGAACCCACTAAACGGTTCGTCTAATATTAGTAAGGGTGGTTCGTGAAGTATGGTAGAAATAAACTGAACCTTCTGAGCCATTCCTTTCGAGAGCTCTTCAATTTTCTTGTCATACCAGCCTCCAATATCAAATTTTTCGAACCATTCTTTTAGTTTGAATTTGGCTTCATTTTTAGGCATCCCTTTTAAGCGAGCAAAATACAGCGCTTGCTCCCCAACTTTCATTTTTTTATACAGTCCGCGCTCTTCTGGAAGATAACCTATTTTGGTGATGTCTTCGCGTTGGATGGCCTTTCCATCTATAAAAACAGTTCCTGAGTCTGGCGCAGTAATTTGATTAATGATTCTGATCAAGCTTGTTTTTCCAGCGCCATTCGGTCCTAAAAGTCCAAATATTTCACCCTTTTGAGTAGATATTGATATATCATCCAGAGCTTTGTGATTAGCATATTGCTTTACAATATTTTCAATGCGAAGCATTTCCATAAATAATGAAGTTTAAAGCCAAATATAAATGAAATTTCACATCAATTTTAATTCGTTAAGCTTTCTTATAAAAAAAGTAGCGCTGATTATTTGATTGACATTTGAACAGCTGAAATGAAGTCTTTAGGGTTATCTACAAATAAAGCTAAGTAATTAGTATGTCTTTTAACACCATATAGTCCGGAAACCATGATAGGGCGCTCTAATTCAAATAAGACATTATGTCCTTCTAAATTGCCAAATGGAGAAAAAGAAATAGTGCCACTTTCTTTATTAATTTCACCTTTTTGTGGTTGTATTGATTTAATATTTCCCATGTCAATTTCAGCTTCCGCTATTATGCCATATCTTAAATGGATTTTATCGGTTTCTATTCTAATCGGTCGCCGATTTAATGATTTATAAATACCATAAATTTGAAACCCTGAATAGATGCTTAAACCAGTTAATATCCAGGCTAGAACCTGCGCAGAATTTATTAGGAGAATATGGAACGCGAAGGTTTCTACACCAATGATTAAAATTAAAATCAATAATGCGGCCTTTGTACCGCTTTCCCTGTGATATGAAAATTCAAGCTGATTGAGGGTTAATTTTTTCCATCTAATAAATCCGTAATAAAATACACTTATCTCCATCGCAACAAAAGGTATGGCTTTGACGGGGATAATTTTACTCAAAGCTTCCTTTAAATTAGTGTGAAAATCGAAAGAGGTTGCATTATTCTGACTTGATTTAAAGGCCCTAACCGACTTGCGAATAGTAAAAAAAACATAAGTGATTACCAACAATTCAACAAGAGGCAATAACCATATCTTAGCATAATTTAATAACCATTGGTCATGTTTTGGTAGGATTAGGGAGGCAATCAGTACGCCAATACCTAAAACCAGTACAGTGGTTGTTTTTGGAATAGATTTTTTTCGAATAATTAAAAAATAGACTAAGGGCAGTGTTAATAATAAATCAATAGTGACAGCAGGTGCTAGTTGATTTGCATTTGATTCAAATAGTGGTGATTTTACCAACCAAACCATAGTTAGAATGATAGCAAGTGGCAAAGAATACCAGAAAAATTGTAGAATTTTACGATTACCTAATTGTTCCATAGAGCAGTTTATAGATTATTTATTCCGTACATATATTAATTTAAACCTAGAATTTCCTTGACTTCGTTCCTCAATTTCGAATTGGTTGATGGAATTGAACAGTGGTGTCAGTTTGTCGAATCCAAAATTCCGTGCATCAAAATTGGCTCTCTTTTTTAAAATCATTGATCCGACATCTCCTAGAAATGCCCAGCCATCTTCATCCGCAGCATCTGATACAGAGCTCTTGAGCAGTCTTATTACCTGCGGGGTTACTTTATCGTATTGTCTTTTTGTTTTCCGTTTTTTGCCAGTTTTCACATCTTCCTCGTCAACATCCTGATGCAGAATTTCGAGGTAAATAAATTTGTCACAGGCTACAATAAATGGGTTAGGGGTCTTTTTTTCACCAATTCCAAACACTTGCATGCCAGCTTCTCTTAATCTGGTAGCCAGTTTGGTAAAGTCACTGTCAGACGAGGCCAGACAAAAACCATCCACTTTACCAGAATATAAAATATCCATGGCATCAATAATCATTGCTGAATCGGTTGCATTTTTTCCGGTTGTGTAACCGTATTGTTGAACTGGTGTGATGGCGTTTTCTAGGAGTACATTTTTCCATTTTGTCACATGGGGACTTGTCCAATCACCATAAATTCTTTTAATTGTAGGCGTACCATATTTGGTAATTTCCTCCATCATTTCTTTGACGTATTTTGAAGGTATATTATCACCATCAATTAAAACAGCCAGTTTGGTATCTTTAATCATATTTAATGGTAAAGATAAGGATAATAAAAGATAAGATTAACTTGACTAAAAGGCTAATTACTAATCCAACAATTTTTAAGTATGTGTCTTACGGTTTAAAAACCATGCCTAAGCACAATGTCTACAAATACCACTGGCAATGACTTCAAAATAATTTACAGTAAAACCCTTAGGTGTAATGTTATACTCTTCTGATAAGGGTAAACAATAAACTTCCTGACAAGAGTTGCACTGAAAATGAATATGTTGATGCTGGTGATCATTACTGCTGCAACTATTATCGCACAAGGCCATCTTCTTAGATTCTCCTGGTAATACTATCTCATGAATTAGGCCTTTATCTGTGAATGTTTTTAATGTTCGGTACAATGTAATTCTATCATGTCGGCCCAATGACTCTTCAATAGTTTCTAACGAGATAGCGTTTTCATTTTTTAGAAAAATATCTAAAACTGATTGACGGAAACTGGTATTACGAATGCCCTTATTCTTTAATAAATTTTCAGTCATAATTGCAACAGTGTTGCATAATTATTTATATTTGCAACATTATTGCAAATGTATGAAATTTTTGACAATCTTTTTCTTTTTGATAATTAGCTTTTGTGGCCTGACTCAAAATGACTTACGAATTATTGTCGTCAATAATGATAGCTTACCTCTCCCATTCGCAGAAATATTTATTGAAGAGTACGCGCATAGCTTTTACGCTAATGAACGTGGTGAAGTCACTATCCCATTGTCTAAAATAAATACGCTTAAATTGCAAGTTAAATCGGAGGGGTATCAAACTGAAATATTAGATCTTAGTTCAAATCAATCTGTTTCTATGATTGTTTTGGAAGAACTGCACCGTCATCTTGATAAGGTCATTGTGTCGTCTGAAACAGGGATTCAGAGAGAAAGTATTGCCAGTATTTCACGTCAACAGATTTCTGATTTAAACGTGATTAAGAGTGAATCTTTGGGGGAGGCGTTGAGTAATATTCCAGGCGTTGATGTGACAGGAATTGGACCTGGAATTTCAAAGCCTGTCGTCAGGGGATTAACAGGTTCAAATGTAGTAACATATGTAAATGGTCTCAGGATTCAAAACCAGCAATGGGGGGGAGACCATGGTTTACCAATTACAAGCTTAGGGATTGGAAGTGTTGAGGTGGTTAAAGGACCTTCCTCATTACTCTATGGTGCAGATGCTATGGGAGGAGTTCTCTATTTTAAAGATGAACCCTTTGCAGATTTAAATACTCAAAAAGGATATGTTTCTACCCGAGCAGATGCAAATACTATTGGAGTGAACGTCAATGCGGGTTATCAGGCTAGCATAAAGAACTGGCATATTAATGCCTATGCGGGTTATGATAATTTTGCTGATTATAGGTTGCCTAATGGAAACATTGTGTTAAATTCTCGTTTTAGCCAACAGGCAGGGAAATTGGTTTTGGGTTACCATAAAAAGAAATGGTTATTTCGTTTAAATTATGATTATTATGGTGGTAGACTTGGATTACCGGGGCATACACATGAAGCCAATCCAGTTCCTTCTGATTTTGAGACAGAGGTGCAAACACGAGGACTTAACGCACCAGCTCAGGTTGTGTCAAACCATTTTATTTCTACTGAAAATCAGTTTTTTTTCAACAAGAGTATACTTTCTCTTGTTATAGGAAATACCAATAATCATTTAGATGAACATGAGGACAAAATTTTTACTCCTGATATCATAATGAATTTAAATAATTCACTTTATCATGTAAAATGGAATTATAAAGTATCGAAGCAATTCAACGTATTGATTGGAAGTCAAGGCATGTTTCAAATGAATAGAAATGGTGAAGAAGCGGTTGAGTTTTTAATTCCAGACGCTAATACAGTTGATGCTGGAGGTTATGTATTATTAAATTATAACCTTTTGAAGTGGCGTTTTCAAATCGGAGGAAGGTTAGATAACAGAATGATTCAGGGATTTGAAACTGATGATTTTGTTGCTTTTAAGAGAAATTATTTTGGGTATAATTATTCTGCAGGGACTGCATATATTTCACAAAAAATGACTGTGAGATTGAATGTCTCTTCTGGCTTTAGAGCGCCTAATACATCAGAGCTTTTGTCTGATGGCATACATCATGGATCTAATCGGTACGAGATTGGTGATATTAATTTAAATACTGAGCAAGCACTACAAATTGATGGAAGTGTAGCTTTTCACTTTAATGATCTTGAAATCATATTTAACCCATTTTATAACCGAATTCAAAATTATATTTACATAGAACCTACCAATACGGTTATTGATAATTTTCAAGTTTTTAATTATAAACAAGCTGACTTTGCAGAATTAATGGGGACAGACTTTGGGTTTCATTTTCATCCACACCGTTTTCATTGGCTGCACCTAGAATCAAGCTTCTCTGGTTTAATAGCGCAAGATAATGCAGGTGTAGCTTTACCATTGATTCCGCAAACAAATATTAAAAATCAAATTGGGGTTGATTTTAAAATGAAATCTAAATTTGAATTAGAAAATTTGACCATTCAATACCAATATTATTTCGACCAAAATAGAGTGGGATTTTATGACATTGCATCTAGCGATTATGGATTGTTAAATGCAAACTTGAGTGGTCGGATGAACTATAAGTTTCCATTGTTAGTTGATATAGGAGTGCGTAATATATTAAATACTGAGTTTATTCCGCATCTTTCAAATCTTAAATATCTAGGAATTATGAATCCAGGTAGAAATATCTACCTGTCCTTAAGAATAGAGTTTAACCAATCGTTTAGTAACAAATAAAAACAAATAAATATGAAACAATTAATTTTTGGAGCAAGTCTTCTTTTTGTGTTCCAGTCTTGCGAAAAATGCAGCGAATGCCATTATGATATAAATGGTACAGAGGTTGAAATCGGAGAATATTGTGGTGACGATCTTGAAGCAATTGAAAAATCGGGGTTCACAGTTGCAGACACTATAACTTATGATGTACATTGTAACGAACACTAAAATAACTTAAGTTCAATGACATAAAAAAAGGCTACCAAATTTGGTAGCCTTTTTAAATACAAACTATTTACTTAAAATTATTCTTTGATGAATAGTTTTCTACCAGTTCCTTCTTCACTTATCACTTCAATATGATACGTTCCGGAACTTAAGTTTTGAATATTAATGCTCTCAAGATTATTATTCGCTGTAGATTCATATACTAACCTTCCACTTAAGTCAATAATTCTTATGGTTTTAATCATACTTTCTGATTGAACATTAACCTGATTTACGGCTGGATTAGGGAATACAACAAACTCTAAACTTCCATTGGCAGTTATTCCTAAGTCAGAAATATCTGTGTTTAAGTTTACTGTTGTATTAGTAACAATTGGTGCATTTTGATCAAAATAAATATAAGCAGTGTTTTCAATGGCATCTCCTTCAGTTAAAGAAGCAAGCTCCTTAATTCTATAAATGACATGTCCATGACTTGCCGGCTCGTTAGACGTGCTGTCTGGTAGCCATATTTGAGGAAAATCAAATTTGATAACGCCATTGCCTAATTCAACTAACTGCATTTGGTGAGATGCTTTTATTAGCTCAAATGTTGTCCAATCTAAATTTGTACTCAATGTATCTAAGATGAACACGTCTTGAGCAGGCGCAGTACCTGTATTTTGAAATCTGATCACATAAGTGTACTGATCTTGTACAGCAGGATCAACAACGTACGGCTTGTTAACAGATTTGTCGTTAGGATCGTAACTTACACCGACTAACATCCCTAAAGTACTATAATTATTGGATGAATCGCAATCGCTACTTGTAGAAATTGTTGAACTAAATAAATGCCATGTACTATCAGGAATTCCTGCTGGAGTAGTAAAGTAAATAATATCTGAGTGATACATATAACTATTGTTCGAAGTTAAAGTCCATGTTATTGTATTTCCGGAAATCGTATAGTTAGGATTATTAATTGAGCTTAATACTGGAGTTACACCTGAAGGGTAATCTAACGTAACCGTATATGATCCTGGAGCACTGCTTCCGTAATTCCCGTACTTTAGTATAATTGAATTGGTTGTGTTTTGATAGTAACCAATCCAAGGTGTCACTGTTGTCCACAAATCAGCACAAGGCAAAGCTGTATTGCAATTTAAACCTAAATTAGCCTGATTATTATTAGAACAATTCAAGTTGTTTAAGAAAATACCATTAGAAGGCACAAAAGCGTTGTTATTTGATTGCCAAGTTTGGTCAATTGAAACAAAAATGTTTCCACCGCTTAATTGCCAACCTGTGTAGCTGTAGTAACCTGTACTATCCGTATATACTGTAATTTGGCCACCTAAACCATTAAGGGTTACTGGTGCATTAGAAAATACTGTCTCTGCTGTATCCAAAATACCATTCCCATTATCATCACAGAAAACGTAACCATTAATGCAACCAATACCAAGTACGTTAGTGTCACAAATAACTGCAATATTTTGCACTGGATTATTTGCACAATCTAAATCAGAAACTGTATCTAAACTTGTATTTGTCATGACATATCCATTGGAATTTAACCAAGATTGATCTACCGTAACGTGACCTATACCATTGAATCCTGTATAATTAATCGAATATAATCCATTTACATCAGTTGTAGCTGTATAAGTATTGCCTGAACCACCGCCACTCATTAAAAATAAACTAATTGGGGCATTTGCAAGTGGTGTATCAGTAGAGTCCATAATTCCGTTATTATTACCATCACAAAAAACAGTACCATTTAAGCAGTTTGAAGTGAATAAAGTAGAATCACAGATTAAAGTAATCTGAACAGTGCCAGTATTGGTAAAGAAGCCTGCGGTTATTGAATCGGGTGTTATAGATGATACAAGGTATCCGTTATTCGTTAACCAGTTTGGGTCTACAACTACTTGATAATCGCCAGGAATTACTTGGTAGAATACTGTACCGTTTGGTGTAGTACTGCCGTAATAAAACTGATTTCCATTAGTAATGGCAACTGGAATTTGTGCCACAATGGTTGAATCATTATTTCCATCATTATCGCAATCAACAATACCGCTAGTGTAAATATATTGATTACAAGCCCCCATAATAATATCTAAAGTAGAGGTGTATGTATTATTATTTGTGAGATCAGTTAGAATAAGAACTAACGTATAATTCCCCCCAGTTGAATATAAATGCGATAAAGGCGTATTCCATGCTATTGCTGTTCCGGAGGTGACAGCAGTACCAGTATGGGTAGTGGTTGTTCCATCTCCCCAATTAACATCAAGACTCAAATTTGAGTTGATAATGTTTGATGCGTTAATCACAAAATGGCCATAATTCCAGCCACTAAAATCAGCCGAATTTGGCGCTACATTTAAGTAATATGTTGTGTCACAAACATATGTGTCAGAAGAATCAGAGTAGAATACATTTTGAGCCTGAGTAATTGCTGGCATCAAAAATAATAAGATCAGCAAGGTAAAAAAATTGGGTTTCATATTAAATACTTTTTACCTAAAACAGATTTAAAAGTACAATAGTTGTCTCAAAATTGAATTTTTTTTTAAAAAAATAATTTCTAAACAACGAAAGTTACGGTGGCAATAAGGGCAAAAGTAAATTTAACCTAAGTAGTGAATAATGTCTTTTTCTATGGCCTCGGGCTTAGTGATAGAAGGATATCTTTTAACAACATTGCCCTTACGGTCAACAAGAAATTTAGTGAAATTCCACTTAATTTTTTTTCCTAGCAAACCACCTTTTTTGCTTTTCAAGAATTTAAAAATTGGGTCTTCATTTTTTCCGTTAACATCAATTTTAGAAAACATTTGAAAACTTACGCCATAATTAACAAGGCATCCCTCTTGAATTTCTTTTTCTGTGCCAGGTTCCTGGCCACCAAATTGATTACAAGGAAAACCTAATACCTCTAATCCTTGCTTGTGATGTTTGTGATGTAAATTTTCAAGTCCTTCATATTGAGGAGTAAACCCACAGTTGCTTGCCGTATTAACAATTAGCATCACTTTATTTTTATAGTCATTCAGTTCTTTTTCTTTTCCTGATATTGTATTTGCTTTAAAATCGTAAATTGTTTCTTTTTTTGTCATGAAATATTTGTTCTTTTTAAAATGAGAATGAGAGATGATTTATAACCTGTTAATTTACTTCTGAAGTACTAGTCGTCCATTATAATGGTTTTTGCCAATAGACATTGAATAAAAATAGAGACCGGATTCTACCTCTTGGTCATTAGAATTTGTTCCATTCCATACAACCGAATGTTCTCCGGTTTCTAATTTTCCATGCCATAATTTATTGATTAATTTTCCTTGAATGTCGTAGATGAAAACGGAAACATTTTCACTGCTACCTAACGAAAACTTGATGGAGATTTCGTGATTAAATGGATTTGGAAAGGTCTGGATTGGGTAAGAGGATTCATTTTTGATGTCCTCATAACCCAAGTAGATATTTGTAAGGCTATCAACATTAATGTATTCATCACCAGGTTCGTAAACCATATAATGAAAATAAACTAAGAACATTTCATCCGAAGTATTTAGACCTGCTGTGATGTTTTGAGGTGGGTTATTGGGGTTATGAATATTATTGACTGTGTTATCATAAATACCTTGCGCATATAATTGACTACCAAAAGGTATCTTTTTCATGTATTCAAACCAATAGAAATCTTGCCATTCAAAATCCCAATGTGGAATTTTAATGAATGGAATAGTATCACTAGCAAGTGTTGTAGCGTATGATTCAATCGATTTTCCGATTAAATGCATATGTGGAAAAACAGAAAGCATTGTGAAATTATTAAATACACCATTAAATGTAGCCTCAACTGTATCAACTGAGTTGGCTGGAATATTAAACAACCAATTTTGAAGAATAGAATTGGCTTTTATTTCTCTAAAATTGGTAACTGGTTCGTCGTAAAAATAAAAATGAATTTTTGTTTGATCAAATGTTCCGAAACTGCCTTCAGGATAATGCATAGCAAATACAATATTTGAACCAGCTTTTAATATCATTCCGCTCGAGAAACTAGTTGTCGCAGGAAAAATAACAGGAGACGATCCAGGGGTATAACCTCCCATTAAATCAGAATTAGATGGTCCGCCACAATCACCACCTATCGAATCCGTGACCGAAGTGCCAGATGGGTCAGCGTATACCAGGCAATGGTGAACGGTTTCCAGATTTCCAGGCAATACCTCAAATGCTTTTACTTTTCTGTCTTGCAGCAAACCAGTAGGTATTGCAAAACAAACGTAATCATCAGAAGTACTAGTAGCTTTACTCATATATAGAGGCGCTTCAAGCACCAAGTCTGGAACTCCAGGTAATTGCTGGTTACTTGTATATATTGGCGGTGGTGGAGCAGAGCTTAAATCACCAGGTAATGCACCGTCACTTACCCAGTTTAAAATTATATCTCTTTCAGCCTGACTTAATATTCTTTCTTGAGAATAATGTTGATAAGAACTATCAGCAGTCCAGGGTGGCATAGTATTGCTCATTACATATGATTGAATACCTGGTGCATTTGCAGAGGCTTCGGCATAAGTCATAAAAGAGTTCGGGGCAATACCATTAGGATTATGGCAAGCCGTACAATTGTTGAAAATTACCTCTGCAGCATCATCTGCCCAGGTAACTTGACTGTGAGCTTCAATGCCAAAAAATGTAAGACTTATTAAAATTAAAGCTCGTTTCATAATTATTTAGTTTAAGTAAAAATACTATTTATTTAATAAATTTCAATGCACCAGACTTAGTCTTAAATTTTTTTTGACTTTCTTCCAATGCATCTAAATCTATACTTTGGTATAAATTTTTCGATAACTCCCTAAACCTTTTGTCGGCTTTAAGTGCTAAAGAATCGATTGATAATGCGATTTCGTTAAAGCCGAGAAGCTTTAAGTTTTCAATATTTCTCAATCGTGATAGGGCCACATAGCCTTGTCCTTTTTCAAACGTTTTCCTTAAATCAAGTTCAGCGCTATCAAGCGTCATTCCTTGGGATTTATGAATGGTTATCGCCCATGCCAAACGCAAAGGAATTTGAATAAACGAAGCAATTGATGTGCCGCTATCATCATCAATAGACCATTCTTCGGTAGTGGCAATAATTTCTTCTCCTAAACTAGTTTTAACAACAGGGAACCCTAACTCAGAAAACTTAATTACCTTACCTAAAGTGCCGTTGATATACCCCTTGTCATTGTTATTTTTTACAAACATTACTTTTGCTCCAATCTTTAGACTTAATTGTTCATTTACAATAACCGATTTTTTAAGAGTGTCTACTAATTCTTTTTTTCCCTTTGTTGTAGCCCAAAAGTGCTTTATTTTACCATCAATCTTGCTTAATTCTTCATTATTAATCTTATCAACATCAGTATTGTGGGTGTATAGCCGAATTGGATTTTTTATTCCCTTATTCCTTGCCATTGTTTTTTCCAAGCTTGTTTTGGTTTGTTGAGAAACTGTTCCTGATCTAATATCATCAAGAATTTGACTCAAGAGGTTTTCATTTTGTCGAAATTGTTCTGTTAAATAACATACCTTAAATTCCGCACTTACCCATTCTTGACCCATAAATGCGAACTTATCTCTGCTTTTTTCATATCCATTTCCAATAGGTGGAAGCTGAAAGAAGTCTCCGCATAATACGATCTGCTTACCACCAAACGGTAGCTCAGAGTCGTTAGCGTATTGGAGAATGCTGTTAACTAAGTTGAGTTGTTTTTGATGAAGCATTGAAATTTCATCAATAATTAGCACTTTGGTTTTTTCGAGTTTTTTTTTCAATGCTTTATTGAGCATTAAAAAATGTAGGTCTTTTTGACTCATTTGATCCTTAATACCCATGCCTATCCAACTATGAATAGTCTGACCATTAATATGTGTGGCAGCAATTCCGGTTGAGGCAGTAACACCAGATGCTATTTTATACTTGTTTAAGTATTTAATAAATGACTTTAATAGATATGTTTTACCAGTGCCTGCTGAACCAGTCAGAAAGATATTTGATCCTGATTTTAATAAAGCCAAAGCTGCTTCTTGAGTCATTTGACAAAATTAATGATGAAATAAAGTGATTCGAATTGAATATCAAGAAGTAATTAACAAATTAATGGTATCATTTAATTGGCAATTTTTCTAACAACCATCAATCCATCTCTAATTGGCATTAAAACATTTTCTACTCGCTTGTCTTCTTGAATTTTTGAATTAAAATTAACTATAGCAAGTGTGCTTTCATTCATGTCTTTTTTATCTTTTAAAACATTTCCACTCCACAGAACATTATCAGCAATAATATAACCACCAATAGGTAATTTATCAAATACTAAATCGTAATAAGTAGAATAATTTTCTTTGTCTGCATCAATAAATACCAAATCATAGATGCTGTTTAATGCTGGTATAATTTGAGTTGCATCTCCAATATGTAATTTAATTTGAGATCTGAATTCTGATTGCTCCCAATATTTATTTTGGATTGGTGCTAATTCTTCATTAATATCAATTGTGTCTATTTGACCACCATTGCTAAGTCCTTCTGCTAAGCAAAGCGCAGAGTAGCCTGTATAGGTTCCCACTTCTAAGATATTCTTCGGCTTAATCATATGGCTTAACATACTTAAAACTCGTCCTTGAAGATGACCAGATAGCATTCTTGGGACTAAAACTTTTAAATGTGTTTCTCTATTGAGTTCTGATAATAATGGCGATTCGGCTGATGTATGAGTTTCAATATATTCAGAAATGTTGTCAGGTAAAAAATCCATAATGCATAATTTGAAGAATACAAATATAGATGAATTCAATCTAACACTCCTGATACAATTCTGTCTTTTTCTTGTAAATCTTTGATGATTTTAACGCTCGAAAACCCTTGTAATTTCATAGCTTCTTTTACTTTTTCACCATATTTTTCATGAATTTCAAAATATAACATACCACCTTGGTTTAAGCTCTTTTTCGCAAAATCAATGATTTTCAAATAAAATAACAATGGATTATCATCTGGAACAAATAGTGCTAGAGGTGGTTCATAATCTAAAACCTTTTGGCTCATTTCAAATTTATCAGATTCTAGCACGTATGGAGGGTTTGATACTATAATGTCATATGATTGAGTATAATCAATTTTATGATCAAGAATATTTTTTTGGATCCAGGTTACATCTAAGTTCAGGTTTTTTGCATTATTCTTAGCAACCTCTAATGATTGCGTCGATATGTCCATACCGCTTAATGACCAATTATTTCTTTTAGATTTTAGTGCTAGTGGAATACAACCAGAACCAGTTCCAATATCTAAAACGGTCATTAGTTTATCCGAATGATTTTTTAATATGAGTTCTACCAGTTCAGCTGTTTCTGGTCTTGGAATTAAAACGGAAGGGTTTACTTTTAAAATAAGGTCGAAAAATTCTGTTTTCCCTAAAATGTATTGAATGGGCTCATTGCTTTTCAATCGTTGAACAATTTCTTTTTGTAGAAGTAAATCAGATTCCGATAGCTTAATATCTCTAATTCGGATATCAATTTTTTCACATCCAAAAAGAAAAAAAGCCATTAGAGAGAACAACTGATCAATTTCGCTTGATTCAAATTTATCAGCTAATCGCTCATGATAAAAGGGGAGTAAGTCTCTTAATTGGTTTGTTTTGACAAACATTTATCTAATAAAAATAGAACTATAAAATTAATTCTTTTTTATTTAAAATCGATATCCAAAAGTTAATACGAACTGTTTATTGTCTGAAGTAACGCTTGAAGTACTACCCGCTATCTCTGGAAGATATGCGTAATGTTCAAATGCTTGCTTGGTAAAAACGGTTGCAAAATCAAGATATACTTCTCCAAAATTATACCCAATTCCACCAGTGTAATTTGCAATAGCAGATGATACAACTCCTTTTTCAGGTTTAAATGCAGATCCAAATAGGGCATAACCTCCTCGTAAATATAATTGCTTATTAATACGTGCTTCAGCTCCAAGTTTTATGTTGATAGTAGATCTATATAAGTTGTCAATTTGCTCATTTTCATTTTCGTATGAGTAAAAAACTTGTGCTGGAATTCCTGGTGCCGATTTCATGCGGAGAGATGAATAATCAACTAATTCAACTTCGGCGCCAAAGCTCCCTAGTTTTTTATGAACCAGGCCTAAAGAAAAGTTAGTTCTTAATGGTGTTCTCACAATGAACTCACTAATGTTTGGACCTAACAATGTGAAGTCAAAATAATCAGTCGAGGTCTCATTAGTAATAATATTGTTTGACTCTTCTCGTATTGAAAGTCTTGTAGGTGTCTCAATTGATGCCCCTAAGCGGATGAATTCAACAGGAATATAGATTAATCCTATTCTAGCGTTCACACCAGTTCCGTTGACATCTAAAGAACCAATATTGCGTATTTCTTCAATCCAAGATAATTCGTTGGCGAAACTTTCTATATGAGAGAAATTAGTTCTGTAATTCAACGTTACAATATTAAAACTGCCGCCAATCAAAAGTTTATTTTTGTAATTTCCACTTAGTGAAAGGTTAATTTCGCCCATTCCACCTTCCGTAGAAACAGTTCTGCTATGCATTGATTTTCCAACAGCGCCAGAATTATAGAAATATTCTGAACTATCTTCATTGGCGAAATAAGGATCAATGACATAATTTTCGTAGGCAAGACCTGATGAATACGGATGGTTATCTTTGATAAATTGAGGACTCGAATTTCCCGCTTCAGCTATATAGTAGTCTACAATAGAACCATCAGATTCACCAAAATATGAAAAGTTATCGTTAAAGCTTTGCTTTCTATTGTAACCAGCTCCTAGCTGAACTCCTACCCAACCATTAAATTTATTCGGATTTAAATTGTATACTTTCAAATACGATAAATTACCTAGCTTAAAGTTGTTTTGAGTAATAGATCTGTTATTACCCTCAAATGAGGCGTTACTGGTATTGTTTTCTACAAAAGACGTCAAAGAAAAGTTATTCTTTGAGAATCTACCAGATGCAGCTGGATTTTTTAGAGTTGAAGAATAATCTCCACCCATGGCGGTCATGGCACCAGCCATACTCATGTTTCTTGCAGTACCACCGATTGTTTCCTGAGAATAACGTAATGCGTCTTCTTCATTTTGGGTATAACCATAGCTTGCTAGTGCAATACTTGTACCTAATAAAATCCATTTCATATACATATTTTTAATATTATTTATCGCCTTCCTCCGCTACTGCTTGATCTACTGGAAGATGAGCGAGTACTTGGTCTGCTACTACCAGATGACCTGCTAGGTGTCGATCTTGTTGGTGCCGTTCTGGTCGGTGTCGATCTTGTCGGCGCTGTCCTGGTTGGTGTTCTTCTACTAGGAGCAGTTCTGGTAGGAGTCGACCTAGTTGGTGCTGTTCTGGTCGGTGTTGTCCTGGTTGGTGTTCTTCTACTAGGAGCAGTTCTGGTAGGAGTAGACCTAGTTGGCGCTGTTCTAGTCGGTGTTGACCTAGTTGGCGTTGTTCTGCTTGGGGCAGTTCTGGTAGGAGTAGACCTAGTCGGTGCTGTTCTACTAGGGGTTGACCTGCTAGGAGTTACTCTTGTAGGTGCGGTTCTACTAGGAGTTGTTCTTGTAGGCGCCGTTCTGTTAGGGGTTCTCGTAGTCGGGACTGTCCTTGTTGGTGTAGACACGGACGGTGTTCTGCTTGAAGAGCCAGAAACTTCATTAGTTCTCAAAGGTTGCGTTGTTCTACTTGTTGAAGTAGAATTAATTGTTCCAGAACTAGAGGGCGTTTTTGTTGTTGCCGTCCTTGATGTGTGAGAAGTTCTTAACGGTTTAGGTTCCCAATTATTTACAGCTGGCCGTACTGTTTCAGTTGTTCTTCCGGTAGAAGAATGATGCGTAGAAGTTAAGCCTTGATTTCTAGAACCGTTAGCAGCGCTATTTATTGTGTTGCCTGAAGGGGGTACACTGTTATTACTAATTGCATTACGATTAGTTGTATTTCGTGAGTCCGCTTGTTGGCTAGTATTTCCCATTTGTCTAGCGGCCTGTTTAGCATCAGCATAGTTACCTACAACTCTTTGATCTTGGCGGCTCGCCTTGTCAAAAACAGGTCTACCCGCACTTGTATTCGATTTTGCATTTCTCTGAGCACTAGTTTCAGGTGCTCGACCGGAATTATCGTTAGAGGACGTTACTTGAGAACTTCTAACAGTTGAGGGATAGGCTGTACTATTATTTGATCTAGTTCCTGCACTTTTTCCGCTTCTATGACCATAGTTAAATCCTTGGCTACTCGAAATATCATTATTATTAAAGTTAGGGCTATTCCAGCCATTAAACTGGTTATTCCACCCACCACCCCAATATGGGTTGTTCCATCCACCACCCCAATATGGGTTGTTCCATCCACCTCCCCAATACGGGTTATTCCATCCACCACCCCAATAAGGGTTGTTCCATCTGCCTCCCCAATAAGGGGTATTCCATGCACCTCCCCAATAAGGGTTGTTCCATCCACCGCCCCAGTATGGGTTATTCCATCCGATATAAGCTGTATTCCATCCCCAACCCCAGTTTGTATTATAAATATTTACGCTATATCCCCAATTGCGGTAGGGACTACGCCAAAAGTTACATCTTCTGAATGGTCTGTAAACACAATCGAACTGGTTAAAATAAAAATCATTTCTAAAACCTATAGGAGAAGTATTAATAGCATTACCTGTCCCATTATAATAGTTATTTACCGTGATGTTATCATTATTTGAAAACATTTGGTTGTTTGGGTCTGAAACAGGCTGATTTCCATTACCTGAAAACGAATAATTTGGGTTTTGGACATCTTGCTCCTCGTCAATAATAATTTGATTGGTTTCAGTTTCTGCATCTCTTATGTATTCATCATATCCAGATTGCTGTTTCGTATCATTATAAACCAATCTGGGGGCATCATAAACATCATCATGCAAAACTTTGCTCGTTTGGCAAGCTTTTAAAATTAAAACCCCTAAAACTATTGCTAAGAAATAAAATGCCTTTTTCATAATGTTTGATTTGTAAAGGAAAAACTTATTTTTACCTTTGTTCGTTAGGTACTAAAATACAAAAATTATACCAAAATGTCAAACAAGATTACACCGCGCGATAAAGACTATTCCCAATGGTACAATGATATTATCAAAGTTGCTGATTTAGCAGAACATTCGGAAGTGAGAGGTTGCATGGTAATTAAGCCATATGGATTCGCAATTTGGGAAAATATGAAGGCTATTTTAGATCAAAAATTCAAGGATACTGGACATTCTAATGCTTATTTTCCAATTTTTATACCAAAAAGTTTATTTGAGGCTGAAGAAAAAAATGCAGAGGGGTTTGCTAAAGAGTGTGCAGTGGTGACCCATTACAGATTGAAAAATGATCCTAATTCCAAGGGGAAATTGATTGTTGATCCAGATGCAAAGCTTACTGAAGAATTAGTTGTCCGACCAACAAGTGAGGCAATTATATGGAGTACCTATAAAAAATGGATTCAATCATATAGAGATTTACCTTTGCTTATTAATCAATGGGCAAATGTGGTCCGTTGGGAGCTAAGAACCAGATTGTTTTTAAGAACAGCAGAGTTTTTATGGCAAGAAGGACATACGGCTCATGCTACAAAAAAAGAAGCCATTTTGGAGGCTGAGCAAATGAATAATGTATATGCAGATTTTGCTGAATCTTATATGGCGGTACCTGTTATAAAAGGACTTAAAACTGAAAGCGAGCGATTTGCAGGTGCTGATGAAACCTATTGTATTGAGGCAATGATGCAAGATGGCAAAGCACTTCAAGCAGGAACATCTCATTTTTTAGGGCAAAATTTTTCGAAAGCTTTTGATGTTAAGTTTGCCAATAAGGATGGAAAAGAAGATTATGTATGGGCGACTTCATGGGGTGTTTCTACACGGTTAATGGGAGCTTTAATTATGAGTCATTCTGACGATTTGGGCTTGGTTTTACCTCCAAAGTTAGCGCCTATTCATGTTGCAATTGTTCCTATTTATAAAAATGAAGACCAATTAAGGGCAATATCAGAAAAAGTAATGGTCTTAAAATCTGAATTAAAAGAAAAGGGGATTGTCGTTAAATTTGATGATGATGATCAAAAAAGACCAGGTTGGAAGTTTGCAGAGTATGAAGCTAAAGGAGTGCCTGTTAGGATAGCTATTGGTCCTAGAGATTTATCAAATAATGAAGCGGAGATTGCTCGAAGGGATACACAAGAGAAAAGAAGTGTAAGTTTTGATGGAATCGGAGATTATATTAAGCAATTATTAGATGAGATTCAACAAAACCTTTTGAATAGGGCACTTCAGTTTAGAGACGCCCAATGTCGTGAAATTGATTCTTATGATGAATTTAAGAAAAGAATTGATACGGAAGGTGGTTTTTTTCTTGCGCATTGGGATGGTACCGTCGAAACAGAAGAAAAAATAAAAAATGAAACTAAAGCCACCATTCGTTGCATTCCATTTCATTTGGAAGAAGAGCAAGGCAAATGTATGGTCACAGGAAAACCAAGTAAAAAGAGAGTAGTGCTAGCAAAAGCATATTAATTAGAAAGCTTATGGAAAAAGAAAAGTCGCACATTGTTAATTTGCTAAAGAGCAAAACAACAATGAAATTAGATGTTTATGCTAATACCAAACATTGGTTTGGTATTCTAAAAGAAGAGCTGTCCGATTGTGTGGACTTAATCAAAGACCAACTTGGAGAAGATAGTCCTAAAATACGGCTTAAATATGTTGATGCTGGTCCTTTTGAAGCGCAATTGTTTATCGGTTCAGACGTACTAATATTTTATATGCATACAAACGTTTTTCGCTTTTCGAAAACAAACTTCGTTCATCAAAGTTCTTACATTAAGCAAGATCAAACCAATGCATACTGCGGTATAATTAACATTTATAACTTTTTAGCAGATTCTTATGAAATGAACAGATCAAATGATTCTGGTTATTTGATTTCTAGAATTTTTATTAATAAAGAGAGTCACTTTATGATTGAAGGTAAAGGTTATCTAGAGTTTGCTTACCGTGATTTCCTCAATCAGGTTATGCATAAAGAGGTAATGCAAGATGTTATTCTAAAAGTAGCTGCCCATGCTTTGGAATTTGATTTACTAACTCCACCGTATAATTCTGTTAGTATGGTATCGGTTGATCAAATGCAAACATTAAGCAATAATTCTAAATTGAAGACAGGTAAACGACTTGGTTTTAAATTTAAGAACGACAACAAAATAGTTGGGTAAATATTTGCTAAAAATTTGTTAGGAAAAAAAATAGAATTATATTTGCACTCCTTTTGCGAAAGGAAATAGTATTTTGGCCCATTCGTCTAGTGGTTAGGACGCCAGGTTTTCATCCTGGAAACAGGAGTTCGATTCTCCTATGGGCTACAAGTTTGAAATGATTATTTTGGCCCATTCGTCTAGTGGTTAGGACGCCAGGTTTTCATCCTGGAAACAGGAGTTCGATTCTCCTATGGGCTACATAAGTATTTCAATTTATTTAAAATGAAAAAGAAAGAGAATTATGGCAAATCATAAGTCGGCAATTAAGAGAATTAGATCTAATAATGCTAAACGATTGAGAAATAAGTATGTGCATAAGACTACACGAAATGCAGTACGAGTTTTGAGAGATACTTCTGATAAAAAAGAGGCAACGGCTATGTTACCAAAGGTAGTGGCTATGCTTGATAAACTAGCAAAGAGAAACATTATTCATAAAAAGAAAGCAAATAATTTAAAGTCTAAATTGACCAAGCAAGTCAACTCGCTTTAATTATTTGAAATGATACTGAAGGGCTTTTCCTATTAGGAAAGGCTTTTTTGCGTTTATATGTATGCGTCTTTGCATCAACGTTTTACGATAAGCTCAATGCCAGAGCTAAAATTTTGGAACGATATATGCAAAGGCATAATCATAATAATAATTAATAGTTAATTTTCCGCTAAAAGGAAATAAGAATTTAACAAAGAAGGGGTATTTGAAAAAAGAAAGAAAATTCTTTTGAAAATAGACGACTTATTGTAATTTTGGGGAAAATTGGTAAAATCAATTTATAGTATGAAAATTAATAAAATATTACTCACTACAGGATTAGCTCTTGGATTAGTTTTAAATCTTTCAGCACAACCAGGCTCTGATATTATTGAAAACGGCAGTTTTGAAGATATCACTGGTAAAATCAAGAAAGCAGGCTCTATTGACTTATCATCTGGTTGGATTTCTCCAACTAGAACCGCAGCTGATTTATTCTCGAGCATTATTAGAGATGATTTCGGAAATCCTGATAATTCTTTTGGTAAGGAAGATCCACATGATGGTTCTGCTTACGCTGGCATTACAGCATTTAGTTATGGTAATAAAATGCCTAGAACATATGTGTCAAGCAAGTTGAAGACGCCAATGATGAAAGGTCAAAAATTTTGTGTTAAGTTTTACGTATCTCTTTCTGAAAGTTCTAAATACGGTTGTAATAATATTGCTGCTAATTTTTCTAAGAAACAATATAATATCAATGAGGATAAAAATATAATGGGAGCATCACACATTATGCATGTTGAAAATCCTGTTTTCAATGAACAATTCGGTTGGGCTGAAGTATGTGGTACCTATATTGCAGAAGGTGGAGAAAAATTCTTAACCATTGGAAACTTTTCTAGCAATGGTAGTACGGTAAGTGAAAGAATAAAGAAACCAGCAGACTTTAGAGGGCAACAAGCCATTAGAGCATATTATTACCTGGATAATATTTCAGTGATTGAAATTGAAGAAGAAGGTGAGTGTAAATGTGCTACTGATGTTAAAAAAGAGGCTTCCTTAGTTTATGCAGTAAGTCCTGTTAATCCTGAAGGTATGAACGCAAGCCAAATCGTTAAATATACCTCAGTTTATTTCGGCTATAATAGTGATGAATTGACTTTAAATGCTGAAGAACATTTAAATAATATTTTAGCGGTGTTAAAAACTGATGCTAATGCTAAGATTAAGGTAATTGTTCATACTGATGAAGATGAGGCTGTGGACAAAAAGGCTGCTTCTATAGAAATGAAAAGAACTGAGGCAGTAACTAAATATTTGACAGAAAACGGAGTTGATCCTTCAAGAATTGTTTCAGAAAGCGTAGGGGCAACTAATCTTGCTAATCAATCGGGTTCAGAAATTGGTAAGGCTAAGAATAGAAGGGTAACCTTTGCCTTAATGTAAAAACTACTTTACTCAAGAAATTAAATTACTATTTAAGTATAATTAAAAAACACCCATATGACTATGGGTGTTTTTTAATGATTCAATTATAATAATGTAATCTAAATATAATTTAGAATTGGGATAGGTATAAATGGCTTTTTAGTTGTCATTAATTAAAAACGCTCTTTTATGAAGCCAATTATTCAAAATTTCGTCATCATTTTCGTTAATCTATTATTAATATTTGTTACAACTTATTTAATTTTAATTATTTAAATACTGAACTTGGAGGGGCTTAAAAATTTTACTATCTGCCCAGAAAGTTGCAAATGGAATAAGTGAAGCAAAACCTGATATGAGTATAGTTCTAACAGATAATTTATATTTGATTCCAACTAATAGAACGAAGAGACAGTAAGCTAAAAAAAGAAAACCATGCGCATAACCCATAATTTTGTTAGGTAATAGAATGTCTAAATTATATTTTAAAGGCATTGTAATGGCAAAAGCAATATAACTTATCCCTTCTAGAAGAGATAATAGCCTTAAAGTACCAAGTTTTGTGTTTAAATTCATATTGTTTTGATGTCTTATTTATTATTTAATAAGTCCAAATTTCTGAAGTAAATTAGTCTAAGAATTATATCTTTTTTATTTTTAGGAAAGATATATAAAACCAAACAATTAAGACGTGCGGTCCACATTTTTTCATTAACAATTGAATAAACGAATAATTCTTTATCAATTAGCAAAGGATTAGATTTTAATTTATTGTCAAAAGATGAAATGCTACACATTTGTTATAATTCTTTATGATCATTTGTTAAAAAAACACTTACATTCGCACACTAATTGAATATGAAATTTAAACACGAAATCGAGGCATTAAGAAACTTCAAGCCAATTTCATTGTCAGAAATGGATGAAGTAAAACTAATGAATAGAACAGATACTAAATTTGTGTTTAAAAGGTCAGATTTGTGTAAGTTGTTGTCGGAATTATCTAATGACTACATGGTTTTAGACGTAAATGGTAATTTAATCAGCGGTTACAAGACTTTATATTTTGATACTGAAAATTTTAGTTATTATCTTGCACATCATAGTGGCAAGGGAAATAGATATAAGGTTAGAATAAGAAACTATAAGGAATCAGACCTTTTTTTCCTTGAAATAAAAAATAAATACAAAGGCAGAACCGATAAAAAGAGAATTAAACTTCCTAATTTTGAAAACGAATTCTCAAAAAGCTCGCGGGTCTTTGTGAATTCGGTTATTGATGGCAAACCAGAGTTAGAATCTAAATTATGGAATAACTTTTCAAGAATAACACTTGTCAATCCATCTAATAAGGAGAGATTAACCTTGGATTTGGATTTAAGTTTTGATTGGAATGGAATAGAAGAAAAATTTGAACATATTGTTATTGCAGAATTAAAACAGGAAAATCTTAATCGAAACAGTACTTTTTATAAAATGATGAAAAAGTTACTGATTGCACCAAACAGTATTAGTAAATATTGTGTTGGTGCTTTGTGTTTATACCCAGATTTAAAGTACAATAACTTTAAATCAAAAATATTATTAATTAATAAATTACTGAAAGTATGATGTCTGAATTTTTTTTATCCCTGTTTAGCAATTCGCTTTTTTTAGGAACACTTGCAGATGTGAACAAACCTGATGTATTTCTTGGGATGTCATTAATGAATGATGATTTTTATAAGCTAGTTTTCAGGTTTTTCATGAATCTGGCCTTTATCACCGTAATTATCAGATACATCTATTTCGTAAAAACGCCAAGAAAAAATTACCTGTTTACTTTTTTTCTAATTTCTATTATCACTTTTGTGATTTGCTTTGCTTTGAAGAAACTTGATATTGATACTGGAATGGGGCTAGGTCTTTTCGCTATTTTTGGCATTATTAGATACAGAACTAATACTATGAAAATTAGAGAAATGACATATCTTTTCATAGCTATTGGCTTATCTGTTATCAATGCGCTTTCTGGAAAACAAGTGTCATACGCAGAGCTACTATTTATTAATACGATCGTATTAATTATTGTATATTTGATGGAAAACTGGTGGTTAGTCAATACCGAAGTATCAAAAACAATTGTTTACGAGAAAATTGAAAATATTAAGCCAGAAAATGAAACCATTCTAAAGCAAGATTTAGAGCAAAGAACAGGATTAATAATTAATAGAGTTCAGGTTGGTAAGGTTGACTTTTTAAAGGATGTTGCAGAAGTTAAAATATTTTTTCATAACGAAAATCAGGAAGATTTTTCAAGCAATGAAGATTAGCTTTAGTGCCTGTTTATTAATTTCTTTCTTTTCAGTTGCTTGGTCTCAAGATTATAATTTTGAGAATGATTGGCAAAATATCGGTCCTACTACTATGCCAGAAGCTAGAAGCTTATCAGAGGGTGGAATAGGTCCGGTTGAATTTATAAGAATTTCAGATAAAGACCCTAATCTAATGTTAGCCGGATCGTTGAACGGAGGGCTTTTCTTTTCGCAGAATGGAGGAGATTTATGGGAAACTGCAGGTTCAGACGTTTGGAACTATTCCAATTGTGCTTGGGCAGAAATTTATCCTTCTGACAATAACATGTGGTTTGCTGTTTCAATGCGAGATGGGTTTGGTGCAGAGCCAGGAAATATCGGAAAAAATGGAGGGGTTTTAAGAACCCGAAATAGAGGAGCGACGTGGGAGTCTGTTGCTAATTATAGTGTATTTGAAAACAATCAAGGAATCATCATATTTGGTTTAAGATTTAGTTCAAATGATCCAAAAAAGATGTATGTCTTAACAAGTAAAGGGCTTTATTTTACTGAAGACTGCACAGCAGATTTCTTAAAATGGAACAAAGTAAGCTATGTAAATGGGGTAATTTACGACTTAGAGGTCGAAAGTAATTATTTATGCTTTTCAATTGAAAGTAAAAAAAAGTGGAACATTATGATTAGTGATAATCAAAAGCTAGTTCCAATTCCAGAACTTGAAAAAGAATCTCGAGCCATTAATAAAGTGACTATCGAGAGTCAAGGAGGTTTTTTCTATTTTCTGATTGATTTTAAGAACTCAAAAGATGAAGTGTGGAGATATGATCCTCAATCGAAAAAAATAGAAATGATCTTTAATAAAGGAAGAATTTCTTTCGGAGGTGGGTATGCTTTTGCTATTAATCCTCATAACAACAATGAATTTATGATTGGTAATGGTGTAAGAGTAGCACAATGGTTAATAAAAGAACAAACTTTTTCTAAAATTGGTTCTGACTATCATGTTGATATAGAATGCATAGCTTATCATCCAGTTTTTAAAGACATAATGTATATTGGTTCACATGGAGGTGTTTTTAAGTCAATTGATAATGGTATGACTTGGGAATTTAAATCTAATGGTATTGGAAATGCAGAGGTATTAGGACTTTCTGTATCAACCATAAACCCTAAGGCTGTAGCTGTAGGGTTGTTTCATAATGGTTCATTGGTTCATGCCGATTGGAATAGTGATGGTCATTATTTTTGGAAACAGGTAAACGGTGGTGATGCGCTTATCCCAACTATTAACCCTTTTCATGATAGTATAGTTTATACCAGCAATCAATACATTAGTGGTGGTTTATATTTTTCTAGCGATACTGCTAAGCACAATAGAAGGCTTCATTCACGCAATACCTATGCAACACCAGGGTGGTCAATGGCCGTTCAACTCCATCCTCTGGCAGACAGTGTTCTGTATTTCAACTTTAAAGAACCAACGTTGAATAATAAAGGAAATATTGATATTGTCAGAAGTTTAAGACCACATGATTCAGAAAAATTTCAACGTATTTCAAATTTTAAAGAATCTCACGGACTGCTTAAGTATAAGGTATATAATCTTTACACCTCAAAGTTTCATCCTAACTTATTATTTGCTTATGTTTTATCTACCGAAAAGATAAAAGGGAAAGATAAAAAAGTTCATAGATTATTTATGTTACGAAATGCTTTAGGTGATTCGGAAGTGATAATAAATCAATGGGAAGAGCTAGAGTTGCCCAGAAATACTTGGGTTGCAGATGTAGTTGTTCATCCGAAAAAAGCAAATAAAGTATATATTTCTTACGCTAACGGTATGCGTGTTAATCAGGCAAAGCCAGATGATAAAGGAATGATATATTATATAAAATATAATAAATCTGATTTATCAATTAAGCGCAATTGGGATATATCGGCGAACATTCCAAGTGCCAAAAGTGGTTCTAGAAATATGGTTGTAACAAAAAATAAGGATTTGTTTATAGGAACAAGTACTGGGGTTTATTTTGGAAATAAATCGACCCTTAGAGGTGGTAAATCATGGCAATTAATTGGGCGAGGGGAGTTACCAAATTGTAAAGTTAGTGGTCTTGATTATAATATAAATAACCAAATTCTTACCATTAGTTATGGAGGAAGAGGAGTTTGGCAAATAGATTTAACTTCGAATTAGATAATATTTACTTTTATTAAAAACTGATAAAAATGACAACTTCTGCTTTAATTGCTGAATTATCGAAATACATAATTCCTTCTATACTGGGTTTTGGGGCTGTATATTATTTCACTAACCGCTGGTATGAAATTCAAAGTCAAAAAATAAAATTAAGGGCTGATTTAGAGTCTAAAAATAAAACTGTCAACGAAAATACTAATGGTAAAACTTTTTTTCCTTTGCAAATAGATGCAGTACAAAGATTAGTACTTTTCTTAGAGCGAATTGCGCCAAATAATATGGTAATGAGAATGCTTAACCCTGGTCTTCCTGCAAGGGCTTTTCAGGAAAAGCTCTTAGATGCTATTCGGTCTGAGTTTGAGCATAACCTGGCTCAGCAAGTCTATATTTCCTCTGAAGTATGGGATGTAGTTTTACAAAGCAAAGAAGAAGTGATTAAGATAATTAATATGTCGGCTACTAAGCTAGATGATACATCATTGGCAGGTGACCTAGCGCAGAAAATATTTGAGATTACTGCTCAATTAAAAAAACAACCAACAGAGGTAGCTATAGAGATGCTTAAAAACGAACTTCGGAACAATTTGTAGTGACTACTTAAATATTACTTGCCTTTTGCTCTTACAATTATGGCAAATGTGTAAAACATGATTTTAAAATCTAAGGCAAGTGACATATTTCTTATGTATAATAAATCATACTTCATTCGTTGAATCATTTCTTCAACATTTTCAGCATATCCAAATTTTACTTGACCCCATGATGTAATACCCGGTCTTACCTTATGAAGGTACAAGTACTGAGCGTCCTGTTTTTTGATCTGGTTAATGTAATGCTGTCTTTCAGGCCTAGGCCCTACAATTGACATGTCGCCTTTTAATACATTAATAAATTGAGGGAATTCATCAATTCTTGTTTTTCGAAGAAACTTACCTATTTTCGTGATTCTTTTATCATTCCGACTCGACAGCTGAGGACCGTTCAATTCGGAGTTAATTTCCATTGTTCTATACTTAATAATCTTAAAAGGTTTTCCATTAATTCCAATTCTCTCTTGTGTGAAAAAAACAGGCCCTTTAGAGGTTATTTTTACCAATACCGCAATTATAAGATATAATGGAAATAGAAACACCAATGATAAAAAAGAAATAAAAATATCAATGAATCTTTTTGTAGCGTATTGCCAGTTAGGCATTGGAAGTAAATTGACTTCCAGTAGAAGTGCACCATAAATACTATTCATTTTTACTTGTCCCGCCAAAATATCATAAGTGTCTGGTATGATATTAATTTTCAAATCGTGATTAGCAAGTTGAATAAGAATGTTTTGAAGCTTTTTATGATCACTACTTTCCAAGGCTATAATAACTTCGCTAATCTCGAATTCAGAAATTATCTCATTCACGTTATCAATATGTCCAAGAAAAGGAAGGCGTTCCTTAAGCATATAGTCATTTCCATTGATGTTAGCAAATCCCTTTAATAAATGACCAGAGCTTTGTTTCAATTTTTGCAAATCATCTAGAATTTCCATAGCCTTTTCACTTCCGCCAATAATTAACGTGTTAAAGCCATAACTTCCTCTATGAATTTTTTTGACCAAGCGAGAAGTTATAAAAAAACGGGGTATAATGGTAATAAGAAAATGAAGGCCAAATAATGTGAATAGTAAATTATAATATTGCTTATATGAGTATACCTGATCGTCCAATAACAAGACAAAAAACACGACGATTGTACCAATGACGGAGGCAACAATTGTTTCTTTTAATATTCTTATTCTGTATTGTCGAAGGGTGTTCCTATAGGTGCCTTGCATGCCATACATAATAATCCAAAACAATGGAACTATAATTAAACCAATTACAAATTGTCTGTCCAAAACTATCGTACTGGCTTCAATGTATTTGTCACGGTAAATAAAGAATAGCATCCAAACAGACACTGCCGACAAAATATCGAAAAAGATATATAACTTAGTTTGAAATTTTTCCGACATTAAATATAAACTATTTTGATATTGTCAATGTAGATTTTCGCTTCAGTATTTTCGACATCTAATACTGTAGCAAGATATAATTCAAAGGTTTCTGCAAATGGGTTAAGGTTGACTTGCTCAGAAATATCAAAATATATTTTTTTCCATTGAAAATCATCAGGATCCGTTCTTAATACGCCAAACTCTAGTGGTTGTATTTGTTCAACGCCTCCATCAGTTTTATTAATAATACCAATAGCAAATGAGTTAGTCGTTAAATAATCAAATTCCAAATACATTTTGGTCTGTCGGACTTCAAGATTAAGTTCTGTATAAACGGTGGCTAAAGTATCAGAAGAAGAAATAGTAAGGGATCCACAATTATTACCATATTTAACAATATCTGGAAAATCAGATTTAGAAATGGTCACAAATTTAGTACTATCTACTGAGGTTCTTGGATTTAATATAATCCCAGTATCCTCAAAATCATCCCTTGCAATAAAATTACATGTATTCTTATACTTGAAAGATGGTATAATGTTGGTTGTCTGTTCTTTGGTTAAATTAAACGTCGTAAAATAAGGCTCATAAAATGAATTGGTTACTCGAGTGCTTGAACGTCCATTAATTCTAATCCCAGGAATAATTAGCAATTGGTGTTCGCCTTCTTCTAAAACTGGCATTCTGAATGGAATTTCCCAAACTCCTGCTGTTTCATTATCAATATAAACCCAACCGTCTACAATACTATGGGAATTAACACCTTCAGTAGTTTCGTTGGTTGTAAAGTTAACATCCTGAACTGCTAACCAAGAAGGGGTTAAGTCTTCTTGACAGCTTAATAGTAATAATAGGAAAGTAACAATAGAAAGATGCTTCATGCAAAACTTTAGGTGCTTAAACGTTAAAATAGATTAATTATTTTCTTGAATGAGATTTAAATTTTTGTCAACATCTTCCATGATTAAATGTGCAATTTTTAGGGCTACATATCCATCATTAATAGTAACAATAGGTGGAGAGTTCTGATTGATCGATTCTGCAAAAGCACTTAATTCAGATTTAATAGCGTTAATTTCATCAATTTTTGGAGAAAAGATTTCTATTTTCTTTTTTGGTTTGTTTTCTCCCATGTCTAAAACAATATCAAATGGGTCTGGATCCGTATTTAAGGTTGTTAACTTAACGATCTCTGTTTTTTTATCGAGAAAATCGACACTGATGTAGGCGTCTTTTTGAAAAAACCTAGATTTTCTCATATTTTTCATTGATATTCTTGAAGCAGTAAGATTAGCGACGCAACCATTTTCAAATTCTAACCTGGCATTGGTTATATCAGGTGTTTCGCTAACAACAGCAACACCTGATGCACTTATTCTTTTTACGTTAGATTTAACAACGCTTAAAACGATATCAATGTCATGAATCATTAAGTCTAATACTACAGGTACATCTGTTCCTCTTGGGTTGTATTGCGCTAGGCGGTGGGTTTCAATAAAAAGAGGTTGATTAAAATAAGGAAGGGCATTGGAAAAAGCAGGGTTAAATCTTTCAACATGACCTACCTGAACAATAATGCTTTTATCTTTAGATAATTCGGTTAACTCTTTGGCCTGCTCTACAGTATGGGTAATAGGTTTTTCAACAAAAACATGGACGTTTTTTAAAATGGCTTCTTTTGCAATTTCAAAATGGGAAAGTGTAGGAGTAACGATATCAATACAATCAGAATCGTCTATTAACTCTGAAATAGATTGAAATCTTTTTAAATTGAATTCAGATTCAGCGATCTCAGCATTTTTATCATCAGGATCATAGAAACCAACAAATTGAAAAGTAGATGATAGTTCTAATATAAGTCGAGTATGGATTTTTCCCAAATGTCCAACTCCAAAAAGACCTATTTTTAGCATGTTAATTTTTTTGCAAATTTAACCGACTAGTCCAATAAATCAACATAATCTATAATATTATTTTGAGACAGAGCCAAGAAAAGACGTTACTGTGTCAAAAAACTTTTTTGGGGCTTCGGCATGAACCCAATGACCAGCATTTTCAATCGATTTAATTGCAGAATTTGGGAATTTCATTTTGATTTCTTTAAAATCAGACTCTAAAATATAGTCTGATTCCTCGCCTCGGATAAAGAGCGTGTGAGTATCTATCCGTCTAAAATACACTTCTTCAATAATTTTATCTATGTCGTGGCTAAGTACAGGTAAATTCATGCGCCAATCCAACTTTCCTTTTTCGACCCAATATAGATTTTTTAGTAAAAACTGACGAACAGCAAACTCTTTAACATGTTCTGATAGAACCAAGTCTGCTTTGCTACGAGAATCTATTTTTGACAAATCGATAGCATTTAACCCTTTGATAATTTGATCGTGATGTCGAGGATATTGTTTGTGAGATATATCAACTACGATTAAACAATTTAGCAAATCATCATGTTCTGCGGCAAATCCTATTGCTGTCTTACCTCCCATTGAATGACCTAAAAGATTGATTTCTTCTAATCCTAAGTCAGTGATCAATTCATACAAGTCTTCGACCATAACATCATAATTAAAGTCAATTGAATGAGGAGAGCGGCCATGGTTTCTTTGATCAACCAAATAAACTTGATAGTTTTCTGCTAATTTTTTAGCATGGGTCTGCCAATTGTCAGAGTAACCAAAAAGTCCATGAAGAATAATGAGCGGAGGGCCATTTTCACCAATTTTTCTATAATGCAATTTCATATTGTAAAATTAGTACAAGACATAAAACTATTTTAATAATTGGCTATAATTTTTGAAACCTTATAATAAACAACTAAGTATACAGGAGGGAACTATAAAAAATTAATCATGAAAACAAAGTTTTTATCAATTTTCGCTATTGCATCTTTAGCAATGCTTAGCTGTAAAAAAACAGAAAGTGCTACACCTGCAGAGCCAGGAACTGCAACTATTGAAGGGGTTCTTAGAGCACCGATAGATTTAGGAAATGACACAACTGCTGCAGGAACCTTCATTAATGGACTTAATAATGAATTTGCACCAGCTGGAACTCAAATTACTGCCATTGTTGATACAAGAGATCTTCAAAAAAATCCTCAGAATGGATTTAATTATGAAAAATTGAAGTTTACAACCACAATTGATGGAAATGGAGCGTTTAGCTTTACAAATATACCGTGTTTTGCAACCTCAATTCCAGTTGAACTAAGATTTAATGATTTTAAAGCCACTCAAAGTCAGTTTGACCCATCAAATAACCCAGCTGAAGATAAAGTGTTTACGCTTTCAGATAAAACAGTGCAGGTATATGATGGTGCCAAAGTAATTAAGGAATACGATTATGACGCAAATTAATAACGAAACTGATTTAATATGAAAAAGATAATAGGAATTTCTATTGCTATACTATCTTGTTCTCTGTCGTTTTCTCAAGGAAATCCTCAGATTCAAAATAAGAATGGTATAGACATTATGCCCGTTAAGGGAGAATTTGCAATTGGTGTGAATGCAGCACCATTTATGACGTATATTGGCAATATTTTCGGCCTTACAAATTCAAATACAAGTTTAAACACCAATAAGTTTTTGAGTAATTCATTTGGTGGTAACACTATTTACGGAAAATACATGCTGACGAATGATAATGCTATAAGGGCAAGTTTCAGAATAGCTGATAACGATAGACTTTTTAGGTATGATGTTTTTGATGATACCAAAAATAGCCCTGATTCAACTGTGGTTGACACTAGAAATATTGATGTTAATACAATAAATCTGGGGGTTGGTTATGAGTTTAGAAGAGGATCTACAAGGTTGAGAGGTATATATGGAGGAGATGTGATGTTATTCAGAAGTCATTCTAATAATGAGTATACCTATGGTAATGCATTTGGCACTGGTAATCAAACACCAACTTCATCTTTTAATTCTACAGGTGCTTTTCAAGGAACGAATGGAAATAATGTAGCCGAGCGAATTTTAATGAGTAAGTCAGGTACTACACTTGGAGCAGGACTTAGAGCTTTTGCAGGTATAGAATATTTCTTTGCACCAAAAATTTGTATTGGAACTGAGTTTGGTTGGACAATGACCATATCTTCTACGGGAGAGTCAAAAACCATGACTGAGCAGTTTGATCCAAATGCCACTAATGAAGATGGTTCTACTGGTGGAGTTGTTATTAAGGAAAACATAACAAGTGGTAGTCGAACATTTAATTTAGATACTGATAATTTTAATGCAGCATTGTATTTAATGTTTTATTTTTAAATAGGCTCATTTACTTTATTTATCAAAAAGAGGTTGTTCTACAGCCTCTTTTTTTATGATTTAAATTATCGACATTTCTTACAATTCAGCTATCTTTGGCGTAAATTTTAGAAGTTGAATAAGCTTCTCTTAAAGCATTCGGATGAAATACTACAATAATATATTAGAAACCATTGGGAATACACCTTTGGTGAAGTTAAATCGAGTTGTTGAGGGGATGAAGGCAACAGTTCTTGCTAAGATTGAAACCACTAATCCAGGTAATTCAGTTAAAGATAGAATGGCCTTAAAAATGGTGGAAGATGCTGAAGAACAAGGCTTAATTAAAGCTGGAGGAACAGTAATAGAGGGAACATCAGGCAATACTGGAATGGGATTAGCATTAGCTTGTATTCAAAAAGGATACAAATTAATTTGCGTGTTAAGTGATAAGCAGTCAAAAGAAAAAATGGATATTTTAAGAGCTGTTGGTGCTGAAGTTGTGGTTTGCCCTACGGCAGTAGAACCAGAAGACCCAAGATCTTATTACTCGGTATCAAAACGTTTGGCTAAAGAAATACCTAACTCATGGTATGTTAATCAATACGATAATCCTTCAAATTCAGTTGCACACTATGAACAAACTGGCCCTGAGATTTGGGATCAGACAGATGGAAAAGTTACTCATTTTGTTGTAGGAGTTGGCACTGGTGGTACCATTTCTGGAACTGGAAAATTTCTAAAAGAACAAAACCCTAACATCAAGAATATTGGTATAGACACTTATGGGTCAGTCTTTAAAAAGTACCACGAAACTGGAATTTTTGATGAAAACGAAATATACCCTTACATTACAGAGGGTATTGGAGAAGATATTTTACCAAAGAATGTTGATTTTTCAGTAATTGACTACTTTGAAAAAGTTACCGACAAAGATGCTGCGGTAATGACGAGACGAATTGCTCGTGAAGAAGGTATTTTCGTCGGTAATTCTGCTGGATCTGCCATTGCAGGGTTAATGCAGATGAAAGATCAATTTACCGAGAATGATTTAATAGTAGTATTGTTTCATGATCACGGCAGTCGGTATGTTGGTAAAATGTTTAATGATGATTGGATGCGAGAAAGAGGCTTTTTAGATGAGACGCATAAAATGGCCATAGATTTGATTCAAAAACACATTGATAAAAAATTAGTAGTCTGTGCAAGTGAGGAGTTAGTATCACATGCCATAGCTAAAATGAAAGATTACAATATTTCTCAAATCCCAGTAACAAAAGACGGTAAATTTGCTGGTTATGTAGATGATAGGCAGCTTTTGCAAGATTTACTAGACAATCCTGAAATACTAGACACTCCGTTAAACAATGTGATGCTTCCTGCATTACCTGTAGTTAACAGAGATACTAAAATTGAAGAGATTTCAAAACTTGTGACCGCTAGTATGCCAGCTGTACTTGTTAATTTAGGTAATGGTAAACATCATATTATAACGCGGTATGATTTAATTAATGCAATTTGATGTTTTATGAAATTGGTTGATCAAACAAATCACCCAGTTAAAATTAATAACAACGAATTAAGAATTGTTTCTTTGGTACCGTCACAAACTGAGTTACTCAGTTATTTAGGTTTAAATACTGAGGTGGTTGGTATCACTAAATTCTGTGTTCACCCTCAACAATGGTTCAAAACAAAAGAAAGGGTTGGAGGTACTAAATCGTGTAAAATTGATAAGATTCGTCTGATAAGACCAACCCTTATTATTGCGAATAAGGAGGAGAATTCAAAAGCAGATATTGAACTCCTTAGAAATGAATATGAAGTATATACATCCAATATTATAAGCTTAAAACATGTTTATCAGATGATAAAGGATATTGGAAGATTAGTCGATAAACAAAAGGCTTCAGAAAAATTGATTGACCAACTTCAAATTAGTTTTAACAATTTTACAAAAATTGACGGCAGGGTTTTGTATCTCATCTGGAAAAATCCTTTTATGTGTGCTGGAAAAAGTACATTTATTAATACTATGCTACAGTTAATAGGTTTAGAAAATGCACATTTTAATAACCAAAGGTATGATGAAATTTCTATTTCTGAGATGGTAAAAATTAATCCTGATTATGTTTTCTTAAGCTCGGAACCTTATCCATTCAAGGAAAAAGATATCAACGAGCTAGCGTCTGTTTTGAGTGCAAAAATTATTTTGATAGATGGTGAAATGTTTTCGTGGTACGGTAGCAGACTATTAAATTTTAAGACTTATTATCTTAATACATTATTGCCAATGTTAAAGTAAATTAATTCTCTACTATTTTAGCAATATCAGGCTTAAAGTAAAGGTTCGATTTTAAAACTTTGCCATCTTCTCTATATATAGGTTTCCCGTCCTTATCCAGCTTGCTCATGTTAGACCTTTGGATTTCTTCAAACACTTCTGTTATTTTATGTTGCAATCCATGTTTTAAAATAGTTCCGCAAAGAATGTATAATTGATCTCCCAGTGCGTCTGCAATTTCAATTAAGTTACCCGTCTTTGCAGCTTCAAGATATTCATCATTCTCTTCCTTCATTAAATTATATCTCAACATATAATCACTTTCACTAAGCTGGGCAGTAGGCTCATAATTATTAGGAATTTTGAAAGCATCATGGAATTGCTCAACATGCTTAATAATCTCAATAAAGGCTTTTTCTTTAGTCATTTTTACTATTTTTGATAAAGATATAAATGCACCCAAAACTTTAATAATAAAATGAGATACCTTTTATTAACAATTTTTGTTCTTTTTTCAATTTCTAATGTTTGGGGTCAGGATTATTACCCTCCTATTGAGAACTATTCAACAAATGTTTACGGAAAATATAGAAATCCAGAAAACTATGCAATCGTTCAAGATGAAAGAGGAGTCATGTATTTTGGAAACTCCAATGGAGTGCTTGAATATGACGGTAAAAACTGGCGCTTTATTCAAGTTAAACTAGGTGCATATGTTTATAGTTTATCTTTAGACAGTAATGGTACAATATATGTTGGATCACAGAATGAATTTGGATTGTTCAAAGCAAACGAAAAAGGAGATTTATTATATCATTCATTAAGCAATAAGTTAAGCGAGGTAGATAGGCTGCAAATATCAGAAGTTAGATATACTTATGCATCAAAGGAGAAAGTGTTTTTTCAGGGTAGCAATAATGTTTTCGTTTATGATATAAAAAGTCAAGATATCGAGAATATCAAAACTAGCCACAGTTTTCACACTAGCTTTCTTGCAGATGGAACGTTCTATGTAAGAGAGAGAGAGTCGGGTATAAAAGTTTATGAAAATAATCAACTAAAACTCCTTAAAGGGACTAGTTATTTTAAGGAGAATGCTTGTTTCGGAATTTCAACTTCTCCCTTTAATAATGCTAATTTGCTTTTTTTCACGCAGAGTGATGGGATATTTGAATTAAGGAATAATGTTCTACATCCTGTTTCAAATTCTAAACAATCCCTTAAGGGCATTCGCATTTTTGGTGCTAAATTATTATCTGACGGACATTATGCTTTACAGACATTCGAAAGTGGGGTGTATGTAGTCGATTCTGTTGGAACTGTTTTAAACACAATTAATAGAAGTACAGGTTTGAGATCTGATGATATAAAATCAATGTTTGAAGATCGTGATCAGAATTTATGGTTAGGTTTAGGCAATGGTATCTCGAAAGTCAATTATTATTCACCACTTTCTTTTTTTAACGAAAAATCTGGTATTGAAGGTGATATACAGGGTATCAAGAGGTTTAATGGTATTCTTTATGTTGGTTCGTCTTACGGGTTATTTCTTCAAGATACTTTAAAAGAGAGTTTAAAAGAGTTTCGTCAAGATTACAGCATGAGGTTTCAAGTCTGGGATTTTGAGGAATTTAATGATCAGCTTTATGTTGGCACATCTGAAGGAGTTTTTAAGCAATTAAAGGATCAAAGTTACCAGCAACTATCTGACTTAAATACGAATGCCATTTATTTCGATTCAAAACATAAGGTATTTGTAACATGCGGCAATTCTGGTGTTTATGTTTGGGATGAATCATTTAATCTAATTTGGAAAGAAGAACTAGGTCTAAATACTTGTACAGGTATTTTAAAAAACCCAAAAAACGGAAACATTTGGCTTGGAACAAGTGGTTCTGGGGCATTACGTTTGATTCTAAATGGATCCGATACCTCATTAGAAATGTATACTCATGAAGGGGATGGTTTATGCGAAGAACAAATTACTAAACCGCTCTTGTTAAATGATTCAATTGTTTTTGGTTGTAAATATGGTCCACTGCGTTTCCTTGATGAGGATTACATGAAAGATTTAATGAAAGATGTGCTTAGTGAAGAAGAGCTGAATGACCCTATGTTTGTTAGAGGGATGTTTGAACCTCAACCCATATATGATTCTATTTTTAATCAAGAAGTACTCCTTATAGAAGACGAGGGAGAGGAGAAAACATGGTATGTTGCTGAACATAAATTAGGCTATTATTTGAAAAAGGAGAAGAAGTTTATCAATAAGCCTTTTTGGGGAATAAATTATGGAAGAATCAACAAATTATTGCTTGAAGATAATGGTGTGCTTTGGATTGGTTGTGCAGATGGATTAATACGATTTAAAAAGAATTCCAGAAAAAACTATAAATCCAATTTTACAAGTTTAATCAGGACTATTAATTCTGGAGAAAAAACGGTCTTTAATGGTACGTTTACAGATGAAATAAAGAATGAAATAAGGACGTTTAGTTATGCTGATAACGACTTTGTCTTCCATTATGCTTGTCCTTACTTTGAAGATGAACACCGTCCACTTTTTTCAACAATCCTAGAAGGTTACGACAAAAAGTGGTCTGATTTTGACGCAAAAACGGATAAAACATTTACTAATTTGCCTGAAGGGGATTACACGTTTAAGGTAAAAGCTAAAAATATTTATGATCAAATAAGTACAATTTCAGAGTATGAGTTCAAAGTTAGCCCTCCTTGGTATAGAACTGCATGGGCGTTCATATTGTATTTTCTTGCTTTTTTATTATTTGTTTTTATTGCAATTAGGATTACATCCATCAGATTAAAAAGAAAAAATGAGCAATTAGAAAAAGTTGTCGAAGAAAGAACTCAAGAAATATCATTGAAAAATAATGCGCTTGAACATAAGAATACTGAAATTTTAGAACAGAAAAGAGAAATTGAAGATAGTATTAATTATGCCAAAAGAATTCAAGATGCAATTCTACCTGTTGCAGCTGGGATAAAAAGGGCCTTGCCAAATTCGTTTATTTTATATAAACCTAAGGATATCGTTTCAGGAGATTTTTACTGGTATGCTAAAATAAAAAATCACCTTATAATAGTTTGTGCTGATTGTACTGGTCATGGTGTTCCAGGTGCATTTATGAGTATGATAGGCTCTGATAGATTAAACATTATCGTCAACGAGCGAAAAATTATTACTCCCGGAGCCATTTTGAGTGAATTAAACATTGCCATAAAGCATTCATTAAAGCAAACTGCTGATGAGAATACGACCAGAGATGGTATGGATGCTGCAATATGCGTTGTTGATATTGATACTAAGGAATTAACTTTTTCAGGTGCCCATAGAGGACTGTGGATCATCAAAAATGGTGAATTGACTGAAATTAAAGGTACAAAAACGGCAATTGCAGGGTTTACTCCAGACGACCAGACCTTTGAAGAACATAAAATATCAATTGAAGATGGGATGAAGTTTTACATGACCACGGATGGTTTTGCTGATCAATTTGGCGGAGAAAGAGGTAAAAAATTCATGGTGAAAAAAATGAAGAAATTCATTATGGGCATCTCAGGTAGAAGTTTTACAGAACAGGCTGAGATGCTGGATGAAGAGCTTGGAAAGTGGATGCATGGCTATGATGAAACCTATGAACAGGTTGATGATGTTTGTGTGATGGGCTTTGAATTAAAATAATCATAAAAAATATGAGTTTCTATTTTAATTTAATCATTTTTTATTCGTAATATTGCACCCCCAATTGAGGGCTATAAATGTTTTAGAGATGGATATTATTAAAGAAATACAATCAGAATTGGTTGAAAATAGAGAACTTCCTAAGTTTGGAGCTGGTTCAACAATTACTGTTCACTATAAAATTAAAGAAGGTGATAAAGAGAGAATACAACAGTTTCAAGGTGTTGTGATTCAAAGAAAAGGTAGTGGCATTACTGAAACTTTCACAATTCGTAAAATGTCAGGAAATATTGGGGTTGAAAGAATAATTCCTATACAATCACCATTTATTGATAAAATTGAGGTAAATAAGGTAGGTAAGGTTCGTAGAGCAAGGATTTTTTACTTTAGAGGAAGAAAAGGTAAATCTGCTAGAATTCAAGAAAAAAGAAGATCAGTTACTGGAAACTAATCTTCATTATCAAGAAAAAGAAATAAAAAAACACCTTCTAATTAGAAGGTGTTTTTTTGTGGTAATGTATTTATTTTGATTAGCACATTTTTACGTATCGCGACTTTGACTTTATTCTTATTTCATTAGTTCATTAATAATCGCTTCCATTGAATAGCCTTCGGCCTCCGCTTTGTAATTCCTTACCAACCTATGTCTTAAAATAGGTTGAGCGACTGCTTTTACATCTTCGATATCAGGGGAATATTTTCCATTAATCGCCGCATGACATTTAGCGCCAATAATTAAGTATTGAGAAGCTCTTGGTCCTGCTCCCCATTCTAAATATTTTTCTGTTAACGGGTGACATAAAGAAGCGCTTTTTCTTGTTTTTGCGACCATCTTTACAGCGTAATCATAAACGTTGTCAGGAACAGGTAAACGCCGTATTAAATTCTGAAAATAAAGAATTTCATTGCCATCTAAAACAGAATTTAGGTCAGTTTCAATATTTGAAGTAGTGTTTTTTACAATATTTATTTCCTCCTCAAGGGTAGGGTAATCCACCCAAATATTAAACATAAATCTATCTAACTGAGCTTCTGGAAGAGGGTAGGTTCCTTCTTGCTCAATAGGGTTTTGTGTCGCTAAAACAAAAAATGGCTTGTCAAGCTCGTATTTAAGTCCTGCAGCCGTAACTGTTTTCTCCTGCATGGCTTCTAGTAAAGCGGCTTGGGTTTTAGGAGGAGTCCTATTAATTTCGTCAGCCAAAATAATGTTCGAGAAAATAGGGCCTTTAATAAATTTAAACTGTCTATTCTCATCAAGAATTTCAGAACCAATAATGTCTGAAGGCATCAAGTCAGGTGTAAATTGAATTCTTTTAAAACCTAAACCTAGAGAATCGGATATAGTTTGGATTAATAATGTTTTTGCTAAACCAGGAACCCCAACTAATAGGCTGTGTCCATTACTGAAAATTGACATAAGCACCTGTTTGACAACCTCATTTTGTCCAACAATTACTTTGTGAATTTCATTACTTATGGCACTGTATTTTTTTACAAGAAGGTCAACACCCTCTTTATCTGTTAAGTTCTGCATAGTTTTTTTCAATTATCTCAAAAATAATAAAAATGAATGATAGCTTATCTACTTTAATCCTTTTAATATATCTCGGGCTGAACCATTTGTTGGTTGCTTTCCTTTAGATTTTAATTTGAATCCAAAAAATGCGCCAATGCATCCACCTATAATATGGGCAAACTGCGAAACATTATCATCATTAAAAATATGTATCACTTCTTTGCCCATAAAAATAACTGCAACTAAGATAAAGGTAATTGGTATTTGATTATTCTTAAAATTTACTAAACTTATCAAAACGATAAAACAAAAAACTATCCCGCTGGCACCAAGTAAGCCATTAGAAAAAAAGAAGATGTGAAAAATAGCAGTTACTAAAGCTGTAGAAAGAATAATAATAAGGGTATTCTTTGCTCCGTATTTCTCTTCAATTATTGGACCTAGCAATAAAATAAAAGACAAATTGCCAATGATATGGTCAACATTTTTGTGTCCAATTGTATAGGTAAAAAGTCTGGGGTAATAGGTCCAATCAGCAAAATTGAATGATGGGGATAGGGTAAACCAATCCAGTTCCATGCTCAAGTACTCAGTTAAAACAAAAATAAATACACTTAAAAACGAAAAGCTAAGGATAATAGGTGAATTAAAAGTGATTTTCATACATTTGTTTAAAACCGAATGTAAAGATAGTAATTATGTTAGATAAGATTTTTTGTGTTTTAATTCTAGTATTATCTAACTTATCTTTTGCTCAAATAACTGGGACAGGTGATTCAAAGATTAGTACCGATTCTTTGGAAAACAAATCACATTTGTATTTCAGCTGGCAGTATTTTAATGCTTTTAGGTCTTTTGAAGACAATACAAGTGCCTCTTTCTATAAAGAAAGATTAGATGAAAAGCCAATTAATACACAGGGTCTTGAATTTGGAACATATATTGATTTTACCAAAAATGTTAATGTAAGTTTAGGATTAGGTTTATTTAATGGTGGAGAAACATGGACATTTGAAGATTCAATTTCCGATTCATCATTTACTTATATTAATAAATACAGGCAGGTTTCTTTGCCAATCAGACTTAATTTTCAATTAGGAAATACAATACAGCCTTTCGGGTTCATTGGCATAATTCCTTCAAGTATTTTAGGGAGAAAATATGAAAGCAGTTTTACGAATTCTAATGGAACATTAACCGAAAATGATCCAATAATTTTCAAGACTAATATAAATGCTTTTCAATTCATGGGAACCGCTGGTTTAGGTGTTAAGTTCGATTTTGTTAATTCGACGGTTTTCATAATGGGAGAGTATCGTCAACATTTTACTAATACCTATACTGGCCTTTTCTTGACTCATTTTCAAAGGTTGATTGGAGGAAGTATCGGAGTGTCTTTCAGGTTTTGAAAATCAAAAAAATGTAACCCTAATCTTCTACCTGCGTAATATTGTTAGAACACAACCAAAACGCACATGATGAGATTACTATTCTTAACTGGAATATTCGGAATTTCAACTTTAGCTTTCTCTGAAACTAAAATTACTACAGTACAATATATTGAACAGTGGAATACTACAGCTCTCGAGCAGATGCATGATCATTACATTCCTGCTAGTATTACTTTAGCACAAGGAATCTTAGAGTCTGGTAGTGGAAACAGTCGTTTAGCGAAAGAAGCCAATAATCATTTTGGAATTAAATGTCATAAGGCATGGACTGGAGATACTTTTATTCAGGATGATGATAAAAAAGATGAATGCTTCAGATCCTATTATTCTGCCAAAGAATCGTATAATGATCATTCATTATTTTTGAAAAAGAACAGGTACGCTGGGTTATTTGAGCTTAGGCTAAATGATTATAAGGGTTGGGCCAGAGGTTTGAAATCTGCTGGTTATGCTACGAATCCCAAGTATGCTCATTTATTGATTAATCTAATTGAACGTTACCATTTATATCAATATGATAAAATGACTTCTTCTGATGTGGCATTAATCAAAAAGGCCAAGAGAAATAATAAGATAAAACCAATTACTAAGCAGAAAAATACAACATCTAAACGTGAATCTGATATATCAAAGCCTAAAACACCCATTAAAAATACCGAAACTAACTACAGCGGAAATGTTAGTGTTTTGGAAATAGGACATCAAAATCATACAGTTAAAGTAAGTCATAATAGGGTCCAATACATAATTGTAAAAGAGGGCGATACTTTTTTTAGAATAGCCAAGGAATTTGAATTGGCAATGGGGCAGTTGTATAAATACAATGAATTTAAGCGCAAAGATGTTTTGGAGGTTGGAGACATAATTTATATTAGCCCTAAGAGGACAAAAGGACCTCGAGGAAGCAGCAATTATATTTGTAGAAAAAACATGACCTTAAGAGATATTGCGCATGAGCAAGCTATAAAGCTAAATAGTTTAATGAAATTGAACCTTTCTGAGAATGCTGACGAAATTCTTGATACTGGTTCTAAAGTAACCCTCCGGTAATTTTTTATTAGGTTGGGCTGGTTACCTAACTGAAAGAGAATTAATTTACAAAAACAGACAGTTTAACTATGTAAAATCGTGAATCGACAGGAGGTTTTTTGGTTTGTTGTGGAAAGGGAGCTTTAATTAGCTCCCTTTCTTTATTGTAAGCCTACCAAAAATATATTTGACATTTAATCCAATAATAGACTTTATTAAGTTTTAGTTAACCTGTGTTATTTATATATAAAATAATTGTTTTATTTCTAATTTAGACTTGATTTTCTTATAATAAACTCATAATTTAGTCCAATAAATTATTGCATTCCTATTTTGTTATGAAACCATCCAATGAACTATTCAATTTAATCGAATCATTAACTAAATCTGAAAAGAGATTTTTTAAGCTTAATTCTACACTACAGTCTGGTGAAAAAAACTACATCAAGATATTTGATTTTGTAGAAAAACAAAAAAAGTATGATGAAGAGGAATTAAAGAATCATTTTAAAAATGAGGTTTTTATTGATCACCTTCCTTCAGAGAAAAACCATTTATACAAGTTAATATTAAAAAGTCTGCGGGCTTTTTACTCTGAGCAAAATGTAAGTGCTCAGTTAAAACAAGAAATTAAGAATGTGGAAATTCTTCATAAAAAAGCACTCTACAAGGAATGCGCAAAGTTTGTTAAACGCGCAAAGAGAATAGCAAAGCAATATGAAAAATTTTATTATTGGTATGAATTGATAAGTTGGGAACGAAAATTACTTGAAGAGGCCTATGAAGAAGGTGTTTTTACTCAAGATATCAACCAACTCATTGAAGAGGAGACTGAGGTAATTGAAAAACTAAGAAATTTAGCAGAATATCAAATTCTTTACTCCAAGATTAACTTAATTTTTAAGAGTGGAGGATTTTCAAGAAATGATGATGAACGAAAAATAGTTGCTGAGATAGCCGATTATCATTTAATAAAAGGAAAGAACACTGCTATTTCAGTGAGGGCAACATCTATTTGTTATTACATTAAGGGGCTTTGTGCTGCGAGTATTAGAGACTATGAGGATGCCATTATTAATTTTAGGAAAGTGAAGATGGTAATGGATAAAAACCCTAATATTAAGCAAGATCTTCAAAGCAGATACATATCTACTTTAACGTTTTTATTGAATTGTTACATTGATCAAAACGATTTTGAAAATGCCCAGAAATTTTTAGATGAAATAAAAGATCTTACAAATCAAGCTGGTTATGATAGTATTGACTCTAAGGTGAAGATTTACTCATCAATTGGTGTAGGCGAAATTCAACTTTATAATCGAAAAGGAGATTTCGAAAAAGCGCAGGAATTATGTGAATCGGTAGATAATAGGCTGGCGGCATACAGAAATAAGCTCACAAAAGAAAAAATCTTATTGTTAGATTACAGCAAAGCATATACTTTATTTGGCACGGAAGATTATAAAGGGTCTTTAAAAATAATCAATAAAATGCTGAATGATAATGAGAAAAAATTAAGACAAGATATTTATAGCTTTTCGAGGATATTTAATTTAGTTATCCATTACGAATTGGGTAACTATGATTTTGTTGAGTATGAGGTAAAATCAACTTCTAGATTCCTAGGAAAAAAGGAAAAAGATTATCAAATAGAGAAGGTATTCATTAAGTATATTAAAAAACTATCTAAAAAAGAAATAGGGTTTGGTAAGAAAGAAATTTTTGAGACTTTTTTTAATGAAATAGAAAAACTATTGATGTTACCCAACGAACAGGTTATCCTTGAGTATTTTAATATCAAGGCATGGGTTTACAGTAAAATCAAGAGGATTAATTTTAAGTCAGCTATTCAAGAATTAGCGTAAGATAAATACCTTGCCGATCAGTCTAATTATAGTAACAATTAGATTCTATTGTCGTACAAAAAAGTACACCTTTCGTAGTATAGGTTTTATTTATGGAGGCAAAGCAGAAATCACCAATACATATTATAATATTACTTGTTCTGGCTGGTGAGTCGATATTTGTCCTACCTTTTGTGATCGCAAGAGTTTTTCGCCCAACGTTTTTAGCTACATTTGATTTGACAAATTATGAGTTTGGAATTTGCCTTTCTGCTTATGGAATTGTCGCATTATTCTCTTATATTTTCGGTGGCCGCCTTGCTGATAATTACGCACCTAATCAATTGATGGCCGTTGCATTGTTATTGACAGCTCTTGGAGGTTTTTTTATGGCTATTTTCCCAACTTTTAGCCTGATGAAATACCTTTATGGGTATTTTGGTTTTACAACAATTTGTTTATTTTGGAGCGCAATGATAAAGGCCACTCGAATTTGGGGTGGATATAGTAGACAGGGCAGAGCCTTTGGTTTTTTAGATGGTGGTAGAGGCTTGGTAGGGGCGGGTTTTGGATTACTTGGATTTGTAGTATTTTCATTTTTTTTGTCGAGGGAGATGCCAGCGGATATTGACATGTTGAGTTTAGGAGAGCGAAAATCTGCTTTTAGAAATGTCATATTGGTTACATCACTCTTTGTTGCAGTAATTGGAGTTATTGTTCTTTTTTTTATGAAGCAAAAATCTGATAAAGAGCTAATTGAAACAAATCAATCTTTTTCATTTAAAAATATTTTAACGGTCATTAAAATAAAGCCCATTTGGTGGTTAATGATTATTATTTTATGTGCTTACGTTGGTTACAAAATGACTGATGACTTCTCGTTATATGCAAGAGAGGTTATGTTATATAACGAAGTAGAGTCTGCTAAAATTGGAACATTGTTGCTTTTTACCAGACCTATCGTTGGAATTGGAATAGGTTTTTTAGCAGATTTAACAAAACCAACATTATTAATGAAAACAGGATTTGTGATAACAGCAATAGGAGCATTACTTATGGCTTCTGGTTTTTTAGCACCAGGACTTACTGTTTTTTTCTTTGTGAGTATTATTACTGTTGCATTGGGGGTATACGCTCTACGTGCACTATATTTTGCTGTATTGAATCAAGCTAAAGTTCCAATTGCGCTAACTGGTACTGCGGTTGGTATTGTCTCGTTTGTTGGTTACATGCCGGATATATTTATGGGACCAGCAATGGGATATTTGCTCGACAAATCGCCTGGAGAGCTGGGACATCAACACGTGTTTTTGATGTGTGCTATTTTTGCTACAATTGGTTTTTTTGCTACTGTCTTATTTAAGAAAGCTTCTACTTAATTTCAAGTAATGCTTTGATGCTCTCTTCAGCTTTGACTTTCAGCTCGTTAATAGCTTTAATGTCATCAGTGTTTTCTTGTTTAAATTCTGATCCATATTTGACAACAACTTTACCTTTGCTCAGGTTTAATAATTTCCCACCTGGCCAAATTTTATTTCCCCCTATAATCGCAACAGGTAAAATTGTCATTTTTGATTTTACCGCAATATGAAAAGTACCTTTTTTAAAAGGTAAAAGCTTGCCCTCATCATCAAAAGTTCCTTCTGGAAAAACCAATACGTTTTTGCCTTCTTTTAACTTATTAGCTGCAATTTTCATGCTTCGAATCGATCTTTTTGGGTTAGACCGGTCAATAAAAATCATACCTAGCAGCCACATCATCCAACCAAAGAAGGGAATTCTTAGTAGTTCGCGCTTAGCAATAAAATAGATATTTTTTGGATAAGCACATAGTAAAATTGGTACGTCTAAATAAGAAGTATGATTAGACATAATAATGTAGTTTTTAGTATGGTCAATGTTTTCGATCCCTTTAACTTGTAAATCTATTCCTACTATAAATAATATAAAAGGGGCCCAAACCCGCCTAACTATGATTAACACCCATGGTGGATAGAATGTTAATACTAAAGTAACCATAGTTACGGCAATTATCATTATGGTCCAGATTATAAGGATAAATAGTTTTATGGCAGATAGAATAGCTTTCATTATTGGGGATCAACATCAATTACCACTCTTACTGAGCGGTAATCGTGCTTAGATAAGAAGTTATTAATTTGTTCATGTAAAATATCTTTCACTTTAGCAGGGCTTGCTGATCGTTCAAATTTAATAGTAATATTCATTAAATAATAATTTCTAACCCGAGCAATTAATGGTGCTTCTGGCCCTTGAAGTCTGTCTTTAAAAATTGTTTTTAAGTTATTCGCCAATTCATGTGATGCTACTTCTAGCGTATTCCTGTCTTTGTGCCTTAGTTGAACAAATATGACTCTATAAAATGGTGGGTAGTTAAAATTTCGTCTTTCTATTAATTCTTGATTATACATGCCTAAATAATTGTGAGACATTACTTTTTGTATTATCCAATGGTTTGGCTCAAAACTTTGTATAATCACTTTACCGCGTTTAGACTTTCTACCAGCTCTACCAGCAACCTGACTCATTAATTGATAGGATCGTTCAAATGCTCTAAAGTCAGGAAATTTCAACATTTGATCAGCACTTAATATGCCCACTAGTCCAACATTATCAAAGTCCAACCCCTTTGTCACCATCTGTGTGCCAATTAATACATCAATTTCCCTTGCTTCAAATTCAGAAATAATAGTTTGGTAGGCATTTTTCGTTCTAGTGGAGTCAAGGTCAAGCCGTTTGATTGTTATCTTAGGGAAATATATACTTAGCTCATCTTCAATTTTCTCGGTGCCAAATCCAAGCATTTTTAGCTTACGACTGCCGCAGGCACCACAAGAAGATGGAGGGGTCAAAAAATAACCACAATAATGACATTTTAAAACGTTTATCGCTTTGTGATAGGTTAAGGAAACGTCACAATTTTTGCACTGAGGTGTCCAGTGACATTGCTCGCATGTCCATAAAGGTGTATAACCTCTTCGGTTTTGAAATAAAATAATCTGCTCTTTTCTCTCAAGTGCCTCTTCCATTTCTTTCATGAGTAGAGACGAAAAGTGAGATTTCATGGATTTCTGTTTCGTTTCTTTTTCCAGATCAGCACACTGTATTTCTGGTAATTTCACACCACCATACCTTTCAGATATTGATACTAGTCCATATCTTCCTTCTGAGGCATTAAAATAAGTTTCTATTGATGGAGTAGCAGAACCTAGCAAGACTTTTGCTTTATGCTGTCTAGCTAAAACAATACTGACATCTCTGGCGTTATATCGTGGGGAAGGATCATATTGTTTAAATGAGTTTTCATGTTCTTCATCCACAATTATTAAACCGAGTTTTTGAAATGGAAGAAAAATCGACGATCGTGCCCCAAGAATGATCCTATATTGATTTTGACTATTATTGAGTATTTGTTGCCAGATTTCTATCCGTTCATTTTGATTAAATCGGCTATGATAAACACCAACTAAATCACCAAAATAGGCTTTGAGTCGTTTGATTAATTGAGTGGTTAGAGCTATTTCGGGAAGCAAGAATAATACCTGTTCACCTTTTTTTAAGGCCATTTCAATTAACTTGACATAAATTTCTGTTTTTCCAGAAGATGTGACGCCATGTAATAATACAATATCCTTATTTTCGAATTCTTGTTTTACATCTTCAAACGCTTTTTTTTGAGCATCAGATAAATCCTTGATCGTATCTAAATTTTCATTTGAAACAGCTAAACGTGATACTTCAGCACTAAAGATTTCTATAATTTCTTTTTTGGCCAAAGTCATTACAGAAGATTCAGATACATTTTGATTTAAAAGTACTTTTTTGAGTACTGGTATTTGGCTATTACTTTGCCAATTTGTGAGTTGTATTATTTTCAATAGTGCTGAGACTTGACCTTCTGCTTTTTTATTTTTTTCTAAGCGGTTCAGTACTTCAGCTAACCTCTCTTCGTCAAGGTATTGGTCACGTAATTTTACAAAAGAAACAAATTTAGGTCGGTATTTAGACTTTAATTCTGTACTAACTATAGCCACTTTTTTTTCAATTAGGCTTTTAATGATTGGCTGAATCGTTTTAATCTGAATAATTTCTGCAATTTCTTTTAAAGTGAGTTCTTCTTGTAATTCTAGCGCTTCAAGAATTAAGTATTCTTTGTCGGATAAATTATTGAATGACTCTTTATGTTCTGGGTGTAAGCAGATAATAGTTTCGCTGGCTAACTTAAAATTACTAGGTAAAGCGGCATTCATTACATCCCCAATATCAGCCATATAATATGACGAAATCCAATGCCAAAGTTCGAGTTGTTTTGGAGTGACAATTGGGTTTTCATCTAGTATGGTTTCAACATATTTAACTTGATAGTTTTTTGGAACCTCTTCATGAATATGTCTAACAATCCCTGTATAGTACTTACTTCGACCCAATGGCACTATAACACGTTTTCCTTCAGCAATATGATCATTTAGCTCAAACGGTACCCTGTACGTATAAGTATTAGGAATACTTAACGGTAAAATAACATCAACAAAATAGGTAATCCGTTCGCTCAATCCAATATTATTTATTAATATGGCCAATTACCATAACCTCCTATAAGGTTGTAAACTGTCTTAAACCCATTATCCTTTAATGCTTTCATAGCTTTGCTACTTCTTCCTCCGGCTTGGCAAAACACGATAATAGGCTGATCTTTATTAATTTCCATAATATTTTCGAGAAATTGGTCATCTAGAAAGTTGCTGTTTTGAGCGGTTTCTATCGTACCATTTTCGAATTCTTCTGGGGTTCGAACGTCAATTAATTTTGCCAAATTTTGATCAATTAATGACTTACATTCTTCAGCAGATATGTCTTTGGCAGTATTTGTCTTTTGAGAATGTTCAACTTCCTTTTCAGTCGATTTATTGGAATTATTTTCAGAATTAGTATTTTTTTCTTGACTATTACAAGAGATTAACAATATCAGGCTTAAAGTTACCGTAACTAGTTTCATAATTTAGGTTTGATTTCGATATACAAAAGTACAAAAATGAAATGAGGAAAGTCAATTCATTGGTTAGATTATAGGTCAAAACGATTGTCACCTAATAATTGTAACGTTACCCGTAAGTGTTCGTGTTTGATCAGAAACGCTCTCTTCGAATTTTAAAAGCCATACATAGGCGTCAATTGGCATCTGTCTTCCTTGGTAAGTGCCGTCCCATCCAAATTCAGGATTTTTACTCTCAAAAATTATCTCTCCCCATCTATTAAAAATCATTAGATGGTAAGTATTGTCATTTATTCCTGTGGTAACTATCGGTTTAAAAACAGAGTTGAGATTTCCAGAACTGAAAGGTGTAAAAGCATTTGGAACATATACTAGACTATTTTCGTCAATCTCAATAAATTGGGAGAGGCTATCACCACAATTATTATCTGAATAAACAACCAAAGTCACTTTTTTGAAACTTGAATAATCATTAAATATATGGTTAAACATTGAATCAGAAGATATTAAGTTATTATCAATATACCACGCCCAATTATCTGCTGAGTTAGACAAACTTTCGAAAAAATATTCAATTTCAATGGCTCCTCTATCTGCAATACCATAATTAAAATTTGCTGATGGTTTATCATTAACGGTTATAAATTCACTTTTTTCTAATTCAGATATACAGCCGTTTGTTGATTCAACGGTAAGCGTGACATCATATAAGCCAGCTACTGTGTACGATATTGTAGGTGATTTTAAATCTGAAAATTTTCCATTTCCAAAGTCCCAGTAATAACTTTGGATATTATCGTTTGATGATATTTCGGTCAAATTTTCAATTCGAATATCATCTAACTCGCACTTTATGGTCTCGGTATCAAAGTCAATATTAGTTACTGAAAAATCAACGGTTATGGAATCTTTTGCCAAACAACTCAATTCAGTTACTGTAACAAAATAGAGTCCAGGACTTTTTATTACCAAAGACGCATTTGAGCTATTGTCGTTCCATAAGTATTGAGTATTTGAAGATTGGTAGACATTAACCTCTACAGAATCATTTTCGCAGAGAAGTAAATCAGGTCCTAGTTCTACGTCCAGTAAAATTTTCTCTACTTGAACAGTATCGTATGCCTTACACAGGTTGATATCAGTAAGTGTTACAAATACAAGTTCACTTTGGTTTGTAGAATAGGTAGGGGCCGTTGAATTATCATGCCAAAGATATGTTGCACCGTTTTGCGTGATATTCCAAGATATACTTTGGTTTTCACATAAGCTTGTATCCGGCCCAAGGTTAACAGAAGGTGAATTAAAATAGTCAACAATAATAGTGTCTGATGCAGTACACCCGTTATCGCTAAGTTCTACCCAAACTTGACTTTGATTATAAATTGTTACTGCAGAGTCAGTTTCCTGATTAGACCATAGTATATTAGCATTCGTATTTGGTACAAATAGAATTATTGAATCACCTGGGCAAAGGCTTGTATCCGACCCTAAATTGGGTTGATGAAGCGTTACAAAATCTATAATAATAGTATCGTGGTATTCACAATTATTTTGAGTTAAAATAATAGAAATTGTATCTTCAGTAGCAACCGTAATGGTTGAAAGTATTGAATTATCGTTCCATAAATATGAAGCTCCAGGGGTAGTTGCGTCTAAAGTAATGGATGCTGATTGACATAAAGAGGTGTCATTACCCAAGTCAAAATTTGGTGGAATGAAGTAATCTATTTGAATTGAGTCAGAATATGAGCAACCATCTACGGTAGTAATATCTACATAATATTGTCCGGTACTATGAACAGTTAAAGTAGGTGCATTCGTATTATCATTCCACAAATAAGAAGCTCCTGTAGTTGTAGCATCTAATACAATAGAATCATTGAGGCAAAGTGTAGTGTCATTGCCAATATTGAAGGAAATGATTGGGTAATTTGTTAATATCATGGTGTCACTGTATGAACAACCATATTTTATTATATCTAACCATACTGTATCCGCTAAGTAATAAATGGTAGAAGAATCTGAAAATCCATTACTCCAAAAATAATTACTTGCGCCCAGTTGAGGGTCTAACTCAATGGAGTCACCCATGCAGAATATGGTATCATTACCAAGAAAATCAGTCATTTCAGGATAATAAGTAATGACAATAGTATCGTAATACTGGCAATTATTCTGTGTTAGAATGATTGAAACGGTATCTTCAGAATTGATTGTTCTGGTGGGTAAAATTGATGCATTATCCCATAAATAATTGACACCAGGAGTTGTTGCATCAAGCGTTATAGAAGCCAATTGACATAAAGAAGTGTCATTTCCAAGATCAAAGACTGGAGGTGTATAATAATCAACTTGAATCGAATCTGAATATAAACAACCATCAGCAGTTGTTAGATCAACGTAATATTGACCGGAAGTATGAACAGTTAACGTAGGATTAATAGAATTATCATTCCAAAGATAGGAGGCACCCATGTAAGTAGCATCTAAAATAATTGAATCATAAATACAAAGAGTAGTGTCGTTACCTAAATTTAAACTTGGAATTGGATGATTGGTCATTATAAGAGAGTCTCTGGAAGTACAACCATTCTTAATGACTTCCAACCAAACTGTGTCAGCTACATAAAAAGTTGTTGATGAGTCTGTTGAGCCATTACTCCATAAGTAACTTGAAGCACCAAGTTGCAGGTTAAATTGTATTGAGTCCGTAGAACAAAACATGGTGTCGTTACCCAAAAAATCACTTAAAACGGGAAAATAATCTATGACAATAGTGTCGTAGTATTGACAATTGTTTTGACTTAAAATAACCGATACTGTGTCTTCCGGAGCACTAATATTAATTGTTGACATTATAGAATTATCATGCCACAAATAGGATGCACCAGGTACTGCGGCATCTAAAGTAATTGAAGCTGATTGACATAGAGAAGTATCATTTCCTAAATCAAAAATTGGAGGCGTAAAATAACTAATTTGAATAGAGTCTGTATACAAACAGCCACTTGCTGTAATGTCAACGAAGTATTGTCCTGCAGCACCAACATGAAGTACTGAATCGGTACTGGCATCATTCCATAAGTATGTTGCTCCAGCACTTGTTGCATCAAGTGTAATGGAATCATTAACACAAAGCGTAGTATCATTACCTAAAATTGAACTATTGTTAATCGGGTTAGTGATCACAATTGTGTCATAATAAGTGCAAAGGCTACTATCTGCTTGTACCCAGTATGTTCCAGGAGAATATATTTTCGTAAAAGAGTTGGTGTCAGTGTTACTCCAAAGGAAACTAAAATCGTTAAATCCTGTAATAGTAATACTTAAAGAGTCACCAGTACATAATATTGTATCATTTCCAATATCAAGTGTTTTAAAGCAATCTACTAATGGTGCTAAATTAATATCGTCAATTCCCATTCTTAATGCTCCTGAAGAATCAGTTGTTGATAAAGATCGATCGGTATCGTCATCAGAAGGAATAAATTTAAAAGTATGAGAAGTGGCGGTTGGAAAGAAGTTGATGGTATCATAGTCCCATACCAGGTTATTAGAGCTAAATGGAAGATGACTTACACTTAATTTTGAGGTGGTCAGGAGTACATTGTCCATATAAATATCCCATGAACCACTGGTATCTATCGCATTGATTTGTTTAACTACTGTTTGATAAAAGCTGATTTGATACTCTTGTGTAGGGTCAAGACCTGTAACGTTTTGTTCTATACCCTCGTGAAAAACTGTTGCCGAAGAAATTTCGCCATAAAGACCGCTTACAAATGTGTTTCCGCCATTCGGATTCCCTCGAATTCCTGTCACTATACTAGGTCCTGAAGAACCGCATACGTCCGGAATGGATTGAAGCGCACCAGTTGACATATTAATTGCATCAGTATGTGGAATGGTAGTCCAGTCATCTGGTGATGAGCTTATTGCTATAGTGTCCTCAAGTCCGGGATTTATAAAATTTTGAGCATATGAAGCCAAAGGCATTGAGCCTGAGACAAAGAAAAATAATAATAATGTTAATCTAACTGGCAATGCTACGAATGTCGATTAAATAAAATTTGGGTCGTTAAATATATAAAATTTATTTAACATAGTAACGTTGAACCCTCTGCAAATACAATGAATACGGCAATATTGAATCGATAACACAAGCTAACAAAAATCATAAATGCTTAAATTACAATGTGTGTTAATTATCTTATTTTAATGCAATCAGTTAAGTAAACACTTAAAAAGTTTCTTATGATACTTGAACACTTTAAAAGTGTACCCTTTAATATTATAGATAAGCTTAAATTATATGTTAGGTAATCAAGATGAAAACCAAAATAGGGCTTTCAAAAATTAAATAATTACTATTGGTAAGAAATTATTTATGAGGGATAATAACTGTTCTCCCTTTTTTTATGCATATTTGGTCACATATAAAATACAATGGAGAAAGGAAATAAAAAAATAATACGAGCTTGGACATTTTATGACTGGGCCAATTCTATTTATCCACTTGTCATTTCTACCACAATATTTCCAATTTTTTATGGAAAGGTCACTGGACCAGAAGGTATAGGGACTGGTGAAAATTCCGACATGGTTGAATTTTGGGGTTACGGTATCAAAAATACGGTATTATATTCATATGTTGTGGCAGCATCCTTTTTGGTTGTTACACTACTATCGCCAATTTTATCAGGTATTGCTGACTACTCAGGTAGTAAAAAATCATTTTTGAGATTTTTTTGTTATATGGGGGCTATGGCTACTGCATCCTTATACTTCTTTGATGTTAATCATCTAGAATGGAGTATGTTTGCCATTTTTGTAGCAAGTATTGGTTTTTGGAATAGTCTAGTTTTTTATAATGCTTACCTTCCAGAGATTGCTGAGCCTAAAGATCATGATAGGATAAGTGCTCGTGGTTTTGCAATGGGATATATAGGTTCATCTCTCATGCTCATTCTTCTTTTATTCTTAATGGGGTATATTGGTGGTTATGATGGCATGTTTAAAATTGAAGCGAGAGCTGCGTTTTTGGTGGCAGGTGTTTGGTGGATTGGGTTTAGTCATATAACATATGCAAACCTTCCAAATTCTAAAACTGGTCATAAAATCACATCTCAAATATTAGGCAATGGTTTTAGAGAATTAAAAGGTGTATGGCAAGACATTAAGAAAACCAGGCAACTAAAGCGATATTTATATTCTTTCTTTATGTTCAGTATGGGCGTACAAACTATTATGCTAATGGCTGTTATGTTTGCTGATAAAGAAGTGTTTAAAGGTGAAAATACGGCGGGATTAATCATTGCGGTATTGCTAATACAATTTATTGCCATTCCAGGGGCCTATTTGTTTAGTTTTCTTTCAAAGAAAATTGGTAACATTAAAACCTTGGTAATCGCATTAATTACTTGGATTCTTGCCTGCTTGTTTGCTTATTATTTTGTTTACAGTCCATTGCCTTTTTACTTTTTGGCTTGTGTGGTTGGGTTTGTAATGGGAGGAACGCAATCTTTGAGTCGTTCTACATATTCCAAATTCTTGCCTGAAACAGAGGATACGGCCTCTTTTTTCAGCTTTTACGACATTACTGAAAAGATTGGAATTATTATTGGAATGGTTATTTTCGGTTATGTTGAGGCAAGCTCCGGAAATATGAGGTTGTCCATATTAGCTTTAATTGTCTTTTTTTTAGCGGGCGTTTTACTTTTATTTTGGGTACCAAAAAATGAGAAGTCAAACTGAAAGGAAAACAATTAACAAACAAAATAAGACCGATACTAGAACCAGGCCTTTGACAAATTCGTAAAGCTGCCATCTAAAATTAACAAAATAGAAGAGAAGCATATTTGGCAAAATACTGAATATAAGAATGTCTAGTCTGTCAGAACTCCCATTAGTTAAAAATTTTAAATAGCGTGAAAATGTAATATCACTTGGGTAACCTTTAACAATATAGGATAGCATGAACCCAATAACTAATAGAATAATTGCCGCTATTATACCATACCAAACTGTATTATATTTCTTAATTTTTTCTACAAAATCCATACTGCAAAATTAATTATAAATCCCAAGTATTCATAGTGCCTAATAAGTGATGTGCTGTTAAATCGAATTGACATGGAACAATAGATACATAATTATGATCTAACGCCCACATATCAGTATCTTCCCCTTTGTCTGAAATGGTAAACTGCCCAGACATCCAGTAATAATCACCTCCAAATGGCGATTGACGCTTTTCAAACTGATCTTCCCAAAAGGCCCTGCCTTGCCTGCAAATCTTGGCACCATTTATAGTATCAAGGGTTCCTTTAGGAATATTTACGTTTAAACAATTACCTCCTGGCAAACCCTGTTTTAATACTTGCTCCGCAATTTTTCTGGCATAATGTTTTGCAGCGTCAAAATCGGCATCTGCATCAAAATCTAGTAATGAAAATCCAATGGAAGGAATGTTTTCAATAGCACCTTCAACTGCTGCTGACATTGTTCCAGAATAAAGTATATTAGTTGCGGCATTAGAGCCGTGATTAATTCCAGAGACAAGCAGAGTAGGTCTTTTTTTGAGCACTTCATAAATAGCCAACTTGACGCAGTCTACTGGTGTTCCTGAACAAGTATATGTTTCAATGTTTTCAAATTGGTTCGACCGTTTTAGCCTTAAAGGGTCGTGAATGGTAATAGCATGTCCCATTCCACTTTGAGGTTTATCAGGCGCTACAACAAGAAGATCACCAAGAGGGCGCATTGCTTCAACTAAATATTGGATGCCCTTAGCAGTAATGCCGTCGTCGTTTGTAATTAAAATTAAAGGTTTATTTGCCATAATACGTATTATTTACCACCCACTAGATGACCCTCCACCGCTAGATGATCCGCCACCCCATGATCCACCACCACCGCTCCAAGATGATCCGCCTCCCCAGGAACTGCCGCCTTTGGAGTAATTCGAACGTGATTTCGTTAAACGGGGTATGGTATAGGTTGTAATTTTTTCGTGCTTGCAGTTTTCGCAGTAATACTTTTTTTGTCCTTTTCCAGAACTGGTGTAGGTTGCCGCTCTCACTGTTTTATCGTATTCCTTAAAATAGGTTTTATGCGCACACTTTGGACATCTTTTGTATTTATTAATCCAATCTTTATAACCTAAAATAAGAATTTCACTGCGTGAAGCGGTTACCCAAACATCATAATCAATTGATTTAACACGCTCTTCAGTAATTTGTCCCTCAGATAGGTACTCATCTTCCTCGTCTTCTTCAAGTTTATGCATTATTTCAGCATTTATTTCTCCAAACCTAACCGTGTTTCTCCAGCGATTCATTAAAAATTTATTAAAGAAGTATAAAATCGCAAATGGAGCAGGAAAAATGATAGGAAATATGAGAAGATTGAAAAATTTTATGATGTGATACCTTCTATGTAAATCTTTGACAAGAAGTATAGCAATTAATAATACAATGAGGTAAATTGAAAAAAATATACCTGAAACTATTAAATAAACAAAAAGTGCAGGATATTTTTCGTACCAAGGAGAGTTGTCGTAATAAGATATATTAGCATTATTGTTTACAATAGGGACATCATTTCCTTCAAATATTGATTGTATTTTAATCAGTCCTTTTAAAAGACCTTCAGCGTAATTCCCATTCCTAAAGCTTGGTTTAATATAATCCTCTCCAATACTGTATGTGGTGGCATCAGAAAGAATGAGTTCGGTTCCTGAACCCGTTATAAATGTTAAAGCCCTTGGGTTAAGCACAACTTTTATAAGTAGCCCGTTATTTTTATCTTTCTTTCCAATTCCCCAGCTATTAAACAATCGAAGTCCGAAATCAAATGCGTCTTGATTATTGATGGAATTAAGCAATACAACTGCAATTTCATAGCCAGTTTTTGCTTCAATTTCCTTTAATTTTCTATCAATTTCATTAGCATCAGATTCTGATATAATTTGGTGAGGATTCGAAACCCAAATATTATTGATGGTTCGTTGATTTGGAACATCTGAAATATCCTTGACTTGGCGGGAAGAATACTCATATTTTATTTCCTGATAATTAATTTGACTCAAGACAATGCCATTTGTATCAGAATTGTTTCCTAAACCTGTGGCTTCATTTCCAATATTACTAGCACTAAAAGCAGATTGATCATTTGAAGACTTGGAATAGTATTGAGCAGTTTCAAATGCCTTGGTCGCCAATATTAATTTGGTAGGATAGGAGGGGACTACATAGTTTTCATTGACATCAATATCAAAGTAAAAAGCGACTTTATCAACAAGGAAGCTTCCAATTTTTTGAAAAACAACAAACTGATAAGTGCCTTCAAAGCCATTGTTCATTTTAGGCTGATATTCAGCTTTTAAATCATTTAAGAATTGATTGGTATAGATACCTGAAAGCTGGCTACCAAAATAAAAGTCAAGTTTTGATTGATCAGCAACAAATAATTGAATAATAAATCGCCCATTTGTTTTTGCTTCAATACTATTGCTTGAAACATAATCATCCAGAAATCTCTCGGTGCTGCCTTCAATAGAATTAACTGTAATAACAATGGGTTCGATAAGTCGCTTAAAAAAATAAGTCTCTTTTAAAGGGGTGAATTTAGGCCTGTTTTTGGTATCAATTAGACCATCAGGATTTATTAAAAAGTAATTGGTTTTAAAATTAGGAGGAGCTAGCTCAGAAGCTTTGTATGCATTTGCAAGAATGATTGCAGAATGAAATATAATGATGAGAAGAACAAGTAACCGTCTCATTGGTAATAAGGTTTTGTTTCAAAACCTGGAAATTTCCCCTCGTTTTGTTTGGCAATTGTATTATATTGTCTCACTGCTTCGTTATACGCATTTCGAGCAAAATTGATTCTGTTTTCAGCCCCTTCAATGCTAATAATTAAGCTGTTTTTTTCATTTCCAGCGTCAGACAGTCCTTTGGCTTGATTAATCTTTTTCTCTAAGTTAAGTTCCAACTTAATTCTATCTTCAGCATCTGCTTTACTAATTTCGGCTTGCAAACTTTCAATGTCTTTTATTAAGTTGCTATTACCAGAATTATTGACTGTTTTTAGTAATTCTGGGACTAGATTATTTCTTCTTGCGGTAGCAGAATTAACAAGTTCAAGTTTAGCATTGACATTCTCTTCTAATTCAATCAATTGCTTTTTTAAGGCCTCATCATTATTTGAGCCAAACGAAAAGTAACCTAAAATTAACAGGACCAGTAAAGCACTAATACCGTATAGGATATATTTTTTTATTTTTCCGTCCCCAGCTGCAATTCGTTTTTTATTTTGTACCGTACTTAATACATTTAAAGCCTCTTTATCGTTAGCATCTACTTTTAATTCATTACGGGCATAGAATTCCGCTTTTTGAAGTTTTACAGGGTCATCATCATCAAGCCATTGCATTAAATAAGCTTGTGCTAAAACAGAATTTCCATCCTTAATATAGGGGTTAATAGCGGTAGACTTATCGGCTGCAACTACCGCGTCTACGTAATTTCTTGCTTTGAGATGATTCTTAGCTAGAGATAAATTCTGATCTGCTTCTTCCAAAAGTCTTTCCCAATCAGAATCTGATAAACCCATTGAGTTGGCGAGTTCTTTAAGTTCAGAGAGTGTTAACGGTCTATCTCCACCCACTTCACCAGCGGCTACGATTTCTTTTAAGTGATCTTGAAATTTTTCTTCGTTAAAATCCATTGAACGGATAAGGGTTATCTTTTCTGTAAAAATAGAAAAAAAGTCAGCAGATATACTGACTTTTTAAATAATATTTTAATGATTAACTATAACTTTTTAACGGCAATGGTCTCACCAGAACTACTTAATAATTTGACAATGTAAATTTGTTTTGTTTGAGGTAAATTTACTGAAGAAGTGCCTTCTCCTTTCATAATCCTTTTTTCTAATAGTTTTCCAGAAAGATCAAACAATTCTATAACGGAGTTAATAGGAGCATCCTTTATTATGATTTGATGGTCAACTTTATAGATAGAAATCGAATTATTTTGTTCTTCTACGTTAGCAGAAGTAATGGTAAAAACATCAGAAGTGTCTTTGCATCCTAGACTATCAATAACCAAAACTTGATAATCACCGTTATTTTGAGGGACATGACTTTGTCCATTTGCTCCCAAAATATTACTGTTATTATAAATCCATTGATAAGTCACAAAAGCATCTGTGGTTAATCCATTGGCAGTTGAAATAATTGGTGCATCTGTTTGTTGTGAGAATAATAGAAATTGTTTTGTGTCGCAGATTAGTGTGTCAATATAAATTGAAAGCGACCCATAATAAGTGGTGTCAGTTTGCAGGTATATTGTATCTAAACTATCATTCGTATGCCAAATGGGATTATAATTTGTAAATGGATTAATCAGTTCCAAAGTATCTTCGTCACAAAAGAAAATTGTATCTGAAAAATAGTTATCAAGTGATTCATTAGGTCGAATATACAATGTGTCCATTTCAAGGCATGCTGCATTAATTTGTTTGGTCACCATAGTATCATTTGTAAACAAAAACTGGGGATTTCCACATGGGTTACAATCAATATCAGTTCCAATGTCGAGTAAAATACCGTTTAAGTCATACCAACTTGTATTAACAGGGGCAATATTTATATTTGGATTTGCAGCGCATTGAATCAAAGTGTCAATCAGCAAATCAGTGCCTGATAAAGGGATAGTTAGTGTTCCGTCTATGGTTGAGCAGTGTCCATTATAATTTATTCCTAAATTAAAATAAAACTCATTCGAATGGTTAATTATCAAAGAATCTTGTGTCAATGTACCATTCCAAATATTATTTAATTCTGGTTTAGGACTATAGATAATCATGGTATCTCCAAAGCAATAAGTGATCGTATCTGGGAAAAAATCTATTGGAATGAAGTTGGCTTTGAGTTCAAGAGTGTCAGAAACCAGGCATAAATTTTTATTAATATATTTTGAAACAATACTCGTATCGTTACTAAAATATAATTTTGCAGATTTGGTAGGATTGGCGCTAATATCAGAACCAATATCGAGTAGATTACCATTAAGATCATACCAATGATATATATTACTATCATTTATGGTTAAATCGTAGATGATTGATGTATCACAAATATAAAATGGATTTTGGGTAAATACTTCTTTATTATCAAGTTCTATTAAAAAAGCCTTCGAAACAGTCTGTAAAGCAGGGCAAGCGTTAGAATCTAAAGCCTCAATTGAAAAAATGGCTCTTTGATAACCATAATTATGCGTCCAACATACTGTGGCGACTGCGGGATTATATCCTGTCTGAATAAAAGTAGCGCTGGGGTATAAATCAGATATATCCGATTTTAAAATAAGAGAGTCATTAACATTGGGATCATTGACTGTTATATCAAAACAAAACTGGTCACCTAAGCAGGAGGTTATAATATTGCCATTGAAATTCGATCCGGTATTGAAATTATTAAAATTCTGAATGCTACCAATTGTAGGGGGAAGGTTCAAAAAAAGAAAGTCTACAACCACGTTAAATTCAAATCTTGTAGAGCCTTTAAGAATTCCAGAATTTGTATATTCATTTATAAGGATACAAATCACAAATTTTCCAATTTGATTAGCTGCGAAATTAAGTTGACCTGTGTTTGAATCGATTGTTATACCAGTTATAGGTTGAGTGTCTGAAAAAGGAGATGTATAACCAACTGCTTGATTGGGAGCAGTCAGACCACTGACAAGAATAAATTCAAGTGAATCATGGTCTGGATCATTGAAAAAAATTGACAAATCAATGTTAGACCCTATTCTTAGCTTTGGAATAGGAAAATCGGTATTTCTTGTTGGACTTGCGTTTAAGGGAAAATCAAGATTGTTTAGTTTAGTTTCGATATACATGTCTCCACCTGTAATATTAGAAGCAAAATTTCTTAAGTTGACTTGACAGCTAATTACCCATTCACTGCACAATCCATTTAAAAGTACTATACCTCGGTAAATCACTTTTTCAAACCCAGTATAATTTCCTTGGTTGCATTCGGTATTTACGAGATCTTGTGGACAAAATTGTGAAATTTCTGTAACAGATTCTCTATTCAAAATAACTGTAGTCGGATCAGAGGCGTTACATGTATTATGAATTTTGATTCCTATGGTACTGTTATAGGGGTGCCCACCGCACTCCTTATACAAGGTTAAAGTAATTTCGTAAAAGTTAGTGATTCCTGTCGGTTTATAACTAATGTAACCTCCTGCCGCGTGATCCGCGTAAACACTTCCCAAAAATAGCAATGAAAGAAAAAGCAATATAAGCTTCATGGAGAATAAGTTACGTTTTTGCAAACTTAAGCAATTATGTTTGTATACTAATTATTATCTCACCGTTTTCAATCTTATCTCCTTTAATCAACTTCTTTCTGACTCTAGTTTCAACTTCACCATTAACTAAAACTTCCTCATTTTGAATTAAAATTTTAGCGTGACCGCCAGTTTGTGCAATTTTTAGGATTTGCAAGACTTTATTCAGTTCAATAAAGGGTTGGTTTGTTTTTAATTTAAATTCTAATTCAGTCATTTGGATATAATTTTCTGTATAACATTTCAGCCGCTGCAAAAGAACTTGTTTTGCCATTTCTCAAGTCGATTTCTAATTTTGTGAGTAGAGATTCTACTTCGGTATTTCTATAGGCTTTTTCTAAAATCAGGTCTTTTAAACTTTCATGCATCCAATACACTTGCTGTTCTTGTCTTTTTTTTGAAAATGATTGATTGGCAGATGTATGGTTCTTAAAAGATTGAATGATCTCAATTACTTTTTCAATACCTTTATTTTGGAGAGCACTTACGGTTTCAACTTTTGGAATCCAATTGTTTTCATTCACTGGAAACAAGTGCAATGCATTTTTGTAATCGAGTCTTGCTAAATTGGCTTGCTTAATATTATTGCCGTCTGTTTTAGTGATTAAAATGGTGTCAGCCATTTCCATAATGCCCCGTTTAATCCCTTGTAATTCGTCTCCAGCACCAGCTAACATAAGCAGTAAGAAGAAATCAGTCATGGCATGAACCGCTGTCTCAGATTGACCAACACCAACTGTTTCTACTAATATGATATCGAAACCTGCTGCTTCGCAAAGAATGATGCTTTCTCTTGTTTTTCTTGCCACCCCGCCTAGGGAACCAGCTGAAGAACTGGGTCGAATATAAGCATCTTTGTTAAGGGCCAATTGATTCATTCTGGTTTTATCGCCTAAAATACTTCCACCTGTTTTTTCACTACTCGGATCTATGGCCAGTACGGCAACTTTATGATTTTGTGCTATAAATGATAAACCAAATGTTTCAATAAAAGTACTTTTACCGACACCGGGTACACCTGTAATACCTATTCGAATGCTATGACCAGAATGTGGTAAGCAGCCATTAATGATTGATTGGGCAATGAGTTGATCAGTTTTCTTTGTACTCTCTAGCAAGGTGATGGCCTCACTTAATGCTGTGATGTCCCCTTCTTTAATTTTTTTAATTAAATCTTTTTCAGAAACCGTATTTTGCCTTTGCTTTTTTTTAGCAATTAAAGCTTCAACTTGTTTTTTATGTGGGTTGGTAGATGAGGTCAATTGCTTATATTTTCAAGACAAAACTAGGTATTTTTATTGGATAGCTTGATATGCATTAACCCAATTGGTATCCTGCACATCTTTTAATAATTGAAACAAGTTTTCTCCAACAAAATAATGCGTGTTGACATTGAGCACACCGTAGCGCTCATACAAATACATGGCCTGATTTCTACTTGGGTTGTAATGGCCCTGACTCCAGCCAGACGGCATTTTTCTACTCATAGGGTGGCTTTGGTACTTTAGTTTCCATATGCTATCAATGGGGCCTGTTGTATAACCATTGACCTTTCCAAAATCGTTGTACGTTAACTCTACGCCAGCAATGCCATTTTTTAAAAATAGATTTTCCTTATTAATGTTAGCTCTATTTGGCCAATATCCAAGCGCAAAAAACATAAATTGCTGTTGCGATAGTTGTTGGGTGCCTAAATAAGTTCCTCCTGATTGTTTTATAATCGCGAATGAAATTAAATTGTTATTGGTGCCTGGCATAAGTCCAATAGCAAATTGATTGGTTTTTTGATTAAAAGCCGGGCTCAACTTTACAAAAAACCAGCAAAATAGGAGTATGATCAATACCTTTTGCACCTTTTAATTATAAATCAGCATAATAGGTTATTTATATATACGATTTTTTCGTACCTACGGTTACATATTATGCAATAATGTCGCCAGAATTAATGAATTCATGATGTTTTCAGTCAATTTGTCAGCCAATCTGGCATTGGTACAAACTTTGAAAGGTAAGAATCGACCAAATTTAAAACATAATCATGGCAACAAAAGGAACAATAAATGTACAAACGGAAAATATTTTTCCACTCATTAAACGCTTTTTATACAGCGATCATGAAATTTTTCTTCGTGAATTAGTCTCAAACGCTGTAGACTCCACAAGCAAGCTTAAGGTTTTAAGTGGTGCAGGAGAAGTAAAAGGAGAATTAGGTGAAACGAATATCGAAATTTCTCTTGATAAAGAAGCTAAAACACTCACAGTTAAAGACCGTGGTATTGGTTTGACTGAAGAAGAACTTGAGAAATACATTAATCAAATTGCTTTTTCAGGTGCTGAAGAATTTGTAAAAAAGTATGAGGGTAAAGAGGGAGCAGAGCAAATAATTGGCCATTTCGGTCTCGGTTTCTATTCTGCCTTTATGGTAGCAGAAAAAGTGCAGATTAAAACATTATCATACAAAGAAGGTGCTGAAGCGGTAATGTGGGAAAGTGATGGAACACCAGAATACAGCATAACACCAATTGATAAATCTGATAGAGGAGCAGAAATTGTGCTTCATATTGCTGAAGACTCTTTAGAATTTTTAGAAGAAGCAAGAATTGACACTTTGTTAAACAAATACTGCAAGTTTTTACCCGTTGAAATCATTTTTGGTGAAAAAACTGAAATGATTGATGACCCAAAGGGTGAAAAAGATGATGAAGGAAACATTAAGAAGGTAGAAAAAAAGTCGCCAAAACTAATTAATAATACTTTACCATTATGGGTTAAGGCACCATCTGATTTAAAAGAGGAGGACTATAAGGCATTTTATAGGGAATTATATCCAATGACGTTTGATGAACCATTATTTCATATCCATCTAAACGTAGATTACCCATTCAATTTGACTGGGGTGCTTTATTTTCCAAAGATTAAGGAAAACGTTGAAATTCAAAAAAACAAGATTCAACTTTATTCCAATCAGGTATTTATTACCGATTCTGTTGAACAGATTGTTCCTGAATTTTTAACACTATTACATGGTGTTATCGATTCACCAGATATTCCATTAAATGTTTCTCGTTCATATCTGCAAAGTGATGGAAATGTGAAAAAAATTGCTTCTCACATTACTAAAAAAGTAGCAGATAAGCTTAAATCTATGTTTAATGAAGATAGAAAAGACTTTGAAGAGAAATGGGACGACTTGAAAGTATTTGTAGAGTACGGCACACTAACGGATGAAAAATTTGCAGAAAAGGCGAAAAGCTTCACGTTATTAAAAAGTACAGATGGTCAATTTTACACACTAGATGAATACCAAGAGAAAGTAAAAGCGACTCAAACTGATAAAGACGATAAATTGGTCATTCTTTACGCCAATAGTAAAGAGGCACACCATCAGTTTATAACTAATGCGAATGAGCGAGGCTATGACGTTGTTTTGATGGACAGTCCTTTAACCCCACATTTTATTGGTAAACTAGAAGGAAGTTTAGATAAGGTAAGTTTCGCAAGGGTAGATGCTGATACACTTGATAATTTGATTAAAAAGGATATTGAGCTACCTTCCAAATTATCAGATGACGAAAAGGAGAAATTAAAGCCTTTATTCGAAGACGTTGTAAATAAAGAAAAGTTCACTGTTCAGTTTGAAAACATGAGTGAAACAGAGGCACCGGTGATCATTACTCAACCAGAGTTCATGAGAAGAATGCAGGAGCAGCAGAGAATGGGCGGAGGCGGAATGATGGGAGCTTTCCCTGAAATGTACAATTTCGTAGTTAATACTAACCACCCATCTGTTGGCGCATTATTAAGGAAAAAAGGAGCCAATAAAACAAAAGTAGCAAAGCAATTATCTGATTTAGCATTATTATCGCAAGGAATGCTGAAAGGAGAAGAGCTTTCAAAATTTATTAACCGAAGCGTTGAGTTAATTGATTAGCAAACTTTAATTTAAACGAACCATTAAAAAAGGGCTTGAAATTTTTCAAGCCCTTTTTTTGTTTGATCATTCTCAATAATTTATTCTACTACAATTTTCTGAATTGATGTTGAGTCATCCTTAAGTAATCTCATAAAATATATCCCCTTAGCATAGTTTGAGAGGTCAATTTCTCCTTTATTGTTGAGATTATCCAGTACTTTCACTAATTGACCATTGGCATCAATGATTTGAATTGTGGCATTATCAGCATTCTCTAACTCATAAAATAACTGTCCATTCGTAGGGTTAGGATAAATTTTTAAATTATTAGAAGTAAATGTATTGTTAATATTTAATGTACTTGTGATGCTTATATCATCTATTGCAATATCACTTCTGTAACCATTTCCAGTTATCCCTCTGAATCTGAAATTAACAATGTTGCCAGTATAAGGGCTTAAGTCAATACTCTCTCTCTTAAACCACCCAGGACCCTGATTTCCGGTGTAAGGTTGAATGATATCATTTGTCCATACATTATTTACTAGAATATCTAAATGTAATTCTCCCATTTCTAAACCATCCATATGATAAGCAAATGACATTACAGCATTTTCATCCAGGCTAATACAAGGTGAAATGACTTGAGCCACCTTCAAATTACACAATGGGGTTCCAGATGCTTCAAGATAAAGGTATTTGCCAGATTCTGTTCCTGGATTAAAATCTTGACTAGGTCCAGTAGAACCAGATGGCGTAGGGCCTTCATTTGTACGCCAATCTATATCATCTTTAAATCCATTTCTATCATTAATAAAATTATTGTCTAAGTCACATACTTCAATTTCACAATTACTATTTGTACCACATAAATCGAAAGTTTCGAAATCTTCAGTAAATGGCAATGTTTCTGGAGATTCATCTAAATAAGTAAATTCTGAAACAATTTCATTGTTTAAACTATTTTGATCCCCATTGTAAGATGTCCAAACTTTTAGTGTGTTTGTTCCAAAAGGAATACTAATTTGGCTGGAAAACACAAAATAAGTACTTGTATTTGGCGTCAATGTGCCAGTATACATTTCTGTAAATACAGTACCATTGTTAAGTTGGTAATTAACAGGGATATTAGTTAAGTCTAGCAGACCACTGTTCACCACCGTTATTCCAACTTTAAGTGGTTCAGTTTCCATACAAGTCAGTATTGTTCTGCCATTCAAGTTTGTGGTATCACTAATGGAAGCATCCAGTTCAACCACACAATTAAATAAGCCTGCAGCTTGATGAAATTCTGCAATAGCCCTTCTTCCAACACAATCATTAGGACCAAGTGCCTTTACACTCCACCAAAAATCGGTAGTATAAGGATTAGCAAGTGTAATACTATTGGTAGTTGAAGTACCAACTGAATCCATGTATTTATTTCCAAGGAAGCTCACTTCATATCCTGTAGCACCTTGAACAGGGTCCCAAGTTAAGGTAACAGAGTCTATACAAACATTTGCTACTTCTAAATTTTGAGGTACTTGAATAATTGAAAAACTTTCATGACTCTGGCTAGAACTCGTTCCTCTTGTGACTCTTACAAGCGCTTCTCCAGTAACAACACTTGGTACATTCCATGTGAAATGACGAACGCTTGCATTGATATTGGCGGCTAAAGGAATCCAGTTTGCGCCACTGTCTACTGAATATTCTAAGGTGAAGGTTCCTGCATCTTTGTGTGCATCCCATCTGATGAATTCGCTCTTATCGCTATCTAATCCTTCTCCACCTATTGGATAGGTTAATACAACATCATCAGTTACCAATTCATAAACAACATAGTATTTTTGAGGTCCTTGAGGAATGGCAAACCCATCTAAATTAACTGTATAACTTCCAGGTTGAGGAGTATCAATAGTGACTTGTTCAACATTATTAACATTATCTACCAGCTGTGTAGCTGGCAAGTTTAAGAGGTTGGCATCAGCTGAATTGTTTAATACCCAAGGATTGGTAATTGCTCCGCTTGGTGAAGTTACTGTCATATTGATATCGTTTACCAAAGCCAAATTTGCATTTTGCATGGCTTCATAATCAGTCCAATACACCATTATTCTTGCCTCCGAAATTCCATTAGGGACATTGATGGTATGAGTCAGATTATCCCCCTGAGAAATATCATCAGAAAAATATTGATTATTGCTAATCAGCTCAAAGGCTCTTCTGGCATTAATGCGTCCCCATCCATAAATAAAATCTGGTCCAGGGTTACCTAAATCTTTACCAGTATTTAAAATAGCAGCTTTGATTAAAGCGGCTTCTGGGTTATTCCCTCCATTTAAATCTTTATATCCTTCATACAATTGAGCAATAACCCCAGCAACCCCAGGACAAGACATTGAGGTACCCGTTTTATTATCGTATGAATTAGGATCTACTGTTGAATAAACGTTTGAGCCAACAGCACAAATATCTGGCTTAATTCTACCGTCTTCACTCGGCCCACGGCTGCTTGATGCAGCAATGCCATCAGTTAATGTTAAATTACCTACAGCAATTACATTTTTACCTATTTTATGTCCGCCAGTTATGTTAAACCACTGTGAACCTGCAGTTGTTGTCCCTAATCCGTTAGAGTTCCCAGCAGAAAAAACATGAGTTAACTCTGGCATTGTCCGAACTTGCTCATCTAAATTTCGAGCTAAACCTGTATACCCAGCATTTACGCCATTGCTATAACTCTTAGAAGTGATTCTGAGATTACTTGAGGTATAAAGTCCAGGTACTGCATTAAAATTATTATTTCCAGCACCATATACTAATACTTCAGCACCATAAGCCATTCCGCGAGCTATAGGATCTAAATTTCCCGCGCCAGCAATAGTACCTCCACAATGCTCACCATGATCTCCGTTATTAACTGCAGTATTACTATTAAAAAAACGTCCTGTATAATCAATATGCTCATCAAGTCTGCTGTTATCTTGAAGCATAACTGTTATACCATCTCCAGTATAATTTAACCCACTACTGTATGAGGTAGCCAGGGTGTTACTTCGGTGATTAGTTACACCAACCAAATTTTCTGGTTCACTTGGTGGATCGATTTGTTCGAAGTAATAAAAAGGAGCTAAGCCATAAAGCAAGTCAAGTTTTGAGATGTCAATATTGAAACGGATATATTTATAATTTGGAATAGGTTCAATTTCTGCACCAAGATTCGTTATCATATTTTCAATTACAGATCTAGATATTGAAGAAAAGAAAGCACCATTTAAGGTTATTTTATCTTTTCCAACGAGAGCCCATTGATTGTATCTTTGGCTAGCAAGATCTTTCGATAATTTAAATTTGTTTTTTATGTCGCTTATTGCTAATAGTTTAGAGTCTAAAAGTGTTTGCCAATTAGCAGAGTTGCTAATTTGTGCGAAATACGCATTTTTTGGAAGGTAATTTAATAAAGTAATACCCTCGGCTTTTAGCCGATCTTTGATTTCATTTGTAGGTATTTCACTAAATTGAATAATTCTAAACGAATTTAATTCGTTGGCACTTTTAGCATCATCAAATATTTTTTTGGAAGATACTTCATTTTGATTGAGATTAACATTGCCTGATTTCAAAAGAATTGGATACTCTGATTGACTGTATGAAGAATTGGTAAAAGCAATCAGAATGAATAAAAGAAGTGATTTTAATAAGTAAGATAGTTGGTTCATGTAAATAGTTTTGGTATTTAAATCCTAAAGATAGCTAATTTGAATTTTGTTCATTAATGAAAACGACACAAAATAGCCAAGGGTTTGTAATGCTAAAAAAGTGTTACCACTTTACAATTACCTTTCCAATTGATTTTCTGCTTTCTAAAAGTGTGTGTGCTTTGGCTATTTCTTCTGCGTTAAAAGTGGCACCTACATGAGGTTTAAGTTTACCATTGGCGATCAGTTTAGTGACTTCAGTTAGGCAATAATTAAGCATTTCAGGTTTATTATCTCCAATTTTAAGCATATTGACGCCAATAATACTTTTAGATCGCATCATCAATCCAATGGCCAATCTAAACCCCATTTTTCTCACAAAATTTAAACCAGATAAGGCCCCCCATTTTTTACCAGATAATTCAGAACCACCAAATAAGATAACGCGTCCACCAGACCCAATTAAACTAAAATCTTTTTTAAACGTTGACCCAGCAATTGGATTAAACGTGGCATCCAGTCTTTTTCCTCCTAATAGTTTTGTTACATCTTTAACATAATCTGACTGCCTATAGTTTATGCCATAATCCGCCCCTTGATGCTTAACATACTCAATTTTTTCTGTAGAACCTGCCGTCGCAAAAACCTCGCATTGTTTCAATTTACACAATTGAATTAATGCTGTGCCAACACCTCCTGCACCAGCATGAATAACTACTTTGTCACCTTTAAATAGGTTAGTAGCTACAAATGCCATATAATAGGCCGTGACATATTGAGTGGCAATGCAAAGTGCACTTCCTACGCCCATATCATCTATGATGGCCACACCAAAGTCTTTTGATAGTGCATATTCGGCATAACCTCCGAAACGTGTAAAAGCAACTACTCGTTTTCCTACAAGGGCGTTATTTTTTTTATTTTTAACGGCTTCAACTGTACCTACAACCTCATATCCAATAATGGCAGGGAAGGGGGGAGCCTCTTTATATTGACCATGACGGGCCATGACGTCAGCATAATTTAAACCAAATGCTTCTACTTTTATCAAAACATCATCTGGTTTTTGTAAATCCGGCTTTTTCGTCTCTCTTAATTCAAAAGCTTTGTCAGCAGAACCTTTTTGGGTTAAAAAAATAGCTTTCATAAATTGTATTACTTTTTACCTTCAACCGTAATAACAAACTCTCCTTTTGGAGGTTTATTCTCGAAGTGTCTCAATAATTCTGATGCATTGCCACGAACGGTTTCTTCAAATTTTTTCGATATTTCTCGCGAAACGGAAATTCGCCTTTCATTTTCGAAAAATGTTTCAAACAACTTTAATGCCTTTAATAATCTGTGAGGAGATTCGTACATTACAGTTGTTCTTTTGTTTTCTGCAATCATTTTAACAATGGTTTCTCTTCCTTTTTTATGAGGTAAAAAACCAATATAATTGAACTTTTCACATGGAAAACCACTATTAACAATGGCTGGAACAAAAGCAGTGGCGCCAGGCAAGCAATCTACCTCTATGTCTGCGTCAATGCACGCCCTAACCAACAAAAAACCTGGATCAGAAATACCAGGAGTCCCAGCATCTGTAACAATAGCATATGTCATTCCAGCATTAAGATCCTCAACCAGCCTATTAACGGTTTTATGTTCATTGTTTTGGTGATGTGCAATAAGTTTATTCGAAATGTCGTAATGATTTAATAGTTTAGAAGTAACCCTGGTATCTTCCGCCAAAATTGCATCTACTTCTTTCAAAACACGAATGGCTCTAAAAGTGATGTCCTCAAGATTGCCTATTGGAGTTGGTACAACAAACAGTTTTCCCATTAATCTATTTTTACTTCAAATAATTTTGGCCAGAGCTTACCTGTTAAATAAATTTTTTTAGTGTTGGCTTCGTAAGCAATTCCATTCAAAACATTCGAGTTTCTGTCCATCCCTTGAAGCGAAACACCTGAGCAATCTATATTTGCCAATACTTTGCCACTTGCTGTGTCAACTTGAACTAAATAATCAGAGGTGTAAACATTACACCATAAATCACCATTAATTAATTCTAGTTCATTTAGGTTCTGTACATCATTCTGGTCACTAAAAACATCAATTTTTTTTTCTATTTCAAAAGTTGTTGGATTTCGCCAAACTATGCTAGAGGTGCCATTTGACATAATTAAAGACCGACCATTATTTGTTAAGCCCCAACCTTCTTTCTCGTAGGTAAAAGATTTGATGTAATTAAAATCAATATCGTAAACAAGACATTGTTGATCTTGCCAGGTTAATTGATAAATGGTATCATTCAATATCGTAATGCCTTCTCCAAAATAACTGATATTTTCTAACTCTTTGTATTTTAAGTGATTCCCTGTAGAAAGGTCAACTTTTGCAATAAAGGACTTATTTGAATCACCAGACCCGGTACTTTCATATAAATCACCTTTATAAAATTCTAGTCCTTGCGTATAAGCATTATTTTTATGTGGATAGCTTGCGACTATACTGGCTATTTTTTGTTCAGGAATAATGTCTGAGAAAAGGACAATATTTCTAGTAGCACCTCTTGATTTACCATTTTTATCGTTATAGGTAATATAAACGGAGTGAAAACCTACACCTAAAGAGTCCGTTTCTATTGTAATAATCTGAGATTTAACAGCAATATCTTTTTTATACAATACATCATCAAAATAAATACTTAATGCCTTTACATCATTGCTGTCAATGACTTCAAGTTCAATATCTATGGTTTGTCCGGAAACATATTGCTGACTTCGGTTTGGAGAAATAATTTTAAGTGCAACAATTGGCTTATTTTTTTTTGGTCGATCATTATCCGTTTTACAGCATACTATAACAATCGTCAAAAGAGTTAAGATAATTCCGTATTTTATAAACTGTATTCTCATTATAACATACTATAGTTTTGAGATCATCTCCATTAAAACGCCTTTTTTTCTAGTAGAAACAGGTATTTTGCTATTGTCCTTCAACTGAATTTCACCATTTTGCTTCAAAAAGGCTTTAATTTGATTTTTTGCAATTAAATGAGACTGATGGACACGAATGAACCCCTGGTCACTTAGCAGTTTATCGAATTCTTTTAACGTTTTAGTCACTAGTAATTTTGAATTGTCATCAAAATAGAATTTTGTATAATTAATATTTGATTCTAGTCTTACGATATCGCTGATGTCAACAATGTGAATTTTATCTACGGTATTGAGCGCTAACTTTTTTGGTGTATCTAAATTGGTTTTTAATACTTGCAACCGTTCAGTTGGATTGATTTGATCTTGAATTTTACTTACAGCTTGAACGAGATCATCAGGATCAATTGGTTTAAGTAAATAATCAATAGCTGAGAATTTAAACGCTTTTACGGCAAACTCATCAGAAGCAGTAGTGAAGATCAATTTGAAATTTGTGTCATCAAGAATTTCAAGTAAATCAAATCCACTACCGTCAGGCATCTGAATATCTAAAAAAACTAAATCAGGTTTTTCAGCTTTGATTAATTTTGCACCTGCAACCACACCATTCGCGCTCCCAACAATTTCTATGTTGTTACAATACTCCTGAATGTCTTCCGACAAAACTTTGATGGCTTCTGGAATATCATCAATTATAACCGCTTTAATCATTTAATAAGCTGATTTAAATTGTGTAAGAAATCTAACATCATTTTCGGAATAGAGTCTTAGGTCGTTCACCCTGTATTTTAACTGAGCAATTCTTTCAATACCCATTCCAAATGCAAAACCTGAATAGTCATCAGCACTAATTTTAGCTGATTCCAGCACATTCGGGTCTACCATCCCACATCCTAAGATTTCAAGCCAACCTGTATATTTACAAACATTACAACCTTTGCCATTACAAATGGTACAGGACACATCAACTTCAGCACTTGGCTCAGTAAACGGAAAATAAGAGGGACGTAATCGAATCTTTGCTTTTTCTCCAAACATTTCCTGCGCAAAATATAATAACGTTTGTTTAAGGTCTGCGAAAGAAACATCTTTATCAATATATAAGCCCTCGACCTGGTGAAAAAAACAATGGGCACGTGCCGAAATAGCTTCATTTCTGTACACTCTACCAGGACTTATTGTTCTTATTGGTGGTTTTTCATTTTCCATTACCCTAACCTGAACTGAAGAGGTATGTGTTCTTAAGGCCATTTCGCGCTCACCTGTTTCGATAAAAAATGTGTCTTGCATATCTCTTGCAGGATGCTCAGGTGGAAAATTTAAGGCAGAAAAATTGTGCCAGTCATCTTCAATCTCAGGGCCTTCAGAAACAGAAAAACCAATGCGCTTAAAAATATCAATAATTTCATTTTTAACAACAGCGAGGGGATGCCTGGCACCAAGCAGCAATTGGTCGGCTGGTCGGCTTAAGTCAATCGAACTTTTAGTGGTTTCCTCTGAACTACTTTCAATTTTTGCTTTAAAACTTGAGAATTTGTTTTCAGTCGAAATTTTTACGCTATTAATCAGCTGACCAAATTCTTTTTTAAGGTCATGATTGACTGATCTAAGGTCTTGATAAAGAGACTTTAAATTACCTTTGCTCCCTAAGTATTTTATTCTAAATTGTTCAAGGTCATCTTTCGATTGTATCTTGAAATCTGATACTTCTTGACTTATTTTTTTTATTTTTTCCTTTAAATCCATTACTAAAGTGTAACTAAATAGGGTGTAAAATTGTTTATATATAATAGACAATTCAAATCAAAAACATATATTTGTGTCGAATCGCTGAATAACATGGCGAAAATACAGATAAAAAATTAAAATTATGAATAGATTTCTCGTAAAAACAGGATTATTCGCCACCTTTTTATTATTCGTTGCATTAAGTCTTAATTCATGTAGAAATGAAAAGCCAACAACAGCAACAGTCTCTGTAGTTGATCAAGATGGTCAAATTGTTGAGAATGCCTGGGTAAGATTATATCCTACACCATCTGACCCTGCTCATCCACCAATTATAATTGATGACACTTTGATTTCGGATTTTGAAGGAAAAGTTACTTTTGATTATACTGACATGTTTAATTTAGGTCAAGCAGGGTTTGCTGTATTAGATATAGAAATTTGGTTACCTGATACTACAACTGCGGATGAAAATGATAATTTACTAGAAGGTCAGGGAATTATTAAAGTAGAGCCTGAAACAGCTAATGAAGAAGAAGTGATTATTTTTCCAGTATAATAACTGAAAAATTAAAATATTAGAGCACCTTAGTTAAATATTGAGGTGCTTTTTTTATGGTCCTGTAAGCATTTTTTTACCCTCTGTTCATGTGTTTTGCGTTCTTCTGGGGTTCTACTCGGATTTGTTATAATTGATTTACAATGCTTGTCAATGGCTTCAAAACGATTCATTAAAATATCAAATTCTACGTCACTTATGTCATTTGCACTCTCTATTGCCTTTTGAATTGAATCGTTTTTGACAATGCAGTCACAAAAATCCCATTGAATACCATATTTCTTTTCAATAACATCTTCATGCATTATTTCATCAGAGGCTTCATACTTTTCAGTTGAAGTGCTGTCAAGGAATTCTTTAGCATTCTTTTTGGAAGAATATTCACGTCTATTCACCGAGTCTTGATCTGAACCTTTAGTCTTGGAATCTTTATTGGGATGTGTGCAGCACATTAGGCATATGGTGACTAAGGTTAGGGTTATTTGTCGCATAAAAAAATCGTATATTTACAATGGTTTACAATATAGCCATAATTTTAGGTACGAAAATTGTAATTATTCATATTATAAATTACTGTTGATATGAAAAAGTTGGTTTTATTTTTAATGACAATATTTAGTCTGAATGCATTTTCTCAAGAAAATGATTCTACTTATGAGTTCTATCATATGCCAATAGAGGTATTGGATCAAGAGTTTTTTAAGCAATATAAATACTTAAAACCAAAAGTGATTAAGGTTTATCCTTATGCAGCATATGCTGCTGATGTGCTTGACCAAATAGAAAACGATTTACAAAGTATTGAACGAAGAAGAAAGAGAAATAAACATTGTAAAATGTCCTACAAGTATTTAAAAAATGATTTTAAATACGCCATGCTAGACTTGTATATTTCAGAAGGAAAGGTGTTAATGAATCTGATAGCCAGAGAAACAGAAAGCACAGTTTTTGATATTATTAAAAAATACAGAGGAGCTGACAATGCCATGGTATTTAATGTGATGGGGAAGATGTTTGAGCAAGATATTAAAGCACCGTACGTAAAGAAAAACAACTACGTTTTAGAATATATCATTAAAGAAATTGAAGAAGGGAAAATAAAAATTGAATCAAAGCCAAAATTAGTGACCAAAACTGACTTTAAGGCGGAAGAAAAACGACTTAAAAAGTTGAAAAAAGCTTACAAAGCGAAACAAAAAGCAAAAAAGAAACTTGAGCGTAAAACGAAAAAAGGAATGCGTAAAGCAGAAAAGAATAGTCGTGATTAAATCCAGTCTTCTTGTCTGAACATAGTTCCTTTAAAAACAGACACTAAGACATCATTTTGGTTATATGTCTTGATCTGATAGATCCCGAACCGTTTGCTTAAGCTGATTTCTTCAACCTTGGTACGTATAATATCACCAACTTTTACCGGTTTTAAATGTGTAATACTCGTTTCAATCGATACAGCTTGTTTTCCATGAGCGTTTGAAGAAAAAGCAATACAAGTGTCTGAAAGGGCATAAGTAATACTGCCATGAGCAATACCAAAACCGTTTACCATTTCAGGTCTAACGGTTAAAGATAATTCAACATTACCAGGCTCAATTTTATCAATTTTAATCCCTAACCACTGACTCATGGCATCATTTGCCATCATTTTATCAACTATTTTATTTGGGCTTATCATTATTTGTCAATCGCGGCATTCATCAAACCAATCATTGAGGAGATGACAATAAACAATTGTGTTTTGGTCTCTTCCTCCAGCACTTCGCCGTCTTCATCTTCAGCATCTATTTCATTAGCCATAAAAACAGTTAGGTTTGGCTGGTTGATGAGCTCATGAAGTGAAGTGTAATCTTCGTTTTTATTAATCTCATCTAAGGCTAATAAGAAAGGCTCTTGAAAATTTTCTATGTGATCCTGATCAATAGGTTTTAATTTTAAGTTTGCTTCTTCAAACGCTGCCATTACAATGGCAAAATAATAGATTGAAAAAGTATTTAGATCTTCATTTTCATATTCAACACCAGCTTGCATCACATGCCCCAGCAGATCTTCTTGTTTTAAGGCATAAGTTTCTATAATCTTATCCAGACCATCTTCATTTAAACCATCAATTTTTTTAATAGCGTTTTCTATATGTTTTGGTGTAATTGTACTCATAAAAAATTCCGATTAAGGTAGACAAAAGTACTATTAAAAGCGGAAAACACTATTTAGTACCCAATCTAATGATTCTATCCCTTTTTAACAAAAGGGATAGTTTCTTGAACATTTAAACCATAAGCGTTAATAACGGTTTCGTTCACATTTTGACTATTGGTAATTAATTTAAGGTTCTTAATGCCTAATCCACGTAGTATCTGAGATCCTATCCCGTAGTCTTTCGAATCCATTTTTCTTGAAATCGATTTGTTATTATAGGATTGTATGGTCTCTACTATCGTTTCTACTTTTTCTCCTTGTTGCATAAACAACAGAGCACCCTTATCATGTTCGTTGATCATTTGTAGAGCAGCGCTTATGTTCGACTGTTTATCAGATCTGACAGCATCCAATAAATTATGCGAAAAAGCAGAAGATTCCACTCTTACTAAAACTGGTTCATCATCAGACCAACTTCCCTTGTATAAAACGATATGTTCTTCATTGGTGGTAGTTTGCTTATATGCAGCTAATTTGAAATCTCCCCAAAGGGTAGGGAAGTCTACTTCTATTGTTTTTTCAATTAAGGATTCGTGTTGCATTCTATAGGCAATTAAATCTGCAATTGAAATGATTTTTAATTCAAATTTTTCGGCGACGTCCACTAGCTGAGGTAAACGAGCCATTGATCCATCTTCATTTAGAATTTCAACCAGAATCCCGGCAGGTTTTAGCCCAGCTAATTTGGCTAAATCAATAGCAGCCTCAGTATGCCCAGCTCTTCTCAAAACACCACCTTTTTTTGCCTTTAACGGAAAAATATGGCCAGGTCGTCCTAAATCTGTCGGTTTAGTATCTGAAAGTGTTAAGAATTTAATGGTCTGAGATCGGTCATAAGCGGAAATGCCAGTTGTACAGCCATGACCAATTAGGTCAACAGAAACAGTGAACTGAGTGTTATGTAAAACTGTATTATCTTCAACCATCATATTTAGTTTCAGGGTATCACATCTATCTTCAGTCAGCGGAGCACAAATTAACCCGCGACCATGTGTTGCCATAAAATTGATCATCTCTGGGTTAACCATTTCAGCTGCTGCAATAAAATCACCTTCATTCTCCCTGTCTTCGTCATCCACAACTATAACTACCTTTCCAGCTTTAATATCCGCAATAGCGTCTTCAATTTTGTTCAATTTAAAACTCATGTTTGTTAATTTGGATACAAAATTAAGGTTTAGATTGGTATTTAGTGTAGAATACATACAATTAAGTTTATTTATTAATATTTTGCTATATTGAGGTAGTTTAATCCTTTAATTATGCCTTTTAATAGAATTGACGGTGACCTTATAGAAATTCGACCAAGGTTTAAGTTAAAGACGGTTCTGTCAAAAGAAAAAGTAATTGAAAATTTAACCTCAGGACTGGAAGATGACAAGTCCGTTTTAGGAAGGGATGTACTAGATGTTTTTTACTTAGATATTCCCAAAAAAGATCAAAGGTACTGGTCGCCAGAATTACGCGCTTCAATTGAAGACAATGAAGAAGAGAATGGCAGTCTAATTAGAGTAGTGATTGGTCCCAGACATACGGTTTGGTTATTTTTCGTCTTTTTATATTCTTTTTTAGGTGTAATATGCTTGTTTGGAGGTATGTATGGAATGGTTCAAATGAGTTTGGGGATGAGTAGTTTTTGGGTGTATTGCTTTCCTGTAATGTTAATTTTAATAGGTATAGTCTATCTAATTGCCAAACTAGGTCAACACGCCACAAGAGATGAAATGCTACATTTAACAAGTTATTTATACCATAATATTAAAGATGATCATCTAGAAAGAGTAGGGTAATTTTCATTTTTTTATAACCTTTATCAATTAAAAAGTATTTAATAATAATGAAATTAGTTTAGCAATATCTTTTAATACAACAAAGCTTTCTCCTTAAGTATCCATCCCTCGTTTTTTCCTACTTTTATTCTATGCCAATCTCCATCAGTTTGCTTAAATGTAAATTTAGCACCCTCATGCAATTCAAATGCAATACCGTCCTCTTTGGTAGGTGCTGTTCTTACTTTAACAACAGAGTCGGTTATAATACCGTGCGTGAGTTGAGTAATATGGGCTTTATGCAGCACAGCAAGCGTAAACGTTGAAATTGAAAAGAAGACAGCCACAACGGAAGTGATCAGATAAACTCCTCTTCGATTTTTAGGAATAGTAATTTTGAACAAGTAGAAGAATAAGGCAGAAATTACAATAAATAAAATGGCAAGTATCGCCCAGAAATTAATGCTATGCCCAAAAAATACCTTGGCCATCCATTTAGATATACCCGACTCATTTTGTTCAATTTTATCCTTGGTCAAGTTGGAAACGTAATTTAAATTAAAACTAATATCTTCTTGTTGAGGGTCAATTTTTTTTGCTTTTTGATATGCCCAAATTGACTTACCAAGTTCATTATTTTTGAAATAAGCATTTCCTAAGTTATAATAAATCGACGCTGATTTTTTTTGATCGGCTAATACTTGTGTGTAAAGATCAATTGATAATGAATAATTGTGAGCTTCATATGCTGAATCTGCTCTCTCAATTATACTTTGATCTGCAGTTGCTGCGAAGCAAAATAGCAGAATAATATTTAATAAAATCACTTTCATTTGTCAGAAGCTATTCGTTCAATTAATTTTTCAATATCAGCAATTAAATCATCTAATTTTTCTGCCGAAATAGGAGCATACTGATACATTTCAATGTTATTCCAAGCTAATTTAAATTGTTCCATTTCAATATCTGCCCATCCTTTTTTGCCTAATAACTGAAGAAGGTCAGAAAGGTTTAACTCTAGATTGGATAGGTTGTTTTTTTGTTTTAAAAACGTTTTTAACGCGCTACTAATAGATTGAATAGCTTCATTGTTTTTATTGTTTCCAGCCAAGGTCCTAGCTTGAATTAAAGATTTTTTAGCAGCTAATAATGATTGCTTAGTAGCAGTATTTCTAAGGTAGGTTTCTGATTGAGACTGCTTACGCTTTTTCAAGACAAACCAGACTAAAATGAAAGGCATTGAAAGTAATCCGTAATACCAAATTTTATCAATGACAAAGTCGTTGTATTCAAAGTCAGATTCTGCATTTATTAAGTGATGAATATCAGTTTCTTCTATTTCTATTTCTTTTTGCCCCTGATTAACAACGGTGTTTCCTGGTTCGCTATTGGCTGTCTTTTCTACCTCAATAGTAATATCACCCGTCGAAAGACTTTTGTATGCTTTCGAATCAATATCAAAATAAGAGAATGAATAAGCGGGAATGGTATAATTACCATAAAATGTTGGAATTAACACATAGTTATATGCAATGCTACCAGAAATACCGCTACTTTTGTATGAGACATTATTGTCAATTTCTGGATCGAATTGCTCAAAGTCATTGGGAAAAGCAATATCGGGATCATCAAATGTATTTAAATTACCCCTTCCTGAAATTTTTATCTGCATATCTATCGCCTCTCCTGGCTTCAATTTATTTCTACTTATGCTATGATCCAATGAAAATGATCCGACCAAACCATTAAAATTTTTAGGTGCTCCACCAGGTAAGGGTTTTACATTAATGGTTAATTTATTTGAATTTGCTTTTCGTCGATATTGATTAAAAAAACCACGACTAAAAATCGCTGATATTGAGGCGGGATTAATATCAATTTTGCCAGAATTTTGAGCAAAACATAGTTCAGTCCGAATAGTTGTTGTATAATACCGAATACCATTAATTACCTCTAGCTCTGAATTGAAGGTAGATTTATTGGGGTTTAAGTCTTTTCTCAATAACCCTTTAGAGTCACCAATTTCTAAACTTTCAATATTTTGAGGTTGACCTTTAGAAAAGATCTTAAGGCTTAATATAAATGGTTCTCCCTGATAAACAGTTGATTTATTAGAATACAATCTCATAAAAAAATCAGCATTATTTTGAGGTATTTTAGTTTGCGGATTTGTTTGACTAGAATTGCCTTCAACAACCTTAATAGAAATGGCTTTAGTGCTGTACTCTTTGCCCCCACATACCAAACGGACACTTGATATTTTATAGTTATCAACTTTAGGAGCTCTTAGCCTGTATGTAAATTTCAATTCTTGCTCAATAGAGCGTTGACCATTTACATCAACTATTCTTGAAGATGAGGATCTAAACGGGCCCTGAACGACTTGCAAACCATTAAAATTAGGAGTGTAGATTTGACAATTAGAGTTCGTAGTGATTGTAAAGGTAATTATTTCATTAACTGAAACTGAATTTTTGTCTACAAAGGAATTTACCTCTACTTTCTGAGTAAATCCAAGCAGTTGAATAAAAACTAAACTAATAAGGCAGATTATCTTTTCCATGTTAAAATATTACCAATCTTTTTTTGCTTGAGGTTTAGCAGTACCTACTTTCAAGTTTTTATCTTTTTTTTCTTGAATTTCCTTTTCTTTTTTCGCCGCAGCTTCCAATAATCTTTTGGCTTGCTCTTTACTTAATTTATTTGGTTTGGGCTTGTTATCAGTTTCTTTTTCATCTGGTTTATCCTTATCGCCTTCACCATTTTGCTCATCATTTTTCTGATCTTCTTTACCGTCAGAATCATTTTCATTTTTATCACCCTTTTCCTTTTGATCGTTGTTTTGATCATCTTTTTGTCCATCACCATTTTGATCCTTCTGATCTTCACTGTTTTGGTCATCTTCGTTTTGTTGATCCTGATTTTGATCATTTTGTTGTTGCTGCTGCTCTTTTTCTTGCTGTTTAAGGAGGGCATAAGCCAGATTATATCTGGTCGCTTCATCTCTTGGATTAAGACGAAGCCCTTTTTTATAGGCTTCTATGGCTTCTTCAAATTCACCTTTCATCATATAACAATTCCCAATATTATGATAAACCATGGATTTATCTGCGTCGGTTTTACCTCTCTCAGATATTGGTTCTAAAATATCAATGGCTTTATCATATTCTTCCATTTTAAAATAGGCGTTTCCCAGATTAAAGTTAGCTTTAAAGTTAAAAGGAGATTCTTGAAGCACTTTTTCATAGGAATAAACAGCATCCTTGTAGGCGCCATTAAGGTAAAATAAATTACCCTTATGCATATTTTTAAGCACAATATTCTGTGAGTACCCAATTTGGCTACCAAACAATAAAATGAGCAAAAGTGTTTTAATCATTTTCATTCACTAGTTGTTTTAATAGTTTACTTGGTCTTTCTGAAAATACAAAAAACAATATCAGAAAAATTAATCCTATACCAATAAACCACTGAAATTGATCTTCATAATCAGTATATAATTTCGATTCTATTTCAGATTTTTCAATTGCTTTTATATTATCTAGTAGTGGATCAAGATTAACGTAGTTTCCTTGCGCTTGGACATATGTTCCTCCACCGGCATTAGCAATCTCCTTGAGCATTTGGGCATTAATTTTTGTAGTAACGGTGTTACCATCTTCATCTTTTTTTAACCCAACGCGCTTTCCATTTACATAATCTGGTATAACAGTGCCCATTGTAGTCCCCATACCAACAGTACTCACAATAATGTTATTGGAAAAAGCGTCTTGAGCCATTTGAACGGCTGCACCTTCATGATCTTCTCCATCAGATATAACAATAATGGTTTTATTAATACTATTTTCTAAGTCAAAAGCAGAATAGGAAGCCTGAATTGCAGCACTTAGGTTAGTACCCTGATTTGACATCATATTTGGACTAACCGCACTTAAAAAAGTTTTTGCAGAACCATAGTCACTTGTTAAAGGAACCTGAACGAAAGCTTCACCTGCGAATATGACTAAGCCGATTTTATCGCCATGTAAATCATTAATTAATCTGTCAATACTCATTTTAGCAATCTTTAATCTGTCACGACTGTCGTCTAAATCTAATGCTCTCATTGAATTTGAGATGTCGAGTGCAACCATGATTTCAATGCCTTCTGAAACTGCCTTTTGAGTTCCCTTTCCAAATTGAGGATTTAATAAAGAAATCAAAAAGAAAGATAGCGCTATCCTAAAAAACAAAAACTTAATGAAAACTTTTGTTGAAGAAATAGGTTGTATTAGATACGGCAGTAAAGACTGTTCTGCAAGGGATTTGATAGCTCGGTTTTTCCACCAAAGCGAGCCGAAAAAAATCAGTATTAATAACGGAATCAAAAGAAAAAGATACCACCATTCTTTATTTTCTAACCTAAAGGCTTCTACTTGATCGTTTAAGACAAATAGAATAATAAAAAAAGTAGCCCAGAAAAGTACCTCAAATGCCAAGGTAGCAATAATAATGGGTTTCAATTTATAATTATAACTATCTATCATTTTAAAAAATGCTTTTTAAAAGTGTCTTTTCTAAACTGTAAAAAAGTAATATGGTCAATATGCCAAAAAATAAAAAACCATAAAATTTTTCTGGTGGATTTGTTCTAAATTCAAGAACACGAACTTTAGATTTTTCTAATTTATCTATTGTTTCGTAAATCTCATTCAACTCTTTCTCATTTTTAGCTCTAAAATATTTTCCATCTGTCAAACTGGCGATTTCTTTAAGTAGATCTTCATCTATTCTAACTTCCATGTTTTGAATTGAGGTGGTACCAAACATGTTTTGAACAGGGTAGGGCGCCATACCGTTTTTTCCAACACCGACAGTATAGACCCTAACCCCATATTCTTTTGCCACTTGCGCGGCTGTTAGTGGATCGATATCGCCTCTGTTGTTTTCCCCATCAGTTAATAAAATAATTACCTTACTTTTAGCATCACTTTCATATAGCCTATTTACAGAAGTGATTAGTCCGGAACCAATAGCGGTACCTTGGTCTACAATTCCAGTTTCAACTTCAGAAAGAAGTTCTAGCAACAGTTGGTGGTCTGTGGTTAAAGGCGCTTGAGTATAGGCTTCACCTTCATATGCAACTATTCCTATTCTATCGTTTGGACGTTCTTTAATAAAGGTCATTGCCGTATTCTTGGCTGATTCTAAACGATTTGGTTTAAAATCTTGAGCAAACATACTAGACGATACATCTAACGCAATAACCACATCAATACCTTCTATATTTTTTTGTCTATATTCCTCAATGTCTTTAGGATCATGTGGTCGTGTAAATGCAACTATAATTAATGCTATTCCACACAAAAAAAGAAAGAAATTAAAATGCTTAAGCGCCACCCAGATATTGATTTTGGGCTGATCTAAATGATCTGTAGAGCTAATATTTACAACCTTTGTTTTTTTACTGAATTTAAAAATGTACAAAATAATAAGGAAAGGGATAATTAATAGAAACCAAAAGAATTCCTTGTACACATATTCATAATCGAAAAATGCTATGTCAGTCAGGGCGTTAGTCATTTGATTTTTTTGGTTTTATTTCACTCTCTTCTTCAATTTTAGTTCGTTCAACAAACTCAATAGATTTTTCTAAAACAATTTCGCCGTCTTTATTGTCAGGTTTAAATTTTGCAAATTTGACCATATCTGCTTGTTGAAGAATTTCTTGGAGAAAAAATTTATCCTTTGATAAAATATCACTGTACTTCAAGTCTTTAATGATTTCGACAGTGGTTTCTTCCATAGCTAATATTTCAAACCGTTCTTCTAAATACTTCCTAACTGTGTCAGTCACTGAAGAGTAGTATGCTTTTTTATCTTCGCTTTCCCATGCTTTACTTTGCTCAAGGGCTTTTAAAATGCCGAGCGCAGTGATATGTGCAGGGACTTTAGGTGCTTCAACTACCACTTCAGTCTTTGGTTTGTTAATAAATTTATAAATTAGAAATGCAATAATTAAAACCAATACGCCAATGACAAGCCAATGCCAATTGTCAGCAAACCAATCATTAATCTGATTTGAAAGAGTATAATTAACTTCAAAAATTGGTTTGATATCGTAAATACCCTTTGAAGTATCAACTTCTACGGTAGAGACAAAGACTTGATGTGGTTGAGTTGTGAATACCGAATCATTTAATGTAATTTCAAAAGCAGGAACAGGTGCAGAGCCAACCTCAAAGCTTGTTAAAAGAAAACGCTGATTCCATAAAACAATATCACTTAATGAATCAAGAACTGTTTTTTCAATTGGAGATTTTTTAAGAATTTCAATTGAATTGGTTAAGAAGTTGTCAAATTCTGGCCATTGTATTGAATCTGTCTCTGATTTAACGAATGAAAAACTTAAATTAAGTAATAATTGATCACCAATTCTAATACTATCATTTGAATAAATTGCCTCAGCTGTTGGCTGCGCCTTAACTTGCAGAAAAACAAGACAACAAAAAATAATATTTAAAGTTTTTTTAAGCATGCTTAACTTCTCCTTTCAAATAAGCTCATTAGTGGTTTGATATAATCTTCATCTGTTTTAAGCTCAGCATAGTCGATATTAAACTTTCGAAACTGCTGCTTGATATTTAGGTCAAAATTGATTTGCTTATCTCTGAAGTTTTGCCTTGCAGATTTAGATCTGGTATTAATCCAAATACTTTTTCCGGTCTCCAAATCTTTAAACTTTGCTATTCCAATTTTAGGTAAATGGTATTCACCACTATCACTGAATTTTAATGCAATTAAATCATGTTTTCTAGAAACTATTTTCAAAGCATTGTCATAAGGCAAAGATTTAAAGTCGCTTAATAGGAATACAGTTGCTTTTTTCTTTTGAATTTTAGAAAGAAATTGCAAAGCGCTTTCAATATTAGTTTCTTTTCCTTCAGTTTCCTGGTTTAGTAATGTTCTAATGATTTGTAAAATATGAGTTTTACCTTTTTTTGGAGGGATATATTTTATTACTTTATCTGAAAACAATATAACGCCTATTCTATCTTTATTAGATGAAGCTGAAAACGCCAATACTGCACAAAGTTCTGTAATCGTTTCTCTTTTAAGCTGGTTTTTTGTGCCAAACATTCCAGAAGGAGATACATCTACAACCAGCATAACCGTTAGTTCTCTTTCTTCTTCAAAAACCTTTACAAAAGGCTCATTGAATCTGGCTGTGACGTTCCAGTCAATTGTACGAATTTCATCTCCTAAGGCATACTCCCTAACTTCACTAAATGCCATGCCTTTCCCTTTAAATGCCGAATGGTATTCACCAGAAAAAATTTGAGATGTCAAACCTTTAGTTTTAATCTCGATTTTACGCACTTTTTTTATTAGGGATTTGGTATCCATAGTTAATTTAAATCTACTGATTGATTATTACAAGGTGCAATATCTCAAATATTTAAGGTACCTGGACCTGCTCAATAATACGTTTGACGATATCGGCTTGGGTGATGTCTTCTGCCTCGGCCTCATAAGTCAAACCAATTCTATGTTGCATTACATCTGCACAAATTGCCCTTACATCTTCTGGAATTACGAATCCGCGTCTATTTAAAAAAGCGTATGCTTTGGCAGCTAGTGCTAAGTTTATTGATGCACGAGGAGAAGCTCCAAAGCCAATTAAAAATTCTAAATCCTTAATCCCTTGTTCATCCGGATTTCTAGTTGCAAATACTAGGTCAACAATGTATTGTTCTATTTTCTCATCCAGGTATACGGCCTTTACTAGTTCTTTAGCCTTGAGAATCTCTTCTAATGATACAGCCTTTGATGCTTTGGGAAACCCTTCCTTTGAAATATTTTGCCTTATGATCAGCTTTTCTTCAGCTTTGGATGGATAATCTAGGTTAACCTTTAGCATAAAACGATCTACTTGAGCTTCTGGTAGGGGATATGTTCCTTCTTGCTCTACAGGGTTTTGGGTGGCCAAAACTAAAAATGGTTTTGGAAGTTCAAATGTCTTTTCTCCAATAGTGATTTGCCTTTCTTGCATTGCTTCTAAAAGTGCACTTTGAACTTTTGCTGGAGCTCTATTAATTTCATCTGCAAGCACAAAATTGGCAAAAATAGGTCCTTTCTTAACATTAAATTCCTCATTTTTTTGACTGTAAATCATGGTTCCAATGACATCAGCTGGCAATAAATCAGGAGTAAATTGAATTCGACTAAAATTTCCACCAATTGTATCAGATAGGGTTTTGATAGCAAGTGTTTTGGCTAAACCAGGAACACCTTCTAATAAAACGTGACCATTAGCCAATAACCCAATAAGTAATCTATCAATCATATAGTCCTGCCCAACAATTACCTTGTCAATTTCAAGTTTCATTAGGTCGAGAAAACTACTTTCTTGCTGAATTTTTTCGTTAATTTCTTGAATACTTGTACTAGTACTATTGAGTGTTTCCATAATGTGTGTAAAATTTCCTACACAAATTTATTTATAGCCTTATAAAGTGAATTGAAAAGCTGTGTTAAAAACTGTTAAGATATTGTTTTATGAAATTCGTTTATTGACGCTTATAATAATTAATAGCGTTTCTTACACTTCCATGTTCGACCAATAGTTTTTTGGCAGTGATTTTGTCTACCCCAATTGCATCCATTATCATTTTCTGACCTCTTTCCACTAATTTGTCATTGCTAAGTTGCATATCAACCATTTTGTTTCCCTTAACCTTGCCTAAACCAATCATCAGGCTAGTAGAAATCATGTTCAAAACTAGTTTTTGAGATGTGCCAGATTTCATTCTTGTGCTTCCAGTCACAAATTCAGGTCCAACAACTGGAACAATAGCATGATTGGCAATTATAGAAAGTGGACTGCCAGGATTATTAGTTATACCGCAGGTTATAGATCCGATTTCATTGGCCTTTTTAATAGCACCCAAAACATAAGGCGTTGTGCCTGAAGCAGCAATGCCTATCAGAGAATCTTTGTTTGTAAAATTATGTTCAGTTAAGTCATGCCATCCTTGCTTGGTGTCATCTTCAGCAAATTCTACGGCTTTTCTTATAGCTGTATCTCCTCCGGCAATTAATCCGATAACCAAATCATGCGATACTCCAAAAGTTGGAGGACATTCACTTGCATCAACAATGCCAAGTCTTCCGCTAGTTCCTGCACCAATATAAAAAAGTCTTCCTCCTATTTTCATATTTTTTAATGCCGCCTCGACAAAATTTGTAATAGAAGGAATGCATTCTTTGACAGCAAACGCCACTTTATGATCTTCTTCATTAATTGCTGTAAGAATATCAGCAGGTGGCATTTTTTCTAAGTCATTATGCAAAGAATCTTGCTCAGTAATTTTATTAACCATATGGTTGAAGTTTGAACCAAAAATAGAACTTTTTTAAAGGAATGCCGTATTTGTAGATATTATGAAATATTTTTTAATTTTAATTGTATCTGCTTTATCATTTCACGTTCTTAGTCAAGACAAAGATGTTCAAATTATTGCAAGTATTCTAGATGATGATAATTCTAGTAAAAGATTGACTGATTTTAGCATATCAATTTATGAAGGTGATAAGTTGGAAGTCGAAGTTCAACCCAAGGCAAATGGAAAAGTTCCACCAGTTAATATTCCAGTCGGTAAGTATTACCAAATTTTTATTAAAAAAGAGGGTTATGTAACAAAAATGGTGGAGCTGGACGCCAGAATTGATAGCATTGATAAAGCGCCAAACACTTTATATCTAAAATTTGAAACAGGCCTTTTTAGAGAGGTTGATGGCATTGATTTTTCTAAAATTGAAAATAATCCAATAGTAAAGTTTTATTTTGATTCAGAGTATTTCTATAAATACGATAAAGAATATACCATGAACATGATAAAAATGATTGATGATTTAAAATTGTCAAAGTCAGCTAAAAATGGAAAAGCTGCCACTCAATAAAAGATTACCGACTTGGTTCACTATTACGTTTTAGAACAGAGCTATTTTAATTATCATTTGATATAAATTCTTTATAAAGACAATCTAAACAGTAACATTAAGCTCTCCAAAACTTATATGTTAAGGGTAGGGTAGCGTTCTATTCCTTTTTTATTAGCTTTTGAGCATATTATACTGTGATATATCTTATTTTTT
>CBDDLA010000002.1:0-8329 GCA_965230485.1 Putridiphycobacter sp.
TAGGAGGGGCGGTAATTTGCCTTTCGTTATCATATTCTTTGTTTGAATTGAATAAAAGACTTGATATTTTGACATTTGTAAAGAATAAAATAAGAAAATGAGTTTTTTTTCGAATAAGATTGTGCTTGGTTGGGCACATGCAAAAAGCGGTGATCATCAAAACTTTGGTGATGAGTTATCTCCTTACATTGTAGCTAAATTAACAGGTAAAGAAGTCGTACATATGCCTGTAGTAAAAAGTAGGTCATATCTATTTCTTATTCTTCTCAAAAGGATTTTGTTGTTGAAAGTTCGAAGTACTGAATTCAAAGTACTATTTAGTGTTTTTTTTGGTAAGGAATTTGTACTGGCTTTAGGGAGTATTTTACAATTTTATAAAATAAATGGAGGCTTGGTATGGGGGACGGGTTTAATAAGTGCTTCAGAATCGACTGGTAAGCACAAATACTTCGCAGTTAGAGGACCTGAAACATACCAATTGTTGTCTAAAAATAATAATGTGCCTCAAGTATTTGGTGACCCTGCATTAGTGCTAAAGAAGTTGTATGATAAACCAGTTGATCAGAACTGTACCTTTGCTGCTATTCCTCATATTTTACACTATGTAGATACAAAGAATGATCTAAAGAACAGGGAAAAAGAATTAAAAGTTATTAATTTAAATACTAATAAAGTTGAGGCAGTAATTGATGAGGTGAGGTCTTGTAAATATGTTTTGAGTTCTTCTTTACATGGAATAATTGTTGCCCACGCTTTTGGTGTACCTGCATTGTGGGTGAATATGGGAACGGAAAAATTACTGGGCGACAATATTAAATTTAAAGACTATTTTCGATCGGTTGGAATCGAACCTTATAAAGCTTTGGAAATGAAAGAAATACTAAGGTTGTCTGACTTGGAAAAATTGTTTATTGAACAATATGCAAAGTTCACTTTACCAACAATAGTTATTGAAGAACTGTCATCGAATTTAATAAAGTCTAGTCCTTTTGAAGTACTAAATAAATATAAATGAGTATACTGAATTTCTAATAAAATTTATTGAAATATAATTTAATTTTATTTAGCGATATTGCTTTTGATGAACGTTGAGTTTAAACTTCCTAGGTGATTAGTGAACATAATTATTGTTTGAAAAATACAATTGTATTGAAATGTATAAGATTGTACATCTATCTGTTTCTGATGGTAGTGGCGGTGCTGGAATTGCAGCATACCGACTACATTCTTTAATGAATAAATCTGAAAAAATTAATTCAAAATTTGTAGCACTCAAAAGTATCAATACTTTCGATAAAAGCGTTTATCAGGTTTCTAAATTGAATTTTTTTTTAGCAAGATTAGGGAATTTCATAAATAATTATCTCGTCAGGAAAAAGAAGAAATTTGGTCTGTTTAGTTTTTCTTTAACTGGAATTGGAATTTCTAAAAGAAAAATTTTGAAAGATGCAGATATTATTTATCTACATTGGATAAATAATGGATTTATGTCTTTAAATGATCTTAATGATATATTTAAACTAAAGAAAAAGGTTATTCTTTTCGGACATGATATGTGGTATTTTACTGGTGGTTGTCATCAAAGCAATAATTGTGATAATTATCAATTGAAATGTGTAGAGTGTCATTTTTTTGATAGCAGATCTATGCGCAAGTTTATCGAAAAAAGAAGAGCGCATAAGTATTTGATTTATAGTAACCACCTTCCGAATTTGAGCTTTTGTTTTCCTAGTTCACTGTTCAGAGAAAAGGCTATATCAAGCAATATTTTCCCTAAAAGTAAAATATATTGTATTCCGAATATATTAGACACAGGTAAATATAAGCCTTCCTATTCTAAGAATGTTCAGAGTAAAATTCGAATACTATATGGCGCAGCAGGTGGACCGAATAATAAATATAAAGGCTGGGATCATTTCGAATACGTAATCAATAAACTTAATTCTAGTTTCAAAGAAAATATAGAGATTGATGTTTTTGGGTATGATTTTTCAGAAAATGAGCTTTCAAAAATTGAGTTTTCATTCGTGAGTCATGGTTTCATAGAAAATGAGAATGAAATGATAAAAATTTATCAATCATCCGATATATTTATTTTCCCATCATTACAGGAATCTTTTGGACAAACCCTTTTTGAAGCCATGTCGTGTGGCAATGTTCCTTTGTCCTATGATGTTGGTGCCGCTTCTGATTTAATTGATAATAAAATTACTGGTATAGTCGTACCTTTAGGTGAAAAAAATCAACTTCTGAAAGGCCTAATAGAATTATTAACTAATAATACGCTCGATCGAATGAAATTAGCCAGTCAGGACAAGATTAACAACGAATTTCAGTTTACCCATATTTTAGATAAACATTTGGAACTAATTAATTCATGATATTATAATAAATTAATAGTGCTGTTATTTCTTTTTTTAAGATTACTTAATTAATATGCGTTTGTGCGATTGTCTTTTAAAGAATTCTTAAAACTTAATAAGAAGCGCTAGTTTTAAAATTGATTTTCTATACTTGAGAATAATAGAATTGTACAGCCACTATATGTGCTACTATGAATAAGAATTGTGAAGAAGTAATATGGGTTGGACCATTGGTGAAGTATGAGGATCTAAAAAATTCTAAAGCACTAAGTCCCGCAGCGAATGTCTGGCAATTAGCCTTTATTAAGGGATTAATTGAAAACGGAATTAATGTATTTTCTTTGTCCTATATTCCTTATCCGTCATGGCCCAAAGGTCCGCTCATGGCTAGATCTCATAAAACTATTAATAATGTAGAGGGGCTTAAGCAAAGGTCTGTGTCTTATTTAAATGTAAAAGGGGTAAGGGAATTTTCTTTATTCTCCAACCTTTATAAGGCTGTAAAAGAAAGTAAAAATAAATTAATTTTTACATATAACCCTTTACCTAGGCATGTGCAAATTGCTCAAAAGTTAAGAAAGATAGAGGGGTGTAAATGGGTTTCAATAGTTGCAGATGACATTCCTGTAGGGAACCCTGACTACATCACCTTTTTGTCTTATGATTCCTATCTAAATGCAAATGAAAAAAACAAGTTGTTCTTCGACGGAGGTTTTGAACTCCGGAAAAGTGAACCAGATACTAAAGAAGGTGTAAATGATCAATCACCTACTAAAAAGATCATTTATGCCGGGAGTCTGAACAAATGGACAGGAATTAAAGAATTCATAAAAGTATTCGCGGAATTAAATGATGATGACTTCTCACTGGAAATTTATGGAAAAGGAGATGAACAAAGTCTAAAAAAAGAAATTCAAAAAGTAGGAGGGCAAAATATTTCAGTTCATGGATTTGTTAGTGAAGACAAGTTAACCGAAGTATGTAATAAGGCTTGGGCTTTTATCAATCCGAGACCAATGGAAATTGATTTGGGCGAAAACAATTTCCCTTCTAAATTATTACTTTATATGCCCTTTTACAAACCGGTAATATCTACAAAAACGAAAGGCCTATCTCCCGATTTTGATAATGTTTTAATATATTATAAAAATGTTGAGGACTTAAGAGGATCGTTAGAGCAATTAAAAAATAGTCAGTACTATGAAGAAAATAGTCGCGTAATGAAAAAATTTGTTATAAACAATATTTGGAATAAAAGAATAGAACAATTCCTAAATCGGCTAAATGATTTGTAGTAGAGACGTTTCTCAAAAATGAAAGTGCTGTTTATAAAAAATATTATCCCTCCTTACAGAATTTTTTTATTCAACAAATTAGAGGCCATCGCAAAGTCTAAGCAGTTTGATTTCGAGGTTTTTGTTATGCGAACAACTGAAAAAGGAAGAAGTTGGAAATTAGACAGGGGGAAGCTTAAATTCAAACATAAAATAGATAGAGGAGTTTATGCTTTTATATTAAGGAAGTATCACTTACATATAAATCTTCATTTGATAAAAATTGTATTAGGAAAAAAATTCGATCATTTAATATTGGGAGGGAGCTGGAATAATTTTAATGTAATAATAATTGTACTTCTAAAACGCCTGGGATTGGTAAAAGCTAGCTTATCATTTTGGACTGAGGCTAACTTTTTGACTAGAGGGGCACAGAATGATTCAAGAGTTAAATACGGGTTTAGAAAATGGATACTCGATACTTGTAATAAATATTATTTAATTCCAGGAAAAATGCCAAAAGTTACGCTATTTGAGAATTGGGGAATTAAACCCTTGCAAACTATCTATTTCCCCAACCTAATAGATGATTCTTTTTTTAAGTTTGATGACAGTGAATATAAAGAAAGGAACAAAAATTTTAAAAAGATACTATTGATTGTGGCCAGACTTGTTGAGCCTTTAAAAGGGGTGCTTAATTTTATGAAACAACTGCCAACGGATCAAGAATACGAACTACGCATCGCGGGTGATGGAGTAGATAAATTTTTGTATGAAAAGTACATTATAGATAATGACCTGGAAGATCGCGTAACGCTTTTGGGTAATCTCAGTGAAGAACAACTTTTAGTTGAATATAAAAAAGCTAATGTATTTGTGTTACCTTCTTATTCCGACCCAAGTCCATTATCGTTGGTTGAAGCATGTTACCTGAAATTACCATTGCTAATTTCGGATAGATGTGGGAATCATTTCGAAATATTAGAGGAAGGTGTAAATGGCTACCTTATGAACCCTTATGATCCAGAAAGTATTAAAAGTGGTCTTAAACAATTGTTGAATACTCCAAATGTTGATCTTCAAAAAATGGGGCTGGAGTCTTTTAGGATAGTGAAAAGAAATTATACACCAGAAATAGTTTTAAAAGATTTTGTGGATAAATTCAATAATTGATAGAATTAATTCAGGGTATTTTATGAAAACTTTAAAGGTATTTAGCGCTCGTCTGTTGTGTGTAGTTATTGGTTCCTTGAGAAGTAAGCGGATAGGTAATATACGATTATTTTACAAAGAAGTTAATTCCGTAATTATTGACATAATTGAAGAAAACTTAGTGTTAAACAAAGCAGAAAACTTTAAGGTGCCTTGTGCGATTATAAATGGTGATGGCCAAAGCTTATTTTAAGGCGAGCAAAGAAAATACTTCCGGCAGTGTATTGGACAAGGAGGAAGGAGGGAGTATAATAGTTAAAAGGTTAATCTTATCGTCTTTTTTAAGTGAATATAGTATAAACAATTTTGTATTAATAAGCGATTTTGAAGGAGTCGAAGTTGATTTGCGGCTCAAAGAATGAAAAAGTTTAGGGAAATTCAAGATGTCAATTATTGAATCGCATGAATCATTTTGTAACAATAAATATTATTCACTTTAAGAGATAAGACAAAATGAATAGTCTTTGAGTTTTAAGCACTCTAAAGGGAATGGAATTGATAAGGTTTTTCAGAAGAACTAATTGAATAAAGTAAATAAAGATGATTTTAGGTATTGAAGCTTCAAATATTAGAGTGGGTGGTGGTATTATTCATCTTAAAGAACTATTGAATAATATGGACTTAAAAACCTCTAGGTTTAATAGAATAATTGTATGGGGTGGAAGAGTTACGCTGGAAGAATTACCTAAAAAAGATGGGGTAGATTATCAATATGTTAAAATGTTGGATAAATCATTTGTGCATAGAACGTACTGGCAAAGAATTAAGGCATCAAAAGTAGCAAGAGATCATAATTGTGATGTGCTGTTCTTGTTGGGTGCGACACCAGTAAAATTTCGAAAGACAGTGTCATTTTGTCAAAATCAATTACCTTTTGATGAATATGAAAAGAGAAGATACTCAGGTTTCAATTTATGGAGGTATAACACCTTAAAAAAGCAACAACTTAAGTCATTTAAAGCCGCCAAGAAAGTGATTTTTCTTACGCAGAGCAGCTTAGATGGCTTAAAGGAACATATGCCAAAAATTAAAGATAAAGCTGTGATAATTCCTCATGGCCTGAACCCGAGATTCATTGACACTTCCAAGAATTACGAAATTGCCGGTAAAATTAAAATCTTTTATGTTTCAATCATCAATTTTTACAAACATCAAAAAGAAGTTGTTCAGGCGGTTCTATTACTGAAAGAGAAAGGAATAAATGTCTCCCTAACCCTGGTTGGAGCGGCATATAAACCAGCCCTGAACGAATTAAAATCACTTTTGGGAGATAATTTGGATGAAGTTGATGGTATAAAGTACATTCCCAAACTTCCATATGATGAATTACATGAGACATATAAGGCTTCTGATATTTTCTTATTTGCAAGTTCATGCGAAACTTTTGGGATGATATTAATAGAAGCGATGGCGGCCAGTTTACCAATCGCAGCTTCTAATAAGTCTTGTATTCCTGAATTATTGAAAGATGCGGGAGTTTATTTTAATCCTGAAGTCCCGGAGGAAATTGTAGAGGCTTGCGAAAAGCTAATCAACAATGAATCATTAAGAAAAGTAATGGGAGAAAAAGCACACAATTATGCTTTAGATTACCAGTGGTCTAAATGTGCAACTCATACTTTACAAGTATTGGAAGAAGTTGCTTCAAGTGAGTTATAAGTGCAGACTTCCCCTTTTTGTAAGCTTCCCTGAAAATGTAAGCTTCCCCAAAAAAAAGACCGGCCTAAATTAAATTATTTTAATACTTTGATGAAAATCAATGAATTTTATTGCCTAAATAAATTAAATTCGTGTCATAATGATTCATGCAAAAAAATGAGCTGTGTTTTCATATGTCTATCATAAAAATAGAATATCTATAATTCATACTTTATTTATTTAATGAAACAAATTATTCAATCCTTCAAGACGGGCGAAACAATATTGGAAGAAGTACCGGCTCCTTTGGTAAAAAAAGGACATGTTTTGATTAAGACGACACGATCTTTAGTGTCTCTGGGTACTGAACGCATGCTGGTGGAATTTGGAAAAGCCAATTTGATAGCGAAAGCTAAACAGCAGCCAGATAAGGTTAAACAAGTGCTTGATAAGATCAAATCTGACGGATTAATGCCTACGCTTGAAGCTGTTTTTAACAAATTGGGACAACCACTACCATTGGGTTATTGCAATGTAGGTCGTGTAATAGGAATTGGTGAAGGTGTTACGGAGTTTAAAGTGGGTGATCGTGTAGCTTCGAACGGAGCCCATGCCGAATTTGTAAATGTTCCTAAAAACCTGGTCGCTCATATTCCTGATAATGTAAGCGACGAACAAGCTGCTTTTACCGTAATCGGGTCTATAGGTCTTCAGGGAATCAGGTTATTAAACCCCACTCTGGGAGAGACAGTTGTTGTTACTGGTCTGGGTTTGATAGGGTTATTAACAGCAGAGATGCTGAAAGCCAATGGATGTAAGGTGATAGGCTTCGATTTCGATGATCAAAAAATAGAACTGGCAAAAGAAAAAGGAATCGATGCCGTAAATGTAGCAAAAGGTGTAGATCCGGTGAAATATGTTTTGGAATGTACTGATAATACCGGTGCAGATGGGGTGATAATTACTGCATCGGCAAAAACAAACGACATAATTGCTCAGGCAGCTCAGATGTCACGTAAGCGCGGGCGTATTATTTTGGTAGGAGTGATTGGACTTGATATTTCTCGGGCAGATTTTTATCAAAAGGAGCTCACTTTTCAGGTTTCCTGTTCTTATGGACCCGGACGTTACGATGACGATTATGAATCAAAAGGAATAGATTATCCGCTACCATTTGTACGTTGGACGGAGAAAAGGAATTTCGAAACGGTTTTACATACTATAAGTAGTGGGGGTGTAAATGTGGATCCGTTAATCACCGAGCAGATCGATTTGGACGACTACGAAAAAATCTATGGTGACATCGGTAATTCCAAAGCAATAGCCAGTATTATTAAGTATAATGAAAATGTGGAACCTGATACGCAGGTTCAATTGCAAGAAAGTAAATACAAAGAGACCGGAGCTGCTTTTGCAGTTGTGGGCGCTGGTAATTTTACGAAGATGACTATGATGCCAGCGCTGAAAAAGGCCAATGCGCCAATCGCAACCGTAGTGTCTTCAGGTGGCCTTTCAGGAACCGATGTAGCCAAGAAATTTGAAGCAGACAAAAGTAGTACTGATTACCTCAATGTCTTGAAAGACGATAACGTGGGTATGGTATTGATTACAACTCGGCACGATTTGCATGCTGAAATGACCCTAGAGGCATTAAAGGCAAACAAACATGTATTTGTTGAAAAACCATTAGCCCTTAACCAGGAAGAACTTCAGGAGATTGTTAATGCGTATCAAAATGCCTCCTCGAGTATTACCGTAGGCTTTAACAGACGTTTTTCTCCTCATATTCAAGCGATTAAAGAGAGGTTGGGTGGGCAACTTATGAATGTTACTGCTACCATG
>CBDDLA010000003.1:0-16005 GCA_965230485.1 Putridiphycobacter sp.
ACTAAACCCAATGTTAGAATCTGTTTTCCTTCTTTCTGAAATATTTCCTTATTTATCTTTACAGAAGGTAATTTAATCTTCTTATAATATATATAATTACCTAAAAATAAAGCCGATACATTTAGAATCATTGCAGGCACAATACCATTAACACCAAAAATGTAAAACAAAGGAGCAGATAAAATTAAGCCCAGAACTGTTCCAAACAAAGTAGATCTAGCTATAAAAGCGACATGCCTAACACCTCTAAGCACAGCTCCATAAGCAACCTTTAGCTGCATTAGTATAAGGTAAATTGCTAAAAATCTAAACTCCAGTATATAAGTTTCCTTGCCAAATGTGATCTTACTGAAAAATCCAGGAAAAATTAATAATGAAAGAGCACCTATGATACCTGTTATTAAAGATATCACTACTAACATTTTTGCCAACCTAGATACTTGTTTTCGGTTCTCGGAGGCATTGACTTCGGCTATGTTTTTGACTGAGCTTCTTTCAACACCAAGGCCAATAACTGCTGTTATTAGATTAACGGTAGAGGTGAAAAGTCCCGTTATACCTATTCCCGATGGTCCCAATAAAATGGCAATGATTTTAGAACGTACAATGTTTACTACTATTGTCATAAATTGTACTCCTCCAAAAATGGAAGTAGCCTTAAAAATTTGCTTATAGGAACTGCTCTTTTTTGTGGACATAATTGTTTATTTTAAGAACATTGGTAGGGTAGCTTTTTTTGTTTAAATTAAAAAGCAAAACGCGGATCTTTCTATAATTCAATTCCCAGTTTTTAATGAATACCGGTAGTCCACTACGCGTTTTATTCCTTCATCAATGTTAATTTGGGGAACCCAACCCAATCTCATGATTGGCTCATTATTTAAAATAGGCTCTAATTGTTCATTAGCTCGTTTTGCTATGGCTCCAAAATTCAAGCGGTTTTTTACTTTAATATTATATTTTATTTCTACGTATTCCGCCAACTTTAAAACAAATTCTTTTATTGAAACAAAAACACCCGTTCCAATATCGAAGGAGTTCCACCCTATGCCTGAACCTAATCTTTCAAGCGCCAATTTGCAAGCGTTGACAACATCTGTTACATAAATAAAATCTCTTTTTTGTAGACCATCAGTTAAATCAATAGAATCCTCAGATAACATCCTAGTAATCAGCCATTCTATAAATTTATTCTCATCATCTTTATGGCCATACATGTGTTCTACTCTCATATTTATTACATTAATTTTATAAGAACATCTTTGAAGCCACTCTGTCATATGTCTTTTAGATAATGAGTAGTTATTTGTATTCTTTGGTAGCAATGTATCTATATTGAGATAATTTGACACATTATGTTTTATTGATTGCTCTAACATTTGAATACCAAAAACTAAATTAGCATTAATAATGTCTACCAACGAATCATTTTTCCTACCATAATTGCATACAGTATTGACAACTACATTGGGCTTAATGGTATTGAAAATTTCGTGTAAAGAAGTTTCTTCAATGTTGATACAATTCAGTCTTGAAATGTCTTGAATTCGCCATAGGTTTGAGCCCTTCCTACTAATTACTGTTAAATCATAATCGTTTTCATGAAAAAAATGAGCAAGATGACTTCCCAAAAAACCTGTTCCGCCAGCTAATAATATCTTTTTTTTCATTGTTAAAAGTTAAGCCCGAAAAATTCTTCAATTTTTTCAACAACAAACGAAATATGCTCTTCACCTAAAGCGGGAAACAACCCTATCCAAAAGGTATTTTCCATAGTTACATCTGTATTTATTAAATCACCAACAACACGATGTTCTACTTCATTAAAATACGGCTGTTTGGTCAAGTTTCCAGCAAACAACAATCTTGAGCCTATTCTATTCTGATCAAGAAACTTCAACAAATCAACACGATTTACACCGGCATTTTCTTTAATCGTTATTGGAAAACCAAACCAAGACGGTTCACTATTTGGGGTGGCAACTGGTAAATGAAGGAATTCAACCAAACTTTGCATCTTTTCAGTAAGTAATTTAAAGTTCCTTTTTCTGGCAGCAATGAACTCTTCTAGTTTATCTAATTGAGCAAGCCCACATGCCGCCTGCATATCAGATATCTTCAGGTTATACCCCATATGTGAATACACATATTTATGATCGTAACCATGAGGAAGGTTGCCTAACTGTTGGTCAAAACGTTTACCACAAGTATTATCACAACCAGGAGCACAATAACAATCTCTACCCCAATCTCTAAAAGACTCTGCAATACTAATTAATTGAGCGTTATTTGTAAAAACTGCGCCACCTTCTCCCATTGTAATATGATGTGCAGGGTAAAAGCTTACTGTAGCTATATCGCCAAATGTCCCTACCATTTGCCCCTCATATTTAGCGCCAAGGGCATCACAACAGTCTTCCACAAGCCATAAATCGTAATTATCGCACAACTCTTTAATTTTCTTTAAATTAAATGGATTGCCTAATGTATGGGCCAACATTATGGCTTTAGTTTTGTCTGTAATAGCATCTTCAATAAGCTCTGCGTTTACATTGTGAGTATCTAAATCCACATCTACAAAAACGGGAACTGCTCCAAATTGAGCGACCGGATTCACCGTTGTAGGAAAACCTGCAGCGACACCTATAACTTCATCTCCCTTTTTTATTCTTTTGTCGCCCAGCTTGGGTGAAGTAAGTGTTGAAAACGCAACTAAATTGGCCGATGAACCTGAATTAACAGATATACAATGCTTTACACCTATGAAGTTCGCCAATCTTTTTTCAAATTCAGTATTAAATCTCCCAGTTGTTAACCATGCATCTAAAGATGCTTCCACCATATTACTTAATTCACCCTCACCCAAAACTTTTCCAGATGCAGGAATCGTTGAAATACCAGGCTCAAAGGATTTATGAGTATACTTTAATTGAGCATATTTTTTAGTTAATGAAACAATTTGTTTTCGAATATCTCCAAGCTCCTGATTATCAGTCATTTTATCTTAATTTGAATTCTTCAATTTCTTTCAAGGAAACAATTTTCATGTCTTCCCTACTTATCCATTTCTTATGCCAATCAATGATCAAGCTTAGTGTATGTTCTAGCCTCCAATTGGGTTCCCAATTCAATTCAGCCTTAGCTTTTGAGCAATCTAACTTTAAAAATCGAGCTTCATGAGGGTGTTCTTTTTCATCATGTAGCCAACTAGCATCTCCCCCCCATTTTTTCACTAAATGTTCAATGATCCATTCTACAGATTTACAATCCTCATCTCTAGGTCCAAAATTCCAGGCGCCTTCAAAAAGGTTGCCGCGTTCGTATAACCTCTGTGCTAGCAACAAATAACCAGATAATGGATCCAACACATGTTGCCAAGGACGAATGGCAAGAGGATTTCTGATAACTACCTCTTCCTTATTTTCGAAGCTTTTTAAAATATCAGGAATTAATCTATCTGTGGCCCAATCACCTCCGCCGATTACATTGCCAGCTCTACCTGAGGCCAAAAAAGCGGTGTCATTTGTATTAAAAAATGAATTTCGATAGGCGGAACTAACTAATTCCGCACAACCTTTACTGTTACTATAGGGATCATGACCTCCCATTGGATCACTTTCTCTATACCCCCAATACCACTCTTTATTTTCGTAACACTTATCTGAAGTAACTGATACTATAGATCTTAAATTATTGCATGCTCTAGCAGATTCTAAAACATGTACGGTACCTAAAACATTTGTAGAATACGTATCTATTGGTTGTTCATAAGATAGTCTAACTAAAGGTTGGGCTGCTAGATGAAGTAATAGATCAGGATTAAAAGAGGTCATGCTTTTCTTTAATCGCTCGAAGTTTCTAATATCCCCTATCTCAGACTCCATATCTTCACCTACTTTAGACACCTCAAACATAGACGGATTAGTGTAGGGTTCCAAACTATATCCTTTAACTATTGCTCCCATAGACGTGAGCCATAAGCAAAGCCATCCACCTTTAAAGCCAGTATGCCCTGTTACATAAACACGTTTATTTTTCCAAAATGAGTCTTGTGTTAAACCTTCCATTATTCCCATAGTTTCCAAGGTGCTTGACCTTTAGCCCATAATTCTTCAAGGTAATTTTTATCCCTTAATGTATCCATAGGTTGCCAGAAACCATGATGTTCATAAGCCATTAACTGTCCGTCTTTTGCTAAACCTTTAAGAGGCTCCTGTTCCCAGGTTGTAGCATCTCCTTCAATGCGATCTAAAACACTGTTTTTCAGCACAAAAAATCCTCCATTTATTAAGGCTCCATCACCTTTGGGTTTTTCTTGAAATCGATCCACTTTTCCTTCATTAATTTCCAATGCACCAAATCTGCCTGGAGGATGCGTAGCTGTCACTGTTGCTTCTTTTCCATGTTCTTTATGAAATCTATACAAGGCGGCAATATCAATATCTGCAACACCATCTCCATAAGTAAAAAAGAAATTTTCATTATCATCCAGGTATGATGCCACTCGCTTTAATCGACCACCAGTCATAGAGTTAGCACCTGTATCAACTAAAGTTACTTTCCAAGGTTCAGCTCTTCGTACATGATAATCTATTTCATTATCCTTAATATTAAAGGTAACGTCAGAATGATGCATAAAATAATTAGCGAAGTATTCTTTAATAACATAACCTTTGTATCCACAGCAAATTATGAATTCATTTACCCCATAATGCGCATAAATTTTCATTACATGCCATAACATAGGACTTCCGCCAATTTCAACCATAGGCTTTGGTTTAAGTACAGTCTCTTCACTTAATCTTGTACCGAATCCCCCAGCTAGAATTACTGCTTTCATATTCTAATGTTCTCAATTAGACTGAACAAATGCATCAGCATAAAATCTGTCTTCTTTTAAATTATTTTTTAGTAATAGTTCTTTGGCACTATGAATCATATTATCTGAACCACAAGCATAAACTTGAGCGCTGGACAAATCGATATTCAATTCCAACAATTTGTTTTGCACATAACCTGTGTTTTCTTTCCAATCCTCGTCAGGCCTCGAAACCATTCTTATAAACTCTATTGGAAATTTATAATTATTAGGAGTCCAAAATTGTTCTTTTATAAACCTAGTTCCAAGAATTACATATACTTTTTTATCCACCAATTGAACCTGTTGATTATTTAATTCTTGTAAAATAGCACTTACCGGGGCTATTCCAGTACCAGTAGCAAGAAATACTATTAGCTCTATTTCACAATCCTCCTTATATATAAAACTTCCAAAAGGCCCTTCAATTTGTAACAAATCATTTATATTAGCTTGTTCAAAAAAATAGGAGCTCATTACTCCATTTTTATAATTTTTAATATAAAAAGACAAGTTACCATTATTAGGGTCTTTTTCTGCGATAGAGTAACTTCTTTTAATCCCATTTTTACTAATATTAACATATTGCCCCCCATTAAAATAAAATGTTTTATTAGGGGGTAAACGTAAAACAATTTTACGAACATCATAAGCTACATCAACGATTTCATTAATTTTTGCAGGAAATACTTCAGGAATTATCCACTTACTGTTATCTAATGGAGCAAGGTCTAATTCAACATCGGAACAAACTTTTGAATTACACGTTAAGATATATCCTTCATCATGTTCTTGTTTAGTTAGAACACTATCTTCAAAAAGTTTTTTAGTTTTTCCTTTTATTTTTTTCGTCTTGCAAGATTCACATCTTCCAGACAAGCAACTATGAGGCAAAAGAATATTGTTTTCCTTTGCAGCTTCAAAAATGCTAATTTCATCTTTGCATTGTATTACTTGTCCGTTCTTAAATGTAAGATGATACATAAATCAGTTATTTTGGTACCAATTATACATCTTTTCAATGCCTTGTTCTAAATCAATTTTATGCTGCCAGCCAAGTCCATGTAACTTAGAACAATTGGTAAGCTTACGTATTGTTCCGTCTGGTTTCGAGCTATTAAAAATTAAAGAACCTTTAAACCCTACTTTTTCTTTTATTAAATTGGCCAATTCATTGATACTAATTTCTTTTCCTGTACCTATATTAATATGAGTATTTACAATTTCTTTCGCATTACTTTCAATTAATTCTTCAAAATCTACATTCTCCATAACGTAGATACATGCATCAGCCAGATCTTCACTCCACAAAAACTCTCTTAAAGGTTTGCCACTACCCCAAATTTCAACTTCAACTATATCGTTTCGCATCACTCCAAATTTGCTTAAAACAGTTTCTATGTCGTCAACAGATGCTCGCCCGTCTATCCCCTCAATTGGTCTTGCATTTAAATCTTTTCTTACCCCGTCCCAATTATTCACATCTATAAGTTTGCCCAGATGAAATTTCCTTAACAAAGCGGGTAATACATGAGAATTTTCCAGGTGAAAGTTATCATTTGGCCCATATAAATTTGTAGGCATTACAGCTATAAAATTGGTTTTATATTGTAAGTTATAATTCTCACATAATTTAATACCTGCAATTTTTGCTATGGCATAAGGTTCATTAGTATACTCTAATTCAGAAGTTAACAATGAAGACTCTACCATTGGCTGTGGACTATCTTTCGGGTAAATACATGTACTACCTAGAAACAATAATTTTTTAACCCTATTTAGATAACTTTGATGTACCACATTATTTTGAATCATCAAATTATCATAAATAAAGGCCCCTCTGTAAATGTTATTGGCATGGATCCCTCCCACTTTCGCGGCAGCAAGAATGACATAATCAGGCTTTTCATTCTGAAAAAATTCTCCAACAGCAAGCTGGTCTGTTAAATCTAGTTCTTTATGTGTACGAACAATTAAGTTTGTATAACCTTTCTCTACTAGAAGTTTTTTTATGGCCGACCCCACCAGACCACGATGTCCGGCTATATATATTTTTGCTTCTTTTTCCACTGGTAAACCTCAAATTTTAAATCACAAGAATTGTTCCCAATTAATAAGTTTTTAAAAAATTATTTTATAACAAACTTCAAATTAATTCTATTTACTAACTTGCCCATATTGGCTTAGACAAAGCTAGCACTTGCCTCTGATGACTCCAAAAAAATCACAAATAATTTCGAGATAATAATAATTTTCCAATTATAAACTTACATTTTAAGAAAAGCTTACAATTACATCACTTACATTCCCTGAAATGTGAAACCAACAAAGTATTTACCTTTTACCCCTTTTTAGTCTCTTATCTGTCAAATTTCAGATCTCCTTTGATATATTGACAATATAATAAGTGTCATAATACTAAATCTGAAATTAACGATCAAAGTAGCTCCGATCGAAATAAAGAATATGTAATAAATATATTTATGGGTTGTATTATGAAATGTACGGACAATAAAATATACAAATATTAAAATCCCCACAAAACCCAACATTTCTGCTAAATACCCAAAATCAAAATCAAAAACTGTTGGTATTGCCCCTATTCCAAACAATAAACAAGGCAATTTCTTATAATCATTCGTGAAATTACTCTCAACCCAATTTAAAAATATCCTAATTTTAACATTACCTGAAGAATTCTCAGAACCATAAAGGTCTAGTTTAAAAACTCTCATTGATCGTTCTAATTCAGAAAAGTCAGAAGCTAAAAAAACGAAAAATATAATAGGAAATAAAAAAATGAGGTATTTAACATTAATTAACTTCCTTAAAAAAAATAAATTAATTATCATGAAAGTTATCATAGAAGACCTCGACCCTGTTAACACAATGGAAAACATGAATAAAATGGAAACTAGTACTGTTTTGACTTTATTATAATTTTTTTCTACATACTGAATTAAAATAGCGAACAAAAGAACCATTGATTGTCCCATAATGTTTGGATTGAAATAAATACCCGCATATCGGTTCTTTCCTAAATTGTTTAGCATGCCATTTGCCGAATTCTGCCAAGGATTATTTGCAATAGGATAGTAAGTGTTTATCATAGATTTTACAAAATTGACTTCTAAGGCGTCCCCAAATTGAAATATAATAACATATAAACATGAACAAAAAATCAATACATGTTGTTTTTTATTTATTCTAAATTCATAGGGAAAAGGTAACATAACCAATAGAAGTACAATCAATCTTGAACTTTCGATTGGAGCATTCAAAGAACTTCCGATGATGATCGCAGCTATGCAATTTAACACTAGTATAATCTTTGCTTCCCAAAATTTCAAGATATTTTCTATGTTGTAAACAAAAAGTAATATGCATAGACTAATAATAATTAGGTTAGAAGCTGTAGAAGAATTCAATACAGCTATTGATATGATTAAGAAAACGGGAGTATAATTCTTCATTTACCAGAATCATAATTAGAAAACTTAAACGACATTATTTTTCTTCACAATACTTGTGTTAAAAATTTAATCAGGTTCAGATTTTCTTCAGAAACCAAATCAATTTATTCATAATAGTTAAAAGGTTCATACCCCCCATCTTTAAGATGAAGATCTTTTGTCATTAATTTTAAATCATTTTCCATCATATCAACTACAAGGGCATTCAAATCATATTCCGGTTCCCAACCTAATTCTCTTTTTGCCTTTGATGCATCTCCAATAAGAAGATCAACTTCAGTAGGTCTAAAATATTTTGGATCAACTCTTAAAACTTCTTTACCTAATGGAAGTTGGTATTTATCAGACGAGCATGCTTTTACGAAAGCTTTTTCATTTATTCCCTCTCCTAAAAATTGTAACTCAATGCCTACATATTTGAATGCAAGTTCCACAAAAGACCTCACCGTTGTTGTCACTCCAGTAGCAATAACCCAATCTTGAGGCTCATCATGTTGTAGCAACATCCACATCATACGAACATAATCCTTAGCATGCCCCCAATCACGTTTCGCATCTAAATTACCAAGGTATAACTTATCCTGCAAATTTAGGGCAATTTTTGAAACCGCTCTAGTTATTTTTCTCGTCACAAAAGTTTCTCCCCTAATTGGAGATTCATGATTAAATAGAATACCGTTACAAGCGTAGATATTATATGCTTCACGATAGTTAACAGTTATCCAATATGCATACATTTTAGCAACAGCATAAGGGCTCCTTGGATAAAACGGAGTGTTTTCAGTCTGAGGAATTTCTTGTACTTTTCCATACAGCTCAGAAGTTGAGGCTTGATAAATCTTTATTTTCTTCTCCAAACCTAAAATACGAATTGCTTCAAGTAAACGCAAGGTTCCTAATCCATCCGCATTAGCTGTGTATTCCGGAGTATCAAAAGACACAGCAACATGACTCATTGCTGCCAAGTTGTAAATTTCATCCGGCTTAACTTCTTGAATTATACGAATTAAATTGGTGCTATCTGTCAGATCTCCATAATGTAAGATGAAATTTTTATCTTTAGTATGAGGGTCTTGATACAGGTGATCTATTCGATCAGTATTGAATAGGGAAGTCCTTCTTTTTATTCCATGAACCACATATCCCTTTTTTAATAAAAACTCACTTAAATAGGCTCCATCTTGACCAGTAACACCTGTTATTAATGCAATCTTATTCATACTATATTAACCTTGATTTATAGGCCAAAACTTTTTAATCTTTTTAATTATACTTTTGTTTTCATTTTTATAGCCATAGCCATAGCCATAGCCATAGCCATTTCCATAGCCAAAATAATGAGATTTAGAATTTTTGTTATCATTATAAACACACCCCATTTTCGGAACTTGTTGAATCAGGCCATTTAAAAATTTCAATGACGCAAATTTCGTAAAATTATGTCGAATAATAAATAAATTATAATCTGTATAATTTGATATTGTATAAAAATCAGAAACTAAGCCTATTGGTGACGAATCCATTATAATCAATTCGTAATTATGTTTAACTTTTTCAACAAAACGCTTGAATTCGTTCGATTCCAATAGTTCTGCTGGATTTGGTGGAATTGTACCTGATGTTAAAATATCTAAATTTTTTTTACCTGTAGACTGAATCACTTCATTCAATGCAACAGCACCTACCAAATAATCAGAAAGCCCCAATTTGTTTAACAAATCAAGAGTATCTCCTAAACGTGGTTTTCTTAAATCACCTCCCACTATAAGAGTCCTTTTGCCTAAGGAAGCAAAGGAAGCTGCTAAACCCAATGCACAATAAGTTTTCCCTTCACCAGAAATTGTAGAGGTTATTCCTATTACACTTGTTCCTTCTTTATGAATTAAATCTTGAAGTTTTAATCGTACAATTCTGAAAGAATCAGTTATAGGGCTAATTTCTGACTCATTCAATAATTGCTTTTCAGCACGATTATGTCCAATTATTCCTAATAAAGGCGGAATCAATTTATTTTCTATATCCTCCACAGATTTTATTTTAACTCGAAATTTTAATCCCAATAAAATAATCATGATAGGCATTAATATTCCTAAAATAATTCCTGCAACAAAAATCAACATCGATTTTGGAGCAACTAGAATAGCAGCTGAAACTCGAGCTGTTTCTAATATTTGATTATCAGCCTTATAACCTGCCTTTGCTATGCCAACAGAAGCTTTCTTTTTCAACAAATATGTATATATTTCTTCATTTAGATTGAACTCTCTTTCTATTTTCACTAAATCCCTTTCTGTTTTAGGTAACCTTTTTAATTTCAACAATATTTGATCTAGTCTAATATCCAAATCTTGAATTTGGAGTTTTGAAACTTTCATTAGATTCTCCACATTTTCTATTACATTTTTCCTCAATGATAGAATTTTTTGTTCTACCATAGTAACTGTCGGATTGTCCTCTTTCACACCAAATTTTAACTCCTCTCTTTGCGTAAACAGCGACTCCATTTCCCTCAGTAAATTAAGTAAATAAGGATCATTAATTCCGACCAATGAAGGCGATAACATTTTGGTTTCATTCGATTTATCATTTACATAGTTATATATCTGCTCATAAAATTTATAATTAAACATAAACTGTGCTTTTTCTCTATTAAGCGACTCCATTTCTTTATATACCGACTCGGACGAATATTTAAAATCCAATATTCCATTTTTGGTTCTAAAACTTAATAATTGATCTGAGGCAAAGTTCAAAGTTCCACGAATGGAGTCCAATTGTCTATCGATAAAACTCATTGTATTTTTAGCCATCAAATCTTTTATTTTCAAATCAAAATGAACATAATCCGACGCTAAATGATTTAAAAATTCGACTCCTTTTTCACGCAATTCCCCTGTGTAATTAATATCGATTACAGAAGCAAATTCTTCTGGTTGACTTACTGAAAATTTTGCCTTTATATTTTGTATAGTGTTTTCCAAACTTCCAATTTTAAAAGTATAAATGTTACCTCCGTCAAAAATAACATTTTCGGAAGTAATAAATTTAAATCTATATCGATCTAATTTTGATACATAATCACCAGACCGAACATTAATTTCAATTTTCTCACTAACAATGTCGCCATCGTCGTCGTCGGAAACGAAATTAGCCAGGCAATTATTACAATTGTTCACAATCTTGAAAGTTCCGTCAGAATTTTTACTTACTTGGAAATAAGTATTAAGTAGCTGAACGTGACCAGTATCCAATACAATCTGAAAAGGAGCATTTTTATAATAAATCTCAGTGGTTCTTACTTCACCTTCTGAATAATATGTTACGAAAAAAGGTAATTTGCGTATCGTTTCTTTAATAGTTGAATAAGCCTTAAGAACTTCTAATTCTGTGTATAAATTCTTTTTACTTGAAAAATAACCAAGTTCTTGAATTATTTTTTCACCAGTGTTAAAATCACCAAATTCATCATTTTCAATTAAAACCTTCGCAGTCATTTTATAGGACTTCGGGTGATATCTGACGTATAAATAAGCAGTCATTGCACAAATGGCAATACTCAACATTACCCAATACCATTTCTCATAAATCGATTTTAATAAAAATTCTATTGAAAATAATTCTTCCGATTTTTCATTCTTCATTTTAATTCCTTAAAAAATTCGTAATTATAATCAACAAAGAAATAGTTGAAAACACTAATGATATTTGAGGTGAATTTGTTGTAATTGCTTTAGCCCTATAAGGTTCAATATAAATAACATCATCGGGTAACAGGTAATAATACTTATTATTGGTAACATCTGAATCATATAAGTCAATTTCATGTGCTTGGTCAATCTTCTCATCCTTGCGAACCACCTTTATCTTTCGTCTATTTCCAAACTTTGTAATACCTCCAGCATTAGCAATTGCTTGTAAAATATTAATATCTGAATTGTAAATATATTGTTGACCAGGGTTAACTACTTCCCCTAGGACTGAAATCCTAAAATTAACTAATTTTACACTAACTATGAAGTACTTGTAATAATCCTCTAGCCTATTTTTCAATACAGTATTTAAGGAATCTACAGTAATCCCTGCTGCTTCCACCTCCCCTATTATAGGGAAATTAATATTACCATTTTCATCGATCAAATACCCATTAATATAAAAGGAGGCATCCATACCTTGTATATTTTTCTGTCCAAGATCCTTATTAAAAATTGAAACTGATTTTGCATCCACACTTGAGACCTGAACATCTACCAAATCTCCAACTTTAAGAACATATTTATGTACACTATAGCGATTTTTCTCAGCAGGATTTTCATTAATAGTTTTTGTTTCTTGTAGAATTATTAATTTCTTATGACTTACACAACTATTAAATAGAATTCCAAAAAGTGCAATCCATATAACTTTTTTTCTCATTAATTTACTTTGTATACGGTTCTTAAATCATTAATTATCTAACATTTACTCGATTCAGATCACCTTTTACTATGATAGTCTAAATACCAATCGATAAAATTAGCTACCCCTTCATCAACAGTAGTTTGAGGTTTAAAACCTGTTAAGGTATTTAATTCCTTTGTTTCAGCGAATGTTCTAAGCACATCCCCTGGTTGCATTGGCAAAAATTCTTTAATGGCCTTTTTACCTATTTTTTCTTCAATGGCCTTTACAAAATCCATTAAAGAAACTGGATTACTATTCCCGATATTAAAAATTTTATATTTAGCTGAACTAATATTTGATATTGGTCTTTTTGCATCGAATAAATCACCTCCTAATGGAGCTGATGTTAAAACTCTACTAATGCCATCCACAATATCGTCAACATATGTAAAATCTCGATACATTTCGCCATCATTGAATATTTTCACACTCTTACCTTTAACGATTGCATCGGTAAACAAAAATAGAGCCATATCAGGTCGTCCCCATGGTCCATAAACAGTAAAAAAACGAAGACCTGTACATGGTAAATCAAATAAATGAGCATAAGTATGCGCCATCAACTCATTGTTCTTTTTTGTAGCGGCATACATTGATATTGGATGATCAGTTAAATCGGATTCTTTAAAGGGAATTGTCTCATTAAGGCCATACACAGAAGAAGAAGAAGCAAATACCAAATGTTCTATTGAATTATTTCGACAAGCTTCTAAGATATTCAAAAATCCACTGACATTAGTATCGACATATTCGTATGGATTTTCTAAAGAATAACGAACTCCTGCCTGAGCAGCTAAATTTATAACTATCTCAAATTTGTTATTTCTGAATAATCTATCAATGTTTTCTTTATCTTTAAGATCGACTTTTATAAACTTATGTCCATTTGTTTTAGAACTAATCAGTTTATTGTATTTTATTTGTTCAGTGTCAAATCCTAGCTGAGATAATCTTGCTAATTTTAATTTTACATCATAGTATTCATTAATACTATCCAAACCGAATACTTCATAACCTTCAGATATCAATTTGTTCGAAAGATGAAACCCTATAAATCCGGCTGTTCCAGTAATTAATACTTTCTTCATGCTTAAGCTTTCGCGTAATTAGACGCAAACTTAGACAAATTAGGGAAATAAAAAAACTATCAAAGTATTAACTCTGAGATTTCATTTTAGTATGCGATGTTTTTCCATAAAACCATATTCTAAAGCTACATTTATATTCGTTTTAACTTTAAATGTGAATTAAAACTTCATTTCAATCGTATTTCTAATACATTTCTAAAAGAAAAAGACGTAACATGCCCCAGTCTTTTTGAGTATAAGAGATTAGCTCAATTACTGACATTAGTGCATATTTAATGTCATACACAAAATTGCTCTGAGGCTGTCTCAAAAGTCTCTATGAAAGAAAAGGCGGAGCCGTAATAGCTTCGCCTTTTTTTGTGCCTCACTTTTTGTAAATTGAGACGTGTCTCAATTAAATGTATGTTTTAAAAAGTATGATAGCAAGCAAATCATGCTTTTACCACCAAGTTTAGAGGAATTGATTGGAGTTGCTATATTCCATCTAACCATCCTGTACGAGTTGTTGATCATGTAATTGATCAAATTGATTTACAGCTACTTATCGATAAATACAAAGGAGGAGAAACCTCTTCTTATCATCCAAAAATGCTTCTTAAGTTGCTGGTATATGGCTACTTAAGTAACGTTTACTCTAGTCGTAAGTTAGAAACTTTGTGTAAGGAGAATATCCCGATGATGTGGTTGACCGCCATGAACAGTCCTGATCACAATACTATTAACCGATTCAGAAGTGATCGACTTAAGCATGTTTTAAAGGAAGTATTTAGTCAGGTAGTGTTATTGTTGGCTGCTAGCGGTCATCTTGAATTGAAGGATGCTTTTACAGATGGAACTAAAATTGAGGCGAATGCGAATAAATACACTTTTGTTTGGGGTAATAGCATAAAGACCAACAAAGAGAAAATGGTCAAGCAGCTTGAAGAATTATGGGCTTATAGTCAGCAGGTAGCCAAATCTGAAGAGCCAAGCCCAGATCTTGATCTAAGTAATATCACTCCAGAATTGGTCACCGATACCCTAGATAAAATAGAGAAAAACCTAGCTTCAGATCCAGAAAAGGTAGATAAAAAGAAACGTCAAAAAGTAAACTACGGCAAACGCAATTGGCCAAGTAAATTGCGTGAATACAAGCAAAAAGAAGAAGTTTTAGGAGAACGAAATAGCTATTCCAAAACCGATGCTACGTTTATGCGTATGAAAGATGACCATATGCAAAATGGTCAACTTAAAGCAGGATACAACCTACAGATTAGCACCAATAAACAGTTTATACTTCATTATACCCTTCATCAAAAGCCCAGTGACTCCACAACCTTTATCCCTCATTTTAAGAGCTTTAACAAACATCTAGGTCAATTCCCTCAAACTATCACCGCTGACTCAGGCTACGGTAGTCATGAAAACTATCAGTATTTGGATGACGAAGCGATTACCTCATATGTTAAGTATAGCTACTTCCATAAAGAACAAAAACAGGTCAAAAGCAAAGCATGCAACATAAAGGATATCAGAAAGTTACACTATAGGTCTGACACAGACGAATACATTTGCCCCATAGGACAACCCATGCGTAACGTAGGGCAAACAAATCAAAAAACAGCGAACGGTTACTTACAAACAAAGACTATCTATGAAGCCAAAAATTGTTCTTCATGCCCATTAAACGGTAGTTGTCATAAAGCGAAAGGTAATAGGCGAATACAAGTCAATCATAAACTTAATGCCCTGAAATTCAATGCAAAACAAAACCTCCTATCAGAAGAAGGTGTAAAAAGACGAAAGCAACGATCAGCAGATGTGGAAGCGGCCTTTGGAAACCTAAAGCAAAACAAGAAATTTACAAGATTTAGCTTAAGAGGCTTAGAAAAAGTGGAAATAGAAACTGGATTAATGGCTTTAGCGCATAATCTAGCCAAGATTGCATAAGTCTTGACCTGTCAACTTTTGACAAAAACTGAATCTCGAAAAAAACAGTCACCACCATCAATTCTCAGAATAAAAAAAAGAGACCATCTCAATTTACTTTTGAGACAGCCTCAACAGTGAATATTAACTTAAATTGCTTACTTCATCAACAGATCTTAAACTTAAACAGTGCATTTTAACTATAGTGTTGCTTTGATTTGATTATATTATCATCTGT
>CBDDLA010000004.1:0-3962 GCA_965230485.1 Putridiphycobacter sp.
TCTAATTTGTTAAAAATGTACCAGGCCTAATTCTTCTTTATGAAAACAGTCACTACCACTAAAAATTACTCAATAGCTACTAAACCTGAAGTATTGGAAAACATTCATCAGGGTGCTATAAACATAGTTATCTATAATCGAGAAATAAACTTCTTAAATGATGAGATTAACAACCTGCTAAAACAAGCTATTGAATTAAGACTAAGTGGAACTATCGATGTTATTTTAAACGCTATTAACAAGGTAATTGATCCACATAAATTCCAGGCAATCAATAAAGATATCAAAGAACTCTTAAACCATTTCGAAGCAATTACCAAAGCGCAAAGTTTTCGCTTATTGTTAGCTACCATAAACGATAATATGTGCAGAAAATTCCATACAGACGTCAATGATTTAAGATTACTTTGCACTTATAGCGGACCAGGAACTTTATGGTTAACAGAAGAAAATATAAACCGACGATCATTAAACGCTAATAGTGACAATGAATGTATAGTAATTAACGAAAACAATATCAGACAAGCAGCTACCGGATCGGTTGTCATCTTAAAAGGAGCCTTATACCCGCAAGAGGAATCAAACCCTGTTGTACATTGCAGCCCTACGATTGAAGCAAGTGGAGAAAAAAGGCTCTTGCTCCGTATTGACACGAATGAATTTTTAAATTTCTGATACCCATTCCACAAGCATTTAATAAATGACCTCCGAGTCAGAAGATTTTTTTGATGCTGCCGTTATTTCAATATAACCGTATTAGTAATTAAAATGTGTCATGTATTTTATATGCGTTATACAATTAGAACCCAAAATCTAGTGGGTCCAGGGGACTTGATTTTTTCTAACTGTTGCAGTAAGCTGCCCGTTCATTCGGCAGCTATCGTTGCTATTTTTCGCTGTGTAATTTCAATCCTTCGTTTTTTCTTCTGGCGTATATTCTCGGCTTTATCGTTATGTACGTTAGCGCTATTTTCTTTGTCTCAACTCTTTCTTTCTGGTCGTTATCATTCAAAATTATCTTGTTATCTTATTTTTTGTTACTTCTATTTTACTTTTGATAATAGCCTTCTTGTCGCTCTACACCTATAAAGCGCTGATAAACTACCCCCTACGTATTGTTTTAATTTGAGTCGGTAATCGATTGGGTGAACTTCTACTCGAAGGAATCAATTTCACCACTACAAGCTCTCCGTCTTTGCATACAGGGCATTGGTAAATATTCATACTGGTGCTTTTTAAGATCACCTCGGCTGCACTGCGCTTTTTTGCCCTTTCACTATTTTGTTGACCTAAGGCTTTACGTACCTGAGTCAGTTTTTCTTGTTTGACACGTGTAGAAAACAAACCATAGTGCCGGATTTTCACAAAACCAGCTGGTAATATATGGTAAGAGAATCGTTTTATAAATTCCTTTACCGACAGCGCCATCACTTTCTTTTTATCACCAGCCCTTCGATCGCGATAAGAAAAGAACACCTCCTTTACTGTTTTTAGAATTCATAACGTATTTTTTTTAGTTATGAATTCTTAGACGTATTTCTCACCACGCACTACCGCGAAAGCGGTTTAGTGCAACATATTCTAAAGTTTATGTGTATTAATACTGAAAAATGAACCATAAGCGTAGTATTATATGGATAATTCTACGGTTCCTAAAATGGGAATAAAGTACATATGTACTTTACTCAAACGTTGGACAAAATAAGAAATGACACAAGACGAAAATTGGATACAGGAAGTTAAAGACCAAATCATTGAAGACGATGATAAGGTTTTATTTGAGGAAGCAGCAGGATGCTTCTTGTCAGGTCATTATAGGTCTGCTTATATCGTAGCTTGGATTTGTTTAATTGAATCGCTGAAAAGAAAAATACATATACTATCAAATCTCGGGGACTCAAGGGCTACAGATGCAAAGCAGAAGATTGAGGATGCAGAAAATGACAAGCAATCTGCTGATAAACTGATATATGAAGAAGCTAAAAATTGTGGAATCATTGATAACGCTGATTACAGTAAAGTTAGTTTCCTTTGGGAGCAAAGATGCCTATTTGCTCATCCTTACAATTTGAAACCTGAAATTGACGAAGTAAAACACATCATAGGGCAATCATTAAGGATTACTCTTGGCAAAGAACTTCACTTTAATAAAACATACTTAACAGAGTTGGCTGACAACATCAGCAGCAAACCATTTTTTCTTCCAACAGAAATTGACCAAGTAAGAAATTATGCAAATCGGACTATTTCAAGGATTCCCGCTGAATTACATCCGTTCTTTTTCAAGACACTTTTGTTTAAGGTAGGTGAAATTGCTCTAGTTCAAGAAAAATTTAATGAACTCAGGAAGTTGCGATATTTCATTGTTGAACTTTTCATCAATTCATCTATTCCGTTAGATAACGCTGAGTGGTCTCTCGAGCATCGCGTGACTAACTACCCTTACGAATCATTCATTGGTTATGTGCATCAAGAAACCTGGTCTTTATTACCTGAAAGGATTAAAAAGATGCTCATTTCATACTTAGAAAGCGAAAAGGACTCTACTAAACTTATTGCCTTAAAATCTATTGCAGGTTATTTGGTTCAACATGATAAATTGGAAGAAGGCTTTAAGAATCGATATCACAAGAAGTTAGGCAACTTATCTTTTGACAATGCCATTCATTTTTATGGCGAACCAAAATCCAAATTCAATAGAATTTGGGATGATTTATCAGGTTATCAATATGAAGACCAAAATCCAGTAATAGACTATTTAAGAACTGACCGTGCAATTGAGTTGATCAATGGACTTGATAAGCAAAAGCAAATAAAACTCGGGAGAATGCTTAAATCAGCAGCATCTAATAACCATTTTAAAAGTCAGAATATTATTACTTCAATAAAGAATGGTTCTCTCGAATATTCTGAATGGTTAAAATCAGGAATTGCAATTGCTTCTTTCTCCAACCTAAAGGATGAGTTTGATTTAGATGACAAGACTTTAAACCGATTTGTAGAAGTACTTAATGGATTGAGCATTGAAAATCAAAATGAGTCCTATGACTTCATCGAAGGGCTTATTGATGATGACAAAGTAAGCGATTGGGAAAAAATGATATTCAACGAACCGAAATTTATTGACCTATCTACTAAGACTTTGGAATCAATTGAAGATTGGAATGCAAATAACAGGCAAAGATTTGAGCAGCTCATCGAAAAAATTAAAAATTACTTTGCCCAACAAGAGGTATAGTGCATACCCTGCGGGATACAAACCATACACAGATCGTTATACACAAGAAGGTCATATGTCTTGTCCTTAAATACCTCTAATTGGTTGGCTTATTCGTCTAAAACTAGAAACCCTTATGAGTTAATTAACGTTTGCCAGAACTAAACAATACTTCATATGGGACTTTTTAGCAGATTAAAGAAAAATGAAACTTCAAATCCATTCAAAGGGGTTATTGAATATGATATTAAAAGCCTTTTTGTAAAATCGAATAAAATTCAGGAGACTAGTAATTCAACTGATGAGTCTATTAAGACTGACTTCGAAGTGGATTTGAATCCTCCATTATTAAGTACCTTTGATACTCTTAAAATTACTCTAGGGATGGGTAAAGTTGAGTTAAGCAAAGAAACTCCAACAATATTGACATTTTATAGAAAGAACGAGCAACCAACTTTTGACAGCATAAAAAATGTAGTTAATAAAATAGCTAAATGTTGCAATGTAAAAGACGATAATTGGGAAGATGTTGACCAAATGAGAATTGAAAGTGGGGAGTGGCGAGGTAGATCTTTCTTTTTAGGACCAAACTTGGTTTCCATAGAATTAGATGAAAAACTAGGCTTAAGCCTTTGTATCACAGGGTATCAAAATTATCTGTGATTCTTTTACTTCAATAAACGATTAATGGGCCTATATTTTGAACGACGGCGTACTGTTTTTCAACTGTGTCCAAGAAAATGTG
>CBDDLA010000005.1:0-29694 GCA_965230485.1 Putridiphycobacter sp.
CCGATGATGCTTTATATTAAAAACATGGTTTGTCCTCGATGCATTACTTCGGTTAAAGAAGTGTTTGAATCAGAGGGGGTAATAACTTCTGCAATAAGGCTTGGTGAAGTCGATATTGAAGGCTCTATTGATGATAAATCAAAATATTCGATTCAAAATAAGTTAAAGGCATTAGGATTCGAGCTATTGGAAGATGCTAATTCAGCATTGATTGCTCAAATCAAAGCGATTATCATAGATGAAATTCATCACAAAAAAGAAAAGAGTAATGTCAATTTCTCTGTACTGATAGCCGAAAAGACTAATCACGATTATAGTGCACTTAGCAAACTATTTTCTTCAGTGGAAGGCGTGACTATTGAAAAATACATTCTTCATCAGAAAGTTGAAAAGGTGAAAGAATTAATTCATTATAATCAGCTAACTCTTTCCGAAATCGCTTTTCAAATGAACTATAGTAGTGTTGCTCATTTGTCTTCACAGTTTAAGAAAGAGACAGGAATGACTCCTTCGGCTTTTAAAAAGCTTAACATTAATGATCGCAAAAACCTTGACGAGGTCTAGCTCAATGTTGTAAATATCCTCCATCATTCTGTAACACTTTTACAGCCGCCTATATTGATATTTGTATTATGAAAAAGGAATACAATATCGAAGGCATTTCATGTGGTAGCTGTGTTGCCAAAATTGAAGATGCACTTTCTGATATAGATGGAGCGAGTGTCCAAGTGACTTCTCCTCAGCTGACAATTGATAATGATAATCCACCATCGAAAGATGAGATCAACAGCTTAATCAAAGAAAAGGGTGATTATAAAATTATTGAGGGTAATCAGGAGAAGGCACTTACCCCTCTTCCTGAAATTAAGAGTTCAAGCTCTTTGCCTGAAGTGAAGTTAAGCACCTATCAACCACTATTCTTGATAGTTAGTTTTATTGCAGGAACAACTTTACTTGCACAGTACCCATTCAATGAGTTTTCTTCAATGAATTGGATGAGACACTTTATGGCAGGGTTTTTCTTAGTGTTCTCCTTTTTCAAGCTACTAAACATTCAAGGCTTCGCTTCGTCCTATAAGATGTACGACATCGTTGCTGCTAAATGGAATGCATGGGGATTCATTTATCCGTTTGTAGAGTTAGTATTAGGAGTACTATACCTAACAAATCTATTCCCGTTTGAAACAAACTTAGCTACAGCAATTATTCTTGGAGTAAGTAGTATTGGTGTTATCCAAAGTAATTTGAATAAGAAGAAAATCAAGTGTGCTTGTCTTGGTGACGTGTTTAATCTACCTATGAGTACAGTAACTATCATTGAAGATTTAACGATGGTGGCGATGGCTGTAGCGATGTTAATTGTTTTGTAATGACCATAATCATATAAGCAATTAGTAAAACTCTGTAAATCTTTAGATGAATAATTTCGTATCTTGCAGTAAGTGAAGCAACTACTTTCCATATTACTCAGTTTCCTAATGCTAATAAGTAGCTCAGGGTTAACTCTTGCTACCCATTATTGTGGTGGTCGTGCTGTTAAATCTGAGTTGAAAATTGGTCAAAGTGAGTTGAGATGCGGGATGTCCATTAATTCCTCCGCTGAAAACGGTTGTAACGAAAAAAAAGAAATCAAAAGAAATTGTTGTCGCACTGAGTTCTTAACTATGGACTTGGACGATGAAATTGAAAATGATTTTCTGCGAGTTAGTGTTAACCATCATTTCCTACAAAGTTTCGTTCAAGTCTTCATAGTTCAACCTGTTAAGGTGGCTGAAAAACAAGAAGTGTTTGTGTATGCTTCCCCGCCACCGAAGAAACAGAACAGACAGGTACTTTTTCAATCTTTTCTTATTTGATACCATTCATATAGAACTGTTACAGTGGTAGCAGAAAGGCTCTATATGCCTTAATCAGTCTTTTCATTAAAGATTAATCTATATGATATGCTTAACAAAATCATTCGTTACTTTCTTGATAACAAGCTAGTAACAACCTTAGTAATAATACTATTTATTGGTTGGGGCTTTATAAATGCTCCATTTGGTTGGAAGACAGAGTTCTTGCCTTCTGACCCTGTGCCTGTTGATGCCATTCCTGATATTGGAGAAAATCAACAAATCGTATTTACAAAATGGATGGGGAGGTCTCCACAGGACATAGAAGACCAAATAACTTATCCATTAACCACTTCTTTGCTTGGTATACCTCATGTCAAGTCGATTAGAAGCTCTTCGATATTTGGTGTATCGAGTATCTACATCATTTTCGATGAAGAGGTAGATTTCTATTGGTCTCGTTCACGAATACTTGAAAAGTTAAACTCCCTACAATCAGGACTATTACCTGAAGGGGTACAACCTTCTCTCGGACCTGATGCAACGGCTTTAGGTCAAGTATATTGGTATACTATAGAAGGTCGAGACAAAGAAGGTAATCCTACTGGAGGGTGGGATTTACATGAAATTAGAACCGTTCAAGACTTTTATGTGAAGTATGGACTCAATGCTGTAGATGGTGTTTCTGAGGTAGCTTCCATTGGAGGATATGTTCAGGAGTACCAAGTCGATGTAAATCCTGATGCCCTTAAAGCTTATGATATTCCTCTTCACAAGGTAATGATGGCGGTCAAAAACTCTAATAGAGATGTTGGAGCAAAGACTATCGAAATCAACCGTGCAGAGTATTTAGTTCGTGGTTTAGGCTACATCAAATCAATAGAAGACATAGAACAAGCTGTTGTTTCTGTCACGGACAACGTACCTGTTAGAATCAAAGATATTGGCGTTGTTTCACTCGGTCCAGCAACTAGAAGAGGGTTGCTCGATAAAGACGGTGCTGAAGTCGTTGGTGGAGTTGTGATAGCTCGTTATGGTTCAAATCCACTTGAAGTAATCAATAATGTAAAGGCTAAGATTGAAGGTATTTCTTCAGGTTTACCTTCGAAAACTTTAGCTAATGGCGTTGAGAGTAAATTAACCATCGTTCCGTTCTATGATAGAACCCAATTGATTAATGAGACCTTAGGGACATTAGAAGAAGCTTTATCGCTTGAAATCCTAATCACTATTCTTGTAGTAATTGTGATGGTTTTAAACCTGAGAGCTTCAATTCTAATTTCAGCATTATTGCCAATAGCTGTTCTAATTGTTTTCATAGCCATGAAACAATTTGGTGTTGATGCCAACATCGTTGCGTTATCAGGAATAGCAATAGCCATTGGTACTATGGTAGACCTTGGTATTGTACTTTCAGAAAATGTAATCAAGCACATTGATGAAGCTCCTGCAACTCAAAAACTAAAAGATACCATCTACAAAGCATCAGCAGAAGTCAGTTCAGCTATTGTAACAGCTGTAGCTACGACTATCGTAAGTTTTGTTCCTGTCTTTACTATGGAGGCTGCTGAGGGTAAATTATTCAGACCCTTAGCTTTTACTAAAACCTTTGCGTTGTTGGCAGCCCTGTTGGTTTCTTTGCTTATTCTACCAACACTAGCGAATTGGTTCTTTGGGTTAAAAATCAACAAGAATACGAAAGGGAAAGTATTCAATGGACTCTTGATTGTTCTTGGTCTCATCGCAAGTGTTTGGTTCTCAACTTGGGGAGGATTAACCCTTATTGCTTTCGGTGCTTCATGGTTCATTCAAGAATATAGCCCTAAGCAAAATTGGTTGACTAAAAATCTAACTGTTCTAATAGCGGTATCATCAATCACATGGCTATTAGCGAACTATTGGATGCCTTTAGGAGCAGGACGAACCACCTTGGCAAACTTCACTTTTGTAGCTCTTATTGTCGGTATCATCTTAGGTGCATTCTCTTTACTTGAACGATTCTATGCAGACATACTAGGTTTATGTTTACGCTTCAAGTGGTTGTTCCTAACACTTCCATTAACAGTTATTTTCTTTGGTTATCAGATTTGGCAAAACACGGGTAAAGAATTTATGCCTTCGCTCAATGAAGGGAGTTTTTTACTTATGCCAACCTCAATGCCTCATGCAGGAATAGCTGAAAACAAAAAGGTAGTTCAACAACTTGATATGCTATTAGCAAACATTCCTGAAGTTGAATTAGCAGTTGGTAAAATGGGACGTGCAGAATCGGCACTTGACCCTGCACCAATTTCGATGTACGAGAACATTATTAACTACAAATCAGAATATGCAGTCAATACAAAAGGTCATCGTCAAAGGTTTAAAACTGACGATGAAGGTCGTTTTATTCTTACTTCGGGGACTGCGGTCACTAACGAAGAAGCGTTGTTGCAAGGTATAGACAAGTCTAGCCTTATCTCGGATGATAATGGTGAGTACTTCAGGAATTGGAGGTCATCTATTACATCTCCTGATGATATCTGGAAAGAGATTGTTCGAGTTACTAAAATACCCGGTGTAACCTCTGCCCCTAAACTACAGCCTATTGAAACTCGATTGGTGATGCTTCAGACAGGTATGAGAGCGCCAATGGGAATAAAAGTTAGTGGACCTGATTTAACTACGATTGAGAAGTTTGGGATGCAACTGGAAGCAATCCTGAAAGAAGTTCCATCGGTTAAATCTGAAGCTGTTTTCGCAGATAGAATCGTTGGAAAGCCTTACATCGAGTTGGACATCAAACGAGATAAGATTGCTCGTTATGGTTTAAGCATTGAAGATGTTCAACGAACCATTGAAACAGCGATCGGAGGTATGGAGATTTCCTCAACTGTTGAAGGTCGTGAGCGTTTCCCTGTTCGAGTTCGCTACCCAAGAGAACTTCGTGATAGCCCTAGTTCGCTGAAAGAGATTTTGATTTCTACTCCTATTGGAGTTCAAATCCCTCTTCAAGAAGTTGTTGATGTGAAGTATGTGCGAGGTCCGCAAATGATTAAAAGTGAAAACACCTTCTTAGTTGGTTATGTATTACTCGATAAAAAAGATGGGTTTGCAGAAGTCGATGTTGTAGAAGATGCACAAGCTTACATTCAGTCAAAAATAGATTCAGGAGAGCTAGTCGTGCCTTCAGGGGTTAGCTATAAATTCTCAGGGAGTTATGAAAATCAAATAAGAGCAGAAAAGCGGTTGGCTTTAATTGTTCCATTGGTTTTGGTTATCATCTTCTTGATTCTCTATTTCCAATTCAAGAGTATCAGTACGTCTTTAATGATTTTTACGGGAATCGCAATGGCATTTAGCGGAGCATTCCTCATGCTTTGGTTATATGGTCAAGAATGGTTCTTCGATTTCAATTTCTTAGGCACAAACATGAGAGAGCTTTTTCAGATGAAAACTATTAACCTCTCTGTTGCTGTTTGGGTTGGGTTTATTGCTTTGTTTGGTATCGCTACAGATGATGGCGTTCTCATGGGGACTTATCTTGACCAAACTTTTAACAAGCATAAACCTAAGTCTATAGTTGAAATTAGAAAGGCGGTTGTCACGGCAGGAAAAAGAAGAATTAAACCTGCTGTAATGACTTCAGCCACGACCATTATTGCTCTTCTACCTGTGTTGACTTCTACAGGTAGAGGTTCAGATATAATGATTCCAATGGCTATCCCTGCCTTTGGAGGTATGCTAGTAGCATCAATCACTTACTTCATTGTCCCTGTCTTATATGCGATGAGAGAAGAAAGAAAAATTAAAACAGTACAGTCATGAAAAGAATAATTCAACTGATAACGGTTCTGTTGTTCTCAGCAATTCAATCTTACGGACAAAGCCTTGATAGTTTGTTATCAATTGCTGCTGAAAACAACCCTGACTTGAAAGCTACTTATTTAAATTTTGAAGCTTCTATGAAGCGAGTGACACAAGTAAATGCTTTGCCTGACCCAACGATTTCATTTGGTTATTTCATTAGTCCAATAGAAACGAGAGTCGGACCTCAAAGAGCAAAGATTTCATTGATACAAATGTTTCCTTGGTTTGGTACGCTGAAGGCTAAAGAAGAAGTAACTACATTGATGGCTGAGTCTAAATATCAAGACTTTCTTGATGATAAGAACAAGCTCTTCTTTAAAGTAAAACAGATTTACTATCCGCTTTATGCAATAGATGAACAAATCAAATGGCAAGAGGAAAACTTAACGATTCTGAATAGCTATAAAAAGTTAGCCACAACTTCCTTTTCTAACGGTAAAGGAGCAATGACTGATGTGCTTCGAGTAGACATAATGATTGAAGATGTTCAAACTGAAATAGAACTACTACAAGACAAGAAAAGACCACTTACCATTCAGTTTAACCGACTGCTCAATAGACCTGATTCGATATCCATTGAATTCGAGGATAGTTTGTCTATTTCTCTTCCTGATATGATAGCAGAACGAGATAGTATATTCGCTAACAATCCTCAGCTTCAAGCATTACAGCTTAAACTAGAAGCTATGCAGAAAAAAGAGGTTGAAGCAAAGAAAAGCGGAACACCACAAATAGGTATAGGTTTAGATTATGCAATTGTTAGTGAGCGTACAGATATGAATGTACCTGATAACGGAAAAAATGCATTTATGCCGATGGTGACAATGTCTCTGCCCATTTTCAGAAAGAAATACAAATCTTCTATTGAAGAAGCTCAATTAATGCAGCAGGTATATGAACACAAGAAAGTTGGGCTTCAGAATAGTTTAATGTCGAGTTATGAAAATTCAGTTTATGAATTAGAAAGTACTTCTCAGTTAGACTCTTTGTATGGTCAACAAATTGAGAAGATGGAGCAAGTATTAAAACTACTTTACTCAGCTTATAGCAATTCAGGAAAAGACTTCGAGGAAGTATTGAGGATGCAACAGAAGCTTATAAAATATGAACTAGCCAAAACGAATAATCTGACTCAGTTTTATTTAGCCTTGGCTCAATTAGAATATCTAACAGCGAAATCACAATAAGATGAAGAACATTAATAAATCAACAATATTTCTAGTGATAGGCTCTATTGGATTAGGGCTATTTCTAGGTTGGTTCTTTTTTAAAGGAGAATTACAAGAAACACATATAGAACATCAGCATGAGTCAAATTCAGTAGAAGAATGGACTTGTTCTATGCATCCTCAAATTCGTCAAAAAGAAGCAGGTAATTGCCCCATTTGTGGGATGGACTTAATTCCTGTTGGTTCGAATGATGGTGATGAAAATCCAATGGCAATAAAGATGTCTCCAACAGCCATGCAATTGGCTAGTGTTCAAACGGAGATAGTAGAAAAGAAAGCTCCAATTAAAGAGCTTCGTTTAGAGGGGAAAGTTCAAGCAGACGAAAGTCTAATTTCTTCTCAGACCACACATATTTCAGGTAGAATCGAAAAACTGATGATTAACACCACAGGCGAATACGTTCGTAAAGGTCAAATCATTGCATTCATATACTCTCCTGAGCTTGTAACGGCACAAGAGGAGCTTTTTGAAGCTTACAAGATTAAAGATGAATACCCTGAGTTGTACAAAGCAGCTAAAAATAAATTGAAGAATTGGAAGCTTACAGACAAACAGATTAATGCGATAATTAAGTCAGGGAAACCTTCAGAGAACTTTCCGATACTTTCGGACATTAATGGGGTTGTTCTTCAGAAAAGAGTCAATCTTGGTGACCATATAAAACAAGGAGGTTCTTTGTTTGAAATTGCTGACCTATCCAAAGTTTGGGTACTATTTGATGTGTATGAGTCTGATATGACTTGGGTAAAAGTCGGAGATGAAATTGAATACTCGATACAATCATTACCTAATCAAAAGTTTAAGGGTAAAGTAAGTTTCATAGACCCTGTAATTAATCCTAAAACAAGAGTAGCTAAAGCAAGAGTCGTGGCTTCAAATGAATTAGGGCAACTGAAGCCTGAAATGTTTGCTAGTGGCACTTTAAACAGTCCTGTTAGAGATTCTGAAGAGCTTATAGTTATACCAAAGTCTGCTGTAATGTGGACGGGAGAAAAGTCTGTCGTTTATGTGAAAACTTCTACTGACAAAGGTGTGAATTTCATGATGAGAGAAATTACTACAGGAGCTTCATTAGGAAAACAAATCATCGTTACCGAAGGTCTTAATGAAGGTGAAGAAATTGCAACCCATGGGACATTTAGTATTGATGCTGCTGCTCAATTAGCAGGGAAACCGAGTATGATGAATCCTGAAGGTGGAACAACAATGACTGGTCACAATCATGGAGAAATGAGTCATAATGGAGATATGAACTCCTCATCATACGAGATTAGTAATAAAGCAAAGAAAGCTATTGTTCCATTGTTTTCGACCTATGACAACCTAAAGAACGCTCTTGTTCAGGATGATTATAATTCGGCTAAATCAGAGGTTAACAATATGATTGTTGAATTGTCAAAAATCAAAATGACCTTGTTTGAAGGTGATGCTCATATGGCTTGGATGAAGCACAGCAAAAACTTAAATAAATCATTAGAGATGATGAACGAGAATAGTGATTTGAAGTCTCTAAGAGCTTCATTTGTTCTGTTATCATCTGAGATGATTTCCCTTGCCAAAACATTTAGAGCTAATTCAGAAACCCTATTTATCCAACATTGTCCGATGGCAAATAGTGATAAAGGAGCAAGTTGGATAAGTACTCAAAACGAAGTTAAGAACCCATACTTCGGAGCATCAATGTTAAAATGTGGTTCAGTAACAGAAACATTACAATAGTCTAAAATCTAAATTTATAATCATGAAAAAGTTAATCAAATCAACTCTAGCTGCCACAATCCTATCATTCGCATTAATCTCGTGTGGGGGTGAAACTAAACCTGAAGAGCATAATAACGAAGGTCATACTCACGAACACTCAGAAGCAACTACACAGTATTCTTGCCCTATGAAGTGCGAAGGAGAGAAAACATACGATGCAGCAGGTGAATGCCCTGTGTGCCACATGGATTTGGAAGAGGTGAAGTAAGTTACGATTAGTAATCATTGAAACATCGAACTATTTCTTGAATACAAAACACCTCTTTTTTTTGGTTTAAGATGTTTTTGCATAAAAAAAGCGGGGTTACATTCTATAATTCCGCTTTATACCCTGAGTGTAATCAACTTGAACTTTTTAGAAGATTGTACTCCTTTAGAGTTTATGCAGAAGGTAAATGAGATAATTGATTTTATGGGTGACCTTCAATCTTTTTAAATCAATAAGTAACATTGTAATTATGATATCGTTATGAATTTTAAGGTCATGATAGAGCAGAGGTTGAAATATAATAATGTAAAACCAACAGCAGTTAGGATAAACGTTCTAACTGTTTTAATGGATTCTGCTACAGCGTTAAGTGCAAATGAATTGGAAAGTCGTTTAGAATTGGTTGATAAGGTAACTTTATACAGGACGCTTAAAACCTTTGAAGAAAATAACCTTGTTCATGCAATTCAGGACGGCACAAATGAATTAAAATATGCTGCATGCGAAGAAGGATGTGAATGTGCTCCACAAGACCAACATGTTCATTTCCATTGTCAAAAATGTGATGAGACCTATTGTTTTACAAAGGCTCATATTCCTTCAGTGAATATACCTAAGAATTTCACTTCAAGTTCTGTATCAATGGTATTTCAGGGAATTTGTGAGAACTGTCAATAGCTTTGCAATTCGTTTGCACTGAATTTTCTTTAGATTTAATTCGTTGAAAATTCTATCAATCATATTGTCTATATATGTGACATGCTTAACAATTGTCCCATGTTCTGATTTTGAACATGATGATTCGCACAATGACACTACAGTTGAATCACATCACCAACATGAGCATTCGGGTGATTGTGATAATGACGGCTGTCTTCCGTTTTGTGTATGTAGTTGTAATCAATTTTCTCCTGTCATTCCTTTTTTTCACATTGAGAAAGTTTTCTTCTTAATCGGGTCTTTAAAAGATGACACACTTTACATGAGTCATTACAAATTTAAAATACTTTCCCTCTTCTTTCGCCCTCCTAAGTTTACGGCATAATTCCACTCTTAAATATCCGTAAACCGAAGCTTTTGCTTCAAAAATCATTTAATAATGCAAAAAACATTTTTATCAGTTATCATATTGATTCTGGGGGGGTATTTACCTCTTGCTGGTCAAACAATTGTGGTCTTAGATGACGAAACGTCTGAACCACTTATAGGAGCCATTGTTTCTTTCCCAAATTTAGAAAAGAATGCTGTTACAGATTTATATGGTGAAGCTCATTTCAATGCAATTGAATCAGGAAAACATGAAATACTAGTTCAGTACTTTGGTTACGAAGAATACGTAGATACGATTTCATTATTGCCATCAGATAGTCTCTATAGAGTTTTCTTAAAGCAAGATGTGACAATTCTTGACGAAATATCCATTTCAATTACACGCTCTGGACGTAATATTGAAAATATTCCGACAAGAGTTGAAATTATAGATGAAGAGGAGTTATCAGAAAAAGCAGTAATGAATTCAGCCAACATCGCTGTACTATTAAAGGAAAGCACAGGTATACAGGTACAACAAACTTCAGCTGCAACAGCAAGTAAGACAATTAGAATTCAAGGTTTGGATGGAAGACACACACAAATTGTTAAGGATGGTTTCCCTTTATATGGAGGTTTTTCAGGAGGGCTTAGCATTATGCAAATTCCTCCACTGGACTTGAAAAGAGTTGAGGTTATCAAAGGAAGTAGTTCAACTCTATATGGTGGTGGAGCTATTGCTGGGGTTGTAAACCTAGTCACCAAACAACCTACAGTAGAACCAGAGTTAGAATTAATGTTGGATCAGACTTCTGCCTTACGTACCACACTCAACTCATTTTATTCTGGTAGAAAAAATAAAATTGGTTGGACTATATATGCTTCTGGAAATGCTCAAAAGGTATACGATGTAGATAATGATCATTTTTCCGAAATTCCAGAAACAAAAGGTCTAAGTATAAACCCTTCTTTGTTTTGGACAATAAATGAAGACACTAAACTTCGAATGAGTATAAACTCTAATTTGGAAAGTAGATTTGGTGGTGATATTCAAGTAATAGAGTCTAATTCAGATACTAATCATACCTACTCAATTAAGAATAATTCCAAAAGACTTTCCTACCAGTTAAACTTTGACCACTGGCTTAATGACTCTACCAAACTAAATATTAAAAATAGTTTAGCTTACTTCAATCGGTCTCTAAACATTCCAGATTTTGAGTTTAATGGAGATCAATGGCTTACATTTTCTGAGGCTTCTTATACAACTTTTAGTAGTCAATCAGAATTCATAATTGGGGCAAATTTCTATGGTGATCATTTCAATCAAATTTCTGATGAAGGAGAAAAATTAAATTATGGTAACAATACTATTGGTCTCTTTACTCAATACAACAGGGAATTTGGAAATCAGCTTACAATTGAAGGGGGCTTTAGAGGTGACTATAATACTCAATTCGGTTTCTACCCTCTTCCAAGAGTATCCTTAATTTTTGAAATCAATGATTTCTTATCAACAAGACTGGGAGGAGGTTTAGGGTACAAAACACCAAGTATATTTACTGAAGAAACAGAGCAAATCAATTTTTTAGGATTGCAAACTTTAAGCTCTAATCTTGAATCAGAGAGTTCAAAGGGACTCAATCTAGATTTCAACTTCTCAAAAAGCTTTAAAGATGATACTTGGAGCATATCTGTAAACCAACTGTTCTTTTTTACTCAGCTAAATAATGCTTTGATACTTAACGATAACTCAAACGGCACCTACACCCTAGCCAATGCAGGAAATGCAGTAAACTCTTCAGGGATAGAATCAAACATTAAAATTGGCTACAAGGATATCAAACTCTTTTTAAACTATGCACTGTCAAATACTAAGCTGGAATATGCTAATGGAAGACAAAAACCATTAACACCAAAACATTCTATTGGAGGTGTTTTGGTATACGAAGTTGAAGAAAAGTGGAGAATAGGGTTTGAAGGGTATTATACAAGTTCACAATATTTAAGTGACAATACTTTGACTAATGATTTTATTGAATTGGGATTTATGGTGATGCGTCAATTCGAAAACATGAGTCTTTACATCAACTTTGAAAACTTCACAGATACAAGACAATCTAATTATGAACAAGTCTCTTTTGGTTCACATACTGCCCCTGACTTCAGAGAGATATGGGCTCCAACTGAGGGAAGAATAATCAATGGTGGTATAATAATCAAACTGTAAAGCCATGAATTTCTATCAAATATTCTTACCAAGTGTCACGCTATTGTTTGTGCTATTAGTATTCGTATTACGCTCAGTAATAGTTTGGAAACAAACAGGTGTTAATCCGTTTGTATTTGGAAAGACAGAAAGTGCTCATGATTATATCGGTTTTGTTTACAAAATTATGACCATGCTCACATGGCTGTCTATCATTCCCTTCTCATTTATGACTGAGTATTATTCATACCTAAACCCAATAGAGTATTTGGAGCATCAGGAAATTAAGCTTGTTGGTGTTGGGCTTGTGCTATTGGCTTTTACATGGACTGCTATTGCTCAAATCCAAATGTCAGGCTCATGGAGAATTGGAATTGATTACGAAGAAAAAACCGACCTTATTAGCCATGGTTTATTCAACTACTCTCGTAATCCCATTTTCTTGGGGATACTTGTAACGTACTTAGGCACCTTTATGATTGCCCCTAACACTATCAGTTTTACGGTGCTATTGGTAACATTCTTCATTATTCAGACACAAGTAAGGTTAGAAGAAGAATATCTGGAAAGTGTTCAAGGACAGAGCTACATAGACTATAAGAATAAAGTAAGAAGGTGGTTGTAGAGAATTAATATAAGAAAGAAGCTATGAAGAATAGAGTCTCAACATTCAAGGTTACTAAGATGGATTGTCCATCAGAAGAGCAAATGATTAGAATGAAACTAGAAGGTGTTGAAGCAATTTTGCAATTGAACTTTGATATACCCAATCGAAAGCTAGAGGTAATCCATTCAGGAGATATTTCCGCTTTCGAAAACGATATTCATGCTTTAAACTTTGATTCAACGCTTGTATCAACGGAAGACTACACAGCCCAAATAGAAACAAATAGCGATGAAGTTGAACGCAAGATGTTGTGGTGGGTCTTAGCTATCAACTTTTCATTCTTCGTCATTGAAATGCTCTATGGGTGGATATCAAAGTCAATGGGTTTAGTCGCAGACTCATTAGACATGTTAGCAGATTCTATTGTTTATGGAATGAGCCTAATTGCAGTTGGTTCAACGGTGTTAAAGAAAAAGAAGATTGCAAAAATCAGTGGTTATTTTCAGATGTTTCTTGCTTTGTTAGGCTTGGTAGAAGTTATACGAAGATTCATAGGCATGGAAGAAATCCCTGTGTTTCAGAGTATGATAGTGATTTCTATTCTAGCTCTCATAGCTAACTCAGTTTCTCTATTCCTCATCCAAAAAGTAAAAAGTGAAGAGGCTCACATGAAAGCCTCCGCCATATTTACTTCCAACGATATCATCATTAACGTAGGAGTAATTGTAGCAGGTGGATTGGTCTATTTTACACAAAGTAAATACCCTGATTTAGTCATTGGTTCGATGATTTTCTTAATTGTTGTGAGAGGAGCGATGAGGATATTAAGATTATCTAATTCATCATAAGGAGAGAATAAAAAGATTATTAATTCAAATATTTAAGTCGAAATAAACGTTTTCATAAAAAAACGGAGCTACATTCAGTAACTCCGCTTTAGTTCGTCAGACCGAAACTGATTTTTTAACCTGCCATTTTGAAATAGGGGTTGTTGAATTCTCCTTTGACAAAGTTTAACTCCTTTGAATAAGAAAATGAATCCTTTGCTATCAATCTGAAGAAATGCTCTTTTCTGGGGTCATCTAACTGAGGCAGAACAGAGCTTAGATTGTTAAGATCTTTAAAGATACTATCCATAAACTCTTCAATGTTAGGAATATCAATAAGGTCCAACTCTTGTTCCAGCTGTTCAAGTTCAGTTGTAGTCTTACGATAAACCTTTTCTTTTGCTTGCTCTGAGATATCTCCGTCTAAAAACTTTATCTCCAAACTCTCCAACCGTTTTCTGAGCTTACTTCGTTTTTCTCGCAGCTTAGAATTCTGTTGTGCAGAAAATCCATAAAATTCTTCATAAACCTCGATGATGGAGCTTTGTACTTCATCAATAACCTCTTGATCCAATGAGTAGCCTTCTAATTTATTAGATATAACCTTATCTAATTTTTTATTTGAGATGTTGACTTTACACCCTGTTGTGCCACATTTATAATAGTAATAGACCTGTCCTCCTTTTAATTTCGAGTATGCTGTAAGTAAGGAATTACATCCACAACATTTTATGGTACCTTTCAAAAACGTTTGCGAAGTTTCCATTTTCACGTTTTTATGAGATTTCAACTTAGACTGAACTTGTTCAAATTCAAGCCTTGAAATTATAGGCTGATGCCTACCGATAACCTCTTCACCGTTAAGTGACGAATGAACTATTATTCCACAGTAGAATTTATTTCTTAAAAATTCTCCTATTCGCTTACTCGTTTTATCAACTCCATTCTTTTTAAAGTGTTCCTCTATTGATTTTAATGTCATTCCAGCATTAGCCATATGAAATGCTTTGGTAACAAGGTATGCGTCAGGTGAAGGAATCACATCTTTAGTTGTTGTATCACGTTTATATCCAAATGGAGGTTTACTTGTCCAATAACCTTGTTTAATCCTTGCCGCAACATGGTTCTTAATCCTTTGAGATTTAAGACGATTCTCATGCTCTGCTCTGGAAAAATAGCCATCCATAGCAGAAAGATCATTTTCATTCTCCGAAGATACATTCTCCATTCGACTATATAGATAAACACCTTTCTCTCTAAGTTCTCGAATTAATCTTGTGGCTGTGGGAGTATATCTAGAGAAACGATCTAGGTTATCTACAACAACTCCATCAAACTGATTTCTCGGATCTTTGAGCTTTTTTATCATAGCCTTAAATTGCTTACCCTCAATCTTAGCACTTTCTCTAACAGGCTTATGGGAAACAACCACCCTGAAACCAAGATAAGAGGCATAGTCAGTTACGGCTTCCTCCTGTATTTTCAATGACTCTTCTTGTTCATCGGTAGAAACTCTTGTCCAGATAAGACATTTATTACGAAGCGCTTCCATACTCACCTCCTTTCTGGTTTGCGTACCCTCTACGAATGTTGACTAATATTCTGATGGCTTTTTTTAGTTGAGACTTTGCCTTGTCTCTGATTTGTACATCACGTTTCATGACTCTAATAATTTAAATGAGTCTGTTATAGAAACGGGATCATTGAAAGTTTGAAAAATTGATAAAAAGTTGCTCTTTTTTGAACAAAAAAAACAAAAACATCTATCCAACTGCTTCAATTAGGCTTTTTTCTACGATAGTATTTTTAACTTTTTGAATCGTACCAAGTGATTTACCAGTCAATTTTTGAATTTCCCTAATGGAATATTCTCTTTGGAGGTATTTAACTACTCTTGGGTATTTAGATAAAAACGTATTAAGGTCTTCTTTTACCGGGGGTCTGCCTATTCTCTTGAATCTCCGAGCATTTTGAATCCCCAATCGGGTTCTTTCGCTCAAAGCCTCCCGTTCTGCCTGAGCCGCTAGCGCCATTACATTAATTATAATATCATGGGCTAACGAACTCTTCCCATTTTCATCTAACGTTACAATTGATAAATCCAAGATTCTAACTCCTACTCCTGCATCATGTAATTCACCAATTATCTGAATAACATCCTTAGTTCTACCAAGTCTACTGAGTTCAGAAACAAGAATCTGATCAAATTCTCCATTTCTGGCTCGTTCAATCATCTCTAAGACCACTGGTCTAGAATTTAATCGGGTGGCACCTGAAAGCTTCTCTTCAAAAAAAGCTACAATCTCAAACCCTTCCTTTTGTGAAATTTGTAGATGTGAGTTTCTTTGACGATCCAATTCCATGGTCGCTAGAGATACTCTAGTAAAACTTGCTACTCTAAGATGTTTCATAAATAACGTTCGTTTTAATTAGAACAAAACTTTGATTGATAAATGACCTCAATCGTGTCGATATCCTTTATTTCGAGCTTACCCTTTTTTTTAGAACACTTAGAGACTATTAGCGATTCGAAAGAGCTTCGCTCATAATTGTTACAGTGTATGAGTAAACATTATCTGTGACCTGAACAGTTGTGAAATACTTATAGTTAGACATCCAAGCATCCCAGTGACCAGAGGTGTATCGACCGTTATAAAAGGCGATGGACGTTCTTCTCAGGGTTGAGATGGAGTTCGGTTGCTTTACAACTTTGCTTACATTTTCTCCCATTACTCCTGCGCCAGAAACCCCATGCTTAATCAATCTATCTTCATAAGTCAGGTTATTCTGTTCATGCCCCGTTCTTTTATTCTCTCTGCAATGCTCAACTTGTTCTTTAGCGAGATCATACACCTTTGGATTTAAGTCAAAACCTAGATCATTATCAGTAATCTTGAATACTTGATCATCAATTCGTACGACCGTAATTGAGGATTCCAAATCAGCATACGCTCTCATAAACTTGTCGTAGTTTTCTTCTCTATTGACTTGTCTTCCGTTTTTATAAATTAAAATTTCCAGTGGCGTATCTTCTGAATATATAGTTAATGTTTGACAACCATTGGACCCAAAATAATACCATATCTGTCGCAGTAGATATAGTTCTTGATTGAACACTTCATTATAACTGATATCTAAACGGGAATTTAACCGTACTTCTTCATCTGGTTTATCTTCCTCAACATATTGTCCCTCCAAAGAAGTTTCAACATCGTTTACTCTATCATTATGGAGAATCACTTCTTCGCTTTCCTCCATTTCATCTTCAGCTCCATCTGGCAATTCTTCATCAGTATGAACATCTATTGCTCGGTTACTTAATAAGTCATTAGAACTTTCGTTAATTGGTGAAGAATCATTCGAGCTTAAATATTGTGCGTATACATACCCTCCAATTACAATCAGAGCGGCTAATTTGAACCAGCTGAATGAAGGTGATTTCGGTTTAGACTCCGAATGATCGTGCTTACATTTTAATGAACAGAAATCACCTTCACCTGAATCCTTATGATACTCTACTCCGCACCACTTGCACTTTTTTATCTTAGAATATGCCATATCAGATAGTGATTAAAGACCTGAGACCGTTTTGAAGTTGGTATTCACAACCATTGTCCCAACAGCATTAAATTCAATACCGTCATACCCTAAACTGGAATAAGCAGAAACATCATAAGTAACATTTGTTAGAACAAGCTGACCTTGTGGATTTATAGAATAGTTAGGATTAGGAATACCCCAATTCAATGTGAAGTTGACTGTGGCATTCTCAGTGAAGTTGACACCAACTGTTTGGTTGATGGTATCTAATAAGATTATACGCCCACTAGTGGAGGTGTTGAGACCATCAATGTTGATGATTGTTAAATTTTGCTGATGATATGTTGCTAAAAGATTCTCAGTGGAAATTTCAGCAGCGGTCTTAGAAACGGTTACGGTAACGATCGCTGACACCGTATCTGTTCCATCAGTAGCCCAGTAATTAAATATGAATATACCAGTTGTATCTGGATCTGGAGAATAGCCAATTGTGCCATCCAAATTGTTAACCACACTTCCACTAATAGGCGTTTCAATTGAAACTATACCTACGATGTCTCCATCACTGTCCGAATCGTTTTGCAATAAATCAATTGTGGTAGACGTAGCTCGGTCCGTTGTCACATTATCATCGACCAATGTAGGTGCTGAATTTATACCTCCTCCATTATTGGTTGTATCTGTTGATGTTGTGTCTGTTTGAATTTGTCCGTTCGAGTTATTGTTTGTAGGCACGACATCATCATCTTTTTCACAGGAAGAAAACATGATGATTATAAGGGGTATTAGTGTTACTCTAATCTTGAACATAATGCGCTTTATTCAGTTCTTACGATGAAAAACACAAAATGTTCTTTAATAGAGTAATATTCTTAGAGTAACATTTAATTAACTCTTTTGATATATCGTGGTATGTCAAAAAGAAAATATGCATACACAGCACTTTACCAACGTGAATTAAAAGAGCTTTACAAGCTACTAGGTGAAAGGAGAAAAGAAGAATATGGACCTAACTATGATGTGATAGCAGGAAGGAACTACATCAGTCGTTCAGTATTTTACCGTGCAGTTGAGAAAAAATACACAGAGCAAGATCAGGCTCCCGATATAGGATTAAGTACCTTAATGCAAATTGCGAATGCACTGAATCTTAAATTATCAGATGTGTTTAAAACGATTGAAGACGCAGTTCCAGAGACAAGAGATCGTTTTCTAAAGTATATTGGTGACGATGGAAATATGCGAGATTAAAGATGATATATAGGTAAAACAACTACCAATATGAGATATCTCCAACCTCATCCTTTGCAAATTGATCGGTTAGCTAACTACTCGAAGCTAGAGGATTTAATTTCGGATTATAAGCTACTATTTGACGATGCTTCGATTGACCTTACAGAGCAAATAGCAGACGACTTAAATTCCTTGTTATCAAAAGGAGAGGAAAAGCTATTGCATGAGCTTCTGTTTGACATAACTGCCACTATGAACCATCTTAATCGTCTACAGATGATCTTAAATATCATTTTGCATCCAGATCAAGAAGAGACGTAGATAAAAACACCTATCTCATGTATTTTAATGGAACCCTGAAATAATCTAAAGGAAAGTCATCCTTATAGAAAACTTTCACGTCTACATGGTTTTTAGTCGAGTCGAAAACAACCTGAGCGTAGTTAGATGCCAATTTATAGTAGTCATTCTTCGCTAATTCTTTGTTTACAAAGTCAAGCAATGCCTTAATTTTACCTTTTGGATAATGGTCTAAATCATACATTATTTTCATCATTTTCTTGTAGAGTTTAATGTATATATATGAGTAGCCGTGGCTCCTATTATATATATAGATAAACAACGATTAGTCCATGAAATCAAGGAATGTTAAATTACATGAGAAGCATTATCTGCAATTGGAACAGATACGGTTGTATCATCTACAAAAGAATAAAAAAAATATAAATAAGATTGATCTCCTTGGCTTCTTGGTTGACCAGTTCCACAAGAAATTGATGAAATGAGCAGCTAGGTATCAATCCTTCAAAGGATACTCAAATAATTCTAAACAACCATTTATAACTTTCACCTTAGCTACGCAGCAATCATCAGTTCAGACCCAGAATAGAAAATTTCATTAATCAGTGTAACAACTCGACTTTGATGTTGTCTGGTGGTATAAACTGCATCATGAATTGTCACTACAGGAACACCCTCATTTTGCAATTGTTTAGTGATACCATGGATGATCAGATCACTTTCTTTTTTTTGTAAAAGCTTACTTAATCTTTTATAGTCCCCAGATTTAATCTGTGTAATTGCACTATATGTATCGGGAAACTCCTGTTCAAACAGCCGTGATAATTTAGATCTCCTTTTTTCTTCAGAAAAGAAGACAGAACCAAATAAGTCAATCTTAAATTGGTCATTCACAGGTATCCCAGATTCAATTGCTTTTGTTTTTAGATAATCATAAAACTTCCCTTCCCTTGTTAAGTCAACATACTGTTGATCTAATGAGTCAGGACAAATAAATGTCAGTAGATACGGTTGACAGTTTTTAACATCATCTTCAATAAGTTGTTGTCTTTCACCATTTTCAGCCTCCAAATAAAGAAATTGTCGAAGCATGGATGGAAAGTTCGTAAGGAAGTTATAGCACCGTCCAGTATCCGTTACAATAAAGTATTTATCGTTTTCAAATTGATCAATATAAATTTCATAAAGGTTTTTAATTCTGAGATCCATGGTTCTAGAAACCCAACGATTCTGCACTTTTTTCTCTTTAATTGGAATATTGTTTTGATATGCATTACCCAACCATCTCAACGCCCTTTCTTTGTCCAGTTTAACTTTCATTAAATCTTTGTAGAGAACTTGATATACTTCATCATATGTGGACACATCTACCGATGATACAGAATCAAACCCATGAGATATTTTATCTGGAATATCACCTCGAAATAATTTAAACCCTCTGTCGTACCATTCATCAGTTATCTTATAGTAAACCTCTGACTTGACATCTGGTTTCCAGTGTTTGTAATACAATATTACACCCCACTTCTGAAGCAAATCTCTGATAATAGAGTATAGATTAAATACTTCACTATCAGAGTACCTTTTCCACGGAGTATTTTGGATACAAACTCTACCAAGGCTATTGATTAACATATCAGAATTTAACATGACAAACCCAGTTCCATTAGCCTTTGATTTTCTGTAATATTTGAATAAAATTCTAGTGATTAGAAAGTGAAAATGCAGCCAATATTTATTTATGAAACGGTTACTAAAACCTTCTTCTTTAAGTAATGATTTAATGTCTAATTCATTAATGATATATATTCTTTTCATAGCTGATATGCATTGATTTATACCTTATATCATATATTCTTAAAATGTTGTAAGATATTATTACATATATATCTGATTTATATATCCATAAGTCATGCAGGTTCAGAGATCATAATGATTACTTGAATTTCCTATAGTTAGCACTCACGGTAATTAATGCGAATCTCAATGAGGTTTATATTTTTATATATAGAATAATGAAGACTAACCTATACAAAACGGAATCACCGATACATATTAATACTTCTAGCAATTCCATTAGTATAATTGCAAATGGTGGCAAACGATTGACAATAATAACAACAGGTATAGACTTTCATCACCAGCTAATTGTTATGAACTTTGCCAACTGGTACTTCTTACTAGACTCTGTACCAAACCCATTAGCTTATGATGAAATTATATTCGAGTGGGTTGACGATTGTTCTCGACTAAAAGCGAACAGTTATGAAAATGGAAAACTGGTAGATATCTACTACCATAATAGGGAAAAGATGGAGCGTATGATTCTATCTATGGCTATGGAGAATTATGCTTATGCGATGTTCAAAATATGACTATGGTTTCCAGATATATACTTAAAAAAGAAATAGTATGATTGATAATTCTCAACCCACACCAGAAAAAACAGCTGATTGGTCTGATCAACTTCAAAAGTTACTATCCGCATATGCATACACTGTAGATCAATATCGAAATAATTGTATGGGATATCATACATTCCCAGTAACAAATAATATGGAGAGACAAGCCGATGTTACCAAAATGATAGAGAGCATACAATTAGATTCTTTTACTTTAATGAAGAGAATTAACTGGCTAAGAAAATACCTTGCAAGTTCTGATGGCGCCTCACATCAATGAGTATGAAAACTGTTCCAATGGGTTTTTAGCTCCATCGCTAAGCAAACCTCTAGAAGATACAATAAGGTATCATCATTTTCTTCAATAAACATAAATCCCCAATTATTACGCATATCAACTTGAAGAGGTATTCGGTAAGTGTCAAAGTCATTCCACTTCGACCTTTCTCCTTTATAATGTTGTTCTATTGATGTTTTCAGATAAACAAAACTTGCCGTATTATGCGTTTTACCACAACAATGTTGTTTGATTCTATTGATAACATCCTTTGATATCCCAACATATACAGGAGTCTCTTTCTCGTATAAAATATAGGCTCCTTTTATTACTCTTTTGTCAATTCTGGAATATTCCTGATTCTCATTCTTTATGCGATAGTTTTTGTACAGGTCGTAGAATCCAAACTTCCGCACCATCAAGTTAGATTTAGCTTTAGTTAATACGTAATCCCAAGCCTCAACTGGAGAAGAAATTTTGGTACCTAAATAATTCTGAGTCATATTACTTGACCGTCCTTAATTGCGAACGAAGCTTCTCATCAATTATATCAGAATACTCCTGATTAAACTTATCACTAACCGTCTTATCCTTAACAGAAAGTTGATTAGAAAGATATCCAAGTTTTCTTCTATTCAATTCGATTAGGTCAGCCCATTGCAAGACATAAATTTCGATATCCTTTTCCGTTTTGTGTCCATAGTAAAACGGTTTTGAAGGCTGTAAGCTACTCTTTGACTTCATTTCTGATTGTGCATAAGCCGTTAACTTTGAGGAAATCAATATCAACTTATATTTAACGTCATTCGAAGGAATGGAGGGTTCACTTTCTAGAGAGAATGCATAACGATCAATTTGATTGAGTTCTTTTTGACTAATGGCACACTTTGGAGATTTCAACTCTACGACCATCACCTCTCTTTTTCCTGCATCCGTAATTTTCTCATTGGTAAAGAATAGATCAGTAATATCATTCATACCCTCTTCCTCTTTGAGTGAAATAATATTATCGTCATCTTCAGAAGGTTCATAATCGAAGTACTTATCTCTTAGCTCTATCAAGTTATTTCCTAACTTTTTATCTGACCAAAGGTGAGGGGTACCGTTGTAGTTCTCACCAAAGAGCCATAGATTGTTCTCCAGAATTTTATGCAGATGCTTTCGTTCTTTTATATACTTGGAAATCTCACCATAGACCAATTCGTACAAAAAGTCTAAGAATTCCATCTTTTCAGCAACTGACGAAGCAAACTTTACAACATCCTCTAAGTCTGATTGCTGCACCAGATTCTTGAATCTTTCCAGATTTTCATCAGAGAGTTGCAGTACCTGCTCAAATATGTATTGAACATTACCGTCTCTTAATGTTCTATCTATCAAAGGATATACGAACTTTCTAATTTTAGCATTGTCCGTTAAAAGATGGTGTTCATTCTCAACTAAATATGCTGCTTTATCAAAGACTGAAACTAGTGACGCACTCCCTTTTGAATGAGACTTATATGGATAGGAATCATCATTTTTTAGTTTTTGAAGAAAATTGTCGTAACGCTTATTACGTTTTTTAAAGAAGTCATTAATGCTATCCTTTATAAAGGACTTTAAATTACCTACTTCTTTCTCACCTAAACCTTCTAAATCTAGGTTTCTAAATAAGTCGACTTCAAGTTTGGAGGCATCTACATAAATGAACCAAGTACCTAGATCAGGAGTATGATAAGCAGATGAATAATTAAATTCATGAGCTATGCTTTTCAATCCAGCATTCTCGACCTGCATGAAAACCTTTACTTTTTCTAATTCTGCCTTAATGTTGTAAAAGAAAAAGTCAAATGAATGTTCTCGTCCTTTAACATCGGTATAGCTTAAAGTCTGCTTGGACGGCTTCTCTATTACGAATTCATCACGTTGAACAGACTCCCCATTCACCACAAAATCAATTGACGAGTTAAAAATTTCAAATGGATACCGTTCAAACAGACATTGCTTAAAATTCTCTTCTAAGAATGCCCTTACAATTTTGTTCTTTTTGGTAATTGTTTCTTGTTTGTTATGATGAAGTTGTTCAATTCTTACTTTATAATATGTTGACTGATTTTCATTGCCTAACTCCTCAAAATCAACTTTCAATTCAGTCTGAGATAAACTTGCATCTTCCAAATCAGTGGTATCTAACCCGAACTTAGTTTTTGTAAACTGGTCTAGTTCTTTATCAAACCCTACAGTTTCAATATGCATTAACTCACCGATTTGAAATGAACTAAACCTACCTACCCCTTGTCCATCCAATTTTGAAGTCGTTGCAATTTCTAAAACCTTTTGCTGGAATTCGCTGAAGGCTACACCATGTCCATCATCCAAAATTTCAATGCTTTTGATTCCTGAAGGATATTCTAAATCATTAGTGTAGATGACATTTATTTCTACTCTTTTGGACTGTGCTTGAATTGAATTGTTTACTAATTCAATAAAAGCTTTAAATGTATCACCATAGCGAGTAAGATTGGCTAAACCGGCGAGACTGTGCCACGCATACCGGAGTATTTGTGCCACTTCAAGAGCGTATACAATGTTAATTAATTTTTAGTTATTTAACACACCTTTCCTGAGTGATTCCCCTTTAAGATCTATTCGATGTGATGAGTTAATAAGTCTGTCAAGGATTGCATCGGCGATAGTACTTTCACCAATAACTTCGTACCAGGTAGATATGGGTAGTTGCGAACAAACGATTGTTGAAAGTTGTCCGTAACGTTCATCTATCACATCCATAAGAGCTTCTCGAGCATGATTATCGAAAGCTTGAAGTCCAAAATCATCTAATATGAGTAGCTTTATTCTACCAAGCTTTTTGAGTTCTTTGAGGTAAGTGCCGTCAACTTTAGCGAGTTTGAGCTTGGTGAAAAGTCTTGAGGTATTGTTGTAAAGTACTTTTTCTCCAATGATACATGCTTGATGGCCAAGCGCTTGACCCAAGTAACTTTTACCAACCCCAGATGGACCTGTAATGATTACGTTCTCCGATTTTTTCATAAAGTCTAGTGTAGCCAATCGCTCGAACATATTCTTGTCAAGGTTTCTGTTTTCAGTGTAAGTGATATCGCTAATAGTAGCCTTTTGTTTTAATAATGCACTTTTTAGCATGCGCTGCACCTTCTTATTAAAACGGTCCTCCCATTCATAATCTGTCAATAAAGCTAAATATTCATCAGGAGTAGATGCTGAGAACTGATTATTTGTAACATGTTGTTGATGTAGTTCTGCCATAGCTGTCAAGCGCATTTGACGTAGTTTTTCGACTGTTTGTGTATTGTTCATTTTATTAATATTAAACTTGTTTATAATAGTCTGCCCCTCTAATGTTTTCATGTTTTGGGATATGGGAGCTGTTTTCACCAAGTGATTGTTCCATTGCTTGCCCATCAAGGTTGTTTTTCAATATGTTCTTGATCATGTGATAACTAAAAGTATCAGCATACATAGCGCGTTCACAAGCCTTATTCAATCGTTCTGACCCATATTCATTGGACAACAATAACACTCCTGTAATGCGTCTGTAATTGACCTCAGGGTAATCGTACCCATCTAAAAGACCTGAGACAAAATCGTGAACAGCCTGCCCATGTTTAAGTGCTTTTTTCTTGAAGTAATCAGGACTCCATTCCATGTAGGCCTTGTGAGAACTGCATAGATGGTCTTTATTGGTGATATAAGAGCCTGATACATGATTTCTGTGATGGATGGCTATGCGTTTATGATTGAAATAAACTTCCACTACATTTTGTGTGTAATGTATTTGAGTATGTTTACCGATATATCGATAAGGTACGCTGTAGTAAGTTTTATCAGGTGAAAAATACACATATCCCATCTTCTGAACTTTAGCACGTCTATAATCTTTGAGTTCGTATCTAGTAGCGGTTAATGGTTTTAAATATCCCTGTTCAATGGACTGAAAGAGTTCTTTTCTACTAGCTTGTTTACGTTGGAATAATTGATCGTTGTAGCGATTCAGTAAGATCCTTATTTGCTGATTTAACTCTTCCAATGAAAAAAATGTCATCTCTCTTAAGGGGTGATAAATTCGCTGATAAGTAAGATTAACAGCATTTTCAACCAAGGCCTTATCTTGAGGCGAATAGGCCCTTGTAGGGTTAATAGCACAACCATAGTGTTGGGCTAATTCTTTGAGTGAACGATTAATTTCCGGCTCATATTTACAAGCACGAGTCACTGCCGACTTTAAATTATCAGAGACGATTGCTTTGGGAACTCCTCCATAAAAAGACAGGGTATTACTGATGCATGCAATCAAATCTGCTCGCTTTTGACTGTAGCAAGCCTCCACATATGTGTATTGACTGTTTGGAAGTATAGCGATAAAAACCTCAACTTCTTTAAGCTCTCCTGTTTGCTTATCTACTATATGAAGTTTCTTTCCTGCATAGTCGATGAATAGTTCATTGCCAGGAAGGTGTTCTAGTTTCATAGAGCCCTTTTCTCTGCTGTATTTACGACGATAGTGTTCTATGAATTGCGTCTCACTATAGGGGTTCTCATGTGTGTTTACATATTCTCTATGGTGATATTGAAAAGTGAACCCAGGATAATGACGTGCGCGATGAACACGTTCTAAAAATGTCATTAGTTGAGCGTAGCGCTCATTATTAATTGTTGTATGACTTGGAAAAAACTCTCTAAGTTCTTCATCGGCAAGTTTTAAAAGTTCTTGCGCTGTTTTAGTTGTGGCCTTGAGGCGGCGAATGTAATCATTGATGGTATTACGATGTATGCCTAATGTTTGGCCTATCTTACGGTTACTAAGTCCATCTGCGTGTAATTGTATTAATTGTCTTATATCCATGAGATCAAGTTTGTTCGCCATATCGCTACATCTATTAGTAATAGCGATAAAACGATTTAATCTCCTGAAGTGGCACAATTTGAAACGGTCTCCCCATTAAATAAATGGCACATTTCAAAACGGTCAAAGTGGCACAATTGCACCGGTTTTACTGGCACAATAAGGCTGATCTTAGTGGCACAATTCGAAGCGGGTTAACCAGTAAGATGATCTTTGATCAACCGAGCATTAGTGGTAAGTTTCTTCGTTGTTGATTTCATTATGATTTTTTCTTATTTATTAAATTTCTAGGGCGTTCGATCTCTCTTCCCATGCCGAACAAGAAATTCTTTCTATACTGTTTTTCAAAGTCTTCTTCAACCCATCTGTAGACCTCTTCAAAATCTAAATCTTCTCGGTTAATATTTTGTAGATTATCTGGTTTTGGTGTCCCCGGGACAGCAAAATTCGGGTCTCTAAAATCCTTCTCTACCTGTTTTTTGAATGCTTCTTTAAATGTCGGATCATTCTTCATTTTGAATCGCCATGCAAACCAAAGTTCATCGAATACCACTTGAACATCCTTATAATAAAACAAAGAGTCATGAGGCTCTAGTACTTTGTAGGCTTCTATTAAATCTCTTGTTCTTATCAATTCATCAAAGAATGGTGTGAAATACTTTGTTATTTCATCAGGAAAAACCACTCGACTAGCGGAGATAAAAGCACAGAATGGTGACCTTTTAGAGATATCAATAGTTTCATGTAAATACCGTCCCAAACAAGTCGCCATTGTTATGAATAATTGGTTATTCAGGGAAATATTAATCTCAATCAAGAAGTCCTGTAAACATTCCCAGTCTATCATAGATTGGTCTGCTAGATGAATCCCAGCTTTTGAACCATGTGCTTCTATGTGAATTAAAACACCTGACGAATTAAATGAAGCGAAATTTTTTATATGTTCTAGAATACCAAGAAACTCTGTCTTCCCATTAACTTGGAAAAAGTGATGAACCAATGGGGTATCTCCTTGATACAATTGAGCATATCTACTTATCGTATCATCGTATAATTCTTTACCCGTTTGTGTATCCCCATCTCCCAAACTTTCAATAACATAAATGGTATTTATAGTGGCTTTTACCAAACCTTAATTATTCATTTATTAAATCCCTAACTTTCACATCCAATAACCTTGCAATCTCAAAAAGCAACTCCAAGCTGGGTTGCCTTACATTTCTAGCATACTGGTTAACCATGTTATAACTCTTACCAAGTTTCTTTGCCAAGAAAATTTGAGTACGCCCTTGCTCATTTAAAACATCTTGAATCCTATTCATACGACTCTTAGTCTCATCTAAACATTAAATCATCAAAATATACATCATATTATGATGAGTTTATCTGTCTTAGTTTATTAATTTTCACTTCTCATATAAAGTCAAAGTATGAAGCACGATAAGGCATTAGGTAAGAATGGTGTTATTTATTCACCGAGTGATATTTTTGACATCAATAAACTTGTAGACATGAGATACTATGGGCTAACTGATTTGGAAGGTCAGTTTGAACTTGTAGCGGTCAATGGGAAAAAGAAAAAATATTTTAGGTTCAAACATTCCCCGGGGAAAGACTTATCAAGGCTAGAAAACAACCCAAGTCATGATAAGATTAAAAACGAACTTTTGAGTCTTTTGAGAGAGTCGACAAGTTTAAGAGTGTTTACAAATGAGTTTCTAAAAGTCACCGACTCCGAAGGAAACACCAAAACAGCTACCGCTGAAAAAGCTCTTTTAAACCTACCAAATAACATATTCAACTCTTACCAATGGAATACAGAAGTATTTAAAAGAGTAAGTAAAAATGAATACACATTATTCGATATCTGTGGATTTGCAAAAGACACCCCATTTCCAACATCGGCAAAACCAATAGTTGTTTTTGAAATAATTGTAAGCTCATTCGTTAAGTCTCCAGTGTTCAAATTCATGTGTGATGATTCTGAAATAAACTTCACACTATGTTTCTTCATTTATGTTCCTGAAAATGCTATAAACAGAAAAGACTACAGGTTTTACTGGAACGAAATAATGAATAGTGATAATGCATTATCAATTAGAATCACTCAGCATATTGACAATGGATATTTTCACCAAAACGAACACCAAATTAAGGGGCTAGGAGATATCGAAAATGATGAAGAATTATTTGAACGACCTGACACTAACCACTTCAATGAATATTATGAATACTGGGAAAAGCACTATCTCTATATAAAAGAAAAGTACTTTAAAACAGCTGTTAGCAAATTGAAATAATATCTTACACACTAAAATCTGCGTTAATGTAAATAGAACCGTATTTACATTAACACCATGAACGATCCATTCTTTAGACAATTCATACCTCCAGAAGTCCAGAAAGACTCCAGCAAAGAAAAGAATGCTGTAATCTACACTAGAGTCAGTTCGGCTAGCCAATTAGAGTCAGAATCCCTACAAAACCAGTTATCACACTGCCTCGATTTTGCCAAAGAATATGGCTTCACAGTTAAGGATTTCTTTGGTGGAGTTAATGAATCTGCAAAAACTGATGCTGATCGAAAAGAATTTCAGAAGATGCTAAACTATTGCAAATCGAACCAAGATAACATCGGTGCCATAATCTGCTATAGTTATGACCGATTCTCTCGAACGGGACTTCGGGCAATTGAAATTATTTCAGTGCTTAATAGACTCGACATCAAGGTATATAGCGTTATCAATAATCTCGACCCTGACAGCATTGAAGGTCGAGTAATGTTGATGATGTCTTTGACAATGGCTTCTGTGCAAAACCAAAACAAGAGTCTCGACACAATTAGGCGCAACAAAGCACGAATTCAGTCAGGTGACTGGATTCATTCACTTCCTAAAGGTTATGCTAGAGACAAGAATAAAAAAATATACATTAATGCTAATGGTCATTTAATACGGGAAGGGTTCAAGCTTCTAATTGGTGGAGCTACTCCAACAGAGGTTCAAAAAACAATTGCTATTAAAGGGTATGTAATTAATGTTAAACGATGGTCTGAGATTTTCCGAAACCCATTCTATTCGGGTGTCCTTTTGTCCAGAAGCAACGACTACGAACCTGTTATGGGCAATCACCCAAAAATTATTTCTATTGAAGAATTTAAAAAAGTCACAAAGTTAATTGAATATCGAAGCTCAAAGGGTTGGACAAAGAACTATAAAACTACAGTTGAGCTTCCTCTTAAAGGCTACCTATATTGTTCCAGCTGTGGACATAAATTCACGGGTTATCAGAACAAGAAAAAAGCAAAGCACTACTACATATGCAACAATAGAGAATGTCGAAAAAATGCATCAGCAACCTCTGTCAATGAAGGATTCATAGAGTTTTTGAATCGCCAATTTCCTAAGAGCGTTTCGAAGGAAAAGTTATCAGGTGATTTAGCTTTGCTACTGAAAGATTGCTCCTTAGTGGTTGAGAAAAGAAAAGAACAGCTAGCAGTTCAAACCAACTCGTTAGATCAAAA
>CBDDLA010000006.1:0-41993 GCA_965230485.1 Putridiphycobacter sp.
TTACGGAAAATATACGGAAAAAATTGAAAAGAATTAGAGCCTTCAGGATTCTGCGTTTACTTTGCGTTAAATAGAGTTAGAGTGTCTCATCTACGTTTGTTGGACTGAAACCATGCTAATCGCATATATAGTTTATGATGTATAAAAGAGTTGTACATAGTGATGAAACTATAATTGAATTAGAGCTAACTCGGGAAGGCTTAATTTCTATCACTAGCATAGATTTCATTTCTAATACGGGGGCTATTGATATTGTTGCTTTAAATGAAATAAATAAGTTTTTTCATGTGAATTTAACTATTCAAAGCATCAAGAAGAATTTAGATTTACTTTCAAAGAATGACTTTAAGGCTTTTTTGATTTCTACAGTTGGGTTCATTAAAAAGGAATCTAGGTCAGTAGATAGATTGAGAAAATCAATCCAATCAATGTATGCCGAATCAATAGGAATGAAAACCAATCCTACTATGCAAGTCGGGTATGAGCTATACAGAGAAGAAGATGTGTTAGGGATATATCTTTATTGTATCGACCACTATCTGTATGCTTTTAAAGAAGCATTTTTGAAGGAATTTTTTAATGCCGATTGTGAAGTGTCCTTTGATTTTTTTGAAAAGCTTCCTCAAAATGAGATTTTTGGAAAAATCGTAGACTACTATTCAAAAGGAATTAGAAATAACTCGGGAAAAGTTCAAAAGGAATTAAGAATATACAGCAGGAAAAAGAAACTTAACAACCTTCTTCCTTAGACTTATCATTTTCCTCTTTTAAAGCTTTTATGAAACTATTAACACAGTAATCTAAAATCGTGGAACGAGGGATTGTGTGAGAATTGTGTTTGTCTTCTAAATAAAGCTTTAGCTTAGATATTTTTTTATAAGTGGTTGGCTTTATTTTAATGCTGAGTTGACGTTCTTTCATGAATCGTGATTGTTTTTTATTTTCTTTCTTTCCTTTTTGATTTCTTCCATACTTAGGTCTTCAGAATACAATGTGGACTTGCAACAAAAAATGGTACGAATAGTTAAGCCACATTTTTTAGTTTGTTAAAATTATCAAATTCGACTACGGTCATATTTCCAATAGCTGAATGTCTTCGATTTCTATTATACCAGGTTTCGATCCAAGTAAATATATGTAGTTCTGCATCTTGTCTGGTTTCAAATTTGGTTCGGTCGATGAATTCAATTTTAATGCTTTTGAAAAAGCTCTCAGCTACCGCATTATCCCAGCAATTTCCTTTTCTACTCATACTACGCCTTACCCCGTAACTTTCGACTAAATTTGCAAATGCCTGACAAGCGTATTGAATCCCACGATCTGAGTGAAAGATCATTTGCTCGGATGGGGTTCTGTTCTTAACAGCCATCCTCCAGGCAGGCATTACTGTTTGCTCTGCTTTTAAACCACTACTTAATGCCCATCCAATCACTTTACGATCAAACAAGTCTATTATTACCGTTAAATAAAGCCACCCTTGAGCTGTACGAATATAAGTAATGTCAGATACCCAAGCCTGAGCTTTAAAGTCGGCTTCGAAATTCCTATCGAGTATGTTGGCAACAACTGGATATTGATGTTTAGAATCTGTTGTAATCTTGAATTTCTTGGCATGAACAGCTTTTATTCCATGACGAGTCATTAATCTTGCTACACGAGGTCTGGAAACCTTATAACCTTTCGAATTCAATTCTTTTGTCATTCGAGGACTGCCATAACTGGCTTTACTGGCAGCATGTATTCGCATGATCTCCGCCAGCAAATTGCGATTCTCGTTATCTCTGCAAGAAGGCTGATAATTTCTACTTCGATAGTAAGTGTTTTTGTTGATTCTAAAGAGTTTACACATCTTCTCAATCGGATATTCTCGTTGATGATCTTTTATGAATTTGATGACTTCCGATCGCTCTTGGAGAAGATGCCAACCGCCTTTTTTAAGATATCTCGTTCCAAGGCCACATCTTTCAACTCACTACGTAAGCGTTCTAACTCCTTTTGTTCTTCGGTCAATGCTTTTACTCCTTGCCCACTAAAAGCTATATCCGGATTTTGAGCTAGCTCCCGACGCCAACGGTAAATTAGATTTGCATTTATGCCTAATTCACGTGCTATTTCTACTACGCTACCGCGTACATTACTAAGCTCTACCGCCTTGATTTTATATTCTTTACTATAGGATTCTCGTTTCATTTTGTTAAGGTATTTATTTTTATTTTACTCCTTAACTTACCGTCTCATCTAATATAGCAACTCCAGTGTCCAAGTGACTTCTCCTCAATTGACAATTGATAATGATAACCAACCATCGAAAGATGAGATTGACAGGTTAATCAAAGAAAAGGGTGACTATAAAATCATAGAGGAAAATCAGGAGAAGAAACTTACTCCTCTTCCTGAAATTAAGAGTTCAAGCTCTTTGCCTGAAGTGAAATTAAGCACCTATAAACCACTGTTCTTGATAGTTGGTTTTATTGCAGGAACAACCTTACTTGTACAGTACCCTTTCAATGAGTTTTCTTCAATGAATTGGATGAGGCACTTTATGGCAGGGTTCTTCCTTGTGTTCTCATTTTTCAAACTCCTCAATATCCAAGGCTTCGCTTCGTCCTACAAGATGTACGACATCGTTGCTGCCAAATGGAATGCATGGGGATATATTTACCCGTTTGTAGAGCTGTACAGTACCCTTTCAATGAGTTTTCTTCAATGAATTGGATGAGGCACTTTATGGCAGGGTTCTTCCTTGTGTTCTCATTTTTCAAACTCCTCAATATCCAAGGCTTCGCTTCGTCCTACAAGATGTACGACATCGTTGCTGCCAAATGGAATGCATGGGGATATATTTACCCGTTTGTAGAGCTAGTATTGGGATTATTGTATCTAACAAACCTATTTCCGTTCGAAACAAATTTAGCTACAGCAATTATTCTTGGAGTCAGTAGTATTGGTGTTATCCAAAGTAATTTGAACAAGAAGAAAATCAAGTGTGCTTGTCTTGGTGACGTGTTTAATCTACCTATGAGTACAGTGACTATCATCGAAGATTTAACGATGGTTGGAATGGCTCTTTTGATGCTGTTACAGCTTATTTAAATGTTTGCTTAAATAATAAACTTTTACTAAACTTACATTGTTATTTAAGCAAACACTTAAACAATGAATAAACAGTCTTGTATCAGGGTATATGCTGATGAGCAACAAATAAATCGGTGCAAAAATAATTTGAACTCAAAGGGAGATGCATTACGCTTTCTATCTAACATCTTGAATGTTTCAGGAAATGATGTTCGGTTAAAAATTTTGTTTTTACTACAACAGGAGAAAAGGTTATGTCCTTGTGATTTGAGTGACATCTTAGAAATGACCTTACCCGCTATTTCACAACATTTAAAGAAAATGAGGTTGGCAGGAATAGTTCAACAAGACAGAATTGCTCAGACCATTTTCTATTCCATCTCAAAGGAATACGAAATACTAGTTAGTCCAATATTACAAGTTTTGGACAGCATGGATAAAGTGGGAACTAAAACTTAATAATGATGGCATCTAATAAAAGGGAGTCGAAAAAAGCTATTGCAACAGGCGTTTTAACTGCGATTGCAGCCTCTTCTTGTTGTGTACCACCTTTGATTGCTGCCATAGCAGGAGTTGGTAGCGTTGGTTCTACGTTATCATGGGTAGAGCCACTAAGACCATATTCAATAGGCGTAACAATTCTAGCTATTGGTTATGCTTGGTTTACTCATTTAAAACCTAAATCAACTGATGACTGTGGATGTTCTCCTGAGAAACCGAAATTTTATCAAACCAAAGGTTTCTTAATAGGAGTAACTGTTTTTGCGATAGTATCAATAACCTTCCCTTATTACTCCCATATATTCTACCGAATGAAACCTTCTAAAAATATTGTTGTGAATATTACTAATACGACAAAAGGTCAATTAGTAATTAAAGGAATGACTTGTTCAGGATGTGAACATCATGTCAACTCTGTCTTAACCAATGCTGTAGAAGTAATTGAAGCTCATTCTTCCTACGAAACAGGAAAAGCCGACATCGTATATGATAAATCAATGATTTCAATTGAAGAATTAGCGAGATTGGTAGAGAAAGAAACAGGCTATAAAGTAACTAATAGAGAAGAATATGGAGATTAAATTGATTTCAACAATAACATGCCCTGAGTGTGGACATCAAAAAGAAGAAAAAATGCCCACAGATGCATGTCAATACTTTTACGAATGTGAACACTGTAAAAAAGTATTGAAACCCAACCAAGGAGACTGTTGTGTATATTGTTCTTATGGGACTGTACCATGTCCACCAATACAAGAGGGAAATAATTCTTGTTGCAGTTGACCATAATCATATAAAACACTGACAAAATTATATAAACTGAATTATAGGTAATTTCGTATCTTGCAATTAAGTGAAGAAGATTCTCGCTATATCGTTAAGTTTCATCCTGTTGTTTACCAATATGGGGTTTTCTGTGGCTACACATTTTTGTGGTGGTCATGCAGTTAAATCTAAATTAGTGTTTGGTGATAAGACACTTGATTGCGGGATGGATAAAATGGACACATCTTGTGAAACTGATTTTGAAACAACTACAGTTAAGAAAAAGTCTTGTTGTGAGAATCACTACATGTCTCTTGATGTTGAGGATGACTTTCAACGCACTATTGCTCAACCTCAAATAGATGTAAACTTTGTTTTCACTTTTGTCTATACCTATTTTGAGTTACTAACTTCTAGTTTTCAGCAAGAAGTAGCTTTTGGTGATTATTCTCCCCCTCTTAGAAATAGAGACGTTCAAGTCCTGTTTCAGACCTTTCTTATTTGATACCATATCATAGATAAATCTATACAGTTAATAATTCTGTAAGATTTCAAGGCATTCTTATGCTTTAGAACAACTTTCCTATTGTTCATTTCAATCTATTGATATGTTAAATAAAATCATTCGTTACTTTCTTGATAACAAGTTAGTAACCACATTAGTAATCCTACTATTTGTAGGGTGGGGATTGGTAACAGCCCCATTTGGATGGAAGACAGACATACTTCCGTCTGACCCTGTTCCTGTTGATGCTATTCCTGATATAGGGGAAAATCAGCAAATTGTATTTACCCAATGGATGGGTAGGTCTCCGCAAGATATTGAAGACCAAATCACTTATCCATTAACGACTTCATTACTTGGTATTCCCAACGTAAAATCCATTCGCAGTTCATCTATTTTTGGTGTTTCTAGTATTTACATAATCTTTGATGAATCGGTAGATTTCTATTGGTCAAGGTCAAGAATATTAGAAAAGCTAAACTCATTGCCTTCGGGGTTATTACCTGAAGGGGTTCAACCTGCACTCGGACCTGATGCTACAGCCTTGGGGCAAGTATATTGGTACACCTTGGAGGGAAGAGATAAAGATGGAAACCCAACAGGAGGTTGGGATTTACATGAAATACGAACTATACAGGATTTTTATGTCAAGTATGGTTTGAACTCTGTTGACGGTGTTTCTGAAGTTGCTTCCATCGGAGGTTATGTTCAAGAATATCAAGTTGATGTTAATCCTGATGCTTTAAAAGTCTATGATATTCCTTTACATAAGGTGATGATGGCTGTTAAAAAGTCTAATCGTGATGTTGGGGCAAAAACAATCGAGATTAATCAAGCCGAGTATTTAGTTCGAGGACTTGGGTACATTAAATCAATTGAAGACATAGAACAAGCTGTAGTGGCAGTTAGTGATAATGTACCAATTAGAGTTAAGGATATTGGTATTGTTACACTCGGTCCTTCAACAAGGCGAGGCTTATTAGATAAAGATGGTGCGGAAGTTGTCGGAGGGGTTGTAGTTGCTAGGTATGGCTCTAATCCTTTACAGGTGATAAACAATGTGAAGGATAAAATTGAAGAGTTGTCTTCGGGTCTACCCAAAAAGATGTTGGCTAATGGAGTTGAAAGTCAATTGACTATAGTTCCTTTTTATGACAGAACTCAATTAATAAACGAAACATTAGGCACATTAGAGGAAGCTCTTTCACTTGAAATCCTCATCACATTACTAGTGGTGATTATTATGGTTCTTAACCTTCGAGCTTCTATTCTTATCTCTAGCTTGTTGCCGATAGCAGTGTTGATGGTTTTCATTGCGATGAGATACTTTCATGTTGATGCTAATATTGTAGCATTGTCAGGTATTGCCATTGCTATAGGTACTATGGTGGATTTGGGGATAGTGCTATCTGAGAATGTAATCAAACATATTGATGAAGCACCTGCTTCTCAGAAGTTAAAAGAAACTATATACAAGGCTTCTGCTGAAGTAAGTTCAGCTATTGTAACAGCCGTAGCAACTACGATTGTAAGTTTTGTGCCCGTATTTACAATGGAGGCTGCTGAGGGGAAGTTATTTAGACCTTTAGCATTTACTAAAACATTTGCTCTTCTAGCAGCTTTGTTGGTTTCCTTAATCATATTACCAACTATAGCTAATTGGTTTTTTGGCATTAAAATAAATAAAAACGCAAAAGAGAAAGCATTTAACGCCTTGTTGATAGTAGTTGGATTAGCATCATGTATTTGGATTTCATTATGGGGTGGATTGACATTGATTGCCTTCGGAGCTTCTTGGTTTTTGCAGGAATATAGTCCTAAAAAGAATTGGGTCACCAATAACCTAACTGTTGTCATTTCTGCAACCTCGATTACGTGGCTTCTTGCTAATTATTGGATGCCACTTGGGGCAGGAAAACCAATTCTAACCAACTTCTTGTTCGTAGCATTGGTTGTAGGGAGTATCCTTGGTTCTTTTTCTCTATTAGAACATTTCTACGAAACAATACTTCGATTCTGCCTTCGCTTCAAATGGTTGTTTTTGATTCTTCCAATTACAGTGATGTATTTTGGTTATATGATATGGCAGTCTACAGGTAAGGAGTTTATGCCATCTCTTAACGAGGGTAGCTTTCTTTTAATGCCTACATCAATGCCTCATGCAGGGGTAGAACAAAACAAAAGAGTTGTACAGCAGCTAGATATGCTTCTTGCAAATATTCCTGAAATTGAATTAGCTGTAGGGAAAATGGGTAGAGCAGAAACAGCATTAGACCCTGCTCCAATCTCTATGTATGAGAATATCATTAATTATAAATCAGAATATGCACTTAATAAAAAAGGTCATCGTGAACGCTTTAAAATTGATTCTGAAGGTCGTTTTATACTTACTTCGGGGGATACGCTCACTAACGAAGAAGCGTTGCTGCAAGGCATAACGGCTAGTAGTTTAAGAATAGATGGTTCAGGTCAATACTTCAGGAATTGGAGAGAAGCTATAAAGTCTCCTGATGACATTTGGACTGAAATAATTAAGGTTGTTAAAATCCCAGGCGTAACCTCTGCACCTAAACTTCAACCTATCGAGACTCGATTAGTCATGCTTCAGACAGGAATGAGAGCACCTATGGGTATTAAAGTATTTGGACCTGATTTGAAGACAATAGAAGACTTCGGGATGAAGTTAGAAGGCTTGTTAAAAGAAGTACCTTCAGTAAAGTCGGAAGCTGTTTTTGCTGACAGAATTGTTGGAAAACCCTATATACACCTAAACATAAATCGTGAAGCAATTTCTCGTTATGGTTTGACAATCGAAGATGTGCAGCGAACGATTGAAACAGCCATTGGCGGTATGCAAATTACATCTACGGTTGAAGGAAGGGAACGATTTCCTGTACGGGTTAGATACCCACGTGAATTACGTGATGACCCAAGTACATTAAAGAAAATCTACATACCAACACCAACAGGTGTACAAGTTCCATTGGGAGAGCTAGTAGACATTGAATATGTACGAGGTGCTCAAATGATTAAGAGTGAAAACACTTTCTTGGTTGGGTATGTGCTTCTTGATAAAAAGGATGGGTTTGCTGAAGTGGATGTTGTTAACGATGCACAGGAATATATTCAAAGTAAAATAGATGCGGGAGAATTAACTGTCCCTTCAGGTGTAAGTTATAAGTTTTCAGGTAGTTATGAGAATCAGGTGAGAGCAGAAAAGAGGTTGGCAATAATAGTTCCTCTTGTCTTCATTATCATTTTCCTCATTCTCTATTTTCAGTTTAAGTCTATTACTACATCCCTCATGATATTTGCGGGAATAGCAATGGCATTTAGTGGTGCTTTCATTATGCTGTGGTTGTACGGTCAGGATTGGTTTTTCGATTTCAACTTGTTTGGTACAAACATGAGAGATTTATTCCAAGTCCATACCATTAATTTAAGTGTTGCGGTTTGGGTTGGTTTTATTGCTCTTTTTGGAATAGCTACGGATGATGGGGTTCTTATGGGAACATATCTTGACCAAAGTTTCAAGAATAATAAGACTACAACCATTGAAGCTGTAAGAGATGCCGTGATAACAGCGGGGAAACGAAGAATTAAACCTGCGGTCATGACATCAGCTACAACTATTATAGCTCTTTTACCTGTACTAACTTCTTCAGGAAGAGGGGCAGATATTATGATTCCAATGGCTATTCCTGCTTTTGGTGGGATGATAGTTGCCTCTATTACTTATTTCATTGTACCTGTTTTATATAGTATAAGAGAGGAACGAAAAATTAAAAAGACACAATCATGAAAATCTATATAATCAATATCATAGGGTGTCTTTTGTTGTTTCCTATAGGTCTACAAGCACAAACGCTTGAAGATTATTTAAAGGAAGCTTCAGAGAATAACCCCGAGTTAAAATCCTCATACACTGCTTTTGAAGCATCGTTACAAAGAGTCTCTCAGGTAAATGCATTGCCTGACCCAACGGTGTCTTTTGGATACTTCATCAGTCCCGTTGAAACACGTGTTGGTGCTCAACGAGCGAAAGTATCATTGAGTCAAATGTTCCCGTGGTTTGGAACGCTAAAAGCGAAAGAAGATGTTGCCACATTACAGGCAGAAGCTAAATATCAGGAGTTTTTGAACGATAAAAACGAACTATACTTCAATGTGAAGAAAGCGTACTATCCCCTTTACGAAATCAAAAGGCATATCATTTTGATGAAGGAGTATTTAGCTATTCTTGAATCATATAAGCAGTTGGCTACTACTTCTGTATCGAATGGAAAAGCAGCAATGACTGATGTTATTCGAGTTGATATCATGATAGATGATATGAAAACGGATATCCAATTATTGCAGGACAAGCTAAAGCCATACAGCGTTAGTTTTAACCGACTCTTGAATCGACCTGACTCTTCTGCAATAATTGTCTTGGATTCACTCTCGCCCATAGCGATAGCAAATCAATATAGAAGAGATAGTTTACTTACATCTAACCCTATGTTAAAGGCGATAGACTCTAAGATAGGAGCAACAAATTCCATGGTGGAAGTTGCTAAGAAAAGTGGATTACCCAAATTCGGAGTAGGACTAGATTATGCATTTATAAGTGAACGTACAGATATGGATGTCTCTGACAATGGTAGAAATGCATTCATGCCAATGGTTTCAATGAGTTTACCAATCTTCAGAGGTAAATACAAAGCCTCAGTAGAAGAAGCTGTGCTCATGAGAACAGCTTTGGAATATAAAAAAGAGAGTGTAGAAAATACGCTGTTTAGTAAGTACGAGATGGCATGGTTTGAATTGGGAAAATCCGAGCAACTAATCACTCTTTACAGCAATCAAATGGTGAAAACGAAACAGGTAGTTGACCTGCTAAATGTTGCTTATGCAAATTCAGGTAAGGACTTCGAAGAGGTGTTGAGGATGCAACAGCAATTGCTCAAATATGAAATTGCTTTGGCTACTTCGAGTACGGAGTTCCATATCGCTTTAGCACAGTTAGATTATATCACTGCAAAATCAGAATAAGATGAAAAACATAAATAAAACAACAATAATAGTAGCAATGACTACACTGATATTGGGTATGGTCATTGGTGGGGTCTTTCTTAGAGATTCTTCGAATCGTGGGCATGAGCATATTGATTCAGAGGAAACTGCATCTGAAGTTTGGACATGTTCTATGCACCCTCAAATTAGAAAAAATGAAGCGGGAGAATGCCCGATATGTGGGATGGACTTAATTCCTGTAAGCTCTGTAGAAACATCGGAAGAAAACCCAATGGAGATTAAAATGTCTCCAACAGCTATGCAGTTAGCAAATGTGCAAACTGCAATAGTCAAAAAAGAAAAACCTGTTAAGCAAGTTAAACTTAATGGAAAGGTACAGGTGAACGAAAGTACCGTATCATCTCAAACAAGTCATATTTCAGGCAGAATTGAGAGATTATTAATTAATACGACAGGTGAGTATGTGTCAAAAGGGCAAATCGTTGCTTTTGTGTATTCGCCTGAATTAATAAGTGCTCAGGAAGAATTGTTTGAGGCACAAAAGGTAAAGTCAACAAACCCTGAATTATTCGAAGCGGTAAAAGAAAAGTTGAAAAATTGGAAGCTTACTAACAAACAAATAGAAGCTATCCTTGAAACAGGAAAGCCATCGGAAAACTTCCCAATACTAGCTGATATCAACGGAGTAGTTACTTCCAAAAGGGTAAATGTTGGAGACTATATTAAAACAGGTGCGTCTTTGTTTGAAATAGCCGACCTTACTAAGGTTTGGATTTTATTCGATGTATATGAAAGTGATATGGAATGGGTCAATGTTGGTGATGAAATAGAGTATAGCGTACAATCTATTCCAAGTTCAAAGTTTAAAGCTAAGGTCTCATTCATAGACCCTGTAATAAACCCTAAAACAAGAGTGGCAAAAGCAAGAGTAGTTGTGAATAATAAGACAGGGTTAAAACCTGAAATGTTTGTGAAGGGAACACTGAATAACCCAATCAATAAAAGTGATGTATCAATTGTGATTCCTAAGACAGCAGTTATGTGGACAGGTGAAAAATCAGTTGTGTATGTTAAAACAAGTGAAATTGGAGGTATTAATTTCATGATGAGAGAAGTGGATTTAGGAACTTCATTGGGTGAAAGTTATGTGGTGTTAGACGGGTTAGAAGAAGGTGAAGAGATAGCCACCCATGGAACATTTAGTATAGACGCTTCTGCTCAATTGGCAGGTAAACCAAGTATGATGAACCCTGAGGGTGGAGTTGTAATGACAGGTCATAATCATGGTGGTGATAATAACATGAATACTCAAACCAACCACTCTAAGAAGGTTTCTATTAGTAAGGAGGTTAAGGAGTCTTTAAAACCATTGTTTGATTCCTATTTGAAACTAAAAGAAGCATTAGTGAATGATGACTTTGATAAAAGCATTCAAGAAGCCAAAGTCTTTGAAAAGGAGCTTGGGAAAGTCAACATGTCAATTTTTAAAGGTGAAGCTCATAATGTGTGGATGAAACATAGTTCTGAGGCTAAGAAAGCAATCTATACTCTTACTAAATCGAATGATATTGATAATGTCAGGCAGTATTTTGTGACCCTATCTGAGCAAATGGTAATGATAGCTAAGACGTTTGAACCGATAGAGAAAACGCTTTATGTTCAACACTGTCCAATGGCAAATCAAGATAATGGGGCGGATTGGCTAAGTACGGAACAAGAAATTAAGAACCCTTACTTCGGAGAAGCAATGCTGAAATGTGGTGAGGTAAAAACAACAATTAAATAAGTATAATCTAAAGTCAAATCAATATGAAAAAGTTAATGATAGCCTGTGTAATGGCGGTTACAACGATGATGGTTTATTCAGTACATGCTACACCATCTTCGATAGAGAGTATTAATGAAATACTCCATAATGAAGCGGAAGTATTCAAAGTTTACGGCAATTGTGGGATGTGTAAGAAACGAATTGAGTCTTCTCTGAAAGGAGTAAAAGGTGTTTCCAAAGCATCTTGGGATGTGAAAACGAAAATGATGACAGTCACCTACGACCCACATGTGATTACATTAGAAAAGCTTAAGTCCTTAATAGCTGCTGTTGGTCATGATGTAGATGGCTCTAAGGCTGATGATAAAGTATATAATAGCCTTCCTGGCTGTTGCCAATATGATAGAGTAAAATAATTTTTATAACTATAAATAATAACGAAATGAAAAAAGTAATGTATTCGATAATGATTGCTTCGGCAGTCATCCTGTCATCTTGTGGTGGTGATGCTAAAACAGAAGAGCATAATCACGAAGGACATACACACGAACATTCAGAAGCAACGACAAAGTATGCTTGTCCCATGAAGTGCGAAGGTGAGAAAACATACGATGCAGAGGGTGAATGCCCTGTGTGTCACATGGATTTGGAAGAGATTAAATAGACAAACCTCCATAACCTTTAAAAATATAAAACAAGTTTTAGCCTCCTATGTCTTTTTATAAATGACATAGGAGGCTATTTATAAGAGAAATCCAAATAAAAAACACAAGCTAAAGTTAGATTGGTCAAACAAATATTTTTAGGTTTGTCTAAATTATAAATTAGACATGGTTAAAAATAAACTCTTTGTATTTTGTTTTGGAATAATACTGCTATCATCTTGTGAGAAGATTATTCCTGCTGAACCACAAGAAAATGAATTATTAGACGGACCTGTCAGTGGGTTAAGTCATTCAGAGAATCAACAGTTTCTTGCAGGAGATATCGCTTTTAACGATGAGATATTTACTGCGGAAACAGGTTTAGGACCTCGTTTTGTTGCAACATCTTGTGGTAGTTGCCATGCAGGAGATGGTAAAGGTCATCCTTTTACTACCTTAACTAGATTCGGACAAACTGAGCCTAATCAATCTCCTGATTTAAGAATTGGAGGTCCTCAGTTACAAAATAGAGCCATTCTTGGGTACGAACCCGAAACCCTACCTAGTGGTATACCATTTATGAAATTCACACCTCCTGCCGTAACGGGCTTAGGTTTTTTAGAGTCATTGACTGACTCACAAATTCTTGAAAATGCTGACCCATTGGACAGTGACGGAGATGGTATTTCAGGAGTTCCCAACTACATTACCCCTCCTTCTTATTTTATTTCAAATTGGAGGCACACTCCCTCGAATGGGAAATATATAGGGCGGTTTGGAAAGAAGGCTTCGGCTGTTGATTTATTACATCAAACTGTAGGAGCATATAACCAAGATATGGGAATAACTTCGACCTTCGAGCCGATAGACCCTTCTTCGATGTTAAGTACAGACCCCGAGGTTAGTGACCAAACGGTAAGAAATGTAGTGTTTTATTTGAGAACACTTAAAACTCCTATTCCAAGAGATTCTGATGACCCTGAAGTTTTATTTGGGAAAGGATTATTTACACAAATTAACTGTTCATCTTGTCATACACCTCAATGGACAACTCCTGAATCAGATGTATCAGCGTTATCCAATAAAGTGATATACCCATATACAGATTTACTCTTACATGATATGGGGGCTGAGCTAGATGATGGTGTGACAGAAGGTTCTGCTGAAACATTTGAATGGAGAACACCACCATTATGGGGCTTAGGATTATCTCCAAACTCACAAGGTGGTAGCTATTTTTTACTTCACGATGGAAGAGCAACATCCATAGAAGAAGCAATTCTTTTACATGGAGGAGAGGCTGAACAAAGCCGAAATCAATACACTGCCTTATCGGAGTCTGAAAAACAAGCATTATTACTATTTCTTGAATCATTGTAGTATGGACAGGAAATCATTTATAACGAAATGCGGGAAAGGCTGTCTTGGTTTAATGTTCAGCAGTGTTCTGTTAGAGTCTTGCTCAGGTACAAGATATGTTAGTGGCAATATTGATAAAGAATATTTAGTGCTAGACATGGATGATTTTGTGAGAAAACAAACAAATGACGCCAATAATAAAAAGTTCTATAGATATCTGATTGTTGAGAATCAAGCCTTGAAGTTCCCTCTTGTTGTTTTTAAAAACGACACCGAAAACTACACTGCCCTACTAATGCAATGTACTCATCAGGGAGCTGAGTTACAGGTCTATGGAGATAGACTCCAATGTCCTGCCCATGGAAGTGAGTTTAATTCTAAAGGGCTTGTAACAAATGGACCTGCAATGAGTCCCTTAAAATCATTTTTAGTAGAGGTTCAAAATCAATCATTAAAAATAAAATTGTCATAGTGAAAAATCTATTCTTAATACTTCTCATTACCTTTTTCTATACTCAGGCTTTCAGTCAGATTGATAGTACATTTTTAAAAAGAATACCTCTAGATACGTCTTTCAATATGCTTAATATGGACGCAACATACAACCGTCCTTTTCTAGGAGTTGGAAAATCTCCTGTTTCCGTAGGAGGATACATAGAAGCTCAATACCAATATTTGGGAGAAGATGGAATTACTGATGGACATAGTTTTGCTGTACCGAGAATGACATTGTTCGTAGCTTCTTCATTACATAGTAGAATTAAATTTTTATCCGAAATAGAATTTGAAGAAGGTGGAGAAGAAGTAGCAATTGAGTTTGCTGCTTTAGATATTACCTTTCATCCTTTATTAAATTTGAGGGGTGGTATTGTTATGAACCCAATCGGAGCATTCAATCAGAATCATGACGGACCGAAATGGGAATTTGTTGACCGTCCAATTTCCGCAACTCAAATGTTATCAGCTACTTGGAGTAATCCTGGTTTTGGATTTTATGGGAAATACTACAATAAAAAATGGGCTTTAGGATATGAGTTGTATTTGACCAATGGTTTTGATGATTCAATTATTGATAATACTGAAAATAAAACCTATCTCCCTGCGTCCAAACAAAATAAGGAACGGTTTAATGAAAGTACTAATGGAGAACCTTTACTGACAGGTAAAATAGCGACAAAGTATAATGACATGGTTGAGTTTGGTTTATCTTATATGGGAGGGACATATAATACTCATACTGTTGACGGATTAGTGTTGGATGATAAACGAAGATTAGACGTGTTAGCAATTGATGTTAACACAACTATACCTATATTGAACACCAAGGTTATTGGAGAATGGTCTTGGGTATTCGTAGATGTACCTGAAAGTTACACTCAACAATATGGGTCAAGACAGTATGGTGGTTTTTTAGATATTATTCAACCTATTTTAAAAAAGAGAGTTTTAGGTTTTTCAAATAGCACTATAAACCTTGCTCTTCGACTAGAATATGTTGATTGGAACGTAGGTGTTTTCAAAGAAACAAACACTAATATTGGAGAAGATATAATAGCTTTTGTTCCTGCTATCAGCTTCCGACCAGTGGAGCAAACGGTTATTAGATTAAACTACAGGTTTATGAGTCAAACTGATATATTGGGTAACCCACCTAGTAAAATAGGCGGTATTCAATTTGGTGTTTCTTCCTATTTTTAAGGTAATGATAGAGCAAAAATTAAAAGACAATGATATAAAACCAACAGCAGTTCGTATTAACGTACTATCGGTTTTGATGGAATCTGCGACAGCGTTAAGTGCAAAAGAATTAGAAAGCCGTTTGGAGCTAGTAGATAAAGTCACGCTTTACAGAACGCTCAAAAATTTTGAAGAAAAAAAGATTATCCATACTATTCAGGACGGTACTAGTGCATTAAAATATGCTGCTTGTGAAGAAGGTTGTGAATGTGCTCCACAAGACCAACATGTTCATTTCCATTGTCAAAAATGTGATGAGACTTATTGCTTTACAGAAGCTCATATCCCTTCAGTAAACATTCCTAAAAACTTTACGCCAAGCTCCTTATCAATGGTTTTTCAGGGGATTTGTGAGAACTGCCAATAACTTTGCAACTCGTTTGCACGAATAATTCTTTACTTTAGAGAATAATTCTTTATCTTAGAATTGTTGAAGGTTCTTTCTATCATATTATCATTTTACCTTTCACTAATATCAGTTGTGCCATGTCCTGATATTCAGTACGATGAGTCATGTAACAAAACTCACGAATTAGCTGAAAATGATAATGATGGAGATTGTGATGATGGTTGTTGTACACCGTTTTGCAATTGTTCTTGCTGTCCCGCTAGTCTCACTTTAACTAGAGCAGTAACCTATTGTTCTACTTTAGTTGAAGCAGAAGATTCAGAAAACATCAATTTTTATTTTGAGCACCCTTCAACAATACATTACAACACTCTTTTTCGCCCTCCGATAAGTTAAGGTCACATTTAACGGGACAAGTGCGTCTTGTCCAATTTACCAAATGTAGTACAAGCACAGTAATTCTGTGTCCTTAAACTTAGTCGTAATGATTAATCAGATTATTTCTTTTTCAATAAAGAATAAGCTCATCATTGGAATAATGATGGTTGCTTGGATTGGTCTTGGAGTTTACTCCATGAAGAAAGTACCAATTGATGCCGTACCTGACATCACAAACAATCAGGTACAAATTATCACTGTCTCACCCAATTTGGGGACGGAGGATATTGAACAATTTGTTACTTATCCTGTCGAGTTAGCAATGTCTAACTTACCCGAAGTAAATGAAATTCGTTCTATTTCCCGTTTCGGTCTTTCCGTGGTTACTGTAGTTTTTAATGATGATTTCGGCACGTATTTACCTCGTCAATTGGTGGGTGAAAAGTTGAGTGAAATCAAATCTCAAATCCCTGAGAAATTCGGTGAACCGTTTATGAGTCCTATCTCCACAGGGCTTGGAGAGATTTACCAATACACATTAGAAGTAGCTCCTGAGTATCGCTCAAAATACAGCTTATCTGATTTAAGAGAGATACAAGATTGGATTGTCAAAAGACAAATGGCAATGCTAGAAGGCGTGGTTGAGGTCAATAGTATTGGAGGCAATATCAAGCAATACGAAGTAACCATCAATCCGAGAGACCTGAAAAACATGAATGTTTCGATGCTCGAAATTTTTCATGCATTAGAAACAAATAATGGAAACACAGGTGGAGCTTACATTGTCAAAGACCGAATGGCAAACTTTATACGTGGTGAGGGTCTAGCTCGTTCATTAGAAGATTTAGAAAATATTGTCATCAAGACAGAAAACAATATTCCTGTGCTCATAAAGGACGTTGCGATTGTTCGATTTGGTAAAGCTATTCGCTATGGAGCACTTACTAAAGATGGTAAAGGAGAAGCTGTTGGAGGTATCGTAATGTTGCTAAGAGAAGGGAACTCGAACGAAGTAATACAACGGGTAAAGGAACGAGTAGCAGAGATTCAAAAATCACTTCCTGAAGGTGTAACGATAGAACCCTTCCTCGATAGAGCTAAGTTAATCGCTAAAACCACGAGTACAGTTAGGAATAACTTACTTGAAGGTGGTCTTATTGTCATTTTCGTTCTTGTGATTTTCTTAGGGAATTTTCGAGGAGGATTAATTGTAGCATCTACTATTCCTTTGTCGTTGCTGTTTGCCTTTATCATGATGAATATCTTTGGTGTTTGGTCTAACCTGATGAGCTTGGGAGCTATTGACTTCGGAATCATTGTAGACGGTGCTGTAATCATCGTAGAAAGTGTGGTTTTCATGATTTACAAACGAGTAAAAGCCAAGCCCACACAACGACTTTCATCAGCCGATTTAGATGAAATTTCATACAAGTCATCTAGTAAGATGATGAACTCCGCCTTCTTTGGTCAGTTAATCATTTTGATTGTGTTTCTACCCATTTTAGCTCTCACAGGAGTGGAAGGCAAGATGTTCACACCAATGGCACTAACCTTCAGTTTTGCTGTTATCGGAGCAATGATTCTTTGTCTTACTTATGTCCCGATGGCTTCTGCTTTATTCATGAGTAAGAAGGTGAATCTAAAAGAAGGTATTGGAGATAAAATCATTATTAAACTTACCAATTGGTATGAACCAATTTTAGAATGGGTACTTAATAAAAAGACCTTGGTGATTTCCACCTCATTGTGTTTACTGATGGCTTCAGGTATTCTTTTTTCTCGCTTGGGCGGTGAGTTTATTCCTCAATTGGACGAGGGAGATATTGCCTTTCATGCTCTATTGAAGCCAGGGAGTTCCTTGGAAGAGATGACTGCAACTTCTACCAAGATTGAATCAATTCTGTTAAGGAATTATCCTGAAATCGAGCATGTGGTTAGTCGTATTGGCGTAGCTGAAATCCCAACAGACCCAATGCCAATGGATATTGCCGACATCTTCGTAATCTTTAAACCTGAAGATGAATGGAAAACCGAGCTTTCAAAAGAGGAATTGGTGGAAGCCATGAAGAAGGATGTATCTGTTTTGGTAGGGGTTAATTATGAGTTTACACAACCTATAGAAATGCGATTCAATGAGTTGCTTACAGGTGTTAGAGAGGATGTTGCAATTAAAATCTATGGAGACGACCTCGATACTTTAGCTAAGAAAGCGAATGAAATCGAAATGCTTATAGCGAATATTCAAGGTGTTGGTGATATGAAGGCTGAAGCAACCAAAGGTCTTCCTCAAATGACGATTCATTATGACCGCAAAAGAATTGCACAATATGGTTTAAACATCGAAGACCTAAACAGAACCATTAGCACAGCATTTAGTGGTGAAAGTGCAGGGATAGTTTTCGAGAAAGAAAAACGATTTGATATCGTGGTTCGCTTCGAAGAAGGATACCGAAGTAGCATTAACGATATCAAGAATCTTTTTGTGACATTACCCAACGGAACTCAAATCCCATTAAGAGAGGTCGCAGAGATTGATTATAAAGCAGGTCCGATGCAAATCTCACGAGAAGGAACAAATCGAAGAATTTATGTTGGTATAAATGTAAGAGGTCGAGATGTGGAATCTTTGATAAAAGAGGTTCAGAGTGTATTAGAGCAAAAGCTTGATTTACCATCAGGGTATTACATACGATATGGTGGAGCTTTTGAGAATCTTCAAAAGGCGAAAGAGAGATTGGTGGTGGTAGTACCTGTTGCACTAGCTCTCATCTTTGTACTCTTGTTTTTTGCGTTAAAATCCTTTTCGCAATCACTGATGATTTACATGTCGATACCACTTTCTGCTATAGGAGGGGTGTTTGCCTTGTGGCTGAGAGATATGCCATTTAGTATCTCTGCGGGAATTGGCTTTATCGTTTTGTTTGGTGTGGCTGTACTAAATGGTCTTGTATTGATTTCGAGTTTCAATGAACTCAAACAAGAAGGAGTTGATGATTTAAAAAGTAGAATCATTAGAGGTACAAGAGAACGAATTAGACCAATTTTCTTAACAGCGTCTACTGACATTCTTGGCTTTTTGCCAATGGCGATATCTACTTCGGCAGGTGCAGAAGTACAACGACCACTTGCTACAGTTGTTATCGGAGGACTTCTTACCTCATCATTACTCACTTTAATTGTTTTACCTGTGCTCTACAAAATGCTTGAAAACAGAAAACTACTATCAGTAAAAGGTATCTCCAAATCGCTTACAGTTTTGGTGTTATTTATTGGAGCATCGGTTTATATCCCCAATAAGGGTTATGCTCAGTCGGACACTATAAACACGGTGGATGATGCAGTTACAATTGCATTGAGTAATAACAAACAACTTAAATCAGGTGAGATAGAAATATCTAAACAGCAAATGATGAAGAAATCTTCATTCGATTTGGGTAAGACGGATGTAGGGTTTCAATACGGGCAGTACAACAGTGCTGAAAACGATTTCGCTTTCAGTATAAGTCAAAACTTCAAGTTTCCTTCTAATTATTCTCATAGAGCAAATCATGCACAGGAGAGTATTAAAGGAACAGAATTGAAATGGGAAAGCTATGCCAATCAGTTGAAGCGACAGGTAAAGGAAACATGGTTTCAACTACAGTTTCTTATGGCTAAAAAGGAATTGCTGTTGGAGCAGGATTCTGTATATCAAAATTTCCTGAGAGCAACCACTATTCGTTACGAAACAGAGACTTCTACTTTACTCGAAAAGACCGTGGCAGAAGCCAAGGTAATGGAGTTAAGTGTTCAGTTGAATGAAATTGATGCTGATATTAAAATTCAACTTGATAAACTATCGCTTTATCTCAATACAACTGTAAGCTCTATTCCTAACAAAATGGAAAGACTTTATCTAAACACAGATAGTAGTTCGTTAGTGAATAATCCATCACTAAAGTATATGCTTCAGCAGATTGTGGTTTTGGAGAATGAAAAGAAGGTGAATAAATCTAATGCTCTGCCTGAGTTTAATGTAGGGTACTTCAATAAGTCGTTAATCGGGATTCAAACTATAAACGGTGTTGACCAATACGTAGATGGAAGCACTCGCTTTTCGGGTGTTACAGCAGGGATATCTATTCCATTATGGGCGAAGCCTGATATAGCTAAAGTAAAAGCAACTGAGCTTGAAATTAAATCCCAAGAATTACAAACAGAATACTTCGATGATATGCTTCAGCACCAAATGCAACAAGCCCTGCAAGAGTATCAAAAGCTTAATCAGAGTTTGGGTTATTACGAAAGTATTGGACTCAATCAGGCAGACTTGCTCATTAGTAATGCCGAAAAAAGCTTTGAAAACGGAGCGATTGATTATGTGGCATACGTGAGAAATATTGAACAAGCCATCAGAATCAATATTCAACATTTAGAACGGTTAAATCAGTTCAATCAAAATATTATTTACATCGAATCCTTGACGGGAAACTAAAGACATAGAAATGAAAAAAATTGCATATATCATACTAGCAACATTCCTCTTATACTCTTGTGGGAGTACAGAGAAAAGTCATGAAGATGAACACAACCATGAAGAAGAACACGAGCATTCTCATGAGGGAGAATCACACGAGGAGAACGAAGTGTCTATCTCCTCAGAACAGGCTAAAAACTTAAATCTTCAGTTAGGTAGTTTTAGTAGTATCAAAGTGTCTGAAGTAATAGAAGCGAATGGGGAGCTTGAACTTGCTCCTCAAAACATTGCAGATGTACATTTGCTTATGGGAGGGGTGGTTACAAAAATCAATGTGATTGAAGGCTCTAAGGTAAAGAAAGGGCAAGTTTTAGCGACCATGAAGCATCCTGATATCATTAAGCTTCAAGAAGAATTGATAAGTAAAAACTCCGAATTAAGCTACATTGAGAATGAATACAAAAGACAGGAGAAGCTGTATTCAGAGAAGGTTGGTTCGGGGCGTGATTTCCAAAAAGTGAAATCTGAATTTGAAGGCGTAAAAGCTTTAGTTGATGCTTTAAAGGCAAAAATAAGAATGCTAGGTTTAAACCCTGACCATGTAATCAATGGGAATATTTCGGAGTATATAAGCATTCGTAGCCCCCTTGATGGCAAAGTGAGTCTTGTAGAAACCAATATGGGTGAATATGTCTCAACCGATAAAAGGTTGTTCCAAGTAGTAGATAACCAGCACCTTCATTGTGCCTTTCGCATTTATGAAAAAGATATTCTCAAAATAAAAGAAGGGCAGCAGATAGAGGTTTTTTCACCGTCTTTCGGTAACCAATCATTCACCGCAACTATTTATGCTATAAGTCCTGCATTTGAAGAAAACCCAAAGAGTTTACACGTTCATGCAGATTTCGATAAACATGACGATAGATTAATCTCGGGAATGTATGTAACAGGTAAGATTAAATCCGATTCGATTAGTCGTACTGTTTTACCTCGAAGTGCAGTTGTCGTTGAAGACGGAAAAAAATACGTTTTCATAAAATCAATGGAGGGAAAACATAAAGAAGAACATTCGCGTGAAGGTGAACACGACCACGATGAACCTCAATTGAGGTTCTTGAAAATGGGGGTGATTACAGGAATAGAACAAGATGATTGGATTGAAATATTGAACGCATCCGAGTTTCCTAATAGCACCAAGGTTGTGTTGAACTCAGCCTACTATTTACAGGCAGAAATTGGAAAGGGAGAAACAGAACATGAGCATTAATTCAATATCAAAATGACTTATTATCAAATATTTCTACCAAGTGTCACATTGTTATTTGTGCTATTGGTATTCGTCTTACGTTCAGTAATAGTTTGGAAACAAACAGGTGTTAATCCATTTGTATTTGGAAAAACAGAGAATGCTCATGATTATATCGGTTTTGTGTACAAAATCATGACTACACTCACATGGTTGTCAATCATTCCATTCTCATTTGCGACTAAGTTTTATCCTTACCTAAATCCAATTGAGTATTTGGAAATAGAAGAAATTAAACTCATAGGTGTAGGGTTCGTACTATTGGCTTTTACATGGACAGCGATTGCTCAAATTCAGATGTCAAGCTCTTGGAGAATAGGGATTGATTATGAGGAGAAAACAGACCTTATCAGTCATGGCTTGTTCAATTGGTCTCGCAACCCCATCTTCTTGGGTATTCTTGTAACGTATTTGGGTACATTCTTGATTGCACCCAACACTGTCAGTTTTGCGGTGCTATTGGTTACGTTCTTCATTATTCAAACCCAAGTAAGGTTAGAAGAAGAATACCTTGAAAATGTTCAAGGACAGAGCTATGTAGATTATAAGAAGAAAGTAAGAAGGTGGTTGTAAAGTATAAAAAAAGAAGTTATGAAAAATCAAATTACAACATTCAGGGTATCTAAAATGGATTGTCCATCCGAAGAGCAAATGATTCGGATGAAGTTAGAAGGTATTGATGCCATTTTGCAATTGAACTTTGATATCCCCAATCGAAAGCTAGAGGTTATCCATTCAGGAGATATTGCTTCTTTTGAAAAAGATATTCATGCTTTAAACTTTGATTCAACACTAGTATCAACGGAAGAATATACTGCCCAAATAGAATCGAATAACGATGAAGTTGAACGCAAGATGTTGTGGTGGGTGTTGGCTATCAACTTTTCATTCTTCGTCATTGAAATGCTCTATGGATGGATATCAAAATCAATGGGCTTAGTTGCAGACTCATTAGATATGTTAGCTGACTCTATTGTTTATAGCATGAGTCTAATTGCAGTTGGTTCAACTTTGATAAAGAAAAAAAGGATTGCAAAAATCAGTGGTTACTTTCAGATATTTCTAGCTCTGTTAGGTTTAGTAGAAGTGATAAGAAGGTTCATAGGTATGGAAGAAATTCCTTTGTTTCAGAATATGGTAGTGATTTCTATTTTTGCTCTGATTGCTAACTCAGTCTCTTTATATCTCATCCAAAAAGTAAAAAGCGAAGAAGCTCACATGAAAGCCTCTGCCATATTCACATCTAATGATATTATTATTAACCTAGGGGTTATTTTTGCAGGGGTGTTGGTGTATTACACAAACAGCAAATATCCTGATTTGGTTATTGGTTTTATGATTTTCTTAATCGTAATGAAAGGAGCTTTGAGGATATTGAAATTATAAAAGTAATAGATGAAATATAATTGGGATAGAATTAGTTACACAGAAGAAAGAATATGTCAAGCAGGGTGTAATAGACCATTATCTAGTGGTATTGCTCATGTTATTGTTGATGAAACAGGACAAGAGCTACATTGCGGTAAAAACTGTGCTGAAAGAAAGGCAGGAACAAAACCACAGGGTATACCAAATTTAACATTAGCCAATCAAACGGGTGGTTCTCACGAGGAAAGGGAAGGTGGGACGTTCGAGAATAATGAAAGCAATAGTTTCGAGAACAAGAAAAAAGTAGCTTTAGAATACTTGCTGTTACGTTCAAGGTTCAATCACTGCAAGACGATTAGCATGAAGCAAATTGATGTTTGGAACAACAATAGGAATGATTTAGATGATGTAGAGATTCTCCGTATCTATAACCTGCGTCAAGCTAACTTAAAAAGGGGTAAACTTTCTCCTTTGTTTCTGAAAAAGATATGGGAGCTTCAAAACATAATGTTTAGATATGGTAGAATTAGACATCAAGATGCAATTTTTCTGCAAAGCCTGATTGATTTCGTAGGCTCTAATTTGTCATTGTCAGCTAAACAAAAGAAAGTGCTATTAAGTAAATTTGACAACTTAGAGCTTGATTTTTTACCTGATTACAAAAGTTACACTCATCACTAATCTTAAACTGTAATAGCCACTACTTGATCTGACATATGGAGTTATCGGACATCTTGTTGATGCCCCATATTATTGGTTAAATTTAACGATTTTTCCTGATCAACCTCCCTTTTTTTATTGAGGGAGGATTGGTCAGAAAAAATTAATTGCTCTTGATTGATCAACTTCTCTCTTGCTATTCGAATACTATCCTTAAAAGTTTGTATTGGAGTTTTACCAAAACAGAACTTTCCGCTATGAGTTCGTTGGTTATTATAGTAATCTATCCATTGATCCAAATCTGTCTGTAACTGATCTATCGATTCATAAATTTTCTTGCGAAAAGCTACCCAAAAAAACTCTTCTTGCATAGTTCTATGAAAACGTTCACAAATACCATTTGTTTGAGGGCTTTTTGCTTTGGTTTTTGTATGTGCAATATCCTCTATGGTTAAGTAAAGTTGGTATTCATGATGTTCTCTTTTTCCGCAATACTCAGTACCTCGATCTGTCAATACCCTTAATAGCTTTAGCTCATGTTGTTCATAAAACGGTAAAACCCTATCGTTAAGTAAATCAGCTGCAACGATTGCATTCTTACGATCATAAAGTTTTACAAAGGCCACTTTACAGTAGGTATCTATAAATGTTTGAGCGTATATTCTCCCAATTCCTTTTACTGTTCCCACATAATAAGTGTCTTGAGAACCCAGATAACATGGGTGATGAGTCTCTATTTCTCCATGAGCTTGCTTTTCTTCCTTTGCTTTTTCTAAAGCTTGTAACTGAGCTTCTGTTAAAATAAGATCCTCTTGAGCAGCTTTAGCTTCTAATGCCTTTAATCGCTTTTTTAGCGTCTCTAAATCATGACGTAGCCATACTGATCTTACCCCTCCAGGTGATATGAATATACCTCGCTTTTTTAGTTCATTACTTGAACGTTGTTGACCAAAAGCAGGGAACTCTATAGCTATTGCAACTACTGCCTTTTCCACCTCCTCACTAACTCTGTTCTTTAAAACTGGTTTCTTACGACTAATTTCTTGAAGTGCTAGTTCTCCACCTTGCTCGTAGAGTTGTTTGAATCTGTAAAATGAATCTCGACTATAGCCCATCACTTTACACGCCTGTGAAACACTTCCTAGTTGTTTACTAAGCTCTAATAATCCTAATTTGGTCTTGATAATTTTGTCTTCACTTGTCATCACTTAATCTGTTTTAATATTATACAATTTAATTAAAATGTCAGATTAAGTCTTAACTAATACACTTAAACATCTTGATTTAGAGCTTCTTCATTTTCCTGAATCCATTCTTCAGGAATAAGCCGTATTCCTCCTCTCCATTCTTCAACTACAGACTCTTTGAAGTCGTTTCGATTTAAAAATGCGTGGTCAGTTATAATTACTTGAAAGTTCTCATTCATAGCATTAACAACCCTGAATATGAAATCATACATTTTGTCAACAGCTAACTTATCTGCATCAACTTCTACAATCTCATCTGTTCTTTCAGGTGGATAATAAACTTGTGTTGGTTGGTCGATAAATAAAAAACGAGGAACAGGTCTTTCATTTTCTACAAAATGTTTGTGCAGAGAGAACAAGATAAGCAAATGATATGATACCCAATTTGCTCCACTTCCGATTTGACTTAACGGACTAGGTTTCATTCCTGCATCTATAAAAAGAGTTAGTTTATTAATATCAAACCTAATAGGTGCGTCAAGATATCGTTCCTCTACATCCAACTCGCTTACCCACTTACTCATTTGTAAATTTATCTTGTTAAGAATAGATAATAAGCGATTTTTCTCATCATCACTATCTACGAGTTCTTCAAGGCTATGAATTTTAGATTTTAATTCTTCAATTTTTTGTTCTAGTTGATTTGAGTCTTCACCTAACTCTACACTTTCTAAGAAAAGGCTTACACGACCAATTACTTTTCCTCTACGAATATTTAAATCTCTAAGAGTTCTTGCTTGTTCATTTTGTTCATATAGAGAAGCTATATTTTTTTCTAATTGCTGTAATTCAGTTTCAACTTTAGAATATTCACTATTAACAGAGTCGATGTAGGCTTGGATACGTGGACTTTCAATATTAGTATGCTCTAGGTCTTTTTGAATCTGAGATAATGAATCCTGAATTAACTCTACTGTAGGAATTGTCGTTTTTAATTCGTTGTCGCAAAGTGGACAATGAGTATTTGAATCATGTTCGTTCTTAACAAATAAATTCAGGGATTGAAGACGAATTTCTTGTTGTTTTGCCTCGTTTGAATACCCGAAAGAATTTTTTAAATAGTTTGAAGCTGCATTTTTGTTGTCTCGAATTTTACCAAGTGCACTCTTTAACTCAATTCTCTTATCAATTAACTCTTTTAGTGCAGCGTCTTGACTACTTACTTTTAATGGTTCGTTTTCCCAATGTGAAACATTTCGTAAAAGATTGAATGCTTCTTCTTCATTCTGAGGCTCTGAATCAGGAGGTAATATTCCTATTTCTTTAGCTTCGGCAACTAATGTGTTTGCTTGTGATATTCCTTCTGTTTTTATTTTTTCATATTCCCTCTTTTCCCTTGATAATTTGTTTAGTTTTTTCCTTAAAAAGGCAATTTCAGATTCAATACTAACACCTTGTTCATTGATAGCTCCAAGAAAGTAAGGGAGAGTATCTTTGATAGATTGTGGGACATGCTCTTTGTTTTGATTGAAAAATAGTTGGTTAGGTTGAGCAACTACATACTGAGGTTGATAAGAATAAAACCTTGAATGCTTAAAGTTAGCTTTTAGTGGCTCTCGTGTTAAAGCATCAGGGGTATGGATATTATCCGATATTCCAATTTTTTGAGATAAGAAATTCTTTAAAACATCAATGTTTAAATTAGACTCTAGCTCTTCAAAGTCAGGTATGTCATCACCGATGTTTCTGATTAAACAAGCAGTTGTTACAGCAGCGACTTGTTTTCGGTCAGGGTTTTCTCTTGCTACGAGTGCATTTTCTCCATCATTGAATTTTAACTTTAGGGCAAAGAAGGCGACATTTTCTCGGATAATTCCATCTGAGATATTACAGCTAGAGGAGGCTAGGCAATAATCTACGATTTCAATCAAGGCAGTTTTACCTGACTTTGACTCTCCTGTGATAATGTTGACTTTACCTACATTAAAGGGTAAGACCCTTTTTTTACCTTGTGAATTATATAATATAAGACTACTTATTTGCATAATTATGGTGTTATTCGGAAAAAAGAGTAGATTGATTTGACATCACTCGTATGTGATAACCATTTCCCGTGGAGTTGCTATATTAGATGAGACGGTAAGTTAAGGAGTAAAATAAAAATAAATACCTTAACAAAATGAAACGAGAATCCTATAGTAAAGAATATAAAATCAAGGCGGTAGAGCTTAGTAATGTACGCGGTAGCGTAGTAGAAATAGCACGTGAATTAGGCATAAATGCAAATCTAATTTACCGTTGGCGTCGGGAGCTAGCTCAAAATCCGGATATAGCTTTTAGTGGGCAAGGAGTAAAAGCATTGACCGAAGAACAAAAGGAGTTAGAACGCTTACGTAGTGAGTTGAAAGATGTGGCCTTGGAACGAGATATCTTAAAAAAGGCGGTTGGCATCTTCTCCAAGAGCGATCGGAAGTCATCAAATTCATAAAAGATCATCAACGAGAATATCCGATTGAGAAGATGTGTAAACTCTTTAGAATCAACAAAAACACTTACTATCGAAGTAGAAATTATCAGCCTTCTTGCAGAGATAACGAGAATCGCAATTTGCTGGCGGAGATCATGCGAATACATGCTGCCAGTAAAGCCAGTTATGGCAGTCCTCGAATGACAAAAGAATTGAATTCGAAAGGTTATAAGGTTTCCAGACCTCGTGTAGCAAGATTAATGACTCGTCATGGAATAAAAGCTGTTCATGCCAAGAAATTCAAGATTACAACAGATTCTAAACATCAATATCCAGTTGTTGCCAACATACTCGATAGGAATTTCGAAGCCGACTTTAAAGCTCAGGCTTGGGTATCTGACATTACTTATATTCGTACAGCTCAAGGGTGGCTTTATTTAACGGTAATAATAGACTTGTTTGATCGTAAAGTGATTGGATGGGCATTAAGTAGTGGTTTAAAAGCAGAGCAAACAGTAATGCCTGCCTGGAGGATGGCTGTTAAGAACAGAACCCCATCCGAGCAAATGATCTTTCACTCAGATCGTGGGATTCAATACGCTTGTCAGGCATTTGCAAATTTAGTCGAAAGTTACGGGGTAAGGCGTAGTATGAGTAGAAAAGGAAATTGCTGGGATAATGCGGTAGCTGAGAGCTTTTTCAAAAGCATTAAAATTGAATTCATCGACCGAACCAAATTTGAAACCAGACAAGATGCAGAACTACATATATTTACTTGGATCGAAACCTGGTATAATAGAAATCGAAGACATTCAGCTATTGGAAATATGACCTGTAATAGCCACTACTTGATCTGACATATGAGAGTTATCGGACATCTTGTTGATGCCCCATATTATTGGTTAAATTTAACGATTTTTCCTGATCAACCTCCCTTTTTTTATTGAGGGAGGATTGGTCAGAAAAAATTAATTGCTCTTGATTGATCAACTTCTCTCTTGCTATTCGAATACTATCCTTAAAAGTTTGTATTGGAGTTTTACCAAAACAGAACTTTCCGCTATGAGTTCGTTGGTTATTATAGTAATCTATCCATTGATCCAAATCTGTCTGTAACTGATCTATCGATTCATAAATTTTCTTGCGAAAAGCTACCCAAAAAAACTCTTCTTGCATAGTTCTATGAAAACGTTCACAAATACCATTTGTTTGAGGGCTTTTTGCTTTGGTTTTTGTATGTGCAATATCCTCTATGGTTAAGTAAAGTTGGTATTCATGATGTTCTCTTTTTCCGCAATACTCAGTACCTCGATCTGTCAATACCCTTAATAGCTTTAGCTCATGTTGTTCATAAAACGGTAAAACCCTATCGTTAAGTAAATCAGCTGCAACGATTGCATTCTTACGATCATAAAGTTTTACAAAGGCCACTTTACAGTAGGTATCTATAAATGTTTGAGCGTATATTCTCCCAATTCCTTTTACTGTTCCCACATAATAAGTGTCTTGAGAACCCAGATAACATGGGTGATGAGTCTCTATTTCTCCATGAGCTTGCTTTTCTTCCTTTGCTTTTTCTAAAGCTTGTAACTGAGCTTCTGTTAAAATAAGATCCTCTTGAGCAGCTTTAGCTTCTAATGCCTTTAATCGCTTTTTTAGCGTCTCTAAATCATGACGTAGCCATACTGATCTTACCCCTCCAGGTGATATGAATATACCTCGCTTTTTTAGTTCATTACTTGAACGTTGTTGACCAAAAGCAGGGAACTCTATAGCTATTGCAACTACTGCCTTTTCCACCTCCTCACTAACTCTGTTCTTTAAAACTGGTTTCTTACGACTAATTTCTTGAAGTGCTAGTTCTCCACCTTGCTCGTAGAGTTGTTTGAATCTGTAAAATGAATCTCGACTATAGCCCATCACTTTACACGCCTGTGAAACACTTCCTAGTTGTTTACTAAGCTCTAATAATCCTAATTTGGTCTTGATAATTTTGTCTTCACTTGTCATCACTTAATCTGTTTTAATATTATACAATTTAATTAAAATGTCAGATTAAGTCTTAACTAATACATATGACCGTAGTCGAATTTGATAATTTTAACAAACTAAAAAATGTGGCTTAACTATTCGTACCATTTTTTGTTGCAAGTCCACCGAGCATTTTTGCCTTATTCATTATCTCTAAGTATTCTTCGTATTCTTCTCCCGCATAGTTCTTTTTTTGATATTTCGTCACTTGAATATCTCCATTTTCATCTACGTTAATAGCTTTATACATTAACAAAAACATAATCGCTTCTTTAGTGTATTTGACCATGTTTTTTGCTCGATATGGAAATTCGATAAAGAGGTCTTGATTATCTTCAACCCATGCGAATATGTAAGTTCTCGTAGTTCTAGGTAATCTTTTTCTTGTTTCCTCATGAAGAATGATTGGGAGTACAAGAAATGAATAGAGGTACGGAAAGTTCCTGTCAGTGTTTTTTGCATACTCCTTTGCAGTAACTCTCAGAATTTCACCACAAAAGGCAGGGTTAAGAAGGTTACGAACAATTGGGTTTCTATTTGACCACTCTTTATTCATCTAAATTTTCCTTGAATTTTGGATGCCAACCTAGTTTTAATTTGTCTGACAGTATATGGTAACTTCCTCTCGTTAGGAAATCTTCTTTAAATTCTCTTCTAAACGGTATTTTGGGACAAGTTTTAGCAAAGTTCTGCATATAAAAGTCTGCACCTGATTTTGTTAATTCATCAGCGTCTTTTTCCCCAAGCTCACTTTTCATTAACTCGAAAAGATTGAACCAATAGTCATAAAGTTTTTTGTCGTAGACTTCTTCTTCCTCAGGGTCGGTAAGGTTTTTTCTTATCCATTCAGACCTTTGTTCAAAGGCTCTTCTAAAGTCACTTATTGCTAGTTTTACTCTTACATCATTGGTTTTAATGGAGACTAACTCTAGCTGTTTAATAAAGGTTTTTTCTTTTTCTTGCTCAATTTCTTCCTCGCCAATTTCAAGAGGTTCGTTAAAGTCATTCGGTAGACAATCCGCATTATATTCGTCTCGAATACTTGATATTCGATTGTTTAGTTCTGATAATCGGATTCCACTAGTTTCTTGCTTTAGTACTTCAATGGCTTTTTTTAGCCACCACCCCTCAATTTTTTCTTTAAAATCATCTACTAAGTTTGGGTACAAAAAGCGGGAAAATTGTTTTTTTAATAGCTTGTCAATTTCATCTAAGTCTACAGCACAATCGAAAATCTTAATCTTAGATATTAGCTGTTCTTTTTCATCTTGGGAAAGGTTTAAAAATGCATTATATGCCACCTTATTCGTTTGACTCTCTGATGTGGCACAAACCTTTTCTAATTGTGAAACAATATTTGTGATTTTAGACGTTTCAACAACTTCGGTGAAATTAAATAAAATACTGTCGTTCGGGACTTGTTGAGTTGTTACTAGGTTGAATGAAGCTTCATTTATATCTATTGTTCCATCTTTAATGTATTCAGACCATATGCGTATGGTTTTCCAAAAGTCTGTACTTGAATTAGTTAAATTAGCTTTTGACTTGATATGTAGTTTGGTTTGAAAAAGTTGAGCCTTGTAATTATCTTCGATATCAATATCATCTAAGTTTTCTATTCTTAGTATTGGGTCATCGGTATCGTGTTCCTTTTTAAGAAAAAGATAAAGAGCATATTTTATTTGATACAAATAACCTAGTGAAGGTTCTTTCGCAGAAAAATTAGATTGAATATTTATAGCCGAATCAGACATTCCAAAACTATAAGGTACTGGCTTTTTTTGATTTGAGAAAGCATTAGCTTAACAACTTGTCGTTAGGTGATATCTGTCATGTGTTGTAGAGGGTTAGAGCATCGCTTTAATTTTTTTGATTTTTACATGGCTTACTCCTGATAACTTAGCTAATTCCCTTAATGAAAGGGAAGGGTGCTTTTTGATTATTTTAACTGTCTCTGCATTTTTTACTAAATACGTTGACCTTGGTACAACACTACCAACCTTTCTTCCTTTGTACTTGTTCTGTGCCCGAGCAACGGCAATACCTTTCTTCTGTGCCTCTAGGATGTTATTTCTAGTTTGCTCACTAATAACACTGATTTTATATTCTTTAAAACAGAACTAACAATTTCAAAGGCGGGGTTTGATTTTCCGTTTTCCAATAAAGATGATAATCCTAGATTAAGTAACTCAACATTTACTTTACGTTCTTTCAGAATACTTAAAGTATTTAAACAGTCTAATGAATCTCTCCCTAATCTATCAAGAGATTCGACAGCCAAATAATCATTTGGTTGTAGTACTTTAAGTAATTCACTTCCATTATGTCTTTCAGCAAAAGGAATAGTACCGCTGCAAATGTCAATGTACATATCAAAACTCTTATCCTTTTGATATGAATTGTTTTGAGAGAAATGGCTTGAACGAATGTACTTGTATCTCTTCATAATTGTTAATATTTAAAACCCTATCTAAAAATTAACAATTGTTTATGACAAAAACAATTTTAAACACTTCTTTTCCAGTGTGTTAGTAAAGTTTTAGAGTATACTTATAGTGTTAACAGTATCAAAAGTTTATTAGTATGTTAACTCTAGGTGAATATTGTTTCTAATTGCTAATACTGAAATGTCTTGAATGAGGTTGACGTATTCAAATTCAACTAAGATTTCGAATTTTCTTCTTATCCAATTTTGATAGGCGGTAGTCTTTTTGGTTTTTTTTCGCTTGTACAAATAAGCTTGTATGTTTTGATGGAATGTGTTTGTGAAGTCTGAAGATAGTTCATTCAAAACATCTAAAGTGTCAGTACAAATTTCCTGTAGTGAATCAATTAATTCACTTGTTGTTGCTTCCTCAATGTAATTTTCCAAGCCTAACTCATCGGACAAAGGTTCGTCTGCTAAATTTGTGGTAAATTCTATATTATGATTGGAAATATGTGGGGTAAGATAATATAGGAGTTTTGATTTATCCAAGTTGTAACCTTCCTTGACTTTTTCTTTAAGTTGTATTACATCAATTGTTATTCTGTCTATACTTTTATCATTCATAATCTTTCAAATTTTATACTTATAGACATTTCAATTTGAAAGGTTCTTAATGGGAAAAAGAATTTGTAGAATCTATGATATTAATGTTCGTCAATTAATAAGGTTCTTCTTTAAATTGGTCAATCCAATTGTTTCTAAAAGTTTCAAGTGAATTAGGGTAATGGACTTTTAAAAGCTGAATAAAGTTTATCAAGGATAGTTTCAGTGGTTGCTTAGGTTCTTTCACGAGAATGTCTTTCCCTGCACATTTTTTAACCAACTTGGTTCTAAAGTTATCAATGAAAATTTTTCGCTTGTTTTTGTTTTTCAAGAACGTTTCTTTTTCCTTTTCGGGAATACAAAATTGAGTTAATTCAGAAATTTGAAACAGAGCGTGTTCTTTCAAACCAAGTCTTTCTTCTAGTTTAGCGTTTTGCTCTTCCTGAACTGTTAAGGTCTGTATTCTTGATGTGATTTTATTTATTTCATCTAAGCTACGGTTCTTGAAAATATCAAGAGAGTCTTTTAGTTCGTCTAACTCATCTAATGATTTACGATTTAATATTTCGTTGATTTTCTTTTTTGAAGTTATTCCATTGAGGATTAAATGGTCGATGAATGCTTCGATTTTACAGTCTTCAATTACCCCGAACTTTTCATTGAGAAAATTAATGGTTTCAGTTTTCCAACCATTTGAAAGTACATATTTTGAGGCGTACTCATTATATTCATTCTCCAACCTGACAACATTAGAGGTGACTGTATCGTGGTTTATTGGACTAGGGACAGGATAAGGTATTAAAGGATTTTCTTTATCGGGTATTGGTACATTATGTTGCTTAAATATTTGTTCGATTCTTATAAGACCCTCGCTCGTGTTAGGGGTAATACTGCTGCTTTCAATCTCATTAAGCACTAATTCATAATTATTCTTGTAAGCTTCGTAAGAAATGGAATTTAAAAGGTTCTCTTCATCAATTATATCCTCCCTTAGTTTAAACAGGGATTCCGCATAAGACAACTGTTTTAATAATTGCTTACCTATTTCATTTCGATATTGTGTTAGTTCTTTCATTTGTCAAGTAACTCTACGACTAATCGTTCTACATCGTCTGTGTCATTTTTTCTAAAACGTTGTAGATAAACGTCAAGTGTCGAACTTTTAGTCCACCCCAAATAGCCAAGTAGGATATTTAGCGGCGTGTGATTCTCGATATGCAGCGAAATAAAGGTATTCCTAGCACGATGTGCTGAGAATTTATCTCGCATATCTACCTGTTTAATTTCTATTTCCCCGTGCTCATTGTAATACTCTGTGTTTGCTTTTGAGTTCTCGCCTTCATAGAAAGATTCAATGTCGTACCAAAATTTTCTAAGCCATGAGGTTAGGGACTTACTGCTAATCTTATGTTCTACAATTCTTGTTTTAAAACCTTTTCTTCTGATTACTTTAGGATGTGTGAAACTATATCCTTCTTTTTCTAATATTCCATTTCTTAATATTATTTCTTCTGCTACACTACTGAGTGGAACTGAAAAGTATTGTCCATTTTTTTGTCTATGGGAAAAAACGGAATAATACACTGAGCCATCTTTTCTGATGTGTTTTTTGAAATTGTGAGATTTTAAATTCGCCATATCTACCACAGCCATCCCTGTGTTAAGTAGAAACAGAATTATGTCTTTTTTCCTCTGTTCAATTTCGTTTTTTGGAACTTTTTCATGAAGGTCTCTAAATTGCTTTTTATCGAGAGCAACTATGGTTTCGATGTTCTTGGTGTATTCAATAGAGAACTCCATAACATCATCTTCGAATCGAATTGAATGTTTCTTGCTGACATACTTCAAATAAGCTTTAAAAGCTACATTAAAATGGAGAAGATTTTTTTGCGAGAATCCACCAATCTTTTTTCCCTTTCCCAAAATAGGATTTCCTTCGTCATCTTTCTTTTTAGTTTCAATTACAGGGGTTCTATCAATCTTTAGGAAATCATGAAGCTGTATCATTAATTCAAGGTCAAATTCATATATGGAAACCTTACGATTCACTCCTTTTTCATGGGTTTGGAAATCAACTAAATTGTTCTTAATTCTTCCATAAGCATAGATGGTTCGTTCAGCAGGTTTTTTGTCTGTATTTTTTCCTAAAAGTCCTTTTTTATAATCTTGTATCCATTCGTCTACATAGTCATCTATATATACTTGGTTAGTTTGAGTTAAGTTATTAATGAAAATCTCATGCTCTGATTTTTCTTTACTTTCCTGTTTCAACAGGTTTGAGATTTTTGAAGCTCCATTAATGTATTCTTTTGCCTCCTGAGCTAACTTGTTTCGCAGGGCTTTTAAAGTTTCTGTTTTGTGGGTAGCAGGTTTGTGTCGTTTAAGAATGGTGTGCCAATAATCGAAAGCTCTGTCTATTTTAGTTTGGGCTTCTTCAATGTTTTTGTCGAATGAAGTATTTAAAACTTTTGAGTCAAAAGCAATGTCTTTTTTACTCTTTACAGACACACCAACAAAAAACTTAACCCCTCCTTGATACAGGAAAAGAGACAGGCGTTTTCCATTTTTCTCGCTTTTTAAAGTCAGAGCCATCCAATAATTGATTAACTTACGTGAAATTAGATTTCATAATTTACGGAAAATATACGGAAATGTTTACGTTATAAATGCGTTAATAATCTTTCTTTTCCGTAAAATCTATTAAAGTCTCAGCAACAAGTTTTGAGTTGTTTTCTTGCTTAAATACTTGTTATGTAAATATTTATGATGGTTAACTAATGTCGAATTTAGTCAAAAATGATAAAAAAGTAATTAATGCCTGGTGCATGTATGATTGGGCAAACTCTGTATACGCCCTCACTATTACTACGGCAATTTTTCCGGCTTTTTTCTTAAGCGTAACAGGTGGCGATCACGCTGCCATGTCTTTTTTTGGCTTTGAAGTCGAAAACGCCGTTGCCTTTTCTTATGCTTTAACAATTGCAAATATTATGGTGGCCGTCTTAAACCCTTTTTTGTCATCGCTGGCAGATATCGGGGGCAATAAGAAGCGTTTTATGCAGGTTTTCTGCTACCTCGGTGCAGCAGGCTGTAGCAGCCTTTTTTTTATGAATGCCGATAGTGCTACCTGGACACTGGGGATTATTTCGTTTATTTTGGCCGGCATAGGTTTTGCAGGAAGTCAGGTGTTTTACAACGCCTTTTTGCCAGAAATAGCTACAGAAGATCGCTTCGACAAAATCAGTGCGCGTGGCTTTGCTATGGGTTATATAGGGAGTGTGTTGCTGCTCATTGTTAATTTGATTATGATCCTTATGCCCGAACTATTTGGGCAGTCAACTCCGGAGGCTAAGAAGGCTTGGGGGCTTAAAGCTCCTCAGATATCCTTTTTAATGGTAGGGGTATGGTGGATGGGCTTTGCTCAAATTACATTTAAGAGACTTCCAAATAATGTATATGACAAAAGACAATCGGAGAATTTTCTGAAAAAGGCGATAAAAGAATTAAAAGTGGTTGTGGGTCAGCTAAAACACCTCACTAACGCACGTAAATTTTTGCTTTCGTTTATGTTCTATAGTATGGGCGTACAAACCGTCATGTTTGTAGCCACGGTGTTTGGTAAGGAAGTAGTGAAGCTCGACATGACTGAGTCTATAATATTGGTGTTGATTTTACAGTTGCTGGCAATAGTAGGTGCCTACGTTTTTTCAAAAATATCAGAGAAAAAGGGGAATATATTTTCCCTGGCCATCACATTGTGCATATGGATGTCGGTGTGCGTGGCGGCTTATTTTATCGGGGCAGGCATGAAAGTGCAGTTCTATATTATCGGTGTCTTTGTAGGATTCATAATGGGAGGTGTGCAATCAATGTCACGATCTACGTATGCCAAGTTTATTCCGCAAGAAACTACTGACCATGCTTCATTTTTTAGCTTTTTCGATACCATTGAAAAATCTTCTATCGCTTTAGGAACTTTTGTATATGGTCTGGTTTTACAGGTAACAGGATCTCAAAACAATAGTGCTTTGGCATTGTTAGTGTTTTTTGTGATTGGGTTCATTTTCTTACTGCGCATTCCTTCCAAACAAGTTTATAATACGACACTCAAAAAGTAATTATTTTAGTTAATTTGCGTTTAGTATTTCACAGTATTAAATGCATATTTTAATGAAAAAAATTGGATGGTTTATTTTGGCAATTCCATTGTTTGTTGCTTGTAAAAAAGGGAAGACTATGAATGAAGATTCATTGTTTTTTGATCAACAAAAGGTAGCGGAATATGTTAAAAGAGAAAAGCAAATTCAATCGATCCAAATACCGGGTTTCGATCATGCGCCAATGGCTCAGGATTTTTACAAGCGTGCTAAAGTAAATGATAAATTAACGAAGTCGGCCTTTTTCTTCCGGAAGAATAGCCTGCTACTCCCGCTGAGAACGCAATATTATTTTACGGAAACAGACTCTCTTGTTAAATTTATCAAATATGAGTGGAACGTTGTTACCCCCGAAATGACTGCCGAGCAGATCAATCAGACAACGGCAAACCTTAATAAATACCGTGATTCTTACGGCAAGAAGTGGAATGATGTCATTTATCAGTTACGTGAAAAGTTTGGACATGAAATTGAAGGTGAACCCAAATTACAGGTAGAAAAGACTTTGAATCTGGAGCGTGGATACAGCACCATGATTTGGCAGAAAGACAATGTCGTTGCCGAACTGCATATTTCTTTAATACCGACAATTAGTTTTAGAATATATTGCAAGGTTTACTGGCTCGAAGAAAACTTATTGAAAGAAAAAGAAACAGTGACATTCTAATTATGAGGCTTGTAATTCAGCGTGTTAGTCAGGCTTCTGTTGTTGTTAGCGACAATGTGGTGGGGCAAATCGATAAAGGTTTGTTATTATTTCTTGGGATTTGTGAGCTGGACACTCATGAGGATATAGAATGGTTGGCTAAGAAAGTGGTAAATCAACGTATTTTTGGAGATGAAGATGATAAAATGAATTTATCGTTAAAAGATGTCAATGGCGAAATTTTGATAATCAGCCAGTTTACACTATTTGCGCAGTCAAAAAAAGGAAATAGACCCTCTTTTATTAATGCAGCTAAGCCAGATGTAGCCATTCCTCTTTATGAAAAAGCAATCGAACTATTGGAGCGAGAATTGGGGAAAAAAGTAGAAACCGGAGTTTTTGGAGCTGATATGAAGGTGTCATTAGTGAATGATGGCCCCGTAACGATAATAATGGATACAAAAAATAAAGAGTGATGACAATTAAAGAAGCACAAGAGCTGGTAGATAAGTGGATCAATACTACCGGCGTTCGTTATTTTAATGAGCTTACCAATACAGCGATACTTATGGAAGAAGTGGGTGAGGTAGCACGCATAATGGCTCGAAAATATGGAGAACAATCGTTTAAAGAATCTGATAAGGATAAAGACCTGGCGGATGAGTTTGCAGATGTGCTTTGGGTGCTTATTTGTCTTGCCAATCAAACGGGTGTGGATTTGACGGATGCATTGGCTAAGAATCTGGAGAAGAAAAACATTCGGGACAAGGATAGGCATAAGAATAATGAAAAGTTGAAATCATAAGTCCTTCATGTTAAGTTTATTTGATTCACAGGATAACGGCAATTTGCTGCCCTTTGAAGGAGAGGTGTATTATTTGGGAGCAATATTTGGCGTGAGTGAGGCTAAAATGTATGCGCATTATTTATTAGAGTCTATAGCCTGGGAGTATGATAAGGTCCATATTTTTGGTAAAGAAGTAGTCACTAAGAGGAAGGTGGCCTGGTTTGGAGATAGGCCGTATGCATATACCTATTCAGGAACAACCCGTTATGCGCAACTTTGGGATGAGCCTATCAGAGAACTAAAAAAGCAGGTGGAGAATAAGGCTCAGGAGGTATTTAATGCCTGCCTCCTTAATCTTTACCACAATGGCAGTGAAGGTATGTCGTGGCACTGCGATGATGAAAAAGAAATCATACCGAATAGTACTATTGCCTCTTTGAGTTTTGGCGCAACCAGAAAATTTTCATTTAAACATAAAGAAACAAAACAAACGCAACATGTTTATTTGGAGCCAGGAAGCCTTCTGCTTATGAAAGGCGCTGTTCAGAGCTACTGGCTACATAGCCTTCCTAAGACCAAAAAGGTTGACAGGCCCCGTATAAACTTAACTTTTAGAAAAATATGCACTTAACACTTATTGCTTCATGAAGTGCAATTGCGTGGTATTGTGTTCAGTAAAAATTAGAATGATGTATGAACCAGGGGTAAGCGCGCTAATGTCTAATGCCACTTCTTCGAGTTTGTCATAAGGCTGCTTTAATACAAGTGCTCCTTTAGGACTTGTGATTTCTACGTTTAAGATAAGGTCATCTGGATGAGATTTGACGTTTAATTCATTGTCGGCGACCGGATTAGGGTAAATTGTTACCTCACTGGCAATACTGTCTGTTGAATCGTTTACAATGACAAAAGTATTTTTAATTGAATGGCTGTCAGGATATTCAGCTTTTAAGGCATGGGCGTCGTTGTTAAAAATGATTAGAGCTAACAATAGGCCAAAAGAAAGAATATAGTACAATTTGCTCATAGTATTAAATGTCTTTTATCAAGGAACGTAAATTTAGATTAATTTATATATTTTTCTACAAAAATCTGTTAACATTGGCTATGTGACAAAACTCACTTTATCACATGTATACATCTTGTTATAAAACGCGGGGTGGTTAAATTAATTTTACTTTCAAGGCATTTACAGTTCGATTATGTCTCAGGGTAGTATATAAAGGTTTACTTATCGAGTACTTCTACCTGATGTACATAATTGTGGCGTTCATCACAAAAAGTTGAAGTGAGGCCATGCTATAACTAATTTTGATGAAATAATTTTTACAAATCACCAAATTTCAATTAAATGAGTTTTTTAGTTAAAGGAAGTTTAAAAGGTCTTTTATGCGAAGACTGTACGGAGAATCTGACAGGTGTTTCCGTATTTTTGTACACCACAGATCCAAATTCGAACATTGGAGCTAATGTTTCAGCGAGTGTTGATGAAACGTTTCAACCAATTTCTGTAGAACAACATCGTTCAAAAGAGAATCGCTTAATAGGGACTGCCGTTGTAGATAAAGCAGGATGTTTTTTAATCGAAATAAAAGGGGCTCATGCTGAATGGCCATTAGAAATTGATATCGCCATAAACGAAGTACCCAATGGCTCAAAAAAGGTAGATGAGCCTTTCTACTTTCATGTTACCACGACAGTTCCAAGGTGGGTATCTGCCAGTGATAATCAGGATATATTAGTTTATAATTTTGAGTATACCATTAGCAGTAAATGGTGGTGCCTCATTAGGGGGCAATATTTTGATTCCTGGGTGATCTGTGGAAGATTGGTTGATTGTGAGACAAAATTCCCTTTGGCAGGATTTGAAGTAATAGCAATGGATGATGATTTGCTTAAAGATGATGAACTTGGATCAGCCATTACCGACAGCAACGGCCATTTTACCATTTACTATTCTTCCAGAGATTTCAAGAAAACATTCTTGTCGCCTATCATCAACATCGAAACAGATGCATTTCCACTTAGGTTTACTAAAGGGCCGGATGTATTCTTCCGTTTGAAAAAGGATGGAACTGAATTCGAATTCGAGGGGCCAAGAGATTGCCGCAGGAATGTAGATTATTGCCTGTGCGTGGAGTTGTGTCTTGACAATGCGACAATTGTACCTCCTCCAATTCCAGACATGTATACACATTTTGGCGATTATGATCGTATTGAAATTAAGGACGATATCAGTGCTACAACTGGTCAAATTACAAAGGCAGGAAGAGAACAATATGCATTTTTCGGGTCGGTTTTTCAGATAGGTACCTACCACAAAGCGAACGAGGCCAATGAATTATATGAGTATAAATTTCAAACTCAGGTAGTATCAGGTCCCGGAGTTAGCCCGGTGAGCACGGCATGGGTCGATGTCGAAAAAAACATGATGGGGCGTGCCGAAATTGGTGTAAGGTGGTTTCCGACAGGCGATAGGGAGAATCCTTATATTTCAAAAGGAGTAGTAATTAACCCGAACTCAGACGACACCGCCGATCCATTGGTTTTGGAAGTTAATGTTGTGGATGGTTGGATTCAGATGCCCGGCGATCATAATTTTGCACCTAATGTCAATGGTATATTAGCACAAATAAGAACTACCGATGCCAAAATTGCCCCTACAAAATTGGTAGATATGTCAGCGATGACTCACGGACAGGAAACATTGAGTTTTGCTCCGGCAGTTGATGATACCTATGTGGTTTTCAGAATGATTAGAAGGGTACAAGGTACGACAGACGTATCTGTTTTTGATATGCTCGGCCAATCAGAAGCGGTAGCCATCCATAATGTGATTTTTCAAAACGTGAAAATTCAGGGTAGCTGGTCTCCAGATACTGACGATAGAACTGCTGTTTGTTGTTTTGACATTCAAGAGTTGTCAGCCGGAGGTTGTGGTAATATCAGCAATTCTGTTACTTTATTATTTAATGCGCGTCACAAATATATGGAAAGGGCATTTTTCTGGATTCACGGACCGGGAGCAACTACGGGACCAACTGCTATAAGCATGCCAACGGTGCCCTTAAGCAATCCCGATTCGTTTGGAGCCTTACCTGTTCCAGGTATAGAAGGATTAAGAGATTGTGCTTTTACAATTATGATGGATGCTAGCTTGAAATTAACCAATGGCAACCATAGACTTAATGTTCCATACGATATCGTTTCCTTTTGTAAAGTAAGTAGTTAATAGGGAGAAGTTGGTTTTCCCGTCCAAAGACAGGGCGCGCGAGTCTTAATGATTCCGCGCTCTTTTATGATTCAAATTCGCGAATAATGCGTAGCATTTCAGCAAGCAATTCTTCCGTGATCGCTTGTTCGAAAATCATTTTATAGACACCCGGATAGAGTGAAAAGGCTCTCCATGCCCAGTCTTCTATTTCTCCTTTTAGCTTTTCGAAACGTGCTATTGTCCATGGGAAATTCTCGTTGAGTATGATGCCGTGATCATCTTCCCAGGTCCATTTTTCAAAGAATCGGTCTAATAATTCTTCTGACCAGGGGACGCTTGGGTCTTCACTCAATTCCATCCAGTCTATGCGACCGCTGTATTTATCTAAATAATCATAAGAGAAGTCACTTCCAGTAGGGTATCCTAACCAGTTATCATTTATCTCCTCTTTAAATTGCGCGATAAAATCCAGGGACCAGGGTATTGATTGATTCCAACCAATAAGTGTCCACTCCAAACTACTTTTATATTCTTCTATAAAGTCTAAGGACCATATATTGGCATTTTGGTTTAAGGTAACCCCTTC